>NZ_AP024085.1:0-2869982 GCF_015097455.1 Faecalibacillus intestinalis | reverse complement strand
AAGTGTGAAATATCAATCATTTAGAGTACTTATTCACATTATTCACAACTTCATTTTTCGCTATGAATTTTATTAAATGTGAACTTAGTGCATATTGTATAGAATAAAAAACAATGTGCACATAGGTGTTCACAATAAAAAATACGCTGATATCAACGCATTTTTTACTAATTCACACATATGAATAACTCAGTTCACCACGTGAATAAGCATGTGCAAAACTTGTCGAAATATAAAATTTAACAAAAAATGAATATTCACAATGTGAATTTTAAGAAAAAATCCGATTTTTCCTTGAAAAATAGATGAAATGTAAAATAAAGGTTAAGATGAAATAATATTCACTTTAGGGTGTGAATATCTAAAATAAAGAGTTTATTCACATTAGATTAGTGACTATTTTGAGTATATTGTATAAATATTGATACAAAAGTACGTAAATACTTAGAAGTGCTCACTTGATTTTAGGGGAAAAACAAGGATTTATAAGGAGTTGGAGGAAAATGTGAATAAGTTTTTTTATGAGCTTTAAAGAAATTCACATGTTGTCGTACGTACTTGATTGAAAAATGTTCACAAATAATGTGCATTTAATAAGAGTTATGCTTAGTGATGTTACTTTTTTTGATAAAAGTTATTATTTTTATACAATTTTCTATCTATTTCGATATATCACAAGATGTGAATAATAAATTTAAATTCACAATAAAGAGAATTTTTCTAAATTAAAAAAGTTCACAAAAAAATGTGCAAATAATCATTAGATATTGTTATTCTTATTATTTGTCATCATTAAAAATAATGAATTTAAGAGTAGAAATATAGAATTTAGAATTGACTTGTCACAATAATTCCTATAAGATATAGGAGCATATGTTATTTGTATAAAAAGATAAAAATTTTGGAGGTGTAAAATATGAAAAGAACATATCAACCAAATAAAAGAAAAAGAGCAAAAACTCATGGTTTTAGAGCTAGAATGGCAACTGTTGGAGGAAGAAAAGTAATCGCACGTCGCCGTAAAAGAGGAAGAAAAGTATTAACTGCTTAATGTAAAATCCACTTTTTCGGTGGATTTTTTTCTAAAATTTTATGAAAAAAGAATTTAGAGTAAAAAGAAATGAAGATTTTAGCAAGATTATTGCTAGAAAAAAGAGTTTTGCGAATTCTTGTTTTATTATTTATAAAGATGAAAATCAAATTGGGCATGGACGTGTTGGTATTTCAGTAAGCAAAAAATTAGGAAACGCTGTTACTAGAAATAAAATAAAAAGACAGTTACGTATGATGATTCAAGAATGTTTTCATTTTGATGAAGAAGTTGACTATATTGTAATTGTAAGAAAAAATTTCTTAAATCATACATATATAGAAAATAAAAAAGAATTAGAGTACTTGTATAAAAAAGTGAAGAGAAAGGAGATCAGC
The DNA here is from genome assembly GCF_015097455.1 of Faecalibacillus intestinalis. Classification (NCBI taxonomy): domain Bacteria; kingdom Bacillati; phylum Bacillota; class Erysipelotrichia; order Erysipelotrichales; family Coprobacillaceae; genus Faecalibacillus; species Faecalibacillus intestinalis. The sequence goes on along the minus strand of NZ_AP024085.1, from coordinate 2,868,554 downwards.
AAATGATCTTAGATAACAAAACTAAAAAATATTTTAAAATTATTTGTTTAGTTTTATTTGTTGTAGCCTTAACTGGATGTACAGCAAATCTTGATTCAAGTGGTAAACTGATTGCTAAAAGAGCAATTAATTTAAACACACCATGGTCTATGAAGTCAGGAATTTTTGATTTCTTATTAGTTATTCCTATTTCTAAAAGTATTATTTATTTAGGAGATGTTTTATTAAATAATATCGCCTTAGGTGTTATCTTAATTACTATTTTAATTAATATTATCATTTTACCAATTATGATTAAATCAACTGTTTCTCAACAAAAGATGCAATTGATTCAACCAGAAATGGAAAGAATTCAAAATAAATATAAAGGAAGAAAAGATCAAACTTCTCAAATGAGAATGTCTGCTGAAATTCAAGCTTTATATAAGAAAAATGATATTAGTATGTTGGCTTCGTTTACAACATTCTTAACATTACCTATTATGTTTGCAATGTGGCAAGCGGTTCAACGTATTGAAATTTTATATCAAACAAATATGTTTGGAATCAACTTAGGTGCTAAACCTATTGATCACGTATTTAAGTTTGAAATAGCTTATATTGTATTACTTGCCATTGTTGCTTTAACTCAATATTTTGCGATGAAAATCAACACAATCATGTCAAAAAGAAATCCAAAATATAGAGAAACATCACAAATGCAATCAATGAACATGATGAATAATTTCATGACATTATTTATCATTTACTTTGCAGCAATTATGCCTGCAGCAATGTCACTTTATTGGATGACAACAAACATTATTACAATTGTTAGAACATGGTATATTTATATTTACCATGTTGAAAAAGCACAAAAAGAAGTTGATCAAGCAAATACAAATTATTTAACAAAGAGACAAAATAAGAATAAATAGAGGTATAAATATGAAAACATATACTGCAAAAACAGTTGAAGATGCTGTTAATAAAGCATGCCTTGATTTAGGTGTTACAGTTGATCAATTAAATTATGAAGTTACTTTAGAAACTAAAGGTTTATTTAGTAAGAAAGCTGAAATTTCTTGTTGGACAGTAGAAATGGTTCAAGAATATATTGAAAGCTTTATTAGAAAGATTTTAACTGATATGGAATTTGAAGTTGAAACAATTTCTTATGTTCAAGATGGAAGAATTTATTGTAATATTAATACAAGTAATAATTCTATTTTGATTGGTAAAGCTGGAGTTATTTTAAGAGCTATTAACTTAATTGTGAAAAATGCTGTGAGTACAACATTTAAAAAACGTTTAGAAGTAAGTGTTGATATCAATGGTTATAAAGAAGAACGTTATAAAAAAGTTGCAAGTATGGCAAGACGTTTTGGTAAAACAGTTTTAAGAACAAAAGCTGATTTAAAATTGGATCCTATGCCTGCAGATGAAAGAAAAGTGATGCATCAAGAAATTGCAAAGATGGATCATTTAAAGACTGAATCTAAAGGTGAAGGAAAAAATAGATATATGACAATCTCATATGTAGATTAAGCCGCGAATGCGGTTTTTTCTTTAGGGAGGAAAGATGGAAAATTTAATTTTTAGTTTAAATGCGACCGTGCCTGTTTTTGCGATGATTGTATTAGGAATGTTTTTTAAGAAGATAGATATTATTGATGATGTTTTTGCTTCTAGAATGAATAAGTTTGTTTTTTTAATTCCCCTACCTGTTTTATTATTTAAAGATCTAGCAACTTTAGATTTTAAGACAATTTGGGATACGAAGTTTGTTCTATTTTGTTTTTTCATTACAATTTTAAGTATTTTAATTGTTACTTTACTTTCTTTTTTATTAAAGAATAAACAAAATCAAGGGGAATTTATTCAAGCAAGTTATCGTAGTTCGGCAGCTTTACTCGGTATTGCCTTGATTCAAAACGTCTATGGAAAAGCAACCATGGCGCCTTTAATGATTATTGGGAGTGTCCCTTTATATAATATTATGGCCGTTGTCGTCCTTTCTTTCTTTTCACCAGAAAGAAAAGGATTAAGTAAAGAAGTTTGGCTTAAAACAATCAAAGGAATTTTAACAAACCCAATACTTATTGGTATCGTTGTTGGTATTTTATGGTCCTTACTTCATTTACCAATGCCAACGATGTTAGATAAGACCGTGACTTCGATTGGAAATGTAGCGACACCTCTAGGACTTATGGCAATGGGAGCAACTTTTAATTATAAAGAAGCCCTTGGGGATTTAAAACCTGCTTTATGTGCTTCATTCATTAAATTATTTGGCTTCTGTGCAATGTTTCTACCACTTGCCATCTATTTAGGGTTCCAAGGAGAACAGCTCATAGCCATCCTTGTAATGCTTGGATCAGCAACTACAGTTTCATGCTTTGTTATGGCTAAAAACATGGGACATACAGGAATACTTACCATCACAGTCGTGATGTTAACAACCATCTTTAGTGGATTTTCTATAACAATGTGGCTTTATATTTTAAAAGGAATGGGACTTCTTTAGAGGCTGTAACGAAATAAAATATTGATATAGTCCAGCAAAAAAAACAATGTTGCCAGTATTATACTGATGTACATTGTCTTTTTTTGTAGTGTGCCGGGCATGGCACTAGATAAACCAACCACAGGTATTTACCGCTAAGTGTAATGAACCACAAGTTGTTGTCAGTGATGATAAGGATAAAGGAAGTGATGTAGTGATTCCTTTGAGCGTACGAACAGACTTCACAAGAAGAGGATTGAAAAATACAAAAATGGAATTTCTCGTTGTATATTTGGGTTATAATTTGAGAAAATATCATAAATATAGATTGAAGAAAGAAAAATCAACACAATCAAAAGGTCTTCTTAACTAAAAAGTATGTACTTACAAATAAATAAAAAGTATATAAAAATCAGGTTACATCTCGCTAAAATAGCTGAAGATGTTTTTTTATACGAAAAACAAAGAAAAAGAAGCTAAACGAAACGAAATTAACTTCTTAAAAAATTATTTCGTTACAGTCTCTTTTATTTTTACAATAAATGGACATAATATATATGTATTAATAAATAATAACAATAATTATTACTATTTATATTGACGATTCTAATTTTTAGCGATATGATAAACACATAAGTTAGCAAGAGCTAACCAAGGAGGAGATTATATGTCATTAATTAATAAAGAAGTCAATGATTTTGAAGTTCAAGCATTTCAAAATGATGAATTTAAAACAGTTAAAAAAGAAGATATTTTAGGAAAATGGAGTGTATTTTTCTTTTATCCAGCAGATTTTACGTTTGTTTGCCCTACTGAATTAGAAGATTTATCAAACAAATATGAAGAATTTAAAAAAGTAGATTGTGAAATCTATTCAGTATCTACTGATACTCATTTTGTTCATAAAGCATGGCATGATAGTTCAAAACGTATTTCTAAAATTGAATACCCTATGTTAGCAGATCCTACTCATGCCTTATCAAAAGATTTTGAAGTATTAATTGAAGAAGACGGTTTAGCTGAAAGAGGTACATTTGTTGTTAATCCTGAAGGTAAAATTGTGGCTTATGAAGTCAATGCTGGTAATGTTGGTCGTAATGCAGACGAATTATTGAGAAAAGTGCAAGCTTGCCAATTTGTTTATACTCATGGAGATGAAGTATGTCCAGCAAAATGGGAACCAGGTAAAGAAACATTAAAACCAAGTTTAGATCTTGTAGGACAATTATAGTTTATGGAACAAACAATTTATGATGCCATTGTTATAGGTGGAGGGCCTGCAGGTTTAACTGCAGCTCTTTATTTAGCAAGAGCAAATAATCGTGTTCTTGTTATTGAAAAAGAAACATTTGGTGGACAAATTACTATTACATCTGATGTTGTTAATTATCCTGGTATTTTAAAAACAAGTGGAAAAGAATTGACAGAATCAATGAGACAACAAGCTCAAGATTTTGGAGCTGATTTTGTGTTAGCTGAGGTTCAAAAGATTGAAGATGATGGGGATTTTAAACAAGTAAAAACGACAAGAGGAACATTTAAGTGTTTTGGTATTGTTATAGCGACAGGTGCTCACCCAAGAAAAGCAGGTTTTATTGGTGAAGAAGAATTTAAAGGGCATGGTATTGCCTACTGTGCAACGTGTGATGGTTCATTTTTTGAAGGAAAAGAAATATTTGTTGTAGGTGGTGGCTATGCTGCTGCAGAAGAAAGTGTTTTTCTTACCAGATATGCAAAACATGTCACTATTTTAATAAGAGAAGATGACTTTAGTTGTGCTTCTTCTATTGCTTCGTTAGCAAAAAATCATGAAAAGATAACTGTTTATACAAATGTTGAAGTACTTGAAGTCAGTGGTCATACGTATTTAGAATCTTTAAAGTATCATAATAAAAAAACAAATGAAGTGATTGAATATCATGCAAATGAAAATGATACTTTTGGTGTTTTTGTCTTTGCGGGTTATCAACCGAATACATCTCTTGTAAAAGATATTGTAGAACTCAATGAATCTGGTTATATCGTTACTGATCAAAATCAAAAAACAAATAAAGAAGGTATCTATGGAGCTGGTGATGTTTGTATTAAAGAATTGCGTCAAGTCGTTACAGCGGTAAGTGATGGTGCAAAAGCAGCCACATCATTAGAAAAATATGTTGAAAAAATGCATCAAAAAACGGGAATAATACCAAAAATTCCTCAAGTAAAAAAGGAAGAACAGGTAACTGTTAATAACGATTCATTACTTGATGAACACATGCTTTCACAATTACAAGCTGTTTTTTCACGTATGGAAAATCCAATTATTCTTAAATTATTACTCAATGAAAGTACGTTATCCAATGAATTAAAAGGATATATGGAAGCATTAGCATTACAAACCGATAAAATAAAAATAGCTATAGAAAAAACAAATCAAGAGATTCCTTCTGTCAATATTTGTTTAGAAGATGGTACATGGAGTGGCTTAACTTTCCATGGTGTACCTGGTGGACATGAATTCACCTCTTTCATTCTAGGAATTTATAATGTTGCAGGACCAGGACAAAAGATAGAACAAACTTATTTAGAAAGAATAGATAAAATAAATAAAGAGATTAATATAAAAATTATAGTTTCTTTATCTTGTACGATGTGTCCAGAACTCGTTACTTCAGCTCAAAGAATAGCTTCGTTAAATAAACAAATAATAACGGAGGTCTATGATATTCAACACTTTAAACAACTTAAAGATCAATATCAAATCATGTCAGTACCATGCATGGTTATTAATGATCAAAAAGTCGTTTTTGGAAAAAAGAATATCGAACAAATTTTAGAAATCATTGAAAATGTATAAAAAAACGAGCAATGCTCGTTTTTTTATTGTGCTGTCGTTTCTGAGGGTTCAATCGTTGTTTCAGGTTGAGTTGGTTCAGTATTTGGAGTCGTTTCAGGGGTTGTTTCTGGAACTTGTTCCACTTTCATTGTACCAACAGCAATAATTGCTTCATGACCTTTATAATAACTCTTAGCTTCTTTTTTCTTTGAAAGCAATTTACCATCTTTATCATAAACCAAACGATAAGAAACAGCTCTTCCCCCATTTGATCCAGCTTGTTTAGTTACTTGTTGTCCTTCAGGAATAGTTGCATCATTTTCATATTTAGTATTATAAGCAACATCCCCTGTTCTTTCACTTGTAAACTTCACGTAACTTCCATCAACATTAGTTCCAATAATTTTACATGTTAATTTACTATTAGCATAACTTGCTTCAATCTTAATAGGGTAATCTCTATTATTTTTAAACTTAAAATCAGGACCACCCCAAGAAACAGTAGCATCTCTACCAATAGGCACATAACTAGAAATATAAGTATGATTTGTTCTTTCAGTCACTTCTAAATTAGATAAAACAACAGCATTATATAATGTTGAAGAAGTTTGACAAACGCCACCCCCAACTTCTTGAACAGTTTCGCCATTTAAATAAGCTCCTGCTTCACCAAAACCATTTTCTTTTGTTCTTTTTCCAACTGTTTGATTGTAAGAAAATTCTTCACCTGGTAGTAAGATCACATTACATTTTTCACCAGCAAGTCTGACATTGTTTTTTCTTACAGATGAACCATTTACAGTTGTTGTATATTCACCTAAAACATCTTTAAATAAATTCTTTTCTAAATCTTCTTTAGTAATACTTGGAACAATAGCTTTTGCTTTAACTTCAAATTCTTTTCCTTCTTTAGCTTTATTAAAAGCACTAATTGAATCATCTAAATCATATTTAGCACCATATTGTTCAGCTACAATTTTATAATCATTATTTTTATCTAAAGTCGCATTTTTACCTTCCTTAGATAAAGTCTTATAAATTGTTTTCATTACACTTTCATCTTCTGAAACAGATGAAGGTTTAATCTTTAAAGTTTTATTAAAATCATATTCATTTAAAGCAGTTTGAATTGTGTTATAAACATCTTTTTGTTTAACTGCTTCACCACTTTTACCTTTAGTAAAGATAACTTTTGTTTTTTCAACTTTATAAGTAGTAGGTACTAAAGTTGAATAATCTAAAATACCTGATTTTTTGATATCTTTATTAAGTTGTTTTTGATCTTTAATATCTATAGAAATATTTTCATTATGTTTTAATAAATAATGATAACCCTTAGTAAAGAAATTATTATATTTCTTTTGAATATCATTAACTTGATCTTTAATGTTAATTTTAACATTATCTTTCATATCAATTTGATATTTTTGACCATTCATTTCAAGATTTAATAATAATTGATCTTGATCTTTTTGATACTTATTTTCAAGTTTAGAAATGACCTCTTCTTTAGACATATTATTAACCTTTATGCCATTAATTGTCATATTCTTAATAAACCCTTTACCTGATGCTAGAAAACATAAAATGATATAAATAACCAATATCACTCCTATAACAGCACCTCCGATTATAGGAACTTTTTTATTCAGCTTTTTCATTTTTTCACCCCTATTTGTACATAATAATATATGATTAAAATATAGAAATCAATCGAAAAAAATCATATGTTAAAAATAAAAAATATTTGTTATAATGAGGGAGTTATTTATTGATAAAATCAACAAATTAAGATAGTATCAAGAAGAAAGGTGGTATGAAAATGAATGATGATATTATTGCTGCAGTAGCAACATCAAGACTAGAAGCAGCAATTTCAATTATCCGTTTATCAGGAAAAGATGTAATTGCTTTTGTTCAACAGTTTTTTACAGGAAAAATATTAAATAAAGAGAGTCATACCATTACTTATGGTTATATAAAAGATAATGGTGAAAAAATAGATGAAGTATTAGTAAATATCTATCGTGGAAAAAGAACTTTTACTGGAGAAGAAATGGTTGAAATTAACTGTCATGGTGGTGTTTATATTACAAATAGAGTTGTAGATATTTGTTTACATCATGGGGCAAGACTGGCAGAACGTGGTGAATTTAGTAAACGTGCTTTTTTAAATGGACGTATTGACTTATCACAAGCAGAAGCTATTAGTGATATTATTACGGCTAAAAATAGTTATGCTTCTTCTCTTGCTTTAAAAGGAATTCAAGGAAGTATTAGTCATTTTATTAAGGATTTAAAAGAAGAATTGATTCAAATTATTACGCAAATAGAAGTAAATATTGATTATCCTGAATATGAAGATGTAGAAGAATTAACAGCTGATAAGTTATTACCAATGTCTACTTCTTTAATTGAAAGGATGAATAAGATCATAGAAGATTCTAAAAATATTAAATTATTAAAAGATGGTATTCAAACAGCGATCATTGGTAAACCAAATGTTGGTAAATCAAGTTTATTAAATGCCATGTTAAAAGAAGAAAAAGCGATTGTCACAAATATTGCAGGAACAACAAGAGATGTCGTTGAAGGATCAGTGACAGTAGATGGTATTTTATTAAATATGATCGATACGGCAGGTATTCGTGAAACAGATAATATTGTAGAAAGTCTTGGGGTTGAAAAATCAAAAGAAATGATTAAAAAAGCAGATCTTGTTTTATTAGTTATTGATGGAAGTAAAGAACTTGATCAAGAAGATCAAAAGTTACTTGAACTTACAGAAGATACAAATCGTATTATTATTATTAATAAAGCTGATTTAGGTAAGAAAGTTGATTTAGAAGGAATTGAAATATCGGCTAAAGAACAAGATATTTTAGCGCTTACTAAAGAAATTAAAAAGAAATTTAATTTAGGACTTATAAGTAATCAAGAAGAATATTATCTTACAAATGCAAGACAAACACAATTATTAGAAAAAGCAGCTGTTTCTTTACAAAGTGCTATTGATGCTATGAAGATGTCTATTCCTGCTGATTTAATTGTAGAAGATTTATATGATAGTTGGTCTTGTTTAAAAGAAATATTAGGAGAACAAGCAAAAGAAGATTTATTAGATGAACTCTTTAAACGCTTTTGTATAGGTAAATAAGATGAATACGAATGAAATATTAGCACAAAGATTTTATAGATTCTTTAAGTATACAAGGAATATTGCTTTAATATCATTTATTGTTTTCCTTATATTAAATGCAATTAATACAGGAAATAGTATTTTATATTGGATTTGTTATGGATGTTTAATGATTTCTATTGTAGGAGCAATGCAATCAGTTTTGTTGTATGTTCTTTCAAAGTATTATAAAAAGAGGTAATTTGAATGGAAAAAGTATTTGAACAAATTGATAATTTGTTTGTAAATGGGGTTATAAATGGGGTTATTTCTATTATTATTGCAGGAATTGTTTTAATTGCAATCAATAAATTATTAAATAAGTTTATTAAAAAGAAATGGCCTGATAATTATGTTTTACAAAAAAGAATTAAAAAGATTATTCTCATTACAATCTTTTTAGCAATTATATGTGGTGAAGTGAAATTTTTAAAATCATTTGCGACTGCCCTACTTGCATCTGGAGGAATCGTTGCTGTTGTCATTGGGCTTGCCAGTCAAGAAGCAGCAGGTAATTTAATTAATGGGGCCATGATTATGGCTTATAAGCCATATAAGATTGGTGATTTTATTGTTGTTACAGGACATAATGTTAGAGGAACTGTTATTGATATTTCACTTAGACATAGTGTCATTGAAACATTAGAAAAGACACAAATGATTGTGCCTAATGATATTATGAATAAAGCAATTATTGAAAATATTTCACAAATAGAACATGTTAAAGCAAATTATCTTTATATCGATATTTCTTATGAAAGTGATATAGATCAAGCAATCAAAGTGATTCAAGATCTTGTTGTAAAACATCCTTTATTCATTGATGGAAGAAAAGATAAAAAGGATCCATTAGTCCCTGTGATTGTTTCTGATTTAAAAGATAGCAGTATTCAATTAAGAGCAACAATCACTAGTGAAGATAATGTACAAGGTTTTCAAATGCTGGCAGATATTCGTAAAGATTTAGTCACTGAATTTAAAAAGGAAGGTATTGAAATACCTTACCCTCATATGCATATTGTTAAATAGTGTACGCATATTTTAATAAAATAAATTAAAAAAATAAAATAGCATATAATTTATAAATAGAATTTTGCTATAATATCTCATAAAAATTAAATGTATTAAAATGATGGATAATATAAAAAAGGAGAGATAAAAAATGTCAAATGCAGTTATAGATTTGTTTTGTGGAATAGGTGGATTGACAAAAGGGTTAGAATTATCTGGATTAAATGTAGTTGCAGGGATAGACATTGATAAAAGCTGTAGATTTGCATATGAGCATAATAATAGAGCAAAATTTATTTATGGTGATGTTGGTTCCATTGATACCGAATTATTAAAAAGATATTATCCTAAAAATTCTATTAAAATTTTAGTGGGATGTGCACCATGTCAGCCTTTTTCAAAATATACTCAAAGATATAGAAAAAGAGGAAGAAATGATGATAAATGGAAGTTGTTATATTCTTTTTCTAAATTGATAGATGATTTAAATCCAAGTATTATTTCAATGGAAAATGTTCCAGAGCTAGAGAGAGAAAAAGTATTTCATGATTTTGTTAAACATTTAGAAAATAAGGGATATAATTATTCATATTCTATTGTATTTTGTCCAGATTATGGAGTCCCACAGAAGAGAAAACGACTAGTTCTTTTAGCATCAAAATTAGGCGATATACATTTGATACCGCCTATATATAATACTAATAATTACAAAACCGTAAGAGATGCTATATACAATTTAGAACACTTAAATTCTGGAGAGACGAGCAAAAATGATGCTATACATTGTGCCACAAAATTGACAAATATAAATTTGGAAAGAATTAGACAATCAGTACCAGGAGGAACGTGGAAGGATTGGGATGAAAATTTAAAATTAGATTGTCATAAGAAAAAGAGTGGGAAGAGTTATGGTGCTGTTTATGGAAGAATGGTATGGGATGAACCTTCCCCTACTATAACGACTCAATTCTATGGATATGGTAATGGTCGTTTTGGGCATCCTGAACAAGATAGAGCCTTATCATATAGAGAAGGAGCGCTATTACAATCATTTCCTATAGATTACGATTTTGTAGAAAATAAAGATAATTTTAATAAAAGAGAATTAGGAATTCATATTGGAAACGCTGTTCCTGTTGAATTAGGAAGAGCTATAGGAATTAGTATTCAAAATCATTTACGAGAAATGGAGATGGATAATCATGAATAAAAGAAAAACACCTGCAGATATAAAAAATGCAGAAATTCAAATAAAAAATTTAAGGAAGGAAATTGATTATGATACTAGAGATTATTCAATTGATTTTCTTGTACAGCAATTTAGAGATGATGAATTTTATATTCCAGATGAATATCAAAGAAAATATATTTGGAAGGAAGATGATAAAACAAGATTTATAGAATCAATTATTTTAGGGTTACCTATACCTTTTATGTTTTTTTCTGATACTGACGATGGAAGATGTGAGATTATTGATGGAGCTCAAAGAACACAAACATTAGTTGAGTTTTTAGATAATGATTTAATTTTAAATAATTTAAAAAAATTAACATCTTTAGAAGGATTTAAATATAATGATTTACCAGAATATTTTAGAAGAAAACTTAATAAAACAACTATGCGAATTATAGTTCTTTCAGATGAGACTACTTTGGAAATTAGACAAGAGATATTTAATAGAATTAATACAACTGGAGTAAGAGCTAATCCTAGTGAAATTAGAAGAGGAAGTTATACAGGTCGCTTTATGGATTTTTTAAAGGAATGTGCTAACAACGATAAATTTAAAACAATATGTCCAGTAAGTGAAAACTCAAAAAAGAGGTATGATGATTTAGAGTTGGTTCTTAGATTTTTTGCATTTTTGAATAATTATCAAAACTTTAAGCATAGAGTTGATGAATTTTTGGATGATTACGTAGAAACAGTAAAAGATAATTTTGATGAAGAAAAATTCAAATTAGAATTTGAAAGAATGGTTGATTTTGTAGATAAATATTTTGAAAATGGTTTTCGAAAAACAAAAACTTCTAAATCAACACCTAGGGTGCGATTTGAAGCAATTGCTGTAGGTGTAGGCTTGGCCTTAAGAGAAAATCCAAATTTAATACCTGATTCGATGGATTGGATTAAGGGAGAAGAGTTTAAAAAACATACAACTACACATGCAAGCAATTCTCCTGCACGTGTTAAAGGAAGAGTTGAATATGTTAAGGAAATGTTACTTAATAAGAGGTAGAAAACATGCAGTCAGTAATAGATGACTTTGATGAAAGAAAGCAAGAAATAGAAGAATATTATTCAGCTCTTGAGGAATTATATGTTTCTAAAAATATCACCAATAATGATGAAAAATATTTGGATGATGCATTTTTAAAGATGTTAAAATCTAATGCGATTTTAATGATATATAATTTAGTAGAATCAACAATTATGAGTGCAATTTTAAAAATATATGATAGTTTTTTTCAACAAGAATTAACGTATAATATGGTAAGAAAAGAAATTCAAGATATATGGTTTTCATATAAATTTAATCAGGTATATGATAAAAATGCACACTTTAACTCGTATAGAGGAAAGGCAAAAGAAATCATTGATTTTGTTTTAGATAATAAAATATTAAAATTAGATAGAAAAGCAACTGATATAAGTGGAAATTTGGATGCTCAAAAAATTAGAGATATTTGTAATAATCATGGAATTATTATACATTTGGATCCTCAATGTAGAGGAGGAGAAATCTTGAAAGAAGTAAAAGAAGAGAGAAATAATTTAGCACATGGTACGATTTCATTTGTCGAATGTGGAAGAAATTACAGTATAGATGATTTAAAAAAAATAAAGAATGAAACAGAATGTTTTTTAGAAAATATATTAGAAGGAATGAAAGATTATTATGAAAATCAATTGTATTTAAAAGCACATGAATAATCATACGATAAAAAATATTAATAGAAATTGAAAAAATAAATTTTTGATATCAAATTAAAATTTATCATATTTTAACAATCAAATAATGTGGGATGATTTTTACCCCACATTATTTGATATATTTAAACGTAATAAAATACTGGAACTTTATAATAATTGAAATAATAAACTAACCCCATACTTCTTCAGCTATTTCTTTAACAAGTTTTAATTTAGCCCATTGTTGTTCTTCTGTAAGTTTATTACCAATTTCACATGAAGCAAAACCACATTGAGGACTTAAATAAAGACGTTCTAAAGGAATATATTTAGTAGCTTCATAGATTCTTCTTTTAACAAGTTCTTTATCTTCTAAATCAGGTTTCTTTGTTGTAATAAGACCTAAAACAACTTTCTTATCTCCTGATACTTTCTTTAATGGAGCAAAGCCACCAGAACGATGATCATCATATTCTAAGAAATAAGCATCTACATTTTCTTCACCAAAGAGTAAATCAGCTACACCATCATAAGCTCCTGAACTAAAGTAAGTAGAATGATAATTTCCTCTACATACATGAGTATTAATTGTTAGATTTTCAGGTGCACTAGCAACAACTTTATTATTTAAATCTAATAAAAGTTGTTTATATTTTTCTAATTCTTCTCCTTTTCTTCCTGTTAAACTTACAGCAAGTTCAGGATTGACCATACCACCCCAAACACAATCATCAAATTGTAATTGACGACATCCAGCTACGTAGATTTCTTTTACAAATTCATTGTATGCTTTAATAACATCTTCAGCAAATGCTTCTTCACTACCATAGAAACCTAATGTTTTATCTAATAAATCAGCTCCTGTAAAGAAAGCATAGAATTGACCAGGTGAAGGAATTGTTTGCTTAGCAACTGTATTTTCATCTTCTAATGCTTTTACAAATTTAAAGTGTTCAACAAAAGGATGATCTTTACAAGAAATCTTTCCTGTCATAAAAGTATCATCAATCATAGCAGCTTCACCATCAAACGTTTGATTGCCATCTACAGTCTTTTTATGTTCAACCCCTTCAAATCCCCACATAAAGTCTAAATGCCAAGTAGAACGTCTAAATTCACCATCTGTGATAGTATGATAACCTAATTCTTTAAGTTTATTTACAAGTTCTACAATACATTCATCTTCTACTTTAGTAAGTTCTTCTTTAGTTATATTATTTAATTCATAATTTTTTCTAGCTTCTTTTAATCTTTCAGGACGTAAAAAACTTCCTACAAATTCATATCTATTTAATTGACTCATATCATTCATTCCTTTCAAGCTATGACATTATTTTATCAATCAAATAACTATTTTAAAAATACAAATAAACATCAGTTAGATATAGTTTTAAACTATATCAATATTTGTGCATCATGCACAAATGTATACAGTATTCTCATGACTTCAACACATATAATTTTTAAACTTTCTTACATATAATATAAGTAACAAAAGGGATACAAAATATTAAGGAGGAACAAAATCATGTGTGTAAATTACTATTCATATTTAACAACTAACCAAGCAGATGTACAACCAGGATGGGCTAAGAAAGACAGATTCGATTCAAGCAACACAACATTATCAAAAATTAAAAATCACGTTGTTAAAAACTATTTCTCTAAACTATTTAAATAATATATAATAATACGAAAAACCTGCACGAAATGCAGGTTTTTTAGTCTTCATTTTTTATTTCTTCTAGTAAACTTTCCATACGATAATCAAAACACTCTTTTAATTCACATTCCCATATTACAATTACTTTAATATCCATTTGTTCTAATTGTTTATAGTGTTCAATATCATTTTTCATATTTTTTTCAAATTTATTAATCCAATAATCTTGATTTGTTTTGGGAATATAAGCATATTTACAATTATAATGATGATGCCAAAAACAACCGTTAATAAAAATAGCAACATTGTATTTTGATATGTATATGTCAGGTGTTCCAGGTAATGTTTTAACATTTTTTTGATATCTAAAACCTTTATGGTAAAGATACTTTCTTACTTTGATTTCAATAGAAGTATCTTTACTTTTTATTCTAGACATATTGTAAGATCTTTGCTTTGAAACCATGATATTATTCCTGGACTTTAATTATTTATTTTTTATAGCATAAATTTTATTTTTCAAATAATGGTCAAAAGCGTCAGAGGCTTCTATGAATATAACTTCAATAGATGGTAAATCTAATTCATTCATCATTTCAAGAGAAACATTGAAATGATTTGATAAGTTCTTATTTTCAATTGGTAAAACAAAATAATTTTCAACTTTTGTTATATTATGCTTCTCAATAAATTTTTTATATGCTAAATGATATAAATATTGTTTAGTAATACTTTCTATACCTGGTTGATTAATTATTTTGTTATTTTTGATCAATAATTTGTAATATTTGGCATCATATATGTACATGATATTATCTTGAAAAGTTATTGTATCTGGTTTTAAAGTATCAGCTAAAAATGATGAAGTATTATTTAATTTCCAAATAGGTTTTTCAATTAAATCTATAAGTTTTTTTTCGTCATCTTTTGTGTAATTATTATTTTCAATATTTAGTTTGTATAAAGGAGAGTAAAGTTGATTATCAAATATTACAGCAATAACCTCTTCCCATACTAAATTAAAATTAGCCGTTCCATATGTACTAAAATAACTGATGTTATCAAAATTGCCTTTTTTTGAAATATATGCATACATCGCTTTTAATAAATATATTTTTCGCGTATTAAATTGTTTATCAAGTTCATTTTCAATACGATATAAAATATAATCTACGTCACCAAAGTCATCTAAATTGTAATTAGATAGTTCAATTTCTTCTATATTGAAAAGATATAGAAGATCTGCATTTTTTAATTCTTTAGAGCACATAGAAATTATCCAAGCATGTAATTGCCTAAAATAGTCAAGATTATTAGATATTCTTTTATTTGTATAATAATTTAAATAGTAAGGCTTATTTCCTTTTATGATTGAGAAACCATCATTTATTGTCCTATCCCAATTTATTTCACCATTACCATTTTCTTCAGTAATATTAATATCATTAGAATAAAGATCATTATCATAATAGTCATTTATAAAAAATAATAGAAGTGCCAAATAATTAAAGGAATTATTATCTTCGCTATTATTGAATATCTTGATAATTTGTTCTTTTGAATTGTATTTTTCTAAAACTGATAAAATTTGTTTTAACTCTTTAATTGGTTCATCAGTACTATCGATATATTTTGGATATATTTTTAAAACCATATTCTCTACTATTGTTATACCAACATATTTAAATATATAATAATAGTCATCGTTAAATTTTTGAGAAACAGATATTTCAATGTCTTCTTCTACAAGATCTGTTATATCTTTTTGCTTATTATTTTTCTTTACAGTACGAATTATAGAATATTCTTTTAAAATGTTAATATAATGAACAATTTTTTCTTCTGAACATTTAAATAAATTTTTCAAATCATCCTGAGAATACCTTTTTTGTTCTTTGATAAAAACAGATAACATTATAAATCATCTCCAGATGATTTAGCTTTAGCCTCAAATTCTTTTACTTTATTTGTGAAATCTTCACCAAAGATTTTTAATCCTTTTTCATCGTATTCTTTACATATTTCTGAATAAATACGAGGATTTTCAATTCCGCTAAAAATAAAATCTTTTTTTTGTTTTGCAGCATCTTCAAATAAATACATGATTATTTTATCTTTAAATAAGTTATTAAATTTTTCTTGTAATTTAGATTTATTATCAGAATATCTATCCATTAGATCATTAACATTTAAAAAGAAAGGACCTAATTGTTTATCTTCGTTAACTTTTATTTCTGTCAACTCGCAATTAATAGCTTTTCTAATACTATTCCAATGTATAGGTTCAGGATCATTGTTTATTATAATATCAAGAGTTGTTTGTTTATTTAATTCATCTTCTTTTTTATTGATACCGCAATATTCAAAATTCCATCTACGTTTAAAAGCGGTATCCATAGGGAATACACCTTGATCTGCGCTATTCATAGTTGCCCAAATAAACATGTTATCTGGGATTCGTAATTCAGCACATTGATCCGCAGGAATTTTTAATTCTTCAGAAATGTATTTTTTCATATCTTCAGAAGTATGTATAGGATATTCACTAACTCCATTATTTCTATCCAATAATTGGAATATATCACCGAATACAGAAGCAGGATTTGCTCTATTAATTTCTTCAATGATTAATAAATATGGTTCAGGTGTATCACTCATATTGCTTTCTAAAGCTTTTACTAAAATTCTTAAAAAAGGGCCAGGAACATATTTATAAGAAATTTCATCGTTATCATTGTTCACAGGTTTATAAGTTCCAACAAAATTTGCATAGGAATAATCAGGATGAAAAGTAACTCGCTCATAGTTTTCATTTTTTTTGATTAAATCCTCTTTATCTTTATTAAGTGTATAGCTTTTACCAGTACCTGGTGCTCCAAAAATAATACGGTTGTATTCAAAGTCAATATTATTAGAACTTGTATATTTTTTTCCAGTTTTGAATATAAGCTTTGAATTTTTTTTAGTCTTATTATTTATCATTCTACTTAATACGTCTTCAATATTTTCTCCGTAAGAAGAAATAGTTGGAATTAATACTTTGACATCTCCTAAAACTTGTTGCATAAATTTGGAAGAAAAAATATTGTCAAAATTTTTTTTGAGAGAAGGATTATCGTCTAATACAGCTCTAATTACAGAAATTGCTTTATTTTCTGTAAGGATACTTATTGCTTGAGTGGGATCACGTTTTAATTCAGGACCAATAAATGTTGCGTTAAATGTATCTGGATATCTAAAAAAATGTTCTCTTTTATAACTATTGTCAAAAAGGCAATCAATAGATATTTCAAATTTAAAATATTTACTATCCCCTGAATACCCAGTATCATATGGTTCCTTTGTTATATGGCCAATACCTTTAAAACCTGGATTCCAATCGATTTCTTTTTTATTAACATCTCCACCTAATGTTATAAAAACAATTTTATTTAATTTAAGTTGATTTTTTAGTGTATACACTCCATCAATAATAATATTGTTACTATTTTTTAATATGGTATGAACTGTTTCTGGAATACCACATTTCAACGTTATAAATTCGTTAGTATATGCATTAGTATATAATTGAATAATTTCGTCCACAGCATTTTCAATTATTTCTATAGGATAATCTTTAAATTTATTATAAATACTAACATAATCTTTTCCAACACGTGTTATTAGGTCTCTGTCATCTTCAAAACCTTTTCTACCATTATTTGGAAAATATTTGTCAAAAGAATCTTTGTTAAGCTTGTAAGTTGACGGTTTAATATTAAATTTTTCCCCTAATATTTTCCAATATTCGTCACGCTTTTTATATCTATTATCAGATCTTGGTAACATGGCAAAAAACATACAAACTAGAGCTTGATGTTGTTTTTCATTTAAATTTCTAATATTTATTTTTTCTTTCATAATTTTAGACTCCTTGTTATTGTTCATGGGCTTCCATGCTTTCATATTCTATACCTGCAAACGTATTTAGTATTGCTTCAAATATTATTCTTGCACCTTTAACAGGAACAGCCATACCTATTTGTTTACGTACTGATTCTTTTGATCCTTCAAAAACATAATCATCAGGGAATGTTTGTAATCTAGCTCTTTCTCTGTTTGTTAGAGCTCTATTTTCTTTATAATGATACATATGGGTTCCACCTCCACCAGAGCCAGTTACTGTGTAAGCTGGTTTAGAAGGATCAAGTTTTTTATAAATTTGACTAATCTTTGCTCCTTTAACATTTAGCTGCAAATGTTTTGGAATATTTGCTGTAAATGCATTTTGACCAGGTTTAATATATGATAATCGTTCTATTACTTTTTTTGATTGTTTTGTTAGTTCATTATTTGCAACATTCTTTTTTATTGGTGGAATTTCTATTGCTGTTTTACAGCTAACGTCAATATGTTTATATGGTTTAGTACTTGGAATTTTAAATGTACAAGGTAAATCATCTCTTATTCCAACAATAATTATTCTATGTCTTGCCTGTGGAACGCCATATTCTTCAAACTTATATAAATTAGGATAAATTTTATACCCTGCGTTTATAAGATCTTTCTTTATCTTTTCAAATGCTTTTCCTTCATTTGCACTTTTAAGCCCACCTACATTTTCTGCCAAGAACCATAAAGGTTGATATTTTTTTAGTACATTAACACCATATGTATATAAAGGACCATATTCTCCGTTGAATCCTTTTTGTTCTCCGACAACGGAAAAATCATTGCAAGGAAAACCAAATGCTAATGCATCTATATCCCCCAATGGTTCAATATCTAATTTTCGAACATCTTTATAAATAACAGTTTCAGGATTATTTGGACATATATTTTTTCTGTATGTATTACATGTATCCAAATCATAATCGTTAGCCCATTTGTGTATAATTTTATAATCTGGATCTTTAATAGTTGCAGATATTGCTCCTAAGGCTAGCCCACCAGGGCCGCAAAAAAGTTCACCTAATTTAAAAATTTTTTTATCATTTATGCTCATTATACTTTATCTCCATTTTTTAAAATAAATTCTCTTCTAAATTTTACATTTAACACATTGGCAATTTTTTCTAATTCGACTATAGTAAAACTTTCTCTTTTCATTTTAGAATTAAAATTTTGAGGTGATGTGCCTAATCTTCTCGCTAATTCAGCTTCGCTTACATTACATCTAACACACAAAATTTTAATTTGTTCTTTTATTGTCATGAAATTTCCTCCATTTTGTTTCTTATTTTTAAATTATATTTATTTTGTTTTATAATGTCAATTTAAACGTTTATTATATCATGAATATAATATATAATTTACATTTTATAAAAAATAACGGAGCTAATATGTAAGCGTTTTAATCTACGTTTTTAAATTTTCCTTGGATGTTTGTTCTTACTTTATTTCATTATAATATGATACTTTTTTCTTGGGATGAACAGATAGATTCATGTATATATGAATAAACGAAAAAGAATAATAAAAAATATCTAATATAGTGCTATAATTAATAAAAGAAATAATTTAGAAAGGAATGAGATTATATGGCTAACAAGGGAAATAAGTTTATTGTTGTACTTACTGAATCGCAATTAGGGTGGGGTGAAAAAAGATATACATCTTCACGAAATTATCGTAAAGGTGAAGCCTACTTAGCAATACCTAGAAGAATTGCGCAAGAATTAGAATTGTATAATTCTAATTATAAAGAAGGGAAAGATATTCTTGGTATAAACATTTTTAATTGTACTAGTTCAGATGGAAAATTTATTTGTCAATTAAAATCACAAGGAAGTAAATCTGCTGGAGATAAATATGCCAAACAATTTTCTGTTAACGATGATCTTCGAGCTTTAGGAAATTGGTATTCTGAAATAAATGCACGAGTTGGAGATCAGATAGAAGTGTATTTCACGTCTCCGTGTGATATTTGTTTAACGTATTTGAAAAAGTAAATATTGTTTAACATTAAAAATTAGTTATTATTCAATAGCTATATTAAATGGCTGATTAAGTTACATTTCAAACTTTTTACTTAATAATGTACGAAAATAATTATTGAGTAAAAAGCTCTTAAGTGATACGATTCTATGTCGGTGAAAAATACAGTGTTTTGTAAAGATAGTTATGTTCACTAAAGTTCTTGAAAAAAGAAAGTATAATATTATAAAGAAAAATCAAAGTATAATACTAATTATATTTTGATTTTCACATATTTTTATATTTACATCCAACCAATTATTTAACCCGTTTATTTTACCAATCATTTTATTAAACATATTATTACTTTTAAATGATAAAATTATTTGTTTATAGTTAAATTCACATTCTATATTATTTAAAACATCTAAAGGAGATATATCTAAATCAGAACATGTTTTTATAGGTTCTAAAGTATCAGCTAAAGCTAGAATAAATAATATAGGGTTCCTATTAAATTGAATTGGTTGAGCGTAAGGGAGGGTCAATTGTTTTAAACCATATTTTTCATATTTTTCTATAGTAGAGTCATCAGTTGCCAACCACATATTATGAGAAATAATACAATCAGCTAAATATGCAAATATAGGAAATTGAGAAGTACTGAAATGTAGATTATCAACATAGAAATCACTAAAATTTGCAGATTTGTTTCTTGAAAAAGATAAATAATAATTTTTAATTAGGATATCATATAACCATAATCCTCCTACTATTCCATGATCATAATGATTAATATCTGGATTCATTTTGCAATATTCTAAATAATTAAAAATAGTTCCACATGTATACATACTTTTCTTAATTGTAGTTCCATTATTAAAAGAAATTCCATTATAGTAAGGTATTTCATATTTTGTTCTAACTGTTGGTGTATGATATCTTACATAGCGAGAAGGAACTGGAAAAGTAATTCCTAAATCATAATATGCTGTAAAAGGCATACGTTTATAAAATGAATGATTATAATAAATTTTATTTTCTTTCATAATCTTTTCAAAATCTTTAGATTTTTTTCTATAATCAAATTTGTATGTCCAGTCTTTTTCTTGAATATATCCCATATCATGAAATAAAGAGACTAAAAACCAAAGATAACTAAATTCAAAAATTTCATTTTGATCATTATCAATTATTTTCAAATCATGAAATGAACTGTTTTTTATAAGAAGTCCAATAAAAAAACTGACAGTGTATGATTTACTCTTAATGTTTCACATTCTTGTAATATATCACGAATTAGATAACTTTTTCCAGCATATGCGTAAAAATCATCTATAAATTTTCTAGCATCATTTATATTTTTTGGAAATGTTAAATCGTTTAAATAATAATTCCAATCAATATTGTTATATTTGTAATAATTAGACATTGTTTCATATAAAGTTTTCATGTTCTTTCTCTTTTCTAAATATTTTATAATTCTATTTTATCGTATTACATTGATTTAATCATTATATTTTATGATGCACATTAAGCTGTCTTATGACAGCTTAATCAAATGACATATCTTTTAAATTGAATAATAATAGTTGCTCATTCTTTTCTTCTATGATATTTTCATCAAAACCATTTTTAGAAAATAAAGCATAATAGATTTTATTATTTTTCTTTAATGGTTCTAGTTTTGCAAGAGTATCTAAATATTCTGAATAAGAAAATGGACTTTCTTTGAATTTACATTCACCTATTAAATAACATTTTTCTTTTTTAGATAAAGCAAGAATATCAATTTTTGTTTCTTTAATTTCAGTATTATTATTTTTGCTTCTAACAGTTGTTTTTCCAAACCAGCGCCCTATTTTTTCATATCTAAAAGGAAGCTTATTTTTTAATTGTAATCTTGTAAGATATTGTTGACATACTTTTTCATAGGTAATAGAAGCATATCTATCTAGATTATCAGCAATAACATACTGGTAAATACCATCTACATCACCATCTTCTAGACTAGAATAGTTAGTAAATATAAAGGTGTACCAAAATCTAAAGAATTGATTAGTTAATTGATAAATCCCACGATTATTATTTGCTATTTCTTTATTACCAGCATCGATAGAGAGTTCTCTTTCTACAATACCAAGTTCTATTAAATTTTTTAAGTAAACGCTGTTTTTTGAAGTGTTGTTAATAAGTGTTTGAGTAGATATTTCATTTACTTTAGTACTTCCTAAGGCAATAGCTTCTATAATAGAATTATATAAAGCCGTTTCTCTTAATTCTTGATGTAAAAGGAATTCAACTTCGTTGAATAAGATGCACCCTTTTGTTAGTATATTATACTTTATATTTTCTTCAATAGTTAAGTCACTATTGAATTGTTTTAAATAATGAGGTATTCCACCTAGTATAGAATAAGTAATAATTTGTTGCTCTAAAGAATAATTTGGAAAGAATTTTCTAGCATCAAAGAAATTCATTTCTTTCATTTTATAAATACCAGTAGCACGACCATATAATGGATTTTTATTTGCAAGCAATTCTTTTTCAATAAAACTCATTGCACTACCACATAAAACGATCATTACATTTTCATTTTTTAGAGTAGTATCCCATAAATTTTGTAAAATAGAAGGAATAGATTTATTATTTTTACACATATAAGGAAATTCATCAATAATAATTAATTTTTTTTCTTTATAAGGTAACTCTATGATAGAGCTTAATGCTTGCTGCCAATCATAAAAAGTACTTAAATATTGGCTTGCTTTAATATTTTCTTTTAATAATGATTGAGAAAAGTTTCTTAATTGAATATTATCAGGACATTCTTGACATGAGTAAAAAATATGTTCTTTGTCTTTACAAAATTCATGTAATGTTTCTGTTTTACCAATGTGGTATCTCCCATATAAAAAAATAAGTTCTGTATTTTTTGAATGATAACGACTATTTAAAAAATTTAATTCTTGTTCTCTACCTATAAACATATATCTTCACCTTTTTTATAATTATAAGGTTATATATAATTGAAACAATGGACAAATAGTCCACAAATTTACCTAAGCAAGAATAGATAAAAAAACATTTTTTTAAATAGTGAATAAATTTTAAAACAGATAGATGATATAAGATTATTTTGGTAATAAAGTATGGTAATATAATGTTATCAATAAAAAAAGAAATACTTTTATTTTTATAATATTTTATCGAAAAGAGGGATATGAGTGAGTGTCTTACTTCAAGAAAAAACAAAACCTATATTGTCTGTTGATGAGCAAATAGATAAATTAAAAGAAAATGGTGTAACTTTTAAATATGTTTCAGAAGATAATGCCAAAGAATATTTAAGGAAAAATAACTATTATTTTAAGTTAACATCGTATAGAAAGAATTTCTTAAAAAAAGAAGTCGATGGTAAAAAAGTGTACATTGATTTGGATTTTGCATATTTACAAGATTTAGCAATCATTGATATGGAATTGAGGTATTTGTTAGTAGATTTGTCTTTAGATATTGAACACTGGACAAAAATATATTTATTAAATTTAATTCAATTACATCATGAAGATGGTTATGAAATTGTAAATGATTTTTTGGATAGTTTAGATAAAAATCAGTATGATAGATTAGAAAATGAAGTATTAAGAAATCGAAAGTCAATTTATTGTGAAGATTTAATAAATAGCTATCCTGATTTAAAAAAATACCCTATATGGGTTTTTATCGAAGTAATTTCTTTTGGTACACTAATATCATTTTATAAATTTTGTGGGGAAAGATACAATGATAAAATGATATCAAAAGATCATTTTATATTAAAAATGTGTAAAAGTGTTAGAAATGCAGCGGCACATAGTAATTGTATAATAAATGATTTAAATGCAAAAACAACATCATTATCAACAAGTTATTTAGTTACAAAAGAATTGGCAAATATAGAGAAAATTTCGAAGGTTACTAGAATTAAGAAAATGAGTAATGGTAGAATACAACAAGTAATATCTTTGCTTTATATGCATAAAAAACCAATACCAAGTGAAGGTGTTAGAAAGAATGCTGTTATAAATTTGCAAAAATTTAGTGATAGAATAAAAAGAAACGGTCACTATTATGATAATAATGATTTGATTAGGACAACTTTTGAATTTTTGAATATTGTTATTGACAATTGGTATCCAGTTGACTAAAATGAAATTGCATAAAAAAATATATAAATATATTTTGTAAGGACCGTGTAGTAATACATGGTTCTATTTTTTTACAATAAAAGCCCTCTAGCTTATCACTAAAGGGCTGTTATTATTTTTTGATCATAATAAATTGATAAGGTTTTAAAGTTGTTGGGTTGTAATTGTTGTAGTTATCTAACAAGATGTTTCCTTGGGTTTTTGGGATTTGTTGTTCTTTGTTTGTAAAGTTACAGAAACAAAGTATTTCTTGTCCTTGATAAGTACGTTTATAACCAATGACATCATCTACTGTGTTGATTTCTTCAAAATCTCCATAAACAAGAATATCTTCTTGTTTTCTAATAGAGATCATTTTTTTATAGAAGCTATAGATTGAATTTGGATCATTGAATTGACTTTCAACATTGATTTTATCTTGGCTACCTGTCATTTTTAACCATGGTTCATGATTACTGAATCCAGCATATTCACTACTATCCCATTGCATTGGTGTTCTGGTATTATCTCTACTTCTAAGGTTAAGGAAATGCATGGCTTCTTCTTTAGTAAAGCCTTCTTCTAAAGCTCTTTGGTATTGACCATGACTTCCAATATCATCAAATTCACTAATGTCTTTTCTTTCAAAGTTTTCCATACCGATTTCTTCACCTTGATAGATAAATGGTGTTCCTCTTAAATTAAAGAACATACCAGCAAGCATTGTTTGTGAATAATAATTATGCTCTTTTTTATCTAAAACAAATTTATCGATTGCTCTAGGTTGATCATGATTTTCTAAGAAACTTGCAATCCATCCAAGCTTTTGAACTTCTCTTTGACTTGTAAATAAAAGCTCTTTAAATTGTTTAGTTGTCCAATCTTGTCTTTTAAACCATTCTTCATCTTCACTAATATCAAAATTACAATAATTAAAATCAAACATCATTGAAAAACATCCTTGTTCACCAATAAAAATACCTAAATCCTTATATTGAACTCCAACAGCTTCAGCGACTGTCATACAATTATGTTTTTCAAAAGTTTCTTTCTTTAATTCATCAAAAAAGACTTCAATTCCTGGTTGATTTCTAGAATAAGCAAAACAAGCACTTAAACCATCTTGTCCATCAACAGGACCATCTAAATATCTTTGATCTTTTTTAATAAAGTTAATCGCATCAACTCTAAATCCCGCAATTCCTTTATCTAACCACCAGTTAATCATTTTATAAAGTTCTTGTCTTAAAGCTGGATTTTCCCAATTTAAATCAGGTTGTTTTTTAGAAAAAGCATGGAAATAATATTCATCTCTACCTTCTACCTTTTGCCATACTGAACCTCCAAAAACAGATCTCCAGTTATTTGGTTCTTTACCATCTTTAGAGGGTTTAAAGATATAATAATCATGATAAGGACTATTTGGATTTTTTAGTGCTTCTTGAAACCAAGCATGTTCATCTGAACTATGATTGATAACAAGATCCATAATAATCTTAATTCCTTTATTTTTAGCTTTTTCAATCAATTCTTCTAAATCAGCCATTGTTCCAAATTCAGGATTAATATCATAATAATCAGAAATATCATACCCATTATCATCCATAGGTGATTTATAAATAGGACATAACCATAATAAAGTCACCCCTAAATCCTCTAAATAATCAAGCTTTTCAATAATTCCTCTTAAATCACCAATTCCATCTCCATTAGAGTCCTTAAAACTTTTAGGATAAATTTGATAAGCTATCTCTTTCTTCCACCATTCATTACTCATTTTCTTTTTTCTCCTTTAAAATATATAATTTAGAATAATAATCTCCAATACCATCCTTATTCTCACCACAAGAACTATCACTTATAATAAGTCCCATATTCATCAATTCATCTCCATATAAATCTAAACCATTAACATGATACATCTTATCTTCATCTAAACCTAATAAAGGTAAACGACGATATCCAACATTAACTTCTTGTAAAGGTCGATAGTAACCAACAATTGCTTGTGTTTTATCATGAGAGACAACCATCCAAGCTGTCTCATTTCCTTCAAAAGGACTTTTTAAATGATAAAAAGTACCAAATTGAAATAAAGAACGATATTGTTTCATAAAAACAATTTGTTTTTTAATGATTTCTTTTTCTTCATCACTTAAATAATTAACATCTAATTCATAACCAAAAGTACCAAAATAGGCCACATTAGCGCGTGTTTGTAAAGGCACTTTTCTAAATGTTTGATGATTAGGAATATTGGATACATGTGATCCCATCGAAGATAAAGGATAAACTAGAGAGGTTCCATATTGAATCTTTAATCTTTCTATCGCATCAGTATCATCACTGGTCCAACATTGAGGGGCATAATAAAGCATTCCTGGATCAAAGCGTGCTCCTCCACTTGCACAGGATTCAAAGAGTATATCAGGGTATTTCGTCGTTAGAACATCGTATAAATGATAAACACCTAGGATATATTCATGCATGACTCTTCCTTGTGATAAAACATCATGAGTGCTTGAATAGACTTCTGACATACAACGATTCATGTCCCATTTAATATATGAAATATAGGAATCATCAATCACATTCATCATTGCCTGGGCGATATAGCTGACAACTTCAGGATTAGAAAAATCTAAAATATATTGATTTCTTCCATGACAACTCTTTCTATGAGGTGTTTTTAATACCCATTCAGGATGATTTCTATATAAGTTAGAATCTTCATTGACCATCTCTGGCTCAAACCATAATCCAAATTTTAAACCTAAATCATGAATTCTCTTTGATAAACCATTAATTCCATGAGGCAATTTATCTAAATTAGGGAACCAATCTCCTAATCCTTGATGATCATTATTTCTATTACCAAACCAACCATCATCTAACACAAATAACTCAATTCCTAATTCTTTTGCTGTATTAGCCATTGAAACAATCTTATCTTCATTAAAATCAAAATAAGTTCCTTCCCAATTATTCACCAAAATAGGTCTTACTTGATCTCGATACTTTCCTCTAGCAAGTCTTTTTTGATAAAGCTGATGATAGGTTTGTGACATCTTATTCAGTCCTTGATTACTATAAACCATTACAACTTCAGGACTTTGAAAAGAATCTAAATGATCTAATAGATATTCAAAACAATGAGGATGAATTCCCATAGAGACACGTGAGACATGAT
Organism: Faecalibacillus intestinalis; assembly: GCF_015097455.1. Lineage (NCBI taxonomy): Bacteria > Bacillati > Bacillota > Erysipelotrichia > Erysipelotrichales > Coprobacillaceae > Faecalibacillus > Faecalibacillus intestinalis. Next base: position 2,841,231 of record NZ_AP024085.1, on the reverse strand, counting down.
AATTATCAACTTCTACTTGGGCTAAAAAATTACCACTATAAACCAAACTAAAACCTAAAACCTCACAACTTGTTTCTTTACAATCTTCTCTTTTTAAAGCAATAAAAGGATTAAATTGATGTGAAGAACATCCTCTCAAAGAATAAATACTTTGAATACCTTCTGTAAGTTTTCTTGTTTTAATAGAACGTTCTCTTGCCCATGATCCTGTAAGTTCAATCATTTCATAATCTTGATCAGGTAAGTCTAAAGATATAGACATCATTTGATTAAGTCTTAATTTTTGTTTCCCCTCATTAACAATAAAAGCATTTCTTGTAATTACAGGAAAATCTTGATAAATAGTATAACTTAATTGAAGCTTTGTTTCAATGACTCCATCATATAAGGTAATGATAAGAGTTTGGGCTTCGTTTTCATTTTCTACATAGGTAGCAGGAAGATCTTTTAATTTTGGTTTTCCTTGTATGATTTCATGACTTACATATTCAAAGTTTAAAATATGACTCCCATTTTCTTGTAAAATATCGATAGCAGGATGACGTAAATCACCTGAACCATAAACAGGATATTCTTGTTTAATATGTTCTAATGAAAAACTTAAATCCCCTTTATAGCTACAAGGTGACATAGGACGAGGAAAGAGTTCTAATAAATGATCAAAGTCTTTACGATCATGAATTCTTTTTCCATAATAGAGTTGTCCTAATTGATTATTTTCTAAGATTTTAAACATATAACTAATTTCATTATTATACAAATGAAAAGTTTTACTTTCTTCATGAAATACAATCATAGATTTCTCCTTAATCACTAAATAGTATTTTTAAAATATCTTCTAAACCATCATCAACAACCGATTTACAAATAATATTTGCTTTAACTTTTAATAAATCACAGGCATTTCCCATAGCAACCCCTACACGACAAAATTCAATCATTTCTAAATCGTTTTCACCATCTCCAAAAGCGTATGTGTCATCTTGATTTAAATGATAATAATCAAGAATTTTTTGAATACCTGTAGCTTTTGAAATCGTTGGTGAATAGAATTCAAAAGCATTATCACTGCCATGTTCATCAAAATTAATAACATAACCAAAATCATTTTGGATATACTTTTCTATTTTTTCACGATCTTTATTTGTAACATTTGCTTCTATTTTAATCGCTCTTTTTAATACCTCATTACGATCAAACTTTATTGTAAATAGATCTTCAAAATGTCCCTTTTGAACAAAGAAGTTATAAAGTTCTTTATAAGAAGGATCAATGTATAAATGATTCGCTGTCGCAATCATATAATCACAATGAAGTTCTTCTAAAATATTTGCTGTCTTTAAACATAACTCATAATCCATTCTATTTTCATAAATAGATTTTCCATCAATTTCTACATAACCACCATTATTTAAAATATAACCGTCAAAAGTTCCATCGAGCCATTTTTCATCTAACATGGCTTTGGGTCTTCCACTACAAATAAAGAGTTTATGTCCTTGTTTCTTTAATCTATTTAATTGTTGTTTTACACCTAAAGGTATTTCATAAATTCCCATTTGTGAGCATACTAATGTCCCATCTATATCAAAAAATAATACTTTCTCTTTCATAAAAAATCTCCTTTAGCTAATTATATCACAAAGTCCCTTTCTATGATTTTCAATAAAAGAAAATATAAAAAGTACGTATGATAGTACGCAAGATAATACGTATGAAAAAAGGAATCTTTCGATTCCTTAACTAGTCATCTAAAATAGAAGATCCATTAGTCGCAATAACTTCTTTATACCAATCATAAGATTTCTTTTTAGAGCGTTTATAAGTTCCATTACCATAATCATCAACATCTACATAAATAAATCCATAACGTTTAGACATTTGATTTGTAGAGTTAGATAATAAATCAATTGGTGCCCAAGTTGTATAACCCATTAATTCAACACCGTCTTCTTCAATAGCTTTATACATTTGTCTAATATGTTCTCTTAAATAATCAATACGATAATCATCATTAATAGAACCATCTTCTTCCACTGTATCTTTTGCTCCTAAACCATTTTCTACAATAAATAATGGTTTTCTATAACGATCATATAAATCTACACAAGAAATTCTTAAACCGATAGGATCAATTTGCCATCCCCAATCAGAACTTGGAATATATGGATTTTTAATAGCTGTTTCTGTATTACCTGCACTCATTTCTAAGCCTTTTGTATCAGCAGCAACACAACTTGATGAATAATAACTAAATGAAATAAAATCAACAGGATATTTTTTCATGATTTTTAGATCTTCATCAGTCATTTTAATATTGAATCCTTTATTTTTATACATTTGTAATAAATATTTAGGATATTCACCATGAACTTGTGTATCACTATAACAATAGATTTGTCTCATTCTTTGTTGTTGTTCTAAAAGATCTTCTGGTTTACAAGTATATGGATAGTAAGTTAATTTAGTAAGCATACATCCTACTTTAGCATCAGGAATGTTTTCATGTGTAATTTTTACAGCAAGTGCACTTGCTACAAATTGATGATGCATTGCTTGATATTCTACTTCTTCAAATTCTTCAGGTTTAAATCTTGATTCAATTAATCCACCTGTCATAAATGGATGTCTAATAATTGAATCAATTTCATTAAATGTAAGCCATAATTTAACTTTATCTTTATATCTTTTAGTAATAACATCCACATAACGTGTAAAGAATTCAATGGAACGACGATCATACCAACCATTATAATCCATACAAAATGCAAGAGGTGGTTCATAATGAGACATTGTAACTAAAGGTTGCATTCCATATTTTAAACATTCATCAAAAACAGCATCATAGAATTTTAAACCTTCTTCATTAGGTTCTAATTCATCCCCTCTAGGGAAAATACGAGACCAAGCAATAGACATTCTATAAACCTTAAATCCCATTCCTGCAAGTAAAGCAATATCTTCTTTATAATGATGATAAAAATCAATCCCATGACGTTTTGGATAGTAAACTTCATCATCAGTACTTAAAGCTTTTTCAATCATTTCATCAGAAATATCACATAACCCATGAGTATTTAATAAATCTTTCATAGATTTAGGATCAGTAAATAATTGTACATCACTACAACTTACTCCTTTTCCGCCTTCTTTCCAACCACCTTCATATTGGTTAGCGGCAGTAGCTCCACCCCATAAAAATCCTTCTGGAAATTGTTTCATATTATGTTCTCCTTTTTTATCTTATTTCCTTGATTTTATTATAGCTAAATTGTTTTTTATTTGTTTGTTTTTTCATAATATAAAAACTAATTCTACTTATAAGAGGTGTTGTTTTCTATTTAAAATGATATGATTTGATAAGGAAGGTGGTTATATGGATCTTATTAAAATTGGTAAATATATAGCAGTTAAAAGAAAATCATTAGGTTTGACCCAAAAACAACTTGCAGAAAAATTAAATATGTCTGATAAATCTGTATCTAAATGGGAAAGAGGCATTTGTTTACCAGATGTAACAGTCTATCTTGAATTATGTAAGATACTAGATATAAGTATTAATGAATTTCTTGCTGGAGAAGATATACCTAAAGAAACAATTGAACAAAAAGCAGAAGAAAATATTATTCAGATTACAAAAGATAATAAAAACAAACAAAAGTATCTAAAGAAAATTATAAAATTATTAATAGTTATGCTTGTTGTTTTCATATTTATTACAAGCATATTTATCTACAAAAAATTAACACAACCACAAAACTATATAGAACCTTATTTAGAAAAAAGCACAGAAATGCAAACAGCAAATATGCTTTCTAATCATCCAGGTGATATTTTGTTATTTCATTATAATTCAAAAAAAGATTTTGATTCATTAACTATGTATTTAACCCAATATCAAAAAGGTAAAAAGATATCTGATAAAGAAATCTGTACATTTTATAATAATCCTTCAAAAGGAACAAATACCGGAAATATTGCTTTAGTAATAGATCGAGAAGCACCTACTTTGAAGATTATAGATGCTTTTGAAGATGGGTATTATATAGCTGAAGGTATTTCATTTTTAGAAAACATTAGTAACTATGATGTTTGGGATTATGATAAAATTGAAGAAAAAACAGCTATTAAATATAGTAAAAAACAAATGTTAGTGGCATTATCTTATGGAAAAAATCATGTCACATCTCTTCCTATAAAAGAGTTAGAAACAAACAAAAAGATAAAGAATGATTATACATGTATTCTTTCAATTAAGTTTAAGTAAAAACGTCATCACTTGGATGACGTTTTTTGAAAATCAAATTTATTCTTTTTCTTCATAACAATAAAGACAGTTATACAAATAAGGGCAGATAAAATAGAACCTAGAGCGGGTGTAAGTCCCATTGGTAGTAATGTTTCAGGGAAAAGTTTAGAAGTAATATAAGCTCCTGGAACTCTTATAAGGACTATGGAAATTACATTATGAATAAAGGAAATAATGGAATAACCATAAGCAGTAAAGAATCCACTAAAACAAAAATGAATAGAAGCAAACATACAATCTAAAACATATCCTTTTAAATACTGACTTCCATACATAATAACGATAGCTTCACTTGTAAATAGCGAAAGAATTTCCTTGGAAATAAATTGACAAGTAATCGCAAAGAAAATTCCAAATCCTAAAGCAATCATCATTCCATAACGTAATGTTTGGCGAGCACGTTGATGTTGTTTTGTTCCTACACATTGGGCACATATAGCAGAGATTGCTGAAAGCATACTTGATGGTACTAAGAATAAAAAGCTAATGATTTTTTCTACAACACCAACTGCTGCGGCAATATTAACACCACGGCTATTGGCAATAATCGTAATAATAATGAATGATACTTGAATAAGACCATCTTGCATAGAAATAGGAAAACCGATTTTAAAGATATCTTTAATAATTTTTTTATGTAATTTCAAATGGTATCTATGGATGACAATCAATTTTCTTTTAATGATTGCAAATAAAGCAACAATTACACTAATAAGTTGTGAAATCACTGTCCCAAATGCTGCACCAACGGCATGCATATTGAAATAACCAATGAAAATGAAATCTAACACAATATTAAAAAAACAAGCAACTGCCACAAAATACATGGGTCTTTTAGAATCCCCTAATCCTCTAAAAATAGAACTAATAATATTGTAAGCAGTAATAAAAGGAATTCCAATAAAACATATTTTTAAATAAAGTGTTGTTTCTTGAATCGCTTCTACAGGTGTAGACATAATAGAAACAATCGGATTAATAAAGAATAATAAAATCAAAGTAACAATCAGAGATAAAATCATAAAGATTATGCTTGTATTTCCTACAGTCATCCTTTTTTCTTCTTCTTTTCTTTCACCAACATAACGACCAATCATGACCGTTGAACCCATTGCAATTCCTACAAGCATAACAGTAATCATATGCATGACCTGACTTCCAATAGAAACCCCTGATAAAGAAGCAGCTCCATTGTATTGACCGACAATAAATAAATCAGCCATACCATAGAATGTTTGTAAGAAATTAGCAAGTAAAAAAGGTAATGAGAAAGTAATAATATTTTTTAAGGCACTGCCTTTTGTTAAATCTTTTTGCATAACATCAACTCCTTGCTTTGTATTATATAGGATAAATGTTAAAAGATAAAACGAAAAAAAATGTTTAATCTAGCACTTTTTTTCATGGATATGTTGCAATAATAGATTTAAGTTCTCTGATTTATTTTGTTTTAAATAAACAAGATCTATTTTTTCAAGATCAGCAAAGTATTTACTAATATCCTCTAAATAGAACTGATCTCTGTTTTCTACTTCTTTTGTAGGAAGGATTGAAAAACCTCTAGATAGATTAAGTAAAAGAAGTTGTTTGGGAAATTCTTTAACGTATTCTACTTTATTAAAAGTTGTATGATAAATTTTATAAAGTTCATCTTTACATAATTGATGATAGTTTTGATCTGTTGCTTTTGTAATATAGGGAACAGATTGCATGACCTTTTCTATTGTATGATATTTATGGATCAGTTCTTTTGAACAAACAAGAGAAACGTTTTCTTTAGATAAGGTTGTTGTTTCAATTGGATTATTTTTGTAGAAAGAGAGCATACTTGGAGAAATTAACGCATCGAGTTGATGCGCTTTTAGGCCTTCCATCAATTCATTTTCTTCAAGATAAGAATAAGAAATAGAAAGATGTGGGTATTTCTTTTCAAAGCTTTCAAGAATTTCAAAGTCTGTAAAATCTGTTGTTTTCATGCCTATATGTAAAGTATTCGTTTGTTGAATATTTTGACATAAAGTTTGATAAGAAGCATAAATGTTTTTCATTCCTTCATAGAACTGTTTTCCTTGTTTAGTAAGAGTTAATGTTCTATGTTCTCTTATAAATAGCTGTGTTTGGAGTTCTTGCTCTAAGACAGCAATGTATTTAGACATGGTTGTTTGTCCAATATGACAAGCGTTAGCTGCTTGCGTAAAGTTTTTATATTCAACAGCTTTAAAGAAATAATGTATTCTATTTAGATCCATATTATCACCTCTTTCATTATAACAAAAAAAGGAGCAATAAAGCTCCTTTGCTCAATATTTATTTACGTTTGAATAATGATTTTAAACCACGAGAGATTACTTGAAAGAAACTAAGAGAACGAACCATATTATTTGGATCAACATAATTTCTAACAGCTCTTAATGTCTTTTTATTATCTCTTGTCGAAAAGATAAAGTTTCCGTTGTTTTTCGTAACAACTGCAAAACGAGGAATCCATTTTCCTTTAAACATGACACTTGCCATGATTTCTGTTACTTCAGACCAAGGAATTTGAATATAATCATTGACGTTTTTATCATTGTAATATTCAAAAGCTTCATCCCCGACTAACACTTTACCATAGTTTGCCATTCCTAAATAAGAAGTAGCATTAATTGTTAAATCGACTTTTTTATTTAATGATTGTACCATATATTCCCTCCATAAATATTGAACTTTTTAAATTACATAATTCCAGCTAAACGAGCTAAGATACCAACGATAAATAATGCAACGATAATAACGATTGGTGAAACTTTTTTCTTTAATAACCAGCAGCAAAGTAATGTAAGTAATAATGCTGCAAGTCCAGGAATTAATTGATCTAAGTTTTGTTGTAAAGTAGTAACTTTAATTTTATCTAATCCATTAGCTCCAAGGGAAGCATATTGAGATAAAGCTGATTTAATACCTTCAGCTCCACCTTTGATTTGACTCCAATCAATATAAGCACCTTCAGATTGAGTAACTCTAGAAACAACAGGAGTAAATGAAATACTTACCCAACGTTGAACTAAAGAACCGATAATGAACATACCTAAAATAGAAGCACCTTGAGTAATTTTACCTAATAAACCACCAGATAAATCTTTTGCGATAGAAGTACCAACTTTATATCCAAATTCTTGAGTATACCAAATAAATGCCATACGGATAATATTCCAAGCAAAGAAGAATAATAATGGACCAACAATACTTCCACCTAAAGCAAGAGAAGCACCTAAAGCACCTAAGATTGGTCTTAAAGTGAACCAGAATACTGGATCTCCAACCCCTGCAAGAGGTCCCATCATACCAACTTTAACCCCTTGAATAGCTTGATTATTGATTTCAGCACCATTAGCTCTTTCTTCTTCTAAGGCTAATGTAACACCCATAACTGGAGCTGAAACATAAGGATGTGTATTATAGAATTCTAGATGTCTTTTTAAAGCATCTGCTCTATCTTGTGGATCTTTGTATAATTTTTTGATAGCTGGGATAATTGAATAACACCAACCACCATTTTGCATACGTTCATAGTTCCATGATCCTTGAAGGAACTGATGACGCCAAGCAACTGATAAACGATCTTTTTTAGTTAATTGAATTTTTTCTGCCATATTTCTTTCCTCCTTCAAGATTAATAGTCATTTAAAATATCACCTAATGGATCACCAGAACCAGTAGAACCACCATTACCAGAACCACCGTTTTCTTTTAATCCTAAGTAAATTAAAGCAATAGCAACACCTAAAGCACCTAAAGCGATTAATGTTAATTCACTTAATGCAGCTAATACGAAACCGATAGCAAAGAATGGCCAAGTTTCTTTAGTTGACATCATATTAATAACCATTGCATAACCTACAGCGGCAACCATTCCACCACCAACAGTCATACCACCTGATAACCAAGCAGGCATTTGATTTAAAACACTAGTTACTGCTTCAGCAGGAACGATACATAGTGCAGCAGCAGGAACTGCGATTCTGACACCTTGTAATAAGATACCTAAAATTTGATAGATTTCAATTTTACGGAAATCTCCTTTTTCAGCAGCACCATCCATTAAGTGAACTAATGGGATAGCGATTGTACGACAAATCATAGTTAAGAATAAACCAGCTACTGATAAAGGAATTGCAACAGCAATTGAAGTAGAGATAGCTGTTTGTGTATTAACAGTACCACCATTTAAACCTAAAACCATGATAATTGCAGAAGCAACAGAAGCTAAAGCAGCATCTGGAGCAACAGCAGCACCAACGTTTGCCCATCCTAAGGCAATCATTTGTAAAGAACCACCTAAGATAATACCTTCACTTAGATGTCCTGAAACTAAACCAATTAAAGTACACGCTACTAGCGGTTGATGGAATTGGAATTCATCTAAAATCCCTTCCATACCTGCTAATAATGCTACTAAAATAATTAACATAATAGTAATTGCAGACATTAAATTTTCCCCCTATTTCATATTTTGAAGTTCAGTCTTTGCTTTTTTAAGAAGACTGTCCATATTTTCTTTAGAATCAGCAGGTACTTTACGAACATCGAAAGTAACACCCATTTCTTTTAATTTTTCTAAAGTTTCAACATCATCCTGATCCATAGCAATGGCTTTATTAACAACCACTTTACCAACAGAGTGAGCCATAGAACCAATATTTAATTCTTTAATATCAACGCCACCTTCAATAGCTCTTAAAGCATCTTGAGGAGTTTCAAATAACAATAAAGCTTTAGTAGCACCAAAACGAGGATCTTTAGCGACTTCGATCATCTTTTTGATTGGTACAACGTTTGCTTTAACACCTGGTGGTGCAGCTTGTTCAATCATTTGTTTACGTAATGCATCTTGAGATACTGCATCAGATACAACAATGATACGTGTTGGTTGAGTTGATTTTGTCCAAGTAGTAGCTACTTGACCATGTAATAAACGTGTATCAACACGAGCTAAGACATATTTAATATGTCCATCTCCAAGAACAGTTCCTTCAGGAATAGCCCCAGCAGGTGCTGGTTTTTCAGCTTTTACTGCTTCTTCCTTTTTAGGTTCTAATTCTTCTGGACGAATGTTAACTCCGTCTCTAGCAACTTCACAGATATGAGTTGCGATTTCATGTGCGCTGTCAGTAGACATACGCATTGCATATGCTTCAATAAGCATTGGTAAATTTAACCCAGTAACGATAGCCCAATGATCTTCATGACCGTTAAGTAATAAGTTAGCTTGATTAAATGGAGTTCCACTCCATAAATCAACTAAGAAAAGAACTTCGTCTTGATTTTCAAAAGTGGAAATAGCTTCTTCCATTTTTGCTCTTAAATCATCAGGACCTTCACTTGGTTGTAAAGTCACAGCTTTTACATCTTTTTGTTCACCGAAAATCATAGAACCAGATTGTAAAATTCCATTAGCGAATTCACCATGACTTGCAAGAATAATTCCTACCATATTTTTCCTCCCTCTCTCTAATTAACATTGAATAACAAAAAAAGTAGGCCAACTATTTAAAAGAAGATACAATAAAGCTATTGCTCTTTTTTAAAATAGTTAATGCCTACTTAAAGTTACACACTATTGAATATTCAATTTAATTACAGTGATATACTAACATCAAAAAATGTAAGCGTCAATCATTTTTTTTACGTTTTTATGTTCTTTCATTATTTTTTGATATAAAAAATAATGAAAAAGATAATATATAATATAAAACAATCACAATTTATCAATAAATAAAAAAGGGGTGATCCCCTAATTTTGAAATGCACTTGATAAAATTCTTTCCAAATGTAAAGCAAGATAGCCAATTTCTGATTCTGGTAATTCTTTATGAAGTACCTTTGATAAATTATCACACATCCTTATTGCTTGTTCATAAGCAAAAGGAAATTTATTTTTGGTAAATTCACTAATATCCATTTGCAATTGTTCATTAGTATTTAAACGAATGATTAGGAATTTAATATGATTCATTAAACGGGCATAAGAAATTGATTCAACATCAATTTTCATATTTAAATCAGTTTGTAATTTAATAATACTTTCATGAACAACACGTGCTGCTTCCATAGATTCCCCTACTTTATTAGAAGAAATTGCTGAGTGAATATGTAGAGTAATAAAACCTACTTCATCATTATTGATTTCTTTATTGATAAAGCTTTTTATGATTTCTTTTGATTTTAAAGCAACTTCATATTCATCGGGGAATAAAAGTCTAATATCATAAGTAAAGGGATTTGTAGGCATGATGTTTTCATCCATACGTTTAATCGCAAAATAAATATGATCAGCCAGTGGAATTAAAATATCATGATTGACTTGTTCAAATTTATTTGTTGCTTCTTTAATGATTTCAGCTGCGATTTCAAGATAAACAGGATTGATATAGTCAATGACTTTCTTTTGTTTATCTTTAGCTTGATAGTTCTTTTGCATCATGTATTTCTTGGCGTGAGGTGGAATTTCAAAATGTTCATTTACTTTTTTACCAAAACCAATTCCTTTTGCCATAACTATTATTTCATTATCATCTTCTTTAGCTAGAATGGTATTATTATTTAATACTTTTAAGACTTGATACATTTTGTTCACCTCTTTATTTTTAAAATCGTTTCTCCACTTTTTTTATGACCATAGTTCTTTTCTAAAGGTCCTTGACCTTTAGTGATAATCATTAAAAGACAATCATCGATGGCATTTTCTTTAATATAATTCAAATCTGCATTCCATAACAGATCTCCCTTTTTAACCTTCTGATTTATTTTAACAAGAAGTTCAAACCCTTGTCCATTTAATTTTACAGTATTAATACCAAAATGAATCAATATTTCCATACCATTTTCTAATTCAATCCCTAAAGCATGTTTTGTAGGATAAATCATAGAAATCGTTCCATCACAAGGAGCAACAACCAAACCATGTATTGGACGAATCATGAGACCATCTCCTAACAACTTATGAGCAAAGATATCATCGCAGCAATCTTCAATAGGTAAAACCTCACCATCAACAATATTTCCTATTTCTACATCCGTTGTATGATAATCAATTGTTTTTTCTTCATCATAAGAAGCAGGAACGTTATTTAAATAATCATTAATCTTTGTTTTTAAAGAAGAAGCTTTTGGACCAAAGATGATTTGAATAGCATTGCCCTGTAATAAAACAGCAGCTGCCCCTGCTTGTTTTAAAGAGCCTTCGCTTACAAGACTTGGATCTTGTAAAGAAGCACGTAATCGTGTAATACAACAATCAAGGTCACTAAAGTTATATCTTCCTCCTAGCCCTTTAATAATCATTTGTACTTGGGGATCAAGTAATGATTGGTCAAAAGAGTAATCCATTTTCTTTTTATTAAAAATCGTTAATTTATTATCATCTTCTCTTCCTGGTGTTTTTAAATCAAATTTCTTAATTAAAAAACGGAATGAAAAATAATATAAGAAGAAATACATAACTCCACCAACAATAATAAAAACCCAATGAGTTTTACTATTACCTTGTAATACACCAAAAACAAGAAAATCTATTAAACCACAAGAAAAAGTAAACCCAATCGTCACCTTTAAAACATGAGCTAAAACAAAAGCCGTACCCGCTAAAAAAACATCAACGACAAATAACATAGGAGCCACAAAAATAAAAGCAAATTCAATGGGTTCTGTAATTCCTGTAAGCATACTCGTAAGGGCTGCTGATAAAAAAAGACTTCTTATAACTTTTTTTGATTCAGCTTTAGCACTGCGATACATCGCTAAAGCTGCTCCTGGTAAACCAAACATCATAATCATATATTCACCAGAGAAATACTTAGTTGCTTCAACACTAAAGTGCTTTAAATTTGGATCAGCAAGTTGAGCAAAGAAAATATTTTGGGCACCATCAATTAAAACCCCATTGACTTCCAAAGTACCACCAATAGCAGTTTGATAAAAAGGCATATAGAAAACATGATGTAAGCCAAAAGGGACAAGGGCTCTTTTAACAATTCCATAAACAAAAGTTCCCCCATAGCCACTACTAGCAATCCATTGTCCAAATTTAAAAATCCCGTCTTGGAAAGTAGGCCAAATATAAAACATCAAAAATCCTACCAAAATATAAACAATGGTAGAAATAATAGGAATAAATCTTTCTCCTTCAAAGAAAGATAAAAAATCAGGTAATTGAATTTGATAAAAGCGATTATGTAAACAACTCACACCTAAACCAACAATAATTCCTCCAAATACCCCCATTTGTAAGGATACTTGCCCACATACATTTGTAAGGGTTCCTTCAACAACTTTTTTAACAATCTCATTTCCTTTAATAACTTCATCAAAAATAAGCAAACTATGAATCGTTGAATGCATCACAAAAAAAGCAATAATAGAAGATAACACTGCTACTTCTTTTGATTTCTTTGCCATTCCTAAAGCAACAGAGGCTGCAAAAATCAAAGGCAGATTATCAAAAATTGTTTGCCCTACAGACATTAATAAAATCAATATATGATTTAAAGTTGTTCCTGTACCTAAAATACCTTCTAAACCAAGAGAAGCAATTGTTGCTTCGTTGGTAAGAGAACTCCCAATACCTAAAAACATTCCCGCAATCGGTAGTACAGCAATAGGTAGCATAAAACTACGCCCTATTCTTTGTAAAACCCCAAAAATTTTCTTTTTCATTTTCTTCCCTTTCATTTATAAAAAAGTATAGAATTTTATACTTTAAAAACACAATTTTTCGCATTTAGTGTATCATAAAATAATCTATATGTACATTTGTATAGATGAGTTAGATTATAGATATCTTTAATGGGTAAGGTATTGTATAATATTTATATATAACTAAATTCAAGGGAGGAAAAGCATATGGAAGAGAAAAGCTGGTTGAGTAAAGATGAAGTCTATTTTTTAGTATTTTTTTCTAATTTCTTTATTGGATCAATCATATTGTCTAATAGGTATCACTTTGATTCAATACGTTCATTTTTTATATTTGCTGGAGAGGATCCCTTTCCATTTACTTTATTTTTCATAGTGTTCTTTTGTTGTCTTTATTATCTTTTTAAAATTTTGATAAAAAAATACCCACTAAGAAATTTTATTAAGAGTAATGATGTTTAATGTCAAAAAGGAGAAATATTATGGAAGAAATTAAACAACTTGTTTATAACTATGCTAAAGCAATACACACACAAAATGAAAAAGATTTTAAAGCATTATGGTCATCTAAAGAAAATACTTTGATTTCACTTACGAATCAATTTAATGAAATTGATGCTATTTATAATGATTTTTTAATAGGTGGTATTCAAAGACTTTATGAATCAATTGATTTAATTATAGAAGGAATAGAAATACATCAAATAGATGATAATAAAGCATTGCTTGATAACACAAGAGCACAAACAAGTAAAATTGTTCCTACAACATTAATAACAGCATAGATTGCAGTTGGTTTAGCTCCATAAAATGTTTCAACAAGTGTTTTACTTCCAAATTTACTCATAATTAAATAAGTTATTGCAAGCATAAAAACTAAAACACTGATACTAATAATGACAATTTGTAGAGCAGTTAATGATTGACTTGATGAAGTCATTTCTTGATTCATTTGGTCAGGTTGATTGTTGTTTTGTTGATTTTGTCCTGGGGAATCTTGTTGATTATTAGGTGCTTGTCCAGTAGAATTTTCATTTGTTTGATCATTTAAATCTTGGTTTTGTGAATTTGATTAATCATTGCTACTTTTGTTATTTTGAGATGAATCTTGTTGATTAGACTCATTATTTTGACTATTTTCTCCTTGATTAGGCATTGAAGGAGGTGTTCCTTCTGCTTGTTGCATCATAGATGAAGTATTATGGTTTTTAGCATAATACAAAGTTCCTGAAATCGAACCTAAGGAAACGATAATACAAATTACACTGATTATAACGGATAATTTCTTTTTCATGTCTATCTCCTCTTGACACCTATATAGTACCCATTCTTTAACATATAAGAGTGTGAGTAGTGTGTAAAAATATGGTAAACTCATATACAATTTTGAGATATGAAAAAGATGGAGTTAAGCGCTTACATGTGTTACTATATATCTAGGAGGATTTTTTATGGGAAAATTGGATAATAAAGTGGCAATTATTACAGGAGGGAATGCCGGCGTTGGTAAAGAAATTGCGAAACTGTTTGCGAGTGAAGGAGCAAAAGTTGTTATTTCAGCAAGACGTCAACAAGTCTTGGAAGAAGCAGCAAAAGAAATTGAAGCAGCAGGAGGAACTGTTTTATGTGTTCCTACTGATATTTCTAAAGTGGATGATGTTAAAAACTTAGTAAGTAAAACAGTTGAAACTTTTGGTCAATTAGATATTTTAATTAATAATGCAGGTGTGTTAGATAAAGGATTAAATGCAATTGATCAAATTGATTATGATGATTTAAATAGAGTTATTGATATTAATCAAAAAGGAACAATGTATTGTATGTCAGAAGCTTTAAAAGTGATGAAAAGTGGAGCTTCTATCGTTAATATCTCAAGTGTTGCTGGTCAATATGGAGCAGGTGGTGCTGTTTATGTATCTACTAAAGCAGCAATTATTGGGGTAACAAAACATGCTGCTATGCGTTTTGCTAAAGAAAAAATTAGATGTAATGTTATCTGTCCAGGAAGTATTACAACAGATATGGCAGCAGGATTAACACCTGATACCATGGATATGAAAATGATGGGCGCTATGTCAGCTCATAGTGATTTAACACTTCAACCTTGTAGTCCTTTAGATGTTGCAAAAGTAGCACTTTTCCTTGCAAGTGATGATGCAGCGCCACTTACAGGACAAGTTGTTGTGAGTGATTATGGTGTAGATTTATAATATAAAAAATAAAGAGATTTCATTTATTATTGAAGCAGTCAATATTAGAAATCTCTTTTTCATTTTCAAAAAAATTTAATCATTATCTAATTTAACGGATACATACACAAATAAAAGATATGTTTATTATTATAAAGATAACCATAATTTAAAGAAAAGATATAAACACTGCCTTGATCTATAAAACCTAAACGGCAACATTGATTATTTTCAATGATTTCTTTTATTTAAATCTGTAATTTCTCGTTCTGTTCGTCGCATAACTATGCTCCAAAATGATGTTTTTTAAATTGTTTGTAATAAACAATAAATAAGAATGATGTCGTAAACCAAGTAATTGGATAAGATATAACAACTCCCTTTAATGTTGGATAGTGTGGTGAAATGAAAGTAACCCAAGCTACACGTAAAACACAAATTCCAAGACAGACTAAAAGCATTGGTTTTAATGATTCCCCACACCCTCTCATTGTCCCTGAAAAGATTTCTACACAACAGTATGAAAAATAGAAAGGCATTAAAAAGAGTATTAAACTTTGACATTGATTAACGATGGCTGGATCAGATGAAAAGAGTTTTGTAATATAACTTCCCCCAAAACATAAGATCACACTTAAAGAAACTGCTATTGTTAAGGCAATCGTTAAAGCGGTTCTTGCTCCTTTTTGGATACGATCATAAAGATGAGCACCATAGTTTTGTCCTACAAAAGTTGTAATGGCAGCTCCAATAGCAGCCATGACCATCCAAAATAAAGCATCGATTTTCACATAGACTGACCATGAAGCA
Source organism: Faecalibacillus intestinalis (assembly GCF_015097455.1). NCBI lineage: Bacteria > Bacillati > Bacillota > Erysipelotrichia > Erysipelotrichales > Coprobacillaceae > Faecalibacillus > Faecalibacillus intestinalis. The sequence goes on along the minus strand of NZ_AP024085.1, from coordinate 2,825,250 downwards.
ATCGTTTGTGTTCCAAAAGAATTAATGTGTGTTTGTAAGACGATATTAGCGATACTATACATTGTTGATTGAATTCCAGCAGGAGCACCAATTTTAACAATTTTCTTTAATACAGGTAAATGAAATTTAATTTTTGATAATGTAAGTTGATAAACATCTTTAGAAAATATCAATTGAAGTGTGACTAAAATAGCACATACTGTTTGGGCAATAAATGTTGCAATCGCTGCCCCAGCAATACCTTTATGTAAAATAACAACAAAAACAAAGTCAAAAACAACATTAACAATACTACAAATAATTAAATAATAAAGAGGTCTTTTACTATCTCCTACAGCTCTTAAAATTCCTGAACCAATATTATAAATAGCTCCAGGAATCATCCCTAAAAAGTAAAGTTTCATATAAAGACTGGCATCATTTAAAATATCATGAGGAACACCTATCGCATCTAAACATTGATAAGAAAAGAATAAACCAAAAAGCATCATGATAATTCCACTAACAATAGCAAGCATATATGAAGTATGAACCGCTTGATGAATCTTACCTTTATTATGAGCTCCATAATATTGAGCAATAACAACAGAAGCTCCAGTTGATAAACCAACATAGAAGTTAACAACTAAGTTTGTCAAATTCCCTGTTGAACCAACAGCAGCAAGAGCATTTGTCCCACAAGCTTGACCAACAATAATGGTATCAACGGTATTATATAGTTGTTGAAAAAAGCTCCCAATTAATATTGGAAAAAAGAAAAAAAGTAATTGTTTCCAAATAACTCCTTTCGTAAAATCTTGTGTTTTATTCATAGATTACCCTCCCTATAATAAAAAACACCCAAAGGTGCATTGTTTGAAATAATGGTATCACATAATTTTTGACAAAACAACCAAAGAAGAAACATCAAAAAGTTAAATCAAGTTCATATTTCTTCTTTATGATAATACACGAAAGGAGGAACAGGAACTTACTTAAACGAAACTTAATTATAAACTTCCCTTTTTAAAAAAATAATAGTAGATAATAGTAAAAAGCAGATCTTTTCCCTTCCCTTTGATCTGTTTTTTTGTTGTTTCTATAAAATGAAAATGATAAGGTAGATAGAGAGAGGTGCAAAATCTATGTTATTTAAAGATAAATTAAAAGAACCTGTTATTTATAAAGGGAGTAATAAGGCAATAAATGAACTAAATCAAATACAAGAATATTTAAAAACACATACAAGTAAAGAATTAGAAAAGAAAGCAAGATTTATTCAGTATGGTATTGAAGGAGAAGAGAATGTTCTATTTGAATTAAAGAATAGTCATTTTCCAATGTATGTTTTACATGATATTTATATGGTAGATCATGATTTGAGTGCGCAAATTGATTATATAATTATTACGCCATCGATGGTTTATTTTATAGAATGTAAAAATCTTATAGGGACAATCACGATAGATTCTATGGGAAATTTTACAAGAGAGTATAATTATAATGGGAAAATAATTAAAGAAGGTATTTATTCACCCATAACACAAAATCAAAGACATTTAGAGTTATATAAAATGTTACGTGAAAAGGATAAAGGATCAGTAATGAAATTTCTTTATAATAAGACCTTTTCAAGTGGTTTTAAATCACTTGTTGTCCTTGCTAATCCAAAGTCTATCTTAAAAAGTCGTTATGCTCCTAAAGAAATAAAAGAAAAAGTTATTAAAGCAGACCAACTGATAGATTATATAAAGAAGCATGAACAAAGTGCTTTTAGAAATCAAAAAGATATGATTGCTATGGCTGATGGACTTTTATCTTATCATCAAAAACAAGAAATACCACCAATTCAAGAAGAAAATACATTTGAAAGTATAGCAATTAATAATGATGATCATTTAATTGAATCATTAAAAAAATATCGTATGAATAAAGCGCAAGAAAAGAATTTACCACCTTATTATATATTTAATGATATTACTTTAAATGAAATCGTTGCTTATAAACCAACAACAATAGAAGAACTCCTTTCGATAAAAGGATTTGGACCAAAGAAATGTGATTGGTATGGAGAAGATATTTTAGACATAATAAGAAGTTTGTAAAAAACTTCTTATTAATCACATGATTTTCGACAAAACAACCAAAAAAGAAACATGAAAAAGTAAAATAAAGTTCATATTTCTTCTTTATGATAATAGACGAAAGGAGGAACAAGAACTTACTTAAACAAAACTTAATCATAAATTTCCCTTTTTAAAAAAAGATAATAATAGATTAAAAAACAGATTCTCCCCCTCCCTTTTGAATCTGTTTTTTGTGCAGAATATATAAACAACATTCATTGATTATGATACAATAATTAAAAGAACATTTTGAATATGAAAGTAAATTAAAATGAAAGAATTTTTGTATGTATAAAATATTAAAAAGATACAAAAATTGCAAATTCTAATGACTATAATAGGAAATGTTAATAAGAGAAAATGATGAAGTTAGAGTTTTAAACATGATATTATTTTCAAGATGGGAGAAAAAATTATGAGTAAAAAAACAGTTCAAAAAAGTAAAAAAAGAACAACAAGAACGAATAAAAAAAGAACATCAGGTGTAAAGGCCAATACGGTTGTTGAACCAACACCAATCACAAGTGAAAAGAAAACTGATGTTAAACCAGTAGAAGTGCCTAAAAAAACTACTACTGTTGAACCAAAAGAAACAAGTGAAAAAGTTGTTGCTGCTGAATCAGCACCAGCTGTAAAAACAGCGCCTGCTAAGAAAGCAACTACTAAAAAGACAACAACTGCTAAATCAACAACAGCTACAAGTAAAAAGGCAGCTACTGCAAAATCAGAAACAACAACTGAAAAAGTCGCTGCCAAAACAACAACGACTAAAAAAACAGCTTCTACTAAGAAAGCAACTACTAAAAAGACAACAACTGCTAAATCAACAACAGCTACAAGTAAAAAAACAACTACTGCTAAACCAAAATCTGTAAAAAGTGAAACACCTGTTGAGGCTAAACCAACAGAAGTTATTCAAGAAGTTCCTGTTGAAAAACCTCAATCAATTGATTTAGGACCACGTAGAAGTGTTGCTTTTATTGGTTCAGAATGTTATCCATTTGTAAAAACGGGTGGATTAGGGGATGTTATGTCAGCTCTTCCAAAGAGTTTAGCTAAATTAAATATGGATGTTAAAGTTATTATTCCTAGATATAAATGTATTCCTCAAAAGTTCCAAGAAAAGATGGAATATAAAGGATCATTTTATATGGATCTATGTGCAGATGGAAAACAATATTATGTAGGTATTATGGAATATCAAGAAGATGGTGTTGTTTATGATTTTATCGATAATGATGAATTCTTCTCATGGGGTAATCCATATACTAATCTTATCGATGATATTCCTAAGTTCTGTTATTTTAGTAAAGCAGCTCTTGCGGCACTTAATTATTTAAATTGGACACCAGATATTGTACATTGTCATGATTGGCAAGCAGCTTTAGTTCCTCTTTATTTAAGAACAACCTTTAAAGATACAAACGTTGGACGTGCAGGTGCTATTCTTACAATTCATAACTTAAGATTCCAAGGTGTCTATGATCGAAAAACAATTCAATATTGGTCTGATCTTCCTGATTATGTCTTCAATAAAGATTGTATGACACAAAATTGGTTAGATGCGAATATGTTAAAAGGTGGTATTACTTATAGTAATGTAGTTACAACCGTAAGTAATACGTATGCTGGAGAAATTCAAACAGAAGAATATGGTGAAGGTCTTGAAGAACATTTAAGATATCATAGTAGTAAGATTTTAGGAATTGTTAATGGTATTGATACGGATATTTGGAACCCAGCAACAGATAAACTTTTAGCTGCTCAATATGATAGTCAATCTGTTATCAAGAATAAAAAAGCAAATAAAAAAGCACTTCAAGAATCATTAGGATTAGAAGTTGATGATCATAAAATTGTCATTGGACTTATTTCACGTCTTACAAATCAAAAAGGTCTTGATCTTGTCAATGATGTTATTCCAAGTATTATGGATGAACATACACAAGTTGTTGTTTTAGGTACAGGAGATGCGATGTATGAAGATGCTTTCCGTTATTATGAAAATAAATATAAAGGAAACTTCTGTGCATATATTGCTTACAATGAAAATGTCGCTCACAATATTTATGCAGGATGTGATGCTTTACTAGTACCATCAAGATTTGAACCATGTGGACTTACACAACTTATTAGTATGAGATATGGTTCTATCCCAATTGTAAGAGAAACGGGTGGACTTAAAGATACTGTTCAACCTTATAATCTATTTGATAATACAGGTAATGGTTTTACATTTGATCGTTATGAAAGTGGACTTCTTTATGATGCAATCAATCGTGCTAAAACACTTTATTTTGAAAATAGAAAATATTGGGATGAAATGGTTGTTCGTGATATGAATAAAGATGTTTCTTGGCAACAAAGCGCAAAACAATACAAAGATATGTATGTAGAATTAACACCAAAATATTAAAGCAATTTAAAAATGCAATGTTATTTAACGTTGCATTTTTTTATCCCATAATTTTTGACAAAACAAACAAGAAAGAAACATGAAAAAGTTAAATAAAATTCATAAAACTTATCTATGATAATACACGAAAGGAGGAACAAGAACTTACTTAAACTCAAAACTTAATTATCAATTTCCCTTTTTAAAAAATAATAATAGATAATAGTAAAAAGCAGATCTTTTCTCTTCCCTTGGATCTGTTTTTTTGTTGTAACAATAAAAATTGCATTGTAACAATCTAATTGTTACAATGCAAAAACTGATGTTACAATACTAAAATACCAATAAAATCAAATGATACACAACAAAAGAGGCAAGCCAAGCAATAAGGCATTGTCCAAAGACAACAATCAATGCCCATTTACCATTAAGTTCTCTTTTGATTGCAGCAATAGCAGCAATACAAGGTGTATAAAGTAAACAAAAAATAAGTAAAGATAAAGCAGCTGGTGTTGTAAGTGACATCAACAATGATTGGGTTGAACCATAAAGAATAGATAATGTCGAAACAACACTTTCCTTTGCCATAAATCCTGAAATAAGGGCTGTTGAAATGCGCCAGTCACCAAATCCTAATGGATTAAAGATTGGAGCAATATAACCAGCAAGAATAGCTAGAATGCTATCTTTTGATTCAGTAACAATATTAAATCTTAAATCAAAAGTTTGTAAGAACCAAATAACAATGGTTGCAACAAAGATAACTGTAAAAGCTCTTTGTAAGAAATCTTTGGCTTTTTCCCATAATAATTGACAGACGTTTTTAGCGCCAGGCATACGATAGTTTGGAAGTTCCATGACAAAAGGAACAGGTTCACCTTTAAAAAGGGATCCTTTTAAAATCAAAGCAAAAATAATACCCGTCAAAATACCAAAAACATATAAGAAAATCATGACTAATGCGCCCTTACCTGGGAAAAAGACGGAGGTAAAGAAAGCATAGATTGGAAGTTTTGCTGAACATGACATAAATGGTGTTAGAATGATTGTCATTTGTCGATCTCTTCTTGAAGAAAGTGTACGACTTGCCATAACGCCAGGTACTGTACAACCAAAGCCAATCAACATAGGGACAATACTTCGTCCAGAAAGTCCTATTTTTCTAAGCAGTTTATCCATGATAAATGCCACACGTGCCATATATCCACTATCTTCTAGAATTGATAAAAAGAAGAATAAAGTAACGATAATTGGTAAGAAACTTAAAACAGTTCCTACCCCATTAAAAATCCCATCTATAATCAAAGAATGCAAAGCAACATTAATTTGAGCATTTGTGAGTAAAGTGTCAACATAATTTGTGACAACAGTCACCCCACTTTCTAAAACTCCTTGTAAAAAAGCTCCAATAACATTAAATGTTAGAAAGAAAACAATTCCCATGATTCCAATAAAAGCAGGAATTCCTGTATATTTTCCTGTTAAGAATTGATCAATTTTTTGACTTCTTAATCTTTCTTTACTTTCATGTGGTTTTTTTACAGTTTGTTTACAAATATCTGTAATATAATGAAATCTATTACTTGCTATAGCAGCAGAACAATCAAGATTACTTTCTTCTTCTAATTGAATACGAATGTGTTCTAAAGTTTCTTTTTCATTTTGACTTAGATCAAGTTGTTCTAATAAAAGTTCATCTTTTTCAACAAGTTTACTTGCTGCAAAACGTAATGGAATCTTTGCGTTTGAGGCATGATCTTCAATTAAATGTTCAATCGCATTTAAACAACGATCAATCGCTTTGTTTTGTTGATTGTCTATATGTTGATAGAATTGAGGTCTTTCTTGATAATAAGCAACATGTAAAACATGGCTGACGAGTTCATCAATACCTTCCCCTTTAGCAGCTGAAATAGGAATAACTGGAACACCGAGATATTCTTCTAAATCATTGATTAATACAGTTCCTCCATTACCTAACATTTCATCCATCATATTTAAAGCGACAACCATTGGCATATTAAGTTCTAAAAGTTGCATTGTAAGATAAAGATTTCTTTCAATGTTTGTAGCATCTACAATATTAATAATAGCTTTAGGTCTTTCTCTTAATAAGAAGTTTCTTGTGACGATTTCTTCACTACTATAAGGTGACATAGAATAAATACCTGGTAAATCAGTAATCAGAGTATTTTGATACCCTTTAATTCTTCCATCTTTACGATCAACAGTAACTCCAGGAAAGTTACCAACATGTTGATTTGAACCTGTAAGTTGATTGAATAGTGTGGTTTTACCACAGTTTTGATTTCCTACTAAAGCAAATGTGAGTAAATCACTTTCATGATAGATTTGATGATCATTCATTTTATGATAACTTGATTCACCATAGCCAGGGTGATCTTTATATTGAAAAATGAATGAATCATTTTTATTTTCTGTTTTTTTAGTTATTTCTTTAATTTCAATTTTATGAGCATCTTCTTTCCTTAAAGTAAGCTCATAATCATGTATTTTAATTTCCATAGGATCACCCATCGGTGCATACTTTACCATGGTAACCTCTGTACCTTGAATTAATCCCATATCTAAAAAGTGTTGTCTTAAAGCTCCTTCTCCGCCAACAGAGAGAATAACAGCACTTTTTCCAATAGCCAATTCCTCTAATTTCATAATTTTCCTTCTTTCCTTTATAAGGATAACTTTTTAATAAAAGAGTTGCAATGATGAAACACTTTTTTTAACATAATTATTCCATTTTATTGTTAAAGTATATCGGTATATTAAAGTCGGAGGTAGAAATGTATGATAAAAAATGCACTATTAAGTTTAAAGAAAAATATAGGAAAAACGATTTTATTATTTGTAATTATTGTTGTAATTACAAATCTCGTTATTGCTGGTTTATCTATTCAATCAGCAACAAAAAAATCAATGGATCAAATTCGTAGTAGTTTAGGAAACGATGTAACTCTTTCTGTTGATTTTAGAAATATGATGAAAAACAGAAAACCTAGTGAAGCCGTAAGTAATGAGACATCATTAACAACAACCATGGCAGATAGTTTAAAAGATTTAAAGTATGTAAAAAATTATAATTATCAAATATCTACATCAGCTAACAGTAATTCTATTTCAGCGGTAGAAACTGCATCAGATAATAGTAATAATCAACCAGAACAAGCTTCAAATCAAGTTGATTTTACAATCAGTGCCAACACCACAATGAAGTATTTAGATTCTTTTACCAATAACAATTATAAACTTACAAAAGGGCGTTTACTTACAACAAAAGATCAAAATACAAATAATTGTGTTATTGAAACCAATCTTGCAAGTGATAATGATTTAAGTGTTGGTGATACTTTTACTATTACAACAACGATTAATGATGAAACAATTATTCAAGAACTTATAATTGTAGGTATTTATGAAATTCAATCAACAAATGAAATTGGTAGTGCTCATTTCAATAATCCAGTAAACACAATTTATACTGATTTATCAATTGGACAAACACTTACTGGAAGTAGTGAAAATATTACATCAGCAATTTATTATTTAGATGATCCAGAAAACGCAGAAGCTTTTGTAGAACTTGCGAAAAAGAAAAGTGATATTGATTTTGATACGTTCTCATTAGATGCCAATAATCGTCTTTATCAACAAAATGCTTCTTCTCTTGAAAGTATGCAATCATTTGCAAAGATGTTTGTATGGATCGTAGTGATTGCTGGTAGTGCAATTCTTTGTTTAATCTTAGCTCTAACAATTAGAAATAGATATTATGAAATTGGTGTTCTTTTATCACTTGGACAAAGTAAAGTTAAAATTATTGCTCAACAACTTATTGAAGTAGGGTTAATTGCAGTAGTTGCTTTTGTGATTTCTTTAGGTACAGGACAATTAACATCTCATTATATGGGAAATATGTTAGAAAGTAGTTCTTCTTCAAATGTCATGCAAATGGGTCAAAAAGGAGATCAACCAAATGACAATCAAAATCAATCAGATAGTAATCAACAAAAAAACAATACACAAACAAAAGAAAATTTCCTAGGAAATATGATTCAAGGACCATCAAATCAGGAATTAGATGTTTCGATTACAGGTGAAAATGTCATTCAACTTGCCGGTGTGACTGCAGCTATTTGTATTGTTTCTATTGCTGTACCTGCAGCCTATGTATTAAGACTTACACCTAGACAAATCTTATCTAGAAAGGAAGGTTAAGATGGAAAAGTTATTAGAATTAGAAAATGTAAGCTATAGTTATCAAGATGGCAAAGAAAAAAATCAAATTTTAGATCATGCTTCTTATTTGTTTGAAAAAGGTAAAATCTATGCAGTTGTTGGTGCGAGTGGAAGCGGGAAAACAACAACTCTTTCTCTTGCATCTGGTTTAGATAAACCTGATGATGGAAAAGTTTTGTTCAAAGGAAAAGATATTCAAGAAATAGGTTTGAATAAATATCGTCGAGAAGATATTTCAATTGTCTTTCAATCTTATAATCTTATTTATTATATGAATGCTTTAGAAAATGTTATGTCTGCTTTAGAAATTGCGGGAATCAAAAGAAAAGATAAAAAAGAATATTGTTTATCTATTCTTGAACAACTTGGACTTTCCAAAGATGAATGTAAAAGAGATATTCGACAATTATCAGGAGGACAACAACAAAGAGTTGCAATTGCACGTGCTATTGCAAGAGAAGTCGATTTGATTCTTTGTGATGAACCCACGGGTAACCTTGATGAAAAGAATTCACTAGATATCATGAATACTTTCTTAGATTTAGCACATATTCATCATAAATGTGTTATTTTGGTAACCCATTCACCTACTCTAGCAAAGATGTGTGATGTGTCTTTAAGAATTAAAGAAGGAAAAATAGAAGTAAAACGTTAGGGTTTTGCTTCCGAATTGATTAAAAAATTTTAATTAATAAAAACACCTAAGAGAATAGTATCTTAGGTGTTTTTATTAATTTCCTTGAGGCGATAAATTGCGCAAATGTAAATATACAGTATTTTTTGAAATGTTTAATTCGTCTGCAATTTTTGGAACAGAATCTTTTATTTGGAAAATACCCCTATCATATAATTGAGAAATTATAGCCTTGTTTTTATTAGAATATGAAATTGAAGAATCTTCGTATACTTCGTTCTTTACATATTCCAAAGTAGATAAAATCATTTCATCTACGTTACTTGCAAAAGTTTCAGTAACAGATTTGATTTGTACTTCTTCTTGTTTTTTAGGAACATAAGATTGAATAAAATCGTTTAAACTAATATTCATATAATAGTTCATACATAATAATCCAATAATTCTATTATTTTCACCACGAATTGCAATAGTAGTACTTTTTAATGGTTCACCTTTAGCGTTTGTAGAAAAGTAAGTTTCACTTGATTCACCGCTATCTTTTAAACGACTAAGCATTTCTAATGCTTTGTCTGTAATAGGAGCCCCTATCTTACGGCCAGTATGTTCACCGTTTACTATATTTATGACCGAGTGTTCATAACTATCTAAGCTATGCAATACAATTTCATAACCATATCCTAAATATTTTTCTAAGCCTTCTAGTAGTGTACTGTAACTTTTTAAAATTTGTTGATCGATTAATGTAAGTTGAATTTCTTTGAATTTCATAGTTACCTCCAATACCTATTATAACATAAATTAAATAAATTTAAAATAAATAATGAAAAATATTTCATTTAATAAATATATTTAATATAATCAAGTTAAAAATAAGCGCTATCATTTTATAAAATAGTAAAAAATAGTTTATAAAATTAAAGAAAGTTTATTGACTAAAATAAAATAACATACTACAATGTAATTGTGAAAAATATTTCATTAGAGAGAGGAGCTAAGAAAATGAATAGTGAAATTAAAACAAAAGAAGCCCCAGCAGCAATTGGGCCATATTCTCAAGGAATTATAGCTGGTGAATTTGCATTTGTTTCTGGACAAATTCCAGTTAATCCTAAAACAGGATGTGTAGAATCTGATAATATTGAAGGACAGGCTAAACAGTCTTTAGAAAATGTTAAAGCTGTTTTAGAAGAAGCTGGTTTTAAATTAAGCGATGTTGTTAAGACAACATGCTTTATTGCAGATATGAATGATTTTGCGACTTTCAATAAAGTATATAGTGAATATTTTAATGGAATGTGTCCAGCAAGATCTTGTGTGGCTGTTAAAGAACTTCCAAAACAAGTGCTTTGTGAGGTAGAAGTAATTGCTCATAAATAATAAAGAAAGAAAATAGGTGAAGAAATATGAAAATATTATTGATGTGCGGTGCCGGTGCTTCGAGTGGGTTCATGGCTCAAGCTATGCGTAAAGCCGCAAAAGAACAAGGATTAGATGATATTGATGTTATTGCAAGAAGCGAAGCTGAGATGACAAATAATCTAAAAGGAACAGACATTATTATGTTTGGACCACACTTAGCTTATAAGAAAGATGCTTTAGCAAAAGATTTAGAACAATATAATATTCCATTTGCTTTTATTGATAAAGATGCATATGGAGCTATTGATGGTGCAGCAACTTTAAAACAAGCAATGGATATTTTAAAAGGTGCTAAACCACAAGAAGTAGAAAAAGAACCAGTAAAAGAAGTAGAAAAAAAAGAAGTTAAAGCTGACAAAAATGTTGAAAATCAAAAAGGTTTTATGGGTTGGATTACAAATTCATTAGCACCTAAGTTAGATAAATTAACACAAAATGTTTATATTATGGCAATTCAACAATCAATCATGAGCATTTTACCAATGATTATGATTGGATCGGTATCTTCAATTGTTGGTGTATTTAGAAATTTTGAAGCATTGAGCTGGATTCCAGACATTTCACAATTGAATACTTTCTCATTTGGATTAATTGCTATTTTCTTAACAATATTAGTTCCAATGAAAGTATTAGAAAAAAAGGGAAATGAAAAATTAAAAATTTCCGCTATGTTATCAAGTTTAGCATTATTCTTTATTATCACTATACCAAATATTGCAGATGGTAATATTTCATTTGTAATGGATAAAATTGGTACTGGAGGTATGTTGACGGCTGTTGTTACTGCAGTATTTACTGCTTGGATTTTCAATGTAGCATCAAATCATTCAATGTTTAAAAAAGATACAGTTATGCCTGATATGGTTGTGGATTGGATGGATGCACTTGTTCCAGTTACAATTACATTGGTTATTGGTTTAGTTATCATGAATACTGGATTTGATTTACCATTATTTATTCGTGGATTATTCTCTCCAATTTCAGCATTTGGTCAAACTTGGTTAGGATTAATTGCGATTACATTCTTTACATGTTTCTTATATTCATTTGGATTTACTTGGATTTTATTCCCAATTGCATGGGCAATTTGGATGGAAGGTATGGATGCTAATATGGCAGCTGTAGCTGCGGGACATGTTGCACAAAATATTAACTTAATGGAAACAGTTATGGGATTAACTTATATCGGTGGTCAAGGATGTACATTAGCATTAGTTATTATGTGTATGCGTTCTAAAGTAAAACGTTTAAAAGCTATTGGAAATGTATGTGTTTTACCAGCAATTTTCAATATTAATGAACCAATTGTTTTCGGTGCACCAGTAGTTTGGAACCCAATTTTAATGATTCCATTATGTTTAAACTCAATTGTCATTCCTAGCATCATGTATTTAGTTATGAGAATTGGATTAGTGCCTGTTCCTAGCGCACCAATGCAAATGTGGTATTTACCAAATATCATTCAAGGTTATTTAACAACAGGAAGTCTTGCTGGAGTTGTTTTAGTAATCGTATTGTTTATCGTTTCATGGTTTATTTGGTTACCATTCTTTAAAGTTTACGAAAAACAACAATATTTAGAAGAAAACAGTAAAAAATAAAATTAGAGTAGAAATGAGGGAATAAAATGAATTTAGAACACGCACAAACAGCAATGAAGATTATTTTACATGCAGGAGATGCTAGAGAAAAAACAATGGATGCTTTAAAAGCTTTGGATACATTTGATATAGAAAATGCAAAAGAATTATTAAAGCAAGCAAATGAAGCTATTGTACAAGCTCATCAAGTACAAACAGATGCTTTACAAGCAGAATCTCGTGGAGAAGAATTAGAATATTCAATATTATTCTCTCATGCACAAGATACATGTATGTGTGCAAGTAGTGAATTAAATGTAGCAATGCATTTAGTTGATTTGTTTGAAGTTATTGATAAAAGATTTAAAAAATTAGAAAATAAATAATTACTTATTTGGCAGGAATATATTCCTGCCAAATTTAGAAGATAGGAGATGAATATATGTCATTTTTTGATGATGAAAATGTAAATTTAGATGTATTAAAAAGAAAAGCGTACAATTTGCGTTGGGCAGAAGTTGAGGAAGGAGTTATTCCACTAACAGCTGCAGATCCTGATTTTCCTTGTCCACCTATGGTAAAACAAGCAATGCTAGATTATATTTCTGATGGGTATTTTTCATACACACCAAAAACAGGATTTGATGATTTTAAAATTGCTTTATCGAATTATGTTAAAGATTTAAAGAATGAAAATATTCCAGCAAAAAATGTATTACCGGTAGATAGCGCAGCACGAGCAATGTATATTGTAGCAAAAGCATTTTTAAAACCTGGAGATGAAATGATTGTTTTTGATCCTTGTGATTTTTTATTTAGAGAATCATGCTTAGCAGCAGGAGCAACACCAGTATATTATTCTTGTGGAATTGATGAAAAAAAAAGAAAAATGGATCTTTCTAAATTAGAAAGTTGTATTACTGAGAAAACAAAAATGATAGGATTATGTAATCCACATAATCCTTATGGATTGACTTATACAAAAGAAGAATTAGATTATATTATGTCACTTTGTGAAAAATATGATCTTTATATTATGAATGATGAAATTTGGTCAGATATTGTTTATCCAGATGCAAAATTTGAAAGTATTTATTGTTTAGGAAATGAACGATGTCACCGAGTTATGTCTGTATTTGGTTATTCAAAAAGTTTTGGACTAGCAGGTCTTAGAGTGGGATGTGTTTATACTACAAATGATGATGCATTTGATAAATTGGTAGAAGCAAGTGATGTTATGTCTACTGCAGGAGGTGCAACTTCAATTTCTCAAGTAGCTGCCATTGCGGCAATGAATGATTCTAGAGACTGGGGAAAAGAATTTATAAAACATTTAACAGAAAATAGAGACTATGCGGTAAACTTTATTAATAACAATATTCCTCAATTACATGCATATAGACCTAAAGCAACTTATTTGTTATATGTAGATATTAAAGATTTAAACTGTACAGCAGTTGAATTAGTTGATTTCTTAAAGAAAGAAGTTAAGCTTTCAGTTGTTCCAGGCGGACATAATTATTTTGGTAATCAATCTGAAGGACATGTTCGAATTTGTATAGCTACAAGTAAAGGAATATTACATGAAGGATTAAATCGTTTAAAATTAGGTGTAGAAAAATTTGTTAGTCAGAAAGGATAATGATTATGAATAATAATGAATTCCCAAAAGGATTTTTATGGGGAGGTGCAACAGCAGCTTACCAATGTGAAGGAGCATGGAATGAAGATGGAAAAGGATTTGCGATAACTGATTTATTAACAGCAGGAACACGTAGAAATCCTAGAAAATTAACAACGAAAGAAGAATCAAGAGTTTATTATCCTGCAAAAATAGGTATTGATCATTACCATCGTTATAAAGAAGATATTAAATTATTTGCTGAAATGGGTTTTAAAGTCTATAGAATGTCAGTTTCATGGGCGAGAATTTTCCCAAATGGAGATGATGAAAAACCAAATCAAAAGGGATTAGATTTTTATAGAGATGTATTTAATGAGTGTCACAAATATGGAATAGAACCATTAGTATCAATTATGCATCATGATACACCAATGGCATTAGCTATTAAACAAGATGGTTGGTTATGTAAAGATACAATTGGTGCTTATGTTAAGTATGCTAAAACTTTATTTAATGAATATAAAGGTTTAGTTCATTATTGGATTACATTTAATGAAATTAATATGACAATGAACTATTTTGGTGATGTTTATGGTGCAGGTATCTTATCAAATCAAACAACGGTAATTGATATTAATAATGTAAGTGATGATTCAATGTCTAAAGAAAAACAAAATAAACGTTTTGCGGCATTACATAACCAATTTTTAGCTAGTGCTTTAGTGGTTAAAGCAGGACATGAAATTGATCCATCAAATAAAATTGGTTGTATGATATCATCGGATGCACATTATCCATATTCTTGTAATCCAATTAATATTTTAGCTGCACAAAACTCAATGCGTAAACTATGGTATTGTGGAGATGTGCAAGTAAGAGGTGAATACTCTTACTTTACAAAAAGCTTCTTAAAAGAAAAAGGTGTAACACTAGAAATCACAGAACAAGATAAAAAAATTCTCAAAGAAGGAACTGTGGACTTCTATTCATTAAGTTACTATACTTCTGGAACAGATTGCTTAGATCAAAAAGTTGATACAGATTCAGGAAACTTTAATTTAGGAGCTGCAAATCCCTATTTAAAAAAATCAGAATGGGGTTGGGCTTTTGATCCTGATGGATTACGTTGGGTATTAAATGAAATTTATGGACGTTATCATATACCATTATTTATTGCAGAAAATGGATTGGGTGCAATTGATGAAGTGAGTGAAGATGGTAAAGTTCATGATCCTTATCGTATTGAATATTTAAAAGCACATACAAAAGCAATGAAACAAGCGATTGATGATGGTGTAGACTTATTTGGTTATACTTGGTGGGGACCTATTGATTTAGTAAGTGCTTCAACAGGAGAAATGAAAAAACGTTATGGGTTCATTTATGTAGATTTGGATAATGCTGGAAATGGAACGTTAGAAAGACAAAGAAAAGACTCATTCTATTATTATAAAAAATTAATTGAATCGAATGGAGCGTGTGTCTTTGATGAATAAAAAAGCAATTTGTTTTAAGACGATTGAAACACATACTTTAGGAGAACCTACACGTATTGTTACTGAAGGTTTTCCTAAGCATAAAGCAAAATCTATGATGGAATATAAAGAGTATTTAGAAAATAATTATGATTAATATCGATCAGTACTTATGTGTGAACCTAGAGGTCATAAAGATATGGTTGGAGCACTTCTAGTAGAACCAATTTATAAGGAAGCGGATATAGGTGTCATTTACATGGATGCCAACCGATGGATAAATATGTGTGGGCATGCTACTATCGGAGTATCTATGACATTGGTTAATGAAAATCTAGTTAAAGTTGTAGAACCTGTAACCCATTTAACTTTAGAAATGCCAGCTGGACTTATTCATGTAGATGTAGAAGTTGAAGATGGAAAGACAAAAAGTGTTTCTTTTGAAAATATTCCTTCTTTCTTATTTGAAGAAAATTGTCTCGTAAATAATATCCACTTTGATATTAGTTATTCAGGATCATTTTTTGCTTTGGTAGATGCTGATCAATTAGACATAGAAATCAATATTAATAATGCAAATAAATTTAAAGGACTTGGAGTAAATTTATTGAGACAGATTAACGAAAAATATGATGTGAAGCACCCTACTTTACCGATAAATCGAGTGGTTAATGTAGAATTTTATCATAAGACAGATGATGGACAAAAAAATATTGTTATTAGTGAAGAAGGCATGATTGATCGTTCCCCATGTGGTACAGGAACTTGTGCAAAACTTGCATATATGTATAACACAAATAAATTAAAGTTAAATGAAACATTTATTAATCAAAGCTTTACCGGGGTTTCTTTTAAAGGAAGAGTAATAGAAGAAACTAAAATAGATAAATATAAAGCTATTATATCAAGTATTACGGGAGTAGCCTATATTGATGGATATAGTACATTTTTAATAGATGAAGATGATCCGTTAAAATATGGATTTGTTATTAATTAACATGATGAAAATGTGATTTTCCTTCCTTGTATACATTAACATTTTAATTGTTTAATATAATCAAATCTTTAAAAAAAAGAGAGAAATTTTTAAAATGGACCCTGTAAAACGGACACAAGAAAAAAGTACTTTGGTGCTTAGTCCTGTTTTACAGGGCTTTTATTTTGTGTATTATGATTATTAGAGAAATGGCGGTGTATTTATGGGAGTTAATTATTTGACAGATGAACAGCTTAGTTTATCAGAAGAAAATCCCTATGCAATAAAAGCATAACCTATTCAGAAGAATTTAAAGAACTTCTGCTTGAATTGGATTGATTATCAAAATAGGATGCAGCCAATAGAGATATTTAAAAAATATGGATTTGATCCCTATGCTTTGGGATTAAGAAGACGAAATAATTTTACGAATCGTTAAAAAGGTTGTAAGAGAAGATGGCTTCAAAGACACAAGAAGCAAAAATTGTAGTAGACCATCTACCAAAGACTTATCTTTAGAAGAACAACTGGAATAAGAACAAAGTTCTCCAACAGGAGAATGATTTTTTAAAAAGAGTGAGATCTATCAACAGAAAACAAATTACAAAACAATTGAAAAACAAACAGTAAGAGAAAAATATGAACTTATTGATAGAACGTTAAATTCACCAAAAAAATGTATTAACAGTGTCATATATTTGTGAAAAAGAACAGAACATAGAAATATGTCTATCCTTAACTTAATGATATTTCTTTACAGCTTTTTTTATTCTCGCATTGGCACAAGTTTTCTGACAATACGATGACATAGATGATTGACATAATATGATGTGTTGGAAAAACCTACTAAATGACTCTTTCTAAAACTTAATAGATTAAATTTTCATTCATTTTCAAATAACTCTTTTATTAAAAAAGATGATCTATAACTATAAACGTAATCCTTTAATATCTTTAATACGTGAAAGAATAATATTACAACTACAACTAATAACCCCTGGTAATGTATCAATAGTAGTATGTAAGAAATCCTCCATCTCACTATTAGAAGCAGCAACAGCGTGTACATGTAATTTGTTTTTTCCTGTAACACGATAAATTTGAGTAACAATATTATTTTGGTTTAATATTTCTATAACATCAGTAAACGAATTTGATAATGTTTCAATTTCAAAATAACAAGATATAGCACCACTTATTTTTTGAGGATTGATAATTGTCGTATATTCTTCAATAACCCCTTTTTTTTCTAATGCTTGAATTCTAGCTTTTACAGCAACTCTAGAAATCCCTACCTCTTTTCCGATATCAGAGTAAGAAAAACGTGCATTTTTTATTAATAATTGAACAATTTTTTGATCTAATTCATCAAGCCCATTTAAATACATAATCATTCCCCCGTTAATCATTTATTTAATACTATCATGCTCCTTATTATAAGTAAATCTTTTAAAAATTAGAGATATTGACTGAAAATAAATATTTGATTATAATACTTACAAAACGTAAGATGAATATTACGAAAGGAATGTAAAAGATGAATAGAGATTTAACAAAAGGTTCAGTTTTAAAGTCTATGCTTCTTTTTTCAATTCCAATGATTTTAGGTGATTTACTTCAACAATGTTATAACATTGTTGATACATTGATTGTTGGTCAATTTCTTGGTAAAAATGCTCTAGCAAGTGTTGGCTCATCGTTTACCTTAATGACATTTATAACATCTATAATCCTTGGTTTATGTATGGGAAGTGGAGCGTTGTTTTCAATTAGATATGGACAAAAAGATGAAAAAGGATTACAGGAAGATGTATGTGCATCATTTTTCTTTATTGCACTCGTCACGTTTATACTAACAGTAATATCTTATATTTTTCTTAATCAGCTTTCTGTTTTTTTACATGTTCCACATGAAGTGTGGGGAGATATGAAAGGCTATCTTATTGTTATTTTTATAGGAATACCAGCTATTTTTTTATATAACTATTTTGCTTCTTATTTAAGAGCTATTGGTAATTCAATGACGCCACTTATATTTTTAGCTGTTTCGGCAATACTTAATATTGCATTAGATTTATTTTTTGTCATTGTATTAAAATTAGGAGTTGAAGGCGCAGCTATTGCTACGGTGATTTCCCAATATCTTTCAGGTATTGGCATCAGTATTTACTCACTTATAAAAAATATACAGGTACGAGCAATTACAAAATTACAATATTTTCATTTAAAGAGGGTTCATAAAGTAATCTCATTTTCAGTTCTTACATGTATTCAACAATCAGTAATGAATTTAGGTATTTTAATGGTACAAGGGTTAGTAAATAGTTTTGGAACTGTGGTTATGGCAGCATTTGCTGCGGCTGTTAAAATTGATGCTTTTGCATATATGCCAGTACAAGATTTTGGGAATGCATTTTCTACTTTTATTGCTCAAAACTATGGTGCAAAAGAAAAAATGCGTATTCAATCAGGATTAAAATCAGCAGTTTGTCTTTCTATGGGATTTTGTATAATTATTTCAACTATTGTATGTATTTTTGCTAAAGATTTAATGACTATTTTTATAGATGCAAAAGAAACAGAAATTATTATGGAAGGTGTCAAGTATTTAAAAATTGAAGGTGCCTTTTATTGTGGAATTGGTTGTTTGTTTTTGTTGTATGGTTTGTATCGTGCTTTAGGTAAACCTGGTATGAGTGTCATTCTTACAATATTTTCTTTAGGTACACGTGTTGTGTTAGCTTATGTTTTATCCGCAATTCCAGCGATTGGTGTTACTGGTATTTGGTGGTCTGTTCCTATTGGATGGGCACTTGCAGATTTAATAGGATTAATTTATTATAGGCGTAAAAAAAAGGAATTGCTTTCTTTCAATATTGGGTAGGAGCTGGGCATATAGGAAAAAATGTGATAAAAATTGCTCAGGCGTTAGATATGGATATTATGGTGTATACAAGAACGTCTAGAGAAGATCATGATGGAATTCATTATGTATCATTGGGTACTTTATTAAAGAATAGTGATTATATTTCTTTGCATTGTCCATTAACTAATCATATGTTTGTAGTTTGTCTTTTCTACATTTTCTGCTTTATAGGAAATGCTTTTGTAGGATTCTATCGAGGAATCGGTAAAGTAGATGTTCCTTTTAAAGGAACAACGATGCATGTTACATTACGTGTTATTTTATCTTATTTACTTATTCATCAATTCTGTGGCTTTAGGTTGTGGTATCGGTTGGATATTTGTGAATATTTATCAAATATATGCATATAGAAAATTAAAGTTGTAAAAAAATAAGTAATAATTTAATAATCATAATAATAAAATCTGTAATATAAACGCAATAATTTATAAAATAATATAGTTTTGCGGTTTAAAACCGCAAAACTATTGAACGCTATGTATTTTTGCGATAAAATCTATATAAAATGAGGTGATAACATGATAGAAAGACCGCTTTATTTAAATAAAATAATGCCTTTTGTTGATACACCTTTTGTTAAGATATTAACAGGTGTAAGAAGATGTGGTAAATCAACAATATTAAAGATGATCCAAAAAAAATTAAAAGAAGAACACCATATTACTGATGAACAAATTTTGAGTTATCGTTTTGATTCAATGGAATATGAAGATATGACATCAAAAGAGCTTTATCAAGAATTAAAAACAAAGATTTTAAATACTAAAAAAACATATTTATTCTTAGATGAAATTCAAGAAATAAATGGTTGGGAAAAAGTAGTAAATACACTCGCTTCTGATTATGATGTTGATATTTATATAACAGGTTCAAATTCTAGAATGATGTCTTCAGAAATATCAACATATTTAACAGGAAGGTATGTTACATTTCATATTTATACATTATCTTTTGATGAATATTTAACGTTTAAAAAAAGCTATTCAACAATTTATGATATTAAACAAGAGTTTAATCAATATGTACGTTTAGGTGGTTTCCCTGCGACACATTTACAAGAATACTCACAAGATGAAGTCTATACGATTGTTAGAGATATTTATAATTCCACAATATTTTCAGATATCGTTCGTCGAAATCAGGTAAAGAAAATAGATCAGTTAGAAAGAGTGGTAAAATATACTTTTAATAACGTTGGTAATACTTTTTCTGCTAAGTCAATTTCAAATTATTTAAAGTCTGAGCAAAGAAAAATAGATAACGAAACAGTTTATAGATATTTAGAAAAACTGCAAAAAGCTTATATTCTTCATAGATGTTCACGTTATGATTTACAAGGGAAATCTATTTTAAAAACACAAGAGAAATTTTATTTAGCTGATATTTCTTTAAGATATGCTGTTTTAGGATATACAATAGATAGCGTAGCATCATCATTGGAAAATATTGTTTATTTAGAACTTAAAAGAAGAGGGTATGATGTTTGTATTGGGAAGTATAAAGATAAAGAAATTGATTTTGTTGCAACAAAACAAAATGAGAAAATTTATGTTCAAGTGACACAAGAAATTAAATCAGAAAAAACACAAAAAAGAGAATATGAGCAATTATTAGAAATTAAAGATAATTATCCTAAATATATGGTTTTAACAGATGATTTTGCAGGTGGTAATTATCAAGGAATTAAAACAATGCATATAACAGATTTCTTATTAAGTAAGGAATATTAAAAACAGATGACTACACATGGAATCATCTGTTTTTTTCTAATTATAATTAAAGCATTAAATTTGTTATTCCTACATTTTGCTTAACTTCTATAGATTACGATTGTTAACTTACTAGAATATTTTATTTAAAACTGCTAAAATTTCTAGAAATGTATATCTATGTTACAATAAAAGTAGTAAATCATTAACAATGCGATGAGGAGATGAGTTTATGATTAAGAAAGAAAACTTACCTGAATGTCCTGTAGCAACAACTGTTTCTTTGATAGGAAGTAAATGGAAATTGTTGATTTTAAGAGATTTATTAACGGGGACAAAACGTTTTGGACAGTTAAAGAAATCATTACCTGATATTTCTCAAAAGGTATTGACGGAGTCTTTAAAATCAATGGTTGATGATGGAATTGTAGAACGTGTGGCTTATCCTGAAGTACCACCACGTGTAGAATATAGTTTAACAGATTTAGGAGAATCAATGAGACCTGTGATTTCTGTAATGGAACAATGGGGAAAGGAATATAAGGAAAGTATTTAGGGTATAAAAAAAGCACCTTTTTTAATAAAGTTGTTCAAGCTAAATTAAAAGAAAAGGTGCAATACAATTATATATGATTAAAAATAATTTTGTATATAAAAATCTAATATTTGATGAATTTCATCAAATATTAGATTTTTATTTTATTTTCCATTGATGTTTTTTTAAATCAACATGATGATCATCTTTAAAAGTAACTCCTTCTTTTTCTAATAATTCTTTTTGTTCAAACCAACCAGGAACAAGTCTTCCTTGAAAATTAACGACACGATGACAAGGATAATGTCCATAATATGAGGCATTTGCTAGTATTTTACCTACTAAACGACTATTTTTTTCTCTACCAATTAAACAAGCAATTTGTTTATATGTTGCCACACATCCTTTAGGTATTTCTCCTACTGTTTCTAATACTTGATAAATTAATTCTTCATTCATAATGATCATTCCTTTTCCTTTAATTTATTATAAAAAATGAATGCAAGAGAATCAATTTATGTTAGTATTATTTAAGGAAAAGGAAGAAGTAAATGTGAAAATTGTTTTATTAAACGGAAGTCCACGTAGAGGTGGAAATACAGAAATTATGATTAATACATTTATGGAAAATGTTAAAGGTCATGATGTTGTTAAATTAAATATTGCATCAAGGATGCTTAGGATGTAAGTATTGTTGGTCACATCAAGGAGAATGTGTTCAAAAAGATGATATGGAACAAGTATGGACACATTTAAAAGAAGCAGATATTATGATTTTTGCATCACCAATCTATTGGTTTGATATGACTGCTCAATTAAAAACTGTCATTGATCGTATGTATGCAGGTGGAAGCACAGGGTTTCATTTCCACCAAACAGCTTTATTATTAGATGCTGGAGCTGATCATGTTTTTGATGCAGCGATAAGTCAATATAAAGCCATGACATCTTATTTAAAATGGGAAGATCTTGGTATTATTTGTGTTCCTAATATGGAAAATAAAGGAAGTATGAAAGAATCTTCAAAATTAGGTGAAGTTATTCAATTAGCTAAAAGTATTAAATAAGAAGATTTAAAGTAATGAAAAAAAGTTGCATTCATATGTGTTCACAATTCTTGTAGAAGTCAAATTGCTGAAACTTTAGGAAAGCATCTTACAAGTGATGTTTTTGAAAGCTATTCAGCAGGAAGTGAAATCAAAAATCAAATAAATCTAGACGCTGTTCGTTTAATGAAAAATTTGTATGGAATAGATATGGAAAAGACACAACATCCAAAGTTGATCAATGAAATACCTCAAGCAGATATGCTAATATCAATGGGATGTAATGTTGGTTGTCCTTTTGTTGGTAAAGAATTTGATGATAATTGGCAACTTGATGATCCAACGGGAAAAGAGGATCAAGAATTTATAAAAGTGATTCATGAAATCGAAGAGAAAATATTAAAACTTAAAGAAGAACTTACGAAATAAAAAATTCGTAAGTTTTTTTATTTTTTTGAAGAAAAAAGTAAAAAAATAAACGATATATATAGTAGGAGGAACTACTTATGCAACAATTAAATTTTATAACAAGCTCTAATAAAACAATCATGTATGATCAGTATTGTAAAATGCTGATAGGACATCCGTATATGCTTGCAAGAATCATTTCTTATTTTGTTGAAGAAGCAAAGTATCTTTCATTAGATGAAATAAAAAAATTGATTAAAGGAGTTCGTATTGGTGATAAAATCGGCAATCCTCATTTTTATTTAATGGATAAAGAAGCTTTTATCAAGGATGAGGGCTTAATGTGCTATGATATTTATTTCTATATCGATTTACCACAAATAGATCAATCAACCAAAAGAGTCTACATCAATATTGAAATCCAAAACAATCCTTATACAAAATATCATCTTGTCACAAGAAGCATTGCCTATAGTTCAAGAATGATTTCCAGTCAATGGGGAAGAGAATATGATAGCGAAAACTATGATGGAATGAAAAAAAGTGTATTCATTTTGGATCATGCCACAAGCTATAAAGAGTAAAGATGGCTGCATCAATCAACTCAAAATAGCAGAAAATCATTTAAGTGGAAATTATCAAGAAAAAAGAGAAAGTTATGATAAAGAAGAACAACTTATGATATACTTAAGCAAAGGGCATAGTCCTAATGATAAGTATGAAAGCTATGATGAAATACTAATGCCTATAGGTGCATTATTGAATAATACATTGAATTATCAAGAAAAGAATGAAGTAATAAAAGAATATGGCTTAGATGATGAAGAATTTAAAGAAAGGATGAGAGATATGTGTAATTTAGGAGAAGCATTGGAATTAGAAGCAAGACAAGAAGAAAGCAAAAGAAAGGATGTAGAACATGTAAGAAATATTATTGATGAATTTCATTGTTCACTTGAAAAAGCCATGGATATTTTAAAACTAACAGAAAAAGAAAGACAAGAAATTATGCCTTATTTTCAAGCATAGTGCATGTTTTATGAGAGTGGATATGTGTAATTTAGGTGAAATTTTAGAATTAGAAGCAATAAAAAGTGAGAGAGTTAGAAATATCAAAAGTATTATGACAAAACTCAAAATGTCTTTTAAAGAAGCGATAGCTTTTTTAGAAATTCCTGAAGATGAAGTATTAGAATTAGAATTAGAAGATGTATTTAATAATGATTTAAAGAATAAGAATTAAATTATTTGAATAAAGGGGACAATGCTAAGCATTGTCCTCGATTTTTAATTAAAGAGTTTTTGATCTTTTCCAGAAGGAACTTTAAAGAGGATAACAAGAACAAAACCCACTACAATAACAATTAATGATAAAGCAAATAGGATTTGATAAGAAGAAATATCAAGTATTTGTCCTGCAATGTTTTGAAAAATAATAGAACTTAGATTTCTTAAAGTTTGTACAAAAGCAAGTGCTGTAATTTGATGTTCTTTAGGAACAAGTGTACTAACAATTTTTAAATTAATCATAATAAATAACATACCTGAAGGATGTTTTGTAATTAAAGTAATAATGACTTTAAGTGGTAACCAAACATTTAAGGCATAACATAAAAATTGAATAGTAATCATACTATAAGCAATGATAAGTAATCTTTTGTTAGTAAGTTTATCCATGAATTTATGTGAAAATAAAACAAGAGGTGCTTCACATAAGACAGCAAAAGATAAAATAGTAGAAACAAGACTTACTTTTAAACCATCATTTTGAAACATAGCTGGAATATAAGTATTAGCCATATTTGTAATTCCTTGGAAAATAGCAGCAATGATTAAATAATATAGGTATTTATAGTTATGAAAGAGTGTACTTGTTTTTGTTTTTTCTTCATTGTTTTGACCAAGTTCACTAGGTGTTTGGGTACCTAGTAGGCCAATGATACAAAGAATCATTGTAATGATAAAACAAATAAAGATGGCTGATGGTGAAATAAGTTGATAAATCATTCCTGCAAGCCATGAACCAGTAGCATATCCAATGGTTCCCCAAATTCTTATTTTTCCATATTGATATGGAGAAGAGGATGCAATCTTTTCCATAACAGGATTTGTACCATTAATTAAAGTTAATACAAAACTATAACCAATTGTAATGGTTATTAAAGAAGAAGCAAACATAAAGGCAAGACCACCAATACCTGCTAAAGTAAATAAAACAAAGTTGACTTTTTTAACATCATAACGATCACTAAACATACCAATCACTGGTTGAAATATCATAGATGTTAAAAAAGAAGTAGAAACAACTAAAGAAACTTCACTTGCTTTAAAACCTTTATCTAATAAATAAATAGAAATTAAAGCAGAGAAGATAGCCCATGATAAATAATAGAAATTATACATGAGAAAATAACTTAAATAACTATTTTTATAACGTTCTAACATAAAAACCTCCTAATGAAATACTTTTAAATCTTTATTGGTTGGTACTTTAAAAAAGAAAACAAGGACCATACCAATAACACTACAAATAAATAAAACAAAATAAAACATTTGATAACCTGTAAAATCAATCAAATAACCAGCAAGCATTTGAAAGACAATAGATGCAAAGCTTTTACAAGCTGAAACAAGAGACAAAGCGGTGTTTTGTCTAGCATTATCAACAATGGTTGAAATAATTCTTAAATTAATCATTACAAAAGCCATAGTAGCAACTGTTTTTATGGTAAAAACAATCATGATTTGGATAATAAGTGATGATAGAAAACTAAAAGTAAAAAATTGAATGCATAGTAAAATAAAAACACTCATTAATAATTGTTTATTTGAAAAACGATTCATATAAAAATGAGATAATAAGGTTACAGGAACTTCTGATAAAGTAGAAACAAAGATAACATTTGAGACGTTATTGATTGGTAATCCACTCTGTTTTAACATAGCTGGTAAATAAAGATGATGAACATTGGTAATACCATAAAATAAGCAAACAATAATTAAATAATAAGGAATATGTTTAATCTTAAAAACGGATGACATCGAAATCTTTTCATTTATCTTTTCAACAGGAGGTAGAATACTTTGCGTACCTAATAGACCTATAACACATAAAAGTTCTCCTATCGAAAAGAAAACATAAAGACTATAAGCTCCAATGTTTTTATAAATATATCCTGATATGATTGTTGCAATGGCATAGCCAATGGTAGCCCACACACGAATAGAACCATATTTGAATCTTGATAGAACAGCCATTCTTTCAATGATTGGATTTGTTCCATTAGTAATTGATAAAACAAGACTATAAACAAGTGCAATTAAATAAATATTTTTTAAGAACATAAAAATAATTCCTAAAAGGCCTGCAATTAATAATAAAACACCATTAACATATTTTGATTCATAAACATCATTTAATTTACCAATAAAAGGTTGAACGATCACAGATAAAATAAATGAACAAGAAACAACAAAACTTACTTGTGAAGCACTAAAGCCTTGATCCATTAAATAAACAGATAGAAGTCCAGAAAAGAAAGCAAGACTGAAAAAAAAGAAAAAATACATTAAGAAATAACTTAAATAACTATTTTTATAATATTTTAATAAATACATTTTTTCCTCCCTTAATTTTTTATATAATAAATAAGAGGTGATGGCATGCTTTTACAAGAACAAATGAAACAAGATATTTTCTCGTATAATGAAAAAACAATCATTAATTTCATATTAGAAAAACAAGAACAAATAAAAGACTATTCTACTAAAATGATTGGTGATGAAACCTATACAGCTCCTTCTACCATCATTCGAATTGCCCATAAATTAGGTTTTCAAGGATGGTCAGATTTTAAAGAAGCTTTTTTAGATGAAGTCATCTATTTAAATAATAATTTTCAAGAAATAGATCCTAACTTTCCTTTTACTAATCAAGATACGATGATGCAAATTGCTCATAAAATAACACAATTACATATTGAAAGTGCTAAAGATACGGCATCACTTATTCAACATGATACTTTACAAAAAGCTTTGCGTATTATGGCAAAAGCAGATGTTATTAAAGTATTTGCGGTAGCTAATTTGAATTTTATTGGTGAAGAATTTGTATTCAAACTTAATCGTATTCATAAAAGAGCCTATATTGAACCTGTTCAAGATAATCAATTTCAAGATGCTATTATGACAACCAGTAATGAATGTGCTATTTGTTTATCTTATTCAGGAGAAACCCCTACTCTTTTAAAAACTGCACAATATTTAAAGGAGAATAATGTACCTATTATCGCTATTACAAGTCTTGGTAAAAATAGACTTTCTGATTTAGCGGATGTTTCTTTGAATATTTCTACTCGAGAAAAATCATTTTCTAAAATTGCAGGATTTACTTCTTGGGAATCTATGAATATTGTTTTAAATATTCTTTATTCATGTTTGTTTTCTTTGAATTATCAAGCAAATTTAGACTATAAAATTAAGGTTGCTAGAAGAGTAGAAACAAATCGTAAAATAGATAATGAAATTATTGAAGAACTTAAAGAAGATTAGTTCTTCTTTTTTATTTTAAACAATCATCTAAAATAGCAATTCCCATTTTTAATAAATCACTACAGCATCTTTTCTTCTCTTTATTTTCCTTTAAAAGAGTATGGCAACATAAACTTCCTGCCTGTTCTTTAAAATCCATAGCTAAACATTTACCACAAGCATAACTTTTAAGTTTAGACTGAGGATTTTCTACATTTCCATCACATGTTTTCAAACAAGAATAAATCATAGCAATTAAAATAGGAATACAACACATTTCTTCTAAACCAGCAACGCCTCTTCCAAGTCCTTCTGTAAGTTTGAAGAGTTCTTTTTCTTCAAAGGGTAAAATATCTTGATAGCTACAAATTAAAGCTTGAGCACAGTTATAACCATGCGTATGTAAAGATAATACTTTTTCTTCTCTTTGACTCATCACTTCTCACCTCGTTTACTAGTTTATTGATTTTATTTGTTTTTGAAATATAAAAAAATGTAAATGGAGCACCATTTACATTTAAGAAATATTTAATTTATTTTTTTGTAAATAAGATTTACATAAGGCATAAGTAAATGAAATAAAACATATAACAAAGAAGCATAACAATACCACATGGTTTCCTTAATTCTTGATGTTTCATTGTACCAAACCATAGAATTAAACCAGCAATAATTACAATGATTGTATCAACCAAAAATTTACTTTCAAAAGGAACATTACAAATTAGAGAAGTTGTCCCAATAACAAAAAGAATATTAAAAATATTACTTCCTACAATATTGCCTATCGCAATTCCAGCATTACCACGTTTTGCTGCAGTGACTGATGTAACAAGTTCGGGCAGTGAAGTTCCAAAAGCAACAATTGTTAAACCAATAAATCGTTCACTCATACCAAAATAACGAGCAATAGCACTAGCTCCACTTACTGCAAAATCACTTCCTTTAACAACAAGGATTCCTCCAATAAGGATGAATATAAGACATTTCCAAACAGGAATATCTTTTTCTTCTTCTTGAGTTTCACCATTTTTTGCCATGATAAATAAATAAACAAGATAAGCAATAAAAAGAATCCAAAGGAAAATACCTTCAATAAAAGTAATTTTCATATCCGTCATACCACAGATCATGAGAATGATTGTTATAAAAATCATAAAGGGAATTTCATAACGAATGGTTGATTTTTGTATTTTTACATTGGTGATCAAGGCTGTAATTCCTAAAATAATAAAAATATTTAAGATATTACTACCTACCACATTTCCAATAGTAATCCCCGCATTTTGTTGTATGGCAGCCGTAATACTGACGGCAGCTTCAGGCATACTGGTTCCCATAGCAACAATTGTAAGACCAATGATTAATTGGGGAATACCCAGTTTTCTAGCAATGCTTGCCGCCCCTTCTACAAACCAATCAGCTCCTTTTACTAGAAAAACAAAACCTACTAATAAAATAATAATTTGTTGAATCATAACGATTACTCCTTCCTTATATTTTGCAGTAGGTATAAAAAAAGCGGACTCCTACTGCATTGCAGTAAAAGTCTCGCTATTCAATCACTTTCCGAGTTATTAATTAACTGTACTGACGAAGAAGTGAACCGATATCATCGGCAAGCTACTCCCTTTTATGAGGTCATTCTATCAAATAATATTAATTTAAGCAACTTTAAATTAATTTTAAATATTTAAAGGCATTGTATAAACCATCTTCATTTACATCATCAGTAATATAATCAGCGGCTTCTTTAATTTCAAAGCCACCATTACCCATCGCAACATTATAAGCGCAACATTCAAACATCGACAAGTCAATTTTAGCGTCACCAAAAGAAATCGTATCTTTAGGATCGGCATGTAAATAATCTAATAGAACTTCAATAGCATGTCTTTTAGTAATACCTGTAGGTCCTAAATCACCAAATAATGCAACCTCCCCAAGTATTCGCAACTAAATGAGGGAAGTCTACTTTAGAATCTAAATGATCTTGATATGTTCTTAAAATGAAACTGATTTTATTAACATCGTCACGGTATAACTCATCCCCTTGTAAATGAATGAAACCATCAATAAAATGTTGAGCAGAACTTTTGGCATTCTCTAAGCTTGCCCCTTTGCCTTTAGCGTATTTTACCATGGTTTCAGGTCCTTGTTCTAACATATAATCATTACAATACATACCACTATTAGCTTCTAAATAAAAACCAATATGTCTTTCATTACACCAATCAACAATATTTTTTACATCTTCTTTAGATAATCCTTGATGCATAACAACATGTCCGTTATCTTCAACATAAGCGCCATTTCCACCAATCATACCATCTAAATCACACAAATTTCTTTGTAGAATTTCAGCTTTCGAACAACCTGTACAAATATACACTTTATGTCCATTGGCTCTAGCTTGATCAACAGCTTTAGCAGCAGAAGCAGGTAATTTTGCTTCATAATCGATTAATGTTCCATCTACATCTAAAAATACTATCTTACTCATAATTCTCTCCTTTTTAAATCAATTTTAAATATTTAAAAGCATTATATAAGCCATCTTCATTTACATCATCGGTAATATAATCAGCGGCCTCTTTGATCTCTGGTCCACCATTACCCATAGCAACATTGAAACCACAACATTCAAACATCGATAAATCAACTTTAGCATCACCAAAAGAAATAGTATCTTCTTTACCTAATTTTAAATAATCCAACAACACTTCGATGGCATGTTTTTTATTAATTCCTGTAGGACCCAAATCACTAAATAATGCAAGTTCCCCTTTTCCTCCCCAAGTATTATGTGCTAAATGAGGAAAGGCAGTAATTGCATCTAAATGATCTTGATAATCACGAATAATAAAGTCTATTTTATTAACATCTTCACGATAAAATTCATCTCCATGAATTAAGGTAAAAGAATCAATAAAACTTTTTGCCTTTTCTATCGCATTTGAAAGATCTGCACCTTTACCTTGACCGTATTTAATCATGACAGCTGGTCCATCTTTAATCATTTGTTCATTACAATAAACTCCACTATTTGTTTCTAAGTAAAAAGCAAGTTTTCTTTCTTTACACCAATGAACAACCTTTTTTACTTCATCTAAAGGCATTGCTTGATGCATAATGACATGATTATGATCTTCTACATAAGTACCATTACCTAAAATCATCCCATCTAACTCACATAGATTTCTTTGTAAGATTTCATCTTTAGAACAACCTGTACAAATATAGACTTTATGTCCATTAGCTCTGGCTTGATCAACAGCTTTTCTTGCTGAATCAGGTAACTTTGTTTCATAGTCAATTAAAGTTCCATCAACATCTAAAAATACAATTTTACTCATAATACTCTCCTTTGTATATATTCTATTGTACTAAAAGAAGAACATAAAATATAGTTTTTTCATTATTTGATAGAAATAAAAATAAACCTTAATAAGTATGATATCTAACTGAATTATTCGGTAAAGAAAGAATTGATAATAGAATTATGCGTTAATCCTTAATAAGTATGATATCTAACGACTATGTTTTTACAAAATCACAAATCACTACAGTTGAGCGTTAATCCTTAATAAGTATGATATCTAACTTTGAAGAACAAGTTGAAGCACAATTTAATGCTTTAATGGGCGTTAATCCTTAATAAGTATGATATCTAACTATTCAATGCACTAGCTTTAATGCTTTATGCAACTCAGCGTTAATCCTTAATAAGTATGATATCTAACTATTCAGCAGTTAAATTAAATAGAAATGGAATAGGTTGGCGTTAATCCTTAATAAGTATGATATCTAACTTATGGAGATTACAACTATAATGATAGTTTTGTAAAGCGTTAATCCTTAATAAGTATGATATCTAACTGATTATGATTATATATTTTATGATGAGTTTATCTCTAAGCGTTAATCCTTAATAAGTATGATATCTAACATAAGAAAGGAAAATATAAAAATGAGAGTTATAACAAGCGTTAATCCTTAATAAGTATGATATCTAACATGTTTAAATATATTGTAAATTTTTAATTATATAATTGCGTTAATCCTTAATAAGTATGATATCTAACAAATTGAAGGGATGTGACTGAAATGAGAATATAACCTAGCGTTAATCCTTAATAAGTATGATATCTAACTATATGGTTTATTCAAAGGTTTATTAGAAAGGAAATAGCGTTAATCCTTAATAAGTATGATATCTAACGGTATTCCAATCATACGATAGTACCATTGTAGAAGTAAGCGTTAATCCTTAATAAGTATGATATCTAACAATGAAATATTAACATATTTAATGAATAATATAAATTGATTTGTTAATATACTAAAAATATGTAAAATTAAGAAGAAAAATGATTAGAAATATCGACTATCTATCAAAAATATAAGTTTTTTCATAGAAATTCTTATAGTAATTAGGGGATAGTCGATATTAATCTATTATGAAACGTGTTTTATCAATAGAATTACCGATTTCTTGTTTCTTAATCATTTTAGAATTATATGAATAATAGATTGCAACATGATCAGCATCTGTAATGATTTTTTCTAACTCTTTAGTTAATTTTTTATATGTTGCTGGTGTAAGTTCACCTTCAAATACAGATTCTTGAACATGAAAAAGATATCTTCTTAACAACTTCATAAACTTTGGACAGTTCTTGCTTTTTACATCATAAGTACAAATTATATACATTTTACCACTTCATAATATATGGTTTATAATCATTTGATTCATTAGCGATGTAATTAGAAAGCAAGTGAACTTCACGAGATATAAGATTTCTATATGAATAGTATCTATTATTTATTTTGATTGTTTTCAAAAGATAATTTTCATATTTTTCAACAAAGAATTTAACACCTTCTTTGTTGAGATAACATCTATCACTTTTGTAATCAAAATATTCATCTTTTAATAATTTATGTCTACAAAGACTAAGAACAAGTCTATCAACCAATACTGGTTTTAATATATCGGCTAAATCAAATTGTAAAGATTCACTACATTTAGTTAAACTGTGAACAAATGAGATTTGTGAATAAAGACGACTCCTATCTATAACAGATATATAATTAGCATAAAGTAAAGAATATCCATAGCTCAATAAAGCATTTATTTCATTTTGAGGAGGATTCTTTGTTCTTTTTATAAAATGATACTTTTCTTTTTCTAGAATAATATCAAAGCTATTAAAATATATTTTCTTTGCTTGAGCTTCTAATAATAGAAGTTCAGTTACTGATTTATTTTTACATTCTTTGATAATAGATTCTATTTCAATAATATTGTCTAATAAAGGAAATTGCTTTTTATTATAATATTTCAACAGGGCCAAACAATTTTTTAATGATGAGATAATCATAGTTTTTGCTATATGGTATCGTATTGTTTCATTTTCAAAGATATGAATTTGATTAATTAGTATTTTGCCATCTAAATATTGTTTAGGTGTAAATCTTCCAATATATTGACCATAAAAATTAAAAAATAGAATAACTATATTATGTTTATTTAATAATGACAAAGTGCGTTTATTTATTGAAATCTCTCCAAAACAAATAAGCGTATCTATTTGTTCAATAGGAATGTAAGAGACATAATCTTTTTTATCTTTTAATATTAAGGAACAATCTTTACATAATAATTGGCCACTTTTATAAAGATATATTACTTTTTTCATGTGCAATATCTATCATGCCAAAACCACATGAATTTTTACTTGAAAGCCCACAGTTATAAATAAGTGATAATGTTTCAAAATTTGTTTCAATTTCTAATTTTGTCATAAAACATTCATAGAAGCAGTTTTTAAATTTCATCATTCTTCTTTTTTCATATATTATATGATCAATTTTAAATACTAATTCTTTTATTGGATAATGGTAAGCAAGGCACTTATCTTGAATATTGTTAATAATAAAATTAAGACTTTCTTTATCTGAAGGTCTGTAATATGTTGAATAATTATCTTTTGTTGAATAGATAAGCATAGGAGATAATGTTTCAATACATATTTTTTTTGTTCCTATAAAAGGTTGTAAATTAAGAATAGATATATTTTTAATTTTTACTTGTTGTTTATTAATTAATAATGAGTTATTTAAAAGAATTGTTTTATATATATGTTTTAAAAATTTTTCATCTAAAGAACTAATATAGAAATAAAAATCATCATCAAAAATTAAATGTTTATTTTCAATTTTATATTTTCCAAATAGTTGACTAAATGTAAAACATTTAAATGTTTTTTTATCATAATGATATCCATCATTATGGTAAAAATCTCCTAATTCATCTTTAGATAATAATGAATAAATAACACCTTGTAGAATGCTTTGATAACTCATAGGAACCGTAAAATTATTATAAGATAGTTGTATTTTAAGTCTCAAGTTCTCCACCTCCTATAAAATTGAAATGTCCAATACCAATATATAAAATATCTAAAGGTATATTAATATCTTTATTAAACGATATATGATATGTAAATCCTCTAGGTACTATTTTCTTTGTTTTAAATTGAATACCTTCTTGTTGACTATGTTTAATGTTTTTAATATCTACCATATAATTAGATAAATTATTGTATTGAGTTAAATAATGTTTATTGTAATAATTGATCATTTGATTATATTCATCAGTAAAATGAGTTGTTTTAATGCAAGAAGAAATCATTATATGATTTAAACTGATATTTTTTTGATTACAATCTATCATGTTTATATTTTTTAAATAAAAGAAATATCCTTGAATTTTTTGATTAAGATAGGATTGAAAAAAGAGTTTAATATAATTCATATGTTTAATATCTTCACCAATTATAAAAAATGATATTTTTAATACTTCTTCTTTTTGAAAAATAGCTTGTGTAAAAATAGGGTTTTCTATTAAAATATTAGGATAATATTTAAAATTTTCACCAGTGCAATGATAATAATAACATTCTT
This sequence comes from Faecalibacillus intestinalis, assembly GCF_015097455.1. Classification (NCBI taxonomy): domain Bacteria; kingdom Bacillati; phylum Bacillota; class Erysipelotrichia; order Erysipelotrichales; family Coprobacillaceae; genus Faecalibacillus; species Faecalibacillus intestinalis. Next base: position 2,790,662 of record NZ_AP024085.1, on the reverse strand, counting down.
TAGAAAAAGGACAGGAGCAACATTTTTGGTCTACTACAAAACAATTCAATTTATATAAAAAGTTGATATATTGTTTATAGATAAATAAATTAATATTTTGATAAAAAAGTGCTCCTTGTGGTAAAATAAGCTCTATTTCAATTTTCTTCATAGGGTTCAACCTTAATAAATCCTGGTAGATAACATTCACTATCATATTTAAAAATAATTCTTGTTTTAGGCATAGTATCTGCTTTAGGAGAATTCTTTTTCCCTAATCTAATTGGAGCGAATAAGCTGAAATTATTATCATAAAATTCATAAAAATTTTTTTTAATAAATATAGAGATTGATTTATAAAAGTAATTCGTGCTATTTCCTACTCTTAAGTAACATATATCTTTATTATCAAAAGATATACTATTTAAAAATTCAATAATTTGACCTCTTCCTTCAAAATCAGATTTTTTGAAATAATCAAATTGATCTTCAATAAAATATTTTTTATCATCTTTTATTATAGTTCGAAAATAATTTCTACAAGCAATAATTATATTTCTTTTATTAAAGAATATACGTAACTTTTTAATTATTTCTTTGTTGCTATATTTATTTAAAAATACTTTTTGTCTAGTTTGATCTATCATAAATAGATTAGTCTTTTTTTCTTGTAAGTTATCAATACATTCAAATTTACTAAATTCTTGGGATTTTTTATGATTATTATTTTTCATGTTTAAACGATCACTATCACAAAGAATCATAGTATCAAAAAATATATCTTCACAACAAATACAAGAAGAAAATAATTTAAATATCTCTTCAAAATCTTTTCCAAAAAGATAAGACAATAGTTCTTTTTCAAAGTTTTTAGATAAATTTCTATTAAAATTAATAAGAAATTCTTTTATTTTTTCTTTATTATCATTTAATAGATTAAATATAATGGCATTCATAATTGCACCCTTTATACTGCTACCTGGTATATAGGGTTTATTTAATGATTTGACTTGCTCAGTGACATCTTTAGAAAAAGGTTTAAATTTATAAAATAAGAAGTACTGAGGTTTTAATTGATTATAATTTACATAATTATTAAATAGCTTGATAATATCTTTTTTACCATTATTACTAGCATTATCTGGTTGTAATTCTAATAATTTTTGAGGTGGAATAAATTGTAATAAATCTTCTATTCTATAACAATTAAAGTGATCATTTTTATCAGGATGATATAAGAAACAAGCATTTTTATTGCCTGATGATATATGAACAGGTGTTAATATAGATATTTTATAAGTCATGTTTTTAACCTCCTATATAATGTAGCCAATGCCATAGTAGTATAATGGTTTTTTATCAATATTGAATGATAGAATTTTACCTATCCATTCTTTATCTTGTGTTAGTTTTAAATAGCTTCCTTCATTAAATAAATTCATTTTATGAGTTGTTTTATTTATATATGTTTTAGAAGGATGATATTGTTTAGAAATAATTTGATAGTTTGATTCACTTAAATTGATGCATTCATCGAAAACTGATTGAGAAAGCAAAAGTTTATTATTTAAATTAGGTTTTCTTTTTATTTCTTCTATAGAAATTAATTTAAAACTGTTTTTTCCAACAGAGTGGCGAGGTCCAAAACCGAAAAAATGAGAATAAGAAAATATATCTTTTATTTTTTTAATATTTTCATTTGTTTTAACTAATATATAAAATAATCCATTAGTATATATAGTATCATCGTAATACAAAGCATTATCATCCCCTATAGAAGTGTTGTAGTAATCTTTTTTTCTTACATGTGTATTGAGTTGTTTGGTTTGTTCAAATAATATATTTTCACTAGCTTTTTGAAGACAATAGTTTTTAATGTTTATTTTTTTATTAAGTAAATCATCACGCATTTTATTGAAATCAGATTTAATAATATAGTCATTAAAAATAGATTCTGTAGTATAATTTATTTTTTTATAATTTTTTAATGTTTGTAAATAAGATAATTGATCAATACTTTTTTCTTTTAAAATATTATGATTTATATAATCTATATCAAAAATGTTATAGTGAACCATTGGTAACATATTCAATGGAAACATGGATGAATGTATAAAAAGAGGTTGATTATTAAATGAACTAATATAATTATTTAAAGCTTCTTCTCCTTGTGTATTTACTATAATATTACATATTGCTCCAAAAATAGTTTGAGCATTTGGAATATTGGTAATAGTTGATAATGGTTTAAAAACTAACTTATATTCCTTCATTGTTATTCAACTCTTCCATTTCTATTTGGATACGCCCATATCCTCGTGATCCACTACCACCAATATAATTATAATTAAGTAAATTTACACCAGTTTCTAAGTATTTATAAAGTGTTTGATAATCATCGTTATCAAATTCAAGCAAGTCTATGTAACCAATAAATTTACTACCAGCAGGAACACGTTCAATAAATCGTGGAGCATCAGCCGTCCCTTTAAATCTATTAATTTTATTTTCAGCTTTAATTTCAGTATATGTATGCTCACCTAAATATGTTTGTAATTCGATTTTACTAGATTCTGTTAAAACAGCATCTCTAAAGATAGCTCTAGTCATTTGTGGTATGTCATTTGTATTTGGCTCAAATAAGCTTAATAATTGATTATGCTCAGGCACAGGTTTTAATTCGTTATTTATAAATGTTCCATATTTAAATTCTAAAAGAGAACGAATTTTTCCTTTTAAAGTACTGCCAGGTATATAGGGTTCACCAGTTAGAGGATTTTTAATAACTTGTGAATCTGCACCTCCAATATCAAAAGTATCATCTCCACCAGTTATATGCATTCCTGACAATAATTCAATTTTTAGTTGTATTCTATGAGTCTTTTTTAACATTTTTATTTCTCCTTTTTATTTTGATTTAATACTTTATGGTAAGCAATAATACTTGTAAAAATTTGGTCTAATATTTCAATATCTTTTGGTGATTGAATAGCTTTTTCATTAATATGTTGATAGACAAAATTATATAATTCTTGAAGTCCTTTATTTCTACCTGTGTTATAAGCAGTTAAGGGAACAATGTAATAAAGTTTATTTCTAGCATCAATAAATTTATTTGGATTACGTTTTACGATTGTTACAGATTCTTTTAAGACATTTAGAATTTTTCTTAATTGATGTGGTGCTATATCTCCCATTTTATTTGCTATTTTGTAGGCTATTCCAGTATCAAGAAATATTTCAGCAGGATTAGTGTATTTTTCTGATAATGGGATAGTTATTTTTTCGGGCATATTATTTCTTTCTTTTGGTGGTTTGTTTGGTAATCTATGTTGTTTAGTGTTATAACTCATTTAATTAACCTCCCTTGTAAATAAGATAACGAGTTTCATAATAGTTACTTGTTTGTTAATTTCTTCGTCTGTTTTTAGAGTTGTTAAATCTTGTAATATTTTTTTTCTTAAAGTCTCATGGCTATTATCGATTTGTCTATATAGTGAATATTGAATAATAGGAATTGTTGAATAGTATTCATCTAGTGTTTTATTATCCATATGGGACATAATGTTATAAAATCCAGTACGAGATAATGGATTTGTTTTATCATTTAAATAACCACGATAAGTCTCTATTTTATTTAAAATATTTGGTAATTCTTCGAATGAAAAAGTACTGTTCATAATTGTAATAGCATTTTTTGAGCGGTTATCTTTTACATAAGATTTTGAGGCTTCTAATGCATTATCTGCCATTTTAATTCCAAAACGTATAGGTTTTTTAGGATTTTGAATATGTATACCAGCTGATAATGTTATATTAGGATTTTGAACAAATTCTTTAAATTCAATATGTATTTTATTGGCTAATTGTAGAATTCCATAAATTGGTCCTAAAATAACAAGATCATCTCCTCCAGCATAATTAATATAAAAGATGTTTTCGTTTTTATTTTGTAGTTTTTTACTTAAATCAAGACAAATTTGTTTTAATTTGTATCCAAAGAATAATTCTATAAATCTACTTAAAGTTAAATATTTTGATAAAGAACGTTGCAATGTTACATCATTATTTTTTCCTTGTTTAAGTCCAAAAGCAAAGATTGCTCCAAGATTATCGACATCCATTTTAAGAACTCCTAATTTTTCATCACCATAAGATTTATCTAATGTTTTTGTAATATTTTCAAAATTTAAAATAGTATTATTTTCTTTTGGAACAAGGTTAGCAAGAAGTTTAACATTTCCAGCTTCAAAATGATTAACAGCATCTATATAATAAAAGTCATTTTTATTAATTAATTCATGAGGTATTTTTTCAAAAAAGTAAATTTTTATAAAACCTAAATCCATTAAACAATTATTATAATCTAAATTAGAGTATAGGATAGTGAATTTATCGTGTTTTGTGTAATAATCAGATATATTTAGAATGTCTAAGCAATTTTGACATTTATGATCTTTTTTTACATAATTTTGACCACATAATTCACAAATTTCTTTATCTTCTAAATGTTCAACACAGAAATCATTATTAATTAAAGGATAGAATTTTTTTAATTTATATTCCTCTAATTTTGTTTTTAATGCAAGGGCCTTTTCTGTTTTGAAATTACTTAATTCAAACTTATCAACTTTCTCAATTGCGTAAACAACAGATAATGAAGTATTAAATCTTTTATAAAGTTCTTTTGTTATAGTATTGAATGTATTATGAATGATTTTTTCAGTATCATCTAAATAAGGTAATAAGAGTAATGCTCCTCCACCAGTATTGAAAATGATATTAGCTTGTGTAAGTTTAAATTTATCTAATATTGTATATGTAATGGCATTAGTAATAAGAGTAACAAATGCTGAACGTCCTCTTAAAGATTTGGCAATATTAGTTTTAGTTTTAGATCCTTCGGTAATTTTATAAATAAAACTTTGAATACCAGAGACATCAAATTCTAACATATAAAAGTTATTACAATTATTTTGTGATAAACAGCTTGCAATAGCTGTTGTAAGTTTTAAATGATCAAATAAACTTACAGTTTGATTATTTGTTTCATATGTAGAAGAAGGAATCAAGGTTGTATATTTATAAAGTAAAGAATACATACGATGATATTTATAGGGCGTTGGTTTACCAATTAATAAATTATCGAATTTTATTTCTTCAATAAATTGAGCGAATAGTTTTTTATATTCCTCAATACTTTCAATTGTATTTTGTTCAATATTATTTCTACACGGGTTCATACATTGATCTATGCTAGTTAATTTGAACTTTGAATCATAAATTGTTTGTCCAAAATCTATATTTCCCATAATAGATGATAGTCTAGACGTAATGTATTGATATCTAGTTTTTTTATGATTTTCCTCAAAATCAAAGTTTTCATCATTTCTATCAATTTTAGAAGCAATTCGATCAGCATCACGAATAATACTATCAAATTCATCAACCTCATTAATATGATGTCCACTAGATGCTTTTTCTAGCTGATCATTCAAATGAAGATAATCATGAAAAAATTTTGCAGTATATCCACTATGAATATGTGTATGATAGCCATTTGCATGTATTGGAGTAGATGCAATTTCTTGTGAGTTTAGTAAAGAAATCTTTGTAGTTCTTTGATAAAATTTCCCAATATCATGAAGCAAAGCTGCATAAGCAATATTTAAATTATTCATTTTAGCCCTCCTTTATAAATTTTTCTACACTATCAAGGCATTTTAAAATTATCTTATTCACATCTACATTTTGTTTAATTTTACCACCGTGATTAACAACATTTCTTATTTTTAAATAAAAATCATTTATGCTATCTTTATCAAGAATGTCAGTGTTTTTTGAGAGATTATTATTTTTATTACGAATTTTTACTATATAATCTTTTGAATTTATATTCTTAGATGAATTTCGTATATTTAAAAAGAATAAAAGATCTGTTGATAAGTCATAAAAATCAGATTCTTTAGCAATTTTATTTAATAATTCTTCTTTAAACGATTTACTATCTGGAAAATAATAATAATGCACAAGTTCTTCCCTAATTAGTTGATCTGTAAACGTAATAGCAATTTGTAAAGAATTATGAGCTAATAAAAGTTTAATAAATTTGATTTTTTTAATAGCATCATTTTTTTCTATATAAATATTTGATAATTTCTTTTGTATACTTTTGAGATATGGTGTAAGAAGAATATATTTATCTTTTTCTTTTAATATGGATTGGCAGAAATTATAAATTTGAGAAATAGAATGAACACAGCTATCAAATTCACAATAATCTAGCATGTGATTAAATTGATAAATGCCTTTCATCAAATTATTTATTTTATTATCATTTAAATTGTATAAATATGTATCTGATATCTTTAAAAATTGATCGAATGCCATTAATGATGAAGCAATTTTTGAATTTTCATATTGGTTAATTAAATCAATAATTAATCCTTCATTAGTTTCACGATTATAATTACCATAGAATAGATGCTTTAATTGTTTTTTAGTTGATACTTCTAAATAATTAGATATCATTGTCACTGAAATTGGAATATTTCTAAAACTATGTGTAACATCAATAATAAAATCTTCTTTTAATACTTCATTCATTTTTTGTAGAATTTCTTCAATTTTTACGAATTCATTTATAGTTATAAATTTAATATCTATATTAAATTTAGTTTTTATTTCATTTTTAATGTTTCTAGCACCTAGACTATATGACTTCTCGGTACAAAATACAAATACTTCAGAAATATCTGATTGAAATTTTTCAATGATAGCGCTCTGAACGTACTTAGAAGCATGAATTTCTTCTTTGTTATCTTCAAAAGAATAAAGCGCCTCTTCATAGCCTTCCGGAAGAGTACCAACTCCTAAAAAAGTAAAGTATTGCATAATTAATCGCCTCCTTATATATTATTATACCATATATAAAACTGTATATTGAAAACACTTTCATATAAATTCTATAGTGATATTTTTAATAAAATACTGAATTAAACAATTAAAAATAAAAAAATTCATTTTTTAAAAGAAATTTTGACTTTTAGTGTCTATATATATACTGAAAGGAGAATTTTATAATGGAAAAGATAAGACCTAGAATTGCCGATTTTAAAAATGATCTTGTATTTAAGTATCTATTATCCAATATGAAAGATGTTCAGTGTTACTATCTATTAAAACTCATCATCGAAGAGATTGCACATATCAAAACTCAAGAAATTACAGTCTTAAACTCTGAACTTAATCCCAGTCATATAAGTGATAAAGATATGATTTTGGATGTTCAGGTAAAAACAGAAGATGGGGAACTGATTGATATAGAAATGCAGAATACAAAGTTTTCTAGAGAAATCTATCATCGTTTTCAAGCTTATGAATCTCGCATGCTTGATCATCAAGTCAATCGAGGAGATAAGAAATATAGTGAAAATCTACATAAAGTAGTAACTATTCTTTTTATCGATGATATTGATAAAGACAATCTTGAATTGATAGATGCTTATATGCCTAGAAATAGACATGGATATGTAAGAAGGTTTAATTTAATAGAAAGCTACTTTGTACAACTTCCTTTTATTAAAGTCATTGAAAAAGAAAGAGGAATTAAAAGCTTTAGTAAATCAGAAATCTTAATCTACATCTTATATCAAGGACTTACCCATGATATAATGACCTTAGATAATGAGGTGGTAACAATCATGAAAGATAAACTTGAACAATTCAATGAAGATGAAGGACTTGTTTTAGCAGCAGAGAAAAGACAACTCGTTAAAATTCAACATTACCAAGAAGAACAAAGAATTCGTAAAGAATCATTAGAAGAAGGAAAAGCTGAAGGAGAATTATTAAAAGCTAAAGAAAATACTATTGCGCTTTTTAAAAGTAAATTTTCCCAAGAACATGATGAAATATTAGAAAATTTGACACTTGAAAAATACAATCTAATTTTTGATGCATTAATCAATGATCAGGATTTAGAGAGAATTAAAGAAATTATAAGTCGAGATTAATAAAGCTTGGCTTTTATCTATGGTATAATATAAGAATCAGGAGAAACATATATATGAGAAAAGATTTAGGAAATAAAATGCAATTTATGCCTTTACCTGTTTTAATGCTTGCAACATATGATCAAGATGGTAAAGCCAATGTCATGAATGCTGCTTGGGGTGGTGTTTATGATTATAATCAAGTTTATGTATCACTTTCTAAACATAAAACAACAGATAATTTAGAATTAAAGAAAGCTTTTACTTTATCATTTGCGACAAAGAAAACTGAAAAAATTTCTGATTATTTCGGTGTTGTTTCAGGAAATAAAGAAGATAAGATTGCTAAAAGTGGTGTCCATATAACACCTTCAAAACATGTTGATGCACCAATTATTGAAGAATATCCACTTACTTTAGAATGTACTGTAGAATCTTTTGAAGATGGAAATTTAATTGGAAATGTTGTGAATGTTTCTATTGATGAAGATTATTTAGATGAAAATGGTAAGATAGATGTAGATAAAATGGAAATTATTGCTTTTGATATGGTCAATAATACGTATCGTGTTTTAGGAGAAAATGTTGGTAAAGCTTTCAAAGATGGTTTTGATTTATAAAAAATAGTGCATCGTTTGATGCACTATTTGTAGTTGTGATAGTAGCGTTCTGGTAAAGGAGCGTGTTTTTTATAGTTTTGAATATATAAAGGAAGATAAATAAGAGCTTCTTTTAAGGTTTGTTGGTAGATTTTATCAAGAATATCATTATATTTTTCCATTTCTTTATTATGATGGTAGTTAATAATTAAACCTTGGAGTTTATGAAAATTGAATGTGAGATGGAAACATCCATAAATAAGCCCCCTTTTTAAAAAGCTAGGGGCTTTTAATAAATGATCAATTCTTTTTAATCCTTTAAGAGCTTTTTCAATATCTAAATAAGATAGTTCAGGAAAAAAGGATTGAATAGTACATATTTCTTTTTCTTTAAAGCGAATATGTTCATAGATTTCTTTATGCAAAGGGTCTTGATGATGTCTTTTTAAAAGAAGACGATCATAATCAGATTCTATTTCAAAATGATCCATATTTGTATTTTTAATCATCCTTTTAATATAAGGGTGCATTTGACTATCTAATAAATAATGACAAATAAAACCAAGAATATAAGCAAGTTGTGCTTCACTTTGAATAATATCTTGTGCCTTTTCAAAGAAAGTATTGGCTTTATCTTGATGCATCTTTCTTGCTATTTTATTCCATCTTTCATAAAAGAAAATATCTGGACCATGAAGACCAATTAAAAAACAATTTTCATTTCTAAGTAATAAATCTTTAATATTTTGATCATCAAGATGTTTATAAACATCTTTACCAAAACAATAATGTGTATATCCAGCAGGCATTAGAGAAGTTCCTTATATTGCTCTTCTTTAAAACCAACAAGAACTTTGTCTTTTGTTTCAAGTATAGGTCTTTTAACAAGCATACCATTAGTAGAAAGTAGTTCTAATTGTTCATCTTCACTTAAAGTCGGTAAAACATCTTTTAAATGTTTTTCTTTATAAAGATTACCTGATGTATTAAAGAATCTTTTAAGTGGTAAACCACTTTTTAAATAAAGTGCTTTTAATTCATCTTTATTTAGTTTTTCTTCAACGATATGTCTTTCATCAAATTCAATTTGATGATCTAATAAAAATTTCTTTGCTTTTTTACATGTCGAACATTTTGGATAACAAATAAATAACATAAATATCCCTCCTGAAACTATCATATCAAAATTACTACTAAATGAAAAATAATAAGGCTTATTATTGTATACTATTTCAAGATGTGATAGAATTTACTCAAATAAAGATAGAGGCGCAAGATGTTATGAGATTATTATTATTTGATGCAACAAGGTAATGAAGGAGGAGCACTTGCCGAAAGATTGTATCTATTGCATGAGGTAGAATCTTGGGTGTCTAGGAAAGACCTATTCAACTGTCATTATCTAAAGGTAATGGGGAGCTATCATTGATAACGAATTTTTTGTTGCAATGATACTCATTGCAATTTTTTATTTGTCACTTTTTATAAGAGGATGAATAAAATATAGGGAGGAAATTATGAACGATATTATTGAAGCTATAAGTTGTGAAAAAGAAATTATTCAACTTAAGTTATTAAATGTACCAAAACATCCTAAAATGATTGCGAAAATCTTTTCTATATTAAAAGATGAAGAAATTAATGTAGACATGATTTCACAAGTTACTGTTGATGATTTTGTTCAAATTGAAATTACATTAGATCAAGAATTCCAATTAAAACTAAATCAAGCAATCATGAAATTAAAAGATGAATTTAAACAAATTCAAATTTATCAAATTAGAAAATACGCTAAAGTTGCGGTTGGGGGAAAACTGGTAGAAACAACACCAGGTTTAGCAGCTGAAGTATTTGATGTTTTAGGACAAGCTAATATTCACTTTTATCAAATTACGACAAGTAAAAGAACAATTTCTTTAGTTATTGATAAAGAGAATTTAGATCAAGCAATTCAATTATTAAAAGAAAGATTTCATATTGAGGAGGATAAATAAATATGACAATTTTTGAAGGAAGTGCAGTTGCACTTGTATTACCAATGTTTGATAACGGAGACATTGATTTTGAAGGATTTAAAAAACAAGTTCAAAGAATGATTGATGGTGGTGTACAAGCTTTACTTGTAAATGGAACAACAGGTGAAACAGCTACAATTACTATTGAAGATGAATTTAAATTATTAGATCTAACACTAGAACTTGCGAAAGGGACAGGCGTTAAAGTTATTTGTGGAGCTGGTTCAAATGATACACAAACAGCTTTAAAGAAAGCACGTTATGCTAAAGAAAAAGGGGCGGATGCGATTCTTGTCGTAACACCTTACTACAATAAAACAAGCCAAAGAGGTTTAATTCAACATTATACAACAATTGCGGATGCCGTTGATATTCCAATGATTTTATACAATGTACCAGGAAGAACAGGATTAAATATTTCGGTTGATACTGTTGTTGAACTTGCTAAACACAAAAACATTCAAGCAATGAAAGATGCCACAGATAATATTGCTTATGCGATGGAAGTTTTAGCTAAAACAGCTGATTTAGACTTTGATTTATATTCAGGATGTGATGATAACATTCTTCCATTTATGGCAGCTGGAGGAAAAGGGGTTATTTCTGTAACTTCTAACTTATATCCAGAAGCAGTAGAAAAATTAACACAATTAATCTTAAAAGGAAATATTAAAGAAGCTCAACCTTTAGCTTATGCTTTAGATCCTATTTCACGTTTATTATTTATTGATGTTAATCCAATTATGCCAAAAGCTGCACTTGCGAAAATGGGAGTATGTGGTGAACATTTAAGATTACCATTAATTGAAACAACAGAAGAAAATAAAAAAGCTTTATTTGATGCAATGGATACATTTGAAAAATTGGGGTATTAAGATGAAGGTATTATTATATGGATATGGTTTGATGGGTAAAAAAGTAGCTCATCAATTAAGAACACAAGAAGGTTTTGATTTAATTGGGATTGTTTCTTATGTGTTTGATGAAAAAGCACCAGAAGCAATGTACAATAATTTAACAGAAGTCCAAGATCGTGCGGATGTGATTATTGATTTTTCACATCCAAACAATCTTGATGATATTTTAGCTTACGCTAAAAAGAATAAAACAAAAGTTGTTTTTGCAACAACTGGTTTTTCTAAGGAACAATTAGATAAGATTGAAGAAGCTTCTAAAGAAATTGCTATCTTCCAATCTTATAATACAAGCTTTGGAATTCAAATGGTGACAAAAATTTTAAAACAAGTTGCTAAAGAATTCTATGATAATGGTTATGATATTGAGATCTTAGAAAAACATCATAATCAAAAGATTGATGCACCATCAGGTACAGCAAAGCTTTTATATGAAGTAATGGAAGATGAAATTAAAGAAACAACACCTGTATATGATCGTAGTGCACTTCATGAAAAAAGAAAGAAACAAGAAATTGGAATTCAAGCACTTCGTGGTGGAACAATTTTTGGTGAACATGAAATTATGTTTGCGGGATTAGATGAAATTATTGAAATTAAACATACAGCTTTATCTAAAGATGTCTTTGTTCAAGGTGCTTTAGCTGCAGCTAAAGCCTTACAAGATAAGGATCATGGGTTGTTTACGTTAAAAACACTTTATTAGGGAGAAAAGAAATGGTTTTACAAACTGAATTTGCACAAATTAAGGGAAATGATTTATACATAGATGATGTGAAAGCAACTGATTTAGTTAAACAATATGGAACACCACTCTATGTTATGTCTGAAGGACATATTAGAAAACAATTTAATACATTAAAAACAAAAATGATTGATAAATATGAAAATACATTACCATTATTTGCATCAAAATCATTTTCATGTAAAGCAATCTATAAATTAGCAATGGAATATGGCGTAGGAATTGATTGCGTTTCTGCAGGAGAAATCAGTGTTGCGTTAAAAGCAGGATTTGATCCTAAAAAGATTTATTTCCATGGGAATAATAAATTACCTTCAGAAATTCAATACGCTTTAGAAAATGGTGTAGAAAACTTTGTCATTGATAACTTCTATGAAATTGAACTTGTTGAAGAAATTGCTTCAAAATTAAATGTTAAAGTCAATGGACTTGTCAGAATCACACCAGGTGTCTATGCAGGTGGACATGATTATATTCGTGTTGGAGCCAAAGATACAAAATTTGGTTTTTCAAGTCATGATAATACATACTTAAAAGCAATTAAAAAAGTTATTGATGCACCACATATCAATTTTGATGGAATTCATTGTCACGTAGGTAGTCAAATTGAAGAAATTCAAGCTTATGTACTTGCAATGAATAAATTTGTAGATATTGCTTATGAAATCTATGATATCTTTGGAATCGTTATTAATAAATTAAATGCTGGTGGTGGTTTTGGTATCCAATATACAGCAAGTGATCATCCACTAGAATTTGATGATGTTGTTTCTACAATCATGGATATCATCTACAAAGGATTCGACAAAAGAGATATGAAACGACCAATGGTCTTAGTAGAACCAGGACGTTATTGTGTAGGTAATGCAGGTATTACTTTATATACAGTAGGTTCATATAAATACATTAGAGATATTAGAGATTATATTAGTGTAGATGGAGGAATGACAGATAACATCCGTTCATCATTATATAACGCTAAATATGATGCTGTTATCGCTAATAAAGCTGGACAAGAAGCAAATCATTTAGTAACAGTAGCTGGTAAAAACTGTGAATCAGGAGATATTTTAATTAGAGATATTATGTTACAAGATCCTCAACCAGGAGACATTCTAGCAATGTTCTCGACAGGAGCTTATCACTATTCAATGTCTTCTAATTACAACCAATTACCTAAACCAGCAGTAGTCTTTACATACCAAGGTAAATCTAAAGAAGTCATTCGTAGACAAACTTTTGATGATTTGGTTGCATATGATGTAGATTAAAAAATATAAATTAAATTAAAATAGCCCTTGTAAAACGGACATAAGAAAAAGTACTTTGATACTTAGTCCTGTTCTACAGGGCTTTTATTTTATATATTGGGTAATCAAATAATTTGGGGACAACCTAAATATTACAAGAAATTGAATAATAAAGAGAACAACCAGAAATGGTGGGTATATTATAAAAATATTTTTATAATATACCCGAGATGAAAAATTTTTAAAGGGAATACAAAATTAGTATTCTCTTTTTATATATTTATTATTTGATACATTATAAAATATATATAATAAATTGTTTAAGGAGATTCTTCTATGAATATTACAGGTTATAACTTAGAAACATTGAGGAAAAAAATAAGGGATTTACAAGAAGAAAATAACAAATTAAAAGAATTGTTAAAAAAATCAAATATAATATTTGATGAACAAACGAATAATATAACAAATAATCTAACTGAATATAATGAAGATCAAGGTGCTTGTATAAAAGATCAATATATTACAGGTGAAATGGCTGCTATTTTTTTAACAATATTTCAAGGTAGGAGAGACGTCTATGCATTAAGAGGTTCACGAGGTGGTTATTTTCCGCAATGTAATAATAGATGGAATAGTATGTGTCCTAAACAAAACAATGTAAAAACATCATGTATAGATTGTCCGTATAAGCAATGGAAAGAATTAAACAGAAATGTAGGATTAAATCATTTGCTTGGTCATAAAGATAATTGCACAGATGTAATAGGTATTTATCCTCTTTTAGAAAATGATACATGTAAGTTTATTGTTTTTGATTTTGATAATCATGATGAAGAGAGTATAGATAATAATGATTGGAAAGATGAAGTAAATGCGTTAAGAAAAATTTGTGAAGAAAGTAATATTGATGTTTTAATAGAAAGGTCTCGTTCTGGAAATGGGGCACATGCTTGGATAGTATTCAAAGAATTTATATCAGCATCGCTAGCAAGAGATTTTGGCTATTTACTAATAGAAAAAGGAGCTGCATCAATTAACTTAAAATCATTTAGATATTATGATCGAATGTTTCCTACACAAGATCATAATCAAGGGCTTGGGAATGTTATAGCACTTCCATTACAAGGTAAAGCGTTAAAAAATGGTAATAGTGCTTTTGTTGATGAAAATTGGAATGCTTATTATGATCAATGGTTGGTTCTTAATAAAATTAATAGATTAACCAAAAAAGATGTTGAAAGGTATATTGATAAATGGAAGATCGAATTAGCAGAAGGTAAAGGATTATTGATAAATCCTAATCGAGAAGCGAGAATTAAGCCATGGAAAAAAGATGAGCCTTTTTATAAAGAAGATGTTGTAGAAAAAATGACAATTGTGCTTGCTGATGGTATTTATATTGATACTTTGAATTTAAGCCCTAGAATTCAAAATCAAATAAGGAGTTTAGTTGCTTTTGATAATCCAATATTTTATAAGAATAATAGATTAGGGTACTCGAATTGGAATCAACCAATGGTTGTTTATATGGGAAGTGATATTAATGACTATATTAAAATCCCTAGAGGACTAATGGAAAAGATTAGTGATAAGTGCTCACAGGCAAATATTCCATATGAAATTATTGATAAAAGAGAAAGAGGAAAACCAGTCAATGTAGAATTTAAAGGACAATTAAAAGATAATCAGAATACAGCAGCAAATGAATTATTAAAATATGATAATGGTATTTTAAATGCAACAACAGCGTTTGGAAAAACGGTTGTTGCAAGTTACCTTATTTCAAAAAGAAAAGTAAGTACATTGATTGTTATGCAAAGTGTCAGTTTAATCAATCAATGGGTAGAAGAGTTACATAAATTTTTAGATATAAATGAAGAATTACCAACCTATCAAACTAAAACGGGAATAATTAAAACAAGGAATGATGTTATAGGGGTTCTTTATGGAAATAAAAACACGTTAACTGGGATAATAGATGTTGTATCTGTCAATTCAATTTACGATAAAAATGGAAAAAGTAAGTTAAAAGATTCTTATGGTATGGTGATAGTTGATGAATGCCATCATAGTGCATCATCTGTATTTGAAAATGTATTAAATAAAGTGAATTCAAAATACGTTTATGGTGTTTCAGCAAATGATAAGAGAATCGATCAATTAGAAAAGAAAGTTTATATGTTGATAGGATCTATAAGACATCAATTCACAAGTAGACAAAGGATAGAACAACAAAACATTGATCATTTTATTTATCCGCGATTTACACGAGTTATTAATTTAGGTGATAGTAAACAAGATATAAATAGTGCGTATTCATTAATAGCAAAAAGTACAATTAGAAATGAAATGATAATTTCAGATATAAAAGAATGTATTAAAAATAAAAGAAGTCCTATTGTTTTAACTCGTTATAAGGAACACGCTAAATATTTATATGATGTTTTAAAGAAAGATGTGCTTGATAATACTTTCTTGATTTATGGTGATAATACTCAAAAGAAAAATAACGAAGTAAGAAAACAATTGTTAGAAATAAACCAAAATGAATCGTTTATTTTGGTTGCTACTTCACAATCTGTAGGTGAAGGGTTTAATGTTCCAAGATTAGATACACTTTTTCTTACAACACCAGTTTCAGGAGAACCATTAGTAGAACAATTTTTAGGAAGAATTAATAGAGATTATGAATTTAAGGAAAGTGCTATCGTATATGATTATGTAGATTTACATATTAGCTTTTTTAACAATATGTATAAAAAGAGGCTAAGAGCTTATAGAAAAATTGGTTTCGACGTTATTACAAATGTAGTGAATAATAAACAAGAAGCTCATCATATTTATAATTATAATGATTACTCTGAAATATTTGCTCAGGACATTCATGAGTCAAATAAGGAAATAATTGTATGTAGTCCACAATTAGATGAAAAGAAAATATTTGAATTCATTGATTTGGTGAAGAATAAACAAGAAAAAGGAGTTACGGTTATTGTTATTACAAGAGATCCTAATAATTTGCAGTTTGATAATCCTGATTATGCAAATTACTTAATATATCATTTAAAAATGGCAGGTATAATTGTTGAATTATGTGAAAACCTAGATAATCATTATGCTATTATTGACCAAGAAATTGTATGGCATGGGGGAATTAATTTATTAGGTAGACCAGATATTTATGATAATTTAATTAGATTAAAATCCGTTGATGTTGCATCGGAGTTGTTAACGTTAGATAAGGATGAATAAGATCAATATGATAATGATAAGAGCGCGCGTGAATAATATAGATTAAAAACAAGCCTCATACGCTTGTTTTTAATATCCTCTCATATGCCATATTTGTTCAGTACAGTCCTCAATAGAAAGTGTTTCTTTGTTTTTAATAAAGTCTAAAAAATCATTTTCATTTAGATTATCTTGTTCTAAAGTTCCTAGAATGCCAGCCATACTAATATGATCAATACCAAAATCCTTAAGCATATGAATTATTTTTCTTTGTGTTTCATTTATTTTTTTCATATTACCCCTCACTATTTTTTATCATTTTTATCCAGTTTTTACTGGCAAATTCAATTTCATCTTCATAATCATCAAAATCATTATAATAATAAAGTTCATATTCTTTATGATCTATAAAGAGATAACCATAGTTATAGTTTTCTAATTCAAGTTGAATGAAAATTGAATAATTTTCATAATTCATTTGTAAGAGAAGCTGTTTTATTTCTTCTTCATTTTTATTTGTAGATAGGATATGTATTTGATCATCTTTTAGATGAAAAGGATTATTTTTATAAAAAGGTTTAATTTGTATTTTTAATGTATTCATAAGCCACCTCAAAAAATATTATAAGATATTTTTCAAAAACTGAAAGATTTTTAAAAAAAGAAAAAAAGGAAGTATAGTGTAAACGAGGTGGAAGAATGCGTAGATTTGAAAGAGAAGTAGTAGATTATGAATTAATAAAAGCAATGTTGAAGGAAATGAATATTGCAAATATTGGTATGAATGATGAAGATGGGTATCCTTATGTTGTTCCAACTAATTTTGGTTTTGAAATGACAGATACACATTTAAATATTTATACTCATTTTATGAAGGTGGGAAAAAAGGCTGATTTATTAAAGAAGGATCCTCGCGTATGTGTTGAGTTTAGTATTTTTAATGATTTTCCTGATAAGAAATATAAAGGGCATTATCATGATTATCGTAGTGTTATCGCTAAAGGAAAGATGAAGATGTTAGATTATAAAGATGATCCTGAAACTTGGGAAAAGGGACACAATTTTCTTTATACATGTAATCATCGTGAGATTAAACCATTAAGTGAAAGAAAGGTTGTACCTGGTATTTATATTGGTGTGATTGAATGTGATTTAAAGGATGTTACGGCTAAATCTGAGTTCCCTTTAAGGACAGTTGAAGATGTTCCTTTTTTGAATGTTTATGAACAAGAGGATGATGAAATTCCTTTTGATATATCGGATATTATTGCTGATAGAAAGGCTAGAATGAAGTAGGAGAATCGTTTTGATTCTTTTTTTTAGACAAATTAAATGATATGTCTAAATTTATGTGAAAAAATCAACGATTATTTAATAAACAATTACTTAATAGAGGGGTTTCATGTATAATAAATTGGACGTAATTGTTTTAATTAAAGAACAATTAAGGGAGGAAGGAAAAATTAAATGAGTATGAAAAAATACGAGGAGTGGGATGCAAATCACAAGCATGACAATCCTCCAAGAGAGAAAATTGTTAAGTTAGGTAGAAAGATTACCGATGTGGCAGATCATATTTTTGGTGGCGTAAAAGTAGAAGATCCAGAATATTGGGGACTTGCTGAAATTATAAGTGATGAAATGGCTGACATTGCTTTACAAATGAAAAAACGTACACCTTATACTTTTAAAGAAATGTGTAAGTTATGTAAGATTGAAAAAAATCAAGAGGAAGCATTTCAAAAAATATTAGATGAAATGAGTTATATTGGTTTACTTGAATATGATTATGGTTATCACTATGATCATAATGGTCGCACTGCACCACAAAGTGAAAGAAGATATATTTTACCAATGTTTGTACCTGGAAGTGCAGAGTTATTTAATATGGAAGAGTTACCAGATGGATCAAATCCACGTGTAACAAATCATCCAGATGTAGCTGCTTTTTTTGAACGTATGACTTATATTCCGCTTGCAGGAATTACACAAATGGTACCACCAGGTGGTGGAGGAATTGGAATGCATGTTATTCCTGTTGAAAAAGCCATTTCTATGGAAAATGAAGCCATTGATATTGAAAAATTATCTTATTGGTTAGATAAATATGAAGGTAAAATTGGTGTAGGAAGATGTTCATGCCGTGCTTCAAGAAAAGCAATTGGTGATGGATGTGCTGATGATGATTTTGGTTGGTGTATCGGTGTTGGAGATTTTGCCGATTATTGTCGTGAAACAGGTAAAGGACATGATATTACTAAAGAAGAAGCTTTAGCTATTTTAAAACGTGCAGAAGATAATGGTTTTGTTCACCAAATAACAAATATTGATGGTGAAAATAAAATTTTTGGTATTTGTAACTGTAATGTTGAAATTTGTAATGCTTTAAGAACATCACAATTATTTAATACACCAAATATGTCACGTTCTGCTTATGTAGCTCATGTAGAAAAAGATAAGTGTGTGGCGTGTGGAAGATGTGTGGAATATTGCCCAGCAGGTGCTGTACGTTTAGGACAAAAATTATGTAAAAAAGATGGTTCTGAAATTAAGTATCCAAAACAAGAATTACCAGATGCTACAAAATGGGGACCAGAAAAATACGATTTTAATTATCGTGATAATAATAGAATTAATACTCATGAAACAGGAACAGCTCCTTGTAAAAGTGCTTGTCCTGCTCATATTGCAGTACAAGGTTATATTAAAATGGCATCTCAAGGAAGATATCAAGATGCTTTAGCGCTCATTAAAAAACAAAATCCATTCCCAGCTGTCTGTGGAGCGATTTGTAATAGAAGATGTGAAGATGCTTGTACACGTGGTAAAGTCGATGAAGCTTTATCAATCGATGCAATTAAAAGATTTATTGCGGAACAAGATTTAAATGCCAAAACGAGACATATTCCAAAAGTTGTGATTCCTGCAAGTATTCATATGGATCATTTTGATGAAAAAATTGCGATTATTGGAGCAGGACCTGCTGGTTTAACAGCTGCTTTCTATTTAGCTGAGACAGGTTATCGTCCTACAGTGTTTGAAAAAAGCAAACATCCGGGAGGAATGTTACGTTATGGGATTCCATCTTATAAACTAGAAAAAGATTTATTAGATGCTGAAATCGATGTCGCAAAAGCGATGGGTGTTGAAATTAAAACAGGAATTGAAGTTGGAAAAGATGTAACAATTCAACAATTAAGAGAACAAGGTTATAAAGCTTTCTATATTGCTATTGGATGCGCTGCTGGTCGTTTACCAGGACTTGAAAATGAAAACGCAGAAGGTGTTATGACAGCTATTGATTATTTACATGATGCAAACTGTGGTAATGCGCCATTTGCTGGAAAAGTTGTTGTCGTCGGTGGTGGAAATGTAGCCATTGATGCTTCTCGTGTATCTGCAAGAAATGCAGCAAGTTCAGTATTCCAATTTAGCTTAGAACAAGAACCAGATATGCCAGCTTCAGTTGAAGAAATCAAAGAAGCAAGAGAAGATGGTGTTACAATCAATTGTGGTTGGGGACCAAAAGAAATTCTTGCAGAAAATGGTAAAGTGACAGGTATTGTTTTCAAAAAATGTTTATCTGTAATTAATGATGGTAAATTTGCGCCAGTTTATGATGAAAATGAAACTATGACAGTTGAATGTGGTCGTTTAATCTTTGCGATTGGACAACAAAGTGTATGGAAAGATTTATTAAAAGGTGAAGATGTTAAATTCAATGGACCAGCTATTGAATTAAATCAAGTGACTTTCCAATCAAGTAAAGAAGATATCTTTGCTGGAGGAGATGTTTATACTGGACCTAAATTCGCAATTGATGCCATTGCCCAAGGTAAGATTGCTGCTGAATCATTACATCGTTATGTTCATAATGGACATATGGAAACAGGACGTAATCGTTGGCAATTTAAGCAACTTGATACAGATGATATTTTAGTAGAAAGCTATGATCGTGGACCTAAACAAGTTGAAGGTATTAACCTTGAGGTTAAAGATCGATTCAAAGATAATACACAAATTCTTACAGAAGAACAAATTAAAAAAGAAACAGCAAGATGTTTAGGATGCGGAGCAACAATCGTTGATGCGAATAAATGTATTGGTTGTGGGGTATGTACAACTAAATGTGAATTTGATGCTATCAAACTTCATCGTGATCATCCAGAATGTTCTAATATGGTTGTGGCAGAAGATAAGTTTAAAGCAATTATCCCTTATCAATTAAAACGTGTAAAAAATATTATTTTAAAGAAAAAGGTAGAACATTAAGATGCATGAATTAGGTGTTACATTTTATGTTGTTAAAGATGTAAAAAAAGTTGCGCAAGAAAATAAAGTTGATAAAATTGATTATGTGAAGTTAGAAATTGGTGAAGTTTCTGGTGTTGTTCATGATCAATTAATTGATTGTTGGAATTGGGCAAGAAAAAAAGAAGCAGTGACAGAACATGCAAAAATGTATATAGAAACATTAGAAGCAATTACTTATTGTGAAGATTGTCATGGACAATATCGTACGATTGATTATGGTAAAACATGTCCCTATTGCCATAGTGAAAATACCTATTTATTAAGAGGTAATGAGTTTAATATTAAGGAGATTGGTATTTATGAAGATTCTTGAACTTAAACAAAATATATTTAAAGAAAACGAAGTAACTGCAGATAAAATTCGTGAAGAATTTAAAAAAACAAAAAAAATTAATGATTAATGTGATGTCTTCTCCCGGTTCGGGGAAGACAACCACATTACTTCGTACGATTGAAAGATTACAAGGTATTACTCGTATAGGTGTCATGGAATGTGACATTGATGCTAGTGTTGATGCTGTTACGATCGAAAATGGTGGAGCAAAAGCCATTCAATTACATACAGGTGGTATGTGTCATATGGATGCAGCGATGACTCAACAAGGACTTAATGAAATGGGAATGGATGATGTAGATCTTATTTTCATTGAAAATGTTGGAAATCTTGTTTGTCCTGCAGAATTTGATACAGGAGCAAGTATTAATATTACGATTTTATCAGTTCCTGAAGGGGATGATAAACCAGCTAAGTATCCATTGGTTTATACTGTTAGTGATGTTGTTTTAATTAATAAGATCGATACATTACCTGTCTTTGATTTTAATAAAGAATTAGTGGAACAAAGAATCCATGAATTAAATCCAAATGCAAAAATTATCTGTTTAAGTGCAAAAACAGGTGAAGGTATGAATGAATTTATTCAATGGATCAAAGAAAATAAAAATAATTAAAAAGGTATAGATGGCTATGCCTTTTCATTTAGTTCTTTATTTAAAATTTCTAGAAAAGCTTCTTCAGCTTTAGAAAACAAACGATACTTTTTCCAAATAAGATTACTTTTAATCATAAGTGGTGGATTTAGTGGTTTAAAACACAAAGAACTTTCAGTTGTTTCATGATAAAGATGTTCAAAAGTTAAAACATAACCAACATCCTCTTCACACATCAATTGGGCATTATAAAAAAGATTATAAGTAGCTACCACATTAAGTGCTCTTTGATTACCTCCTAACCATCCCGCAATATTATTTTTAACCATCTCTTGATTAGATATAATAATTGGCTGATTCATTAGATCCTTAGGTGTAATGAAATCTTTATTCGCAAGATTATAATCCTTTTTCATAAGAATTCCTTCAAGGTCATAACCAGGAAGCTTTAAATAATCATATTTAGAAAAATTTGCAGGTTCCACAACAATCCCTAGATCAAAAATACTTTGATCAATCTTTTCTTCAACATATTGTGCATTTCCACTATAAAGATGAAATTTAATATGGGGATATTGTTTTTGAGTTTTAGCAATAGCTTTCATAATAACACGATTACATATACTTTCACTACATCCAATATGAATATTTCCACTAATATATTTTTTATTATTTCTAAGATAATCCTCACTTCTGTCTACAAGATTTAAAATCTCAATAGCTTGTTCCTTAAATAACCGTCCTTCTTCGGTTAAAGAAACAGTTCGCGTTGTACGATTAAAAAGAGTTATTTGATATTCATCTTCTAAATCTTTAATTTGTTTAGAAAGTGCAGGTTGAGAGACATTGAGTACTTTAGCGGCCTTGGAGAAACTTTGTTCCTGTGCAACTGTTATAAAGTATTTTAAGACACGTAATTCCATTAAATCACCTCATCATAAGTATATCATTATTTATAATTAAAAATAATAAATATCTATAATATATAAGTATTTGTAATTATAAATCTTCTTTTTTACAATACTCTTGAAAAACAAGGAGGAAAATTATGAGCGCATTATCAACTTTATTCCCAGTATTTTTTATGATCATTTTAGGAATGATCGCGCGTATTAAAAACTTTATTAGTTCTAAACAAAAAGAAGGAGCCAATCATATTGTTTTCAATGTATTGTTTCCTATCTTAATTTTTAATGTTTTATTTACTGCTAAAATAGAAGCTTCAGCAATATTGATTGTGCTATATGTTTTAGTTGCTTTTACATTAGCTATGGTTTTAGGTAAATTTATTGCTAAATTTACAGGAAAAGAAATGGAACATATTTCACCCTATCTTTTAACAACTTGTGAAGGAGGAAATGTTGCATTACCACTTTATACATCCATTGTAGGTGTAGCTTATGCAAGCAATACAGTTATTTATGATATTGCTGGAACAGTGATTGCTTTTATTATTATTCCTGTACTTGTTGCTAAAAAGACATCAGGAAATACAAGTACTAAGGAATTATTGAAAACAATTTTCACAAATTCATTTGTAATTGCGGTTATGTTAGGAATCATTTTAAATGTTTTAGGTGTATATGACTTGTTAAGTCAAACTGCTTTTATTGATCTTTATACAAATACAATTCAACAAGCAACAGCTCCTATTGTGAGTCTTATTTTATTGATTATTGGTTATAACTTAAAAATTAATAAAGATACTTTAGGATCATTATTAAAACTTGTAGGAGTTAGAATTATCTTTTATATGCTTGTTATTGCAGGATTCTTTATCTTCTTCCCAAATTTAATGGCAGATAAGATCTATATGATGGGTGTATTGATTTATTTTATGTGTCCAACAGGATTTGCAATGCCGATGTTGATTTCACCACTTTATAAAGGTGAAGAAGATGAAGATTTTGTTGCTGCCTTTATTTCATTATTTATGGTTATTACGTTAATTGTTTATACATGTGTCGTTTTATTTGTTGCATAGTTTGAAAATTTCATATTTTTGACATAAATATATTTTATAATAAGGATAATTGAGGAGGAAAAAAAATGAAATTTAGTAAAGATTTTTATTGGGGTGGAGCAGTAGCTGCTAACCAATGTGAAGGTGCATGGAATGTAGACGGACGTGGAATGACACGTACAGATGTAACGACAGGTGGAACAGTAAATACACCACGTATGGTTACTTTTATTGATAAAGATGGAAATAAACAAAAGTTACCAAATCATGGATTTAAATTACCAGAAGGAGCTCATTTTGCTGTCTTTGATGATGAACTTTATCCAAATCATGATGGTATTGATTTCTATCATCATTATAAAGAAGATATTGCTTTACTTAAAGAAATGGGATTCAAGATGTTTAGATTATCTATCTCTTGGTCAAGAATCTATCCAACAGGAGAAGAAGATAAACCTAATCAAGCAGGATTAGATTTCTATAGAAATGTATTTACTGAACTTAGAAATGCGGGTATTGAACCATTAGTTTCTATTTGGCATTTTGATACACCACTTGCTTTAGAAGAAAAATATGGAGATTGGTTAGATCGTAAATATATTGCCCTTTATGAAAAATACGTAACAACAATCTTTAATGAATACAAGGGACTCGTTAAATATTGGTTAACATTTAATGAAATCAATAATACAGTTAACTTTATTCCTGATGATGCAAGTGATGAAGTTTATCAAGAAGCTTATCAACATTTACATTATCAATTTGTAGCAAGTGCAAGGGCTGTACAAATTGGACATCAAATTGATCCTGAAAATAAAATTGGATGTATGATTTGTGGTATTACTTATTATCCATTAACATCTGATCCAGAAGATATTTTATTTAATCGTTCTAAATGGGAAAAAGGTATCTTCTATTGTGGAGATGTTCAATGTAAAGGTAAATATCCAACATATGCGAAACGTTTATGGAAAGAACATAATGTTAAATTAGATATTACTGAACAAGATTTAGAAGAACTAAAAAAAGGTACAGTAGATATGTATACTTTCTCATACTACATGTCTCAAGCAGTAACTACTCATGAAAATGATGATGCTGTAAGTGGAAATATGTCATTTGGTGTACGTAACCCATATTTAGAATATTCTGATTGGGGATGGGCATTAGATCCTAAAGGATTAAGATATTACTTAGAAATGATCTATGATCGTTATGAAAAACCATTAATGGTTGTAGAAAATGGTTTAGGTGCTTATGATACAGTAGAAGAAGATGGAAGTATTCATGATAATTATCGTATTGAATACTATCGTGCTCATATTGAAGAAATGGCAAAAGCCATTGAAGATGGTGTAGACCTTATTGGTTATACGACTTGGGGATGTATTGATTTAGTTTCTGCAGGAACTGGAGAAATGAGAAAACGTTATGGTTTCATTTACGTTGATAAACATGATGATGGTAGCGGAACAATGAAAAGAAGTAGAAAAGATTCTTTCTATTGGTATAAAAAAGTCATTGCTTCACAAGGAGAAGATTTAGATTAAATATATTAGAAGTTTAACTTTTTGGGTTAAACTTCTTTTTTATTATTTTTAGCACTCACCTCTTGATAATGGAAGTTGATTTTTGTTCTGTCTTGTGTATCCTAGAAGTGCCTGTTTTACGGGCTTTCCGAGGCATCAGTCATTTTGTCTGGTATTGTAAAGCAGTGTCAGATTTGTCGTAAATGTCGTAAATTTGTGGTCAAAAAAAGGATGAGAAATGGAGAGTGCTAATAAAATGAAATTAACGTATACGAATGTAAACGGATATCTAATCCCGAATCTCACCTATAAATCCGGTGAACAGATGGAGCAACTTGGCAAGTATGGTTTTCTTCGCAGAGATTATCTGAAAAACCATCGAAATTCAACCTATCAGGTGATGCTTTTACAGAATACAATTGGAGAACACCTTCTGGAAGTAGATAGGGCAGCAAGAGAACGGGAAGGAGTGATCCTGAAACAGTTGGAAGAAAAAGAACCATTACCGGATAAAGAGAAAGATCAGATGGCATGGGTAAGAGCTGCTAATCAGCATAGAGCGATTGCGGAAGAGATTATTCTCAAGGAATTGATTTATGTATTAATGTTGCTAGTAAACAATTTAGCAGATAACTAATGAAAATAGAATATTGTGAGCGAAGTAAGGCGTGAGTCATAGAAATGTGGCTTGCGTCTTTTTCTTTGCCTAAAAGGAAGTGATAAGTTTGAACAAGAAGTTTTGAAGCATTATATGGAAACCAATCCAGAAGGGACAGTACAGACTTATATCTTTCTGGTGGACAATCAAGATATCGCACTGAATATTGTGATGTCAGGTTATCAGGCACTTTGTCTGGTTCAGGAAGATGACGGATATTATTTCAGTGCAGATTCCTTTATAGAAGAAATGAGAGCTATTCAGTTTACTGGAAGCTGTCAGTATGCCTATCATTATGTGGCTTCCTGTACGGTGAAGTGGGTAAATGATAAGTTACTGACATTTTTTAAAGACGCTGGTCTTGATGGAAAAGCAGGCTGGCAGTTGCTCAAAGAGAAAGAGTATCTTGGCAAACTGGATAATCAGAAAGAAGTTGAGAAATTACTGGAACAGTATATTCTTCGGTTTGAGCGAAATCCGAAAGAAGAACCGGAACTGAGCCATTTTCACTTATTTGATGCAAAAGGAAATGTGAAAGGTGTTCGGAATATGGAGATTGTAGATTATCTGGTGGAGAATGTTCAGTTTTTTGTCGTGGGAATCACACCTTATTATTATGAACACGGCGTTTTTCTGGAAGACCATGATGGGGTAAGAATGAAATACCGTATTCAGAAGCTGGTCTATCGAGATCAGGTACAGAGTGGCGTGATCAAAAGAATCTATAATCTGCTGATCACACAGCCAAAAGTCTACAGAGAGGCATATGAACTAAATAAACAGCCTGTGCGGTGGATTAACTTTAAAAATGGATATTATGATCCGGTTACGGGTGAAATGCTGGAACACAATCCTGATTATCTGACAATCAATCAGATTCCATTTCCCTATTATCCAGAGGATTGTGAGCAGGTGTTACAAGGCGGAGAAAATATCAAAAAGTATCTTGCATTGTCTCTTCCTAATAAAGAAGAACAGCAGATAGCAGAAAAGAATGAGAGCAGAGAAGCTGTGCCAAGAACTGGCGTTGAAGCAAATACAGTAGTTAAGGATGCGGGGAAAGCTGAAAGAAAGGCAATAACAGAGAAAAAGACAATGATAGGAAAAGAGAAGAAACTATCGATCCATGAACACTTGAAAAAATATGTACAGCTTTGGGCGTGACATTATCGCAGTTTTTTCAGGAAGGTAATTCAGAGAATCTGACAGAAAAATAGAAAGAAGTTCTAGGGATATGGAACGATCTGAGTACAAATGAGCAGGAAACAGTAATGTCAATGCTGCGTGGACTTCGGAAGTAGGAGAACAGTTCGAGTATATGTATCGGCTGTTCTTTTTTTGTTTTTGAACGTTAAAACGGTAGTTTTTTTCTTGTGCATAGTAGAACGTTAAAGTATAATAAAATTAGTTTTTTTGGTATAAGTTTAAAAGCTATATCTATAATAAGGAAATCGGCAAACCAGATGAAAGTCTGGGACGCAAAGCTACAGGGCCTGTAAAATGGCAGCCAGTTGCATGAAATGAGGTGCACTGTCTGTCTGACGGTGCTTTTTTACGGTGTTATTTCACAGACGTAACAATAATGATTTTATCAGGAAAGAATGAGGAAAATAAAAGTATGAAAAAGGCAAAACGTTGTCTGATAGCAGTGGTGTCAGGTGTACTTGTAGCAACTGCTGTCTTGTCTGGATGTGGACAGTCAAAGAAAGAAGTATCTAAAAACGATGATCATCTTACCGTTTATCTGTGGGAAAATCGTTTGATGAAAAATATTGCACCCTATATCCATGAACAGTTTCCTGATCAGGATATTGAATTTATTATTGGTAACAATGATACCGATTTATACAGTTATTTTAAAGAACATGATGAATTACCGGATATCATAACAGTACGTCGATTTTCTGGAACGGATGCACAGGACTTACAGCCTTATCTTATGGATTTTGCTTCTTATGATGTTGTTTCTAAGTATTATTCTTATGCGGTGCAATATTATAAGAATGCGGATGATGAAATCCAGTGGCTGCCAATCTGTGGTATTCCGCAGACGATCATTGCCAACAAAACACTGTTTGATCAGTATGGCGTAAAGATTCCAGAAAATTATGAGGAATATGTACAGGCCTGTCAGCAGTTTTATGATAATGGCATAAAACCGTATTCCATGGATCTTGGTGAAGACTGGTCAAATAATGAGATCATCCAGGCGGCGGCAATCGGTGAGTTCACAAGCCTGGATGGTATTGAATGGCGAAACGGTGCAGAGACTGCATCGGATGAAGTAAAGTTTGATGATGCATTATGGAAACGTATTTTTTCAGAAACCAGTCAGTTTCTGAAAGACTCGCACTTTGGTAAAGAAGATATCAATATTGATGTCGATACAGGAATCCAGATGTTTGCCGCAGGAAAATCAGCAATGTTTCATGGACATCCGACGGTTATGCAGCAGCTGCAGAAACAGATGGATGCGGAGCTGATCCGTATTCCTTATTTTTCACAGACATCGGATGAATCCTATGTGTACATGACTCCGTCCTTAAACATTGCATTTAACAAAAACCTGGAAAAAGACCGGGAGAAACTGGATACTGCACTGGATGTGCTGGATTGTATGATTTCAGAAGAGGGGCAAAAGCTGATTGCGGATGGAAGCGGTGTTATTTCATTGAATACAGATGTTCCAACCATGATGCAGGATGTGCCTGGACTGGAAGAGGAAATTAACAATAATGCTGTTTATATCCGATATTCCGCTCAAAAGTCATTTGATGCAAGCCTTGAGGCTGTTCACGGATTACTGTCAGGGGAGATGGATGAAATACAGGCTTATGATACTTTGCGCAGTGTAATGAATCGTAAAGATCCAGAAGAAAAAGCAACGGTGAATTTTAAAAATGAATATTCCATCTCACTGAACGATAGAAATGGCCGTGATGCAGCATCTTCCATTTTAACTACGATCAGAGAAGAAAATGAGGCACAGCTGGCTCTGGCGCCATATTATTATTTCACTTCCTCTATGTACAAAGGAGAATGCACCAGCAGCCGGGTTGGCATGATGACAGCGAAGAGTTCAGATACAGCATTATATTATGCAAAAATCAATGGTAAACAGGTTTATGAACTCGTGGAAAATTATCTTGCTGATGCTGATGAGAATTTTTACGTAACCAATAAATACGAATTACCAATTGCATCCGGTATGAAAATGATCGTCAATCAAGCGGAAAGTAGATTTTCATTAAAGGACTTAACAGTTAATGATAAGAAAATAGACAAAGAAAAGGAATACTCGATTCTTCTTACAGACACCACAATGTCTGTTTTGAAAAAAATAAATCCGAAATGTGAGATTGAGCAGCTTAAAGATACCACATTATCAAGTGCATGGACCAAAGCAATGTCAAAAGGACAGCAGCCGTCAGCACCGGAAGACTATATAGAGGTTGAACAGTAAAAGTGGAGATAGAACAAAAGGTAAACAAAAGAAAAAAAATAACAAGGCTGTTGCTTATACTACTTATTATTCTTTTAAGCTTAGTTTGTATAAAGTATCTTATAAGTAAGTCTAATAAGTATATCAGTGAAAATGGAAAAAGCAGTATGGGAGCTGTTATTGACCAGATACAGCAGACCTATGATCTTCAGGTGAGTGGATACTACAGCCAGCTGCAGTTGGTTGAGGAATTTTTACTTCATGAGAGGGAGCTGTCTCTTGAAACGGATACGAACAAAAGTTTCTTTGAAGCATGGGAAAAAGAATCGGAAAGTACACTTATATTCCTTCAGGAAAATGGTCAGGCGATATCAGCATGTGGAACAAAAATGCGGATTGATATGCCAAGTAAATTTCTGCTGGACTTAAAGAATGGATACAATATTGGAAAACTGGTGTGTCTTGATTATGATCAGAAGAAAAAAGACGGTTATCTGGTTGCGATTCCATGTCAGGAATACACGATCAATGGGGAAACTTATACGGCAATTGGAACTGTGTATGATCATTCGAAACTGGATTCCATGTTAAAACTGAAAGGTTATGATGGGAAAGCATATTTTTTCATGCTGGATGATGACGGAAATATAACGTATACGAACCTGAGTGGTGATAAATACTTTCGTAATTATTCTTTGTTAAAACATTTAAAAGGGGAACAGGCTATTACAGAAGAAGAGGCTGATTTGTTCAAAAAGAAGTTTGATAACAGAGAATCCGGAGTTGCACTTTTGGGAAAACAGAATCCCTATTATCTGGGGTATTGCCCGATAGAAAGCAACAACACCATTTTGGTATGCATTGTGGCAAAGGGAGTTGTGGACAATGTGCTGATAGATTACCAGAAAACGGTGCTGTGTACAACAACACTCATGGCAGGTTTTATACTTTTACTTTTTGCCGGATTATTCTACAGTATTTCCAGACTTAGTCTTGCAGATCAAAAAGCAGAATATGAAAAAAGAAACAATGAACTTCATTTACAGACAATGAAGGAAATGGAAATAGTCAATCAAAAACTGAAAAAGGCAAAGAATGTTACGACAGAGGCTTTACAGACAGCGGAAAATGCAAATAAGGCGAAAACGGATTTCCTGTCTAATATGTCACATGATATTCGTACACCTATGAATGCAATCATTGGTATCACATCTTTGATCAGACATGATGCAGGTAATAAAGCAAAAGTTATAGAGTATGCAGATAAAATAGATATTTCATCACAACATCTGTTAGGAATTATCAATGACGTTCTGGATATGAGCAAGATTGAGGCAGGAAAAACAGTCTTCAAGTATTCTGACTTTTCTATTCTGGATTTTGTACAGGAGCTTGACACTATATTTCATTCTCAAATATATGAAAAGAAGCAGACGCTTACAATTATAAAAGAAAGCATCCGTCATGAGTGGGTGAATGGGGATCAGGTTCATTTGATGCAGATTTTCAGTAATCTGCTGTCGAATGCCATAAAATATACGCAGGAAGGTGGAGAAATTCAGTTTCTAGTAGAAGAATGTGAGACAAAGTCATCTGTCTATGCAAAGTACCGCTTTTTAGTCAGTGACAACGGTATGGGAATGTCGGCAGATTTCAAAGAGACAATCTTTGATCCGTTTACCCGTGCGGAAAGTTCTGTGACGAATAAGATCCAGGGAACCGGACTTGGAATGGCGATTACCAGGAACCTGGTTGAAGCAATGGGAGGTACCATTGATGTGGAGAGTGAACCGGGACAGGGAAGCTGTTTTGAGGTTCTCATAGATTTGAAAATTGCAGAGAATCGAACGGTTGCTCTGGCGGCACAAGAAGGTGAGCGGGATGGAAATATTCTGCAGGGCATGAGATTCCTGTGTGCAGAGGATAATGAGCTGAACGCAGAGATCCTGACGGAACTGTTAAAGATTGAAGGTGCGGAATGTACCATCTGTGAAAATGGCGAAGAGATTTTGAAAGTATTTGAACAGTCTGCTCCAGGTGATTATGATATGATCCTGATGGACATACAGATGCCTGTTTTGAATGGTTATGAGGCAACGAAAGCAATCCGCAGAAGTTCCCATAAACTGGCAAAGACGATTCCGATCATTGCCATGACTGCGAATGCATTCTCAGAGGATATTCAGCATTCTCTGGCAGCCGGTATGAATGCACATGTTTCAAAACCGGTTGAGATGAAGGTGCTGGAAAAGACAATAAGAAGTATAAAATCCGGGGGGGGGTACCGAACCGCAGGGCATTGAACAGTGATAAATGGAAAGTAACCAGACATAAAAGAATCGAAAAGGATAGTTAGGGATAGAAGAAAAATGAAAGGAAAAAGAGTGATTGCAGGCATTCTGCTTGCGGGAATTTTAGCAGTCACCCTGGCAGGGTGTAAAAACACAGATAACACGAAAGAAGAAACCGAAAAGCCTGTCATTACGCTTGGCAGCGACAACTATCCACCATACAATTATCTGAATGAGGATGGTGTACCGACGGGCATAGATGTAGAACTGGCTACGGAAGCATTTAAAAGAATGGGATATCAGGTGGAGGTTGTCCAGATCAACTGGGAGAAGAAAAAAGAACTGGTGGAAAGCGGAGAGATTGACTGTATCATGGGCTGTTTTTCCATGGAAGGGCGTCTTGATGATTATCGCTGGGCGGGACCATATATAGCAAGCCGTCAGGTGGTTGCTGTAAATGAGAATAGTGATATCTATAAACTGAGTGACCTGGAGGGAAAGAACCTGGCTGTTCAGTCAACAACCAAACCGGAAGGTATCTTTCTGAACCGGACGGATGAAAGAATCCCAAAACTGGGCAATCTGATCAGCCTGGGACACAGGGAGCTGATCTATACATTTCTGGGAAAAGGATATGTAGATGCAGTTGCAGCACACGAGGAATCTATTGTTCAGTATATGAAGGATTATGATGTAAGCTTCCGTATCCTGGAAGAACCTTTGATGATCACCGGAATAGGTGTCGCTTTTGCAAAAGATGATGACAGAGGAATCTGTGAGCAGATGAGCCAGACGCTGGAAGAAATGCGGCAGGATGGCACATCTCTGAAAATTATTGAAAAATATTTGGATGATCCTCAGAAGTATCTGGAGGTGGATGATCTTGGATATTAAGAGAAAGAAAAAAGAAAAACGAATCCAGCTGTTCGGTGCTCTGATTGGAATCTGTGTGGCTGTAGTCTCTCTGTTTTATTTCTTCCACGCAGAAAAAGCAGAAGCAGAGAAAAGGCTGGTAGAGATTGTAAATTATGTCAAGGTGCAGTGCTCCACCTACACCCATTATAATGAATCTTCGGAATCAAAAAGCCTTCTCCGTGCGATTGAAAGCTCCAGGCAGATGAGCACGAATATTAACATGGAAATAGAAAACGGCGGTCATCTAAGTCAGGAGTTCCTGAAAGAAAATCTTCAGACTCTCTGGGTGGATGGTATCTTTGTGCTGGATGCAGATGGAAAGACGGACTACGAATACAGCATGGATGAGTCTTTGACAGATGAGATTACGGAGTATTTGCAGAAAGACATCATCATGGAGTATAGCGGATACGAAGAAAGAACCTATTCGGAACGATTTACCAGGGAAGACGGATCTCGTATCGACATTGCAGCCTGTGCCAGAAAAGATGCATCGGGTATTGTTGCAGTTTATTATTATACACCATCGGAATTTGTCAGAAACTATACCCTGACCATACAGGGACTTTTAAATGGTTATAGTGTCCAGAAAGATGGAACGATTATTGTTGCAGACGAAGGGATTGTTGTTGCCAGCAATGATGAGAGTCTGTTAGGGCAGAATACAGCCGACAACGAAGTTGTTCAGGCAATGAAAAATCATACAGACAGTCAGCACATTTATCATCTCAAGAATGAAGGAACCGGATGTTATGGAATCATGCTGAAGCAACGAGATTATTATATCTATGCGTATCTTCCGGATACGGAAGTGTTTCATAACCTTCCATTAAGTGTAGCAGGTGTTATTTTTCTTTATTTTCTGATATTCAGTATATTTTTGTTCTGGGGTCACAGAACCAATCAGGCACATCAGAAACAGGGGCAGGAAAAAGATGAAAAATATAAAGCAGAACTATTAATAGCTGCAAAAAAGGCAGAAGCCGCCAACGAGGCAAAAACAGAGTTCCTCCAACGTATGAGCCATGATATCCGGACTCCGATCAATGGAATCCGAGGCATGGTCAATATGGCAGACCATTATGCAGATGATATGGAGAAGCAGACGGAATACAGGACAAAGGTGAAAGAGGCTTCCAATCTGTTGCTGGAACTGGTAAATGATGTTCTGGATATGAGTAAGCTTGAGTCAGGTGAAGTTGTTCTGGAAGAGAGTCCATTTAATCTGAGCAGTATTTTCAGGGAAGTATTTAATGTGATCGAGCAGATGGCTGCAGAACAGAATATCCGGATTGTATGGGAGAAAAAAGAAATCATACACCGTGATCTTATTGGAAGCCCGAGGTATGTAAAACGTGTGATGATGAATATCCTGTCGAATGCGGTGAAATATAACAGAGAAAACGGACAGATTTATATCAGCTGCAGGGAAATTCCATCCGAACAGCCGGAAATGACGATAATGGAATTTATCTGCCGGGATACCGGAATCGGAATGACAGATGAGTTTCAGAAGCATATTTTTGAACCATTTGCACAGGAGCATACCGGAAGCCGCACGAAATTTACAGGAACAGGTCTGGGAATGCCGATTACAAAGAAACTGGTCGAGAAAATGGGTGGTACCGTTACTTTTGAAAGTGAAAAAGGCGTAGGGACGACATTTGTGATCCGGGTTCCATTTAAAATAGATCCGGATGCGGATAAACGTGAAGAACAGACGGATGCATCCGAAAAATCTATAAAGGGACTGCATATTCTTCTGGCAGAAGATAATGAGCTGAATATGGAAATCACCGAATTTGTGCTTCAAAATGAAGGTGCTGACTTGACAAAAGCCTGGGATGGTCAGGAAGCTGTTGAACTGTTCAGAAATAGTGAACCTGGTGAATTTGATGTCATTCTTATGGACATTATGATGCCAGTCATGGATGGTTATGAAGCTGCAAAGATGATCAGGTCTCTGGACAGAGAGGATGCAAAGGAGATACCGATCATTGCAATGACAGCAAATGCGTTCACGGAGGACAGAATAAAAGCAAAAGCAGCAGGAATGGATGAACATGTTGCTAAGCCTGTTGATGTGGAATTACTGATAAAAGTAATTCATAAATTGGTGGGATGATGAAAAATATGGATAAAAGACAAAAAATTCTGATTGTAGATGATTCAAACTTAAACAGAGACATATTGAAGGAGATTCTTGGAGATACTTATAATTATCTGGAAGCTGAAAATGGAAATCAGGCAATCCAGATGATAGGAGAAAATATTGGAATTGATCTGATGCTTTTAGATATCAATATGCCACAGATGAATGGCTTTGAAGTCTTGGAAATAATGAAAAGAAGCCAGTGTATTGCTGAAACTCCTGTAATTATGATATCTTCTGAAGATGCTGTTGATACTATGCGTAAGGCATATGAGCTGGGAATCACAGATTATATCACACGACCGTTTGATTCTGTGATTGTAAAGAAAAGAGTTCAGAATACCTTAGGCCTCTATATGAACCAAAAGCATCTGATAAATGTGGTTTATGATCAGGTTTACGAAAAAGAAGAAAATAATAATATCATGATCCAGATTATGAGTAATATATTGGGATCTCGTAATAGCGAGAGCAGAGAACACATTCTGCATATTAAAACAGCAACGGAGATGATGCTGAGACAGCTGGTAAAAGTAACAGATGCTTATCCTTTGACAGAGGCAGATATTGCTTTGATTACAACTGCTTCTTCCCTTCATGATATTGGTAAGATTCGTATTCCGGAAGAAATATTGAATAAACCAGGCAGACTCACTGATGAAGAATTTAAGATTATGAAAAAACATAGTGAGCTTGGCGCAGCTATAATTAAGGATATGGACTTTCCACAAGATCATCGACTGGTACATACCGCATGGGAAATCTGCAGATGGCATCATGAAAGATGGGATGGAAAAGGCTATCCGGATGGCCTGAAAGGAGAAGAAATACCAATCTGTGCGCAGGTGGTATCGATTGTTGATGTTTATGATGCACTTACCAGTGAAAGATGTTATAAGAAAGCATTTGATCATGACACAGCGATTCAAATGATCCTGGATGGGCAATGCGGACAATTTAATCCCATCCTCCTTAAGTGTTTGAAAGAACTGAGTATTCAGCTTTCAAAAATGTCTGGTAAAGAGATGGATGATAATAAACATTATCATGAAATACAGAGACTTTCGAATGAAATACTCAGCGATAAATTCTTACCGAACCAGATTTATTCACAGAGTCTTGTCAAGGTCATGCAGGAAAAAATCGATTTCTTCAAATCGAACAGTGGCAAGAATTCGATTGATTACAATGCGGTTTCAGGTCAATTAACTATATTAAATGGAGAACATCAGATATTATGTCAGAGAGATAACCCGAATTTCAATTTGTTTAAAGAATTTGGAGTAAATGAAGAAGATGTTCAATGTATTCGTGTTTTATTACATCAGACATCTGTACAAAATAAAGAAATATCTGCCACGATAAAAGCGACGGTGGAAAATAACAGTCAGATGTATAGAATAAAATTGCATACATTGTGGTCGCCTTTAAAGAAGGATGGATACATTGGAATCATTGGATATTTTGACACTGTAAAATAAGTATGAAGATTACAATCATAGAGTGTATGGAATCAAATCCATATGCTCTTTTTCTTGAAATAAGTATAAACAGTTAAGTGGGGAGAGTAACAATATGCAATTGGGAAGGATAGATTTTCCAAAGGAAGACAGGTAGAAGGCATGGTACTGTGTTTGGTAAAAAAGGAGGGGGGAATAGTGGTATAATTCTCTTATTGATAGATTTTAATAACAGGAGGCTTATACCATGGAACGAGTAGTAAATTTTTTAAAAGAAGCGGAAACATATTATTTGGCAACAGTGGAAGGAGATCAACCAAGGGTAAGGCCTTTTGGAACAGCACATATTTTTGAAGGAAAACTGTATATTCAAACCGGAAAGGTGAAGGATGTTTCAAAACAGATTCATGCAAATCCAAAGGTGGAAATCTGTGCATTTAAGAATGGAGAGTGGCTTCGTGTAGCAGGCGAACTTGTAGAAGATGATAGAAGAGAAGCAAGACAGTCCTTGATGCTTATCCATCTTTAAAGAACATGTACTCAGCATATGATGGAAATACAGAGGTATTCTATTTTAAGAATACGACAGCTACATTTTCAGCATTTACACATAAACCGGAAGTAGTGAAGTTCTAAGGATAACATAAGATGGCGAAAAGTAAGAAGACAAAAATCCATAAAAAGATAGATGGTCAGCTTTTACAGATGAACAAGAAGTTTAGTAATCTCAAGGTGATGAAGGATATTGTTTCCATGATTCAGAAACCAAAATGGATGCAGGAATCAGAGACATTCCTATGACACAGATGGTATATGATGCGTTCCGTAAACAGAGAGAGCTGAACCTGATGCTTGGTTTACAGAGTAATGTGGAGATTGGTGGACGCAGTGGATTCATCTTCAATACAAAGCATGGACGTCCAATCATGCCGGCGGGAGTGAACAGCTTTCTGAAAAATATTGTCAATACCTATAATAAGAAAGAAAGCAAACTGGCAGAAGAAGAGAACCGAGAGCCGGAGCTGATGTCTCCTATTTCATCGCATACCCTTCGTCATACGGGATGTACCAGATAGGGTGAGAACAATGTCAATCCCAAAGTTATGCAGTATGTGATGGGCCATTCAGATGCACAGATCACAATGAATGTCTACAATCATATTGCAGAGAAGTCTCACGTGGAGAATGAGATGTCTAAAATGAACCTGCCAGAAACTGTACCTGCTGTGGTATAAACCATAAGTCGTTGTCGTAAAATGTGGTAAGAAAATCATACGAATACATTTTTCCAAGAATTTGTCGTAAAAATGTGGTCAAATCAAGAAAATTGAGTGCGAAAGCAAGTGAAAAATTCCTGTGAAGCCCGTAAAATCAAGGCTTCACAAAATTTTCACAAAAATTAGCACTCTGTACTTGACAGTGCTAAAAGTAAGAACTATAATGTATTTAGAAATTAGGAAAGAGATTAATAAAGAACCTAGTTTCAAAGTTAACACCGCTTGAAACAACGATGCAAAACTAAGTATCAAGATTGAAAGGGGTAATGACTTATGATGATGCCTAGTCTATTTACAGAAAATTTATTTGATGATTTCTTTGATGAAATGGATAAAGATTTTTTTGGAAAGAAAAATCCATTATATGGAAAACATGGAAGAAATATGATGAAAACAGATGTAAGGGAAACAGATAATACCTATGAAGTAGATATTGATCTTCCAGGCTTTAAAAAAGAAGATATCAATATCAATTATGAAAATGGTTATCTAACAATCTCAACAAGTAAGGGATTGGATAAAGATGAAAAGGATGAACAAGGACATTATATCCGACAAGAAAGATATGTTGGAAATATGTCAAGAAGCTTCTATTTAGGAGATATTCCAAAAGAAGATATTAAAGCAAAATATGAAGGTGGCGTTCTTCGTTTATCTGTTCCAAAAGCAGATATGAAACAAGTAGAAAATAGTTCTACTATCTATATTGAATAAGGAATCTGACGATTCCTTATTTTTTTATTTAATAATAGTTTTGATAAGTTGTATCATAATTTCTTTATCTTCAGGTCTAGAACTTGCGACAAGGATAGTAAGGGTAGCAAGAGCATCATTCTTAATTCTTTCTTTACCGTTTTTATAAAGAGCGTTATTCATATTTAAAAAGTAAAGAAAAATAGTTGCTCCAATTCTTTTATTCCCATCAATAAAACTATGATTTTTAACAATAAAATACAGTAAAGCACTTGCTTTATCTTCTAAAGTTGGATATAAATCAATCTCTCCAAAACTTTGATAAATCGTTGAAATACTACTTTTAAAAGAATCATCTCTTTCAATAGAAAATAAATCTCCTCTATTTTCAAACATCGTATTATGTATAAGATTTATACACTCATCATAACGAAGAACATAAGTATCTTTTTGGCTAACAGGAACCTCTAAATGATGATGATCATAATCATCAAGAATCTTAAAACCTCTTTGATAAGCTTTTAGAAATTCTAACATAGAAATACTACTCGGTAATTGTCCACCTGCATTTCTATATTGATCAAGCATTGTTGTTACATAATCAATATCTTGAAAATGACGATCATTAACAGCATAACCTTTTAAAAGATATTCTTTTAATATACTATTAGCC
Source organism: Faecalibacillus intestinalis (assembly GCF_015097455.1). Taxonomy (NCBI): domain Bacteria; kingdom Bacillati; phylum Bacillota; class Erysipelotrichia; order Erysipelotrichales; family Coprobacillaceae; genus Faecalibacillus; species Faecalibacillus intestinalis. The sequence continues at coordinate 2,751,635 of NZ_AP024085.1, read as the reverse complement.
CATTTTCTAAAAAGAATTCCTTGTTTAGATTTAACTCTATAACCTACAGAGATAATAACATCTAATTAACATCGACTACAGCGATTCTGTCTTTCTTAGTACGAGGGTCATATCTTTTTAGTTTAGTTGCATTTTTTGCAACAGAACTCTTTTCGTCTAATTCTTTTTCATTAAAAATATTAGCTATGTGTCTAGAAATAGTAGACTTATTTTTGTTAAAAAGCTTACTCATTTGATCTAAGGTTAACCATACTGTTTCACCATTAGAAGAGACATTTACATCTAATACAAAATTTCCATCTTTGAACTGCACAACTTCATTTTTTTCAATCAAATCAACCATAAAAATACCATCCTTTCCTTTTGGTTCTTTAAATGATAGTAGCATGGTATATAAAGGTTGTCATTGGACAGATAGTCCACTATAAAGAGGTCGATTTTTTTTGACATGATGATATTGATGAAAATGATATGATAAAGGTAGAAAGAAGTAAAGGAGCAGGAATTCGTTATTGTTTTAATTAAATAATTATATGATAAAAGCTAACGGTTTTGCGTTAGCTTTTAGATTTTATGATGACCAAAGACTTCATTATGTATATCTTCCATTTCATAATCAATATCTGTAATGCTTTTAGCACAATCTGATAAACGATTACGAATATCATCAGAAATTTCTTTATCATTTTTATAACGTAAATGATGTTCTAATGTTGCCCAAAAATCCATCGCAATAGTACGAATTTGTATTTCTACGGGAACCATTACTTTTTCATTCGCTAAATAAACAGGAACTTCTACAACAAGATGTAAACTACGATAACCATTTTCTTTAGGATTTTTAATATAATCTTTAATCTTTAATAAATGAATATCATCTTGTCTTAAAAGAAGATCAGACATACGATAAATATCTTTAATATAATGACAAATCACACGTATACCAGCAATATCTTCAATATTTCCTTTGATTGATGAAACTTCTACAGGTAGATTTCTTCTTTTCATTTTTTCAACAACACTATGGGGAGATTTTAAACGCCATTCCATATGATGAATAGGATTATGATCAAAACGATGATGAAATTCATCATCTAAAATTTCTAATTTTGTTCTTACTTCCTTAATACCTGCTAAATACTTTTGTTCAACGTTGACATATTCATGATAAAAATCTAAATGATCTTTCGCAAAGAAAAAATCATTCATTTCACTTTTTATTTCTTTTTGCATGATACGACTCATAAAAGTTCACTCCTTATGTTTATTTTTATTATAAACGAACATAATGAACTTGAGGTGAAGTTTATGAAAAAAATCATTATTTTTCTTTTAATTATGATGAATTTAACAAGCGTCTGTGCAGTAAATGAAACACCAAGATATAAGATCATTGGTTCTTCTTATCAACAAGAAGATATTGATGAAATGTACAAAGTAAAAGATCAACTTCTTTTAAATTATAAAAAATGGGTCAAAGGTGTTGATGATGTTTATCAAGTTTTAGCAGATCATCAAGATGATTTTAATGCAAAATATTATAATGGTCTTTATACGATTGTATTAGGTGAAGGTAAAGGTAAATCTTTAGAAGGAAAGTTACAAGTTTCTTATTGTACATCAAGTAAAGAAATTAAAAAGAAATCTTGGTTGATTAAGATGTTTTCTTAATGGTGTGTACTAATAATTATTCAGTTTGTACATACTATTATAAGGAAAGAGGTGAAGTCATTGTTGAGAGAATTTGATGAACAAGCACAAAAGGCGATTGTGGTAGCTGAAAGTTTATCTTTTGATTTTGGTCATCAAAATGTTGGAAGTGAACATTTATTGCTTTCATTATTAAAGATTCATGATAATCAATTAAAAAGATTATTACAAAAATATGATGTCAATGATGCAGTTGTAGAAGAAGATATAAAAAGGTTGTTTGGCACAAATGATGATCAACCTTTTTATATGGAATATAGTCAAAGTGTAAAAAGAATATTAGAGAGAAGTATTGAATACGCTAAAGATAAAAATCAAGATCAAGTAACTTTAAATATCTTAATTATTTCTTTATTAAAAGAAAAAGAATCAGTTGCTTATGAAATATTACAAAAATATCATGTAGATGTAGAAGAAGTTATTTATTTGTTGCAGGAAAAATCTGCTTTTGAAACACCATTGGATCAAATACCAACACTTGTCAATATTAATAAAAAAGTGAAGACTAAAAAATATAAAATTATTGGTAGAGAAAATGAAATTGATCAAGTATGTACTATTTTATCTAAAAAAGAAAAAAATAATGTTTTGATTATTGGTGAAGCGGGTGTAGGTAAGTCAGCTTTAGTAGAAAAATTAGCAATGATGATCAATCAAGGAAAAGTAGTAGATTCTTTGAAGAATAAGATTATTTATGAACTTTCTTTATCTTCACTGGTTGCGGGTACAAAGTATCGTGGTGAATTTGAAGAGAAGTTTAAAAAGATTATTGATAAAGTAAAAGACTTGGATAATGTGATTATTTTTATTGATGAAATTCATAATGTCATTGGGGCTGGTGGAGCTGAAGGGGCAATTGATGCTTCTAATATTTTAAAGCCTTATCTTGCTAGAAAAGATATGACGGTTATTGGTGCTACAACTATTGATGAATATTATAAACATTTTGAAAAAGATCATGCAATGAATAGAAGGTTTTCTATTGTCACTTTAAAAGAAAATACAAAAGAGGAAACATTAGAGATATTAAAAGGAATTAAAGGTTATTATGAAAGTTATCATCAAATTAAAATAGATAATGTACTTTTAAAAGAATTAATAGAATTAGTAGATTGTCATATTAAAAATAGAACTTATCCTGATAAAGCAATCGATATCTTAGATTTATCATGTGTTAAAGCTAAATTTTATCATGAAAAAGAACTTACAAAGAATAGAATTGTAGAAACAATTGAAAAGTATTTAAATATTACAATTCATCATCAAATGGATTACCAAAAATTAGAAAAACAATTAAATAAAGATATTTTAGGTCAAGAAAAAGGAATTCATCAGATGATTGAAACATTTCAACATAAACAATTACCTATCTCCTTTTTTATTTATGGACCAACAAGTTGTGGTAAAACATTAACGGCTAAATCCTTAGCTAAATATCTAAATTATCATTATTTAAAATTAGATATGAATCAATATCAAGAAAGCCATTCCCTTTATAAACTTCTAGAAACATATCATGAACAACCAAGTCTTCTTTTATCAACTTTACAAAGTTATCCACATACTGTTTTATTATTAGATCATATTGATCAAGCATGTGAAGAAATTATTCATTTATTTTCACAAATCTTTGATGATGGTTATTATGAAGATCAAGCTAAAAGAAAGATTAGTTTTGAAAATGTTGTTTTTATAATGAGTCAAACAGGTACGTCACGTTGTTGTATGGGATTTAAAAAGAGTAGACAAACTAAGTATTTAAGGCATGAATTGTTTGATAAGGTTGATCAAATAATTGAATATCAACCTTTATCTAAAGAAATAATAGAAAAAATTATTCATTTACGTGAACATATTTCTATTGAGAAAATACACAATTTATTAAAAGAGGAACATGTTCCGATTAATCTATCTAAAATGATGAAACAAATTAAACAAATGTCCTAATAGGGGCATTTTTGTATTTTATTTACATGATTATAAAGAAAAAGAAATAAGTAAGAAAATAGAATACATTTCCTCCAGCAAACAAGATTTAATGATATAATGTAAGTATAATAATCGCAAAAGATAACGGAGGAAGAAAAGATGACGATTAAATTACCTAAAGATTTCTTTTTTGGTGCAGCAATGTCAGGACCTCAAACAGAAGGTGCCTGGAATGTAGGTGGAAGATTACGTTCTTATTGGGATATGTATTCTGATCAAGAAATTAATGCTTTCTTTAATAATGTGGGATCATATGTTGGAAATGATATGTACCATAAATATGAAGAAGATATTAAATTATTAAAAAGTTTAAACTTTAAATCATTTAGAACTTCTATGCAATGGACTCGTTTATTAGATCAAGATGGTAAATTAAATCCAGAAGGTGCCGCTTGGTATCATAAATTAATTGATTGTGCAAATGAAAATGGAATTGATATTTTCATGAACATGTATCATTTCGATATGCCTGAATATTTAGTTAAACGTGGTGGATGGCAAAATAGAGAAGTTGTTGAAGCTTATGCGAACTTTGTAAAGATTGCAATGGAAGAATTTGGAGATAAAGTAAAATATTGGTTTACTTTCAATGAACCTATTGTAGAACCAGAACAACAATTCTTACATGGTGTTTGGTATCCATATCAAAAAGATTTCAAACAATCTATTAATGTACAATATAATATTACTTTAGCGCATTGTTTAGCTGTCGCAAACTTTAGAAAATTAAAAGCAGAAGGAAAACTTTGTGAAGGTGCAAAAATCGGTATGATCAACTGTTTTGCTCCACCTTATACAAAAGAAAATCCAACTCCTGAAGATTTAGAAGCCGTACGTATGACAGATGGATTACACAACAGATGGTGGTTAGATGTCGTTGCTCATGGACATTTACCACAAGATGTTTTAGATACTGTAGAAAACGATTGGAAAGTAGAAATCAATCGTCGTCCTGGTGATGAAGCTATCTTAGCTCAAGGTAAAGTAGATTGGTTAGGATTTAACTATTATCAACCAACACGTGTTCAAGCACCAGATAGTAAATTTGATGAAAATGGTTTACCATGTATTTCTAAACCATATATTTGGCCTGAAAGAAAAATGAATGTTTATCGTGGATGGGAAATTTATCCAAAAGGTATTTATGATTTTGGTATGAAAATTAAAAAAGAGTGTCCAGATTTACCTTTCTTTATTTCTGAAAATGGAATGGGTGTTGAAGGTGAAGAAAAATATATGGATGAAAATGGAACTGTTCAAGATGATTATCGTATTGAATTTGTTAGAGATCATTTAGAATGGATCGCTAAAGCAATTGAAGATGGAGCTAATTGTTTAGGATATCATTATTGGGGTGTTATTGATAACTGGTCATGGTGTAATGCTTTTAAAAACAGATACGGATTTGTTCGTGTATGTTTAGATGATGGTTATAAACGTAAAGAAAAGAAATCAGCTTCATGGATTAGAGAAGTTGCTAGAACTAATGAATTTGAATAAAAGAGAAGGTGTCTACCAAGTGTAGGCACTTTTATTTTAGAAAATTGAAATTTTTTTAGTATATGAAAAAAATACATTTATGGGTATAAATGCATTAAAATAAAGATGGTGATGATATGAATCTATTTATAAATTTAAAAGAAAACAAAGATTTATCAAAAAATGAAAGAATCTTGGCAGATTATATCTTAAAACATCCAGAAGATGTTTTAAAAATGTCATCTAAAGATTTAGGAAAAGAATGTTTTGTTTCAACAGCAACAGTTTATCGTTTATGTGATAAATTAGGACTATCAGGATTTTCTGATTTAAAAATAAAAATAACTAGTTCTTTAGATGATTATAGAAAAAGTAATGAAGATTTTAACTTTGATTTTCCTGTTAATCAATTTCAAACACATTATGAAATTATTCAAAAAATCAAAGAAGATTATGAACAAACCCTTAATCTAACAGCTAATCTTTTTAGTCTAGACCAATTACGTCTTATTGCATCAGCAATGAAAAAAGCACAAATCATTGATGTGTATACTTCTGCAGGTAATATTAATTTTGCTTTGAATTTTCAATTTCAAATGCAAGAAATAGGTAAACAAGTAAATGTTCCTATTGATGAATACCAACAAAGACTTATAGCAGCAAGTAGTAATGAAAATCATCTAGCAATTATTATTACTTTTGGAGGAAGAGGTATATTATCTGATATTTTACCTCGTATATTGCATAAGGTAAAAACACCAATCGTTTTAATTTCATCATATGATTATACATTTAAAGATCTTGATCCGGATTATCAACTCTATATATCATCTTATGAAAATCATTATAAAAAGATTTCATCTTTTTCAACACGACTTTCTATTCTTTATATTTTAGATGTTTTATATACATGTTATTTTAAATTAGATTATCAAGAGAATATTGAAAAGAAATTGGCTTATTATAATAATATTGTAGAAGGGACTATTAAATAAATTTCAATAAATGATAATTTTGTTATCAATTCAACAAAAAAACAATGAGTTTTCTATATACAAAATCACTAAATTTTGAAAAAACAGTGAAAAATAATGAGAAAATAATTCTAATTTATAATTAAGAGAAAAAAGAATTTGAGAAAAAAATTCTTTTTTTGTACTCTAATTGTTTCAATTGAAAAGATTATTTATGATTTCAGTAGGAGGTGTTTTTATGAACGTAAAAGCAATTATGTGTGATATAGATGGAACACTACTTTCAAGTGAAGGTGTTGTTACAAAGAAGACGGTTGAAATGATAAAAAAAGCTAGAGAAAAAGGAACCCTTTTTGGTTTATCAACAGGTAGAGATGTTAATAGTATTCAAACATTACTTGGTACTTGGGGTATTGAAGGCTTGGTAGATATGATTGTTGGTACTGGTGGAGCAGAAATATATGATTATACGCTTGATATTTCTAAAGCTCAATATCCATTAGATGGAGAGTTGATTAAAGAAATTGTAAAGCATTATGAAGATATGGATTGTAATTTTGCGATTCCTGAAGATGGTATTTTTTATTCACCAAAGGATGATGAATATATTCAAGATCTTTCTAAAGGGGATAGAGTTCCTTATAAGGTTGTTGATTATAATGAATATTTAACGTCACCTAAAGCTAAGCTTATTATTATTTGTAAACCTGAATATATGGATCAAATCATTGAAAGATCTAAAACATTTCATAGTGATGATTATAAATCATCATCACTTAAAACAGCGAGTGTATTGTACGAATACATGGATCCAAGAATATCAAAAACTGCAGGACTTAAAGAAATATTAAAATTACATCATATTGATATTAAAGATATTGTTACATTTGGAGATGCAGATAACGACTATGATATGACATTAAATGCTGGTGTTGGTGTTGTTATGGCTAATGGTAGTGAAAAAACAAAGAGTGTAGCTGATTATATTACCGATGATAATGATCATGATGGAATAGGAAATTATATTGAAAAATATATTCTTTAAGAGTAAAAAGAATTAAAATCTATTATCAAAGAAAATATGAATAATTAGTATTGTTTTACAACTGATGCTGTTGATTGAGATATTTGTTTATTTTGTATTGATTTGTTTTTAGAAGTTTTTGCATAAGCAAAAGCTTTTTTTCTATTTGACAGTTTTTCTTAAATAGAGATATCATAGGTGTGATAAGTAGAGGGTAAAAGAATGGAAATAGAGTTAATTCAAGATGGTAAAGTCGTTGATTATAATAAATATCAAGAAGTAATAGAGAACGTTAAAGAATCTCTTTTTAGAAGAAATATGGATAAAGAAACAAAAGAATGGATGTATATAAGTAATTTTGTAGGCATTCTTTTAGATAAAGATAGATTAATTTTATCTTTACCAAAATCAGTTATTATTAAAGATAGCATTGATAAAGAAATATTATTATATAAATATGCAAGATTATTTGATTTATATTTTGTAGTTAATGAAAAAAAGTGTGATTTGATAAATAAGTATGAATCTATTGAAAATTGGTGCAAAAAAACTATAGAAGAAAATAAAACAAGTTCTAGTTGTCAAGAAATCATTACTTTTAAATTTGAAATGGTTTTTGAATGGATGATAGGAGAATTTTTTCAAAATCAAATAAGTATTCAAAAGGGTAAGGTTCTCTTTAATAGTCAATTATTAGATAAAGAAATAGATATTAATGATACAAAATATAACACTTATCATTGGAATGCGATAGGAAAACAGACAAAAGATCATAAACAAAAACAAATTATCCAAGAAAGAGAAAGTGTTTTTATCAATCAAAATAAAAAGAATATTCCAGATATTGTTTGTGAAAGAATCCTAGAAAATCCTAAATATGATCGTCCACAAAAAAGTTGTTGTATACTTGATGCGAAATATTATGGGTGGGATTATGAAAACGAAGCCTATTATTTGCCAGGAAATCTAGATATTTATAAACAATTTTTCTATCAAGAACAATTTCAACGTATTTATGAAAAAGAAAATGAATCAAATATAGGTGTATATAATTTTCTTGTGTTACCTGATTATTTAGGAGATACCAAAGATACGAAATGGGGAATTATAAGACAATGTGCTGTTATTGAATTTGATTATCATCAAAGTCAAAAGATTGCTATTTTACAAGTGGATATAGAGAAACTTGTGGATTTTATTTATAGTGGATTAGATATGAAAGAAGATGTACTTTCTGTTTTTTTAGGTAATAATCGTGTTGTACCGATGATTTAAGGTAATGAAAAAGTCTAACTTTAAGCTAGACTTTTTATTTCCATAATTTTTCTGGATAAATTCCTTTTTCAATAAGTTCTTTAATAGAATCTTGAACTGCTTGCTTATCTTCTGGATAAGTAACCCCAAACCATTTATCAGTTGTTTCTAATACTTTTACTGAAGCTCTGTTTGTTTTAATTAATTGATCAACAATAATAGGTAATAAATATTCTTTAGTAAGTTCATCTCCACTATCATCTAATAAGAATTCTTTAAAACCATTTTCAAGATAATCAATAAAACAAGGATAACCAGCCCACATATTCATAGAAACACGGTTATTTTCTTGAATAATATCTTTACTTTCTTCTGTTTCACAATCAATTGTTCCTTGATTATTTCTAATAATCCCTTTAGTTTCAATAACTCTATGTAAATAACCATCTTCATCTTCTACACAAATACCACGAGTAACTGTTCCATTATCACTTAAAGTATTTTTTAAGATAAAACCAGCCATGGCCATGGTAAACTCACTATTTCTATGACTATCTTCAATTAAAAAATCATGAAGCTTTTTAAAAGCAACTTTTCCATAATAATCATCAGCATTGATAATGACAAATGGTTCATTAACGATTCCTTTACAAGATAAAATAGCTTGTCCAGTTCCCCAAGGTTTGATTCTACCTTCGGGTACTGTACACCCTTCAGGAATATTATTAATTTCTTGGAAAACATATTCAACTTGAATGTGTTTTTCAATACGATTACCAATAACTTCTTTAAATTCTTTTTCGATGTCTTTTCTAATAATAAAAACGACTTTATTAAAACCAGCTTCAAGAGCATCATAAATGGAATAATCCATAATGATTTCGTCATGAGGACCGATTTTCGCTAGTTGTTTAATTCCTTTTCCATAGCGTGAACCAATTCCAGCCGCCATAATAATAAGTGTTGTATTCATAAAATTCTCCTTTTTCTAAGTTAGATTATATCATATTTCTAGAAATATCTATGTAAATTTTATTATTTTATCACGGTGTGATAAAATAATCATGAGGTGAAAAACATGAACTATAGTTTAATTCTTTTATGTGCTGGAAGTGGCAAAAGAACAGGTTTGAAATATAATAAAATTTTTTATAAAATAAACAATCAAACTGTTTATGAAATGAATATTTCTCATTTTTTAGAGGATAATAGATGTAAACAAATTATTGTTGTAACGAAAGAAAATGAAATAGATGATATAAGAACATTAGTTAATGATTCAAGAATTGAGTATGTTTTTGGTGGTAAAGAAAGACAAGATAGTGTTTATGAAGGTTTACAAAAAGTAAAAGAAAATCATGTCTTTATTCATGATGGAGCAAGACCTTATGTAAGTAAACAAAGTATTAATGATTTAGTTGAATGTTTAAAAACATATGATGCTGGGTTATTAATGGTTCCTTGTAAAGATACAATTAAAGAAGTGAAAGAGGGTATTGTTGTTAAAACTTTAAAAAGAGAAACATTGATGCAGGCTCAAACACCACAAGTATTTAAAAGTGAAGATATTAAGGTGGCTTATCAAAAGGCAAAAGATGAAGGATATGTTGCGACTGATGATAGTCAATTATTTGAAAGATATATAGATAAGGATATTAAGGCAGTATTAGGAGATTATAGTAATTTAAAAATTACAACACAGGAAGATTTAAGATGAAAGGTAAGCATATTAGAAAAGAGAAAAAGAGTATAATTTGGATTTTAATTACTTTATTTGTTTTAATAGGAGTTATTTTTGGATGTTTTCATTTTAAATCTGATGATCAAGAAAATTTAAGTCAATATAAAACAATTGTAGGAACAATTAAAAATGTGGGTGATGAAACATTATTGATAGAAACAAATGATCATCAAAAGTATTTAATTTCTATTGCGGGAGCAATAGATTCTAATAAAGGTCTTATCAAAGGAAATAGAATATATATTTACTATGAAGGAACATTAGATATAAAAAATAAAGATATCCAAAGTATAAAAGTAAAATCATATAAAGTATTGGAGTAATAAACCTAGAACAATACCTATAAAAGAAGGCTTAATAGTGACAAGTAACTATTTTGTCGCAGAGAACGGTGTGACCCGAAGGTCACGCCGTTTTTCTGTGTTCATAGGTTGTTTGCGTGATGATAGGCTCGGAAATAACGGGAATATCTACATCGTCCACGAAGTTGAAGAAAATCTTCACTTTCTGCTTGCGCTTGCCGCTGGATTTGTCCGGGGCATAGACGATGATTTTCTTGATATACTCGTTCACGATGGTCTGTGTCAGCTCCTCCACATCCACATATTTCTGTGTCAGGGCGATAAAGGCATCCAGACCGTCGTTCATTTCTTCCCGCTGTTCCACCCATTCTTCGATAACTTCAATTTCGAGCTTTAACCGTTCCTGCTCCGCTTCATAGTCCGCAGACATCTTTCTGTATCTGTCCTGATTGAGATTTCCAAGAACATAGTCCTCGTACAGCCGGGCGATGATGACATCCAGATCGGCAAGGCGTTTCTTTGCCTGTTCCAGCTTCTTTTTGTCATCCCGGATGCTGCGCTCCTGGTCAGTCCTGCGGCATTGCAGCCATTCCTCCTGAAAACCGTCCACATCGCTTCGGATATACTCATTGACTGCCCGGATGCGTTCCAGAACGATTTCACGAAGCACATCTTCCCTGATATAGTGGGCAGTACAAGTACCACGGTTGCTCTTGTAGTTGTTGCAGACGTAGTGATCCTGCTTGCCCTCAAAGCTTTTGCTTGTGGCAAAGTGGAGCTTGCCGCCGCAATCGGCACAAAACAGAAGCCCGGAGAACAATCCCTGCCGTTCCGCTTTTGCGGGGCGGCGTTTGTTTTTCCTCAGTTCCTGCACCCTGTCAAACTGTGCCTGAGATACAATCGCTTCCTGTGTGTCCGGCAGATAAAACATATTCTCCGGCTCATTGGGAATCCGCTTTTTCAGCTTGTAGGACTTGGAATAAGTCTTGAAGTTGCAGGTACAGCCTGTGTACTCCTGCCGTTCCAAAATCCCTGCAATGGACTGGTTGCCCCAGTGGTACGGTCTTTCCGGCATCGGCTTTTTCTTTCGCTTGGCATAGAGTGCCTTTGCGGTCATAATCTGCTTTTCTTCCAGAATCCTTGCAATCTGCTCCGGGCCTTTGCCGTCAATGCAAAGGTCGAAGATGAGCTTGACTACCGGAGCCGCTTCTTCATCCAGAATCCAGTGATCCTTGTCCTCCGGGTCACAGCGGTATCCGTAGGGCGGTTTGCCCATGTGCTTCCCACTGGTTCCTCTCTGCCGCAAACTGACACGGACTTTCTTGCTGGTATCACGGGGATACCACTCGTTGAACAGATTACGGATTGCGGCGAAGCTCTCGCTGTCTCCCCGGTTGCTGTCTACGCCATCATTTATAGCGATAAAGCGGACATCATAACTCGGAAAGATAATATCCGTATATTGTCCAACAGTCAGATAGTCACGACCAAAGCGGCTGAGGTCTTTGACCAGCCAGCAGCCCACAAGCCCCTGCTTGACAAGCTCAAAGCCTTCCTGCACACCGGGACGATTGAAGTTCGTCCCCGTATAACCGTCATCCACCAGAATTTTCAGGTTTGTATACCCGTGGTCACGGGCATATCGGGTTAAATACTCTCTCTGATTTGCGATACTGTTACTCTCGCCTTCCTGGGCATCCTCGTTGCTCAGACGGCAATAGAGAATGGTAATTTTCTGCTGATCCAACATAATATCCTCCTTCGGTGGTTGGTCAGCCGACAGTACCGTTGTGCATATTGGAATTATATCATGCTTTTGTGTCGCAGTCATTAACAAATCACCCCCTTGTCAGAAAAAATGAGCCGTTTTACCTTGTCGGTAAGTGGCTCATTTCCATCACACTCCGTTTCAATCACATACCATGTGTTTCCGATCTTGCACTCAATGGTTTTGCAGAAAGAGGACTGTGCCGCTTCCCAACGCTTGCGGCATTCTTCCAGAAAATCAATAGGCGGCTCAAAAATCGGATCGAAGCAGGAGCAAATATCAATATAGCCGATGGCATCGTTGATTTCTTCCATCGGGGCATCTTCCATAATCATCTTGTTAATTTCATCTACGGTTTTCTTCATAGGCAAATAGTTCCTTTCTTAAATTTCCATGTCCTGTCCACGATTGCGGGCAGGGTGTTTGTGTTCATACAGTTCCTTTCCCCTGGCGAGGATGGCATTGATAAAAGCCCAGACCTTTTCAGATGCAATCTCAATCGCATCCAGGAAAGGCTGGGCTTTTTGTTTCAGCTCCTCATAGTCTTTGTTCAGTTTTTCAAAACGGTCTTTCCATATCTTTGCGTTTTTATCTGCCTGCTCGAATTTCTGCTTGTATTTCAGCTTCTCAGACTTTTCCGCAAAGCTGCTGACCGCATAATCCTTTAGCGTGCGGCACTCATCCGCCGTCATGGTAACATTTCCCGTAATGGGATTTTTCTTGCCCATCGACTCAATCTCATGTGCAGTCATAGCAACAGACTTAGCAGCCTGAGTTTCCTTTTTCAGAGCTTCCAGTTTCTTTTTCTGCTTCTCCGTGGCAGCTTTGGCATCCGCTAAGCTCTGCTCGGCCTGTGCCCCCTGTCCGGTCACAGCTTCCAAACGCTGCTGTTCGGCCTGTACCTTGAACTGTGTCACCGTCAGATGTTCTTCGGTGCTGACACATTCTCCACGCTCTACATCGGTATAACCAGCGTTTCGCATGAAATTGAAAAAGTCATCCTGCAGCACACTGTAGGACGACTTCAAAATCTTTTTCCCTTTTGCGTTCAACATAGGATTTCCGTTTTCATCAAGAACGGGTTTGGATTCCCACTTCTTACTGCGGCTGACCTGTGTGATCGTTTCCTTTACCGTTCCCCGGAGGGATTCATCCTTGCATCGCTTCGACCACAGGATTTGTTTCTCCACCACCGGGATATAAACCACATGAAGGTGATAGTGGTACACATCCTCACCCAGAGCTTCCGACATTGCCCGGTTGCGCTCGTCGGCATGCATTACAGCGGAGAGGATATACTGCTCACCGCCCACGATCTCCACGGCGGCTTTATAGGCATCGGCATAAAACTGTTTTGCAAACTCATAGCCGCCGTGGTTGTAGAAATAAGCGGAGTTCACATCGAAAACCAACTCGCCATATTTGACGGCATCCGGTTTCAGCCCTCTGGTGGAGATGATCTTGTCCTGCTCCATCTGCTCAAACATTTTTACATAATCGTCAGTGGGAGACTTGAAGTGAACATTCAGCGCAGTACGTTCCGGCACGATGTCCACATTGGAATAACGGTCTTTTTCACGCTCATTGTGTTCCTGTACTTTTGTCACATCATCCGGAGTTTCCAAGTCCTGATTTCTGGCTAAGGTACGATCAATTCCATCATTTCTTGCCATAGATTTTTGTCCTTTCTTTAAGATTTGCAGACAGCGGAGGGCTGAGGAACGGCACTTTTTCAAAGTGTAATAACCCACTATTACACTTTCATCCATGCTGGCTACAAAGTGCCGTGGGCTCTCCGAGGGCTCTCCCGAGGGGGAATGCGGTCACTGCGGTGACCTCTGCTGACCAAGGCAAAATGTCTGCGCCTTTTACCTTGGTCAGCCCGTCTGCATGAAGCTGTTCTGCGGAACATTTCTTGCAGACGATGGCAGCGAAAACCGTATCTTTCACTGCCTGTCCATGGGCAGCACTGCGGTGCGCCTATGGGGACGGGAGATGCGGAGGGCTGTTGCCGGGGTATCACTTCTCCCGTCTTTTCTGCCATACGATGTCGTAACCAAGCACAGCGGCAAGCTCCAATACTTCCTTGTATCGTATACTTTCCCGCTGTAATTTTGCGGACAGGTTGGAAACGCTGTCGCTCCATCCGTACTCGTCCGAGAGCAGGTCAACAACTTCCTGCATGGTCATCCCGGCACGGATGATCTGTGCCTTTATTTCGTTGCGTATATTCATATTGATAAAATCCTCCATAATTCAGTTCATGTGTCGGTGCAACCTCTGCGCTCCAAGGTGGAGTGGATGCACCGAACAGTGAAAAATCTGCAATCTCCGAAATCCGTTCAGAATTTCGCTTGTGATGTCCTGTCCATATATGACCATATCCCACTTTGCCGTTTTGTGTGGTTTGGTCTGGAACAGTGAAAACACCCATTGTTCCGTGAACAGGGTACACGGTTCAGAGAAGCACGATTTCGTGAAATAGTTTCGTCCTGCGGTCAAAAACTTTGCTGTTTCCATTACCATTGATTTTTAATGCCCGAAAACAGGTCAGCTTTGAAAGCTGCTGTTTCCTATAACGGAAGAAAACAGGGGTAAATGCTGCGTACATACGTACAGAGCATGACTGGCAAAATCAATCCCGCCAGTCCTCCGGTACGTACGTACACGGCGAAACATCGTAAAATCCATTTATATGAGGTCTTGCCACAGCTTCCACGCCCATAAAGCCCCACACCCGCCGTCCGGCAGAGTTGGTGATGTTGTTGCAATGCTCCAGATTGAATCTCCCGGCATTGGCAATCATGGCATCGCTGAAGCTACGGGCTTTCAGCGGTGCAAGGGAGTTTTCCTCACACCACATCCGGTAGATTTCATAGAAATCCTTAGAGCTGATGGAAGCATCCGCTTTCAATCGGATGTATCCCTCCGACTCCATGAAATCAAAGATATTGTTGTTGTCACGCTTGACCGCTTCCCGGTTTTTCCGGATACGGTCACTCTCCGTAAACTTAAAGTTGTTGGCAACAAGCCGCTGTAAGCCTTCAAATGCCCACAGGAAGATACCCTCGGCTTCAGCTTTCATCTTCTCTGCAAGGTCAGGATCATCGGCTCTGTCCATGGGCTTTTCTTTGGTGGTCAGCACAAGCTGTCTGCGGTAAAAACCATCGCTGCGATCATATAGGGCTTGCAGATCACCATTGCTGAATGCCAGCAACCGGGCAAACATCCAGCCCTGATAACTCTGCTTGCCCTTGCGTTCCAAGTCCATTTTGCCCTGTGCAGTCACGATGGATTTTACATAGTTGGTCTGACGCAGAGCTTCCATCCGCATATCATCATCCACGCACAGCAGGATGTGTTCCAGATCGGCACGGGCAAAACGGTTTTCAGAAATCTTCCCGATGCTGCCGTCTTTCATATTCGTGCCGAAGATGGTGGACAGCACCGCACCGATTTGAGATTTACCCTCGCCACCGTTGCCTTTAATCACCATCATGCGCTGCCCCTTGTTGGAGGGAATCAGGCAATAGCCGATAAACTCCTGCAAAGTTGGAATGTCCTCGGCGTAAAGCAACCCATCCAGAAAGTTCAGCCAGATCACCGGTGCAGGAGCATCGGGATTATAGCCGACAGGCAGACGGCTTCGCACGATAGCCGGTCTGCCTTCGGTGAAAGTGCCGTTCAAGAGCAGCGTACCGTTGGCAACATGGATGCGATCCTGCTCCGGAGGGAAGTCAGACACCTGCGCTTCCAGTTTCAGCACTTCCAGAATGTTGGTGATCTTCCGTGGGATGTTGTTCACGGCACAAAATTTCAGCTTGTCGTAAATCTCCCCACGCAGAGGAAGGTCATCCGTCACTCGACCATCGGGCGTGAAAAAAGCTCCGTTTGCGAAGATGATTCTGCGCTCATGCAGAAATTCTTCACAAAACAGAGCTTCGTTGATGTTCTGCCCGTCAAACCAGACAGGAAAATTCATATTAGGCGTTTTCCGGTTCTTCGCCACGGTGCGCCACCTCCTTTTTCTTTCGTGCGGTATACTCTTGCAGAAAAGCAATTTTGTCGTCCTGCATCAGCTTGTCCACCAATGCAACCCGTTCTTCCAGATCACCCACCGTCAGCACATCTGCCATATATTCGATATAGCAGTGCATTTGGCAGGCTTCCACAAAACGGTCATCCAGAGCATCTTCCGGTGTCTTGGGTGCGTATCGTATTTTCCAATCTTCCAGCAGATGCAGATAATCCGTCAGCACCCGGAAACACAGCATTTCATTCTCCCGGAACTGACGGATATAGGGACGCTTTGGCTTGACCATAGCTGCGGCAGTGGGCGGTTTCGGGTCAAGCCCGAAGTCCGCAGCCAGCTTTTGCGCTGCTTCATAACTGCTCAGATCGAACAGTCTTGCCACAAGGTCGATTACATCCCCCTTGGCTCCGCAGCCGAAGCAGAAGAAATAATCCTCGTTCAGCTTCAAGCTCGGATGCCTGTCGTTGTGGAACGGGCAGCAAGCCATACCATTGCGGTTGACATTCAGCCCGTAGTGTTTTGCGGCTTGCTTTACGCTGATTGCCGCCTTGATGATTTCATAGATTGTCATAGAAAAACCTCCGTTCATAGTATTTAGAAAGCACGAAACACCCGCCGTGATTGGCAGGGGTTTGGCTCCTTCTACTATGGTTATGCCGGATTTTTCAAAAAACAGGCTAATCGGAGGACAACCCCGTTTCAAAAAACAGGACAACTTATGGATAGATGTAGATTTCTTTACATTAGCATGATAGAATTAAGAAAATGAAAAAACAGGACAGGAGGGGCAAGCATGAACCAAGAACTGATGACATTGGATTTTTGGCAGGATACGGTCATATATGAGGGAAAAACACTTCCTGTCGGCGCTCTTGCCTGTGATGCGCTGAATGTCCCTGCGGATACCATCGCAAAGATGAACGAGCAATGCGAGAAAATCAATCTGCTGCTTGGAATATTAAACGCCGGACAGGATGCTTCTGCACTCTGTCCTATTGCAACGGAAGCTGCTCTGACGATGCTTGATATTCTCAGTCAAACACCGCCGTTCTCCTATATGAATATCTCAAAGCACAGAGAACGGATTGAAAAAGTCTTTACTGTGGACAATGCGCTGAAATATGTGGAGTTTGCCATAAAAGCCGCAACCAATTCTTTGCAATTTGAAGAAATCCAGAACTTTGCCGATGCGATGATGCTCCAACGCTATACCGCAGTTTTCGGGCATCTGGCATACTCCCTTGGGGAATACCAAACGGCCATGCTTGATTTTGCAGAAAAATCAGACGGCAATGAAGCAGAACGCACCGCAGAGGGTTTTGCAAAAATGTTCGGCGACTATTTTCCGCCGGAGTTCTCTATCACGGAGGGCAATGCCTGGATGTCTACTTTGAATAATTCCGTTCAGTATATATCGGTCATCCGTCCCGGCGAAAAAGTTGCGAAGCTGGTCAAGCGGATGCACTATGTATCCTTTGTAGGGATGTTCCGGTCTGATCTTTTTGAGGGCTTATGTGTTGGTCATGCCCCGAAAAAATGCAAAATCTGCGGCAAGTGGTTCCTCACCACCAACGCAAGGCACACCAAATACTGCGGCGGCTATGCACCGGGGGACAAGCTGCACCGCACTTGCCGACAGATCGGCAACCTGAAAGGCAGAGAACAACGGGAGCTTGCGGACGATCATCCGGTGAAACAGATTTATGAGAAACGGCTGAACACCATAAACCGCTATGTGAAGCGTGGTACTCTGGACGCTGATCTTGCAGAGGTTATGAAAAAGCTGGCAAAGGATAAAATGCTTCGAGCGCTGAGCAATGTCGCCTATGCCAAAGGTGATTACGAAAAAGAGATGGGACAGGCTGCTTTGAAGAAAGAAGCAAAATTACGGACGAAATGAGGAATATGTAATGGCACAGAAATATGATTTAACTGATATTGGGAATGCGCTTAGCCGGGTTATGGACAATCCTATGACCAAAATAATCCGTTCTGGCTCTATTGGTGTGTTGGGCGTAGTAAACCCAGTTGCGGGAATTGTAGGCGGAATAGGAAATGATCTTCTATCTGAATACAATACCTTCAAACTCGGCCATCTACTGAACGGTCTTGCATCTGGCTTTAATCTCGAAAGAAGATTGAACGAGCTTTACAACTATGTAAACTCCAGCCCGGAAAAGGCTATTATCGTAGCCAATCTGTTCAAACAAACCGTAAATGCAGAATGCCCAAAGGTTTGCGTTATTTATGGTCTAATTCTTGCAAACCATTTAGAAACACTTACAGAATTCACGCACGAAGAATTGATTGTCTGTAAAGCTTTGGAAAACGCTACGGATTATGATCTGAAGAATTTCAAAGAAATAATGGAGAACTATCTTAAGCCAACATCAAATGGAAGAAGAATTGTATTTCCAAAAGACTTTGCAGATATTGCTGCTTTCACCACCACATGCGATTGGTGTGTATATAATAGAATCTTTGTTTCTCGCACAGCAGAGTGGGGTGAAATGGAAGAAGGCATTTTGGATATGAGCACGTACTATTACGAGGCAAATCCTGCATCTGTTCTTCTGGATAATATAAATGCTGCAAGACAAACTTGGAATTATGGTTAATTATTCCCGCTGATTACTTAGAAGGGAGGTGCGCTATGCTAAATGATTTTTCGTGGAACATGACCGGATACATACCGAAGCACCAAGTTAATCCACACGGTGACGGCATCATCCCCTATGTGGCAGAGCGCATCTTCCAACTGGAACCGGAACCGCCAGCGGTGGACAGTCTGAATGAATATATCCTGTCTGCTTTGCGGGAAAAGAATTTGCTATATTTTTCGTTCTTTCTGCACCACTACGAAACGCAGCTCAACAAGCGCATCAAAGGCTTTCTCAGTGTGGACGGCGGCAATCTGTACGACACAGACCGATTTATCGATATAAATATCTCCTGCCGGGAGCAAATGCTCCAAAAGCTGATGGACTATGATCCTGCCAAGGGTGCGGAGTATGCTACATACATCTATCCGTTCATCTGGGATTCTATGCTCCGTTTCCGCATGGGCGAAGAAAAATGGTCGGTATCCTCTCTGACCAATTACAAAATGGTGCGATCAATGGCGTGGCTGTACCATAACACCAAAGATGCGGTCAACCAGTTTTCCAAGAAGTATAACTGCGACCTTGCTCTTGCGGAAGAATATCTGAAAGTTGTCCGTGGAATCCGCAACCAGCAGCCGTTCTATATAACGGACGAGGACGGCGAGGAAACAGGCGAGGATATAGCCCTTGACGATAGCTGGAACTATACCGACATCCTCTGGAACGGCATACAAGCAGAAAAGGTACAGCGGGCATTTGAGAAGCTGAATTACCGGGAACAGACCTTGCTCGAAAAACGGTTAGCAATCTGTATGACCTGCGGGCGAGTTGGCTCATGGAAGAACCGCCCCACTTTTGAAGAATTGGCGATTATGTTTGAGGGCAGCACAGCCAGCGGTGCAGAGCGAGCCTACCGGAAAGCGGTGGACAAACTGACAGAACTGCTGGTTGCCGAAGGTGCGCTCCATGCTGTCCGGCTGAAACAGAAAACCAAAACCAAGCGCAAAAAGAAAATCGCCGCCGCAATCTACGAATATCAAGCAGACTGCGACGGCGAATGGGGCGAAATTTCAGTTGATTTTGAGAACGGCACAGCAGAGATTATCCGACTTGCTGATTGGGATACAATTAAAACGAACTGGTTTGCCAAGGAGGCGATCCGGTATATTTTATCATTGTCGCCTGATGCTCTTACAAAATATATGCTCGTCCCCCTTGAGCCGCCACTTATATCTTGAATCCTTACAACCACTGTAAGTGGTATTTGCTGTGTTCCCATGCTATCATTTTATTACAAATGATAGGAGGTATTCACATGAAACCCATTTTGAATATTGAAAATTTAACAAAAATCTATGGCAATGTGCCAAGTCAAACAAAGGCACTGAATGGGATCACCTTCCAGGTGATGCCGGGAGAGTTTCTCGGCATTATGGGAAGCAGCGGTTCCGGTAAATCCACACTGCTCAATTGTATTGCGACTGTGATTCAACCCACAGGTGGAAGCATTCAGGTGGAAGGCGATACTCTGCAATCCCTCAAGGGAAAGGCTCTTGCAGAGTACCGTGGCAAAAAAGTTGGTTATCTATTCCAGAACTTTGAATTGCTGGACAACCTGACTGGCAGGGAAAACATCCTGCTCCCGACTTCCTTGCATGGGGTATCCGAAGCAGAAAGCAGCCAGCGGCTGAAGCAGTTGGCTGACTATCTGGAAATCACTGATGTTCTGGATAAGTTTCCGTCCAAGATGTCCGGCGGCCAGCGTCAGCGTGTTGCGGCAGCAAGGGCTCTGATCTTACATCCCCAAATGATCCTTGCCGATGAACCGACGGGTGCGCTGGATTCTAAGAACGCAAGAAGTCTTATGGAGAAGCTGTCCGGCCTGAATCGTGACGAACAAGCTACGATCCTGATGGTAACCCATGATTCCAATGCCGCCAGCTTTTGCAAGCGCATTCTGTTCATCCAGGACGGCGTGATCTTTCATGAGCTTCGGCGTGGAGACGAAAGCCAGCAGGAGTTCTACGGGCGCATCCTGAAGGTGATGGCGCAACTGGGAGGGGGCAGCGCAAATGTTCTCTAATCTCATTCTTCGGAACAGCCACCGCAGCCGAAAGGAAAACGGTCTGTTTTTCAGCTCCCTGGTGATTTCTATTGTTGCCTTTTACATGATTCTTTCCATCTCCACTCAAGATGTGATGCTCTTTTTGCAGAAAATGGAGAGTGACGCAGTTGACAAACTCCTGCTTCTGATTCCTGCGTTTTATGGGATGACCCTCGGTATTCTGTTCTTTTTGATCTATTTTGCCTGCAAGTATCAGTTCGAGCGCAGACGGCATGAGTTTGGTGTTTATCTAATGTTGGGGATGCGTAGAAGTAAACTGTTTGGTATGCTTCTGGCGGAAGATTTCCTGACCAGTATTCTTGCCATGCTCATAGGCTTACCTGTGGCTGTGGTGCTTTCAGAAATTGTCAGTCTTGTCACCGCCAAGCTGGTAGGCATGGGGATCATCGGTCATCAGTTTTCTTTATCCTGGTCTGCAATTGAATGGACGCTGGCAGGATTTCTGGCAATTAAGCTGACGGCACTTCTGATTTTGAGTGGACGAATCAGCCGCCAGGAGATCGGTACTTTGCTATCCCAGCCAACGAACCGCCCCAAAAAGCAAATGCCATCTGTTATCTATGGACTGGCTGCTATATGCGGAAGTGTGATGTTGGCAGTGGCTTACTACATGGCGATTCAGGGAATTGCATGGACAAAGGTAAGTATGATGGGACTGACTTTGCTGTTGGGCATAGTTGGTACGATGCTGCTTTTCTATGGGATGCGTGCGCTGATTGCTTTGATTGTTAAGAAAGGAAAAGGAAATAAGCAGCTTCATGTATTTACCTTCCGGCAGATTCAGGAGAATGTTATTCATCAGTCAACCTCCATGGCCATCAGCTCCCTGCTGATTCTGGCGGCGCTGTGTTGTTTTGGTGCGGGCGTAGGAATTGCAGGAACGAATAGCCTGTCTTCTGGCCATGTAATCGACTATACTTTTGAAGATCATACTGCAGAAGATTCATCGCAGGTTCTTCCGAATATAAAGGCAGCCCTGAAAGAAAACGGTTTGGAAAATCAATTTTCAGAGCTTTTTGAAATGAGGGTTGGGCGTATTCGCACCACAGAAGATTATGATAATGCCTACAGCATGGACGCTGTTATGGACTCTCTTCGGAGCCTGCCCCAGTCGGAAGACCGGGATGTCCTTCTGAACAATCTTGGTTATGCCACATACCCATATTTGATTTGTTTATCGGACTATAATCGTTTGTTGGAATTGTCCGGCAAACCGGCTCTCCAATTAGGCGAAAAGGAGGCCGCTGTCTATATTGATACAGAGTTTACTACGGTAAGTCGTACCACAATGCTGAACCAAGTATTGGCCGGACAGCCCAAGGTGGAACTGGATGGTAGT
Organism: Faecalibacillus intestinalis; assembly: GCF_015097455.1. Lineage (NCBI taxonomy): Bacteria > Bacillati > Bacillota > Erysipelotrichia > Erysipelotrichales > Coprobacillaceae > Faecalibacillus > Faecalibacillus intestinalis. The sequence continues at coordinate 2,729,294 of NZ_AP024085.1, read as the reverse complement.
CCGATTCATCTTACAGGAGAGGTTCAGTCTGTGAATTTGGTCACGGACCGTTCTATAACCTTGTCCTTTGCATTGATTCTTCCGGATGAAGCATTCCTATATTATAGCCAGGGAATGTATGATACCTATGTCAATGCGGTGCTCAGTGAGCAGGCTCTGGATGGAAATAGCCTTATGACTGCATATTTGGATTTGAACGAGAAGCTGGACGAAACTGGCATTGAATATGAAAGCTATCTTCAGAATATAGGTCGTCAGCTTTTCTACACCATAGCATCCAGTTATATTACCCTCTATCTTGCGATTGTTTTCCTGGTAGTTGCCAACACCATCGTGGGTGTTCAGTTCCTGATGAGTCAGCAGAAAACCGGGCGCAGATACCAGACCCTGATCCGCCTGGGAGCTACTTACGAAACCCTTTGCCAGTCTGCTGGAAAGCAAATTACCTGGTTTATGGGACTTCCTGTATTGGTTGCGGCTGTCAGCAGTCTGTTTGGAGTCAGGGCGTTATTTACAGGGATACTCTCGTCCCGAACCCGTGGGACAGTGTCTGAAATGCTGCTTGTATCTGCTGCTATGATTTTACTACTTTGCGTGATAGAATATATTTATATGAGAGTGGTCAAGCGCTCCAGTGATCGGTATTTGCTGACACTGATGCAGCCGCAGAGAGAAGAATAATTTGGAAGGAGGTGCTGTCATGAAAAGAATTGCTGTTGTGGAAGATGAAGTCTATATGCGGGAAGAACTCTGCGATATGCTCCAAAAGGACGGCTATCTTGTGGAGGCAATTACCGAGTTTGAAGATGCCGCTCGGCTCTTGGCAGCCCTCCGCCCTGACCTTGTGATCTTAGACCTGAACTTGCCGGAGATCAGTGGCTTTCAAATCTGCCAGGAGCTAAAGAATAAAACTGCTATCCCCGTCCTGGTGCTGACTTCCAGAGATCAGGTAAAGGATGAACTGCAAGCGTTCCAGTTGGGTGCCGATGAATATTTGACGAAGCCGTGCAGAAAAGATCGACTTCTTGCCAGGGTATCCAATATTCTCAAAAGGTATGAAGGCCGTACCAATCTCATAGAGGGACCAGATTTCCTGTTAGACCAGCAGACCTACACGCTTTATATTCATAATACCTCTGTGGTGCTTCCAAAAAATCAGGGAAAACTGTTGGTCGCTCTTTTGTCCGGCGGCGATGCTCTGGTCACGACGGAGCAGCTTTGCATGGCACTATGGGGAACCACGGAATACATAGATGAAAATGCCTTGCAGGTTAACCTAACCCGGCTGAAAAAAACGATGTCCGCCCTTGAAATGAAGCAGCGAATCGTTGCAGTTCGAGGAATGGGCTACCGTTTGGAAGCGGAGGTGTCTCTATGAAGCAGCTTTGGCACATGATAGAACGGTACTACCCCTGGCTTCTGTTGCTGCTGGGCGTGGATTGCTTTTGCGCTGTCATTCTTTGGATTTCTGACATTCAGGTATTTCAAACCTTGATCGGGTTAGTAGTTCTGACGAGCATCCTTTTGTTTTCAGCGATTCTGTTTGTACTAAACAAGAGGGAGAACACCCACATGGAACTGTTCCGAGATTTCCTCAGTGATCCTACCATCTGCAATGAAGAACGGCTGCTCAGTGCCATTAGTCAGAAAGAAGGAGAATCTGTCCGATTTTTGGCTTCGGTTTTACGGGAATACAAAAACGAGAGTAACAATATGGCGGATGCCCTACGGGACTATGAAGAATACGTGGAGGGCTGGGCACATGAAGCGAAAACGCCCCTATCGTTGCTGACCATGCTCTTGGATAACCGGAACGATGAAATCTCTCCTTCCCTGCAAGCAAAGCTGGATTATGTCCGCAGTCAGCTTCAGGAGGATGTCACGCAGATGCTGTACTATGCCCGGTTGAAGAGCAGTACAAAGGATTACCGATTTGAGGATGTCAATTTGAATGACTGCTTGGGTGAAGTTCTGGAGGACTATGCCCCACTTCTTGAAGAGAAGCATTTTGTCATTCTCAACAAACTGCAATCTGAAACAGTCTATACAGACCGTAGAGGACTTCAGTTTATGTTGGGACAAATCGTTAGCAATGCCATCAAATATAGCAGCGATAGTCCCATGCTTACAATTTCCGTGATACATTCGGAGACTGCAGATATCCTTTCTGTTGAAGATAACGGCATTGGCGTAAAAAAATATAATCTGCCGTACATTTTTCAAAAGGGCTTTACCGGGGATTCTACTGACAGCAGAAAGAAGGCTACCGGTATGGGACTTTACCTGGTTAAGAAGATGGCCGACGATCTAAATCTTCATCTGGAAGCAGCTTCCCAGTGGGGAAAGAGCTTCAAGATTGTCATCTTCTTTCCTAAATTGAGATCCAACGGAGGGAAATAATATAAACAGAAAAACGCCCGCAGGATTTTCTCCTGCGGGCAGCGTGTTGTCAGCTATCCCAAGGCTTGTATTCTGTTACAGTTTTCAAATAGGTTTCGGGATCGCCGTTCAAGATAAGGTCTGCATACTCCAAAGGAGCGTTGTAGATCAAATAATCCAGCTCTGACCGCTGATACATATTGTCAGCAATCTCGTTCTCAACGACGATAGTGTCAATCGCAATCATACTGCCGTCGCTGAATTTCACTTCCACACAGCAATTATCCATATTGTAGGCACAAGATATTAAGGTTTTCATGGTATGTCCTCCATAATTCGTAATATAAAGCGAAAATCCCGTCTGACTTCCTGTTAGAAATCAGACGGGATTTGTCCGTATGCACCCCGGAAACCGTCAGCTAACAGTTGATAAGTAAATTAGTTCCTTATCACTGTTAAGCCAAGGTATTGTTTCTTTTTTATTTTCAATATTTATATTTTCTTTTTCATCTACTAACATCCATATAGAAACAAAAAACAAATCTACCCACATATCAAGATGTTCAAAAGTCTTACCTACAATAAAAGTAAAAAATGTATATAAAATAGTTTTTAAATACTTTTTTAAATATTCTTTAAATAAGGGAGAATATTTAAAAAGTTTATTAAGATATTTTTGAATAAAAGAAAAATCATTTTTGATTAAATAATGAAATAAAATCATAAAAAATATCCAAAATAAAAATAATAGATAATTCATAATATCACCTCAATATAGAATATGAAAAAAACATGCCTATAAAGGGGTAAAATTACATAAAATAATCATTTTATTATTGCATAAAAGTAAACAATAAGATATAATGGACGAGCATGTAAAGATTATTTTACTGCCTGCTTACTAAAAAGTAAGCCAAAAGACCATAGGAGGTAAAAGAGATGAATAAATATGAAATTATGTTTATTGTAAAACCAGATGTTGAAGAAGAAGCTAGAAATACTTTAATTGAAAACTTCAAATCAATCTTAACTGCTAACGGTGGTTCAGTTGATAATGTCAACGAATGGGGATTACGTGATTTCGCTTATGAAATTAAAGATTACACAAAAGGTTACTATGTTGTAGTAGATGTAACTTGTGCACCAGCTGAAATCGCTGAATTCGAACGTTTATCAAGAATCAACGCTTCAGTATTACGTCACTTAACTCTTCGTAAATAATTAGGAGGCGTTTAACGATGATTAATAGAGTTGTTATGGTTGGTAGAATGACTCGTGATCCAGAACTTAGAAGAACTGGAAACGGGGCTGCAGTTACAAGTTTTACGTTAGCGTTAAATCGTAACTATAATTCTGCAGATGGGCAACAAGCTGATTATATTTCATGCGTTGTATGGAATAAAGTCGCTGAAAATGTTGCACAATATTGTGCAAAAGGATCTTTAGTAGGAGTTGAAGGTAGACTTCGTTCTAGATCTTATGATAATGCTCAAGGACAACGCGTATACGTTACAGAAGTTGTTTGTGACTCTGTTCAATTCTTAGAAACAAGAGCTCAAAGAGAAAGAAACCAAAGTTCTATGAACCAAGGTATGATGAATAATCAATATTCTCAACCTGCTCAACCACAAACAGATAATTTCCAAGATATGCAAACAGTTGAATTAGAAAAAGATTTTGATAATTCATTTAATATCATGGAAGACGATATTCAATTTTAGAAAAGGAGTATAAGAACATGGCTTTTAAAAGACAAAGAATGGGTAGAAGAAAAGTTTGTTATTTTACAAAAAACAAAATTACTTACATCGATTATAAAGATGTTGATTTATTAAAAAGATTTGTTTCAGCTAACGGTAAAATCATTCCTAGACGTGTAACTGGAACTTCTGCTAAATATCAAAGACAATTAGCAGTAGCTATCAAACGTGCTAGACAAATGGGATTATTACCATACGTTGGTGAATAATAACTATTAAAAAACCTTGATAAATTCAAGGTTTTTTTGTTTTTTTAAAATATATTGACATCATTTTGACATCAAAAAATTATTGAAATATAAATAATAGATGGAAACGATGAATAAAATGTATAAGGATCGACAAAAAATAAAGTCCATAGATACTAGAACATCTAGTGTTTATGGACTATTTTTATTAAAATGAAAAAATTGTTTGCAATGTTTTGCAACGAAAAGTATTTCGTTGCAAAATGAGTGGAACGAAAGAAACGATTTTATTTAAATAGGTATTGATATTTTTTATTATTTTTTTCTAAGCAACAGATATAAAATGGAACTAATGCTTCTGGATTACTTATTTCTTTAATAACACGATTTTTTAAGATACCTTCTTCTATTGCTAGGTCGGTTGTAAAGCAAACAAAATCAGAATGATCTAAGAGTTTAAGAAAATCATGACGATTATTTTCTATAATGAAATGTGTATGAGGCATATGTTTTAATACTCTTTCTTTCCAAAAACCAATATTTTTATAAAGTAGCATTGTTTGACCATCAAGATCTTTAAAAGAAAGTTCTTTTTTATTTATTAAAAGATTATTGCTTGGAAGAGAAAAATAGAGTTCTTCACTTTCCCAGTAACAAAATGTCAATAGTTTTTTAATCACTTTTTCTAAAAATGAGCAAAAAAATAGAGCATATAGATTTCTCTATACACTCTACCTTTTCATTTAATAATATTTTTGAGTTCGACAAACTGGAATTTGTAACTCTATTGTTCCAACATAATAGTCTCTTCGTGTGTCCGAACATCCTCTGTGGTCGGATAAACAGAAAAAAATGCAATATTCATAACTATAAGAATAATACATACGGCAATGATTACTGCAAACGCTATTCCTATCGTTTTCCATATTCTCTTACTTTGACGATTTTTGACTGCCATCTGCTCGGCAATATGTGCTAGTTGCTCTGCATAAGCATTCTGTTTTTCTTCAGTTGTTTGCGCATCACTATCTGCCTTTACTCCAAGTAACTGACTTGTTTGAACTTCTAATACATCTGCTAATTTTACAAGTACTTCAGCATCTGGAACCGAATAGTTTTTTTCCCATTTTGAAATAGTCTGTCTTGTCACATGAAGTCTGTTGGCAACCTCTTCCTGTGTATATCCTTTTTTCTGTCGATAAGTTTTTATATTTTCACCAAGCATCTCTAGTTGCTCCTTTCGTTTGATAAAACTAGTATACTGATTAGCCCTCAATACATCAAGCAACGCAAATTAACATTCATGCAACGCCCAATATTACAAGGATTCATCGAGTCCTCTACAAAATCGGAATTTGCACTTCCTCACTCGTCTTCTTTTTTATTGTTTCTACTAATATTCGAGCTTAACGATAAAATTCCAGAGCATAAAAATAATACCCACATTATAATATTTTCTTGATTTATCGCACTATAAATCAAGCATATTATGCTTAATATAATCTGTACAATTGAACAAATCACTCCTATTTTTTGTGTCTTTTTATCCATCATTGTCTTCTCCATAAATTCCGATTGTTCGAGCTTTTCAAATACTAACGTACTTAATTTTGTTCAAAAAGTGATTTATAGTAGTTACCAAAGTCAGCAAGTGAATTAACAATTGGAAGCATTTTTGTTCCGAGTTCCGTTAATCCGTATTCAACTCTCGGTGGCTGCTCATGGTAATCGTGGCGATATGCCAGTCCATCACTCATCATTTGTCTTAAACTATCTGTCAAAACCTTTTGTGAAATACCATCTATACTTCGTTGTAGCTCATTGAATCTCCATGGGCGCTCTTTCAAGTTACGCAAAATCAGCAGTTTCCATTTTCCTCCGATGAGAGATACTGCTGTTGCAACTGGGCATTCCGGTAATTCTTCTTTTGCTCGCATAATTCTCACCTCCGAGTCTATTGTAACACATTCAATTTTGAGTGTGCAGTTACAAAAAGGTGCGTACTTGTTTTTGTATGTGTCTCACACTATACTAATGCCATGTAATTAGAAACTACAAATCAACTATGGAGGTATTATTATGACAAATTACACAAAAACAACTATTGGAAAGGAAAACCGAATTGAGCTGCATGAAAAGTTGTCTTTAACAGGTTCAGAAATCAGTTTAAACGAACTACCTGCAGGAGCAAATGTCCCATTTGTTCATTCTCATAAAGAAAATGAAGAAATCTATGGAATTCTTTCAGGTAACGGCAAAGCAATAATTGATGGAGAAGAAATCAGCCTTTCAACTGGAGACTGGCTAAAAATCGCACCTGCTGCAAAGCGTCAGTTTTTTGCATCCGATATTTCCGGAATTACTTATATCTGCATTCAGGTAAAAGAAAATTCTCTGGAACATTTTACAGCAGAGGACGCCGTAATCGGCTAATTAAAAGTATTTATTTACAAAAATGCACAGCTCTCGATAAGCTAAGAACTGTGCATTTCTTTTTTCTTCAATTTTACAATTTCTCTATTTTTCAAACAAGAACTTTTCGATTTCAAATGGCGATAAATAAATCTCTCCACCATCATCAGTTTAATTTTCATTTAGATTAACGATTTCTTTTTCCTGTATTCTCTGTCCCTCGGATTTCCTCATGATAGAAATAATCTACGATCACCGGATGTCCCTGCGGGACTCTACCATAAGGCATTTCATTATCCACAAATGGGCAATCATACTTCTTAGCCATTTCCTCAGCTTTTACTTCAAGTGCTTCAAAGTAGCTGCGGTTATGCTTGTTATAGATCTCGTCGTAAAGTGGTACAAGATCAGGATATTTTCCGGCGATATAATCCATAATTGTCTTTTTGAAACCGCCTCGAAGATTGAGATTTTCGAGCCAGAACAGATCGCACTGATCCTTTACCCGCTCAAAGATTGCTTCAAAATTCGTGATACCGGGGAATACCGGAGATACGAAACAGACTGTACGGATACCTGCTTCATATACCTGCTTCATAGCAGCGATACGGCGCTCAATGCTAGAAGCAGAGTCCATATCGTTCTTGAAATTTTCATCTAGTGTGTTGATCGACCATGAAACGGTTACTCGTCCAAGCTTCTTCAGCAGATCAATATCTCGTACCACAAGATCCGACTTTGTGCAGATCAGAATATCTGCGTCACTGCCGATCAGCTGCTCCAGAAGTTTTCTGGTATTCCCGAATTGCTCCTCCTGTGGATTGTAGCCATCTGTCACAGAACCGATGACCACCCGCTGTCTGGCATATTTCTTCGGATTCTTAATTTCCGGCCAATGTTTCACATCAAGGAAAGTGCCCCATTCCTCCTTGTGTCCGGTAAAGCGCTTCATAAAAGAAGCATAGCAATACTTGCAGGCGTGTGTACAGCCTACATATGGATTGACCGAGTAACCGCCTACAGGCAGACTGGACTTGGTCATGATGTTCTTTGTTTCCGCCTCATTAATGAGGATTCCATTTATTACTTCTGCCATGATCTCTGTACCTCCAACACTTTATTGAATTCATCCGGCATTTCCTGAATCATATTTTCATTCCCTATGATAGGGGCAAGATCTTCCTTCATAAATACCGGAATGTCAAGCATATGCGCCTGATCTGTCAGAGACCATGCCCACTCCTGCTCCGTATGAACCTTTCTGCTCTGAACTCCAGTCATGGTGCCGACAACGATCCAGTTGATCCCGGAAAGATCAACTGAACCTGGATTGTTGAATAGCGGCTCAAAGGTAACATGATAGTGTTTTGCTCTGACATTTTCCCGTAGTGCGTCAATACGCCACAGTTCTGCTTTTCTCGTCACCGTAACACCAAACCATGCGTTTTCTAAATCTGTATCAAAATCCAGCAGATCTGGTCGCTTTGTAAGGAACAGGAACTGATGCTGTGGATTTTCACGGATTTTTTCAAATACCTCGTCTCTCCATTCTGACTTCCAGCCGGAAAGATCGCTCATGCCGGTAAGAAGAAAGTTCTGCGGACGTTTTTTTTCCATCATCTTGAGCTTACCCGGAAAGAATTCAGGGTTAGCAAAGTCATCAATCATATGCCAGCGTTTCACATTATTGCGGGCATAGCAATATGCACACCCCACTGTACATCCGATGACGATATTCATGTTTTGAATCTGATCTTTGATACAAATACTCATGATTTCTGCCACTCCTCAAGATTCTTTCTGATACGGTCGAGGTATTCCTCAAACTGGGTAATTTCTTCCTTCGAAAAACCTTTGTAGTAAATACTGCCCATTTTATCAGATACAGAATCGTATTCGTCCTTTAAGGCATGTGCTTTTTCAGTCAGAAACAGGAGTGTTTTCCTTTTGTCTGTTTCAGACTGAACGCGTCTTATCAGCCCTCGATTTTCCATTCTTTCCAGCATCGTAGTAAGAGAAGTTATCGCTAATCCACATTTAATCGAGAGTGACCTGATTGAGATTCCATCTTCCTGCCACAGTACATAAAGAATACGCCCCTGGGCTCCGTTAAACGCATCAATATTCTTTTCGCTGAGAATCTTCTCAAAGATTCGATCTCCAAGTTGTTTTATTTTGGTAACAAGAAATCCGCCATTCATTTTCATACAAAAACTCCTATATAGTATTTTATCAAATAATACTATATAGGAGTTTTACTGTCAACAGTTTGTATGTCTAAGTAGAAGTAAATTCCGATTTGTATTTATCCCGTATATGCATCTTCAGCAGTATTTTTGAAATTCTGTTTTTTAAGCCACTGCTTTTCTTCCTCATAACCGGATAATTCTGCTTCCATCTCTGCAATCTCTGCTGACAGTTCTTTCTGCTCTTTAGAATACTGCCCGTCCAGAACTGCATAACGTTCATCCGGCAACTTGCCAAGAATGTTATCTTCATAAATCCGGCAGAGCAGTTTTTCCAGATCCTGTACACGCTTCTGTGCTTCTGACAGCCTGCTTTTCAGCCTTGTAATCTCACTGGACTGCTGTGAGGTCTGTGCCTTTCTCACCGTCTCTATGAACTCTTCCCGGTTCAGCTGGGAATATTCTGCAATCGCTTTTAAAAGCTCCTTGATAAGCTCCATGACCACATCAGCGTTGATTCTGTGCTGTGTCGGGCAGAGTGTTCCAACCGGAATCTTTGAGTATGCTGAACAGGTATACTGTGGAACTCTCTTTCCATTGTTTACCCGGTGAACATACATTTTCGCTCCACAATCCGCACAATACATCAGTCCGGTCAAAGGATGTGCTTCTCTCCATCCATCTGGGTATCTTCTTACATTGCTTCTGATCCTCTGGACGTTATCAAAGGTTTCCTGATCCATGATAGGTTCCTGTGTGTCCTCGAATACTGTTCACCGATCTTCCCCGACATAATGACTTTTCTTATCCTTGAAATGTTTTCTGGTTTTAAAGTTCACCGTATGACCAAGGTACTCTCGTTTCTTCAAAATCCCTACAACAGTGGAGGAACCCCATCCATAAGGATCTTTGATTTCATCCACCCTGCCTTTCCATAACCCTGCATCCTTTTTCGCCATATGCACTGCCGGAATCTCCACCTGTTCCTCTTTCAGAATCCTTGCAATCTGATACGGTCCACGCCCGTCCATGGTCATATGAAAAATTCGCTGTACAATCTTCGCTGCTTCTTCATCAACAATCCAGTGGTCAGGGTTCTCCGGATATTTTAAGTAACCGTATGGTGTTGTGCTGGCTACATGCTTGCCGGATTTTCCCTTTGCCTTAAAGGTTAATTTAATCTTCTTGCTGGTATCCCTTGCATACCATTCATTCATAATATTTCGGAATGGGGTGAAATCATCATCCTTCCGAAAACTATCTACATTCTCATTCATTGCAATCAGACGCACATTCTTCTGTCTAAGCAGTTCCATATATTGCCCAACCTTCAGATAATCCCTTCCCATTCGGCTCATATCTTTAATCAGGATCGTCCCAACTTTCCCGGACTCCACTTCTTTCATCATGGCAAGAAAGCCGGGGCGGTCAAATCTTGTGCCGCAAATTCCATCATCCGTAAAATGAATCAGATTTGTAAAGCCATGTTCCTTTGCATACTGCTCCAGAAGCTTTTTCTGATTGGGACTCTCCGTTTAATTCGTCATCACGACTAAGACGCTCATACAACGCTGTCATGAATCCCTGTGTCTGTGCCATCCTCTGACGCCCCCCTTTCTCTAATTTGGCTCCTGTTCTCACCCCATATCCGTTCCTGTACCGGGTTCTGATGTTTCCGGGACGTATTTCCAGAAAAAATCTGGTATCCCTATGGGCAGGCTATTCTGTTTCCAAGGTTCGTGTAAGAAACCGAAAAAAATTCCTTACACATAACCCATTGCTCAGACGCCTTTTTACAGGATCGCAACATAACTTTTCTCATTTTCCTGGATTTCGTGTCGGTAAAAAAGTTTCTTACACTATACACAGGTGGCAGAGGGTAAAAAGTCGTATTGCTTTGAAATGTTTTTAAAAAAGTACAATTTTGCCCTTTGAGGTAAAAAAATAAGCCTCAAGAGACTTTTTAATCAATTTGGAGCTCCCATTCTCTAAAATTGAGTGATTAAGAAGTCTCTTCAAACTTACTACACCATGAGTGGCAAATAACATTTTCATCGAGAATAATGAGTTGAAACGCCTCATTATATAATCCTTTTATTAAGTCTTCTTCAGATGAACAGACTTTTGATTCATAATGAATATTAGAAAATTCTTGATTAATTAACTGATAAAGATCATTAAGAGGGCGAATTGGAGGGTGTAAAAGAATTATTTAATACTAATTTTTTAGGACCAGTTTGTCTAATTAAAGAAGTTTTATCAGAAATGAGAAAACGAAAATCTAGCGCAATTATCAATATTTCATCATTAGGAGCATTGACATGTAATGGTGGAAGTGGTTATTATTCAGCAAGCAAATCGGCATTAGAAAAGATGAGTATTTCTTTAAGGGATGAAGTAGAACCTTTAGAAATAAAGGTAATGATTGTTGAACCAGGCCCTTTTAGAACAAATTTTAGGGTTTCACATATTCCTAGTGAAGATAGAGGTATAGATGATTATGCGAAAATTAAGGAAGCACGTCAAAGATTAGCTCAAGATCCATTTGGTCAAAAAGGAGATCCTTATAAAGCAGCTCAAGTCATTGTTTCAATAATTGAAAAAGAAGATTATCCTAAAATGATTCTTTTAGGTAAAGGTACAACAAATTTAGTAGTAAAAATTTTATCTGATCAAATTAATGAAATAAAAAATGGAAAGATATAAGTGATCAAACAAACTTTGATGAATAAGATTCAAATGTAATGATTGACATTACAATTTGTGTTTTGTAAGATAAAAACGAAAGGGGAATATGTTATGCAAATTTCAAGTAGATTTACAATAGCTGTTCATATATTTGCGTGTATCGATACCTTTGGAAAAGATCAAAAGATAACAAGTGATTTTCTTTCTACAAGTATTAATGTCAATCCAGTAATCATTAGAAAAATACTTTCTTCTTTAAAGAAAAGTCATTTATTAAATGTTCAAAGAGGAACAGGAGGTACTACGATTGCTAAACCATTAGATCAAATTACGTTATTTGATATTTATCAATCAGTAGAATGTGTAGAAAATGGCGAATTATTCCATTTTCATGAAAATCCCAATAATAATTGTCCAGTAGGAAAGAATATACATAATATCTTAGATAATAAATTAATGAGAGTACAAAAAGTAATGGAAGATGAATTATCTTCCATTACTTTAAAAGATGTTATTGAAGATACAAGATTTTATGTTCAACAGGAAATGAAGTAGTGCAAACTACTTTTTTTTGTAAAAATATGTACTTTTCTTGTTATTTAGTGAATAATAGAGTATATTATAAATAGGAATAATTACTAGATAATGAAAGAAGGAAAAGGCTATGGAACAAAAATTTTATATTTGTAAACATTGTGGAAACATTATTGAAAAAGTTGAAGACAAAGGAGTACCAGTTGTATGTTGTGGTGAAGTGATGCAAGAACTCCAAGCTGGTATTGAAGATGGAGCTGTTGAAAAACATGTACCAGTTTATACAGTAGAAGGTGATCTTGTACATGTTGAAGTAGGAGAAGTTGAACATCCAATGTTTGCAGAACATTGGATTGAATGGATTTCTTTAAAAACAGATCAAGGCATTCAAAGAAAATATTTAAAACCTGGTGAAAAACCAGCGGTTGATTTTAAACTTTGTGATAATGAAACAGTGGAAGAAGTTTATGCATATTGTAATCTACATGGATTATGGAAAGCTTAATATTCGATGTTTGAAAAAATGAACAATAGGTTTTATTGTTCATTTTTTCTATATGCTTGAGGAGTTATGGCTTCGTATTTTTTAAAGGTACGAATAAAAGATTCGGGATTTTTGTAACTGAGTTGTTTAGAAATTTGAGAAATTGATAAAGTTGTATTAAGTAATAATTGTTTACTTTTTTGTAATTTAATGTGTGTTAATAATTCATAATAAGAATAACCAGTCTTTTCTTTTATCCATTTAGAACAATAAGGAATTGAATAATGAAAATGTTGACTTATTTTTTCTAAAGAAATTGTTTTATAATGATCGTTTATATATTGAATGATTTTTAAGTTTTCATTCTTTTCGATATTTGTTGTGATTTCAGTGTTTTCTTGAGTTTTTCTTTGTATGTAAGCAAGCAATAAAGAAAATAAATGGCATAAAATTGTATTCGAATAAGAATCTTGCATGTTATTTTCTTCGTACATTTGTAAAATAATATTTTGTATTTGTATATCTTGCTTACTATGAAAATGAAGATAACTGATTTTATCTTTTGCATAGTAATGACTTAAAAAGAAATCAAAAGTTATATCATGTTCTTTCATGTAATCAGAAAATGTATCTAGAAATGTACTTTTTCTAATTAAAATATTTAATAGGACTGTTTCATCATTAAAAACTTTAATACCGTGTTTTATTTGAGGGGCTAGTAAGAAAAGATGACCAGCTTGTAATTCAACTACTTTATCTTCTATCGTTTGAATGGCATTTCCTTTTAGGATATATATGATTTCAAAATAATCATGATCATGAATAAAAAAAGGAATGTAACGGGGATGTTTTAAAATAATTATATCTTGATTTTTTTCAAAATAATCTTCTTCTAAACTATGGGTTTGAAGAATTTCAGGATTTAGAACAATATTTAAATTATAAGCATCATCTTGATACTTTAGTTTGAAGTCTTGAATGTTTTTAGCTGTTTTTTCTAAATAGTAATATTCTCTAAAGAGTTTTTCATCTAAATCAAATTGTATTAGTTTATTTATCATTTTTATCACCATATCTATTATATATTAAAAATAGTCTATTTAATTGATTAAAATTAATCATTGTGTTTTTGATATAATGCTAGTGAGGTGAAAATATGAATAAAAAAATGATATTAAAAATAGCTATATTGAGTTGTTGCTTAGTAACAGCAAGTCAAAATGCTATAGCTGGAAATATTCCAGCTATAGCATATACTTTTAAAAATGTTGCTTTATCTACGATTGAGCTAATGACAACAATTCCTTCGTTATTTGTAATGCTTGCTATTTTATTAAATGGTTTTTTAGCAAAAAGAATGAATCATAAGACATCACTTTTAATAGGATTGCTTATTTGTGGAATAGGTGGAATTATTCCTTATTTTATTAAAGAAGTATATATCATGCTTATTTCAAGAGCTATTTTTGGTTTTGGGGTAGGAATGATTAATTCTAATTTATTAATTATGATTGTAAGTTTATTTGATGGAAAAGAAAGAAGTCAAATGATTGGACTACAAGGATCAATTGGAGGATTAGGTAGTTTTTTAACGACTTATGTAGCAGGAATGTTACTTGCTTATGGGTGGCATGTTTCTTTTCTGGTATATGTTATTGCATTTTTGATTTTCTTTTTTGTTTTAAAATATGTTCCTAATGCAAAAGATAGCCAAAATTCAAAAGAAGTTCAGCAAGAAGTGAATTATAAAAGAATAATTTTTTATTCAATCTTGTCTTTTATGTCTGTTAATTTTGCAACTTTCTTTGTAATTAAAGGCTCTTCTTTAATTACAATTAATCATTATGGAAGTGTTAGAGATGGCTCAACTGTTATTATGTTGATTTCTATTGGATCACTTCTTGCAGGCGCTATGTATGGCACTATTTATAATAGATTAAAAGATCATTCCCTTATTTTATTCTATATTATTTGTGCAGTATCATTTATTTTAGCAGGATGTATTCATAATTTATGGATTGTTTATATATCAGCATTCTTGCTTGGTTATGGTTATATGGCTTTTGTTCCCTTTTTACAGGAAAAAGTAGCAATCTATGGTAGTGTTGGAACAACAGCACTTTTAATATTACAAAGTTTAGGGTCTTTTATTACACCTTATTATGGTGTGCTTTTAAATCATTTTACCTCTTCGTTAAATAGTCAATTTATTATTACTGGGATTTTATATATTATTCTTATTCTTATTTTTGGTATCTCGAAAAGAGTAATAAAAAAATAAAGGGGGTGTTGTAACGAGTAAGTAGATTTTTAACAACTTTCGAAAGGTTACAGCCTTTCTTTTTATTTTCTTAAAGAAATATCAAAATCATCGTATTCACTTTTTTCAATGTGAACTTGTTTTTTTGATGTACTTAAAAAGAACTACCGCTTTTTTAATTCATTTTATTTTCTTTTGGCTATGATATTTCCTTATATTATGACCTATTGCCACCAGATATATCTCCAATTTTACACCATTTTCTCCTCGACGATACAATCTGTCATATTTTTGGTTAGCTTTTCCAGTCTCCAAATGTTCCTTCTGTTTCATTGTTTCTTTGAAACATCAGCTTTAATTCTTCACCGCTTTTCACATTTCTTCTTGCTTCTTTTTGATATTCTTCCATCTGGAAAATATGTGTTATTTCTCTTCCAAATTTTGATTTTGTATATTTTCCTCTCAGTGAGCATCTTTCACAATGATGATTTATAAATGTTATATTGATACGTTCATATTCACTTCTTGTATCTTTTACTACTTTCTCTACATCGAATTCCTCTCCCACTGGATAGATAATTCTTTCTCCTTGTATCCTTTTCATTTTGTTTTTTTAATCTATTTTTTTTAAGAATTATACCATCCTTGAATCTTTTTTCTTTTATTAAATAATGTTTCCAAATAAATATGTTTCATCTTTTCACCTCACTCCTATGATATCTTTTTTTATTTTGAAGAAAAGATATCATAAGAAGTTTAAAAAGGTATTTATAAAATAATCATTATCATAATTAGGAAATGTAAATTTTATTTACAAAAATAATAATTTTAAGATGTGTTTTCTAAAATGGCATTTTAATTGAATGATGAAATATTGTAAGGAGAAGAGTTCTTTTTTAAACTATAAGTGGATTAAGGAAAGAGGAGAGAAAAATGTTATCAAATTCAAAATTAGGTTTTGGTTTAATGAGATTACCAAAAGATAAAAATGGAACAATTATTCAAGAAAAAGTAAATACTATGGTAGATGCTTTTATGAAATCAGGCTTTACTTATTTTGATACAGCTTATGCTTATGCTGGTAGTGAAAAAGCTATGAAAAAAGCTTTAGTTGAACGCTATCCAAGAGAAGCATATACGATAGCTGATAAGCTACCTGCATGGAAATTAAAAGATGAAAATGATGTTCAAAGAATCTTTGAAGAATCATTGTCGTTAAGTGGTGTTGATTATTTTGATTTTTATTTATTACACAGTATAGAAAAGAAACACTATCTTACCTATGAAAAATATCATTGTTTTGATTTTATTAAAGAAATGAAAAAGCAAGGCAAAATTAAAAAATATTGGTTTTTCTTTTCATGATACACCTGAATTTTTAGATCAAGTACTAACAGAACATCCAGAAGTAGACTTTGTTCAATTACAACTCAATTATTTAGACTGGAATAATGGGGTTATTCAATCTAAAAAAAATTTAGAGATTGCTAGAAAACATCATAAACCAGTTGTGGTCATGGAACCAATTAAAGGTGGAACACTTGCAAGTTTTAGTGAGGATATTGAACAAATCTATAAAAATTATGATTCTTCAAAATCAATTGCCTCATGGGCCTTAAGATTTATAGCATCTAAGGAAGGTGTAATGACGATTTTATCAGGAATGTCAACGCTTGAACAAATGAATGATAATTTAGCAACAATGTCAAACTTTGTGCCCTTAAATAATGAAGAATATAAACTTGTAGATCAAGTAACAAAAACAGTTTTATCTAAACCAACTATTCCATGTACAGGATGTCCTTTAAATATACAAATTCCAGATCTATTTACAGCTTATAACAGTCAAATACTTTATGGTGAAAGTTCACGTTATCAAACATGGTATCAAGATCATACAAGTGATGATCATGCAAAGGCGAATCAATGTCTTAAATGCGGTCAATGTGAAGGTGTTTGTCCACAACATCTTAAAATTATTTCTTTATTAAAAGAAGTATCAAATGTTTTTGATAAATAAGGAAGGAATGAAAATGAAATTTGAAAATAAAGTTGTTGTATTAACTGGTGGTGTAAAAGGAATTGGAAGGTGTATTAAAGAGACGTTTGAAAAACAAGGGGCGCATGTTTGTATAATTGATGTTTTAGATAATGACTATTTTGTAGGGAGTATAGGGAATAAAGAGGATCTAATATGTTTTACAAATAAGGTTATCAAAGACTATGGACATGTAGATTATATTATTAATAATGCTAAGCCTATATTTAAAGGAATTGATAGTTGTAGCTATGAAGAATTCAATGAAGCATTACAAGTAGGAGTTACAGGTCCTTTTATGTTAGTAAAATTATTAAAAGATTATTTAAATGAAGATGCATGTGTCATTAATATCTCATCAACGAGAGATCGTATGTCACAACCACAAAGTGAAAGCTATAGTGCAGCTAAAGGTGCTCTTTCAGCACTAACTCATGCCTTGGCTGTTTCGCTTTCTAAAAAGGCAAGAGTTAATAGTATTTCTCCTGGATGGATCGATACAGAAAATAAAGAATATCAAGGAAGTGATGTTAATCAACATCTTGTAAAAAGAGTGGGTAAAGTTGATGATATTGCTCATTTAGTACTTTTTTTATGTAGTGAAGAAGCTGGATTTATTACAGGTGAAAATATTTGTGTTGATGGTGGAATGACAAAATTAATGATATATCACAACGATTATGGATGGAAATTAGGAGATGAAGATTATGAATAAAAATACAAGAATTAAATTAAATGATGGTTTAACAATGCCAGTAGTGGCGTTAGGTGTGTGGCAAAGTCATGAAGGTACAAAAAATGCAGTTTTGACAGCATTAAAAAATGGTTATCGCCATATCGATACAGCTGCAGTTTATCATAATGAAAAAGCTGTTGGTGAAGCAATCAAAGAAAGTGGTATACCAAGAAATGAAATTTTTGTTACAACAAAATTATGGAATGATGATGTTCGTAGTGGTAACACGAGAGAAGCTTTAAAGAAAAGTTTGGAAAACTTAGGATTAGATTATGTTGATCTTTATTTGATTCATTGGCCAGCTGAAGGTTATGTAGAAGCATATTTAGAAATGGAAAAATTACAAAAAGAAGGATTAACTAGAAGTATAGGAGTTTCTAACTTTAGAAAATCACATCTTCAAAATCTATTATCAAAGGTTCACATTGTTCCTAGTATTAATCAAATAGAAACTAATCCGCAAATGGTTGATGAAGAAACAATTCAATATTGTAAAGAAAATAAAATTGGTGTTGAAGCATGGTCACCACTAGGAAGTGGAGCTTGTTTAAACAATCCAAAAATTCAAGAAATTGCTAATAAATATCAAAAATCATCGGCACAAATTATTTTAAGATGGTTATTACAAAAAGGTATTGTTATATTACCTAAATCAGTTCATGAAAATAGAATTAAAGAAAATATAGATCTCTTTAATTTTGTACTAGAAAATGAAGATGTTGAATTAATTAATCAATTAAATCAACATAAAAGAACAGGACCTGATCCAGATAATTTTGATTTTTAGGAGACAATCATAAAAAAATACGAAGGTAGTTATTTTTTGATGTATATGTTTTATTATTTATCTATGGCTTTGTTTTTTCTGGACTTATTTCAGTATATTTAATGGATAAAGATAAAGCAAGTGAAGTAAGTTTTGTTGTATCATGTTCTTATATTTTATCTATGATACCCAACCATTTATTGGTGATTTATGTGATCGATATGATAAAAAGAAAGTAAATATGATTTTATTAGTTATTTCATCTATTTTTGGTTTTAGTTTTATTTTGGTTCATAATATTTATTTGATTGCTATTGTTTATAGTGTTGTTTTAGCTCTTTTAAATGGTATTAATCCAATTATTGAAAGAATGGTAACTGTATCAAAACATAAGTATGGTTTTATTCTTTGTTGTTAGTATTCTTATATGTGTTTTAGGAGTATTTGGTACAAAAGATGTAAAAACAATAGAAAAACAAGCAAAATGAGAAAAGAAGGATTACTTGGAATGATAGGAAAAAGTACAGCAACTAGATATATAAAGAAATAATTTTTTATTCACAATGGAACGCAATTGTTCATAAGTAAAGTAAGTATTAATCTTTAGTATATATTTTTTTACTTGGATTTTGATTATCATCAATAAGATGATTCAGAATCCTTTTTTCTTTTTCGATTTTATGATTCAAAAATTGGAGACGTTGTTTTGCCGCTTCAAGTTCTTCTTCAGCTTTTTCTTTTTGTTTTATTAAAATATCAAGACGCTCTTGAATTGCTTGATTGCCTTCTTTTTTACATAATTCATGAAAAAGTTTGATATCTTGAATAGACATTCCAAGTTCTCTTAGATATTTAGTTCCTTTAAGCCAATCGAGTGCTTGCTCATCAAATAAACGATGATTATTTTTATCTCTTTTTACTTCTACAATACCGATATCTGTATAATAGCGGATAGTATGTTCAGTTAAATTTAATATTTGACATGCTTGTTTTAATGTATACATTGTTTTCTCCTTGACATCGAGTTACACGAGGGTATTACAATTCTATTGTAGTAAAAAAAAAATAGATGTAAAGGAGAATTATATGGATTATATTACATTAAATAATGGTTTAAAAATGCCATTATTAGGCTTTGGAACAATGAATATTTTTGATGAAGAGGAGTGTACAAAAATATTAAAAGAAGCTTATGAAGAAGGTTATCGTTTGTTTGATTGTGCTCAAATATATGGAAATGAACAAATTGTAGGCAGTGCTTTAAGAAAAGCTGGAATTCCAAGAGATGAACTCTTTTTAACGACAAAAGTATGGTTTACAAACTTTGAAGGAGAAGAAGTTAGAAAGTCTTTATTAGAATCAATGAGAAAACTACAAACAGATTATTTTGATCTTGTTTTTATTCATTGGCCTTATGGGAATACATATCATGCTTATCGTGAACTTGAAAAGATGTATGAAGAAGGATTCATTAAAAGTATTGGTATATCTAATTATCAAGAGAGTCAATATCTTGATTTAGTTCATTTTAATAAAATTATTCCGGTTGTTAATCAAATAAAGGTTACTTTAAGATGTCAAAGAAAACAAATGTTAGAAGTTATGAATGAAAAAGGAACAGTCTTACAAGGATATCAAGTCTTTGGTAAAGAAGAAACTTTGCCTATTTATGAAGATGATAAAGTAAAAAGTATAGCATTAAAGTATAATAAAACAACAAGACAAATTGCGATGAAATATCTTGTACAAAATAGAATAAGTGTTATTACACGTCCGATGGAAAAACAATATATGAAAGATAATTTAAATTTATTTGACTTTCAATTAAATGAAGAAGAAATGTCATATTTATCATCATTCGACTTATTAGAGTATAATACAAAACCTTCACAAGATTATCAAAGAACAAAAAGTATGTTAGAAAATATGTAAAAGTATTTTCTAATAATGAACATACAACAATAATTATTTATCTTATGATATAGTATAAATACAAATTGAAGGAGGAAATATTAATGAGTTTGCCAAAAAATTTCTTATGGGGTGGAGCAACAGCTGCTAACCAATATGAAGGTGGATGGAACGAAGGAGGACGTGGTAAATCGAGTGATGATGTTATCACTAATGGAACACATACAGAACCTCGTTGTATTACTTTTGTTAATAAATCCGGTGAAAAAGTAAAAGCACCTATGTTTGTTGGGGCTGATTATCAAGATGTTGATCATTTTGAATGTTTTGATGATTGTTTATATCCTAACCATGAAGCTACTGATTTTTATCATCATTATAAAGAAGATATTGCTTTAATGGCAGAAATGGGATTTAAATGTTTTAGATTATCTATTGCCTGGTCTAGAATTTTCGCTAATGGAGGTATGGAAGGTGAACAACCATTAGAAGAGGGATTAAAATTTTATGATAATGTTTTTGATGAATGTTTAAAATATGGTATTGAACCATTAGTAACTTTATCACATTATGAAACACCACTCGCTTTAACTGAAGCTTGGAATTCATGGGCTGATAGAAGAACAATTGATTGTTATGTAAGATACTGTGAAGTTGTTTTTAATAGATATAAAGATAAAGTTAAATATTGGCTTACATTTAATGAAATCAACTGTATAGAAATGTCACCATGGATGGAAGGTGGTGTGCTTACAAAAGATAAACAAACAATGATCAATATGGCACACTATCAATTTGTCGCAAGTGCTAAAGTTGTTAAATTAGGACATCAAATCAATACTGATTTTAAAATTGGATGTATGTTAGCTTATGCTTTAACTTATCCAATGACATGTAATCCAGAAGATACATTAGCTGCATGGAAAAATACACATAATAATATTTTCTATACAGATGTACAATGTAGAGGATACTATCCATCTTATCGTTTAAAAGAATTTGAAAGAGAAGGAATTACTCTTCCAATTGAAGATGGTGATTTAGAAATCATTAAAGAAGGAACAGTTGATTTCTTATCATTCTCTTATTATATGTCACAAGTTGCAGCATATAATCCTGAACAATATCAAGGAGCAGGTGGAGGAAACTTATCACTTGGATTAAAGAATCCTTATTTAAGTGCTTCTGATTGGGGATGGCAAATTGATCCAACAGGACTTAGAAATGCATTAAATAGATTATATGATCGTTATCAAATGCCATTATTTGTTGTAGAAAACGGTTTAGGTGCTTTTGATAAAATCGAACAAGATGGTTCAATTCATGACACATATAGAATCAATTACTTAAGAGATCATATTAAAGCTATGGATGCAGCTGTCAATGAAGATGGTGTAGAATTAATGGGATACACTATGTGGGGATGTATTGATCTAGTTTCAGCATCTACAGGTGAAACAGCAAAACGTTATGGATTTGTCCATGTTGATAAATACGATGATGGTACTGGAGATTTATCAAGAAGAAGAAAAGATTCATTCTATTGGTATAAAAAAGTAATCGAATCTCATGGAAATGATTTAGATTAGGAAATAATGGATATGATAATTTTTAAAAAGTGAAATCTTAAAAATATCATATCTTTTTTTATTTTAAAGGTAAATAAAGATAATAAATATTTAGTTATTTGTTTATTGTGATATAATCAAAGAAGAGGTGATTATATTGAAAAAAGTAACAGTAGCTGCAATTGCAAAAGAAGCAGGAGTTTCTCCTGGAACAGTAAGCAATGCACTTAATAATAGAAAAGGATCTATTAGTAAAGAAAAAAGAGATCATATTATAGAAGTGGCAGAAAAATTAGGATATTTTAAAACTGGAAAAAGGACAGGTATTTTGACACTTGTTATTTATAGTAAAAAAGAGCGAGTTGTTGGTGACACACCTTTTTTTTCTGAATTGATTAGAGGTTTAGAAAATGAGGCAACGAAACAAGATTATAGATTAAATATTATATATATAGATAGTGATCAGATAGGAGAAATACAACAACTTGATGATGTTTCAAAAAGTGACGGATTAATTCTTTTAGGAACAGAAATGCAGTTAGAAGATGTTGAAAGATTTGAAAATTTTAGAATACCATATATTATTATCGATAATGCTTATACAAATCAAAAATGTGATTTTTTATCTATTAATAATAGAGATGGGATGTATGAAATAACAAATTATTTAGTTAAAAAAGGGTATAAAAGAATTGGATTGATTAATTCTATTAATCAAATAAATAACTTTAAAGAAAGAAAAATGGGTTATTTACAAGCTATGATGGATAATGGATTAAATGTAGTTCCAGAATTAGAAGCCTTTGTTCAACCAACGATAGATGATAGTTATAGAGATTTTAAGGACTACTTAGTAGAACTTATAAATGGAGAAGATGAGATGCCAGATGCCTTCGCTGCAGTTAATGATTATATTGCATTGGGGGCTATAAGAGCTATGCAAGAGCTTAATGTCAATGTCCCAATAACAGGATTTGATGATATTTCATTTGCAAGTTATTCAACACCATCATTAACAACTGTCAGAGTAAATAAAAGATATCTAGGGGAAGTTGCAGTAAAAAGATTGATAGAGAAATTTTCTGAAAATGAAAATACATTAAAAATAATGGTAAGTACTGAAATAATAGAACGTGATAGCACTAAATAAATAAGTAAAATATTTAGTTAAAACTTAAATAAAAATTTAGTTTGAGTATTGACCGATGAAACCACTTTCATTATACTTTTGGTTGTAGAGAGTTGCAACACTACTAGAATATGTATGAGATGGAAGGAAAAATAAAATGGATAACAAATATGTTAATAAAGCTTTGGAACTATCATCTAAGGTTGCATCAAATGTTTATCTAGATGCTATTTCTAAAGGATTGATGGGGACATTACCTATCTTGATTATTGGTTCAATTGGATGTCTTTTAGGGGTATTCCCATTTGATCCTTATTTACAATTTATTGAAAAAATAGGAGTTAAAACTTATTTCTTAGCTGCATCAACAGTAACAACAAGCTGTTTATCAATTTATGCAGCATTCTTAATTGGATATCGTTTAGCTGGAAGTTTTAAATGTGATCAAATTCCAGCAGGATTAATTTCAGTTTTTGCATTTTTTATTACTACACCACTAACAAAAGATAGTGGATTGATGATGGAATTTATGGGTGCTAAAGGTTTATTCGGTGCAATGATTGCTGCATTGATAGCTACAAGAATCTATTGTGCATTTATGAATGTTGATAAATTAAAAATTAAAATGCCAGATGGTGTACCACCAATGATTGCTAATACATTTACAGCATTAATTCCAGCAATCTTAGTAGGATTAATTTTCATTGCTGTGGCTACAATATTCTCATTTACTCCTTATGGTTCATTTACACAGTTAGTTTATACAGTTATTGTGACACCTTTAAATTCTTTAGGTGGAAGTGTATGGTCTTTAGTGGTTTTAATTTTAGTACAAATGCTTTTATGGTTCTTTGGAATTCATGGATCAAATGTTATTAGTGGTGTAATTACTGCTGTATATTTACCTATGGCAACAGCTAACTTAGAAGCATATGCTGCTGGTAAAGCTTTACCAAATATTTTATGTAATACATTCTATGATACTTTTAGTGGAATTGGTGGTGCAGGAGGTACTTTATCATTATGTATCGTTATCTTATTATTTGCTAAATCAAAACAAAATAAGACAATGGGGAAATTAGGTATTATTCCTGGGTTATTCACAATTAATGAACCAGTTGTATTTGGTTATCCTTTAATTATGAACCCATTAATGGCAATACCATTTATTCTAACACCAATTGTACAAACATTAGTTGCTTATTTCAGTATGTACATAGGTTTAGTACCAAGATTTACAGGTGTACAAGTACCATGGTGTATGCCAATTATCTTAAAACCATTACTTGCTGGGGGTTGGCAAGCTGCAATTTTACAAGTTGTATGTATTTTCATTGGATGTTTAATTTGGTATCCATTCTTTAAAGTTTCTGATAAACAAAGATATGAACAAGAACAAAGTTTAGAAGCTACCGTAGAATAGCATTTACAACAGAAAATAAATAGGAGGAAAATTATGTCACTTACAATAGAAAACAATATTCTAATGAAAAATGGGAAACCATTTTTTTACCTAGCAGATACATGCTGGTCTGCATTTACAAATATTAAAGATAATGATTGGGATTATTATTTAGATTATCGTAAATCACAAGGTTTTAACACATTACAAATCAACATCCTCCCTCAATGGGACGCATCCGCCACAGATTTATGTTATGAACCTTTTGAAGTTATTGATGGAAAATATAATTATAAAAAATTAAATTTATCTTATTTTGAGCATGCAGATAAAATGTGCGCACGTGCTAAAGAAAAAGGCTTTGAATTAGCGCTTGTTATAATGTGGTGTAATTTTGTTCCTGATACATGGGCAAGTCAATTTTATTCAAAAGGTATTATGCCAATAGATTGTATTGACAATTATATAAATATTATTCATGAAACATTTACAAAGTATGAACCACTTTATATTATTAGTGGAGATACTGATTTTAATACAGAACAATGTATTGAATATTATGTTAAATGTGCTAAACAAATAAAAGAATTAGCACCTAATTGTTTATATACAACACACATAAAAGGAAGATATACATATATACCAGATAATCTTTATTCATATTTGGATTTATGTTTTTATCAAAGTGGTCATAATGCTCAAAACTTAGGAATGCCTTACTTACTTGCAGAAGAAATGGCAGATAAATATAAAGGTAAACCGGTAATAAATAGTGAACCATGTTATGAAGATATGGGATATTCTAGACAAATGTATGGAAGATGGAGTAAAGAAGATATCATTAGAGCTGCATGGATGTCTTTACTTTCTGGAGCCAGTGCTGGAATTACTTATGGAGCGGCAGGAATCTATAGTTGGCATACTACAAATAAAGGATTTGAAGCTTCGTTGGGAGAAGGATTTGCGACTCCTAAATGTTGGCAACAAGCTTTATGCTTTGATGGTGCTTGGGATTATGGTTATATAAAATATATATTTGAAACTTATGATTTATATGGGTTAAAAGCTATACAAGAACTACTTGTAAAAGAAAATCCAGAAATTAGAATTGCTAGAAAAGATGATAAAATTGTGTTATATGTTCCACACAATATTGACATTGAATTAAATTTAGATTTATCAAACTATAAAGCAATTGCAATTGATTTAACAAGAAGATATGTTTCACCACTTCAAACAATTAATGGAAAGACAAGCATTATTAAAATGACATATTTTAATAGAGATGCATTATATATTTTAGAAAAAGATGTATAGAGTTGCGATAATTTGTTCGTTTTCAATTTCAGCAAAAAATATCTGTCATGTTTTGCAAGAAGAAATTGAAAAAAAGCAGTTGAACATAGAAGTTGAAGCATTTCATACAGAAGATTGTAGTAAAGTAATAGGTAATTATGACTTAGTTTTACTTATGCCGCAAATTAGATATAATTTTAAAAATATAAGTAAATTATTGAAACCTATTGAAACAAAAGTAATTACAAATGAACAAATTAATCATATAAATGATTTGTTAGATGTTATTATAGAAAGCAAAGAACAGTGTAAGAAATAAAAATACACTGCTCTTTTTTAATAATCATAATAATGATCAATTTTATCAATGAGATCTTTATATTTTTTCTTATTTTTTTTAAGCATCACAACATAATAAGTGACATGGGCTTCTTCTTCATTAATGGGAAGAATTACACGATCAGACATCTTACCCTCTCTTTTAATAGAAAGATTAGAAGTATAAGAAGGAAGTGTTGATGCTTTGACAATTTCATTAAAAGTAAGGCGTTCTTCTTGTAAGAGATATTTAGTTTTTGGGGTTTTTTGCATATGTAAATCATGCCAAAAACCAATATTTGAATAAAGAAGCATGGTTTGACCATCTAAATCATGAAATTTAATTTCTTTTTTACTTGCAAGAGGATGATTTAATGGTAATGATAATAAAAGATCTTCTTCAACATAAGGAATACAAAAATATTGAGAATCATCAATATATTCAGGAGTAATCACAAGGTGATACTCTTTTTCTTTTAATTTTGTAAGTAAATCTTTTTTGTTAATAACGGCTGTTTGAATTGTTATTTGTGGATAAAGTTCTTTAATTAAAGGTTCAATATCCCACATGGGTGCAGGAGAACAAGTTGCAATAGAAATACGATGAAATGATTGATCATAATCTTGTACATCATTTATCATTGTTTGAATACTTTTAATGATTTTTTGAGCATGCTTAACAGCTAATTCACCATTTTTATTAAGAACAATTTTATTTTTATAATGATCAAAGAGTTCTACTCCTAAATCACTTTCTAATCTTTGCATAGAGCGTGAAAGGGCTGGTTGTGAAATTAATAATTCTTTGGCAGCTTTAGAAATTGTTTTATTTTCAGCGATATAAATAAGTTGTTCAAGTTGATTAAGTTCTATCATATAATGACCTCCTACTATGCGTTTAAATTATAGCACATTTCTTTATTGGTATTGTACTTTTAAGTAATAAAAAAATAAAATATGTGTGTAAAAAGGAGAAACTAAAAAATGAAAACATGGTTAATTACAGGATGTTCAAGTGGTATTGGAAAAGGAATTGCGAAAGCTGTTTTAGAAAGTGGGGATCAAGCAATTGTTACGGCAAGAAATAAAGATAAAGTGATGGATATTGTAGAAGCTTATCCAGAAACGGCTTTAGCTGTTTCTTTAGATGTATGTAGTCAAGATAGTATTAAAAACGCTGTAAAAGAAGCATACGATAAATTTGGAACAATTGATGTATTAGTTAATAATGCAGGATATGGTTATCGTAGTGCAGTAGAAGAAGGAGAAATTGAAGCGGTTCAAACTTTATATCAAACAAATTTATTTGGACCTATTGAATTAATCAAAGCAGTTCTTCCTAAAATGAGAGAACAAAAATCAGGCTATATTCTAAATGTAACTTCGATTGCAGCAGCAAGATCCGCTGTAGGTTCAGGATATTATGCTTCAAGTAAAGCAGCCTTAGAATTACTTACAAATGGTTTAATGAAAGAACTTGCTCCATTAGGTATTAAAGCAATGGTTGTTCAACCAGGAGCTTTTAGAACAAGATTCTATGATGGTGAATCTTTACAAGGAACAAAAGCTCAAATTGGTGATTATGAAGCAGTCGTAGGTAAATCAAGACCAGGTAACTTTGAAAACAAACATCAACAAGCAGGTGATCCAGATAAAGCTGGTAAAGTCATTGTAGATGTTGTGCATAATGATGATTTACCAGAAATTTTAACTTTAGGTAAAGCAGCCGTAACAGCTGTTAAATCAACTTTAGAAGCAAAAATTGCAGAATTAGATAAATGGGCTGAAGTATCAGCATCATGTGACTATGATGAAGGAGAATAGAAAGATGAAGAGAGTAAGACTTGGAAAGACAAATATGTATGTAAATACGATTGGACTAGGATGTATGGGGTTATCTCATGCCAGTGGACTTCCAACGCCTAAAGAAGAAGCAGTAGAAATTTTAAGAAAAGCACATGACATGGGATATGATTTCTATGATACAGCTGAATGTTATACAGGAGTTAATCCTGATGGAAGTACAGCTTATAACGAAGAAGTTGTTGGTGAAGCTGTTAAACCATTTAGAAAAGATATTATCTTATGTACTAAATTTGGTGTTAAACATATGGGTGATCACCTTGAATTTGATAGTTCACCAGAAACAATTAGAAAATCCTTAGAAGGATCATTAAAGAAATTACAAACAGATTATGTTGACATTTATTATCAACATCGTATTGATCCTAAAGTAGAACCAGAAGTTGTTGCTGATGTGATGAAAGAATTAATTGAAGAAGGAAAAATTAAAGCATGGGGTATTTCTGAAACAAATGAAGAATACTTAAGACGTGCTCATGCTGTATGTCCTGTAACTGTTATTGAAAACAGATATTCAATGATGGCTAGATGGCATGAAAATTTAATGCCTGTATGTAAAGAATTAGGAATCACTTATGTTGCTTTCTCTCCTCTTGCTAATGGGGCACTTACAGGAGCTTATCAATCTAAAAAAGATTTTGGTAGTGGAGAACAAGATTTTAGACCAGATATGCCACAATATAGTGATGAAGGTATTAAAAAGACAAATGAATTATTAGAAGTTGTTTCACAAATTGGTGAAATACATCATGCGACAAATGCTCAAGTGTCACTTGCTTGGATGATTAATAAATATGATTTTATTATTCCAATTCCAGGATCAAGAAAACTTGATAGACTTCAATCTAACTTTGAAGCAGGTAATGTTGAATTAAGTCAAGAAGAAGTTAAAACAATTGATGATAAATTAAATACAATGGAATTTAAAGTGTTTGGAGGTCATTAATGATTCAATTAGATAAAAGGGAAGCTTTTCCCTTTTCTTCTAATCCTTTTGGATTGGTTTATGAAAATGCTATAACTGAAAATAAAGAAAATGAAGTTCAAATACATCCAATTACTTATCAATTAAATGGCATAAAAATTGCTTCTAATATCTATACACCAAAAAACTATAGTAAAGATAAACGATATCTTGCTATTGTTATCGCTGTTCCTGATGGAGCGGTTAAAGAACAAGCAGCTGGACTTTATGGACAAAGACTTGCTGAAAAAGGATATATTACAATTGTCTCTGATTGCATGTTTTTTGGTGAAAGTGAAGGAATGCCAAGACAACAAGATATTCCTTATTATCGCATAGAAGATATTAGAGGGATGATTGATGTTATCTTCTCATTTCCTGGTGTTGATTCACAACGTATCTATGGTTTAGGTATTTGCGGTGGTGGAGGCTATCTGCTTTCATGTGGACAAATGGATAAACGTTTAAAGAAAATAGCTACTGTCTCTATGTTTAATATGGGAGCGGTTAGACGTGAAGGCTTTCAAAACAGTCAAGTTGATACCGTGTTAAAAAGACTTCATGAGGTTGCTTCTATTCGAGAAAAAGAATTAAATGAAGATACTTTGATTTATAATGCGAATATGACAGAGATGAAACCAGAAGTAGGGCATCAATTACCAATTGAAATGTATCGTGAAGGTTATGAATATTATGTAGAAACACATTTTCATCCTAATAGTCATTCATGTTTTTTACAAAGAAACTTGATGGATTTGATGGTTTATGATCCAGTTCAATTTATGTATCTTCTTGATCAACCATTATTAATGATGGTTGGAGATCATGCTGATACAAATTATATGAGTGAACAAGCTTTTGAACTAGCGATTACGACAAAAGAAAAAGAACTTTATTATCTTAAAGATGCAACCCATATACAAACGTATTACAAAGAAAGTGTTGTAAAAGAAGCAATTGAAAAATTAGATATATTTTATAAATAAAGTTGGTGAAAAAATGCAAAAAGCAATTATTGTTTGTCTAAGCAAACAAAAAGATGAAATCATAAATCTATTACAACTTAATGATTATTCTTTTGAACCCTTATTATCAAATGAACAACTTTATTTGATAGGGGATATCGAAGAATATCAAATTAATTTATTAATTAATATTATTAAACACTATAAAATTATTAGAAATGAAACACAATTATATATAAGTTATAGGGAGATATAAAAATGAGTATTTTATTTATTAATGGAAGTCCTAATAAAAATGGAAATACTGTAAGACTTACTAAAAAATTCTTAAAAGATCAAGAATTTAAAACATTAAATCTAGTTGATTATAAAATCTACAGTTATGGTCAAAACTTTGAAGATGATCAATTAGATGAAGTTATTGAACAAATGAAACAAGCAGATACAATTGTTATTGGTTCACCACTTTATTGGCATAGTATGTCAGGAGCAATTCGTAATGTTTTAGATCGTTTCTATGGTTATGTAGATGAAAGCTTACTTCAAGGAAAGGATATTTATTTTGTTTTCCAAGGATATGCACCTACTAAGGAACAATTAGCGACTGGTGAATATACAATGAGTCGTTTTGCTAAACTTTATGGTATGAACTATAAAGGGATGATTGCTGAATAAAAAGACTATAAAGAAACCTAGCTTTTAGGTTTTCATTATAGCCTTTTTTATAGCTTTAAATATTTTTCAAGTTTGGTGAATTTTGGAATACATATAAAATGTTTATCAAGAAAATTCTTGAAAAAACTGATGAATGTTCCATTAAACAAAGCAACAATAATAGTTCCTATACCAATACCAACAATTCCATGAAATAAGAATAAAGACATGATAAAAGATAAAATAAGGAATGTACAATCAAAGCAAGTTTTAAATATTTTTAAAGTAATATGATATTTTTTTGATATTTCTTGAACAAAAAAATCATAGATTTGAGGATATAAATAAGATTTATAAAACATAGCGACAGCCATTGCTGAAAGTATAAAACCTATAAAAAAATAAACAATACGAAATTGAAAACATATTTCATTTTGAGTTTGAAAGAAAGGAATAATTATTTTCCAAATATCTGCCATTGTTGCATATAAAACACCTGTGATAAAAGAACTCAAATATGTCATTTTAAATTTCTTCATTAAAATACAAAAAATGATAAAAATAATCCCTTCAACAATATATTCTGCTTGCCCATAAGTAAGTGAATAAACTTTTTCACTTAAAATATAAGCGGGTCCATTTATAGCAGATAACCCCATGTTTGCAATAGTCAGTAAGTCTATTGAAAATGATAAAACTAATATTGCAATTAAATACAATATCTCACTATTTATTCTTCTTTTTTTCATTTTAATCACCTCACCACGCATTATAGAAGCATTTATCTATAAAATTAAAAATGTTTCCAAATTGGAAACATTTCTAAACATGTCTACAATTGGTAGATAGTCATTTTCTTTCTATTTCAATGAGGTTCATGTATAGTTAAAGTAGGAGGTAAGGTATATGGATAATGATAGATTTGCTAGAACAATAAAAAATGCAAGACTTAAAAAAGGGTACACTCAAAGTCAACTTGCTGATTTACTAAAAGTCAGCAACAAAACAATTAGTAAATGGGAAACAGGGAGAGGTTATCCTGATATTACCTTACTTGCTAAAATAACATCTGTTTTAAAACTAGACTATGAAGAACTTCTTCAAAGCAATGAATATATTATTCAAAAAAGAAAGAAAAAAAGAAAAGATATTTTTATCATCAGTATTGTTTGTTTTATTTTTGCAATTACATTAATTGGTATGTATAAAGTCCAAAAACAACAAAAATATGAAAATAATTATAATAATATCATCCAAAGATTATGCAGTGATTATTATGTAGGTGACCAATTGGCTTTAGCTTATCGTGAACCTGCTTCGTTAGTGGTTATGTATTCTGGTGGTTTGACACAAAAGAAAGTTATTCAACTTTGCGATTATTTAAATATTAATGATTTTAAAAAGATTAAAACAATTAAAACAGAATTTTCAAATAATCCTACAATTTCTTATATTAATCAAGATAATCAAGAAAAACAATATGAATTTTATATTATGAGTCAAAAAGGTGATATAAAAGTAACGATTGTCATACTTAAAAATAATATCATTAAAATCCTTGATGATGAGAATCATCAAGTTCATTATTATCAAAGTCAAAATATAAATTATGAAAAACTTAATATAGATCATTTACCTTGGTAATACCAAGGTATTTTTTTATAAAAATGTTATAATTTTTGTAACATATTTGACCTTTAAAAAGTATTACTAATGAAAGGAGGTTTTTGTATGGAAGAAGTCATTCAACGTGAAAAAGATCTGGTTTATCGTCTTGCTTTTAGCCAATGTCATCAAAAAGATCAAGCAGATGATATCTTTCAAAATGTGATGTATCGTTATATGAAAAGAAAACCTGTTTTTGAATCTTTAGAACATGAAAAAGCTTGGTTTATAAGGGTAACACTTAATTGTAGTAAAACATCTTTGAAGTCTTTTTGGCATAATAAAGTAGATGAAATCGATGAACAAACTTATATTTTTGAAAAGCAAGAAATTGATTTGACCCCTTATTTAAATAAGCTTTCTAAAAAGTATAATGTAGTTCTTTATTTATTTTATTATGAAGGATATTCAACAAAAGAAATGGCAGAATTATTACATATCAAAGAAAATAATGTTCGTGTTTTATTAAACCGAGCAAGAAATCAATTAAGAAAGGAGATAGAGGCTGATGAAAAATAAATCATTTAAAAGTTATTATGATGAAATTCAAGTTGATGAAAATCTTCTTCAACAAATTCCTATAAAAAAACATCATTACTATAAACCTATTTTGATTATTTCTTGTGTAGTTCTTTTATTTGTATTAGGTATTCAAAACAAAGAAACAAAAGATACATTTGAAATTCTTGCTTATAATCAAACCTATAATTCTATTACTACTCAAGCAACACCTATGGATTATTATTTAATTCATGATCAGGTCGATATAATGGATAAAGTGCAATTGAAAAAGAAATATGAAGAAAAGTATTTTTCTAAAAAAACAGATTTTAAACAATCGCAATTAGATTTAAAAAATTATGATGGAAAATATTATTTAGATGGGTATCTTACAACAAGTTATTTTACAGTAGATGTACAAAGTGA
This sequence comes from Faecalibacillus intestinalis, assembly GCF_015097455.1. NCBI lineage: Bacteria > Bacillati > Bacillota > Erysipelotrichia > Erysipelotrichales > Coprobacillaceae > Faecalibacillus > Faecalibacillus intestinalis. Next base: position 2,696,201 of record NZ_AP024085.1, on the reverse strand, counting down.
CAAAATAGAATCAATTCGTATTGTTCAAGGAGGAAATCCTTTAGAGATTCATCTAGGTGGAAAAGTCTATCAAAGTGATACTACGATTTCTTATGATCTTTATAAAAAATATTATCATACAAAAAAAGGCTTAAAAGTTATTTGGAAACCAGAAGATTATCTTTTTAACTCTAAGATAAAAGATATTTCTGATAATTTTAGAATTGAAGTGAACTATAAATCAAAAGCAAGTAAACTTTTTGAAGTAGAACTTTCTTTTAATCAAAAAGGACAAATGTTTGTTCAAAAAAGAAAAACAAAACGTACAGAAATCAATACCGAATTAAAGCAATCAAAACATAAATACTTACGTTTTAGTACTTTAAGTGAATCAGAAACAATCAAAGAATTAAAAGAACTCCTTCCTCAAGAAGTTATAGATGAATTGATGAAAAATGGTTATGTTTATGAAGATAAAAAAGAAAATTATTTTAATTTCAGTAATGATAAAGATGAACCAACTTTAAGACTTGATGTTAGTTATGATAAAAATAACAAAATCATTCAATATGTTTCAAAAGAATATGGTTTTACAGATAGCATTACATCAACTCTTGAAAAAGACCCAATAGAAATTATTAAACATGCACAAGATATTTTGATGAATCAACAACTTCCTCTTACAGAAGTCATCCTTCCTAGTCATTATAGTGGAGGAAACTATAAAGCATATATTGATGATTTTTATCAATATGTTATTCAAACAGATATCAATATGCTTGTTCGTATAGAAAAAAGAGAAGAAAATGATATTGTAGAAAAAGAAGTCACTTCAAATATTTATAGCTATGATGATATTACTTCAGCAATTAATACAGTTATTGATTATTTTAATGAAAATTTTAAAGGCTGTACATTAAAAGAAATTTATTATGCGGGAGATAATGAAAATTATTTTAAAGAAATACTACAACAATATGGTGGAGATGAAGCTATTGTTTTAACATCAACATTTGATGTTGATGGAAGTGGTGGAGATGGTTCTTTAAATCCTAATAGTACTTATAAAGATTGGATTTGGTTACTTGTAAGAAATAAACAGGGTGAATGGAAACATGTAGATCATGGTTATTAAAATGGTATAAAAAAGATGAGCATCCATCAAGGATGCTCAATCTCTATACAAACACTACACTTCCAACATGGTTATTATAAACTATTTTATTGAATAAATAAAACAAAATAATTAAAAAAATTAATTTTCACATAATCCATTGATAGAAGAGTATAAAATAGAAAAAATAGTTATTTTGATAATAAGTTTTTTATTATTTATTATGTTATTTTAGTTTGAAAAAATGAATCAGTATAATAATATAATTCCTTTTTAACAAATTATTTCCCAAGAAATAATTCATAAATTGGAAGATTTAAAATAAAGGAGAAAGATGATGACGAAAGAGAAAATAGAAAATAAATTATTTTGGCATTATTTATCAGGAGGAGTATTAGCACTTATTTGGATTTGTATAGAAATTGATATTTATCCTGTTAGAAATACTGATGAATATTATTTGGGTGGATATAATCAATTAAGTTGTTTATGCTTGATTATTTTAGGAATTTTGGTTTATAAAGTTATAAAAATCATCTCTTTGAAGAAACAATTAAAAAAAGCACAGTTGTGCATAGAGCATAAATAAAGCTTGATTGTTTTTTGTGATAGATGCACAAGAAAAATATTTTTTCTTGTCTTTAAAATAAAATATCTCTAAAATACACCTAGATACCAAATGTCACCTTGCTACTGTCAGACGGCGAGGTGGCATTTATTTTTTTAGGAGGAAATTTATGAAAAAAAATTAAAAATGCCCAAAACAAAATTTGAAGCTATTGTTTTTACAGCTATTACAGCTTGGATGATAGTTTATGTGATGACACTCTACAATACAGTACTTGCAACATCATCTTTTACCAATAGTACTTTTTTAATTGTTTTAAAAAGTATGTGGATCGAGTTTGTGATTATTTTTTTATGTGCTTATTTTATTTCAAGTAAAGTTGCTAAGTATTTTGCTTTTAAAGTTGTGCAGCCAATAGATCGAGGAATTGTTATTGTTTTAATGATTCAAGTATTTACGGTTATTAGTCAAGTGGCACTTGCTAGTATTTTAGGTGTATATCATAGTTATGGTTTTGATAGTCAATTTATTCCTCATTATTTGATAACATATTGTCGTAGTTTTATGATAGCTTTACCTGTTCAACTGTTTATTGTAGGAGCCATGGCGAGATATTTATTTAGAGTTTTATTTTCTTCTACAAATGGTGTTGAGGAAGAAAAGATTGAAAAAGAATTATTAGAAGAAGGATTTGCTGAGTAGTGAAGTCTTTTTTTTACAGGTTTATGTGCAATTTTTTTGCAAAAATAGTATATCAAGAGTTGCATGTTTTTTTGCGATTCTTTGTTATATTCAAGAATAGAGGGGTTTGCTAATATATAGGTGTAAGGAACGGAGGGATAGAAAATGGTGATTGATAAAGATCTTATCTTACTAGATTTAACAGGAGATAAAGAAACAATGATTTATAATTGCTATGAATATGAAAGAACCTCAAGTAACTAAAAATACTTTAAAAGATCTTTATGCAGTTATGGATAATAAAAAAGCCATGCAAGTTTTATTAGAAGCCAAAGATGCTAAAGATGTTATTGAATATCTTAAAGCTTAAGAAGAAATTCTTAGGCTTTTTTCTTAATTTAGGAAATCCATTGTTTCATTTCATTGTAAAGATTATTGTAAAGATGAAATGGAGGAATAATGATGAAAAAAGCAGCAATTATAATAGCATCAGGTTTTGAAGAAGGTGAAGCTCTAACAATTGCAGATATTATAAAAAGAGCACATCTTCAATGTGATTTAGTAGGTTTTGAACAAGAGGTTAAAGGAGGACATGAAATCATTGTAAGATGTGATCACATCTTAAATGAGACACTTCTTGATTATGACATGGTTATTTTACCAGGGGGTTATGGTGGAGCAGAAGCGATGAAAAATAACCCAACACTCATTTCATATTTACAACAAATGAATGAAAAAGGTAAATATGTTTGTGCGATGTGTGCAGCACCTATTGTTTTAGAAAAAGCAAATTTATTAGTTGATAAAAAATTTACAGCTTATCAAGGCTATGATCAAAAAATAAAACAAGGGACTTATTTAAATGATAAAGTGGTCATTGATGGCAATATTGTTACAAGTAGAGGACCAGCAACAGCTTATGCTTTTGCTTATAAACTTGTAGATTTATTAGGTGGAGATTCGTTAGTGGTTAAAAAGAGAATGGTTTATTTTAATGCATTTGATGTCAAGGAGGATGAATAAAATGGGACGTGTTGCAGTATTAATGGCTGAAGGATATGAAGAAGGAGAAACATTAACAATTGTGGATTTACTTCGTCGAGGGGGATTAGAATGTCATACGTTTAGTTTTAATGAAGAATTTGTAAGAGGAATGCATGGGATGTATGTAAAAGCAGATAAGTATTTTAATGATGAAATTAAAAACTATGATATGCTTGTTTTACCTGGAGGAAGACCTGGTGGTCAAAATTTATTAGAAAATCAAGATGTGATTTCACTTGTTCAATATTTTAATGAGCATCATCAATATATAGCAGCGATGTGTTCAGGAACAGTTGTGTTAGAAAAAGCCAATGTCATTAAAGGTAAAAAAGTAACAGGATATACAGGTTATCAAGATAAACTTGTAAGTGGAGATTTTGTAAATGAAGTCGCTGTTTTTGATCAAAATATTGTAACGAGTCAAGGACCAGCAACACCTTATCCTTTTGCTTTTAAAATCTTAGAAGTCTTTGGTAAGGATGTTACTGAAATGAAAGAAGGATTAATGTATAATTTTGCTGGTGGAAAGTAGATGATGATATGCTTTATGGAAAGTTACCGATTGTTTTTTTAAGTACTTTAGCGAGTGAAAAGAAAGATTCAACGAATAGTCAAATTGCAACGTATTTATTAAATCATTTAGATGATATTAAGGATATTGGTATTCAAGAGATGGCTAAGGAATGTTCTGTAGCAATGAGTTCTATATCTCGTTTTTGTAAGGAAATAGGGTTAAATGATTTTAATGAACTAAGAGAATTGTTGATTACTACAAATATGACTTTTGAACAATATTCTACATCTTCTAAAGCTAAAGATAGATTAAAAGAATATAGTTCAAAAGTAAAAGAAAGTATTACAATGGTAGAAAAATCAATAGATATACAACAAATAGATGCATTATGCAAAGAAATCCAAAAATATGAACAAGTAGGTATCTTTGGTTTATTAAAAGCAGGAGCAGTTGCTTTTAATTTGCAAAGTGATTTATTGATGTTAGGAAAACAAACTTATTCAAATATTTCCTATAAGCAACAATTACAATATATTTCATCAACCAATGAAGATGATTTATTAATTATCTTTTCTTATACAGGAAGTTATTTTGATTATCCTGATATTAGAACTTTAAAGAATAGATTAAAGAAACCACAGATTTGGTTGATTTCAAGTAAACAAGAAAGTTATCCAGATTTTATTGATCATGTGATTACCTTTGATTCTGAACAAGATCAAAATAGTCATCCATATCAATTGCAATTTATAGCAAGTTTAATAGCTCAAGAATATGCAAGGAGGATTTGATCCTCCTTTTCTTAATTTAGGAAATCTAATGCGTTAGAGATTATAAAGTTATATGTTTTTGTTGAGGTGAAAATTATGATCAATAAAAGTTATAAACATTGGATGATTGTTTTTTTTATGTGTTGTTTAGCAGCCAGTTCTATTGGTTTATGTACCAATGCGATAGGTGTTTTTTATACACTTGTAGCTAAAAGTTTAAAAGTGTTAAAAGGAACTTTTGCGATGCATGCCACACTTTCAACTTTAGCGACAGCATTAACTTTATTAAAGATATCAAAAGTGATTAAAAAATATTCCTATAAAAAGGTCTTACTAATAGGTGTTATTTTATCAAGTGGTGCAACTTGGTTGATGTCTTATAGTACATCTGTTTATTTATTTTATATTTTAGGTATTTTAAGAGGAATCGGTGTAGGTATTTATGGAATGGTTCCTATTACAGTTGTTATTACAAATTGGTTTGATAAAAAACATGGCTTAGCGACGAGTTTAGCATTAAGTTTTAGTGGACTTTCAGGGGCTATCTTTTCACCTTTATTAAGTTCATGGATTACTTGTTATGGTTGGCAAATGACTTATCGTTTCATGGCTATCTGTATTCTTGTTTTAGTTCTTCCAGCATTAATTGTTCCTTGGAATATCGATCCTCGAAAAGAACATTTACTACCTTATGGTTATCAAAATAGAAAAGAAACAACTAAAGTTCAAAATAATAAAATAAAGTTACTAACCATCAGTTTCCTTTGTATGTGTTTATTTACTCTTTTACATACTTCAATTACAGGAATTTCTCAACATCTATCGGGTGTTGCTGTAAGTATTCATTTATCAGTTACTATCGGAGCAACTTTCATGTCATTTACCATGATAGGCAATATTAGTACTAAATTATTAATTGGATTTTTAAGTGATTTATTAAGTCCTATAAAAGCAGTAATCATGATGATTCTAACAAATTGTTTTTCTTTAGGTTTATTGTTTTTAGGTGTAATTCATCAAGAAATCATGTTACTTTATATCGGTTCATTCATGTTTGGTTCTATTTATTCAGTTGGTGCTGTAGGAATTCCAATGTTAACACATTATTTCTTTGGAAATGAAAATTATGCAAGAACTTATTCTTTTATTGGTTTTCTTACAAATGTAGGGAGTGCCAGTTCATTAACATTAATTGGATATTTATATGATTTTACACAGAGTTATCAAATGGTTTTTATCATTGCTTTATGTTTTCATCTAATAAATTTGATATTGTTAGTTGTTATTTGTTTACGTTATAATGGCGTAGGTGATAAATAATGAAATATTGTAGTGAATGTGGAACTAAACTTATAGAAAAAGAATGTGAGATAGATGGACTTGTACCTTATTGTCCAACTTGTAAACAATTTCGTTTTCCAATGTTTAATAGTGCTATTTCAACAATTATCTTTAATCCTACAAAAGATAAGATTTTGCTTATTAAACAATATGGAAAAGATTTTAATGTATTAGTAGCTGGATATATTATAAAAGGTGAAAATGCGAAAGAAACATTGATTAGAGAAATTAAAGAAGAAGTTAATTTAAATGTAATTGATTATACATATAATGATAATGAATACTATCAACCATCTAATACATTAATGCATAATTATGCATCATGTTCTTGACAGTGAAGATTTTAAGCTTACAAATGAAGTTGATGAAGCTCATTGGTATTCAATTGAAGAAGCAAGAAAACAAATCAAACAAGGCTCTCTTGCTCATTCATTTTTAGAAAGATATTTAAAAAAACAGCAGTAGCTGTTTTTTTAATACAAATCTTCTCCATTTGTTTCAATGACTTTTTTATACCAATAAAATGAATCCTTTTTAATTCTTTGATAAGTTCCATTTCCTAAATTATCTCGATCTACATAAATAAATCCATATCTTTTCTTAACTTCGCCTGTACCATTAGAAACTAAATCGATACATCCCCAAGTTGTATAACCTAATAAATTAACACCATCTTTTTCTACAGCATCTTTCATTGCTTGAATATGTTGTCTTAAATAATCAATACGGTAATCATCATGAATAGAACCATCTTGTTCAATAATATCTTTCGCTCCTAAACCATTTTCTACAACAAATAATGGTTTTTGATAACGATCATAGAGTTCATTAAGAGTACTTCTAAATCCTAAAGGATCAATAGCCCAACCCCAATCACTTTCTTTTAAATAAGGATTTTTAGCAGAAGAAAAAATATTACTTTCTGATTGTTTTCCTTTAGATAAATCACTACTACTTACTCTTGATGAATAATATGAGAAACTTACAAAATCCACGGTATTTTCTTTTAATAGTTCTTTATCTCCTTTTACAAAAGGAATAGATGCATTTCTTTCTTCAAGCCATTTTAATGCATAATTATGATAATAACCTCTTGCTTGAACATCTGCAAACATATAGACTTCTCGATTATCACAAATTGCTTTCCAATAATCCTCTGGTTTACATGTTTCAGGATAATAAGAACCAGCAGCTAGCATACAACCAATTTGGTTGTTGGAATCTATTTCATGAGCAAGTTTTGTGGCCATGGCACTTGCTAGAAGTTGATGATGAACAGCTGTAATCATAGCTTGCGTTTCATTTTCATCTTCTTCAAAACAAAGACCAGCAGCGACAAAAGGAAAATGTAAAATCATATTGATTTCATTAAAAGTCAACCAATATTTAACTAATCCTTTGTATCTAATAAATAAAGTTTTACAAAGCTTGTAGAAATAATCAATCATTTCTCTACTTCGCCAACCACCGATTTTTTTAATTAAATATATTGGACAATCAAAATGATTAATAGTAACAAGAGGTTCAATACCATATTTATGGCATTCTTTAAAAATATCTTCATAATATTTTAATCCTACTTCATTTGGTTTTTCTTCATTACCATTTGGGAAAATACGTGTCCAAGCAATAGATAAACGAAAAGTTTTAAATCCCATTTCACCAAATAAAGCAATATCTTCTTTATAATGATGATAAAAATCAACAGCAGTTAAAGCTGGATAAAAATGTTGATCATCAAAATCATACATTTTCATTTTACCAGTACCAACTAAATAACGATCTTCACCTAAAGGCATAAGATCTACATTAGCAACACCTCTGTTTCCTTCATTTGCTCCACCTTCACATTGATTGGCAGCTGTCGCACCACCCCATAAAAAATCTTTTCTAAATCCCATTTGTTGTTTCTCCTTTACTTTTAATTACAAAGGTATTATAGAAAATATATAGAAATTAAATAAAAAAGTTTCCAAAATGGAAACTTAATACATCAAGATAAAATCAAGAATATGTCTTAATAAATAATCATTATATTTATCATTTAATGTTGGAATATATAAATAGTTCTTTGAAAAGTTTATATTATCTTTACAACTAATCAGCCATGTGTTAACTGAACACTTTAAAATATGATGCACCACTCTTTTATCAAAGTAAAACGTATTTCCATTGATACTAATGAGTAAAAGAAGATCACCATCTTGAAAATTATATTCTTTTTCAAAATCAACATCACAGATAATAGTTTCTTTTTGTTTTGCGGAAAGTTCATTTTGAATATAGGTACAAAGAGTTCTTGCATGACCATGACCATAAACAAAGATACGTTTACTTTTCTTTATATCATTTACTAATTTTAATAAATTGATTTCATCAATTTGATTCATTGTGTAATGTAATTCATCAATGATGTGATTTGTAAAAGATGAAAATTGTTTTTCTATACTATTCTGTAATGAAAATAAGGTTTTATTGGTTCTTTCCATACTAGAAATGTTATCTAAACAAGCATCTTTAAAATCTTTCATAGTTTCATAACCTAAAGATTTTACATATTTAGAAATTTGACTTTTCGATGTATGACAGGAAAGAGCAATTGCATCAATAGACATAGTTGGAATATCATTTAAGTTATTTTTAACAAATGAACTAATAATATATTTAGGAGAAAATTCATCGTTAGAATTTAAAATAATATTTAACTTATCAATAAGCATCCTTATTTCCTCCCCTCAATATCATTTTATCATATTATTTCTATTTACCAATATTTTCAATAGTTGTTTGAATTGTCTTTTCACCTAATTTCCATTTAGCAGGACAAACATTATCCCCGTGTTCATATACAAATTGACAGGCATGTAAACGTCTTAAAAGTTCATCAGCATTTCTACCAACATTTCCAGCATTGACTTCATAGACAACGATTTTACCTTCAGGATCAATAATAAAACTTCCTCTTTGAGCTAAACCATCATTTTCATCAAAGACATCAAAATCATAGGTAAGTGAATGTGTAGGATCGCCAATCATTGGATATTCTATTTTAGAAATGTTTTCAGAAATATCATGCCATGTCTTATGAGCAAAATGGGTATCTGTAGAAATGGCATAAATTTCACAGTTCACTTTCTTAAATTCTTGATATTTTTCTTGTAGATCTTCTAATTCAGTAGGACAGACAAAAGTAAAGTCAGCAGGATAAAAGAAAAATAAAGTCCATTTTCCTAGTAAATCCTTCTTTGTGATTTTCTTAAATTGTTTTTGATGATAAGCATAAGCTTCAAAATCATCTACTTCTTTATAAAGTAAAGACACAAAATCACCTCCATCTAAAGTATGTGAATAAAAACTTAAGATTATCATCACATAATTCACAATAATTCTTTACATGTTTGACACAAAAAAGTTGCATAGAGTTCACAAAAGCTGGGTATATTAAACATGTAAAAGATAAAACAATCTTTTACAATATGAATAGTTTTTCATATTCCCTTCCCAATTATATATCAAAGAGAGCCGAGAGGCTTTTTTTGTGTTTATAAACTTGATAAAATGAGATAGGGTGATGAAAATGTATAGTGATTATCATGTACATACAAATTATAGTGATGATAGCACTTATTTAATGGAAGATGTCATTAAAGATGCGATTAAGATGAAGATGGACGAGATTTGTTTTACAGATCATGTGGATTATGGAATCAAAAAAGATTGGGATGAAGGTCCGATAGAGTACCTTTACGGACAACCGCAAGTAAATGTAGATTATCCAAAGTATTTTAAAGAAATTGAAAGTTTAAGAAAAAAATATCCTAAAATTACAATTAGACAAGGTATGGAATTTGGTGTGCAAGTTCATACAATACCACGTTATCAAAAACTTTATGAACAATATGATTTTGATTTTATCATTTTATCTATACATCAAGTCAATGATCAAGAATTTTGGACACAAGATTATCAAAAAGAAAAATCACAACAAGAATATATAGAAGGTTATTATCAAGAAATGTTGAATGTGGTTAAAAAGTATAAAAATTATAGTGTGTTAGGTCATTTGGATTTGATGACACGTTATGATGAAATTGGCAATTATCCTTTTGAAAAAGTAAAATCAATAATTACAGAAATATTAAAAACTGTGATTCAAGATGGTAAAGGTATTGAAATTAATACTTCAAGTCATCGTTATGGTTTAAAGGATTCAACACCTTCGAGAGATATTTTAAAGCTTTATAAAGAATTAGGTGGAAAGATTATTACGATTGGTAGTGATAGTCATAAGCCAGAACATTTAGGAGCTTATATTGATGAAGCAAAAGAATTATTAAAAGAAATAGGTTTTGATTCTTTTTGTACATTTGAAAAAATGAAACCAATCTTTCATCAACTATAAAAACATTTTGCAAAATAAAAAAACATGTAAATACTTGCGATATAAGAAAGAGTCGTCTATAATGTGAAAGGTTTGGATATTTTTGGAAATTGAAGGAGAAAAAAGTGAAAGAAAATTATGATGTAATCGTTGTTGGTGCAGGTCCAGCAGGAATTATGACATGTTACGAATTATATTTAAAAAATCCTGAATTAGAAGTATTACTTATAGATAAAGGACATGACGTTATGAATAGACATTGTCCTATTAAAGATAAAAAGATCAAACAATGTCCAGTTCATAAAGATCGTGAACCTGGATGTATCCCAGCGTGTTCTATTACTGATGGTTTTGGTGGAGCGGGAGCTTATTCTGATGGTAAGTTTAATATTACAAGTGAGTTTGGTGGTTGGTTAACTGACTATTTAAATAATGATGAAGTTGAAGATGTGATTCATTATGTAGATAATCTTTATTTAAAACATGGAGCTACTAAAGAAATTACAGATCCTACTACAGATAAAGTTAAAGAAATTGAACACCGTGGATATGCTGTTGGGTTAAAACTTTTAAGAGCAAAAGTAAGACATTTAGGTACAGAAGAAAACTTAAGAATTATGACCGAAATGTCTAATGAATTAAAACAACATATGGATTTACAATTTAAAACATCTGTTCAAGATATTCTTGTAGAAGACCATCATGCAACAGGAATTGTTTTAGAAAATGGACAAACGATTCACGCTAAAAAAGTTGTTTTAGCGCCAGGTAGAGATGGTTCAGCATGGCTTACAAAAGTTTTATCAAATCAAGGATTAAAACTTTATAATAATCAAGTAGATATTGGTGTTCGTGTAGAAACAAGCAATATTGTTATGGAAGAAATTAATAAGAACTTATATGAAGGTAAATTTGTTTACAATACTTCAGTAGGAACAAAAGTAAGAACTTTCTGTTCAAATCCTAGTGGTCATGTTGTTATTGAAAACCATAGTGGAACAATGCTTGCTAATGGTCATGCTTATCATGATCCAAAACTTGGAAGTAAAAATACAAACTTTGCTTTACTTGTATCTCATACATTTAGTGAACCATTCAATGAACCAAATGAATTTGCCCATGAAATATCAAGATTAGCGAATAAATTATCAAATGGTTCAGTTATTGTTCAAAGATATGGAGATATCAAACGTGGAAGAAGAACAACATATAAGAGATTAAAAGAAGGATATACAGATCCTACTTTACCAGAAGCAGTACCTGGAGACTTAGGGCTTGTGTTACCATACAATACAATGAAATCAATTATTGAAATGATTGAAGCGTTAGATAATGTAACACCAGGAATTGCGAATGAACATACTTTATTATATGGTGTAGAAGCAAAATTCTATTCAGCAAGACCAAAAGTAAGAGATGGTTTTGAATCTGAAATTGATGATTTATATGTTGCTGGGGATGGAGCAGGACTTACAAGAGGGCTTGCCCAAGCGGGTGCAAATGGTATTTTAGTCGCACGACATATTGTTGAAAATATTAAATAATAAAAAGAAAAAACATGTTTCAAAAATGGAAACATGTTTTTTTATCTTAATAAATTATTTTAATCGAAGAGATGAAAGTATATTATTTTTTTGAGGACAAAAAAGAATAGAGAAGAGATTCAAAAATAATGAGAACTTGTCCAAAGAAAGCGTTTGGAACAAGGTTATCATGGTAAAAAGGATTATAGTGACCGATGATAATAGGTAAAGTGGCATATTGACTTATTTTTGATTTTTCATTACCAGTAAAAGTAATGATATCAATATGATTATTTTTAGCTGTTTTAACAACTTCTTCAAGCCTTGTTGTAATTCCTGAATTGGAGATGACAATGAGAAAGGTTGAGTCTTGAAAACTAACATCCAACATTTCCATATGAACAACACTCATGGCACAAAAGCCATTAAGAGTTAATCTTTGTGAAATGTAATCAGCAATTGGAGCTGAAAATCCCATACCAAAAACAACGATTTTACTATTTTTATGTTTATTTAATAATTGAATAAAATGAGGTAAATAGTTTTCGTATTTTTGAGCAGGAGCATTATTATGAGTATTACTAGATAGATGATAAATCATGTCACTATAACCACTAAATTCTAATTTATTACATAAACGATAGATGGCAGAAGTTGATGTAAAATTATCTTTTGCCATTTGTCTAATGGTAATATTTTTCAATTGTTTTTGATTTTTCTTAATATATTCCAATAAAGAGACTTCCAATTCATTTAAATCAAATTTATCTTTTAAATGATCAATATTCATAAGTTTCACCTCGCAATAATTATGTCATAGAAAAAATAAAGGAGCAAGAAAAATGGCAAAAGCAATGTACGACCCTTGGTCAAAAATCGTTACAAAAAATGGCTATGCAGGAGATGAGGTTATTTCTGCTTTGCAAAAATCAATTAGACGTGCCAAAGAAGAAGATGCATGTATGTTTGCTTATGAAATGTATATTTCTTCACCACAATTATTAGAAAAAATGTGGAGACGTTTACTTACAATTTCAGTAGAAGATATTGGAATGGGAGACCCAATGGCTGCAGTTCTAGTCAATAATCTCTATCAAATGTCTAAAAACTTTGAATATGCAGATGGTGATCAACCAATGTATTTCATTCATGCAATTCGCTACTTATGTAGCTGTCAAAAAGATCGTTCAAGCGATTTATTAAAAAATATTTGTATTAAATCATTTGCGATGGGTAAATTCCCAGAAATTCCTGATGTTGCTTTAGATAAGCATACAGTAAGAGGAAAAGCAATGGGACGTGATTCTTTCCATTTCTTACATGAAGCAAGCAAGGTTATTCCACAAATGGAAGTAGATAATGATTATAAAGAACGCTATGCTAAAATCTTAGAAGAATATGATCCAGAAAATGTAGTAGATACAGCATTTACATTTAATGGTTGGCAATTTTAATTAAATATTTAAGGGGAATAGGAAAAAATGATAGAAAAATTAGAAAAGCTATTAGAGCCTTTCGCTAATAAGTTAGCACAACAAAGACATTTACAAGCTATTTCATCAGGAATGATGATGCCACTTGGATTAATTGTTATTGGATCTTTATTTTTAATTGTTGCAAATCCACCAATTAATCTAGATTTAGTTGATTTACATACAGGAAATATCTTTTTAAAAGTATTAATTAGTTGGAAACAATTTGCTGTCGCAAATTATGATGTATTAACTTTACCATATAATTATACAATGGGACTTGTTGGTCTTATTTCAGCATTTGGTATTGCTTATTGTTTAGCAGAAAGTTATCAAATGAAATCAGCAGTCTATGGTATTATTGCAATGTGTACTTTCTTAATGGTGTCAGCACCATTAAAAGATGGTGGTATCCAAACAAGCTATTTAGGAGCTGATGGATTATTTGTTGCAATTATTATTGCTTTGATTTCAGTAGAAATTTCACGATTTGTAAGCAAGAAATTAGTTATTTTATTTCCAGCAAGTGTACCAAGTGCAGTTACTGATTTTGTAAATAGTTTATTACCACTTGCAGCTAATATTATTATTATTTATGGTTTAAATATTGCTTTAGTAGCAGCTTCAGGTAAAAATTTACCAGATTTCATTATGTCTATTTTAACACCAGCTATTTCAGGTGTTGATAATATTTGGATGTTTATGGGAATTTATTTATTCTCTAATATTTTATGGTTATTTGGAATTAATGGTTCTTCTATTGTATTCCCAATTGTATTCGCATTATGTATTTCAAATACTGGAATCAATGCTGAATTAGTGAATGCTGGAAAAGAACCAACAGCTTTAATTAACCTACAAATGTTTAGATATGTATTAATTGGTGGAGCTGGTAATACATTAGGTCTTGTTTTACTAATGTGTAAATCTAAATCTAAACACATTAGATCAATTGGTCGTTTAAGTGTTTTACCTGGTATTTGTGGTATTAATGAACCAATTATCTTTGGAACACCAATTGTATTAAATCCTATTTTATCTATTCCATTTTTAATTATGCCATGTATTTCATCAGGACTTGGATATCTTGTTCAAAAAATGGGAATTGTATCATTAGGATATATTGTTGATCCTTCATTTACACCATTCTTTGCACAAGGATTCTTATCAGCATTAGATATCAGAAATGTTATCTTTATGTTTGTACTTATTGCTATTTCTGTGGCAGTATACTATCCATTCTTTAAAGTATATGAAAAAAATACTTTGGATCATGAAGGTGAATAAAATATATTGAAAAGCTACGATAAAAAGTAGCTTTTTTGTTTGCTTTTTATTTACACATATATTATTATGAAATCCACAAAAAGTATTTTAAGGAGTTTGATAAATGCAATCTATTGTAAAGATGAATGAGGAATTAAAAATACGTTTATTTTATGTACTATCAATTACAGCTATTGTTGCTAATACGATAGGATTTATATCTAATGCTATTATTTATGGTTTTACGTCTATAACAATATTTACTTTAGTTTGTGCAATTATTATGTATATTGCGGGAATTATGGGAATGTATACTAAAAATAGCAAGTTGCCGTCAGTAATTATTTTAGTATTAGGAAATATTATAGAGTTTCCTGTTTTATATTTGGTTTATGGTGCTTATTATATTTTGTATATGATTTTAGGTATTGTAAGTACAGTATTATTTTTAGAAGAAAAGTGGCAAATAATAGGTTCTTTATTTATTTTTTTTTATGATGGAATTGTTATTTATATTAAAGTGATGTATCCGCATCTTTTTGCAGGAATAGAGATTAATCCTAATCTTATTGCTATTTTAGTGACTTATTTTATAGCAATGATCAGTATTGTTATGATGTCGATTATTTTAATGAAACATTATCGTTTACAACAAGATAAACTTTCAGAACTAGCAAACCAACTTCAAGAGGTGGCACACTTAGATCCTTTAACACATATTTATAATAGAAGATATTTAGTTGAATATTTAAATAAAAAAATGAAGATTGAAAGTCAAAAATTTGCGGTCGTTTTATTAGATATAGATGATTTTAAAAGTATTAATGATCAATATGGACATATTTATGGTGATCAAACATTGCAAACTTTTTCAGATTCTATGAAGAAAAATATGGATAATAAAGGAATTGTTACACGTTTTGGTGGTAAAGAATTTATGCTTGTATTTGATGATATAAATCATGAAGTTATAGAGGATACCTTGAATAAAGTTGCTGAAGAATTTGCACTTTATGGAAAACAATCAAAAGGAATTGAATTATCTTTTAGTGGTGGTGTAGAAGTTTTTTATCAAGAAGATGAAATTGTTAAATTGTTTAATCGAGCGGATCATAAACTTTATTATGCGAAACATACAGGAAAGAAAAAGATTGTTTTTGATATCGATGTTTAATATAAATACATGTGTTTCTTTATATTGAATTTACAAGGTCATTCCTATATAATCATAAATAATATGAGGGGGACATATCATGATTATTAGTGGAAAAGAGATATCAAAAAAGATAAAAGAACAGTTAAAAGTTGAAGTTGAAGAAATAAAAAATAAATACAATAGATTACCAAAACTTGCGGTTATTTTAGTAGGGGAAAATCAAGCAAGTCAAGTATACGTTAGAAATAAAGAAAGAGGATGTTCTTATGTAGGAATGGATTCTTTAAAAATTACACATGATGCAACTTTTAGTGAAGAAGAACTTTTAAACGAAATCAAACAATTAAATGAAGATGAAACAGTTGATGGAATTTTAGTACAATTACCTTTACCTAAACATATTAATGAAGATAAAGTTTTAGAAGCCATTGATCCATCAAAAGATGTAGATGGTTTTCATCCAGAAAATGTGGCTAAGTTATTTTTAGGACAAAGAAGTTTAGTACCATGTACACCTAAAGGAATGATGGTTTTATTAGATGAAATCAACTATGATTTAACAGGAAAAGAAGTTGTTGTCGTGGGAAGAAGTAACATTGTAGGAAAACCAGTAGCGCTTTTATGTTTACAAAAAAATGCCACTGTAACAATCGCTCATAGTAAAACAAAAAATTTAAAAGAAGTTTGTCAAAGAGCAGATGTTTTAATTGCAGCTGTTGGTCGTGCTAAAATGATCAATAGTGACTATGTTAAAGAAGGCGCTGTTGTTTTAGATGTTGGTATTAATCGTGATGAAAATAATAAACTTTGTGGAGATGTTGATTTTGAGGATGTTAAAGATAAGGTTTATGCAATTACTCCTGTTCCAGGAGGAATTGGTCCTATGACAATTACAATGTTATTACAAAATACATTAGAAGCTTTTTATCATCATCAAGGAGAGTAAATATGGATTATCAATTAAATGATATAGTAGAAATGAAGAAACAACATCCATGTAAAAAATCAAATCAATGGAAGATTGTAAGAATGGGTGCTGATATTAAAATCAAATGTCTAGGTTGTAATGCTATTGTTATGTTTTCTAGACGTGATTTTGAAAAACGTTTAAAAAAAGTTGTAGAACATGTAGAGTAGTATTTATGAAATTTCATAAATACTCTTTTTTTTAGGAAGATTAAGAGCTTGATGGTATAGTCATTTTTATGTAATAATTTGAATGATAAAAAGGAAAGGGGAAGAACTTGCAATGGTTCTTTTGAAAGAAAAAATGGAAATAATTAAATATGAACTAAAATATAAACAACAAGTACAAAATGTATGTATTTCTCAATCAACATCTAGATATAAAGATGATAATGCTAAAAAGGCAACATTAGCTTTATATTGTGATCCTTATATTGATAAAGAAATCTGTTTAATACTTAAAAATGATTTAGATGAGGTGTGTGGTTATATTTTATGTGCCAAGGATTTAAAGGCTTATGAAAAAAATGCTTATCCTTATTATTTGACTTTAAACGAATTAGATGAAGTAAAGGCAGAAAGATTTTCTAATGCTAATTGTGAACTAGAACGTTTTTATCCTGAATATCCAGCACATATTCATATTGATATATTAGAAGAATATACAGGTAATGGTGTGGGTTCAAAGTTAATGCAAGCTTTATTTGAAGTTTTAAAAGAAGAAAAAGTACCTGGTATATGTGTTTTAGTTGATACAAATAATAAACGTGCGGTTAGATTTTATGAAAAAATGGGATTTAAGGCATTTGAAGAAGATCCAGGCATTATGTTATGTAAGTTAGATTAATATAATAAATGAAAAAACCTGCCAAGCAGGCGTTTTTAATCTTAGATAAGATCAAGTTTTTCTAAAGCATATGCAATACCATCATCTTCAATATCTTTTGTCACAAAATAAGCAATATCTTTCATAGCTTGTACACCATTAGCCATAACAATAGAATGTTTAACATAACGTAACATACTTTCATCATTGAAAGAATCTCCAAAGACATAACAATGATCTAAATCGCTTTTAAAATCATCCGCAACAGTTTGAATACCTGTAGCTTTTGAGTGATTCTTTGGTACGATTTCCCACATTTCTTCACTACGTTCAATAATATCAAAATCTTGAGAAATATTATCTCTAAAGGCTTGGATATCATGATCAAACCAAATAGTAAATTTATCAAAGGAAAGATTTGAATCTTCACTTGTTGAAACATTGAAACCATTATTTGTATATCTTTCTTGAATTCCTTGAACAAAAGAATTTTTAATATGAGTATTAAAATAAACATGATCTTTTGATTCTAAAACAGCATCAATTTCATATTTTTTTATAAGAGATGCAATTTCTTTACATCTTTCTTTAGATAATTGATGATGATAGATTACTTGGTCATGATAAGTGATGTATGTTCCACATCCACAAATATAACCATCAGGGTTTAAATTATGAATCTCTTGATCTATTGTAGAAATAGGTCGACCTGTATTAATAAAAATGAGATGTCCATTTTCTTTAGCTTTTTTTAAAGCTTCTTTAGCACTTTGAGGAACAGTATGAGTCTTTTCACTCAATAATGTGCCATCAATATCAAAAAATAATAATTTTCTATCTTTCATTTTTTTACTCCTTCGTAAGTATTATAACGAATAATCGAAAAAAAGGGTATTTTGTTTCTCGCTCTTTATAAAAAATTATGATAGAATGAACCAATAAAAAGGAATGATGATATGAGTTTAATAATAATTTTATTTATTGTAATGTTAGTAATCTTTAGTATTTTATGGGGAAATCGTACTTTTTCAGTAAAAACCTTAAATCAAATGATTTATCACATGATTGTTCCTTGTGATGGAACAGATGAAGGTATTTTTAAAGATTGGTTTTTAAATTGTGCACCACCAACCTTTTTAACAACTTTAATAGGAGTATTTTTATTATATAAAACACCACTTGTTTTTTTATTTGATTACCAAGGTATTTGTATTACTATTTTAATTCTTGGAACATTGCTTTACGCATTAATTAATTATCAAATTATTACGTATGTTTTTGATATGGTTAGAACATCTAAACTTTATGAAGAACATTATGTGGATCCTCAAAATGTTGAATTAGAATTTAAAGAAAAAAGAAATTTAATTCATATTTATTTAGAATCTGTAGAAAATACGTATCTTTCTAAAGAAGATGGCGGACAAGAAAAAAATAATTATATTAAAGAATTAGGTAAGCTAGCAAAAGAAAATATTAATTTTTCACATTCGAATAAAATAGGGGGTTCTTATACTATTGAAGGAACACAATGGACTATTGCTTCAATGGTTGCACAAGAAGCGGGAATTCCGCTTTTATTACCGATGTCAAAAAATAAATATGATGAAAATTCTTCATTTTTATCAGGATGTTATACATTGGGTGAAATATTAGAAAAACAAGGTTATCAAAATCGAATTTTAATGGGATCAGATGCTAACTTTGGTTGTACCTCTAATTTTTATAAACAACATGGAAATTTTAAAATAGAGGATACAACTTCTTTAAAGAAAGAAGGAAGACTTCCTCAAGATTATCATGTTTTTTGGGGATTTGAAGATAAAAAAGTCTTTGAATTTGCGAAAGAAGATTTAACAGAAATGGCTAAAAGTAATCAACCATTTTGTATGGAACTGGTGACAATTGATACTCATACACCAGATGGATATATTTGTGACGAGTGTAAACACGAATATGATAGTCAATACGCTAATGTTATTAGTTGTCAATCAAGACAAGTGGAAGCTTTTGTAAGATGGTGTCAAAAACAAGAATGGTATGAAAATACAACAATTGTTATTACGGGTGATCATAAAAGTATGTCTGAAAAATTCTTTAAGCACTTAGATAAAACCTATTTACGTACTCCTTATAATTGTTTTATTAATAGTGCAATTGAACCTCTTCAACCTAAAAACAGAAAATTTGCTATCTTTGATTTTTATCCAACAATTCTTGCGAGTCTAGGAGTCAAGATCAAAGGTGAACATCTAGGATTAGGAACAAACTTATTTAGTGCTGAAAAAACACTTTTAGAAAAATATGGGGTAAAGAAAATTAATAGTGAAGTCACTAAATATTCTCAATTTTACCGTAAAATATTGATTAATAAACAAAAGAACGTGTAGGTGCACGTTCTTTTAAGATTGAAAATGTTTTTTCATTTCTTCTTTTTCTATACTAGATAAATCTAATAGGTCCATTGCTTTATCTAATGGTATTGCCATTTTTTTCATTAAATTTTTAATCGATGCAATTCTTTCCAATTTTTGTCCTTGTACTAGTCCTTGTTCAAGCCCCATAGAATGTCCTTTTTCTATATTTTCTCTGGCTATCATTTCTCCTAAATTACACATCTTTTTAACCTCCTTCTCTATTTCTTCAAATCCATATTCTTTCATAACTTCTTTCTTTATTAAAAGATCGTATGTATTATTTAAAAAGATGACTAATGGTGTCTTTATCCAATCACTATCTTCATACTTATCTTTGATATTATGATCTTTATTTAAGTATATCATAATTTGTTCGCTTTTATCATAACTTTCTAACCTTTCAATAGTACTTCCACTGACATTTTCTAATTTAGAGTTTATGCGATTGACATGTCCATCTCGCTTTTTAGCAGCTTGTGGAAGTATCCATATGACATAGGCCTTTTTCATTCCATCATAGTTTCTATAATCATATTCCTTTCCATTTTGACTGGTAATCATTCTTGAAAGATAATCATTTCCTCTTGTTAGTGGGGCATAGCCGGGATTCTCTACATTTTGTATCTCTACATCTAGATAAATTCTTTTCATTGTTCCATCAGCTTGTGGCAGATTGATACAGCAGAAATAATCGAATTCCACTCTTCCATGATGAGCAATATCGATGACATTATTTAGCTGTTGGAAATAAGAATTCCCTTCCCGATCCTTCTTTTCTTTAATAAATTCAATGATTTCTTCTAAAGATACATCCTCAGCTTCTTTAATAAATCCTTTAATGATTCTTCCTAAGATTTCAGGATGTCCTAATATTCTTTTACAGAGTTTATCAATCATGATAATATGATCATTTGATGTGATATCTAATACTTTTTCCATTTAGTTTTTCCTCCTATTATTATATAGACAATTTTTTGATGTTTTTCTTTTTATTTTTTAAAAAAAGTAAAAAAATAACGAAATAAAAATTTCGTTATATCAAATAAATGATCAATGCAATTAAAAAACCACAAAGAACATCACTTATAAAATGAACAGCACAAATGATTCTTGATAGCCCTACAATACATGCAATAAATAAAGCAATGATTCCTAAATGAATATTAATATTCAATAAGGCAAATGCAATCGCAAAAGCACTTACTGTATGACGACTAGGAAAAGATTCTCCTGTTTTATGACCTACAAGTGGTTCAATATTAAATGTCATACAAGGACGTGGACGATTATAGAGTTTTCTAATAAGTGTTACAATCAAAAAAGAACTTAATGGTTTAATGATTGTCAATAATAGCTTTGATGAATGATTAATAAATAATATGAGAAGTGTTAAAGCATAAAGTGCGGCTGTAAGATAAGGGGTTATTTTAGCTATTACAACGCATATTTTGTCTAAATGATGTTGACGGATGTAATTGAGATTGTTTTGATAAAATTTTTCCATTATTTTAAGATAAAGACTGTTTCTCCTTTATTAAGTGTCAGTATTTTTCTTTCAATTCTTGGATGAGAATATTTTTTTCTAACGTAATTTAAAAGAATAGAAGAAGAATATCCATGGATCACAGTGACCTCTTTTACAAGAATTGAAGTTCCTTTTAAAAAATGATCTAGTTTTACTTTAGCTTCACTTTGACTACATCCGTGCAAATCTATTGTTGATAACATCCAATCACCTCTTTGATATTATAAAATAAATTTAAATGAAAAAAAATGACAAAACGAAAATATTGCTTTTATGGGTATTTTTCATTACAATAAAGAGGTAAAAAAAGAGGAGTGAAAAAGATGGCATTAACAGCAGGTATTGTAGGATTACCAAATGTTGGTAAGTCAACATTATTTAACGCAATTACAAATGCACAAGTAGAAGCAGCAAACTATCCGTTTGCGACAATTGATCCAAATGTAGGTGTCGTAGAAGTACCAGACTATCGTTTAGATAAATTAACAGAAATGATTGAACCTAAAAAGACAGTTCCAACAACTTTTGAATTTACGGATATTGCAGGACTTGTAAGAGGTGCAAGTAGAGGTGAAGGTTTAGGAAATAAATTCTTAGGAAATATTAGAGAAACGGATGCAATTTGTGAGGTTGTAAGATGTTTTAGAGATAAGGATGTAACACATGTTGATGGTGATGTAGATCCTATTAGAGATATTGAAACAATTAATTTAGAATTGATCATGGCTGATTTAGAAACAGTTGAAAAACGTATTGGACGTTTAGAAAAGAAAGCTAAATCAGGTGATAAAGAAGCTAAAGCTGAAATGAGTGTTTTAGAAAAATTAAAACCAACATTAGAAGCAAACAAACCAGCAAGAAGTATTGAATTTGATAAAGAAGAAATGTTAATTGTCAAACAATATACTTTACTTACAATGAAACCATTAATCTATGTAGCTAACTTAGGTGAAGAAGATTTAGAAGATCCAATGCAAAATCCATATTATGTTCAAGTTTTAGAATTTGCGAAAGAAGAAGGTAGCGACGTTGTTCCTATTTGTGCAAAAATTGAAGCTGAATTAGTAGGAATGGATAAAGAAGAAAAAGCTATGTTTATGCAAGATTTAGGTATTGAAGAAAGTGGTCTTGATAAATTAATTAAAGAAGCTTATAGCTTATTAGGTCTTAGAACATATTTTACAGCTGGAGTACAAGAAGTAAGAGCATGGACATTTAAAGAAGGAATGACAGCTCCAGAAATGGCGGGTATCATTCATAGTGATTTCCAAAGAGGTTTTATTAAAGCAGAAACATATAGTTTTGATGATTTAGTGAAATATGGTAGTGAACATGCTTTAAAAGAAGCTGGAAAAATTAGACAAGAAGGTAAACAATATGTAGGTCAAGATGGAGACATCATGTTGTTTAAATTTAATGTATAATGAAAAAAGCAATTAGATATATCTTATTAACTGTCTGTGTTTGTGTATTTTGTTATTCAGCATATAATTTAATTAATATTTATTTGAATTATAAAAAAATAGATGATGATTATGGAGAATTAGCTAAAACTTATACGAAAGAAAAAGAAGAAAAAGAAGAAAAGGAAAGCTATTTACAAATTAATTGGGATGAGCTTTTACAAAGAAATAAAGATGTGAAAGCGTGGATTCAAATTCCAAATACAAATGTGAATTATCCTGTTTTACAAGGCGAAACGAATGACACTTATATTCATAGTGATATAGATCATAATGAATTAAGTGCAGGTAGTATTTTTATCGCAAGTGAAAATGAAGATCCATTTAATGATTTTAATACGGTTATTTATGGTCATAATATGAAAAATGGTTCAATGTTTAATAATATTAAATCCTATACGGATCAAAGCTTTGCGGATGAACATCCTTATGTTTATATTTATTTACCTGATGGTACAGTAAGTCAATATAAGGTTGTTGTTGGTCATATTATTTCAGAAACAAGTGTTTTATATAATACACATATTGTAGATACAGCTTCATTTGTACAAGAAATGGTAAAGACATCTTCTATTAAAGTAGATTTTGATCAATCTCAAGTACAATCGGTAATTACTTTATCTACTTGTACTTCTGCAGGAAGTGAAAGTGGTAAAAGAAATGTAGTACATGCGATTTTACAAAGAAAAGAGATTGATCCTGTAAAAGAAAAAATGGAAAACTAGAGAAATCTAGTTTTTTTGTTGTTAATTGTAAATGAGCTTGAATTGAATAAGTATGTCTGATGTGCTAAAATATTTGCATGTTAAGAGGGTGTTTTAATGGTTAAAAAAAAGAAGAGAAGTTTTATGTCTAAGTTGTTTTCTAGACGTATTTTATTATTAATACAATTTATCGTTTCTATCATTTTTTTAGGATGTATTTATATATTAAAGATGTTACCAATGAAATATTATTTGATTTTATGTGGTATTATTTTTTTGTTATGGATGTTAAGTTCATTGCTTATTAAATCAGGTATTAAAAAGAAAAAGCGAGAAAATAAATATGCTAGATTGATTTTTGGAAAGCTATTATCTTTAATACTTAGCATTGCTTTAGGATTTGTTTCGGTAATGGCTTTTAAAGGAAATAATTTTTTATCTAATATTACAGGTTCTTTTACACAAACAAGAGTTATTTGTATGTATGTAAAAAAAGAGAGTGCTATTAAAAGTTTAAGAGATGTAAAAGATAATACAGAAATTGGAATTGCTAGTGAAAAAGGCTCAAAGAATATTACATCAGCAATTGCTAAAATAGAAAATAAAGCAAATAAAGATTTTCAGACAAAAGATTATAAAGATTATTCTTTATTAGGAGATGCTATCATGGATGGAGACATTGATGTTATTGTTGCTGATAATGCTTATATGGCTTTATTAGAAGCAAATCATGAAGGTATTGATGAAAATCTAAAGAGTTTATATAAAGTAGAAATTCAAGAAAAATTAAATTCTGTGACACAAGAAACAAATGTGACTAAAAATCCATTTATTGTTTATATGACAGGAATAGATACTTATGGGACAGTTTCAGCAATTTCAAGAGCTGATGTTAATCTTGCTGTCTGTGTTTCCCCAATTCAAAAACAAATATTAATTGTATCTATTCCTAGAGATACACAAATTACCTTGCATAAAAATGGAAAAATGGATAAATTAACGCATTCAGCTATGTATGGTATTAACGAGACAATTTCTTCTATAGAAGATTTCTTGGATTTAAAAGTGAATTATTATGCTAAGACAAACTTTAGTGGAATTACTAATATCATTGATGCCTTGGGTGGAGTAACAATTGATTCACCTTATGAATTTACAACATTACATGGGCATTATCATATTAATAAAGGAATTAATGAAATGGATGGAGATAAAGCTTTATGTTTTGTAAGAGAAAGATATGCTTTGCCAAGTGGTGATTTTGATCGAGGAAGAAACCAACAAAGATTACTTAAAGCCATGATCAATAAAGCTGTTTCTCCTAAAATCATTACAAACTATTCAAATATTTTACAAGCAGTAGAAGGATGTTTTGAAACTAATATGTCATCTGAAGATATAAAATCACTTGTTCAAATGCAATTAGATGATATGTCTAAATGGAAAATGTACAATGTTCAACTTACGGGAGATCCAGAAATCTCATATAAAACATATTCTATGAAAGGTAAGAAATGTTATACAATGAAACCTAATAAAAAATCTTTGAATGGTATTATTAATGTTATTAATAAAATTGAAGATGGTAAAAGAATTACTGATCAAGATGTAAAAGGATTACAAGGTGCTTAACCTGTAATCCTTTTTAAATGACAACTCTTAATTTAAAATGGTGTTGATGAGTAGAAAATTGACAATTTCCATGGAGCTTTTCAACTGTATAAGCAATACTTTGAGTTCCAAAGCCATGATCTTTTTCTTTAGATATAGGAATACCATCTACAAAAATAGGTTCATTTAAGTAATTATTTTCAATAGATATAAGTAACTTACCACATTTTTCTTGCATATTTAATTCTATAAAACGTTCATTTTCTAATAACATAACAACTTTAAAAGCATTTTCTAAACCATTAGATAGAATAGAAGTTAAATCGATATCACTAATAGACAATTGTTGAGGAATATCTAAATGATAATGAAAATCAATATTTTCATCTTTCATTCTATTTTCATAAGATGTCATAATCATATTAACAGTATCATTTAAACAATATTTCTTTCTTACAGTTTGATCGATGGCATCAAATAAAGTATGAATATATTCGATAGCATGTTCATTTTGATTATTTTCAAGATCGTTTAGTATATTGTTTAAAAAATGACGCATATCATGTCTCATTAAAATAATCTTTTTTTCATTTTCTTTCATCAGCTTCATTTCTTTTTTTGATTGTGCTTGTTTCATATAAATAACCTTATTGGTTGTTTCTATTTTTTGCTTTTCTTCATATTGTTTAAAATAAACGGTACAGAATACAAAATAACAGATACATAAAAGAAATGGTGTAAATTCTACAGTTGTTTTATTTCCAATATAAAGAAGCTTTGTATAAACGGTAGAAAGATAATCAAATATATAATAGAACATTGGAATGATACCAAAAGAAATAAGTTCATGTGATTGTTTTTTTAATAATTGAGAAATAGGTAAATAAACAAATTTAATAATGAAAACAAAAGAAATAATGAGTGTTAAAGAATAGGTTATATTATCTATATTCTTAATAAAAGAGGAAACAAAGATTGTTGTCCAGTTACTTATTTGACAACATAAATAAGCACTTGTTATAGCAATTAAACTTGGAAATAATCGTTTTTTGAAAATTAAAACAAAAAATACTAAAAGTGGTAAATGGGTAATAAAAGGATATAAAGAAATAACAGCCGATAAATCTTTAGTAAAATAGAAAATACCTTGTAATACTAAATCAATATAAAAGAATAGAAAAACACAAATGACATTCTTTTTATTGATTCTAATATCTAGAAATAGTACAGAAACAAAGATACCGAATAATAAAGTTAAAGTATAACGAATAGATTCTAAAATAGTATAAATCATATGTTAATCACCTTCTTTAAACATATATTCAAAATAAGCTTCTTTAAAAGATTTAGCATAACTTCTTGCGATGGGAACTTTCTTGTGTGTTTTTGTTTCAATTTCTATAGAATTAAAATGATCAATAGCAGGCATATGAACTAAGTAACTTCGATGACATTTATAAAATGCATCATTTGTAGTTAATTCATTACTACAATGAACAAAAGTATCTAAAACTTCTAGACATTCACCATCATTTAAACAAAATAAAACTTTTTTATTTTGTGCTTCAACACATTCAATCAAATGATAATAAATTTTACGATATCCTTTATCTGTTTTAACAATAATAGATTCAGGTTCATAATGAAATGCTTGTTTACAATCATTTAAAAGAGAGCATAGTTTTTCATAAGTTGTAGGTTTTAAAAGATATCCACTTGCTTTAACATCATAAGATTCTAAGGCAAATTCAGGAGAAGAGGTTAAAAAAATAATTTTAACGACAGAATCATTTTTTCTAATTTCATGAGCTGTTTCCATACCATTTAATAAAGGCATCATAATATCTAATAAAATAACTTCGATATGACTTTTTTGATAACTATTAATTAAAGCATCCCCATGATTAAAAAGATAAATAGAAACATCTTCATGATGTTCCCTTCCCCATTTTTCTATCATTTCTTTAACTTGATTCATATATAAAAGATCATCATCACATATTGCTATATTCATATACATCACCTAATACTATTTTATCAAAATAAAAACACTTCTTATATACATTTCACACCCTAAAAACGACATTTCGCGCCAATTATAAAAAATAACAATTAAAAAAAGTAAAATAAAAGCATAGAAGGAAATGAATAATATTCAAAGAAAGGGGATAGGGAAAATGAAAATATATAAGAAAGTGATGGCATGTATACTGACATTAATGATGTTCTTTGCACAAATGCCAGTCAACGTATTTGCGGCTAATCAAAAGAATAATATACCACTTGATATTGTCTTGGTTTTAGATGTTTCAGGGAGTATGGTAGATCCTATAACTTTAACTGATAGTACTAAAAGGATTACAATTTTAAAAGATTCAATTAATCAATTTATTGAGGGCTTTGCTGAAAATAATTCAAAGATAAATCAGGCAAATAAACAAAGTAGAATTTCGATTATTAAATTTTCAGGGAAAATACCTGATAATGCAGATAAAATAGGAAATGATACTTATCAAGAAAATCGTAATACGTATAATTATACGCAAATCATGAGTGGTTTCTTTACTGCCACAAATGAAAACAAAGCAAAGTTGGAAGATGTTGTAAACAGCATTAGTCCTGCAGGGGCAACACGTTCAGATTATGCAATGGAATTAGCGCTAAAACAAATTAAACAAAGTAAAAATGATGAAAGTAGAAAATATGCTAAAAGAATTGTCTTTTTTGTAACGGATGGTCAGCCGACGACTTTGAGTAATTTTGATGATGATGTCGCAAATGGAGCAATTAATACATCAAAGGAAATAAAAAAAGATGCAGAAGTTTATACATTTGGAATGTTTTCTTTAACTGATCCATCTATTACTGGACATGTAGGAAGTGGTAGTTGGTCAAATGCAGAAAAGTTTAATGCTTATATGCATGGAGTTTCTAGTAATTACCCAGATGCCGAAAGTTATGAAAACTTAGGAACTAGAGCAGAAAATAGTGCTTATTATATGGGTGCTAAAAGCTCAAATGAGGCTACAGCAATATTTAATAGTGTTTTAAATAAATTATTAAGTATGACATATGCTGGCGCAGATTATACAAAAGTAACTGAAGCAAAGAAAAGAATACCAAGTGATCTAACTCTGTATACAGATGAAACAGTACAAGCATTAGAAGATGTATTAAAAGATGTAAAATATGACTTAGATATTACACAACAAGATACAGTTTATGGCTATGCAGATGCTATTAATAAAGCAATTAATCAATTAAAATATAAAGCTGCAGATTATACAGAAGTAGATAAAGCTATTGAAAAAGCAAATAAACTTAATAAAGATAACTATAAAGATTTTTCAAAGGTAGAAGATGCTATTAAAACAGTTGTACGTAGTAAAAATATAACAGAACAAGATGAAGTAGATGCTATGGCAAAAGCCATCAATGATGCAATTGATGCATTAGGATTCCAATTAAAAATCAAATATGGTTCTAATGGTGGAACAGGAACAATGGCTAATCCAACTGTTGAATTAGATAAGGAATTTACTTTCTCAAAATGTGAATATGTTGCTCCAAATGGAAAACATTTTAAAGGCTGGCAAGTAGACAATACTGTTTATAAAGTAGGAGATAAAAGAGTATTTACTAAAGATGATCAAAATAAGGAAATTAAAGCAGTTTGGGAAGAACATACTTTTGATCAAAAATTAAAAGAAGTCAATGGAGTAAGTACTTTAAAAGACAAAGCAACATGTACAACAAATGCTATCTATTATAAAAGCTGTGCTTGTGGTCAAGTAAGTACTACAGAAACATTTGAAGATAAAGATACAAAATTAGGACATGAATATACAAAACAAATAAAAGATGCAAAATACTTAAAATCTCAAGGAAGTAACTGTCAAGAACATGATGCATATTGGTATGCATGTTCAAGATGTGATGTAAGTGCTAAAGATGATGAAAATGCACAAGATAAGTATTATGAATCTGCAGAAGTAGGAAATCATGTATTATCTAAAGATTGGAATAAAGATTCTAATAATCATTGGCATTCATGCACAGTTCCAGGATGTAATGAAGTTTCAGATAAAGGAAATCATGTGTATGATCAAGAAGTTGAAAGTAGTGAATATTTAGCGACTCCAGCTACTTGTATGACACCTGCTAGATATTATAAGAGTTGTATTTGTGGAGCAAAAGGTACAGAAGCATTTGCAGCAACAGGGACTCATTTAGGACATGCTTATATAGAAGTTAAGAATCCACAATTTTTAAGAGAAAAAGCAACTAATTGTAAGGAACACGATACATATTGGTATGTATGTTCAAGATGTGGAAAAACATCAAAAACAATCAATAAATATTATGAAGATAAGGATTCTAAAGGAGAACATATATCAAGTGATTGGATCATTGATCAACAACCAACAGTAGCTAAAGAAGGATCAAAACATAAAGAATGTACAGTATGTAAAGAAGTGTTAGAAACAGAAAAGATTGCTAAGTTAGAAAATGTGAAAACTGAAACAAAGAAAGAAGAAACAGCTTCTAAAAAAGAAATAAAAGTAGAAAGTAAAAAAGCTGTAACAACAGGAGATAATACAAATAGTATTGTGCCAATAGTTTTACTAGGTATAAGCTTATTAGGAATTTATATGATTGTAATGAAAAAATGTGTTCGTTAGAAAGTAAAAGAGAGAAGATTTGGTTCTTCTCTTTTTGTTATAATGGATAAGAGGTGATACATAATGCAGATAATAGTGATTATCTTTTTTGTAATTATATTATTCATATTTTTACTTTTAAGTTTATCAAGTGATGAAGATCAAAAAAGAATTGCAGGGAAAGAAGGAGAATTACAAGCAAAGAAGATATTAAATCATTATTTAAATGAAAATGATTTGTTATTGAATAATGTGAATATATCAATACATGGAAGAAATACAGAATTAGATTATGTTGTTATTAACAATAATGGTATTTTTATTTTTGAAGTAAAGAATTTTAGTGGCAAACTTGTGGGAAATGAAGATGATCAATATTGGAATAAGTATAAAATAAGTAGAGGAAACAAAGAATATATAAAAGAAATAAGAAATCCTATTAAACAACTAAAAAGAGAAATATATTTGTTAAAGGAATATTTGAAGTATTATGGTGTTGATTTATGGATAGAAGGTTATGTTTTATTTGTAAATATGAATAGTCCAGTAGAAAGCGAATATACTGTTAATGATAAAAGTGAAATAGATGATATTTTACATTTAAGAAGAAATCAAGTACTTACAAAAAATCAAATTGAAAAGATTATAAGTATTTTAAAATAAAGAGATGTCTTATATAGTACAAGACATCTTTTTGTTATTTATATATTTTATATAAAACAAGTGCAATGATTGCAGTGATAATATCCGCAACCATTTGACTACTAATAATACCATAATATCCAAAAATATTTGATAAAAGAAGAAGACAAATTGCAAAAACAATACCTTGTCTACCTATTGAAAGTAATAATGCAGGAAGTGCTTTTCCTTCTGATTGAAATAAAGTTGTAAAGACAAGAATAATCCCTACACAAGGAGAAGATAAAAGCAAAAATCTTAACATCAATGTTCCAGCTTGAATAATAGAAGGATCATTCATAAATATTTTAATAAATGATGGTGTAAATAAAGCTAAGATAATAGATGTAATAACTGCAAAAGTAAATTCTACAAATAAATCAAACTTAATAATTTCTTTTAAACGTTTAGTATTATGTGCACCATAATTATATCCAAGTAAAGGTTGTGCACCAAAAGCAAAACCAATCATGACAAGTAAAACAATCATATTGATTTTTAAAACAATTCCTATAGCTGCTACTTTGTCATTTCCATAAGCAACTAAATAATTGTTTGTCATCGCCATCGCAAAGCTAGACATTAAATTTGTAATAGAGGCGGGAATACCAATTGTAAAAATAGAAATGGCTTTATTTTTAGTAATATGTGTATGTTTTAAAGAAATTGATAATTTCTTACTTTTCTTTAAAGTAAGATAAATAAAAACAAGGTCAGATGCAAAATAACCAATAATGGT
Organism: Faecalibacillus intestinalis; assembly: GCF_015097455.1. Classification (NCBI taxonomy): domain Bacteria; kingdom Bacillati; phylum Bacillota; class Erysipelotrichia; order Erysipelotrichales; family Coprobacillaceae; genus Faecalibacillus; species Faecalibacillus intestinalis. The sequence continues at coordinate 2,664,799 of NZ_AP024085.1, read as the reverse complement.
TGCGATAGCTGCACCACCAGCTCCCATGTTTAAATAGAGAATAAAAATAGGATCTAAAATCATATTGATAATTGAACCAGTAATTGTTCCAATCATTGATTCTGTAGCTAATCCTTCTGTTCTCATGAGATTACTAGGAGTCAAGGAAACGATAATTAAAGTTGCTCCTAAAGCCATATAAGTATAATATTGGCTGGCATAAGGAAGTGTTGCTTGATTTGTTCCAAGGATTGTTAAAATTGGTTTTCTAGCAATCATCATAATAAGAGAAACTAAGATGCCACAAACAATAGCTCCATAGAAACAAAAACCACTGACGTTCTTTCCTTCTTCATCTTGTTTTTGTCCAAATAAACGAGAAATAACAGAGCTACCTCCAATACCAAAGATATCTCCTAAAGCTATCATTAAAGTAAAAATAGGCGCACATAAAGAAACACCAGCAACAAGATTTGTATTTTGTGTCTGTGCTACAAAAAATGTATCAACCATATTATAGACTAAAGAAATAACCATGCTTAATACAACGGGTAAAGCAAGTTTAAAGTATGCTTTAGATATAGGCGCTTTTTCAAATAAATCATTATTATTCATATAAATATCTCTCTTTCTAGGAAAGTATAACAAAATGATTTGTCAATTATTATGACATGTGTCACAATAGAGGCATGAAAAAAATCTATGATAAAAATTTAATAAATAAAGTAAAAGAAGAATATAAAATAGACAATTATTTTTCTAAGGAATATGAATTTATAGTGATTGAATATGAAGAAGATGAAACAATAATCAATCCTTTAGAAAAAACACAATATATTCAATTTGTATTAGAAGGAACGTTATTGATTTCTTTTATTGATCAAGAGTGAAGACAAACTGTAGTTTCTCAAAGTGAAGAATTATGTATTATAGGTGATATGGAATTTGTTGATGATTTAAATCCGATGTTTTTTGCGGAAGCAAAAACAAAGATCAAAACGTTGGCGCTATCTTTAAAAGATAACAAAGAAAAGCTTAATCAAGATATAAAATTTCTACATACACTTTTAAATTCAATCGCTTCTAAATTAAAACAATCATCAACCAATCAATTTGTTTATCAAAGTGTTGAAGAACGTTTTTTATATTATTTGAAATATTATTGTTATGGTTCATTAAAAAGCATTGAAGAAGCCACAAATTATCTTCATTGTAGTCGAAGACAATTACAAAGAATCTTAAAGAAGCTTTGTGATGAAGGAAAAATGATTAAAGAATGTAAAGGAAAGTATAAAATAAAGGGGTGAAATTTTTCACCCCTTAAAATTAAGCATTTAACATTTTGTTAGCAAGTTTTTTAGCCACAACAACTAATAAAACAGCAACTGCAGCAAGAATAGCTGAACCAATGAATCCCATCACATAAGATCCTGTAGCATCAAAGAAACTTGCGGAAATCTTAGGACCAACGAAAGCCCCAATACCATAACCAATAAAGATCAAACCATAGTTTCTATTATAATATTTAGAACCAAAGATTGTTTTAACCATTGGTGCGAAAACAACAAGTAATCCACCAAATGAGAAACCAACTAAAGCAATACATGCGACAAAGTATGCAAATGAATGAGCTACTGTTAACATAAGCATTGAAATACCATTTAAAATCAAGACAAGAATTAAAGAATTCCATCCTTTTAACTTATCATAAATAACACCAAATGATAAACGACCAAACATATTAAATAAAGTCATTAAACTTACACATAAAGCTGCATCCATCGCTGATAAACCAATTTGAGTTTGAGCAATTGGTGATGTTGCAGAAACCATCATTGTTCCAGCAGCATTAGCGAAAATAAACATTACTAATAATACCCAGAAGATTGGAGTTTTAACCATTTGAGGAATATTATAATCTTTTGTATGTAATTCTTTGCTTTGTTGTGCACTTGGTACCCAACCTTCAGGAGTCCATCCATCAGGACAAGGAACGATCATCCAAGCAACAGCTCCAACACCGATTAAGAATACAACACCTAAAATTTTACAAGCCATTGGTGCTCCAAAGTTATCAATTAACATTTGAGCGATAGGTGACATAATGAAAGGTCCACAAGCAGCTCCAGCTTGAACTAAACCAGAGATAGAACCACTTTTATCAGGGAACCATTTTAATGCTGTTGGTAAACATGCAGGATAAATTGTTCCAGCACCAGCACCAGCAATGACACCATAAGCAATATATAAGAATGGAATAGATGAAGCAAAACCAGTTAAGATCCATCCTCCAGCAAATAAAACTAAACCAATATAAATTGCGATTCTTGGTTGTAATTTTTCAGCTAAAATACCACCAAGGAAACCTACTGCACAGTAGATAAACATATAAATTGTGTATGCCATTGAAAAATCTGAATTACTCCATCCAAATTGATTACAAAATGGCAAACAGAATAAACTAAAGAAGGCAGTGGCAGAAGTGAATAAACTTTGAATCCAAACTCCTGCAAAAACACGCCAACGTGTTGCTTTTGTAATTTTCATATTCTCTTTTCTCCCTTTATTATTGTAAAGTACCTAAATCAAGTGGTACACCTTGTCCATTAAATTTACCAGCTTCTCTACTAGTTCCTAACCAGTAAACCATACTAGCGATATCTTCTACTTCAAGGAATGGAACTCCTGCATACATTTCTTCAACAGATTTGAAATCTTTACCAGTTAAATCATTAATGAATTTAACATAATCCATTGTTTCACACATTGGAGTTTTAACTTTAGTAGGACATAAAGCATTAACAATAATTCCTTTAGAACCCACTTCTTTAGCAAGAGTTTTAGTTAATCCTAAAATACCCCATTTACTCATACAATAAGTAGCTAATTGAGGAGTACCATATAAACCAGAAGTTGATGAAATATTAATAATACGACCAAATCCTTGTTTTAACATATATTGAGCAGCATATTTATCAGTACGCCAAGTACCAATTAAGTTAATATCCATTACTTTTTCAACTTGTTCATCAGTTAATTCCCAAGTATAACCGAAGTTAATAACACCAGCATTAGCAATCACAACATCTAAACGACCAAATGTTTCCCATGCTGAAGCAAATAATGCTTCCATATCTTCAGTAGAAGTAATGTTTGCTTTTTTAGCTAAAACTTTTGCTCCTTTAGCTTCACAACTAGCAATTGTTTCTTTAAATGCTTCATGAGATGGATTTAACATATCAGCCAAAACAACATTAAATCCGTTTTCAGCATATTTGTAGGCATGAGCACGACCTTGTCCCATTGCTCCACCTGTAATAAGAACAACTTTTTTTTCTTCCATAATTTTTTCTCTCCCTTTGTTATTTATTTAACATCACATGTTATTTTTTTAACAAAGTCATTTTAAACTCTCAAACGATTTGAGAGTCAAGGGGGTAAAAAAGTGTCAAATAAGGTCAAAAAAGAGGAAAATATGTTATAATTTGGTGAAAACTTTAAAACAATTTGAAGGTTGGGGGATTATGTACAATACTTATACAATAGGAGAACTTGCTAAAATACTAGGAATTACAGCTGAAACAATTCGTTATTATGAAAGAAAAGGAATCATTGCGCCTATCCATGATCAAGAAACAGGATATCGCTATTATACAACTTGGGATCTTCATATGCTGATTCGTGCACGCTGTTATCTTGGCTTTGGATTATCAATTGAAGAAACAGCGGGAATACTCCAAAGTAAGTCTTTAGAAGAAATTGATGATTTATTAGAAGAACAAGAACAAATCATTCAAAAGAATATTATTTATCAAATGAATTTATTGAAAAGATTGCGTACGAATAGAAAGTTGATTAGTCGAAGTGAAAACTTAAACTTTACTTTACAAAAAAGACCAGGAATCTATCGTATTGATACACAAAAATGTTATACGATAGATTTAAAGAAAGAAGAACGTGAAGAACTTAAAGAATTTTGTCAAAAAATACCATTTGTTTTTTCTACGGCGCTTTTTCCTAAAGAACATATTGAAAATGAAAATAAGGAATTCTACTATGGAATAGGGGTAGAGGAAGAATTTGCGGGAGTACTTGATATTAAGGAAAGTGAATATGTTCATTACTATCCTGAACAGTTATGTCTTTATATGTGCGTTCCTTCTCGTTCGAGTCAAATACTGACATATGAGGTTTTACAGCCCGCCTTTGATTATATGGAAAAAAATAATCTCCAACTTGCAGGAGATGTGATTTCTCAAGTGGTTTCAATGTGGAAACCTGAAGACGAATATTTTAATTATCATACAATTTGGATTCCAGTCCAATAAAAAAGCAATTTCAACCGAAATTGCTTTTTATCTTGATCTTTGTAATGATTTTTTAAGAATAGAATCATCGATGAAGCGAATATATGTTTCTAATGTCTTTTGTCCATAAGTAAAACGTAATTTTGTTTTCTTCGGATAAGTCACTCTTTTAATTTTTCTATAATCAAATAAAACACGACCAATTAAAACTTGTTTTTGTCCAAAGAAAATAATCCATTGAATCATTAAATAGAAAACAAAAGAATAAATTGTTAAAGCATTTAATGGTAAATAAACACTATCAACATCTCCACTTAATAAATGCGTAATCATGTAATAAATACAATAAACAAGCATTACTAAATAAATAACAATAATGATTGCATAGAATATTTTTCCTTGCATGTTTAAACCACAAACCATGGTATCATCTTTCTTCTTTGTTTTAATAATTGTAGCTACGAAATTAATGACAAGATAAGTAATCCACACTAAAATAACAGCTACTAAAATAGGTAATAAATATTTTAAATCTCCCATAAAAGACGCTCCTTTAAATAATTACCTTATTATTATACAAGAAAAAACAAAAATAGTATAGTTAAAAAATAAAGACAATCAGACTTTATGTTATAATGTGGGTAAATTAAGAAAGAGGAAATACCATGGAAATAACAAAAGAAATATTAGAAAGCATTTTAGATGCTTATAGTTATGAAATTGTTTTTGTTGATCGACAACATATTGTGCGCTATATGAATAAAACAGCTAAAGAAAGATATGGTGGGCGTGTAAAAATCAATCAAAGTTTATTTAATTGTCATAGTGAAAACTCTAAAGTTAAAATTGAAGAATTTTTAAAAAGAGCCGATGCTGGTGAAGATGAAATGTTTGAAACTTATAATACTAAAACAGGTGAAAGAGAATTCTTTGTACCTGTTAGAGATTCTAATAAACACGTCATTGGTTATTTTGAAAGACATGAGATGCCTTGGGATGAAAGCAATCCTAAAGTTCCTGTAACTGAATATTGGAAACATAGAAGATAGCTTTGCTATCTTCTAATAGTTTCTAGCATAATATTCATCAAAAGTTAGACCACTTTTTTCTATTTTTTGGGCTAGATCTTTTCCTACATAACGAATGTGCCAAGCTTCATAACTATACCCTGTTAGTTCCTCTTTATCTTTTGGATAACGTAAGATAAAACCATAATTACTTAGTTGGCTTAAAAACCAAGAATATTGAGGGTGATTTTCAACTTCTTCATATTTATATTGATCTAAAGCAATATCTAATCCTAACCCCGTTGTATGTTCACTATGACCAGGACGTGAACAAGTTTCATCTGCTCTTTCTACACTATAAGTTTCTACCATATGATTATAAATTTCTTTTTGCCAGGCTGTTGAACGATAGCCTGAAGTCACATACAGTTCAAAACCTTTATTTATACAAGCTTGTTTTAAAGCTTGAAAATCATCATAAATCACTTTTCTAGCAGTATGTTTACTATAAGAACTTCCATAAGTACCTGCGTTTGTATTTATTTCAACAAGATCACTCGGTTCATAGGTTTCATCTAATTGATAATATTTATTAACAATTGTATTTAAATCATTAGGATGTTCTTGTTTGATAATTTTTCCATAAAAATCAAAATCACGATTCATATTTACAAGTGTAATAACTTCTTTTTTACTTAAATCTTGGTGTGCTTTTTGGTAGGTATCATATCTTTCTTTATATTCTTGATGATAAAAACTTATTTCAGGTGTTTGTTTCTTTTTTACCGTTTTTACTTCCTGAGTATTCTCTTTAGGAAAGAAAAAAACGATACTACCAACCATACAGATTATTAATATTAATAGACTTATTCTTTTCTTCATATAAACCTCACATTTCTATATCAATATCATCATTACTAATCATTTGTTTAACATAATTTTTGAATTCTTTAATGATATTAGCTTGATCTTTTAAAATACTATGTTGACTAGCAAGAGTAGAAGTATATTCTTTAAGTGAATAAATAGTTACAACATTATCATTATAATGATTGACAAGAGGAACATATTGAATATTTTCAATACTGATTTCATCTTCTTTTTTAACAAAATCAAAACATACCATTCCTTCTAACTGATTATAAACATCTTTCATCGTACTTAAAAAATTACCTAAAGAATAAATAACAAGTGTATGATTGATTTTTTCAATAGGTTGAATTAAATGAGGATGATTTCCAATTACAACATCAACACCTAAATCAGCAAAATAGTGAGCATATTCTTGTTGTAAATCAGATAATTCACTATGTCCTTCTTTACCCCAATGAACAGCTACAATAACTACATCACTTTGAGCTTTAGCGTTGTTTACATCTTCTTTAATTTGTTCCTTATCTAATTGTCCTAATATATAAGGATACGTTTTTAATTGTTTTTGAATAGATTTATAGTTGGTTGTTTCATTAACACCAAAAGTATAAGCTAAAAGACTAAAACGAATTCCGTTTTTTTCAATGACTCTTATTGTTTGCCGGTCTTCTTGATTTTCATATAGTCCAGAAAAGAGAATATCGGAATGTTGTTTCCAAATATGTGCAGATGATATCAAAGCATTTTTTCCTAGATCCATGGAATGATTTGTAGCACTAGAAGCCATATTAAATCCTGTATCTTGTAGATCATCAATTAAAGATTCAGGAGAATTAAAATTAGGATAACCTTTAATTCCATAAGAATCACCAGCAATCAAAGTTTCTTGATTAATATAAGCTAAATCATGATCAGAAATATATTTTTTTATATTTTGATAACAAGGTTTAAAATTATAGGTTGTATTATTTCCTTGTTTTAAGGCATATTGATAAACATTTTCATGGATAATATTGTCTCCTACTGCAACAAAGGAAACAGTAGGATAGGATGTGTTTTTTTTATTTTTTTTATGTATTGTTCTAGGTTGGATAAGAGTAGAATAATAAGAAAATATAAAATAAAAAAGTAAACATAGTGTTATTAAGAAAGTGATTGAAACAAAGAATATTTTTTTCTTATTTATTTTTTTCATATATTTTCCAGCCTTTCCTTTTGATTATAAATATATTATTATTAATTTAATAAAAAATAAACATTTTGGAGAAAAAAATGAAAAACAGTGAAACATTTGAACGATATGAAATAGAATACCAAAACGCCGATTATTATGGTGAATATAAATATGCGGATTTATTATCAAAGCTTTCTAATCTTGCAACTAAAAATGCGATGGAAATAGGTTTGTGGAAGGAAAGTTTTAATGGAAAATATGGTTGGGTATTAGTTAAACAAACAGTTAAATTAAAAAGACCACTATTAGTAGGAGAGGAACTGATAGTTTCTACCCGTGCTAAAGGGGAAAGAAAAATTCAATATTTTAGAACCTATGATTTAAAAATTAATGATGAAGTTGTAGGAGGCATTTATTCTATTTGGACATTAATAGATATTGAAAAAAGAAGAATTGTCAGACCACAAAAAGTAGGAATTACAATTCCTGAATGTGAAGAATATTCGAGTTTTGTAGAAAAATACGAGCCGCTTTTAGATATAGAGACTCAAAAAGTTCAAACAAGAGAAGTCATGTATAGTGATATTGATTTAAATAAGCATATGAATAATGCAAGATATCTTGAATGGGTCATGGATCTTCTTCCTCAAAACGTATTAGAAAAATATTTTATTGGAGAAATGACAATGCACTATCAAAAAGAAATTGCTCCAGAGAGTATTGTGGATTTATATTATGGGCAAGAAGATGATCATTTTAAAATAGAATTTAAGATTGCAGAACAAATACATTTTGTCATATCAGGAAGATTTAAAGAAAAGAAAGAGTAATGGATAAAGTTATATCATAATATACTAAGAAAAAAGTGATTCTCATTTAAAACAAGAATCACTTTTCTTATCTATTAATACATTGCAGGAGTTGGAACTTCGTTTTTAGAAGTATCTTTTGCATCGGCAATACCTGCTTCGGTTGTAATGAATAATGAAGCAATACTGCAAGCATTTAATAATGCGCTACGAGTGACTTTAGTTGGATCAATGATTCCTTTTTCAAACATATCGACCCATTGTCCATTTTTAGCATCAAAACCATAATTCTTTTGCGCAGTTTTTTGGCTTTCAACAATGTCTTCTGCATTATATCCAGCATTTTCAGCAATTTGTTGAATTGGAGCAAATAAGGCTTCCATGACAATATGAATACCTTTTTGAACATCTACATTATCAGATTTTAATTGAGGTTTAACTTCTTTATATGCTTCTACTAAAGCAGCACCACCACCAATAACAATACCTTCTTCAACAGCGGCTTTAGTGGCGTTTAAAGCATCTTCAATACGTAATTTCTTTTCTTTAAGTTCACTTTCAGTTGTTGCTCCTACTTTAATAGTAGCGACACCATTTGATAATTTACCTAAACGTTCTTTTAATTGTTTTTGATCATAAGAAGAAGTTGTTTTCGCTAATTGATTTTCAATACTTTCAATACGTTGTTTTAAACTATCTGATGGATTATTACCAGCAATCATTGTTGTATGATTTTTTGTAACGATTACTTTTTTAATTGTTCCTAATTGATCAAGAGTAACATCTTTTAATTCCATAGAAATATCTTTATTAATAAAGGTACTACCAGTTAAAGCAGCAATATCTTGTAATAATTCTTTTTGGTTATCTCCAAATCCAGGAGCTTTTGTTGCGACAACATTGAATGTTCCTCTTAGTTTATTTAAAACAAGGGTTGAAATAACTTCGTTTTCAAAGTCATCAGCAATTAATAATAGTGGTTTATTACTTTGAACGATTTGTTCAAGAATTGGAAGAATTTCTTGTAAATTATTGATTTTATGATTTGTAATAAAGATATAAGGATTTTCCATTTCAACAGTCATTTTATCATGATCTGTGACCATATAAGGAGAAACATATCCTTTATCATATTGCATACCTTCATTGATTTCTAAGACGTTGTCAAAACTATTAGATTCATCAACATTGATAATTCCATTTTTACCAACTTTATCCATTGCTGAAGCAATCAATTGACCAATTTCTTCATTACCAGCTGAAATAGTCGCTACTGAAGCAATATCTTGACTTGTTTCTACTTTATGTGAATTTTTCAAAACAACATCAGCAACTTCTTTACCTGCTTTTTCAATACCTTCACGCATTAAAACAGGATTAGCTCCTTTATCTACAGCTTTCAATCCATTCACGATCATATTTCGAGCAAGAATGGTTGCAGTTGTTGTCCCATCACCAGCTACATCATTGGTTTTATTGGCTACTTCATATACAAGCTTAGCTCCCATATTTTCAAATTTATCTTCAAGTTCTATTTCCTTAGCGATACTTACACCATCATTTGTAATTAATGGAGAACCATAACCTTTATCTAAGACCACATTACGTCCTTTAGGACCTAATGTTACACTAACTGCATCCGCTAAAACATTCACACCTTTTAACATTGATTGACGTGCGTCATTTGAAAATCTTACTTCTTTACTCATAAATATCTGCCCCCTTATTCAAATTTTGCAATAATATCTTTTTCATCAATAACAATATAATCTTGATCGTCTACAGTTACCTTAGATCCTGAATATTCTTTATAAATTACACGATCATTTTCTTTTAATGATGAAGTACATTCATCACCAACGGCAATGACACTGGCAATAGATGGAACTTCTTTCTTTTCTGTTGATAAAACAATTCCACTTGCTGTCTTATTTTCTTTTTCTTCTTTTTTAATTAATACAAACTTATGCAATGGTTTAATCATACTATTCACTCCTTTAGCACTCACCATATCCTTGTGCTAATTTGTATTATAGTCTTATATGTTAACTTAATGTGAACTTTTTAGCACTTAAATCAATTAAGTGCTAAATCGAGGTTACAAAAAAGTGCCTACTTTACCAAATAAAAAAGCTACTTTATGATGTTAGTGAAAGGAAGGATAAGAAATGATTAATAAAGAAAATTGGAAAGAAAATTATACACATATTTCAAATGAAGTGATTGATAATGAAAAGGTTTTAAGAGTTGTTAAAAGTGGAAAAATTAATGAATATGATGAAAATACATACGCTAAATTAGTTGATTCATCATTTCATAATGGAATTATTGAAGTGAAGATGTTAAGTCGTTTATTAAAAGATGCTCCTGATTTTGCCAGAGGGTTTATTGGTATTGATTATCGTATTAATGAAGATGATACAAAGTTTGAATCATTTTATGTAAGACCAACAAATGGTAGACAATGTGATGATTCAGTAAGAAAGCAGCATGGTTGTCAATATTTTTCTTATCCAACCTATACATTTGCTTATTTTAGAGAACATGGTATTACAAAATATGAAAATCAAGTAGATATTGATTTAAATGAATGGATTAGTTTAAAAGCTGTGATTGAAGATGAAAAAGCAGCTTTCTATTTAAATGATGATCTTCAACCATTATTAGTGGTAGATCAAATGATTCATGATAAATCAATGAGAGGAAATATTGGTTTCTTTGTAGATATTGGAACAGAAGCTTTCTTTAAAGATTTAAAAATTACTTATTTTGATTAAAAGATAATTTCTAGAGGTCTAACAGCGTTAGACTTCTTTTTTATGGCTTTTATATTTTGTAATATTTAACCTTTTAAATGGTAGAGATGTTAAAATTATATTCAATATCTTTTTTTGATGAGATTAGGAAAATTATTGCATTTTTAAATGTAGAAGGTTTCCTTTTGACAAAATTTTAATTTGATATAATAAAGATAGAGGAAGGTGGAAATACCAATGAGAATGTATCTAATTATGAAAGATTTTATAAATTCAAATATATATCTCTCACTAGATTACTTTGTTCAAAAGTATGATGTTTCAAAAAGAACGATTCAAAATGACTTATCATACTTAATGCGTATTTCTCCTCGAAAAGGTTTTACATTTCATAACAAAAGAGGTTCTGGATATCTCTTAGAAATAACAAATGAAGAATTGTTTAAAGATTTTATGGAAAGCTTAAATGAAGGTATCTATTTTCAGGTTAAAGAAAGACCAGCACAAATTTTAGCTTATCTTGCTATTCAAACAGGATATATTTCAATGGATAACATTGCTGATACTTTTCAAGTATCTAAGACAGTTGTAAAGCATGATATGAAAGATGTTGAAAATCTAGCAAAGAGTTATCATTTTGAATTAGAGAGAAAAACACATTATGGTATTTTGTTACGTTATGAATTAGCTTCTTTTAAAAAGTATTTAGTTGAAGAATATTTAAATCAAAATGTTTTTATTCAAACGGCAGTAAATGATGTTATTGAAGAATTTAATGACATTGAACAAAAGTTAATTAGACAGTTGAATAAAGAAGGATTGAAAATCAACTATAATGAACTTTTAAATGTGATTGAGTATTTAAAAATTGTTATTTATATTGCACATAGACAAGATGAACAAAAAGAGGAATTTATTTTTGATAAAAATAATGAAATTCATCGAATTGTTGAATTCTTAGTTGGAATATTAGAAAAGAAATATGCTATAGGATTAAGTAAAAAAAGCATAGAAGAGATTTTAAAAGTTTTACAAAAAAATATAAAAAGAGAAATAGGTTCAATATCTTCTTTTACAAATTATTTAAAAGAAGACATTGAAGAATTTATAAAACAAATAGATGAAAAATATGATACGAAATTTCTTGAAGATGAAGACTTTAAGAAAATGTTGTTAACACATGTTTCATTATTAATAGATAGATTACATAATAAAATTTCATATCAAAATCCATTAGCCAATGAGCTAAATATTACATACCCAATGATGTTTAATATCGCTCTTCAATTTTGTAGCATGTTACATGAAAAATACAACGTTGAAGTGACATTTGATGAAATTGGTTTTGTAGCGATGCATTTTGCATCACATATGGAAAAGGAAAAACAAGGTAAATTGTTATCTTATAATCGTATTGGAATTGTTTGTTCATCAGGTGGTGGAAGTGCTTATATGATCAAGATACAAATTGAATCATTATTTCCTCAAGCAGAGGTAAAAACATTTTCATTTTTACAACAAGATGAATTGAAAACATTTCAACCTGATTTAATTTTTACAATCATGCCTTTATCTCAAGAAATCAAGGCACCAATTATTTATATCAAAGAACTTCTTGATGATAAGGATTTAGTTAAGATTAAACAAATTTTACAATGTGAAGAATATGATCCTTATACTTTGATTCAAGATAATCCTATGTATTATTCATTTTTTTCTAAAGATTTTTTTAAATTTATAGAAGCAGATAGTTATGAAAATATTATTCGGATGATGGGACAAGAATTAGAGGAAAAAGGTTATGGTAAAAAAGGCTATACTGATTTGATTTTTGAACGTGAATCGTATGTAAGTACTATTTATACAAATGGAGTTTGTATACCCCATCCACTTGAAACAGACGCACTTAAAAATATGATTTCTGTAGCTATTTTAAAGAAACCCTTTGTACAAAATGGCAAAGAAATAAAAATAGTTTTTATGATTTGTTTAAAGAAAGATCAAGTTGAAATATATAAAGTAATAACTAAAAAGTTATATCGTTTAATGCAAAAGAGTAATTATGTTGAAATGTTAACGAAGGTTGATTCTTTTGAAGAAATGATGAGTTTAATGAAAGAAATAGGAGGTGGAAATAATGAATAGTGAATTGTTAAAAGAATTGAGTAATGCTGATAGTGTAGCATCAGTAGAAGATGAGGTAAGATCAATTCTTTATCGAGAATTAGCAAAATATAGTGATGAAGTTTTTAGTGATCGTTTAGGAAGCATTATTTTTCATAAAAAAGGGACTTCACCAAACCCTTTAAAAATCATGTTTTGTGCTCATATAGATGAAGTAGGTTTTATGGTAAGACATATTTCTGATATTGGTTTTGTATATTTAGTGGCTTTAGGTTCAGTTTTAAATAAAAGCAAAGAAATGCAAATGGTTAGAATTACGACGCAAGATGGTAAAAAAGTGGAAGGCTTATTAAATGTGACTAAAGATAGCAACGGTAACGTTAAAGAAATGTACGTTGATATTGGAGTTGATAGTGCAGATGAAGTAAAAGCTTTAGGAATTGATGTTGGTGACATGGTTTGTTTTGCTAGTGAAGCAAGACAGATTCAAGATAAAGTGATTGCTGGCAAGGCAATGGACGATCGAACAGGATGCTATGTCATGATAGAAGCGATGAAAAGAATTCATGGAGATGTTGAAAATGATATTTATTTTGTAGGAACAAGTAGTGAAGAAGTTGGTGTAAGAGGTGGTAAAACAGCGACTCATCTTATTGATCCTGATATTGTTTTTGCACTTGATGTTGCGAATAATCCAGAACTTGTTAAAAACTATACGAATCATCGTTTAATTGGTAAAGGACCAATGATTGTTCATTATGATAAAACTCTTTCACCAAATAAAAAATTGATTAAATATGTTAAAGAATTAGCCAGTAAACATGGAATACCTTATCAAAGCGATATGTTCGGTGGAGGAGGAACAGATGCTGGAAATGCACACTTAGAAAAAGGTGGATGTTTGGCACTTGTTTTAGGAATACCACTTAGATATTGTCATGGATCTTATTCATTTGTTCATAGTGATGATTTAGAAAGTTTGACACAGTTAGTTAACTGCTTAATAGATCATTTGACATATCAAGATTATCAAAATTTTATTAATTTTATTGGAGGATAAACAAATGACAGAAACGGAACAAATTATTGTAGGATTAATTTCTTCAGCTGGACAAAGCAAATCTTTAGCTTTTGAAGCATTGAAGAAAGTAAAAACAGGTGAATATGATGAAGCAAGAAAGATATTAGAACAAGCTAAAGAAGCTGATTTACAAGCTCACACTGTTCAAACAAAGCTTATTCAAGCCGAAATGTCAGGCTCTGGAAATAAGCCAGAAGTTGGGTTATTAATGGTTCATGCACAAGACCATTATATGACTTCTCAATTAGCAAGAGATCTAATTGAAGAACTAATAAATGTATTTGAAGCAAAGGAGGGTAAATAATGAGAATTGTATTATGCTGTGCAGGTGGACTTTCTACAACAATGCTTATGAATAGTATGAAAGATACAGTACATAACAGTGCAAAATTAAATGATGCTGATTTTGATTTTATCGCTATTCCAATTGATATTCTACAATCTGAAGCAGACAATTGTGATGTTTTAGTTTTAGGACCACAAGTTGCACATAAATTAGATGCAGTAAAACCTATCATCGAACCTCGTAAGATTCCTTATGTTATTGTTGATCAAGAAACGTATGGAAAAATGGATGGGGCAACTGTCATGAAACAAGCGTTAATTGCGCGTAGAAAAGCAGATTTAAAAAAATAATTTTATGGGGAGGAAAAAAACGATGTACTCAAAATTTGAGAACTTTATGAAAAAGTATTTAGCACCGCTTGCTGATAAAATGGATAAAGAAGTTCATTTGAGCGCTGTTAAAAAAGCAATGGTTGCAATGACACCATTGTTAATTATCGGTAGTTTTTGTTTGATTCCAGAAGCAATTCCAAATATGATTGGAGAAAAACATGTAATTTCTCAATGGATCTTAACAAATTTGGATATTATCTATATTCCTTATAATGTAGGTATGGCTTTAATGTCAGTTTATGTTACTGTAATTATTGCATATCAATTAGCTAACTCTTATAAGTTAGATATTCCAGGATGTGTAACAATGGGATTAGTATCATTCTTAATGTTAGTTGTAGAATTCACAGAAGATGGTGGAATTTCTAAAACTTATTTAGGACCTAAAGGTTTATTCTGTGCAATGTTTGCAGGATTTATCGCTGTTGAATTATTCCGTTGGTGTAAAAAGAAAAACTTTACAATCAAGATGCCAGATACAGTACCTGATTTCGTATCTCGTTCTTTTGAAATGATTCCTATTTCAGTAATCATTATTGGGTTCTTCTTAATTGTACGTATTGTTTGTGTCAATGTATTAAATACAATGCCACCATTAATCTTTACAGCAATCTTTGCACCATTAGTAGGATCTATGGATAATCCAATTGCTTATACTTTCTTAAAAATGTTACAAGCTCTAATATTCTTCTTTGGTATTCATCCATCAGTATTAAGCCCAATTACAAGCCCAATTTCGACTCAATTCTTAGCAGAAAATATTGCTGCTGTTCAAGCTGGTCATGTAGCAACTCACTTCTATGCTCCTGGACCTGAATCAGCATTTGGTAACTTTACAGGTAGTGGTGTTACTATTGGTTGTGTATTCTGGTGCTTAATGAGCAAGAATAAAGCTTTAAAACAAGTTGGTAGATTATCATTTATTCCAGCATTATTTGGAATTAATGAACCAATTCTATTTGGTGCGCCAATCGTATTAAATCCAATGTTCTTTATTCCATTTGTTATTTGTGGTGGTATTATTGGTTCATTAGGTGGATGGGCGATGTATTTAGGTATTATGAAATGTTCAACCTTTACACCACCATATGTAGGAGTATTTTTAGAAGGATTCTTAACGAATATGGATCCTATGTCTATAGTTGTTAATGCAGTACAATTAATACTATCTATTTTAATATGGTATCCATTTGTTAAATCATATGAAAAGACTTATGGTAATAAAGAAGAAGAAACTAATGCTATCAGTGCAGAAGATGCAGCTATCTTAGATGATTTAGACTTAGACTTCTAATTAATAGGCAAGTTTCGACTTGCCTTTATTTGTAGGAGGATTAAAAATGGCAAAAAGAATAAATAAAATACAAGAATTTTTAGATGAAAAAGATATAGATGCTTTATTAATTAAAAGTAAAACAGTAAAAAAATGGATGAATACTATGACTGGTAGTGGTTGTCAAGTATTGATTACAAAAGAACATGGCTATTTAATTGTAGATGGGCGTTATATTACAGAAGCCAAAGAAAAAGAACATGATTTAGAAATTATATTACATAATCCACATTTAACGGGACGTAATTATTTAGGGACAGTAGAAGAAATATTAAAAAAAGAAAATTGTAAAACGCTAGGGGTAGAAGCGTATCAAGTATTAGTTAAGGAATATCAAGAAATAGAAAAATTAGGGATAGAAGTTCTTTTATTGGATCAAGAAATTGCTCATCTTCGTATTGTTAAAGAAGATGAAGAAGTTGAAGCTATGAAAAAATCAATTGCAATTACTGATGAAATCTATCAAAAAGTAATTGAGCACATTCATGTAGGGATGAGTGAATATGAAATTAGCGCTTTAGTACAATATTATTCAATTGCATCTGGTGCACAACAAATGTCTTTTGATACAATAGTAGCAACAGGTGAAAGAACAGCTTTACCACATGGTCGTCCAACTTCAAGAAAAGTAAAAGCACATGAACCTATTATGATTGATTTTGGTATTCAATATCAAAATTATCAATCAGATATGACACGTATGTGTTTTATTGGTGAACCTGATCCAAAAATTAAAGAAATCTATGATGTTGTTTTAAAAGCACAGCTCGCTGGTCTTGGTGCTATTAAAGCAGGAGCTAAGGGAAAAGATGTTGATAAAGCAGCTAGAGATGTGATTGAGGCTGCAGGTTATGGTGAATATTTTAATCATGGTTTAGGACATGGATTAGGAATTGGTGAAGATGGTGAAGGACCAACTTTAAATTCAAAGAGTGAAACAGTTTTACAAGAACATATGATGATGTCTTGTGAACCAGGTGTTTATGTTCCTGGTGTTGGTGGTGTTCGTATTGAAGATGATGTTGTTATTATTGATGGTGTAGGTGTACCATTAAATAAAACAACAAAGGATTATATTATTTTGGAGGATAAATAAATGAAGTATGATTTTAATGAGGTTCATAATCGTTTAGGTACTTATTGTACACAATGGGATTATATACAAGATCGTTTTAATAAAAAGGATTTAATACCATTTTCAATATCTGATACAGATTTTATTATTCCTAAACCTATTACTGAAAAAATATTTGAAGTGGCACATCATCAAATTTATGGATATACAAGATGGAATCATCATGATTTTAAATCATCTATTACAGGATATTTTGAAAGAAGACATCATACACATATTGAAGAAGATTGGATTTTATATAGTCCAACAGTCATGTATTCAGTTTCTTTATTGATTCGTTTATTAAGTCAACCTCATGATAAAGTATTAACATTTGAACCTATGTATGATTCATTTTATACAGTTATCCAAGATAATGATAGACAATTAGTTGCTCATCGTTTAATATCAAAAGATGGGACATTTGAAATAGATTTCGATCTTTTTGAAAAACAAGTACAAGAATGTCAATTATTATTACTTTGTTCTCCACATAATCCAACAGGAAGAATTTGGACAAAAGAAGAAATGGATCAAATAATAAAGATATGTAAAAAATGTCAAGTAAAAATTATTTCTGATGAAATTCATATGGATATTCAATTAAGAGATAGAAAACATATCCCTTTATTATCTTATATTCATGAATATGATGAACTTTATACAGCAGCTTCATCTAGTAAAACATTTAATACACCAGGATTAATTGGTTCATATTTAATGATACCAAATGAAGAAGTTAGAGAAAAATTCTTGATGCATACAAGAAGAAAAGATTTCTTAAATTCTGTAAGTATTTTTGGTATGTATGCGACAATGATAGGTTATACACAATGCGATGATTATATTGATCAACTTAATGATTATATTAAAGAAAATATGAAAATTGTAGAAGAATTTATAAAAGAAGAGTTGCCTGATTTTAAATTTAAAACACCAGATGGAACTTATTTAGCTTGGATTGATGCAAGAGATGTTCCATATACTGCTGAAGAAATACAAGATGCTTTAGTGAATGTTGGTGGAATTGGGATTATGAAAGGTGAAATTTATGGTGGCCCAAAATATTTAAGAATGAATATAGGGTGTCCACAATCTAAATTAAAAGAAGGATTGCGTCGATTCAAAATAGCAATGGACGCTTTATATTCAAAATAGGAGGACATATTATGCATTATTTACTAATTAAAATACAATTACTGTGGACTAAACATACAAAATGGTTAGATAGAAATCCAGTAAAAGTTCCAGTGAGTAAACGTGTTATAGCTTATGCTATTGATTGGGCAGTTGGCGGTATTATTAGTGGTTTTCCTGCTGTCTTATTTTATGGTGGAATTACTGGTAGATCAGATATGTTTAGTGATCTTTATGTTTTTCCTAGCTTAGGTTTTCCAACATATTGGTCTTATCTTGCAGGTGTATTATGTATTGTTGTAGCCTTTATTTACTATATTTATATTCCTTATAAGAAATATCCAGGGCAAACACTTGGAAAACGTTGGTTAAAAATAAAAATTGTAAATAATGATGATTACAGTGATGTGAGTTTAAAAACGTTAATTATTAGACAAGGTATTGGTTTGTTTTTATTAGAAGGTTCAGCAATTGTTGTAACTAATTATTTAAGACAAATGCTTACACTTGCAACTGGTTTTTATTTTGATTATTACTTAAAATTAATTGGAATGGTTATTACGATGATTTCAGGAGTTTTTGTTTTAAGCACTGCTTCTCAAAGAAGTATTCATGATTATCTTGCGAAGACAAGAGTTGTTGGAGAAGATGAAAAGCCAGTAAAAAGAAAAGAAAAAAAGAACAAGAAAAATAAAAAGAAAAAATAATGCATAATAGTAAAATATAAAGAACAATGTCTTATCATTACATTGTTCTTTTTTTATACAATTTGAATGAAAAGAGAATTGATGACTTCAGTCAGTTGAGCACATGAAATGTGCGAAATAGAAAACCACCTGCTATGTGGGTGGTGCAATAATAAATAGTGGCTAAAAAAGCAAATTCTTTAGCACATCGTCTTCACACCGAAGTATAGACGAAAAGTGATATATAATCAACGAAGGAAAGATATAGGAGAAATATTGAGAACACTCTGCCGATATAAAGGGGTGGAGATAATAGAAGGGCATTTGATGAGTGATCATGTACATATGTTAGTAATGATACCACCAAAGTTAAGTGTGTCATCATTCATAGGATACTTGAAAGGGAAATTCGCATTGATGATTTTTGATAGACATGCAAACTTGAAATATAAGTATGGAAATAGACATTTTTGGGCAGAAGGGTATTATGTGAGTACAGTAGGATTAAATGATCAAACCGTCGCAAAATATATAAGAGAACAAGAGTAACATGATATTGCAATGGATAAATTAAGTGTGAAAGAATATGATGATCTTCAACCATTATTAGTGGTAGATCAAATGATTCATGATAAATCAATGAGAGGAAATATTGGTTTCTTTGTAGATATTGGAACAGAAGCTTTCTTTAAAGATTTAAAAATTACATACTTTGATTAACAAAGAATGTGATTATCAATTTTTTATTAAGTAAAGGATTAAATAATAAATTGATGTTAAAAAGTGCTATTACAAAATGTATTATCATTATAGCCTTTTTGTATACTTTAAAATCTTATATTATATGAATTGATAAGATATAAAAATTAGATAAAAGGAAAAATATTTAATTGGTTAAATGACATATATACATAATTTTAATACCGTAGCTGTCAAATAGACGTATGTTGTTCATTTTTTTTGAGAGTTAAAAGAATTAATATTTTCCTCTCATTAAATGTACAGAGGCAATAATAATATCAATTATATATTTAATAGAATATTCATTATATTTATTTTCTAATGAAGGAACAATAAGCTTTTCATCGAAGAAGTTTATAGAAATATCATCATTACAAGTAATTAACCAAGTTTTGATATTAAGTTTTTTAATTTTTGATATAAGCTTTTTATCAAGTCTAAAGATTGTGCCATTAGTAGATACAACAATTAATAACTTTCCTTGAGAAAAATAAGTGTTTTCAAAATCAATATCACAAATAACAACTGGGATAAATAAAGAACTGAACTTTGTTTGTATATAATTGCAAAGAATCCTATTGTCACCTTGAGCATAAAGATATATAACATTACTTTGTAAGATATCATTAACTAATTTATTTAGAAGAGAATTATTTAAATTGGTAGATATGTAGTCTATCATTTTTATAATATTGGTTGAAAATAACTTGATATTATGTGGCAAGTCATTTTCTTTAGAAAATATTGTAGTTTTTTCATTTATTTGTTTACTATAATCTAAGCATGCATCTCTAAACTCTAAATATGAATTGTATCCCAAATTTTTTACACATTTTGATATTTGCCCTTTTGATGTATAGCATTTTTTAGCGACATCTTCAATCGTTAAATGATTAATGATATGGATATTAGATTTAATATATGCGCAAAATACATACATCGATGAAGTAGGGGCATATTTGTTTAAAAATTCATTGATTTTATCTACAAGCATAATAACTATTTCTCCGTTTTAGATAAATTATACTCAAAAAAATCTCATTGTCATTAAATACAATGAGATTTTTATAATTACTATAACACGTTACCATTACTTTCAATTACTTTTTTGTACCAGTAAAAAGAATCTTTTTTATATCTTTTCCATGTTCCCTGACCATAATCGTCTGCATCTACATATATATAACCGTAACGTTTACTTCTTTCAGAAGTTCCAGCACTAACAATATCAATACATCCCCATGAGGTGTATCCAATAACGGGTATACCTTCGTCAATACATTTACCGATTTGGTCAATATGTTCCTTTAAGTACTTTATTCTATAATCATCGTGTATTTTTTTATCTGATGTAAGGATATCATATGTACCAAGACCATTTTCTGTAATAAAAATTGGTTTACGATATCTATCCCAAATTTCATTGATTGCTATTCTAAGTCCAATAGGATCAATCTGAAATCCCCAATCTGTAATTTCTAATGAATTGTTTCTTATTTTTTCAGGATGAAATTCATCATATCTTTTTTGTTCAGGAAGGAAGGCAAGAATTTTATCCTTTTTATTAATTTTTTCACCGGTACAATTACTGTAGTAGTAACTAAATGAATTGAAATCAACTGTATTTTTATTTATTATTTCTAAATCATCATATTCTATTTTAATATTGATCTTATTTTTTCTAAAATATTTTTTTGCATAAGAAGGGTATATTCCTTTTGATAATACATCAAAGAAAAAATAATTGATTCTATTTGCATTTTGTGTCAATAAGACATCTTTTGGAGAATTTGTATATGGATAAAATAATGACATACCTACCATAGATCCAATTTTGAAATTTGGATTTATTTTTTTTGAAATTTTTTTAACTAAGGCACTTGCAACAAATTGATGATGTAACGCTTGAAAAGTTGCACTATTTGGATTGCATGTTTTTTCAATGAATATTGCAGCACCAGAATAGGGAACGTTTAATGACATATTTATTTCATTGAACGCAATCCAATACTTTACTTTATCTTTGTACCTTGTTAAACACGTTTTAGCATATTTTATAAATAAATCTATTAATTCTCTGCTTTGCCAACCATTATATTTTAATGCTAAATTTAAAGGGGTTTCGTAATGTGATAGTGTTACTAAGGGTTCGATGTTATATTTCAATAATTCATTAAACACATTGTCATAAAATTTTAATCCTTCTTCATTCGGTACTTTTTCTTCACCAGTAGGATAAATTCTAGGCCAACTAATCGACATTCTAAAACATTTAAATCCCATCTCGGCCATTAAAGCAATATCTTCTTTATAATGCTCATAAAAATGAGAACCTTCACGTTTAGGATAATATTCATTTTTGTGTAAGCCATGCAATATTTCATTAACGGTTTGGTAGGAAACAACTTCTGTATTTTTGCCTTTACTAATATTTTTTGGTACAAATTTTACCATATCAGCTGTACTTAGCCCTTTGCCATCTAAATTATAACCGCCTTCTAATTGATTGGCGGCAGTTGCCCCACCCCATAAAAAATTTTTTGGGAATGTACTCATTATTTATTTTCCTCCTTTTCTAGCGTTTGTTTGTTAGCCATATTGACAAAAGGAAGATAGATTAGTACACAAATTATAAATACAATAATAACGGAAAGTGCGGTTCCTAATGAGCCACCCGCGGATAAGAATGCTTTGATTGGTTGAGGTGTTGTCCATCCAACATCTAATGTTCCGGGCAAAACGATACCAGATGATATTAATAGAGCACCAATTCCCATAGAAATAAGGGGCGACAAAATAAAAGGAACTATTAGTATTGGATTTAAAACAATTGGCATTCCAAAGATAATTGGTTCATTTATACAAAATAATCCGGGAATTAGAGATAACTTGGCCGTCTTAGTATAATCGTCTCTTTTCCAGTTGCTTTTTTTTGACAAGATTAATATAGCAACAATTAAAGCTAAGGTGTTTCCTGTTCCACCAATGCAGCCATAGTTTTCAAATAGTGTAAACCATGTGATTGGATAAGGTGAGCCGGCAACTGTTCCTGCTTGAGCAGCATATTGCAAATTAGCAACATTTAATGCAGAATATAATGCAACATGAATAGGTTGAACGGTAAATGTTCCATGAATACCAACTGACCAAAGAATCATAGCAATAAGTATTAAAATCAATGGTGTTATTGGAGAGGTACCTATCAATTGAATAGGAAATTTTAATATATTATATAATAGTGTATTAATTCCTTCTGGTTCAAAAAAATGAATAATGTAAGCAGCTATTGCAAACATAAAAATAATAATTGAGGAAGGAATAACTACTCTAAACGAATTTGCAACTTCTGGTGGTACTTGAGCTGGCATTTTAATATGTAATTTTTTATTTTTAGATAATTTGCTAAATAAATACCCAACTAGTAGACCAATAAAAATTGCTACAAATAATCCATTTGCTCCTAGATAGGAATCTGTTAGCATATTGTCTGTTTTAGGAGGATATAAAGTAAAAAATACAGCAAGGGCAATTAGACCAGTTTTTGTTTCATCTTCATGATGTTGTCGAGCCATGTTTTTTGCTATCAAAAATACAATGAAAATAGCCATAATATTAATTGTTCCATTTTGAATAGGAGATAAAATATCTTGATATTTATCTAATTCTGGAATGACAGAAATTAATAATTGTCCAATAAATCCTGTTGAATTAAAGACTACACAATTTATGCATACTGCTATTGATCCAACAAATGTTAAAGGAAAAATTTGTATAAATGCATCTCTAATTGCAATTAATCCTTTTATATTATTAAGTTTAACTGCAAAAGGAATAAAGTGCTTTTCAAAAAAGTCATTTAATTTTTTCATAGTTATCACCATCTTTCTATTATTTTTTATTTATTAGATGAATATTATCATTAAAAGAGATGAAATCATGATAATACACATAAAATAAATAAAAGTGTAAAAGTATCTCTTTATGCTTAAAGTATATATAGGAATACTTGTAAATTCAAAAAAGTTTCCATAATAGGAAACTTTTTTAATGCAACGAATATTCAAGTTATCTTATTATCTTTTCCATATCAAAAGGAAGTAAACATTCAATTTTTATTGTTTGATAAGTTAATGGATGAATAAACTCTAAACAATAAGCATGTAAAGCCATTCTTTTAATCATAGAAGAAGTTTTTCCATAAAGAGTATCTCCTATAATAGGATGATGTAAATGATTCAAATGAACTCTTATTTGATGTTTTCGACCAGTTTCAATTTGACATTTTACCAGTGTATAATTTCCTTTTGTTTTAATTTCTTTAAAATGTGTTAAAGCATCTTTACCTGTTTTAGAAATACACATTTTATTTTTACTATGACGGTCTTGACCGATAGGTAAATCAATAGTCATTTCTCTTTTAGGTAAATGTCCTTGAATGATGGCAAGATAGGTTTTCTTGATTTCTTTAGAAGCAATTAAAACATCAAAGTAAGGTTGTAAAAGTGCGCATTTACAAAACATCACCAAACCGGTCGTATCTCTATCTAAACGATGGAGATAACGAATTGGTAAATCTTGATGAGTTTGTTGGTAGTAATAACTCACATAATTACAAAGAGTATTTTTTTTACTTTTATCATCAGGATGAATAATGAGGTTGCTTGGTTTATTGACGATACAAAGCAAGTCATCTTCATAGATGATTTCTAAGGAGCTTTCTTCTTCGATAAAATCTCTGCCTTGTTCATAGGCTTTAATTGAAAGAATATCTTTATCTTTTAAAATGGTTTGATAATCAACATAAGTATTATTTAAAGTATAGTCTTTATTTTGACGAAGTAAGTGAATTGTTTTTTTAGAAAGATGCAGATAATGAAAGAATTCAAGAAGTGTCATTCCTTGAATTCTTTCATCGATTTCTATTACTAAATGATTCTTTTCTTTATGATAATGCATACACTGTTACTTTGATATCAATTGTGATATCTAAACCTTGTAAAGTATCTAAAACGCCACGTTTTTCTTTTTTAATATGATAATAGTGTGGTGTCATCATTAAAAGATTTAAAGCATCTTCACGATTAGAAATATGAACTTTTTCTTTAAAGTCATAACTTTTCACTTGATTAAAATCTAAACGAATATACTTATCACTCTTTACTTTGATTTCATCATAAATCAATTCTTTAATTTCAATTAAATGTTGATTATTAGCAGTAACATGAACAATATAACCATCTTCTTTTAATGCTCTTTTTAATTCATCTTGATTTACTACTGTAAATAAAGCACAGATAAAATCTAAACTATGATCTAAGATAGGAATATTTTTAGAATTTCCTACAAGCCAAGTAACATCTTTACGATAACGTGTCGCCATATCAATAGCAATCTTGGAAATATCTAAACCATAGATATCACTGTTTTCAAAATGTTTTTTTAAACCTTGAGTATAATATCCTTCTCCACATCCTAAATCTAAAATACTTAAATCATCTTGATGTTTGAATTCATCAATACACGTAATCACTTGATTTAAGATAGGATCATAATAGCCTTTATTTAAGTATGCTTTTCTTGCGACAAGAGATTCTTTACTATCTCCTGGATTATTGGTAGCTTTATCAGGGTTTAATAACAAATTGATATATCCTCTTTTAGAAATGTCATAACAGTGATTATTTTCACATTTTAGTGTTTTGTTTTCTAAATGAAGTTGTTGATGACATTTGGGACAAGCTAATAATTTCATAGTATCACCTCGAATGTATTATAACAAAAGACAATCTAAAAATTAACTGAATTTATGATGAATTTGTGATACTATTAAGGGCAAGGGAGGAATGCTTGATGTTTTTTAGAAAGAAACAAAAAGTAGACTTAGATGCTAAGTTTAAAGAAGTATATCATGAAGTAAATAAAATTACAGCTGATGCCGGAAATGAATTAGATGTGACCATCAAATATTCACAATTGAAATTGGCTTGTCGTAAGTATGATGAATTGATTGATTTAATTCATCAAGGAGCTAATTTTGAAGAAAAACATTTTCTTTCTTTAAAAGAAAGTGTAGAAGAAGAAACAAAGAGAGTAGAAGGTTTATTAGATGAAGATTAAAGCATATAAGAAGGATTTTGATTATACCTATACTTTAGGAGTTTTTGAAACGATTGAGTTATTAAAAAATCGACCTGATCTTGTTTTAAGAGTATATATAAAAAGTAATTCTTATAAGAATAAAGGTATTCCTATTATTGATGAAATTTGTAGAGAAAAACATATTGAATTGATTGAAAGTGATAATACAATTCAAAAATTATCAAAAAAAGATAATTGTTTTGCGATAGCAATCATTAAAAAATATGAAATGACTTTACAAGAAGGAAATCATGTTGTTTTAGTTAATCCTGGAGATATGGGAAATATGGGGACAATTATGAGAACGATGTTAGGATTCAATTATTATAATCTAGCAATAATTCGACCAGGTGTCGATGTTTTTGATCCTCGTGTTTTAAGAGCTTCGATGGGAGCAATGTTTCATTTGAATATTGAGTATTTTGATAGTTTTGAAGATTATTTAAAAAGATTTCCAAGTCATGATATTTATACATTGATGTTAAAAGGAGCAACGAATATTCATAAGGTTGAATCAAAAAAAGGCTATCATTCACTTGTTTTTGGTAATGAAAGTAGTGGTTTACCTGATGAATATCTAGATTATGGAAAATCTATTTTTATTCCTCATAGTCATTATATAGATTCATTGAATCTTTCCATGGCTTTAGGAATGACTTTAATGCATTTTTCAAAAGATGAATTTAAAGATAAAGAAGTGTTATAGGAGAGAAAAGTATGTTTGATTTTGATGAAGTTGTAGATAGAAAAGGAACAAATTGTGCTAAATGGGATACGATTGAAGCAAATAATAAACCTAAAGATGTGTTACCTATGTGGGTTGCAGATATGGATTTTAAATCACCAAAGGAAATTGAAAATGCTTTAGTTAAAAGAATTAAACAAGGCGTTTATGGGTATTCATTTGCGCCAGATGAGTATTTTGATGCGGTTATTTCTTGGATGAAAAGAAGACATGATTTTCATGTCGATAAAGAATGGATCATCCCAACACCAGGTGTGGTAACAGCTATTAAATTATGTGTAAATGCTTATACAAAGGAAAATGATGCCATTATTATTAATAAGCCTGTATATTATCCATTTGATTTTTCAATTGAATTAAATCATCGTAGAATTATTGAAAATCAAATGGTTTATAAAGATGGTTTTTATGAAATGGATTATGATGCTTTTGAAAAAGCGATTGTAGAAAATGATGTTAAAATGTTTATTTTATGTAATCCGTATAACCCAATTGGAAAAGTATGGAAAGAAGATGAATTAAAACAAATTGGGGAAATTTGTAAAAAACATGATGTTTTAGTCATTGTTGATGAAATTCATGAAGATTTTGTTTATGGAGATCATGTACATATTCCTTTCTATAATGTAGATGAAAGTTATAAAGAATTCTCTGTTGTTTTAACTGCTCCATCAAAAACATTTAACTTAGCAGGACTACAAACATCTAATATTATTATTGCGAATGAAAAATTAAGAAAAGTTTATCAAGAAACAATGAATCGTTATGGGGTTAATGAACCAAACTTCTTAGGTATTATTGCTTGTATGACAGCCTATAATGAATGTGAATTATGGGTAGATGAAATGTTGGAATATGTTTATGATAACTTTACTTATTTCGATGAATTCTTAAAAGAAAATTTACCTCATATTCATTTAGTTAAACCAGAAGGTTTATATTTAGGATGGGTTGATTTTAGAGAATGTGGTTTAAATAAAGATGAATTAGAAAAAACAATGTTAGAAAAAGCCGGTTTATGGTTAGATGAAGGATATATCTTTGGAACAGGTGGAGAAGGTTTTGAAAGATTTAATCTTGCAATTCCAAGAAGTGTTTTAGAAGATGCTTGTCAAAGATTATTAAAAGCTTTTGGAAAATAAGGTTTTTATGATAAAAACTATGGAAATTCTAAATAAAAGATAGTATTATATAACCGAAAAAAAGAAAAGGAGATTTGTTATGGGATTAGTATCAGCAACAGAAATGTTAAAGAAAGCTAAAGAAGGACATTATGCAGTAGGTCAATTCAATATCAACAACTTAGAATGGACTAAATCAGTATTATTAACTGCAGAAGAATTAAAAGCGCCAGTAATCTTAGGTGTTTCAGAAGGTGCTGCTAAATATATGACTGGATATACAACAGTTGCAGCAATGGTTAAAGCAATGGTAGAAGCATTAAATATCACTGTACCAGTAGCTTTACACTTAGATCATGGTTCATACGAAGGAGCTAAAGCTGCTTTAGATGCAGGTTTCTCTTCAATCATGTTTGATGGTTCTCATTATGGAATCGAAGAAAACATCGAAAAAACAAAAGAAATCGTTGAATTATGTCATTCAAAAGGTGTTTCAGTAGAAGCAGAAGTTGGATCAATCGGTGGAGAAGAAGATGGTGTCATCGGTAAAGGTGAAGTAGCAGATCCAAAAGAATGTAGATCAATCGCAGACTTAGGAGTAGATTTCTTAGCTGCAGGTATCGGAAATATTCATGGTAAATACCCAGCAAACTGGGAAGGATTAGACTTTGATGCATTAGATGCAATCCAAGCTGAAACTGGAAAATTACCATTAGTATTACATGGTGGTTCAGGAATTCCTGATGAAATGATCAAAAAAGCAATCACTTTAGGAGTATCTAAAGTAAACGTAAACACTGAATGTCAATTATATTTCCAAGAAGCTACACGTAAATACATTGAAGCTGGAAAAGATTTAGAAGGAAAAGGATATGATCCTCGTAAATTATTAGCACCAGGTGCTAAAGCTATTCAAGAATGTGTTAAAGATAGAATGGAAGTATTTGGTTGTATCGGTAAAGCTTAATCAAATAAAAAAAGCCTTCGGGCTTTTTTTGTTTATGTGAAATCTCTTTATTAAGTTGTTTTTTTGATGAATTTATAATATAGTATTAGGGAATATAGATAGAAGAAAAGGGGTAAAGTCATGAGTGAAATTATTGCGATTGAAGGCGGACATAAATTAAATGGTACAGTAGAAATCTCGGGTGCAAAAAATGCCACTGTAGCACTTATTCCAGCAATTATTTTAGCGGATAGTCCTGTAACGATTTATGGTGTACCAGAAATCAGCGATGTGGACGCTTTAGCAGTTTTATTAGAAGAACTTAATTGTACAGTATTAAGAAGTCATGATAGTTTAATTGTTGATCCCTCTCGTATGGAAAATGTTCCATTAGTGTCAGATGCAGTAGATAAATTAAGAGCGTCTTATTATTTAATGGGAGCATTACTTGGAAAATGTAAAAAAGTTGTGATGAAAGCACCAGGTGGTTGCTTTTTAGGACCTCGTCCGATAGATTTACATATTAAAGGATTTGAAGCATTGGGTGCCAAAGTAGAATTTGTTGATGGTGCGCATGTAATTACAGCAGATCGTTTAGTAGGTGCAAAAATATATTTAGATTTTGCTTCAGTAGGAGCAACAATCAATATCTTACTTGCAGCAGTTAAAGCTGAAGGTAGAACAGTAATCGAAAATGCAGCAAAAGAACCAGAAATCATTGATGTAGTAAACTTACTTACAAAAATGGGAGCTAAAATTAGAGGTGCTGGTACTGATACGATTACGATTGAAGGAGTAGAACATCTAAAAGGATGTACTCATGAAATCATTCCAGATCGTATTGAAGCAGGGACATTCTTAATTATGGCAGCAGCTGCAGGAGAAAGAGTTATTATTCAAAATATCATTCCACAACATTTGGAATCACTTATTTCAAAATTGAAAGAAATGGGTGTTAAAATGGAAAATGTTGGTGATAGTATTATTGTTTATGGTGATAACAAGAACTTTAATGCAGTCGATGTCAGAACACAGGTATATCCAGGTTTTGCAACAGATCTACAACAGCCATTAACAGCACTGCTTACACAAGCAAACGGACAATCACAAGTAATAGAAACAATTTATCCAGAGAGATTTAGACATTGTGAACAACTTAATAAGATGGGCGCAAATATAGAATTAGATGAATCAATGTGTTATATAAATGGAAAAACACCATTAAAAGGAGCAAAAGTAGAAGCAACAGATTTAAGATGTGGAGCAGCATTGTTAATAGCAGGGTTAATCGCTGATGGAATTACAGAAATTAGCAATGTATATCATATAGATAGAGGATATGCGAATATCGATCAAAAATTAATTACTTTAGGTGCTGTTATTAGAAGAATCAAAGTTGATGATTAAAATTATAAAAAAGGGCTTGAAAACAACATAATTTAATGTTAATATATCATAGCAACTTACTTTGTAGTGAGAAATCTACAAGGCGGAAGGAGAAATAACAATGAAAAAAGGAATTCATCCAAATTACAAAAAAGTAAAAGTAGTTTGTACATCATGTGGAGCAGAATTTGAAAGTGGTTCAGTATTAGATGAAGTACGTGTTGATACTTGTTCTAACTGTCATCCATTCTATACTGGAAAACAAAGATTTGCTAGTGCTGATGGACGTGTTGAAAAATTCAACAAAAAATACGGACTTAAATAAGAAAATGAGTACTTGGTACTCATTTTTGTTTTGGAGGAAAAAATGAAATATCATGTCTTAGCAAGTGGTTCTAAAGGAAACAGTATTTTCATTTATGATCAAGGAAACGGACTTTTAATTGATTGTGGAATTAGTAAAAGACAACTTTATACAAAACTTAATCAATTAGGATTTCATGAAAGTGATATTCATCATGTTTTATTAACACATGATCATATTGACCATAATAAAAATATTGGTATCTTTGATCAAAGTATTGTTTATTGTGGAAAAGGATGCATCCCTGGTATAGATGAAAGTCATGAATTAGAAAATTATCAAAATATACAATTAGATCATTATATAATTACACCATTACCTTTATCACATGATGCAACATCCCCTTTAGGGTTTGTAATCAAAGGAAAAGATGAAACAATTCTCTATATGACAGATACAGGTTATGTTTCACAAAAGAATATGGAATATATAAAAAATTTAGATTACTATATTTTTGAAAGTAATCATGATATTGAGATGTTAATGAATACAAGAAGACCTTTATTTTTAAAAAATCGTATTTTTGGAGATAAGGGCCATCTTAATAATGAATATAGTGCACATGTTATGGCGCAGGTGATTGGTGAAAATACAAAAGAAATTTGTTTGGCCCATTTATCACAAGAAGCTAATACAAAAGAAATGGCATTGGATACATATCAAAGAGTTTTTGACGAAGAACATATATATTTTGATAATATAAAGATTGCAGATCAAAAAGAAATTGTTTCTGGAGGACATTATGAAAATTAGAATCTTAACAATTGGTAAGCTTAAAGAAAAATATCTTGTTAATGGAATCAATGAATATGTCAAAAGATTAAATGCTTACTGTAAAGTGGAAATGGTTGAAGTACCAGATGAACCAATTCCTGATAATGCAAGTGAAAATGTAGAAAATATCATCAAAGATAAAGAAGCAGATAAAATTGTTTCTAAAATTAAAGATGATGAATATGTTATCGTTTTAGATCTACATGGAAAAGAAATTGATAGTGTAGCTTTTTCTAAACATATTGAAGAATGTATGATTAAAGGAAAGAGTACGATTACTTTTGTGATTGGAGGTTCTTTAGGTTTAGGAAAATCTTTATTACAAAGAGCAGATTATCGTTTATGTTTCTCTAAAATGACTTTTCCACATCAATTAATGAAGCTTATCTTAGTTGAACAAGTCTATCGAGCATTCAAAATCATGCGGAGAGAAACTTATCATAAGTGATGTTAACGTTCAGCGAAAATGTCACCAAAAATGAAGAAGGGTTCTATTAGTGTGAACCCTTTGTTTTTTTGTTCATTTTTTGAATGAGATTATTTAACATTTATTAATACTTGTCTGTTTTTATGGTTTGTACCTATCAATGTACAGTCATAAATAATCCCAATATATTTCATTCTTACTTTATTTTCTAGCACAAAATATAAAACTGTGATCTCTGTTGAAGTTTTTGTTTTCACTACTTTTCCATTTTTATCATATGGGACATAACAATATCCGTTATAGGAAAACATATTGCCTTCAACTATTTTTCTTGTATTTGAAATAGTAAATACCAAATTCAAATCGTAGTTTTCTGTTAGTTCTACAAATTCATAAACAGGATCAACTGGAAGATGTGCAAATTTTTCATTCAGATATTTTATGTAAAAGTCATTGAACCATATATTTAACTGATCATAATCTTTTATGTTGAACCTGACAATGTCATTGGGCAATCTTCTTTGAGCAGTACTATTATATCGTTCTATTAATCCTTTAGCTTGAGATGTATTTGCGAAAATCATTTCAATGCCAAGTTTATCCATCATAACACCAAATGATGTTATATTACCTTCAGAACTTTTATAGATAGTATGTTTGTCTGAATAAATAGCTAAGGGAATTCCTTTTTTCTTGATAAGAAGTTCCATCATCTTACAAGTGAAGCTATGAAATATGTTCCTCAAGCTTCTAAATCAACAGCTCTGGGCTTTTTCTAAGCGGTTTACGCTTTAGGAATGAGTGCTTTTCCAATGATTTGTGGCAGTATTGTCAGTCACTATTCAATGCTTTATGCTTATTTATTTTTAGCTGTTATTTGTGTTATTGCTTCAATCATTTCTTTTACCTATTGTAAATCTCATTAACAAATAAAGCTCTTACAAAGTTAATAATTTGTTAATGAAATTAAAAATGTATACAATACTCTTTTCGAAGAATCTAAAAAAGTATAAGCTACAGGTGTCTTAGGAAAGAGAGGAATAAATATTATGAGTATCAATGAAATCAATGCAGAAGCAAAAGAATCTTTAAGAAAGTATTTTAAAAATAGTCAAGATGTAAAACATGAAAATGAAGCAAGAAAAGAATTAACAAAAGAAGAAATCTTTGAATCCGTTGTAGGAGAAATCAAAGAATCAGAAATGAAATTAGAACAAAGAAATCAAATGAGAAACACATTACAACAAGATGCAAAAGAAGCATTTGAAAAAGTATGTGGAAAGAAATCTGAAGCAAAAGAAGTAGAACATATGACATTAGAAGGAATGCAAAAAGAATTAAAAGAAAATACAAAACATCAAATGGAATATGTCAATTCATTAAAACAAAATACAATGAATGCAAGAGCATAGAACTTCGAAAGAAGTTCTTTTTTTTACACTTGCTTGATATTTTCTTAACATAAAAAGGAGTAGTATTTTGTTAAGAGGTGATCAAGATGGATGTTAAAAGAAATCAATTAATTAAAACAATTGTTTGGGTAGGAATACCAATGCTTTTTATGATTGTTGATTGGGTCTATAAACATATATTTAATATAGAATATTTAGAGTTATCTATTCTTTTATTTGTAGTAGCAACAATCTATAAAACATATCAAAAATAAAAACAAATCGCTAATTACGATTTGTTTCAAACATTTCAAAACTAGATAATACAAATAAGAAGAATAAACCAGTGTGTATCCAAAAAATCGTATAATCTAAAATACCATGAATTAATAATACACCTATAAATCCCATAACAAGAGCAACATAAGAATAATGTTTTTTCACTTGATAAAGACGTTTACAATTGTCATAAACATAAGGTACAAGACAAGCTAAACCAATGATTCCAAATGATAATAAAGGATCTAGATAAACACTATGAGCATGTTGAGTTAAATGTCCATTATACTTATTTAATATCATCATATAAGTAAAAGGCCCTTGTCCTAAAAATGGTGAAGCAATAATTCCTTGAATCGCACAATTCCAAATCTTGGCTCTTACTCCTAAATTAGAAACTAAATATTCTATTCTAGGAAACTTACTTGGATTTAAAACAAAGAAACCTGCAATTCCTAAACACCCAAGAGCTATCAAAATACATAATTTATAGTTTTTATTAAAAATAAGAAATAAACAAATAGCTCCGGCAATGGCTACATAACCAGCACGACATCCTGTCATATAAAGCATAAATAAATTCAAGAAACCAACAATAACATAGAAAATACTTCTTTTTAAATCATTTTTTACGGTAAAGAATTTATAAACAATACTTACAGCAATAAATTCAATCATCATCGCATAATAGTTGGCATTGTAGAAAACACTATTTAAGCGATTTTCACGTCTTGCATAAACTTTAAAGGTGAAATGATCAACACCTAAACGATGATAAATTTGAAATTGTTCATAAATTCCATATATTGCCCAAAGAATAGATAACACAATCAACATATCAATAATAAATTCAAAGGTCGATTGATTAATATGTTTTCGATAATAAACCATTAAAATAATAGCAATAAATATTCCTAGTGTTGCAAGTGCTCCTAAAATATTTTTATGAATAATGGAGATGCTTAAAGAGATTAAAACAAACAAATAGAGAAATTTAATTTGTGGTGTTTGTTTTAAGGCAATGATTGCTTTTTCTGATACTAACAAATAAATAAATTCAATCAATAAAATAGGTCCTAATATATAAAAAGGAAAAGTAAAACTAAAACATGTAAATATTAATAACAGTTGATCAAAAGTAAACTGTTCTTTTAAGTTTTTTAAATAGTTCATAGTCGCCTCCTGGAGATAATATATCATATTTATGATTATTTAAGTAGCCAAAATGAAGATGTATTGTTAAAATAGGACACTAGAGGTAAGAAAAATATGAAACAATACTTTTATTTATTTAATTATCCACCAGAAGAATATGATTTATGTGCATTAGAATTTAAATATCTTTTTCATGAAGAATATCAACAATGTTTTATTACAAATAAAGATATTGATGTCAATATAAGTGTTTTTATGAAAGGAAAAATAGATATTTGGGCGATAAGTTCCAATTTTGATGACTTAAAAGAGGAAGTTAAACGCCAAAATCATAATTATCAAGATTTTAAAGTCATTTATTTAAAAAATCCTATTAGCCATCCAGATTATCAAGAAACACTTGATAAATGTAAAGATATTTCATGGTTTATAGCGGGCAGTGTGAATATGTCCAAACCAAAGCATACAATTGCTCTTACAAAAGTGAATGACTTATGGATTATTGGGTATTATCACCATGGTGTTCCATCATGGAAAAAATATGATGATAAACCAAATACTTTTTCAAATTCTTTAGATATTAGACTTGCAAGAACATTGATTAATATTGCTGGAGAAAATGATCAAACAAAAACAATGATAGATCCATGTTGTGGAATGGGTACAGTTGTTTTAGAAGGACTAGCTTTAGGGTATTCTATCAAAGGATTTGATATTTCAAGGGATATTTCATGGAAAGCAAGATGTAATCTTAATCATTTTGGTTTTGATGGTATGTTGATTACAAAAGATGATATTAATAAGCATCAAGGACATTATGATATTGCTATTATTGATATTCCTTATAATCTTTATACACCGATCACTTATAAAGAACAGTGTGATATTATTAATAGTGCTAGAAAATTATGTAATAAACTTGTTTTAGTAAGTTATGAACAAATGGATCAAGAAATCAAACAAGCAGGTTTTGAAATAAGAAATCGTATCTTAAGGAAGAAAACAGAATTTGTGAAATTTGGCAGATATATTTATGTGTGTTATTAAAAAATCATTGGATTATTTTCCAATGATTTTTTTGATTGTCTTTAAATCTTTATTTTCAATAAGTGCTTTAAATATATGATCATATTGTTGTAAAGTAAGATTTTCTAATAATTCGTTATCTTCTTGAGGAAATTTACTTTTAAAAAGCATTAATGTATCTTCTTTTTTACTTGCTAGTTTTCCTTCTTCATGCATTCTTTGTCCTTCATGATAATGTTGAATTTTAACAAGTTGTCTTTTTTCTGCCGCTAAAACAAGCTCTTCATCTTCATTGAATTGTTCCATCTTATCTTTCATGATTGTTACCACCTCATTATCTAAAGATATTATATCATGGGTAAGTCCATGATATAAGATGTAGATTAAGATTTCTAATCTTGAAAAGTTTTCTAGTCTTTTTTCTTTTTCAATAACTTTAATAAATGGAAGTTGGACAAAGTAGCTTGTTGCTAAGTTAAACTTTCTCACATTTCCATATTCATTTCTAGGCACATAACTGTCAATCAATACAAGATTATCTTTATCAATATCGTTAACAAAAGTAATCAAATTCACTTTATGAAGATGGTCACTGTATCTTTCATCTCCACGATTGACTTGATGATCGATCATTCTAGCTTCATAAGCTTGAAGACGATGATAGAGTTCTTTAGAGAATATACTGTTTTGCATTTCAATATCGACCAGTTCACCATCTTCTGTTATTACCTGAATATCTAAGATCATATCTTTATCACTTATATGATGAGGATTAAGCTCTGAATTTAAGACATTAATTTTCTTACATTTAATATCCATAACATCTTCGATGATAAGTTTTAATAAACGCCTACATTGTTCATCTTTCATATTTGATAATAAATACTTAAATACAAGATCATTTTTAAAATCGGTAATTCTTTTAGATTTGATTTTTGTTTTCATAGTTTCTCCCTTCATTATTTATATAGACAACAAAAATCATTTTTTCTTTTAAAAAATAAAAAAACGAAATAATTTTCTTATTTCGTTAAATCATATAAATAGCAAGGGCAATTAAAATACTTGCAAGAATATCTGTTAAATAGTGAACACCTGTAAGTAGTCTTGTACAAGTAATTGTAATAGCAAGTGCTGAGAGTAATAATCCCATATTTGGTCCTCGAGCAATAACGGTCAAAGCAATAGAAATAGCTAAACTCGTATGAATACTTGGGAAAGAATGACCTATTCTTTTTTTATCATCAATAGGTTTAAGGTCATACTTTTGAATAGGACGAGGTCTATCAATTAATATTCTAAGTAGAACAGTAATTAATAAAACGACAAATGGTTTAATAAATAAAAGATAAAAACCAGTTTGTGATTCTATCACTATTTTTAATAAAAAGAGTGAATAAAATATAGCGACCATCCAAGGACAAAATTTTGATGCAAAATAAACACAAGATTTTATAAAAGGATGTTTATACATAAATTTATTGATACCTTCATAAAAAAACTTCATATTGACCCTCCAAAGTTTTGATATATCTATTATACTATAAAAGAGAAAAGATAGCATTAATAATCGAATTACGATATAATGGACATAATAAGAGGTGTAAAAGATGAATAGAAAAATAATGCCCTTTATGTTACTTTTAATAGAAGTAATAATGTATTACTTTATATGTTTATACTTCCATATGGATTTAGATTTAATCATTGGATCAGGAATACTTTATTTCCTATTCTTATTTATATATGGACATTATTCATTAAATACATGTTTAATATGGGATGAAATTAAAGCGTTAGTTAAATCAAGTTTTTGTTTTTATATCGCATTACTTGTTTTAGTGCCTAAATCAACAGGTTATGAAAGAAGAATGCATTTGACAATTATGGTTGCATCGATGTTTATTATATGTTTACTGGCAGATCGTTATATTCGAATTGCTTTTAGAGAACAGTTTGCTAGAAAAACATTAGTTATTGGAACAGGATATGAAGCAGCAAGACTTGGTAAAATATCAAATAACAATCGTTTTGCTTTAACACAAGTAGAAGGTTATGTGGATGCGAATTGGACAGATCAGTTATTTGATTTTAAACAGGAAAATGTGATTAAAAATAGTTTTATTTATAGTTATGAAGAATTGGATGAGGCTATTAAAACTTTAAAAATTGAACAAATTATTGTGGCTTTACCAGAAGCAAGTGAAGAAGTAATTGATAAGGTGATGTCAGATATTTATGGAAAAGTTGAAAGTGTTAAGTATTTACCAGATGTTAATGGAACAATGACTTTTTCTTCTGAAGTTCAGGATTTTGATGGACAATTACTGATTGCAACAGCAAATAATGAAATGTCGGCTCTTGCTAATACTATGAAAAGATTTATTGATATTTGTGCAGGAATTGCTGGATGTTTAACGTTAATTCCTTTGATTGCTTTTGTAAAATATAAATATGTCAAAAGCGGAGATCATGATAGTATTATTTTTAGTCAAGATAGAATTGGTAAAAATGGGAAAATGATTAAAATCTATAAATTTAGATCAATGGTACCAAATGCTGAAAGAATTTTGGATGAATTGATGGAAAAAGATCCAAAAATCAAAGAAGAATATCTGACAAATAAAAAACTAGTCAATGATCCAAGAATTACACCAGTAGGAAAGTTTTTAAGAAAAACGTCATTAGATGAATGGCCACAATTTATTAATGTTTTATTAGGTGAAATGTCATTAATTGGTCCTAGACCTTATTTACCAAGAGAAAAGAAAGATATGGGTCAGTATTACAATTCTATTATTAAATGTAAACCAGGAGTTACAGGAATGTGGCAAGCAAATGGTAGAAGTGATGTTGAATTTAATTATCGTTGTAAATTAGATGATTATTATTATCATAATTGGTCTATTTGGTTAGACTTTACGATTATTTATAAAACGATTAAAGGCGTTGTTTATGGTAAGGGATCGTTATGATCTCTTTTTTTGTAAATGACGGGCATATTTTGCATCTAAGGTGAAAGTCTTTCGTGAGCATAGTTGCCGATGAATCATATAGCGGCTTGCAAGTTCCACACTGTGAGGTATGGAAGAGAGAAAGCAATAAAGTCCAAAAGAAAACCGTAATCTTAATGTGTAAATCCAGTGGATAAACGAGGAAAGATGTACAACTCGTGAGATTTCACTAGCGACAAAGCAGTAACAACGAAGAGTAAGAAGTCAGGAAATGGCATAGTGGATATGGACAGTATACTGAAGTTCTGAATGATTAAATAGTGCAAAACAAATGCATGTTTCTAATACATGTTTGACATTACAAAGTAGATGAGGTGTATTTGCTCAAAATGTATATAAACCTAGAACCTGGTATTAGAAAACTAAGTATACCAACTATTACGGATACGATTATCCAACAAGTGACGGTAAAAAAATAGAACCAATATGTGAACACTGTTTTAGTGAGTATAGTTATGGTTTCAGACCAAGTCGAAGTTATGAAAAGGAAATGCTTAAATTTCTAGATTATTTAAATGAACAATTTTTTGATTTTAAAAAAATGATATATGTCTATGAAAATAACAAAATAGCTAAAGTATCCAACATAAAGTAAAAGATGCTTAATGTCACTTTAACTTAATAACATTGAGGAAGATTATGTGAAAAAGATAAACATACATACTATACTACAAGAGTTGAAAAAATTATTATAAATTTTGGTGGTAATTACTCGATATGCGAAATTTACATTGCATTGTAAATATAGAAACTTGTTTTGTTTTTTTATAAATGCTAACATGGGATTATAAAAAATATGAAATAATGTATATAAATTTTTTAGAAATTGTATGTAATATAAAAATAAGCGAGAAGGAGAAATAGTTAATGAATTCAAACATAAAAATAGCATATATTGTTTTATGTCATAAAAATGCTGGTCAAATAAATAAAATGATAAAGAAGTTGGATTCAAAAAATTGTGATTTTTTTCTTCATATTGATAAAAAAAGTTCAATAGAAGAAGATATCATTAAAAATAATCATATTTTTGTTTTACCAAATGATAAAAGAATTGATGTCAAGTGGGGAGATATTTCCATGATTGATGCTACTGTTAATTTGATGGAGAGTGTGTTCACTTCAAAAATAAAATATGATTATATATGGTTAATAAGTGGACAAGATTTCCCACTTAAAAGTTCTCAAGAAATTATAAATTTTTTAGAAAAAAATAAAGGGAAAAATTTTATAGAAATAAATAAATTTGAAAGGGAAAATACTATAAAAAAAAGATATGAATTGTATTTTCCAAATTGGATGAGAAGCAAAAATTTTTTTGTAAGATGTTTAAAGATGGGATACATAAACATTGCACTACATTTAGGAACTCTACTTGATAGAAAAAATATACTTAACGTTGATTTCTATTATGGAAGTCAATGGTGGACATTGACCTATGAATGTGCTAAAGAAATATATGATATATTATTAAAAGGTGAATATATAGACTATTATAAAGGCTCTTTGGTTCCAGATGAATCCATATTTCAAACGATTTATATGAATAGTAGATTTAAAGACAAATACTACGATAAATTAACATATGTTAATTGGAAAGGACAAATTAATCACCCTAAAACTTTTACAATAGAGGATTGTGACGAATTAGAAAAAGTTAATTATTTAATGGCAAGAAAATTTGATGAGGATTTTGATGATAAAATTATAAATAAATTATATGATGAACTATAAGCAGTAAAAGATAAAGCCTATTATGCGAAAAATAAGTAAAAATACGATTAAAGTCAATAATTAAACAGAATGTAGGTTCGAAAACATATAGAGAAATAAGTGATAATTTTACTTAAAAAAACGCATCCGCTAGATTTTGCACATTGATTTTTCAGAGGATATGTATTTTTTTGAGCA
This sequence comes from Faecalibacillus intestinalis, assembly GCF_015097455.1. Classification (NCBI taxonomy): domain Bacteria; kingdom Bacillati; phylum Bacillota; class Erysipelotrichia; order Erysipelotrichales; family Coprobacillaceae; genus Faecalibacillus; species Faecalibacillus intestinalis. The sequence continues at coordinate 2,624,323 of NZ_AP024085.1, read as the reverse complement.
AGTGGTATTTAAATTTATACCGATTTCTTACTCTTTTGAAAACACACCATTCAAGCCCTGCAGTACAAATAATGTCTGTCATTTTTTATAAGGCAAATATAGATTTTTTTGTTGTTGGGATGACATTTGAGTAATATAGTTTATGCTTTGCGACATTGCCAATGGCAAAGTCAAAGTAAGAAACAAGATTGTTAATTGTATAAAGTCGTGATAAAGTTGTCGTAGAAGATGGTATCATGTTGAAAGGTAGTTGTGATAGATAAAAATGTATGGAGAATAGGTGGTAATATTTTAAGAATTACTAGTTATAAAGATGAACATTATACTGAAGATGCGAAACTTACAAATAATTTGTTATCTTATTGAAGATTAAAAATACTTTTTGGTATATATTTTTGTTATTTTAATATTTGCAATGACTTCTAGCTTAATAAATTCATTAAGTGACATGGTACATTGCTAAAGAATGATAAAAAAATCACCATACCATAGTGTTTAATTTTGTTAATATTTATTTATAATATTTAATTGTTAAAGAAAGTGTGTTAATATTTATTGAATTAGAGGTAATAATGTCGTACTATTACCAATTGGATTTCCAAAGATTGTGAAGGAATATTCTTTTGCTTCTTTTGCATTAATAGCAATTTATTATTTAACAAAAAAAGATGTTATAAATGAAATAAAATCTATGTAAATTACAAATTTATTTGCACTATTTGTAATTTATTAAATTTTGTTGTATAAAGAAAGGATGAAAAAATATTATGAATAATAAACAAGTTGATATATTATTGTCGGTATATAATCCAAATGAAGAATATTTGATAAAACAATTAATTTCTTTAAATAATCAAACATATCCTAATTTAAAACTATATATATTTGATGATTGTATAAAAAAAAGGTGTAATTTAGATTTATTTGAAAAATATATCACAAATTTTTCCTATGAGGTTTTGCCATATTGTGAAGAAAATTTAAATTACATGGGGGCTTTTGAAAAATTGGTGCAAAGATCAGATGGTGAATATATTGCTTTTTGTGATCAAGATGATATATGGATGGATGATAAAGTTGAAAAGTGTGTCGCATATATGAATGAAAAGAATATCGACTTAGTTGTTACGGATAAACAAATAATTGATGAAAATGACAACGTCACTTGCAGTAGCGTTAGAAAACATAGTAATAAAAACTATGATAATTGGAATACTTACGATGATATAACTAAATATAATATCTTTGTTACTTATGCAGTAGGAATGAGTATTATAATGAAAGCTAGCTTTGCAAAAAAGTCTTTACCATTTTCAAAATACACAGGTCATGATAAATGGGTATTGGCGTGTACTTCTACAGAAGGAAAAGTAGGGTACTTAAATTTACCTTTAGTTCAATATAGAAGACATGGGAAAAATGTTAGTGGTGTATTAGTTGGAATAGAGACAAAGGAAGATTATATCAATCAGAGAATAATGCCTGATTTAAAAATGATTGAAGATTTTAAACAAAAATATCCTAATCACAAAGATTTAAATGAAATTGAGAAATTTGCTAATGCTAGAAGAACAGGTAATATAAAAACCTTATTTAAATTGAGATATCTTGCACCTGACATTGCAAAATTTGATATTGTGACAGCTCTTTTACCCAAAAAGTTATTTTCATTTATGGTAAAAATTGCCCAAAAAATAAGTTAAAAGGATGAAAGAAACAGATATTGGAAAATGAAGAAATATTTGCTAGTATTATTGTAATGTGTTTTAAGAATGAAGAGTTGCTTGAAAATATTGTTTGTTTAGTTTTGAATCAACTGTTCAAATCTTATGAATTATTATAAGTGATGATTGTATATCAAATTTAAATAGATTATTTTTTGGGACTGTTTCAAATAATTAGAACAAAAATAAATAGATCATACAATCTATTATAAAAAATAGAGGCTCATTGATTATAGAATTAATAAATTTAATAGTATTTTTTCAAATATTGAGTATTTTGATGTGATAATAATGTTAATATATAATAGTATAAGAAAAATGGATAAAGAGGTGTAAAAATGCAAGTAATAAAATATATGTTTCAACCACATGGTGATGATAGAGGACAACTTGTTGCTCTAGAAGAATTTAAAGATATACCTTTTAAAATTAAGCGAGTGTACTATATGTATGATACAGGAGAAGGAGTCCGTAGAGGATATCATGCACATAAAAACTTAGAACAAATTTTAATCTGTATACATGGAACTTGTAAAATATTATTAGATAATGGTAAGGAAAAAAAAGTTGTACCATTAGAAAAACCATATGAAGGATTGTATGTGGCTAATAATATGTGGAGAGAAATGTTTGATTTTTCTCCTGATGCAGTATTGCTAGTATTGGCTTCAGAATCATATGATGAAAGTGATTATATTAGAAACTATGATGATTTTTTAGAATTTATTAAGGAGAGTGAATAGAATGAAGATACCTTTTGCAACATTTAAACCAATGCATGATGAAATAAGAAAAGATTTAGATCAAGCATATAATAAAGTAATTGATAGCAATTATTTTATCCAAGGAAAAGAATGCGAATTATTTGAAAAAGAGTTTGCAGATTATTGTAATGCTAAATATTGTGTAGGTGTAGCAACTGGATTAGATGCATTATATTTAATTTTAAGAGCGATGAATATAGGTAATGGAGATGAAGTAATCGTTCCATCAAATACATATATTGCAACAGCTTTAGCTGTTTCATATTGTGGAGCAAAACCTATATTTGTAGAACCAGAATTAGAAACTTATAATATTAATCCAGCTTTAATAGAAGAAAAAATAACAGATCAAACAAAAGCAATTATAGCTGTTCACTTACAAGGAAGACCTGCAGATATGGATACAGTTAATGAAATTGCTAAAAAACACAATTTATATGTTATTGAAGATGCAGCTCAAGCACATGGAACAGAATATAAAGGTCAAAAAGTAGGTACTTTATCAGATGCAGCAGGGTTTAGTTTTTATCCAGGTAAGAACCTAGGCGCTTTAGGTGATGGAGGAGCAGTTGTTACAAACAATAAAGAAATTGCTGATAAAGTTAGAGCTTTAGGTAATTATGGTTCAGATTACAAATATCATCATATTTATAAAGGAACTAATAGTCGTTTAGATGAAATTCAATCAGCATTTTTACGTTGTAAATTACCACATTTAGATAAATGGAATGAATATAGAAGAAATGTAGCAAATAAATATTTTGAAGGAATAAAAAATCCATTAATTAAATTACCATTAAAAGATAGTGAAGATTATAGACATATTTATCATGTATTTGTTATTAGATGTGATAAAAGAGATGAATTAGAAAAATATTTAAATGAAAACGGGATTGGGACTGTAAAACACTATCCTATACCAATGCATTTACAAGAAGCATATAAAGATTTAAATATCAAAGAAGGAAGTTTACCAATTGCAGAAGAAATTAGTAAAACTGTTTTAAGTATTCCAATGTACTATGGAATGACGGATGAAGAAGTGAATTATGTTATTGATAAACTAAATGCGTTTAAATAATGAAAGGATAATTATGATTACATTAAGAAAACTTCAATTAAAAGATGTTCCATTAATGCTAGAATGGATGCATGATGAAGAAGCAAAACATATTTTTCAAAATAATTTTGCTGAAATAGATGATGTTGCAGCAAAAAAATTTGTAGAAAATTCTTTTAGAGAAGATCAACAACATTTTGCAATTGTTGATGATCAAGATGATGAATATTTAGGTACAATTTCTCTAAAAAATATTGATTTAAAAAATAAAAATGCTGAATATGCAATTAGCACAAGAAAAAAAGCAAGAGGAACAGGTGCCAATCAAAAAGCAACGGAATCATTATTAAAATATGGTTTTGATAAGTTACAATTGCATAGAATTTATTTAAATGTATTATCATCTAATAAAAGAGCAATTTCTTTTTATAAAAAATGCGGATTTATTTATGAAGGAAAATTTAAAGATCATTTATTTATTGATGATAGATATCAAGATTTAGAATGGTATGCTATATGTAAAAAATAGGAGTATGATATGTATGAAAAAGTTGATTCATAATGTCTATGCATATCTAAAAGAAGAAAATATATAATAAAGTATTGAAATTATTAAAAAATTAAGATTGTTCAAATATTATATTGTATGTTTATGATGATTGTGTAATTAAAAAATAAGTATAGATATCATAAAAATATATTACTCATATTGATTTGTGCAGGTATTGAAGGAGATTTTTTGTTAGCTTATTAAAGAAAATAGCATAAAAATACACAAGCAGTGAAATAAAAATAAGGGATTATTTGCTTTCACTGCTTTCTTTATATATAATTGCTTTGAAAAAAGGAGAGTTTAAATGGTTAAATCAATAATATCGAAATATAAAAATGTTCCTGTTGAAGTGAAAGCTTCTATTTATTATACAATTTGTAGTATTGTACAAAAGTGTATTGTTTTAATAACGTTACCTATTTTTACAAGATTAATGACAACTCAGCAATATGGGCAATATAGTATCTATCAATCATGGATGAATATCGTAGCTATTTTTGCTACTTTGAACTTACAATATGGGTCATTTGATACAGCTATGATTAAATTTGAAAATGATCGAGATAGATACATATCTTCTATCCAAGGGATTGTTTCAGTTTTAACATTAATAACTTTAATTATATACATCATAGCTCCAGTATTTTGGAATGATTTATTGGAATTACCATCAATACTTGTTCTTGCAATGATTGTTGAAATATTGATGAGTACAGTCTTAGCTTTTTGGACAAATAAACAACGTTTTATGTATAAATATAAACCAATGATTATTGTAACTCTTATCATATCAGTCACATCTCCTTTAATAGGGTTGGTTGGTGTACTTTTATTTGAAGAAAAGGGAATAGCACGTATTTTAGGAAATACTGCAGTATATCTATGTATTGGTTTAATTATATACATTTATCAATCATATAAAGGGAAGGCTTTATATGATAAAAAATATTGGACATATGCTTTAAAATTTAATATACCTCTTATACCATATTATTTATCACAAATGATATTTAATCAATCTGATCGAATAATGATTAGTAGAATGTCTGGCCAAACAAATGCAGCATTATATAGTGTTGCTTATCAATTCGCGGTTGTCTTAGTTTTTGTTATTAACTCTATCAATAGTTCATTTGTTCCTTGGACATACAGAAGTATTAAAGATAAAAAACATAATATGATAAAAAAAGTAACAAATATTATTATAATATTTATTGCTACAATGTTGATTGTACTTATTTTATTTGGCCCTGAAGCTATTGCTATCTTAGGGGGAAGTAAATATAAAGATGCTATTTGGGTCGTTCCTCCAGTAGCAGGAAGTTTATTATTCTTATTTTTATCACAATTATGTATAAATGTAATGTTCTATTTTGAAGAAAATAGTTATCTTGTTAAAGGATCTATATTAAGTGCTGTTTTAAATATTGTTTTGAATTTTATACTTATTCCTGTTTTTGGATACGTTGTAGCCGGGTATACAACTTTATTTTCCTATATTGTTTTTTGGTTGAGTAATCTATATTATATGAATAAATCATGTAAGGATAAAATAGAAGATTATAGATATGATACCTTGTTTGATTGGAAGAAAATATTTATTATAGCGACTGCTTTTACAGTTTTGATTATTTTATTGACATTTACATATTATACAATTTGGTTAAGAATTATATTTGTAGGTATAATAGGAATTATTGCTTTATTAAATAGAAATAAAATAATAGAATATTTTAAATTAATAAAAGGATAAGATGAATATGAATAAGACAAAGTTAACGTATAAAGTTGCTAGAAAAATATATGATTCATACCGCTTTTTAGTAGCCGATTTTAAAATAAAAAATTTAAAAAAAGTAACAAACACTAAAAAAAAGATAGTATTTATTTCACAAATGTCTAATTTGTGGATCAATGTAGATGATTTATATAATCAATTATCTAATGATGATCAGTTTGAGACATATGTTTTAATGATTCCAGAGTTTGATTATTCAAAAAAAGAATTTGATATCCAAACAATGAATACAAAGATTTATGATTTTCATAAAAATCATAATCATCAAAATACAATTAAAGCTTTTGATCAAGGAAAATGGTTTGATTTAAAAAATATTAATCCAGACTATGTTTTTTATGAAAGACCTTATAGTTCTTACTTACCAATAGAATATAAAATATCTACAGTTTCAAAATATGCAAAAACATGTTATTTACCTTATGGATATGAAATGATGAACTATATTTTTGATACTTCACTTAATGTGGATTTCTTTAGATATTTGCATATCTTTTTTGCGGATAGTTATGTTACAGAATCTTTTAATAAAAAAAGAGCACCTTTATCTCATCGATTAGGATTAAGAAAAACGATATTAACAGGACATCCTATATTTAATGCTTTTAATAAAGCACAAAGTGAAGATAATCTATTTTGGGATAATGATGATCAACATTTCAAGATTATATGGGCTCCTAGATGGACAATAGATACGCAATTGGGAGGAAGTAATTTTTTAACTTATAAAGATAACATAGTTGATTATGTTGAAAAAGATAAGAAAAGAAGTCTTGTTTTTAGACCTCATCCACTTACATTTAAAAATTTTATATCTTTAGGTTTGATTACATCTGATGAAGTAGATGAGTATTTAAGGAAGTTCCAAAATAATGAACAGTTATATTATGATCAAACATCAGAATATTTTACAACATTTTGGCATTCAGATGTTTTTGTAGGAGATATTTCATCAATTATACCTTGTTATTTTTTAACGGGTAAACCTATTATTTATTGTCATACTGATGCTGTGGATGATAATGATATTATGAAAAAAATATTTAGTGTATCTTATAATGCTTATAGTTTTGAAGATGTAGAAAAAATTCTTTTAGACTTACAAAATGGAATAGATCCATTAAAAGAAAAAAGATTAAAATTAAAAGATGAATTATTTGAAGATAAATATGTAAAATATGTAACTCAAAATATAATTAGAGTTTTAAAAGATAATTAAGAAAGGGAAAATACATGAATATAGAAGCAACAATTATTGTAATGGTTTATAAAAATTTAAATCAAGTAATCCAAACATTAGATTCAATAAAAAAGCAAACATATTCAAATTATGAAGTTATTGTAAGTGATGATGGTTCACCTAATTATACGCAAGAAGACTTTGATAAAATCACTGAACAGTATAAAAATGAATTTACGTACTTTAAACTTATAAATAACGGAATTAATAGAGGAACTGTCAAACATTTTAATAGTTTGATTAGCCAGGCAAAAGGAACAATCATTTGTCCTTTATCAAGTGGAGATCAATTTTATAATGAAAATTCTCTACAAGAAATTATGAATGCTTTTGATCAAGAAGATAAACTTATATATACTTCAAAAAGAATGATCAAAAAAGAAAATAGTATAGAATATTATCCAAGTTTATATCAGGTTTCTTTATTAGATCAATCAAATCATTTTTTTGAATATATTATGAAATACGGTAATTTTGTATCGGGGGCTTCTACTTATTATAAAAAAGAAATTTTTGATAAATATGGATTGTTTGATGAAAAATATAAGTTATTAGAAGATTATCCATTCTATGTTAACCTTGCATTTAATAACGAAAAAATTGGATATATTGATTATCCAACAATTCAATATGAATTAGGAGGTATTTCTACAGCAAGTAATAGAAATCCTTTATTAGATCAAGACTATGTAACTTTATTTAAAGATGTTTTATCTCAAAAAGATATACATTTATCACATATGACAAAAAGAGCTTTAAACTATAGAATAGATAAAATTACAAAAAAATATAATTCTTTTTTAGTTCAACTATTGTATATAGATGTTGTTATAATGCTTTGTTTAAATAAAGCAGGAATTATTAAGGGATAAATGGGGAAATTATGAGTAAATTAAAAAAACAATTTATATCTAATATACCATATTATGTACTATTCTTTATTTTATTATTTATACATATTCAATTGAATGTAAGTACAGGTGATGATGTAAATTTTGCAATTCGAGCAAAATCAATGACTTTTACAGATTTTAATATATATAAATACTATAATTGGTCTTCTAGGCAATTGATAGAAAGTGTACTTTATTTTATTTCAGTTCATAGTCATGTTTGGATGCTTTTAAACTCATTAGTTATTACAATTATAGCTAAATTAATAGAAGCAATATTTTGTAATCATACAATAAAAATGAAAATACTTTGTTGTATTGGAACACTTATCTATCCCTTGATTGATATGTCTTCTGCTGGTTGGATGGCCACAACAATTAATTATTATTGGCCATTAGGCGCTATTTTAATAAATTTATATTATTTAAAAAAAGCAAATAATCTTATTAAATTGAAATGGTATGAATATATTATTAGTTCTATAGCCTTATTATTTGCCGCAAATCAAGAACAAGGTTTTGCAATTTTGTTAGGAACTTATTTCTTCTATATAATTTACTGCTTTATCAATAAAAGGAAAATTAGTTTTTTTGTAATTTTAAATATTGTTTTAATCATTGCATCAGGAACATATATCTTTACATGTCCTGGGAATTGGGTGAGAAAGAAACAAGAAGTTAAAAATTGGTTCCCAGATTTTGGAACATTATCCTTTTTTAGAAAAATTGAAATAGGAATTTCTTCCACTGTTTATCCTATTTTATTTAAAAATAATGTACCAATGTTATTTTTATCATCAACACTTTTAATAATTATTAATACTTTTAAAAATAGTTTAGTGAAAGCAAGTACAATGATTATTTTTGTAATGACATTAGTTTTTGGCGTTTTAGGAAAATATTTAGTAGACTTATATCCAAATATTTCTTTTCTATATTCTATATTAGGAAAATACGGTATTTTAAGTTTAAGTAATTTAAAATCATTTGTTCCATATATTATGTTTTTAATAGAATTTATTACATTATTAATCATCATATTATTTTTAATTAAAGATAATAGAAAAAATATAGATATTTTTATTATCTTATTAATTGGCTTTGGATCAAGATTTATGCTTTGCTTTTCGCCAACTGTTTGGGTTTCCGGAAATAGAACCGCTCTATTTTTCTATTTTTCAATGATTATAGCAAGCTGTTTATTAATTTCTAGATATCATCATAGAATAAAAAATTTAGATTATTTTATGGCTATATTTGGAGTTTTTGCTTTTTGTAATATTATTAATTGTTTAGTTTAATAAAGCTAGAAGTAATTTGAGAATATCAAATTATTTCTAGCTTTTATTTATTAGTTATATTGTTTAGAGTTTTTTTTGATGATAAAATGAATACAAGGGAGGTTTGAGCAATGAAAGGTTATTTGAAGAAAGGAATAGCATGTTTCATTTTTCTCTTTTCAATTTCAATGAGTCTATCATTTGTTTCGGCATTAGAGGGAAATGATGAAGTAAAGATGAATGATGTTGTTGAAGTAAAAAATGGACTTTATAAAGAAAACGGGAAAGTTTATTTTTATGAAAATGATGTAGCAATTACAGGTATTGTTAATGATAATGGAACTTTTTACTATGTAAATGCAGATGGAAATGTTAAAACAGGATGGGTAAATGATCAAAATCACTGGTATTTTGTAAATAATGATGCTACCTGTAAACAAGGATGGTATAAATATTATGGTAAATGGTATTATTTAGATGCTAATGATGAAACATATCCATCATCAGCAATAACAAATCAAGCAAAAGAAATTAATGGAATTAAATATCATTTTGATGAAAATGGTGCTATTAAAACAGGGTGGATAAATGATGATGATCATTGGTATTTCTATGATGGAAATGCAAGTTTAGTAAGTGGATGGTATAAATACTATGGTAAATGGTATTATTTAGATGCTAATGATGAAGCATATCCATATGCTGCTATTACTAATCAAGTAAGAGAAATCAATGGTGTTAAATATACTTTTGATGAAAATGGTGCTATTAAAACAGGCTGGATGTTAGATGGTAATGATTGGTATTACTATGATCAAAATGGAAATAAATGCACAGGTTGGGTTTATGTTAAAAATCAATGGTATTTATTAAACGATGCAGGTGTCATGCAAACCGGATGGCAAAGAGTTTCTGGTAAATGGTATTATTTAGATGAATCAGGTCAAGGGTATATGTACACGGGTTGGCTTGATTTGAATGGTCAATGGTATTACCTAAATGCGTATGGTAGTATGTTAACAGGCTGGATAAATGTTAAAGGAACTTGGTATTATATGGATGCAAGTGGGGCAATGTGCACAGGTTGGAAGCAAATTGCTGGAACTTGGTATTATTTACATTCAGGTGGAAATATGGCTATTGGATGGTTAAAAGATAACAATCAATGGTATTATTTAAATTCATCTGGAGCAATGTTACATGATACGTATTTTGAAGCATTTTATTTTACTTCTAGTGGGGCTTTAAGAAGCGATAGTGTTTATGATTCAATGACAAGTAGAGCAAGCGGATACAGTAGTGCTACTAATTATTTGATTTTAGTTGATACAGCTAATTGTCGAGTAGCTATTTATCAAGGTTCTGTAAATAATTGGAACAATATTCATTATTATAGTTGTGCCCCAGGTAAAGCTTCAACACCTACAGTTAAAGGTGAATTTACAGTTGGAATAAGAGGATATTATTTTGACTCAGGATCATCTAGATGTTTCTGGTATACACAATTTAAAGGAAACTATTTATTCCATAGTACTCTTTATAATAAAAATGGTACAATTCAAGATAATAGAACAGGAATTCCATTATCACATGGTTGTGTAAGACTTGAAATACAATATGCTAAATGGATTTATGATAATATTCCTTCAGGAACAAAAGTAGTAGTATATTAATGTGAATTTGATGAGGATACTTAGAGTATCCTCGTTTTTTTTATATATTCTTGAAAAGAAATGGCTTACATGGTTAAATGAATATAAGGAGGGAAATCATGAAAAAGAAATTATTTATTGTATCACTTGTTCTTTCAATGTGTTTTTCTATGTTAAGTATAGTCAATGTACAAGCAAAAGAAACAATTAGAGAAGATCATTATGTAAATCCTATTTATAAAGATGTAAAAAGTAGTGTTGTTCATCATGATATTCAAACATATAGTTTAGAAGATGTTGAATATACAAGTGATCAAGAAAAACTTGTAAAGATATTTAGAGAAAATTTAATTAATAGAGAAAGTAATATTGTTCTTTATTATCATTGTGATGAAGAAATTACACAAGAATTTTTTTCTAATTTAGTACATCAGTTGTTTCAAAAGGCCATCAAACATACTGGTAATGGAAAAGAAGGAGACTATCTTAAATGGCACTGTCAAGGGTGGACAGTAAAAGCAACCATATCTGGAAATTCTAATGAGGGATATGATTTAAATATTTTTTATGATGTATCTTATTTATCTAGTTTAGAACAGGAAGAAAAAGTAGATGAAGAAGTCTCTAATTTATTGAAGTCATTAGATTTATCAAATAAGACAGATTATCAAAAAGTAAAAGCAATCTATGATTATATATGTTCAAATGTTACATATGATCATGATAACTTAAATGATGAATCCTATTCATTAAAATATACAGCTTATGCAGCTTTGATCAATAAAACAGCAGTATGCCAAGGATATGCATCGTTATTTTATCGCTTAGCATTAGATGCAGGTGTAGATACAAGAGTTATTTCAGGTGAAGCAGGGGGACCACATGCTTGGAATATCGTTAAATTAAATGGTAAATATTATAATCTTGATAGTACATGGGATGCAGGAAGAAGTACATATGCTTATTTCTTAAAAAATACAAATGATTTTGATGATCATGTAAGAGATAATGACTATCAATCAAATGAGTTTATTGAAGAATATCCAATGTGGGATGAATCTTATACAGAAATTGATTGTAATAAATATGGTCATAATTATAGTGAACCTATATATAAGTGGTCTGTAGATAATATGACAGTCACAGCTCAAAGAGTATGTGCAAATAATTATGAACATGTTGAAGAAGAAACCGTTACAGCTCAAAAAATTGTTAAAGATCCAACATGTACAGAAAATGGAATAATTACTTATATGGCTAATTTCAAAAATAATGCATTTAAGCCACAAACAAAAATAGTAGATGACAAAAAAGCAACAGGGCATAAAGTAGTTGTTGATCAAGCTAAGGAAGCAACATGTACAGAAGATGGATTAACAGAAGGAAAACATTGTTCTGTATGTAAAGAAGTCATCAAAAAACAAGAAGTAATTCCAGCAACAGGGCATAAAGTAGTTGTTGATCAAGGTAAAAAAGCAACATGTACAGAAGATGGATTAACAGAAGGAAAACATTGTTCTGTATGCAACGAAGTCATCAAAAAACAAGAAGTAATACCAGCAACAGGGCATAAAGTAGTTGTTGATCAAGCTAAGGAAGCGACATGTACAGAAAATGGACTTACAGAAGGAAGTCATTGTTCAGTATGTAACGAAGTTATCAAAAAACAAGAAGTAATACCATCAACAGGACATAAAGAAGTTCTTGATTCGGCAAAAGAAGCAATATGTACAAATACAGGTTTAACAGAAGGAATACATTGTTCAATATGTAATAAGATTATTAAAAAACAAGAAATCATTCCAGCTTTAGGACATGATTTTAAAGATGGAGTATGTACAAGATGTCATAATCAACTAAAAGGACAATGGAAACAATCAGGAAACAAATGGTGGTATCAATATGAAGATGGAACATATCCAAAAAATGAATTCATTACAATAGATAATAAACTCTATAGATTTGATCAATATGGATATATGCAAACAGGATGGTTCAAGGTCAATAATGAAGATTACTATGCTACATCTAGTGGAGAAATCAAAGCCCAATGGGTAGGATCAGGAAATAACTGGTACTATGTAGACGCTGATGGAAAAATGGTTACAGGATTCCAAACAATCTCTGGAGTTAAATATTACTTTGAAACAAATGGACTTATGAAAAAAGGATGGTTCAAAGTCAATGGAACTGACTACTACGCATCAACAAGTGGAGAAATCAAAGCACAATGGGTAGGATCAGGAAATAACTGGTATTATGTAGATGCAGATGGAAAGATGGTCACAGGATTCCAAACAATTGCAGGAGCTAAATACTATTTTGCAAGTAGTGGATTAATGCAAACAGGATGGTTCAAGATCAATGGAACAGATTACTATGCTACATCTAGTGGAGCTATCAAAGCACAATGGGTAGGATCAGGAAATATTTGGTACTATGTAGATGCTGATGGAAAAATGGTCACAGGATATCAAACAATTGCAGGAGCTAAATACTACTTTGCAGTAAGCGGATTAATGCAAACAGGATGGTTCAAAATCAATAAAGAATATTACTATGCCCCATCATCAGGATCAATCCAAGAACAATGGGTAAAATCAGGAAATAACTGGTATTATGTAGACGCTGATGGAAAGATGGTTACAGGAGATTATGCAATTAATGGAGAAGTTAATCGCTTTGATGCTAATGGTGTTTGGCTAGGGAAAATTTAATTCATTACAATTTAGTAGAAAGCAGCTCAGAAATATTTATTATATTATTTTTGAGCTGTTATATTTATAATTCAAGATATGAATGATTTATTGTTGTAAAGGTTAATTTAATATATACTTATTATGTATATATTTAATAGAAAGGAAATTTTTATACAAAAAGATTTGTGTAAAAAAGTAGTAGAAATTTAAATGGTAGAAACAAGTGTTATTATGGCAACTTATAAAGAAAGCATAGAATGTTTAAAACAGTCCATAGAATCAATTATTAATCAAACATATAATGATTTTGAATTTATTATTATTTTAGATAATCCAGATAATAAAGAACATATAGCATTTATAAATGATTATGTATGTAAGGATGAACGTATTAAATTCTATATAAATGATAAAAATATGGGGCTAACAAATACTTTAAATAGAGGACTTAAACTTGCTGAAGGAAAATATATTTGTAGAATGGATGCAGATGATATTTCTGAATTATATAGAATGGAACATCAAAAGAAGTATTTAGAAGAAAATGATTTTGATTTAATAGGTGGAATTTCACAAATGATCGATGAGGATGGAAATACTATTTATTCAATAAAAAAAGTTCCAACTAATTTTAAAAAGATAAAAAAATGTATTAAATATAATCAAGTTATTTCTCATCCAACATGGTTTGGTAAAAAAGAAGTATTTGATAAGTTAAATGGCTATAGAAATATGCCACTTTGTGAAGACTATGACTTTACATTAAGAGCAATACTTCAAGGATTTAAAATTTCTAATGTGAATGAATGTGTTTTAAAATATAGAATGACAAAGGATAGTATATCAAGATCAAATTTATTTGAACAATATTTATTTGCTAGATACATTACTAAACAATATAGTGAAGGAAAAGTAAGTGAAGTAGAAGAAGCTAAGTCGTATGTAAAGAAGAACTTAAGTGATAAAAATGCAAAGCATTATTTAAAAGGAAATGAGAGATTTAATAATGCCTTAAATAACTTAGAAGAGAAACAATATATTCAATTTATAGCAAATGGTATTGCATTACTTTTTACTTCTAAATATTATCTTGATAAAATATTTAGATTTGTAATGGTTTATTTAAACTCATAATATATTAGTAGAATATTGATTAAAAAATGGGGGGCTGTAACAAAATAAAATAAACAGCTAAAAATAGAAAAAGAACAATGGTAATTTAAAATAACGAGGGGTTTTTCATATTTTAGTTATTAAATGATGTGGGGCAAAGACAGAGAATATCTACTTCTGGTTTTCTATTTTTGATAGATTATAACTAGTTTATTTTTTTGTATTTGTTATAATGTCAATTGTGAGACAAGAGGGGGGATTGTATGAAAAAAGGTAAATTATTAAATATTGCTTTATCGATAGCGTTTATTAATATTTTATTTGTATGTTTTTCGATTATAAATGTTAATGCGGAAGAAGATACAGATACATTAAATACAAATGATGAGTCGACTGTAATGGAATCTGGTTGGACGAATAAAGAAAATCAATGGTATTATTATGATCATGGTGAAAAGAAAACAGGATGGTTACATACGGATTATTGGTACTATTTAGATCAAGATGGAAAAATGGTGACAGGGTTAGCTTCTGTAGGAAATCAACAATATTACTTTAATCAATCAGGGGCCATGCAAACAGGATGGATCCAAGCAGATGGAACATACTATTATGCAAATAATAGTGGATATATTCAAAAAGGTTGGTTGCATAAAGGGTCTTGGTATTATTTAGACCAAGATGGAAAAATGGTCACAGGGTTAGCTTCTGTAGGAAATCAACAATATTATTTTGACCAATCAGGAGCTATGAAAACAGGATGGATCCAAGCAGATGGAACATATTACTATGCAAATAATAGTGGATATATTCAAAAAGGTTGGTTGCATAAAGGATCATGGTATTATTTAGACCAAGATGGAAAAATGGCTACAGGATTGGTTTCTGTAGGGGACGAACAATGTTACTTTGATCAATCAGGAGCTATGAAAACAGGATGGATCCAAGCAGATGGAACATATTATTATGCGGATAATAATGGTTATATTCAAAAAGGATGGCTACATAAAGGATCATGGTATTATTTGGATCAAGATGGAAAAATGGTGATAGGATTAGCTTCTGTAGGAAATCAACAATATTATTTTGATCAATCAGGTGCTATGAAAACAGGATGGATCCAAGCAGATGGAACATATTATTATGCGGATAATAATGGTTATATTCAAAAAGGATGGCTACATAAAGGATCATGGTATTATTTGAATCAAGATGGAAAAATGGTTGTAGGTGATTATTATATCAATGATCAATATTACTATTTTAATTCTAATGGAGATTTGCAATTAGGTTGGTATTATAGAGATAATCAATATTATTATCTTGATTCTAATGTGGTTCTTGTTAAAGGATGGAATAAGATCACTAACAAATGGTATTATTTTAATGATCAAGGAATTATGCAAACGGGTTGGCAATTGATTAATAATCAATGGTTCTATTTAAATGCTTATGGTGATATGCAAACAGGATGGTTAAAATCAGGTAATAAATGGTATTATTTAAATAAGAGTGGTGTCATGGTTACTGGTTGGGCACAAATTGAATGGAAATGGTATTATTTTAATGAAGATGGTGCTGCTGTTAAAGATGATGTAGTTATTGATGGTAAAACATATATATTTAGAGATGATTATTCATGGATTTCAAATTGTACGAGAAAAGAGTTTGTAGAAAGAGCCAAAAGATATTTGGGATGTAATGAAAAAGATGGATCATTTAAGAAAATTATAGATTCATATAATAAATTAGATCCTTTACCAAGAGGTTATAAAGTTAAATATACAGATTCATGGTGTATGACTTTTGTATCAGCAATTGTTAGAGAATGTAATTTATTGGATCTTATTCCAGTTGAATGTTCATGTGGTAAAGCAGTAGAAAAGGCACAATCTATGGGCATTTGGCAAGAAAATGATGCTTATGTTCCTCAAATTGGTGATATTATTATGTATGATTGGGATGATAATGGAAATGGTGATAATACAGGATGGCCTGATCATGTAGGTATTGTTACAGAAGTTAACGGAAATACATTTAAAGTTATTGAAGGAAATAAAAATGATGCTGTTGAATATAGAACAATGAATGTCAACAGTAAATATATTAGAGGGTTTATTATACCTAAGTTTTTATCATAAGAAGTAGAAATACTTCTTTTTTTCTTTACTTATTAAATATATGTGGTATGATGTTCATATAAATTAACAAGGAGAAAAAAATGAACATTCTTACATATTTAGATTTTGAACTTATAAAGTTACTATATAAAGAAAATACACTTTCACAAAGAGCTATTTCTAAAAGATTGAATTGTTCTTTAGGTAAAACAAATGAAACAATAAAGAATCTTAAAGAATTAGAATATATTAATGATGATAATTCTTTAACAGATTTAGGAATAGACTTAATAAAGAAAAATAAGTCAGCAGTTATTTTAGCTGCTGGTCAAGGGATTAGAATGATTCCTATTAATAATAATGTGCCTAAAGCAATGTTAGAAATAAATGATGAAATACTTATTGAACGTCTCATAAGACAGCTTATAGAAGCTCATATTAATGATATAACAATTGTTGTTGGTTTTATGAAAGAAGAATTTGACTATTTAATTGATAAATATAATGTAAAATTAGTTGTTAATAGAGAATATCAAGAAAAGAACAACTTACATAGCTTAAATCTAGTAAAAGATAAAATAAGTAATACTTACATTATACCAGGAGATCTTTATTTTTATGAAAATCCATTTTTAAATAATGAAATTCAATCATGGTATATGCTTGAAAATAGAATAAGTAAACATAGTAATGTTACATGTAATACTAAAAATGAAATTGTTAAAGTAAAGGATGATGGTTTAAAAATGATTGGTTTATCATTTATTAATCAACATGATTCTTTATATTTAAAAGAACGTTTAGAATGTTTAGATGACGGAATGCATGATTCTTGTTTTTGGGAAGAAACGTTGTATCAAAAGAATAAAATGTTTATTTATGGAAAAATTGTTGATACAAGCTATGTAGATGAAATTAATACGTATGAAGAATTAAGAAATGTAGATGATCATTCAGCACACTTAAATAATGAGACATTATCATTGATTGCTGATGTTTTTAAAATCAATGTTGAACAAATTAAAAATATTAAAAGCTTAAAAAAAGGTATGACAAATAGATCATTTTTATTTGAAATCAATCATGATAAATATATTATGAGAATTCCTGGGGAAGGAACAGATCAACTTATTAATCGAAAAGAAGAATATGAAGTTTATCAAGTAATAAAAGATTTAAATATCAGTGATGAAGTTATTTATATGAATCCACAAAATGGATATAAGATTACAAAATATTTAGACGATACACGTGTATGTAATCAAGATAATGATGAAGATTTAATTAAATGTATGAAATTATTAAAAGAATTTCATAATCAGGATTTAAAGGTAGAACATGAATTTGATGTTTTTGAAAAAATGGAATTTTATGAAAATCTAAGAGGTCCAAAATCTTTATATAAAGACTATAAACAAACGAAAGAAAAAGTTTTATCTCTAAAGAAAATTATTGATCAATTACCAAAAGAATGGAAATTATGTCATATAGATGCAAATTGTGATAATTTCTTATTCTATAGAGAAAATAATGAAGAGAGAATAAAACTTATTGATTGGGAATATGCGGCAATGCAAGATGCACATCTTGATATAGCAATGTTTTGTATTTATTCTATGTATGATAGAAAACAAATTGATCATTTAATTGATATCTATTTTGAAAATAAGTGTGATCAACAAACAAGAATAAAAATCTATTGTTATATATCAATGTGTGGTCTTTTATGGAGCAACTGGTGTGAATATAAATATACGCTAGGTGTTGAATTTGGAGAATATTCATTGGCACAGTATCGTTTTGCTAAGGATTATTACAAGATTGTTATGGAAGAAATGGAGAATATAGAAAAATGTGTCAAGTAGAAAGAGCAATTATAATGGCAGCAGGTAAAGGAACACGTATGAGACCAATAACAAATTCGATACCTAAACCATTAGTTAAAATACATGATATTCCTATGATTGAAGGAATTATCAATCAATTGCATCAACAAGGGATCTTTGAAATCTATGTTGTTGTAGGCTATTTAAAAGAACAATTTAATTATTTAGAAGATAAATATGAGAATTTGCATCTAATAGATAATCCTTATTATGATACTTGCAACAATATTTCTTCTTTATATGTTGCTAGAAATCATCTAAAAAATGTCATTATTTTAGATGGTGATCAAATTATTAACAATACACAAATTCTTTCAAAAGAATTTAAATATTCAGGATATAACTGTATTTACAAACAAGAAATTCATAATGAATGGATGTTAAAATTAGAAAATGGTTTTGTAACTTCTTGTTCAAGAACTGGTGGACAAGATGGTTGGCAATTATATAGTGTATCTAGATGGAATGAAGAAGATGGAAAGAAATTAAAGAAACATTTAGAAATTGAATTTGAAGAGAAAAAGAATACTGATATTTATTGGGATGATGTAGCGTTGTTTTGTTATCCAAATGAATACCAATTATCTATTAAAGAAATGCATGAAGGAGATATTTTAGAAATAGATAGTTTTGATGAATTGTGTAGTATTGATGAAACATATTTAAATTGGGGGAAATAAAATGGAAAAGAAATCATTAAAGGGAAGATTAGATTATGTATCAATGATAATTCCTTTATTAGGGGTTGTCTTATTATGCGTTTTATTTATGCTTATGCCAGCAAAATCTTCATATATCATTCAAATGATTAGAGGATTTTTAGGGAATGACTGTGGCATTTATTATGCGTTATTAGGAGTTGGAATTTTTGTTTGTTCATTATATATAGCATTTTCTAAATATGGAAAAATAAAGTTAGGTAAGAATACAGATCAACCAGAGTATTCATCATTTAACTGGGGAGTGATGATTTTTACATCAACAATGGCAGCTGATATCTTATTTTATTCATTATGTGAATGGGCTTTATATGCTAATGAAAAGTATATTGATCAATTAGGTGGAATACAAAAATGGGCGTCAACATTTCCGTTATTTCATTGGGGACCAATTGCTTGGAGTTTTTATATTATTTTAGCTGTTGCTTTTGGTTTTATGTTACATGTAAGAGGAAGAAATAAACAAAAATTTTCTGAAGGATGTAGACCATTACTAGGAAATAAAGTGGATGGAGTTGTAGGTAAAACTATTGATTTAATTGCTATATTTGCACTTATTGCAGGAACTGCAACAACCTTTTCACTAGCAACACCATTATTATCAGCAGCTTTAAGTAGAGTATTTGGGTTGCCTAATGGTGTAGGACTTACTATTGCTGTTTTATTATTGATTGCAGCAGTTTATACATTTACTGTACTTACAGGAATGAAAGGTATTTCTAAACTAGCAACATATTGTTCCTATTTATTCTTTGCTTTACTTATTTATTTTTTAATAGGTGGGGGAGAAACCACATATATCTTAGAAACTGGTTTTTCAGCTATTGGTAATATGGTACAAAATTTTATCGGATTATCTACTTGGATGGATCCATTAAGAGAAACATCATTTCCACAAAATTGGACGATTTATTATTGGGCCTATTGGATGGTATGGTGTGTTGCAACCCCTTTCTTTATTGGAAAAATCAGTAAGGGAAGAACAATTAAAAATACGATTCTAGGAGGATATGGATGGGGTCTAGCAGGAACTTTTACTTCATTCATTATTCTTGGAAATTATGGTTTGGCACAACAAATGAAACATGGAATTGATATTTCGGGAATGATTGCTAAAAGTGGAGATTATTCTGCAGTTATTTTAAAGATATTTGATACTCTACCACTAGCAAGTCTAGGTTTATTATTATTAGTTATTACTATGATTGCTTTTTATTCAACAACATTTGATGCTTTAACTATGGTTGTTTCATCTTATTCCTATAAAAAATTAGATGTAGATGAAGAACCAGATAAAAAGATTAGAGTTTTCTGGGCAATTATCTTTATCTTATTTCCAATAGCGTTGATTTTTGCTGAAAATTCAATGTATAGTTTACAGTCAGTGGCTATTATCGCTGCTTTTCCAATAGGATTTATTATACTGTTGATTGTAATTAGTTTCTTTAAAGATGCAAATAAATATTTACAAGAAAAGAAAGAAAATAACAGGGATATAGAATAGAAAATTCTATATCCTTTTTGTTGAATTGAAAATGTATATCATTATAATAAAAAATAGTATTTACGAAGATGATTATTTTAGTTGATATTTGTAAGTATATTATTTTATGTGATATTATCACATTATTAAAAGCAAATAGGATTAGTAAGTTAAAATATTCTATAGATTTAAAATATTGTAGGAGGTTGGAAATGAAAAAAAAGTACATAAGTTTGTTTCTTGTTATATTATTGGGAATGATTTTTAATATCTCTAATATAAAAGCATATGAAGAAACAAATGACGTTATTGGACAAACAAAGTTTGTAGATAAAGATGGAAATATTAATACTGTAGATGTTTATGATGGAACAACGAATGAAGAGTATAACCCTTATGCACGAACAGTTTCTACAGCGAATATGGTTAATTTTAATTGTTCTAAAGCAAAGACAACGACAAATTTTACAGATTATTATACAGGACAAGAGGGATATTTATCTAAATCAAGTGCAGCGGATGCAGCTTTTTTAGGGTATGAAAATGGAAAAGTGAAGTTTATGATTTCAGGAGTTGTTGGTTTAGTAGATCCTCAATATGTTGAAGTTCTTAGCCAAGGGACTTATTATGCAAGTAACTATGAAGTTAATTCATCAGGTGATTTGTATCATTATATTTCTAATAATGTTAATGCGACAGGAAATCAAGGAAATAAGAATTATATAGGGACAGGGCCTAGTTATTTAACAAAGAATAAAGAGTATTATAGCTATGATGGACATTATTTTTATGATAACTATAATACAATGATTACAGATTATAAAAATAATGTTAGAAATAATGCTGTTAATCCTAATAATCCTTATTATAGTTATTTTCAATACTTACCAATGAGAAGTCAAACAACTTATACTGGTTCACAAATATCAAATTATTTAAATAATAAAGCAGGAAGTACTTCTAAATTATATAATACAGGTGATATTTTTATTAAGTATCAAAATAAATATGGGGTCAATGCTTTAATGGCAGCAAGTTTTGCTGCCTTAGAATCTGGATGGGGAAAAAGCAATATTGCATTAAATAAAAATAACTTATTTGGATTAAATGCTACAGATAATAATCCAGGTGGAAATGCAGATACCTTTAGTACAGTAGATGATTGTATTATGAATTTTACATCGAGTTGGATGTCTAAAAGATATTTAAATCCTACATATACTTCTTTATTTAGAGGAGGTTATTTTGGAGACAAGGGAAGTGGAATATTTGGAAAATATTCTTCAGATCCCTATGAAGGAGAAAAGTGTGCAAGCATTGCTAAAAATATGGATGCTAGTATCTCTTCTAAAGATAATGATTATTATACTTTAGGAATCAAAGATATTTATTTAACAACACATACTGCCCTTAATGTAAGAAGTAGTTCAAATACAAGTTCTAGTGTTTTATATACAACGATAAAAAATCCAGCTTATTCATTTATTATAAAAGATGCCTCTACAACTAATGGTTTTTATAAGATACAAAGTGAAGTTGCTAGTAGTGATGGAACTTATAGCTTTAATAATACAGGATATGTAAGTAATCGATATGTTACTTTATTAAATAATATTTCTCATACACAAGGATGGAAAAAAGAAAATAATTATTGGTATTATTATTTTTCAAATGGTTCAAAAGCAACTGGTTTACAAACTATAGAAAATAATCTCTATTATTTTAATACAAGTGGACAAATGCAAACGGGTTGGCAAGAAGTTAATAATAAATGGTACTACTTTGATGAATTGGGTTATGGTCAAAAAAATTGGAAATTAATAGGAAATAATTGGTTTTATTTTAATAGTAGCTATCAAATGCAAACCGGTTGGCAAGAAATAAATGGTAAATGGTATTATTTAAGTACTGGTGTTATGAAAATCTATGGAAAAACGTATTATGAAGGGTATATGATTACAGGATGGTTGCCACTAGGTAATGATTGGTATTATTTAAATAGTGATGGATCAATGGTAACAGGATTACAAACTGTAGGAAATAATTTCTATTATTTTAATGCAAGTGGAAAGATGCAAACAGGTTGGCAAGGAATCAATAATAAATGGTATTATTTTGATAATGCTGGGTATGGACAAAAAGGTTGGCAAATGATTGCAGGAAATACGTATTATTTTTTAGATAGTTATCAAATGGCGACAGGATTTCAAGAAATCTCTGGAAATACTTATTTCTTTAGTACAGGTGTTATGAAAATCTATGGAAAAACGTATTATGAAGGCTATATGGTTACTGGTTGGTTAACTTTAGGTAGTGATTGGTATTATTTTGATAATACAGGTAAAAGACTTACAGGATTACAAAAAGTAGGAAACAATTTGTTTTATTTTAATGATAGTGGTAAAATGCAAACAGGTTGGCAAAAAGTCAGCAATAAATGGTACTATTTTGATGATTCAGGCTATGGACAAAGTGGCTGGAAGAAACTAGGGAATACATGGTTTTATTTTAATAGCCAATATCAAATGTTAACAGGTTGGCAAAGAATTAATGGTAAGTGGTACTATTTAAGTACAGGTGTTATGGAAATATATGGGAAAACTTATTATGAAGGTTATATGGTTACTGGATGGCTTCAATTAGAGAATAAGTGGTATTATTTAAAAAGTGATGGTTCGATGGTAACTGGTTATTATAAAGTTGGAAATAAGACATATTATTTTAATAGCAGTGGTGTTATGCAGTAATAATATTTTTAGGGGGGGAGGAAAGATTTTGAAAAAGTTTTTTGGTTATTTGTTTTTGGCTTTTGGAATGGCTTTTGCATTGAGTTATTTTCAAAATAGTTCTGTAAATGCATTAGATGGAAGTTATGATGATGCAATTATGGGACAAAGTAGTCATATTGATCAAGATGAAAATAAAATAGAAGATGCAAAGGAAGAAAATTCTTATAGTTTACGAACTATGATTCAAAATGGTTGGTTTTATCAAGGAAATAAAAAATGTTTTTGTGATAATGATGGTCGCGTTATTGGTGAAAATGTTAAAAAGGTTATTGATGTTTCACAATACAATGGTCATATTGATTGGAGTAAAGTAAGTAAAACAGATGTAGATGGTGTTATTATTAGAATTGTTTCTCATAAGGGTGGATATTATCATATTGATGAACAATTTGAAAATAATTTAAATGGTTGTAGAAAATATAATATTCCTTTTGGAATCTATATTTATGATTATTCAAATAATGTAACAGATGCTGATAATGAAGCAACAATGATTTTAAATTATTTATCAAAATATAAAATTTCACCTTCAGAACTTTCATATCCTGTTTATTTAGATATGGAAAGACCTGAATTATCAACAACAACGAATGAATTAGTTGTTGATGCATTTGTTAATAAATTAGCAAATAGTAATTATAATACGAAGGTTTATAGCTATCGTTCACTTTTACAAACAAAATTAAATAGTCCAACTATTTATCAACATGTAGATTGGGTAGCTGCTTATACATCATCATTAGGATTTAGTAATAATTGGTATAGAGGTCCTAAAGGATGGCAATATAGCAATGGAGCATTTGTTGATGGTATTAGTGGTTATGTAGATATGAGTGTTTGGTATGATCAAGGTGTTCCTAAATATGATTATGTAGGATGGAAATATTACTATGATCATTGGTATTATGGAAGTAGTAAAAATATTCTACAAATCGGTTGGGAAAAGATTAATGGAAAATGGTATTATTTTAATACTAATGGAATTATGGCCACTGGTTGGATCAGTTTAAATGGTGAATGGTATTATTTAACAAGTAATGGTGATATGGTTACTGGTGCACAAACTATAAACAATAAAGAATACTATTTTACGAGTGAAGGTGTAATGGTCAGAGGATGGCATAAGGAAAATGATAAATGGAAATATTATAGTCCTAAGAAAATGTCAATCTATGGAAGAACGTTTGTAGAAGGTGAAAAGGTAACAGGTTGGTTACCAATAAATGATAAATGGTATTATATAGCTGAAGATGGTTATATGGTTACTGGTATTTATAAAGTTGGAAATAGAAAATATCTTTTTATGGAAGATGGTTCTATGAAAACTGGATGGTTTAAAGTAGATGGTACTTGGTATTATATTTCTCCTGATGGTGAATTAAGAGCACAATGGGTCAAATCATTAAGTAATTGGTATTATGTAAATGATGAAGGATTGATTCTTACAGGAGATCAAGTTATTAATGGAAGACAATATTATTTCAATGAAGATGGTATTATGCACACAGGATGGATGCAAGTAGGAAATCAATGGAAATATTATAGTCAAGGAACATTAAAAATCTATGGAAAAACATTTGTAGATGGTGAAAAGGTAACAGGATGGTTACCATTAGGAAATAGATGGTACTATATAGCAAATGATGATTATATGGTTACTGGATATTATAAAGTAGGAAATAGTACTTATTATTTTGATGAAAGTGGATTGATGAAAACAAGATGGTTTAAAATCAATGGTGAAGATTATTATGCAGCTTCATCTGGAGCTATTCAAGCACAATGGGTCAAATCATTAAGTAATTGGTATTATGTAGATGTTGATGGAAAAATGGTTACTGGTTATCAAACAATTAATGGTGCGAAGTATTATTTTGCAAGTAGTGGATTAATGCAAAAAGATTGGTTTAAGATCAATGGTGAAGACTATTATGCAGCTTCATCAGGAACTATCCAAGCACAATGGGTCAAATCAGGAAGAAACTGGTATTATGTAGATACTGATGGAAAGATGGTTACTGGAGATTATATAATTGATGGAAAGGTCAATTATTTTGATAACCAAGGTCTTTGGATGAATAAAATGAATTAAAAACCGATCTTACTCATTGTTTTGAGTAAAAATCGGTTTTTGTTTGGAAGGGAATATATATGAAAGAGAAAACGAAAAGAAATTCGTCTATTGAATTATTAAGAATTATTTCAATGATTGGTGTCGTTATTTTACATTATAATAATGCAAGTATGGGTGGTGCATTAGGAATGGTTTTAGATGGCAGTCCTAATCAATATTATTTATATTTAATAGAAAGTTTATTTGTTTGTGCAGTTAATGTTTTTGTAATGATTTCAGCGTATTTTCTAGCTTGTAATCAAAATAGAAAATTAATTAAGATACTAGAATTATTTGTACAAGTTATCGTATTTAATTTAGTTTTTTATGTTTTTGGAGTATTAAGAGGTCATAAAGTATTTACAGTAAGTTCATTGATTAGTAGTTTATTACCCGCTAATTACTTTTTAATACTTTATTCTGTATTATATATTATTAGTCCATATCTTAATTTAATTATTAAACAACTTAATAAAGAACAATATAAACGCTTATTAATTATACTCATGCTTATTTTTTCAGTTTGGACAATTGTTATAGATGTTGCTGAAAATATAACAGGAAATACATATTTAGGATTAAGTACTATTGGAATGTATGGAAGTCAATATGGTTATACAATTATTAACTTTGTTTTGGTATATTTTGTAGGAGCATATCTTCGTGTAAATAAAATAACATTATCTAAGAAAAAAGCAGGTATGTGGATTATAAGATGTTTAGCATTTTTATATGCTTTTTCAATGATGGAACATGTTTTACATTTACAATATACAGCAACATGGTATTATAATAATCCAATTATTATCTTAATGTCTGCTTATATTCTTTTATTCTTTATGGATATTCATTTTGAAAGTAAAATAATCAATGAATTAGCTAAAGCTGCTTTTACATGTTTTTTATTTCATGAATTCTTATTAAGACATATTAGAATTGAACAATTTGTTAATAGAGGTATTTTGGTTTTAATTGTACATCAATTAGGATCAGCATTAATTATTTATCTTATTTCATACATTGTTTATAAGATATATCATTTATGTTCACATTGGTTCTTTAAACTTATTGAACCTTACATTAATAAAATCAATATTTCAGTTGAAAAGGGGTAACACAGTTACCTCTTTTGCTTTTTAGAATAAAAAAATGTCGTTTGGTTTTAAATAAGGGGTATTGCATTTTAATAAGTCTATGAAATATTTATTGGGTGAGTAGAAATTTTAAAAAGATTTCTGTAGCATCAGCTTTTGTTGCAGCAACAACATTACCAACTACGATGGTTAGTGCATTAGAAACTAATGTGAAAAATGATTCTAATACACCTGTCACTTTAAGTAGTGAAAGACGTGGCTGGTATGAAGAGTATGGATACAAATATTATTATGATGATAATGGTGAATTACTTAAAGGGCTTCAAGAAATTGATGGGAATACGTATTATTTTTATAGCTATGATGGTCATATGGCATATTCTTCTTGGTATGATGAAGATACAATTACAGATAATGGGTTGATTGTCACTGTTAATAAAAGTGGTATTGTAACGAATTATGCAGCTATTGTTGTTGGAGATTGGACACATTATGGGGATAAATGGTATTACTATGATGCTGATATGAATCCTTATATAGGAGTTAAAACAATTAATGGTGTTAAATATTATTTTAATTATGGACAATTAGCTGAATATTTGGATGAAGTTGTTACATCAGGAGATACACTTGCTTATGTAAGAGATGGAAAAGTTATTGAAAAAACTAAATTTAAAGATAATGAATTGATTTATTTAAATGGCAATTGTTATTAATATTATTTAAATGATGCAGGTTATTATTATCCATATGATGGGGAATATACTGTAGATGGAAAATCTTTGTATTTTATTTATGGTATGCTTCAAACAAGTGACAGTGATGAAATATTAACTGATTATCGAAATGATTATCTTTATGCTTATAATAATAAAGGTGAAATTGTAGATAAGGTTAAGAGAGTAGCTGGATGGAATGAAATTGGAAATGATTGGTACTATGTTTCAAGTGAAATGAATTTTGTAGATGGTATTTATACTGTTAATGGAAAAGAATATTATTTTGAAAATGGTAGATTAATAAAATCTTCTAATGGAATATCTATTGTTTCATCATATAGAGATGAAAATGATAAGATAGTAACTTATGTCATTGCATATAATAGCGAAGGTGTTGTTGTTGAAAAGAAAAAAGCAGTAGCTAATACTTGGATTCAACTTAGAGGAAAATGGTATTACTATGATAAAAACTTGAATGAAGCTGATGGTAAGATGACAACTGGATGGTTAGAAGAAAATGATTCTTGGTATTATCTAGATAAAGATGGTCAAAAAAACAACTGGTTGGTTAACATTAAATGGTAAAAAATATTACTTTGATAAAGAAGGAAAAATGGTTACAGGAACTGTAAACATTAATGGAAAAGATTATACATTTAATGAAAGTGGTGAATTAACTACTGGAACTACTGAAAAATCAGGATGGGTACAATCAGGCAAAAAATGGTATTACTATGATAATAACCAAAAAGTAACAGGATACTATACAGTAGAAAATACTAAATACTATTTTGATGCCAATGGAGTTATGCAAACAGGTTGGTTCAAAATTGATGGAGAAGATTACTATGCAGTATCATCTGGAGCAATTATAGCTCAATGGGTAGGATCAGGAAATAACTGGTATTATGTAGACGCTAATGGAAAGATGGTCACAGGAGATTATAAAATCAATAAAGTAGTTTATCGCTTTGATGCTAATGGTGTCTGTCTTGGATAATTAAAATTATGTACAAAAATGGGATGAATACATCCCGTTTTTGTGTATATTTTGTTTGAAATATATAATTTTATTGGTATAATCAATAAGAATAGTATTAGAGAAAGAGGGAAAGTATGAAAACTTTAGTTATAATTCCAGCATATAATGAAGAAGAAAGCATTTTAAGAGTTGTTAGAAATCTTGAAAATGCTGATATTGATTGCGATTATGTTGT
Source organism: Faecalibacillus intestinalis (assembly GCF_015097455.1). Classification (NCBI taxonomy): domain Bacteria; kingdom Bacillati; phylum Bacillota; class Erysipelotrichia; order Erysipelotrichales; family Coprobacillaceae; genus Faecalibacillus; species Faecalibacillus intestinalis. Next base: position 2,595,407 of record NZ_AP024085.1, on the reverse strand, counting down.
AATCAACGATTGTTCTAAAGATAGCACTGGAAAAATTTTAGATGACAATAATATTAATCATATTGATTTACCTGTTAACTTAGGATTAACAGGTGCAGTACAAACAGGTTATAAATATGCTTATTATAATAATTATGACGCAGCTATCCAATTTGATGGTGATGGGCAACATTTACCAGAATATATACCTAGTTTAGTAAAAGAAATAGAAAATGGATATGATATTGTTATTGGATCAAGATTTGTGGATGAAAAGAAGCATTTTAGTATGAGAATGTTAGGTAGTAGAATTATTACTGCAATGATTAAACTAACAACAGGTGCCACTATTAATGATCCCACAAGTGGAATGAGAATCATTAATAAAGAATTAATTAAAGATTATGCTTTTGAATTAAATAGAAAACCAGAACCTGATACACTTGCATTTCAAATAAAAAAAGGTTATAAAGCAAAAGAAGTACAAGTGAAAATGGAAGATAGACTTGCTGGTACAAGTATTTATACAGGGATAGGAAGTTCTATTCAATATATGTTAAAAGTATTAATAACAATTATATTCTTTAATTAGGAGGTAACGTATGAGTTTAACATTACAAATATTATTAATTATATTTACTGTTTTATTCTTTATTATTTTAGTAAAGAATGTTAAAAAAGGTAAATTAAGAACTGATTATGCTTTAGCATGGATTCTTTGTTCGATAGCATTAATTATTTTAAGTGTTTTTCCACAAATAGCTTTTTTTGCAGCTAGACTTATAGGTGTCATTTCAACAGCAAATATAGTTTTTGCAGCTATTATTTTTATGCTTATTATTTTAGTATATGTTTTATTTAATAAAGTATCTATGCTAGAAGAAAAGCAAAAAAACTTAATTCAAGAAGTTGCTATTTTGAAAAAGAAAAATGATTTAAAATAAATAATATTTATTAAATACATTACGATTTAATCGTAATGTATTTAATTGTTTAAGTTTAATAATAAGGGAGGAAATATATGAATCATCTTTTAACCTTTATATTTTTAATTTTTATTTTTTATTTTTATTGGTTAATAGGAGAGTTTGTAGCTGATTGTTTTGCTATAAAAATAAAAAATTCAACTGCATATGTTATATATGGATTTATATCTGTATTTTTTATTTCTTTTATCATAGGTTTTCCATGTCAATTATTTCAATTGAGTTGGAATGTTTATTTTATTTTATTTTGTGTTCTTTTCTTTTCTTTTTTTGTATTTTTATTATGGAGAAAATATAAAAATATTTCTACCTTTGTAAATGAATTTAAAAGTATCTTAAAAAAGGAAAACATAATAGATCATGTAAAAAATAATTGGGTTATTTATATTTTTGTTTTTTTATTCACTTTATTTTCAGTATCAAATGTAATGGCTTTATATGAGTTTGATTACGATGATGCTTATTATATAGCGAAAGTAGTTAATTCTATAGGAACACCATCTTTAATGAATGAAAGCTTTTATACAGGATGGCTTACAACATCTGTAGATTATGCACGAATGGTGAATACATATGAGATTACTTATGGTGCTCTCGCAAGTATTTTTCATATTAATCCTGTTTATTTTTGCAAAGTTTTCATGGTTATTCATAACTATACAATGTTTGCATTAGCAATTAAACAATTAGCTAGTTTTGTTACTAAAAGAAAAGCACAATATGCACTTATTTCATTCTTTTTATTTTTAATAGGCCATGGATATTTGATGGAAAATAATGGTTCTTTTTTAACAATAAGATCATTTGACTTATGGCAATTTCAAAATGCCATATGGTATGGTGGTTCAGTAGTAAGAGTACTTTCTGTACCTATCATGTGTATTGTTTGTATACCTTTGATTGAAAATAAAATGACAATTAAAAATATTATTTTTGCTGGTATCACGAGTTGTTCAATGATGTCCTTTTCGACAGTCTTTTTACCTGTTTTAATTGTTATGTTCTTTGCTTTATTTATACTTAAATTTGCTTATAATACATGTATTTCAATAAAGAAAAAAAATACTAAATGGATCATTATTAATTTATGCTGTTTCTTATTTGTTTTAGTATTATTGATTTTAACAAATAAATTGGATCATACTCCTTTATTATCTTTAGCAGATTTTGAATCTTTTAGTAATCAATTATCGCCATTTTATGGATATTATGTTTCTACTGATACAATTATGCAATATAGTACATGTATTGTAGCTATTGCTTTAGCTTTGGTGGTTAATTCAAAATATGGAAAATATCTGGCCATTATTACATTAATGCTTATTATTATTGTAGCTAAGAATAAGTTCAATGAACTACTATGTCTATCATCGTTTAATTATTTCTTTGTTATATTGAGATTTTATTCAGCAATTCAATTTATGGTTGTTTTCTTGATAGGGTTATCTATTGCTAAAATACTTGATATTATTTCTTTAAAAACAATATCTGTTTCAGTAGCAACATTAGCGATTGCTTCATCTCTCATATTTGTTTATCAAAATTATAATCAAATTAAATCGTATACATTTTTAGGTTGTGGAATTAATCAATATGGTTATGATTTTACACAAATATTTAAATACGATAATATGATGCTTGATATATTTAATGATGTAGGAGAACATTTTGATAGTTTGCCTTATGGAAATTATACATTATTGGCTCCTCCAGGATTTACTTATCATGGAAAAGTGACTTATCATCAAGGATTCTATATGTCAAGTAATCGAATTCAAATTGTAAAAGAAGGTTCTCTTTATGAAGATGAAGTGCAATTTTATCATGCTATTTATGATTATTGGAGTGAAAAAGCATCTTTTGATCAAACGAAGTTTGCATTTGATTATTATAGAGAATCATATTTCTTAACATTTTCTAAAAAACAAGCTGATGAGTTTATGAGTCATGGCTATCAATTAGAATATACAAATAATGAGTGTTATGTTATTAGATTATAGAAGCTATATTTATTTAGCTTCTATTTTTATTTTAAAATTCTAAAATATAAAGCAAAGATATGGTAGAATATACAGTGTGAAATATGAAGTGTTGGACAAATAGGTATGTATGTGGTATATATTTATAAGGTTTAATAACGAAATTATTAAGAATATAAGAGAAAAAATAAAAGATTTAGCGGAGGTCTTATGAATAAAGAAAATGCTATTGAAGTAAGAAATATGACAAAGTATTTTAAAGTTGAATATGACAAGGCTCATACTTTAAAAGAAAGATTGTTATCTTTTGGAAAAAGCAATAGAGAAGTTCATACGGTATTGAAGAATATAAATTTAGATATTAAAAAAGGTGAAACTGTTTGTTTGATTGGAACAAATGGGAGTGGTAAATCAACTTTATTGAAGTTGATGACTAAGATTATTTATCCTAATGAAGGGACAATTGAAACACATGGTAAGTTGACTTCGTTACTTGAATTGGGTGCAGGTTTCCATCAAGATTTTACAGGAAGAGAAAATATTTATTTTAATGCTGCTGTTTTTGGTTTAACAAAAGCAGAAATTGAAAAAAGAGTAGATGATATTATTGAATTCTCTGAACTTGGAGAATTTATTGATAATCCAGTTAGAACTTATTCTTCTGGGATGTATATGAGACTTGCTTTTTCAATTGCTATTAATGTAGATGCAGAAATTTTATTAATTGATGAAATTTTAGCAGTTGGAGATCAACATTTCCAAGATAAATGTTTTGATAAATTAAAAGAATTAAGAGATAGTGATAAAACAATTGTTATTGTTTCACATAGTTTAGATACAGTTAAAGATTTATGTACACGTGCTGTTTGGATCTATAAAGGTGAATTTAAATTAGATGGTGATCCAACTTATGTTATTGATGAATATTTAAAACAAGTTAAATTAGATCATAAAGAAGAAGCTAAGAAAAAATATCAAAAACCATTAGATACTTATCATGGGATTGTTGTTGTTGATATTCCTCAATCATTTGCTGAAGTTAAAAAAGATACAGCTCAATTTACAATTTCTGGATGGTCATTGAGTGATTGTTTAAATGATCGTTTAAAAGTAACTTTTGATGATCAAGAGGTTACTGAAATGAGAAAAATAAATAGAAGTGATGTTTTAATGGCTTATCAAGAAAAATATGGTGGTTATGGAACAAATGATGATGAATGTGGATTTGATTATTTTGTAGATGTAAGTCAAATGGAATTAGGAGAACATTCTATTCTTGTTCAATTATTAGATGAAAAAGATAAAGTTATATCTGAAAAAGATTTAAAGATTAATATCATATAGGAGAAAAAGAAAATGAAATTATTTAAAAACTTATATGACTATCGTGAATTATTAAAAACAAATGTAAAAAAAGATATTAGAGGTAAATATAAAGGTTCATTTTTAGGAGTATTATGGTCATTCTTAAATCCATTATTAATGGTTGCCGTTTATGCCATTGTATTTCCTTATATCATGAGAATCAAAACAGATAATTATCTTCAATATTTAATTTGTGGGGTTATTCCATGGAACTTCTTTACGACAGTTATGGGACTTGGAATGGGAAGTATTAAAAATAATGCAGGTGTTATTAAAAAAGTATATTTTCCTAGAGAAATTTTACCAATATCAGCCACATTAAGTGGACTTGTTAACTTTTTTATCGCTTGTTTGATTATTATTCTTTTCTGTGTTTTTGGAGGGCTTGGATTAAGTTGGCATATTTTATTAGTACCATTTATTGCGTTGATTCAATTTGTAATTACAGCAGGAATGGTTCTTGGTTTAAGTGCAATCAATGTTTATATTCAAGATACAGAATATATTATTCAATTTGTTATTAATATGTTATTTTATGGAACACCTATTTTATATCCGGCAGAATTGTTTCCAGAAGCTATCCGTTGGGTACTTTATTTAAATCCTTTTACACATATTGTAAGTGCCTACCGTGATTTCTTTATGTATCATACGTTACCAGCAATGTCTAGTGTGCTTTATATGGTTGTAATGGCTATTATTTGTTTTGTATTAGGAATGTTTATCTTTAGAAAATTAGAAAAAGGATTCGCTGAAGAAATTTAAGGGGTGATCTACATGAAAACATTAGATTATATAAACGTGAGAGATGCACAGGTTCATGGTCTTGTTAATCCTACATTTATTATGTATGGAAATTGTTCTTTAAAAGATTATTCTTTTGAAGTAACTGTTGATGGTAAAAAAAGAGAAGCACGTTTTTTACCAGATCTAGCAAGTGACAATTATGAATTAACATTATCATTGAGTAAAGATGATTCTAAAGTTAAAGTTTATTTAATACATGATGATCAAAAGGAACTTGTTTGTGTAAGAAAGAACACTTTAATGAAAAGAATTAAGTCAAAGATTAGAACACTTTTACAAAAAACAGTTAGAAAAACAAAAGAAACAAATAATAAGGTAAAAGTAAATACTTATGCTATTGGTAAAGAAGTTAAATATATAGCTAAGGAATATCATTTTGTTTTAACACCAAATAGATTAAAACAAAGTAAAAGACGTATTAAAGAAAATAAGAAAACAAAAAATAAATTTTTAGATGTTTATAATTTCTTAAATCAAAAAGAATATCTTTTATGGTTAGAAAAAAATGAAAAACCATTTGAAGAACATCCTCAATTTGCTTACAATCCACTTATTTCAATTTGTATACCAGTTTATAATGTGGAAAGAAAATACTTAGCAGAATGTTTAGATTCTATTTTAAATCAAACATATCAAAACTTTGAAATATGTTTATCTAATGATTGTTCAACTTTACAAGAAACAATTGATACTTTAAATGAATATGAAAAGAAAGATTCTAGAATCAAAGTACATCATCGTAAAGAAAATGGACATATTTCTAAAGCAACAAACGATGCTTTAAATATTGCTAGTGGTGAATTTATTGGTTTAATGGATAATGATGATTTACTTGCTAGAAATGCTTTAGCTGAATGTGTGGCTGTCTTAAATAAAAATAAAGAATTAGATTTTATTTATACAGATGAAGATAAAATGGATATGAAAGGATTAAGAAGAGATCCTCATTTTAAATCAGATTATGCACCTGATTCATTACTTGGAAGTAACTATATTTGTCACTTTGAAATCATGAGAAAATCAATTGTTGATGAAATCGGTGGTTTTAGAGTAGGCTATGAAGGGGCACAAGACTATGATATTTTCTTAAGATTTTTAGAAAAAACAACTCCTGAACGTGTATATCATATTCCAAAGATTTTATATCATTGGCGTATGATTGAAGGGTCAACGGCTGCCACAATTGATAGTAAAGGATATGCTGTAGAAAAAGGTAGAATGGCTGTAGAAGATGCTTTAAAACGTAGGGGTGTTAAAGCAAAAGTAACAGTACACCCAAGAGTTCCTTACTATCTAGTGAGATATGAATATGAAACAGAACCAATGGTTTCTATTATTATTCCAACTAAAGATTATGCAGATGTTACAGAGCAATGTTTAAAATCATTATTTGAAAAAACGACATATAAAAATTATGAAGTTATTTTAATGAATAATAACAGTGAAAAGAAAGAAACTTTTAATTTATTTAAAAAATATCAAAACAAATACTCAAATTTTAGAGTCATAGATGCAAATTACGAATTTAATTATTCTAAAATTAATAATCAAGCTGTTAAGGAAGCAAAAGGTGAATATATCGTATTATTAAATAACGATACAGAAATTATTACACCTCATTGGTTACAAATTATGGTTGGTTATGCTATGCAACCTCATATTGGTGCAGTAGGAACTAAGTTATTATATCCTGATAATACTGTTCAACATGCTGGTATTATTTTAGGAATTGGTGGAATTGCTCAACATTGTTTTATTGATAATCCAAGAGATGATGTTGGTTTTTATGGAAGATTATCAGTTCCATTTAATTATAGTGCAGTGACAGCTGCCTGTTTAATGGTATCAAAAGAAAAATATTTAGAAGTTAATGGTTTAGAAGAAGATTTACAAGTAGCATTTAATGATGTGGATTTTAATTTAAAATTATTAAAACAAGGATATTACAATATATGCTTGAATCATGTTGAACTTTATCATCATGAATCAAAATCTAGAGGTGATGATACAGTTGATACAAGTAGTGCAAAATATCGCCGATTTGTACAAGAACATGATTATATCAAAGATAAATGGGGTTATATGTTATATAATGATCGATTCTATAATCCTAATTTGAGTTTGAAAAAAGCATTTGTTTTAGATAAGGAATAATTAAGAATTATAAAATTGAATACTGGTTAAAAAAATGCTAGTATGTCTATGACAAAACTAGCATTTTTATTAGGAGAAGAAAATGAAAGAATTATTAATGAAATATAAAGAAATCATTATGTATCTTGTGTTTGGTGTTCTTACAACGGTCGTTAATATTGTTGTTTATTTTTTAAGTGCAGAGCTTTTACACATAAATTATTTGATTTCTAATGCACTAGCATGGTTTTTATCAGTATTGTTCGCGTATATAACAAATAGAAAATATGTTTTTGAAAGTAATAGTCAAAATATTTTAAAAGAAGCAGTTTCTTTTTTTAGTTCTCGATTAGCTACAGGAATCTTAGATATGGTACTTATGTGGCTATTTGTGTATTTTAATGTTGTTAATGATGTGATTGCTAAAGTGATTGTTAATGTCATTGTGGTTGTATTGAATTATGTATTAAGTAAGTTAGTTGTTTTTAAAGGGGATAAATAGGATGGAAAAAATAACAGTAATTGTTCCTTGTTATAATGAAGAAGCAGCACTTCATTACTATTACAAGGAAATGAGTAGGGTCATGGATGAAATGAATGACGTAGATTTTGAATTATTATTCGTAAACGATGGTTCAAAAGATAAAACATTAGAAATTATGATGGAGCTTGCTAAAAAAGATTCAAGAGTTAAATATATTTCTTTTTCAAGAAATTTTGGAAAAGAAGCGGCTATGTATGCTGGATTTGAAAATAGTACAGGTGATTATGTATGTTTAATGGATGCTGATTTACAAGATCCTCCTCGCTTATTACCAGAAATGTTAAAAGCAATTAGAGAAGAAGGATACGATAGTGCAGCTACTAGAAGAGTTACTCGTAAAGGAGAACCACCAATAAGATCATTTTTTGCAAGAATGTTTTATAAAATCATGAATAAAATATCTGATACTGAATTAATGGATGGTGCACGGGATTATCGTTTAATGACAAGACAATTTGTAAATGCTTTATTAGAATTAAAAGAATATAATCGTTTTAGTAAAGGATTATTTGGATGGGTAGGATTTAAAACAAAATGGATTGAATTTGAAAATGTAGAAAGAGTTGCAGGAGAAACAAAATGGTCATTTTGGAAATTATTATTATATAGCATTGAAGGAATCGTTGCTTTTTCAACAGCACCATTGGCGATTGCATCGCTTATAGGGATGTTGATGTTATTTATTGCTTTTATATTTATAATATTTATTATTATTAAAACACTTATTTTTAATGATCCTACAAGTGGATGGCCATCATTGGTTTGTATTATTACTTTAATAGGTGGTATACAAATATTCTGTACGGGTATTTTAGGACAATATTTATCTAAGACATATCTCGAAACGAAACATAGACCAGTATATATTGTAAAGGATACAAATATTGAAGATGAAAAAACTAAGTAATTATTTAGATAATAAAAAAGTTATTTTAACTATCTTATTGATCGTTTCTATCCTAACTCTTTTGATTTGTTCAAAAAATTCACCATTATATCCTTATAATGATTGGGTTGATGGTAATGCCTTTTTTACAATGGGAAAAGGTATGTTTAATGGAAAGGTTCCTTATAAAGATTTATTTGAACAAAAGGGACCTTTGCTTTATTTGATATATGGAATAGGTTATTTAATAAGTCATGATACATTTTTAGGTGTTTATTTATTAGAAGTTATTTCATATACAATTTTTGGCTATTTTCTTTTTAAAATTGCTAGAACTTATTTAAATCAATTTTATGCCTTATTAGTATCTGTTTTGACATTAGCTATTATTTCAGGATCGATTTCTTTTGTACAAGGAGGTAGTGCAGAAGAATTTTGTTTACCTTTTGTTGCAAGTAGTGTTTATTTCTTTATTAAAATTATTAATGAAAATGATTTTGGAAAGAAATATTTATTAATTAATGGAGCAATAGCTGGATGTGTTTCATTGATCAAATTTAATTTATTAGGTTTGTGGTTTATTTGGATGGCTTTATATTTCTTTAAATTAATTTCTTTAAAGGAAATAAAAAAAGCTTTTATAAGTTGTGTTTATTTTTTAGTGGGAATGTTTATTCCTATCTTTATATCAATTCTTTATTTTGTTATCAATGGGGCATTAAGAGATTATTATGATGTATATATTACTTTTAATCTAACTGCTTATAGTACAACTATTGATTTAAAAACAAGAATATTAAATATGTTTTCAGCAATTTTCCAACAAATGAAATACAATAGAACAATTTATATATTATTATGTCTTGGTTTTGTAAATTGTTTAACAACAAAGATTTTAAAAAATATTTGGATCAATATATTTATTTTATTATCATTTATCTTTTTAATGATTGGTGTTTATATAGGTGGATTACCATTTATTTATTATTTTTTATGTTTTGAAGCATATATTATTTTTGGATTTATTTTTGTTTTTTCAATTGTTCAAAATTATTTAAGTAGTCAAACTTTAGCGATATGTATACTATGTGGAGGAATGATGTTTTCTGTTCATTATCCATTAAAAAGTCCTAATAGAGGATATATGAATATCCCTCAAAGTGCATATGCACAATATGTTTTTAAAGATATTATTGATAAATCAAAAAATAAAACATTATTGAATTATGATAATTTAGATGGGGGATTTTATACAACATGTAATATTGTTCCTAATGTTAAATATTTTATGCGACAAAATGTTGGATATGATCGTTACCCTCAAATTATTGATGGTCAAAGAGAGGCTATTAAAAATAAGAAAATTGAATTTGTTGTGATAAGAGAATATAGAGATACAATAGGATATCGAAAAAATATTCCTTATTTAAATGATAACTATAAAGAAATAAAAAAATTCAAACAACTTTATGAAGGTATGGATTTTACTTATTATTTATATTGTCTAAAATAGGAGGACACCATGAAAAAAGTAATAGAATATATCAAAAATCATATATGGGTCATTTATCTAATCTTATTTGTTTTTATGGTTGTTAGGCATGCATCTGTAAAATTAGGAGTGGCAGATGATATATGGTTTCTTGAACAATCAAAAATGGGATTAATTAACTATACTCAAATGAGGATACAAACTTGGACAAGTAGAAATATCATTGAATTGGTGATGCTTGTTTTATTAAATATTAATAAATGGGTTTGGATCATTTTAGATAGTGGAATGTTTGTACTTGTTTTACATTCTTTAAGAAGAATAATTTCTCCAACAAAAGAAAATGATGGGATCATTACTTTTTTTCTAATGCTTGTAATCATGTTATATCCTTTTGGAACATTTGGCGTGGCTGGATGGTATGCGACGACACTTAACTATGTATGGCCACTTGCGTTAGGATTATATGGACTTTCATATATTACGCAAGTTCTTTCCAATGGAAAGATATCAATGATTCAACAAATAAGTTATGTGATTGCTAGTTTATACGCTATCAATCAAGAACAAATGTGTGCATTGTTTGTAGGATTTTATGCTTTATTTATGATATATAGTTTAGTAAAACATAAAAAAGTACCTATTTTAGCCTATATTATTTTAGTGTTATCGTTTATAATGTTAGGATATCATGCATTATGTCCTGGAAATGAGCTAAGAAAAGTTGCAGAAATGAGTGCTTATTATCCAGCTTTTTATGGCTTTAAGTTGATGGATAAGTTATTGTTAGGAGTTCTTTCAACAATAGCAATTGGTTCTTTACAACCTGCATATATTATTTTTGTTTGGAACATTATGTTGATTTATATCATTTATAAAAATATAAAAAATAAAGGACAATATTTACTAGTAGGTCTTATGACCTTTGTTACCTTTGTAGTTAGTGTAAGTGATAGATACTGTAATCATAGAGGGTTTTATCAAATCTTTAACGTGTTTAATGATTATACAAAAGTTATTGAACACATTTCGTTGAATATGAATGTTTGTTTAATTATTCTTTATTTTATATGTATTTTATTGATTAGTTTTTATGTAATAAAAACTAATCTAGGAAATAAGACAATGTTTATAAGTCTCATAATTATTTGTGCAGCATTTTGTTCAAGAGTTGTACTTGGATTTTCACCATCTATTTTTGTTTCTGGAACAAGAACGTTTGTGAATTCATATTTTTTGATCGTAATTGCAACGTTTTTATGTGTTAATTCAAGAAAATTAGAAAGTGTGCTATAATAAGTATGCTGATTGGAGGTAAATCAATGAAAGTATTAGTAACAGGTGTTAATGGTCAATTAGGCTATGACGTTATGAATGAATTAAATCAAAGAGGACATGAAGCAATTGGAAGTGATATTACTGAAAGTAATGAACATTTTCAAAAATATGTTCAATTAGATATTACAAATAAAGAAGCTGTAGAATTAGAAATTACAAAAATCAATCCTGGTGTTGTTGTTCACTGTGCAGCATGGACTGCTGTTGATTTAGCAGAAGATGATGATAAAGTAGAAAAAGTAAGAGCAGTCAACGCTAAAGGAACAGAAAATATTGCTTTAACATGTAAGAAAATTGATTGTAAAATGATTTATATTTCTACAGATTATGTATTTAACGGACAAGGTGAAACACCTTGGGATCCTGATTGTAAAGATTACAAACCATTAAATGTTTATGGACAAACTAAATTAGAAGGTGAACTTGCAGTTTCTTCTAATTTAGATAAATATTTTATTGTTCGTATTGCTTGGGTATTTGGTGTTAATGGTAAAAACTTTATTAAAACGATGTTAAATGTTGGAAAGAAATATCCACAAGTTAAAGTTGTTAATGATCAAATTGGAACACCAACATATACTTATGATCTTGCTCGATTATTAGTAGATATGGCTGAAAGTGATAAATATGGTTATTATCATGCGACTAATGAAGGTGGATATATTTCATGGTATGATTTTACAGTAGAAATCTTTAAACAAGCAGGATATACTACAGAAGTTTTACCAGTAACGACTGAAGAATATGGTTTATCTAAAGCTGCTAGACCATTTAATAGTAGATTGGATAAGTCAAAACTTGTAGAAAATGGTTTTAAACCATTACCTACATGGCAAGATGCTTTAAGTAGATATTTAAAAGAAATTGAATATTAATTAATTTATATGTGATATACTATTTCTAACATAAAACTTATGTTAGAAATAGTTTTTTTATTATTTTTAAAGAAAGGATAATTATATTGAATACACATATTAAAAGTTTTAATATTTATGATTTTAGAGGAATTAAAAATTTAAAATTAAATGATTTAAAAGGCATTAATATTATTACGGGAGATAATAACAGTGGAAAAACAAGTGTATTAGAAGTGATTAATTATTTAAGTGGTGTAGATAGTTTAAGCAATCTTGCTTATTCTACAACGCGAGGCGTAAATGATTATAATCAAGCAAATACTAGATTTTTACCATATGAAAGAATTCAATATTTATTTCCTATTGATCAAAAAAGTCCAGTTATTCATTATTGTTTTGAAATGAATAAAAAAATTGATGTAAAAATTGAAAAGAAGAAAGCCTATGATATTTTACCACAAAGTGAAATTAGAAAATTACAGGGATATACTTTTGACAAAATTAAAGAACAAATAACAAAATATGATGATTCTTTCATAGAAAATACAGAAGAAATTGAAATATCTTATTTAAAATTTTTATTAGATGATAAATTACTAAAAGAAGAAAAGATAACACAATATAGTAGAATAAAAAGAGCTGAAAGTAAATTTTATATCAATACTGTCTATGTAACACCATTTAAACACACAACAAATGAAGTTTATCTTACAGAAGTGTTAAATAATCCAAAGTACTATCAAGAAATGATAGAAGTACTAAAAGAATTTGATGACAATATTATGAGTATCAATGCTGATACTCATAATTTAACAAACAAAAAAAGATATATGATTTTATCTAAAAATCATAATCAAGCAATACCTTTAGAACTTTATGGTGATGGAATGAAAAAAGCAATATTACTTATGAGTGCAGTTATTACTGCACAAAATGGAATATTACTTTTAGATGAATTTGAAACAGCAATACACACATCAGCAATGATTAAAGTTTTTTCATGGATTTTAAGGGCATGTAAAAAATTAAATGTTCAAATATTTTTAACATCACATAGTGAAGAAGCAATTAATAAATTATTAATTTGTTGTCCTGAATTACAAAATGATATACAACTCTATACTTTATATAAAAGAGAAAATCAAACAAAAGTAAGAACATTAACTTGTAAAGAAGCAATAGAATTACATGATGATTTAGGATTGGAGTTAAGGTAATGAATTCAATTATTATATGTGAAGGATTAACAGATTGCTTATTTATACAGTATTACATGAGAAATGTATGTCATTGGTCAGATAAATCTCAAAGAAAAAATAAGATATTTAAATGGTGTAGAGAATTGATGAATGATTCAAATTCATTATTATTAGGACACAATGGTGGTAGTAGTAGACTATGTGAAGCTTTTGAAAGTGTTATGAAAAGTAATTACTATGCTCAAGACAGTGAAATATATCATAATGTTGTAATTATGACGGATAGAGATGATGATCAATCTGAAAGAAATATAATAAATGATTTAATGTTCATTATGAATCAATATAAAGTAATAAATATTAATGAAATTAAATCTAACGAATGGTGTATCTTAGAATTAAGTAATAATTTAGGAGAGATAATAAAAATAAAATTATTATTAGTTGTACCTTTAGATACACATGGAGCAATAGAAACAGTACTATTGGATTCTCTTTCTAAAAACGATGAATATGATCATCATATTGTTGAAAAAAGTAAAGAATTTGTAAGAAATGTTGATTATAAAAATCAATACTTAGAGAAAAGAAGACATCGTGTAAAAGCTGAGTTTAATGTGTTTTTCAGTATTAGGGTTCCAGAAGACTATTATACTGAAAGACAGAAAATATTTATGAATTTTCCATGGAAAGATAATCAATATATTCAACAAGTATTTCAAAAATTAAATGATTTATCTTAAAAGGTTTCTAAATAGAAATCTTTTTTTAAAGAAAGTTCCATGACTATAATACCAATATTTTTTATGCTATACTATTTCTAGCAAAGAAAGGTAGTAAATTATGAAAGTATCATTAGTAATGGCTGTTTATAATGGCGAAAAGTATTTAATTGAACAATTAGATTCTATTAGAAAACAAACGTATCTAATTGATGAAGTAATATTAATAGATGATGTTTCTACTGATAATAGTTATGAGTTGATTCATCAGTATATCGATGGTTATAAACTTATTAATTGGAAACTTATAAAAAATGAAAATAATTTAGGATATCGTAAGAATTTTAAAAAAGGATTAGAGATAGTAGATGGGGATATCATCTTTTTAAGTGATCAAGATGATCGTTGGCATTTAAATAAAATAGAGGTGATGGTTGAAAAAATGAGTCAATCCAATATTTTATCTCTAGCATCGAGTTTTAATTTTATGGATCAAGATGGAAATTGTTTCGAAGTGAATAAAATAAAAGGACGTTCAAATAATAATTTACTTTTTAAAGAAGTAACAGAAGAATTAACGGAAATCGATTTAAAGAGTTTATTAGAAATGAATTTTTCTCAAGGTTGTTGCATGGCTATCAAAAAAGAAGTTAAAGATGAATATTTAAAAGTAACACAAGGTAAATTGCCTCATGATTGGGAATTGAATATTATTTCTGCTATTCAAAATGGATGTTATTATTTAGATATTCCTTTAATTGATTATAGAATTCATAATAATAATACAATTGGAATGGATAATATTGTTGATGGGAATATTATTAATGAAAAGAAACAAAGAGTGAATGAACGTATTGAACAAACAAAGGCACAAATAGAAAATGTGAATTTTGCATTGGGATTAGAGCTAAATAGAGAACAAAAAAAATATTGTTTAAAATATAAAGATTATTTAACACAAAGAGTTTTAATGATGAAAGAAAAGAAAGCTTGTTCTTTGATTTTATACTTTTTAAAAGGAAAATATAAAGGATTTGGAAGAGTTAAAACTTTTTTAGGAGATTTAGTAAACATTATTAAATAGGTGATTATATGGGAAAAATATTATTAATATCAAATATGTATCCATCTAAAAAATATAAACATTATGGTGTGTTTGTTCAAAATACAGCAAGTATTTTGAAAAATAATGGATATCAAGTAGATGTATCAGCTTTAAAAAAGAAAGATAGTAAGTTAGGAAAATTAGGTGGATATTTAAGTTTTTATATAAAAAGTATCTTTTTGTGTTTATTTCATCATTATGATTATCTTTATGCTCATTATATTTCACATTGTGCATTATTAATTAAAATCATTAAGAAATTAAAACCAAGTATAAAGGTTATTGTAAATGTTCATGGAAATGACGTTGTTCCAGAAGACGCACATGATGAGAAGTTTATTCCTTTAGTTAAATCAACATTACCTCTAATAGATTTATGTATTGTACCATCAAGTTATTATCAAAAGGTCATGATGGAACAATATGGATTGAATGAAGATAAAATCAAGATTTTTCCTTCAGGAGGTATTAATTTTGATGTCTTTCAAGAAATAGAAAACGCTAAAGAAAAATTGCATTTAGATCCAAATAAAAAATGTATTGGTTACATTGGAAGATATGAAAAAAGAAAAGGATGGGAAGTTTTTTTAGAAGCAATCAGCTTATTAGAAAATGTAGAACAATATCAAATCGTGATGGTGGGTGTTGGAGAAGATGAAGAAAAAGCGAATGCACTTATTCAAGAATATCATTTAGAAAACGTGATAAAAAAATATCCAATGCAAACTCAAAAAGAATTGGCGTTATTTTATTCAGCTATTGATATCTTTTGTTTTCCAACCTATCGTAAAAGCGATAGTTTAGGATTGGTTGGATTAGAAGCTATGGCTTGTGGTTGTATAGTTATTGCATCTAATATGGCAGGACCAACAAGTTATATTAAAGATCAAGAAAATGGTTTTTTCTTTAAACCAAGAGATGGTAAAGATTTAAATCAAAAAATAGAAGATATTTTATCAATGAATGAACATCAAATAAAAGAGATTAAAGATCATGCTTATCAAACGGCCAAAGCGTATGATGTAAATGATATTTCTCAAAATCTAGTGGATATTTTTAATGGAATATAGGATGTGAAAGTATGGATGTGTCAGTTATTATTCCTATTTATAAAGGGAATGGATATATAGAATCTTTATTAAATAAAATAGAGAAAAATTATCAAGAAAGTCAAAAAGAAATAGAGGTTATTTTTGTTAATGATTATCCTGATGAAGAAATTATTGTAGGTAGTCAACATGATTTTCCAATTAGAATTATTAATAATGAAATGAATCAAGGAATTCATCAAACAAGAATCAACGGTTTAAAAAAAGCGTTAGGTAAATATATTTTATTTTTAGATCAAGATGATGAAATTAGTGACTTTTTTATTAAAAGTCAATTAGAACATATTGGAGATGCAGATTTATGTATTGCTAATGGTATTATGGAATCAGAAAATGGGAAATGTTTGATTTATAAAAATCAAAAATCACAAGATTATTTAAAGAAACAAATTGGTTTTATTAAAGTAAGAGACTTAATTGTTTCACCAGGTCATTGTTTGATTAAAAAAACAAGTATACCAGAATATTGGACAAAGCATGTCATGTCTGTTAATTCGGCAGATGATTACTTTTTATGGTTGTTAATGATTGAAAATAAATGTCAATTTAATGTGAATTATGATGTATTATATACCCATAAGTATACTGGAGAAAATGTTTCAGGAAGTCTAGATCAAGTGCATAACTCTAATATGGAAATGGTTGATTTATTAAAGAAATATTGTCATAATGTCAATGTTGATTTATTGAAAAGAACTATTACATATAAATATGATATGAAAAAACAAGGGAAATTAGTCCCATCAATAAAAAATATAGATTTATTTTTATATAATACAATCTATCAATTATTATGGAAAGGTATGTAAAATATGAAAAATGTATTTATTATAGGGAGTAAAGGAATACCTGCTAATTATGGTGGCTTTGAAACCTTTGTCGAATATTTAACAAAAAATAAAGTAAGTGAAGAAATAAAATATCATGTTGCTTGTTTAGGTGAACAAGCTGAAGAATTTGAACATAATCAAGCAAGATGTTTTAAAATACAGGTTCCTAATATTGGACCTGCTAAAGCTGTTTATTATGATATAGCAGCTTTAAAAGAAGTCTATAAATATGTAACTGAAAATAATATAGATGATGCAATTATTTATATTTTAGCTTGTCGTATAGGCCCTTTTTTAAAGAAATATGTTAAAATGTTTCATTCAAAAAATATTCAAGTATTTGTAAATCCAGATGGACATGAATTTAAAAGAGCTAAATGGAACTGGTTTATTAGACAATATTGGAAATTATCTGAAAGATTGATGATTAAAAATGCAGATTATGTCGTTTGTGATTCACAAAATATAGAAAAATATATACAAGAAGATTATAAAAAATATCAACCTCAAACAACATTTATCGCTTATGGAGCAGATGTTGTTGATAACAGTGATGAAGAAAAATTCGAAGTATGGGCTAAGGAACATGAGGTTTCAAAAAATGAATATTATTTAATTGTTGGACGTTTTGTTCCTGAAAATAATTATGAAACAATGATTAGAGAATTCATGAGTTCAAATACAAAAAAAGATTTAGTGATTGTTACTGGATATCAAGAAAGTAAGTTGTATCATATTTTAAATAACAAGTATCATTTTGAAAATGATCAAAGAGTTAAATTTGTAGGTACAATTTATGATGATGCATTATTAAAAAGTGTAAGAAAGAATGCTTTTGCTTATTTACATGGTCATGAAGTAGGAGGAACTAATCCTTCCTTGTTAGAAGCCTTAGGTTCTACTTCTTTAAATCTTTTATTAAATGTTGGCTTTAATCAAGAAGTAGGTTTAGATTCATGTATTTATTGGGGTAAAGAAAAGAATAATTTAAAACATCTTATAGAACATGTTGAAACATTTGATCAAGATTATATTGATACTTTAGGAAAAGCTGCTAAAGATAGAATTAAAAATGCTTATAGTTGGACAAAGATTGTTTCAGACTATGAAAGCTTGTTCTTAAGAAAAAAAGATTTGTAGATAATTGTAATTTGTTATATAGTATAAAAGAAGAAGAGAAAAATATCGTGGAGGAACAACTATGTTTAAAAAAATAGTCGCTCTATTAATGACATGTGTTTTATCAATGTCATTAGTAGGATGTAGTACTAGTGATTCTAGTGATAAAACAACAACTAAGAAACCTGCTACATCAAACAGCATTAAAATTAAAGATGTTAATGATTTCCAAGAAGCTGATGGATTAATCAAATATTTTACAATTGATGATAAAAAAATAGCAATTCCTGAAACAGTAGGAGAATATGCAAATTATTTATCACAAGTTGGAACAGTTACTTTAAATGATACAGGTGATAAAGTAGAAGATGTTGAATTAGATGCTAATGGGATTTCATCGATGGCAGCATATCTAAATGTAGAATTAGATAGTGGTGATGTTGCACATTTCTATTTAAGATATGAAAATCCAACTAAAAAAGCTATTAGTGTAGCAGAAGCATCTGTAACGTTTATTGAAGTAAAATATGATGAATACGCTGAAGAAGAATACGATAAAGCAGCTAAAGATGTTGTTGTAGAAACAAGTGAAGGATCGTTAGCTTTAAATAATAAAGTAAAATATGCACAAGTTAAAAAGGTTTTAGGTGAACCAAACCAAGAAACGGATGGTAGATTCCATTATTCAAATGATGCAGGATATAAATACATGTTTGATTGCTGTAACGAAAATAGAAATGGAATTTTTAGAGGATTTAGTATCGAATATCCAAGTAAATAATAAAAATATCTGCTTTTTATAAGCAGCTATTTTTATATAACAATAACTTATTTAAAAAAGGAACATTAATAATGGCGCAATTAAAACAAATGATAAATAAGAATAAATTTTATATTATAGGAACATTGATTCTCTTTCTATTTTTATTTTATTGTTCAACAAAATTATGTATGAATGTAGCACCAGATGAATATATGAGATATGATATCCCCTTATTTATTTACAATCAATCATATTTACCTAAAGGTGATGAAAAAGAAATATTAAATGCAATATGGGGATTTTCTTATGGATTTACACCTTATCTTCCTTCAATAATTAGTTTTTTCTTTATGAAAATAGCTTCTATCTTTACAACTGCTCCAGTACATTTATTGATTGTGGCAAGACTAACAAGTGTTCTTGCGGGGGCACTTACGTTTTTTGTATGTTGTAAAATTGGTGAAGAAATATTTAATCATAAGATGACAATATATCTTTTTGCTATTTTTGTTTCACTATTACCACAATTCATGTACTTATCTCTTTATTTAAATAATGATTCGTTTTCAATATTTACAACAGCACTTATTGTTTATGGTTGGATTAAGGGAATAAAAACAAATTGGAATTGTAAATGGTGTATTTTTTTAGGTGTTGCTATAGGACTATGTGCATTAACCTATTATAATGCATATGGATTTATATTATGTAGTATTATTGTATATTGTATGAGTAGTTATAAATTACATTTTACATTTAATGAGTTTTTAAAAAAAGGATTTCTAATAGCAATTGCTGCCTTAGTTGTTGGTGGATGGTTTTTTATTAGAAATGCAATGATCCATAATGGAGATTTTTTAGGAATGAATTCTATGTACGATTGTGGTGAAAAATATGCAATGCCAGGTTATCAATTATCACAAAGAGATACTTATCAAAATCAAGGAATTAGTGTGTTTTCTATGATTTTTGATACAAATTGGAT
Organism: Faecalibacillus intestinalis; assembly: GCF_015097455.1. Taxonomy (NCBI): domain Bacteria; kingdom Bacillati; phylum Bacillota; class Erysipelotrichia; order Erysipelotrichales; family Coprobacillaceae; genus Faecalibacillus; species Faecalibacillus intestinalis. The sequence continues at coordinate 2,575,209 of NZ_AP024085.1, read as the reverse complement.
AATAACAACTATAAAAAGTTTTATTTGTACCACAGGATATATGCAATATATGATTAGTGGAAAACGTTTTTATTTATATTTAATAATAATTTTGTTTGGTATGATTATGATGCTTATTGCTTTAAAAAGAAAATATCAATTCAAATTTAAATTTGAAAATTATTTTATAATATGTTTAATTTTATGTATTTTGACTCCAATTATTTTATCAATAAAATATTCTTATTCTATAGATTATCAACCTCAAGGAAGGTATATTGTGTCTATTTTAATTCCAATTGCTTTATTTATGAGTATTGGTTATGAATATTTTAGTGAATTTATTGAAAATAAAATACAAATAAAATCAAGATATATAGAGTTATCAATGATAGGAATCTATATTTTATTATTCGTTATTTGTTATTCAAGTTATATAGCTGTTTGTTTCGGAAGTACAATAATTTAAATTGAAGGTGATTATGTGTTTGATTCAAAATTAAAGAAATTAGGTAAAAATGTTGTATTAGGATTTTTTGCTGCTATAACATCATTACTTACATTGTTATGTTTATTTAATAATGCGTATTTAAGTTGGGATGAACATACGACAATTGTTGCTGATAAACCATTTTATTTATTATTATGGTTTGTTATAGTATTGTTTTTTGTTTATTTTGTTAGAAAACATTATAGAACACAGGATACTTATTATTTTAATAAAATATTTATTATATTAAGCTTGATATTATTGATTGTTGGTATTTTTATGATTTTCAAATTTGATTTTGTTCCTGTAGCTGATCAAGCATCTATTTTAGAAGCAGCAGCTGGATTAAAGAATGGCAATTATAGTTATTTTACACCAATGGGATATGTAGGAAAGTGTTCTAATCAAGCGGGAATTGTTGTTATTCTTTATTATTTATCATTTATTTTTGGAGAAAATAATTATCAAGCATTTCAAGTACTTAATATTATAGGTTTATTAGTTAGTTATTATTGTTTATGCAAAATATCACAAATTAGTTTTCATAATGATGAGTTAAAAAACTGGACACTTATTTTATTATTTATATTTTTCCCTTTAACATTTTATGTTGCATTTGTATATGGAAATGTCTTTGGACATACTTTTTCGCTGTTTGCCATATTAGCAGGGTATCAATATTTTGAAACAGGTAAAATAAAATATATACTACTATCGATTTTTTCAATTATTTTCGCAATGATGTTTAAATCAAATTATATGATTGTTTTTGTTGCAATGGTTATCTTTATTTTATTTGATATTATTTTAAATAAAAAATATACATCTATTATTTTATTGATTTTATTTGTACCGGCTTATTTTGCATCTTCAATGATTCCTAATACAATTATCAAAAATATTACAGGTATTGAACTTGGTAAAGGTATACCGATGATAGCATATGTAGAAATGGGATTACAAGATAGTGATGTAGCGCCAGGATGGTATAACGGCTACAATTGGAGCGTATATGAAAATAATAACGGAGATTATGATGTGGCAAATTCACAAGCAAAAAGCGATTTAGGTAATACGTTATCTTATTACATAACACACCCTGGAGAATTTATTCACTTTTTATATCGAAAGACAGTTTCACAATGGTGTAATCCTGACTTTCAAGGAACTTGGGTAACGAGGCATAGTAGTTTTTATATTCAAAGTGAGTTATGGTACCAAATATATAATGTCTATGAAACAGTTATTTTATTAGGAACATTAGCTTATATTTACTTTACTGGAAGACATATGAAATTACACAGATTATTGTTACCAACTATTTTTATTGGTGGATTTTTATTTCATTTATTTTGGGAAGCAAAATCACAATATACTATTACATATTTTGTTTTATTAATTCCTTATTGTGCAAAAGGTTTAATGGATATGACAAATGAAATGATTGATTCATTCCGCAATATCAGAATTGTTAGAAGTATACCTAAGAAAATTGGGATGATTATTAAAATGGATACTGTTAGATTTATAGTATTTATTACAGCTCTTGCTTCCATTATAAAGATAATCGCTTAAAGAAATCATTATGTATCTTATCTTTGGAACATTAACAACAGCTGTAAATATTGTTGTCTATTATTTATTTTCAAATATTATACATATTAACTATTTATTTTCGAATGCTGTAGCATGGTTTTTATCTGTTTTATTTGCGTATGTTACAAATAGAAAGTATGTTTTTGATAGTAAAAATAATCAAATTATCAAAGAAGCAATTTCTTTTTTTGGTTCTAGGTTAGCAACAGGAATCATGGATATGGTATTAATGTGGTTCTTAGTGAATTTTAATATTGTTAATGATGTTGTTGCTAAAGTTGTTGTCAATGTGATTGTTGTTATCTTAAATTATATTTTAAGTAAGTTAGTTGTATTTAAGAAATAATAAGGTTTCTGAGTATTCAGTGCCTTTTTCTTTTTGCTAAAATAAGCTATTTTTTAGAAGTAAAAAGTGCTAAAAATGGTTTACCAAACTCCATTTGGGAAACGTATTCTGCTTTTTCAAATGGATATGGTGGAGTTATTATTTTAGGTATTATAGAGAATAAAGATGAAACATGGTCTACTTCAGGATTAGATGCTGACAGTTGTCAAAAATTAATTAAACAATTTTGGAATGATATTAATAATAGACAAAAAGTAAGTATTAATTTATTAAGAGATGATGTAGAAGTTTATAAAAAAGAAGATGATCAAATTATTGTGATTCATGTTCCAATGGCAAGAAGGGAAGAAAAAACTGTCTATATTAATAATAATTTATTTCATGGAACATATAGAAGAAATCATGATGGTGATTATCATTGTACACGTTTGTAAGTTAAAACAATGTTACGTGACCAAGCAGAAAAAACAATGGATATGGAAGTGCTAGATGATGTTCCATTAGAAGATTTAAACTATGAAACAATCCTAGGTTATCGAAATAGACATCAAGTATTAAATGCTGGACATCCCTTTGAAAGATTAAATAATGATGAATATTTAAGAAGCATTGGTGCAGCAGCTATTTCAAAAGAAGATCATCAATTACATCCTACAGCAGCAGGAATGTTGATATTTGGAAATGAGTATAATATTGTACGTCATTTTCCAGATTATTTTTTAGATTATCGAGAAGTTTTAGATCCATCTATTCGTTGGACTGATCGTTTACAATCAAGTTCAGGTGAATGGTCTGGAAATATATGTGACTTTTATTTTAGAGTCTATAATAAAATCATTAAAGATGTTAAAGTTCCTTTTTCGATGAAAGGAGGGGACAGGATAGATGATACACCTGTCCATAAAGCACTTCGTGAAGCATTGGCTAATTGTTTGATTAATGCAGATTACTATGGGACAAGAGGGGTTGTTATAAAAAAAGATCAAGATAGAATTATTTTTGAAAATCCTGGATATATTAGAACTGGAAAGGAACAAATGCGAAAAGGTGGGAAATCTGATCCGCGTAATAAAACTCTTATGAAAATGTTTAATCTTGTAAACATAGGTGAACGTTCTGGAAGTGGTGTTCCTAATATCTTCAATACATGGGAAGATCAAGGATGGAAAGAACCTGTTATTGAAGAAAGGTTTGATCCTGATCGAACTATCTTAACACTTGAATTTGTAGATAAAACAAACAAAGAAAAAGCGGCGAAGAAAAGTGGCGAAGAAAAAACGGCGAAGAAAAGTGGCGAAGAAAAAACGGCGAAGAAAAAAATAACAAATAAAACAAAAGAAAAAATGATAAAAATAAAAGAATATCTTAGTGAAAATAAAGAAGCAAAAACAAAAGATATTGCAGAATATATTGGTTTAAAACATTCTAGAACGAGAGAGATTCTTTCACAAATGGATTCTGCAGAATCAATTGGTACAAACACAAATAGAAAATATAGGTTAAAAGATAATCAAAAATAGAATTGTCTTTAAAGATGAAATAAAATGTAATATATATGAAAAGAGTTCTCAAATAGATTCATTGCTATGATGATTTATTTCAAAATTTATTAAAAAGTAATCACAAACTTGTCAGCATAGGTGATTACTTTTTTTGTTCATTTTTGGTTTAAATAAAAAACAACTCTCATTAAACAGAGTTGCTTTTTAAATGCCTCCTTTCTAAACACAAGTAAAATCTCTATATTAAACTGAGAACGCGAAATGTGTTTTTAAGATATGATCTCAGATTTTTTATTTTCTGTGTGTCGGTAGTGAAATATCTTTTTTTAAATTTTATTTGTATAGAGATTTCACTGTTATTTTATATAAAATAGGTTGATTTTTGCTTGTTTAGGGAAAATTAAAGAAATAGTGGGAAAATCGTTAAGAAATATGCTAAATATTTTATTGAAAGAGATAAATATCCAGGGATAAGGGTATCATTTTAAATAATAAAATAGTATAATATCACAAAATGAGGTGGAATCATGGAAACAGTTTTGGTAGAAAAAAAGAACATAAACGAGGTTGTTGAATTATTAAAACAAGATGAGGTTGTGGCTTTTCCTACCGAGACTGTTTTTGGCTTAGGTGTGAAGTTTGGAAATCTTTCGGCACTTGAAAAAATCTATGAAATTAAACATAGAAGTCATAGTAAAGCAGTATCTTTGATGATCTATGATTCTCAAGATATAGAAAAATATGCTTATGTAAATACAAATGCTCAAAAATTGATTGATGAATTTATGCCGGGAATGATAACTCTTGTTTTAAAAAAGAAATCAATTTTATCAGATGATTTTACAGCGGGATTAGAAACGATAGGTATAAGAATACCTGATGATCCATTTGTATTAGAATTATTGAAAAGAGTAGGGCCAATGTTAGTAACAAGCGCTAACATTTCAGGTCAAGAGACACTTTTAAATGATTTAGATGTGTATCATGAATTTAATGGGAAACTAAAGATGATCGTCAAAGGAAAATGTCAAAATACTCTAGCAAGTACAGTGGTAAAAATTGATGATGATGTAACAATATTACGTCAAGGTTGTATTAGTGAAGAAAAAATCATGGAGGTATTGAAGTGAAAATTGCAATGGCATGTGACCATGGTGGTCTCAGATTAAAAAATGTATTAAAAGATGATTTAGAAAAAAATGGTTATGAAGTTGTAGATTTTGGTACATACACAGAAGAAAGCTGTGATTATCCAGATTATGCTTCTAAAGCAGCAAAAGCTGTTGCTGATGGAACGTGCGACAAGGGGGTTGTTGTATGTGGAACTGGAATTGGTGTCAGCATTACTGCCAATAAAGTAAACGGAATTCGTTGTTCATTATGTCATGATGTATTTAGTGCAAAAGCAACACGTCAACATAATGATTCAAACATGTTGGCAATGGGGCAACGTGTTATAGGGGAAGGCTTAGCTTTAGAAATCTTACATGCATGGCTTGAAAGCGAATATGAAGGCGGAAGACATGATGCAAGAATTCAAAAAATGATGGCTTTAGAAAAGGAGTAATAAATAATGAAAGATACACAATTATTTGAAAGTGTTGAAAGAGAATTAAATAGACAAAGAAATAACATTGAATTGATTGCTTCAGAAAACTTTGTTTCTGAAGAAGTATTACAATTAGCTGGATCAGTTCTTACAAATAAATATGCTGAAGGATATCCAGCAAAAAGATATTATGGGGGATGTCAATTTGTTGATGAAGTTGAAGAACTTGCAAGACAAAAAATTTGTGAAATCTATGGGGCAGAACATGCTAATGTTCAACCACATAGTGGGGCACAAGCTAATACTGCAGTTTATTTAGCTTTATTACAACATGGAGATAAAGTGTTAGGTATGTCACTTGCTGATGGGGGACATTTAACACATGGGCATCCATTGAACTTTTCAGGAATCAACTATGAATTTTATAGCTATGGTGTTTCAAAAGAGACAGAAACAATTGATTATGAAGCTTATAAAAAACAAGTAGAAGAAATTAAACCAAAACTCGTTGTTGCTGGAGCAAGTGCTTATAGTAGAATTATTGATTTTGAATTTATGGCTAAAGTTGCTCATGATAATGGCGCATTATTTATGGTAGATATGGCTCATATCGCTGGACTTGTAGCTGCTGGCGTTCATCCATCACCATTTCCATATGCTGATATTGTCACAACAACAACACATAAAACATTAAGAGGACCTCGTGGTGGTGTCATCATGTGTAAAAAAGAATTTGCTGCAGATATTGATCGTGCAGTTTTCCCAGGTATGCAAGGTGGACCATTAATGCATATTATCGCTGCTAAAGCACAATGTTTCTATGAAGTACAACAACCAGAATTTAAAGACTATGCAAAACAAATTATCAAAAATGCTAAAGCAATGGAAAAAGTCTTTAAAGAAGAAGGGTTCAGATTGGTTGCTGGAGGAACAGATAACCACTTATTACTTGTTGATGTTAAAGCAAGTTGTGGTATTTCTGGTAAAAAAGCACAACGTTTACTTGATGAAATCAATATTACAGCTAATAAAAATGCAATTCCTTTTGATACAGAAAAACCATTCAAAGCTTCAGGAATTCGTATTGGAACACCAGCAATGACAACAAAAGGATTCAAAGAAGAAGACTTTGAAGAAGTTGCTAGAATTATTGCTTATCGTTTAAAAAATGAAGAAACAGATGAAATTAAAGAAGAATGTTTAAAACGAGTAGCAAAACTTACTGAAAAGGTCACAATGTATTCAAATATTAAATATATCTAGGAGGCAATTATGTCAGTAACAATATTAGATCATGCTTTAATTCAACATAAATTAACAATTATGCGTGATAAAAATACATCAACTTATATTTTTAAACAAAACTTAGATGAAATTGCTAAACTTATGGCATTTGAAGTAACACGCAATGTTTCATTAAAAGATAAAGCAATTGAAACACCTGTTTGTCTAATGGTGGGAAAAGAAATGGATCAACAAATTATTCTTGCACCTATTTTACGTGCAGGAATTGGTTTAGTTGATGGTTTTAGAGATATTATTCCAACAGCTAAAGTTGGACATATTGGAATGGAAAGAGATGAAGAAACTTTAATTCCACGTGAATATTATGCTAAATTTCCAAAAGGTCTAGAAGATGCTTTAGTCATTGTTTTAGATCCAATGCTAGCAACTGGTGGAAGTGCTAATATGGCAATTGAAAATATTAAACAAAGAGGAGCAAGAAAAATCAAACTTGTTTGTTTAGTAGGAGCACCAGAAGGAGTTAAAGCGATTCAAGAAGTACATCCTGATGTTGATATTACACTTGCAGCATTAGATGAAAAATTAAATGAGCATGGTTATATTGTTCCTGGACTTGGAGATGCCGGAGATCGTTTGTTTGGAACAAATGAATAATAAAGAAAAGCTTTTTAAAGATTTGCTTTATGCATTGACATTATCAGGTAAAATATTTGGAACTTTAATAGCTGGCGTCATATTGGGTTTATATTTGGATAGTATATTACTAACCAAACCTCTTCTGACGTTAGTATTTCTTGTTTTAGCGTTTATAGAAGTGATGAGAACATTATTAAAAGGTGGAAAATCATGAATGAAAAGTTAGTTTTTAAGAAATCATTTTTTAATTTTTTGATAGGTTTTATCGTTTTTTCAATTATTGGTTTGACGATGAAATCTATCAGTTATCCGCTAGGTTTTTTGCTTGGATATTTATTTAATCTTGCAATTTTTTATGTTATTATTATCACGTCTGATATGATATTGAACTTAAAAAGATCTACAAGTTTAATTATCTTATTAAATATAGTCAAACTTGCAATTTATGCGATTGGTTTTTTAATTGCTATTTTTATTCCAAAATGGTTTAATCTGATGGGTGTTCTTTTTGGATATATGGTCATTAAAATAACCATATATATTGTAAGTTATCAAATGAAGGGGGTGAAAGGGTGAGTAACTTCTTAGATTCTTTACAGGTAGAATTAATCTTTTCATTGATTATTATGGTGGTGATGGCTATTTTCTTTATTTATGCCGGAAAAAAATTTGCAACTGCTGATCCAACAGCAAGACCTAAAGGTGTTGTTTTAGTTGTTGAAACAGGTGTTAAAATGATTTACGACTATTTAAAAAGTATCATGCCAAAGAAATTTGAAAAGAACTATTATCCATACTTTGCAATGCTCTTTGCATATTTGATCATTGCCAACTTAAGTGGATTATTAGGATTTGAAGCACCAACTTCAAATTATTCTATTACTCTTGCATTAACAACAATTACATTCTGTTTAATTCAGTTTAATGCAATCAAAAAACAAGGATTATTATCTTACATTTGGGGTGCTGTATGGCCACCAACAAACTTATTAAGTATTCTTTCGCCATTGATTTCGTTATCAATGCGTTTATTTGGGAATATTTTAAGTGGATCGATCCTTATGTATTTAGTTTATCAATTAACAGGTTATATTTCAGGGTTATTGATCAACTTTAACTTTTTAGGACCAGTGATTGCTCCTTGGCTACATTGTTATTTTGATGTCTTTGCAGGATGCATTCAAACATTGGTATTCGTTACATTATCATCTATCTTGATAATGATGGAAAATCCAGATTAAGTTCTTTACTAGCTTGCTAGTTAAGATATAAATGAAAAATGAACTATTTTTTAGGAGGAAAAAAATTATGGTAAAAGGTTTAATTGCTATTGCAGCAGGTCTTGCTGTATGTGCAGGTTTAGGAACAGGGATTGGTGAAGGGATTGCTGCTAGTAAAGCTGTAGAAGCTGTTGGTAGAAACCCAGAAGCTGAAGGTAAAATCCGTACTATGATGATCTTAGGGATTGCCTTATCAGAAACAGTTGCCATCTACGGTTTATTAGTTTCTTTAATCTTATTATTCGTATATTAATAATTGAAAATCTGACAAAGGAGGAATAAAGATGCCAGATATAGCAGGAAAATTATTCCCTAATCTTACAACACTGATTGTTCAATTATTATCTACAGGAGTTTTGTTACTTATTTTTAAGAAGTTTTTATGGAAAAATGTCATGGAATATTTTGCTAAAAGAGCAGATTACATAGAATCTACAATCAATGAGGCAAAAGAAATGAACGAAAAAGCTTCTGCAAATTTAGAAACAGCTGAAAAAGAAGCACGTGAAGCGGCAAGTAAATATCGTGAAATTCTTGATCAAGCAAAAGATGATGGTCAAAAAGTGAAACAACAAATTATTGACCAAGCAAACGAAGAAGCAAGAGCTAAAATTGAACAAGCACAAAAAGAAATTGAAACAGAAAAGAAACAAGCTCAAGCAGATATGAAACAAGAAATTGTGGATGTTGCTATTGAGGTTGCAACTAAAGTGATGAACAAAGAAATGAATGAAGAAATCAACAAAGGATTAGTAGAAGAATTTGTTGATGATGTGGTTAACTAATGAGTGTTGTTGGCGATAGATATGCTGAATCTTTATTTGATTTAGCAAAAGAAGAAAATCAAGTCACTCAATATCTTGATGACATCAAATTAGTTGGTGAGGTTCTAGATAGTGATCCTCAAATTGTTCAATTCTTTAATCACGTTCTTATTGAAAATGATAAAAAGATTCAATTATTGGATCAATCATTTAAAGGGAATGTTGATCAATATGTTTTAAATTTCTTAAAACTATTAGTGCAATCAAGAAGAATTCGTTATATTGATGATATTGTTAAATCTTATATTAATTTATCAAATCAATATTTAGGTATAGAAGAAGGTATGATCTATACACCTTATGAATTAACTGATCAACAAATTCAAGATATAGAAAAAGCAATCAGTCAAAAAGAAAACAAAAAGGTTACTTTAAAAGTATCTATTGATCCATCATTATTAGGTGGTATTAAAGTTCAAATTGCTAACCGTATTTATGATGGAACAATTAAAAATAAAGTAGAAATGCTTAAAAAAGAACTATTAAGAAAGTAGGTGGAAATAGTGGGGCTTAGACCAAATGAAATTAGTGCTTTAATTAAAGAACAAATTAAGCATTATGACGATATCATTGAACAAAAAGATGTCGGAACAGTCGTGACTGTTGGTGATGGTGTAAGTGTTATTCATGGGTTAGATAATGCCATGTTAGGTGAATTATTACTTTTCCCAAATGATGTTTACGGAATGGTCATGAATTTAGATGAAGATAGTGTAGGAGCCGTACTACTTGGATCTGAAAGTACGATTAAAGAAGGAGACGAAGTTAAACGTACTGGAAGAATTATTGAAGTCCCTGTCGGGGATGAAATGTTAGGAAGAGTTGTTAATCCATTAGGACAAGCAATCGATGGTCAAGGTGAAATCAATACTGGTAAAACTAAACCAATCGAACGTGTTGCTAGTGGGGTAATGACAAGAAAATCAGTTGATCAACCATTACAAACTGGTATTACATCAATTGATGCTATCATTCCTATCGGTAGAGGTCAACGTGAGTTAATTATCGGTGACCGTCAAACAGGTAAAACTGCAATTGCTATTGATACAATTTTAAACCAAAAAGGACAAAATATTTATTGTGTTTATGTTGCTATTGGACAAAAGAATTCAACAGTTGCACAAGTTGTTGAAAAATTACGTCAAGGTGGAGCAATGGATTATACATGTGTTGTTTCTGCCGGAGCGAGTGAACTTGCACCAATTCAATATATTGCACCATATGCTGGATGTGCAATTGCTGAACATTGGTTAGATGAAGGAAAAGATGTTTTAATTGTTTATGATGATTTATCGAAACATGCGGTAGCTTATCGTACAATGTCGTTATTATTAAAAAGACCACCAGGACGTGAAGCTTATCCAGGGGATGTCTTCTATTTACATTCAAGATTACTTGAACGTGCTTGCCGTTTAAATGAAGAAAATGGTGGAGGATCAATTACTGCTTTACCAATCATTGAAACACAAGCTGGGGATATTTCAGCATATATTCCAACAAACGTTATTTCAATTACTGATGGACAAATCTTCTTACAACAAGAATTGTTCAACTCTGGATTTAGACCAGCTGTAGATACAGGATTATCTGTATCACGTGTAGGTTCTACTGCACAAATTAAAGCGATGAAACAAGTATCTGGTTCATTAAAACTTGAACTTGCTCAATATGCAGAAATGCAAGCTTTCGCACAATTTGGTTCTGACTTAGATGCTGCTACTAAAGCAACATTGGATCATGGGGCAAAAGTACGTGAAGTATTAAAACAAGCACAATACTCACCACGTAGTGTACCAACACAAGTCATTACTTTATTTGCATTAAAATATGGTTATACAAAACAAATAGCTGTAGAAAAAGTAAAAGAATTTATGGATGGTTTAGTAGAAAATATTCAAATGGCTCATCCTGAATTTATTACTGAAATAGAAACTCAAAAAGTGATTTCAAATGAATTAGAAGCGAAGATGAAAGAAGCAACAGGCGCTTATGTTGATCAATTCTTAAAAACACAAGGGGCTAACTAATGCCTGGATCAATGCAAGAAATTAAGCGTCGTATTAAATCCGTTGAATCTACTAAAAAGATTACAAAAGCAATGGAATTAGTTGCGACATCTAAACTTCGTAAAACAAGAAATCAACTTGATGAATTAAAACCTTATTATCAAGGTGTTAGACAAACATGTGCAGAAATTTTAGCTTCTAATAAAGGGTTAAAAGATTCTGCCTATCTCGCTGAAAATAAAGTAGATAAAGATGTTTATATTGTTATTTCTTCAAGTTTAGGATTATGTGGTGGATATAATGCCAATGTCTTTAAAGAAATTAGTCAACAAATTAAAGATGAAGATTATGTTTACTCAATTGGAAGTAAAGGAACAAATTATTTCCGTAGAACGCATCAAGGACCAATCAATACTGATTTTGCTTCATTAAATTCAACATTAGCTTTTGATGAAGTGACTAAATTAGTAAAAAGTGTCACAGATCTTTATATTAATAAAGAAGTGGGAAGTATAAAAATCATTTATACTGAATTTGTTAATAACTTAACATTTAAACCACGTACAGTAACACTTTTACCAATTGATACAAATGAGTTTGAAAATATTGAAATTACCAATAAATTCACTATTTTTGAACCAAGTCCTGAAGAAGTTTTAGATAGTTTAATACCAATGTATTTACAAGCTGTCGTTTATGGCTATCTTGTTGAAAGTGTGACAAGTGAAAATGCGTCACGTAGAACTTCAATGGAAAATGCTACAGATAACGCAGAAGAATTAACAGAACAATTATTATTAAAATACAATCAAGCTCGTCAAACAGCAATTACTAATGAAGTTAGTGAAATTGTTGCTGGAGCTAATGCGCAATAAGGAGGTCAATATGGCAAATATTGGGAAAATAATTAGTGCCCGTGGGCCAGTTATTGATATTGCATTTGCTAGCGAAGATAAATTACCTCGATTAAATACAGCAATTCGTATTCAAAATGGTGAAGAAGAATTAGTCGTAGAAGTTGCTCAACACATTGGAGATGATGCAGTAAGATGTATCGCCATGGGACCAACTGATGGGGTAGTAAGAGGAATGGATGCTGTTGATACAGGTCACCCAATTTCAGTTCCAGTAGGAAATGATACATTAGGACGTATGTTCAATGTTTTAGGTGAACCAATTGACGGTAAAGGTGAATTAGGAAATGATGTTCCACGTATGCCTATCCATAGATCTGCGCCAACTTATGCAGAACAAATGACAACTACAGAAATCTTTGAAACAGGAATTAAAGTTGTAGACTTAATTTGTCCTTTTATCAAAGGTGGTAAAATTGGGTTATTCGGTGGTGCCGGAGTAGGTAAAACAGTATTGATCCAAGAATTTATTAACAATATCGCAACACAACATGGTGGGTTATCAGTATTCGCAGGTGTTGGAGAACGTAGCCGTGAAGGTAACGATTTATACTATGAAATGAAAGAAAGTGGCGTTTTATCTAAAACATCACTTGTCTTTGGACAAATGAACGAACCTCCAGGAGCACGTTTACGTGTTGCCTTAACTGGTTTAACAATGGCTGAACAATTCCGTGATGGACAAGGTCAAGACGTGTTATTATTCATTGATAACATCTTCCGTTTCACACAAGCAGGTTCAGAAGTTTCTGCCTTACTTGGACGTGTACCATCACAAGCAGGATATCAACCAACTTTAGCAACTGAAATGGGTGCTTTACAAGAACGTATTACATCAACTAAAAAAGGATCAATTACATCAGTACAAGCGGTCTATGTACCAGCAGATGACTTAACTGACCCTGCACCAGCAACAACATTTGCTCACTTGGATGCTAAAATCGTCTTGGATCGTTCAATCGCTGCTTTAGGTATTTACCCTGCAGTAGATCCACTTAACTCTTCATCAAGAGCCTTAGATCCATTAGTTGTAGGTAAGGATCATTATGAAGTAGCTCATGGTGTTCAACAAATCTTACAACGTTATCAAGAATTACAAGATATCATCGCAATTCTTGGGATGGATGAATTAGGTGATGAAGATAAATTAATCGTTGCACGTGCAAGACGTGTACGTAACTTCTTATCACAACCATTTACAGTAGCTAGTCAATTTACTGGTTTAGATGGAAAATATGTCCGTGTAGAAGATACTGTTCAAGGATTTAAAGAAATTCTTGAAGGTAAATGGGATCAATTACCTGAACAAGCATTCCATAATGTTGGTACTATTCAAGAAGCTGTAGAAAAGGCTAAACAAATCGAAAATGACTAAATTTAAGCTAAAAATCATTACACCTCAAGGTATTTACCAAGAAGTGGAAATTGATCAGATAAATCTTGATACAACTGCTGGACAAATAGGTATTTTAGCTCATCATATTCCACTAGCAAGTGGTGTAAAAGTGTCTCAAATGAATTATATTATTGATGGAAAAAGAACATATTTTTCTGTCGCAGGTGGTTTCATTTATGTAAATGAAACAGAAACAACTTTAATTGCTAATGCAATTGAATCACAAGAAGAAATTGATTTAGAAAGAGCACAAGAAGCAAAAAGAAGAGCTGAAGAAAGACTTAAAATACAAAACGATGAAATCGATATGTTAAGAGCACAAGCAGCTTTGCAACGTGCAATTACACGTATTCATGTCAAAGGTTTATAGAGAAGAACTTCCATTCTTCTCTTTTTTTTGTATAATAGTTTTAAGGAGAAAAAAGAATATGAAAAAGAAGTTTATAGGAGTTATTGGGATTGTTATCGTGGTGATAGTGGGAGGTATTTATTATCTTACACGAGAAGAAAAAATTGAATTATCATTAAAAAATAAAAAAGAGATTATTGTAGAATATGGAAATACAGTTCAATATTCATTCGATGATCTTATTCAAACAAAAGACATAGATAAAGATAAGTTGAAAGAAATAAAAAAAGAAATAAAAATAACAGATAATCTAAAAAATGAAGATCAAAAAGATTATCCAGCAATTGGAAACTATACAATAAATATTAAATATCAAGATCAAAAACTAAAAAAGAAAGTGATTGTTAAAGATACTACAGCTCCTGTTTTTAATGAAATAAATGAAGTTTCATTTGAAGAAGGAACAGAAAATTATGATTTTAATCAAGAAATCAAAGCAACAGATTTAAGCAATGTTGATTTACAATATGATTTATCTTCATTAGATGTAAATAAAGCAGGGGATTATCAAATAAAAGTATTTGCGAAAGATAGTTCAGGAAATCAAGCAGAAAAAGAAATAACTGTACATGTAAAAGAAAAACCTAAACAAGAATTATCAGCAGCTAAGATTTATCATGGCGGAGGAAAAGTGATTTGTATTGAAGCAGGACATCAAGCACGAGGAAATAGTTCATTAGAACCTAATGGACCAGGTTCATCGACAATGAAAGCAAAAGTGACAACAGGGGCAACAGGATGTGTAACGGGGAAAACAGAATCACAAATCAACTTAGAAGTGGCACTTAAATTACAAGAAGCTTTATCAAATCAAGGTTATACTGTGGTTATGTGTCGTACATCACAAAATGTCGATTTATCTAATGCTCAAAGAGCTCAAATGGCAAATGAGGCAAATGCAGATGCATTTATTCGTTTACATTGTGATTCAAGTGAATCATCTTCTTCTACAGGAACATTGACACTTGCGCCTTCAACTTCTAATAGATATTGTGCAAGTATTGCAAGTCAATCACAATCACTTTCAAAAAGTATTGTGAATAATATTTGTAAGGCAACAGGTTCTAGAAATAGAGGAGTTTCAATTGTTGATAATATGACAGGTTTAAATTGGTCAAAAGTTCCTGTTACTATTGTAGAAATGGGATTTTTATCAAATCCAGGAGAAGATCGATTACTTTCAAGTGAGGATTATCAAAATAAAATTGTTCAAGGAATTGTAAATGGAATTGGTGAATATTTAAGTTAAGATTAGAAAAAGAGGAAAAAGTAATGGAAAAAGTTACATTAGGGAGAACAGGAATTACAGTGAATCGTAATGGTTTTGGGGCATTACCAATTCAACGAGTAACTGGAGAAGATGCAACAACAATTTTAAGAAAGGCATATGATCAAGGAATTCGTTTTTTTGATAGTGCAAGATGGTATAGTGATAGTGAAGAAAAGCTAGGAAATGCATTAAGTGATGTTAGAAAAGATATTTATATTGCAACGAAGACAGGATCTACTACAGTAGAAGGTTTTTGGAAAGACTTAGAAACAAGTTTAAATAATTTAAAAACAGATTATATTGATATTTATCAATTCCATAATCCTTCATTTTGTCCTAAACCAGGAGATGGTACAGGTTTATATGAAGCTATGTTAGAAGCAAAAGCACAAGGAAAGATTCATATTATTGGTCTAACAAATCATCGTTTACCAGTAGCTATAGAAGCTTGTGAAAGTGGATTATATGATACAATTCAATTTCCATTTAGTTATTTAGCTGATCAAAAAGATATTGATTTAGTACATAAATGTAAAGAACACAATATTGGTTTTATTTGTATGAAAGCATTATCTGGAGGTTTAATTAATCGTTCTGATGCAGCATATGCTTATTTAGCACAATTTGATAATGTCTTACCAATATGGGGAATTCAAAAAGAAAAAGAATTAGATGAATTTATTTCTTATCAAACAAAAGCACCTGAACTTACTCAAGAAATTAAAGATTTAATTGAACATGATCGTAAAGAGTTAGCTGGTGATTTTTGTAGAGGATGCGGTTATTGTATGCCTTGTCCAAAAGATATCCAAATTAACCAATGTGCTAGAATGTCTTTAATGTTAAGAAGAGCACCAGCAGCAAGTTGGCTTAATGATCATTGGCAAAATGAAATGAAAAAAATAGAAGAATGTTTAAATTGTGGAAAATGTATGACAAAATGTCCATATCATTTAAACACACCTGAATTATTAAAGAAAAATTATAAAGATTATAAAACATTCTTAAAATAAAAAGATAGACAAAATTCGTCTACCTTTTTTCTTTATAAAGAAAAAGGCCCAGATGGACCTTATGAGACATGTCTAATTGTTATAATTCTTTTATAGTAATAAGAACCAGGTTGAAAATCACTAATTTTAACACAAGCATTTGGATCATTTCCAAAAGTATGCGATCCGCCACCACCACAGTGAATTAAACTTCTAGTACCATCACTATTCAACATTACAATTCCAATATGTGTAACTGATCCAGTTCCAAAGCAAGCTAAATCACCAGTTTGTGAATTTGACCAGCTTACCCCTGAAAACATAGATGAATAACCTGCTGCGGTTGTTCTACCTACAGATTTTCCTGCATGGTTTAAACAATAATAGACTAATCCAGAACAATCAAACATATTTGGTCCATTTGCACCCCAATAATAACGGCATCCTAATTTTGAACGAGCTACTTCATAAATTTTATATCCAAGATTAGAAGATGTTGTGTTATTTGTGTTAGAATTGTTAGCGTTATTGTTTGTATTACTATTAGAGTTATTATTACTTGAATTATTATTACTACTTGAATTATTATTGTTGTTATTTGAATTATTATTACCAGTATTATTTGAATTATTGCTATTTGTATTATTTGATGCTGGTGGAGCAGGTCTAGCTGTTGATGGTTTTGTTTCATAAGCTTCAGCATTGAATTTATCAATAGCAGCAGCTAATGATTCACTTGCAGCACCATAATCATATATAGCATCTTGCGTAGAAGCAATTTGTTTTCTTTGTTCTTCTAATAATGTTTCATATTGTACTTGAATAGCAGCTTGTTCTTTCTTTTGTTCTTCTAAAACAGCTTTTGCGTTTTCTAAAGTAACTTTTTGATTTTCAATTTCCTTTTTCTTTTCTAACATTTGAGCAATCAAATCTTGGTCACTTGAAGTAAGTGTATTGAAACTATCTATTCTAGATAACATATCAGTAAAATTATCAGCCCCAAATATATAATTGATAAAAGTATTTTCATTCATATAAGATTGCATGACATACATACGATCTTTTATTTCTTGATTATCTTTATCTATATCTGCTTGGGCATTTTGTATAGATGTTTCAACATATTGAATTTCAGCTTCTTTAGATGAAATATCCGAATTTAATGAATTTAGCTTTTTTTGAACACTGTCTAATGTTTGCGTTGTACTCGCCGCAGCACTTTTTTGATTTTCTAAATCTTTTTTTAACTTCTTATTTTTAGCTTTGAGATAGCTGTTGAATTCTTCGCATGTTTTCTTATTACTATTTGTTAGTTTTCCACTTGCACATAGTGACATATATTTTGATTCATCTTTTGAAAAATCAATAGCTTCTACAGGTTTTATACAATAGCATGTTGATACAAGCATTGTAGATGCAACAAATCCTACAAAATATTTTTTAATTTTCAAAAAAAACACCCCCTCATATTATTTATACCTCACTTTCTAAAAAAAGTAAATAAAAGTTGTTTTTATACAAAATAAAAACCTTTAAGCTTATAAACTTAAAGGTTTTCAGTCATTACTAATAAGGTCTAACTGCACAAGTAAATCTACTTACATTAGATGCAATCTTAACAACATCACCTGTTTGTGGTGCATGAATATATTGACCATTACCAATATAAATACCTACATGTCCACTTTTCCATAAGATATCTCCTGGTTGAGCTTGACTTAATGGAATAATTGCTCCAGATTGACCTTGAGATCCAGAATAGTGATCAAGTGAAACACCTGCTTGTGCATAACACCACATAACCAAACCAGAACAGTCAAATGAATTAGGTCCACTTGCTCCCCATACATAAGGACAACCTAATTTAGAATAAGCAGCAGCTACAACTGTAGAACCATACTTATTTGTAGTAGGAACATTTGTAGATGGTCTAATAGTTGTGGAACCACTACTGCTACTACCTGATGAAGATGATTGAGTAACAACGACTGATGATAAGAATGAATCTAATGAACTTTGAGTATCAGAAATTTTAGATTGTTCACTTTCAGCAGATGCTAAATCTTTTTGTTGTTTAGCTAATAGATCTTCATATTGAGTTTGTAAAGTATATTGTTCGTTTTGTTGAGAAACAATATTTGCTTTTACTGTTTCAATAGTTGCTTTTTGAGATTCAACTTGCTTCTTTTCATCAGCAATTTTTTCTACTAATTCTTTATCGAATTGAGTGATTTCATTGACACTATCAATTCTTGAAAAGAAATCAGAGAAGTTTGAAGCACCAAAAATAAATTCAATATAACTATTACTATTATTGTATGATTGCATAGCATACATACGTTCTTTAACTTCGTTTTCTTTAGCTGTGATACTTGCTTCTAATGATTTAATTGAACTTTCCAAATAGTTGATTTCTTGTTGCTTTTGTTCAATTTGGTTATTTAAATCAGCAATTTTAGAAACAACGTCATCTAATGAACTTTGAGTATCTGAAATTTTAGATTTAGATTCATCAATAGAACTTTGTAACTGATTGTTTTTCTTTTTTAAGTATGAATTAAATTGTTTACAAGTATTATAATTACTATTAGATAAACTTTTACTAGAACAAAGTTTCATATATTTATCTTCTTGTCCTTCAAAGTTTACTGCATGAACTTGACTTGTAGAACAAAAAAAGGATACTAACAAAGTAAAACAAATCATGGAGATTAAACTCTTTTTCATAACTATAATTCCTCCCGTAGCTATTATCTTATTTTTTTAACCAAAAGTAAATATAAACAACGATAATAATAACATTTTTGACATTGTGACATATTTTATAATGAGGTGAAAAATTTTGGTAAAACATGGAATTGATGTTTCTAAATTTCAAGGGTTGATTGATTGGCAAGAAGTTAAAAAACATATTGATTTTGCAATCATTAGATGTGGGTATGGAAGTAATCTGGAAAGTCAAGATGATCCGTATTTTAAAAGAAATGCGGATGAATGTACACGTTTAAAAATCCCTTTTGGGGTTTATTTATATTCTTATGCAACCAATGAAAGAGAAGCCCTATCAGAAGCTAAACATGTATTAAGACTCGTAAAGGATTATCAAATGGCCTATCCTGTTTATTATGATTTAGAAGATAATAATACAACAGGAAGACAAAGTAATCAAACAATAGCGAATATTGCACAAACATTTGCTCAAAGACTCGAACAAGAAGGTTACTATGTAGGAATGTATGCATCATTGTTTTGGTTTAGAACTAAACTTACAAGTCCAATCTTTAATGAGTATACAAAATGGATTGCAAGATATAATGATGAACTTAATTATGATGGAGAATATGGTATGTGGCAATATAGCGCTACAGGAAATGTTTTAGGAATTGATACAATGGTGGATCTAAATTATGCCTATAAAGATTTTCCACAAATCATCGAAGAAGGTGGTTATAATAATTTTTCTAATACGAATTTAACAAGGTATAAGATAGGCGATGAGGTAGAATTTCACCATGTATTTTTAACAAGTGAATCTACGCAACCATTAATGCCATATCGTCATTTTGGAATTATTACGAGAATTGTTCAAGGTGCAAGAAATCCCTATCTTATAGGACAAGATGCCGGCTGGGTCAATGATCAGGTCATAGAAAGAAAGATAAGATATTTAAGTGCACCTGATTATACAGGCAATAGTTTTACAGATGCATTGCGTTCTATTCAAGAAGATGCTTCTTTTGCTAATAGAACAAAATTAGCTAAATTAAATGGAATAGATAATTATACAGGTTCACAAAGGCAAAATGATGAATTATTAAGATTACTTAAAGAAGGAAAATTAAGGACATAAAAAAGAGCTTAGATTCTTTTTTCATAAGCTCTTCTTAAAGCACCACTTTTTAAAGTGATTTCTCCACAATATTTAAAACCATATTTAGTTAAAAAACTTTGCATAGAAAGATTATCATGATGTGTATCCATTCTAACACTATGATAATCTGGATACATAGCAACTACTTGATCTAAAATCGTAGAAGCTAATCCTTTTCCTTTATATTCATTATCAACAGCAATACGATGTACACATATATAAGGACAATTTAAAATCCATTTTCCTTCAATACGGTTATAAGCAGGTTCTCCATGAATCGTTACCATACACGTTCCTAAAATAACACCGTCTTCTTCTAAAACATAAGCTTCATTATTTTCTATATCTTTTTCAATTGTTTCTTCATTAGGATATCCATCTTGCCATTGATCAATATCATTATTTTTGAAATAAGTTTTTGCTTGATTAATAATGTCAATGACACGTGAAATATCTTCGATTTTCGTTGGTCTTAAAATCATTATTTTACCTCCCAAACATATTTTCCTAAATGATATAGACTTTTAGTTTGTTTGTCAAATTGTTTTGTTTACAAATCAAAAGCATTTGTTATAATAGCTTTATACAGAAGGAGGAAATAAAATGGTACTTGATCAAATCAAAGAAATTTTAAAAGATACAATGGATATTGATGAATCAAAAATTACTTTAGATGCTAAATTAAAAGAAGATCTAGAATTAGATTCATTAGATTCAGTTGAATTAATCATGTCTGCTGAAGAAGAATTTGGAATTGAAATTCCTGATGAAGACGTTATGAATTTTAAAACAGTAAACGATATAGTAAACTATATTGAAGAACATAAATAAAAGCTATAACAAGCATTTCGCTGTTATAGCTTTTTTTACTATTCTAAAATATAGTTATTCATAAGTTTTTTATTTTTTTCTAAACATTTAAATAAGAATGCTCCAATAATTAAAACAATAAATTCACCAATGAAAACATAGAATGCATTAATCATAAATGGTAATTCTAAAGCTAGATAAAGTTCTAAACCAACGATTAAACCATTGACAACCCCACCAATTAAAGCTCCAGCAAAAACATTTTTAACATAATACATACCAAGACAAGCAATCAATGTTGCAGCTGTTCCAAAACAAATGTCATATAATCCCATTGGAGATGCAAGGTTTGCAAGCAAACATCCAATAGTAAGTCCTGGAATAAATTTCTTGTTGTAACATGCAAGTAAAACAATAATTTCAGTTAAGCGCATTTGCACTGCTCCATAAGCAATAGGTGAAATCAAAATTGTTAAAACTGCATAAGCAGCACCAATCATGGCATTCATTACAATTAATTGTACCTTTTTATTATTCATTTGTAGTCCTCCTCTTCTAAAGTACAGTTAGAAGCCAAATAAAATAAAAAAGATGACAGAGCCATCTTCATTACTTATTCTTAGTTTTTTATACTGGGTTTGGCTCTCGAACCAGTCTTTGACATTATACTAAAACGGGTAGTGAAAATCAATATATTTTATTTTATAATAAAGGTAAGGAGATGATGATTATGTTATGTCCAAAATGTCATAGTTTACTAACAAAAGGAGCCAAATATTGTGATATTTGTGGAACAAGAATATCACAAGAGGATATCCAAGTAGAAGAAGTAGGTTCAAGGGTTAAAAATAGAGAAAAACATAAAAAAGAAGTGCGTAAAAAAACTAAAATTATTATTTTAGGAATCATAGCACTTGTCGTGGTGATTGCTATGTTAGGATTTATTTTATTTTTTAAAGGAAATAAACCATCTTATTCACCAGATAATCTTGTTAGTCAACATGTTGAAAAACCATTGCATTTAGAAAAAAGTAAAGTTACATTAAATATTGGAGATGAATATACCATTCAAACTAATCTTAAATGTACTTATCAATCGAAAAATGAAAAAATATGTATCGTAGATACAAATGGTAAAATTAAGGCTTTATCATCAGGTAAGACAAAAGTAATTTGTACTAGTGAATCTGGTAAAGAAAAAGCCCTTCAAGTTATTGTAAATGAAAAAATAGAAACAACAGTAGAAGAAAATACAGATGAGGATGAATATATATTTGCTCATAGTGATACAGAACTTCTTACAGAAGCTGATTTAGAAAATAAAGATGATTCTCAGTTACGGTTAGGACTTAATGAAATTTATGCCAGACATCATTGTACGTTTAAAACACCTGAGATTGCAGACTATTTTAAATCTAAAAGTTGGTATAGTGCAGACGAAACTTTGACATCAGAAATGATGAATAATCATATGTCAGAGTATTTTAATGAAATTGAATTAAAAAATATTTCCTTTATTCAAGCACATCGATGAAAATAATTTGCATACACTAAATCATAAATGAAAAAATATATGAAAATAGTTATCAAAATCTATAAATTTCATTTTCAATTCATAAAAGATATGTAAAATGAAAGTGTAATCAAAGAAGATTATAAAGTCATTCTTCTCTTAGATATTTTTTTGACAACTATATTCATTGAATGACGTAGGAAAAGTAAGCGACGCCCGTTTACTTTTCCTTTTTTCGTTCTTTGAAAAACAAGATGCATTAAAATGCCTGATCAAGTTCCACCAGGTGTATCTCGTGCATTCGAAGTTTTAGTACCAGCTATTTTAACATTGATCATTACTGCTTGTATTGGATCAGCATATTATAACATAACAGGTTTATATTTAAATGATATTATTAAAAACAGTATCCAAGATCCTTTAGGAAGCTTAGGTGCAACTGTTCCTGGTTTTATTATTTTATATTTAGTAATCATGTTATTCTGGTTAGTAGGTATTCATGGTAATAATATGGGATCAGCTGTTAAAGAATCAATCTTTACTCCATTAGCACTTGAAAGCGTTGAAAAATTCAACAGAGGTGAAAAAACAACAAACATTATTAATATGTATGCTATTCAAATGTGGGGTGAAATTGGTGGTTCTGGATGTACATTAGGTTTAGTTATTGCTATCTTTATTTTCTCTAAACGTGAAGATAACAAAGCAATCGCTTCATTATCATTAATTCCAGGATTATTCGAAATCAACGAAACAGTTACATTTGGTATTCCAATGGTATTAAATCCAATCTTAGGTATTCCATTTGTATTAACACCAATCGTTCTTGAAATCGTAGGTTATGTATTAACAGTTATTGGATTCTGTCCAGTTGCATGTTTAACAGTACCTTGGACATGTCCATCATTGATCTTTGGATTCTTGGCAACAGGTGCAAATATTATGGGTGCAGTAACTCAAGCAATTTTAATTGCAATTTCTGTAGTTATTTACACACCATTCTTAATTTCTTACGAAAAATATCAAAACAAACAAGCTGTAGAAGCTTAATAGAGCTTGGAGAAATCCTAAGTTTTTTTTATAATAAATAAAAAGTATGTTTAAAACGCAACTAATCGCAAGTTGCGTTTTTGTATATAGGTAGCTATAATCTCTTCAAGGAGTGATGAAATATGGCTATTACTGCAACAAAAAGATTACAAGAAATTGTTGATTTATTAGATCAAAAAGGATATGTCAAAGCAAAAGAACTTTCCCAAAAATATCAAGTAAGTATGGAAACAATTCGTAAAGATTTAACTTTTTTAGAAGAAAAAGGAGTTGTTAAAAAAGAATATGGTGGAGCAACACTTGCAACGTTAGGGACAGAAAAAAATATCGAATTTAGAGAAAAACAAAAATATGATGAAAAAAAAGAAATTGCACGTTGTATTTCTTCAATATTAATGGCACATAATAGTATGATCATTGATTCAGGAAGTACTTGTCAAAGTTGTTGTTCATATATTAATTTAATGCCTTCAAAAGATATTTTTACGGTTTCTATAGGTGCATTTGAACAATTAGATGGAAATTTACATAATGTGTTTTTAACTCCTGGTAAAAAAAGAGAAAAAAACCAATCAATAGTAGGACATTGGAGTGAAGAATATCTAGATAAAGTTCAAGTAGATGTCTGTGTTTTAGGAACTTCTGGATTATTAAATAGTGATGGACCAACATGTCATTCCTATCAAGAATTAGGAGTTAAAAAGAAAATGATTGAAAAAAGTGATTATGTTTTTGTGGTTGCTGATAGTAGTAAGTTTCAAGAAAAAGGATTATATACAGTTTGTTCTTGGGAAGAAATCGATGGTATTATTACGGATCATCGCATCTCAACAAAAGTATATGAAGATTTAAGTCAAAAGGTTTCTGTTTATATTGGAAAAAAAGAATAAAAATTTTTCAAAATAAAAAGTGATTTTTTTAAGATATTTGAAAATAAATTATAAAGTATTCTATAACACTATTTATTGTTGTAAGAATATTTTATTTTTATATTGAGGTGATACTATGAGCTTACTTTATAAGTTAGAATATCAAGATAACTTTACAGATTTAGAAAAAGGTATAGCCAATTATATTCTTGATCATAAAGATTATATTGTTGATTTGAAAATAACAGATTTAGCTGAACTTACATATACATCACCATCAACAATTTCAAGATTTTGTAAAAAATTAGTTGAAAAAAGCTATAACGACTTTAGAATACATTTTGCCTCTTCAGTAATAGGTGATTATAAATCTAAAACATATATCATCTGATCAAAATAGACAAGCAATGCTTTCTAATAAAGATAGTGTTGCTATTGTGATTTTGTATTCTGGAGAGAAACAAGAGATTAAAAGAATTGTGAATTATATTAAACAAAAAGAAGGTACAGTGATTGCTGTTAGTTCTATTAGTGATAGCTATTTAAGAAAAAATGCAGATTATATAATGGATATTATATTCTCTTTATTGTTTAAAAATAACTATAATATTAACTTAATTGAAAAGCTTGAAAGAGCAAAAAATATTCAAAATATAGAATTTTTAAAAAATTAAAACAACGATTTTCTTTTAGTAAATCTTACTAGAAGGAACGTTGTTTTTTTATTCACATAAGCGTATAATAGAGGTAGTCTAAAAGAATTGGGGGAAACCAGAAATGTACAAAATAGTCAAAAAAGAAAGACTAAATGATGTTGTTGAATTAATGGAAGTTCATGCTCCAATGGTTGCTAGAAAATGCGAACCAGGTCAATTCATTATTTTAAGAGTTGGTGAAGATGGAGAAAGAATTCCTTTAACAATTGCTGATTATGATCGAGAAGCTGAAACAATTACAATTATTTATCAAATTGTAGGTTTTTCAACTCGTCAATTAGCAAAATTAAACGAAGGTGATGAAATCACTGACTTTGTTGGACCTTTAGGTGTACCAACTGATTTACATAAATCAAATCATGTTGTTGGTATTGCCGGTGGGGTTGGTAGTGCACCATTATATCCACAACTTAAAAAATTAGCTGAAATGGGTGTAGATGTGGATGTTATCATTGGTGGACGTGAAGCACAATATGTATTATGGGCAGATAAGTTCAAAGCTTTCTGTAAAAATGTATATGTGATGACAGATGATGGATCTTTAGGAGAAAAAGGATTTGGAACTGTTAAATTACAAGAATTAATTGATAATGGTGATCCAATTGATGAAGTTATCGCTATTGGACCAGTACCTATGATGAAAGCTGTTGTTGGGGTGACAAAACCTCATAATTTAAAAACAATGGTTTCATTAAACCCTATTATGATTGATGGTACAGGTATGTGTGGATGCTGCCGTGTTACTGTTGATGGCAAAATTAAATTCGCATGTGTTGATGGACCAGACTTTGATGGTTTATCAGTAGACTTTGATGAATTAATGGCTCGTCAAAGAATGTTTAAAGAAGAAGAACATCAAGTAGATGCGAATGCAGATCGTATTTGTAATTTAATGGGAGGTGCAAAATAATGCCTAATATGTCACCAAATAAGGTTAAAATGCCTGAACAAGATCCTAATGTAAGAAATAAAAACTTTGAAGAAGTTTCTTTAGGATATACAAAAGAACAAGCTATGGAAGAAGCAACTCGTTGCTTAAATTGTAAAAAACCATTCTGTATGGATGGATGTCCAGTAGGAGTACCAATTCCTGAATTCATTCATCATGTTGCAGAAGGTGAATTTGAAGAAGCTTATCAAACAATTACAAGAGAAAATGCATTACCTGCAATTTGTGGACGTGTTTGTCCTCAAGAAAATCAATGTGAAGGTAAATGTGTTAGAGGAATTAAAACTGAATCAGTAGGAATCGGACGATTAGAAAGATTCGTTGCTGATTATCATAGAGAACATGGAAAACCTGCAGAATTAAAAATTGAAAAAAATGGTAAAAAAGTTGCTGTTATTGGATCAGGACCTGCTGGTATTACATGTGCTGGTGAATTAGCTAAAAAAGGTTATGATGTGACTGTTTTTGAAGCATTACATAAAACAGGTGGGGTATTATCTTATGGTATTCCAGAATTCAGATTACCTAAAAAATTAGTACAAAGCGAAGTAGATGGTGTTGCTGCTTTAGGTGTAGATTTCGAAACAAATGTTGTTGTAGGACGTTCAATTACAATTGATGAATTACAAGAACAAGGATATCAAGGAATCTTCGTAGGTAGTGGTGCTGGTTTACCACGTTTCCAAGGAATTCCTGGGGAAAACTTAAACGGTGTTTATGCAGCGAACGAATTCTTAACTCGTGTTAACTTAATGAAAGGATATCAATTCCCAAATCATCCAACTCCAGTTAAAGTAACAGATACAGTATGTGTTATCGGTGCTGGTAACGTTGCTATGGATGCCGCAAGAACTGCAAAACGTTTAGGAGCTAAAAACGTATATATCGTTTATCGTCGTGGACCTGAAGAAGTTCCTGCTCGTGCTGAAGAAGTACATCACGCTAAAGAAGAAGGAATTATCTTCAAACTATTAACTAATCCAGTTAAAATTGAAGGTGAAGATGGATGGGTTAAATCTATGGAATGTGTTGAAATGGAATTAGGTGAACCTGATGCATCTGGAAGAAGAAGACCAATCGCTAAAGAAGGATCTAACTTCACAATTGAAACAGGAACAGTTATCGTTGCTATTGGACAAAGTCCAAACCCATTAATTAGACATACAACTCCTGGTTTAGATTGCCAATCTTGGGGTGGAATTATCGTTGATGAAGATTCAATGAAAACATCTAAAGATGGTGTTTATGCAGGTGGAGATGTTGTTACTGGCGCAGCAACAGTTATCTTAGCTATGGGTGCTGGTAAAAAAGCAGCTAAGGCAATGGATGAATATCTACAAAATAAATAGTATTTAAAAAGTCAATTCACATTACGAATTGACTTTTTCTTTGGCTGTCATTAAATATAAAATGATATTTTCGCATAAAGCTAGAATAACAATCATATTTATTTTTGGAATAAATAAACAAATAAGTTCTATACATATTGTAATTTTTGCTTTTTTATTTATAAATGGAATATATTTAAAAAATAACATAAATAGTATTCCAAGTGGAATAAATAATAATAAGAAATACGAACTTAAATATTTATAAGAAAGCATAGATAGAAAAAATATTAAATTGGAAGATACAAAACATTTAACAGGACTATCACAATGATATCCACCTAAATTCACTCTTAATCCGGAAAATGCAAGCATCCAAACTAGTGTCATAAGTCCTTCATGTAAACATAATCCTAGAATAAACATAAATATATTAACGATTGAATTAAATATTAAAACTTGTTGACCATACTTATATACTTCATAATCTTGATCAAAATCATATTTATCATAAATTTTCTCTAACATCATCATTTGTTCCTTTTAATAAAAATTTCATGTAATAAATACCATCTTTATAAATGTTCTTTTTCTTAACAATTAAATCAGATTCAATTTTACATCTATCATAATCATAAAAATCATTTTCTGAATAAAGTTCAACTAACGTATAAATACCTTGACCTTTGATATGCAAAGTTATTTCATTATGTCTTTTAACATAATCTAATATTTCAGAAATAACATCAATAAAATCTAAATCATCATATTTTTCATTTTGGCTAATTTCAAAGAAAGGTTTAATACTTATATTATCATCTTGTAACCTATTGATTTTTACAGAAATCAAAATATCAAATACCGGATTTTTAGATGCAACTAATTTTTGGTAAGTGTTTTTAGATTGATATTGTTCAATAGCTTTGGATATTTCAGTGTTTGTATCGTTGTTTAAGTGTTTAATGTGTTCTAATATCCAATGAATACGATGTTTCTTATCATCAATATCATAACTAATGTTTTGTATGAGACGTAAGCTTTGTTTTATATATTTTTCTTTTTGTAATTGTTTTTCATATTGCATCTTTTCTGTGTATATTCGATTTAGGTAAATACCATTAATTATAATAAGAATGAAAGTAATCAATAATAAAATACAAATAATAACAGGACTATAAGATGCAGTTACTTCTACATTATCATAACTGATCATTCCAAAAATACTTAAAATAACAACTTCTGTGATAATTACTAATGAGTATTGTTTGTTAGGAACAGGAAATGTGAACTTTAAATGTCTAAGTAACCAACAGGTTACAAGTATTAAAAATAATTTAGAAGTTATACCTGCACAAATGTAGTATACAGTTTCATATCCAGCATCTAGTATTTTATTATATAGACAATAAGATATGTAAGGATAGTTAATCATTAAAAATAAATATCCACCAAGTATAAACATATCGCCAAATTGAATTTTATGTTTCCCTAATATGATAAAAGAACAACTTATAATAAAATAACTTACTAAGAGTACAAAACCATTTTCTTTAAAAATATCACATAATTCACATATTAAGAATAAAGAAGCAAGTAGAAGACAAAACTGTTTTCTACTTGAAAATGAATAATAAAGGTAAACGAAAGCAGTAAGTGTAAATACTTCTACAAAATTAAGAAATATACTATAAGCTACCATTGAGTAAATAATCCTGATAAGTTAGTTTAAATTTCTTTTTATATGTTTTACCTATATTGATTTCTTTCTTATTTCTTAAGATGATGAACTTGGAATTTACATCATAGACAAAATCTAAATTAATAAGATAGGATCTATGTACTTGAATGATATTGTTATTATTGAGTTGAGTTTTAAATTCTTTTATTTTTTCTTTGAATTTGTATTCACCATCTAATGTGACAATTTTTAAGTAATGACCATCAGCTTCTATGTAGATAATATCACTGGTATTAATACGTACATGTTTTTCTCTAGCGTTAATGACAATAAAACTTGTATTTTCTAAATGTTCTTTAAACATTTTAAAGAAGATAGACATGTCTTCATTTAAATGATCCTTTCTAATGAAATAAAATGGTTGAAGTTCCATGGATTTATGAACAAAGTTATTGTTCATGGTCACAAAAACAATAAGTGCTTTGGGAAACCTCTTTTTAAGTTCTATAGAAAAATCGATACCATTTATTGATTTACTTAAATGAACATCTATAAAAATAACTTGGTAGTCTTTTGTGTTATCAATCTCTTCGAAGTGATCCCCTAGACAAAAGAAATGGGCATCAGTGAATAGATTGTTATTTTTGAGTATATCAACAAACTCCTCTACAAAAGTACTTGTATCCTCTAATATCAAAATATTCATAATGATGCCACCTTCCTTATTTGTTTAAATCCTTTAATTGTTCAGGTTTTTTGAATTCATATAGATTTAATAAAGATTCTGATGATGCACTACTATATGCAACTCCACCTAACAATGCAAAGTATTTTTCAATTAAATAGTTTATCATAATTACCTCCTTAAGTGTACTTTATATTTGACACGAATATAAAGTCAATAGAACGTGCATGAAAGAATAGTTATCGTTCCTGAAGGTATCTTTTATAATGCGTAAAATGCACGATTTAATTGTTAACATGAATTAAAAGGGTGACGGATAATGAATGTTAATGAGATAATTATGAATAAAAGAATAGAAAGAGGCGTTTCTAGAAAAGAGCTTGCAGAGGGCTTAGGAGTAAGTGAGAGTACTATTTATAGAATTGAAACAAATCCTAATTTAAATCCCAATAATAAATTAGTAAAAAGAATTTATGATATTTTACGTATGAATGTAACGATTATTGTGGATGATGCACCAATATATGATGAGCATGCACATGAGATAGATTTTGAATCATATAGTCCTACAAGTAAAAGTATTATTTTTAAAACGATTGCAAAAGAAGAAAAAATGAAGAAATTAAAAGAAAAATAGTTATCTGATCGATAACTATTTTTAGGCTAATGTGATTTTTGTAATTGTATTGTTTGAAAGCGTGTAGGTCATTTTAACTGTTTTATTCTCACTATAGGCAATATATTGATTGTTCGCTTCTTTGTGATTTTCGTAATCTAAATTATTTTTTTCTAAACCAACGTAGAAATTACCTTCAACTTTGTAATGATCTGTAAAGAGTTCTACTTTTTTAACTTTATTCTTTTTATTTAAAGTAATTTGAATAGAATCATTATAATAAACTGTATCATTATTCTTTTTTGATTCTATATACTGATCACCAATATAATCATTTATATGATTTATCCTAGAATCCTTTGTAATTCCACGACCATCTTCAACGATAATTGTAAAACCAATATCATTATTTGTAAGAAGTTCTTCTGTTTTAGTGTCTTCCTTTTTTGAACAACCACATAATAATAAAATAAAACAACAAATAAAGAGTATTTTAGATTTCATAGAATTCCTCCTTTAGATAATTGTACGAAATATTTGATTTTTATTAAAGTAAAGATTTATAGACAAAATGTTAATCCTTAGAGCATATCTTCTTCTTATTTCGTGTTATGATGAATAAAATGAGGAAAGATTCTATGACACTTGGAGAACGTATTCAAAAATATCGGAAAATGAAGGGATTATCGCAAGAAGAATTAGGTAAATTACTACATATATCAAGACAAACAATATCAAAATGGGAAAGTAATCTGTCATCACCTGATATACAAAGTTGTAAGGCTATGGCTGATGTTTTTGGTATCTCTTTAGAGAAACTTTTAGATGAAAGCAAAAAATAAAAACGGATCAAAGTACTAATCATCGAAATATGATTATTATCTTTGGAATTGTTGTTTTTCTAGCATTTATTATGGAAAGCTATGTAGCAGTTAAGATGAGTGAGAGAATGGATGCATTGGAAGAAGCAAATTCTTCGTTGCAACAACAAATCAATGACTTTTATGGTGATTAACCAATTTCACTAGATACAAATTCTATTTGTTCTTATTTTAGTGGTTATATCAGTAATATTAAAAAGGATAGTTATAATATAAATATTGATTTGATTTTAAAAAATTATCAAGATAATACAACAGCACAAGTTATTTTTAAAACAGATAAAGATACATATACACTTTCTTTAAATAAAGAAGAGGATCATTTTAAAGGAACAATAAATCTACCTATTCAAACAGTTCGATTTGCACAACTTATTTCCCAAACAAATGGTGAAACAAATTTTGGAATGTTAGATGCAGATATCAACTTTGAAAACTATTTAGATGAAGATGCTAGTGGTGGAATTATGTTAGAAAGTTATAATGAAAAAAAGAACAAAGGTGATTTTACTCTTTCATTTAGTGGAAATAAGACAAAGAAAGATGAAATCTATTTGTGGGATAAAGAATATAATTTTAAAAG
This sequence comes from Faecalibacillus intestinalis, assembly GCF_015097455.1. NCBI lineage: Bacteria > Bacillati > Bacillota > Erysipelotrichia > Erysipelotrichales > Coprobacillaceae > Faecalibacillus > Faecalibacillus intestinalis. The sequence goes on along the minus strand of NZ_AP024085.1, from coordinate 2,543,226 downwards.
AAATACAGAATATCATGATGTGAAAGGAACAATTTATATTAATAGTGATAAAGATATATTGAATTTGAAAAAGCATATACATGTAAAAATATAAAAAAAGAAGATACTGTGATGGTTGAATATACGTATACAAATGAAATGGGAATAAAAAAGAAACAAGAAGTAACAGCTCAACGTAAAAAGAATTGGCGTGAATATCATTTGGCATGGAAATAAAAAATTAGTATGATAATTATATTTTAATTTATTTAATTCCCAATCATTATCTTATATAATCTTTCTATGGATAGAGCGAAATTGCTTATAGGAGGCCATTATGAAAAAAAATCTACTTATGACAATTCAATATAAAGACATGGGCCCTTTTTCGCTTTTTATTTTTTAATTTGAAACATATCTTTTCTAAGATATGTTTTTTTTACAATCAAAAGGAGGATTAAAGATGCCAAAAAGAGAAGATATTAACACAGTATTAGTCATTGGTTCAGGACCAATTATTATTGGTCAAGCATGTGAATTTGATTATTCAGGAACACAAGCTTGTAAAGCATTAAGAGGATTAGGGTATAAAATTGTTTTAGTCAATTCTAACCCAGCTACAATTATGACAGATCCAGAAACTGCAGATGTGACATATATTGAACCATTGAATGTAGAAAGATTAACACAAATCATTGAAAAAGAAAGACCAGATGCTTTACTTCCTAACTTAGGTGGACAATCAGCTTTAAATCTATGTTCTGAATTAAGTAATGCCGGAGTTTTAGACAAATATGACGTTCAAGTATTAGGGGTAAAAGTAGATGCTATTGAACGTGGAGAAGACCGTTTAGAATTCAAAAAAGCCATGAATGAACTTGGTATTGAAATGGCAAGAAGTGAAATTGCAAATACGGTTGATGAAGCTTTAGCTATTGCTGATAAATTAGGATATCCAGTAGTTGTAAGACCTGCCTATACAATGGGTGGAGCAGGTGGAGGACTTGTTTACAATGTTGATGAATTAAAAACAGTTGTAAATAGAGGGTTGCAAGCAAGTTTAGTACACCAATGCTTAATTGAAGAATCTATTTTAGGATGGGAAGAATTAGAATTAGAAGTTGTAAGAGATGCTAAAAATAACATGATTACAATTTGTTTTATTGAAAATATTGATCCATTAGGAGTACATACTGGAGATTCTTTCTGTAGTGCACCAATGCTTACTATTTCTAAAGAAGTACAAGATCGTTTACAAGAACAAGCTTATCGTATTGTTGAATCAATTGGAGTTATTGGCGGTACAAATGTTCAATTTGCTCATGATCCAGTAACAGATCGTATTGTTGTTATTGAAATCAATCCAAGAACATCACGTTCATCTGCTTTAGCTTCTAAAGCGACAGGTTTCCCTATTGCCTTAGTTTCAGCAATGTTAGCGGCTGGACTTACATTAGATGAGATTCCTTGTGGTAAATATGGAACGTTAGATAAATATTATCCTGATGGGGATTATGTTGTTATTAAGTTTGCTCGTTGGGCTTTTGAAAAATTCAAAGCTGCAGAAGATAAACTTGGTACACAAATGAAAGCTGTTGGGGAAGTTATGAGTATTGGTAAAACTTATAAAGAAGCTTTCCAAAAAGCAATTCGTTCTTTAGAAACAGGACGTTATGGTTTAGGATATGCAAAGAACTTTAATGATTTATCTAAAGATGAATTATTAAAATTATTAATTAATCCAACAAGTGAAAGACAATTCATTATGTATGAAGCTTTAAGAAAAGGAGCTACTGTTAATGAATTATTTGAACTTACAAAAATTAAACATTATTTCATTGAACAAATGAAAGAACTCGTTGAAGAAGAAGAAAAAATTGCTTCTTATAAAGGAAATCAATTACCAGATGACGTTTTAAAACAAGCAAAGAAAGATGGATTTGCTGATAAATATATTTCTAAGATATTAGATATTGAAGAAAAAGAAATTAGAAATCAAAGACTTGCAATGGGTATGCATCAAGTATGGGAACCTGTTCATGTATCAAGTACAAAAGATAGTTCTTATTATTACTCTACATATAATGGAAAAGATCAAGATGAAGTTTCAAATAATAAGAAAATCATGATCTTAGGTGGAGGACCTAACAGAATTGGTCAAGGTATTGAATTTGATTATTGCTGTGTTCATGCTTCTCTTGCCTTAAAGAAATTAGGATTTGAAACAATCATTGTAAACTGTAACCCAGAAACAGTTTCAACAGATTATGATACATCTGATAAACTTTATTTTGAACCATTAACATTAGAAGATGTTTTAAGTATTCATGAAAAAGAAAAACCACTAGGAGTTATTGCTCAATTTGGTGGACAAACACCATTAAATCTTGCAAGTCAATTAAAAGAAAATGGTGTAAATATTTTAGGAACAACACCTGAAACAATTGATATGGCTGAAGATCGTGACTTATTTAATGAAATGATGGAAAAATTAGAAATTCCAATGCCTGAATCAGGAATGGCAGTTACAGTTGATGATGCTTTAGAAATTGCTCAAAGAATTGGTTATCCATTAATGGTAAGACCATCTTATGTATTAGGTGGTAGAGGAATGGAAGTTGTTTATGATGATGAATCATTAAAACAATACATGGCTGCTGCTGTTGGGGTAACACCTGATCGTCCTATCTTAATTGACCGTTTCTTAAATGATGCGATGGAATGTGAAGCAGATGCTATTTCTGATGGAGAAAATGTTTTTGTACCTGCTGTTATGGAACATATTGAACTTGCTGGTATTCACTCAGGGGACTCAGCGTGTATTTTACCATCTAAACATATTCCAGTAAGACATGTACAAACAATTAAAGAGTACACAAAGAAAATTGCTAGAGAAATGAATGTACGTGGTTTAATGAATATGCAATATGCCATTGCTGATGATAAAGTTTATGTTTTAGAAGCAAATCCACGTGCTTCAAGAACAGTACCTTTAGTATCTAAGGTATGTAACATCAACATGGTAAAACTTGCAACAGATATTGTTACACGTGAACTTACAGGTAGACCATCACCTGTTAAAGATTTAAAAGATAGAAAGATTCCACATATTGGTGTAAAACAAGCTGTTTTCCCATTCAATATGTTCCCTGAAGTTGATCCAATTCTAGGACCTGAAATGAGATCAACAGGAGAAGTATTAGGTTTAGCTAATTCTTATGGGGCAGCAATCTTTAAAGCAGAAGAAGCAACACAAACAAAATTACCAACATCAGGGCGTGTGTTAATTTCAGTATCTGATCGTGATAAAAAAGATGTTGTTGAACTAGCAAGAAAATATTATGATGCTGGATTTGAAATTGTTGCTACAGGTAAAACATTTGAATTAATCAATAGCAATAATATTCCAGCTATCAAAATTAAAAAGATCAAAGAAGGTCGTCCAAATATTGTAGATGCTCTTACAAATGGTGAACTTGATATGGTGATCAATACGCCACATGGTAAAGAATCTGCACATGATGATAGTTATATTAGAAAAACAGCTATTAAAATGAAAATTCCATATATGACAAATATTGCTGCTGCAAATGCAGCTGTAGAAGGTATCTTAGAAGCTGAAATTCATGGAACACATGAAGTAAAATCGCTTCAAGAATATCATAAAGCAATTAAAGATTAATATGAATGATTGTTAGGAAGTCATAAGATTTCCTAACAATTTTTTTATAAAAGAAATATTTACTATTAATCACGTATACATTTTTATATAATTAAAAAAAGGAGTAAGTATTTATGAAAATAGGAATTATTGATGATGATCTTGTATTTAGTAATATATTAAAAAAACAAATAGAAAATAGTAATTATTTTTGTGAAAATGATATAGATATTTATAATGATGATTTTCAAACAATTGATATAGAAAATTATGATTTTTTATTTATTGATATTATTTTAGCGCAAGATGATGGAATTTCTTTAGCAAAAAAAGTAAACAATAAAACAACAAAAATTATATTTATTTCTAATAATGAAGCACTTGTTTATGATTGCTTTGATATACATCTTTATTTTTTTATAAGGAAAGCATTTTATGAAGATGATTTTAAAAGATTACTTACTAAAATAGAAAAAGATGAAGCAGAAAGTAATAAACAATATTTGGTGGATGAAAAAAATAATCAATATATCCGTTATGTAGATATTTGTTATATTCAATCTCATAGAAATATGTGTACTTTTTTTACAATAGATCATGAGTACCAACAGTATATAACTTTAAAAAGATGTGCAGAAACATTATGTAAGAATATTGCTTTTTATAAAATAAATTCTTATACAATTATTAATTTTAAATATGTAACGAAAATCAATAGTCAAAGTGTGACACTTTCTAATAAACAAACATTCAATGTTTCTAGACAATCAAAAGATATTGTAGAAAAATATCATGCATATAGGAGATACTTACAATGATTACTTTTTTATATTTTTGTTGTATTGAAATTGCGCTGATTTATCTTTTGGATGTTCCAAAAGAATTTTTTAAGAAATATTTAATTGTTTGTCTGTTATCAAATAGTTTAATAAACGCTATTGCATCAACCTTATTGTTACAAGATGTTTTGTTTTTAGAAGTTATATGTTTTTTTCTTTTTTATTTCCTAGATAGGAATATAACGGAAATTTTATTTTATCTTTCATTTTCATTGGTTATAAAAGATATAGTGCTTTTATTACCATTTTATGAAGCTATTTCATTTATTGTTTTCATGATTATTATTGCTTTGATGATATATATAAAACATTTTTATCCTATAGATAATCAAAATATGTATTGGGGATTATTAATGCTTATTTCGATAAGCACGTTATGTGTATATCACATCCTTTATTATGATTTTTTAGATGTGTTGGGCGTAAATCGAAATCTAATTATTCTAATAACTTTAGTACTAACAATCATTTTTTCTTATTATCTATTTTTTAGATATACAAAACTTTATCATGAACAACAGCTACTCAATCAAGCTGTAAATTATTTTAAGAACGATCAACAAAATTATGCATTTATTGAAAAGAAAAATAATGAATTAAATAAATTAAAACATGATTTAAAATATGAATATTTACAAATGAAAGAATATGTTAAAAGGAAAGAATTTGAAACAGTAAATCAAATGATTGATCAAAAGGTAGCATCTCTTGATCAAGAAGAAATGATAATTACTTCAGGAAATAAATTATTTGATGCATTTGTAAACATGAAATTAGAACAATTAAAACTAGAACATATTACGCCAACAATGATTATTTCAATTCAAGATATTTCTTTTATTAATGATGAACATTTAAATATTATCATTAGTTATCTTTTTGATATAGCAATGAATTGTATTCAAAATAATGAGTTAGAAATAAAAGCTATTCAAGATGAATGTGTATTTGAAATTGCAATATTTATTAGTCAGGGAATTGAAAATATTGATCGTATGAAATACGATACATTAAAATTAATTCTAAAAAAATATCAGGGAAGTATAAAAATTATTCATGAAAATCAAAATATAAACATTTCACTATTAATACCTGTTAGCAGATAACAGGTATTTTTTATGTCAATTATCCTCATAAAATGGTCAAACGTCCTAAAAGCATTATCATTTTTTTAAAGCTTGTTACAATGTAATCAGAAGGAAATAATCATAGTAGAACGGAGGAAAGTTATTATGAAAAACAAAAAAGTCATTACATCAATTTTAAGTTTAGCATTTGTTTTTATGTTTTCTTTAGGATGCGTAAGTGCAGCGACACAAACAAGAAATGTTGTTGTTTATACAACTAAAGACACATCAGGGTTAATTATTTGTATAAATGAGCATAAAGCAACTTGTACAAATTCTAAAGCAAAAAGTACCGTTTCGACTAAATATTTAGTGACAGGTGGAACGCAAAGTATAAAAAATTTAGATTCTGGAAAAACCGCACAAATAAAAGTTATTGGAAGACTTGGAAATGCAGAACAAACAAAATATTCAACAATTAAATTTTAAATAATATAAAGAAAGAGGCGAAATACTATGATTGAAATGAAGCATTTAGACATCAAATTTGATAACCAAATAATATTTAAGAATGCCAACTTTAAAACATGTCCAGGGAAAATAACAGGTATCATAGGAAAAAGTGGATGTGGAAAAACAACATTCTTAAAAGCGTTAATCTATCAATACAGTAATCAAACACTTTCTATTGATGAACAAGTAATTACTGATAAAAACAAAGAAGATTATTTATTGAATTATGTCAGCTATATTGATCAATTTGGTACATTCTTTGAAAATATGAAAATACGTGAACATTTTGAATTTATAAGTCAATTAAAGAATCAAGGGTTTGACCAAGATAAAATGTTAGAAATGCTTCATTTAGTAAGATTAGATAATATAGATCTATCCTACTTTCTTTCTTCTTTATCCATAGGACAAAGAAAAAGATTTTTAATAGCATTGGCGATGTATAAAGATGCATCAATCATTATCATTGATGAACCAACTGCATCTTTAGATCAAGAAAATAAAGAAATTATTTTAAACCTGTTACAAAAACTAAAGAAAGACAATAAATATATTATTATTACGACACATGATGATTTTTTAATTGAACATTTGGATATCATTTATGAAATAGAAAATAAGCAACTTTACTGTCATCAGGAAATAAAAGAAGTTCAGAAGAATTTAAAAATAGAAAATACAAAACATCAAAGAATCAAAAAATATTTTTTCTATAAAAATCAAAGACAATGGTTTCAATTCATATTGGTAATGTTACTGGGATTTATTATGACAGTTTCTATTTCTACCAATATAAGTGACAGTATTTTACAGGAAAATCAGCTTGCAAACGGTATAGAAAGAGCAAATAAAGCAGAAGTCTATACAGGAAAAATGAATGATGCTTTTTTTGGAAATGATGGTTATTTTATAGGGGATCAGATAAATAATCTTGATATTAGTGATGATGAACTCGCACAAATGAAATCAATCAAGCATGTTAAAGGTGTTTATCCTTTTGATGTTTTTGATACGATCAATCAGATGCAAAATGTATCAACGACGAGTGTTTACTTTCAAGGAAACAAGGTAAATTTTGATTATTTACAAGATGGCAGTCCACTTGTGGCGCCTTATTATTCTTTTCAAAATATCAAAACAAATGGTAAAAAGCTTAAAGGAAACGCTATCAGTCAGTCATTGGCTAATAAGCTAGGAATAGATAAGGATGAAAAGAATTTTAAGATTTCTGTAGAGGTCTATATACCTGTCCAACAATACAGTTATCAAGGAGAAATGAATGAATCAGGGCTAAAGGCAGAGATGTCGCAAGTCCTTACTAAAAAAGTAAAACTTGATTTAGAAGTAGATCATATCATTTCTGTCGATGATTACTATAATGAATTTTTGAGTGCAGGATATACTATTTTAATGCCAGAAAAATCATTTTATAGTTTATTGAATCAATACAATAATCAGACACCAGATAGTTTATTAGACGCTAAAGAATTAAATGCAACAATTACACCTTATCATAGTAAGAATTATGTTATAGAAGTAGATCGTATAAATAATTTAAAAATAGTAGAGAAAGAAATAACAAAGATTTCTAAAAATCTTGCAACCTATGATCAATATAATTCAGTTATTGATATGACAGATATCTATAAAGAAGAAAGAAAAGGAAGATATATCTACATGGTTATGGTGGTTCTTGTCGCCATTGTACTTTATGCAATGGTACAAATCAATGCACTTGATGATCGTAAAAATGAAGTAAAACTATTAAAACTTTATGGACTAAATGATAAGAATGTTCATTCATTGATTAATGAAAATGGCTTTGTTCAATTATTATTGTCACTTGCATTAGGTATACCGGGCTTCTTTATCGCAAGAAAGATGGGGTTTTTTGCAGTCAATGATCAAAGTTTAATCATCAGTTTATTACTTTTCTTTAGTATTCAAATAGCTGTTTCTATCATTATTTACATCTTGTATTTATTCTACAGTAAGTATTTTGTTAAGAAGGTGAAACAATGATTGAAATGAAACATATTAATTTATCCTTTAGGGATAAAGATTTATTTACTGATCAAGAAATTAAAATTGATTCAGGAAAAATTACATTAATTACAGGAGAGAGTGGCTCGGGTAAATCGACTCTATTATTTGAACTTGCACGACTTACAGATTATGCAAATAAGGAATATATTTATGAAAATGAAAAAATGTCTGATTTAGATGAGGAATCATTTAGAAGAAAAATCGCATTTGTTTTTCAAGACTGTCGACTTTTTAATGATCTATCAGTCATTCAAAATATTGAATTCTTTAGTCAACTTGGTCAGGTTGAATTTAAGAAAGATAAAATGATGAATTTGTTAGATGAACTTGATTTAAATATTGATTTAAATGGAGAAGTAAAAGTGTTATCAGGAGGGCAAAAACAAAGGCTGTTGATTTTATGCTGTATGATGAAAGAACCTGAAATCATTTTTTTGGATGAACCGACAGCGTATTTAGATGATGAAAACAGAAGACGTATGAGAAAAATCATTTATGACTTATGCTATAAATATCATAAGACAGTTGTCATTGCTTCTCATGATTTAGATATGTTAGAGATTGCAGGTAAACACTATCATATTGAAAGTCAAAAAATTCTATTAAAGAAAAATACCATTAAAGAAAATAAGAATTTAATTGCAAGAAAAACAATTCAAACATTTCCACTTAATTATTATTTACATGCACAAAAATCAAATAAAATCCATTATAAAAGAAATATCATCATTTCCTTTTTGATGATCATTATGACCTATATGATGTGTTTTCAAGCCTATTATCAAAAAGAAACAGAAAGAATGATTAATAAAGCAATTGATAATGAATTAAGAATTTCTTATAAGGATGGTGGAAATGCTTATGATATGGCTGGAATGCCAGTTTCTAGAACACTTGTACAAGATTTATCACAAAATAATATGATTCAAAATATTTCTCCCTTTTTTGAATGGAATGTGGCTCATATGACGGTTAATGATTCATCTTTTAAAGAAACAGTGGTCATACAACCCTATTATAAGAAAATGAAAACAGTCAAAAAAAACAGCAATCCTGTATTTTTAATTGATAAACAAAAAATAAATACGGACAAGATTTATATTTCTTATTCTCTTTATCAAAAAATAAAAGGACATATTCATTTGACTGGAACAATGCAGGTGCTAAAAAACAATGAATTTGAATTTGTTGAAATTCCTTTTGAACTTTCAAATGCAGATACTGTTGATAAGGATATTGGTAATCGTTATACGAAATCAACTGAAAATATTATTTATATTTCACAAAATCTCTATCAAAAAATCATCAATCAATGTATTCCTGATGACTCGTATCAATCAAATGTCTATATCTTAAAAATAAATTCTTATAAGAACATACAGGCAGTAACAGATTTTATTAAAAAACACGATCAACAAATTAAAGTTTATAATCCAGTATCTTCTTCAATTCTAAGTCAAACAACATCATTTGGATTTGAAATGATTTACAATTTTTCAAAGATCATATTTATACTCTTTGTACTTTCATGTTTTATTATAGGAATGTTTGATGTTGTCATAAGACGTTATCAATATGCCTTGTTGCTTGTCAATGGTTTCAATAAAAAGCAATGTTTAAAACTTATTTTAAAAGAAAGGATTAATTATTGTTTACTATCTATTGTTTTAGCACAAGTTTCAGTGATGAGTGTTTTCTACTTACAATATCATGTCTTGACAAGTATAATCATAGAAAGAGCATTAAGTGTTTTAATAATTATAAATTTAATTATTCTTTTTGTACCATGTTTTACATTTATCATTTTAATGAAAATAAACAATGAAGGAAATATGTTAAAAACAAGTGAGGGGTGATTACTATGAAAAAAGTTCCAGTATTTGTTGTACTCATAGGATGTGTATTCAGTTGGCTAATAGCAAGTATGAATCCTGTTACAAAGATTATTGATCAATCAACATATTCATATTTTAATTATCAATTGATGGCAATTGGATTCGCAATTAGTTTATTAGTAGGAATTATATTGTTGTGGGTCATAAAGAGAAATAACAAGTAAAGTGAAATTTTATTATAGGCAGGTCAATAAGATCTGCCTTTTATTTATAAAGGATTGGAAGAATTTTAGAGAAGTAGTTATTCTTGTGGTATACTTAAACAAAGAACATGACTTAAATAAAAAGTATGAAGAATGTGATGCATTATTGACACCATTAATGGTCTTTTTAAATAATGTATTAGATTATAAGGGAAAACAGGAATTATAGAAGAGTATGGATTTGATACAAAGAAAATAGAAAGTGAGGTTAAAGATATGTGTGATTTAGGTGAAAGTATTGCATTAGAAGCAAGGAATGAAGGAATTACTCAAGGAATCAAACAGGGTAAACAAATGGAACGTAAAAAAAATATTGAACATGTTAGAAGTGTTATAAATGAATTAAATTGTTCATATCAAAGAGCGAGGGATATTTTAATATTATCAGAGGATGAAAGAAAGGATATTGAAAAGTATTTTCAATCATAGAAAGAGAGAAAAATCTCTTTTTTCTTATACTAAAAAATTGTTAATAAAATAAAATTACAGAATAATAAAAAATTATAAATTAGTGTTGAAAAATGTTATCAAATCTACTATACTATTCAAGAACAAAAGGAGATGAGGGCTATGTTACAACAAAGTGTCAAATATGATTGCTTACAATTGAATACGAGTACCTCATTTTTATATTCTCATTGTTTCTAACATATCATTTTTAATTGATATGTTTTTTTATAACAAAAAAAAGGAGGAAAATATATGAAAGCCTATTTAATCTTAGAAGATGGAAACGTATTTGAAGGTGAAAGCGTAGGGGCTAACAAAGAAGTTGTCAGTGAATTTGTATTTAATACTTCAATGACAGGATATGTAGAAGTATTAACAGATCCTTCCTATGCAGGACAATCTGTTGTCATGACATATCCATTAATTGGAAACTATGGAGTATGTTTAGAAGATCAAGAATCTACAAAACCTTATGTTGAAGGATTTGTAGTGAATGAACTTGCTAGACTTGGAAGTAATTTTAGAAAAAATATTGATTTAAAAGATTATTTGATTGAACATGACATTCCTTGTATTCAAGGAATCGATACAAGACATTTAACTAAAATCATTAGAAATAAAGGTTGTATGAATGGAATGATTACAACAACAAAATATGATGATTTAAGTGAAGTGATGGAAAAAATACATAACTTTAAAGTAACTGGTGTCGTTGAAAAAACAACATGTGACAAACCATATAAAGTAGGAACAGGAGATCGAAAAGTTGCTTTATTAGACTTTGGTGCTAAGAAAAATATTGCTAAATCATTAGCAAATAGAAATATAGAAGTCACAGTTTATCCAGCATCTACTCCTGCAAGTACAATCATTGAAGGAAACTATGATGGAGTGATGTTATCAAATGGTCCTGGAGATCCAAGCGAAAATGTTGAAATCATTAAAGAAGTTAAAAAACTATCTGAAAGTGGTTTACCAATCTTTGCAATCTGTTTAGGACATCAATTGATGGCTTTAGCTCATGGATTTAAAACTGAAAAATTAAAATATGGACACCATGGTGCAAATCATCCTGTTAAAGATTTAAATACAGGTCGTGTTTATATTTCTACACAAAATCATAACTATGTAATTTGTGATGATTCTATTGATCGTAATATTGCAAAACCTTGGTTTATTAATGTAAATGACCAAACAATCGAAGGTGTTGAATATATGGGTAAAAATATTAAAACAGTACAATTTCATCCAGAAGCATGTGCTGGTCCATTAGATACAGATGCTTTATTTGATGAATTTGAAAAAATGATGGAGGTAAAATAAGATGGCAAGAGATTTAAGTATAAAAAAAGTATTAGTTATCGGTTCAGGGCCTATCATCATTGGTCAAGCAGCAGAATTTGATTATGCTGGAACTCAAGCTTGTAGAGCTTTAAGAGAAGAAGGGGTAGAAGTTGTTTTAATTAACTCCAACCCAGCAACAATCATGACAGATGGTGATATCGCAGATAAAGTTTATATCGAACCATTAACTGTACCTGTTGTTAAAAAATTAATCATGGAAGAAAAACCAGATAGCATTTTACCAACATTAGGTGGACAAAATGCATTAAACATCGCTATGGCTTTAGCGGATGAAGGATTCTTAGAAGAACACAATGTTCGTACAATTGGGACAAATACAGATACAATCAAACTTGCAGAAGATCGTTTAGAATTTAAAAACTTAATGGAAAGAATTAACGAACCATGTGCTGCATCCATCGTTGTTAACCATGTTAATGATGCTTTAGAATTTGCAGAAAAAATTGGTTATCCAGTTGTTGTAAGACCTGCTTATACATTAGGTGGTACTGGTGGAGGTATCGCAAATAATGAAAAAGAACTTCATGATATTTGTTCAAATGGTTTACGTCTATCAAGAGTAAGTCAATGTTTAATTGAAAGATGTATTGCTGGATGGAAAGAAATCGAATATGAAGTAATGAGAGATAGTGCAGGAAACTGCATTACTGTATGTAACATGGAAAACTTAGATCCTGTTGGTGTTCATACAGGAGATAGTATTGTTGTGGCACCAAGCCAAACTTTATCAGATAAAGAATATCAAATGTTACGTTCATCAGCTTTAAATATTATTACAGCTTTAAATATTGAAGGTGGATGTAATGTACAATACGCTTTAAATCCAAATAGTTTTGAATACTGTGTTATCGAAGTAAACCCTCGTGTTTCTCGTTCATCAGCTTTAGCTTCTAAAGCAACAGGTTATCCAATTGCTAAATTAGCAGCTAAAATTGCTTTAGGATATACCTTAGATGAAATCAAAAATGCCGTTACAGGTAAAACATATGCTTCTTATGAACCAACATTAGACTATGTGGTATGTAAAATTCCTAAATGGCCATTTGATAAATTCGTTGATGCTTCAAGAAAATTAGGAACACAAATGAAAGCAACTGGAGAAGTTATGTCAATCTGTAATAACTTTGAAGGAGCTTTAATGAAAGCTTTACGTTCTCTTGAACAAAATGTTTTCTATTTACATTTAGATGCCTTTACAAAATTAACACATGATGAATTAAAACAAAAATTAAAAGATGTTGATGATCAACGTATCTTTGCTGTAGCTGAATCCTTAAGAAAAGGAATTACAGAACAAGAAATCCATGAAATTACTAAAATTGATGTTTGGTTCATTGATAAAATAAAACATTTAGTAGAAATGGAAGAAAGAATTAAAACAGAAGAATTAACAGTTGATTTATTAAAACAAGCAAAAAGATTACAATTCCCAGATAGAGTCATTGCTGAATTAACTGGAAAAACAGAACAAGAAATTCATCAAATGCGTAAAGATAATAATATTGTTGCAGCTTATAAAGTTGTTGATACATGTGCGGCAGAATTTGATGCACAAACACCTTATTACTATTCAATTCAAGGTGGAGTGAACGAAGTAGAACCACAAAGAGAAAAGAAAAAAATCATGGTTTTAGGATCAGGACCAATTCGTATTGGACAAGGTATTGAATTCGATTACTGTTCAGTACATTGTGTATGGGCTTTAAAAGCAGCTGGATACGATACAATCATTGTTAATAACAACCCTGAAACAGTATCAACAGACTTTGATATTGCTGATCGTTTATACTTTGAACCACTTACTGCTGAAGATGTAGAAAGTATTGTAGACATTGAAAAACCAGATGGAGCAATCGTTCAATTTGGGGGACAAACAGCTATCAAACTTACCAAAGCACTTACAGATATGGGTGTTAAAATTTTAGGAACAGATGCCGATGATGTAGATGCTGCAGAAGATAGAGAAAGATTTGATGAAATTCTTGAAAAATGTCATATTGATCGTCCAAGAGGTTCAACAGTCTTTACTGCAGAAGAAGCAATTGAAGTTGCTAATAAATTAGGATATCCAGTTTTAGTAAGACCATCTTATGTATTAGGTGGTGCTGGTATGGAAATTGCCTTAAATGATGGTGATATTAAAAAGTTCATGAAAATCATTAATAGACAATACCAAGAACATCCAATTTTAATTGATAAATACTTATCTGGTAAAGAAGTTGAAGTTGATGCAGTTTGTGATGGACATGGTATCTTAATTCCAGGTATTATGGAACACGTTGAACGTGCGGGAGTTCACTCGGGAGATAGTATTTCTGTTTACCCACCACAAAAAATCAAACAAGAAATTAAAGATGTGATCGTTGATTATACAAAACGTCTTGCTAAAGCATTACATGTTGTGGGATTAATCAATATTCAATTTATTGTTTATGAAGATCAAGTTTATGTTATTGAAGTTAACCCAAGATCTTCAAGAACAATTCCTTATATTTCAAAAGTTACAGATATCCCAATTGTAGCTATTGCTACAAAAGCTATTATGGGACATACAATTGAAGAACAAGGATATTCTTATGGTATTGTTCCTGAAAAAGAAACAATTGCAGTTAAGATGCCAGTGTTCTCATTTGAAAAAATCAAAGGTGCAGAAATTTCTTTAGGACCTGAAATGAAATCAACAGGTGAAGTTTTAGGTATTTCTAAAAACTTAGATGAAGCTATTTATAAAGCATTCATGGGAACAGGTATTCAATTACCTAAGAAAAAGAATATCATTTGTACAATTAAAGATTCTTCTAAAGAAGAATTCTTACCAATCGCTAAACAATATTATATGTTTGGTTATGATTTATATGCCACAGAAGGAACATATAAATTCTTAAAAGAACATGATGTACCTGTACATTTTGTTAACCGTATATGTGAAAAAACAAATACAATCTTTGACTTAATGTTTACGGATACAGTAGATTTAGTTATTGATATTCCAACAAGAAATGATAACTTAAAAGATGGTTTCTTAATTAGACGTTTTGCTGTAGAAGCTGGTATTCCAATTTATACTTCACTTGATACAGCAAAAGCACTTATTGATTCACTTGAAAAACGTAAACATGGTGTGCCATCGTTAATTGATATTACAAAACTAAGATAATTAAAAAATGGTCGAAAGACCATTTTTATTTTGGCATAATTTTAAGGAGTATTTTGGACTATCTGTCCATTTATAAAAAAATATATTTTTCTATAATGAAAGAAGGAAGCTTTTTATGAATCAAGAAAATACTTCTTTTGAAAAATAAAAAAACTGATTGCAAGAAGAAATGCTCTCAAACTTTTCCTTATTCGCTTCCCTGATGTAGATCCAATTTTTTTAGAAAATCTATCAACCAAACAATATGAAGAACTCTTTGATTTACTTTTAATAGGTAAGAACTTAGACGAAATAAAAAAGGCTATTTTAGATATAGCCTAATTCTTTACATGCATAATAAATACCATCTTCATCAATAGAAGTTGTCACAAAATCACTTAATTTCTTTAACTCATTATTTCCTTGTCCCATACAAATCGAAAAAGAAGCATGTTTAAACATTTCAACATCATTTAAAGAATCCCCAAAAGCTACATAACTTTTCATATTCCATAACTTCATAAAATAAGCAATGCCAGTTGCTTTAGAAATTCCTTTAATAGTAATATCAGCATAACTACTTTCTCCTACCATCACATCAAGTTCTTCAATATCTTTAAATTCTTGATAGTCATAATCTAAAGGACCATAAGCAATCATGGCACCTACTTCTTGATTGGTATAGCTACCAACAGGGGGAATTGGATTATTGAAATAATTACATGAACGAATGACATTTTCATTGGGTTCCATATTAATAATTCTTGGTGTACATTTAAGAGCTAAAGGAATGTTGTGTTTTTTAGAAGCGTCTAAAGCTTTTAAAACAACAGTTGTAGATAAACTTTCTTTGTGAATAAGTTTTAAATTTTTATCTAATAAAGCTTGTCCACTATTGCATACATACCCATCAAAGGCAAAAGTATCATAAATGTGAGTATTCTTTAAAGAGTCAACACTTCTACCTGTAGATACTAATAAAAGATGACCTTTTTCTCTTAATAAATTTAAGGCTTTGATGGTACTTTCTGGTATTTGATGATCTGTGGTTGTTCTTAAAGTACCATCAATATCAAAACAAAACAATTTCTTCATTATTTACCTTGAGGGAAAAATTTTGCAAGTGAATTTGCTACTGCTGAAATAGGCATTGTTTGAACCACAATTTTACCAGGACCAGTAACCACGGTATTAAATAATCCCTCTCCTCCTAAAAATTTATTTTTTAAACCAGGAACTGATTGGATATCCATTTTACAAGTAGCATCCATCATTGCAAGATAACCGGTATCAATAACCATTTGTTGACCTGGTAGTAAATTGTATTCTACGGTACTTCCATCAATTTCAACAAAACATGTTCCGTGTCCAGAAACCTTTGTTAAAATAAAACCTTCACCACCAAATATACCAGAAGAAAATTTCTTATTAAAGAAAACCGATGTTTCTACATTTTCTTCACTAGCTAGAAAAGCAGATTTTTGAATGATGACTTCTTTTCCAGGCTCTACATCAATAGCGACAATTTTTCCAGGAAAACTTGAGGCAAAGGCAATTAAACCATCTTCATTTGCCGTATAACTATTTCTAAATAAAGTTTCACCAGAAAACATTCTACCGATGATTTTACCAGCACCACCACCGTTTGTTTCCATTTTCATACATGGATCCATCCAAGCCATAGCACCACTATCACTAATCATTTTTTCACCTTTATTTAAGTGACAAATAACAACAGGGAGAGTATCTCCAACAATTTCGTATTCCATAATCTTTCTCCTATAAAGCCACACAAACAGGTTGAATAATATCTAAAGTATTTCCTGTAGGCTTAATTTCTTCTTTTTCTTCATTAAATGTATAAAGCTCTAAACGGTCTTCTTCTTGACTTGCCACAACAATATAACGATCATCAATAATATTAAAATCACGAGGTCCTTTTCCAGTATGCACCATATAAAGTAAAGTGATTTTTCCTGTTTCTTGATTAACGCGATAAAGGACAATGCTATCATGTCCACGATTGGAAACAATAATATGTTTACCACTTGATGTCATATGAATAGCAGCAGCACTTGAAAAGCCATGAAAATGACGAGGTACACAATGAATAACTTGAATCAAAGTAAAGTGTCCATCATGATATTGATAAACCATAATACTGTTACTAATTTCATTGACGAGATAACAATATTTACCATCGTGAGAAAAAATCATATGACGAGGCCCACTACCAGGAATCACAGATTGACTTAATGATGTTTCTTGTAATTTTTCATTAATAAATTCATACATAACAATTTTATCAGCACCTAGGTCAACACTGTAAAGATATTTATGATCAGGAGTAATTCCTACATAATGAGCATGAGGACTTGTTTGTCTTTTAAGTAAATCAATTCCTGAACCATGATGGTGAACAACTGAAAGTTTATCTCCAATTTTATGATCCTTTAAAGGGAAAGCAGCAGTTGCTCCAACGTGATAATTGGCTGTAAATAAATATTTTTGATCAGGACTTAAACATAAATGAGTATAAGAACGACCATGGGAATTATAAAAAGAAAGTTGTTTTAAATCATCTTCTTCAATATGATAACTTGCGACACCTCCTCCTTCCCCAACACGTGCATCTTTTAAAGATACATAAAGATAATCATCTTTTTTAATAACATAAGAAGGAAAATCTTCGGTAGGAATATGTTTATTTAAATGAAGTTCATTTTTAGTTTCATCTAAAGTACATACATAAAGACCTTTTTCTTTTCCTTTAGCATAACTTGATACATAAAAACGATACACAAAATCGCCTCCTTTTGAAATAATTGTACCATAAAATAACTATAAAAAGCTTTCTATATAAGAAAAAAAAGAGATGCATGAAGCATCTCAAAATCTTATTTTTGCCCAACGCCTTTACAATAAGTTTGAACAACTTCATAATCTCTATCTAAAACAACAAGATCAGCATCATAACCAACGCCAATTGTTCCTTTACGATTATCAACATGTAAACATCTTGCTGGGTTTGATGTACATGCATTAATCGCGTAATTAACAGGAACTAATGCATCTTCAATTAAGATTTTTAATCCTTTGTTTACATTTAAAGTAGAACCAGCTAAGTTTCCTGCTTCTACTAAATGAGCACTTCCATCTGGATAAATGACAACTTCTTGTCCACCAAAATCAAATTTAGTACCTACAGGAAATCCTTTACACATTAAGGAATCAGTAATCATAATACTATAATCAGGACCTTTTGAAGTAAAGAAATTATTTAAAGCGGCAAGAGTAGAATGATTTCCATCACAAATAATTTCTCCATACATATTTCTAATACGTAAAGCACCACCAACAAGACCATTTGCACGATGCGTAAATGGTGTCATCGCATTATAAACATGAGTCATACTTCTTGCTCCATGAGCGTATGCTTGAACAGCTTGTTCATAAGTTGCATTTGAATGTCCAATACTTACGACCACATTATTTTGACTACAATATTTTGTAAGAGCGTAATCTTCATCATTTTCAACAGCCATAGTAATATATTTAATTAAACCATGAGCAGCTTTTTGATATCTTTTAAATTGTTCAATATCAGGTTTAACACAGTATTCTTCAGGTTGAGCACCTTTATGTGCTTTATTTAAATAAGGACCTTCAAAATGAATACCTAAGATTTCAGCACCTTCATAACCTTCTTCCACAACTTTTGCGACATTACTTACCGCATTTGTAAGAACTTCTTCACTTTGAGTAAGAGTTGTTGCAAGGAAAGAAGTAACTCCTTCATCAACGATTCCTTTTGTCCATTTTCTTAAACCTTCAGGATCAGCATCATTTGTGTCAAAACCATAAGCTCCATGACAATGAATATCAATAAAACCAGGAAGAATTCTTAAATCTCCATAATCTTTAGTGACTTCTTTTTCATTGTAAGGATATATTTCTTTAATAATTCCATCTTCTAATTCTAATTGTGCAGGAATGAATTGATCAGCAATCCAAACTTTTTTACTTTGTATAATCATAATTTCACCTCAACTTTATTATAGAACACTTTACTTATCTAGACAAGAAACATCTTGCTTATTCCTCTAAAAATTCAATTTACCTTATTATTAAATTAGTATATAATTGAACCATAATAAGGAGGAGAAGGATATGGATGAAAATTTACTTTTATCATTAATTGAAAACAACGCAAAAATGGAAGTCGTTGATCTTGCGGCCGCCTTAAACGAATCAGAAGAAAATGTTGAAAATACAATTAAAGATTTAGAGAAAAATAAAACAATCTATGGTTATCATACATTAATCAATTGGGATAAAACAAATCATGATGTATGTACAGCTGTTATTCAAGTTAATGCAAAACCAGAAAGAGATTATGGTTATGATCGTATTGCTAAGAAGATTTATAATTTTCCAGAAGTAGATACAATGTATTTATTAGCAGGAAATTATGAATTCTTATTGATTGTTAAGGGAAAAACAATGGTTGAAGTTGCTAAATTCGTTAATAGTCGTTTAGCGGTTATTGAAGGTATTGAAAGAACAGCCACAATGTATGTTTTGAAACAATATAAAAACATGGGTAGACTTGTTGAGGATGATAATAAAGATGCAGCAGAAAGATTATTGGTAACTCCATAATGGATTTTGAAAAAGTTGTTAATCCTATTGTAAAAGATATTCCACCTAGTGGAATTCGTAAATTTTTTGATTTAGCTAATCAAATGGAAGGTGTTATTTCTTTAGGGGTAGGTGAACCTGATTTTGCAACCCCTTGGACAATTAGAGAAGCTGCAATCTATTCAATTGAAAAAGGAAAAACATTCTATACAGCAAATCAAGGATTATTAGAATTAAGAAAAGAAATTTGTAAATATCAAAAAAGAAGATTTAATTTAGATTATAAACCAGAACAATGTATTGTCACTG
Organism: Faecalibacillus intestinalis; assembly: GCF_015097455.1. Taxonomy (NCBI): domain Bacteria; kingdom Bacillati; phylum Bacillota; class Erysipelotrichia; order Erysipelotrichales; family Coprobacillaceae; genus Faecalibacillus; species Faecalibacillus intestinalis. The sequence continues at coordinate 2,523,122 of NZ_AP024085.1, read as the reverse complement.
TTGGGGGATCTGAAGGAATCGATTTAGCCTTTAGAACAATTATTAATCCAGGTGATGAAGTCATTTTATTACAACCAAGTTATGTTGCTTATACACCGGGTGTTGCACTTGCTGGTGGAGTGGTAAGAAACATTACTTTAACAGAAGAAAATGAATTTAAATTAACACCTGAACTTTTAAAAGAAGCTATCAATGAAAAAACAAAGGCCATTCTTTTAAACTACCCAAGTAATCCAACAGGTGGATTCATGACAAGAGAAGACTATGAAAAATTAGTTCCTATCTTTAAAGAATCAGGAATTATGATTATTACGGATGAAATCTATGCAGAACTTTCTTATGAACATAAATTCTGTTCAATTGCATCTTTTGATGAAATCAAAGATCAAGTTATTCTTGTCAGTGGTTTTTCTAAAGCTTATGCGATGACAGGATGGCGTTTAGGTTATGTTCTTGCGAATGAATATCTAGTTAAAATGATGAAAAAAATTCATCAATATGTCATTATGTCAGCACCAACATGTGCTCAATATGGAGCCATTGAAGCGATGAGACATTGTGATGAAGAAATTGAAAAAATGCGACAAGCTTATCTTGCAAGAAGAAACTTCTTAGTCAAAACATTTAATGAAATGGGACTTAAAACATTTACACCACAAGGTGCTTTCTATGTTTTCCCATGTATTAAATCAACAGGGCTTACATCAGAACAATTCTGTGAAGAATTATTAAATGATCAGTTAGTAGCCTGTGTGCCAGGAAGTGCTTTTGGTGAAGCAGGAGAAGGATATATTCGTGTTTCTTATGCTTATAGTTTAGAAGAACTTAAAGCAGCAACAAAGAAAATTAGAAAATTCTTAGAAAATAAGGGAGTTATTTAACTCCTTTTTTTTGGTTTTAAAACAGATACAAATTAATCATAAAAATCATCATCTCCCTATAATATAGATAAAGAAAAGGGGATGATTTTAATGGTAGTTAAAAGTTATGAACAAATGACAGATGTATCAATTATGGAGGTAAAAACATATTTATTAATTCATAGTGACGGAATTTATCAACAAGGTATTTATGATTTAATGAATACGTGTATTGATGTTTTTCAATTAAAAAGAAAATTAAATAAAAGAAAAGATATTCAATTATGGCTTTTTTCAAATATTAAAAGATATATTGATTGTTGCTTATCTTATAATGAAATGGAATATCATTTAGTCATGATGAATTTATTAATCAATCAACATTTTAAACCATTAGTCGAATATAAATATAATTTATTTTATTATATTTTAGATCATAGTGATTTTAATATAGAAATTTATTGTCTAGTAAGGCATTTGCTTACATTTAAAATGAATCAACTCAATCAAGTCATCTTAGGTATGACACATTATAAAATGATAAGTGATGAACAAACACATTACTATGCAAGTCTTATTCTTCTATTAGAAAAACAATATAAACAAGCTTATTTTCATTTACCATTTGTAACACTTGATGAAGCCTTTAAACGCTTTGAAAAATCTCTTTATAATTATTCACCATATCGTTATGAAATGTTGTATCATAAAGACAAGACATATTCACTTAATTATGCAAGATAGGAGAAAACTATGGACAGACTCTATTACACATATCTTATTATCAAAGAATCATTAGATTATATACCAGCAATAGAAATTAAGATGTTATTAGAAGAAAAATATCAAATTAAAGTAGATATAAAAACGGTTTATCAAGCAATTAGAAATATTAACGAATTATCTCATTATATTTATCAAAAAGATATTATTAAAACAAAACATCGTAAAGGCTATGCAATAAATGAAGAATTCTTTAATGATGGACAAATACAATATTTATGGGATAGTATTCTTTATAATAATGATTTAGATCAAAAAGAAGTAAATATACTACTTACAAAATTACAAACATTAAGTTCAAATAAACAATTATCCCGTATTCAAAATCAAACAATTAGACAAAATGATATAAGAAATTATGATTTGTTATTAAATATGACAACCATTATTAAAGCTATTAATGAAAAGAAAAATATTTATTTTAAGTATGTTAATTATGAAATAAAAAGAAATAGGTTGGTAGAAATATCAAATATCCATGGTAATCATCAAGATAATAAAGAGTTTTATATTATTTCTCCGTATAAACTCATTCAAAATAATTCTAAATATTATGTGATTGGTTATTTTGATAAAAGACCAGATAGTTTATCTCTTTATCGATTAGATCGTATGAGACTTGTAAGAAATCATAAGAGTAAATATTTTGAAGGAGAACAATTTGATGTAGAACAAATTGATAATCCAATTAATATGTATATTTCCGGAGAAAAAGAAGATTTAGAGATTAGTTTTGATCAATCGATTATTAAAGAAGTTGTTGATAAATTTGGACAAGATAATCGTGTGACAAAAGATTATGAAAATCGTTATCATTTAATAGTAAAAGATGTTTTAATTAATGAAGGGTTAATAGGATGGTTAATGATGTTACAAGATAAGATTACAGTTATTAAACCCTATTCTTTACAAGAAGAAATGAAAAAAAGAATTGAAAAGACATTAAAACAATATCAATAGGAGAAATTATGATTTATATAACAGGTGATAAACATGGGAATTTTAGTGAAGTTTATGCATTTTGTTATAAAAATAAAACAACAAGAGATGATCTTATGATTGTTTTAGGAGATGCAGGTATTAACTATTACGCTAATGAACAAGATATTTATTTAAAAAATAGTCTTTTACAATATCCGATTACTTTCTTTTGTATTCATGGTAATCATGAAGAACGTCCTGAAAATATAGAAGGCTATAAAACAAAAATATTTCATGATGGGCTTGTCTATTATGAAGAAGAATATCCTCATATATTATTTGCGAAAGATGGTGAAGTGTATCAATTTAATGAACAAAGTGTTTTAGTTATTGGTGGAGCTTATAGTGTTGATAAAAACTATCGTTTACAAATGGGATATAATTGGTATCCAAGTGAACAACCCAGTGAAGAAATAAAAGATAAACTTTTAATGTACGTAGAAAAGAATCCACAAATAGATGTTGTACTTTCTCATACTTGTCCTTATAAATATCTTCCTCGAGAAGTATTTATGAAAGGTATTAATCCTTTAAAAGTAGATTATAGTACAGAATTTTTTTTAGATAAATTAGAATTAAGCTTAGATTATAAGAAATGGTATTGTGGACATTTTCATACTGATAAAAAGATAGATTGTATGATATTTATGTTTAATGAAATTGTTGAATTTTAAAAAGCTGCTACAAATGTAACAGCTTTTTAGATAGGAAATATTTTATTATTGATTATTGAATACTTTAGGTAAATCTTTTGTTTTTTTCCAATCAAGATCTTTTATTTGTTTAAGAAGTGGTTGATAGAATTGTTTTTTATCTTTTGGATAAATAGCATAGTAGCTCGCATGAGCTTCTTGATCAGTAATAGGTATTAAAATACGATTATCTTCTTCGCTGTCTCTTTGCATTGTAATGTCGCTTTTAAAATTAGGTAAAGCAGACATCTTTGTAAGTTCATTAAAGACAAAGGGATCATCTTGGAATAACAAATGAGATTCAGGAATCATTTGTTTACATACTTCATTCCAAAATCCAATATGTGATAATAAAAGAACACTTTGTCCATCTAAATCAGAAAATGAAATTTCTTTAAATGGTGCTAAAGGATGTGCCGGAGGCACAGATAAGTAAAGTGATTCATTTAAGAATTCTTGGCAAATATAGTTTTTATTATCTAAAGGATGTGTTAATACAATTAATGAATAGTCTCCATTTTCTAAACCATTAATGAGTGTTTACTCATCTTGAATAAGAAAACTTTCAAATTGTGAATTTGTATTTGTTTGAAAAGTATATTCAATTCCCCATAAAGGAGCAGGTGCACAGCTAGCAAAAGATAAATAATTTTGATTATGTTTTGTCAGTTCTTTGATCATTTCTTCTCTACCATCAAGTAACTTTTTCGCAAATTCAACCGCAAGTAAACCATTATCATTTAATTCTATTTTATTTTTCTTACGATTAAATAACGATAAACCTAAATCTTCTTCTAAACGTTGCATGGATTTTGTAAGGCCAGGCTGAGAAATAAGAAGTTCTTCAGCTGCTTTAGAAATCGTTTTATTTTTTGCTATAGCAACAAGATGTTTCAATTGGTTGAATTCAATCATTGTATCACTTCTCCTTTTCCGTATTATAACACAGTATAACTTTTGGTTATAGTGATATTTGTTTTTAGTCATGTACAATGGGATAAATAATGATTAAAATAATAGTAAAGAAATGGAAAAAGAAATAAGATGAAAGTACTTATTATTAATGGTAGTCCTCGTCCTCAAGGAAATACAAAAGTTGCTTTAGATGAAATGGTGAAGATTTTTGATCAAGAAGGAATTGAAAGCGAAATCGTACATGTTGGCAATAAAGACATTCGTGGTTGTATTGCTTGTATGTCATGTAAAACAAGATTAGATCATTGTGTTTTTGATGATTGTGTCAATGAAGTGGCTAAAAAATTTGAAGAAGCTGATGGTCTTGTAGTAGGAACACCTGTTTATTTTGCTTCTGCTAATGCTACATTAATTGCTTTTCTAACAAGATTATTCTATAGTACATCTTTTGATAAAAGTATGAAAGTAGGTGCTAGTGCGATTGTCGCAAGACGTGGTGGTATTTCTTCAACTTATGATGAAATCAATAAATTCTTTGCAATCTCAGGTATGCCAATTGCTTCTTCACAATATTGGAATGCAATCCATGGTAGAGAAATGGGAGAAGCAAGCCAAGATGAAGAAGGATTACAAACAATGCGCGTTCTTGCTAGAAACATGTCATTTTTAATGAAATGTATTCATGATGGTAAAGAAAAATATGGTTTACCAGAAAAAGAAGAATTCCGTCGTACAAACTTTATAAGATAAAAGAAAGGTGTGAAGATAAAATGTATACATCTGATCTATTTAAAAAATGGATTATTGATCATCAAAATGATGATTATCAAATCAATGTAGAAAGTGAACAAACAATTAAATTAACAACATCTTATGGTGAAGCTACCATTCAATTTACTGATGTTACCAATGGAACAATTGTTGAATTTAATATTATTTCTTATAAAAATCAAGAAGTGCAGTTTTATCTTCATTTTGAACTTAATGATGAAAATCATGCCCATCAACTTTATGATGAAATGATTGAAACATTAATTGGTTTAAAAGACAAAAAAACAACCCGTGTTTTATTATCTTGTTCCTCAGGTCTTACAACATCAATGTTTGCAGATAACCTTAATTCTGTAGTAGAAATGTTAGGGGAAGATTATCACTTTGATGCGGTTGATTATTCAAATATTTATGAACAAGTAGAAAATTATGATCTTGTTTTAATCGCTCCACAAATTGGCTATATGTTAAAAAGATTACAAGAAAGTTTACCTGATAAACTTGTTTTACAAATACCAACAGCAACTTTTGCAAGTTATGATGCAATTGGTGCGATTAAATTTATTCAAAGTGAAATTGAAAATTATAATAAAGAAAAGAAAGAAGAACAAGTTAAGAAATGTCACTGTTGTAAAAAATCAAATAAACGTATTCTTTCTATTGTTTTATCAACTAATAGAGCACAAACTCGTATTTATTATCGTGTTTATGATAAATCAACAATTATTGATCAACAAACGATTATTAAAGCAAGTCTTGATATGAATGATCTTTATGATATTATCGATACTGTTTTATTAAAACACCATACAATTGATGTTATTGGTATTGCCACTCCAGGTATTATTAAAGATAATCAACATTTACGTTCATCCATTGATGGTAGAGATCAAGATATTAAAAATGAATTTGAAAAGAAATATCATATCGATGTCTTTATTTATAATAATGCTAATGCAGCAGTAGTAGGGTTTTCTTTGGAACATGAAGAATATAAAAATATTATCTTTCATTCACAACCTTTTGGTTTTGGGGTTGGTGGTCAAGGAATTCTTGTAAATGGGCAAGTTATTACAGGAAAAGAATGAATTGCGGGAGAAGTACGTTTCTTTTTAAGAAGAATGCAATTATCAGATGATTGCCAACATCTTGCTTGGAGTCAAGCAGGTGTTAAGGAACTTGTAATTAAATCATTATTACCATCCATTTCCTTAATTGGTCCTGATGCCATTGCACTTTATTCACCAATGATACCAGATACTTTAGAAATAGAAAAAGGATTGCTATCTTTTGTACCAAAAGAATTCATCCCAACATTCTATTCTATTAAAGAACCTTGGTATTATATGTTAGATGGTATTACTAAATTATGCGATGAACACTTAGATGAAAAAGGGGAATCTTAATTGATTCTCTTTTAATATTAGAAAACAACAGTTACTAGGATATTTTAAATACTCTTATTGTAATAGAAATTCAAGCATGTTATTGTATAAAAAAATTAAACTATGGAGAAATCAAAATGAAAAAATTGGGATTGATTGGTGGAGTAGGTCCAGAAGCAACATTGCAATATTATAAAGAAATAGAGTATGGCGTTATGAAAAAACTAGGTAAGCCAGTTTTACCTGAAATTACGATAGAAAGTCTTAGTTGTTTTAAAATGATACCATTTGGAGCTACACAGGATTATGAGGGAATGACAGAATATATACTTGGGGCAGTAAGAACTCTAGAAAAAGCAAATTGTGACTTTATTGCATTGGCATGTTGTACAGGGCATATGGTATTTGATAGAGTTGCAAGGGAAACTGCTATCCCTATGCTTAGTTTGGTTCAAGTATGTGTAAGTGAAGCGAAAAAGAAGAAATTTAATAAATTGTTATTGCTTGGAACTGAAGGAACAATGAAAGACGCCTATTTTAAAGAACCATTTGAAAAGGAAGGAATACAAGTTGTTACACCGAGTGAAGAGGATTGCAAGTGGATAGGATGGCATATTGAAAATGAATTAGAACATGGTGTTATAACAAAAGATACAAAAGAGAAGTTTATTGAAATTGCTAATAAAGGTTATAGTGATTTAGGCGTAGATGCAATAATTCTTGGTTGTACAGAATTGCCAATGGTATATGGAGATGTTGAATTAAAAATTCCTACATTAGATGCAACTAAAATTCACATTCAAAATATCATAGATGAAATATTAATATAAATAAGAGAATCATTTTGTGAGTTTTACTTAGTGATTTGATAAAATAGCAATTTTTAAGCGAAGACTTAAAATGGAACTCAAAAAAACTAAACGACCACACTAGAGTATTGATTTACTCCGGTGCGGTTATTTTTGCTTTACACATCCATTTCTAAGTGATTTTCAGTTAATTCCTGCACTTCAAATTTCAATTTATTAATGGTGAACAAATTACTGTCACTGATAAATGTGTAGGTTGTGGTATTTGTACGAAAATCTGTCCACGTGGTTTATTATACGTTGAAAACAATAGAGCAAAGAGAAAACAAAATACTTGTGAGTTTTGTTTAGCTTGTGCACAAAACTGTCCATCAAAAGCAATTATTACAAAAATCAAAGATGCTAATTCCAAGGCACGTTATCGCCATGAAAAAGTAAGTCTAAAAGATATTATAGAAGCAAACCAACAAGTATAACTTCCAGTTATACTAACATGCACTATTGATATTGTACATATATAGAATTAAAAATTAAAATAAAGATAGAAATTGGAGGAGATAATAATGAAAACTTTTGAATTAAACAATAAACAAACAATCCCTGCTGTAGGATTTGGAGTCTTCATGATTCCTAATGATGGACCTACTTATGATGCAACTTTAGCTGCTTTAAAAGCAGGATATCGTCATATTGATACAGCTGCAGGATATATGAATGAAAGTGATGTAGGAAAAGCGATTAAAGATAGTGGCATTGATCGTCAAGAAATCTTTATTACTTCTAAATTATGGTTACAAGATTATGGTTATGAAAATGCTAAGAAAGGTATTGAAACTTCTTTAAAATTATTAGGAGTAGATTATATTGATCTTTATTTATTACATCAACCATATGGTGATTATTTAGGAGCTTGGAAAGCTTTAGAAGAAGCTTATCAAGAAGGTAAGATTAAATCTATTGGTATTTCTAATATTACCATTAATTTATGGAATAAATTTAAAAATGGTATGACTGTAACGCCAGCAGTTAACCAAGTAGAATTTAACCCATTTGTTCAACAAAAAGAATTAAGAAAAGTGATGGCTGAAAATGATATTCATTTAGAAGCATGGTATCCGTTAGGACATGGAAATAAAGATTTATTAGAAAATGAAACAATTGTTTCATTAGCTAAAAAATATAATAAAAATGCTGGTCAAATTATCTTAAGATGGATTTATCAAGAAGGAGTTATTTCTTTACCTAAATCTACAAATGAAGAAAGAATGAAAGGAAACATTGATATCTTTGACTTTGAATTAACAGATGAAGAAATGAAAGAAATGCAAGCCTTAGATACAAACAAACCATCTCATAATCCTGAAGATCCTGCCAATGAAACACGTTTAAAAGGAATAAAAATTCATGACTAATTTTATTACTTTAAATAATGGATACCAAATCCCTCAACTTGGATTTGGTACCATTCAACAATTTGATAAACAAATTGAAGATAATGTAGCTTTTGCCTTAAACCATGGCTATCAACTCATTGATACAGCCAATCGTTATGGTAATGAAGTAGAAGTAGGAAAAGGATTAAAATTATCAGGATTAAAAAGAGAAGATTATTTTTTAGAAACAAAATTAGGACCAACACTTTATGAAAATGATCAAGCAATTGATGATACTTTAAAAAGATTAGGTGTTGATTATGTTGATGTGATGATTTTACATCATCCTGTAAATAACTATGTTTATGCTTATAAGATGTTAGAAAAAGCATATAAAGAAGGAAAAATCAAAGCGATTGGTTTATCTAACTTTAGAGTTGAACAAATTCAAGAAATCTTAGATCAATGTGAAATTCCACCAATGATTATGCAAGTAGAATGTCATCCTTATTATCCAGCAGAACATGTTTATGATTTTTGTAAGGAACATCATATTCAACTTCAATCATGGTATCCATTAGGACATGGAAATAGCGATATGTTACAAGAACCTGTATTTGTTGAACTTGCTGAAAAATATCATAAATCAACAGTTCAAATTATCTTAAGATGGCATATTCAGATGGGATTTGGACTTGTTCCAGGAAGTAAATCAATGGATCATATTAAAGATAATGCAAATATCTTTGATTTTGAATTAACAGATGAAGAAATGAAACAAATTGCAGCTGTTAATAAACATGAACCTTTCTATCATGTAACAGAAGAATCATTACATCGTATGGCTACAACAAAATGTAATTTTGAATAAGGAGAATAACAATGGAATACAAAACATTAAATAATGGAGTGAAAATGCCAGTTGTTGGTTTTGGTGTTTTCCAAGTGAAAGATGAAGAAGAATGTAAAAGAGTTGTTTTAGATGCAATTGATGCAGGGTATCGTTTAATTGATACTGCTCAATCATATGGTAATGAAGAAGCAGTAGGTAAAGCAATTCAAGAAACAAGTGTACCTCGTGAAGAATTATTTATTACGACAAAAGTATGGATTTCTAATTATGGTTATGAAAAAGCAAAAGCTTCTGTTGAAGAATCTTTAAAGAAAATGCAATTAGATTATTTAGATTTAGTTTTATTACATCAACCATTTAAAGATTATCACGGTGCTTATCGTGCTTTAGTTGATCTTTATAAAGAAGGTAAAATTAAAGCCATCGGTGTTTCTAACTTCTATCCAGATCGTTTGGTTGATTTAGCATTAGATACAGATGTTGTACCTACTGTTAATCAAGTTGAAGTGAATCCTTTCCATCAACAAGACGTTGCTTTAACATATAACACTAAATATGGTGTTCAATTAGAAGCATGGGCTCCATTTGCTGAAGGTAAAAATGGAATTTTAACTAATGAAACATTAACTGCAATTGGACAAAAATATCAAAAATCAGTAGGACAAGTCATTTTAAGATGGCTTGTTCAAAGAGGAATTGTCCCATTAGCTAAAACAGTAAGAAAAGAAAGAATGCAAGAAAACTTAAATATCTTTGATTTTGAATTAAGTGAAGAAGATATGCAAACAATTGCTTCACTTAATAAAGATACTAGTTCATTCTTTTCACACTATGATCCAGCAACAGTAGAAATGATTTGTGGATTAAAACGTTAATGAAAAAACTATGCATTATAGTATGCCTTATGCTTGTAAGTAGCTGTCTCTATATAAATAAAAAATCAGACATTCAATCTCAAAATACTTAAATAACTACAAATACAAAACGATATAAGAACTTTTCATTAGATAATGTTCCCCAAAGTCGATATGGTGATATTCATTATAATGCATATATTCCTAAAGCATATGACAAAAGGCAATCATATGCTTTATATATTACGGTCTTTATTTTCAAGGTGTAGGAGAAAACTTAAAAACTGAAGAATTTGCTTTTACAAGTCAAAAATATAATAATCACATGATTATTTTAGTGCCACAATTAGAAGATTGAGGAGAATTATCTACCAATAAAACCATTGCTTTAACAAAATATTTCTTAAAACATTATGCCATTAATTCAAAACAAGGTTATATCAGTGGTTATTCTGGTGGCGGAGAAACTCTTTCTTTAGTTTTAACTAAAAGTCCAGAGCTTTATTGTAGAGCATTGATGTGTTCATCGAAATGGGATGGGTATTTTAATAAAGTTGTAGAAAATAAAACACCAATTTATTTTGTTATTGGTGAAGATGATGAGTATTATGGTTCTTCACCTTTTAAAGAGGTTTATCAAGAACTTGTAAATTTTTATAAAAAACAAGGTTTAAGTGATGAAGAAAATGAAAATTATGTTGATTTAGATGTAAAAAATAATGATTATTTTTTAACACAAGGAATTGAAAATCAACATGGACAAGGTGGTCATTTGTTTAGTAATGACCCAAATATTATGGGATGGTTATTTAATTGATAAAAATGATTGTAACCGTTTTAAAACTATGCTATTATACCTAGGAAGTTTTTAGGATAGTGATTGTTTAAGTACAAGCTAAACCTATTTATTGCCACCTTTTTTAAGCATGCAATAAATAGGTTTTTATTTTGGGGGGGTGATTATGGAAATAAGTAAGATCTTAAATAACAATGTAGCTGTTGTTATGGAAAATAATGAGGAAAAGATTGTGATGGGAAGAGGAATCTGTTTTAAAAAGAAAACAGGTGATACGGTTGAAGCCAATCAAATTGATAAAGTTTTCTATTTAGAAAATCCTGAAGCATCGAAACGATTTAAAGAACTTGTCGTAGATATTTCTTTAGAGTATTTACAAATAGGGGAAGAAATCATGAATGAAGCAAGATTAAGTTTAGGAAAGTCTTTAAATGATGGGATTTATATTTCAATGGTCGATCATATCTATACAGCAGTTGAAAGAGCTAAAGAAAATATTTTAGTGAAGAATGCTTTGTTATGGGATATTCAAAGATTTTATAAAGAAGAATACGCTATTGGTAAAAAATCTTTAGAAATCATTGAAAAGAAAACAGGCGTATTATTACCTAATGATGAAGCAGGATTTATTGCTTTACATATTGTTAATGGACAATTAGATGACGATGTTCATGATATGTATAAAATTACAAAGATCATGCAAGAAATCGAAAACATTGTTCGTTATCACTTCAAAATAGAATTTAATGAAGAAAGTGCTTATTACTATCGCTTTATTACACATTTAAAATTCTTTGCCCAACGTTTACTTGAAGAGAAAAAACAAAACCAACAAGAAGATGATTTATTAGATGTTGTACAAACAAAGTATGCTAATGCTTATAAATGTGTAGAAAAAATAGCTATGTACATCAAAAAACAATATAACTATGAACTTTATGACGAAGAAAAACTTTATCTAACAATACATATTCATCGTGTTGTTTATTTAGGAAATCGTCATTAACTTGGATGGTGACATTAAGTTGGCCAAACCTTCAAATTTCAATACTTGAGAAATATGGAGGAAAATTATGAGTAAGTATGAAAGTTTAGCCAAAGAAATTTTGGCAAATGTTGGTGGAAAAGAAAACATCAACAGTTTAACACATTGTGTTACAAGATTACGTTTTCGTTTAAAAGACGAATCTAAAGCAAATGATGATGCTTTAAAAAACAATCCTGGTGTTGTGACAGTTATGAAATCTGCTGGACAATATCAAGTCGTTATTGGAAATCATGTACCTTTAGTATACGCAGATGTATGTGAATTAGCAGGTATTTCTAATGACAAACCACAAGAAGAAGTTGCTCCTCAAGGTGCCTTCAATAAGTTAATTGATATTATTTCAGGATGTTTCCAACCTATCTTAGGGCCATTATGTGCTGCTGGGATTATTAAAGGATTAAATGCTTTATTAGTCTTTATTTTAGGAACAAGTTTCAATAATAGTGGAACTTATATGATTTTAAATGCAATTGGTGATTCTATTTTCAACTTTTTACCAATTATTTTAGGATATACAGCTGCTAAAAAATTCAATGTTAATGTTGTTGTAGGGATGATTATTGGAGCTACTTTATGTTATCCAACAATTCAAACAGATACATTATCAGCCGCTGGAAAAGCAATTGGAACATTACCAATGATTGGTGATTATTATACTAAATTTATTGGTATTCCATTTGTATCAGGAAATTATACAAGTACAGTTGTACCAGTTATTTGTATTGTGGCTTTAGCAGCACAAATTCAAAAACTAGCTAAAAAATATGTATCAGAAATGTTACAAAACTTCTTTGTACCATTCTTTGTATTAATTATTTCACTTCCAATTGGATTATTAGTCATTGGACCAGTTGTAAGTTTACTTACAAGTATCTTATCTAATATCTTTGCTGGATTATATGCTTTTTCACCATTAGTAACAGCATTAGTTGTTGGTGCTTTCTGGCAATGTCTTGTTATTTTTGGTTTACATTGGGCATTAGTACCAATGGCCATGGTTAATATTGGAAACTTAGGTTATGATACAATTTTACCAGGTATGTTAGGAACAACATTTGCTGCTACTGGCGTTGTTGCAGCAATGTATTTAAAATTAAAAGATAAAAACAAAAAAGCTTTAGCTATCCCAGCTGTTATTTCAGCATTCTGTGGGGTAACTGAACCAGCTATTTATGGTTTCTTATTGCCAGAAAAAACACCATTTGTATTCTCTTGTATCGGTGGTGCTGTAGGTGGAGCTATCATGGGGGCTGTTGCTGTTAAACAATATGTTATCGGGGGACTAGGAAGCTTTGGTGTAGTAAGTTATATTTCACCTAAAGGTGATGCAACTGGTATGGTTGTTTCATTGATTGCAGGTGCAGTTTCATTAGTTGTTGGTTTTGTTTTAACAATGTTATTCTATAAAAAAGAAGAAACAGTTGTAGAAAATAAAGAAGTTAAAGTAGAAGAAACAGTTTTATCACCAATTAAAGGTGAAGTTAAAGCGATTGAAGAATCAAGCGATGCCGCTTTTGCTTCAGGTGCTTTAGGAAAAGGTGTTGTCATCTTACCTCAAGAAGGTAAAGTTTATGCACCAGTAACTGGAACAGTTACAGTTTTATTCCCAAGTTTACATGCGATTGGAATTACAAGTGATGCCGGTGTTGAATTACTTGTTCATGTAGGTATTAATACTGTTCAACTTAATGGAGAAGGGTATATAGCTCATATTAAACAAGGTGATCGTGTCAACCAAGGTCAATTATTATTAGACTTTGATATGGCTAAAATTCAAGAAGCAGGATATTCTTTAGAAACACCTGTTTTAGTAACAAATTATGCAGATTTAAAAGAAATTAAAAATACAAGTGAATCTTCAGTAAAAGCACAAGAATCTTTAATTGAAGTGAAGTATTAAGAAAGAAGGTATTGGTTATGAATAGACCTTATGTTATCTGTCATATGTTACAATCAATCGATGGAAAGATTGCTGGTGGATTCTTTAGAGAAAAAGAAACAACAAAGCTTGCAAAAATCTATAGTGAAATTTCTACAAATTATGATGGTGATGCTATCATTTATGGAAAAACAACAGCGCTTGAATTATTTTCATTAACACATTTAAATAAATCCTCAAATATTACTTACAATCTTACAGATCATGTTTATCAAAAAGAAAATAAAAAATGGCTTGTTGTTATTGATCTAAAAGGAGAAATTGCATGGGATTCATCTATTTATAAAAATAGAAGATTACAAGATAAAAATCTTATTGTCATACTTTCAGAGGCTATTTCTAATCAATACCTTGAATTATTAAAGAAATTAAATATTTCCTATCTTTTTGCAGGAAAAAAAGAAATATCTTTAAAGGTAGCCTTAGAAAAGCTTTATGATTTATGTTCAATTAAAAAGCTCTTATTACAAGGTGGAGGCATTACTAATAAGTTCTTTATTGAAGAAGACCTCATTGATGAATTAAGTTTAGTTGTTTCACCTGTTGTTTCAGGAGAAAGTAATCAACCTAATCTTTTTGAAGATTGCAAAGATTATCTTGGAAATGTTTTTGATTTAAAACAAAGTGATTTATTAAATAAATCAGGGTTGTATTTAAAATATATAAGAAAATAGTGGGACTTTGGTTTCACTATTTTTTATTTGTATAACATAATTTAAGGCTGCTTTTATTGGTGAATTCATAAAATAAAAAGCAATTTTATATGCCAAGGAGAAGTGCTATTGTTTGATGGAAAAAGACAATAAAATCAAGTATAATAGTTTTTAGAGGAGATGGTTTTATGAAAATAGTACCTACTGGAATAGAAAATTTTAAAGAATTAATTGATAAAGATGCGTGTTATGTAGATAAAACAAATCTTATCGAAAAAGTATTAAAAGAAAAGGTTGTTTTATATACAAGACCTAGAAGATTTGGTAAGACACTGAATATGTCAATGCTTTATTATTTCTTTTCTAATAAGGAAAAAGAAAACGCTTATTTGTTTGATGGATTAAATATCTCTAAAAATAAAGAAGCATTAAAACATCAAAATCAATATCCTGTAATTTTCATATCTTTAAAAGATATGAAAGAATCAAAAATAGAAAATCAATTAGTAAAATTTTCATACATCATTGCCCGTCTTCTTGATCAATTTGAAGATATATTAGATGACGATATCTTCAATGAAAGAGAAAAAAAGCTATTAAAAAGATATCATTTAAATACAGCTTCAAAAAACGAACTATCTGAATCATTATTAACTATATCACTGTGCTTAAGAAAATATTACCATCAAAAAGTCATCATTCTTATTGATGAATACGATGTACCATTACAAGCAGCCTATCAACATAACTACTATGATGAAATGGTAGAGTTTTTAAGAAATGTCTTTTCATCATCTCTTAAGACCAATGATGCCTTAGAAAAAGGTATCATGACAGGATGTTTAAGAATTTCTAAAGAAAGTATCTTTACAGGGTTAAATAATTTTTCATCATATTCAATCTTAGATAATATAGGTAATGAATTCTTTGGTTTTACAGAAAAAGAAGTCAAACAGTTATTAAAAGATTATGACCTATTTGATTCTTTTGATGAAGTCAAAGAATGGTATGATGGGTATCTATTTGGAAATCTTGAAATCTATAATCCATGGAGTACTTTAAGCTATGTTAAGAATAAAAAAGCAGATTCAAGCTTTGAACCAATTTCCTTTTGGGCAAATACCAGTGGAAATGAGCTTGTTGTAAATTATATACAGACAGGAGATAGAGGATTAAGAAAAGAGTTTGAATTATTGATGAATGGACAAACAATAGATAAAGTCATCAAACCAGAACTTACTTATCGAGAAATGGATAACATCAATAATATCTATAGTTTCTTACTTCTTACCGGTTATTTAAAAGTCATTGAAAAAACAGGAGATAGCCAGTATAAACTCATTATTCCTAATAGAGAAGTCTATGAAATCTATAAACAATCATTTATGTCTTATTTTAAAGATTATACAAGTGCTAGAAAAAATGAACTTTATCAAGAATTTATAAATGGTGATGCAAGGAAAGTCAATCTCTTGCTTAATGATATTTTGATAAGAAGTATTAGTTATTTCGATAATCAAGAAAGCTTCTATCATGGATTTTTAGTAGGATTATTAAATGATTATGAAGTTGTATCAAATAGAGAAGCAGGTAATGGAAGATTTGATATATGTGTATTGCCTGAAACAATCTTGGATACAGTACTTCTTATTGAATGTAAGCATTCAGCAAGTGAAGATGATTTAATAGAAGATGCAAATGCTGGAGTCAAACAAATCATTGATCAAAAATATCTTGAAGAAAAAAGATTTAAGAAATATGCTGGTGCTGTAGGATATGGCATATCCTTTTATAAAAAACAATGTTATGTGGTTAAATGTGAATAAAATATTCTTAAAAAGATATATAGTGGGACTTTGGTCTCACTTTTTTAGTATGTATTTTAGTTATGATAGCATGCAAATTTAATTATGTATTTCTTTATGTTTATTGATAAAATATTTATTAAAAAGGTAGATAGGGGGTATTTAATGAAAAAGAATGTAAGGGTGTTATTAACTGTATTGGTTATTATTATTGCAGCAGTAGGAGGATATTTTGTTTATCGTGGACAAGATACTTCTACAACTGAAACAGTAGAAAATGAACCAAGTGAAGAAACAAAAAGTACAACAAATACACAAATAAGTGGGAAAACATTGGTCGTTTATTATTCTGCACAAAATCATACAAAAGATGTTTCTGAAAAGCTTGTTGAAAATTTAAATGCAGATTTTTTTGAAATTGAACCTAAAGAAAAGTATAGTGAAGATGATTTAGATTGGACAGATGATAACTCAAGAGTAACAAAAGAACATGAGGATAAATCACTTAGAAATGTAGAATTAAAAACAACTAAAGTAGAAAACTGAGATCAATATGATACAGTGCTTATTGGCTATCCAATATGGTGGGGGATTGCGGCTTGGCCAGTAGATACGTTTGTTAAGACTAATGATTTTTCAGATAAAACAGTGATTCCATTTTGTACATCTGCTTCTTCGGGTTTAGGAGAAAGTGGAACAAGGCTTCAAAAGGAAGCCAAAGGTGGTAATTGGAAATAAGGGCATCGTTTTAGTTCTTCACCAACAGAAGATACAATTAAAGAATGGACCGAAGGTCTACAATAAAAGTTTATGCTTAGGTATAAGCTTTTTTCGTTTTACATAAACTTAACATAAACCATACGTTCTTTTGATTTTAGAAAATGTAGAAAAACACTATGATAGTGTTGTCTTAAGAAAGAGTATCAAAAATAAATAATATCTTAAGAGAAAACAAAGGAAGGTAAATAAAAAATGAAAAAGAAAGTATTAAGTGTTTTAATGGTTTTCATGATGTGTCTTGGTTTAGCCGGATGTGGCGGAGGATCAAATAGTGCATCAGATGACATTAGTGGAAAGGTAAGTTTAAACGGATCAACTTCAATGGAAAAATTCGTCAATGCCTTATCAGAAGGAATTAAAGAAAAATATCCAAACTTACAATTAGAAGCACAATTTACAGGATCTGGTGCAGGTCTTGAAGCAGTTGCTTCAAAAACAACAGATATCGGAGATTCATCTCGTGCTTTAACTGATGAAGAAAAAGCAAAGGGATTAGAAGAAAATATTGTTGCTATCGATGGTATCGCAACAATTACAAACAAATCTAATAAAGTAACAAACTTAACAAAAGATCAATTAGCAAAAATCTATACAGGACAAATTACTAACTGGAAAGATTTAGGTGGACAAGATGAAGCAATCGTTGTTATCGGACGTGAAGCTGGTTCAGGAACTCGTGGAGCATTTGAAGAATTATTAGGAATTGAAGATCAATGTCAATATGCTCAAGAATTAAATGAAACTGGTGCTGTTCTTGCTAAAGTTGCTAAAACTTCTGGATCAATCGGTTATGTTTCATTAGATGTATTGGATGATACAGTTTCTCCTCTTCAATTAGATGGTGTTGAACCAAGTGAAAAAACTGTAAAAGATGGAAGCTATGCTTTACAAAGACCATTCGTAATGGCTACAAATGGAAAAATTAGTGAACAATCTAAACAAGTTCAAGCAGTATTTGATTTCATCAATAGTGATGCTGGACAAAAAATCATTAAAAAAGTTGGATTAGTAACACCAAATAAATAAAAATAAAGAGGGAAGTATTATGGAAAAAAAGTTATCAATTATTAGCCATAAGAAAGCAAAATCCCTAGTAGAAAAAACAGCCGCGATGATCTTTCGTGGCTGTGCTATTATCTCTGTTTTAGCAGTTGTTACTATTACAGGATATATGATTATTTCAGGGACACCTGCCATTTTTAAAGAAGGAATTACAGGTATTTTGTTTTCTACAACATGGGCGCCAACAGCAGCTCATCCTCAATATGGGATTGCTTATGTTATTTTAACTTCTATTGTAGGGGTTTTTCTAGCAATTTGTATTGGAGTACCTATTGGTTTATTTACAGCAATCAACCTTGCTGAAATTGCTCCAGCAAGACTTAGAAAAATATTAAAATCAGCAATTGAATTACTTGCGGGTATTCCATCTGTTGTTTATGGATTATTAGGTATTTTGATTGTCAATCCAATGATGTATAAATTAGAATTAATGATCTACCATGGATCTAAAACACATCAATTTACAGGTGGTGCAAATCTTTTATCAGCTATTATCGTACTAGCAATTATGATTTTACCTACGCTTATTAATATTTCAGAAACTGCTTTAAAGGCAGTCCCTGACGATTATCGTAAAAGCTCATTAGCTCTAGGTGCAAGTAAAATGCAAACAATTTTTAAAGTTGTTGTACCAAGTGCTAAATCAGGTATTATGTCAGCCATTGTACTTGGCGTAGGACGTGCTATTGGAGAAGCAATGGCTATTTTGTTAGTAGCCGGAAATGCAGTATCTCTTCCACTTCCATTTAATTCGGTACGTTTTTTAACAACAGCCATCGTTTCAGAAATGGGATATGCCAGTGGTACACATCGTCAAGTACTATTTACAATTGGACTTGTGCTGTTTATCTTTATCATGGTTATTAACTTAGTCTTAACATATGTTTTAAAAAGAGGTGACTTAGATGAATAATACAATCTTAGAAAAAAAGAAACGTGTCAGTGATCAAGTTCTTTATGCACTTATTCAATTAAGTTCATTTCTTTCAATTTTTATCTTATTAGTTATTATTGGTTATATTCTCTATCGAGGAATACCGGCCTTTGATTTTTCTTATTTAGTAAATACAATAAGTATTATTAATGATACTGTAGGTATATTACCTAATATTATTAATACACTTTATATTGTTATTGTGACACTTTTAATTGCTTGTCCAATAGGAATTGGTGGAGCAATCTATTTAAATGAATATACAAAAAATAAAAAATTTGTCAGTATCATTTCATTTACAACAGAAGTCTTAGCAGGTATTCCTTCAATTATCTATGGATTATTTGGAATGTTGTTCTTTGGATCATTTTGTCATTTGAATTTCTCTATTTTAACAGGGTCACTTACACTTGCCATTATGATTTTACCAATTATTTCAAGAAATACCCAAACAGCTTTAGAATGTGTTCCTAAAAGCTATCGTGAAGCTGCTTTAGGAATTGGATCAACAAAATGGTATATGATTCGTACAGTACTTTTACCAAGTGCCATTCCTGGTATTTTAACAGGAGTTATTCTTGCAATGGGACGTATCGTTGCTGAATCCGCTGCCTTATTATTTACGGCAGGCTCAGTTGCTATTTTACCTACTAATATTTTTAAACATTTGTTAAGTAGTGGGGGAACTCTTACTATTCAATTATATTTAGAAATGGCTAAAGGAAATTATGAAGTTTCATTTGTGATTGCTCTTGTTTTAGTAGTTATTGTTTTAGGTTTAAATATGTTAGCTAAATGGATCAGTCGCAGATTTGATGTAAATAAAGGGGATAATTAAGATGGAAAATAAAATAGAAGCAAGACATCTGAATTTGTATTATGGACAAAAACATGCTTTAAAAGATGTCAGTTTAGATATTAAAGAAAATAAAATTACTGCGTTTATTGGCCCTTCAGGGTGTGGTAAATCAACATTTTTAAAAACGTTGAATCGTATGAATGATTATGTTGATAACGTTAAAATTGAAGGGGATGTTATCTTAGATGGTGAAGATATCTATGATAGCCGTGTAGATACAACATTACTTAGAAAAAAAGTCGGAATGGTTTTCCAACAACCAAATCCATTCCCTATGTCGATTTATGATAATGTGGCTTATGGACCACGTATTCATGGTATTAAAAATAAAAAACAACTTGATAAAATCGTTGAAGATAGTTTAAAAGCAGCAGCACTTTATGATGAAGTTTCAGATCGTTTACATTCAAGTGCCTTAGGTTTATCTGGTGGACAACAACAAAGATTATGTATTGCTCGTGCTTTAGCTGTGCAACCAGAAGTTATCTTATTAGATGAACCAACAAGTGCCTTAGATCCAATTTCAACACTTAAAATCGAAGAACTTTTATTACAATTAAAAGATCAATATACGATTGCTATCGTTACTCACAATATGCAACAAGCAAGTCGTATTGCTGATTATACTGCCTTCTTCTTAGTTGGAGAAATGGTAGAATATGGATCAACAAAAGATGTCTTTGGTATGCCAAAAGATAAAAGAACTGAAGATTATATTACTGGTAGATTTGGATAGGAGGAAAGAAAGATGCCAAGAAGTCAATTTGATCAAGAGCTTAATAAGATGCACGTTGATTTAGATAGAATGTGTCATCTTGTTGTTTTAGCTATTGAAAACTGTGTTACAGCATTTAAGGAACAAGACTATGAACTTGCTCGAGATATTATTCATGGAGATAAACAAATTAATGATGTGGAAAGATCGATTGAAGCAAAATGCTTATCTTTGATTTTAAAACAACAACCTGTGGCCTCTGATTTAAGAGATGTTTCAACTGCTTTAAAAGTAGTTACAGATTTAGAAAGAATTGGAGATCAAAGTGCAGATATTGCGGAATTGATTTTAGAAATGAAAGAAATGGATAGTTTCTTAATGATTGGTCATATTCAAGATATGGCAAAAATTGCAACTAAAATGGTTAAAGAAGCTTTAGATGCTTTTCATCAACATGATTTAAAACATGCTTTAGAAGTAAAGAAGATGGATATTAAAATGGATGAATTGTTTGATCAAGTTAAAGAAGATATTATTCAAATGATTAAAGAATCAAATGATAAAGGTGATTTAACAATCAATTTTTTAATGATTGCAAAGTATTTTGAAAGAATTGGGGATCATGTTGTTAATATCTGTGAATGGATTGAGTTCAACCAAACAGGAAAACTTAACAATACGCGATTAATTTAGACCTCTTTTAGAGAGGTTTTTTAGTTGTTCAAATATGTAAATACATTTAATTTATTTAAATATATTAAGTTTATCATGTGTTATTATTGGTGTGCTTTTATTTCAAATAACTATCGAAAATAGTAGTTAAAAAAGAGTGACTATGATATAATTTTTCCGAATAGTTATACACGGCAGGTAGTTATCCTTGGTCGTTTAGATCGAAGGGCGTATTCTTCGTTTACATAGATATCCCTAGGGAAATATGAAAAGCGGAGGTGATGGAAATGACAGCTTATGAAGCTATCATGATTATGTTAGGTACACTAACATTAATGATGTCGATAATAAGTATTGTTATTAAATTACTTCTATATATAATAGAAAATAATGCAAAAAAATAACTACCTCGAAAAGTTTTGGCGAACATTGAGGTAGTTATTTTTCTCAAGAAAATCCAAGGCTAGTCGTTTATGACTATTCCTTTTTTCATTTATATTATAATTTATGATAATTTCTAAGTCAATATCACAAAATGACAGTTTAAAAAAGCTTTTCATGCAAATAAAGAACATCTTGTGCAATAAATATATCATTAATGCTAATCATCATATATAATTGTATTAATTAGGGAGGATTACCATATGAACAAGAAAAGAAATATTATAATTGGGTCAATAGTTTGTGTACTGCTTATGACAGTGGTATTTTTTGTTTTTAATCATGGAAAAAGTAATGAACAAGTTGTTACAGAATATTTTGAACTTTTAAAAAAGAAAGATTATAAACAAATGTATCAAATGCTAGATCAAAAGACAGTCTATACTCCTACACAAAAATATTTTATTGAAAAGCATAAAGAAATCTATGATGTAATAAATCCAAGTAATATACGGGTAAAAGTAATAGATGAAAAAGATAATATGGTTCAATATCAAATATCGATGGATACTGTAGCTGGAAAAGTTAAATATAAAAATAAGATTGAAATTAAAAATGAACAAATTAAATTTAATAAGCAACTTATTTTTGATGAATTTTCTGATAAGAACAAAGTAAAAGTGATTACGACACAACCTTATAGAGGGTATATTTTAGATAGAAATGGAAAATATTTAGCTAAACAAGGAAATGCTTATTCATTTGGTCTTGTAAGAGGAAAATTAAATGGTGAAAATGATTATGCACAAATAGCTAAGTATTTAGAAACGGATGTTGAAACCATTCAAAAGAAAATGAGTGCATCTTGGATCAAAGATGATTCTTTTGTACCTATTAAAAATGTATCAGAACAAGTAAAAAATCAATTGATTCAACAAGGAATTTTAAATATTAAAGGTGTTAAAATCAATACGATTTCTACGCGTGTTTATCCTTATGATAAAATAACATCTCATATCATTGGATATGTCCAAAATGTTAATTCAGAAGATTTAAAAAAACATAAAAGTGAAGGATACACAAGTAGTTCAGTAATTGGAAGAAGTGGGATTGAAGCCACTTATGAAAAGCAGTTACGTGGAGAAGTAGGTGGAAAAATTGTCATTGTTGATGAAAATAACAATATCATTAAAACAGTTGCCCAAAAAGAAGCGAAAGATGGAAAAGATATTCGACTAACAATCGATATCAATTTACAACAAAGTCTTTATAATGAATATCAAAATGATAAAAGTGCTTCTGTTGCTTTAAATCCACAAACAGGAGAAGTTTTAGCGCTTGTTTCAACGCCATCTTATTCAAATAATGATTTTGTCTTAGGACTTTCAACGGATAAATGGAACGCTTTAAATAATGATAGTAATCAACCAATGATGAGTCGTTATAAACAAACCTATACACCTGGATCAACAATGAAGCCGATTACAGCAGCTATTGGTTTAGAAACAAAGACAATTGATCCAGATAAAGATTTAGGGGCTAAAGATAAATGGCAAAAAGATTCAAGCTGGGGAAGCTATTATGTAACAACATTACATGCTCCTTCACCTAATAATTTAAAGAATGCGATCACGTATTCAGATAATGTTTATTTTGCTAGAAGTGCTTTGAATACTGGAAAAGATAATTTATTTAAATATTATAAAAACTTAAAGATTGGTGAAAAGATTCCTTTTGAACTTACTTTAAATAGAAGTCAGTATATCAATAAAAATCAAAAAGTAAGTGATCAATTAATTGCAGATAGTGGTTATGGACAAGGACAAATTCTGATGAATCCTTTACAACTTGCAAGTATCTATAGTGCTTTTGTAAATAATGGTTCAATCTATCAACCCCATATCGTTCAAGGAAAAACAGGAACAGCAGAAATCAAACAAAGCCAAAGTGATACCACAGGAACAGAACTTGGTTGGTTTACAGTAATGACGACAGATAGTAAACAACCTCTTTTAATAACAACAATGGTTGAAGATGTTAAAGATAGAGGTGGCAGTGGTTATGTTGTTGAACATACAAAAACATCTTTAGATTTATATCTTTCTAAGTAGGTAAAAACTATGAAGAATAAGATAGTTTTAAGTTATCGATTCATTATACTAGTTTATTATTTATTGGCTTTTTTGATTGTTATTATGAATATTAATCATTTAGAAAGGGTATTAATCTATTCTTTGATTTTAATCGTTTTGTTTGGTATTGTAGTGCATATTTATATATTGAATATTCCAAAATTATTGTTGTCAAATAAGTATATTGAAAAGAATTTATCTACAGTAAAAGAAGCAATCGATAAAATTCATAATAAGTCTATTAATGACAGTTTAATAACAATATATATTTTTCTTTTAGAAATTTCTAATTATAAAGAAGAATATCAAAACTTTGTAGAACAAAATAGTAAAAGAATTTTTGATGAAAAGCAAAATAAACATTGGTATACTATAAAATTACAGTATTATTATAATTTGAATAAAAAAGATGAATATTTAAAATTATATGATCTTCAATTGGATAATAAAGTTAAAAACCCACTTTTTAAAATTATGTATCTCATTTTAAATGAAGAATATGAAGAAGCTCTTGAATTATCAAAGAAGGTTACAAGTCAACAAAAAGACATAGGATATGTTATGAGGCTATATTATAGAATTATTTGTTTAGAACATTTAGAAAAAGAAAATGAATTGAATGATTGTATTAATGAGATGGTAGAATTCAATGATCAAATACATTATGTTAAAGAAATTAAAGATAAGTATAAAAAATAATAATATGGTATACTTCTTTTCGTAACTTTATTTAGAAAGAAGTGAAATATGAATGTTAATAAAGATAGTAGATGATGATCAAGTTTTTGTAAAAAAGATAAAAGATATTGTTTATGATAATTTTAAAGATATCTTTCTTGATTATTCGATAGAATGTATAACGAGTAATTTTGAAGCTCAGTATTTTGAAAAAGGGGATATTTTCTTTTTAGATATTGATTTAAAAGAAAAAAATGGCATAAAAATTGCTGAAGAAATTAGAGAAAATAATTCTAATGCAATCATTATATTTGTTTCAGCAATGAATGATATGATTTTTGATTCATTAATTGTACAACCTTTTTACTTTATTAGAAAAGATAATTTTGATAGAGATATGAAAATCGCATGTACTCTAATTCAAAAATATATTAATAAGAATCATAAAATTATTACTTTTGATTTTAATGGTAAAAAAACAGCTATTCAATTATCAGATATCATTTATTTAGAATCGTTTTTACATGAAATTACGATTCATACATCCTCTAATTTTTATAAATATTCGAGCACTTTTAATAAAATGATGTCTCTTATAAATTCTACTAATATTGTTAGAATTCATAAATCATATGCAGTTAATTTATTTTGGGTCAAAGAAATTTATAAAGAAAAGTTATTATTGAGAAATGGAGTTACTTTAAAGATTGGAAAGAAGTATCAACAAGATGTACTTGCATCGTATAAGGAGTATTTATTAAAATGATGTATTTATTTTTAGATTATTTAGAAGTGTTATTGGTAGCTTTATTAATTTGTATTTTTTGTGATGTTGAACAAAAAAATAGATATTGTTTGATTTCATCAGTAATTAGTTTCTTAGTTATGGAATTTATGCAAACTTATGATTTGTTTGGCAATGAAATGGCATATGCAATAACAATTATTAACTTTATAATTGTTTCTGTTATGAAAAAAGAAATTAAATTTTATAATTTTATTCCTTGTATATTTTCTCAATGGATATCTGTTTTTACTTCAACTATAGTTTTATTTTTCTTTAAAGTAATAACAAATTATAATATAGGAAATATTATAAAGCTGTATAGAATACCTATCATTTTTTTAGCAAGAATTCTTTTCTTTGCACTTATTGTGGTATTAAATTATTTCAAATCTAAAATAAAAAATACAATTATTGAAAAAAATAAATATTTATTAACAATTACTATGATGTTGATTTTTGGAATATATTTTATTTTGTTGAATGATATAGGTCATATGCATCTAATTATAGATGATATCTATTTAGTTTTACTTTTGTTAACAGTTTTATTTTTTGTAGTTTGTATTTTGTTTTTACATATGACACGACTTTATAATGAAAAAACAGAATATATGTTAAAGAATCAAGAATTAGAATATGTAGAAAAAAATCAATCTTTAGTACATTATCTTCATGATAATATTTTAAAAATACAACATAGTTTAAGATATGGATTAATTTTGATAGAAAATAACATAGATGATAAAAAATATGATGATGCTAAACATCAAATAGAACAATTTTATGATTTATTAGATAATAAAATAAATATTATGACGAATAATTATATATTTGATACTTTGTTAAATGATTATATTTTTCTCATAAAATCTAAATATAATGCCAAAGTAAAATCATTGATCAATATAGGAAATGATTCCTTTTTTAAAGATGTAAATAATTGTACAGAAATAATAACTATTATCTCCAATTTCTTTGAGCAATCAGATAAAACATATTTAGAAATAAAATTAATTGAATATGGAACATATATTGAATTAGATTTATTCGTAGAAAGTAATTTTGATAAAATAAATGATGATACCAACATTGATTACTTTGATGATTATGCACATCTAAGAAGAATTTTTGATAAATAATAAAAAGGACTTATACAGCATGGTATAAGTTCTTTTATTTCTAATCAACTTTTAACCTAAACTTAACATAATCTCCCCTTTGCTATGTTAAGATAATGTAAAGGATGTGGAAATAATGAAAGAATGTATATATGTAGTAGAAGATGATGAAAATATTAGAGAAATTATAGATTTAGCTTTAACAAGTGCAGGGTATAATGTTAAACAATTTTCTAATGCTTTAGATGCTTTAAAAAGTATGGAAAATGATCAAGTGGATCTAGCTGTTTTTGATTTAATGTTACCTGGCATTTCAGGAATTGATGCTATCAAAAAGATACGTGAAACTGATCAAGAATTACCTATTTTGATTTTAAGTGCGAAGGACCGAGAAATTGATAAAGTCAATGGTTTAGATAGTGGTAGTGATGATTATATGACCAAACCATTTGGTGTTTTAGAGTTACAAGCTAGAGTACGTTCTTTGCTTAGAAGACATGCTCCTAAAGCAGTGCCAATTATCGAAAGTCAAACTTTAAAAATTGATAAACAAACAAGAACAGTGATGCATAATGGACAAGTCATGGAACTTACCAATAAAGAGTACCAACTACTTTTATATTTGGTAGAAAATCATACACGTGTCGTAGAAAGAGATGAAATTTTAAATCATATTTGGGGGTATGATTTTATTGGTGAATCAAGAGTTTTAGATGTGCATATTCGTGCTCTAAGAGCTAAATTGGATGATGATGGAAGTAAGTATATTAAAACTATTAGAGGTGTAGGATACCGCTATGTTGAGGAAGTGAAATAAGATGAATAAAGCTCTATTTAAATATTTTGCAACAGTTTTAATTATTACGTTATTATTTTCTTCAAGTGTTTCAATGGTGATTCTTTCTGATCAAATGATGCAAACAACAAGAAAAGATATGTACTATACGGTAAAGCTTGTAGAAAATCAAATTGATTATCAAAAACCTTTAGATAATCAAGTAGAGAAACTTAATGATTTGGCTTATACAAAAGATACTCGACTTACAATTATTGATAAAGAAGGAAATGTTTTAGCGGATAGTGATAAAGAGGGGATTCAAGAAAATCATAGTGGACGTAGTGAATTTAAAGAAGCTTTAAGTGATCAGTTTGGTTATGCGACACGTTATTCTTCAACTGTTAAAAAGAATATGATGTATGTAGCTTATTATCATCGTGGTTATGTTGTTCGTATTGCGATTCCTTATAATGGTATCTTTGATAATATAGGACCACTTTTAGAACCATTATTTATTAGTGCTGCTTTATCATTATGTGTTGCTTTAGCTCTTTCTTATCGTTTTTCTAGAACACTTACTAAACCATTAGAAGAAATTAGTGAAGAGGTTTCTAAAATTAATGATAATCGTTATTTAAGTTTTGATCATTATCAATATGAAGAATTTAATGTTATTGCGACAAAACTTAAAGAACAAGCAGATACAATAAGAAAAACGCTAAAAACTTTGAAAAATGAAAGATTAAAAATAAATAGTATTCTTGATAAAATGAATGAAGGGTTCATTTTATTAGATACAAATTATGAAATACTTATGGTCAATAAAAAAGCTAAACAACTTTTTAGTGATAAAATGGAAGTGAATCAACCTATCCAAGATTTTATCTTCGATCATCAAATTATAGATCAATTAGAAAATATCGGTGTAGAACCTAAAATCGTTACTCTAAAAAAAGATGAAGAAGTTTATGATTGCCATCTTGCTAAAGTAGAATATGGAGTGACTTTGCTCTTTGTAAATGTTACTGAATCTGTTAATGCTACAAAAATGAGACAAGAATTTTTCTCAAATGTTTCCCATGAACTTAAAACACCTATGACATCCATTAGAGGTTATAGTGAATTATTACAAGCAGGAATGATTAATGATCCTAAAGTAAGAAAACAATCTCTTGATAAAATACAAAAAGAAGTTGATCATATGTCACAATTGATAGGTGATATTTTAATGATTTCAAGACTTGAAAACAAAGATATTGAGGTCATTAAACATCCTGTTCATCTCCAACCAATTGTTGATGATATTTTAGAATCATTAAAAGTAGAAATAGAAAAAAGAGAAATTAAAGTTATATGTGATTTAACACCACAAACTTATCTAGCAAATCATCAACATGTCCAACAATTGATGAACAACCTTATTAATAATGCTGTTAAATATAATAAACAAAAAGGAAATTTAAATATTCACTCTTATCTTGTTGATCAAGACTACATTATTGAAGTAAGTGATACAGGTCGTGGAATTTCACTTATTGATCAAGGGCGTGTCTTTGAACGTTTCTTTAGATGTGATGCAGGGCGTGATAAGGAAACAGGTGGTACAGGTCTTGGACTTGCAATTGTAAAACACATTGTTCAATATTATAAAGGAACAATTCATTTAGAAAGTGAATTAGGTAAAGGAACAACATTTAAGGTTGTTTTACCAATCATTAAGGACTCATTGTAGTCCTTATTTTTTTTATGAAAAAGTATCTAACTTGATAAAATATGTAATTTTACATATTTTATCAAGTAAAAAAATGTATTTTTGCGTATTTTATCAAGTTGAGGATAAGAGGTATTCATTTTCAAGATATTTTGAATATGATAAAATGACTTTAAAGAGAGGTTGATAAAGATGCTTCAACAAGAAAGACATGAACAAATACTTGCAAGATTAAATACTGATGGAAAAGTAAAAGTTAAAGAATTAGCTGTTGATTTTGAAGTCACAGAGGATTGTATTCGTAAAGATTTAACAGCTTTAGAAAAAGAAGGACTTTTAAAACGTATTCATGGCGGGGCTATGCAAGTAAGAAAGAATCTTCATGCTTATCATGTAGATGAACGTATGAGTGTGCGCTTAACTCAAAAGAAAATTATTGCTAAAAAAGCAGTTGAATTAATAGAAGAAAATACAGTGATATTTTTAGGAATTTCTACCGTGAATTTAGAACTTGCTAAATGTATTTATCAAAAAAATATACCACTCACTATTGTTACTAATATGATTGATATTATGCAATTATTTAGACAAGGTGATCATCATGTAAATCTTATTTTTATTGGAGGATATTTTAATCGTGCTAAAGATGGCTTTATTGGTGCATTGACAATTGAACAAATTCACAATTATCGTTTTGATCTTGCTTTTATTGGAACAGTAGGCATGAATATTCATGATGATAAGGTAACAACGTATGATGTTGAAGATGGACTTACAAAAAAAGAAGTCATGGATGCAAGTAAAAAATGTTATCTTGTGGCAGAAAATGAAAAGTTCAATTTGGATGGGAATTATGTTTTTGGGCATTTAAGTGAATTTACCGGATATATTGGTGAACAAGAGTTAGGAAGTCCTTTTAAGGAAAAAATAATGGAGTATGGATTAGAAATTATTTAGGAAAGATAGTATGGAAAAACAATATTTATTAAAAGTATACCCTGCAAAAAAATCAAGAGTTGCTTGGAGGAAGATTGAAATTTGTGGAAATGATACACTTACTGATTTATGCACAATAATTCTTGATGCATTTAATTTTGATCATAATCATTTTTATGAATTTTGCATGGATAATCGGCCATATAGTAACAATGCTTATACAATAGACAGAGACACAGATTATCCAGAAATTAATATAGTCATTGATACTATGGAGTTATACGAAAAACAAAAAATTTCTTTGCATTATGATTTTGGAGATGATTGGATGTTTACAATCGATGTTGTTAAAATCGTATCAGTAGAAAATTATTTTAAACCGCATGTTATTGGTTCAAAAGGAAAAGTTAAACAATATTGATAAAGCTCAATCTAAATGATTGAGTTTTTATTATAAAACAATAAAACGATTATTGAAATTTATTATTTTTAGATTTATAATAGCCTTGTAATAAGAAAAAACAATAAAAGGAGGCGTGTTATGAATTGTTTATATCAAACAAAAAGAATTTCTGATTTAAAAGAAAAGATGTTGAGCAGTAAACGTTATGCTTCTATTGAACAAGCACGAATCATTACACGTGTTTATCAAGAAAATGAGAAATTATCTATTCCTAAAAAAAGAGCTCTTTCTTTAAAAGCAGCATTAGAGAAATTAGAGATTTCTGTTGAAGATGAAGAGTTGATTGTTGGAAATCGTACAAAGGGTGTACGTTACGGGGTGGTTTTTCCTGAAAGTGGTTGTTCGTGGATCAATCAAGAATTTGAAACGTTACCAACAAGACCACAAGATCAGTTTTTAGTAAAAGAAGAAGATATTAAAGAATTTAGAGAAAAGATTTATCCTTATTGGAAAGGAAAATCTTTAGAAGATGCAATTAAAGGAACTTATGGAATAGAAATTAATGAAATAAGTAAAGTAGTAAAAATTAATCAAAAAGATCATGCTCAAGGTCATATTTGTCCTGATAGTGCTTTATGGTTAAAACTTGGTCCTCAAGGTTTAATGGAAAAAGCAAAAGAAAAATTAAAGAATTGTAAAGATGAACAAAAAGAATTTTATGAATGTACGATTCTTGTATTAGAAGGAGCAGTTCATTTTATGCAAAGATATCATGATTTGATTGAAAGGGAAAAAATCGAATCATTAAAAGAAGTGGGAAAGATTTGTACGAATCTTTCTAAAAGACCTCCAGAAACTTTTCATGAAGCGGTGCAATCTTTATGGTTTTTATTTGTGATATTACATATGGAATCCAATGCTTCTTCTTTTTCACCAGGGAGAATGGATCAATATCTTTATCCTTATTATCAAAGAGATATAGAAAAAGGTAGTCTTACTAAACAAGAAGCTTTAGAAATATTAGAATGTTTGTGGTTGAAATTTAATCAAGTTGTTTATTTAAGAAATCAAAATAGTGCTAAATATTTTGCTGGATTTCCAATAGGATTTAATATTGCGATAGGAGGCGTGGATGAAAAGGGAAATGATACATATAATGATCTTTCTTTACTTTGTTTAAAAGCACAAGAGCATTTAGGATTACCACAACCTAATTTATCTGTAAGACTTAATAAAAATTCTAGCCATGAATTAATGCAAGCTGCTATCAAAGTTGTTTCACTTGGTAGTGGAATGCCACAATTTTTCAATGATGAAGCTATTATTCAACCAATGATTGAAGATTTAGGAATTGAAGAAAAAGATGCACGTAATTATGCTATTGTTGGATGTGTTGAACTGACAACACATGGCAACAATTTAGGATGGTCTGATGCAGCCATGTTTAATTTAAATAAAGTATTAGAACTTACTTTGAATCATGGAAAATGTTTACTAACAAAGCAACAAATAGGATTAGATTTAGGAAGTTTAGAAACATATAAAACTTATCAAGATTTAGAAAATGCTTTTCAAAAACAAATTGATTATTTTATTGATAAAATGATGGCTGCAGAAAAGATTGTAGAAAAAGCACATCAAGATTATTTACCAACAGCTTTTCTATCTACTGTTATTGATGATTGTTTAGAAAAAGGATTAGATGTTACTAAAGGTGGAGCTAAATATAATCTATCAGGTATTCAAATGATTCAAGTAGCCAATCTTGCAGATTCTCTAGCAGCTATTAAACAACTTGTTTATGATGATAAAATGATAAGTCAACATGATTTATTAAATGCTTTACAAGAAGATTTTAAAGGCTATGAAATCATGCAAACAATGCTTTTAAATAAAGTGCCTAAATATGGAAACGATGTAAAGTGGGTCGATGAGCTTGGAAATCAATGGGCATGTTACTTTAGAGAAAAGATGAAACGTTATACAAATTATAGAGGAGGCCCTTATCATACAGGGATGTATACTGTTTCTGCACATGTTCCAATGGGTGAAAATGTAGGAGCATCACCAGATGGTAGAAATGCTTTAAAACCACTTGCTGATGGAGGTATGTCACCTGTCTATGGTAGAGATCTACAAGGACCAACAGCTGTTTTAAAATCTGTTTCAAAACTTAATAATTCATGTACGACGAATGGTGGCCTTTTAAATATGAAATTCTTACCAGAATTTTTTAAAACAGAAACAGGCTGTTTGAAATTTGAAAATTTCTTACGTGCTTTTGTGTATCTAAAAATACCTCATGTACAATTTAATGTCGTTAGAAAAGAAGATTTGCTTGATGCTAAAGTTCATCCTGAAAATCATCAATCGTTGACAATTCGTGTTGCTGGTTATACAGCATACTTTGTTGAACTTGCTGGCAAGCTACAAGATGAAATTATTGAAAGAACAACTTATGAAAATATCTAAAGCATTGGTTTTTGATATTAAAAGATTTGCAATACATGATGGCAGTGGTTTAAGAACAACAATTTTTTTTAAGGGGTGTCCACTTCGTTGTCTATGGTGTCAAAATCCAGAAGGATTAAACACTCAAAGACAAGTCATCTATTTTAAAAATAAATGTATTCATTGTAGATGTTGTCAACAATTCAAAGAACAAATTAATTATCAAAACGATCGACCATATTTTCAAAATCATCAAGACTTTGATCAAGTTATTAAAACATGTCCTAGTGGTGCTATTCAATATGATAGTCAAGAGTATACTTTAGATAAATTAATGAATAAAATTAAAGAGGATGAAGTTTTCTTTCAACATGGAGGAGGTGTTACATTTTCCGGTGGAGAACCCTTTATGCAAGGTGAATTTCTTATTGAAATTTTAAAAAGATGTCAGAAAGAAAAGATTCATACAGCTATTGAAACATCATTTTATACATCATTAGAACTTATAAAAAAGGCATTGCCTTATTTAGATTTAGTTTATATAGATTTAAAAATATTTGATGAGCAAAAACATCAAGCCTGTACAAATGTATCACCACAACTTATTAAAGAAAATATTCGGTATGTTTTACAAAGTGAATATAAAGATAAAGTGATCATTAGAACACCACTGATTCCAACAATGAGTGCAACGGATGAAAATATTAAACAAATTGTCCAATTTTTAATTCAAATAAATCCAGAAGTAAAATATGAGATGCTGAATTATAATCCTTTAGCTTCAGCTAAATATGAACTTGTGAATTTAAAATACGGATTAGAATCATATCAAATGTTTACCAAGCAACAAATGCAACATTTTTATGATGTTGCTTTACAAGCAGGAATAAAAAACTTAATAAAAGAATAGGAGAAAAGAAAATGGAATTTATAATTGATACAGTAAACTTAGAAGATATAAAAGAAGCAGTAGAATATATGCCAATTGTAGGAGTAACAAGTAATCCTTCAATCGTAAAGAAAACAAGTCCAAAAGACTTCTTTCAACATATGAAAGAAGTAAGAAAAATCATTGGAAAAGAAAGAAGTCTTCATATTCAAGTGATTTCTAAGGAATGTGATGAAATCGTTAAAGAAGCCCATCGTATTATTGAAGAAATTGATGATCAAGTTTATATCAAAGTGCCTGTTTCTTATGAAGGAGTCAAAGCTATTAAACAATTAAAGGCAGAAGGAATAAATGTAACAGCGACAGCTGTTTATGATTTGATGCAAGCCTATATGGCCTTGGCAGCAGGAGCATACTATATTGCACCTTATGTCAATAGAATAGGGAACCTAGGAAATGATCCAATGGAACTGATCAATGAATTATCTAAT
Source organism: Faecalibacillus intestinalis (assembly GCF_015097455.1). Classification (NCBI taxonomy): domain Bacteria; kingdom Bacillati; phylum Bacillota; class Erysipelotrichia; order Erysipelotrichales; family Coprobacillaceae; genus Faecalibacillus; species Faecalibacillus intestinalis. The sequence goes on along the minus strand of NZ_AP024085.1, from coordinate 2,488,828 downwards.
AGAATCGTACAAGATGGTTATGATTGTAAGATATTAGCAGCAAGCTTTAAAGGGGTACAACAAGTAAGAGATGCCTTCAATTATGGAAGTCAAGCAATCACAGCGCCAGTAGAAGTCTTAAAACAAATCTTTGCGAATCCAAGTATTGAAAAAGCGGTAAATGATTTCAATAGTGATTGGTATGATGTTTATGGAGAAGGTAAAGGAATTTGTGATTTATAATAAAAGAAATGCTCAAGTTCATTTGAACGGAGCATTTTTTAATATTCTTTTTTGTTTAAAAGTTTTAAACTAATGTGATAAGAAATTATATTACAGATGAATGTGAATATAACAGTTGCAAGTGTTACCATAGATAAATGATTTTCTATAAGTGAATCAATAATTGTTTCTAAATCAAAACCAATGAATTTTGTTAGAAAATAAATTAGAGCTACAAATAAGAAGATACCACCAAAAACAATGATCATTGCAAGTTGACTTCTTTGTGCTTCAAAGTAGACTCCTACAGGAGTTATGATCGCAATCACAAAATAAGAAAACATAAGTGTTAGTAGGCAACCTTGTAGAAAATCACTATTTAGAAAATGAAATGATTGTTGAATACGATAGTAACCTATACTTGAAATACAAATCGCTAAGAATAGAAAAAGTAATCCTAATAAAATACCTAAGCTATATTTTTGTTTAAGATAATCTTCTTTTTTTATAGGCAAAGTAAATAAAGATGTAAAGCCATGATTGATACTATCATAACTAATTGTACTCATTAAAATGATACCTGGAAATACACTGAAATAACCTAAAACAAAGGTGGGTTTCTTATAGAAATAAGAAGAGCCAAAACCAAATAAAACAAGAAAGAGAAAGAGTAATTTGCTTTCTTTGATATATGAAAAATCTTTAATAAATAGTCCCTTCATTTTATTCACCCCTTAACATCATAGAAAATAAAGTATCAAAATTATTCTTTTCAATAATAATTTCTGGATAGTTTTCTTGATAGAATTGTTTTTGATTTGTTAAAGCAGTATAACCATAATTTTCTTTTCTCGTCTTTATAAAGTAATTATGATCTACTTGATTAAATTGTTCTTCTGTTAATTTTAACAAACCATATTGATCTAATAAACAATCCGTTGTTTCATGGAATATAAATTTGCCATCATCAATCATATAAATATCATCACATAGACCTTCTAAATCAGAAGAAATATGAGAACTAATTAAAACTGAACGGTTTTCATCTTCTTCCATAAATTCTCGAATTAAGTCAATGATTTCTTCTCGAGCAAGAACATCTAAACCATTTGTTGGTTCGTCGAGAATAAGAAATGAGGCATGATGTGATAAGGCAATTAAAACATTGAGTTTTGCTTTCATACCGGTAGAGAATTCATTGATTTTTTTATCTAAAGGAAATTGATATTGTTTACATTTTTGTAGAAAGTAATCTAAATCAAAATCTTTATAGGTGTTATTTAAAAGATTTATTAAATCTTTCAATTTAAGATATTCACATAAAGAAATATTAGCTAGTGTACAACCAATTTTATTTTTATCAACATCTTTATAATCTTTATCTAAAAGTGTAATATCACCAGAATCGATATGAATGAGATTTAAAATGGCTTTAAAAAGTGTAGTTTTTCCTGAACCATTTTTTCCTATTATTCCAGTAATGGAACCGGGTTTTATTTCTAATGAACAATCTAAATGAAAATGTGAATAAGTTTTTTGAATATGATTAACTTTTAACATATTACTCCTCCATTAATAGTTCTAGCATTTCTTTAATTTCTTCATAACTCACACCAGCTTGTTTTCCTTTTTGAATGGCTTTTTCTAAATAATCTTCTATCTCTTTTCGTGCTTCTTCTAGAAGTGTTTCTTCATTAACAGCAAGAATAAAAGTTCCTTTACCATGAATTGTTTTAGTAAGACCTCCGTTTTCTAAAAAATCATAGGCTTTTTTTACAGTAAGAGCACTAATTTGTAATTCTTTAGCAAGACTTCTTACAGAAGGCAAAGCATCATTTTCTTTTAAAGTGTGGTTATTGATTTGTTTCTTTATCTGATCGACAATTTGTTCATAAATTGGAATCATAGATGAGTGATTAATAATTATGCGCATATAAGTCCTCCTCCATCTATAAACAGTATATAACAGTATAAAACAGTTTGTCAACTGTTTGGGCAATCCAGCCAATGAAATAGTGAGAGAACGATGATAAAATAAGGCAGAAGGAAGATGAAGATGATGAGTAATCATGTTATTGGATATGGAATGAATGAGGTTGTAGAAACAGCAGTTACCATGTTTTAAAAATCTGAGATAAGCGTAAATACTTGCAAGAAAATTATTAATGCATGCCTTGATAGTTCATGTAGATATGATAGGAATAAATATGAAACTATAGAGTATCTTTATGAAGATTATTATGGAAATTGTCTGAAAAAAATTGAAAAAAGGAAGATCAAGTTGTACTTGGGCGTTGGGAAATTCCTAGTGAAATTAGAGAAGCTATTGTAGCACCACAAATTTGTAAAGAATGTTATAACAAGTTGTCTCAAAAATATGATATGGAAAAAGCATTTGTTCCTGACGATGAAAAGCATGTGGTAAATTTTATATTTTTTGTTGAAATATTTTATTTAAAAGATAATAATAGTTGAAAAAGGAGTGTTGAATATGACTGAAAAAGAAAAGATGGAAGCAGGTTTATGGTATGATGCGAATAATGATCAAGAACTCATAGATCAAAGATTAGTTTGTCAGGATTTATGCTTTGAATTAAATCAACTAAAACCAAGTGGTGAAAAAAGAAATGATATAATTGAAAAGATTTTAGGATATTTTCCAGAAAATCTTGTTTTGTTAAGTCCTTTTACAGCAGATTATGGAAAAAATATAAAATTAGGAAAGAATGTTTTTGTGAACATTAATAACTATTTTATGGATGGGGCATCCATTGAAATAGGTGATCATGTTTTTATTGGTCCTTCTTGTGGGTTTTATACAGCGAATCATCCATTGAATTATACAAGAAGAAATCAAGGACTAGAAAAAGCTTTACCAATTAAAGTAGGGAATAATTGTTGGTTTGGGGCCAATGTTTCTGTGATGCCAGGAGTTACCATTGGTGCGGGGTGTGTGATTGCAGCAGGAGCAGTGGTGACTAAAAATATGCCAGACAATAGCCTGATTGCAGGTGTTCCAGCAAAAGTCATTAAAACAATTGAACAATAAAAATGACCTCCATTGGAGGTCATTGCCTTTTATTTTAATAAACCTAATTCAATCATTTTTAATCCGATGTCTACAGAGTTATAAGCAGCACCTTTCATTAATTGGTCACCTGTAATCCATAAACTTAAAGCGTTATCTTTATATAAATCTTTTCTAACGCGTCCAACGTGAGTTAATTCATCACCAATAAAGCTTGTTGGCATTGGATATACTTGGTTAGCTAAATCATCACATAAATCGATACCTGTACTATTTCCTAATAATTCAAAGACTTTATCCATATCGATTGTTTTTTTAGTTTCAATATAGATTGATTCACTATGTCCACGTAAAACAGGAACACGTACACAAGTCGCATTGACTTCAATATCTTTATTGAAGATTTTTTTAGTTTCATTAACCATTTTCATTTCTTCTTTACTATATCCATTTGATAAATCAAATTTATCAACTTGAGGAATACAGTTGAAAGCAATTGGAAAATGTTTTTTATCTCCAGCACAAGGTAATGTTTTAGCAACAGGTTCTTTACCATCTAAAACTTCTTGGCTTTGACGATAAAGCTCTTCCATACCAGCAACACCAGCACCAGATACAGCTTGGTAAGTAGAAACAACGATTCTTTCAATATCAAATTCATCATTTAATCTTGTTAATGCACTACACATCATAATTGTTGTACAGTTTGGACAAGAAATAATTCCATGATGATTTACTAATGCTTCACCATTTACTTCAGGTACAACTAAAGGAACATTAGGATCCATTCTAAAATGTGAAGTATTATCAATATTGACACATCCAGCTTCTACGGCATATTTCATATATTTTTCTGAAATACTTCCACCAGCAGACCAGAAAGCAACTTCAACACCTTCAAAACTGTTTTCAGTTAATTCTTCAACAACAAATTTATGTCCTTCAAATTCGATTTCTTTTCCAGCACTTCTTGCAGAAGCTAATAATTTAATACTTTCAAAAGGAAAGTTAAATTGGAAAACACATCTTAACATTTCACGACCAACGGCACCAGTAGCACCTACAATAGCAATTTTAAATTTTTTCATTTTTATAATCTCCTTATCCTCTTACTTTGAAAATAACAGCATTTTCATCATTTAATTTATTTTTTAAATCAGCTAATTCAATTTCTTCTGTTATATAAATATGATCATCTTTTTCACTATAGTATGTTTCATAAGGAATATCTACAGGTTTAGATGCTCTTACATAATAGCGTGAAGAAGAAATAGGGTAAACATGTTTACAATCTTCATAATCATGTGACCATCTTTCTACTTGGTGTGTTTTCATGATATCACTGACAACAGCTGAAGCAGTGACATAACGTCCAGCACCACGACCATAATAGATGATGTTATTAACATAATCGTTATCGATTTCAACAACGTTGTAAGAATCCATAACATTAGCAACAAGTTCATTTAAATTAACAAGTGTTGCGGAAACATCAATTCCTAAACCATCTTTAACAGGTTTTGCTTGAGCAATCATTTTAAAACGATAACCTAATTTTTTAGCATAGTCCATATCAAGCTTTGTCACATTACGAATACCACTTGCTTGAATTTGATCAAAATCAACAAATTTTTGATAACCATTTTGTGCTAAGATACAAATTTTATGAGCAGCATCAATTCCATCTAAGTCTAAAGCAGGATTAGCTTCAACATATCCTAAACCATCTGCAATTGATAAGGCTTCATCAAAATCAAGATTTTCATTTTCCATTAAAGTTAAAATAAAGTTTGTTGTTCCATTTAAAATACCAACAATTTCTTTAGTGTTATTTGCAATCAAACTTTCTTTTTGACTTGCTAGAACAGGAATACCTCCCCCTACAGAAGCTTCATAGAAAATATGTACATCATTTGCTTTAGCAGTTTGGAAAATTTCTTTTCCATAATGAGCTAATAAAGCTTTATTAGCTGTAACTACATGTTTTTTGTTATTTAATGCTTCTAAGATAATGTTTTTCGCAATTGTTGTTCCCCCAATAAGTTCAACCACGACATCAATTTCCTCATCATTAATAACATCATGATAATCTTTTGTATAGATAATTTCCTTAGGTAAGTCTACTTCTTCAAGACCACACCCGTATTTAACAACAATTTCTTGTTTCATTACTTTTTCTAAACGTGTTTTTTCATTTGTAAGAATTTCAATGACCCCATATCCTACAGTACCAAGTCCAATAACACCTATTTTCATGATAGTCCCCCTTATAATAAAAATAGACCAAATGGTCTATTGAAAACTTAACATAAACAAACCATTATTCTTGAGCTTTATTTTTTAAATGCATCAATAATAGTTTTAATGGTTATCATAGTTAAGCCTCGCTTTCTTTACTTTTTTGATATAATAGCATGATTGTATACAGTAGTCAATTTTTTCTCATAGTTTCTTTCCTTATATTATATTAATAATAAAATCTTGGATTGTTGACTTTGTATACAATATTCAATATAATAAATTCAATTATTGGAGGATATAGCGATGAATAAGACATATGTAAGTACGCGTAATCATCAAGATCAAATCAATTTCTATCAAGCAATTGTACAAGGAATTGGTGATGATGGGGGATTGTTAGTGCCTAATTTTGATTTTCAAAAATTAGATTTAAATAAATTAGTTCAATTAAATTATGTAGATTTAGCAACAGAGGTGATTTCAACTTTTGTTCCTGAAGATGGTAAAGAACTTATCCATCAAGCATGTTTAAATGCATATGGAAAAGGTTTATTTCCAGAAATTGTTGTTCCTGTAAAAAAAGCAGGAGATGTTTATGTAGCTGAATTATTCCATGGACAAACAGCTGCTTTTAAAGATATGGCATTATCTTTATTACCACATTTAATGACTTTATCTTTAAAACAATTAAAAGAAGATCGTGAAGTCATGATTTTAGCAGCAACAAGTGGTGATACTGGTAAAGCTGCTTTAGAAGGATTTAAAGATGTTGAAGGAACATGTATTAAAGTATTTTATCCATTAGATGGAGTAAGTGCGATTCAACAACAACAAATGGTTTCTCAAGAAGGAAAAAATGTTAAAGTTGTTGGAATTCATGGTAACTTTGATGATGCTCAAAGTGCTGTAAAAGTAGCGTTTGGAGATAAAATGTTAAAAGAAGTAAGTGATCAACATCATGTTTTCTTATCTTCAGCTAACTCGATTAATGTAGGACGTTTGATTCCACAAATCGTATATTATTTCCATAGTTATTTTGAACTTGTAAGAAATAAAGAAATTGAAATGGGTGATCAAGTAAACTTCTGTGTGCCTAGTGGAAACTTTGGAAACTGTTTGGCAGGATGGTTTGCGAAAAATATGGGTCTTCCTGTTAATAAATTTATTACCGCATCTAATAAGAATAATATTTTAACTGATTTCTTTACAACAGGTAAATATGATGCTAATAGGGAATTCTTTAAAACAAATGCACCGGCAATGGATATTTTAGTATCAAGTAACTTAGAAAGACTTGTATGGTATATGTCTGGAAAAGATGGTGATAAGGTTAAAGAATACATGGAAAAATTAAAAGCAGATGGTATTTATGAAGTTGATGATGAAACATTTGCACGTATTCAAGATCAATTTAAAGCAGGATATTTAAATGAAGAAGAAGTTTTAAAAACAATTAAAGATTGTTATGAAGATAATGGTTATGTTTTAGATACACATACAGCATGTGGTTATGGTGTATTAAAACAATATCAAAAGGAAACTGGAGATCAAACTAAAACAATCTTACTTTCAACAGCTTCACCATATAAATTCCCTGAATCTGTTTATAAAGCATTATTCAATGAAGAATTAGATGTTTATGATGCAATTGAAAAATTAAATGAAAAAACAGGTGTAGCAGTACCTAAACCATTAGTTGGAATTAAGGATAGAGAAGTGCTACATAAAACACATATTGATAAAACAGAAATTATTAATTTTATTAAATCAGAAATGGAAGGACTTTAAAGAATGAAAGTCAAAGTCAAAGTACCAGCAACAAGTGCCAATTTAGGACCAGGATTTGACGTTGCTGGATTAGCGTTAACTTTATATAATACCTTTACTTTTGAATTAAATGAAGGTGGATTAAATATTACAGGTTGTCCAACACAATTTTGTAATGAAGAAAACTTAACATACCAAGCTTTTAGCCAAGCAGCTCAAAGCTGCGGTTTAGATTTTAAAGGTGTCAATATTCATTGTGAAAGTCAAGTTCCTTATACAAGAGGTCTTGGAAGTAGTTCAACATGTATTGTGGCAGGAATCGTTGGAGCATTTGCTTTTAAAGACAAAACAGATGATCGACAAGAAATTCTTGAACTTGCGACCAAGATTGAAGGACATCCAGACAACGTTGCACCAGCTATTTTTGGTGGTTTAACAGTTTCGGTCATGGAAGAAGAACAAGTACTTACATTAAATGTTCCTGTAAAACATGAATATCGTTTTGTAGCTTTAATTCCACCATTTACTTTATCTACTGAAGAATCACGTAAAGTGTTACCACAAACATTAGATCGTCAAGATGCAATCAAAAATGTTTCCCATTTAGCTCTTGTCGTTGCTTCTTTGATTAATGGTTATGATGATGGTTTAAAATTAGGATTTAAAGATCGTTTACATCAACCTTATCGTGGTAAGTTGATTCATAATTATGATGAAATTATGAATGTTTTAGAAAACGATGAAAATGTTTTAGGATGTTATTTATCAGGGGCAGGACCTACTTTAATGGCAGTTATTCGTGAAGAAGATAAAATGGGTGTTGTTCGCTTAAAAGAAGAACTTGGATCATTATTAAATGATTGGGAAGTTATTAAATTAGAATTAGATCATAAAGGTTATACTTGTGATTATGAATAAGGGATAAGGAGATTTTACTCCTTATCTTTCTTTTTTTCTTCAATAATGCTTAGATAATCAATACTTTTTTCTAAAAGTTTAGAAAGTAATTTCCAAGTATCGAGGGACATTTCTCTTTCGTTATTCTCATAGTGAGAGTATGTACGCGGGGATACATGGATCAATTTAGCTATGTCTTTTTGTTTTAAATCTTTATCCTCCCTGGTATTTTTTAAATTAATATAAATATATTTCTTCTTTTTAGTCATTTTTTACCTTTCTTTATTTCTCTACTAACACGCTATAATCATAGTATCAACGGAGTATGGAGTGTTCTTATTTTCATTATATGGAAAGATTAATTAGAATTGTTGTAATGGAACAATTTGGTCTTTTTTTTGATAAATTCATCATTTAGACATATTATTTGTTATAATGAAAAATACATGGAGGTATTAATATGGAAGGTATTACAGAAATTGATAAAACTGAATATATAGATGAATGTAAAGAAATTGTAAGAAATGAAATATCAGAGGAATTATCTGATGAAATGCTTACAATTGTAACAAATGAAATTATGGATACATGTTTATTTATTGGTGGAGATTTTAAAAAAGAAAATATTATAGATATTACAAAACAATATGTTACAATGGGTGGCATTCGAAGAATCAAGAAAGCACATGAGGATATTTAAAATGCAACATTATTGTGAAATTCCTACACCTAAAGGTACACTTAGAGGTTTTTTTCATAAACCTAATCAAGATAAACATCCGGTTTGTTTGATTTTTCATGGTTTTACGGGACAAAAAACAGGAACAAAGTTTTCTTATGTTCAATTATCCCGTATGTTAGAATCAAAAGGAATAGCATCATTTCGTTTTGACTTTTTAGGAAGTGGAGAAAGTGATGGTAATTTTGTCGATATGACTTTTCAAGATGAACTTTCTTGTGCAAGAGTGATTTTAGAAGAATGTTTAAAAATGGAAAATTGTACTGAAATCTATGTTTTAGGTCATTCAATGGGTGGCGCTATTGCTAGTGAACTTGCTAAGCTTTATCCAGATGTGATTAAAAAGATGGTCCTATGGGCACCTGCTTTCAATTTACCAGATGCGCTTCATTATTTAACAGGACAAGTTGAAAGAGCGAAAACTTATGATCATGGTGGGTATGAAATATCAGATGATTTTGTAGAAGATATTTTAAAAAGAGATTTTTATCAAGAATTAGATACTTATCAAAATGATTTACTTGTGATTCATGGAACAAAAGATACAACAGTTCCTTATGAAATCAGTAACAAATACATGAAACTATTTCATAAAGGAACAAAGTTTGTTTCGATAGAAGATGGCAATCATAATTTTGATAAACTAGCTGATATTAAACAAGTTTTAAAATTAACTTTAAAATTTTTTGAATAATGTGTTTAGCACATTATTTTTTTATCAACAAATTTGTTGTAATATAATACTATACGTTATATAATATTATTGTAAAAAGAATAGGAGGGCAAATATGATATTTAATACAGGGGCTGCTTTGTTAGACGCCATTGTTTTAAGTGTTGTCGCTAAAAAAGAAGAAGGAACCTATGGTTATAAAATTACACAAGATGTGAGAAAAGGAATCGATGTTTCAGAATCGACACTCTATCCTGTCCTTAGAAGATTACAAAAAGATGATTGTTTAGAGACATATGATAAACAAATTGATGGTAGAAATAGAAGATATTATAGAATTACAGATAATGGAAAGAATAAATTAGAGATGTATAGAAATGAATGGATAAGTTATACAGAAAAAATTAATTCATTATTAAAAGGAGGGGATAATAATGAATAAGGAACAATTTTTAGATGAATTGGAAAAATTATTACAAGATATAGATTCAATAGAAAGAGATGAAGCACTTAATTATTATCGTGATTACTTTGAAGATGCAGGAAGTGAACATGAACAAGAAGTTATAGATGAATTAGGAACACCTGAAAAAGTTGCACAAACAATTAAAGAGGGACTGGATATAAATGAGCAAGAAAATGAAGAAGTAATTCATCATTATAATGAAAGAAATACAAGTATATTACGAGGAATCATTGTTGTTTTATTAGTTTTACTTATTTTACCAACAATTGGTGGTGTTGGTGGTTTAGTAGTAGCAGCGTTTGGTTTATTTCTTTCAATTGTATGTATCGGTATATTTGGTACATTTGGATTGTTATGTGCTTTAGTTGCTTTAGTTGTTGTTGCTATTAAAATGTTTATGGATGGTTTAATTGCTGGTGGTCTTATTTGTTTAGGTGTTGGTTTATTATTATTTTCTTTAAGTTATTTAACTTCTTTAATGACAGTCAGTATTTTTAAATATTTACCCCAAGCATTTAGAGCACTCATTGATTTAGGTAAAGATATTTATAATAAGGTGGTGGATTAATATGAAAATTTATAAATGTATTGCACTTGTAACATTAATTCTTGGTCTTGCTTTATGCGTTGGTGGTGTTTTGATGAATGGCTTAGATCAATTACCTGGTGAAGCACAAAAAGTAACGAATTATGTTAAATTTAAATCTTTTGGTAAAGCAAAAGATGTTAATTTGGAATTAGGTGTTGATGCTCATTGTAACCTTGATTTAGAATTATCAGCATTAAATGGTAAAATCGTTTATTATGATGGAAATACAATTAAAGTAGAAGGAAGTCATGTTAATAAAGATTATGATTTTAAATATAATGGACAAGTTGCAGATATTTCTTTTACGGGTGTTACTCGTAAAAAAGAAACAAGTAACCTTACTTTATATATTCCAAGAAATATTCAATTTAATCACATTGATTTAGATATTGATGCCTCAAAGATTACAATTGAAGATTTACAATGCAATCAATTAGAAATGGAAAGTGATACAAGTAAAGTAACAATCAAACATTTACTTGTTAAAGGAAATACTGATATTTCTAATGATATGGGGGATCTTGAGATTTCAAATTTAGATACGTATAACTTAGATTTAGAAAATGATATGGGAAATGTATCTTTAGTGATGACAGATACAAGAGATCAATATAAAGTGACAAAAGATGGAAGTATGAGTTCTATTCATATAAGTAATGCAAGTCAAGTAATAGGAAATAAAAATATTGATATCGATACAGATATGGGAAATGTCACAATTCATTTTAAGGGGGAATAATAATGAATAAAAAGTTATATCGTTCAACTAAAGATAAGGTATTAGCAGGTGTATGCGGAGGACTTGGAGAATATTTTGATGTAGATCCAACGCTTGTAAGACTTGCTTGTGGTTTGCTTTGTTTATATGCAGGAACAGGACTTCTTGCCTATGTTGTTGCAGCATGTATTATACCTGTAGATCCAAGATAGTTTTTATTTGATATTAGAATAAAAAATATTCGATTTTGTCGCATTATTTTGTTGACATTGATATTGTGATTTCATATAATTAAAAAGGTTTCATAGGCAAAAACCTTTTAAAGTCCCCGGTAAGGATAAACAAAGGAGAAAAGAAAAAGATGAGACAAACAACAATGGCAAATGCTGCCACAATCGAAAGAAAATGGTATGTAGTTGACGCAGCTGGACAAACATTAGGTCGTTTAGCTTCAGAAGTTGCTACAGTGTTAAGAGGGAAAAATAAACCTACTTACACACCACATGTTGATACTGGTGATTATGTAATCATTATCAATGCTGACAAAGTAGTTATGACAGGTAAAAAATTAGAAAACACTAAATATTACCGTCATTCAGGATGGTTAGGTGGTCTTAAAGTTAAGACAGCTAAACAATTCTTAGAACAAAATCCAACAGGATTTGTTGAAGCAGCAGTTAAAGGTATGTTACCACATAACACTTTAGGTAGAAAACAAGGAATGAAATTATTTGTTTATGCTGGTGATAAACATCCTCATGCAGCACAAAATCCAGTAGAAATGAAAGTGAAAGGGTAAGGTGAAAGATAATGGCAAACGTACAATATAGAGGAACAGGTAGAAGAAAATCTTCTGTAGCACGTGTTATCTTAACACCAGGTACAGGAAACTTCGTTATTAATGGAAAAGAAGCTAGAGAATATTTAGCATCAGACGTATTAAACATGATCGTTAATCAACCATTAGAATTAACAAACACTAAAGACAAATTTGATGTAACTGTTAATGTTTATGGTGGAGGGTACTCAGGACAAGCTGGTGCAATCCGTCATGGTGTTGCTAGAGCTTTATTACAAGCTGGTGACGATTATAGACCAACATTAAAAGCTGCAGGATTCTTAACTCGTGATTCACGTGTTAAAGAACGTAAAAAATATGGTCTTAAAAAAGCACGTCGTGCTCCACAATTCTCTAAACGTTAATTTATACGTTTATTCAGAGAAATTCAAAGAAACTCAAATCGGCAAAACTCGATTTGGTTTTTTTGTTTTTTGTAAAATAAATAAAAACGGTATGCAACTAGTATGCAACAAATAAAAATGGAATGACCTAATGAGTGTCATTCCATTCGTTCATTTTTTCTTCTAATAAATTAAAATTGCAATAAGCAAATTTAATTATGTTTGTTTTCTTTTGATAATTGATAATACTTATGGTTTTATCAAAAATTGTTTTTTTCTTTCTTTTGCAAAATTCATACTCTTTTGCAAGTAAGTCTCGATCTTTGTGGTTGCGTATATCAATTTCATGATAACAATTATTTGCAACAGGAATTGCTTTTTTTAAATCAATAACAGATAATAGTTTTTTGATTTCGCCATTGCCTATATCTTTAATAATATCTAATTTATGTACTTCTGTTTTGTTTATGTTTTCGTAAATAACCAAGTAATCAGCACCATTATTTTTCAATTTTAAATGTTTTGGTTTTGCGGAGGTTAAAGGAACAAAATAAGGAATTGAGTTATTGTATATAATGATTCCTACATAGGGTTTATTTTCATAATCATGACGTTGCTTATTCAAATAAACTTCAGAATCATAAGAATATAAGTATTTAATATAATCTATATCTATAGTATAAAATTTCACTTTAATCACATTCCCTTTTTGTAAAATAAAAGGAAGGATTTGCATCCTTCCACACTTTAACGCCCTACACTTGTGGCGGTAGGAGCCGTACTGTTCGGTAATTTCTACCTTCAAATAAATTATACACAATTAAGTGTACAAGTCAATTATTAATATTGACTTATACATTATATTCATATTACTTATTTTTTATACTTTCTGGATAGTAAATACTATTAACTGCATCAATCAACAAATTAATATCAATATGCGTATAAACTTTTTCGGTCAAGCTCATTGCTCCTTTATGTCCAACAATAATTTTTTGATATGTAGGAGATACTTTCGCTTCAGCTAATAATGAAATACAGGTATGTCTACAACAATGAGGTGTTTGATCAAATCCAAGTTGTACCATTAATGGGAGAAAATAGCTATCATAGTAATTTCTATATTTGAATTGTTTATTTTCTTCGGTGTGTAATAAATATTCTCAATTATGCAACAAATTGGATTTTGAAAACAACTTGCATATTAAAATACTAAATGCTATAATCTAATTGCAAGTTAGAGATCATTGTATCAATGCAAAAAGGTAAGAATGTGTCAGATTCTTACCTTTTTTGAAATTTTAGAGTGTTCTTAGCACTAGGCTCGTTATCGTTTGAATATCTTGTCCAACCATTTGCATATGTAGTATACTAATACACCTGCCACGACAGATATTATTAAGTTAGAAATCATTGTATCACCTCCTTTCAGGGGAGGACGATAACAAAGTAATTATATCAAATATTGTCGATAATGAATATGAAATGCTAAGTTAAATTTAAAATATACATATACAATATATTTATTTTTTTGTATAGATTAATTAGTGATGTTGTTCTTCCCTGAAAACATAAAAAATTAATAATATATTTTTAGGTTTGTTAATAAAGTTTTAAAGCGTTTTGACAATGCAACTTATATGCAACAAAATTACGCTATCTCCCTTAATTTATCGTGTTTTGTAATTCTCAAAATGTTAGTAATAACTTTTATGAGATATCTAAAGAAGTATTTTAACTTTGTAAGAAGTTTGAATACTTCTTTTTTTTAAAATAAGGATATACTGACAATAATGAATATAGTAAAGAATGGTTAAATTTGAAACTTTGTATTATCATAAGAAATCAATAATATTATTACAATGGGTAGAAAATAGAATTACCTAGATGTTGGTTGAAATATTGGAATATAGTAGAATGTAAATTTGAAAGAAATTTATATTTGTGTAGGTATAATAAATGATAACGTGTGAAAATGCTTCATTATATCAATATACTCTATGATAATAAAAGTGCTTCTCACGGTACCTTAAATAACAAAATTTATAAAATAGTACCATGAATTTAGGATTTATGCTATGATAGTGGTAAAGATTGGAGGAAAAATCATGTTTAATAATGTGTATCCAAGAGAAAAGTATTTAAAAAAAATCCGTCCGTTTTATGATTCGGATATTATAAAAGTAATTACCGGCATTAGAAGGTGTGGAAAATCATTTATTTTAAAAGCTATTATGAATGAGTTGATTGATAGAGGAATCCCAAAAACACAAATTATTTATATTCCTTTAGATAGAAGAGGGTACAAAAATATAAAAACTTCTGAAGAACTCGAAACAAAAATAGAATCTATGCTAGGTGATGATGAAAATTATTATTTATTTATAGATGAAGTGCAAAATGTTTTTGGGTTTGAAAGTGTAATTCATGCATATGCTGAAGAAGGATATTCAATATTCCTTACTGGTTCAAATTCTTATTTACTAAGTGATGAAATTTCAACAAAACTTACAGGTAGGTATCTAAACTTTGAAACTTTTACACTAGATTTTTCAGAGTATTTAGAAATGAAACGATTCTTTAAAAAGAAAATAGATCAAGATATATATGTTGAGTTTGAAGAATATATTTTAAATGGAGGCTTTCCAAAAACTATAGAGTTTGATGATATTCAAGCAAGGCAAACATACACTAGAGGAATTATATCTGAAATTTTTGAAAAAGATGTTAAAACAAGAAAAAGAATTTCAAATGTTCCAGTATATGAAAGAGTACAATCTTTTCTTTTAAATAATTATTCAGCACCATTTTCGCTAAGTAATCTGCTTGAATGTTTGGAAAAGGAAGGATATAAAACAAAGGCAACAACAGTTAGAGGTTATATCGAAGATTTAAAAAAAGCAAAAATAATATATGAGTGTAATCGCTTTGATCTTAAAAGTAAAAAATCTTTAAGAAGAGAACAAAAATATTATTTATCAGATTTGGCTATATATTTTGCTATGAATACGGATAATAGATTGAGTTATGGACCTTCACTTGAAAATATGGTTTATTTATATTTAGCGAGCCAAGATTATCAAATTAGCATTGGTAAAATAGGTAAATTGGAATGTGATTTTATTACACGGAATACGAGTGGTGATTACGCATATATTCAAGTTACTTATACCATGCAAGGTGAGGATATAAAAGCCACAGAACGGATTAAGGAGAGAGAGTACAGACCATTTAGAAAAATAAGGGATGGTTATCCTCGCTATATTGTTTCATTAGATAGATTTCGTGATCAACAAGAAGGTGTTCATCATATAAATGCTATTGATTTGTTTTTAGGTAAAGAAAAAATATAATGTGTAATAAGTTATTTTGCATTGTTTTGACAATTCGACTATTATGTAACAAAGTTATCAAATATGCAACAAATTGGATTTTGAAATCAACTTGCACATTAAAATATTAGATGCTATAATCTAATTGCAAATTGGAATGCAATTAACATCAAAACGAAAAGGTAAGGAATGGTACGCCTTACCTTTTCTATTTTTAAGAGTTAGCTATTGTAGGAAAATAGTCATTTATAAATATAATATGGTTTACAATACAATTGTTAGAATTTTTTTTATTAGAACTATATTATTATTTTCCGGCTACACAACCGCTATCAACAGGAAGTATAACACCATTTATAAAGGATGATGTATCTTCACATAAGAATAGTGCTGCATTAGCAATATCTTCTGGTTTTCCTAAATGACCAGCTGGGTTTGATTCTTCTGCTTGTTTATAAGCTTCAGGCGCAATTTCTTTAAGTGAATTTACTAATTCAGTTTCAATAGTACCTGGGGCAATAGCATTAATAGTAATATTAGATGTTGCGTAATCAAGTGCAGCTGCTTTTGTGATACCCACAACACCATGTTTTGCTGCACAATAGATTGAATTTCCTTTGACCCCTAATAGTCCAGCACCTGATGCAGTGTTGACAATACGTCCAAAACCATTTTCTTTCATTATTTTTATTTCTTCAATCATACAGTTTGTAACAGCTATTAAGCAAATTCCAATTACTTTATTGACTTCTTCACTAGTACATTCATCAAGTGGTTTTGCTGGAATACCAAATCCTGCATTATTCATAGCGTAATCTAGTTTTCCAAATTGTTCTTTTATCCATATATAGGCACTTTTGATTTCATCAATATCAAATAAATTAACATGTTTATAAACAACTTTTTTTCTTTGATCACATAATTCTTTTGCCAAAACTTCTCCTTTATCGTCTTGAACATCAAAAATAATAACTTGACAACCTCTATCAGCAAACATGCGAACCATAGCTTTTCCTATTCCGCTTGCTCCACCAGTAATTAATACAATACGATTTTTCATTTTTCTACCTCCAAATTTGATTATATATAAATTATAATTTATGGAGTAACTCTATAGTCAAGGAAGGTTTTATTTATCTAATTTAGGTATGATTGCTTCTAAATATACATGAAATTGCAGAAATAAATCTTGTATGATATAATTCTATATCAATAAAACATAGGAGTAACTTAAATGTTAAGGAGTTTAGATTATGAAAATTAGTGATGCAGCTAAATTGTTGGGAATCTCTACAGATACAATACGTTATTATGAAAAAGAAGGAGTTATTACTCCAAAAAGAACAAGTAAAAATAATTATCGTGATCTAGACAATAGAGATATTATTTCATTATTGATTTGTATATATAATCGAAAAATTGGCTATTCTATGAAAGAATCGGTAGAATATGTTGAAGGTATACCAGTTTCTAAAATAACAGATATTTTAAATAAAAAAATTGATGAACTAGAGCTAGAAGTAAAAGAAACTAAAAATCTTATTAATTATTTAACAACTTTAAAAATGGAGTCAGAAATAGACTTTTATAATATTGGAAACTATTGGATTACTGTTGAACCTAAATGCTATTTATTGCCATATGCAAAAATTTCTCAATCAGAAATATGTTTTACTAAAGATAATCCAAGATATTATGCAAAATTATTTGAATATCTTCCGTTTATTAACCAAGCACAAGTAACTAATGTAGAAAATATATGTGATTCTCCACAAAGTGTAACAGAGTGGTTTTTTGTAATACCAGAAATTATTTATAATCAAATTCCTCAAGAATTTTTAGAAGATGCAAAAGTTATGCCAAGGAGACATTGTTTAAATACGGTTGTTATTAATGAAGATTGGGAATACCCAAATACTGAAATTTTTAGAGATATTTTTAGTTATTTGAAAAAACACAATATTAAATCTTGTGGAATTGCAACAGCAACTTATCCAAATTACTATTTTCAAGAAAGTGGTAAAAAAGTACGTTATGCGAAAGTTAAAGTACCTATAGAATTGAAAGGCGTATAAAAAATATAGATTTTATAAAAGTGTGCATATTTATTTTTTTGTTTTATAATATGAATATATTTAGAAAAGGAGAAATTTTATGAAAAAGAAATATGAAGTTCTTTTTTATATCGATAAACTATCTACACAAAAAAATCAAAATAATCCCTCTAAAATGTTATTTTCAACGAAAGAATTAGCAAGTTATTTAAATATTCAACGTTCTAATTTATCTGCTATTTTGAATGAGTTAGTTAGAGAAAACAAATTAGAAAAAATATCTGGGAGACCTGTGCTTTATAAAATACATAATAAATTAGATGAAAATGATCTAATCTTTAATCAACTTATAGGGGTTAATGGAAGCCTCGCTAAGCCCATTCAAGATATTAAATCAACGCTCTTATATCCTGGAAAAAAACCTATTATTTTATTGACAGGGGAAAGTGGTACGGGTAAGAGTTTATTTGCTAAAAAAATATATGAATTTTGCAAAGAAAAAGGACTTGTTAGTCAAAGTGGGCAATTAGTGAAGTTAAATTGTAAGTACTTTATGAATGATGAAACTATGATTAAAAATATATTTGTTGATTATAGAAAATCTACTATAGATAAAGCAAAAAACGGAATGATTTATTTTGATAACGTTCATTTAATACCAGAAAAATATAAATCAATTATATATGATTTAATTGAAATGAGTTCAATAAAAGAAAATAATTTTATGGTTGTTTTGTCATCTGATTACTTTAATGAAAATGCTTTAAAAAGCAATGCTCTTGATAATATATCAATAAAAATTGATTTACCTTCTTTAGATAAAAGAGGATTGGTTGAAAGACTAGAAATAGTGCAAGAATGTTTTAAAAATGAAGCAAGAAAAATCGATAAATCGTTTGTTGTTGAACCTGAAACCTTAGAATGTTTATTGCTTTATCATTGTAAAAATAATATAAAACAACTTATAAATGATATTTCTAGTGCATGTTCACATGCTTTTTTGAAGAATTTAGATAATGATTCAAATGTTTATGTTTATCTTGACGATTTTCCAATCTATGTAAAAAAAGGATTTATTTTTTATAAAGAAAAGGACATAGAACTAAATAAAATTATTTCACATGATTTTTTATATTATTATTCAAAAGACACTATTGAAAAAGTAAAAATAAAAGAAAGTAATTATACTGTTTATGAACATCTTGAAAAACAAGGCACACGAAAAACTGATACCTCTCTTTTATTGAAAAATAGATATGAACAATTGATATCATATTATAGGCAATATATTGATAAAGAAAAAATAGATGAGTTGACCATTGGAAAATATGTTTCACAAGATATTATAGATATAGTAAAAGAATTTTTAGATAACTCATCACAAAAATTAAAAAGAATATTTACTCAAGATGTCTTTCTTATTTTATCGCTTCATTTGACAAAAATAATAAATAATAATCAAAATGAATATATAAATTTTGATTTAAATCAGGTAATAAATAAATATCAAAAAGAATATATATTAAGTTTAAAATTAATAGAAAATCTTGAGAAAAGATATAAAATATCCATTCCATTAGGTGAAGCGATAAATGTAGTTTTAATTTTACTTTTGAATCAACTGAAAGAAACTGAAAATAAACCAGTATTACTGATTGCTATGCATGGAAAGAACGTTGCAAATTCTCTTGCTGGTGTTGTTAAACAAATGTCAAATAGTAATAGTGTTTATTCATACGATCTTTTATTAGAAAAGAAAATGCAAGTGGCTTATGAAGAAATGAAATCATTGATAGAGAAAATTAATAGAGGAAAGGGTGTATTACTTATATATGATATGGGTTCTGTAAAAACTATGGGTAAATTAATATCTAAAGAAACAGGTATAGATATTCGTTTTATTGCTGCCCCCTCCACAATACTTGCCTTGGAAACTGTAAAAAAGATGAGTTGTAACGATAATTTAGATGATATTATGTCTGGATTGGAACAAAGTTATCAACATTATTTTCCTACTATTGTTGAAAACTATTATCGCCAAAAAAAGAAAAATATTATTATCACTTTATGTATGAATGGCGAAGGTGGTGCTATTCAAATAAAAAAATATTTAGAAGATTCATTGGAATTACAAGATATTGATATTTTTCCATTATCAATGAGCAATCAAAAAGAATTACTGTTTAAAATTAATGAATTAAAAAAGTTATATAATATTTTATGCACAATGGGACCATTTGATCCTCAATTATATGGCGTTAAATTTATTTCAATAACTCAATTATTCAATACGCCATTAGATAAATTAACTTTATTAATTTCAAGTTCTGATCAAGATATTGTCATAAAAAAGAAAATAAAATATTCATTAATATTTAATAATATTGAGAAGCAAGCACCTAATATTGATATTGATATCTTGAAAAAAGTATTGCCAAAATTTATTCAGGAATTGGATCATCAGTATAAATTGTCCTATGATAAAAAGATAGGGATTATTATGCATCTTAGTGGAGTTATCTGTAGTTTGGTTGATAATATTCCAATTCCTAAAAAATTTAATTATAAAAATATAATTTTGACACATAAAAAAACTTATGAATATTTATATGATATATTAGAGATAATAGAAGAACCTTTTCATATTCGATTTTCTGATTCTGATATTGCAAGTTTGATTATGATTATCAAAGAAATTTAATACTTATTTTAGTAGCTTATTGTAAAGTAAGCTATTTTTTTATTTATTAGTGTATAAAGTGTATAAAAAATATTTAATAGTAATAAAAAGATAAAAATTTATTGCTTATAGAAATATAAATTAAAGTAAGAAATAAATAGGGATGAAGAAAAAAGTGTATAAATTTAAAAAAAAGTGTATAAATAAAATAAAATAAGCAAAATACGTTATTTGAATAAGAAGCGGTTACATTTTATACTACAGTTGTTAAGTAAAAAGAAATAAAAGATCGATCGAGTGTTCAATTTACTTTGACACTACCAAATTTAAAGAGAGG
This sequence comes from Faecalibacillus intestinalis, assembly GCF_015097455.1. Taxonomy (NCBI): domain Bacteria; kingdom Bacillati; phylum Bacillota; class Erysipelotrichia; order Erysipelotrichales; family Coprobacillaceae; genus Faecalibacillus; species Faecalibacillus intestinalis. The sequence continues at coordinate 2,467,924 of NZ_AP024085.1, read as the reverse complement.
GAAGATTTATGAAAGTATTATTAATGTGTGCTAATGGTTTGTCGACAGGCATTTTAATGAATAAGATGAATCAATGGGCGAAACAAAATAACGAAGATTTAGAGGTAAAAGCAATTCCAATTGATGATTATTTAAGTGTTTATAAAGATTATGATGTCTTATTAGTGGGACCACAAATGAGATATAAAATTAAAGATGTTCAAAAAGCAGTAACTGATCGACCTTCGGCTGTTATTAATCCTTCAGATTATGCTTTGGGGAATGTTGAAAATATTATAAAAGAAGTAAAAAGAATGATAAAGGAGGAAAAATAAATGGATAAGTTTATGCACTTTGTTGAAGATAAAATGTCTCCAATTGCTGATAAATTAGGGGAACAAAGACATTTATCTGCAATGCAAAAAGGTTTTATGACAGTATTGCCATTGATTTTTGTTGGAGCGGTATTTATGGTTATTGCTAATCCACCGGTAACTGCAGATATGGTAAAATCAGGAGGAATTTGGTCTATTTTTTCTGGGTGGCTTAATTTTGCAACAAAATATAAAATGACAATTTTAGTTCCTTATAATATGTCAATGGGATTACTAGCAATGGCAGTTGCTTTTGTTATTGCTGATAATTTAGCAACGTCATATTCAATGAAAGGTATTACTAGTGGTTTAACAGCTCTTGTTGTTTTCCTATTAGTTGCAGCACCTGCTAATTATTTAGCTTTAGCAGACGGAACAACTTCATTATTAATGAATTGTACATATTTAGGTGCACAAGGACTATTCACTGCTATTATTGTGGCTTTATTAACAGTGGAAATTACAAGATTCTGTGAAATACATAATATTACAATTCGTTTGCCAGAAATTTGTCCACCAGCATTAACAAATTCTTTTAGAACAATTGTACCTATGGTTATCAATGTTTCTATATTTTATATTTTAAGTTTGTTAAGTAGTAATTATTTAGGAGTATCGATTCCAGCGCTTATTGAAAAAGTTTTAGCAACTCCTATTGCTGCCGTTGACTCTGTTCCTGGATCATTATTCTTATGTGCATTTATGCTGTTATTATGGTGTTGTGGTGTACATGGGCAAATGGTTACAATGGCGCTTACTGCTCCTATTACAACAGCAGCTTTTACAGCTAATGCAGCATTAGTTGCAAAAGGACAAGCACCGATTTTTCATCCTATTTTTATGACATTAGGTATTGGATTTTTGGGAGGAACAGGAAACACATTTGGATTATGTGTTTTATCTTGTTGGAAAGCAAAATCACAACAATTGAAAGCTTTTGGAAAAGCTACAATTGTACCTAGTATTTTTAGAATTTCAGAGCCAGCGTTATTTGGTGCTCCAATTATGTTTAATCCTGTATTAATGATTCCATTTATTGCCAATGGATTAATTGTTGCTATTCTTTATTGGTTAGCATGTTCATTTGGTTTAGTGACAGCTCCTTATTTATTGATTAGTGGAACGTATCCTATTTTTTTAAGTATATTTGTTTATTGTCTAGACTGGAGAGTATTAGTTTTTGTAGCATTGATGATTCCATTAACATTAGCTATTTGGTATCCATTCTTTATTGCATATGATCACTCTTTATGCAAGAAAGAAGAAGCTACGAAATTAGCTGAGGAGGAAGCATAAAATGGAGACTTTGCCAAAAAACTTTTTGTGGGGTGGAGCAATAGCTGCTAATCAAGTAGAAGGTGGCTATAATGAAGATGGTAGAGGTCTTGCTAATATGGATGTGGTTCCAAGTGGAAAAAATCGTTTTCAATATATGTTTGGGAATGTAAAAGATCTTTCTTTTAAAGAAAAAGAAAAATACCCTGTTTTAAAAGGAATAGATTTCTATCATCGATATAAAGAAGATATTGCTCTATTTGCAGAAATGGGCTTTAAAGTATTAAGATTATCTATCTCTTGGTCAAGAATATTTCCACGTGGAGATGAAGAACACCCTAATGAGAAAGGTTTGCAATTTTATGATGACATTTTTAAAGAATTAAAAAAATATCATATCGAGCCTTTAGTGACACTATCTCATTATGACTTTCCACTTTATTTGGTGAAAGAATACGGTGGTTTTAAAAATAGAAATATGATTGATTTTTATAAAAAGTATGTAACAGTTTTATTTAAGAGATATAAAGGCGTTGTTCATTATTGGCTTACTTTTAATGAAATCAATTGTACGCTAGTTTTACCTTATCTATCAGCGGGAGTGATTATAGATCAAAATGAAAGTAGAGAACAACAATTATACAATGCAACTCATCATCTTTTAGTAGCGAGTGCATGGGCGGTAAAAATTGGTCACGAAATTGATCCAACAAATAAAATTGGAAATATGTTTGCGGGAGGCACATGGTATCCATATACTTGTCATCCACAAGATATATTTGCAGCAATTACAAAAAATAGGGATGCATTCTTTTTTTGTGATGTACAGGCGAGAGGTTATTATCCTTCGTATAAATTAAGAGAATTAGAAAGAAAAGGTATTACTATTCCTTTTGAAGATGATGATAAAGAAATTCTTAAAAATAATACGGTTGATTTTCTTTCGTTTTCTTATTATGCAACTCATGTTGTTAGTGGAGACGAGAGAATAAATGAGGAGATAAAAAATAATCCTCTTGCTACTTTAAAAAATCCATATTTAGGTGAAATTTTATATAAAAGACAAGATGATCCAATAGGGTTACGCAATACATTGAATATGTATTATGATCGTTATCAAAAACCATTATTTATTGTTGAAAATGGTACAGGAACAAATGAAGTATATGTCAAAGGCAAAGAAATTAATGATGAAAGACATATTGAATATTATCGAGAACATATTAAAGCATTAAAGGATGCTGTTATTATAGATGGTGTTGAATTAATGGGGTATACAACATGGGGCTGCATTGATTTATTAAGTGCTTCATCTTGTCAAATGTCAAAAAGATATGGATTCATTTATGTGGATTTAGACGATAAAGGTCATGGGACAATGAATAGATATCGAAAAAAATCGTTCTATTGGTATAAAAAAGTAATTGAAACAAATGGTGAAAATCTAGATTAGTTTTATAATTTTTCTTCCTTGACAATATATAAAACTGAAATGAATTTTCGTTATGTACCTTGTATAACAAATTGGATTTTGAAATCAACTTGCACATTAAAATATTAGATGCTATAATCTAAATGCAAATCTGAGAACAATTGCATCAAACGAAAAGGTAAGGAGTGCCATTCCTTACCTTTTCTAGTATTTTAGAGTGTACTTAGCACTAGGCTGGTTATCGTTTAAATCTTTTGTCCAACCATTTGCATATGTAATAAACTAAAAACATGCCACGACAGATATTACTAAATCTGAGAACAACTTACACCACCTCCTTTCAGGGGAGGACGATAACAAAGTAATTATATAAAATATTGTCGATAATGAATATGAAATGCTAAGTTAAATTTAAGGTGTTTTAGTTAATGAAAGTATTGTGATGTGTTTGTTTACATCTTGATAATTGCTATTTTATAATGGGGATTACAAACTTGTTATAAAGGCGGAAAAAGGAGCAACTTTTTGTGGATTTTTAGATGTAGGTTCCATTGGAATTTCTAAACCTGAACAATGGTTTGATTTAAGAACATGGATAAATGAGGGATGTAGGGAGTTTCAAGAAGAAGATAATAGTGATTTAGGAAATGTTTATATTATAAAGTTACCAAAGGATAAATTAAAAGTTTTGGCTGAAACTAAAAGAATATTTGCTTTAAATATCAGTACAGGTACCCTTTATAAAAAGGTGAATAAATTACCATATGCAATAATGAAAGATGTTTATGAGTCAAAAGCAGATACATATATAGAACAAACGTCTTTTCCGGAATGTTATGAATTTAGAAGTAATTAAACTTGATGTTCAAATATTTCTTTTTTTTTAATAAAAGAGAATACCGTTTATAATGTGAATGAATAAAGATTTATTATGGAGGAGTTATGAAAGTATTGTGTTTTGGATCTGCTAATTTGGATCATGTATATAAAGTAGATCATTTTACGGTACCGGGAGAAACTCAAGGATGTCTTGAATATAATATTAAATGTGGAGGAAAAGGCGTTAATCAAGCGATTGCCATGGCATTTGCTGGTAATGATACTTATTTTGCGGGAATTATTGGTAGTGATAGTGGCTTATTGAAAGATGCTTTAGTAGATAAAGGTGTTCATATTGATTATATGAAGATTTCTAATAAACCAACAGGGCATGCAATTATTGAAGTTGATCAAAGTGGACAAAATCATATTCTTTTATATGGTGGAACAAATAAAGAAATTGATTTTGAATATATCGATGAGGTACTTTCTCATTTTTCAAAGGGTGATATTGTTGTATTACAAAATGAAATAAATAATGTTCCTTATATCATAGAGCGTTGTTATGAAAAAGAAATGAAAAGCTTTTTCAATGCAGCTCCTTATGATATAGCTGTTAAAAACTATCCTATTGAAAAAGTAACTTGGCTTGTTGTTAATGAAACAGAAGGAGCTGCATTAAGTAATGAAGAAGATTACGAAAAGATTATTCAAACATTAAAACAAAAATATCCTCATACCCACATTCTTTTTACAATGGGAAAAGAAGGAAGCAGAGTTTTAACAGATAAAGAAGATATAAAAGTAGAAGCACTAAAAGTAAATGCTGTTGATTCAATTCCAAATTATGAGGAAGTGTTTGAATAAATTCAAATGCTTTTTATTTTTAAATGAAAGGTAAACTTTTTCATGAAAAAATATGTTCAAACATATTAAGTCTATATACCACAATAGAAATTCTAAATTTTGAAATTAAAGAAAATTTGAATATATGAGAAAAATGGTCTTTTATTTATTTTTTAGTATGTTATAATACATTTAACAATTAAGTTAAACATTAAATGTAAAGGATGATGAATATGGCAATGCAAGATACGCTTCATGCTTTGGCGGATCCAACAAGAAGAGAAATACTTAATTTGCTTAAGCAATCAAGAATGTCTGCAGGTGATATTGTTAAAAACTTTTCTGTATCAGGAGCGGCAATCTCAAGACATCTTTCTGTTTTAAAAGAAGCAGGTTTAATTCGTGATGAGCGAGAGGGAAAATTTATTTATTATGAGCTTAATACAACGGTATTAGAAGAAATTATGTTATGGATGAGTGAGTTAAAAGGAGAATGATTATGATGAAACGAAATAAAAATAAAGTAATATTATCTTCTATTGTTGTTTTACTTCCAATGGTTATTGGTTTGCTTATATGGAATCAATTACCAAAAGATGTTGCTACACATTTTGGTTTTAATGGACAACCTGATGGTTATTCATCAAAAGAATTTGCAGTATTTGTCTTACCATTAATTATATTTGTGATTCATCTTTTTTGTATCTTTGCTGTAAGTACAGATCCAAAATCCAAAAATATTAATGACAAGATGTATTCAATTGTTTTGTGGATTTGCCCTTTGGTTTCAGTATTTATTTGTAATTGTATTTATGGGTATACATTAGGTTTTATTAAAAATATTGGCTTTATTACAGGGTTATTATTAGGAACGTTGTATATTGTTTTAGGTAATTATCTTCCAACTGTAAAGCCTAATTATACAGTTGGAATACGTGTTCCTTGGACTTTAAATGATCAAGATAATTGGTATCATACTCATCGCTTTAGTGGCAAATGTATGGTATTAGGTGGGGTCCTACTTATTATGCTGTTACCTTTTATGGATATGTTTATGCTTTTTACTTTAGCTCTTGTACCAGGAATCTTACCAATTATTTATTCCTATTTATATCATCGAAAGAAAGCTAGATAATATAAAAAATGTATTTGAACTTGAAAGGGTTTGGATACATTTTTTTAATAATTGATAAAACTAATATGATTAGTTAAAATAATAATATAATTAATTAGGAGAAATACTATGAGTAATATTAGTCGAGAACGAATTATTGAAACAGCAGCAAATTTATCAAATAAAGCAGGGTTAGAGAATTTATCATTAAAGATGATTGCTGAAGAGCTAAAGATAAAATCCCCTTCTCTCTATAATCATGTTTCTAGCCTTGATGATATAAAAAAACAATTAATGCTCTATGGCTGGAAACAAATTGAAACATTAACGATAGAAGCAGCTGTTGGAGTGACAGGATACGAGGCATTAAAAAACATGTGTTATGCATTTTATAATTATGCAATTAATAATAAAGGAATCTTTACAGCGATGCTTTGGTATAACAAATATGAAAGTATTGAAAAAGAAAATGCAACCAGAAAATTATTTGAAATGATTTTTAAAGTGATGAAAACAGTAAATATAAGTGATGAAAATATCAATCATATCATAAGAACACTGCGCAGTTTTTTAGAAGGATTTTCTTTGCTTGTAAATAACAATGCTTTTGGTAATCCAGTATCTATAAAAGAAAGTTTTGATTTATCATTAGAAATTATAATAAATGGAATTAAAACATTAGAAGGGACTGAATAATATGAATCAGTATATAAATTTGACATTAGAAAATATTGAAAAAGAACATATTTGTTGCGCTATAGGAGATAAAAAACATCAAGCAGGTGTCACACAAAAAAAAGAATGGATTAAAAATAAAATAAAAGATGGACATGTATTTAGAAAATTGGATGCTAGAGGTAAAGTGTTTGTTGAATACGAGTCTATAGAAACAGCATGGGTGCCTATTAGTGGAAGTAATTATGAATATATTTATTGTTTATGGGTGGCAGGAAGTTTTAAAGGAAAAGGAATAGCTAATGAATTATTGGAATATGTGATTAACGATTCTAAAGAAAAAGCTAAAAGTGGGGTATGTACACTTGTTTCTAAAAAGAAGAAGCCTTTTCTTGGAGAAAAGAAATTCTTTGAACATTATGGCTTTAAAGTAGTTGATACAATTGGTGAATATGAATTAATGGCACTTCAATTTGATAATCATGAAATACCACGCTTTAATGAACAGGCAAGAACTATGAAAATAGAACAACAAGATTTTACAGTTTATTATAGTTATGAATGTCCTTATGTTGAATATGGAGTTAAAGAATTATCAAATTATGCTAAAGAAAATAATTTGATAATTAATTTTATTAAAATAGATACATTAGAAAAGGCTAAAAATGTTCCTTGTATCTTTAATAATTGGGCTAATTTTTATAAAGGTGAATTTATATCGAATACAATATTAAATGCAAAATCATTTGAAAAACTAATGACAAAGATAAAAGAGGAATAAGAAAATGAATTTATTTGATATGAATGAAAATACAAGACAACTCCCACTAGCAAGCCGTATGAGACCAGAGAAACTCGATGAAATAGTTGGCCAACTTCATATCATAGGGAAAGATAAATTGCTTTATCGTGCAATAAAGGCTGATCGTTTAGGTTCTATTATTTTATATGGACCACCAGGGGTAGGGAAAACAACGATTGCTCGAGTAATTGCGAATACGACAAAATCATACTTTTGTAAATTAAATGCAACAAATGCAGGAATCAAGGATTTAGAAAAAATCATTGAAGAAGCTAAATTTAATCAAAATGCTTATCAAAAAGGAACAATTTTATTTATTGATGAAATTCATCGCTTTAATAAAACACAACAAGATTATCTTCTTCCTTTTGTTGAAGATGGAATTGTTATATTAATAGGAGCTACAACAGAAAATCCTTATTTTGAAGTCAATAATGCTTTACTTTCAAGATGTCGTATCTTTGAATTAAAACCTTTAGAAAAAGATGATTTAATAACCTTAATTGATCGTACATTAAAAGATCAAGAAAAAGGTTTAGGTAAAGAAAAGATTATAATTGATGAAAATGCTAAAAGCTTCCTTGCAGATCAAGCAGGAGGAGATGCCAGAAGTGTTCTAAACGCCTTAGAACTTGCTTATCTTACAACTGAAAGAAACAAAAAAGGGATAATTTCAATTACTTTAGAAGTAGCTGAACAATGTATTCGAAAAAAGGCCATAAGATATGATAAAAATGGTGATAATCACTATGATACTATTTCTGCCTTTATTGAATCGATGAAACATACCGATCCAGATGCAACACTTTATTATCTAGCAAGAATGTTGATTGCTGGAGAGGATGTTAAATATATTGCTAGAAGAATTTGTGTTTGTGCATCTGAAGATATAGGTTTGGCTAATTCACAAGCTCTTGTTGTAGCGACAAATGCTTTTCTAGCGGTAGAAAGAATAGGAATGCCAGAGTCTACAACAATTTTAGCACATGCTGCTTTATATGTTTGTTGTTCGCCTAAATCAACAGCGGTTTCTAATGGCATTTATCAAGCAATGGATGAGGCAAACAAAACAACGGATGTTCCTATTCCAGCATTTTTACAAGATGCAAGTTATAAAAATGCTTATAAATTAGGAAGAGGTGTTGGTTTAGATAATGTTCATCAATTTCCTAATCATTATTCAGGTAAAAAATGTATGCCTGATGAATTAGATCATCATCATTATTTTAATTTATCACAAATGGGTAGTGAAAAAAGAATCCAAGCATTTTTAGATTATCTTAAAAATAATACAAAGTAGAAGTTATTATTTGAATAGCTTCTTTTTTAAATCAACATTCTTCTTTATTTGTGTTGTTTGGTTTCATTTTTCTATTTTTTATAATAAACCTGTAAGAAATGGAGGAAATGAAAATGAATACAGATAAAATTTATGCAGAACAACTTGCTAATGAATATGCGCCAAAGGATACATCAAAGGTAGTGGCTCTTCAAAAATTAAATGCAAAGGCAAAATTACCAGCTAATATTTTTACTTATACTTTAGGAATTATTTCAGCTTTATTGATGGGTGTTGGAATGTGTTTATCAATGAATGTCATTGGTAGTGGGACAACGGGTATGTTTGTTTTAGGTGTTATTATTGGTTTAATTGGTTTAATTGGAATGGGAATTAATTATCCGGTTTATAAGAAAATACTTGTTCGTGGAAAACAAAAGTATGCTTTTGAAATTATGGAACTTGCTAAAGAAATTAGTGATGAAGAATAACGGTAATAATATTTAATTAATATTAATTAAGGTTCATTTTTTCGGTTAAACTTATAATATGATAATATAAATAGTTTAAATGGAAGTAAAATTTCATAAATAAAACAAAGGGTAAAGATTATGAATAAAAATGAAAGTAAATATTTTAATACAGCGATAAAAATGGATCAGGCTTTTCTAGAACTTTTAGAAAAGAAAGACTTTGCTTATATTACGGTTAAAGAGATTTGTCATGAAGCAGGTGTGAATCGTTCGACCTTTTATTTACATTATGAAACATTAGATGATTTATTAAAGGAAAGTGTTGAATATATGAATCGTCATTTTCTTGAGCACATGGGACAAGATTCACGAAATTTTGTGAATAAGATCAATGATTGTTCAAAAGATGAACTTTATCTAATTACACCCAAATATTTAAAACCTTATTTAAGTTATATTAAAAGGAACAAACGTCTTTTTTTAACAGCTATAAAAAAAGCAAAAGTGCTACAACTTAATCAAAGTTATTCACAATTATTTCAACATGTTTTAATGCCAATCTTAGATTGTTATCAAGTTCCTCAAGAAGAAAGAAAATACATTATGTCTTTTTATATACAAGGCATTATAGCAATTATTACTCAATGGCTAAAAGATGATTGTAAAGAAGAAATAGAATTTGTGATGCAAGTGATTCAACGATGTATCAAACAACCAAAGGGGAATTTATGAAAGCAGGAATTTATTTAGGAAAAGAAAAAGTAAAAATACAAGAATTACCTCTTCCTGAAGTGGGTAATTATGATGTTTTAATACAAAATATTTATTCAAGTATATGTGGAACAGATGTGGCTGTTTTTATGCATGGTCCAAATACAGGACATAAAGTGAATGTTGGTGGTGAATTTGGTCATGAAACAATTTCAAGAATTGTTAAGGTGGGAAAAGAAGTTAAGGATTTTAAAGTAGGAGACCGTGTTTATCCTTATCCTTTATATGCTAAAGATGATACTTCAAGAGCGGGGACACTAGGTGGATTTTCAGAGTATATATTAGTACCAAATGTTAAGAAAAATCATTCTCTCTATCAGGTAGACAAACGTATTTCAGATAAACTAGCAAGTTTAATTGAACCTTTTACTGTAGGCTGTCGAGGGGCTAGAAGGGGCATGATTCTAAGTGGTCAAGGGTATGTCAAAGGACAAAATGCGGTTGTTTTTGGCAGTGGAACGATTGGTATTGCTGCAGCGGTTGCTTTTAAATATTTTGGGATGGAAAAAGTGATGATTTGTGATTATTCAGCTTATCGTTTAGAAATTGCTAAAAAATTAGGTTTTGAAACATGTAACCTACAAGTAGATGATTTTATAAATCATGCCAAAGATTATTTTGGAATGGCTTATTCTTTAAATGGTCCAACTGCAAATATTGATTGTTGGTTAGATGCAGCAGGTGCTAAAAGTATTCTTGATGATTTTTTAAAACTAGGAAAAATAGAAAGTCGTTTTGTTTCAGTAGCGGTCAATAAAGAACCACGCTCCATTGATTTATTGCATATGACATATGCACAACAAAGTATTATTGGCTCTGGTGGTTATATGAAAGAAGAGGTTGATGATGTTCAAGAAATCATGGCTTGTGGTAAGTGGAATTTAGAAAGTATGATTACTCATGAATTTCCATTAGAACAGCTTGATCAAGCTTTATATAAGGCTAGTGATGTCAATAATTCTTTAAATGTGATTATTAAAATGAAAAAATAAGTGTCGCTATAGGCTGGCACTTATTTTATTGAATAGTTCTTTTATAATTTTCTCCCCAATTCCACATAGAATCAAGAATAGGTTTTAGGCTTTTTACTAAGTCAGTTAAACTATATTCGACACGCGGTGGTACTTCAGCATAAACTTTTCTATGAACAATCCCTTTTGTTTCCATTTCTTTTAAATTAGAAGTTAAAACTTTTTGACTGATTTTCCCAATACTTCTTTGTAATTTCCCAAATCTTTTAGAACCAGGCATTAAATCACGAATAATTAATACTTTCCATTTATTTCCAATAAGGGTAAGTGTTGTTTCTACTGGACAAGCAGGTAATTCATTATTTTCCATTTTATTTCCTTCAAAATGCTTATATTAAACAATAATTTTAAAATGGATAGTATATAGCACTTTAGAGTGCATATATTTGTGTAAAGTTATTATAATAGCGAAGATGAAAAAAATAATTATTTCATAATGATTAATAACGATGGAAGTAAATGTGAATGATTCGTAAAACTTTTAAATGATACGCCAGTACAATATTTAACTATTGTAGAGCTGTATTTGAAGATAATAAAGCTGAAAAAGAAATATGGATAATCCAATTTTTGAAGTGTTTTATTTAGCTGATGCTCAAGTATTATTGCTGATAATGGACAATCACCAAAAGAATATACATTATAATATTTATTTCTAAAAATAAGAGATGTTTTAATAAAGAAATATTGATTAATGGATTATTAAAATATTGGTGGAAGAAATTTACTCACAAGATACAAGAGGTGCTTTAGAAGTTTTTGGTTATATGAAGCAAGTGAAGAATATATTGATTTAGTGTTTTTAGTCATATAGTAAGAGATTCTATTTTTATTGGTAAAACAATAGAAAATAAACATGAGTATTTTGTACAAAATAGCTGTATAGGGTGTAAATTATGTTATAGTGTTTGTCCACATATTACTCAAAAACTTGTTATTAATCAACATCTAAAGAAATTTGTTCTAAACAATATATTGAATTATTATAAAAAGTAAGGATTGTGTGTCCTTACTTTTTAAATACTCTCTTTGAAGTTTCTACCAATGGGTAGAATAGTAGAATTTTTTAAAATGAGTTCTTTAGCTTTTATTTCTTGAATATAGTTTTTATTTACGACAAATGATTTATGAATTTGAATAAAGTCAGAAGAATTGATTTCTTTTATAAATAAAGATAAATTTTTTCTTTCAATAAAATCACCATTATCATGATGAATTACAAGTTTATGATTCATGGATTCTACATACATAATTTGAGCAAGTCTTAATTCAAAAGACATTTGTTTATTTTTATAATGATATGTTTTAAATCTAGTAAATATTTGTTGATGAATAGTTTTTGATTTAGAGTGAAGATTGTTTTCTAAATCATCTTTTTCAAAATATAAATGAATCCCTAATGTTAAACATTCATTAAGTAAATGAAAGTCATTAGGACCAATAATATAAATTAAAGTTTCTGGATATCTATTGATTTGATGAATTTTATCTAAATCATTGAGGGTATTTATTTCAATAAAGTAGATATCATCATAAGATGCAGGATTGAATTTTTCTAAATAGTAATCTTTTGAGGTAAAGTGTTTTTTGATGATTTCAAAATAACACTCTTGTATATTACAAGCTATAGAAATCATTTTTTACCTCCATGTATTTTTTCTAAATAATAAGATAAAGCTTCTTGTTTATCTAATTGATCTAGAATATGATATTTATCTTTAAAGATAACGCCTTTACTTTTTAAAAATTCAATTGCATCGATAATTTCTTTTCTTTTTCTAGTAACGATTGGTTGAAAAGAAAAAGAAGAGCCATCTTTCATCAATACTTTAAAAATAACATTATAACCATTGGTTCCATAAAAAAGCATTGGAACTGCTTCATAAGTGACATGAATAGATATAATCTTATCTAGTTTTATTTTCATTTGATATTCCATATTTCTAGTGAAAATTGTTTTAAAAAATGCTTGTGATTTATCGATTACATTATTATAAAAAGTGTATTTAAGATAATATTCATCCACTTCCCAAATATTATTACAAAATGCCATACTAGGAAGAAAAATAAAGATAATCAAAAAAATAAGCATAAATCCACAAATATTCATTCCTGAAAATGGACTATAAATGATTAAAAAAACAGCCCAAAAAATAATGATGAATGAATAAATAAAACTTAATTTATAATGGGGTTTTCCTACTTTGTACTTCATGCTATCCCTCCTTTAACTGTATTGTATCATAAGTAGATTTATTTAAGATGTTGTTTGTGTCATTTCTAGGTTGTTGGTGCCACTTTTATTGTAAGGTGTGATGGAAAGTTTATGATGGAGTTAGGAGGTGGGAGCAATGAAGGTTTTTTCACTAGCTACGTTAACATTAAAAAGGAATAAAAAACAATATATGATTTATGGACTCACACTTATTTTTGCAATTGTCATTCATTTGATCTTTTCAGAATTTATCAACAATCCCTATTTAATAGAAGAAGATAGGGCTAGAGGAATAGATGGTCCTCTTGGAGCGGATATACCATTATCAATGGGATTACCATTTTTAATTATTTTATTTTGTTGGTTTATGATTATTTATGCCAGTCAATATAATTTCAATAAAAAACATCAAGAATTTGGAATTTTATTTACTTGTGGATTTAACTTGTTAGATTTTATTAAATATACATTGATTCAAATGGGGATTGTTTTTATCTTTGTTTTACCGATTTCATTTATTTTAGGTGTTCTTAGCTTATTTTTCATTCATTCAAAGATATATCCTTATCTACAAATCAATTATTCAATTTATACCATTATGCCAAGTACCTTTTTTACAACGATTTCAGCTTTATGTGTATTAGTTGTTATTGTGATCATCTTTTTAATAGGGCAACTTCATAAAAGTGATATTTATACTTTAATGAATGATGAAAATAAGGTACAAGCTATTCATTTTGTAAGTTTTAAAAAAATGATGATGTATTTACTTATTTATTTGATAGGATTTTGTTCAATTATAACGGTTGAAGGAAATTTAATAAATTATATTCCGCCAACAGCTTTAGGTGTTGTGGGAATGTATGGATTATATAAGTATTTATTACCACAAATCTTTTTAAAAAATAAAAAGAATTTAAAAGGAGAACAAATATATATTTGTTTATCACATGTGGGATTGATGATTAAATCAACAGCTTCGTTAATTGGCTTACTTACATTATTGATTACAGTTTTATTACCTGTTTTAGCGTCACAAAATATTGAAAGTAATGAATTTGTGACAGGAATGATCAGTTATTTGTTTATTGTAGCGATGGTAATTATTTCTATTTTATATAAGATGAATATGGAAAAGAAAAATAAAATGAAGGAATTTAATACTTTAAATAAAGTAGGTTATGTTTATAGTGATTTAAAGAAGATGCTTTTGAAAGAAAATATCCTTTATTTTATTTGTGTTTTAGTAATTCCATTACCTTATTTAATCTTTATGGCGAGAGAGTTTATTTTAATGAATTCTACAATGTTATTTTTCTATAGTGGATTATTTATCTATTATGTAGTGACATTATTGATTTGTCTTTTATTAAATTATTGTGTAGGGAAAGTACAACTAGGAGGACAATAATATGAAAACAGTTTTACGAGCAAAAAATATGACAAAAATTTATGGACTTGGAAGTAAACAACCATTTACAGCTTTAGAAAATATTGATTTAGAAATTAAAACAGGAGAGTTTATTGTTGTTATGGGACCATCAGGTTCCGGTAAATCTACTTTAGTAAATAATATTTCAACAATAGATATTCCTACTAATGGGAGTTTGTATATTTTAAATCAAGAAGTGAAACAAATGTCTGAAAATCAATTAGGAAAATTTAGGTATCAATATTTAGGTTTTGTTTTTCAAAATTATAATTTATTAAATTCTTTAACGGTTTATGAAAATATTATGATTCCTTTAAAACTCATTGGCGAAAATAAAAAAGTTATTGATGAAAAAGTCCATCAAATTACAAAAGAATTAGATATTGAATCACTACTCAATAAATATCCTCATGAATGTTCGGGAGGACAACAACAAAGAGTCGCTATTGCTAGAGCATTAATTGGAAATCCTAAAATCATTATTGCAGATGAACCAACAGGAAACTTAGATAGTCAAAATTCACATGAAATATTATCTATCTTTAAAAAGATGAATGAAAATCATATTACAATTGTTATGGTCAGTCACGATCCTTTAATTGCTTCTTATTCATCAAGACTTCTTTATTTAAAAGATGGTAAAATTGAAAAAGAATTATTTAGAGGAAATAAAACACAACAAGAATATTTTAAAGAAATTGTAAGTATTAATTCAAAGGAAATGCAAAAGATGTTGGACTAAGATATAATAAATAAAAGGAGATGATTTATATGGGGTTTAATATTTATATTTTTATCATTGCTGTTATTATTGTAGGTCTTTATTTTTATATGAATAAAAATAAAGAAAAGAAATATGAAGAAAAAAGATATGATTTGATTGTTATCTTTAAGGAGGAAAAATATACAGATATTAGAAATAATGAATCTCTTAACCAACTAGCAAACTGGAGTTATTATTCTAAAAAAGGATTTAGAGGTTTTTGTTTACAAACAAAAGAAGAGTTAGAAGAAACAATTATTCAAGAACTAGCTTTAGAAAAAGATGATTTTGAAGTGATTAATGGAGATCCAGAATTGTATGTACCTTCATAGAAAGGATTACTTGTTTGTACAACTTGTACAAACAAGTTTTTTAATGAAAAACTTGATTTTTATTAAAGGACAGGTGTAAGCTTTTGAAGAATGAATAATAAAGGATGAAGGAAAATGAATGTTAATGAAATAAGAGAAAAAAGTAGAAGTGTTATTGGACCTTATTGTAAGTCATGTCCAGTATGTAATGGAAAAGCTTGTTCAAATAAAATACCTGGCCCAGGGGCTAAGGGAACAGGGACAGTTGCTATTAAAAATTATGATGCTTGGCAAAAGATAGAAGTTAAAATGGACACATTAGCTGAAAATAAAGAGATTGATACAACCTTTAAAATGTTTGGTAAATCATTTAAATATCCTATTTTTGCTGGACCAGTAGGAGCTGTTGGTCAACATTATAGTGATTTATACAATGATAATAGCTTTAATGAAATTTATGTACGTGCTTGTGCTAAAAGTGGGATTGCAGCTTTTACAGGTGATGGTTTAAATGAAGAAATTATGATTCATGCAACACATGCTATTAAAGAAAATAATGGCATTGGTGTTCCAACGATTAAACCTTGGGATAAAGATACTTGCTTTAAAAAATTAGATCTTGCTAATGAATCAAATGCTTTTGCGATTGCTATGGATATTGATGCTGCAGGACTCCCTTTTTTACAAGGAAGAATTCCTCCAGCTGGTAGAAAGAGTGTAGAAGAGTTAAAAGAGATTATTGATTATGCCCATGTTCCTTTTATTGTTAAAGGAATTATGTCAGTTGAAGGTGCACAAAAAGCGATAGATGCAGGTGCTAAAGCAATTGTAGTTTCTAATCATGGTGGTCGCGTTTTAGATGGTACACCAGCAACAGCATGTGTTTTAGAAGAAATTGCTGATCAATTTAAAGGACGGGTTAAAATCATTGTTGATGGAGGAATTCGCAGTGGATTAGATGTTTTTAAGGCTTTAGCTTTAGGAGCTGATGCCGTGATTATTGCACGTCCATTTGTGAATATGATTTATGGTGGTAAAGATGAAGGTGTTGAAGCTTATGTTCAACAGTTAGGACAGGAGTTAAAAAATACAATGATGATGACAGGTGTTTCTTCTTTAAAAGAGATATCTAAAAAGAATATTTATAAATAGAGTGTTTTGTGTAATAAAACAAAATACTTTTTTTTATTATAATAATAATCATTGTTTATGAATTATTATCGTGATAATATATAGATATGAATTATTATCATAATAATAAGGGAAATGAGGAAGAATAGTATGTACAAAAGTTTAGAACCTTATGCAAAATTAGTTAATTTTTTAAGTGCTGCATTAGGTGACAATTGTGAAATAGCTTTACATGATTTGACATCTAAAGATCAAGAAATTGTAGCTATTTCAAATAATCCAATTTCAGGAAGAGAAGTTGGAGCAAAATTATCAAATTTATCTTTACATTATTTAGAAGAAAAACAATATTTAAATCATGACTTTGTCATGAATTATAAAACTGTAGGTAATGATGGTAAATTAATGAGAGCAGCGACTTATTTTATTAAAGAAGAAGGTCGTGAAATGCCCGTAGGAATGTTATGTATTAATGTGAATATTTCAGATTTAGAATATTTAACTTCTACAATTAAAAAGATTTTAGGGATTAAGGAAGAAAAAGATATTGAATTTAAAATGGATAATCCAGTTGAAATCTTATCATCTCCATTGGATGAAATGATTGATATGTATATTAAAGAATGCTTAGAAAAGATGGGATTCCCAAGTTATTTCTTAGCTGAAAGATTAAATGTAGATGAAAAGATAAAAGTTGTAAAATATTTACAAGAAAAAGGGACTTTTAAGGTTAAAGGTGCTATTGTATTAGTGGCTGAAAAATTAGCGGTATCTGAACCAACAGTTTATCGTTATTTGAAGAAAAATGTATAAAGGAGAATATGAATGAGTGATTTAGTTTATGTAAGTGGACATAGAAATCCAGATACAGATAGTATTTGTTCGGCAATTGCTTATAGTTATTTATTAAATGCAACAAATAAATATAATGCAATTCCTGTACGTTTAGGAGAAATTAATAGGGAAACTGAATATGTTTTAAAACGTTTTGGAGTAGAACATCCTGTTTTACTTAAAACAGTTAAACAAAAAGTTGAAGATTTAAATTATGATAAAGTAACTGTTTTTTCTAAAGATTTAACTTTAAAAACAGCTTGGTTTTTATTAAAACAACAAAATTTAAAATCTGCACCTATTTTAGATGAACATGGACAATTATTAGGTTTATTATCTACTTCTAATATTATTGAAGGTTATATGGATCAATGGGATAGTGAAGTTTTAAAGAAAGCTAAAACTCCTGTAGAAAATGTAATTGATACTTTAGAAGCAAATGTGATTTATTTAAATAATGCGTTAAAAGTGATTGAAGGAGATATTCACATTGCAGCAATGTCAGGTAGTGAAGCTAAAAAACGTATTCATGAAAATGATGTTGTGATTGTAGGTGGAGATAGAAGTGATGATTTAGAAGAACTTATTTCAGTTAAACCATCTTTAATTGTATTAACTGGTTCTTTAACTGCTGATGAAAATGTTGTAAAAAAATGTGAAGAACAAGGAATTTCAATTATTTCTACACCATTTAATACTTATCAAACATCTCAACAAATTGTTCAAGCAATTCCTGTTGAATATGTCATGATCAAAGGAGATATTAAAACTTTCTCTACAGATGATACTTTAGATTATATGAAAGAAGTTATGTCTGAAACAAGATATCGAGGATATCCAGTTATTGATTTAAATAATCGTTGTGTAGGAAGTATTTCTCGTTTTGCTTTATTAAAAGGATTAAGAAAAAAAGTTGTTTTAGTAGACCACAATGAAAGAGGACAATCTATTCCAGGTATTGAAGAAGCTGATATTTTAGAAATCGTGGATCATCATAGGGTAGCTGATATCCAAACAGTAGGACCATTAATGTTTAGAGGAGAACCATTAGGTTCAACAGCTACAATTGTAACTAAAATGTTTGATGAATTAGATGTTGAAATGCCAAGTCATATTGCTGGTTTATTATTAGGTGCGGTTGTTTCTGATACATTATTATTCAAATCACCAACTTGTACACCAGTTGATACTAAGATTGCTAAGAAACTAGCTAAAATTGCAGGTGTTGATATTCAAGAATTTGCAATGGAAATGTTTAAAGCAGGAACTTCTTTAGTTGGTAAAACTGTAGATGAAATCTTTAACCAAGACTTCAAAAAATTCAGTTTTGATAACTTACAAGTAGGGGTTGCTCAAGTAAACTCAATGGATATTGAAGGATTCTTACCATACAAAAAAGATATGTTAGATTATATGAATAAATTTGCGGAAGATAATAATTTAGAATTCACATTATTATTACTTACAGATATTATCAACGCTAACAGTGAAATCTTTGTTGGTGGACCACGTCCTGAATTAGTAGAAAAAGCATTTAATGTTCAATTAACGGAATGTCAAGGAACATTAGTTGGTGTTATTTCTCGTAAAAAACAAGTAGTTCCAGCAATTACTGCTGTTATGAGTGAATAAGATGAGATTAGATAAATTTTTAAAAGTATCAAGAATTATTAAAAGACGTACTTTATCCAAAGAAATTTCTCAAAGTGAACGTGTAAAAGTCAATGGTAAGGTAGCTAAACCTTCAACAAAGTTAAATGTTGGAGATTTGATTGAAATTGAATTTGGAAGAACGATATTAACGGTTAAAGTTAAACTTCTTAAGGAACATGTTTTAAAAGATGAAAGTACAATGCTTTATGATATTGTTGATGAAAAAAGAAAAGAAGTAAATGAATAAGAGAATGTCATGAACATTCTCTTTTTTCATATGATGTAGAGGAGGGATATTATGGATAATCAAATACATTTTGAACAAACACCTTATCATCATGTGTATTTAAAAGATCGTAAGACATTGGAGCTTACAGGCATTAAAAAAATTGAAAGTTTTGATTCTTTAGAATTTTTAATTGAAACATCTTTAGGATATTTAAATATTAAAGGTAGCGATTTAGCACTTGTGCGTTTTGATCAAGAGAAAAAAGAGGTCAGTATTAAAGGAAATATTGATGCGATTTCTTACTTATCGAATAAAAGAACAACAAAGAGTAAAGATAGTGTTTTAAATAAATTATTAAAATAATGGATTTAATTACACAAATACAAGGAATAGGGTATTCTTTTGTATACGGGATTATCTTTACCTTTGTATATCATTTTATTTATAGTCATCTCATCAAAATTAAAATCAAATTTATTTATTTTATTATGCAAGGTTGTTTTGGTATTATTTTTGCTGCAATCTATTTTATAGGCTTATTAAAAATCAATGAAGGTATTTTAAGAGCGTATTTTTTAGTGAGTGTTTTAGCGGGATATGTTGTTTATCAAAATTTGATGCATGAAAAAATGTATATTGTGATCGTTAAAATAAACCAAAAATTAACACGACTATTTAAACCTGTGCGCTTTGTTTTTTTGAAGTTTGATGGTATAATAGGGTCTATAAAAAAGAGGGTGAAAAGATGACAAAAAAAAGACTAAAAAAAGTGTATAAACCAATGGCTTATATTTCTATTGGATGCTTTTTAATATACATCTTATTATCTCAAGCCATGTCTGTTTTTTCAAGAACAGCAGAAATTGATAAACTCGAAAAAGAAGTCGCAATAGTAAAAAAAGAAAAGAATGATTTACAAAATGAAGTAAGTCTTTTAAATGATGATGATTATGTGACACGTTATGCAAGAGAAAACTATGTTTTCACAAAAGATGGGGAACAAGTTGTCATCTTACCAGATATAGATCAAGAAAAATAAGCAAAGATTGCTTATTTTTGTTTTAGGAGATTTTTTATGATTATTCAAGAAGAAATGTATATACGTTCATTAAAAAGAACAAGAAAAATAGATATTTATGTTCCAGATGATTATCAAACATCAAAAAAAAGATATCCTGTTTTAATTATTAATGATGGACAAAATGCTTTTTTTGATGAGCAATCTTATATAGGAAAAAGTTGGGGGTTTTTACAAGCGGTAAAGCAATTAAATATTGATGTGATTTTAGTAGCTATCTATTGTAATTTTGAACTTTTAAAAAGAGAAGATGAATATGGGCCATGGATTATGAATCAAGATTTATCAAGAGAATATGGTACACATAGACTCGTAGGAGGAGAAGGAAATGCTTATGTGACATTTCTAACAACGCAATTAAAACCTTATTTAGATCAAAACTTTCCTACTAAAATAGATGATTATGGGATAGTGGGAAGTTCAATGGGAGCTCTTATTTCATTTTACGCTTTTTTAAAGTATCCTACGATCTTTAAAAAATGTGCTATTTTATCAACAGCATTTTGGATTTATGAAGAAGAATTTGTAAATTTATTGAAAGTCAGTTCAATAAGTCATAATATGTTGTATATGGATGTTGGTGGTCAAGAAGATGATAAAAGGTATATTCCAAGTAATGAACATTTAAAAGAATGTATCGAGGGAAAATTACAAAATTATCAATATCATTTTTTTCCAAATGGAAAGCATAGTGAATATGATTGGTCACAAAGAGTACCACTTTTTTTAGAAATGTTTTATGGAGGATAATTGTATGTATCGATTAATGTTTTCAGATTTAGATGAAACTTTATTAGTAAATCATCATGTACCAAAGGTAAATCAAGAAGCTATTTTAAAAGCTAGAAAAGAAGGTTTAAAGTTTGTTCCTTGTACAGGAAGAGCTTTTAATATGATTCCAGATATTTTAAAAGAAATAGGCACATATGATCAAGCAGGAGAGTATTCTTTATGTTTTAATGGAGGATTGATTGTTGAAAATAAAAATAATAAGGTTCTTCATTTCAAAGGATTAGAGTTTGAAAAAGCAAAAGAAATATTTGACAATGCAAGAGATTTAGATGTTTGTGTTTTAGTATTTACTTTAGATTGTTGTTATATTTTTCATGCTGATGAAGATGAAATTCAAAGAAAGATTGCTCAAAAAGCTAAATTTGAAGTGATTGATGATTTTGATATTTCTTTTTTAAAGAATGAAAAAATAGCTAAGATTTTATATGAAAAAAGAGATATGGATTATTTAAAAGTACTAGCTTTAAAATTACCTCAAAGTATTCAAGATACATGTAGTATAGCTTTTTCTAGTGGACGTTATTTAGAGATGAATACTAAAGGTGTTGATAAGGGATATGGAATGCGTTGGTTAGTTGATTATTTAGGCTATGATATGGATGAAACGATTGGTATTGGGGATAATTATAATGATGTAGAAATGATTAAAACTGCGAAATTAGGATGTGCTGTTGCTTGTGCGAGAGATGATATTAAAGAATTGGCACAGTATGTAACAAAGAAGGATTATGATGAAGGGGCAGTAAGTGAAGTTATTGAAAAGTTTGTATTAGGAGAAGATCATGAATAGATTTAAAACAATAGTAGAAATTGAATCTCAAAAAGAATATTATCAAAAGTTACATCAAATCATTGAAAAAGAATATGAAACTAAAACAATTTATCCACCAAAACAAGAAATCTTTAGAGCACTTAATTTATGTGATTTTGATGATGTTAAAGTTGTTATTTTAGGACAAGATCCTTATCATGAACCTCATCAAGCAAATGGACTAGCTTTTTCAGTAACTAAAGATGTTCGTATTCCTCCTAGTCTTGTTAATATTTATAAAGAAATACATGATGATTTAGGATTACCTATTCCTCATCATGGGGATTTAACTTATTGGGCTAAACAAGGTGTTCTGTTACTTAATAATGTTTTAACTGTTGAAAGAGGTAAAGCTAATTCACATAAAGGATTAGGATGGGAAACTTTTACTTTAAATGTTGTCCGTTATTTAAATGAAAGAGAAAAGCCGCTGGTTTTTATTCTTTGGGGAAAGAATGCTATTGAAAAGAAAAAATATATTGATTCTAGACATTTAGTTCTTACAAGTGTACATCCTTCACCACTTTCAGCTTATAGAGGATTTTTTGGATCAAAACCATTTTCTAAAACAAATGCTTTTTTAATAAAAAATGATATGACACCAATTGATTGGAGTAATCCAGATGTTTAAAACAGTAGATGAAGCCATTCATTTTATAGAATCTCAAAGAGCTAAACGCTCTTTTGAAGATTTTCAAAAGATAATAGAAAGATATCAAATACCTATTGATTTAAAAAATGTAATTCATGTAGCAGGAACAAATGGTAAAGGGTCAACTGTTACATTTATAAAAGATTTATTAATGAAACAAGGATATCATGTAGGTACTTTTACTTCACCTTATATTATTAAACATCATGAAAGAATTTCAGTTGATGGAAAACCTATATCAGATGATGATTTATTAAGATTCATTAATCGATTACTGCCTTTAATACAACAAGAACATCTTTCAATGTTTGAAATAGATACGTTGATTATGTTGTATTATTTTAATGAATTAGATTTAGATTATCATATTATTGAATGTGGTATAGGAGGACTTCATGATAAAACAAATGTGATTAAAAGTAATGTTGCAGTGATAACAAATATTGGTTATGATCATCAATTTATGTTAGGTGATACTTTGTTAGAAATAGCACATCATAAAGTAGGGATTGTTAAAGAAAATGTTCCTTTATTTACAACTGAACAAAATAAAGAAATATTAAGTTATTTTAAAGATTATTGTACAAAACATCAAAGTACTTTTTATCCTTTACAAGTAGAAAAACAATATCAGTATCCTTATCATCTACATTTTCATCAAAAAGAATATGTATTACATTTACCAACATATCAAGTAAGTAATTTAACGCTTGCTTTAAATGTTGTTGATTATCTTTGTGATTTAAATGATGAAGATATTCAAGCGGTGATCGATGATTTTAAATGGCCTTGTCGTTTTGAACAATTTGGACATCTTTATTTAGATGGTGCTCATAATATCAGTGGAATAGAGGCATTAATTCAAACAATCAAAGAAAGAAAGTTGGAAGATGTTGGAATTGTTTTTAGTGCTTTGATGGATAAAGATTGTCAAAAGATGTTAGATATGTTGAAAGAATTTGATGTTGTGATTGCTGATTTTGATGATGAAAGAAGTCAAGGGGGACATATTTCCTATCAAAAAGCTATTGAAATAATGAAGGCTAAACATCAAAATATTGTTGTAACAGGATCATTACATTTTGTATCAACAGTACGAAAATATGTAATAAGTGCGTAAGCACTTATTTTACTTTATATTGATAATCTAAAGGCTCATCAAATTCTGCCCATAATAAATAAACAAGTAATAACATTACTGTTTTACCAGTATCAGTTACGATAATAAAATGATCTCTACCAGCTTGTTGCAATGTTCCTGTATAAATCTTATCATTCCATGTTTTGGAACCGGTATAACTAAAATAGAATGTTCCTTTTTTACCAACGTTAACACGTAAGATATTTTCAACATATGTTTGTTCTACGGGTTGAGTAGGGGGAACAGTTTGTTGCCTGGTAAGATTTTCATTATCATCTTCTTTTACTAAGTAAGGGTTTAAATCATCAAAATAATCCATAGAGACCTCCTATAAGTCACAATTATCTTTTAACCCTGGGTTATAAAAACAATGTTTTTTATATCTTCCAGATAGTCTTCCATAAAACGTTTCTGGACAATCAACATTTGTGCCAGGATTTTTAAACCATAAGGCGTTCGTGGCGGGTTCATTTCGATAGCCATTAATACATCTTAAGGCAATGTCTTTTTCATTTTGACTCACAGGTTCATTAAATAGCGGTTGTCCTACTCCAGCAAATTGATTTGTCTGATAGACAACTTCACTAATAGTTCTGACATTTCTAAAAATGTCACAATTTGCGACAACACGATTGACAACGACATTTCCTACAAGGAGCATGCCTTCTTCGCCCTCTCCTAAAGCTTCAGATTTTATCAATCTCGCCAATAATTCGACTTCTTTTTCGGTATATGAAATTCGAGCCATGTTTTCACCTCAAAATAATTTATGATTATCCTTTAAATTTATGTCAAAAAAGGAGTACAATAATATTAGCCTAAGTATTTGATCTATTATTGCTTAAAAACTTA
The DNA here is from genome assembly GCF_015097455.1 of Faecalibacillus intestinalis. Lineage (NCBI taxonomy): Bacteria > Bacillati > Bacillota > Erysipelotrichia > Erysipelotrichales > Coprobacillaceae > Faecalibacillus > Faecalibacillus intestinalis. The sequence goes on along the minus strand of NZ_AP024085.1, from coordinate 2,443,160 downwards.
AATAATTCCGTGAATTATAAAGTGAAATATGATAAGATAAAGATGTAGATTAAAGCGCTTACATTTTGTATAGGAGGAGTTAAAAATGGGAAAAGAAATTGTCGCTATGATTTTAGCTGGAGGGCGTGGAACACGTTTAAAAGAACTTACAGCAAAAGTCGCAAAACCGGCAGTTCACTTTGGGGGGAAATATCGTATCATCGACTTTCCACTAAGTAACTGCGCAAATTCAGGTATTGATATCGTAGGTGTACTTACACAATATGAATCAGTTTTACTTGGAACTTATGTTGGAGCTGGAACTAAATGGGGATTAGATGGAGCTAATTCTTTGGCTGCTATTTTACCAGCACGTGAAAGAGACGAAGTAGGAGCCACTTGGTATGCAGGTACTGCAGATGCCATTTATCAAAACTTAGATTTCTTAGATCGTTATGATCCAGAATATGTTTTGATTTTATCAGGAGATCATATTTATAAAATGGAATACGATCAAATGTTAGAAGCTCATAAACAACGTGGTGCAGATGCTACAATTGCAGTATTAAATGTATCACTTAAAGAAGCGAGTCGTTTTGGTATTATGAACGCTCATGAAGATGGAACTATTTATGAATTCGAAGAAAAACCAGAACATCCAAAATCAACTCTTGCATCTATGGGTATTTATATCTTTACTTATAAACAATTACGTAAATATCTAGTAGCTGATGCAAAAGATAAAGATAGTAAACATGACTTTGGTATGAATATCATTCCAGCAATGTTAAATGATAATAAAAAGCTTTATGCTTGGGAATTTGATGGATATTGGAAAGATGTTGGTACTGTAGATAGTTTATGGGAAGCTAACATGGATTTACTTAAAGATAAAGATTTAGATTTATATAATATCAAAAAAGATTGGAAAATCTATACTGAAGACACTTTAGGAAAACCTCAAATTATCGGTGAAAAAGCAGAAGTTAAAAACTCTCTTGTTACTCAAGGATGTATGGTTAACGGAACTGTTGAAGGATCTGTTTTATTCAATAATGTCAATGTTGGAGAAGGCGCAAAAGTTGTTGACTCTGTATTGATGCCTGGTGTTCTTGTAGAAGAAGGGGCAGAAATCTATAAAGCCATTATTGATGAAAATGTAGTTGTTAAAGCTGGAACTGTCATTAATTCAGAAGCTAAAGAAGTTGAATTAGTGAGCGATAATAGTAGATAAGAGGGGGAAGTAAAGATGGCAAAAGTTATTGGTTTAGTAAACTTACATTCAGATATAGAATTTACGGGATTAACAGAAAGAAGACCAGTGGCCTCTGTAAGCTTCCTTGGTCGTTATGGAATTATTGACTTTGTTTTATCAAATATGTCAAATTCTAAAATAGATGCAATTGGGGTTATGATTCAAAAGAAACCACGTTCTTTATTTAAACATTTAGGAAATGGTAATTCTTGGAACTTTAACCAAAAAGCTGGTGGTGTTTCATTACTTTATAATGAAAAATATGCTAACGATCCTAAATACAATCATGATATTAACAACTTAGTTGAAAATATTCATTTCTTAGAAACAAGTAATGCAGATTATGTTGTGATTGCACCTGCTCATATCGTTACCACAATGGATTATAATGATGTGATTACAGCTCATGAAAAATCAGGAGCAACAATCACAATGACTTATCGTAAAGCAAAAGATGCAGATGTTGCTTGGGTTGGTTGTGATGTTTTAGAAATAGATAAAGATGGTTTATTAACTGGTAAAACAATTAATAAAGGTACAAGAAAAAGACAAAATATTTCATTAGAAACTTATGTAATCAATAGAAAAGAATTATTAGAAATCATGAAAAAAGCACATAAGATTTCTGCTTTCTATGATTTAAAAGATATTCTAGGATATTTATGTGATGAAAAACAAATTCATACTTATGAATATAAAGGATATGCTAGATGCTTAGATTCTACAGAAGCATACTTCAAATATTCATTGGAAATGTTAGATATTGATATTTCATCACGTGTATTTAAATCAAATTGGCCAATTTATACAAATACAAACGACACACCTCCAACAAAATATTTAGCAAACGCTAATGTAAAAAAATCATTCGTAGCTAATGGCGCAGTAATTGATGGAACTGTTGAAAATAGTATTCTTGGACGTGAAGTTACAATTGGAAAAGGTGCAGTTATTAAAAATTGTGTTATCTTCTCTGGATCTAAGATTGCTTCTGGAGCAGTATTAGAAAACGTAATTATTGATAAACGTGCAAAAGTTGAAAAGAAATTAGAATTAAAAGGAACAGAAACAAGTCCACTTTATATTAAAGAAGGAGACCGTGTTTAATGAGAGTTATGTATGTTGCCAGTGAAGCGACTCCTTTTATCAAATCGGGTGGTTTAGCTGACGTTATTGGTTCATTACCAAAAGAAACAGCAAAAAAAGATGTTGAAAGTATTGTTGTTATTCCTAAATATCAAGATATGAAATTTGTAGATCAAATTGAATATGTAACAAATTTTGATATCTATATGGGATGGAGAAAACGCTATTGTGGTATATTTAAAGCTGAAGTAGATGGTGTAACTTTCTATTTCATTGATAATGAACAATATTTTGGTAGACCAGGATTATATGGTTATGATGATGATTATGAAAGATTTGCATTCTTTGATTTTGCGGTTCTAGAATTAATTAGTCATTTAAATATTAAACCTGATGTTTTACAATTAAATGATTGGCAAACAGCAATGATTGCAATGCTTTATAAAGAAAGATATTGTTATTATGATTATTATCAAAATATTAAAATTGTATTCACAATTCATAATATTTTGTTCCAAGGAAAAGCTGATCCAAAATTATTGGAAGAATACTTTGCGTTAGATAGTTATTTATATTATAACGGGAACTGTCGTAATGATGGATGTTTAAATATGATGAAAGCGGCAATTTTCTACAGTGATGTTATTACGACAGTGTCTCCGACTTACGCTAAAGAAATTTTAACTGATCAATATGGTGAAGGATTACAATCTATTCTTGAAATGAGAAAACATGATTTATATGGTATTTTAAATGGTGTTGATTATGATGTTATCAATCCAAGTAAAGATCAAACAATCGTTAAAAAATATTCAGCTCGTTCAGTTAAAAATGGTAAGTTGGAAAATAAATTAGCATTACAAAGACAAGTTGGATTACCAGAAGATCCAGAAGTTGCTTTAATCGGTATCGTAACAAGATTAACTGAACAAAAAGGATTAGATTTGATTATTAATCAATTTGAAGCAATGTGTCAAAGAAAAGTTCAAATCGTTATCTTGGGTTCAGGAGATCGTATGTATGAAGATGCTTTAAAAGGTGCAGCATGGGCGCATCAAGATAAAGTATCATTCCAATGTAAATATGATTTTGTATTATCAAATCGTATCTATGCAGGATGTGATATGTTCTTAATGCCATCATTATTTGAACCTTGTGGTTTGTCACAAATGATGTCATTAAAATATGGAACAATTCCTATTGTTAGAGAAACAGGTGGTTTAGCTGACAGTGTTCAACCATATAATGAATTTGAACAAACTGGTACAGGATTCAGTTTTTCTAACTATAATGCACATGAGATGATGGATACAATTGATTATGCATTGCATACTTTCTATGATTATCCAGATGCATGGGATGCAATAGTGCAACGTGCAATGGCTGAAAAATTAGATTGGGATGCAAGTGCAGAACAATACATTCGTTTATTTGCGTCATTACTTTAAAAATAGAGGAGTATCACTTGGTGGTACTTCTTTTATTATCTTGAAAAGTATTGATAATAAGGGTATTATATGAAATATAAGGGAGTTGTTGACGTGAATAAAAAAGGAAACAAAAAGGGGTTTACATTAGTAGAAATTATTGTTGTACTTGTTATACTTGCTATACTTGCAGCTATTGCAGTTCCATCAGTATTAGGATATGTTGAACAAGCAAAAGAATCTGAACAATTATATAAAGTAAGAGATGCATTGATTGCATCACAAACAACTTTGATTAGAACTTATGGGACTGATGGTGAATTTGGTGAGGATAATGGCTCTAAAAATGGAAATAAAAAATTAACTAAAGAACAGGCTGCTGATTTAAAATCAAAAGCAGGATTGGAAAAAAATCCATATATATTGATTTTTGGAGCGGGGCATACTTCTTATAAAGGAAGTGCAGATGAAGAAAAAATGTATCATGTTTACTGTGTTATCTATCAAGAAACAAAAGATAGTAAGCCATGGTTTTATGATGGTAAAATATGGTCTCATAAATATTTATGGTCTAAAAGCGGAGAAGCAAATGCTAAAGAAGAAGTGGGGCGTGCAATGTATACAAAGGCTGAAAATGGCATTAACTATAATCGTATGAAAGGTGTAAAGGATTCTACCAAACAAGATGTTAAAGTACAATTGTATTGTGCTTATATTAAAGGTGAATCTAATGCTTCTGATAATGTTCCTGGTTTTTGGAATGATATAAGAAATAAAAGCAATTAATGTCAGTTTAAACTGGCATTTTTTTTTAGAACAAAATGAAGAACAAAATGGTCTTTTCCATAGAGTTGTCAAAATCAATAAAGTCGTGTAGAATAATAAGAAGACGAGGTGATGATATGAAAAGCATAATAAAATTAATGGTGGTTTTTGTTTGTGTTGTTTCATTAGTTGCTTGTGGAAGAAAAGATACAACTGTTTCAGCAAATAAAGATGGTGTTTTATATGAGGCAGGTGTAGGTGTTTCTTTTTATTATCCTTCTGATTTTAAATTAAGTGAGGGTAATCCAAATGATGGAGTTACACGTTTTACTAAAGAAAATCAAATATTATTTTATAAAGTAGAAGAAAATGAATATGATAACGATACTGATCAATTATCTGAACTTTATAAAGGTGAATTAGAGGCTTCAGAAGTTTCATCATTAAAAGTTAAAATGCCAGCTTTAGAAAGTGGACTTAAATGTTATGAATATAAGGGAAGTTATGTAAAAACTGGATTGAAGTTTATTCATTTAGTATATTTTGATGATAAGAATACGTATGTTTATGGTTATGAAGCAAATCGAAAAGATTTTAGAAAGAATTTAAAGAAAATGATTGTTTATTTAGAGTCTTTTACGAAGTCTTCTGGATTGTAAAATAAATATTTTGTGATAGAATAAGGTCAATAAAAAAAATTATAGGTAAGAGAAGTATATTGATGATATTTTATAGAGAGGGCATGCTGGTGGAAATTGTCTAAATGATTGAATAGAAATGCACTTACTTGAGTCTTTTGAAAAGAAAGAACGTTGATTGCGTTAAGGTCATGATAAGCATCGTCTATCTGGTGGAAGAACACGGCAGTGTCTAGATAGTGTATGCTTTTTTTATTAGAGGAGAGAGGAACATTATGAAATTATTTAATACACTTACAAATAAAAAAGAAGAATTTAAACCTTTAAAAGAAGGTGAAGTAAGTATTTATGTATGTGGACCTACAGTTTATAACTATGTTCATATTGGAAATACAAGACCAATGATTGTTTTTGATGTTTTAAGAAGAACATTTGAATATTTAGGGAATAAAGTGACTTTTGTTTCAAACTTTACTGATGTAGATGATAAAATTATTAAAGCAGCTAAACAAGAAGGTATTACTGAAAAAGAATTAACTGATAAATATATTAAGGCTTATGAAGATGTTAGAAGAGGATTAAACTTAGAATTTCCTACTTATGCACCTAGAGTTACAGAAACAATGGATCAAATTATTTCTTTTATTCAAAAATTAGTAGATAAAGGTTATGCATATGTAGTTGATGGAGATGTTTATTTTAGAGTTTCTAAAGTAAAGGAATATGGCGAATTATCGGGTATTAAAATTGAAGACCTTGTAGCAGGTGCAAGTGAACGTGTTGAAGATAAAGGTGTTAAAGAAGAAACAACTGATTTTGCTTTATGGAAGAAAACAGATGAAGGTATTCAATTTGATAGTCCTTGGTCAAAAGGGAGACCAGGATGGCATACAGAATGTGTTGTTATGATCAATGATATTTTTGAAAATGGGCGTATTGATATCCATGGTGGAGGTCAAGATTTAAAATTTCCACATCATGAAAATGAAATTGCTCAATCAAGAGCTTTAAATGGACATCCTATTGCAGATACATGGATGCATAATCAAATGATCAATATTAATAATGAAAAGATGTCTAAATCTTTAGGTAATGTTGTTTGGGCTAAAGATTTAATTGTAGAACTTGGATGCAATGTTTATAAATGGTTTATGTTATCAAGCCATTATAGAAATCCTTTAAATATGACAAATGAGATTATTGAAGGTGTAAAAAAAGAAGTAGCTAAAGTAGAAAACGTTTTAAAACAAACATCTCTTTATGTACAAGTAAATCATCTTGATGGTGATGGCTTTAATAAAGACACTGTTGATCATATGGTAGATGCTTTAGCGGATGATTTAAATACTTCTTTATCTTTAACTGAAATTTTAAATCAAGTTAAAGTATTAAATCAAGCAATGCGTGTTAAAGAAAAAGACAATACTTTAATTTTAAAAGAATATAATACTTTACTTAAGATGACAGATGTCATTGGATTTGTTTTTAAACCAAAACAATTAGATGAAGATGAATTAGAATTATATTCAAAATGGTTAGACGCTAAAGCTGTTAAAGATTTTGAAAAAGCTGATCAATATCGTGAAGAATTAATTCAAAAGGGGATTATTTAATGAATCCAGATTTTATCAATCCATTAGTTCTTGCTTATTTAGGAGATAGTGTTTTAGAACTTTTAGTTAGAGATTATTTAGTAAAAGAAAGTGAACTAAAAAAAGTAAATGAGTTGTGCCAAGAAGCAACTCATTTTGTTAGTAGTTTGTCCCATGAAAAATTTATTTTACATTTATTAGAAATTGATTTTTTAACTGAAAAAGAAGTTGGTATTTTTAAAAGAGGGAGAAATACAAAAACTTCTAAAAGAGATACTAAAGAACATCGTTATTCAACAGGATTTGAATGTTTAATAGGACATTTATATTTAAATGAATGTAAAGATAGAATTTATGAGATATTTGATGAATTCAAAAGATATGTAAATGAGACAAATTTGAGACAAATTTGAGACGAAAAATGGAGAAAAATATGAAACAATATATATATGGAAAGAACCCTATCATGGAGGCGTTAAAGGGTGCAAGTGTTTATAAGATTTATATGTTAAATGGGCATAAGGATCCTAAAATTTTTGATATTTGTAAAAGAAATCAAATTCCATTAGAATTTGTTGATAAGAAAGAATTTGATAAGAAGGTAGGAAAGGTTGTTCATCAAGGAGTGATGGCCTATATTGAAAATTATCGCTATTATACAATTGATGAAATTTTAAAAGATATTCCTGAAAATAAACAACCTCTATTACTTATGTTAGATGGTTTGGAGGATCCTCATAATCTAGGTGCTATTTTGAGAACATGTGATGCTGTTGGTGTTGATGGTGTTATTATTGGAAAAAATAGAAGTGTTGGATTGAATGGAACGGTTGCGAAAGTTTCAACAGGAGCTATTCATCATGTAAAAGTAGCACAGGTAACAAATTTAACAAGAACATTAGAAGATTTAAAAAAGAAGGCATTTTGGGTCGTTGGTTGTGAATTAGAAAATAGTCAAGATTATAGAAGTGTTGATTACAATATGCCTACAGTATTAGTTATTGGTTCAGAGGGATTTGGAATGTCAAGATTGGTAAAGAAAAGTTGTGATATTAATGTTGTTTTACCAATGGTAGGACATGTGAATTCATTAAATGCATCAGTAGCTGCATCTGTTCTTTTATATCAAGTCTATAACTCACGTCATCCTTTATAGTAAGAAAGGAGAGACAAACTATGATAGCGTATAATGAACAAGAATTATTGTATTTATATCATTTAGGTTCTTCAATAGCGTATAAATTGTTGTTAGATGAGTATAAAAATAAAATTGAAATTTTTGTGAAACGTTATTGTAGAGAAACAGCATTAACTTCTGCAGAAGATTATAGTCAAGAGGCGTTACTTGTTTTGATTGGAATTTTTGATCGCTATCGCTATGATAAGAATGCTTCTATAAATACATATTTTTCATATGCGATTAATGATGTATTAAAATTACAAAAAAGGATACTTAATAGAGGTAATAAAATTTCTACGATTTCTTTAGATCAAGAAATCTATGGAAGTAATATGCGTATTGAAAATATTATTGCAGATCAAAAGAGTTATAATAGACCGGAATATCAATTACGGTTAAATGAAAACAAAAGTTATTATTTAAATAAAATAGAAAAAGCAAGCTCTTCACTTGAAAGAAAAATATTTGATTGTTTTATGAAAGGATATAAGAGTAAAGAAATTGCTGAATTGTTGAATATTGATATTCGTTGTGTCTATAATGCGAAATATCGCTTACAAAAAAAGATGGACAAATCTAAATAAGATTGACTATAGCTAGCTTTTATGCTAAATTATAGTGGCATAGAAATGAGTTGATAAGATGAAAGAAAAAATCATTTTAGTGTGTAGTGAATGTTTATCGAGAAACTACACAATGACTAAAAATAAACGATTAAATGTAAAAAGATTAGAATTAAATAAATATTGTAAACGTTGTGGAAAGCATACGTTACATAAAGAAACAAAATAAGGAGGCTATGTCGTGTTTGGTAAAAAGGCGGAAACAGAAGTCGTTGAAGAAGTAGAACGTGAATTAAAATTTAAAGAGTGGTTCAATTTAAAAGGAATCAGAGCTGAAATTAAAAATGTTCATTGGTTAACAAAAAAAGAATTATTTAATAATTCTTTAACTGTATTAGTGTTTACTTTTGTAATGGGGTTATTCTTCTTTGGTGGAGATGCCGTTATTGCATTTATATTGAAAGCATTGGGGATGAATTAATTATGGCAGGAATGAATGATGAAGGAAGACAATGGTATGTTGTTTGTACATACAATGGTCATGAAAATAAAGTAAAAGAAAACTTAGAAAAACGTATTGAATCAATGGGATTACAAGATTGCTTATATAATATTATTATTCCAGAACATGTAGAAACAGTTATTAAAGATGGTAAAAAAATCAACAAAGTAACAAATATGTTTCCTGGATATGTTCTTGTAGAAATGGTTATGACAGATGAAGCTTGGTATGTTGTACGTAATACTTCAGGGGTTTCAGGATTCATTGGTTCTTCTGGTGGAGGAGCAAAACCTTTCCCACTTCAAAAACATGAATTAGATCCAATCTTAAAGAATATGGGTATTAGTACTTCAGCAATCGAAATTGACTATGCTGTTGGAGATGAAGTAAATGTTATTTCAGGTCCATTTGCTGGTAAAAGTGGAACTGTTGAATCGATTGATTTTGAAAAAGAAACGGCTAAAGTACTTATTGATTTCTTAGGTAATCAAACCCCTATGGAAATTGATTTAGTAGCATTAGAAAAAACATTCTAGACAAATGTATTCACATTTGTCTTTTATATTATGGAGGTAAAGATGTCTAAATTATTTTTCTTTGATATAGATGGTACATTGATAGATTGTAATAAAGGGCTTTATGGTATATCAACAATAAATAGAAATTCCTTTGATCAGTTAAAACAAAAAGGTCATGATGTATTTCTAGCTACAGGTAGATGCAAATGTTTTATTACAAAAGGTGTTATGGATTATCCTTTTAGTGGATATGTCACTTGTAATGGGGGCTATGTAGAATATAAAGGAGATGCTATTTATAAAGCTGTTGTTCCAGCAAAAGCAATAGAAGAAACAATTAAATTATCTAAAGAACATCATTTTAGTTTCTATTTTGAAAGTAGCGATTATATTTATGTCTTAGATAAAAATGACCCACAACATAAAGAATTTGCTAGAGTATGGGGAATGAAAGATGAAACAATTATTGATGATTTTGATCCACAAGAAATTGAAACATATATTGGAATGATCGTTGTCAATTCAAAAGAAGATATTCCTCTTTTAGTTGAAACATTATCTCCATATTTTGATATTCAAAGACATCAAACAGGATGTTCGTTTGATTTAACATTAAAAGGTGTTTCTAAAGCTGTAGGAATCCAAAAATTAGTAGAAGCACTTCATAAAGATATCAAAGATACGATTGCTTTTGGAGATGGACGCAATGATTTAGAAATGTTAGAAACTGTTGGAACAGGTGTTGCAATGGATAATGCGGTTCCTGAAGCAAAATTTGTGGCTGATGAAATATGTCCAGATGTCAATGATGATGGAATTACAACATGGTTGAAGGAACGTGACTTTATTTAAAGTGAACTTTTTTGTTATAATGACAAAGGTGATTATATGAAAGAAAAAAATTAACAATGAAAGATATAGATCATAAGCTAAGTCGTGAAATTGTAAATACAGCAAAAGCACATGATGTCTCAGTAATCAAATTAGAGCGACTACAAAACATCCGCTCAACGACAAGAACAAGTCGAAAAAACAATCATAGCCTGCATACATGGTCATTCTATAGACTAGCTACATTTATAGAATACAAAGCAAAACTGGCAGGCATAGAAGTTGAGTATGTAGATCCAGCATATACAAGTCAGATCTGTCCGATATGTGGAAGAATCCAACATGCAAAAGACAGGAATTATATATGCAGATGTGGATATCAAACACACAGGGATCTGCTAGGAGCCATAAATATATGCAACTCAACTGAGTATATTGGTAACAGATATACTGCCTAGAGAACTATAGGTTCTGCTCTAGGAAGGGTAATGGCATACCCCTAACTTGCACTGCGACCTATCAGAAATGAACTGGTCAGCCAACAATGTTGGCAGGTAGCAAGAATCCTCTGTCTTTAGACATGGGGAGTGTCAAAACAAGAATATTTAGTGAATGTAGTATGTTAGAATGTAATAAAGATCTTGAACTTTATTATTTAGATTCTTTTAAAATAGTACATGAAAAGTAGACTCTTTATAAAAGTCTGCTTTTTAAATTACATTTTTTTGGTGTATTCTTAACAATAAAAAGAGTAAAATAGGCTTTGGAGGTGAGACTATGTTGTTGTTAGGACATAGAGGTTATAGTGATCAATATTCTGAAAATACAATGTTAGCTTTTTCAAAAGCTATTGAAAGTGGATTTGATGGTATTGAAACAGATGTGCATAAAACAAAAGATGGTGTTCTTGTTTTATGTCATGATGAAAAAATCAATCGAACAAGTGATGGAAAAGGTTATATTAAAGATATGACTTATGAAGAGCTTTGTGCATATAATTTTGGAACAAAAGAAAATCCTCAAAGAATTCCTTTGTTGAAAGAATTATTGGAATTATGTAAAGGAAAAAATGTAAAGATCAACTTAGAAATTAAAACAAATAAAATTCAATATCCAGGAATAGAACTAGAAAGCTATCAAATGATCAAAGAAATGGGGATGCTAGATCAAGTTTTATTTTCAAGTTTTTATGTTGATTCTCTTTATAAATTAAGAGCAATTGATTCATCTTTATATTTAGGTTATCTTTTTGAAGATGATTATGAAAAAAATAAACAATTATGTCTAACACAAAAATTTCATGTACATGCACGTGAAGATTTTCTAGATGAAGATGAAATTGCACTCTTTTTAAAAGCTGGATTAGACATCAATACATGGGGTGTAAAGAACCGTTTTAGATATGCTTATTTTAAGGAAAAAGGTGTCAATATTGTTATTGCAAATAAAAATTTTAAGAAATTAAAAATGTAATCGCTTACGTTATTTTTTCACATCAAACAAGCGATAATGCTTGTTTTTTGTATGTTTTTCATGTAAGATGGTTGTGTACAAATGAAAAATTTCACAATAGTTATGGAGGAAATAAAATGGCAGAAAAAAAACCCGTACAACAAGCTGTCCCAACTGAAGCAGAAACTGATGCTCATGTTGATGACCTTGTAAACAAAGCTTTAAAAGCTTTAGAAGAATTTGAAGATTTTACACAAGAACAAGTAGACTACATCGTCGCTAAATGTTCTGTAGCTGGACTAGACCATCATGGTATTTTAGCTGAAGCTGCAGTTAACGAAACAGGACGTGGAGTATTTGAAGATAAAGCTGTTAAAAACTTATTTGCATGTGAATATGTTACTAACAATTTACGTCATTTAAAAACAGTAGGGATCATCAATGAAGATCCATTAACTGGTATTACTGAAATTGCTGAACCAGTAGGTGTTGTTTGTGGTATCGTTCCAACAACTAACCCAACTTCAACAGTAATTTTCAAATCATTAATCGCTTTAAAAACAAGAAACCCAATCATTTTCTCGTTCCACCCAAGCGCTCATGAAAGTTCAAAACAAGCTGCTATCGTAATTAGAGATGCTGCTATTGCTGCTGGTGCACCAGAAAACTGTATCCAATGGTTATCAATTAAATCTATGTATGCTACTAATGCATTGATGAATCACCCAGGTGTTGCAACTATCTTAGCAACTGGTGGTAACGCAATGGTTAAAGCTGCATATTCATGTGGAAAACCTGCTTTAGGTGTAGGTGCTGGTAACGTACCTGCATATGTTGAAAAAACATGTGTATTACCAAGAGCTGTAAATGATATCGTATTATCAAAATCTTTCGACAATGGTATGATTTGTGCTTCTGAACAAGCAGCAATCGTTGACCAAGAAATCTACAGTGATTTCATGAAAGAAATTAAAAGATTCCATGTTTACTTTGTAAATAAAGAAGAAAAAGCTAAACTTGAAAAATTCATGTTTGGTGCAGAAGCTTATTCAGACAATGTTGCTCAAGCTAAATTAAATCCAAATGTTGTAGGTAAACCTGCTGAATGGATTGCTGAACAAGCTGGATTCAAAGTGCCTGCTGAAACACAAATTATCTGTGCTGAATGTAAAGAAGTAGGACCAAATGAACCATTAACTAGAGAAAAATTATCTCCAGTATTAGCTATCTTAAAAGCTAAAAGCACTGATGATGGTATCGCTAAAGCAGCTGCAATGGTTGAATTTAACGGTTTAGGTCACTCTGCTGCAATTCATACAGAAGATCATGAAATTTCTAAAAAATTCGGACATGCATGTAAAGCAATCCGTATCATTGAAAACGCTCCATCAACATTCGGTGGTATTGGATCAGTATATAATGCATTCATTCCATCATTAACATTAGGTTGTGGTTCTTACGGACATAACTCAGTATCTAACAACGTAAGTGCTGTTAACTTAATCAATATTAAGAGAATAGGGAGACGTAATAACAATATGCAATGGGTTAAACTTCCTCCAAAAGTATACTTTGAAAAGAATTCAATTAGATACTTAAGAGATATGAAACATATGGAAAAAGCCATGATCGTTACTGATAGAAGTATGGTAAATCTTGGTTATGTTGAAAAAATCGAAGACGTTATTAGAAGAAGACGTAATCATGTAGATATCGAATTATTCTTTGATGTTGAACCAGATCCAAGTATTGATACTGTAAGAGAAGGGGTAGAATTAATGAGAAAATTCGAACCTGATTGTATCATTGCTTTAGGTGGGGGATCATCAATGGATGCTGCTAAAGTTATGTGGTTAATGTATGAAAACCCAGAAGTTAACTTTGATGATATCAAACAAAAATTCATGGATATCAGAAAACGTGCTTTCAAATTCCCTGAATTAGGTAAAAAAGCAAAAATGATCTGTATCCCAACTACATCAGGAACTGGATCAGAAGTTACTCCTTTCGCAGTTATCACTGATAAGAAAGAAAACAAAAAATATCCATTAACTGACTATGCTTTAACACCAACTATCGCTATCGTTGACCCTGAATTCGTAATGTCATTACCAGGAGCAATCGCTGCTGATACAGGTATCGACGTATTAACTCATGCGGTTGAAGCTTATGTTTCAATCTTAGCATCTGACTTTACTGATGGATGGGCTAAACAAGCTGTTAAATTAGTATTTGAATACTTAGAAGAATCAGTTAAGAAAGGTACTCCAATTGCTAGAGAAAAAATGCATAATGCTGCAACTATCGCAGGTATGGCATTCGCAAATGCATTCTTAGGAATGAACCACTCATTAGCTCATAAGATTGGTGGAGAATGGCATATTCCTCATGGTAGAACAAATGGTATCTTATTACCACACGTAATTAGATATAACGGAACTATTCCAACTAAATTAAATATCTGGCCAAAAATTGAAAACTATAAAGCTGATGTTAAATTCATGGAATTAGCTCAATTAATTGGATTAAATCCTAAAACTCCAGCTGAAGGTGTTGAAATGTTCGCTGATGCTTGTGAAGAATTATGTCACAAAGTAGGTGTTGCATCTAACGTAGAATCTCAAGGTATCTCAAGAGAAGCTTGGGAAGAATCAGTTCATAGAATTGCTATGAATGCTTACGAAGATCAATGTACACCAGCTAACCCTAGAATGCCTATGGTTAAAGATATGGAAGATATCTTACGTAAAATTTACGATTACAAAAATAAATTTGATAAATAATAGTTAAGGTAGGCATGTCCTACCTTTTCTTTTTTATATTTTTTGTAACGGAATTTATTCACATTTTATTATGAACAACAAAAAGAAGAATTTGAACTATATGCACAATTAGCAAATTATGAAACGCAGTTTTATGAGTAAGAATTTCTCTTAAGAGAAAGTTCATAATGAATTCATATAGAATTGTTATATTAATCATGTCGGATGAAGACAATATAATAAACAAGTATAAGTGACCCCTCTCCCAAAAATTCACTTATACGCAAAGGAGGAACGCGTGTTCCTTTTTTTTGTGCAAAAATAATTAATTAATTATTGCAATAAATATTTAATATTGTTAGAATAAGAAAGGGCAATACAGTGTCTTCCATAGGAAGGCACTTTTTATTTTTATAGATACTAGAGGAGGATAGAAAATGGCTAAATACATATTTGTAACAGGTGGAGTTGTGTCTGGTCTTGGTAAAGGGTTAACAGCTGCATCTTTAGGAAGAATTTTAAAACAAAGAGGACAAAAAGTCTTCATGCAAAAATTAGATCCATATATTAACGTTGATCCAGGAACAATGTCACCTTATCAACATGGGGAAGTATTTGTTACTGCAGATGGGGCAGAAACAGACTTAGACTTAGGACATTATGAAAGATTTATTGATGAACAATTAAATAAAAACTCATCAATTACAACAGGTAGAATTTATAGTAACGTTATTTCAAAAGAAAGACGTGGAGATTATTTAGGAGCTACTGTACAAGTTGTTCCTCATATTACAAATGAAATTAAAGAAAGAATTTATGCAGCGGCACGTAGTTCTAAAGCAGATATCGTCATTACTGAAATTGGTGGAACAACAGGAGATATCGAAAGTTTACCTTTCATTGAAGCTATCCGCCAAGTAAGATTAGATTTAGGATATGAAAATACTGTTTATATTCATACAACTTTACTTCCATACATTGGAGCAAGTCATGAAGTAAAAACAAAACCAACACAACATAGTGTTAAAGAATTAAGAGGTTTAGGTATTCAACCAGACTTTATTGTTTGTCGTAGTGAACATCATATTGAAAAAGAATTAAAAGACAAAATTTCATTATTCTGTAATGTACCAACACAAAATGTTATTTCTAACTACGATGTAGAAAATTTATATGAATTACCACGTATGTTATTAGATCAAAAAATGGATGATTTAGTATTACAACATTTACAAATCAATGCACCAGCAGCACATATGGAAGAATGGGATGCATTAGTTAATCGTGTTAAAAACTTAAATCAAGAATTAAATATTGCTTTAGTTGGAAAATATGTTCAATTACCTGATGCTTATTTATCAGTTAATGAAGCTTTAAGACATGCAGGATATTATGTAAATAGTGTTGTTAATATTGATTTTATTAATTCAGAAGAATTAAATAAAGAAAATGTAGCAGAAAGATTAAAAGATGCTGATGGAATTATCGTTCCAGGTGGATTTGGTGATCGTGGTATTGCTGGTATGATTGATGCTATTGAATATGCACGTACAAATAATGTACCACTTTTAGGTATTTGTTTAGGTATGCAATTAATTACCATTGAATATGCTAGAAATGTTTGTGGTATTAAAGATGCTAATTCATTAGAATTTGATGAATTATGTAAAAATCCAGTTATTAACTTAATGTCAGATCAATCTTTAGAAGATATGGGTGGTACACAAAGATTAGGTGATTATGAATGTCAATTAAATCCAGGTACACATGCAGCGCGTCTTTATGGAAAAGAATTAATTAAAGAAAGACATCGTCATAGATATGAATTTAATAATAATTATAAAGACGTTTTAGTTGAAAATGGTTTAAAAGTTGCAGGATTTAATCCAGAAAGAAATCTTGTGGAAATTGTTGAAATTGAAGATCATCCTTACTATGTAGGATGTCAATTCCATCCGGAATTTACTTCAAGACCAAACCGTGCACAACCTTTATTCCAAGGGTTGATTTCAGCAGCACATGATCGTAAATATAATAAATAAAAAAGCAATATCGAAAGATATTGTTTTCTTATACAAAAAAGGAGATTGTCGAGGCAATCTCCAAATTTTTATTTCTTAGGTAATTTAAATGAGCTCTTTAATGAAACGACTCTATTAAATACAAAATGATCATCTGTAGAATCTTTGGTATCAATACAGAAATATCCATTTCTTACAAATTGGAATGAATCACCAGGTTTATATTTTTCAATAGCTGGTTCAACATAACAATCTTCAATAACAGTTAATGAATTAGGATTTAAATTTAAAGATCCATCTTCATTATAAACACCTTTTTCTTCATCAACTAAGTTTTCATATAAACGTGCTGTTACTTTCTTACAATGATGAACAGGAACCCAATGAATTGTACCTTTTACTTTTCTACCAGTAAATCCTGTACCGTTTTTAGTAATAGGATCATAAGTACAATGAACAACAGTTACTTTTCCATTTTCATCTTTTTCAAAATCAACACATTTAACGAAATAAGCATTCATTAAACGAACTTCATTTCCTGGGAACAATCTAAAATATTTTTTAGGTGGTTCTTCCATAAAGTCATCACGATCAATCCATAATTCTCTTTCAAATGGTACTTTTTCATAACCTAAATCAGGATTTTCCATGTTGACCATCGCATCTAAATATTCAACTTGTCCTTCGGGATAGTTATCAATTACTAATTTAATAGGATCTAAAACAGCCATCACACGAGGTGCTTTAGGTTTTAAATCATTACGAATACAATATTCTAACATCGCATAATCATTTGATGAGTTACTTTTTGTAACACCGACTAATTCCATAAAAGATTTAATTGATTCAGGTGTAAATCCTCTACGTCTTAAAGCAGCGATTGTGACTAGTCGAGGATCATCCCAACCATCAACAATACCTTCATCTACTAAACGTTTAATATAACGTTTTCCTGTAATAACGTTTGTTAGATAAAGTTTTGCAAATTCAATTTGTTTTGGTGGATGTTCATAACCAATTTCTTGAACGACCCAATCATATAAAGGACGATGATCTTCAAATTCAAGAGTACAAATTGAATGAGTAATTCCTTCAATGGCATCTTCAATTGGATGCGCAAAGTCATACATTGGATAAATACACCATTTATCTCCTGTATTATGGTGTGTCATTCTGGCAACACGATAAATAATAGGATCACGCATATTGATATTTGATGAAGCCATATCAATTTTAGCTCTTAATACTTTTGATCCATCTTCAAATTCACCATTTTTCATTTTTTCGAATAAATCTAAGTTTTCTTCGATTGAACGATTACGATATGGAGAATCTTTACCAGGTTCTGTTAAAGTACCACGGTATTCTCTAATTTGTTCAGGACTTAAATCACAAACATAAGCTTTTCCTTTTTTGATTAAAAGAACAGCAGCTTCATACATTTGATCAAAATAGTTTGAAGCAAATTTGATATCACCATCATATTTAGCACCTAACCATTCTACATCTGAAACAATACTTTCGACGAATTCTGTTTTTTCTTTCATTGGATTTGTATCATCGAAACGTAAATTGAATGTTCCATTATATTTTTTAGCTAATCCATAATTTAATAAGATTGATTTAGCATGACCAATGTGTAAATAACCATTTGGTTCAGGAGGAAAACGTGTCGCAATTTTTGTATATTTTCCTTCCGCTAAATCTTGATCTATAATTTTTTCAATAAAATTTTTACTTACTACTTCTTCTTTATCCATAGGAAGTCCTCCCATAATTTTTATATGTTTTAGTTTACCATATTTTCCTTGATTATAAAACATCCAATACTTCATAAATTAGAAAATATGTGCTAGAATGTTTGCGGAAGGTGATAGCATGTTTAGAATAGGACAATCGATTGATATTCATCAATTAGTAGAAGGAAGAGATTTATATATTGGTGGTGTAAAAATTGACCATGATAAAGGTTTATTAGGACATAGCGATGCAGATGTTTTATTACATGCCATTATTGAAAGTATTATTGGGGCATTAGGTCTTGGTGATATTGGAAAACATTTTCCAGATACGGATCCTCAATATAAAGGAATTTCTTCAATGGTTTTATTGGAACATTGTTATCAACTGATGGATAAAGAAGGTTATGAAATCAATAACCTTGATAGTATTATTATGTGTGAAGCACCTAAGATGGCTCCACATATTCAAAAAATGAGAGAAAATGTCGCAAGTAAATTACATTGTGACATCAGCCAAATTAACATTAAAGCAACACGTGGAGAAAAACTTGGTTTTGTCGGCAGACAAGAAGGAATGGTAGCTCAAGCGGTTGTATTATTAAGGAAAAAAGGAGTATAGAAATGGCAAAAGTAAGAACAAGATTTGCACCTAGTCCAACTGGATATATGCATATCGGTAACTTAAGAACAGCATTATATGAATATTTAATTGCTAAACATGATCATGGAGATTTTATTTTAAGAATTGAAGATACTGATCAAGAAAGAGAAGTTGAAGGTGCTGTTGATATGATCTATAAAGTTATGGATCAAACAGGATTAGGTTATGATGAAGGACCTAATAAACCAGGAGAAGTTGGACCTTATGTTCAATCTGAAAGATTAGCTATTTATAAAGAATATGCTGATAAATTAGTTGAATTAGGGGGAGCACATTATTGTTTCTGTGATGAAGAAACAATCAATAAAGCAAAAGAAGAATCTGATAATGAAGAATTAGGATATATTGATCCTTGTAAACATCTTTCTTTAGAAGAAGCAAAACAAAGAATCGCTAATGGTGAAAAATATGTTGTTAGACAAACAATTCCAAGTACTGGAATTACTTCTTTTGAAGATGAAGTTTATGGACATATTGAAGTAGAAAATGCTGGACTTGCTGAAGGTGTTTTATTAAAAAGTGATGGTTATCCTACATATAACTTTGCGAATATTGTTGATGATCATTTAATGAACATCACACATGTTGTAAGAGGAAATGAATATTTATCTTCAACACCTAAATATAATTTAATTTATCAAGCATTTGGATGGGATGTACCATCATATATTCATTGTCCACCTGTTATGAAAGATGAAAAACATAAATTATCAAAACGTAATGGGGATGCATCTTATCAAGATTTAATTAATAAAGGTTTCTTAAATGAAGCAATCTTAAATTATATTGCTTTACTTGGATGGTCACCTGAAGGTGAACAAGAAATCTTCTCATTAGATGAATTAATTGAAGCGTTTGATGTTAAACGTATTTCTAAATCTGGGGCTATTTTTGATATGAATAAATTAAAATGGATCAATAGCCAATATATTAAAAAATTAGATACAAAACAATTAACAGAATTATGTTTACCATTCTTAAAAGAAGCTTATGATTTAAGCAATAAAAGTGAAGCATGGATTGAAAAATTAGTAGAAGTGCATAGAGATCATATTTCTTGTGGTGAAGAAATCGTTGAACAAGTTAAATTATTCTTTGAAGATGAAATTCATTTAGAAGAAGAAGCTATTGAATTTATGAAAGATGAAGCTATTCCAAATACTTTAGCTGTATTTAAATCTAAAGTCGCAGAATTAGCTGAAGAAGATTTTAAACAAGATCAAATTTTTGCTTGTATTAAAGCGACACAAAAAGAAGCAAAAGCAAGAGGAAAAATGTTATACATGCCTTTACGTATTGCGACAACTGGTATTATGCATGGTCCTGATTTAGCAGCTTCTATGGAATTATTAGGTAAAGAAAAAGTATTAAAAAGATTAGGATAGGAAATTACTCTTATCCTTTTTTTATGTTTTTTTTACATAGAGTTTGATTTATGTTGCTTTTTTTGAAATGAAGGCATAATATATTGTCAAAAGTACGGTACTTTTCACAAAAAAGACATAATGAGATGGTATAATAGGTTAGAAAGAGGTGATAACAATGAAGAAGAAAATAATTGGTATTGTTTTAACATTCTTTGTTGTTGTAAGTACTCTTCTTACGATTTTTGCTTTTAGAATAACACCCGTTACTTTAAAAAGAGATACTTTTGTTTATGAATATGGAACACCAATTTCTAATAATCCGGCAGATTATGTCAATGCTAATGCAAATGTTATTAATGAGGTACAATTAAATTTTTCTAATTTAAAAAATGAGATAGGTGTTTATAAAGTATCGGCTTCTTATGCGGGAGTAGAATTTCCATTTTACATTAAAATTCAAGATACAACAAAACCAGTTGTAACTTTAAAACAAGTTGTTTTTAATGTGAATTTAAATGAAGAAATTAGTGCTTTGAATTTGATCGATAAAGTAGATGATCAATCAGAAGTTATTGCTTATTTTTTAGAGGATGATGGAACAAAAAATACAACTCTTAAATTCACAAAAAAAGGTTCTTATATAGTTAATATTCTTGTAGAAGATGTAGTGGGAAATCAAGCGGCTAAATTAAGAGCTAAGATTGTTGTGGGAAGCTTAGGAAATCATCCAACGCTTGAAGGTATTGATGATGTTGAAATTGTTCAAGGAACACATTTTGATATTATGGAAGGTGTTAAAGCTAGTGATGGTAATGGAAATGATATTACACATCAAATTAAGATTTTGAAAAATATAGTCAATACTGAAGAAGTAGGAACCTATGAAGTTATTTACTCAATTACAAATAGTCAGGGTAATAATATTCAAAGAACAAGAAAAGTAGAAGTGATTAAAAATGAAAGTGAGAAGAAAAAATGAGTGTAACTTTAGCGATGATTGTGATATCCGTAGCCATTTATGTCATTATTAATTTTATAGATCATTCAGATGAAAAATCAGTGTTAGCTATTAAATATGGAGCTTTTTATCCTCCTAAAATAGAATATAAACAAGAGTATTGGCGCTTTTTAACAGCTAATTTTGTTCATGTTGATTTAGTTCATATTTTTATGAATTGTTATGCACTTTATTATTTGGGTGGAACTTTCTTTGAACCTTTTTTGGGAAGTTTAGAATATTTGTATCTAGTATTAATTTCTGGAATTTTTTCTTATCTTATTACTTATATGACATCTAAAAAAGAGGGACGTTATCAAAATACGATTACTTTAGGTGCAAGCGGTATTTTTTATGGGTTTTTGGGAGCTATTGTGACTTTAGGTGTTGTTTTTCAAGGACCATTTTTAATGGTTTTAAAACAATTTATTCCTGTCATTGCTATTAATGTTGTTTTTACGTTGGCAGATAAAAATATTTCTAAAACAGGGCATTTAGGTGGCTTTATTGGTGGTGTTATTGCTATGCTAGTGCTTATTGGAAGTGGCTTATGCGTTTATTAATTGATGGAGATGCTTGTCCTGATCGTCAAAAAGTTATTGAACTTGCTTTGCATTATGGAGTAGAAGTTTTATTGTTTATTGATTTTGCACATGTTATTGAAGATGAAAGAATTCAAATAATTATGTGTGAAGTAGGAAAAGATAGTGTTGATCAAATGATTCTTTCTTATTTACAAGAAGGTGATCTATTGATTAGTCAAGATTATGGACTTGCAAGTTTAGCTTTGCTTAAAAATGTAACGATACTTCATGTATCGGGGAAAAGAATTACAGAAGATAATATTAATAATTTGTTGACTTCTCGTTATTTAGGACATCTTTCTAGAAAACAACATAAGCATGTAAAAGGACCAAAAAAAAGGAATTATAGGACATCACAATTCTTTTTAAGAGAATTAGAAAAGATATTTATTGAAAATAAAATAAACGAAGAAAAAGCAATACTAGAATAAACATCTAGCATTGCTTTATTTTTATTTTCCAGAATCTCCATAGTTTTTAAGCACACGAGCACTTGGATCATCAACATCACAGTTTTCCCATTCTTTATTTGGCATCCAGAAATCTTTGATCCATTTTCCTTGTTGTGGGAAGAATGATTCAAAAATATCTCTATACATTAATGATTCTTTGGTGAAAGGTGTACAATATGAATATTTATCTTTAGCATTTAAAACATCTTCATCACTGTATTTATCTTCAGCTAATTCTTTTAAATAATCTACCATTGAATGACCAACAGCATCAGAAAAAGCTGCTTTTTCTCTAAATAAAATATCGTGTGGTAAATAATCAGTTCCTTCAAAAGCATGTCTTAACAAATATTTTCCTTTATTATAAACATTCATTTTTTTAGCAGGATCAATAGACATAGAATAATCAACAAAATCAAGATCAGCAAAAGGAACACGTCCTTCAAGAGCATGTGCAGAAATACAACGATCGGCTCTTAAGACATCATACATATAAAGTTCTTTGATTCTTTTACTTGCTTCTTCTTGGAAAGCTTTAGCGTTAGGTGCAAAATCAGTATATTTATAACCAAATAATTCATCTGAAACTTCACCAGTCATAATAACTTTAATATCGGTATTTTGGTGAATATATTTACATAAAATATACATGGCCATACTCGCACGAATTGTTGTAATATCGAAAGTTTCGAGATGATAGATGACTTCTTTTAGATGTTGATAGAGATCTTCTTTATTCATAATAACTTCTGTATGTTCTGTTCCTAAATAATCAGCAACTTGTTTAGCATATTTTAAATCAATAGGATCACTTTCCATACCGATAGCGAAAGTACGAATAGGTTTATCTGATAATTTTTGACCAATGGCGCATACTAAAGAAGAATCTAATCCACCGCTTAATAAATATCCAATTGGTGCATCAGACATAAATCTTTTTTCTACGGCTTTTTCAAGTTTTGTTTTTAATTTTCCAGCAATTGTTTCTAAATCATCATCAACGATTGTTTTAGGATCACTTAAATCATTATAACAAACAAATTGACCATCTAAATAATAATGTCCTGGTGGAAAAGGCATAATATCATCACATAAATCAAATAAAGCTTTGGCTTCGGAAGCAAAACATATTTGATGTTCTTTTTTACTATAACCATAAAACATAGGTCTAATTCCCATTGGGTCTCTTGCTGCCATTAACTGTTTTGTTTTGTTATCGTATAAAACAAGAGCAAATTCAGCATCTAAATATTTACATAAAATTTCAAGTCCATATTGTTCATATAATGGAATCAAAACTTCACAATCACTACCAGATTTAAAAGTATAGCTACTTTCTAATTTTGTTTTTAATGCTGGATAGTTATATATTTCACCATTACATACAAGTGTATAATCTTTATAAACAAAAGGTTGATTTCCATTTGTTGATAAATCCATAATTGATAAACGGTTAAATCCCCATGTTATTCCATGATCAATTGAGACATGTTGATAATCAGGCCCACGATACGCTGCTTTATCTAAAGCTTTTTGGAAAACCTGTAATTCAAATTCTTCACTTCCAACGACTAAAAAACCACACATTTTAATATCCCCCTTATAATTAAAAAACGCACATAGTGTGCGAGTATCGTGTAACATATAAATCCAAAGATATACATGGTACGGAAAATACTTCAAAGAGTACTCGATACCCGCTAGTTGTAACATAACTAGAGACGTTCTAGCCTACTTGCATTGCTTTCGGTAGACAGCTCGAAGGTGTTCTTCATATTTTCGTTCACTGCTAGTCTTTCACCTTCTACTAGCTCGCTGTTGCTTCGTAAAAATACTACTCTCCTTGTCTTTGCTTTTAACTTGTTTACAGTATAGTATAGGATTTATAAAAAATCAATAAGAATTAATTAATATGATAAAAAATATTTAATTTTATACAATTATAAAATGTGAATAACTTTTGAGACAAATTTGAGACAAAAAACATAAAAAAATCATGTATAATGTTAATGTCTAGAAAAATATAAATAAAGGAGTTTAAAAATGCCAAAAGATATACACATGTTAGTAAGTATGATTAATATGAAATTAAGAGACGATGATATGCAATTATCACATGTTCTTTCTGTTTATGATTTGGATGAAACTGAGTTTATGAAAAGATTAGATGAAAACGAATATTTTTATGATGAAAGTACAAATCAAATTAAAACAAAATAATTGTTTTATCGAAGAATAGTGATATAATTATGAATACTTAAACGGAGGGAATTTAAATGTTAAAATTAGAAGATTTTAAAGCGGCTAAAAAAAGAGTTGATGAAGTTATCTTACCAACTCATTTAATACATAGTGATGCCTTTTCTGAAGAATGTGGAAATGATGTCTACATCAAACCTGAAAACTTACAAAAAACAGGAGCTTTCAAAATTAGAGGGGCTTACAATAAAATTATGAAATTAGATGATGAAGCAAAGAAAAAAGGGTTAATTGCTTCTTCAGCTGGAAATCATGCACAAGGTGTTGCTTATGCAGCAAAAAAATTAGGGGTCAAAGCAACAATTTGTATGCCAGCACATACACCATTAATTAAAGTTGATGCTACAAAAGCACATGGGGCGGATGTTGTATTATATGGTGAAGCTTATGATGAAGCTTATGAAAAAGCTGTAGAATTACAAAAAAGTGAAGGATACACTTTTGTTCATCCTTTTGATGATGAAGATGTTATGGAAGGGCAAGGAACAATTGCTTTAGAAATTATGGAAGAACTTCCAGATGTTGATTATATTTTAGTACCAATTGGTGGTGGTGGATTAATTTCAGGTATTGCTTGTGCAGCAAAGCAAATCAATCCATCTGTTAAAATCGTTGGTGTTGAACCAGAAGGTGCAGCGAGTGCCCTTGCCGCAGTTGAAGATGATCAACTTGTTAAATTAAGTGAAGTAAGTACAATCGCTGATGGTACAGCAGTTAAACAAATTGGAGAAACTCCATTTGAATATATTAAAAAATATGTTGATGAAATCGTAACTGTAAGTGATTATGAATTGATGGAAGCCTTCTTATTACTTGTTGAAAAACATAAATTAATTGCTGAAGGATCAGGTATTTTATCATTAGCAGCTTTAAAGAAATTACATTGTAAACGTAAAAAAGTTGTTTCACTTATTTCAGGTGGAAATATGGATGTTATGACAATTTCTTCGATGATCAATAAGGGACTTATTTCAAGAGGAAGAATTTTAACATTCTCTGTACAATTACAAGATATTCCAGGACAATTAGAAGTTGTTTCTCATTTACTTAATGAATGTAATGCAAATGTTATTGGAGTTGAACATAACCAATTTAAAAACTTTGCTCGTTTCTCTGAAGTAGAATTAAGAGTGACTTGTGAAACAAATGGTGAAGCTCATATTCAAGCGATTGCTGATAAATTTAAAGAAAATGGTTATATTATTCAAAAAATTAACTAATCTTATAAACCGCTTAGGCGGTTTTTTATTTTCGATGAGGTGAAGATCATGATTTATAAATATTTTAAAGAGTGTAAAAAATTAACTGTATTGATTACTTTATTAGGCATGCTTATTGGTATGCTTTTTTTTATAACTAAAGATACACCACCAACACTGGTACTAAAAAAGAAAAAAATCAATATTGAATATGGACAAACTTATTATGCTAATTTTAAAGGCTTAGTGGATACAACAGGAATGAGTAAAGAGGAGATTTGTTATTTAAAAAAGAATGTAAGTATAACAGATAATCTTCAAAATGAAGATCAAAAAAGTTATCCAGCAGTAGGAAAATATAAGATTTTTATAAAATATAATAATAAGCTTTCAACGATTCAAATTATTTGTAAAGATACATTAGCACCTGTACTGGCATTTCCTAAAAATGTAGATGTTATAAAAGAAAGTGATTTAGAAAGTATTGATTTTAAATCATTGATCATAGCTACCGATTTATCACCATTAAAAGAAATTCAAATAGATACAAGTCAAATCGATATTCATAGAATAGGTGAATATCAAGTAAAAGTATTTGTAGAAGATATTTATAAAAATAGAAGAGAAAAAGAATTTAAGGTCAATGTTATAGAAAATAAACAAGAAACAACTAATTCTCAAAATAATCAAGAAAATAATATGAATAAGATTGAAAGTGAAAATAATAAACCGAATGAGGACATTACAATCTCTCAATCAAATGAAAAAAATAATGTAAAGGATCATTTAGATAATGATCATCAACAAACAAAGCCCCAACAAACGGTTTATTGGTATGAATGTTATCTTTGTGGATTATATGTTGATTCAAATGTTTCTTTAGAAGATGCTAAAAAGAAGTTTGATCAAACAAAGTGTACAGATGCTATTGAATTTTCAGGAATAGAGTGGAGACATAGTAGATTTCATTATGGAATTAATCATTCTTAGAAAATTGAAGGAGGAGTAAAAGTGAATTGTGTTTATAAGTGGATTTTAGGTCCGTAGGCAATCAGAGATTGTCTTTTTTTATTAGAAATTATTTATGATGGAGGAATATGAAATGAAACAGAAAAAAATATTTGATAAAGTTATGAAAATATTTGCAGTTATGGTGTTTATTTTATCTATGTGTTTTTCACAAAAATATGCAAATAATGTCGAAGCATGGGATAATAGTACACCTCATGAATTTACACGTATTAAACAAATTGATTATCCATGGTGGTGGTCTTCTAAAATAAGTAGTGCGAAAAAATGGTCCACTTATATGTGTAAGTATGATAATAAATATGCTTATTGTTTAGAAGCAAGTAAAAAATCACCATCAGCTGGAAAATACCCAGCTCAAGTGATTGAAAATAATGAGGCTGTAAGAAAAATTCTTTATTATGGATTTGGAGGACCAGGCTATGATCAAGCAATTAAAGAAATGTATACAGTTGAATTAAATTCTTGTGTTCCTGATGATTTTGGAGAAAAGCATGGTAACTTTGATGATGGTGCTTATTTGTTTACCCATATTTGGCTTTCTTATGCTTATGGCGGAGATTTAATGGGGTTAAACTTAAAAGATTTCAATGCTAAATGGCCAAATGCAGATGGTAATAGTGGTTATGGAGATAATATTTTATGGGGCTATAACTGGCTTATGAATCAACCTGATATTGGTTATGCTTATTTTAGCCCCAGTCAAGATGGTGGAGTTACAGCCTCTTTTAAGGCTGAATTTGATAAGGTAAATAAACTTCAAAAAACAAATACTGTTAAATTAGAAGGAACAAGTCATTCTACCATTCAAGTTCCTTTACAAAATAATGTTACACTATATAACGTAACAAAAGGAACGATGCAAACAGGGGGAACGGTAACTGTAAATGGTGGAGAAAGTTTCTATTTAACAGCACCATGCAAAAATAGTCCAGAAAATTATAAGTCAGGAAATATTGCGGGAAAAGGTTGTGAAATGTTTACTGCATTAGCTATTAAAGATGGTGCAGAAGGAACACAAACAGAAGGTTCATGGAATTTAGATCCTGATGGAAATAAATTAAAATATGAAGTTGAATGGTTGGATTTTGGAGCGTTACGCCTTTCTAAGGTAGATAATACTTCTGAATTTCAAAAAAATTCTAAATTTAGATTAATTTCAACTTCTTATACAGGATATGATGAAACTTTTGAAGTCACAAAAGATGAAAATGGAGATTATGAATTATTTATTGATTATTTACCTGTAGGAACTTATTCACTTACTGAGATTGAATGTGAAGATCACTTTGCACCTGTTGTTGCTAAATGGCAAGTGACAATTGTAAAAGATAAGACAACAAAGAAAATTGTTGTAAATACATTAAGACCAACAGGAACATTAAAACTTCAAAAGAAACTTGAAGATGCATGTCAAGGAGCTGTTGATCTTGCAGATAAAGATATTAAAAAAACAAAATATAAAGTTGTAGCAATGAATGATATTGTTGATACAGTATCTTTGAAAAAATTATATTCTAAAGGGGAAATAATTACTTTAGGAAGTGGAAAATGTATTGTTGATACAAATGATGGTCAAATGATTACTTATTCAAATGGTGTACAAGTTTCAAAAGGGATAATGAATGAAGAAGGAATTATTTCTGTAGATGAAAATGGTCAATTAGAAATGACAGGAATTCCTCTTGGAAAATATCAAGTTGTTGAAGTTTCATGCCCTCAAGGTTATGTTTTAGATTCTACACCTTATGATTTTGAAATTACACAAAAAGATCATACAACAACAATTTATACAAACTCTCATGAACAAACAAATCAAATTACTAAGACAACATTTACTAAAACCGATGTTACTGGTGATCAAGAAGTTAGTGGTGCTAAAATGTCTATTACGGATTTAGAGGGAAAAGTTATTGATGAATGGATTTCATCTAATAAGGCCCATGAAATAGATGGATTAGAAAGTGGAAAAACTTATTATTTAAATGAGGATACAAGTCCAGCAGGATATGTAAAAGCAACGAAAATTGAATTTAAAGTCAATGAAGATGGAAAAATTCAAAAAGTAAATATGAAAGATAAAGTTGTAACAATTTCTAAAGTAACTTTAGGTGGTGAAGAAATTCAAGGAGCTTTATTACAAGTAATAGATGAGGAAGGAAATACAGTTGATCAATGGTATAGTGATGGAAATGAACATCCTGTAAGTGGGTTAGAAGAAGGAAAAACGTATACTTTACATGAAGATTTAGCACCTTTAGGATTTAATTTAGTAAATGATATATCTTTTACAGTTTCTTATGAAAAAGAAAATCAAAAAATAGAAATGATTGATACTTTTGTTAAAGTTTATAAACAAAAAGAAGATGGCAATTTGTTAAAAGGGGCACAGCTTACAGTTGTTTCTACAAAAACAAAAAATAGAATTGATCAATGGATTACAGGACAACATATTTTTGATATTAATGATGTTATGAAGAAAAAATTGTTAAAAGGGGATATGTGTCAAGGTAAAAATGAAGAAGGTATTGAATATAAAGTTGTTCCCCAATTAAAATCAAATGATTATTTTTTAATGTTGAAAGATGGAGAAGATGTGACATATTATTGTATAGATATTCAAGGAGATGAGACAGCCCACTTAATACAAGGACTTAATAGTGGGGAAAAATATATTTTAAGAGAAACATTGACACCTTGTGGATATGCAACAGCTAAAGAACAAATTTTTGAAATAAGAGAAAAGAATATTGTTTTAAAAGTTGTTGATGAAGATATTAAAGTGGATATTTCTAAAAAAGACATAACAAATAAAAAAGAATTGTCTGGAGCTCATTTACAAGTGAAAAATGAAGATGGAGAAGTTCTTGATTCTTGGATTTCAACTGATCAAGAACACCGCATTTGTCATTTGGAAGTTGGTAAAAAATATATTTTAGAAGAAACAATGGCACCTTATGGTTATGAAAAGAGTGAAAAAGTCGAATTTGTGATTAAAGATACTGGAGAAATACAAAAAGTCATCATGTATGATCAACCAATTATTCAAGCAATTAAAACAGGTGATAGTTCAAAGTTGAATTATTTTATAATGCTTGGTGCTTTAAGTGGAATTTGTATTTTTTTATGTAGAAAAAGGGATGTTAAATCCCCTAAATCTAAATGATTTCATCAATAAGACCATATTCTAAAGCTTCTAATGGATCTAAGTAGTAATCACGATCACAATCATGAATGATTTTTTCTAATGATTGTTTAGAATTTTCACTTAAAATAAGTGAAAGTTTTTTCTTTTGTTTGCATATTCTTTTAGCGTTTATTTCAATATCACTTGCTTGTCCTTCTAAAGAGGCAAGAGGTTGATGTATCATTATTTCACTATTTTTTAATGCACATCTTTTTCCTTTGGAACCTGCACTTAAAAGAATAGAAGCCATACTTGCTGCCATGCCGCAACAAATTGTGCTGACATCACATGAAACAAAGTTCATTGTATCAAAAATTGCTAGTCCTGCAGAAACACTACCGCCAGGTGAATTGATATACATGTAAATATCATTTTTATTATCTTGTGCTTCTAAATAAAGTAATTGACCAATAATTGAACTTGCCATGGCATCGTCGATAGTCCCTGTAAGTAGAATAATTCTTTCTTCTAAAAGTTTGGAATAGATATCGTAGGCATATTGATGATTTTTATCTTTTTCTATAACGGTTGGTATTAGATGCATAAAATAACCTCCATATGTAATTATAGAAATTAATAATAAAAATTATTCTTTGCACTGATGAAATAAGTAAAAATTTTTTTAAAAAAATAGTAGAAAATAGTGTAAGCGCTAACGATATAATGAAATGGGAATTATTAGAAAAATAAAGGAAAAATTAATGCATCTTATACAAGAAATCAACGTTGTAATAGTTGCTTTTGTGAAGTTTTTGACTTATAATAATGGCATAAAAGCTATTTACAAGGAGGAATATTAATAAAATGGCAGTAAAAGTAGCAATTAATGGATTTGGACGTATTGGACGTCTAGCATTCAGACAAATGTTTAATGCAGAAGGATATGAAGTTGTAGCAATCAACGATTTAACTAATCCTAAAATGTTAGCACACTTATTAAAATATGATTCAGCACAAGGTAAATATGCATTAGCTGATACAGTAGAAGCTGGTGAAGATTCAATCACAGTTGATGGAAAAGAAATCAAAATCTACGCTAAAGCTAACGCAGCTGAATTACCATGGGGAGAAATCGGTGTAGACGTAGTATTAGAATGTACTGGATTCTATGTATCTAAAGCTAAATCTCAAGCTCATATCGATGCTGGAGCTAAAAAAGTTGTTATCTCAGCACCTGCTGGAAATGACTTACCAACAATCGTATTCGGTGTAAACGAAGGTACTTTAAAAGCTTCTGACACTATCATCTCAGCAGCTTCATGTACAACTAACTGTTTAGCACCAATGGCTAACGCTTTAAATAATTTAGCACCAATCAAATCTGGTATCATGTTAACAGTACATGCTTACACTGGAGATCAAATGGTATTAGATGGACCTCATAGAAAAGGTGACTTAAGAAGAGCTCGTGCAGCTGCAGTTAACATCGTTCCTAACTCAACAGGTGCTGCAAAAGCAATCGGATTAGTAATCCCAGAATTAAATGGTAAATTAATTGGTTCTGCACAACGTGTACCAGTTCCAACTGGATCTACAACTATCTTAACTTCAGTTGTTGAAGGTGAAGTTACAGTTGAAGAAGTAAATGCAGCTATGAAAGCAGCAACTACTCCATCATTCGGATATACTGAAGAACCATTAGTATCTTCTGATATCGTAGGAATCACTTACGGATCATTATTCGATGCAACTCAAACTATGGTTAAACCATTAGACAACGGAACTACTGAAGTTCAAACAGTTGCTTGGTATGACAACGAAAACTCATATACTTCTAACATGGTTAGAACTATTAAATATTTTGCTGAATTAGCTTAATCTAGCGAAAAATATGCTAAATAAAAAAAGGGTTTCAAGATAGAAGAAGCCCTTTTTTTTACGCCAAAACCCGCATGAAATCAACATTTTTTTGATTTGCGGGTTTTTATTTTTTGTAAGTAAAATAATGCTCAAAAATGCCCTAAAAATGGGCTATACCAAAAAAATACCAAAAAAATTCGAAAAAAGTGCAAAATTTCCACCAAAAAAGCATCAAAAAATCATTAATTTTTGATGCTTAAAATAAGTGTCTATTCAGGGTTATTTTTATAACATTCGACAAGTGGATAAAGGATATTCACAATCGAATTATAGGTTTTTTTATCGATAAGATTTTTTGTATTAATTGCGTAATCAAAAACCTTGGATAGTTTTTCTATTCTTTGATGATCTTCGTTATAATCTCCTTTAGTAACTAATTGAATATTCTCTTCAAATAAATCAATGAGTGTACTAGAATTATCTTCATCATCCAAATCAAAGAGCTTCAATACATATATTAAATCATTTTGATTTTTAATGTGCTTAACTATTTCAATATTCGCTTTATAAATAGCAATTTTAATTTGTTTTAATAATTCTTCACTAATTGATAGATCTCTATCAAAGTCTATTCTCCCACAAAAATATTGTAAATTACCAATCAAGAAGTAATCTTCCATGATCATCACATCGGCATCTTCTCCGGTAAGTACTTCAACAGGTAATTGAAAATAAAACAAAGAGAAAGCATGGATGAAAGATGAAAGAAATAGAATATATTCAAGTTGGAGATTATCAATTACCGAACTTAAAAGTAGAAGAAATGCATTTAAATCGCTTTGGAAGAGCAAAACTAGATTATTTAAAGAAGCATGATTATCTACTATATTTCAAATTATTATCAAAAAATGAATTAAATGATTATCTATTAAAAGTACAAAAAGAAGCTGATGATTTATATGACAGATTGGTTGAAGAATATAAGACCAAGTGGAATGTTACTGAAGAACTTAAATAAAACGATCAAATGAAGTGGGTTCAAATGATGAATAATATTAAGAGCTGTGTGGATGAAATTGTATATAAGACACTTTTAAATTAATAATGTAAGCTATTTTCAATTATGAAAGTAGCTTTTTTAGATAGGTGTAACTATTTAATTTTTTATTTTCGTGCCATAAAACTGACTTCCATGCCAGAAAGATACCGATTTAAAAGAAAATAAATAAAATAATAAGTGTAGAGAGGAAATATAAAAAATATTTCAAAAAATACTTGAGTATAAAGTGACTCTATAGTCTATGTTAAAGATGTCAAAGGAGGAAATGACTTATGGAAAAGAGTAAAAAGACATTAAAAATGATTGGAATTTGTATTATTGGACTTGTAATTGTGGTGGCTGTAAATATATTGAAAAAACCAGAAGATCCATTTAAAAATGATGATCGTGTTAAACTTGGATATCAACATGTTGAAGAAAGTGATATATTGAATAGTAAAGATTATGATTCATATTATGTTTATTTCTATGAAACAGGAAATGAAAAATGTAAAGATACAAATGAAGTGGTCAAATCTTATATTAGAGGAAAATCAAGTATTTATGTATTCAATATGGAAGAAGCAAAAGATATCAAAACAGGAAAAGATCTTGATTATAAAAACGTTACAGATTATAAAGGTATCACAGTAAAACAAGTACCAATGCTCATTCATGTAGAAAACAAAAAGATTGATCATGTTTATTACAAAGCAAGTGATATTAAAAAAGCACTTGATTAATAAAAAATGTCATGGAGAAACGTTCGCATATTATTCAATCAATTCGTAATTTTAAAGATATTGAAAATCAAGTAAATTTAGATATTAATAGAATTGTACGTAATAGCTTTCAATTAATAAAACCCAAAGTAACCTGTGTTATTATTAATGATAATAATGATCAATTAATAAACAGTATAAAAAAAGAAATGAAAATATTTGATGAGATTATTGTAGCTAATATTCAAAAAGAATCGTTTACAAATAAAATAAATTGTTTCTTAAGTAAGAATAAGATTTAATGTTATCAATATGATAATAAACAAGAAATTCAAAATGATATTTTACAGTATGTTCATTGTTCTTGGTGTATTTTCTTAGAAGTGAATGAAAATTTTGATAAGAAAAATAAAGATATTTTATATAATATTTTCTCCCTATTTAATGAAGCGATTGAAAAGGAAAATATAATGTTTACATTTTATAATTTGAAGAATAATGAATACTATCATGCACATGCGATTTATAGTCAACATAATCATGAATCAAACATTAACGTAGAATTGAATATTTAATTAATAGAATGATCCACTCATTAAATAGACATGGGTGGATCATTGTTTTATACTTAATATAAGAGGATGTAAGAGAGGTAGATAAATGCAATGTTTAGTTGTTGATGATGATAGAAAGTTTAGTTATAAATTAAGTGGTTATATTGATAGTTTTTTAAAAGGAATTTTTAAAAACTATCAAGTGTTAGAAATAAATGAAAAGTTTGCTGATTTTTCTCAATATCAGAATATTGATTTGTTATTTATTGATATCGATTTAAAGGACTTAAATGGTATCAACATTATAAAAAGATTACAAATGAACAATGTTGATTATCCGATTATTTATGTATCATCAAGACAAGAACTTGTTTTTTCTTCTCTTTCAACACAACCGTTTTATTTTGTAAGAAAACAAAATTTAGAAAATGATTTAAAAGAATTATTTAAGCTATTAAATATTTATTATAAAAAGACAATGAAGATGATCACATTTGATTATTATGGACGAAAGACAAGTATCTTTTTAAAAGACATCCATTATATTACTTCTTTTGGACATGATATCAGTATTGTATGTGATCAAGAAACGTATACTTATCGCTCTAGTTTAAAAGATGCTTTAAAACTGATAGATAGTCCAATTATTGTACAAGTTCACAGAAGCTATGCAGTATCTATGATGTACATTAAAGAAGTAGATAAAAATAATATTATATTAAAAGATGAAACATGTATTACACTTGGAAAAAAATATGTAGATGAATTCATGTTTCAATATAGGGAGTATTTGATATCATGAGTTTATTTGATTTAGTTATAAATATTATTGAAAGTTCTATTATGTGTTATTTTATCTATAAATATTTTGATTTTAAACAGGTGGAAAAACTATGGCTTTTTATTCTTGCTGTTTTTGCAACAATAACGGCAGGAAATTATTTTATTAGTGAAAGTTGGTTGGCAATTGTTTTATTGGCTGGAGTACTTATTTTGTTTTTGAAAGTTTTCAATAAAAAAATGAGTATAGAGAATATTATTGTTTGTTTATCAGTTTTGATAATGGACTTGGTTTGCAATATGATTACTTTAATATTAGGAAGTTCACTGGATTTTATAATATCTGATCCAGCAGCAAAGCTAAAGATTCTAATGATTGTTTCTAAAACAATGTATTTATTGTTTTCTTTGTATATTTTGAATAGAAAAATGAAATATAATTCTAATTTGGATACTAAAAGATGGACGAGTATTATAAGCGTTTTCTTGATTCTATTATTAGAACTTTATATTCTTGCTAATGATTATACGATTAACAATATAAATCCAACAGATACTTTATTCTGCATGTTCTTAACTGCCATAGTTACCTTGGTTATATTTAACATTTATGGGAAACTTTTAAAAGAAAATGAAGAATCAACACGTATTCGTTTAAAAAATGAAGAAATAAGATATAAGAAAGAAAATGAAAAAGTGCTTTCTAAAATGTCTGAAGATATTTATCAATTAGAACATAATTTAAGATATATCTTAATGCAGGTAAAACTAAATGAACAAAATAAAAAATATGATGAAAATATTGAATTGATAGATCAGTATATTCGTAACTTTGGAAAATTTAAAGCCATTATTAATACTGATAATCCTTATTTTGATTATTTTATGAATCAAAAAATTAATGATTTAAGTAATAATGGAATAGATGTTCATACATCTATTAATATTTCACATTCAGATTATTATTTAGATAGAGAATATGTAGAATACCTCATAAAAGTTATTAATTTATTTAAATTAGAAGCTACCCAAATAACAATCAATATCTATGAAAAGCAAGAATTTAATATTATCGAAGTTCTGACTTCGAAAAATATGAAACTAACATTTGATAATTCTCTTAAACAATTAGCACAGCATTTAGATGCTCAATATAAAGTGACACAAGATAATGAGTTATGTGTTTTTAAAAGTATTCAATCAATGAAGTAGGTTAAAATAGCCTACTTTTTTATTTTTGTGCCATAAAAGTCACTTCCATGCCAGAAAGATACCTATTAGAAAGAAAATAAATAAAATAATAAGTGTAGAGAGGGAATATAAAAAATATTTCAAAAAGTACTTGAGTATAAAGTGACTCTATAGTCTATGTTGAAGGTGTCAAAGGAGGAAATGACTTATGGAAAAGAGTAAAAAGACATTAAAAATGATTGGAATTTGTATTATTGGAATTGTGATTGTGGTGGCAGTAAATATGTTGAAGAAACCAGAAGATCCATTTAAAAATGATGATCGTGTTAAACTTGGATATCAACATGTTGAAGAAAGCGATATATTGAATAGTAAAGATTATGATTCATATTATGTTTATTTCTATGAAACAGGAAATGAAAAATGTAAAGATACAAATGAAGTGGTCAAATCTTATATTAGAGGAAAATCAAGTATTTATGTATTCAATATGGAAGAAGCAAAAGATATCAAAACAGGAAAAGATCTTGATTATAAAAACGTTACAGATTATAAAGATATTACAATAAAACAAGTACCAATGTTGATTCATGTAGAAAACAAAAAGATTGATCATGTTTATTACAAAGCAAGTGATATTAAAAAAGCATTAGAATAGTAGGTGAAAGTTATGTTGAAGTTTGCATTAGAAATGTTGTGGACGGAAAGAAAAAAGACTTATGGTTTAATTATTTCTATTGTTACAACACTGGGTATTTGTTTATTGTTTTTACATTTTATTGTAAATCCTTATCTTGCTAGAAAGGTAACCTATGATGATATGCTTGATTTTAGTGAATCTTTCTGCATTATGCTGATGGGATTATTCATTTTAATGGTCTGTGTTTCGTTAATTTGTTATTCATGTAACTATTATATGAAACTTCATGCTAGAGAAATAGGAATGCTTAAAATTGCAGGATTTAATCAAGGTAAAGTAGTTCTTTATCAATTGATTCAAATGATTATGCTCATGATTGTTTCAGTAATAATCACCTGTTGTTTATCATTAGTGACAACACCCATCTTTTTAACGATTGTTTATCGTTATTGTCACATTCATCAAAGTGTTTTCTATTTTAACTTTAAATTATTTAAGATGTTAGGAATTTTAGTTGTTTGTATTTTAGTTATTTTAATCGCAATGCAAATCAACTATATCAACAATAATTCTTTATCATCACTTATTAAAGATAAATATATTACAACACAAAAAGAAGATCATCGTGTCTTTATCATTCCTGATTATATTTATATCTTAGGTTATTTCTTAGGACTTTATGCGATGTATGTAGGAGAAGAATTAGATGCTGGGTTTGCGATTGCTTCTTGTATTGGGGCTATTAGTGCTTATGGTTTGTTCTATTACTTTATTCCTCATACTTTAAATGAAATGGTTGATTCATTGAATCTAAAAGGCGAAGATACGATTGTTTTAGGTGATTTGGCTTTATTTATGCAACAAAGCAAACTATTAATTGTCTTTATTATGTTAGCTGTAATTTTAATACCAACATTTATTTTCTCATCAATTCATATGAAGATGTTGCATATTGCTTTACACATTGGTGCTATCTTAATTAATTTTGTTTTATGTTTAAGTGTTGTCAGTCGTTTTGATATCGATGCTTTAGAAAAGAAAGAACATTTTAAAAATTTATGTAAGATGGGACTTACAAATCAAGATGTCAAGAAAATATCTTATAAAGAAGGAAATGGATTTTATGTTGTATTATGGATTTTTGCAGGTATTTATATTTTAAGTATTGCTTGTACGTTTTTAATTCGTGCATCGATTGATTTAGGACTTGTTGGTATTGTTTTACTTGAGTTTGTTGTTCCTTATGGAATGGCTGAATTGATTGTTTATTTAAAGAAAAGAGGTCAAAATTATGAGTTACATGGAAATTAGAAATTTAAAGAAAGTTTATAATCCTTATGGCATTCATCCTAAGGTGGCTTTAAATGGATTGGATTTTGAAGTAGAAAAAGGAGATTTTATTTGTATTATGGGAGCCTCTGGTTCAGGAAAAACAACACTTGTTAATATCTTGTCAACGATTGATGAAGCAACTCATGGACAAATTTTTCTTAATCAAAAAGATTTACTTCTTTTATCAGAAAAAGAAAAAGCAAATCTAAGAAAAGAAGAAATTGGATTTATTTTTCAAAATTATAATCTTATTGAATCATTAACAATCAAAAATAATATTTTATTTTCATTAAGACTTAATAAAGTAGATCAACAAACACAATTAGAAAAATTAAACGAACTTACAAAAATGTTAAATATCGAAGAAATCATTGATAAATATCCTTCCCAATGTTCAGGAGGACAACAACAAAGAGCAGCAATTGCGAGAGCGTTGATTAATGAGCCAAAGATCATCTTTGCGGATGAACCAACAGGAAATCTCGATAGTTTAAATGCTAGAGAATTGATGGAATATTTCGTTAAAATCAATGAAGAAAAACATACAACGATTATTATGGTTACTCATGATAGCTTTGTTGCTTCTTATTCAAAGAAAGTTTATTACATGAAAGATGGACATTTAGATTTATCGATTGATCGTAATACAAAATCACAAGATGATTATTATAAAGAAATTGTTAAAGTTACAACTCAAATGCATTTATAAATATTATAAAAAATAATTTGTGATATATTATTTTTCTAAATATAAATTTCGCTGAATTATATTTATCATATTTCATACAAAAAAAATACCAAATAAATTCATATTATTAATAAATAGTTAAGAATGGTATAAAATACAAATGAAAAAAAGCTTTGATAAATAAATATTATTAAATATATAAGTAGATAAAACAAAAATTAGCTTAATTTAGCGAAAAATATGCTAAATAAAAAAGGGTTTCAAGATAGAAGAAGCCTTTTTTTGCGCTAAAACCCGCATGAAATCAACGTTTTTTTGATTTGCGGGTTTTTAGTTTTTATGAATAAAATAATGCTTAAAACTGCCCTAAAAATGGGCTATACCAAAAAAATAACAAAAAAATGCAAAATTTTCACCAAAAAAGCACCAAAAAAATCATAGATTTTGATGCTTAAAATAATTATATAGTAAATTAATTGTGAAATATAAAATTAAATAGAACGCTAATGAAGAACTTAAACAAACAGGTAAATGATGAATAATATTTAATGATTGGTAAATGAAATTATTAAAATTTAAGATAGTGTAAAATAAAAACCAATTCGAGCTAATCCATGAATTGTTTTTTTTGTTGTTATGATAATTTTCCAGTTGCACTGCATGTAAGTGTGACAGTTCTTGTAACGGTTACACCTGGTGCATGTCCTGTAACACTAGCTATTGCTTTGTTACCACTCTTTGAGGCTTTTTTATTACTTAATGACCAACTAGAAGATGGCTTTACTTACATTTCTAATGTATAATTATACAAAAAGTATTTTGTTAAAAATCTGAAAGAAGTAAAAATGATGTTTGATCAATGAATGTTTGAACGATTATAAGATTTGCATAATCAAGAGTATTTTTATAGTTTTATTAAATTATTTTGTAATAAGTATTGACTGTGGAGCCACTCCATAGTGTTCAATGATGTCGAAAGGAGGAAAGGTAATATGAAAACAAATGAATTAGAAAAAGAAATTGGTCTTTCAAAGTACACAATTCGATATTATGAAAAGGAGGGGCTTATTCAACCTAAAAGAGAAGAAAATGGTTATCGTGATTATGACGATGAAACAGTTCAAAAGTTGAAAATTATTAAATTTTTAAGAAATCTTCAAATATCTGTTGATGATATTAAAGCTATCTTAGATGGTGAATTAGATTTTAGGCATTGTTTAAAAATCAATCAAGTGAACATGCAAAAACAAATAGAAAGTATGAATGAAATTAAAGATACAATAGATGATTATTATGATAAAGATCTACCTTTAATAGAAGAATTAAGTGAAATTAAAAATAATAATAATAAAATGGGATTAGGTTTTCAAAAAACGACTTCAACAGTTTCATTAGGAAGAAAACTTACACCAGAACTTGCAAGAAGACAATTAATTATTACTTTTATAGGAGCACTTGTAGTTGCTGTGTCATTTTCTAGAATGCCTTATGATTTAGGAAATATGAGAGTTTTAGTAGGCGTTGTATTTTTTATAGTTACATTTATGTTAATGATAGCATTTTCTTTTAAACAAACATCAGCGATGATGTTAGATAATATACTTAATCAATCTGTAGAATTTTTAAGTGATGGTATTTATTATTATCAATTTAATGGACCAATAAGTAATTTCAAATATTTCTTTGCGGTTGTTT
The DNA here is from genome assembly GCF_015097455.1 of Faecalibacillus intestinalis. Lineage (NCBI taxonomy): Bacteria > Bacillati > Bacillota > Erysipelotrichia > Erysipelotrichales > Coprobacillaceae > Faecalibacillus > Faecalibacillus intestinalis. The sequence goes on along the minus strand of NZ_AP024085.1, from coordinate 2,402,671 downwards.
TTAATAAAAAACATCAATTTATGCATAAATGTTTATATGAAGATATTAAAAAACTTGAAGTTATTGCTAAGAAAAAATATATGAGTACAGGAAGTCCATTGGCTTATGAAACTTATGTTTCTGATTTTAAATTCACATTTAAAGATGGACAAACATTCTATTTCTATTGGCCAATGATTTTAAATGATGATGCAAGATATATTGCGACAATTGTAGAAAAGAAAGTAGAATATATTGAAGATCCTTATAATATTCTTTATGCAATGAAACAAGGAATAAATCTTAATGATTATTTAATAGGAAGATTATAATAAAAGTATGCTATAAAAGAGTCAAATTTTAATTTGATTCTTTTGCATTTTTATAAAAAAACAAATAAAGGGTATATAAAATTTGCTGTTTTTGATACTCAAAATAGTTTGTAAACACCAAATCATAAAAAAACATCAAAAAAGATCAATGAAAAAAACGTTGATATAAAGGCAGAAAAAGAGGGGAATAGAGAAAAAAGATAAAAAAATACAGAAAAAAAGCTTTACAAAAGGGAGAGGGGATGGTAATATAAATGGGCACTCGACGAGAGAGTCAAGTGAGAGGACATTGAAAACTGAACAGGAAAGAATAAAACACAACGTCAATTAAGTTTAAGAAATAAAAAAGAGCTAAACAGACTAAGAGATTGTCTGAAAGGAATAAGACAATGGAGAGTTTGATCCTGGCTCAGGATGAACGCTGGCGGCGTGCCTAATACATGCAAGTCGAACGCTTCACTTCGGTGAAGAGTGGCGAACGGGTGAGTAATACATAAGTAACCTGGCATCTACAGGGGGATAACTGATGGAAACGTCAGCTAAGACCGCATAGGTGTAGAGATCGCATGAACTCTATATGAAAAGTGCTACGGGACTGGTAGATGATGGACTTATGGCGCATTAGCTGGTTGGTAGGGTAACGGCCTACCAAGGCGACGATGCGTAGCCGACCTGAGAGGGTGACCGGCCACACTGGGACTGAGACACGGCCCAGACTCCTACGGGAGGCAGCAGTAGGGAATTTTCGGCAATGGGGGAAACCCTGACCGAGCAACGCCGCGTGAAGGAAGAAGTAATTCGTTATGTAAACTTCTGTCATAGAGGAAGAACGGTGGATATAGGGAATGATATCCAAGTGACGGTACTCTATAAGAAAGCCACGGCTAACTACGTGCCAGCAGCCGCGGTAATACGTAGGTGGCGAGCGTTATCCGGAATTATTGGGCGTAAAGAGGGAGCAGGCGGCACTAAGGGTCTGTGGTGAAAGATCGAAGCTTAACTTCGGTAAGCCATGGAAACCGTAGAGCTAGAGTGTGTGAGAGGATCGTGGAATTCCATGTGTAGCGGTGAAATGCGTAGATATATGGAGGAACACCAGTGGCGAAGGCGACGATCTGGCGCATAACTGACGCTCAGTCCCGAAAGCGTGGGGAGCAAATAGGATTAGATACCCTAGTAGTCCACGCCGTAAACGATGAGTACTAAGTGTTGGGAGTCAAATCTCAGTGCTGCAGTTAACGCAATAAGTACTCCGCCTGAGTAGTACGTTCGCAAGAATGAAACTCAAAGGAATTGACGGGGGCCCGCACAAGCGGTGGAGCATGTGGTTTAATTCGAAGCAACGCGAAGAACCTTACCAGGTCTTGACATCGATCTAAAGGCTCCAGAGATGGAGAGATAGCTATAGAGAAGACAGGTGGTGCATGGTTGTCGTCAGCTCGTGTCGTGAGATGTTGGGTTAAGTCCCGCAACGAGCGCAACCCCTGTTGCCAGTTGCCAGCATTAAGTTGGGGACTCTGGCGAGACTGCCGGTGACAAGCCGGAGGAAGGCGGGGATGACGTCAAATCATCATGCCCCTTATGACCTGGGCTACACACGTGCTACAATGGACAGAGCAGAGGGAAGCGAAGCCGCGAGGTGGAGCGAAACCCATAAAACTGTTCTCAGTTCGGACTGCAGTCTGCAACTCGACTGCACGAAGATGGAATCGCTAGTAATCGCGAATCAGCATGTCGCGGTGAATACGTTCTCGGGCCTTGTACACACCGCCCGTCACACCATGAGAGTCGGTAACACCCGAAGCCGGTGGCCTAACCGCAAGGAAGGAGCTGTCTAAGGTGGGACTGATGATTGGGGTGAAGTCGTAACAAGGTATCCCTACGGGAACGTGGGGATGGATCACCTCCTTTCTAGGGAGAGAAAGTTGTGCTTTCTTGTTTGGTTTTGAATGTCCATGACATTCAAGAGGACATTGAAAACTGGATAGTAGTAAAAAAAATTGCGAAAACGATAAAGAAGAGATTAGACATTAAAGAAAAAATAAGGTCTAGTACGAAAAGTCGAAAGTAACTAAGATTTTACAGCAAGTGTAAACGAAAAAAAGTTCAAGCAAGCAAACCTAGAAGGTAAAGCAAGAAAGGGCGTATGGGGAATGCCTAGGCACACTCCGGCGAAGAAGGACGCAGCAAACAGCGAAATGCGACGGTGAGCGGTAAGCACGTGAAGAGCCGTCGATATCCGAATGGGGGAACCCACACGGAGTCATATCCGTGTATCACATGTCGAATACATAGACATGATGAGGCGAGACGCAGGGAACTGAAACATCTAAGTACCTGCAGGAAGAGAAAATAAGAATGATTTTCTGAGTAGCGGCGAGCGAAAGGGAAAGAGCCCAAACCGATCTGAGGATCGGGGTAGTAGGATCATCGATAAATCAAACAGAGGATCATAGAGGAATCACATGGGAAGGTGAGCGAGAGAGGGTGAGAGCCCCGTACTCGAAATGAGAGACTGGAGAGAGATGACACCTGAGTAGGGCGGGACACGAGAAATCCTGTCTGAATCAGCCGGGACCATCCGGCAAGGCTAAATACGAGAGAGTGACCGATAGTGAACCAGTACCGTGAGGGAAAGGTGAAAAGAACCCCGGGAGGGGAGTGAAAGAGAACCTGAAACCATATGCCTACAAGAAGTCAGAGCCCGTTAAAGGGTGATGGCGTGCCTTTTGTAGAATGAACCGGCGAGTTACTGTATGGAGCGAGGTTAAGCAGGATATGCGGAGCCGAAGCGAAAGCGAGTCTTAAGAGGGCGCGAGTTGCATGCAGTAGACCCGAAACCGGGTGATCTAGCCATGACCAGGTTGAAGTTGGGGTAAAACCCGATGGAGGACCGAACCGACCCCCGTTGAAACGTTGGCGGATGAGTTGTGGCTAGGGGTGAAATTCCAATCGAACCCGGAGATAGCTGGTTCTCCCCGAAATAGCTTTAGGGCTAGCGTCGAGAGAAGAGTTGCGTGAAGGTAGAGCACTGAATATGTGATGGCCCCATCTCGGGGTACTGAGCATAATCAAACTGCGAATGTCACGCCAACATGCTCGGCAGTCAGACAGCGGGTGATAAGGTCCGTTGTCAAGAGGGAAACAGCCCAGACCATCAGCTAAGGTCCCAAAATGTATGCTAAGTGGAAAAGGATGTGGAGATGTACAGACAACTAGGAGGTTGGCTCAGAAGCAGCCATCCTTTAAAGAGTGCGTAACAGCTCACTAGTCGAATGACTCTGCGCCGATAATTTACCGGGGCTAAGCATACTACCGAAGCTATGGATCCCAAGGGATGGTAGGGGAGCGTTCCATGAACGGAGAAGTACGACCGAAAGGACGTGTGGAGATCATGGAAGAGAGAATGCCGGTGTGAGTAGCGGAACGTGGGTGAGAATCCCACGCACCGAAAACCCAAGGTTTCCAGAGGAAGGTTCGTCCGCTCTGGGTAAGTCGGGACCTAAGGCGAGGCCGAAAGGCGTAGTCGATGGACAACAGGTAGAGATTCCTGTACCCGTATATATGTGAAGGAATGACGGAGAGAGGAAGCTGCAGCCAGCGGCTGGAAGAGCTGGTGCAAGCGAGATATCGGGATGGCAGGCAAATCCACCATCCGAAACGAGAAGGCGTGAAGCGTACGGAAAGCTACGGCGAGTACGGAAGGCAGTGGAGGAACTTCCAAGAAAAGTTTCTAACGTTAAGTATATATGGCCCGTACCGAAAATGGACACACATGGGTGAGGAGAGAATCCTAAGGTGAGCGAGAGAACTATAGCTAAGGAACTCTGCAAAATGACTCCGTAACTTAGGGAGAAGGAGTGCTCATAGAGATATGAGCCGCAGTGAAACGGCCCAAGCGACTGTTTACCAAAAACACAGCTCTCTGCTAAGCCGCAAGGCGAAGTATAGGGGGTGACGCCTGCCCGGTGCTGGAAGGTTAAGGGGAGGGGTTAACGCAAGTGAAGCCCTGAACTGAAGCCCCAGTAAACGGCGGCCGTAACTATAACGGTCCTAAGGTAGCGAAATTCCTTGTCAGGTAAGTTCTGACCCGCACGAAAGGCGTAACGATTTGGGCGCTGTCTCAGCTGTAGACTCGGTGAAGTCTTAGTACCTGTGAAGATGCAGGTTACCCGCGACTAGACGGAAAGACCCCATGGAGCTTCACTGCAGGTTGATATTGGGATTTGATGCAGCATGTACAGGATAGGTAGGAGGCAAAGAGATGGATACGCCAGTATTCAAGGAGCCGCTGTTGGGATACTACCCCTGTTGTATTGGATTTCTAACCGGACGACGTAGAGCCGTTGACGGGACAGTGTCAGTCGGGCAGTTTGACTGGGGCGGTCGCCTCCCAAAGAGTAACGGAGGCGCCCAAAGATACCCTCAGCTTGGATGGAAACCAAGCGCAGAGTGCAAAGGCAAAAGGGTGTTTGACTGCGAGACCTACAAGTCGAGCAGGGACGAAAGTCGGGCTTAGTGATCCGGCGGTGCTGAATGGAAAGGCCGTCGCTCAACGGATAAAAGCTACCCTGGGGATAACAGGCTGATCTCCCCCAAGAGTTCACATCGACGGGGAGGTTTGGCACCTCGATGTCGGCTCATCGCATCCTGGAGCTGAAGTCGGTTCCAAGGGTTGGGCTGTTCGCCCATTAAAGCGGTACGCGAGCTGGGTTCAGAACGTCGTGAGACAGTTCGGTCCCTATCTGTCGTGGGCGCAGGAAATTTGAGAAGAGCTGTCCTCAGTACGAGAGGACCGGGATGGACGCATCAATGGTGGACCAGTTGTCACGCCAGTGGCATAGCTGGGTAGCTAAATGCGGAAGGGATAAACGCTGAAGGCATCTAAGTGTGAAACCCACTTCAAGATGAGATTTCCCATTGCGCAAGCAAGTAAGACCCCTTAAAGACGATAAGGTAGATAGGTCAGGAGTGTAAGCATGGTGACATGTTAAGCGGACTGATACTAATAGGTCGAGGGCTTGACCGAAAAGGCAAGCGAGCTTGAAAGAAGAAAAACTACTGTCTGGTTTTGAGTGTCCTGAAGACACTTGACAAGAAGAATCTGGTAATGATAGCATGATGGACACACCTGTACCCATTCCGAACACAGAAGTTAAGCATCATCGCGGCGAAGATAGTACATTGTGCGAAAATAGCTCGTTGCCAGTTCCTTCTTTTTTTTTTTATGTTTTTTATTCATCAAAAAAAAGTTCTCCTGTATGAGAACTTTTATAACATATTTTCTAATTCTTTTAAATCATGGATAATATAATCAATTTTTATGGATGTTTTATCATGTTGTGGATTATACCAACATGTATCAATTTGTGCATTTATACCGCCTTGCATATCACTTGTAAGAGAATCACCGATAATAAGTGCTTTATCTTTATCAAAGTGTTCAATATGTCTAAAACAGTAATCAAAAAACTCGATTTTAGGTTTTTGATATCCAATTTCTTCAGAGATAAAAATATCTTTAAAATATTTATTTAAATCTAATAACTTTAAACGATTATATTGCGTACTAGCCACACCATTTGTCACAACGTAAAGATCATATTTTTTAGAAAGATATTCTAATATTTCAATGGCATGTTTAATCAAATAGGCACCATGCCCTAAATTCCATTGATATTCATCTTCAAAGGCTACACCATCTTCTTCGATTCCAAGTTCATTAAATAATTTAACAAAGCGCGTATAAACTACTGTTTTTTTATCAATTAATCCTAATTCAAAATCTTTCCATAATTTTGAATTTATTTCTTCATAAATTTCAAATATTTCTGATGTTAATTCTAAATGATGATCACTAAATGTTTTATGCATAGCATAGTCTTCAGCTTTTTTAAAATCAAGTAAAGTACCATCTATATCAAATAAAAGTGTTTTATATTCTTTCATAAATTCCTCCTAGGTCTTTATTATATAGAAAAGTTTAAAAAAATAAATAAAAAAGTGTATACACCATAAATAATCAGTTAAATATTATTTATAAAATAACTTATTACTTTTTTTGAATTTTTGTTATATATTTAGATAAGATATTTTACTATATTTTTATGAAAGAAAGGAGATGTAAAATGGGCATTTTTTTAGCGATGGACCTTAAATCATTTTATGCTTCTGTCGAATGTATTGAAAAAGGTTATGATCCTTTAGATACAAATCTTGTTGTTGCTGATGCTAGCAGGACAGAAAAAACAATTTGTCTAGCTGTTTCTCCTTCTTTAAAGAAATATGGTATTTCAGGTAGAGCAAGATTATTTGAAGTAATCCAAACCATTAACAGAGAAAATAATAAAAGGTTAAAAGAAAGTCATTATTTTAATGGTGAATCATGCTTAGAAAGTAAACTCCAAAAAAATAAACATTTAAAAATAGCTTATGAAATAGCAACTCCAAGAATGTCCCATTATATGAAGTGGAGCCAAGAAATATATAAAATTTATCTTAAATATGTTTCTCCTGAAGACATTCATGTTTATTCAATTGATGAAATTTTTATGGATATAACACATTATACTCACATTTATCAAAAAACACCTAGAGAGTTAGCTTCCCAAATTTTAAGTGATATTTATGAAACAACAGGCCTTATAGCTACAGCAGGAATTGGTACGAATTTATATTTATGTAAAGTCGCAATGGATATAGTTGCTAAGCATATAAAAAAAGATGATAATGGGCAACGTATTGCCTTACTTAATGAAGAAAGATATCGAAAGTATTTATGGAATCATCGTCCAATCACTGATTTTTGGCGAGTAGGGAAAGGATATGCTAAAAAATTAGAAAAAGAAGGACTTTATACAATGGGAGATATCGCAAAATGTTCACAAGGTACAGAGAATGAATATTATAATGAAAAACTTCTTTATGATTTATTTGGTGTTAATGCTGAGTTACTTATTGACCATGCTTGGGGTTATGAATCATGCACAATGAAAGATATTAAAAATTATAAACCCGAAAGAAATAGTGTTGGAACAGGTCAGGTATTAAGTTGTCCTTATAATTTTGAAAAAACAAAATTGATTGTTAAAGAAATGTTAGATCTGTTAGCACTTGATTTAGTAGAAAAAGGATTAGTAACCAATCAAATTGTTTTAACGATTGGTTATGATAAAGATAATGAATATCATGGAGAAATGATGATCGATCGTTATAATCGAAAGATTCCTAAACATGCACGTGGAACAATCAATTTAGAGCGTTACACTTCATCATCAAAATTGATAATTAAAGAAGTAATAAAGAAATTTGATGAAATAGTAAATAGGAATTTAATGGTTAAAAGAATCAATATTTCAGCATCCAATGTTTTATATGAAGATAAAGTAAAAGATATGATTTATCACCGACAATTGAATTTATTTACAAACCATCAAAATATAAATCAAAAAGATGAAAAAGAAGCTTTAGAAAAAGAAAAAAATTTACAAAAAGCAACTCTTAAAATCAAACAAAAATATGGTAAAAATGCAATTCTTAAAGGAATGAATTTAGAAGAAGGAGCAACAACAAGAGAAAGAAATGAAATTATAGGGGGACATAAAGCGTAATGGCCACAATAAAAAATATTCATGATTATGGTGATATCATAAATCTTCCTTATAAAAAATCTAAAAAGTATAAACATATGTCTCAAAAAGATCGTGCAGCACAGTTTGCTCCTTTTGCTGCACTTACAGGACATAAACAACTTATTCATGAAACACAAAGAATAACTGAAGAAAAAAGAGAAATCGATGAAAATAAACAACAAATTTTAAATCAAAAATTAAACTATTTTATAGAAACAAAAGAAAAAGTAAAGATTACTTATTTTAAAAAAGATGCTAGAAAAGCAGGTGGAAGTTATCAAACAATGATACAAAGTATAAAAAAACTAGATATGAATAATAAAATAATCACTCTTCAAAATAAACAAATTATAAATTTATCAGACATTTACGAAATTGAGGCAATAGATCATAATGATTGAAGCAAAAATTTTTTAGAGATATAATATTTATAAAGAAAGAAGGGGTGAATATGAAGGATATAAGAGCATTAAATCATAATTTACAAAATATGACAAAGAAGGAGTTGAGTAACATTTGCAAGGCACATCATTATTCTTTAAATGATGATGAACTTAAAATTGTACTGCATTTGATGAAAAATAATCCTTCGTCAATCCTTAATGAAGAATATCAAATTATTTTTTTAATTGAACTAAAAAAACAAACATCAGAAAAAACTTCAAAAGAATTTAAAGATATTTTAAATCATGGATTTATTCAAGAGTTAGAATTACTTCATTAATAGCACGAAAGTGCTATTTTTGTTATGACAATTTATGCTATAATGATGAAAATTAGTGAGGAGAAATGTATGAAAAAAATTGAAAATACAGTTATAGGTCTTATTTTCATCATTATTGGAGTTATTATAGGATTAAATACTTTTCATATTACAAATATAGATTTATTCTTTGATGGATGGTGGACATTATTTATTATTATTCCTTGTTTTCTTGGCTTATTTAAAGATCAAGATAAAACAGGAAATATCATAGGTCTTATTGTAGGGATCTATCTTTTACTTTATTGTCAAGGTATAATAAGTTTCCAATTTGCATGGAAATTAGTGGTTCCTGTTATCTTTGTATTCATAGGATTGAAAATGATTTTTAAAGATACTTTTACCAAAAAGAAACCACATCAAAATATTTATGATGGTAAATTATATACAGGTGGAAATTATGATGTCACTTTTAATGGATTAATATTAGATTTATCAAAAGCCTATTTAAATGAAGAAACAACAATTACAATTTCAACTTTATTTGGTGGTGTTGATTTATATTTACCTGATGATGTGAATATTCAAATACAATCATCTAATTTTTTAGGTGGTGTTGATCTTCATAAAAGAGAAAATAAAATTGAAAATACAAAAGTTATTTATCTTAATGCACGTTGTATTTTTGGTGGTATAAATATTAAATAAAAGGAGTAAGTAGAATGGAAAGAAATTATCCAGAAATTGTTATTTCAAATGAAGGTGTTACTTGGCTTGATAAAGGTCAAATGTGGATGTATAAAAATAATTTAGAACAATGTGATCCAAATATCAAAAATGGAGAACTTGTTGATATTGTTACACGCGATGGAAGATATTTAGGAACAGGTTTTATTTCTTTAGAAAGTCATATTACAGTGCGTATTTTATCAAAAAATCAAAATGAAATAATTGATCGTCAATTTTTTCAAAATAGAATACAACAAGCCTATGATTTTAGAAAAACTGTTGAAGGAGATAATTTATCTAATTGTCGTTTAATTTTTGGAGAAGCTGATTTATTACCTGGACTTGTGATAGATCGTTATAATGATATTTTAGTAAGTCAAATCAGTTCTTATGGTTTAGAACAAATTAAAGATATGATTTATGAAATTGTTTTAGATGTCTTAAAAGCAGATGGAGAAGATGTTAAAGGTATTTATGAAAGAAATGATATCCAAATTAGAACTAAAGAAGGTTTAGAACAATATAAAGGCTATTATAAAAATAAAGATTTACCTACACAAACAATTATTAATGAAAATGGTTTATTATTACATGTAGATGTTGAAAATGGACAAAAAACAGGATATTTTTTAGATCAAAAATCAAATCGTTATTTACTTAGAAAAATTGCTCATGGAAAACGTGTCGTTGACTGTTTTAGTCATACAGGTGGTTTTGCCTTAAATGCTGCTATGGGAAATGCTAGTTATGTTGTTTCTGTTGATGTTTCTAAAACAGCATTAGATCAAGGCTTTCAAAATGCTAAACTTAATCATTTAGAAGAAAAAATTGATTTTGTACAAGCAGATGTCTTTGATTATTTAGATGAATTAAAAGAAAATGAATTTGATATAATTGTTTTAGATCCACCCGCATTTACGAAATCAAGAAGAACTGTTCAAAAAGCTTATAATGGTTATAAAAGAATCAATAAACAAGCAATGAAAGTTTTAAAAAATGGAGGATATCTTATTACATGTAGTTGTTCACGTTTTATGGAAACAGCTAATTTTGAAAAAATGTTAAGAGAAGCCGCAAGTGAAGCAGGCGTTGTTTTAAAACAAGTTTCTGTTACTCAACAAAATGCAGATCATCCTATTTTATGGACAATGGAAGAAACATCTTATTTAAAATTCTATATTTTCCAAATTATTTAAGAGTTAGATTTTTTCTGACTCTTTTCTAAATTATTTCCTTGGAAATAATTTATTGCAACAAAATAACAGAAAGAATATAATACATATTGGGTGAAAAAGATGGACAAAAGTACAAATGCGGTTGCTTATGCACCGGGATATTATATTCGAGATATACTTACAATTTTAAATATCTCTTATAACGATTTTGCACAAAAGATGGATATGAATCTAGATGAAGTGACACAACTTATTTTAGGGGAATGTGAACTTAATGAAGAAATTGCTAAAAAATTAGAAGCTTTTTTTCATGTAGAAGCATCACGTTGGCTTACTTTAGAAAAGCAATATCGTATGACAAAGAAATGATTTCATTTCTTTTTTCTTTGCTAAAATATGCTTTATAAGCATAATATTATCTACAATAAAAGTATTGGAATAATAAAAATAAAGAAGATAAAATATCACTATACATTTAAGTTATAGTAGATTACACAATTATTATTGTACATCTTGAATTAAAAGAAATAGAATAGTAAACAGGAGGGATAATATGAAGAAAAAGAAAACATTTGATATGTTAAATGGTTCTATTTGGAACAAGCTCATACTTTTTGCTTTACCATTAGCAGCAAGTAGTATTTTACAACAATTATTTAATGCAGCAGATGTTGCTGTTGTCGGAAGTTTTGCAGGAAGTGGGGCATTAGCTGCCGTTGGAGCAAATGGGCCAATCATTAATTTACTTGTTAACTCATTTGTAGGGTTATCAATAGGTGCTAATGTTGTTATTGCATCATTTATAGGACAAAATGATGAAAAGAGAACATCACTTGCAGCACATACTTCAATTTTAATGTCGGTGATTATTGGAATTGTTTTATTGTTTGTAGGATTCTTTTTCGCAAGACCTATTTTAGAGTTGATGTCAACACCAGATGATATTATTAATCTTGCAGAAGTATATTTAAAAATTTATTTTATTGGGGTTCCTTTTGTCATGCTCTATAACTTTGCTGCAGCTGTTTTAAGAAGTAAAGGAGATACTCAAAGACCACTTATTGCATTATTTATTGGTGGAGTCATTAACGTTATTTTAAATTTATTCTTTGTTGTTGTTTTACATATGTCTGTAGAAGGAGTAGCTATTGGAACTGTTGTTTCTAATATCTTTAGTTCTATGATGTTACTTTATTGGTTAATGCATGAAACAGATGCTTTAAGAATTGATTTAAAACAATTAAAAATCAATGATCGAATCTTAAAAAGAATTGCAAAAATTGGGGTACCTGCTGGTTTACAAGGCATGGTCTTTTCTATTTCGAATGTCTGTATTCAATCATCATTAAATGCTTTAGGTTCAGATGCCATTGCAGCCAGTTCAGCAGCTTTAAACTATGAATATTTTGCTTATTATATATTAAGTTCATTTGCTCAAGCTGCGGTTACATTTATTGGACAAAATTATAGTGCTAAAAAATATGACCGTTGTAAAAAGATTACACTTCAATCTTTCTTATTAGGGGGAGCAACAACAATGGTTGCTTGTATGATATTTGTAATTTTTGATCATTTCTTCATTAGTTTCTTTACATCAGATGTTTCAGTAGCTAGTTTAGCTTATACAAGAATGAAAATTATTTTACCATTCCAATTCCTTAACATGTCAATTGAAGTTTTCTCAAGTGTAATGAGAGGTGTTGGTTATTCTAGTGTTCCAGCAGGTATTTGTGTTGCGGGAATTTGTGGAGTAAGACTTGCTTACTTATATACAATTTATCCATCAATTGCCTCATACGATCATTTATTAATCATTTATCCAATTAGTTGGTTTGTTACTGTATTAGCACTAGCACTTGTTTATTTCATTCATGTACGCCCAAAAGTTTATCATCATCAAGCAGCAAATTAAGGCTGCTTTTCTTATCTCTACGATGCGTTTGTTTACATTTTGTATGAATATACATAAAATGCAAGTGAGGTGAAAGTTATGAATCAAGAAAAAATAGGGAATTTTATTGCTCAAAGAAGAAAAGATAAAAAGCTTACACAAGCTAAGCTTGCAAGCTATTTAGGAATTAGTGATCGTACAATTTCTAAATGGGAAAGAGGGAAGGGTCTACCAGATCCTATGTATATGTTAGAACTCTGTCGAATATTGGATATTTCGGTCAATGAGCTGTTAACGGGAGAATTTATCGAAGAAAGAAATTACCAACAAAAAGCAGAAGATAATTTATTGATGATGGCAGATCAAGAAGTAAAACAAACAAAGAAAATGTTCTTTTATGAAAATGTTATTGGTATTGGTTCAACGAGTATCTTTTTGATTTTAATTTTTATATCTGTTTATTTTGTTGAAAACAGTGTATTAAAAGTCATCTTGTTTATCTTAAGCTTTATCTTTTTGATTATTGGTGTATCAATTGCTTTAAAAATAGAAACAGAAGAAGGCTATTATGAATGTCAAAAATGTCATCATAAATATATTCCAAGCTATCAACAAGTTTATTTTGCAATGCATTATGGAAGAACAAGATATATGAAATGTCCACATTGTCAAAAAAGAAGTTGGCAAAAAAAGATTTATTCAAAATAAAAATTCGTTATAATAAAGATATAAAAAGAAAAGGAATTTGAAAGATGAATAAACATGTAGAAAAAGCAAAAGAATTAAGAAATGCTACACCCATGGTTCATAATTGTGCACAAACAATTATGGAAGTTTATGCCGATGATTTAGGAATCAATAAAGAACTTGCTAATCATTTGGGATGTAACTTTGGTGGTGGTATGAAATGTGGGAGCGTCTGTGGTGCTATTACCAGTGGTTTAATGATTTTAGGAGCAAAAGGAATTGATTCACCAGCAAAAGTGAACCAATTTATCAAAACAATTTCTAATAATCATCATGGACTTATTAATTGTGCAGATTTACTTAAAGAAAATGCAAAGAATGGTGGACAAAAGAAACCTCATTGTGATGGGATGATTCAAGAAGTCATTGAACTGATTGATCAAATGGAGAAAGAAAATGATTGAAGAAATTGAACAAGGCATGATTTTATATACTCAAGGAAATAAAATCAAACATGATGTTGCTCATTTTTTAAAAGTGCATCAATATGCACGTCTTATTGGAAAATTAGAGCATTTAGAAAAAAGAGAACAAGAAATACTCGAAGTAGCTGCTATTGTTCATGATATAGCTTGTCCAATGTGTCGTGAAAAATATGGAAATTCTGCAGGATATTTACAAGAACAAGAAGGACCAGCTTTAGTAAAAGATTTCTTAAAAAATTATTCTTTAGATAAAGCTTTTATTGAACGTGTGGCTTATTTAGTAGGACATCATCATACGTATAAAGATGTAGATGGTTTAGATTATCAAATTTTATTAGAAGCTGACTTTTTAGTAAATGGTGATGAATCGAATTTAACTAAAGAAGCTATCGAAAAAATGAAAAAGAATGTTTTTAAAACAAAAACAGGAATAGAACTATTAAATCATATTTTTGAATTATAAAATATGTTATAATGAAAGTCCTTGGCAGGGGCGTGAAAAAGCAATGTGAAAACATTGTTTTTTCTTTTTAAGAAATAATTTTGTTTTTTATAAAGGCTTTGTTATAATAGTCGCAAAGGTAGGTAGAAAAATGTATAAATTAATAGCATTAGATTTAGATGGAACATTAACAGATAAAAATAAAAATATTTTAGAAGAAACAAAACAAGAACTTATTAAATTAGCACAAAAAGGTGTTATTATTGTTTTAGCTTCTGGAAGACCAACAGCTGGTATCTTTAAAGAAGCAAAAGAATTAACTTTAGATCAAGTAGGAGGATATTTATTATCTTTCAATGGAGCAAGAGTATTAGATTATAAAACAAATGAAGTTGTCTATGAACAAACATTATCAAGTGAAATAGCACATGAAATGTATGATCGAGCAAAAGCCTTTGGTTTATCTCCGCTTACATACAATGCAACTGAAATCATTACAGAAGATATAGGAAATCATTGGATTCAATTAGAAAGCTTTACAACAAAAATGAATATAAAACATGTACAAGATTTTAAAAAAGAAGTAAACTTTGATGTCAATAAAGTATTAATTACTGGAGAACCAGCATATGTTGCTCAAATTCTAGATGAATTCAAAGCTCCATATGAAGGAAAGATGTCTATTTATAGAAGTGATCCTTATTTTATTGAATGTATGGCTAATGGTATTGATAAAGCAGCTTCTTTAGATGTTTTATGTAAGAAATTAGGAATTAAACAAGAAGAAACAGTTGCTTTTGGTGATGGTTATAATGATTTATCATTAATTGAATATTGTGGATATGGTGTTGCTATGGAAAATGCTGTAGATGAAGTAAAAGAAAGAGCAAACTACATTACTTTATCTAACAATGATAATGGAATTGCTTATTGTTTAAAACAATTAGAAGAAAAAGGACTTATTTAAACTCTTAAGAAATTAAGAGTTTTTTAAAATGATAAAAAAACAAATCGCTTTTCATAGCACAGAAATAGAAGAAATGTATACCCTTTATCAACAAGCATTTCCAAAAAATGAACAAATGGATTTAACTCGATTATTTGATGAATTACATTTAGGCGCTATTTATGGTTATTATCAAGAAAATCAACTTGTAGGTTTTGCTATTTTATGTATTCAAAGTCAAATAGCGCATATTTTATATCTTGCTGTAAAAAAAGAATATCGTGATCAAGGTATAGGAAGCTATATTCTTAATGATCTAGCAAAACAATATGATTCTAAAAAGATTATTGTAGATATTGAAAAAATTAAAGATACTTCTAATAAAGAACAAAGAATAAAAAGAAAACAATTTTATTTAAAAAATGATTTTAAAGAAACAGATGTCTTTTATACTTGGCAAGGAGAAGATTATGTTATTTTAAGTAAAAATGGAATTGTTCAAAAAAAAGAATTTTGGAATTTTTGGGATTCCTTAAAGAAGGAGAAAAAATGAAGTTAGTTGCACCTAAACTATCCTATATAGAAAAAACAAGTTTTGAAGAATGTTTAAAAAAAATGAAATTTCAAGATGTTCATATTGATCAAAATATTCAACAAAGAACAATAATTCAAGATTTAACTTTTGATGGTTGTCTCTTTGAAAATATTGATTTTACTAAAGTTTCATTAAAGCATCTTGATTTAATAGATGTTACTTTTGATAAATGTGATCTATCAAATCAAAATTTTGATCATCAATATTTAAATCGTGTACAATTTAAAAACTGTAAATTAACAGGAACTTCTTTTATTGAAACAAATTTAAAAGATGTTTTATTTGATCATTGTCAGGGACGTTATAGTAATTTATCATCAAGTCAATTGTTAAATGTTATGTTTGATCATTGTGATTTACAAGAAGCATCATTTTATGATGCAAACTTTAAAAAAATACAATTTAATGAAACAAATTTAATACAAAGTGAACTTGCTTCATTACATCATAAAGGATTAGATTTATCTACATGTCAAATACAAGGGGCAATGTTTGATCTAGCAAGTTTAAAAGGATTGATTATTAATGATTTTCAAGCTGTAGATTTAATAGGGATCCTTGGTGTTAAAGTAAAATAAAAATGTTGTCATTTGGCAACATTTTTATGCTATATAAGCAAGTAATAATTTTAAAGTATTTTCTACAGCTTGAAGATGTGTTCTTTCCATACCATGACTAGCTGCTACACCTGGGCCAATTAAAGCGCCTTTAATATTTTGACCACCACGTAAAGCGGCTGAAACATCACTGCTGTAATAAGGATAAATATCAATAGCGTATTGTAACTGATGTGTACTTGCAAGTTCAATGAGTTTAGAAGTTAAATCATAATCATAAGGTCCACTACCATCTTTAGCACAAATACTGACATCATATTCACTACAAGCTAAATCTTCACCAATACACCCCATATCTACAGCAATCAATTCATCAATATTAGGATGAATATAACTACTTCCGTGTCCTACTTCTTCATAAGTAGAAATAATAATAATGAGATTATGTTTGGGTTTAATATGATTATTAGCTAAATGCTTAAGCATTCCAAATAAAATAGCGACAGATATTTTATCATCTAAAAAACGTGATTTAATAAAACCAGATTCTGTAATTTCAGTTTTAGGATCATAAGCAATATAATCACCATTTTGAATACCTAAAGCTTGTACATCTTCTTTATTTTTAACTACTTCATCAATTCTTACATGCATATTTTCACAACCTCTTGGTGCACTTTTAGCATCTTTATAAACATGAACAGCAGGATAATTAGAAAGAATTGTTCCTGTATAACATTGACCATCTCTTGTATGAATACGACAATATTCACCATCCAATGTAGGAATAATTGGACCACCAACATTTGTAAAAGCTAATGTACCATCACTTTTAATACTTCTTACCATTAATCCTAAAGTATCAACATGTCCACAAAAACCAATCGTATAATCATCTTGACCTTCAACATAAATTTCAAGATTTCCTTTATGCGTTTTCTTTGTTTGAAAACCTAACTTTTCAGCTTCTTTTTGACAATAGTGAATTACTTTCTTACTATAGCCAGAAGGGCTATCTATTGCCATAATATCCTTTAAAAAATCTAATATATATTTATTCATATCAATTCCTCCATAGGTATTATAACATATTAAATTGTATCTATTTTTATACATTTTAATTGACAAGTATGTTGGACTTTGTTATTCTTGAAAAGACAAAATAGAAGAATTGGTAGAGGTGCATGAATCAAGAGTAATTGTTGATAATGTTTGGTGACAGTCAACAATGAAAGGGAAACGTGCCGAAGAAAATAACAGCACCAAATGTTATTTATCTGGGAAATTATAAAATATATAATTTCTTGTCACTTTTTAGTGGAGAGCTATCTTGTATGTAAAGTACTTTGATATTCTCAAGGTACTTTTTTTATGGAGGAAAAGAATGAATTATGTAAAGACAATATGGGCTTTATTACCGCCTGTAATCGCAATTATTTTTGCTTTAAAAACAAAAGAAGTTTATATTTCATTACTCATTGGAGTTGTTTCAGGGACTTTATTACTGACAAATTTTCATCTTGTTGAAAGTTTAAATTTATTGTTTGATACAGTTGTTAATTGTTTAAGTAAACCTTCTAATATTGGAATTTTAATATTTTTAGTAATGTTAGGAATTATTGTAACTTTAATGACTAAAAGTGGAGGAAGTCAAGCTTATGGAAAATGGGCTAAAAAGAAGATGAAATCTTCTAAACAATCTTTGTTTTCTACTTTTATTTTAGGCGTTGTTATCTTTGTTGATGATTACTTTAACTGTTTAACAGTTGGAAGTGTTATGCGTGAAATTACAGATGAATTTAAAGTTTCAAGAGCAATGCTTGCCTATATTATTGATAGTACGGCAGCACCTGTTTGTATTATTGCACCTATTTCATCATGGGCTGCAGCTGTAAGTGGTTATACCTCAGGGGATGGTTTTCAATTGTTTTTAAATACAATTCCTTTTAATCTTTATGCTCTTTTAACAATTGTCATGGTTTGTTATGTTATTGGCAGTGAGTTTCATTTTGGAAAGATGAAAAAACATGAATTAGCTGCTCAAAATGGCGATGTTTGTTTTGGGGATGATTCTTATCAGACAAATGAAGAAATTTCTTATAATCAAAAGGGGAAAGTTCTAGATTTGATTTTACCCGTTATTGTTTTAATTATGAGTTGTATTATTGGAATGATTTATACTGGAGGATTCTTTGATGGAAAAGATTTAATTACTGCTTTTAGTCAATGTGATGCTTCAAGAGGGCTTGTTTATGGTACATTTGTTACTTTGATCTTTGTCTTTATTTTATATATTCCAAGAAAAATTATTTCTTATAATGAATTTGTAGAATGTATTCCTGAAGGTTTTAAAGCAATGGTTCCGTCTATTTTGATTTTGGTTCTTGCATGGTCTTTAGGAGATTTAGTTTCTAATCAGTTACAAGCAGGAGCATTTGTTTATAATACGTTACAATCTGCTTCTATTTCAACAGCTATTTTACCAGCATGTTTATTTATTGTTGGGGCAGGTCTTTCTTTTTCAACAGGGACATCTTGGGGAACTTTTGGTATTTTGATTCCGATGGCAACTTCTTTATTTCCAGAAGGATCAACAATGTTGGTGATTTCCATTGCTTCCATTCTTGCAGGTGCCGTTTGTGGTGATCATATTTCACCTATTTCAGATACGACAATTATGGCTTCTACAGGGGCAAAGTGTAATCATCTTTATCATGTAACCACTCAAATTCCATATGCCTTAGTTGTCGCAAGTGCTTGTTTTATAGGATATCTTGTTGCTGGATTTACACAAAATGTATTATTAACACTATTTGTTGCTTTTGTTTCATTATGCATCATTATTTTTGTAATTCGTCTTTATCAAAAAAAGAGTTCATAAAAACATTTGAACATCAAAATATATTGTGGTATAGTGTTGCGGGTGATAAAAATGAAAAAGAGTAAGATATCTTTAATAATGAAAATCATTGCAGTAGTCGCATCTCTTTATGGAATGTTACAATCATTAGATCATTGGATGTTTTTTACGTATTTTACGAATTTATCCAATATCTTTATAGATATTATGTTAGTGATTTTCATTATTTATGATCTAAAAAAAGCAAAATATATACCACAAGGGATGTACCTTATTAAATTTATGGCAACGATTTCCATTACATTAACGTTCTTTGTTTATATGTTGTTACTTGCACCAACGAATAGTCAAGGATTTATTGGTGCCTATTTAAATAATGGAGCAGGAAGTTTATGTGTACATTTTATTACACCAGTTCTTGCTATTATTGATTTTCTATTATTTAGTGAACACTATAGACCAGATGAAAAACATGTTTATTATTCAGTAGTACCACCACTTGTTTATGTAGGTTATGTGATTGTTTTAGGACATGTTTTTCATATAAGATGGTATGGTGATATGTTGGCTCCTTATAATTTTTTAAATTATGGTGCACCAACAGGATGGTTTGGATTTGATTTATCTTTATTAGGTTCAAAAACATTAGGTATTGGAACTTTCTATATGATTGTTGTTTTATTAATTATTTTTATTGGTTTAGGTACTTTATTTTTAAAATTAAAGAGAACAAAGAAAGATTTATATTAATCTTTGTTAGAATAATTAAAAGATTGTAATAATTTGGGATTACCCCTTTTATTACAATTTTTTTGTTATGATACACAGGCAAAAATGATATTATTTTAGTTTTTTGAAAAAAACAAAAGAAAAAATTGAATTGTGATAAGATAGTAAGGATTTATAGAGGGGGAAATTTATGGATATCATGGTTGTCTTTCAAACAATGTTAAAATTGTTTTTATTACTTATTTTAGGATTTGTTTTATTTAAATGTCATATTTTTGATGAATATACAAATAAAAAAATATCAGCTTTAATTGTCAATGTTGCTTCACCAATGTTGATTATTAGTTCTATTGCGGGGGTTGAAGGAAGTAATAAAAGTATTGTCTTTTTAATGATAAGTGCAGGTATTTTAATGTATATCGGTTTTATTATTTTAGGGAAAATCATTAATCGAATCTTTCCATTTCCTAAAAAAGATTGGCCTGTTTATGAATGTATGGTCGTTTTTGCGAATACAGGATTTATGGGATATCCTGTTTTATTAGATGTTTTTGGACAAGAAGCTGTTTTCTATGCATCACTTATTCATATGGCTTTTAACTTTTTTGTGTATACATACGCTATTATGTGTCTAACAAAAGGAGACGATAGTGAATTTATTTTAAATTTTATATCTGATTTTTGATTATCCGCATAAACACTATACTTTCAAGCATTTTGAAATATAGGAAAGCACTCATTTTACCACGAATTTACCACGATTGAATGAGCCTTGATATGACGTAAGAATTTGAAAAGGACACCGTATAGTTTGGTGTCCTTTTACATGAAAATCATTAGTCGCTATTGATTGTTATTATACATTTTGTTAATTGTTCTTATTTCTTTTACGTTTTTTACCGAATAAAACAGCTAATACACCGGTTGAACCAGCAAACATAGAAGTAAACAATCCTACGTTTGTCATATCACCTGTTTTTACAGGGTTCTTTTGTCCGCTAGGCTTTGTTGGAGTAGTTGGCTTGCTCGGTTTCTGTGGCTGTTGTGGACTTACAGGTTTATTTGTTGCTTTTTCTTTTACGGTAACTGTAATTGTTTTTTCAGTAATTGCACCATTTTTATCTACTACACGGAAAGTTACATGATAAGTGCCAGCCTTAGAAGTATCTACATCATTTGCAATAATGTTATCTTTTGTTAAAATAATCGTTCCGTCCTCTTTATCTGTTGCTGTCGCATTTACCAATGGGTCGAACGTATCGCCTACATTCAATGTAACATCATTTGCTGAAATGATTGGAGCAGAGTTAAGGTCGCCTGTATTTTGTTTCACAGTTACAGTAATCGTTTTTTTAGCAGAAGCTCCGTTTTTATCTGTTACTTTATAAGTCACATGGTAAGTACCAGCCTTAGAAGTATCTACATCATTTGCAACAATATTATCTTTTGTCAAAGTGATAGTTCCGTCCTCTTTATCTGTTGCTGTTACATTTGCCAATGGGTCGAAAGTATCGCCTACATTCAATGTAACATCATTTGCAGAAATAGTTGGTGCTGTATTGTCTTCTCCTTGTGAGTTTAACGATAATTCCACTTTTAAAACGACGTTTCCGTCTTTATAAGTACCGCAATCATACTCATAAGTAACTGGTTTTTTTACATCATCTACCGTTATAATCCCCGTATCTTTGTCTAAAGTTCCATTTGCAGTAACTTTTACTTTTGAAATATCTATTCCTTGTTCAACATCTTTTTTTAAGTCGATTTTATTTCCTTTGATATCAATATAACCGTTGCCTACAAAAGCATGATTATTTTCAAGAACTTTATTCTCTCCGACATTTAACCAGTATAAATCATCGCAAATTAATTTTTTAATTTTTGTGTTTTTACTTATATCAAGACCTCTTATCCCTTGTTCAAAAATTTCACCGCAACGTAGCATTTCAAGTTCTAAATTATTGCTTAAATCTAATTTTTTAATAGTTGTATCATGACAAAAAAGGCGTGTCAGTTTTGTGTTTTTTGTTACATCTAATTCAGCTATATTTGTCATATAACATGATAGTTGTTTCAAATTAGGGTTCTTACTTATATCAAGTGTTTTTACTTTTGTATCTCCTATATCTAAAGTGACTAATTGCGGATTATGTGTGACATCAAGTTCCATTAATCCTGTATTGCTACAAGATAGTTGTTCTAAGTTAGGATTGTTTGTTACATCTAAATTGGAAATAGAGGTACTATCTGCAAATAACGTATTCAATTTTTCATTCTTAGATACATCAAGACTGTTAATTGATGTATTATCGCAAACGAAAGCTTCCAAATTCGGATAACGTGTTAAATCAACGCTTCCTACTTTTGAAGAACGACAATCTAATCTTTTTAAAGATGAGTTTTTAACCGGACTTAAGTCTGAAACAGAAGTCGTAGAAACATCTAAAGACTGCAAATTTGTTAGATATTGAATACCCTCTAATGAAGATATCGTTTTCATACCATGTAAGTTTAAGAATTGGGCTTTTGATATTTCATCAACAGATAACACACTATCGCCGTCTTTATCAAATTCTGCAATGATTTGTTCTCTAAATACTTTGTCTGGAAAATGTGTTTCATCAATAGCAATGCTTCCAGCTTTTACTTCTGTATTTTTGCTTGCTTCAACGGTCTTATCTTCGGTAACCACTTCTTTTTCTGGTGTTGCAGGTGTTTCCTGTTTTGCACTTTCTTCTTTTAAAGTTTCTGCATTTTCAGCAGTTTCTTCCTGTTCCTTGTCTGTTATATTCTCTTGTACTTCTGCGTTTTCTGTTTTCTGTTCCACAGGAACTTGCTCTGTCTTGTTTTCTTCTACAACGGCTTCCTGCACAACTTCTGTGTTTTCCTGTGCCATGACAGGAGTAGGAAGCCCTGTAAGTGCAGTTGTTGTTCCAATCATCAATGCGGAACTTACTGCAAGGACTTGTTTTTTCTTCATAGTTTGTTCACTCCTTATTTTTCATAAATTCTTTGCATAGAAAAACGCACAAACTCCCCCTTATAACTGGATAATCTGTGCGTTCTGTTTATTATTGATAGAATTGAAAAAAGGGCAGAATTTACTTGTCTGTCTGTCTGTCTGTCGCAAGCGTAACAATGTGTGAACATGACTGTCAACCCTTTCTTTCAAAAAAATTCAATCCTTGCTTCTATACAAAAAACATTATACTGGAAACAAACACCTCTTTCAATCTTTTTATGCGTGCAAGATAAAAAAATTGAGACATCACACTTTTCCTTTTTTCCTCTTGAGTACCCACAACAGAAAAGAAAAAGCCCTGTCAAGAGCTTGCCACCATTGGTGGTGCTTTGCACTCTTGATCGGGCTTTTTGTTTGCTGTATCTTCTCGCAAGAGGAAAAAGATTACTCGTCCTCATCATCAAAATGGTTATTCCTTAATACTTCCCGTAACAGTTCCATATCCTCTTTTGAGTTCGGATTTATCATTTTCACGACTTGATAAGGTGTCCTATATTTATGTCCCTCTATGCTTTCCCCAAACATATCCATACTGTATAAATCATCATAGCGGTCTAGTAATTTTTGAAACTTCAAATGCTGGATAAATTCTTTGATTGGGTAAAGGTCGGACGCTTCAATGCTTTTCCCGTTGATATAGTCTGTAATGTATTCCCGTAACTTTTCCAACTCATATTCCAGCCATTCTTCCTCGCTGTCAAAGAAGTTATCATAGTGTCCGTGTTTCAGTTCTGCATTTAGACGTTCTTCTGTTCTTAAAAACTGACAGACTTCTTTTTCAGACTGATTGACATACTTCCATTCTCCCGATAATAATTCATTCGGCGTTACGTCCAGCACTTCCATTATCTTTTCCAGCGTTTCATAAGCAGGATAGTTCAACCCTCTTTCAATCTTGGAAAGGCTCTGCATATTGATACCGATTTTGTCCGCAAGTTCCTGTTGTTTCATTCCCCTAAATTTTCTTATGGTCTGTATATTATTTCCTAAATGGCTTATTTTCATTGCACAACCCTCCATATCTCGTTATATCTTCACTGTTATAAGTCTATCATGCTTAATATGATTTGTAAAGACAAAAAAAGATATTGACAAATAAGCATATAAGAATTACTATGCTATTGTGAGTGAATAAGCACAATAGAATGAAATACAAAAACATTCAAAAAGAAATACCCATCTGATTAAACCCGTAGATATGAATATTGGTTGAAATGGAACTTGTTAGAAAAGGCAAAACAGGACTTGCTGACAAAGTATTTCTGACACGGTGGCGGAAGCCTCTCAGGCTTACCGCCATGACACCTTGTGTCAAGGGGAAGAAATGCTTTGTCGGCTGGCGAGCCTGCGAGCCTTGACTGTGCCCCCGTTATCTAACAGGGGGGCACTATTTCACAAAAGACAAGTCAAAAACCATACAACCCCAAACCTGTGAGTAGTAATGAGAAGTTTTAAGAAGATAGTAATTTCACATTCTTTTGAATAGTGGTTTACAGGTATTTCAAGGCTGTTGTGGGATTGGAGGAATACAATGAACAATTTAGAATTTGCACTTGAAATGAAGAACAAACGTCTTGCAAGCGGTCTTTCACAAGGAGAACTTGCAAGTCTTACCCATGTATCAAGATATAGTATCAACCGCTTTGAGAACGGAAAAGCCAACGCAAGTAAAGAAACACAGAACATTATCCTGCGTTGTCTGAATTACTATGTCTGTGATAAGCCTTTTTATCTGCTCGTTGATTATCTGTCTGTCCGTTTTCCAACGACTGACGCATTAGAAGTTATCCGAAAGGTGCTTGGCATGAAAGCGGACTATTTTATCCATTATGACTATGGGTATTATGGCTATAAGGAGCATTATGCCTACGGGGAAATCAAGGTCATGGCTTCTGATGATGAACACATGGGTGTATTTTTAGAATTAAAAGGGGCAGGCTCACGCAACATGGAATATGTCTTACAGGCACAGAACAGGGATTGGTATTCATTTTTAAACCGCTGTCTTGACTGTGGCGGTGTTATCCGACGTTTTGACTTGGCAATCAATGATATGTGCGGTCTGCTGGATATTCCCGTTTTGTCTGAAAAATACAAAAATGGCGGTGCGGATTGTCGCTGTAAAAACTATGAAAATGTACAAGGTGGAAAACTAAGCGGAAAAAACCGTAATTTAGCAAGTACCCTTTATATCGGCTCAAAGGCAAGCACAAAATATTTCTGCCTGTATGAAAAACAAAAGGAACAGGCAACCAAAAAGAAACATACGGATATTATCAACCGTTTTGAAATTCGTCTGCGTGATAAAAAGGCAGTACAGGCAGTTGAGGAATTGTTATTGACATATAACCCTCATGGGTTGGTGTTTTACCTTATTACTGATTTTGTGCAATTTCCCGATTATCCGCTGTGGGAGATATTCATTTCCCATGACAGTTTACCTTTTGAAATGAACCCCGTACCTGTCAATATGGAACGCACTCTGCAATGGCTGGAAAGACAGGTCATGCCGTCAATCGTGATGATAGAGGAAATCGACAGGCTGACAGGCTCAAACTACATGAAAATGATTGATGAATGTACCCACCTTTCCGAAAAACAGGAAATGCTTGTAGAACAGATGTGTACGGATATAGCAGATGTAATCGAAAGTGAGGGGGTGTTTTATGAGTAATGCACAGGATATTCCCGTATGGGAAAAATATACCCTTACCATTGAAGAAGCGTCAAAGTATTTCCGTATCGGAGAAAACAAGTTAAGACGCTTGGCAGAGGAAAACAAGGGCGCTGGCTGGCTCATTATGAATGGCAACCGCATACAGATTAAACGCCGACAGTTTGAACAGGTTATTGACAAATTGGACGCAATCTAATGCAAATGAGCCTTGTATGTGTTATGATGAACACAAGTCATATCAAGGCTCTTTCCAACAAGGAAAGGAGCAGACACCATGAAAGAAAAAAGACGGGATAGTAAAGGACGTATCCTGCATACTGGAGAGAGCCAACGAACAGACGGGAAATACTTATATAAATATGTAGACGCATTTGGAAACACAAAATATGTGTATGCTTGGAGATTGACACCCACAGACCCGACACCAAAGGAAAAACGGGAAAAACCCTCACTTCGTGAACTGGAACAGCAGATAAGACGGGATATTGAGGACGGTATCGACAGCACAGGCAAGAAAATGACACTTTGCCAACTTTATGCCAAACAGAACGCACAGAGAGCAAATGTGAAGAAAAGTACACAGAAACAACGGGAACAACTCATGCGGTTATTGAAAGAGGACAAGTTGGGTGCTAGGAGCATTGATACGATAAAACCCTCT
The DNA here is from genome assembly GCF_015097455.1 of Faecalibacillus intestinalis. NCBI lineage: Bacteria > Bacillati > Bacillota > Erysipelotrichia > Erysipelotrichales > Coprobacillaceae > Faecalibacillus > Faecalibacillus intestinalis. Next base: position 2,376,570 of record NZ_AP024085.1, on the reverse strand, counting down.
GACGCTAAGGAATGGGCGTTACGCATGAAAGATAAAGGCTTTTCCTATAACACCATTAACAACCATAAACGCTCGTTAAAAGCGTCATTCTATATCGCCATACAAGACGATTGTGTAAGGAAGAACCCTTTTGATTTTAAGTTAAGTGAAGTCCTAGAAAATGATACCAAAGAGAAAGTCGCATTGACAGAGGAACAGGAACAAGCCTTACTCTCATTTATCAAGACAGACAATGTGTATCACAAGCATTATGATGATGTGCTGATACTGTTAAAGACTGGACTTCGTATCTCGGAACTGTGCGGACTGACAGTAGCTGATATTGATTTCAAGAATGAAGTTGTAATTATCGACCACCAGTTACTAAAGAGCAAGGAACAGGGCTATTATATTGAAACGCCTAAGACGAAAAGCGGAATAAGACAAGTGCCATTAAGTAGAGAAACAATACAGGCATTTCAACGGGTTATGAAGAAACGCCCAAAGGCAGAACCATTTGTGATAGACGGACAGAGCAATTTCTTATTTGTCAATCATAAAGGCAAGCCCAAAGTTGCGATTGATTACAACGCCTTATTTGTCCGTATGGTAAAGAAATATAACAAGCACCACAAGGACAATCCCTTGCCACATATCACACCGCATACGCTACGCCATACATTCTGCACAAGACTGGCAAGCAAGAACATGAACCCAAAAGATTTACAGTATATCATGGGACATTCAAACATTAGTATCACAATGAACTGGTACGCTCATGCGTCCATAGATACCGCAAAATCAGAGGTTCAGCGTCTAATCGCATAGAAGTATTTACCACGATTTTAACCACGCTTGATAGCGAAAATATAAGAAGATAGACCTAGATATGTGAGGTTTACCACAAAAGCAAAATGCCCGTAGAGCCTATAAAATAAGGCTTTGCGGACATTTAAGGAGATATAAAAAGATAGTCAAAAAGACATATATAATTTAAATTAAATTTTAAACAATTATTAACACCAGGAATTATTTTGATTTTTGTAGGAATATTTATTTACTTATTTGATATTCAACTTCCTAGTGTACTTATGGATACGATTAATAGTGTTGGTTCACTTACAGCTCCACTTTCAATGATGATGATTGGTTCATCATTAGCTGTTTATCCTATTAAAGATAGTTTTACAGATTGGCGTAGTTATGTCTTTGCTTTTGTTCGTTTAATGATTGTTCCTTTTGTAACAATGATCATGTGTCGTTTATTACACATTGATGCTTATTACGCTAATATTACAATTATTACAAATGCGATGCCAGTAGGATCAATGGTTTTAATGCTTGCTACACAATATAATGCAAATGTTAAAATTGTAACTAGAAATATTATTGTATCAACATTGTTATCTGTAATCACAATTCCAATTGTTGTAGCAACAATGTTATTATAGGGGAAGTTATGGAATATAAAATTTATGATCAATTGCCAATAGAGGCAAAAGAAATTAGAATTAAAGTTTTTATGGAAGAACAAGGTTTTAAAGATGAATTTGATGATTTAGATGAAGTATGTAAACATCTTGTTGTTTTTGATCATCAAAAAGCAATTGGAACGTGTCGCTATTATTATGATGATCCTTTACAGGCAAATGTTATTGGAAGAATAGCAGTGATTAAAGAATATAGAGGTAAAAAGGTAGGACAATATATTGTACAAAGTGCATGTTCACTGATGAAAGGAAATGTTTGTTTACATGCCCAAGTTCAAGCAAAGCCGTTTTATGAAAAATTAGGATTTAAAGCTTATGGTGAAATAGATTGTGATGAATTTTGTCCACATACTTGGATGAAAAAAGAGATGTGAAAACATCTTTTTATTATGTCAATAATTGACAATTGAAAGAGCTTACGCTACAATTTAGACAAAGGAGACACATAGTCTCATTATTTAATGATTTAATATGGTACAATAAGTCTCAATTAAGAAAAAGAAAGGAAAAATTCAAATGAAAATCAAAAAAATATTTTTATCAATGTTGTTGATGATCGTAGCTATATGCTTTTGTCCAACAAAAGTATTTGCGACAAGTACGATAGAAAGAACAACAACATTAGACGTAAGCAAATTTATTCAAGATGAGGAAAATAAAGAAGAAGGATGGAGTTGGAATTCAACTACAAATACATTAACATTAACAAATGTGAATTTTAATACGGGTGATAACAAGAGCATTGTTTTACCATCTGATAGAGATATACATATTGTATCAAATGGAAATAACAAGCTTATATCTGGCAAAACAGTCATTTATGGCAAAAAGGATGGTCCGGGATTTATTATATTTGGTGGCAATGGATTATTAGAATTAAACTCTAAGAAAGAATTACCAACAATAGATGCTAATGATCTTTTATTTGAAAGTGGAACAGTTAATGCTATTGGAGGCAGCATAATTACTATGCAAACTATAAAAGTTGACGGTGGATATGTCAAAGTTGATACCTCACAGGTAAGTGACGATGGTTGGACAGATGGACTCTATGCATGTGGAAGTATCGAAATATCTAGTGGGACAGTAGATATTATTTCAAACAGAGTAGGTATATTTGCTACAGGAACAGGACATCCAAATCCAACGACAGGAATAAAGATAACTGGAGGGAATATTGATGTATCAGCCAAATTATATGGAATGTGTTCAGGAAATAATACATACAAAAAAGACGTTTACATTGAAACAACAGGTACAATAGATTTTAAAGACAGTTCAATAGGTATAGCGTTGGCAAATGGAAATTTAACAATTAAAAAAGGAAACGTTATTTTAAAAGAAGGCAACCGATTATATGTGAATTCTAAAAGTAACACGCAAGGAACAGTAACAATTGAAAAAGCTGATTATACAAAAGTTAATGAAGCAAAATCAAAAGTACCAGCTGATTTAAGCGTTTATACGGATGAATCGGTAAAAGCATTACAAGATGCTTTAGCAGCTGTTGTAGAAGATAAGGATGTTACTGAACAAATTGCTGTTAATGGTTATGCAACATCAATTGAAAATGCTATTGTAGGTTTAAAATATAAATCTGCTGACTACACAAAAGTCAATGAAGCAAAAGCAAAAGTGCCAAGTGATTTAAGTATCTATACAGATGAATCAGTAAATGCATTAAAAGATGCACTTGCTTTAGTAGAAGATGGAAAAAATATTACAGAACAAGCAACGGTAGATGGTTATGCAGATGCTATTAATAAAGCTATTGAAGGACTTGTTAAGAAACCTATCATATATAAAGTCATTGAAGGTGAAGGAAAAACTTTTGTAAAAGAAAGTGGAAAAGATATTTCAATAAGAATAGATCATGAATATACAGAAAATGTAAAAGTAGAAGTAGATGACCAAGAAGTTGATAAAGTGCATTATAAAGTAACAAAAGGTTCTACAATTATTACTTTTGATGATATGTATTTAAATACACTTGCTGTAGGAACACATCATGTAAAAGTAACATTTAAAGATGGTTATGCAACAACAACTTTAATCATTAAAGAACAAACAAAAGATAATAATGAAAAGAAAGATACCATATCAAATAATCAAGAAAATGTAAAAGCTGAAAATAAACAAGAAGTTAAAAAGGTAAATACAGGTGATAATACAAATATTATAGGTATTACTTTATTATTGGTAGGAAGTTTGATAGTTTTAATTTATTTAAATAAAAAGAAAACAGCTTAATTAAGAAGATATCGTCATAGTAGGCGATATCTTTTATTAGGTATATTAATAGATATAAAAAATCTTTGACAAATAAATGATGAAGTGGTTTAATACAAATAAATACAGTGAAAAGAAGTAGTAGATGATCAAAACATAAGTAGAGAGCTTTTGGTTGGTGAAAAAAAGTTATGTTTGATGATTGAATTCCTCTTGGAGTAGAGTATTGAAGTAAGTAGATATCTCCGGGAACACCCGTTAACGTGTATGAGTATGTAGGTACTTAGTAAGGTTATTATTGTGAAATAATAACGAAGTAAGGTGGTAACGCGATGGTCTCTTTCGTCCTTATGGGATGAAGAGACTTTTTTATTAATATATGGGGGAAATAAAAATGGAAAAAAGAATTACAGGACATACAGAATTATTAGGTTTAGTAGCAACACCAATTAGACATTCTAAATCACCAGTGATGCACAATGCTGCTTGTCGTGCTTTAGGATTAGATTATGCTTATTTAGCTTTTGATATTCAACCAGATCAATTAGAAGATGCGGTTAAAGGTTTCAAAGCTTTAAATGTAAGAGGATGGAATGTATCTATGCCTTATAAAACAACAATTGGACAATATTTAGATCATATTACACCAATTGCTAAAATGTGTGGCGCTATTAATACTGTTATTAATGATCATGGTGTTTTAACTGGAACTATTACAGATGGAACAGGTTATATGACAGCTTTAAAAGATCAAGGAATTGATATTATTGGTAAAAAGATGACAATTGTTGGTGCAGGTGGAGCAGCTACTGCAATCGTCATGCAAGCTGCATTAGATGGTGTTAAAGAAATCAGTATTTTCAATATTAAAGATGCTTCATGGGATCGTGCTTTAGAAAATGTAGAAAAAATCAATTCACAAACTCAATGTAAAGCACAATTATTTGATTTAAATGATCATGAAACATTAAGAAAAGAAATCAATGAGTCAGTTATTTTTACAAATGCAACAAATGTAGGTATGGGTAAATTAGAAGGAAAAATGGTTTTACCAGATACTTCTTATTTAAGAAATGATTTAATTGTTTCAGATGTTATTTATATGCCAGAAAAAACAAAATTATTAGAAGAAGCTGAAAAAATAGGATGTAAAACAATTAATGGTCTAGGAATGATGCTTTATCAAGGAGCTGCATCTTTTAAATTATGGACAGATAAAGATATGCCAATTGATGTTGTAAAAGAAGCTTTAGACTTTTAAAATGTTATGCAGTGCATAGCATTTTTTTATTTGACAAATAGAATATTTTATTATACTGTTGATATATCAACTAACGGAGGTATACTATGATTAAAATTGTTGCAGAAAATTATATTAAAGAAGAATATCAAGAAGAATTTTTAAAACTTACAAAAGAACTTATTATTTTAAGTAGAGAGGAAAAAGGAAATATCTCTTATCATCTTTATCAAGATATTAATGATGATAGTCATTTTACTTTTATTGAAGAATGGCAAAACCAAGAAGCAATTGATGAACATAATCAAACAAAACACTTTACAACAATTGTTCCTCAAATCAAAAGCTTTGCTTCAAAACCTTCAAGAGCAATTAAATATAAAGAGGTGCAATAATGAATACATTAGAAACAATTTTTACAAGAAAAAGTGTTCGACAATTTAAAAATCAAAAAGTAGATGAAAAAGACATCAAAACAATCTTAAAAGCAGGAATGTCAGGACCAACATGTGTTAATTCAAAAGATTGGTCATTTATTGTAATTGATGATCAAGAAGTTTTAAAACAAATGTATGAAGCGAATGGTGTACCAGCGAAACCATTACTTGAATGTGCTTTTGCTATTTTAATTTGTGGAGATTACTCAAAAGCATTTAAATTCTCTAAAGATTATTTTGCTGTAGATGGTTCTATTGCTGGACAAAATATGATTTTAGCAGCTTGGTCTTTAGGTATTGGAAGTGTTTGGCTTGGTACATGGCCACAAATGGATCGTGTTTTTGCCCAAAGTAAATTGTTTGATTTACCAAATGATCAAATTCCTCATTCAATCATTGCTTTTGGTTATCCTCTAGATGAAATTAAAGAGAAAGAAGAATATTATGATGAATCTGTTGTTCATTATAATAAGTGGTAAAAATGGTTAAAGAAATTATTAAAGATGAATTCTTTTTAAAACAAAAATCAAAGTCATGTACAAAAGAGGATTTATATATCGCCAATGAATTATTAGAAACAATTCAAGCTTACAAAGAACAATGTGTTGGTATGGCAGCGAATATGATTGGATATTTAAAAACAATGATGGTTGTTTTAGATGAAAATAAATATCTTATTTTAATTAATCCTGTTATTTTAAAAATAAATGGAAGAACGTATCAAACAGAAGAAGGTTGTCTATCATTACAAGGTGTAAGAAAGACACAAAGATATGAAAGTATCAAAGTAAGTTATTTAGATCAAAATTTTAAAAAGAAAATTAGAACGTTTAAAGGGTATACAGCTCAAATCATTCAACATGAACTTGATCATTTTGAAGGAAAAATCATATAAAAAATCAGCAATAGCTGATTTTTTTAATGACATATTTCTTCAACAAGTTGATTAATTGCCTCTTGATTTTCATCTTTATAAGTAGATTTAATTGTGACCGTATTTTCACAAATAGTAACATTTTTCATTGGAGTAAGCATTTCTTTCATCACTTTATTTGCAAGAGGAGCCCAAGAACCATTTTCAATAAGTCCAACAGTTTTATTTTGATATCCTTTATGTTGTAATCTATGTAAGAAATCTTCCATTGGACTAAAAACACCACCATCATAAGTAGCTCCGGCTAAAATCATTTTAGAATATCTAAAAGCATCTTCAACTGCTTCAGCCATGTCATCTCTTGTAAGATCAGTGAAGGCAACTTTAACACCTTTTTCTTTTAATAAATCAACTACTTTTAAAGCCACTTCTTTGGTATTTCCATGGATAGAAGCACTTGCCACTAAAACCCCTTCATCTTCACTTTGATAACTACTCCAAATTTGGTATTTATCAATATAATATCCTAAATTATCTTTTAAAATAGGACCATGTAAAGGACAAATCATTTTAATATCTAAAGTGCTGGCTTTTTTTAATAAAGCTTGTACAGGAGCACCATATTTACCAACAATATTAAAATAATAACGTCTTGCTTCACAAGCCCAATCTTCATCATGTGATAAAGCCCCAAATTTACCAAAGCCGTCTGCTGAAAATAACACTTTTTCAGTTGTTTCATATTCTACCATGACTTCTGGCCAATGAACCATTGGCGCCATGATGAATTTTAAATGATGATTTCCTAAATCTAATTCTTCTCCTTCTTTAACCACAATACATCTTTCATCTAATCCTTCAATATTAAAAAATTGAGGAAGCATCGCTTTTGCTTTGGCACTTAAAACAAGTTTTGCTTCTTTATACTTTTCTGTAAATAATTGAATATTTGCGGAATGATCAGGCTCTAAATGAGAAACAATCAAATAATCAGGAACACGTTCCTTTAATTCCTTATCTAAATTATCAAACCATTCTTTTGTCTTTCTTGCATCAACTGTATCCATAACTGCAATCTTTTCATCTAAAATAAGATAAGAGTTATAACTAACCCCATGAGGTACAATATATTGACTTTCAAAAAGATCAAGTGTTGTATCATCAACCCCAATATATTTAATAGATTCACTTATTGTTATATTATTCATAAAAATCCTCCTTTTTTATGTATTATATCACTAATATAAAGGAACAAGATATAAATTATTGATTATGTTAATTTTTATCATATCAATTCTTACAAATTGTAATTTGAAATTATAATGATACAATAAAAATAAATATATATATTTAGATGTTTGGAGGATAAGTATGAAAAATATATTTGAAGTATCTCCTGAAAGCCATTATAAATTTGAATTGAAGAAATTAGGAAATATTAAAAAAGGAAGAGAACATTTAGGAGAAGAAATGCTTGTACTTGTTTATTGATTGTTAGAATATTGTATGAATGATGTTTTATTTAAGAATTTTAGAATTGAAAAAACAGATGAAATCTTTAAACAAGCTAGTTATCTTATAGAATGTGAATTTGCGAAAAATGCTTTACCTCTTGACGTTGATGAAAGTACATTTATTAGTACGCTTGTGCAAGCATTAGAAACATTAAAAGTCGGTATTTTGAGACTGGAAAACTTAGTACTTTAGAAACACTTTTAAAAGTAAAACTAGGAAGTTTATCAAAAATTCTAGAAGAACAATTATCAAATATAAGCATTGAACAATTAGATGAATTAACAGTTAATATTCTTAATATTAATAGTGAAGAAGATGTTATGAAATTACTTCATTAAAAGGGAAATCATGTTTCCCTTTTTTTATAATAAATTTTATTTTTTAGCACTTTAGTGTTGTTATTGTGACGTTGGTTTTGTCTAGTTTCATATAGTCCCGTAACGCCCTAGTTACAAGGGTTTCACGGATTTTGAAAATTTGTAGCTGTTCATCAAAAATCGTCATTTTTCAGAAATTTGGGGTCAAAATTGGCGTCAGATAGCACACCAGAGAGAAAAATTAAATATTTTATAGACTATGGAACGTACACTTTTGGCGTTCCTTTTCTATTTCCAGTCGTTCAGAAATGGACGGCTTTTTTCATACCCAAAATCGAAAGGAGAAAGAAGAAATATGAATAAGCTAGTAAAGCGATTGCTGACAGGAACGCTTGCTTTTGCAACCATTTTCACGGCATTACCAGTGACGGCGGTTCATGCTTCCGGCAATCAATACTGGACAGAATCAGCAGAACGTGTCGGCTACATTGAACACGTTATGAATGACGGTTCTATCAAATCTACATTCAATGAGGGACACATGAAAGTTGAGGGCGAAACTGCCTACTGTGTGGACATCAATACCAGTTTTAAGAATGGATATAAAACACGTTCTGACGCAAGCACCCGTATGAGTAGCGATCAAATTGCGGACGTTGCTCTTTCCTTAGAGTACGTCAAGCAATATACCGCTTCTCATACGAACTTGAATTACAAACAGGGATACTTGCTGGAACAGTGTGTTGTCTGGCAGAGATTGAGTGAACAGCTCGGCTGGCAGTGCGATAACGTCAGAGCTTCCTATAATGAAATTTCACAGGCGGTACAGAATGAAGTGTACGCTGGTGCGAAAGCATTTGTGAAAGCAAACAAGGGACGTTATGAATGTGGCGGTTACATTTATACTGGCGAAGGACAGGACATCGGACAGTTCTGGGCGAAGTTAAATGTGGGAAATGCAAAGGTCAAAAAGACTTCTTCCAATCCCACGGTCACAGATGGAAATGCCAACTATTCCTTTGAGGGTGCGACATTTGGTGTCTATTCTGATAAGGGCTGTAACAGCCAGCTTGCCACACTTACTGCCGATGGAAACGGCGATACCAAAGAAGTTGAGGTAAAAGCCGGAACAGTTTACATCAAAGAACTTTCTGCTCCAAAGGGTTACAAGCTGGATTCTACTGTCCATGCCTTAAATGTGGAAGTTGGAAAAACAGCGACATTAACTGTTGCTGACACTCCAAAGGTCACAGAGACTTTGATTGATTTATTCAAAATTGACATGGAAACAGGAAAATCCACTCCACAGGGAAATGCTTCTTTAGAGGGTGCAGAGTTCACATGGAGCTATTATGACGGTTACTACAATGCAGACAATCTACCTGCAAAAGCTACCCGTACATGGACAACCAAAACCGTTGCCGAAAAAGACAGTGACGGAACTATCCATTATGTATCCAGACTTGCCGACAGCTACAAAGTATCCGGCGACAGCTTCTATACACAGGACGGTAAGAATGTACTGCCACTTGGTACACTCACTGTTACAGAAACAAAAGCACCAAACGGCTACTTATTAGATGGTGCATATATGCAGACTGACGGAAGTTCCGAACAGATTAAGGGGACATACCTTACACAGATTTCCGAAGATGGCGAACTTGCCGTACTTTCTGGAAGCAACCAGTATTCCGTATCCGATAAGGTTATCCGTGGCGGTGTGAAAATCCAGAAACGTGACCTTGAAACAAAGGATACCAAAGCACAGGGAAGTGCGACCTTACAGTACACAGAATTTAATATCATTTCCTTAAATGACAGTCCTGTACTGGTTGAGGGAAAATTATACAGCAAGAATGAAACGGTAAAGAAGATTCAGACAGGCATTGACGGAATTGCTTCTACTTCTGCTGACCTGCTCCCTTACGGAAATTACAGATTAGAAGAAAGTAAAGCACCAGAGGGCTACTTGACAGACGGTGCAAAAACAATCGACTTTTCTATCACGGAAGATGGAAAAATCGTGAATTTGACCGACAAATCCCACTCTGTCTACAACCAGATTAAACGTGGCGATATTGAGGGTGTAAAAATCGGTGCAGGTACACACAAACGTCTTGCAGGTGTTCCATTCAGAATTACAAGCAAGACAACGGGAGAATCCCATATTGTAGTTACTGACAACAACGGTCAGTTCTCCACTGCTTCAAGCTGGGCTTCCCATAAGGTCAATACTAATGCCGGAAAATCCAGTGAGGACGGTGTATGGTTTGGGACATCTGAACCAGACGACAGCAAAGGTGCATTACTCTATGATACCTATGTGATTGAGGAATTAAAGTGTGATTCCAACGCCGGATTTAAGCTGATTCCAGCTTTTGAGGTAGTCGTATCCAGAAATAAAGTGACCGTAGATTTAGGGACACTGACCGATGAATACGAAAAAGAAATCACAATCCATACCACAGCTACCGACAAGAAAACAGGCGAAAAAATGATTGTTGCCGGAAAAGACATCAAGATCGTGGACAAAGTCACACTTGATGGCTTGGAAGTTGGAACAAAATATAAACTTTCCGGCTGGCAGATGTTAAAGGAAGAAAACGCCGAACTTCTGATTGACGGGAAACGTGTAGACAATGATTACACATTCACTGCTGACAGCGAAAAAATGACGGTTGAGATTACTTACAGTTTTGATGGTTCAGCTCTTGGCGGTCAGAACCTTGTTACATTTGAGGAATTGTACGATATGAGCAATCCGAAAGAGCCTGTCAAGGTTGCCGAACATAAAGACATCAACGATGATGGACAGACGGTTCTTATCACGGAACGTATCATCAAAATCCATACGACTGCTACGGACAAGAACGGCAAGAAAGAAATCGAAGCCGGAAAAGATGTAACGATTGTGGATAAAGTCACATTAGATGGTCTGGAAGTTGGAACAAAATACAAACTTTCCGGCTGGCAGATGTTAAAAGAGGAAAATGCAGAACTTCTGATTGATGGAAAGAAAGTATCCAATGATTATGAGTTCACAGCCGACAGTGAAAAAATGACGGTTGAGATTGCGTTTACCTTTGATGGTTCTTCACTTGGTGGTAAAAACCTTGTTACCTTTGAGGAATTATACGATATGACCAATCCAGACGAACCAAAGAAAGTGACGGAACATAAGGACATCACAGACGATGGACAGACCGTGACAATCAAGGAAGTGCCGGAAGTCCCAGACACACCAAAGGATACCGACACGCCGGATACACCATCTACGGTTACTAAGACAAGTGACAGTCCAAAAACAGGCGACAATACCAATATCTATGCTTACCTTGCCATGCTCGGTCTTTCCTGCGTAGGGCTTGGCGGTATGCTTTACTTCAAACGCCGTAGAAAGAAATCATAAGGCGGTAAGGTAGCGGTTGGTAGAGCGTTCAAGGTCGCCACCCTTTTTGCAACTTCACGCTCCAGTGAAGCTCTGATTTACGGGGGCGTGAAGTCCACTAGGGGCGTGGGGAGTGTAGCTCCCCACAACGTACAGCAGGAAAGAAACTAAAACAGAAAGAAAAGAGGTCAATTATTTATGGAATTAAGATTTGTCGTACCAAACATGGAAAAGACATTCGGAAACTTGGAGTTTGCCGGAGAAAATACTACGGAACAGCAGAGAATCAACGGGCGTATGGCTGTCATTAACAGAAGTTACAACCTGTATTCCGATGTGCAGAGAGCCGATGATGTAGTTGTGACACTTCCTGCCAAAGCTGGCGAAAAACATTTCTCGCCGGAGCAGAAAGTAAAACTTATCAACCCACGAATTACTACCGATGGCTATAAAATTGGGGAACGTGGATTTGTTAATTACATCTTACTTGCAGACGATATGTTACCAGCAGAAAGTAAATAAGGGGGTATTCAGATTATGAGATTAGCAAATGGAATCGTCATTGATAAAGAAAAGACTTTCGGAGTGTTGAAGTTCTCCGCATTACGCCGTGAGGTTCATGTACAGAATGAAGATGGAACGGTCAGTGAGGAAATCAAGGAACGTACTTACGATTTGAAATGCAACACACAGGGACGCATGATACAGGTATCCGTTCCGGCGACTGTGCCGTTAAAAGACTATGACTACAACGCCGAAGTGGAACTTATCAATCCTGTTGCAGATACGGTAGCCAATGCAAATTACCGTGGTGCAGATGTGGACTGGTATGTAAAAGCAGACGATATTCTTCTAAAGACCAAAGGCACTCATGCCGGGAATCCACAGAACAATGCTCCACAGCAACCACCGAAGAAATAAATTCACAATTTAGATTTTCATTGTACTGGTCAAGTGTAATTGATATAATGTATTAAATAATTAAATCGAAACTCGGGGAGGAAAATCAAATGAAAATAGGAAAAGTTGAAATTAGCTCATGCCCATATTGTGAAGGAACTGATATTAGATACGGATACCAAAGTGGTGATTGCAGGTTGTATGGAGCGTCAGGCTTCTTAGATAATCAAGAACCGATACATCATTTAGTATGTGCTGAATGTGGTGCAATTATTTTTACATGGGTAACTAATCCTAGAAAATATTCTAAAACTATTCCAGAACGAGCTATTTAAGTTTAATACTTATATTCGCAAAGCAGTTAGTCTACACGATTGACTGCTTTTCTTATGTCCAAAGAAAGGAGTTTTAATGAAAGTATGGGCGTTTAAAGGTAACAGGATTCGTGCCAGTGACAAATCGCTGGTCTATCACTTCTGTATTGGCTGGCTGTTGCTCCTGTTTGTTGCGGTGTTCCTGCTACTGAACCTGCGACAGCTTCTTGTTACTGACTGGAAAGATTTTAACCTGCTCCATGCCGGAATTACTTGGACTGTTTACAATTCCATTACGGTTCTGATAGCGACTGGTGTTTGTGCATTGGTCGCTTTTCTCTACTACCGTTACGGATATGACCGTATCAAGCGGTTGCTCCACAGGCAAAAACTGGCTCGTATGGTGCTGGAAAATAAGTGGTATGAAGCAGAAAACACCAAAGACAGCGTTTTTTTCACTGACCTGCAAAGCAGATCAAGAGAAAAAATCGTGTGGTTTCCAAAAATCTACTACCAGATGAACAATGGCTTGCTCCATATCCTATGTGAAATCACAATGGGAAAATATCAAGAACAGCTCCTGTCCTTAGAGGATAAGCTGGAATCGGGGCTGTACTGTGAGCTGACTGACAAGACATTACATGACGGATATATCGAATACACCCTGCTCTATGATATGATAGCGAACCGTATTTCGATTGATGAAGTGGTTGCCGAAAACGGCGGTCTGCGGTTAATGAAAAATCTGGTGTGGGAATATGATTCACTTCCCCATGCCCTTATCTGCGGTGGTACTGGTGGTGGAAAGACCTATTTTCTGCTGACCATCATTGAAGCCCTGCTAAGAACCAATGCGGATTTATACATTCTTGACCCGAAGAACGCTGACCTTGCAGACTTGGGAACGGTCATGGGAAATGTCTACCACACAAAAGACGATATGATTGACTGCGTCAATGTCTTTTATGAGGGCATGGTCACACGCTCGAAAGAAATGAAACTGCACCCGAACTATCGCACAGGGGAAAACTATGCCTATCTGGGGCTTGCTCCACAGTTCCTTATCTTTGATGAATATGTGGCGTTCTTGGAAATGCTCACGACAAAAGAAAGCACAGCCCTGTTAAGCCAGCTAAAGAAAATCGTCATGCTCGGCAGACAGGCTGGATACTTTCTGATTGTAGCTTGCCAGCGTCCAGACGCAAAGTATTTCGGGGACGGTATCAGAGATAATTTCAACTTCCGTGTGGGACTTGGTCGCATGAGTGAACTCGGTTACGGTATGCTCTTTGGAAGTGATGTAAAAAAACAGTTCTTCCAGAAGCGAATCAAAGGGCGTGGATATTGTGATGTGGGAACAAGCGTCATATCGGAATTTTATACTCCCCTTGTACCCAAAGGCTATGATTTCTTGGGTACGATTGGGGAACTTACACACATAAGGCAGGACGGACAGGTGGCGTGCGAAGCGAAAGCCACAGGTACGGACTAGCCTTGCTGGTGTGGCGGTAGCCACGCCAGCATATATCAAGCCCCTCGGTATCTAACAGAGGGGCACAAATCACAAGGAAACATACACAAAAGTTACCGATTCTTGGCTGAAATCAAGTGTTTGGTAGCTTTTTTTACTGCTGTGACATCTGATAAAAAATGTCACAGTTTTTTCGTAAAGGGGGTATCGCACTGAATGATACAGAGTGGATACAGGATTTTGCAGACAGGCGTTTGCAGTACGGTGTATCCCAGACGAAACTTGCGGTCATGGCTGGAATCAGCCGTGAACATTTAAGCCGTATCGAATCCGGCAAGGTGGCGGTCACAGAAGAAATGAAAGTGAAACTTTTGGAAGCTCTGGAAAAATTCAATCCAGAAGCACCGCTTACCATGCTGTTTGATTATGTGAGGATACGGTTTCCGACACTGGATATTGGACATATCATCAAAGATATTTTACAGCTCAATATTCAGTACATGATACATGAGGACTTCGGGCATTACAGTTATACAGAACACTACTACATCGGAGATATTTTCGTATATACTTCTCCCGATGAAGAAAAAGGTGTCCTGCTGGAACTGAAAGGAAAAGGCTGTCGCCAGTTTGAAAGTTATCTGATGGCACAGGAACGGAGCTGGTATGATTTCCTTATGGACGCTCTGGTGGACGGTGGTGTGATGAAACGCCTTGACCTTGCCATCAATGACCATACAGGAATGTTGGATATTCCAGAACTGACCGAAAAATGCCAGAATGAGGAATGTGTATCGGTGTTCCGTTCCTTTAAGTCCTATGCTTCCGGCGAACTGGTCAAGCATGAGGAACAGGACAAGGCTGGTATGGGCTATACACTTTATATCGGCTCATTGAAAAGTGAGGTGTACTTCTGTGTTTATGAAAAAAGCTATGAGCAGTACATCAAACTTGGGATTCCCATTGAGGAAGCACCGATAAAAAACAGATTTGAAATACGGTTAAAAAATGAACGTGCTTATTATGCTGTCCGTGACCTGCTGACTTACTATGACGCTGAACGGACGGCATTTTCTATTATCAACCGTTATGTACGCTTTGTGGATAAGGAAGCAGACAAGAAACGGAGCGACTGGAAATTATCTGTCCGCTGGGCGTGGTTCATCGGGGAAAACAGAGAGCCGTTAAAGCTCACGACCAAACCCGAACCCTACACACTGGACAGAACCCTACGCTGGATTCAACGGCAGGTTGACCCGACACTCAAAATGCTGGAAACAATCACAGCGAAAACAGGGATTGATTATCTGAAAGAAATCCGTAAATCCACGAAACTGACAGAAAAGCACTACAAGATAATCGAACAACAGACCACATCGACCGAAGATGTGATTTTGGAAAAGGAGAATTGAAACATGCAACGATTATTATTTGATTTCCTGTTCTTCTCTTTAGGTGGAACAGTTGGCGTGATTGCCATGTGTATTTTACAGGCTGGCAGACAGTCTGACCGAAAAATGATGGAACTGAAAGGAGAAAAGAAAGCATGAATTTTGGACAGAACCTTTATAACTGGTTTTTAAGCAACGCACAGAGCCTTGTGCTGATGGCGATTGTTGTTATCGGAATCTACTTGGGATTCAAGCGTGAGTTTTCCAAACTTATCGGATTCTTGGTAGTTGCCTTAGTAGCCGTTGGTCTTGTATTCAATGCGTCCGGCGTAAAAGACGTATTGTTACAGTTATTCAATAAGATTATTGGAGCGTAAGCCTATGGAAGAATGTAGCGTATTGATAGAAAGCACCTTGCCAGCGGAGGATAAAACCTCTCGCTGGTTCAATCTCCCCATTGATTATGAGCTGTTCCGTGACCTGCTCGGTGTGGAAGCCGACAGTGGCGATTATCAGATTATAGATATGAAACTCCCTTTTGCTGGCGATATTGTAAGAACAACCAGCGTCAGACGATTGAATAAGCTGTACTTTGCTTACATGGAGTTACCGCCAGAAGTTCAACAGGCATACAATGACTTGATTTCCTATTGTGGTGGTGTTGAGGATTTATTGCAGAAATCAGAAGAATTTCGGTTTTATCCAGAGTGTCACAATATCATGGACGTTGCCCGTTACCGACTGGAACACAACATTGAATTTTCTGCCCTCTCCGAAAAAGGGAAAAAATACTTTAATCTGGAAGCCTATGCACAGGAGCTGGAAGAAACAGGACGTTATGCTGTCAGTGAAAACGGTATGTTCAAGCTCTGATAGACACCGAAAGGAAGTGACCGCTTATGATTGATGATATGCAAGTCTATATAGCCAATCTTGGCAAGTACAATGAGGGAGAACTGGTCGGGGACTGGTTCTCTTTTCCGTTGGACGAAGAAGTGATTGCAGAACGTATCGGCTTAAATGCAGAGTACGAAGAATACGCAATCCACGATACGGACAACTTCCCGATGGAGATTAGCGAATATACTTCCATCGAAGAACTGAACCGTATTTATGAGCAGTTGGAAGAATTACCAGATTACCTGCTGGACGACTTGGACAGTTTCGTATCCTATTATGGAAGTCTGGAAGAACTGGTGGAGCATAAGGACGACATCATTCTGTATTCCGGCTGTGAAACGATGACCGATTTAGCCTACTATCTGATTGATGAAGAACAGGTACTCGGAGAAATCCCGTCCTCTTTACAGAATTATATTGACTACGAAGCCTACGGGCGTGACCTCGATATAGAGGGGACATTTATTGCAACAAACGCTGGTATCTGTGAGGTACTGCGTTAAGGGCTGGCAGATCAGCACCGCCACTGGTGCTACTGTCAGCTTTTCTCTTGGGGGCAGTCTGGAAAATCCGGCTGTCCCTGTTGTTAGGAAAATGAAGAAAGGAGCATTTACAAGTGAAGAAAATCCGAAGTTATACAAGTATCTGGAACGTGGAAAAGGTTCTGTATGCCATCAATGATGTCAACCTGCCATTCCCTGTGACCTTTACCCAGATTACATGGTTTGTGCTGACGGAATTTATCATTATTTTGTTTGCAGATGTACCGCCACTTTCCATGATTGAGGGTGCGTTTTTGAAATATTTCGGGATTCCCGTTGCCCTTACATGGTTTATGTCACAGAAAACCTTTGACGGGAAAAAGCCATACAGTTACATCAAGACGATGGTACTGTATGCTCTGCGTCCCAAAGTGACTTATGCCGGAAAAGCCGTGAACCTGCATAAGCAGAAATTTGAGGAAACTATCACGGCAGTAAGGAGTGTGACCTATGTTCCCGATTAAATATATCGACAATAACCTTGTCTGGAATAAGGACAATGAGGTGTTCGCCTACTATGAGCTGATACCGTACAATTATTCATTCTTATCCCCAGAACAGAAATACCTTGTGCATGACAGCTTCCGTCAGCTTATCGCACAGTCCCGTGAGGGAAAGATTCATGCGTTGCAGATTGCAACTGAAAGTTCAATCCGAAGCATACAGGAACAGTCAAAGAAGCTGGTAACTGGAAAGCTCCGTGATGTAGCAATCCAAAAGATAGACGACCAGACCGAAGCCCTTGTATCCATGATAGGCGACAATCAAGTAGATTACCGTTTCTTTCTGGGATTCAAGCTTATGGTCACAGAGGACGAAGTCAATCTGAAGAACATCAAAAAATCGGTATTTCTGACATTCCGTGAGTTTTTGAATGAGGTAAGGCATACGCTGATGAACGACTTTGTTTCTATGAGCAATGATGAAATCAACCGTTATGTGAAGATGGAAAAACTGCTGGAAAACAAAATCTCCCGTAGGTTCAAAATCCGCCGACTGGAAGCCAAAGACTTTGCGTATCTGATGGAACACCTCTACGGCAGGGACGGGATAGCCTATGAAGATTATGAGTATCCTCTTCCAAAAAGAAAATTAAAAAGAGAAACACTGATTAAGTATTATGACCTTATCCGTCCTACCCGTTGCGTGGTGGAAGAAAGCCAGCGATATTTGCGTCTGGAACATGAGGACAGTGAAAGCTATGTGTCCTACTTTACGGTCAATGCCATTGTCGGAGAACTGGACTTCCCATCATCGGAAATCTTTTATTTCCAGCAACAGCAGTTCACATTCCCTGTGGATACGTCCATGAATGTTGAGATTGTCGGAAATAAGAAAGCCTTAACCACTGTCCGTAATAAGAAAAAGGAATTAAAGGACTTGGACAATCACGCCTATCAAGCCGGAAATGAAACAAGTTCAAATGTGGTGGAAGCCTTAGACAGTGTCGATGAACTGGAAACAGATTTAGACCAGAGCAAGGAAAGTATGTACAAGTTAAGTTACGTCATACGGGTATCTGCACCCGATCTTGACGAACTGAAACGCCGTTGTGATGAAGTCAAGGACTTTTACGATGATTTGAATGTGAAGCTGGTTCGCCCTGCCGGAGATATGATGGGACTGCATGGAGAGTTTCTTCCAGCCAGCAAACGTTATATCAATGATTATATCCAGTATGTGAAATCCGACTTTTTAGCCGGACTTGGTTTCGGTGCTACCCAGATGTTGGGCGAAAATACAGGAATCTATATCGGATATTCCGTGGATACAGGAAGAAATGTCTACCTGCAACCGTCCCTTGCCAGTCAAGGGGTAAAAGGTACGGTCACTTTATTTCTGGATACGACTACCTCAAAAGCTGGAATCAGCTTAAATCCGGCGTTGGAATCACACTTTAATTCCTCAATCACATAGGTATCATAGAGTAATGCACCTTTGCTGTCGTCTGGTTCAGATGTCCCAAACCATACACCGTCCTCACTGGATTTTCCGGCATTAGTATTGACCTTATGGGAAGCCCAGCTTGAAGCAGTGGAGAACTGACCGTTGTTGTCAGTAACTACAATATGGGATTCTCCCGTTGTCTTGCTTGTAATTCTGAATGGAACACCTGCAAGACGTTTGTGTGTACCTGCACCGATTTTTACACCCTCAATATCGCCACGTTTAATCTGGTTGTAGACAGAGTGGGATTTGTCGGTCAAATTCACGATTTTTCCATCTTCCGTGATAGAAAAGTCGATTGTTTTTGCACCGTCTGTCAAGTAGCCCTCTGGTGCTTTACTTTCTTCTAATCTGTAATTTCCGTAAGGGAGCAGGTCAGCAGAAGTAGAAGCAATTCCGTCAATGCCTGTCTGAATCTTCTTTACCGTTTCATTCTTGCTGTATAATTTTCCCTCAACCAGTACAGGACTGTCATTTAAGGAAATGATATTAAATTCTGTGTACTGTAAGGTCGCACTTCCCTGTGCTTTGGTATCCTTTGTTTCAAGGTCACGTTTCTGGATTTTCACACCGCCACGGATAACCTTATCGGATACGGAATACTGGTTGCTTCCAGAAAGTACGGCAAGTTCGCCATCTTCGGAAATCTGTGTAAGGTATGTCCCCTTAATCTGTTCGGAACTTCCGTCAGTCTGCATATATGCACCATCTAATAAGTAGCCGTTTGGTGCTTTTGTTTCTGTAACAGTGAGTGTACCAAGTGGCAGTACATTCTTACCGTCCTGTGTATAGAAGCTGTCGCCGGATACTTTGTAGCTGTCGGCAAGTCTGGATACATAATGGATAGTTCCGTCACTGTCTTTTTCGGCAACGGTTTTGGTTGTCCATGTACGGGTAGCTTTTGCAGGTAGATTGTCTGCATTGTAGTAACCGTCATAATAGCTCCATGTGAACTCTGCACCCTCTAAAGAAGCATTTCCCTGTGGAGTGGATTTTCCTGTTTCCATGTCAATTTTGAATAAATCAATCAAAGTCTCTGTGACCTTTGGAGTGTCAGCAACAGTTAATGTCGCTGTTTTTCCAACTTCCACATTTAAGGCATGGACAGTAGAATCCAGCTTGTAACCCTTTGGAGCAGAAAGTTCTTTGATGTAAACTGTTCCGGCTTTTACCTCAACTTCTTTGGTATCGCCGTTTCCATCGGCAGTAAGTGTGGCAAGCTGGCTGTTACAGCCCTTATCAGAATAGACACCAAATGTCGCACCCTCAAAGGAATAGTTGGCATTTCCATCTGTGACCGTGGGATTGGAAGAAGTCTTTTTGACCTTTGCATTTCCCACATTTAACTTCGCCCAGAACTGTCCGATGTCCTGTCCTTCGCCAGTATAAATGTAACCGCCACATTCATAACGTCCCTTGTTTGCTTTCACAAATGCTTTCGCACCAGCGTACACTTCATTCTGTACCGCCTGTGAAATTTCATTATAGGAAGCTCTGACGTTATCGCACTGCCAGCCGAGCTGTTCACTCAATCTCTGCCAGACAACACACTGTTCCAGCAAGTATCCCTGTTTGTAATTCAAGTTCGTATGAGAAGCGGTATATTGCTTGACGTACTCTAAGGAAAGAGCAACGTCCGCAATTTGATCGCTACTCATACGGGTGCTTGCGTCAGAACGTGTTTTATATCCATTCTTAAAACTGGTATTGATGTCCACACAGTAGGCAGTTTCGCCCTCAACTTTCATGTGTCCCTCATTGAATGTAGATTTGATAGAACCGTCATTCATAACGTGTTCAATGTAGCCGACACGTTCTGCTGATTCTGTCCAGTATTGATTGCCGGAAGTGTTGCAGGTGCGGTGGCTGGTGCAAGTGTTGCCAGAGCCGGAAAGCCAGCAACGAACCAACCGCCAAAGAAACGGGAAAATACCTCTGCCAGCATGGGAAGCCGTGTCGGTTCTGCTGTCGGTGCTGTGATGGATACGAAAAATAAAGTCCGTGACAGTGCTTCCTCTCTGAAAGAAAATGTGAAAGATTTACCGACACAGGCTGGTTATGCTGTTCACTCTGCAAAACAGAAAGCAAAGGATAATGTATCAGATTTTAAGCGTGGCGTTGTGGAAGAACGGGAAAACCGACAGGAACAGCGTACACAGAAACGCAACCTGCACAGGGAAAATATCTCACAGAAAAAGCAGGAATTACAGAAAGCACAGGAAGCAAAGCAGACAGTTCATGCGAATGGATCAGCGACAGCCGGAGCTACCAGAAGCCATGAACGCCCTGTTGCCACACCTGTTCCAAAAACAGCACAGACCGATACGGTCATAAAGCCGGATATGAAGCGTCCTGCTACTTCTCCTGTGATAAAAAATGCAGAAGTCAAGGCTGGAAAAGAAACTGTCCGAACCAATATCAGACAGGAACAGCAGGTCAAATCGGTTGCCAGAAAGAACCAGACAAACGTAGCGGAATCCATCAGCAATCATAAGAAATCTACGGTACAGAAAACACAGGTCAATGGGAAATCTGCCCGTAAGACTGTTACGAAACAATCAGAGAAAGGACGGAAGAAATGAGATTAAAACGTATCCTTATCATAGGTACGATATTTCCTGTCCTTTTCTCTATTGTCCTCTTTTTCGGGATATTGATTTCCGGCGAAGATGACGACAGTTCCAACAGCTATTCGCCTGTCTACTCTGGCATGAATCTGTCAGCCGATGTCCTCAAACATCAGCCGATGGTAGAAAAATACGCCAGAGAAAACGGTATCTCGGAGTATGTGAACGTCCTGCTTGCCATCATACAGGTAGAAAGTGGCGGTACGGCTATTGATGTCATGCAGTCCAGCGAAAGTCTGGGACTACCGCCAAACTCCTTAAGTACAGAAGAATCCATTAAGCAGGGGTGTAAATATTTTGCGTCCCTGCTTTCTTCCTGTAAAGCAAAAGGCATGAATGACATTAACGTGGTCATACAGTCTTATAACTATGGTGGTGGCTATGCAGACTATGTGGCGAAAAATGGAAAAAAGCACAGCTTCAACCTTGCAGAGAATTTCGCAAAGAATAAATCCGGCGGTACAAAAGTGACCTATACGAACCCGATAGCGGTCAGTAAAAATGGTGGCTGGCGTTATAACTACGGAAATATGTTTTATGTGGAGCTGGTCAACCAATATCTGACTGTAAAGCAGTTCAGCAACGCAACCGTACAGGCGGTTATGAATGAAGCATTGAAATATCAAGGCTGGAAGTATGTCTACGGTGGCAGTAACCCGAACACCTCTTTTGACTGTTCTGGTCTTACCCAGTGGTGCTACGGAAAAGCCGGAATCAGTCTGCCACGAACCGCACAGGCACAGTATGACGCAATCCAGCATATTCCATTGTCACAGGCACAGGCTGGCGATTTGGTCTTTTTCCATTCCACTTATAATACCAGCGACTATGTAACCCATGTAGGAATCTATGTAGGAAACAATCAGATGTATCATGCCGGAAATCCAATCGGCTATACCGATTTGACCTCTGCCTACTGGCAACAGCACATCATTTGTGCCGGAAGAATCAAACAATAGAAAGGACTTGAAATATGTTTAAGAAGAAAGAAAAAACAGAGAAAGCACCTAAGAATAAGAAAGTGCATACCATGAAAGTCGGGACACATAAGAAATCTGTCCTGCTGTTGTGGGTGGTGCTTTTAGCAAGCACCACCTTTGGTGTGTATAAGAACTTTACCGCCATTGACACCCACACGGTACATGAAAAAGAAATCCTTCAGCTAAGATTGAACGATACCAACGGTATTGAAAATTTCGTCAAGAACTTTGCGAAAGCCTACTACTCATGGGATACCAGCAAGGAAGCCATTGAAGCAAGAACAACGGAAATCAGTAAATACCTTACCAAAGAATTACAGGACTTGAACGCTGATACCATCAGAACGGACATACCAACCAGTGTTACGGTTACAAATGTGCTGGTCTGGAATGTAGAACAGTCTGGAACGGACGATTTTACCGTTGCCTACGAAGTAGATCAGCAGGTAAAAGAGGGAGAACAGACACAGGCAGTCACAGAAAACTACACCGTGACCGTTCATGTGGATAAGGACGGTGCAATGGTCATTACCCAGAATCCTACCCTTGCTCCGGCAGTGCAGAAATCAAAGTATGAACCAAAAGCAAAGGAAGCCGATGTCAGTGTCAGCTCCGATACAGTCAAGGACGCTACCGCTTTCTTGGAAACATTCTTTAAGCTCTATCCGACAGCTACGGAAAAGGAACTTGCCTATTATGTCAAAGACGGAGTGCTTGCTCCTGTATGCGGCGACTATGTATTTTCGGAACTGGTAAACCCTGTCTTTACCAAAGATGGCGATAACATCAAGGTCAGTGTGTCCGTAAAGTATCTGGATAACAAGTCGAAAATGACGCAAATCTCACAGTATGAGCTTGTGCTTCATAAGGACGATAACTGGAAGATTGTAGAATAAGTTTGTAAAAAATGCTAAAAGAATATCATGGTAAATAATTTATAAAAAGTTATTTACCATGACATTTATTTTTGAATCAAATATTGTTCTCCCCAATTACATAGTTCATCAAGAATGGGTGTCAGTGTTTCCCCGAATTTTGTTAAAGAATACTCTGTTTTTGGAGGAACAACTGGATAAACCTTACGGTTAATAAGTCCATCTTTTTCAAGCTCTCGAAGCTGTTGAGCTAGCATTTTATCAGTCGCTTTCGGAATTAGTTTATGAATTTCATTGTACCGTAACGTTTTGTTCATTAAATGCCATAAAATAACAGCTTTATATTTTCCACCAATAAGTTGAATGGTTGCCTCAACTGGACAGCTAAAACCACAACAATTATTTCCCATAATATCTTCACTTCCTTTTTGGATAGTATATTACAAAATAGTGCGTTCTTGTATAAAAATACTATTTCAGATAGAATTATAGTACAGGTTGACCTAATATACAAGAATTAAGGAGATTTTAATATGTCATTATTAGATATTGCTAAGAAAAGATATTCTGTTAGAAAATATGAAGATAAACCAGTTGAAAAAGAAAAGTTAGAAAAAATACTTGCTTGTGCTCATGTTGCACCAACTGCGGCGAATTTACAGCCGGTTAAATTGTTAGTGGTACAGGACAAAGAGCGATTAAAAAGCATTGCTAAAGCTGGAAATATTTACAATGCTCCACTGGCAATTATCGTTTGTGCAGACCATTCAAAGGCATGGACAAGACCTTTCGATAATAAACAGACGACAGATATAGATGCTTCTATCTTAACAGATCATATGATGTTGCAGGCGACAGAATTAGGATTAGGAACTGTATGGGTATGCTTTTTTAAACCAGATGTAATCAAGAAAGAATTTCAGTTACCGGATAATTTAGAGCCTATCAATATTTTGGCTATCGGTTATGGAAAAGGTATTGCAGAAGATTCAGAACGTCATTCAGAAACACGTATTCCTATGGAAGAATTAGTTTCTTATGATTATTTATAAATTTGGACAGAGATTATAGGTTGGGACAAAAGGCTTGCGTCATACTCTATATAGTATGCTCCGCAAGCCTTATTTCCATATATTCTATTTTGTTGTAGCTTTAAAAAGTCGTTCTGTACCGCTAATTTCAGCTAAGACAATATCCGTCATACGTTGTAGATTGGCAACGTGATACGGATTGACCTGTTTTCCCATTCGATCGTATCTTGTTTTTGCATACCAGAAAGATACTGCTGTAAAACTGTCATACACTTTTCCAACAGTATCTTTCGTTCTTCTTGAAAAAGCTCATAATTACAATGGGCATATCGAACGATATTAACGGAAAAGTTGACAAAGTACATTTTTAGAAAGATGAATTGAAACACCATATTTTGATAGAATTAGGAGTCAAAAGATATGACAGGGATTAAAAAAAGAGATATTAAAAAAATGTTGAAACTTGGTGCTAAGGCTGGTGGAGTATCGTTTGCTGATGTTCAGACTGATATAGAAGCTACTATTGATAAAGCAATGACCAGTACAGACCCACAAGTACAGGAAAATTTCAAAAAGTTGTTTGGAAGTAAGCGTCCCACGTCAGAAGAATATATCTATAAAATTGCAAAGAAAACAAAACTTTAATTGGCTAAAGTAAAATTTGGGTATTTTAAATGCTGTTAAGGGTATTTGAACTTAAAGTGCTTGCGATTGTTTTGGAGAAATATTAAACTTCTATTAAAGTACATGGAGGAAAGCATATTGAAACTGCAACTATTGGAAAAAAAAGATTTGGTTGAACCTGAAATAGATATACGATATTCAAGTATGACACAACCTTTAAATCGGATTGTTCAATATATCCGTCAACAGGAATATCTTATACAAGGAATTTTTGAAAAAAAGCTGTATCAGATACCATTAAATGAAGTCTTGTATTTTGAAACTGTTGATAAAAAAACATTTATGTACACTCAACACAAAATATTTGAATGTAAAAAGACACTTTCTGCTATTGAACAAGATTTAATAAGGTCAAATGTTGTAAGGATAAGCAAAACAGCCTTATTGAATATTTCTTGTCTGGTCTGTGTTAAACCTTACCCTAACCACAGATTATTGGCAGAACTTAACAATGAAGAAAATCTAATTGTTTCAAGAAAATATATTCCTATTCTAAGAGATACGATAAGGAGTGGCTATTATGAATAAATTTTTAAGGACATATCTTCCTGCATTTTCTATGGCGTTTACATTTATTATTTTGTATGCAACGATAAGCAATATTATAGCAGGATATTCTAAAGACAGATTTTGTTTTTTTATTTTGCAGGTGTCTGTTTATCTTATGGTGTCAGTGATTGTCGATTGGCTTCTATCATTTATAGATTTTAGCAAATATATATATCACTTTATTGCTGAAATGATTATATTATATCCAATAACTATTGGTGTGGCATTTATAGGCAAATGGTTTGTGTTTAGTGCAATTAACATTACATGGTATTCATGTGTCTATATTTTAATTATGATAGCTATTCATTGCTATTTTTATCATATTTCCAAAAGACAAGCTGATGAAATAAACAATTTTTTAAAATTAAGGAATAAGAGGTAATAGTAATGGGCGATATGACAAAATTTAATAGTGCTATTGAATATTATACATTTAATGTGTTGCTAATTTGTTTACTTATTTCCGAAATATTTATTTTCTTTTATACACGTTCAAAACAAAATAGAACTGAAAAAATTGACACTAGAGATTTAGGAACGAAATGGTTGTTATATTTAAACTTTGTATTTTGCTTGATAATTAGTTTTCTATGTGTCAGTCAAAAAGCTCCATTTTACATAAGAGAATTGACGTTGCCTGCTTACTTTGCAAAAATTGGTATGTTAATTATAGCAGTCGGGATTTGTATTCGTATAAAAGCTGTTTTAACTTTAAAAAAGGCATTTACATTAAATGTTCAGATTAGTAAAGAACAACAGCTAATAACAAATGGTATGTATAAATTTGTCCGCCACCCTGCCTACACTGGAAGTATTCTGTCATTATTAGGCGTGAGTATTGCATTAAAGAATATCCCTGCTATAGTGATAGTTGCTATTTGTAGCTTTGTTTGTTATCAAATAAGAATAAATGTTGAAGAAGCAGTTTTACAAAAATATTTCAAAGAATATAAGTTATATAAAGAAAAAACATACAAACTTTTTCCGTATATATATTAAAATTGCTGATGTTTTGAAGATAACTTTAGTAATGGTATTGACTAGTTATTTTTTATGAAGAAATAAAATTTGTAAGATTAAGCGAATATGAGAGGAGCTTTTATGAGTAATCAATCGTGGGTGTTTTGCCCTATTTGTAACAATAAGACACGAACCAAAATACGGAACGATACAGAATTGATAAATTTTCCGTTATTCTGTCCGAAGTGCAAACAAGAAACTATAATCAATATGAAACGTGGAAATATAATTATCAGAGAGCCAGACGCTAAGACGCAGAGCCGATAATTTGTAAGTTATTATAACTTATAGATTGTCGGCTCTTATTTGTTACCTGCGGAGCAGATCAACAAATAAATGTTGAAGAATCTGTATAGAAAAACAGAGAAAATAAGAAGCAAATTACTTCTTATTTTCTCTGCTGTTCAAGATACCGTCAATTGTACCTTGAATGATTTTTAATTCGTTATCACTCAATAAATCAAGTGACGAATCTATCTGACGGCGGGCTGTATTTTTTTCAACATTCTTCGCTGGATAGAAATACTCGTCAACAGATATATTGAACATGGTAACTAAATCATGGAATAACTGAAAGCTAGGGTGTTTTCCGATATTTTCAATATCTGCGATATGACGTTCTCCGTAAAAGACTTTATCGCCTAAATCATTTCTGGAAAGCCCTGCTTTTTCTCTGGCTTCTCTGATTGCCAGTCCTAAAGGACGAAAATCAAAGCTGTGAGTATCTTTCTTTTTTCTCATTTTTAATCACCTAGCATGAGTTTATACTTCATGTTATGTGATTAGAATGTGTTAAAAACTCATATTATATGCACTGTAAATTCAAGTAAAAATATTACCTCGTTCGGTAAATAAAAAAAACCGTTCTGTGGGTAATCTCTTTTATAATGTCCAAAAATATAGGGACGGTTTTGGTATAACCAGAGCTGTCCTTTTTCTATTTTCACAGGCTTGCTCTGGTCAAGGAGAAATTTGTGATTCTAAGTAAAACAGGCAGTCTATACCGACAACCGAATTTATTTTCTCTTTTTCTTAGTATATCATCAGCCCTTGAACATGAATTAAAAACTCATATATCAGGTGTTTTAAAAACAGTCTATTTGTTATTGGTGCAAATAGGCTGTTTTCATATTTTCAAAAAGTTTTTCAATTCTGCAACAAATCACACCCTGCCGTACAGATATGGTGCGGAAAGAGGGATACATACTTTTCACTTCATAGCGAAAGGGGGTGTGATTTTGAAACCATCAGACTTCCAAAAAACAATACAGTGTCAGTTTGACTGTAAGCTCAAAAAGGTTGTGAAAGGCATTGTCCGTAACTACCGCAAGGAATTAGCCAGACGACAGGCAAAGGAAGTATCCTTTTGTGAGCTTCCAGAGATTGTTGTTGAGAAATTGATTGTATGGGACGATTACGAAAGTGAATATACAACATTCGATGTGTGCGGTACAGAAATCCGTGTACTTGATGAAGAACTTGCAGAAGCACTGAAACAGTTGCCGGAGCAGAGCCGAAACATTGTATTGATGTTTTTCTTCTTGGATATGAGCGATTCGGAGATAGGCGAAAAACTGAACATCAACCGAAGCGCATCATACAGGCACAGAAGAAATTCACTTGAAGAAATCAGAAAGCAGTTAAAGGAGAAGAAAACAAATGAAGAATAAGCAACACACACTTCCATCATTTTTTCTCATATCATCAGCCGTGGACGGTAACGAAAACGCCATAGAAAAGCTGTTGCTGTTCTATGAAGCCTACATATCAAAATGCTGTTTACGCCCGTTTTACGATGAATACGGCAACGTATACATTGTGGTTGATATGGAATTAAAGGGGCGTATCAGAGAAGCCCTTTTAAAAATGATATGTGAATTTGAAATAGACGAACATTAAGTAATATTTGAGCGGAGCATGATTTAATAAACTCCCCTCTTTCCTGTTCCGCTTTTTCTTATCATTCTGTATCAGTCCATTTGTAAAAATGAATTGATACAGGCTGACAAGAGCCTAACAGTTCTTTGACAAGTGAATAAAGCAGTCAGATACGTTTGTGCTTGCAGTGAGCCATCAGAGGTTGTACGCCGTGACTTTTCCAATCGGGAGATAGCGATTCATGCAATGATCTGGGAGCGACCGTTGGAAAAGTCGTTCTGCCATGACCTGCAACACAGGATAATGATACACCCGTATGACACGGTTCAGCCCACAGGAATGGGAATGGTTGAGATACCAGCGGAGCTTGCCGAAGCCGTCTGATTGCTTGTAAAAAGCACATGGTAAAGGAGAGTGATACTTTTACTGGTGTGCAGAAAATGACGATAATACAGGTCGGTAAAAGGAGGACTGACAGATGAACAAAACAAAAGAAAGACCAACCTCACAGCCGATAACGGTAAATATAGATAAATTGTCTGCAATGTTATCTTGTGGTCATGCTACTGCAAGAAAGATTGGAGAACAGGCAGGAGCAAAAATTGTGATTGGACGTAGGGTTCTTTATTCGGTAGAAAAAGTCAAAAATTACCTCTCATATCTGGAAGAATAACACCCTTTTTCATTTATGTTTCTTGTGATATATGGTATAATATTTATAGACATAACCACGTCATGAGAACAAAAAAGGGGGCTATTACAGAAAGGAATGTTTCTCATGGCAAATAGCAGAAAAGACCATAAAGGAAGAAAATTAAGAGAGGGCGAAAGCTGGCGTAAAGATGGTAGATACAGTTACCGTTATACAGATATAAGAAGCGGAAAACGTCTGACAGTATATGCAAAGGATTTACCGGAATTAAGGGAAAAGGAAAAGCAGATTGCAAAAGACTTGGAAGATAACATTTTAACTGATGGAGCAATCAAAAAACTTACTCTTAATAAATTGTTTGAAAGATATATGTCCACTAGGGAGCTGAAAGAATCTACTAGAGCAAATTATCTGAAAACATGGGAGAATCGTGTCAAAGACGAAATTGGAAACATCAAGGTTGTTCAGATTTTACCATCACACATCAAATCGTTTTACTCAAAACTTTCTAAAGCAGGATACGCATATTCTACAATAAAATTTATTAACAATATGATTTATCCGGCACTGGAAATGGCTGTTGATGATGATATTATCCGCAAGAATCCGGCAAAGTTTTCTATCAGTGATTATGGTAGACAGGCAGAAGAACGTATTGCCTTAACAGTTTTACAACAGGAAAAAATGCTGGAATTTGTGAAAAATAATCAAGTATACAACACCTACTATCCAATGCTCAGAATCATGTTAGGAACTGGTGTAAGGTGCGGAGAACTGATTGGATTGACTTGGGAAGATGTAGATGTCAGAACAAAAGCGGTAAGTATTGACCATCAGTTGATTTATAAAGATTTAGGAGATGGCTATAAATTCCATATTTCCACGCCAAAGACGGATTCTGGAATCCGAACTATCCCTATGACATCAGATGTACAAAGAGCATTTGAAGAACAAAAGAAATTAAACTTTATGCTTCAAAAAGGAAAAGATGTTGAGATAGACGGTTATAAAGGATTCATTTTCATGGCAAAGTCCGGCAGACCACTCATGCCTAATGCGATAAACAATATCTTATATAATATTGTAGACGCATATAACAAAAAAGAAGTTCAAATTGCAAAAACTGAACATAGAAATGCTGAATTGTTACCAAAGGTATCTGCTCACATTATGCGACATACGGCTTGTACCAGAATGGCAGAAAAGAGAATAGACGTAAAAGTTCTTCAATATATTATGGGACACGCCCACATAGATGTAACAATGGACGTATATAACCATGTAAGTGAGATGTCCAGAATTGAGAGTGAAATCACAAGGCTAGAAAGCGTAGCAATTAGCTGACACCAAAAATAAAAAATTGGTGTCAAAATGGTGTCAAACCAAGAAAAAGTGATGATTATAAGGAAGAAAAAGTGTTGCAAACCTCGTAAAATCAAGGTTTGCAAAAAAAATCTCAAAAAATTAGCACTCACCTGTTGACAGTGCTAAAAATATGAATATAATAAAATTAGCACTAGGGATAAAGGAGTGCTAAAGGAGAGTGATAACATGGATATCGAAAAATTTACAGCCAAGATGCAAGAGGCAATTCAAAAAGCAAGTCAATTAGCATTAAGTTATAAGCATCAAGTAATTGACATTGAACATGTATTGTATGTTTTATTGAATGATAGTAGTGGTATTTTTCCAAGGGTGTTATCTAAGCTAAATAAAGATAAAAATCATTTTATTCAAGTATTAGAACAAAGGCTTCAACAAAAAACGACACTTGAAAATATTGATGTCAATAGTATGAGAATAAGCTATAGCTTAAATGATTTACTTGCAAAAGCAAATAATCAAATGACATCGTTTAAAGATGAATATATGTCAGTAGAACATGTCATTATGGCATTATTTGAAATAAATGAAAATTGGATCAAAGATTTATTGAACCAAGAAGGTATGAATAAAAAGGATACAAAAAAGGTAATTTTAGAAATGCGGGGTGATCATATGGTAGATAATCCAAATCCAGAAAATACTTATGAAGTATTAGAAAAATATGGACGTGACTTAACAAAAGATGTGGAAAATGGAAAATTAGATCCAGTTATTGGGCGTGATGATGAAATTCGTCGTGTGATTCAAATCTTGTCACGTAAAACAAAAAATAATCCAATTTTAATTGGTGAACCAGGTGTTGGTAAAACAGCCATCGTTGAAGGATTGGCATGGCGTATTTATAAAAATGATGTACCAATTTCTTTACAAAATAAAACTTTATATGAACTTGACTTAGGTTCACTTGTAGCAGGTGCTAAATATCGTGGTGAATTTGAAGAAAGATTGAAAGCTGTTTTAGGTGAAATTAAAAAAGCAAATGGAAATATCATCTTATTTATTGATGAAATCCATCAATTAGTAGGTGCTGGTAAAACAGATGGTGCGATGGATGCCGCTAACTTATTAAAACCAATGTTGGCTCGTGGTGAACTTCATTGTATTGGAGCAACAACCCTAGATGAATATAGACAATATATTGAAAAAGATGCGGCTCTTGAAAGACGTTTCCAAAAGGTACAAGTTGATGAACCAACAATTGATGATAGTATTGCTATCTTACGTGGTTTAAAAGATTCTTTTGAAAGACATCATGGGGTTAAAATCAATGATAGTGCTATTATTGGTGCTGTTAATTTATCACAAAGATATATTACTGATCGTTTCTTACCAGATAAAGCAATTGATTTAATTGATGAAGCGTGTGCTTCTATTCGTATGGAAATTGATTCTTTACCAGAAGAATTAGATGGTATTACACGTGAAAAGAATCGATTAGAAATGGAAAGAATTTCGATTGAAAAAGAAGATAGTAATGAAGATAATGTAAAACGTTTAAATGATATTAAAGAACGTATTGCTTCTTTAACTGAACAAGAAACAGCATTAAAAGCAAAATGGAAAGAAGAAAAGTCTTCATTAGATCATATTAAAGAATTAAAGAATCAAAAAAATAAACTTGTAGCTTTACAAGATAAATATATGCAAGAAGGTAATTTACAAGAAGCTTCTAAACTTCAATATGGTGATATTCCAAAAATCACCAAAGAAATTGCTGATCTTGAAGCAAAAGAATCGGATGATGCTTTACTTCAAGAAAAAGTAACTGTTGATAATGTCTCAGAAGTTATTTCAAGATGGACAGGTATTCCAATGAATAAATTAATGGCTTCTGAAAGAGAAAAACTTTTAGCCTTAGATGATACATTAAAAGTACGTGTTATTGGTCAAGATGATGCAATCACTAAAGTAACAGATGCTATCTTACGTAGCCGTGCTGGTATCAATGATGAAGAAAAACCAATTGGATCATTCCTATTCTTAGGTCCTACTGGTGTTGGTAAAACAGAAGTTGCTAAAGCATTGGCTGAACAATTATTTGACACTGAAAAGAATATTGTGCGTATTGATATGTCTGAATATATGGAAAAATTTAGTGTTTCACGTTTAGTAGGGGCTCCACCAGGATATGTTGGTTATGAAGAAGGTGGACAATTAACAGAAGCAGTAAGACGTCATCCTTATAGTATTGTATTATTAGATGAAATTGAAAAAGCTCATCCTGATGTTTTCAATATTTTACTTCAAGTTTTAGATGATGGACGTATTACAGATAGTAAAGGAAATACAGTAAGCTTTAAAAATACAATTATTATTATGACAAGTAATATTGGTTCTCAATATTTATTAGAAGGTAATAATGAAGAAAATAGACAACATGTTAAAGAAGAATTAAAAGTGCACTTTAAACCAGAATTTTTAAATCGTATTGATGAAATTGTTATGTTTAATTCATTAGATAGTTCAGTAGTAAGAAAAATTATTGATAAATTTATTGGTCAATTAGTTCATCGTTTACAAGATAAAAAGATTACGATTTCTTTAACTGATCAAGCCTATCAAATGATTCAAGAAGAAGGATTTGATCCAATCTATGGAGCAAGACCATTAAAGAGATTTATTCAATCTCAAATTGAAACAAAACTTGCTAAAGAAATTATTAAAGGAACAGTTCATCAAGGACAACATGTAGAAGTTGATTATCAAGATGGATTTGTTTTAAAAGCTCAATAAGGAAGTAGTATAAAAGCTACTTCTTTTTTTATAAAACTATTTTGTATTTAGAAAGAAAATAATAGCTAATTAAGTACGAGAAATTGTACTTTTCTTTTTGAAATTGTAGGAATATAAATAAAAATGTAAAATTGTTTTTTCTTGGGGAAATATTATGCTAGAATATGTTGGGGTGAAAGACGATGCAAAAATATTTTATAAATGAAAATATCGAATTAAATAAATCTTTCAAAATAGAAAGTAGTGATCAACATCATATAGAAAAAGTAATGCGTAATAAAAATGGTGATCAAATTATTTGTGTAGACTTAAAACATATTCAATATTTATGTTCAATTGAAAATGTTCAAGAAGGTACAATTTTACCAATTGAAAAATTAGATATTAATAATGAATTAGATGTAGAAGTTACACTTGTTTATGCTTTACCTAAAGGAGATAAATTTGAATTTGTTTTACAAAAAGCTTGTGAGTTAGGAGTTCATCACATTATTCCATTAAGTTCTAAAAGATGTGTTGTTAAACTTACTAAAGACAAATTCAATAAAAAACTGCCCCGCTATCAAAAAATATTAAAAGAAGCAAGTGAACAATCAGGAAGAAATAGAATACCTTCAATAGAAGAAGTAAAAACAATTAAAGAATTAAAACCCTATTTAAAAGATTATAATTTAGTGGCTTATGAAGAAACTGCTAAACAACATGAACATGGTGAATTATTTCATACTTTACAACAATTAAAAGCAGGAGATCAATTATTGATTATTGTTGGTTGTGAAGGTGGCTTTGATGAAAGTGAAATTCAAGAATTAAATGAGATGGGTGTTAAATGTTGTTCATTAGGTAACCGTATTTTAAGAAGTGAAACAGCACCACTTTATTTAATGAGCGTCATTGGTTATTCAAGGGAGCTTACAAAATGATTAAATTATTAAAGAAATATGGGGTAGAGTTAAAATTAAAAAAATGTGATTTGTTTCGTCTTATTGAAGGACAAAAAGATACTTTTCTTGAAGATGGTTTTGCTTTTAAAATGACAAATGAAGAAGAAATGTTTAAATATGAAGTGATTTTAAATGGTATTTATAATAAGACAAAAATAGAAGGGGAATATAAGAAATTTGTTTATGAGACACAAGATGCTATTCAATATTTAAATTATGAAGAAAAACAAAAAATGTTTAATAGTATTATTAGTGAAACGTTAAAAAATTTAAAACTCATGAAAGTTGATCAACAAATTATTTTAATTCCTTATTTAGAACCTTTTATAAATGAAAGATATTTAAATAATTATATGTTATTAACATTAAAACAACATCAATTGTATGTTAAAAATTATCAAAGAAATATAGAAAATCCTTATCAACTTTATGGTTTAAAAGTATTACGTTCTGCTTTTTCTTCTTTAAAAGGAATAGCTGAAGATGAAAATTATGAATATTATTATTATGATGGTTTAAAGAAAATCTATATTTTTGATAAGAAAGAATATGGTTTAGTAGATAGTTTTCCAATAGTTGATAAATATTTCCAAGGAAATACATCTTTAGATGATATAAGAGAAGTTATGACTTATTATAAACAACCTCAACAATTTATAAATCAATTACATGAATTAAATTATTTAAGTGATAAAGTACATAAAAAAATTATGAAAAAATTAAAGTAGGTGAAAGAATGAAAGTTGCATTCCATACATTAGGATGTAAAGTTAATTCCTATGAATCTCAAGCAATGTTAAATATGTTTGAAGAAGCAGGATATGAAGAAGTTGATTTTAAAGAAGTGGCAGATGTTTATGTTGTTAATACATGTACTGTCACAAATACAGGAGATAGTAAATCTCGTCAAATGATACGCAAAGCAATTCGTAAAAATCCTCAAGCAACCGTTTGTGTTGTTGGATGTTATAGTCAAGTAGCACCTCAAGATATTGAAGCAATTGAAGGTGTAAGTATCATTTTAGGGACACAATTTAGAAATGAAATTGTTGATTTAGTAGAAAAGTATCAACAAACACATGAAAGAATTGTGAAAGTTTCTGAAGTTAAACAATTAAGAAAATTTGAAGATTTAAATATTGATCGTTTTTTACATACAAGAGCTTATTTAAAGATTCAAGATGGATGTAATAATTTTTGTACATACTGTATTATTCCTTATGCTAGAGGAAGAGTGCGATCTAGAAAACCAGAAAGTGTTATTAAACAAGCAAAGGAATTAGTAGCTAAAGGATATGTAGAAATTGTTTTAACAGGGATTCATACAGCAGGATATGGTGAAGATTTAGAAAATTATAGTTTTTATGATTTATTAGTAGATTTAACAAAAATAGAAGGATTAAAGAGACTTCGTATTTCTTCTATTGAAACAAGTCAAATTACTGATGATATTATTGATTTAATTTCAAAATCTAAAATTATTGTGGATCATTTACATGTACCGCTTCAAGCTGGGTGCGATGAAACACTTAAACGTATGAATAGAAAATATAATTGTGAACAATATTATGAAAAATTATCAAAAATTAGAAGATTGATTCCTGATATTGTTTTTACAACAGATGTCATTGTTGGTTTTCCTGGAGAAAGCGAAGAAGAGTTTGAAAAAACTTATGAATTTATTAAAAAAGTGGGATATACACAACTTCATGTTTTCCCTTATTCTATGCGTAAAGGAACACCTGCAGCTCGCATGGTACAAGTTGATGAAAAAATTAAACATGAAAGAGTTAATCGTTTGATTGCACTTTCTCATGAATTAAATGAAAATTATGCAAAATCTCAAATTGGTAAAACTTTAAGAGTTCTTTTTGAAAAAGAAGATCATGGATATTATGTGGGACATGGAGATAATTATTTACTTATAAAAGTACAAAGTGATGAACAATTGATAGGACAATTGAAGAATGTTATAATTGATTCATATGATGAAATGTTAATTGGAAGAGTGGTATAATGAAACGATTAAATGAGTTGTTTGATATTGATAATGATATGAAAATATATTCAATTCATAGTGATTCAAGATATGTAAAACCCTATTCTATATTCTTTTGTATTGAAGGATTGAGTGTAGATGGACATCGTTATGTGGATGATGCTATTTTTCAAGGAGCAAAAGTTATTGTTCATAGCAAGGATATAGAAAAACAACCAGGCATTATTTATATTAAGGTAGCAGATGCTTTAGATGAATTAAATAGAGTTTCTAATGTATTCTATGATTATCCAAGTAAGAAAATGCGTGTTGTTGGAGTGACTGGAACAAGTGGTAAAACAGTTGTTGCTTCAATGGTTAAAAGTGTAATGGATCATTATTGTAAAGCAGCTTACATGGGAACAATTTCTTTAGAGTATGATGGGGTAGAAGAACAGTGCCCTTATACGACACCAGAAACTTTATATGTACAAAAGAAATTGTTTGATATGGCAAGACGTGGTGTTAAGGTTGTTGCCATGGAAGCAAGTAGTCATGGTTTGGCACTTAAAAGAATTGATGCAGTCGATTTTAATATTGCTGTTTTAACAAATATTTCTGATGAACATTTAGATTTTCATGGAACTAGAAGACAATATATTGAAAGTAAGAAAAAATTATTTTCAATGTTATCTACAAATTCGATTGCTGTTTTAAATAAAGATGAAGAAGTTTTTGCTGAATTTAAAGCAGCTACGAAAGCAAGAATTATGACTTATGGTATTAAAAATGAAAGTGAAATTATGGCTAAAAATATAGAACTTTATATTGATCATAGTGAATTTGATCTTTCATTAAAAGGAAATCTATATCATATTGTTTGTCCAACAGTTGCTGATTTTAATATTTATAATGTTCTAGCAACGGTAGGAGTACTTGTTGGTTTAGGATTTGATGATCGCATGATCATTGAAGCCATTAGTGATTTAAAACCAGTTAATGGAAGAATGGAGCTTATTCCTAATAAACATAAAATTACGATTATTGTCGATTATTGTTGTCATACAAAAGATTTTGAAAATGTTTTTAAATTTGCAGATCGTGTTTCTAGAGGAAATATTATTGCTGTTTTAGGAGCACCAAGTAAAAGACATATGGCAAGAAGAAAGAAAATAGGATCATTGGCCAATAGATATTTAGATCATGTGATTTTGACTGAATTAGATGATCGAGGAGAAAATATTGAGGAAATTTGTAAAGAAATCCAAAGTGAAATTACAGATATTCCAAGCATTATTATTCCTAATCGTGCAGTGGCTGTAGAACAAGCTATTGAACAGGCAAGTCCAGGAGATGTTGTTTTATTATTAGGAAAAGGTCATGAAAAATTTATTGCCTTAGAAGTTGGTCAAAGAGAGTATGAAGGAGATAAAGCGATAGCATTAAAAGCTATTAAAAGAGTATACGAAGGAGAAGAAGAAAATGAACTACAACAAAATGATTGATCATACTGTTTTAAAAGCAGATACACCTTTAGAAACAGTTAAAAGAATTTGTGATGAAGCAATGGAATATGGTTTTGCAAGTGTTTGTATTAATCCATGCCATGTTGCTTATTGTGCAGACTATCTAAAAGATAGTGATGTCAACGTATGTACAGTTATTGGTTTTCCATTAGGAGCTAATACAAGTGCAGTGAAAGCATTTGAAACAAAAGATGCGATTGCTAATGGGGCTGATGAAATTGATATGGTAATGAATATCGGAGCTTTAAAAGATAAAAATTATGATTTAGTAAGAGATGATGTTAAAGCGGTAGTTGAAGCTGCTAATGGAACATTAGTAAAAGTTATTTTAGAAACTTGTTTACTTACAGAAGATGAAATTAAAAAAGCATGTGAATTATGCGTAGAAGCAAAAGCTGATTATGTAAAAACAAGTACTGGTTTTTCAACAAGAGGGGCTACAATTGAAGATGTTAGAATCATGAAAGAAGCTGTTCATGGAAAAGCAAAAGTAAAAGCTGCAGGTGGTGTTAGAACACCTGAAGATATGGTGAAAATCGTTGCTGCTGGAGCTGATCGTATTGGAACAAGTGCAGGATGTTCTTTAGTTAAAAAATAAGTTGGATGTAATTTTAATTTTTTAATGTTATTTACAAAATATAGGTATAAAATGAAAAATATGTAAATGGTATTCGAAATGAATATCATTTACTTTTTTATTCCAAAAATAATATATAACTAAAGAAGAAATGAGGGATTATATGGGAAATACACCAAAGAAAATAAAAGTAAGAGGTGCAAAAGTACATAACTTAAAAAATATCAATGTTGATATACCATTAAATCAAATAGTTGCTATTACAGGTGTTTCAGGGTCAGGAAAATCATCACTAGCCATGGGTGTTCTTTATAGTGAGGGTTCAAGAAGATACTTAGAATCTTTATCAACTTATACAAGAAGGCGTATGACGAGTGCTACGAAGGCACAAGTAGATGAAGTTCTTTATGTTCCTGCGGCTTTAGCACTTCACCAACGACCAGCTGTTCCAGGTATTCGTAGTACGTTTGGAACAGGGACAGAACTTTTAAATAGTTTAAGACTCATGTATTCACGTCTTGCTAAGCATTGTTGTAAAAATGGTCATTATATTGAACCAACTTTAAATGTGGCAGCTGAAAAAGAAATCATCTGTCCAATTTGTAAAGAAAAAATACATGCACCAAGTGCTGAAGAGTTAGCTTTTAATAGTCAAGGAGCTTGTCTTAAATGTGGTGGAACAGGAATTGTTAGAACTGTTGATATTGATTCGCTTGTTCCTGATAAAACACTTACTATAGATGAAGGAGCAGTCGTTCCATGGAACTCATTAATGTGGACTTTGATGACAGATGTTTGTCGTGCTATGGGAGTAAGAACAGATGTGCCTTTTAATCAATTAACTGATGAAGAAAAAAATATTGCTTATTATGGACCGGCGGAAAAGAAACATATTTTTTATAAGGCTAAAAATACAGATCATGCAGGAGGAATGGATTTTACTTATTTTAATGCAACTTATACAGTAGAAAATGCTTTATCAAAAGTTAAAGATGATAAAGGAATGAAAAGAGTTGAAAAGTTTTTAAAAGAAGAAATTTGTCCAGAATGTCAGGGAACACGTTTATCAAAAGAAGCAAGAAAACCTTTGATTAGAGGAATTGGTTTAGATAAAGCTTGTCAAATGCCATTAAATGATTTAGTAGAATGGGTAAGAGGTATTCCAGATTCAATGCCTGATGAAATGAAGCCAATGGCTCGTGAAATCTGTGATTCGTTTTTAGATGTTTCTAAAAGGCTGTTAGATTTAGGATTGGGCTATCTTTCTTTAGATAGAGCTGCTTCTACACTTTCAACAGGAGAAAGACAACGTATGCAACTTGCTAGAGCAGTAAGAAATCGTACAACAGGTATTCTCTATGTTTTAGATGAACCTTCTATTGGATTACATCCTTCTAATATTTATGGACTTATAGGAGTCATGAATGATTTAATTCATGATGGAAATTCTATTTTATTAGTAGATCATGATACTGAAATTATTAAAGAAGCGAATTGGCTCATTGAAATGGGACCAGAAGCAGGAAAAAATGGAGGTTATGTTTTTACGGAAGGAACAATAGAACAAATTAAAAATGATAAAAAGTCAATGATTGGGCCATTCCTTACAAATCATTATGATGAAAAAATGCGTCCAATATCTCCAATTGAACAACTATTTGAATTTGGAAAAATTCATCTTTCAACAAATCAAATACATACAGTCCATCCTTTAGAAGTAGATATTCCTAAAGGAAAATTAACGGTTGTTACAGGAGTGTCAGGTTCTGGAAAAACAACGATGATTCTAGAAAGCTTGTTACCAGCGATTCAAACTAAAATCAATGACTCATCATTACCTGATCATATTAAAGATGTTCAAATGGAAGGAATAGAACATATTAAACTGATTGATGCTTCACCTATTGGTATTAATATTCGTTCGACTGTTGCTACTTATATTAATGTTCATGATGAACTTAGAAAAAGATTTGCCAAAACAGAAAGCGCTAAGTCTAAGGGGTATAAAGCAGGAGATTTTTCTTATAATACAGGAAAGCTTAGATGTCCAACTTGTGATGGAACAGGGACATTAAGTTTGGATGTACAATTCTTGCCAGATGTTCATGTGACTTGTCCTGATTGTCATGGTTCTAGATATAATAAAGAAAGTTATTTTATTAAATATAAAACGTCAAAAGAGAAAGAGTATTCTTTACCTGAATTGATGGAAATGGATGTGAGTTTTGCTAAAGAAGCTTGTCAAGATTTAAAAGGTGTTTATCGAAAACTGGAAGTATTAGAAAACTTAGGTTTAGGATATTTGACATTGGGTGAGGAAACACCAAGTTTATCTGGTGGAGAGGCACAACGTTTAAAACTTGCAAGTGAAATGAGTAAGTCTCAAAATGATTCAATTTTTATCTTTGATGAACCTACGATTGGATTACATCCTTTAGATGTTCAAATATTAGTTAAAGTTTTTCAATCACTTGTAGATCAAGGTGCGACAGTCGTCGTCATTGAACATGATCGTGATGTGATGAAAAATGCGGATTATATAATTGATATGGGGCCAGGTGGTGGTCGAGATGGTGGAATGATTGTAGCTACTGGTAGTGTTGAAGAAATAAAAAATAATATAAAGAGTATTACAGGTAAATATTTATAAAAAAATAGAAGTTCAATGTGAACTTCTATTTTTGTCTTGCTGAAACAATAAAGTGTAATGCAAAATAAGCCACTTCATCTTCAGTAAATCTTTTATGATAAATAGATTCAATAGCGTCATTTAAGATTTCTGCCATTGCAAATTCTTTAGGATGTCTTTCTTTAATCTTTGCAGTTAAAGGATTTTCGATTTGACTATCATCTAATAATCGATCAAGTGCAGGTGTTAAATGTAATCCTAAAGAAACAAGTAATTTTTCATTATTTCTTAAATCTATACCTTTTTGTTTAAATAAAGAATCTAAAGTGTTTTGTAGAACATCAATAATTTCATCATCTAATAAATTAACACCAGCATTAAATTCAACATCTAATACGTTATTTTTAGATAGGTACATTGAAATAAGTGCTAATTCTGATTCTGGAAATTCAATATCAAATTTTTTACTAAGAATATTACAAATTTCAACTGCTGAATCATAGTTAGTATTTGCTTTATATGATGTGATTTGTCCTTGACTTAAAGGAATGTAATTGTTTGTTTTGATTCTAAGCATTGCAATTGCAAGATGTACAACGAGATTTTGCGTAAATTGTGGAGATAATGTTAAATGATTTTTCTCAATTACTTCATTTACTGCTTCGCGACATACTTGTTTTGATAATTCTAAATCTTTATCAGCAGCGCTTGATAAAGCTTGGTTTGTTAATGTCATAAAAAAGCCTCCTAAAATGTCTACGTAAACTATATACTAAATCAATTAGAAAAGCTAGGAAAAAATAAATATTCTTTATAAGAGCATATGATTGGATTTTAGGAATGATTCCTGTTATACTAAACTTGTAAAATAATTATGTAAGCGCTCATCATTTTCTTTAAGTTTTTGTTGTCTATGCAAAATGTAAGTGCTATAATTATGAAGGAATTTTGATTTAGGAGGAAATAAACAAAATGGCTGTAACAGATAAATTCAATGAAGAATGGAATGGATTTAAAGGAAGACTTTGGAAAGAAGAAGTAAACACTCGTCAATTCATTCAAGATAACTATAAACCTTATGATGGAGATGAATCATTTTTAGCTGATCCTACAGAAGCTACTAATAAACTTTGGGGAAAACTTCAAAAGTTACAAAAAGAAGAAAGAGCTAAAGGTGGAGTATTA
The DNA here is from genome assembly GCF_015097455.1 of Faecalibacillus intestinalis. Lineage (NCBI taxonomy): Bacteria > Bacillati > Bacillota > Erysipelotrichia > Erysipelotrichales > Coprobacillaceae > Faecalibacillus > Faecalibacillus intestinalis. The sequence goes on along the minus strand of NZ_AP024085.1, from coordinate 2,334,379 downwards.
GAATGTGAAACTAAAGTAGTAAGTGGACTTACTGCTTATGGTCCTGGATATATCGATGAAGAAATGAAAGATTTAGAAAAAGTTGTTGGTTTACAAACTGACAAACCTTTAAAAAGAGCTTTCATGCCTTATGGTGGTATCAAAATGGCAGAACAAGCTGCTGCAACTTATGGATATGAACCAGATGAAAAATTACATGAAATTTTCACAAAATATCATAAAACACATAACCAAGCAGTATTCGATGTTTATACACCAGAAATTAAAAAAGCTCGTCATAATAAAGTAATTACAGGTTTACCTGATACATACGGACGTGGACGTATTGTTGGTGACTATCGTCGTGTTGCTTTATATGGTATTGATTTCTTAATTGAACAAAAAGTAAATGATTTCAATCATTGTGGTAGTGGATCAATGACTGAAGACATCATTCGTAAAAGAGAAGAAATTGCTGAACAAGTAAAAGCATTAAAAGGTATGAAAGAAATGGCTGCTATCTACGGATATGACATTTCTAAACCAGCTAAAAATGCTCATGAAGCATTCCAATGGTTATACTTTGGATATTTAGCTGCAATCAAAACTCAAAATGGTGCTGCAATGTCAGTTGGACGTATTTCTACTTTCTTAGATATCTATGTAGAAAGAGATTTAGCTAACGGAACATTAACAGAAGAAGAAGCACAAGAATTAGTAGACCATTTCGTTATGAAATGTAGAATGGTTAAATTTGCTCGTATTCCTTCTTACAACCAATTATTCTCTGGTGACCCAGTATGGGCTACACTTGAAGTTGCAGGTTTAGGAACTGATGGACGTTCAATGGTTACTAAAAACTGTTTCCGTTTCTTACACACATTAGAAAATATGGGTCCTTCACCAGAACCAAACTTAACTGTATTATATACAAAAGCATTACCAGAAAACTTCAAACGTTTTGCTGCTAAAATCTCAGTAGATACTAGCTCAATCCAATATGAAAATGATGATGTAATGCGTCCTGTATGGGGAGATGATTACTCAATTTGTTGTTGTGTATCAGCTACTCAAACTGGTAAAGAAATGCAATTCTTTGGTGCACGTGCAAACTTAGCTAAATGTTTAACATATGCTATCAATGGTGGTATTGATGAAAAAACTAAAGATCAAGTAGCTCCAAAATATCGTCCAATTACTTCTGAATACTTAGACTATGATGAAGTTATGGAACGTTATGACCAAATGATGGAATGGTTAGCAGATCTTTATGTTAATACATTAAACTTAATTCAATATATGCATGATAAATATTATTATGAAGCTGCACAAATGTCATTAATTGATACTGATCTAAAACGTACTTTCGCAACTGGTATCGCTGGATTCTCACATGTAGTAGATTCATTAAGCGCAATCAAATATGCTAAAGTTAAAACAATCAGAGATGAAGATGGTATCGTAGTAGATTATGAAGTTGAAGGTGACTTCCCAAGATATGGTAACGATGATGATCGTGCTGATGATATCGCTGTATGGTTATTAGGTGAATTCTTAGCTAAAATCAAAAAACATCATACTTATAGAGATTCAGAACCAACAACTTCTATCTTAACAATCACTTCAAACGTTGTTTATGGTAAAGCTACAGGTTCATTACCTGATGGACGTAAAGCAGGTGAACCATTATCACCAGGTGCTAACCCATCTTATGGTGCAGAACAAAATGGTTTATTAGCTTCATTAAACTCAGTTGCTAAATTACCATATGAATGGGCATTAGATGGTATTTCTAATACTCAAACAATCAATCCAGATGCTTTAGGACATGATGAAGGTGAAAGAGTTAATAACTTAGTACAAGTTATGGATGGATATTTTGAACAAGGTGCTCATCACTTAAATGTTAACGTATTTGGAACTGAAAAATTAATTGATGCTATGGAACATCCAGAAAAAGAAGAATATGCAAACTTCACAATTCGTGTATCTGGATATGCTGTTAAATTTATTGACTTAACTCGTGAACAACAATTAGACGTTATCGCAAGAACTTGTCATGAACATATGTAATCAATAACTTAATCAAATAATGAAAACAACCTCTTATGAGGTTGTTTTGTTACGGAGGAAAAATGGAAACAATTGGTAGAATTCATTCAATAGAAAGCTTTGGATCAGTCGATGGTCCAGGAGTACGTTATATTTATTTCTTACATGGATGTCCTTTAAGATGTCAATTTTGTCATAATCCCGATACATGGGGTTCAAAGAAATACGAAGAATATACTCCTGAAAAAGCACTTCAACAAGCAATGAAATACAAAACATATTGGGGTAAAAAAGGGGGCATTACGATTAGTGGTGGAGAACCTTTAGCTCAAATCGATTTTGTTTTAGAGTTATTTAAACTTGCTAAAAAAGAAGGAATTAATACGTGTATTGATACCAGTGGAGGATGTTTCACGAGAGAAGAACCTTTCTTTTCTAAGTTTAATGAACTTATGGAGTATACAGATTTATTACTTGTAGATATTAAAGAAATTAATAATGAAAGACATCAGCTTTTAACAGGAAGAAGTAATGAAAATATTCTTGATATGGCAAGATATTTATCTGAAATTGATAAACCAATTTGGATTAGACATGTTCTTGTTCCTGAAAGAAGTGACTATGATGAAGATTTAATTGAATTAGATCATTTTATTTCTACACTTTCAAATGTTTATCGTGTTGAAATTCTTCCTTATCATACTTTAGGTGTATTTAAATGGGAGGAATTGAATATTCCATATCAATTAGAAGGAATTAAACCTCCAGTTAAAGAACGTGTAGAAAATGCAAAAAGATTATTACATGTAGATCGTTATACACGTTATTTAGATAATTAATGAAAAAAGAGTTCATGAATTTAGATTTATCATCTAAATCATGTAACTCTTTTTCAATTTATAATTGCATATTTACTTTATAATTAGAGTTGTTTAAAATAAGAGTAAAGGAAAAAAAGGAGATTATAATAATGAAATTAGGAGCAATTGAAGCAGGTGGAACTAAATTTGTAGTTTGTATTGGAAATGAAAAAGGAGAAGTTTTAGAAAGAGAATCATTTCCTACAGAAGCACCTGAAAAAACAATGGAAAATGTTTTTAAATTCTTTGATGGAAAAGAAATTGAAGCATTAGGTGTAGGAAGCTTTGGACCGATTGATCCGGATCTTACAAGTCCAACTTATGGTTATATTACAACAACACCTAAACCAGGATGGAACAATTATAATATTATGGGTACTTTAAAAGAAAGATATGATATTCCTATGGCTTTTGATACAGATGTCAATGGGGCTGCTTTAGGCGAAGCAACATTTGGTGTGGCAAAAGGATTAGACAGTGCCCTTTATCTTACAATTGGAACAGGAATTGGTGGAGGAGCCGTTGTTGGTGGTAAACTTGTACACGGGTTACTTCATCCAGAAATGGGACATATGAAAATGATTGTAAGAGAAGATGACACATATTCAGGTAAATGTCCATATCATGGAACATGTTTTGAAGGTTTAGCTGCTGGTCCTGCTATTGAAGCAAGATGGGGAGTAAAAGGAAGTGAACTTCCAGAAGATCATCCAGCATGGGATTTAGAAGCTTATTATATTGGACAAGCGATGGCAAATTATATTTTAACTCTTTCACCTAAGAAAATTATTCTTGGTGGTGGTGTTATGCATCAAAAACAACTTTTCCCAATGATTCATAAATATACTCAAGAATTCTTAAATGGTTATATTCAAAAAGAAGAAGTGACTACTGATAAAATTAAAGATTATATCGTTTATCCAGGATTAGGGGATAATGCAGGGGTTGTTGGAGCTTTAGCTCTTGCCATGAGTGTAGTAAAATAATGAAGTAGAGAAATCTACTTCTTTTTTTAATAAAAAATGGAAGCGGATACATGATTTTGTTGACGGTGTGTGAAAATGGGATATGGTTGAAGGAAAAGATAAAAAAGGAGAAAGGAAATATGAAAAAATACTTTCATTTTTTTTATATTGTTTATGGTTTTAACATTAACAGGATGTGGTGGACCAAGTGGAGATGACATTTCGACTTATACGTATTCAAGTGAATTGGATATCAAAAACTTAGATTCATCAGATGCTGATGATCAATGTCCATTGCGTGCTATCCATGCTGTTATTGATGGGTTGATGAAAACAGATAAAAAAGGAAATATTACGTATGGTATTGCGAAAAGTGAAGAAGTTTCAGAAGATGGATTAGTTCATACTTATAAACTTAGAAAAGATGTAAGATGGGATAATGGTGATCTTGTAACAGCTCATGATTTTGTTTATGCATGGCAAAGAATCTTTAAGAAAAAAGGCAGTTATTATTATATGTTTGCAGATGGTATAGCAAGCATTCAAGGTGCACAAGAATTATCAGATAAAATAGATGTTGGTGAAGAACTTACAGATGATGATTTAAATTCTATGGGTGTAAAAGCATTGGATGGTTATACATTAGAAGTAAAAACAACAGTACGCGTTTCGTTTTTAGATGAATTGCTTGCTTTTCCACCATTCTATCCAATTAATGAAAAATTTGCTGAAAAACAAGGAAGTAAATATGGTAAAAGTGCTAAAACAATTTTAGGTAATGGAGCTTTTAAGATGATTAATTTGGAACCTGGATCAGTAGCTGAATTTAAAAAAAATGAAAACTATTATGATCAAAAACATGTAAAACTTCAAAGACTTGTGATGAAACTTGTCCAAGAACCTAAAGTAGCTGCACAAGCTTTTGAAGCAGGTGAAACAGATTATGCGCCAATTAATTCTGATTTAGTTGATAAATATAAAGAATATGACTCTTTTAAACAAGTTTATGATGGTTTTTTATTTTATATCTCAATAAATTTTAAAAATGAAGATCTTGCAAATTTAAATGTAAGAAAAGCCATTTCATATGCTATTAATAGAAAAGATTTATGTGAAAATGTTTTAAAAGATGGTTCACAAGTTGTTAAAGGATTTATTCCTTCAGGCTTAGCTACAAGCCCATGTGGTGTAGATTTTAGAAAAGATTCTGGTGATTTTACGTTTTATGATAAGGCGCAAGCTCAAGATTTGTTGAATGAAGGGTTAAAAGAATTAGGAAAATCTGAAATTACATTAAGAATTACTTATGGTACAGATAAATCACCAATGGATGTATTTGCAACTTATTTACAAAATGCTTTAAGTAAATTAGATGGTATTAAAGTAGAAATGGTAGCTACTACTAAACAAGATCGTATCTACAACAAACAAAAAAATGGTGATTTTGATTTAGCAGTAACACGTTGGGGACCGGATTATAGAGATCCTACAACTTATTTAACAATTGCATTATCAACAAATAGTAACAACTATGGAAAATGGTCTAATAGTGAATATGATCAACTTGTAGGTCAAGTAGGGGTTGAATCAGATGTGAATAAACATTGGCAAGAAATGAAAGATGCAGAAAAAATCTTATTAGATGATTATGCATATATTCCTGTTTTTGAAAAAGGAGCTGCAACTTTACAAAATCCAAAAGTAAAAAATCTTGTGATTAAACCATGTTGTACAATTTCTTTTGAATATGTAGAAAAAACTGAATAAAAAGGAAAAGGCATAATCAAAATATTATGTCTTTTTTTAATAAAAAGCTATCATATTAATAAATTAATATATTGTATTGTATACAAATATGCAAAATAGTATTGACTTTTAAAGACTAATCCACTATTATGAAGTTAATAAATCGATAAATTGTATACAACATGTCGATTTATTGCACAAAAGATAATTTAAGAAGGGAAGAGAGAATATGAAAAAACTATTATCAATGGTGCTTTGTGCTATGATGGCTCTAACTCTTGCTGGTTGTGGGGGCTCAGGAGGAGATTCATCTACTTACACTTTCTCAAGTGAATTAGATATCAAAAACTTAGATTCATCAGATGCCGATGACGGATGCTCATTTACAGCAATGCATGCTGTTATTGATGGGCTTATGAAAACAGATAAGAAAGGTAATGTCGTAAACGGTGTTGCTTCATCTTCTGAAGTTTCAGATGACGGGTTAACTCATACTTACAAAATCAGAAAAGATGCAAAATGGGCTAACGGTGATCCTGTTACTGCAAATGATTTCGTTTATGCTTGGCATAGAATCTTCCAAAAGAAAGGTCAATATTACTACATGTTCTGTGATGGTATTGCAAGTATCGTAGGGGCACAAGAAATGTCGGATAAAATTGACAATGAAGAAGATATTACAGATGCTGATTTAGATGCAATGGGTGTTAAAGCAATCGATGATAAAACATTAGAAGTTACTACAACTACTCGTGTTTCATTCTTTGATGAATTAATGTCATTCCCATGTTTCTATCCAATTAACCAAAAATTCTGTGAAAAACAAGGTGATAAATATGGTAAGAGTGCTGATTCTATTTTAGGTAACGGTGCTTTCACTATGACAAAATGGGAACCAGGTTCAGTAGCTGAATTTGAAAAAAATGATAAGTATTATGATGCTAAAACAGTTAAAATTGATAAATTAGTAATGAAATTAGTTCAAGATCCAAAAGTTGCTGCTCAAGCATTCGAAGCTGGTGAAACTGATTTTGCTCCAATCAACTCAGACTTAGTTGATAAATACAAAAAAGATGATTCATTCAAACAAATTAATGAAGGTTACTTATTCTATATTTCAGTAAACTTCCAAAATAGTGACTTAGCTAACTTAAATGTAAGAAAAGCAATCTCACTAGCAATCAATAGAAAAGACTTATGTGAAAATGTCTTAAAAGATGGTTCACAAGCTGCTAAAGGATTTGTTCCATCAGGATTATCAATTTCTCCAGAAGGAAAAGATTTCCGTGATGAAGCTGCAACATATACTTCATATGGCAAAAAAGCTGCACAAGCTGCTTTAGATGAAGGATTAAAAGAATTAGGAAAATCTGAAATTACTTTAAGATTAACTTATGGTACAGATGAATCTCCAATGGATGTATTTGCAACTTATTTACAAAACGCTTTAAGTAAATTAGATGGTATTAAAGTAGAAATGGTAGCTACTACTAAACAAGATCGTATCTACAACAAACAAAAAAATGGTGATTATGATTTAGCTACAACTCGTTGGGGACCTGACTATGGTGATCCTACAACTTACTTAACAATGGGTATTTCTACTAATGGTAACAACTATGGTAAATATACAAACAGTGAATTAGATGCATTAATGGATAAAGTTGCTAATGAATCTGATGCTAATACTCGTTGGAAAGAAATGATTGATGCAGAAAAAATTATGATGGATGATTTATGTTACATCCCAGTATTTGAAAAAGGTACTGCAACTTTACAAAATAAAGATGTAAAAGGTTTAGTAATTAGACCTGTAGGTGTTCCATATACATTCCAATATGTATCAAAATAGTCGATAAAATTAACAGAAACACAATATTTCGGTATTGTGTTTCTTCTTAAAAAAGAATAAAAAAATATGTTGTCTTCCAATTAATATAAACGTCAACAATTAATGTATAAAAAACAATTGTGCTATTTTGTTCTTGAATGTAGATTGAAAAATATATTTTTTGTATAAACACTAATGCAATTTTGTATACAAAGTTCGTCTTTTTTATTGACTTCTATAACGCATTGTACTAATATTAAAGCATAAATTTTTATTGTATACGTATTAGTGTATACAAAGGCGATTTATAGAAGGGAAGAGAAAAAATGAAAAAATTATTATCTATGGTACTTTGTGCTATGATGGCTCTAACTCTTGCTGGGTGTGGGGGATCTAGTGATGATTCATCTACTTACACTTATTCAAGTGAATTAGATATCAAAAATTTAGACTCATCAGATGCCGAAGACGGATGCTCATTTACTGCATTACATGCAATTATTGATGGGCTAATGAAACCTGCTAAAGATGGTACTACTACATATGGTATTGCTAAATCTTCAGAAGTTTCAGAAGACGGTTTAACACACACTTATAAATTAAGAGATGCTAAATGGTCTAATGGTGATGCTGTGACAGCAAACGATTTCGTTTATGCATGGCAAAGAATTTTCAAAAAGAAAGGAAACTACTATTACATGTTCTGTGATGGTATTGCTAGCATCGCAGGTGCTCAAGAATTATCAGATAAAATCGATGCAGAACAAGATTTAACTGATGAAGACTTAAACAAATTAGGGGTAAAAGCTGTAGACGACAAAACGTTAGAAATTACTACAACTACAAGAGTTTCGTTCTTTGATGAATTAATGTCATTCCCATGTTTCTATCCAATTAACCAAAAATTCTGTGAAAAACAAGGTGATAAATATGGTAAGAGTGCTGATTCTATTTTAGGTAACGGTGCTTTCGTTATGACAAACTGGGAACCAGGTTCAGTAGCTGAATTCGAAAAAAATGATAAATTCTATGCTGCTAAAGATGTAAAAATCGACAAATTAGTGATGAAATTAGTTCAAGAACCAAAAGTTGCTGCTCAAGCTTTTGAAGCAGGTGAAACTGATTTCGCTATTATCAACTCAGACTTAGTTGATAAATACAAAAAAGATGAATCATTCAAAAATATTTCTGAAGGATTCTTATTCTACGTTCAACCAAACTTAGAAAATGCTGATTTAGCTAACTTAAATGTAAGAAAAGCTTTATCATTAGCTATCAACAGAAAAGACTTATGTGAAAATGTTTTAAAAGACGGTTCACAAGCTGCTAAAGGTTTCGTACCTTCAGGATTATCAATTTCTCCAGAAGGAAAAGATTTCCGTGATGAAGCTGCAACATATACTTCATATGACAAAAAAGCTGCACAAGCTGCTTTAGATGAAGGATTAAAAGAATTAGGAAAATCTGAAATTACTTTAAGATTAACTTATGGTACAGATGAATCTCCAATGGATGTATTTGCAACTTATTTACAAAATGCTTTCTCTAGCTTAAAAGGATTAAAAATTGAAATGGTTGCTACTACTAAACAAGATCGTATCTACAATAAACAAAAGAATGGAGATTTCGATTTATCAGTAACTCGTTGGGGACCTGACTATGGTGATCCTACAACTTACTTAACATTAGCTTTAACTGACAACAATAACAACTATGGTCATTGGTCAAATGCTGAATATGATTCAATCATGGGAAAAGTTAACAGTGAAACTGATGCTAATGCTCGTTGGCAATTAATGATCGATGCAGAAAAAATCTTATGTGAAGATTTAGGATATATTCCAGTATTCGAAAAAGGAACTGCTACTTTACAAAATACAAAAGTTAAAAACTTAGGTATTAAACCAGTTGGTGTTCCATATACATTCGAATATGTTTCAAAATAGTTCAATCTAAAAAAGAACATAGAGAAGACAACACAATATAGTATTCTGTATTGTGTTTCTTTTTTAAATAAATATAGGAGGAAAAAAGATGAGTAATTCAACCTTAAAATATATCGGAAAACGTTTAGTTATTTCGTTAATTACTTTATTCGTTATTTTAATGGTATTATTTTTAATGGTTAAATTTTTACCAGGTTCTCCAATTAACAATGAAAAACTAAGTGCTTCAGCCAGAGCTGCTATTGAAGCACAATATGGATTGGATCAACCAATTCCGGTTCAATTCGTACGTTATATTCAAAATATGTTAACAGGGGATTTCGGTGTTTCATTTAACTTATATAAAGATATGCAAGTATCTTCACTTGTAGGAAGTGCTGCAAAATTATCTATGATTTACGGTTTATGTGCAGTAATTATTGGAACAGTTATTGGTATGTTCTTAGGAGTATTTGCTGCATTACATAAAAATACAATTTGGGATACAATTGCTACTGTTATTTCTGTAATTGGGGTTTCCATCCCATCATTCGTATTTGCAATGTTAATTTTATTATTATTTGCTTCAAAATTAAGATTGTTACCAACTTCATATAGTTCATCGAATGCAATTAAATCATCAATTATGCCAATTTTAGCTTTATCTGTCGGTGTTATTGCAAACGTTGCACGTTTTACACGTACTGAAATGGTTTCAGTTTTAACAAGTGAATATATGACTCTTGCAAAAGCAAAAGGGTTAGATCGTAAAACTTTAATTTTCAAACATGCATTAAGAAATGCTTTAATTCCAGTTATTACAATTTTAGGACCTATCTTAGTTAACTTAATGACAGGTACTATGGTTGTTGAAAAGATTTGTTCTGTTCCTGGATTAGGTAAATTATTAATTAATAGTATTTTATCAAATGATTATAACATCATTTTAGCTTGTTCATTCTTATATGCTGCAATGTATATCTTTATGATGTTAATTATTGATATTTCTTATGGAATTATTGATCCAAGAATTAGATTAGGAAAGGATGATTAATAATGGATTTAGAAAAGATTGAATTTTTACCAGACGATTTTGAATTCGTTGGAGATAAACAAGACATTACTAAAGACGTTGTTGCTCCATCACTTCCTGCTTGGAAAGATTCTTTAAATCGTTTTAAAAAGAATAAAGGTGCCGTTATCGGTTTAATTTGTATTTTAATTATTGCTGTATTTGCAATTTTTGCACCAATGTTTTCATCTTATAAATTTGATGCAATCAATACAAAAATTGCAAGTATTTCGCCATGTGCTGAACATTTCTTTGGTACAGACACTTATGGGCGTGATTTATTTGTACGTGTTTGGACAGGTACAAGATATTCATTATTTATTGCTGTAGTCGCAATCTTCATTGACGTGATTGTAGGTATGACATATGGACTTATCTCTGGTTATTTCGGAGGTAAAGTTGATTCAGTAATGCAAAGAATTCAAGAAATCATAAACTCTATCCCAACTTTAGTAATATTAACATTGTTATTAATGGTGATGAAAGCATCATTATTCACAATTATCATGGCTTTATCATTTACTGAATGGATTGGTATGTCGCGTATTACAAGAGCTCAAGTTTTAAGAGTAAAAGAAGAAGAATTCGTTTTAGCTTCACGTACTTTAGGAGCTAGTAACTTATTTATTATCTTTAAAGAAATTTTACCAAATATTTATAGTCAAATGATTATTATGATTATGATGTCTATTCCAAATGCTATCTTCTATGAAGCATACTTGTCTTTCGTTGGTTTAGGTTTACCAATTCCAATGGCTTCATTAGGTACATTAATTAATGATGGATTTAACTCAATTACTATTTACCCTTACATGATGGTAATTCCAGTTATTATTTTCTCTATCTTAATGTTAAGTTTCAACTTATTTGGTGATGGACTTCGTGATGCACTTGATCCAACTATGAAGGAGATGTAATTATGGCAGAAAGAGAAAAAATATTAGAAGTCAGAGATTTAAATATCTCTTTTAAAACTGATAGTGGAACTGTTAATGCAATTCGTGGTGTTAACTTAGATTTATATAGAGGTGAAACAATCGCTATCGTTGGTGAATCTGGATCAGGTAAGTCAGTTACTACTAAAGCAATTATGGGTATCATGGCTGGAAATGGTTCAATTGATGGTGGTTCTATTAACTACACTTGGACAGATGAAAATACAGGTGAAAGAATCACAAAAGACATTTGTCAATTAAGTGAAAAAGAAATGCAAAGCGAAATCCGTGGTCGTAAGATTGCAATGGTTTTCCAAGATCCAATGACATCATTAAACCCTACAATGACAATTGGAAATCAAATTATGGAACCAATGATTCATCATTACAATACACCAAAAGAAGAAGCTTATAAAAAAGCTGTTGAATTATTACAATTAGTAGGTATTACAAATGCTGAAAAACGTATGAAAAACTATCCTCACCAATTATCTGGTGGGATGAGACAAAGAATTGTTATCGCAATTGCTTTATCTTGTGATCCTTATGTTTTGATTTGTGATGAACCTACAACTGCATTGGATGTTACTATCCAAGCTAAAATTCTTGAATTAATTCAAGATATTCAAAAGAAAAAAGATTTATCAGTTATTTATATCACACATGACTTAGGTGTTGTTGCTAAAGTAGCTGATTATGTAAATGTTATGTACGCTGGTAAAATCGTAGAAACTGGAACAATTGATGAAATTTTCTATGATCCACGTCATCCATATACTTGGGGATTATTATCATCTATGCCAGATTTGGATACTGATGATGATGAATTATACACGATCCCTGGTACACCACCAAACTTAGCACATGAAGTAAAAGGTGATGCTTTTGCTCCACGTAATAAGTATGCTTTAAATATTGACTTAAGAATTGAACCTCCAATGTTTAAAGTACCTGGTAGTACAACTCATAAAGTTGCTTCATGGTTAATGCATGAAAAAGCACCTAAGGTTGAAATGCCAACTGAATTAAAAAACAGATTAGAAAAAATGAAAAAGGAGGGTGTTGAATAATGGAAAAGAAAGAACCTATCCTTGTCGTTAAAGATTTAAAACAACATTTTAAAATTAATCGTAACTTTACTGTAAAAGCGGTAGATGGTATTTCCTTTGATATTATGCCAGGTGAAACTTATGGTTTGGTAGGTGAATCTGGTTCAGGTAAATCAACTACTGGTAGAAGTATTATTCGTTTATATAAACCAACTTCTGGATCAATTGTTTTCAACGGAAAAGAAATTGGAGGAAAATTAAATAAGGAAACATCTAAAGAATTACATACAAAGATGCAAATGATTTTCCAAGATCCAATGGCTTGTTTAAATCCAAGAAAGAAAGTTATTGATATCATTGGTCAAGGTTTAGATATTCATAAATCTTATTCTTCTATTGAAGAAAGAAATGAAAAAATTTATGAAATGCTTGAACTTGTTGGTTTATCAAGAGAACATGCTTCACGTTATCCACATCAATTCTCAGGTGGACAAAGACAACGTATTGGTATTGCCAGAGCTTTAATTATGAATCCTGATTTAATTATTGCTGATGAAGCTATTTCAGCGTTAGACGTTTCTATTCAAGCACAAGTTGTTAACTTAATGAAAAAGATTCAAAAAGAAACAGGAATTGCTTATTTATTCATTGCTCATGACTTATCAATGGTTAAATATATTAGTGATAAAATTGGGGTATTACATTTAGGTCATCTAGTAGAAACAGGAACTACTGAAGAAATCTTTGATAACCCAATTCATCCATATACAAAATCATTATTAAGTGCAATTCCTCATCCTAATCCACGTGTAGAAAAAGTACGTAAATCATTTACTTACGATTATAAAGAAAGTGGAGTCGATTATACAAAAGGTACTGAACATTTAGTAGATGGAACTCATTATGTTTTAGCTACTGATGAAGAATTTGAAAAATGGACAAAAAAATAGTTTAGAGCGAAAACTCTAAACTTTTTTATTTAGTAGTATTTTTTAAAATATGAAGTAATATCTCGACTTGTTTTTCCATCATTGTTAAGGAACAATATTCATAAGGACCATGATAATTAAAACCACCTGTTCCTAGATTAGGACAAGGAAGTCCCATAAATGTTAAACGTGCACCATCTGTTCCACCTCTAATTGGTGAACAAGAGGCTTCTAAGCCATTTTCTTTAATAGCAGCTAATGCTTGTTCAACAATAAACATATGATCTTTTAAAGCTTCTTTCATATTTAAGTAGCTTTCAGTAATTGTTAAATCAATAATTTGATAACCATATTTTTTATTTAAGAATTCAACAATGTCAATAAATTCTTGACATTGTTTTTTTGCTTGTTGTAAGTCATGATTTCGAATTATATAATCCATTGTTGTTTCTTCACAAGTTCCTTGAATAGCATGAAGATGATTGAAACCTTCATAGCCTTCAGTAGATTCAGGACGCATATGAACTGGTAATAATGAATCAAATTCATAAGCAACACGTGTAGAATTAATCATTTTATTTTTAGCACTTCCAGGATGAATACTTCTACCATGAATATTCACTTTTGCTGAAAAAGCATTAAAGTTTTCATATTCAACAATATGAATATCTCCTCCATCAATTGTATAGGCATAATCAGCATTAAAGTATTTCACATCAAAATGATTACTTCCACAACCAATTTCTTCATCTGGTGTAAAAGCAATTTGTATATCATTATGTTTAAATTCAGGATGTGTGTGTAGATATTCAACCATTTGCATAATGATAGCAATTCCTGCTTTATCGTCAGCTCCTAATAAAGTTGTTCCATCTGTAGTAATTAAATCATGATGAATAAGATGTAAGAGTTGAGGATATTGTTCAGGGTCTAGATAAAGTTTTTTATCTTCATTTAAAGTAATTTTTTGTCCTTGATAATTTTTGATAATTTGTGGATGAATATCTTTACCACTTGCATCAGGGGAAGTATCCATGTGGGCAATAAAACCTATGACATCTCCTTGATGATTATTATTACTAGGAATTGTTCCATAAACAACACCAAATTCATCTATTTTTGCGTTTTCAATTCCTAATGATTTTAATTCTTCAACTAAATAATTTCCTAATTTTAATTGTTTTGAAGTTGAAGGAACAGTATGTGAATAACTATCTGATTGTGTATCAAAACTGACGTAATTTAAAAATCTTTCTTTAATTTCCATTTGTCTTCCTCACTTTCTTCATTATTATACAACGAAAAACTATGAACTTCTATGAAATACTTTACAAATCAAAAAATGTATGTTACCATACAATTCGTAACCGAACAATACAGGAGGAATGATATGTATAGAGATCCAATTGGACATCGTATTAAGACCATAAATAATTTAATGAGAAAAGCAATGGATAAGAAAGTAGGTCGGAGGCCTGATCGAGCTACTTTAATGCATTGTTGGATCATTGGGTTTGTTCAAGATAGAGAAGATAGTGGGCTTGATACATTTCCTAAAGATATAGAAAAAGAATTTTCAATCAATCGTTCTACGACATCAGAAATGTTGAAATTGATGTGTAAAAAGGGAATGATTGAACGAGAAGAGGTAGAGTATGATGCAAGATTAAAGAAAATCGTTTTAACAGAATCTTCAAGAAATCATAATCGACAAATTGAAGAAAATCTGAAAGAAATGCATCAAAAACTTGTTAAAGATTTATCTGAAGAAGAAATAAATACGTTTATTAAAATAGCCGATAAATTAATTAATAACATCAAAGAAGATTTATAAATATTCATGAAGTTCGGTAAATGAATAGGAAAGGAAGTCAATTATGGTAAAAACTTTAATAAAACAAATCAAAGAATATAAAAAAGATTCTTTACTTACAATGTTATTTGCAACATTAGAAGTTGTTTTAGAAATTATGATTCCTTTACTTATGGCAAGTTTAATTGATAAAGGAATTGAAGCGGGAAACATGTCAAATGTCACAAAATATGGGGCTTTGATGTTTGTTATTGCCCTTGGAACATTATCTCTCGGTTTTTTAGCAGGAAATCACGCAGCAAAAGCTTCTACAGGATTTGCTGCTAATTTAAGAGATGCGATGTATACTAATATTCAAACATACTCATTTTCAAATATTGATAAATACAGTACAGCTGGACTTGTAACACGTCTTACAACAGATGTTACAAATGTACAAAATGCCTATCAAATGATTATTCGTATGTGTATTCGTGCACCAATGAATCTTATTTGTGCCCTTGCAATGGCGATGATGATCAACTTTAAATTAAGTATGATTTTCGTTGTAGCGATTGTTTTCTTAGTAGCTGTGCTTGTAACAATTATGTATCATGCTACAAAATACTTTAATGATGTTTTTCCTAAATATGATACTTTAAATGAAAGTGTTCAAGAAAACGTTGTAGGTATTCGTGTTGTTAAATCTTTTGTTAGAGAAAAATATGAAAATGAAAAATTTAGAAAAGCAGCACAAAATATTTATAAATTATTTGTTAAAGCAGAATCTGTTTTATCTTATAATAGCCCAGCAATGTTAATTGCTGTCTATGGTTCAATTTTAATGCTTTCATGGTTAGGTGCTAAAGCGATTGTAGGAGGAACCCTTACAACAGGTGAACTTACAAGTTTATTTAGTTATGTAATGAACATTATGATGTCATTAATGATGCTTTCAATGGCATTTGTTATGATTACAATGTCACTTGCTTCAGGAAGACGTATTGCTGAAGTTATTAATGAACAATCTGATTTAGTATCTCCTCAAGAAGCTTTAACTGAAGTAAAAGATGGTTCAATTGATTTCAATCATGTTGTTTTTTCTTATAAACATGGTAGTGGAGAAGCTGTTTTAAAAGATGTAGATCTACATATCAAAAGTGGTGAAACAATTGGTATTATTGGTGGTACGGGAAGTGCTAAAAGTAGTTTAGTTAATTTAATTTCACGTTTATATGATGTAGATGAAGGTAGTGTTGTTGTTGGTGGACAAGATGTTCGTAATTATGACCTTGAAGTTTTAAGAGATGAAGTTTCTGTCGTATTACAAAAGAATGTCTTATTCAGTGGAACAATCTTACAAAACTTAAGATGGGGTAATGAAAATGCTACAGAAGAAGAATGTAAAGAAGCTTGTCGTTTAGCTTGTGCTGATGAGTTTATTGATCGTTTTGAAGATGGTTATAATACGTATATTGAACAAGGTGGTTCAAATGTATCTGGTGGACAAAAACAACGTTTATGTATTGCTAGAGCATTACTTAAAAATCCTAAAATCTTAATTTTAGATGATTCAACAAGTGCAGTTGATACTGCTACAGATGCAAGTATTCAAGAATCATTTAACGAACGTATCCCTGATACAACTAAAATTATTATCTCTCAACGTATTTCATCAGTACAAAATGCAAGTCGTATTATTGTTTTAAATGATGGAGTAGTTGATGGATTTGATACACATGAAAATTTATTAGAAACAAATGAAATTTATCGTACAATTTATGAAACACAAATGAAAGGAAAGGAGGAAAAATAATGAAAGAAGGAACAATGAAACGTTTACTTAAGATGTTATGGAGTAAATATAAGATTCATTTAATTGTTGTTGTTTTATGTATTATTGGAAATGCTTTATTTAATGTTCAAGGAACAATGTTTATGCAAACATTGATTGATGATTATATTGTTCCTTTATTAAAGAGCTCTTCTCCTGATTTTAGTGGATTATTACATGCTTTAATTCGTGTAGCTTGTTTATATGCTTGTGGGGTTGTATGTGCCTTTACCTTTAACCGTATTATGGTTTATGTAACACAAGGGTTCTTAAGAGATTTAAGAATTGATATGTTTGAACATATGGAATCTTTACCAATTCGTTATTTTGACAGAACTCCTCATGGAGATACAATGTCAGTCTATACAAATGATATTGATACCTTAAGACAATTGATTTCTCAATCAATTCCTCAACTTATTTCAAGTTGTATGACAATTGTGACAACATTTGTCTCAATGATTATCTTAAATATTCCTTTAACTGTATTAAGTGTATGTATGTTAATGGTAATGCTTGTAGTTTCAAGAAAACTTGGTTCTTTATCAGGAAAATTCTTCGTTAAACAACAAAATGATTTAGGTAAAGTTAATGGTTATATTGAAGAAATGATTTCAGGTCAAAAAGTTGTTAAAGTGTTCAATCACGAAGAACAAGCTATTGCTGATTTTAGAAAATTAAATGATGAATTAAGAGAAAGTGCTTATCAAGCTCATAAATTTGCGAATATCTTAATGCCAGTTACGGTTCAATTAGGAAATGTTTCTTATATTATTTGTGCCTTCGTAGGAGCAATTCTTGCTTTAAATGGACATTTCTCACTTACAATTGGGACACTTGTTGCTTTCTTAACACTTAATAAAAGCTTTAATCAACCAATTGGACAAATTTCTCAACAAATCAATGCTGTAGCGATGGCACAAGCAGGTGCAGGACGTATTTTTGATTTATTAGATCAAGAAAGTGAAGATGATCAAGGTGTTGTGACTTTATGTCGTGTAGAAACTGTTGATGGAAAAATGGTTGAAACAGATAAAAGAACTGGGCATTGGGCTTGGAAACATCCAAGAAGCGATGATCATGTTGAACTTGTAGAAATGAAGGGTGATATTCGTATAGAAGGTGTTGATTTTGGTTATTTTGATGATCGTATGGTTTTACACAATGTTGATGTTTATGCTAATCCTGGTGAAAAGATAGCCTTTGTTGGAGCGACAGGTGCAGGTAAAACAACGATTACTAACCTAATTAATCGTTTCTATGATATTCAAAAAGGATCAATTACTTATGATGGTATTGATATTAAATTGATTAAAAAAGATGATTTAAGAAGATCATTAGGTGTGGTATTACAAGATACACATTTATTTACTGGAACAGTTATGGATAATATTCGCTATGGTCGTCTTGATGCTACGGATGAAGAATGTATTGAGGCAGCAAAACTTGCTAATGCTGATTTATTTGTAAAACATTTACCAGAGGGTTATCAAACAATGCTTACAGGAGATGGAGCTAATTTATCTCAAGGACAAAGACAATTATTAGCGATTGCCCGTGCTGCTGTTGCTAATCCTCCTGCACTTATTTTGGATGAAGCAACTTCTTCTATTGATTCTCGTACAGAAAAACTTGTACAAGATGGTATGGATAAATTAATGCATGGTAGAACAACACTTGTTATTGCCCATCGTTTATCAACAATTAAAAATAGTGATTGTATTATGGTCTTAGAACAAGGACATATTATTGAAAGAGGAAATCATCAATCACTTATTAAAGAAAAAGGTAAATATTATCAATTATATACAGGAGCTATTGAAATGGATTAATCCATCAATAGCTTTTTCTTTGGACTAAATGTCCATTGAAATAGTAAAAATTGAAAGATAAAATAAGTATAAGAAATGAGACATTTGTGAGACAAATTTGAGACAAACTTGAGACAAATATTAAGTACATACATGTTATAATCTACTTGTAATAAATCTAGATGACGTTACTTCAACTCAATAGAAAGTAGGTAATGTGTATGATACCCATCAATAAGGTAACCTCTGATAGTGCATGTCGGATATTCTTAAGTAATGATGTCAGTTTTGCATCTTTTATTAATGCAGTTGTATTTGAAGGAGAACAACTCATTCGTCCTGAAAATCTTGTGCGTTATGAAAATGATACAGCTTTTATTATCAATGATTCAAAAAGAATAGAGGATAAAAAAAGAAGAAGAGATATTGTTGTTAAAAGTGATATTAATGGAATCTACTGTATACTAGGAGTAGAACATCAAAGTAGTGTTGATCAAGCAATGGTGGTTAGATGTGCCATCTATGAAATGTTGGAATATTTAAAACAGTTAGAAAATAAAGAGTATAAAAGATTAGTACCACAAATCATGGTTGCCTTTTATACAGGACCAAAGAAATGGAATGTACCTGTAAAACTCAGTGATTATTTTGAAATACCAGAAGAATTAAAGAAATGCTTTAATGATTGGAAAATCATCTTAGTAGATGTTAAAGAAATGGATACAAGTAAGATCAAAGATGAACAAACACGCTATTTTATAGAAGCCATTCAAGCAATGTATAAGGGAGACTATATAAAATTACATCAAAAAAGAAAGATGAATACCAATAATTTGATTTATGCAGCGATAATTACAGGGAGTTTGGATATGATTAAAGATATTGTAGAAGGAGATGAGATGGATATGTGCGAAGGAATGGAAAGAATGGCAGAAGGATTTAGAAGTGAAGGACGTGAAGAAGGTATTCTTGTTGGAAGAAATGAAGGTAAATTAGAAGAAAAACAAAATACTTTATTAATGCAATTAAGATGTAAGTTAGGAGATTTATCAAAAGAAACAGAAAATACGATAAGAAGTAGTACGATGGAAAAAGTAAATAAGCTTACAGTATCTATTTTTGATATACAAAGTGAAAATGATGTTTTAAAGTTAATTCATTAAACAAAAAAAAGAAATCATGAAAAGCAATGATTTCTTTTTAAATATTATTTTAAAGGAACTAATAATTGAATTGATTTTTGTAAATTATGTACATCAATAGGAAGATGTGTGCCTTCTTCACCATCTATATCCATTGTAAGATCTTGATCACAAGTAATGTGAATATGTTGTCCTTGAATATAATGGATAAAAGGACTCTTATCGTGTTTACCAAAACGATAATCTTTAATGAGTGCAATTAAATCTGTGATTGAACATCTTTTTACAATCACTAAATCTAATTTACCATCATTGATATCTGCAAAAGGAATAATACCATCGAAACCACCAACACGATTAGTGTTTGTAATTGCAAACATATAAGCATCTTCTTCAAAAGATTCATTATCTACAGTTACATTTAAATGAAGATTTGTTGATAATTGTTGAGGAAGTTGTGTCATTCCTTTAAAATAATAAGCTAAAGGACCAAATTTTTTCTTTTCTTCTTTTGATACAACAAACGAAATATCAGAAAACATTCCCGCTGCTGCTACATTAATAAAATATTGGTCATTGATTTTCCCAACATCACTAGAAATAACATTGAAATTTTTAATCATTTCCACAATACCATTTACTGAACTTGGAATATTTAAATAATTAGCAAAATCATTAACGGTACCTGCTGCTAAAATACATAAAGGAATTTTTTTATGACTATCAACCATTCCAGAAATAACTTCATTTAAAGTACCATCACCACCAACAGACATGATAAAATCATATTGATTTTCATCACAGTCTTTTGCTTTATAATAGGCATCATCTTTTTTTTCTGTATAAAATATTTCAAAATGTTCTACAATGTTTTGTAATGTTAATTGACCAATAATACGATCTAGTTTATTTTGAATAATATGTTTTCCAGATGATGGATTAATAATAATAAGACAACGTTTCATGTTACTACCTCACTTAAATATACTATATACATTTTAAAACAATTAAAAAAGATATACAATCATTGTTTCAATGATTATAATAAAATAGAATAAGCAAAGGAGTTTATTATGGCAAAATTTTATGCAGTAAAAGAAGGAAAAAAACCAGGAATTTATATGTCATGGGATGAATGTAAAGAACAAGTTAATGGTTATTCAGGAGCAGTTTATAAATCTTTTACAAGTGAAGATGAAGCAAAAGCATTTATTGGTAAAGAAGTAAAAAAAGTAAGTGATGATTTAACTTTACTTGCTTATGTTGATGGTAGTTATAATATTAAAACAAAAGAATATGGCTATGGTTGTGTTTTAATTGAAGGGCAACAAGTTATTCAACAATTATTAGGTAAAGGGAATATTCCTGAGTATTCTTCAATGCGTAATGTTTCAGGAGAAATTCTTGGGTGTATGAATGCTATTCAATATGCAATTGATCATCATTATGAGTCTATTTGCATTTATTATGATTATGAAGGTATTGAAAAATGGGCGACAGGTTTATGGAAAGCAAATAAGGAACAAACTCAAAATTATGTTAAAACAATCAATGATATGAAAAAGAAGATAGATATTTATTTTCAAAAGGTTTTAGCACATAGTGGGGATTATTATAATGAAGTTGCTGATGGGCTGGCTAAAAAAGCAGTGGGTATAAAAAAATAAAGCTTGAAAATTAAGCTTTATTTTTTTTAGCAATAATATTAATAATAATATAAACAACTAGAACAATAGCATAAATCCATAAGAAATCGCTTTTGATATATTGAGCATCACCAGACCAGCATCCAAACCATTCTCCACATTTTTTAACAAGAATAGCAAGTGCATAAGATAATGTACCACATCCAATAACACTTAATAAGACTTTCACAATTTTATTAAGAATCTCTTTAAATAAAATAATAGAGATAAAACATACAGCTGTAACAAATACATTAATAACAAAATGCATATAATTTCCTCCTTTAGATACCTTAATAAAATAGCATAAAATCAAGGTAAATGCAATAAAACGTGAACTAATAGATAAATTATGATAAAATATTTTTGGAGGATTTTAATTATGAAATTACTAACAGTATGTATCCCTTGTTATAACTCAATTATGGAAATGCATAAAGCAATTAACTCATGTCTTTTAATGAAAGATGAGGTAGAAGTTTTAATTGTTGATCGTCATTCACATGATGAAACTTTACAAGTTGCTAGAGAATATGAAGAAGCTTATCCAGATACCGTTAAAGTTATTACAACTAAAGAAGATGTTCCTTTTTTAAAAACAGCTTTAAAATATAGCGAAGGACTTTATTTTAAGATACTTCAATGCTTTGATTATTTAGATCAACCATCACTTGTAAGTGTTGTAGAAACAATTCGTGATTTTATTCGTATTCAAGCAAATTTAGATGTATTACTTACAGATTATAAATATGTAGTTCCTCAAAAAAAAGAAAAAAGAGTTTCATATAAAAATATTTTTCCAACAGAAACTATTTTTGAATGGCATAATATAAAAGCATTTCATAAGCATTTTCAAATAGATTTAGGATCAGTTATTATTAAAACAAGTACTCTAAGAAAAATAAAAACGGATGAAGAAAATATTTTTTATAATGAGTTAACCGTTTATGGAATAATTCCTTATATTAAATCAATGTATTATTTAAATGTACCATTTCATTGTTATGGATCACATCGAAAAATTCATATTTCTAAATCAAATAGCTATATAGATTTAATGAAAAGTTTATGGGATTTATATGATGTTTATTCATTAAAGAGTAGAAGACAAAGAACTTATGTTATTGAATATTTATCAAAGGTCTATGTGCTTACTGTTTATTTATTATTAAAATCAAATCAAAAGGAACAAATTGAATTATTAAATGCATATTTAGGATTTAATGATCCTAAATTATACAAAGCACTTACAAAACGTGTTTATGGATTTTTATTAAGTAGTAATAATCAAAAATTATATGATATGTTAATTAAAATATTTGAAAAAGTATATCAATTAGAAATAGAGGAATAGAATGAAGAAGAAATTATTATTTGTTATACCCTTAAGTTTATTTGTTTTAGATTATTTATTGATTTATTTTCAAATCATCCAACCATTAGATTGGATGATTTATCATTTAGTACAAAATTTAAGATGTGATTTTATGACATCCTTTTTTAAACTTTGTTCAACATTAGGAAGTACATGGTTTTATGTTTTATTAGTTGTAGTATTAATGTTTTTAAAAGATAAAAAAGAACTTTTGATAGGTATCCATTTACTAATAGGACAAGGAATAAATAGACTTATTAAATATATTATTAAAAGACCAAGACCTCCTCAAAGATTACATTTAGTAAAAGAAACGAATTATAGTTTTCCTAGTGGACATAGTATGTCAGCAATGATTGGTTATGGATTATTGATTATAGAAGTTTATCAAAGTTCTTTAAAATATAAAAAACTTATCATGACATTATTAGCAATGATGATTTTATTAATAGGTTTAAGTAGAATTTATCTAGGTGTACATTATTTTTCTGATGTTATAGGTGGCTTTTTGCTGTCTTTAAGCTATTTATTATTTATTTATTATAATACCTCACTTTATACATAGAATGTGTAAAGGAGGTTTTTTTATTGGATATTGATATCATTAGTGGTTTATATCATTATGGTTTGACCATTATAAAATATGAACAAGATTATTGTTTAGTAGATTTAAAGACTCAAGAAGTTTATGAAAAAATGAGTATTTATTATATAAAAAGATTATTAAGAAGTTGGAATAAGCATCGTAAAAATATAGAGAGTGTGATATAATGGAAAAAAGTTTGAGGTGGTTTAAAATGAGGACAGTAAAGAATTATGTAGGAATTATTTTGTGTGCGTGTGTTATTATTTTTATTTATAAAACATTTGATATTTCATTGTTTTCCAATATTTTATCAGCTTTTATTCCTTTAATAGTAGGAGCAATACTTGCTTATTTTTTACAACCATTGGTTTATAAATTTGAAATGTTTTTAGATTCTTTTCAAAATAAAAAGCTTATTAAATATAGTCATACAATTTCTTCTATTTTTGTTTTTGTTGTCTTTGTTTTAATTATTGTTGTTTTAATGATTGCAATCATTCCAGCACTTGTCAATTATGTTGTTAATATTGCGGATAATTTAACCTTGTATATTAAAAACTTTGAAAAAACATTGGAAACTTATTTAGGAAGTAATCTTGCCAGTGAAGTTATCATTAAGATAGATGAAATGGTTGTTAAATATGTTAATTCAATTGAAGCTATTGATCCTATTGCGACACTTGGGACTCTCTTTAAAGCAGGAAGTACGATTATTACAGCTGTTTTAGGTTTGATTTTTACACCTTATGTTTTAATTGAAGCAAAAAAGCTTGTAGGTATCTTTGATCGTTTATGTTCACTTTTTATGTCAAAAGAAAAAATAGAACTTATTCATGATTATGCAGTACGCTCACATCGAATCTTTGGACAATTTATTTATGGTAAATTCTTAGATTCGTTAATTATTGGAATTATCGCATTTATTGGACTCGCTATTTTAAAAGTAAAATTCTTCCCAATTCTTGCTGTCTTTATTTTGATTACGAATATGATTCCTTATTTTGGACCATTTATCGGTGGGTTTCCTGCTGTTCTTGTAGCCTTGATGACAGGAGATTTATTCCATGCTTTAGCGGTCTTAGTTTTTGTCTTTGCTTTACAACAATTTGATGGTTTATTCTTAGGACCAAAGATTCTAGGAGATGTTGTTGGTATTTCACCATTTTGGGTTTTACTTTCTATTACCGTCTTTGGACATTTCTTTGGCTTTATTGGAATGTTCCTTGGAGTACCAATGATTTGTGTCATTCGTATGCTTTTTAATGATATCATTGACTTTCGTAATAAAATGAAAGAATTAGATACATAGATTGTATTTTAAATAAATATTTGTTAGGATAATAGAGGCTTTGTCCTCGTAGCATAGCTGGATAATGCAATCGCCTCCTAAGGGCTAGGCGTAACAAACGCCTTTTGATATGATAACTAGATAAAATTGAATAGATTTTTAAGAATGTCCCAGTACCTCAGCAGGATAGAGGGTTCGCCTCCTAAGCGAAACGTCGCAGGTTCGACTCCTGTCTGGGACGCCACAAACTCCGCTGAAAGCCTTATTTTACAAGGTTTTCAGCGTTTTCTTATTTATAGCTTTCTATTTACGCTGAATATGAATTGTTTTCAATCAGTCATTTTTTATTCGATATTTTTTTAAGACTTTTAAGGAAGTAGGCTTGCTAACACTTTTTTATTTTTGAAGAAAAATCGCTGGTTTTTTTGAAATTTGCTAACACTTTTGAAAATTTATTTTTGGAGTGTTTGCTTTAAAAGCTGTGCTTTCATCTCTGGCGATAAAGATTTAATTAGTTCCAATAATGCCATATCACTATCTGTTAAGTCTGTATCTTGCTTTGGATTGTCTGTATCATCATTAAGCGTAGAATAAAATTCTTTATCCATTTTTTGTGCATTGAAACGTCTGTCCTCGTCAATAATTTCTGAATAGACATCTGTAACCATTTCTGCTTCTGCATGACCAGTATCGCCTTGTACGGATTTAACATCTCCGTTTGTCATTTTGAGTTTATAACCCGTACTTAAATGGCGTAGGCTGTGAAATACCACAACTTCATAATCGTTTTCTTCACAGAGCTTTTGAAACCTATCTCTAACAATACGGCTTTCCACGGGATTGCCATTATCTAACGCAATAACAAGGTTGTAATCATTGTAGGCACTTCCTAGAAATTCCTTTAATTCCTGCTGGTCTTTTTTATATTGCACCAATAGTTCCGCAACTGTTTTAGGTAACCAGACAACACGATTACTTGTTTCTGTTTTTGGCGTTTTCAAGACAAGCCTTGTGGTACAATGCGGTTTTTGCGTTGGGAAAATCTTTAAAATATCCTTTTCCTTTAATTTCTGCATAGCTTCTGCATTTACTCTTGAAAGTTCTTTATTGATGATTACCTTTGCATTATTTGTAGCAATGGACTCTTCATCAAGAATAACATCTTCCCATGTAAGTCCTGTAATTTCTCCAATTCGCATAGAGCAGGAAAAAGCTAAGTGCATACAAATTGAAAGTAAATCATCTTCCGTGGCTTTTACCGCTTCTCGAAATGTTTGAACACTCCACACTTTTCGCCTAGTCTTTGGAATTTTTGGTAACGTAGCCAAAGACGCAGGGTTTCTTTTGTTTGTATCAATATACTCCCAGCGGATAGCTTGATTTAAGGCACAGCGGATAATATCATGTATTTTCTTGATGTTTGCTGGTTGAACACAACGACCAGTTGCTTTTCTGTTTGCCCGTGGTACTTCTGGAACGCTCAATAAATCATTGTAGTATTTTGATAGGCTTTTTGTAGTTATTTCATTCAGTTTCCAATCTCCGATAATCGGATTGATATAATTTTCAATACTGCCTACCTTACCACTAAATGTACTCGGCGACCATTTAGATGTGCCGTATAGATTAACAAAAATTTCTAGGAAATCACGCAATGTAATATCTTTGTCTACAACATCTAACTCTTTTTTAGAATTTTCAATCTGGTGTGCAAATTGTTCTTCTAAAGGAACTAGCACATATCCAAATTTCTCTTGATAGTATTCTATAAAGGCTTTTCGCTGTTTCGCTTCTTTTCTTGTTTCCAACGTGTCCCATTTTTGCTTTCTCTCTCCTGCACTATCTAAATACCAATAAATAACTGAAAAACTTGATTTTCTTTGTTTGATTGAAGCCATAATTTTCTCTCCTTATAGTTAAATTCCATTTAACCATTTATCGAAAGAAACCTTTGATACCCGTATGGCTTTACCAGCACGAACATAACTGAATTGACCGCTTTTTACCAATGAATAAGCTACCTTTTTGCTAATGTCCAGTTGTTCAGCAATTTCCTCTACTGTATAAGTCTTTTTATCCTTTGTAGGAGATTGTGCATTTTGTGTATCACTTATCACTATTAAGACCCCTTTCATTTGTGACAGCAACAAAATACACTCGTCTAACAAGACAATTATAACACACCTAAATAAAATGAGAAGATAGATTTTGTTGCTGTAACTATAAATTATAAGCAGACAGACGGCTTTGGAAAGCTCCGTTAGTATCTCAACTATTCCCATTCTTGTGGGCAGAACCGCACCATGCGGACGTATCATTATTCTGTGAGGGTAGGTCGTGGCAAAGCGGCTTTTCCAACGGTCGCTCTCGGATCACTGCGTGGGTCGCTCGCTTTCTTTTGGAAAGGTCATGGCGTACAGTCCCCGTGGCTTGCTACCTCACAAACGTATCTGTCTGCTTTATTCAATTTTCAAAGAACTATCGGCTATTCAGCCTATCAAAATCAATTCTAGTCAAATTGATTTTAATAGAATGACAAGTGAAGTGGCAGGAAAGGGGGAAGTACCAAACTTCACTTATATGTACTACATCACTACAATTTCAAAATTCATCAGCATATCAAGCAATGCTGTCTGAACTCTGTTTTTTAAATCAGCGTCCACAACCATGCAAACATTACCGTATTCGTCATACAATTTACGCAGGCATAATTTGGAAATGTAACCGTCATAAAACTTCAAAACGGTTTCAACTGCTTCTGGTTCGCCCTCTGTGGCTGATAAGATTACCTCAAAAGGCAAATGCTCATGTTTCTTCATTTACGTTCCTCCATGATTTTTTTCATTGTTTCAAGTGTTTTTGTTCTATGATATTGGACGTTAGAACGTGGGATTTTGATAAATTCGCTGATTTCACTATCGGACATATCCATAAAGTAGGACAACAAAATAATGTTGCGTTTCTTTTCTGTCAATGTTTTAAGAGCTTCGCTTAGCTGGTCGTCCTCAACCCATACTTCAATGCCTAAAATGTTAAATACGGTGTAATCACTTTCGTATTTATCAAATGTTCCAAAGCGTTCCTGCTCATAATCTGGAATATCAGAAAATGGACATTCTCGTTTTTCACGTCGCTTCATATCACGATAGCCTTTTTTGACAGCTCGTTTGATAACCTTTTTTGAAAGACAATCAAACTGTGCTTCAATGGCTTGTTTGAAAGAAGATGTTTTCATTTGCTCACCTCCTTTCCGTGCTGGATTGAAATGAACTTTTGTTCATTTCCCCCTTTCCGCACCCTAACTTCCCAAAGAGGTGTCAAACTACCAAGATTTTCAAAAAATTATTTCTATAAAATAAAAACAGCCCATTTGAATGTAACTACACAAACAGGCTGTTATATAAATACTATTTATATGAATTTTTAACTCATGTAATGGGTATGATGATTGAAGCACTAGACAGAAATAATTATCCAGTTGAGAACGACGTAGCGTTCTTCTATATGTAATCATGGCATAGCCCCCTCAAACCAGAGCTATACCAAAAGAAAAGGACAGCTTTGGTTATATCCAAAACCGTCCCGTTATCGTTTTTAAGACGTGCAAAAGCATATTATCTAAGAACGGTTTTTTTTATTTACCGCACACGATAATATCTTTTGAATTATTACTGCATACTATATGCACTTTTAACACATTCTAAATACATGGCATGAAGTTTAAACTCATGCTAGGTGGTTTAAAATGAGAAAAAATAAAGAAACACAAACCTTTGATTTCAGACCGTTAGGACTGGCAATCAGAGAAGCCCGTGAAAAAGCAGGGCTATCCCGTAATGATTTAGGCGATAAGGTATTCTATGGAGAACGCCATATCGCAGATATTGAAAATATCGGTTCACACCCAAGTTTTCAATTATTCCATGATTTAGTTACCATGTTCAATATATCGGTTGATGAATATTTCTATCCACCAGAGAAAGTTGAGAAAAGCACAGCTCGCCGTCAGATAGAAACATCACTTGACTTATTGAGTGATAACGAATTAAAAATCATTCAAGGTACGATTGACGGTATCTTGAATA
This sequence comes from Faecalibacillus intestinalis, assembly GCF_015097455.1. NCBI lineage: Bacteria > Bacillati > Bacillota > Erysipelotrichia > Erysipelotrichales > Coprobacillaceae > Faecalibacillus > Faecalibacillus intestinalis. The sequence continues at coordinate 2,305,438 of NZ_AP024085.1, read as the reverse complement.
GCAGGGAAAGCAAGAAGTAATCAGCTTCTTGTTTTCCCTATTTTTCTTTTTAGTAGCGTTCTCTACTAGCTTTTGTTTGCTGATCTGCTCCGCAGGTAGCAAACAATATTAGATTAAACCTTTGTCTTTTTCGTAATCTTGTAAATATATTCTTCTGGTGTAGGGCGTTTATTTCCAAAATACTTTTTGAAATTTGCCTGCACCTCTGGGTCGGTACTATTCATAGCTTCATCAATCGTTGCTTCAATATCAGCCCGAACATCAGCCAATGATACACCGCCAGCTTTTGCACCAGCTTTTAATGCCTTTTTTATATCTCGTTTTTTTAATCCCATCATTTACAAAGTTCTCCTAATAGTAATAAATGGCTCAATATACTTTTGTATAAAATCTATACGGTCGAATATTGTTGGCTTAAAATATGATGTAACTGCTATCACTATATTTTCTGACGAATTTACATATATAACATTCCCACTATTTCCTATGGCTGCATATACATTTTCATTCACAATCCACCAAAGATACCCATAAGACATATTTCTATATTCTTCTCCACATTTATAATTTGGCTTTGTTATTTCTTCAATCCATTTAGATGATATAATTTGTTTCCCTTTATGAACTCCTTTATCTAAGCAAAGCTGTCCAATTTTTGCCATGTCTGTTGCAGAAAAGCATAAACCATAGCCTGCTGTTCCTATTCCTTTTGGGTCGCAAAACCATATGTTTTTTTGTGGGTCTTTACACATGGTAAAGTGTTTATGTTCTTCGGCAGTTTCCGCTAAATAATTTATATGTTTTTCTACTCCAATGGGTTCAAATAAAAACTTATTTGCAAAGTCCACAACTTTTAGACCACTCGTTTTCGATATAATACCAGTTAGTATATGTATGCCTAAAGTTGAGTATTTAAATTGTCCAGTCAATCCTTTTCTTCCACCTAGAAAATCTAAAGCTGAAACAGTCCAATCATCACTTGAGCAAATTTTAGTCCACGGTTCGTACTTATACTTATATGGTGCAGTCATAGTCAGTAAATGCTTGATTGTAACTTTTTGAATTGTTTTTTCTCCTCTTTTAATTTTATATTCAGGGAAAAAATCTAATACGGGTTGGTCTATGCTTTTTATAAATCCTTTATCAAGTGCTATTCCTACAAGTAATGCTACGATACTTTTGGTTGCAGACATAACATGACAAGCATCTCCTTTTTTATAATTATTCCATTCATCAGAATAAACTTCTTTACCGTCTTTGTAGCATGATATTTGACAGATATTAGGCTGTTTCTCTTTAATAAAATCGTGTAGTTCTTTTCTATTCATAGTATCAATCTCATCTCCATTTCACGTTATTGTATCTGAAACTTCTATTCACAAAAATTTTAATCTTTGATGTATACCTATTTCTTTTTTACTGGATAATAAATTTCAGTTATAAGTTCATCTTCGTTTGAAGTTTGTGTCAAATCGGTAATATAAACTTCATAAAGCGGACCATTATTTTCATAACCGTTCTGCTCTGCCCATTCACATTGTTTCGTATAAATAGAAGGCAAATTAGAATATCTGCCATGTAAAGTTGTTTTTAAGCATAGTCCGGGGCGAAAATCTCGAGTTCCCGTAACAAATTCTTCTACTGGAATAGCAAATTCTGTGTCCAAACCCAAAGGAGTAAACTCATCACTATGATAAAGTACCATAGGTGGAGCATTGACAGTTAATTTGTCATGTTGAATTTTTCTTAATATTGAATTAAAACAACAAGCGTATTGTTCTTCCATTTCAAACTTATAAACCATTTTACGAACAGAAACCAAATACATAGTTGGTATTTCAACAAGTTGTACATCAATCTTATTCAAATAAGACATGATTGATTTTCCTTGTTTCAAAACTGCTATATCCTCATTTAATTGTTCTGTAATTTGTGAATATATCTGTATTTGCTTTTCTAATTCTGACTTTTTCTTATAAAGCTCTATGGATAATTTTTCATTTGGTATTTCTTCTGATGTAATAATCGCTTTGATTTCTTCCAAAGAAAAATTATACTGTTTTAAACGGTTTATAAGTAACATAGTTTCTAATTGCTCAATGGAATAATATCTATAACCATTCTCTTGATTGATTTTACTGGGATTTATAAGTCCAATTTCATCATAATAACGAAGTGTTTTTGTAGAAACTTTACATATCTTTGAAAATTCACCAATAGATAACATAAATATCCTCCTCTCAACTTACTTCTATTCTCATGTTACACCTTGACGTAAGGGGAAAGTCAATGCAGTAATTTTATCCACTATCCCTTACTTACACCTAAAATAACATGATAAGAAATGAATTTCCAACCTTTTAGTAGTTTCTGACAAAGGCTTATACGCTACTAAAAAGTAGTATACAAACCTTTGTCTAACTTATTATCCTATAATCTTCCAGTTACTATCCTTATGCAATACAAGTTCATACTGCGAAACTAAAGTTGCCTTTGTCTGATTATCAAGGAATTTCACAGCAACATTGACTTTCACATTGTCCCCGTCCTTTGTGAATATTGGATTTACCAATTCAGAATAAAGGTAGTCCCTGCCGATAGGGTCAAGCACATTTCCCGATACATAGTAGGCAAGCTCCTTTTCTGTCGCTGTCGGGTACAGCTTAAAGAATGTTTCCAGAAAAGCGATAGCGTCATTGATTGTATCAGCGTCTACGCTGTTGTCTGCTTCTGGTGTCTTTGGTTCATAGTCTGATTTTTCGATTGCTGGGGCAAGGGTAGGGTTCTGAACGATTACCATATTTCCGTCAGCGTCCACATGGACTTTTACCGTATAGGTTGCTTTCACATTGCTTGTCTGTTCTCCCTCTTTTATCTGCTGATCTACTTCGTAGGTAGCAGAAAAAGTGTCCGTGCCAGACTGTTCAATGCTCCATACAAGCACATCTGTTACCGTGGAGCTGGTCGGTATATCTGTTCTGATTGTATCCACATTCAAGTCCTGCAATTCCTTTGTCAGATAACCGCTGATTGCCTGCGTCCTTGCTTCAATCGCTTCTTTGCTGTTATTCCATGTATAATAGGACTTCGCAAAGTTCTTCACGAAATTTTCAATACCGCTGGTATCATGTAATCGTAACTGGATTGTTTCTGTTTCGTGTACCGTGTGCATATCAATAGCGGTAAAGTTCTTATATACGCCAAAGCTCACACTTGCGATAAGCACCGCCCACAATGCAATCACGGATTTTTTATGTGTGCCTACTTTGAAAGTACGCACCTTTTTTTCTTTGACATTTTCTGTCTGTTTCTTATTCTTCTTAAACATATTTTTCAAGTCCTTTCTATTGTTTTGCTCGTCCTGCACCGATTAAGTGCTGTTGCCAGTAACTATTCGTTAGGTCTGCATATCCTATCGGGTCGCCAGCATGGTACATCTGGTTATTTCCTACATAGATACCGACGTGGGTTACATAACTTCCTGCGTCATAGGTGGAATGAAAAAATACCAAGTCGCCAGCCTTTGCCTGCGATAAGGGGATATGCTGGGTTGCGTCATACTGCATTTGTGCCGTTCTCGGTAAAGAAATACCAGCTTTTCCATAGCACCATTGCGTCAGCCCCGAACAGTCAAAGGAAGTGTTGGGGTTGCTACCGCCGTACACATATTTCCACCCTTGATATTTCAATGCTTCATTCATAACCTTTTGTGCCAGTTCGCCCGATATTTGAGGAATAGTCAAATACTGATTGACTAATTCAACGTAAAATTGGTTGCCGTAGCTGTACCGCCAGCCCCCATTTTTCGCCACAGCGATAGGGTTCGTATAGGTTACTTTCTTTCCACCCGATTTTTCTTTTGCGAAATTTTCCGCAAGATTGTATGTATGCTTCTTGCCTTTTCCTGCCACATACCCCACATAGCCACCGCCATAGTTATAGGATTGTATCGCTACATTCAAATCGTCGATACCTTGACTTTTGCAGGAAGAAAGCAAGGACGCAAAATATTTACACCCTTGCTTGATTGAGCTTTCTGTATCTAAAGAATTAGGCGGTAAACCAAGACTTTCCGAACTCTGCATGACATCTTCTGCCGTACCGCCACTTTCTACTTGAATGATAGCCAGCAGGACATTGACATACTCGGAGATACCGTATTCTCTGGCGTACTTTTCCACCATAGGTTGATGTTTCAACACTTCTGCGGATAGGTTCATACCGCCAAAGGAAGAAGAATAGTTACCGCCCCCGTCGTCGTCCTCTGCACTAATCAGCACCCCGAAAAACAGCACAATGGAAATGAGGATAGGAAACAGACTGCCAATCATGGCGATATGCTTCAATCTCATTTTTTCTTTCGTCCTTTCTGTAATACGGTCTTTTCTACATTCCTATGGTTTGTCAGTGGAGTTTTCACATCAGAACCACCCGAAGATAGCGGACGTTCTTTCACAACATTTGTCTTGACTGGCTCACTTGCTTTTGAAGTGGTCGTTGTGGCAGGGCGTTTGACTTCCTGCATTTTTTCAACGCTCGGCTTTGCGGTTGTGGCTGGTCGTTCATGTGGACGGGTAGCTCCTTTTGTCGCTGATCCGTCCGTATGCGTTCTTTCCTGCCTTGCTTCTTGTGCCTTTTGAAGCTCCATACGCTTGTCTGCGATATTCTGTCTATGCTGTTGTTGTTTTTCTAAACGTCCCGATTGTCGTTCTTTCTGTTCCTGCACGATACCACGCTTGAAATCGGAAATACTGGACTTTGCCTTTTCCTTTGCGGAGTGGACGGCATAAGCGGTCTGTGTCGGCATATCTTTGATATTCTCTTTGACAGCGTTTGCCTTGTCTTTGACTTTATTTTTTGTATCTAAGACTGCACCCACCTTTGAGCCTGCACGCTGTCCCATGCTGGAAGCGGTATTGCCCCGATTTTCTTTAGAAGCCGTATTTTTTCTTTCTGTCCGCTTGCCAGCAACGGCACTTCCAGCTACCGCACCAGCCACACCGCCCGTAATACCGCCAGCACTTACAGCCCTTGCGATACGGTGTTCCATACGCCTAGCCCTATGTCGCATAAACAGATACGGTCTGCGGAATATTCTGCGTCCCATGCTTTGACTGTCGCCAGCGTTTAAGCTGAACATACTCATTAAGTCGCCCAGCTTCATGTAGATACCAGCAAAGCACACTATCTGTAAGAACGCTATCATAAAGAACGGATAGTCTGCGGAAATGTTGTAAAACATACTGGAAATGCTGAAAGCAACCGTTACAATGAGGGTAATTCCTGCCCGTGTCATTATGGTATTAAATACCCTTACGATTGCCTGCTTTGCCATGCTTTCATAGCTCGGTATCATGGAGAGTAAAAAGCTGATAGGCAAGAACATTGCAAAGATAATAAAAAGTATCTGGCTAAATATCATCATGCCCGTAAGCAAGAATACAAATATCGTGATACCAAGATTAAAGAACAAGAGAAAGAACACCATACCCAAGCGGTTAATGACCTGCGGTATCGTCAGATTGTTGTTGTCGTTATCCTCAATTTCTGTTTTTACGACTTCCTCTCTTGTTTCGCCGTCCTCGTCCTCTGGACTTGCCGATACCAGAGCTTCTACACGGTCTGTACCGATTTCCTCTGCGTTACTGTTGCCAAATTGAAGCAAGAGCCACGGCTGTTGTACTTGAATGGAAAACAAGCTGTCCCGTATCAAGTCCACGCTGTCCTTGCCCTCGCTGTCAGAGTTGGGGAGCATGATTTTTGTTCCCAAGTCCAGCGAAGCGGTGCTGATGTCGCTTGAAAAGTCATTGACTTTCTTTATGTAGTCGGGAGCATAGGCAATAAACGAAGCGGACAGAATGAACACCACAACAAAGTTGATAACGGCGTGTAATGCCTTGCTGGTTTCCCGTTTGATAAGTCCCGTATAGGCAACATACATTCCCACCACTAAGATAATCAGCAGTAGAAATCCCACATAAAATCCCGTAGAGGAAAAGCCGTTCTCGGTAACGCCTGCTAAGGTCTGTATGCTTTTCCCGATACTGTCTGCCATATCATTGATAAAATCCAGCTTGTAGGCTTCCTGCACCACATAACCCGCTGCATTGCTTAAATATAAACTGATAGTCCAGACAAAGTTCGTAATGCAGTAAAGCCCGTACTGCACCGATTTTCCGATACCGTCCAGCCAGTTCCACGGCAACCACGACCAGCTATTATCCACATAAAAATCAAGCTGGTAATTGGAAAGGGGATATTTGGAATAAAGATTTTCTGCATTGATAGTGTCGTCCACAAGCCCCGTCGCATGAGCCACCGTCCCCAGAAGTGAAAGCAGGATAAGGGAAAGTGCCACGACGAACAGAGCCATTTTGACAAAGTGAAGTATCTTCTTTTTTGTGAACGCACCTTTTATCCTTTCTTTCATCACTCCACCTCATTTCTTTTCACTGGTGGTCTGGTATCAAAGGCGTGTAGCAGTTCTTCAAAGACGGGGTGTATCTGCACCACACCGACACGTCCGTATAAGTCCTGCAATAAACATTGTCCGTTCTCTAAATCACGCAAGCGTTTCTGGTTGTTCTCGTCGTCCTTGTCGATACCGAAAAACTCTAAGGTCTGTTTTATCTCGTTAATGTCCGTACTACGAAAGGCGAATTTCAAGCCGATATTGTTTTTCAGACTTTCTTTTGACACGTCGCCAGAAGATTGTGTAACGAAATAAACGCCTGCCTGCATTGCACGTCCAGCACGCACCAGCTTATTTGATAAGGTTTCGCCTTGTGCCACATTTAAGAACGCCCACGCTTCGTCAAGGTCTACAATCTTAAAGATAGAACGGTCGCTATGGATAAAATCAAGGGCAAAGGTACTAATGACAATGAGCATAGATACCGATAATAATTCAATAGTCGTGTATTCCTCAAAGGTCGTGTCCTTATCTGGCAGTACAAGGTCGGCTACTTGAATGATGTTTAATTGATTATCCAGACTGATTGCATTTTCCACTGTTCCGTCTGAAAACAGAAGATGTGCAAAATTGTAGTCTGTGAAACTGTCGATATGGTCGGCAATGTTCTTTGATACTGGCGTATCTTCACGGCATAGCTCGTCTATCACATGAAGTAAGCCCCGACTGTCGCTTTGGGTAACGGCACGAACCGCCTTACGAAGTACGGGGAACTTTTCGCCGTCCCTAGAGGAAATACCCGTAAGGAATGTCAAAATGTCGATTGCCAGACTTTCAGCGTCTTTCACATTCTTCATAATCACGAACGGGTCAAGCAGTCCTGCATTGTCCTTGTCGCTGGTTAGGTTTACAATATTGATTTCATGGGCTATCTCTGGGAGTGTTTCTTTCCAGTTTCCACGCTCGGATTTTGGGTCTAAGATAACCGCTTGTCCCCCAAAGAGAACAGAGTAATAAACAAGAAGATTGTTGCAAAACGACTTTCCACCGCCAAGCGAACCGACAAAAGCAGACGCTAACGCATTGGTAACAGTGCCTTTAATTCCTTGACTGGCAAGAGAGGGCTGTAAGTACACATTTCTTCCCGTATCAACGGAATATCCAATATAGATACCCGACGTTTCGCCTAACTGCTGGGTCGCTCCAAAGCCAAGCCCAGCTAGAAAATCACTTTTGACATACTGCACATAATCATTGATATATCGCTTGCTGGCTGGTAAAAATTCAGAATGTAGCCCTAACATATCCCCAGCAGGACGCACCAGCTTCACATTGAGGTCGTCGTAAAAGTCCTTGACTTCATCACAACGGCGTTTCAACTCGTCCAGACTGTCAGCCGATACCCGTATCACATAGGACAGCTTATACATACTTTCTTTTGTCTGGTCTAAATCGGTTTCCAGCTCGTCCACGCTGTCTAATGCGTCCACCACGTTTGAACTGGTTTCACTTCCAGCTTGATAGGCGTGATTATCCAAATCTTTCAATTCCTTTTTCTTATTGCGGACAGTGGATAACGCCTTTCTGTTTTCTACGATTTCTACATTCATGGACGTATCGACGGGAAAGGTAAATTGCTGTTGCTGGAAATAGAAGATTTCAGAGGACGGAAAATCAAGCTCGCCTACAATCGCATTGACGGTAAAATAGGACACATAGCTTTCCTTGTCCTCATGTTCCAATCGTAAATACCGCTGGCTTTCCTCAATCACACATCTTGTCGGACGAATAAGGTCATAATATTTTATCTGCGTTTCTCTCTTAAATTTCTTCTTTGGTAGCTGATACCCATAATCTTCATAAGCGACACCGTTCCTGCCGTAAAGATGTTCTATGAGATACCCGAAGTCGTTCGTTTCCAAGCGTCGCACCTTGAAACGTCTTGATATTTTGTTTTCTAACAGCTTTTCCATTTTCATATAGCGGTTGATTTCATCATTCGGCATGGAAACAAAGTCGTTCATCAGCGTGTGATTGACTTCATGCAGAAATTCCTTGAATGTCAGCCACGCCGATTTTTTGATGTTCTTCAGATTGAGCTGTTCTTCCGTAACCATGAGCTTAAAGCCAAGAAAAAAGCGGTAGTCCACTTGATTGTCCCCAATCATAGATACCAACGCTTCGGTCTGTTCGTCTATTTTTTCTAATGCCACTTCACGAAGTTTCCCCGTTACTAATCGTTTGGATTGTTCCTGCATACTTCGTATGGAGCTTTCTGTCGCTATCTGCAAGGCATGGATTTTACCCTCACGGGACTGTGCGATAAGCTGGCGAAAGCTGTCATGCACGATAAACTTTTCTTCTGCGGATAGAAAAGAATAGTTGTAGGGTATCAGCTCATAGTAAGCGAACACCTCATTGTCCTTGTTCCAGACAAGGTTGTTGTCAATATATTTTATCGGGAACATAGTTCACACTCCTTACTGCCGTGATATTTTCATGTAGTATCTGCTTATCCAGTTTCACGGCTTTTCCTGCATAAGTGATTTTGGGACGCAACGCATAAGTAATCTGTGATTTTAGAAAGCTGTAAGGCTTCTTGCCGTCAAAGGTTTTCTGGCTCATAAACCAAGTGAGGAAAACGGGAATACCGAAGTATTTTAGAAACGCCCCCTCAATCATGGAAAGTGGCGGTAAGTCCCCAAACAGAATGATGATAAATTCCGTAATCACAAACCATGTAATCTGTGTAAAGGTAACGGGAAAGGGTAAATTGAAGTCGTTGATTGCATACAAGACTTTTTCCACGTTCCAGATACCCGTATAAGATTTAATCTTTTTCAAGTTCTTTCAGCTCCTTTCGTAAGTTCTAAATGAGAAAAGGACAGCCATTTTCAGACTGTCCCTTAAAGAGAAATACGCTGTCAGTAGCAACCATATATGTTGCTGATCTTCCAGCTTATCGTTTGATTTCACACATACCGTATCTTGTTTTTACGAAGTAATCTTGAATTTCAATATCTCTGCCGTAGGCTTCACAGTCTATGTAATGGTAGAGGGCAGGCGGTATCTCGCCAAGTGCATTTTCGTTATAAATCTTTTCATATGCTACATCTTCCATACTGTTGCACCCAGAATAGCAGATAATATCGTCGATATGGTCTGCCAGTTCCTCGACACTTCCGTAATAAGAAACAAAATCGTCCAGCTTATCCAATACTTCCTCTGGAAAGTCTTGTATCAGTTCATAGATACGGTTCAGTTCATCAATGGACGTATATTCTTCCAGCTCGCAGGGGAAGTTTTCGCTATCATGGATAGCGTATTCTTCATAGCGTCCGTTTAAGCCGATACGTTCTCTGATTTCTTCCTCATTTAAGGGAAAACGAAACCAAGCTCCTTTGACACCGCCCTCAACATAATCGCCTAAATTTACGATATAGACTGCCATATCATCAATACTCATCAGACCACCTCATTTCTAGGGTAGTTCATAAATGCCGTGTTCCGTTTCCACGAAATGTCCGTTGTCGTCCAGATATTGTCCGTAGGCTTCAAAGTCAAAATATTTGATAAGCCGTTCCTCAATGCCAGCAAAGGTAGGGTCATGGTCTAACAGATGTTTCGCTACATCAGCCATGTTCTTGCACCATGAATAATGGATAATGTCATTTCGGTGGCTGTGCAGTTCGTCAAGGTCAGTAAACCAGCATAACAGCTCCGCACAATCTTCTTGCAAATCCGCTGGCAGACTTGCATAGGTGGAATAAAGGTCATTGAGCCTTTCGACGCTGGTATCTTCCCGTACATCATCAGAAAAGGGAAGTGCTTTGTCTACAATGCGGTAGTTCTCGCTTTCAGCGTCTACCCCTAACTTTTCTAAAAATTCTTCCTCGTCAATCGGCAGGGTAAACCAAGCGGACAACAATTCCTCATTGGTTGCTTGTGTGCTTTCGATACACACCCTTAATTCATTCATGCGTTTTCACGTCCTTTCTTCAATGCTTCTGCTATGACGGCATAGGGAACGCCGAATACATAGCGTGTAAAATCTTCTAATTGTTTCGTCGGATAATCAGCAAGGCAGATACGCTTTAATTCAAACCACACCGCACGACGTTTGTAGGGCAGGTCTGAAATATATTGACAGCCGATTTTTGCCTGCATATCCGTAAAAATATCATTCAATGTATCACTTCCAATCTTGATAAATCTTAAATTTGGGTAAGAAAAAAGCGGTCAATCCCGAAAGAAAAACCGCTTTTCACAATGTTTTATGCACCGATAATCTTATTGAACAGCTCCAGCAACACATCTTTTACACCACCAGCATTGAACACCAATCCGACGGCAACAAGGGCAACCACCAAGAAGCCGATAAGTTTTGAAAACTCACGCTTGAACCCTAAATAGATACCGATTACCACGATTGCCATTAACACTAATGACTGTGCGTTGCTTAAAAACCATTGATACAAATTTTGTCCGAAATTCATTTAATTGTCCTCACTTTCTTTGTTTTCTTTGATTTCTTCCATGTGTCTGTCAGCTTCCTTGCCGACGCTTATAATACACATCAAGACTACGCCGATACCCATTCCAAGCGATACCAGCAGTAAGTCTTTTCCTAATTCCCACATTTTCATCACTCCTAACTTTCCACTAAATCTTTTGCAGGGGTCGTCTGCTGTTTGATTATCATTTCATGCTTTTCTGTGAGCTTTGCCTGCTGTTCAATCATTTCCATGTAGTCTGTACCGTTTCCCTTATCAATCTTTTTCAGCATTTTCAAGGTTGGGGCTACCTGCCGTTGCACCCAACGCAATGTGCGGTCTAAGGTGTAAGGCTCTGGCTTTGTCGTCAATTTCAAACTCTGTCTGTTATCGCCGATAAACCAAGCCCAGCGGTCATTGAGTTTCCAGTCATTTTTCCGCTTGTCTGGTTCTTCATCAACAAACCGTACATACTGATTGATGATAGAAAAGGCGGTCTGTTCAGCGTCATAATAGGTCAGCAAATCCCGTACCGCATAATAAGCACGTTCATTGCGAAGCCGTATCTCAAAACGGTTGATAATGTCCGCTTCATCAAGCGGTGTCCCTAACTTGACGTACTGCTCATAGTCCTTTTCATAGATACAGAAATACACATCAGATTTCAGCGAACCAAGATAAAGGGTGTGCCCCATATATTCTTTTTCGTCCTCTCTGTGCTTGATAAGCTCGCCCGACTGGTAATATTTGTAGCTTCTGGACTTTCCGATATATTCCCGTTTCCTGCATTTTTCCGCAAGCTCTGGAATATCTAAAATGCCCGTATGGTCGTTGATAGCAAGGTCGATACGCTTCATCACGCCACCGTCTACCAATGCGTCCATGAGGAAGTCATACCAGCTTCTTTGTTGTGCCAGCAGGTAACATTCAAACTGTCGGCAACCACGCCCCTTTAACTCTAAAAGGACACCTTTTTCCTCGTCAGCCGACGTATAGATAAAGATGTCCCCTAAAGAATAATGCTCCGTGTAACTGTAATGCCCGTAATCTTCATGGAGCATATAATAGATATTCAGTTTTAATATGTCTTTGATGATATGCTGTATATCCAGCGTAGGAAAACGAATTTTCACATAATCAAACAGCATGGTAAGCGGTGCTTCTGGATTGAACCTTGCCAGTTCCTTATGCAGAGTATTCAGAAGTTCCTTTGACGGTTTCATTTTTCCGCTTTCTATCTTGTTGAGATATTCCCTTGTAATACCAGAAGCCACCGCCAGCTTGCCTTGTGAGATACCGTAAGCAATCCGTTTGTCCCGTAATTCTTTTATCCCTTGTTCTTCATTCAGAACCATACCCCCAATCTGTAAAGTGTGAAGTTTTTTAAAGCGACTTCACAGCCGATTTTTGCAAGAAAACCATGCCAGAAGCCTTATGTTTCCTATGTTTTTTGTCTATTGTCTATTTGCAAACGTACCCCTCTGTTAGATACCGAGGGGTTTTACCTGCTGGCATGGCTTACGCCACACCAGCAACGGCTAGTCCGTGCCGTCGCCTTTCGCTTCGCACGTCGCCGTCCCGTCCTGCCTTGCTTGTGCAAGAGAACCGATTATCTGTAAAAAATCATGTCCTTTCGGGACTAAAGGCGTGTAAAATTCGCTGATAACGCTTGTTCCCACATCACAATAGCCACGCCCCTTGATACGCTTCTGGAAAAACTGCTTTTTCACATCTGAACCAAACAGCATACCGTAACCAAGTTCACTGATACGCCCCAGTCCTACACGAAAGTTGAAATTATCCCTTATCCCGTCCGAGAAATACTTTGCGTCTGGTCGCTGGCAGGCAACGATAAGGAAATAACCTGCTTGTCGTCCCAACATAACGATTTTCTTTAACTGGCTAAGTAGGTTTACGCTTTCTTTTGTCCCCAGCATTTCAAAAAATGCCACATATTCATCAAAGATAAGAAAGCAGGGTGGCAGTCCCAGATAGGCGTAGTTTTTGCCCGTCTTATAGTTCGGGTGTCGCTTCATTTCCTCGCTTCTTTGTACCATTCCCTCATAAAAAGCATTGACGCAATCTATCATTTCTTCTTTGGTGTGATAGACGTTCGGCATGACTGTTCCCAAGTCTGCAAGGTCGCTGTTCTTCGGGTCTAAGATGTAAAGGACAGCGTCAGTATGCAGTAAGGCTTCAATGAGTGTCAGCAAAAAGTATGTTTTACCGCCACCAGTTCCACCAGCGATAAGGGCGTGAGGAAGTGCGTCATATTCCCAGACAAGATTTTTCATCAGTCTAAGACAGCCGTTTTCTGCCCGTACTTCATCAATGGTAATGCGGTTTGCTATCATATCATAAAGCAGGGTATATTCGATATAGCCGTCATGCAGGGCCTTGTCGGTCAGCTCGCAATACAAGCCACTTTCCAATTTATCCTCTAACCGTAAAAGCTGGTCTTGATATTTTCCTAATGTAATTTCACAGCGGATATGAAGCAGTCCCTTTTCCATTTGATAGTAAATCTTTGGAAACCAGACGATTTTTTCCCTTGATCTGCTTTGCAGGTCAGTAAAAAAACCGCTGTCTTGAACGGTATCGGCTTCATACCACTTATTTTCCAGTATCATTCTTGCCAGCTTTTGACGGTGCAGGAGCTTCTTGAAACTGTCGCAACAGAAGCGGTAATACAGAAAAGCGACCAATGCACAAATACCAGTCGCTATCAGTATGGTTATGAAGTTGTAAGGGGAGAGCGTCAAGCCGTTCTCTAACAAGCTGAAATGCTCCCAATCGGTACGCATGAGCTGTTTCATATTCAGTAGCAAAAGAACTGCCACGAATACAAACAGAAGTGTACCAGCACAGAAACGATATACTAAGCCTTTGTCGCTGGCTCTGATACGCTTTCCCTTGTATTTGTAGAATGTCACAAATGCTCCTTTCTTTACATGGAAAAAGCGGTCAATCGTAAAGACTAACCGCTTAATACTAAATTGCACTTACATCAATTTCAATAGATTTTCCCCATACATCTTTAGATATAATTCGTAATGTACCATTGATAAATATAAATTCGCTATCCAAGTTTGTATATCTGGGTTTTAAATCTCTTGCAAATTCTTCATCTCCAATAATTTCTACAAAAGAGTAGTTAGTATCAATCATAGGAATAACCTTAAATATTTTACTACATACTGGATTTGCATAGGTGGAAAATAGAACTCTGGCTTCATGCATAAAAGCATTAGTATCTCTAAAGTCCATATAATCTCTTAATGCAGATTGAGAAGCAGAAAATTTTTCAAATTCTTCTTTTGTCATATTATCAATCCTTTCTTAAAAGTTGTTATATTTCATATTATAACATTCAAGAATAATTACAGCAATGACAAGAGAATTTCATTATTTACTTTTTGGTTGTCCCTGCGATGTATGGTTCTGTGGACTGCCTGCGTTCTGGTTGCCTTTATTCTTCAACTCAATATCCTCTGCCTTTACATACCAGTCCACCTCTGCACCGCCAAAAATCTTTCTTGATACAGTGTCGGCTACTGGATTGACAAGCTCCACGACTGCGTTGTATGGAAATTCCCTTAACGGTACTTCTGGCGGTACGGACACGGGGATAATTCCACCATGCAGACTGCACTTCAAATCATAGATACGCTTTTTAAGCTGGGTACTCGGTGTCCCGTCCTCATTCTGCAAGAACACATCACGCACCGCTGTAAATTTCAATTCTCCAAATGTTTTCTCTTTGTCAATAACAAATCCGTTTGATAATCTCATAGTTTCTTCACTCCTTTACTTTTCTTCAACTGTTACAATATCATCAGCAAGCAACACATAATCGGTATGTCCCATATCCCCGATTGCGTAACCTCTGCCGTATAACTTCGGATTGACAAGTTTTACTTTCTGTTCATACTTGAAATGCTTTTCGCCAGCCTGCACGGGAATTTCCACCACAACATTTTCGCCTTTCTGTACGTCAGAATAAAGGTTGTAACTTCTTCTTGCGAAAAATCTGCGGTTATCTTTATCTCTGTCAAAAACATGGTCGCTTTCGCCTGCAAATTCAAGTGTTCCAAAAGACTGTGCCATATCTGGCACGACATATTTCATTTCCATAGTGTTTTACCTCGTTTCTTTCTATTTTTGATAAATTGATTGTGATTTCTTATTCTGGCGGTTAAGGAAGTACCAGCAAGTCCACCGCCAGAAGCAATCAACATCACGATAAACGCCATAAGATTTGTGCTGTCGCCCGTTTTGGGACTGTCTGTTTTCTTTGGTGTATCGGGTGTCTGTGGTGTTTCTGGTTTCTCTGGTTCTTTCGGTTCTTCGGGCGTTTCTGGTACTTCTTTGACAGTAACCGTCTGCCCGTCGTCCTCAATGTCTTTGTGTTCCGTAACCTTTTTCGGTTCATCTGGATTGCTTACATCATACAATTCTTCAAAGGTTACAAGCTGTTTACCGCCAAGAGAAGAAGCGTCAAAGGTAAAGGAAATCTCTACTTTCATACTTTCTTTATCAGCGATAAAGGTATAGTTATTCTCTACACGCTTTCCATTGATAAGAAGTTCAGCGTTTTCTTCTTTCAACATCTGCCAGCCTTTCAACTGATACTTTGTGCCGATTTCCAAGCCCTCTAAAGTAACCGTATCAACGATTGTAACGTCTTTTCCTGCTTCAATCTCTTTGTTGCCGTCCTTATCGGTAGCGGTCGTATGTATCTTGATGATACGTTCTGTAATTAAAACAGTCTGCCCGTCGTCCTCAATGTCCTTGTGTTCCGCAATTTTTACGGGTTCGTCTGGATTGCTCAAATCGTATAATTCCTCAAATGTTACCAGATTTTTACCGCCAAGCTCGGACGCATTGAATGTATAAGCAATTTCCACTTTCATAGCTTCATCATCAGCGACAAAGGTATAGTCGTTTTCTACACGCTTTCCGTCAATGATAAGCTCGGCGTTTTCTTCTTTCAGCATTTGCCAGCCTACAAGCTGATACTTAGTGCCTTTATTCAAACCGTCTAATTTGACCGTATCAACGATTGTTACCTCTTTTCCTGCAAGGATTGTCTTTTCGCCGTCCTTGCTGGTTGCTGTGGTATGGATTGTGATTTCTTTTTCGTATTCATCAGTCAAAGTCCCTAAATCAATCACACGGTTATTTCTTGATACTACGATTTCAAATGGTGGGATAAGCTCAAAGCCTTTGTTGCTTTCACATCTCAGTTCTTCAATGATGTAAGTATCATAAGGTAATGCACCTTTGCTGTCGTCTGGTTCAGAAGTTCCAAACCATACACCGTCCTCGCTTGTTTTGCCTGCATTAGTATTGTGCTTATGACTAGCCCAGTCAGCAGAAGTGGAGAACTGCCCGTTATCATCAGTTACCACGATATGACTTTCGCCCGTCGTCTTGCTTGTGATCCTAAACGGAACATCAGCAAGACGCTTGTGTGTGCCTGCACCGATTTTTACGCCCTCAATATCGCCACGTTTCACTTGATTGTAGATAGAGTGTGCTTTGTCGGTTAAATCTACGATTTTTCCATTTTCTGTGATTGAAAAGTCAATCGGCTTTGCACCGTCTGTCAAGTAACCGTCGGGAGCTTCACTCTCAACGATACGGAAGTTTCCATAAGGTAAAAGGTCGGCAGAAGTAGAAGCGATACCCTCAATATCCGTATGGATTGTTTTTACCACTTCATTTTTCTTGTATAGCTTGCCCTCAACCAATACTGTATTGTCATTTAAGGAAATGATGTCAAAGGCAGTATCTTTCAAAGTAGCACTTCCTTGTGGTTTGGTATCGCCCGTTTCTAAATCTCGTTTCTGGATTTTCACACCGCCACGAATGATTTTATCTGATACGGAAAACTGGTTACTTCCAGTCAATACGGCAAGGTCGCCGTCCTCGGTAATCTGTGTTACATATAAGCCTTTCATCTGTTCGGACTTATCGCCAGCCTGCATATATGCACCCTCTAACAAGTAACCGTTTGGAGCTTTTGTTTCCTCAACGGTTAGCGTTCCTAAAGGAAGAACCGCTTTTCCGCCCTGCATATAGAAACTGTCGCCAGCTACCTTGTAAGCGTCCGCTAATTTTGTAACATAATGGATTGTATCGTCGCTGTCCTTTTCAGCGATTGTCTTTGTCGTCCATGTACGAGTAGCTTTTTCTGGAAGATTGTTCTTGTTGTAGTAGCCGTCATAATATTTCCATGTAAACTCCGCACCTGCCAGAGAAGCGTTCCCTTGTGGGTTGTCTTTCTGCGTTTCCATGTCGATTTTGAAAAGCTCAATCAAAGTGTCTGTTACTTTCGGTGTATCAGATACATTCAAGGTCGCTGTTTTTCCGACTTCTACCTTTAAGGAATAGACCGTATCATCAACCTTATATCCTTGCGGAGCAGATAATTCCTTGATATAAACTGTTCCTGCTTTAACTTCTACAATCTCTGTATTACCGTTACTATCAGTCGTAAGGGTGGCAAGCTGTTCGTTACAGTCTTTATCAGCAAAGACACCGTATGTTGCACCAGCGATTGAATAGTTGGTGTTGTTCTCTGTAATGCTGGCATTACTGGAAGATTTCTTCAATGTGGCATTTCCGACGTTTAAGTTCGCCCAGAACTGTCCGAGTTCCTGCCCCTCGCCAGAGTAGATATAACCGCCACATTCATAGCGTCCTTTGTTTTCTTTGACAAAGGCTTTTGCTCCTGCGAATACTTCGTCCTGCGTTGCTTTTGAAATTTCATCATAAGAAGCTCGCACGTTGTCGCATTGCCAGCCCAGATGAACGCTTAATCTCTGCCAGACCACAAGCTGTCTTAAAAGGTAGGCGTGATTGTTGCTTATTCCGCTGTGGCTGTCTGTGTACTGTTTTACATATTCAATGGATAAGGCAACGTCGCTTATCTGGTCGGCAGTCATGCGTGAGCTTGCGTCAGCTCTCGTCTTATAACCATTTTTGAAGTCTGTGTTAATGTCGATACAGTAAGCGTCCTCGCCCTCAACGGTCAAATGCCCCTCGTTAAAGGTAGAACCAATCGAACCGTCATTCATCACTTTTTCAACGATACCGACACGCTCATTGGATTGCGTCCAGTATTGCTTGCTTTCCGCATGAACGGGTGTACTCGGTAAGGTGGTAACGACAGTCGCTAGGGTAAGTACGCCCGTACACAATCGTTTCAATATCTTTTTCATAAATCTAATGCTCCTTTCATTTTGGGTATAAAAATAGACGCTCATTTCTGAACGTCTATAACATACGAGTATCTTGATTTCTAGTGATAAATGATTTATATTTTTTGTATAGCAACTTGTAAATTAGAGCTTTGAATAAGGTTTTGTTGCTAACAGCTTGCTAACACTCTACGGTGTATGAGGGTACATCAGAGAATATCAACAACTAAACATAACAAGCACTTATGCTTTAATTTACGGCATTAAACGCTCCCAAGAGGATAATCGAACTTCTAGCTATCACGGTTCACAGAGAACTCCTAAGCGATAGATCGGGTGTTCGAATCACCTCGAGGACGCCAATATGATTAAAAAGTCTTGATTTTCAAGGCTTTTTTATTAATTGAAATTTGGCAATAGAAGTGAAAATAATAAATAAAAATTGATAGAAAGAAATGTGTAATGTAGATGATTGTTTAAATAGTTCAATTAATTACAATAGATGAGGTTGAATATGATAATAGGTTTTTTATTTACTATAAAGGGTGCATTTAATATATTGAAGGGGTTAAACTATTTTATTTTCAAAGATAATTTTAAAATGATTCCTATGGAATTAACATCTGTATATAAATCACCTGTTAGTGTTTATGAAATTACGTATATATATTGTTATCAATCTATTCATCAAGGAACGAATGTAAAATATAAAACCAAAGGACATGATTATAAAAAAGAAGTAGGAGATATTGACTTCTTTTATTATGATGAAAGATTACATATTGTTTATGAAGATGAAGAATATGTTACTTCTTATATGATTTTAGGAATATTTTTATTTTTATTTGGATTAAGAATAATTTTTTTGTACATATAAAAGAGGATATGATATTTTAAATTTAATGCAAAAAAAGATTGTAGGACAGTATCTACAATCTTTTTTGTTTTGGTATTAGAACAAAACTCCTAATATTTATGTTTGTGTTCTGATATCAGAACACAAGATGCTGTTTGATGTTTTTTGTTCTATAATGAGAACATGAAATAATATGATATTTGTTAATTTTATTTATACACAAATATGATAAAATAAAGTCACAAGGGGGATTTGTATGGAAAAAGAATTGAACTGGGCAGTCATAGGAACAGGTGTGATTGCTAATGAAATGGCACAAGCTTTACAAAGGATGGATAAAACACTTTATGGAGTTGCTAATAGAACACAGGCAAAAGCTATTGATTTTGCAAAGAAGTATGGTGTTAAAAAAGTCTATGATGAAATTGATGAAGTGTTTGATGATGAAAATGTTGATATTATTTATTTGGCAACATCACATAATACGCATTATCAATTTATGAAAAAGGCGTTAGAACATGGAAAGCATTTATTTGTAGAAAAATCAATTACGTTAAATAGTCGTGAATTAGATGAAATGATAGCACTTGCTAAAGAGAAAAATTTAATTCTTGCAGAAGCCATGACCATTTGGCATATGCCAATCTATAAAGAATTATGGAAAATCGTGCAAAGCGGTGAACTTGGTAAAATGCAAATCATGACAGTAAACTTTGGAAGTTTTAAAGAATATGATATGAATAATCGTTTCTTTAATATGAATCTTGCTGGTGGGGCTTTATTAGATATTGGGGTCTATGCTCTTTCTGCAGTACGTAGTTTTATGTCTAAACAGCCAAATGAAATTGTAAGTCAAGTGAGGTTTGCACCTACAGGCTCTGATGAACAAGCAACGATTTTGCTTAAAAATGAAGATCAACAAATGGCAACGATTGCTTTATCAATGCATTCAAAACAACCTAAAAGAATTATGGTTTCATTAGAAAAGGGGTATATTGAAGTTTATGAATTTCCTCGTGGACAAAAAGCAACGATTGTGGATGCTGTAACAGGGAAACAAACAGTTATTGAAAAAGGAAATACTGAAAAGGCACTTTATTATGAAATGTGTGATATGGAAGAAGCTGTTAGAAATCAAGATGATTCACATTTAAATTTAGAGTATACAAAGGATGTCATGGATATTATGAGTCAACTTCGTAAAGAATGGAAAATGCAATATCCAGGAGAAAAATGGTAAGGACAAATTTTTTGTCCTTTTCTTTATGCAGTGATAAAATAAAGTAAATAAAGGAGGATCATTATGGATAAAGTATTAAAATTTTTAAAAGATGCAGAAACTTATTATTTAGCAACAGTAGAAGGTGATCAACCAAGAGTAAGACCCTTTGGAACAGTACATGTTTTTGAAGGAAAGCTTTATATTCAAACAGGAAAAGTCAAAGATGTTTCAAAACAACTTCATCAAAATCCTAAAGCAGAAATTTGTGCTTTTAAAAATGGAGAATGGTTACGAGTAAGTGGAAAATTAATCGAAGATGATCGTAATGAAGCAAGACAATCTATGTTAGATGCTTATCCAAGTTTACAAAAGATGTATAAAGCAGATGATGGCAATACGGAAGTTTTCTATTTTGAAAATGCTACAGCTATTTTTTCATCATTTATTCATGAACCAGAAATTATTGAATTTTAATCATAAGTTATCTATTAAAGAAGCTATAATTTTTATATAAATGGACAAATAAGATGAATTGTCAATATATGGATAGATAAAGAGGATTATGCATTGTTGTTAATATTTCATTTAATATAATAGAATTAGATAAAAGAAAGGATGAAATATCTATGTTAAAGAATGAAAAAGGACAAGCAGTTGCACCAAAAACAGTCATAATGACAAAAAAAGATTTTGAAGATCAAGGAAATACCCGTGTTTATTGGTTAGGTGGAGGAGGAGCCATGATCAATGACCATGGAACAGTGATTATGATAGATCCCCTATTAGAAGGATTTGATATGCCTTTATTGATTGATATGCCAATTGATGTAAAAGATGTACCGCATGTTGATGCTATTTTAGTATCCCATGTAGATAACGATCATTATTCAAGACCAACGTGTAGAGATTTAAAAGATATTTGTAAAGAATATCATACTTCTTATTATGTTGCTTCTTTAATGAAAGAAGAGTGTGGTGTAGATGGAATTGGACATGATATAGGAGATCATATTCAAATTAATGATATTGATGTTGAACTTACACCTGCTGATCATGCTTGGCAAAATCAAATTGCTAAATATAATTATCGTGTATGGGAAGATCGTGAATATTGTGGTTTCTATGTAAAAACACCAACAAAGAAAATTTGGTATGTAGGAGATTCTAAATTGATGGACTGTCAATTACATATGGACCCGCCAGATGTTATGTTCTTTGATTTTGCAGATAATCCTGTGCACATTGGTTTAGAAAATGCCTATAAACTTGCCAATACTTATCCAAATACAAAACTTGTTTTAATTCATTGGGGAAGTGTTGATGCACCTGAAGCAAGTGCTTTTAATGGAAATCCACAAGATATTTTAGACAATGTCGTTAATCCTGAAAGAGTTGTTATTTTAGCACCGGGTGAAGAATATGTTGTTGATTAAGAAGTAGAAATCATGAAATACAGTGAAGTTAAAGATTTTAATTATGATGATTGTTTTAAACTTAGATGTTTAATTGTTGAAAAATATGACAAACATAAAGAACCATTTACGATTAGAATTTATATGGATGATCTTATTATCTTTCAATATATCATGCAAAGATGAAGGAAATGTTTCTCGTGGTAGAACCCTTCTTTGTACAAAGCAAAGTGAGTGTTGTTTTAGGTATCAAGCTAAGTTATGGTTATAAAGATTTATGTTTTAGCTTTAAAATCATCACTTCATCAACAAATGCCACTTGCTTGGAAAAAGGAACAATTTTTTTATCAGCAACAACTGTTCTTATCAAATGTGCAAGAGAATACTTTAAGAGATGATAGAAATATCATCTATTTTAATACCTAAAAGGTATCGTTATTGATAAATTATAAGTATTAGATATTTAAAATAAAGCGAATTATAATAAATATGTAAAGAAAGAGTGATACGAATAACAATTGAAGAAGCAAGTAAAAAATATAATATTCTAATTCATATCCTTAAAGAATATGAAAGTTGGGGATTGTGTCAAGAAGTTAAAAAAGTAATGGGATCTTGGCAATATGATGAAACAGACTTAAAAATATTAAGTTTGATTATGACATTATACGATTTAGATTTTTCGGTTTAAGAAATAGAAAAATATATGAAACTTTCTTTAAAAAAGAATGAAAATGAATGTTTAAAACTATTAAATAAAAAAAGAAAAGGAATCTTAGATGAAGTTCATCTAAAAGAAAAACAATTATCCAGAATTGATTATTTAAGATATGAAATGGATCGGGGAAATAAGAAATGAAAAAGATTTGTACATTGATGTAACCTTTACTTTTAGTTTTTACCTGTAGTGCTTGTAGTAGTAAAAAAGCAACCGCTAAAAAGAAAACAAAACACAAACAGATTTAAAGGAAGCCAATTCAAAATCATTAGTTATTTATTTCTCTTGGTTTGGAAGTACTCAAAATATTGTCAAGGAAATACAAAAACAAACCAATTCAGACATCTTTGAAATCATCCCAGAAGTAGCTTATAGTGATGACTATGATACGGTTGTTGATGATGCGAAAAAGGAATAACAAGAAAAATCAAGACCAAAGATTAAAAATAGAGTTGAAAATATTGATGAATACGAAACCATTTACGTAGGATATCCAAACTGGTGGGGAGATATGCCTATGATTCTTTATACATTCTTTGATGATTATAATTTATCTAACAGAACGATTGCACCATTTTGTACAAGTGGTGAAAGTAGATTGTTAGATACTGAAAAAACAATTCAAGTAGTGGTACAGTGGTAAAAGGATTGCACGTTTCAAAGTCAGCATTAAAAGAGGATTCAAACGATGTAAAAGAATGGGTAAATGAAATTAAATAAAAGGAGAGAAGAAGGATGAATTTATATACAACAGATAAAGAATATAAAGAAAGATTTGATTATTTTTTAGAAGAAGTTAAAAATGATGAAGGAAATAAATTAGATGAACCTACTCGTTATTTAGCTATCTTATCCGTTTTAATGGGAAACCAAGGAATTTGTGCTTATGAAGAAGTTCTTGAAAAAGCTTTAGATGTTTTATCACCTATACAAGTTAAAGAAATGGTTTATCAAGCAACTGACTATTTAGGATATGGAAGAATGCTCGAATTTTTAAAAGTTACAAATGAAGTATTTAATAAAAAAGGAATCGAACTTCCATTACAGTCACAAACAACAACGACAATTGAAAATAGATTAGAAAAAGGAATCCAAGCACAAGTAGATATCTTTGGTGAACATATGAATGAAGCTTGGAAAAAAGCAACAGTCAATAAATGGTTAGCTTCTAACTGCTTTGGTGATTACTATACAAGAACAGGTCTAGATTTAAAACAAAGAGAAATGATTACTTTCTGTTTCTTATATGGACAAGGTGATTGTGTTCCTCAAGTTATGGCCCATATTCAAGGAAACTTAAATTTAGGAAATGATAAAGCTTTCCTTACAAATGTTGTTTTACAATGTGTTCCATATATGGGATATCCTCGTAGCTTAAATGCACTTGCTTGTATTAATAAAGTAGAAGACTAAATATTGAATATTTGTGGTATTGCAAAGCAATACCACTTTTCATATATAGAGGGGTGGGAAAACGATGGAAACTATTGTATTACAAGGAAGTTTACCAGTAAATGATCAATGAATATCCTCTGAAAACTTTATCAAGTGAGCAAATGAAAAGAGGTATGAAGTAAGAAGCTTTAAGGTTTCGAAAATGAATATTAAACCTTGTCTTGGCTGGGTTGCCAAATCATTATTACGTAATGATTTCTTTATGGACAAATATAGGATTTTATAACAAAAAAAGGGTTTAGCTGAACCCTTATTCAATTTCTATCCAATATCTTTGAATTGTTTTACTATCTTTAACAATTTCATTTTCTAAAATGGCACCATTGTTTTTAATTGATTTTGCAGAACCAATATTATCTTTATCACAAACAAGTAATACTTTATCAATATTTAACTTTTGACATTCTTTTAAAGCTAAACCGATGATTTTAGTTGCATAACCTTTTCTTCTTTCACTGGGTCTTACCCCATCTCCAATATGTCCACCATAATTTAATAAATAATCATTAAGTTCATGACGAATGTTGACGGCTCCAACCATTTTGTTTCTTTCTACATCTAAGGCGAAAAATGTTGAATCTTCTACCAAACCAGGTTTTGGATTTTTTAAATCAAGATTATTAATATAATAATCAAAATTATGATAATCATTTTTAAAAATAGAAGCTGGAGAAGTATTAGCTTCAGAATGATTATTATTATAATCAATCCACTCCTTCAACATATCAACAATTAAATCTTGATATTCATTTGATGCTTTTACTAATTTAATAGACATAATATAATCTCCTTTTATTGAAATATTTCTATTATTATAACATTTGTAGAACATAATAAAACCCTTTATTAAGTTGTACTTAATAGAGGGAAAGTGCGTATTATCTATTTTATTAAATATTTTAATAAATCTTTAATTGTGACAATGCCATAAAAACATTGGTTTTTTAAAACAATAATATCTTCATAAAAATGTGAATGTTCATTTTCAAGAAAAAGTTGACAAACATTTTTAATAGGAAGATGTGATGGAACAATCAAAGAATCTTTAAAAAGATTAGGTTCAACAATATCTAAATCACAAAGTATATTTTCTCTTTTTAAATAACCTAAATAATGTCCTTCGTCATTGATAACATAAATTCTTTGAGTGGTATTATTTTCTTCAAAAATTTGATAAGCATTATTTATATTTTGATAAGTTTTTAATGTACAAGGGAAATGACAAAGAAAATCTATTGTAGGAATATCTAATGTTTTCTTATATTTGTTGTATAATTTTTTGATAGTTTCTTTGATAGCTGGTAAAAGATCATCAAAATTATCAACAGGTTTCTTTAAATAATAACCTTGACCATATTCAATACCTAATTGAATTAAACATTCAAGTTCTTCCTTTGTTTCAATACCTTCAACAATTAATTTATAATGCATAGCTTTACAATAGTTGACCATGACTTCTACCATTGTACGCTTATCTTTATTTAAATGAATATCTTGAATAAGTTCTTTATCTAATTTGATATATTCAGGTTGTGTATGATTGATTCTATTTAAATTAGAATAACCTGAACCAACATCATCAATAGCAATTTCAAAACCTTGACTACGATAATGTCTAACGGCTTGTTTAAATAAATGTTTATCCTCAATAGAAGTTGTTTCCGATAATTCAAAGACAATATTATTAGAATCTAAATGATATTTTTTTAAATATTCTTTTGTAAATCCTTGAACAAAATCTGAATCTAATAAAATATTAGCATCTACATTAATAAATAACTTCTTACCTAAAGGCATTTGTTGACTTGCTTTAATAGCACATTTACGACATAGTTGATCTAATTTCCATGATTGTTCAAGTGTATTGGCAATCTTGAATAATTCTTCAATATTAAGAGTACATGATTCTAAAGTGATACGGCTTAAGGCTTCAAAAGATACTATTTCTCCTGTTTTTAAGGAAACAATAGGTTGAAAAACACTTTTTATTTTCTTTTCATTAATTATTTTAAAAAATTCATTGATTTTCTTTTCGTTTAATTTCATTTATCTATCCTCTAATCTTTTTAAAATATATAGAAAGAAGAATGATATTTCTATCAATAAAAACTAAGGAAATTGTAAAAAATAGGTAAAAAGATTTTGTTATAATAAAACAAAGGAGAAAGCATATGAAAGAAATAGAATATAAAGTACTAGGTGTAGATGATTTAGAATTATTAGTAAAGATAAGAATAAAAGATTTAAAAATGTTTTCTAATCAAAAAATAACAAATTCTACAATAGAAAACATTAGAGTTTTTTATAAAGAAAAAATGTTAAAAGATGAATGTCATACATTGGTGGGCTATCATTTAAATCAAATTATTTCAACAGCTACAATTTACTATTATGATATCCTTCCAAGTAATGAAAATTCCAAAGGAAAAGTTGGACAAATAACGAATGTTTGGGTAGATGAAAATTATCGACATTTAGGGATTGGTAGATATATGGTAGAATATCTTATTGAAAATTATCAAAAAGATGTTGGAATGATTTGTTTGAATAGTTCAAAAGAGGGAATAAACATGTATTTACATCTTGGATTTAAAAAGAAAGATAATTATTTGATTTATAAGAATGGATAGTGTTGAATAATATTATTTACAATAACTATTTTTCTTTATAAAATTGGACGAGAAGTAAGTATACCGTTGCCAATATGCGGAATAAAAATGGTTGTAAGTAGTAATCCTTCACTATTGAGTGAGGGTTTTTATTTTATAAAAAAAGGAACATTAATTTTGTTCCTTTAAGCTTTCTTTATAGCTTCTTCCAATAGGAAGATGTGTTTGTTCTTTTAAAATAACTTCTTGATTTTTAATTTCTTGAATAAATCTTTTGTTAATAATGTATGATTTATGAATTTGAATAAAATCAGGAGATTGTATTTCTTTAATAAATTGACTTAATGTTTTTCTTTCAATCATTTCTCCATTAATAGAATGAATAATAATTTGATGTCTAAGTGATTCGATATAATAGATTTGTGATAATCTTATTTTTGAAGTAATTCCATTTCTTTGATAAAGATAATATTGAAAGTTTTTTTGAATTTGTTTTTGAATAAAATCATGATAATGAATAAATTGCTTTTCTAATTCATTATTAATGAAATAAAGATGTGTTTGCATTTGTAAACAAATACTTACAAGATCAAAATCTTTAGGTCCAATAATATAAATAAGTGTACTATCTAATTTCTTAAGATGATTTAAAATATTTAAATCATTCTTTTTTTCTATTTCTACAAAATAAATATCTTGAATTGTTTGATGCGTATAATTCGTAAGTTTATATTCTATTTGTAAATCATTGAAGAATTGTTGAATAAGTGGTTCTATTTGTTTGTAATGTTTTGAAATAAGAGAAATTCTAATCATGTTTTTTCTCCTTTTCAATAGCTACAATATATTGATCAAGATTTTTATTTGAACGTATGATATCTAATAAATGATAAGAATCAACAAAACGTACACCATTTTTTTTCATGAGTTCAATGCCTTTACTAAAAGTTTCTTTATCAGAACTTACTAAATTTTCAATAATATATTGAGAACCATCCAACATATTAAATTTAAACACAATTTTATTTCCAGAACCATTTACTAAATATTTTGATGGATAAAAAGAATAACGATAATAAGATATTTGTACAAAATCAATTTGTGAAAGTTTTAAATTGATTTGATATCTAGGATATTTATTTTTAAAAAGAAAAGAATAAAGATACTTTGCTTTATCTAAATTTTTATCAAAATAAATGTATCTTAAATATTTTTGATCAACTTCCCACATAGTATTAGCGAAAACTATTCCTGGTAATACTAAACTATAAATTATTAATAATATAATAATAAGAACACCAAAAAACATTATTCTTTCATAAAAATGTTTATACATGATAAAGAAAACACCTAACCACCAAACAACAAAAAGTAAAATAACAAAGTTTAATAAGATGATTTTTCTTTTCTTTATTTTTCCAACAGTAACTTTCATAACTTCCTCCTGTACGCGTATTATAACATAGTTTTTTTATTTGGATTTTGTTGTTGGGGACAGGTTGATGGTTGTTGGTGCCTCTTTGCTATTTATTTAAAAGAATAGGATTAAAGTATAGATAAGGAGGAAAAGAAGATGAAGAAAAAGGTAATAATGATCGGTGTTGTTTTAATTGTGTGTTTAGGAACTATTTTTTATAATATGCAAAAGAGGGATCCTTATAAAAGTTATAATCATTTAAAAACAAGTGAAGTTTTAAAAGTAAAGGAATTTAATCGATATTGGGTTTATTTTTATTCAATGGATAATCAAGAAAGCATGGACTCTAAAAATGGGATAGCTCGTCTTAATAAAGCAGTAAGTAATGTTTATTTTGTGAAAATAAAGGATAAAGAAGTAGTTATTGAAAATCAAAAAGTTAAATCAGCTACATTACTTTATATAAAGGATCATCAAATAACAAAAGAATACAAAGGATTAAAACAATTAAAAGATCATAGTGATGAAATATTACAAATGAGTTGGTAGAAAAAAGTTTAAAGCTTTTTTCTACTTTTTTAGTATAATGATAAAAAAGAGGAAAAAAATGATGAAAGAAATAAAATTAACGGATATTAAAGGTGTAAAAGTAGGACAATATGAAAATCAAGAAGCAGCTACAGGATGTAGTGTTGTTATTGTAGAAAATGGAGCGACAGCTGGAGTAGATGTTCGTGGTGGGGGTCCTGCTACAAGAGAAACAGATTTATTGAATCCAATCAATATGGTGCAACAAATTCATGCTGTTATGTTAAGTGGTGGGAGTGCTTTTGGTTTAGATGCAGCTAGTGGTGCCATGCAATATCTTGAAGAACATGGTGTTGGTTTTGATATGTCTGTAGCAAGAGTACCAATTGTATGTGGTGCTTCATTATTTGATTTATCGGTGGGAAATTCTCATGTAAGGCCAGATAAAGAAATGGGGTATAAGGCTTGTCAAGATAGTGAAAATGATTTGATTAAAGAAGGAAATTATGGCGCTGGTTGTGGTGCTAGTGTTGGTAAACTTTTAGGATTTGAACATGCCATGAAAGGTGGTATTGGAACATATGGTGTACAAGTTGGAAATGTTCAAGTAGCAGGGATCGTTGCTGTCAATGCTTGTGGAAATGTTATTGATTATCAAACGCAAGAAATATTGGCAGGTGTTAATATTGATAAAAAATGTGTTTCGGCTAGTCAAATTATTTTAGATCAAATGGATCAACTTAGAAAATTACCGGATGGTAATACAACCATTGGATGTATTGTAACGAATGTCAAACTGACTAAAGCACAATGTACAAAGATTGCTGGAATTAGTCATAATGGCTACGCTAAAAGTATTGATCCAGTTCATACAATGAGTGATGGGGATACAATTTTTGTATTAAGTACAAATGAAGTTGATGGAATGGTTGATGCTGTTGGTATTTTAGCTGTTGAAGTCATTTCTAAATGTATTCAAAGAGCGATTAAAAAAGCTAAGAGTGGATATGGTTTATTAGCTTATCAAGATTTGAAAAAATAATCGAAAAAGCATATAATTTTCTCGTTCGTATATTTTGATATTAAAAGAGATCTATAAGACTCTTATTAAGACATTTGAAATAGCGAATACCATAAAAACGTTGCATCTTTTATGAGCGACAGTAGGAGGATTATATGAAGTCGAAAAAGACACAGTACATGACTTCAATGGCTTTATTTTTAGCGATTGAAATCATTCTTGTTGTGACACCCCTTGGATATATTCCAATTGGACCATTAAATGCCACAACAATGCACATTCCTGTCATTATTGCAGGAATCGTATTAGGAAAAAAGGCAGGAGCTGAGTTGGGCTTTGTTTTTGGATTAACAAGTTTAATCAAGGCAACGATTCAACCAGGCATTACATCCTTTTGTTTTTCCCCATTTGTGACAATAGGCACAATGTCAGGAAATTACAAAAGTCTTTTAATTGCTTTTGTTCCTAGAATTTTACTTGGCTATTTAGCTGGACTCGTTTTTGGAATCATGAAAAAGAATAATCGTGAAAACTTAGGTGTTGTTGTAGGTGCTTTAACAGGAGCTATTACGAACACAGTGCTTGTTTTATCAGGAATATACATATTCTTTGGTGAAGCATACGCGAGTGCGGTAGGAGTGCAATACTCTACTTTAGTAACGGTATTATTAGGAGTTGTTTCTACAAATGGTATTTTAGAAGCTATTCTGGGAGCTATTGTTTCACTAGCTATCTACAAAGCATTAAAACCAATCTTAAAATCATAGCAGGTCGATTGACCTGCTTTTTAAAGGAGATCTTTATGAAATACATATTTGTTAGACATGGAAAGACACATTTTAATGAAATACAGCTCAAACAAGGATGGTGTGATTCACCTCTTACAAAGCAAGGAATAAAAGAAATAGAAAATATGGCAGAACAGTTAAAGGATTATAAAATAGACGCTGCTTATACTTCTCCAATATTACGAGCAAAAAATACAGCACAAATAATTTTAAAAAATCATTCTGTTTTATTAAATGAAGATGGCCGTTTAAAAGAAGTGAATTTTGGTCTTTTAGAAGGATTACCCTGTTTATTTGTAGATAAACTTCAATTAGAATCTTCTAATTGGTTAGATGATTTACAAATGGATTATACTGGATATGAAGGTGAAAATGTTGAAGATGTAATTCAAAGACATTTTGAATTATTAAATGATATAGAAAAGAAATTTCAAGATGATGATACGATTTTAATGGTAGGTCATGGATGTTCT
The DNA here is from genome assembly GCF_015097455.1 of Faecalibacillus intestinalis. Taxonomy (NCBI): domain Bacteria; kingdom Bacillati; phylum Bacillota; class Erysipelotrichia; order Erysipelotrichales; family Coprobacillaceae; genus Faecalibacillus; species Faecalibacillus intestinalis. Next base: position 2,274,829 of record NZ_AP024085.1, on the reverse strand, counting down.
TTATATGCATTTATTAAAACGTTATTAAAAAATAAAACACTTGATTTTCCACAAAATGCCAGTGCAATTATAGTTAATAAAGTTAATAATGAATATCAATTAGAAACAGTATTGAATCCAAAATAAAAAATCTTGAAAATCTTGAAATAATAAATAATTTTATTGACATGAGTGGCATATGATGGTAATATCTACGTGCAATAAAAAGTAGTGGAAAGAAGAAGTGCCTACTTCTCGCCTGATTGATTTTGTCGATAGGCAAATGTCACTAAGATTTAATCTTAATGTCAATGGTGGGTACTCAGTGTGCTCACTTTTTATTTCAACTATAATAATTGGAGGTGGCTTTTATTAGCAGATTTGATAACAGAAAACCAAAACAACCTGATGATTTAGTAAACGAAAGAGTTCGTTTTAAGGAAGTATTGGTTATTGATCAAAACGGTGATCAATTAGGAGTAAAAAGTAGTAGAGAAGCGTTGGATATTGCTTATGATGCAAATTTAGACTTAGTTTGTGTTGCACCTAATGCAAAACCACCAGTTTGTCGTATTATGGACTTTGGTAAATATCGTTTTGAACAACAAAAGAAAGCAAGAGAAATGAAGAAAAACTCTAAAGTGGTAACTTTAAAGGAAACTCAATTATCAGTAACTATTGATACGCATGATAAAAATGTTAAATTAAAAAGAACATTAAAATGGTTAGAAGAAGGAAACAAAGTTAAAGTTGCAATCAGATTTAGAGGTAGACAACTTGCACACGTTGATTTGGGTAAAAAAGTTATTGATGACTTTGTTGAAGAATGTGCAGAAGTTGGTCAAATTGAAAAACCAGCAAAATTAGAAGGACGTACTTTAACAGCTATATTAGCACCAAAAAAGAAAAAATAATTAATGGAGGAAACAATTATGCCAAAAATTAAAACACATAGCGGATTAAAAAAACGTTTAAAAAGAACAGGTAGTGGAAAATTAAAACGTAGCCATGCTTACATTTCACACTTATCACACAATAAAACTCATAAACAAAAGAAACACTTAGCAAAAGCTACAGTAGTAAGTGCTTCAGATTACAAGAGAATTAAATCAAGATTACCTAAATAATTTTAGTTAAAAATAAATACAGGAGGAATACACAATGGCAAGAGTTAAAGGTGGATATACAACTAGACATAGAAGAAAAAAAGTTATTAAATTAGCCAAAGGATATTTTGGAGCTAAACATAAATTATATAAAACTGCTCATGAACAAGTAATGCACTCAATGGCATATGCTTATAGAGATAGAAGAAACTTAAAAAGAAATATGAGAAAATTATGGATTGCACGTATTAACGCTGCAGCTAGAATGAATGATATCTCATATTCTAAATTAATGCACGGTTTAAAATTAGCTAACGTTGAAATCAACAGAAAAATGTTATCTGAAATCGCTATCTGCGATCCAGAAGGTTTCACAGCTATCGTTGAAACAGCTAAAAAAGCTTTAAATGCTTAATAAATCATGGACCAACTGAGTTGGTCCTTTTTTTATTATCATATTCGTTGACATTCTTTTTAAATAAGTATATTCTTAAATCATACTAAATCCATAGGAATAAGGAGAAATATAAATATGAGTGAAATAAAAAATAGTTTTTTAGACTTAGTAGGTCAAACACCATTAGTCAGAGTAAATAACTTAATTAAAAAAGATGAATTGAAAGCAGATGTACTCGCAAAACTAGAATACTTCAATCCCGCAGGATCAGTCAAAGACAGAATTGCTAAGGAAATGATCCTAGATGCACTAGAAAAAGGATTGATCAATGAAAATACAACATTGATTGAACCAACAAGTGGAAATACAGGAATTGGACTATCAGCCGTAGCAACAGCATTGAATCTAAAGATCATTATTACAATGCCAGAAACAATGTCGGTAGAAAGAAGAAATCTTATGAAAGCTTATGGAGCTGAATTAGTCTTAACACCAGGAAGTGAAGGAATGAAAGGAGCAATCGCCAAAGCAAAAGAATTGGCATCACAAATCGAAAACAGCTTCATTCCAGGACAATTTGAAAATCCAGCGAATCCAACAGCACACTATAAAACAACAGGACCAGAAATCTATGAACAAACAGAAGGAAAAGTAGATATCTTTGTAGCCGGAGTAGGAACAGGAGGAACAATTTCAGGGATTGGGAAATACTTGAAAGAAAAGAATCCAGAAGTAAAAGTAGTGGCAGTAGAACCAGCAAGCTCACCAGTATTATCAACAGGGAAAGGTGGAGCACATAAGATCCAAGGAATCGGGGCAGGATTTGTACCAGAGACATTGGATACAAAGATCTATGATGAAATCATTACAGTAGAAAATGAAGATGCATTTGCGACAGGGAAAGAAATGGCAAAGACAGAAGGAATCTTAGTAGGGATTTCATCAGGAGCAGCATTATATGCAGCCAAAGAACTAGCAAAGAGAGAAGAGAATGCAGGGAAGACAATTGTCGTCTTATTACCAGATGGTGGAGATCGTTATTTATCAACACCTTTAATTCAAGATTAGGGAAATTATTTTCCCTTTTTTTAAAAGGAAAATATAGGAATGAAAAATTTTCAATTCAAGATACAACAAGAAGTATTAGATTTAGGGGTAAAAATAAAAGGTGTAAGAATACATGGTATTAATAATACTGTGTATTCTTCATCTTTAAATGATTATATTGATGTTCATGTTAAACGTCTTTTAGAAAATAATACACTTGATACGTTAAAAGAAAATAGAATTATTCAAGGTTTTTATGATTTACATAAAGAAGTAGGAATTCCTAAAAGAAAGAATTTACCTGCAAGTGAAAATTTATTAAAGAATTTATTAAAAAAACAAGAATTTCATAAAATTAACCCATTGGTAGATATCTATAATCTAATTTCAATGGATACTAAACTTGCATTAGGGGCGCATGATTTAGCAAAAACTGAAGGAAATATTAGTTTAAAGTTAACAACAGGGAATGAAAACTATATTCCTTTAGGTAGCGAAGAAGCAAAAGTTGTTAAAGCAGGTATTTATAGTTATATAGATGATGCTAATGATATTATTTGTTTTAGTGAAATAAGACAAGTTGATAAAACTAAAGTCACAAATGAAAGTGAGGATATCTTTTTTATAGTTCAAGGGAATAAGGTGACATCTAATAAGTATGTAGAAGATGTAGCTAAAGAATTGATTACAGTTGTAACTTATTATTTAGGTGGAGTAGGAGAAATTCTTTAAGACATTTTAGAGCATATTCTAAAATGTTTTTTTTATTTTATGAAAAAAATCAAAATAAAAGGGTTAACATGATAAAATAATCAAGTCTTATCCAATTTCGCTAAATATGTCGAACTCGACGTATTTTTTATTGCTATTTATGTAAGCGCTATTATAATAGAAAAAGGGAATAGGGGAGATATCAATGAATCAAGAATATCAAGTTCTTGTTGTGTTAGATTTGTTGGTGACACAAATGAACAAATTTGCAAGTAGAAAACTAAAACCTTATGGAATCAAGTTTAATGAATTGAATATTATTCGTTTTATTGAAAAGGCGGATGGTCCAGTTTATCAAAAAACAATTTGCCAAGAATTTCAGCTTTCTCATTCAACAGTAGTGGGAATTGTTTTTCGCTTAGATGATTTAGGTTATCTTTTAATTGGTAATAGTCGTGTGGATAAAAGACATACGAATGTTACAATTACAGAAAAGGGAAAACAATTGATTCAAGAGACAGAAGATATCTATCAAGAAATCATAGGAAAGATGAAAGTGATTATTTCTGATGAAGAAATGAGTACAATTATTCAATCTGTTGATCAAATTAAAGAATTGTTTAAATAGGAGGTTATTATGGGAACGTTTAAGTTTTCAATGAGAATGCTTGTTAAAGACTATAAAAAGAGTCTTTTTTATGGGATTACGTTAATCTTTGCAGTAGCAGTATGTTTTGTGTTTTTTAATATTATCAATAATACTGATTTAGCTGATCAAACGATTGCTAAAAGTGGGGGTACATGGAATGATGTACAAATGCCTTTTTCTTCAGTTTTGTCATTTTTAATTATTTGTTTTTGTTGTTTTATGATTTTTTTCGCCAATAACTTTTTTCTTTCAAGAAAAACAACAGAGCTTGCAATCATGGCGATGTCAGGATCAGGTTATATTAATTCTACAATGTATGTACTTTATCAAACATTTACCTTATTACTTTTAGCAACACCACTAGGAATATTAATAGGAAGAGGAGTTGTGCCTTTTTCCAATGCTTATATGTATCAAATGTTAGGTGTTCATAAAGATCCATCGATTATACCAAGTGAAGCCTATATTTATTCTTTTGTTTTAGTGGCGATTGTTTTATCAATGATTTGTGTATTAACAGCAGGTTTTTTACATAAAAATGATATTCAAACATTACTAAGTCAAGAAAAAGAAATGAAAGTGAAGAGAAATACAAAGAAAAGTGTTTCTATTACTTTTATTGCTATTTATATATTAGGAATTGTAATGATGTTTATGAATCCTCATGAAGCTACGGCTTATATTGTTCCTACTTTAGTTGGTTTAGGTGGTGCTGTTGGGATGATTCGTTATGTTTTACCTGATGTGGTAAGAAATTTAAAAAGAGGTGTTTTTCTTACAAAAAGATATGTTTTAATATCTATTTCAAATTTAAATTATTCAATTCAAAGATCGTTGCTTTTATTTTCTTTAATGACAGTAGCTGTAACGGGAATGCTTGCTATTTTAGCGGCTAATATTCATTCACCTCGTGAATTTACGACAGGAGTTATTGGCTATGTAGTTGTGATTGTTTTACTTGTTGTATCGATTATTTATAAGTTATCAATGGAAGCTATGACAAGAAGAAAATTATTTTTGAATTTATGGAAAATAGGATATACCAGAAAAGAACTTAGAAAAATTGTAGGACAAGAAGTGATTAGTTATTATCTTATTTTAATCTTTATACCACTTGTCTATATAGCATTTATTTCAGGACGTTTTATTTATTATGGAGATATGACATATTCATTTGCTTTCTTATATGCTTTATCTTATATTATACCAATTATTATTTCAGGATTTATTACTTATTTTCAATATCTTAATGCAGTTGTTAAACCAATTAAAGGAGGAGAATAGAAATGGAAAGAAAAGAAATACTTGTAGCAGACAAGATTACAAAAATATATGGAATTGGAACAAAAACACTTTATGAAGCTTTACATGAAGTTTCACTAACAATGTATGAAGGTGAATTTGTGTGCATTATGGGACCTTCTGGGGCTGGTAAATCGACCTTCATTAATAACCTTTCAACTATTGATATTCCTACAAAAGGAAAAGTCTTTATTAATGGTAAAGAAGTACGTGTTATGTCAGAAGGGGAAATTGGTAAGTTTAGATATGAAAATTTAGGTTTTATTTTCCAAGAATTTAACCTCTTAGATAGTTTAACTATTTTTGAAAATATCGCTGTACCACTAACTCTTGCAAATGTGGATAAAAAAGAAATTACCAAAAGAGTCGAAGAAGTTGCTAAAAAACTTGATGTAGCGCAAACTCTTGATAAATATCCTAATGAATGTTCAGGTGGTCAAAGACAAAGAGTAGCTATTTGTCGTGCTTTAGTTACTAATCCTAAATTGATTGTTGCTGATGAACCAACTGGAAATCTTGATAGTAAAAACTCTCATGAAATTCTTTCTTTATTTAAAGAACTTAATGAAAAAGAAGGTGTCTCTATTTTAATGGTAACACATGATAGTAAGATTGCTTCTTATTCTTCTAAACTATTATATATTAAAGATGGAATTATTGATCGTACGATTGAAAGAGAAGGATTATCACAAAAAGAATATTTTTATAAAATAGTTGATATTAATTCAAGTGAATCACAAGAACTTTTTGAATAATGGGTATCATTAAACTTGCATTTGTTTCTTTAAAGAAAGAAAGGTCAAAAAGTATCTTTTACTTTTTGACCTTTCTTCTTACAACTATTTTTATATTCTCTTTTTTTAATCTTACGTTTAATCCTTATTCAGGCATTCATTTGGGAAAAGATGATACAACCTTTGTGACGCCCATTGCAGTCTTTGTTATTGTTATTGCTATGCTTTGTGTTTTTCTCGCAAATAACTTTTATGTTTCTAATAAAGGAAAAGAAATTTCAATTATTTTGATGTCAGGAGCAAGTATTTATCAATTAGGCTTCTACTTATTCTTACAAGTCTTTACGATTATGCTTTGTGCGATTCCTTTAGGTCTTGTTTTAGGTTATTTACTCATTCCATCGATCAATTCATTATTTATGATGACTTTTAAATATAGCGGACAGCTTTTCTATTTATCAAGCCAAACTTTTCCAGCAACATTTATGATTCTTGCTTTTGAAGTTATGTGGTGTTCTATGTTGAATTTGGGGTATTGTGTTAGAAGCACGATTAATTCTATGATTCATGATAAAAATAAAATAGATTTAAGTGGTTTAAAAGGTCCACAAATTACGAGCAAAGTTTTTATTATTCTTTATTTTGTGCCAATGGTTTTATTCTTATTTGTGAAAGATTCAACTTCTTATATGTTTATAGCTTTATTTGGTTTAATAGGAATATCAGGGCTTATTAAAAAAGTATTACCAGAATATATTCGAAAAAGGCAAAGAAATAATTCATTAGAGAATTCAAAAGATTTAATTTCATTAGGATTTTTTCATAGTGATATTCAAAAAATCTTTGGATTATTGCTGATTTCGTTGCTTTCCTCTGTTTTACTTACTTGTATTATCGTCTATACAATAAAACAACCACTTGTTTCAATGGTTGCTTTAATGTCTTATGTTTCAGTGATGATTTTAATGTCATTGACGATTGTTTTTAAAATAGGAATGGAGCTTTCTAAAAGAAAAGGTAATTTTGAAAATCTTTGTCGGTTAGGTTTTTCTCTTGAACAATTAAAAAGAATCATAAAAAAAGAAATGATTTGTTTCTATGGTGTTATTCTTTTACTTCCATTATCCTATCAAATCATTATCTTATGTAATTTACTTCTAAGAGCTAAAATTACGTTTTATTTATTTTTAATTATCTTAATTATACAAATTGTTCCTTTATTTATAAGCTATTTATTAAGTATCAAACTTTATAAAGGCATTTTACCAACTTCTATCATTATGGAAAAATAATTATTTAAAGAATCTTTTAAAAAAGGATTCTTTTTTCTTTACTTCAAAAGGATTACAAGGAGAGTCGGTCTTTAAATCATAAAATGTGACTTCTTGGTTTGTGGTTTCAAATACACAATAAGTAGGATGAGGGTACTGACCGCGAGGAAAAGTCATACTTCCTGGATTGATAAAAATTGTGTTTTCTTTTTTATAATAAGTTGGATTATGTGTATGACCAAAACAAACGACATCTAGATGATGATTGGAAGCATACGCTTCAAGTTCATAAGGGGATTCATCAATGTGGAAAAGATGTCCATGACAAATAAAGAATTTCAAATGATCAATATCCAGTGTTAAATCTTTTGGTAAATCAACAAAATCATTGTTTCCTCGAACATTATAGAAGTGATCTACTTCTAAAGAAGTATAAGGCATATAGATATCACCACAGTGAATATAATAAGATGCTGGATGATTTTTAATAAATTGTAATAGGGTTTGTTTGGTCATAGAATGACTATCGGATAAAATCATAATTTTCATAAATAACCTCCTTAAATATGTTATAATTATTTTATCATAAAATAAGAAAGTGAGGTATTTTATGTCAGCATTTATACAATTTAAAGATGTGAAAAAAACTTATAAAGTAGGAGATATTGAGATTCATGCCAGCAATGGTGTTAATTTTGAAGTCAATAAAGGTGAATTTGTGGTTATTGTTGGACCGAGTGGAGCAGGTAAAACAACGATCTTAAATCTACTAGGAGGAATGGACCAACCTACAAGTGGTTCAATTATGGTTGATGGTCAAGATGTTGCGCGTTATGATGAAGCAAAACTTACGCAATATCGAAGAGATGATATTGGTTTTGTGTTTCAATTTTATAATCTTGTGCAAAACTTAACAGCTTTAGAAAATGTTGAACTTGCTTCACAAATATCTAAAGATCCTTTAGATGAAAAAATGGTTTTAAAAAGGGTGGAGCTAGAAAATCGTATGAATAACTTTCCTGCGCAATTATCAGGTGGAGAACAACAACGTGTAGCAATTGCTAGAGCGATTGCGAAAAATCCTAAATTGCTTTTATGTGATGAACCAACGGGAGCTTTAGATTATTTAACAGGGAAAGCTATTTTAGCTTTGCTTAGAGAAATGTGTGATAAGTATAAAATGACAGTTATTGTGATTACTCATAATAGTGCTTTAGCCCCAATGGCAGATCGTGTGATTCATTTAAAAAATGGAAAGGTTGATCGAATGTTTTTAAATGAACATCCTCAACCTATTCAAGAAATTGAGTGGTAATAATGAAAAGAAATGCTTATGTAAAAAATCAAATAAGAATTATTAAAAAAACAAAAGCACGATTTTTATCTATTTTTTGTATTGTTTTTTTAGGAGCTTCATTTTTTGCAGGACTTCGACAAAGTCCTTTGATTATGAAAGAATCAATGCACGATTATTTACAAACATATAAATGGAATGATTTGAACTATATTGCAACATATGGTTTTGATGAATCTATTATTCAAAAAGTTGAAAAAGTAAAAGGAGTAGAAGCTGTTGATTATGGTTTTCGCTTTGATGCTTTAATGTCATATGATGAAAAAGCAAATATCGGGATGACAGTTTATAGTGATGATGATTTTTCAAAGGGGGTAGATCTACCTGAATTATTAAAGGGAAGATACCCTCAAAAAGATAATGAATGTTTGATGGATTATCAGTATATAAAAAAATCATCTTTGAAATTAAATAATCAAATTACTTTAGAAAATGATTATGGTAAAAAAGAATATAAAATTGTAGGAATCATTAATGATAGTCGTTATGTAAGTGATTTAGAAAGAGGTACAAACAGTTTAGGTGATGGGAATAATAGTGGGTTTATTCTTGTTTTAAATCAAGGAAATGAACATATGGCTGTTCCTGATGAATTGTTTGATTTACATGATCAAAAGACTTTTTATAATGATTTGCGTATTCATTTAAAAAATGAAAATCATTTATATGAATTTGATGATGATTATGATGAGTATGTAAAACCAATCAATAAAAAAATCAAAGCAATTTTAAAAGATTATAATCTTGATTTTTACAATCAAACAAAAGAAGATGCTTTGAATAAAATAGCTGATGGTGAAAAAGAGTATCAAGATGGTCTAAAACAATATCAAGAGGGAATGGATGCTTATCAAAATGGTATGAATCAATATCTTGATGGTAAAAAACAATATGATCAAGGATATCTTCAATATCAACAAGGCTTAAAAGAATACCAAAGTGGTTTAAAACAATATCAAGCTGGTTTAAGTCAATATCAAACAGGGTATCAAAAATACCAAGAAGGACTTAAACAATACCAAGCAGGTTACCAGACTTATTTAGATTATGTAGAAAAAGTTGATCAATATGATACATCTATCCAAACTGTTGAAGCTGCGTTAAGTCAATTTGGTGGTTATGAACAAGCTAAAAATATTCCAAGTGATTCACCTTATTATCAACAAGCACAAACTTTGATTGCAAGCTATGATCAATTAAAACAAAATGAATCACAAATCAATACTTTAAAAACACAATTACCTGTTATTAAACAAGAACTTGATCAAAATAAAACAGTTTTAGATCAAACAAATGCTCAACTTGTACAAAGTAAACAACAATTAGATACCTCAAATCAAAAAATAAAGGCTTCTAAAGCTCTTTTAGATCAAACAGGAATCAAACTTGCTGATTCTAAAAAACAATTAGACGAAGCTAAAAATACTTTAGATAGTAACTTACCACAATTAGAAGAAGCTAAAGTAAAATTAGATCAAGCACAAAGTGATTTAAATGAAGCTAAACAACAAGCAGCTGATTTACAAAAAGGAAAGATCATTACCTTAACTAAAAATGAAAGCGCAGCAATCTTAAGTTATAGTGGTAACTGTGATTCAATCTCAGCTTTATCAATTCTGTTCCCAGTGCTCTTTTTCTTAGTAGCAGCTCTTGTTTCAATGACAACAATGACAAGAATGGTTGAAGAACTAAGAGTACAAAATGGAACATTAAGAGCGTTGGGCTATAAGAAAAAAGATGTGATTATGCAATATTTGATCTATGCTTTTCTAGCAACATTCTTTGCTAGTAGTATTGGAATTGTTTTTGGAACATATTTCTTCCCAAGTATTATTTACTATTTATATCGTATTATGATGTTTGATATAGGAGCACCAACACGTATTATTTTTGAACTGGCAACATGTATACAAACATATATTATTTCAGTCGTGATTATTTTATTTGTCACTTTTATGGTCTGTTATAAAGAATTACAAGCTGTTCCAGCGCAAATTTTAAGACCGAAAGCGCCTAAGCTAGGGAAAAGGATATTACTTGAAAGAATTACTTTTATTTGGAAGAGATTATCATTTAATCAAAAGGTAACAATGAGAAATATCTTTAGATATAAAAAGAGATTCTTTATGTCTGTTATTGGAATAGCAGGTTGTACAGCACTGATCGTTGTTGGTTTTGGAATCAAGTATTCTGTTTCTCCACTAGCAAGCGAACAATATGGCAATATGTGGATTTATGATGGTGTTGTAAATTATAAAGATGATTTAACAGCAACGACAAAAAAACAAGCACAAGATGATTTTAAAGGGCAATCTCAAGTGAAATCAACAATGGGTATTTACAATAAAACGATCACGATTGATCAACAAATGGTAACAGTTGAAATTCCAAGTGAAACAAAAGATTTTGATCAATATATTCATATGATTGATTATCAAACAAGCAAGACTTTAAATCTTAAAGATGATGGTGTTTACATCAATGCAAAACTTGCTGAAATATTAGATTTAAAAGTTGGTGATCAACTTACATTATCATTAGATAATAAAGATTATAAAGTAAAAATTGCAGGTATTTATAAGCTTTATTTTAGACATTATATTTATATGTCTCCAAAATACTATGAAAACTTAACCAAAGATGAAGTTCATTATAATAGCCAATATTTTAAATTAAATAAAAAAGCAAGTGAAAAGAAACTTACAAATTATTGTGATCATCATGAAAATATTACTTCTATTCAATATGTTAGTGGTATTTCAGAAGGATTCTATAGTCAAATGGAAAGTTTAGATAGTGTTGTCTTTATTTTAATTGTTTGTGCAGGTGCACTTGCGTTTATTGTTTTATATAATCTAACAAATATTAATATTCAAGAAAGAAAAAGTGAAATTGCAACGATTAAGGTTTTAGGTTTCTATCCAAAAGAAGTCTATGATTATGTCTTTAGAGAAAACATTATTCTAGCCTTTATTGGTTCGATTGTTGGACTTGGTCTTGGTAAGATTATTCATGCTTATTTGATTAGAACGGTTGAAGTAGATATGGCGATGTTTATTAGAACAGTTAATATCAGATGCTATATGATTGCTATTATTTTAACAATGGCATTTACATTCTTGATTAATCTTTATATGCGAAGAGTTCTTAAAAAAATAGACATGGTTGAGTCTTTGAAAAGCATAGAGTAATCATAAATATTATTTAGGATTACGTAAAATTAAGGATTTTTTCAAAAAAAATTAAAAAAAACTGAATCTTCTAAATCCCTTGCTATGGTTGATATTCAAGGGATTTACTACTTGTATAGACAGGACAAAGGGTGGATTTTTAGTTGATTTTACGTTATAATACGTTTGTATTTGTTGAAAGGAGGAGACGAATGGAGAGAAATATTAAGGAAAGAGTTAGTCAATATGTAGATGAAAACAAAGTCAAAGAGAAGTTAACTCAGTTTTTCCAAGAAAAAATTGTCAATAGAAAAGCGATGTTTATACCTATTACAGGTGTTGCAACATTTATGTTAGTAGGATACGCTGCTGCTGATACAAAAGCACCAGAAATCACATCTGATCAAATTGAGGTTCCTTATGGAGAAAAATTTGATGTTGATACTGTAGATGTAACTGACAATCGTGATAGCAGAGATGACATTCAAGTAAGTGCTGATCTGGCATCATTAAATGTTGAACAATTAGGAGATTATAAGGTTACTGTAACAGCTACTGATTCATTTAATAATGAAACAACAAAAGAAGTTACAGTAAAAGTAGTGGATCAAGAAGGTCCAAAATTTGAAACTTTAGGTTCAAATGAAGGTTATGTAGTTGAAGTTCCTATTAATGGAAGTAGTGATTTATCAAGTTATGTAAAAGCATCTGATAATGTAGATGGTGATGTAACACCATTTATTGAAGCAGATAAAACTTTAGATACTTCTAAATTAGGGACACAAACAATTACATTAAAAGCCACAGATGTTTCAGGAAATGAAACAGAAAAAACAATTGATTTTGCTGTGACTGATGATGATGCACCAGTAATTACATTGAAAAATGGTGCAGATGTTACATTAAATTATGGGTCAGATTTTAACTTATCTGATTATGTAGATGTTACAGATAACTTTGATGGTGTCGTTCAACCTCAAGTAGAAGGAAGCATTGATAACCATAAAGAAGATGGTGTACAAACTTTAACAATTAAAGCAACTGATTCATCTGGTAATGAATCTTCTGCTCAATTGAATGTTGCTGTAAAAGATACAGAAGCACCAAAAATTTCTTTATCAAAATCAGAAGTTTCTGTAAACGTAGGAGCAAGTTTAGATTTATCTAACTACTTATCAAGTGCAACTGATAATAAAGATGGAGATGTAAAAGGAAAAGTATCAATTCCTTCTGTAAGTACTTCGAAAGCTGGTTCTTATACAGCTACTTATACAGTAAGTGATGCTGCTGGAAATCAAGGTAGTGCGTCATTAACTGTAAAAGTTAATGCGGTACGTACTTCTTCTAAAAAAGGTTCTGCAGTTACTAGTACTACTTCTAGACCAAATTATTACGGAACATCAGTTGTAGGTGCTGCCTATTCAAGACTTGGGTGCCCTTACGTATGGGGTGCTGAAGGACCAAATACATTTGACTGCTCTGGTCTAGTAAAATGGTGTTATGCTAAAGCTGGTAAATCTTTACCACATTCATCAAGTGCGATGAAATCATCTGGTACTGTAATCAGTATTTCGAGTGCACAACCTGGGGATATCTTATGGAGACCAGGACATGTAGCAATTTATATTGGTGGTAACCAATACATTCATGCTCCACAAACTGGAGATGTTGTAAAAGTTTCATCTGGTGTAAGTAGCTTTACATGTGCAATTAGACCTTAATATTAAAAAGTCGTGGAAAAATCACGGCTTTTTTTGTACTTTAAAAGAATATATTTTTAATAATGAATGAAACTAATTATTGATTGTTTGGGTATAATAAAATTGAAAAAAGATTGATAAATTCTACAAATTTGCATTTTTAAATAAAATGTGTTATAATAATAAACGGTTAAAAAATTCAAAAGGAGAACATTATGAAAACAGACATACAGACCAAGCTCAAAACATTGTTTGATGAGAAAATTAAAAACAGAAAAGCAATGTTTATTCCAATCGCTGGGGTAGCTGCATTTATGTTAGTAGGTTATGCTGGTGTGGATCATGAAAATCCTGAGATTGTATCAAGTCATATTCAAATTCCTTACGGTGAAAAGTTTGATACGGATGCAATTGATGTTGTTGATAATCATGATAGTAGAAGTGAGCTGTTAGTAGAAGCTGATGATGATTCCTTAGATGTTAAACAATTAGGAACATATCAAGTTGAAGTGCGTGCAACAGATCAGTTTAATAATACTGATGTTAAAACAATTCAAGTAGATGTTGTTGACGAAGAAGCACCAAAATTAAAAACGTTAGGTGCAAATGATGGATATTATATTGAAGTACCAGTTTATGGTAGTCAAGATTTATCTTCATATATTAAAGCAGTGGATAATGTAGATGGAGATGTGACACCATTTATCGAAAGTGATAAACAATTAGATACTTCAAAACAAGGAACACAAACAATTAATGTTTCAGTAAGTGATAATAGTGGTAATACAACCGAAGAAGCGTTTAAGTTCTTTATTGCTGATATGCAAGCTCCAGAAATTACTTTAAAATCAGGAAGTGATATTACAGTAGATTATGGTAGTGAATTTAAATGGCAAGACTATGTATCAATTAGTGATAACTTAGATACAAATATTCGACCTAAAGTAGAAGGAACAATTGATACTAAACAATTAAATCAACAAAAAGAAATGACAATTATTGCTACTGATGGCGCTGGTAATTCATCAAAAGTAACATTGAATGCTACTGTTAAAGATATTACTGGACCAAATATCGTTTTATCAACAAATAAAGTATCTGTTGATAAAGGAAGCAATGTTGATTTAAAATCATATATTACATCTGCCGTAGATAACTTAGATGGTGATATGAAAGATAAGATTTCATTCAATACAATTGATACTTCTACAACAGGAGTAAAGACAGTCACATATACAGGTGTGGATTCAGCAGGTAATAAATCAGAAGTACAATTACAAGTGGAAGTAACATTCTCTGGAGAAAGAATTGTTAATACAGGTCTTTCTAAAACAGGATGTCCATATGTATGGGGATCAACTGGTCCTAATTCATTCGATTGTTCAGGATTTACACAATGGGTATATAGACAAAATGGTATTTATATTCCAAGAACTTCATCAGAACAAAAAGCTGCTGCTAAAAAAGTAGTAAGTTTATCTGAACTTGAAGTTGGAGATATTTTATGGCGTTCAGGACATGTAGGAATTTATATTGGAAATGGACGATATGTTCATGCACCACATACAGGAGATGTTGTTAAAGTTTCTTCTGGTGTAGGTAAATTTACATGTGGACTTAGATATCAATAAAGGTTTCGATTTGAAACCTTTTTTTTTGCTTTTAAAAACGATATAATATATCTAAAGAGGGTGATTTTTTTGTATATTGCAACAAGTAGTCAATTAAAAAGATATGATCAAGCATTGTTGGATTATGGCTATTCAATTGAGCAATTAGTAGATAAAGCCAGTGATTGTTTATTGAAACATTTTGATAAGTATCAACATATTATGATTGTTTGTGGGCCAGGGAATAATGGTGCTGATGGGATTTCATTAGGAATTAAATTACACCAAGAAGGTAAAGAGGTATTACTTTGCTTAACGGGAAAAGAAGAAAAACTCAGCCAAGCAAATAGATATTATCTTGATCAAGCACAATCTTTATCGATAGAGTGTTTATTTGTAAGTGAAGAAACACTTGAAGAATTTCAAAAAAGTGTTCCACATTTTGATGTGGTAGTTGATGCATTATTTGGCTTTGGACTTAATAGTGATTTAAGAGGAATTGTTAAATATGTTGTTGATCTTATAAATAATATAGAGGTAGATGTTATTGCGATAGATATTCCTACAGGTTTAAATCCTGATACAGGAAAACCTTATAATAGCTGTATTTGTGCGTATCAAACAATAACGTTAACAGCTTATAAGCTTGCTTTTTTAAATCCAGAGAGTGAAATGTATACAGGGAAAGTCATTTTAGAATTATTAGACGCTAAATCTTTTCATGAAGAAATGCTATTTTCACAACCAGTTGATTTTAAATGGGCCAAATATCATATAAAAGAACGTTTATATGATGGACACAAAGGAACTTATGGAAGAATTATGCATGTAACAGGGTGCTATCATTATCGAGGAGCTGCACTTTTAGCAGCTAAAGCAGCTGTTTATACAGGAAGTGGATTAGTTACGGTTTGGTCTAATGAAAAAGTAATTGATGCATTGAGTTTGTTTTGTCCTGAGGCGACATCGTGTCAAAGACAGTATTTTGATGAACGTTTATTACAAGGAAAAGAGGCAATTCTTATAGGAAGTGGACTAGGTTTAAATGATGATAGTGAACGCTTTGTCTGTGAACTTTTAAGTCATACACAAGTTCCAGTTGTGATTGATGGTGATGCCTTGACCATTCTTGCAAAACACCCAGAATTATTAGAAAATCATCATTCCTCTTGGATTTTAACACCACACCATGGAGAATTTAAAAGATTTGTGAATTTTAACCAAACAAGTGAACTGGTGGATCAAGCGAATGCATTTGCAAAAAAATATCATGTTACCTTAGTTTTAAAAGGTCCACATACTCTTATTAGTGATGGAAATGAAACATATCGTATTATGTCAGGAAATAAAGGAATGTCATCTGCAGGTATGGGGGATACACTTGCTGGAATTATTAGTAGCTTTTTAGGACAAGGTTATTTGCCAAAAGATGCGGCTATTTTAGGAACGTATTTACATGGTTTATGTGGTGATGAAGTCTATAAAGAAAATTATACGGTTGTTGCTTCAAAAGTAATTGACCAAATTCCTCAAATGATGAAAAAAATGAAAAAAGATTGATTACGAAACGTGTTCGTTTCGTAATTTTTTTTACCTTTTTAAAAAATAAAAAGAAAAAGATCAAAAAATTGTCTATATAATAGTAGGAAAAATTATATGGACAAAGTACTAGAAATCACATCAAACGATCATATTATTATGATTAATAAACTCTGTAAAAGAATATTAGGACATCCTGAAATCTTAGGAAGAATCATTAAAGGATTTATTAAAGAAGCTGAGGGTGTATTTTTAGAAGAAATCATTGATGATGATATACTTAAATAAAGATCATAATATCAAAGATAAGTATGAAGATAGTGATTGGATAAAGACACCGTTAGTCATCTTTTTAAATAATACATACGATCTTTTAGTAAAAAAAGAAGTTATGAAAGAATATGGATTTGAAGAAATAGAGAAGGAAGTTAAAAAGATATGTAATTTAGGAGAAATGATAGCCAGAGAAAATATAGAAAAAGGACATTCTATGGGGATTGAACAAGGACAAAAGTTGGAAAGAATTACATTAATTAAAAATATGACGGAAAGTTTACAATGTTCCATGCAAAGAGCTATGGGTGTTTTAAAATTGACAGCTGATGAAATAAAAGATGTTGAAGAATATTTTAAATCTTAAAATCATAGGCGATATGAATTTCATATCGCCTATTTTCTTTTAATGATTGTTACATTTCTTTGACCATCATGATTGACACGATGTGAAAAGAATAAATCATTATTTTCATTTGTACAATAAGAAGAAACTTGAATATTTTCTTCTAAAACCCCTAAATTTAATAATTGTTGTTTATTTAATCCTTTATTGTCTAATAAATAATGAGTTTCATCTGTTTTTTGATAAAAAGGTGAAGTATCAAAGTTCATTTTCTTAACTTGATTAATCACATCATCTTGCACTTCTAAGTGCTTTTTAGAAAGACAAGGACCTATTAAACAATACATTTCTTTTGGATTACAATTTTCTTTTTCAATAAGATAACGAATTGTATGATCAACAATTTGTCTAACTGTACCAAGCCATCCTGAATGAATAGCACAAACGATTTTTTGATCTTTGCAATAAACTAAAATTGGTGTGCAATCAGCATGAAATGACAGTAAGAATAAATCTTTATCTTTCGTATAAGTTGCATCTACTTCATAGAGGTCATCTGTTTGTTTTAACATATTGGTACCACCATCTTTCATTAAAAAGACTTGTTTTAAATTGGTAGAATGTGTTTGTCTAGGGGCTACCATATGTTCTAAATCTGTATTTAGTAATGAAGCAAGTTCTTGTCTATTTTCTAATACTTTTAAATAATTTGGATTATTTAAAGAAATATCCCCTAATTTCCTAGTTGTTGTATATGCTTCTACATCTTCATGTAAATTCCATTTTATTAATTTCATTTGTTTCTCCTTTACAAAAGTCCAATTCTTTTTAATACATGACCATACCTTATATTAGGAGGTGTTATTATGAGTTGTAATTGTCAACAAAATACATGCTGTCAAGGACAATATGGAAACTTTGATAATAACGGTTATGCAAATTATTTTAATTCAAATATAGGAAATGGTTTTACTCCACAACCAATTATCGCTCCTAAGAAAGTATGTACAACATTTCAAAATCAATATGTAGAACAACCTATTATTTGTCCAATTGAATGTCGTCGCGTTAATAACATTGTTTATGTTCCACGTTATTACCCTCGCTATGAACAAACATGTTATACACAAACAAATCGTTACTAAAAATAGATGCTTAGCATCTATTTTTTTGTAAGTTCTTGTAAAAACTCATCATCTGGATCAATATAGATTGTTTTATAATTATCCAAAATTACTTTTCCTGGTTTACTACCTGCAGGTTTTTTGAGTGTTTTGACGAGTGTATAGTTTACCGGAACACTACTTGAATTTTTTCCTTTTGAATAGTATGCAGCAATTTTAGCAGCTAAACGAATCGTATATTCATCTAAATCTTGTGCTTTAACAATGACATGGCTTCCCGGCATATCTTTTGCATGGAACCACATATCATAACGATGCGCATATTTAAATGTTAAATAATCGTTTTGTAAGTTATTTTTACCAATATCGATTTCAATTCCATCTTTTGTAAGATATTGTTGAAATTGAGGACGTTTTTTCTTACGAATTGTATTTTTTTGTTTTTTCTTTTTTAAATATCCTTCGTTTTCTAATTCTTCTTTGATTTCTAAAGCATCATAATATGTTGCTTGTGACATAGCGGTTATTAAAGAATCGAAATATTCAATTTCTTTTTCAGTTAAATCAATTTGTTCTAAAAGAACATTGATTGAATTTTTAGCTTTTTGATATTTTTGATAATATTTTTGAGCATTGGCTTTTGGATCTAATTTAGGATCTAAAGTAATATCTAATTTTGTATTATCATAATAATTGTCAACAACAACATGAGTCATTCCTTTTTGTATTAAATGTAAAGAAGCATATAATAAATCTCCTTTAATACGATAATCATCGCTATTATGTGAATCATCTAAGGTTGCTTTTAATTTCTTTAATTTTGAAGTATTTTTTTGATATTCATTTTGTATAAATTTTAAAAGATTACTTGTTTGTTGTTTAATTCTTTCTTTTTGATCTATTTCATTAAAGTGAGTATCTAAACCATCAAATAAAGAATATTTTGAAGTTTCTCCTTGTAAATGTGTTAGTTCAATAACATGAAAATATTCTTTATCATTCACTTTAGTAATATAGAGATTTTGAGAATTTTCTATTTCTTTCATAATCTCTTTAAAAGATTCATCTTGATCAATACGATATAAGATTTCTTTAGATAAAATAGGAGACATTCCTTGATAGATTTTAGTAAGTTGGTTATCTTCTACAAATTCGCTTCTAAAAGGATCAAGTTTTTTTATCATTGGTGGTAATTGATAAAGGGCTCCGGGTTGTAAAAATCTTTCACTATTCATACTTGGTGAAATATGTTTAATACAATCAATGATTTTATCGTTTTGACCTACTAAGATAATATTTGAATGTTTACCCATCACTTCTACATAAAGAATATATTCAATATAATCACCTAATTCATTATGACAGCTAAAAGTGATTTTAAAAATACGATCCAAATCGATTTGTTCAATATCTTTAATATAACCACCTTCTAAAAGCTTACGATAAAGCATAGTAAGCGGATTAGGAGATTCTGGTGTTGGATAAGATAAAGATGTTAATTGAACACGTGCATACATTGGATGACTTGAAATCAATAACTGATAATTCTTTTTATTTGCACGAACTTGAAATAAAAGTTCATATTTTGATATTTGATAAATTTTATTGATACGACCGCCTTTTATTGTTTCTATCAATAAATTTTTTACTTGATGCATCATAATGCCATCATATGCCATAGTTATCACCCCAAAATACTATAACATATTTGAAATTTAATTGACATTATCTCTTTGTTATTGTAGAGTTATTTTTATAAAAAAAGGGGTGTGGAAGAATTGAAAAGAGGAATGTTAATCATTCTTAGTGGGCCTAGTGGTGTTGGAAAAGGAACAGTAAGAGAAGAATTGTTCAAAGATGATAGTTTAAATTTAAGTTATTCTATTTCAATGACAACAAGAAAACCTAGACCTACAGAAACAGATGGTGTGGATTATTTTTTTGTTGATGAAAAAAGCTTTGTTGATAAGATTGCTCAAGGTGGCTTATTAGAATGGGCAAGATTTGTAGGTAATTATTATGGTACCCCTAAGGATAATGTAGATCGATTATTAGACGAGGGTAAAAATGTCGTTTTAGAAATCGAAGTTCAAGGAGCATTGCAAGTCATGAAAAAATGTCCTGATGCATTGACTATTTTCTTGGTACCACCTTCATTAGAAGAATTAGAAAGACGTATTCGTGGTAGACGTACTGAAAGCGAAGATATCGTAAAAGAACGTTTGGATAAAGCACGTAAAGAAATTCAAACAAAAGATGAATATAAATATGTTGTAGAAAATGACGATGTTCATCTAGCGAAAGATAAAATAGCAAAAATTATTAAAGAACATCAAAAGTAACTGTTGGTTTTTATAACTGACAGTTTTTTTGATAAAGCTACAATAGATGTGGTAAAATACAAACAAAAGAGAGGTGGAAATATGTATATTGTTAAAGTTCTTGTGGAACATGCAATCTATAAATTAGATACGACCTATGACTATTTATCTAAATATCAAGTTTTGGCAGGTTGTCGAGTCCATATCCGTTTTGGTTATCAACAACTTGTAGGTTATGTTGTTGAATGTCAAGAAACACTTTTTACTCAAAAACAATTAGAAGAAAAAAATGGTTTTAAATATTCTTTTATCCAAGATGTCATTGATCAAAAACCATTACTTAATCAAGAATTACAAGAGCTTGCAAATTATCTTTCAAAACAAACGCTTTCTACAAGAATCAGTTGTTTACAATGTATGCTACCACCTCAATTAAAACCAAGTACCAATCATAGTGTTGGCATTAAATATCAAAAAGTTGTTTCCTTTGTAAAAGATATTCCCCTTAAAACAACAAAACAACAAGAAGCTTTAAATTATATAAAAGAACACGATTTATTACCCATAAAGGATTATCCTTTTTCAACAGCTCTTTTAAATAATATAGAAAAACAAGGAGCAATTATTTATAAACAAGTAGAAGTTTATCGAAATCCTTACAATGAACATCTACAACAAGAAGATTATCCCTTGACTACTAGCCAACAAAAAGTTGTTAATCAAATATTAGCATCTTTTCATCAATTTAAAACCTTTTTACTTTATGGAGTCACAGGTTCAGGAAAAACAGAAGTTTATTTACACCTTTCTAGATTTGTGATTGAACAAGGAAAAACTGTCTTGATGCTTGTCCCTGAAATTGCTTTGACTCCAATGATGGTCTCTGCTTTTAAAAGCCGTTTTGGAAAAAGTGTCGCTATCTTACATTCAAAATTATCAGCGGGAGAAAGATATGATGAATATCGTCGAATCATTGATGATGAAGTAAAAATCGTCGTTGGAGCAAGAAGTGCTGTTTTTGCACCACTGGAAAATATAGGTTTGATTATTATGGATGAAGAACATGATGCCAGTTACAAACAAGAAAGTCCACCACGTTATTTAACATCTCAAGTAGCGAGAAAAAGGGGTGCTTATCATCAATGTCCAGTTGTTTTAGGTAGTGCCACACCTTCTCTTGAAAGCTATAGTCGTGCTTTAAAGGGTGCCTATGAATTATGTATACTTTCTCAAAGGGTCAATCAAAAACCTTTACCACAAATTGAATTGATTGATATGGTCGAAGAAATGAAAGCACATCATTATGAAGTATTATCAAGGAAGATGAAAGCTAAAATACAAGAAACAATCGATAAAAATGAACAAGTGATTTTATTGCTTAATAAAAGAGGTTATTCAAGTTATGTTCGTTGTTTAGATTGCGATGAAGTATTAAAATGTCCTCATTGTGATGTATCTTTAACTTATCACAAAGATACTCATACAATGCGTTGTCATTATTGTGACTTTCAAGTACCTTACCAGCAAAAATGTAGTCATTGTGGAAGTACTAATATTAAACTGATTGGTAGTGGTACCCAAAAGATAGAAGAATATTTACAAAATAATTTTATAAATTCAAGAGTGATTCGTTATGATGTTGATTCTACAAGAAAGAAGCAAGGACATCATCAATTGCTTAAACAATTTGAAAATCAAGAAGCAAATATTTTAATTGGGACACAAATGATTGCTAAAGGATTAGATTTTGAAAATGTGACTTTTGTAGGAGTTATTAATGCAGATCTTTCTTTAAATATTCCTGATTTTAGAGCAAATGAAAGAACATTTCAATTATTAGAACAAGTTTCTGGTAGAAGTGGTCGAGGGAAGAAACAAGGAACAGTGATGATTCAAACGTATAACCCTGATCATTTTGTTTTACAATGTGTTAAAAATCATGATTATCAAAGTTTTTATCAAAAAGAAATGGAAATGAGAAAACTTGCGAAATATCCACCTTATTGTTATTTAATAAGTATTTTAGTGCAAGGTAAAAAAGAAGATGATGTGACTTTTTGCAGTCAACAAATAAAGGAATATTTAGTAAAACAATTACCGAAGGCAATTGTTTTAGGACCTGCTAATTGTACGATTTATAAGATGAATGATATTTATCGAAAGAGAATGACACTTAAAATAACGAATACAACACATGTTTATGAGGTGTTGCATGCAATGAGTGATTATTATAATAAAAAAGGAAGAAAGGTAAATGTGATATGTGATTTTAATCCATACACAACGATATAGTTATGGCAAGAGAAAATGCATTTATGATTTTAAATCAATATTTTGAAGATGAGAGTTTTTTAAATATTGCTTTAAATGAACAATTAAAGAAAAGTAATTTAAAAAGAGAAGATAAAGATTTATGTACAACCATTGTTTATGGAACAATTCAAAATCTTTTATATATTCAATATCAACTTCAACCTTATATTAAAGGAAAAAGAGTAAAGAAAAAAATAAGGACACTTCTTTATATGTCTTTATATCAATTGATATATTTAGATAAAATACCTGAATATGCCATTATTAATGAAGCGGTTAAAATAGCTAAAAAAGAAGGTTATCAAACAAGTCAATTTGTAAATGCGGTATTGAGAAATTTTACAAGAAACGAAAGAAGATCATTAGAGGAATTAGATGAATTAGAAAAAATCTCGATTATGACATCACATCCTTTATGGATGGTCAAAATGTTTAATAAACAATATGGCTTAGAAAAAACAAAAATGATTTGTGAAGAAGATAACATGCCTCCTACAAGAAGTGGGAGAGTCAATACATTAAAAACAACAAAAGAAGAGTTATTAAAAGAAAGCTGTTTTGAAGAAGGAACATTGTCTCAAGATGCTCTTTTATATAAAAGAGGAAATCTAGCCTATACTTCTTATTACAAAGAAGGTAAAGTAACGATTCAAGATGAATCAAGTCAATTAGTAGCAAGACTTTTAGATCCTCAAAAAACAGATTACGTTTTAGATATGTGTAGTGCTCCAGGAAGTAAAACAACACATCTTGCAGCATTAATGGAAAATCAAGGAAAAATAGAAGCTTATGATTTATATAAGCACAAAGTAAAATTAATAGAACATAATTTAAAACGTTTAGGTGTTAAAAACGTACATGTTCAAGCAGGTGATTCTACAAAGCTCATAGAACACTATCCTCCTGAAACGTTTGATCGTATTTTATTAGATGCACCTTGTTCAGGATTTGGGGTTTTAAAACGTAAACCAGAAATTAAATATCATGATTCGAGTGTGATGGATGGTTTAATCCCATTACAAGCACTTTTATTAGAAAATGCGTATAATTTATTGAAAAATGATGGTACAATGGTTTATAGTACATGTACAATCAATAAAAAGGAAAATGGGATGATGATTGAACATTTTGTTCAAAAACATCCTGATATGAAAGTTATTGAACAACGTACAATTTTGAATTATGAATATCACACAGATGGATTTTATATGTGTAAAATGAAAAAGGGATAGAAGATGGAACATTTATATAATTATTCTTTAGAAGAATTAACTGAATATTTTAAATCAATCAATGAAAAACCTTTTAGAGCAAAACAGGTTTTTCAATGGTTATATCAAAAAAATGCTTTTGATTTTCAAGAAATGTCTAATATATCAAAAGATTTAAGAGAAAAATTGGAAAAACAATGCATCATTGATACCTTTGAAATACAAGAAAAACAAGTATCAAGTGATGGAACTATCAAATACTTATTTAAAATGATTGATGGTAACTTAATAGAAGCCGTTTTAATGAGACATGATTATGGTCAATCATTATGTGTAACAAGCCAAGTAGGATGCAATATGCAATGTGCATTCTGTGCTAGTGGACTTTTAAAAAAACAACGTAACTTAACAGCTGGTGAAATGGTGAATCAAGTCATGGCAGTCACTAAAGATACAGGTATTCGTGTTTCACATGTTGTTGTCATGGGAACAGGTGAACCTTTTGATAACTATGATGAAGTGATGAAATTCGTTAGAATTATTAATCATCCTCATGGTTTAGCTATTGGAGCAAGACATATTACGATTTCTACATGTGGACTTGTCAATATGATTGAAAGATATAGCAATGAAGGGATTCAAACAAACCTTGCTATTTCTTTACATGCCCCTAATGATGAAATTAGAGACCAATTAATGCCTGTAAATAAAGCGTTTAATATGGATTCTTTAAGAAAAGGTGTTGCAGATTATATCGAAAAAACGAATCGTAGAGTGACATTTGAATATATTTTATTAGATGATGTCAACGATTCACTTGTACATGCCAGACAGCTTGCTCATTATATGAGAGGATTGAATGCGTATGTGAATTTAATTCCTTATAATAGTGTTGATGAACATGGTTTTAAACCAAGTAGTCATGTAGAGGAATTTAAAGACGAACTATTAAGATTACATATTAACTGTACGGTTAGAAAAGAACATGGTAGAGATATAGATGGAGCATGTGGTCAGCTAAGAGCAAAACGTAGTGGGGTGATATAATGGAATATTATGCATTGACTGATATTGGAAAAATCAGAGAAAAAAATCAGGACCAGGCAGCAACAGCAATTAATTTGAAAGATCAGGTTTTAGGTGTTGTTTGTGATGGTATGGGAGGACATAAGGCAGGAGAAATTGCATCTCATGTTGTAGAAGAACATGTACTTACATGTTTTAAAGCCAATCCACCTTTTTTGGATGATGAAGAAGTGACAAATTGGTTAATGGATACTGTTTTAGAAGCTCACCAAATTGTAAAAAGAATGGCTAATATGCAAGAAGATACGAAAGGAATGGGAACAACTGTAGCGATTGCGGTGGTTGATGGTGATGATGCTTTCTTTTGTCATGTAGGTGATAGTCGTATTTATGTTTATGATGATCAAGAAATTATTCAAATGACAAGAGATCATACATTAGTGAATGAACTTATTCAACGAGGTGCGATTACTGAAGAAGAAGGAAAGAATCATCGTCAAAAGAATGTTTTAATGCAAGCTATTGGTGTTGAAATGAATATTGTACCAGATATTCAAAAGTATAAATTAAATGGGAAGAATATTTTGATTTGTAGTGATGGGTTATTTAATTCTTTAGAAGATGAGGAAATTTTAAATATTGTTAAAAAAAATATGAATGTTAAAGATAAAGTTCATCTATTGATTGAACAAGCAAATGAACATGGTGGACATGATAATATTGCTGCTGTGTTAATAGAAGGAGGACGTTAAAAAATGAATAAAATCATTGCTGAACGTTATGAATTGATTGATATTATTGGTCAAGGAGGAATGGCAGATGTTTATCTAGCAAATGATACGATTTTAAATCGTACAATTGCTATCAAGATATTACGTACATCTTTAGCGAAAGATCCAATTTATATTGCAAGATTTCAAAGAGAAGCTTCAGCAGCAGCTGCGCTTTCACATAAAAATATTGTTGAAATTTATGATGTTGGTGAAGATAATGATCAATACTATATTGTCATGGAATATGTACCTGGTAGAACACTGAAAGAATTAATTGCTAAAAGAGGAGCTTTACATGTAATGGAAGCTATTGACATTATGAAACAAGTACTTTCAGGAACAGCAAGAGCACATCAAATGGGAATTATTCATCGTGATTTAAAACCACAAAATATTTTAGTAACGGATACAGGAACAGCTAAGATTGCTGATTTTGGAATTGCTTCTATTCAATCACTTACACAGTTTACACAAACAGATGTGATTATGGGTTCTCTTCATTATTTAGCACCAGAATTAGCACGAGGAGAAAAAGCGACAGTTCAAAGTGATATTTATGCTTTAGGAATTGTTTTTTATGAATTATTAAGAGGACAAGTACCATTTAATGGTGAATCTCCAGTGAATATTGCTTTAAAACATATGCAAGAAGATTTACCATCACTTAGAGAATTTAATCCATCTATTCCTCAATCAGTAGAAAATATTATTATTAAAGCAACTGCTAAAAACTTAAATGATCGTTATAAAAGTGCTACGGAAATGTTAGAAGATTTACAAACATGTTTATCTAGAACAGATGAAGAAAAACTTGTTTTTGATCATAGTGATGAAGTGAATGATCCTACGATTGTTGTAAATCCACGACAAATCTTTGATGAAGAAGAACCAGAAGAAGTTGAAGAAAGAGCTGTTGAAAAGAAGAATAATAATGGTAAAGGAAAACAAATTTTAGAAAAATTAAAAAATCCTAAAGTTCTTGCAGGAGTCGTTGCAGGTGTTGTTTTGATTATTGGAATTATTTGTTATTTCTTACTTTTTGGTGGAAATAAACAACCAAATGTAATGCCAGATTTAGTTGGATTGAAACAAAGTGAAGCAGAAAAAATATTAAAAGATTATGATGTTACAATTAATAAGACAGTTTTTAAAGAATTATCTGATGATTATAAAAAAGGTTTAATTACAAAAACTGATCCAGAAAAAGGTTCTTCTATTAAAGAAGGAGATGTTATCACAATTACTGTTTCAAAAGGTAAATATATTGTTTTAGATGATTATACGGGATTAAGTTATGATGAAGCTAAAAAGAAATTAAATAAGATTGGCTTTAAAGTTGATATAAAACGTGAAGTTTCTGATAAAAAGGCGGGAACAGTTTTAGAACAAAGTTTAGAAAAAGGTTATAAACAAGATCCTACAGATAAAGATCGTACAATTACACTTACGATTTCTAAAGGATCCTATGTGATTTTAGATGATTATACAGGTATGAGCTATGATGATGCCTATAATAAATTGAGTGGTTTAGGATTCAATGTTACAAAACGTGAACAAACTTCTGATCAACCGGCAGGTACCGTTATTGATCAAAATTTAGCGAAAGGCTATAAAGTAGATCCAACAGATACAAATAGAAATATTACTTTAACGGTTTCTACAGGATATAGTCAAACAGTTCCTTCTGTTGTTGGTTTAACACCTGATAGTGCGAAGTCGAATCTTGAAAACTTGGGATTTACCGTTTCTATGGAAGGAACACAATTCCCAGAATCTGGTGGAGATGAACGTTATATTGGTGCAGTTTATAAACAAAGTATAGCTGCAGGAACAAAAGTAGATAAAAAAGGAACAACAATTACAATCTATTATTATGAAGACTAACATAGATAAAGGGCGTATTGTCAAGGCATTAGCTGGTTTTTATTACATTGATGATGGTCATGAAGTTCATCAATGTCGTGCCCGTGGAAAATTTAGAAAACAAGATATAAAACCAGTTGTTGGTGATTTTGTAGAATTTCAAAAAGGTAACCATGATGATGGTTACCTTCTCAAAATATTAGAGAGAAAAAATGTTTTAAGAAGACCACCGATTGCAAATATTGATCAAGCATTACTTGTTTTTTCAAGAAAAGAGCCTGATTTTTCAACAATATTATTAGATAAGTTCTTATTATTGATAGAACACTATCATATTAGACCAATCATTGTTATTTCTAAAATGGATATTGAAGGGGATGACTCTATTTATCAATATATTCAAGAATATAGAAATGCAGGGTATACTGTGATTGAAACAAGTTCTAAACAAAATAAAGGAATAGATGAAATCAAGGAAATCTTTAAAGATCAAGTGACTGTGATTACTGGACAAAGTGGTGTTGGTAAATCAACGCTTTTAAATGCGTTAGATATTTCTTTGAATTTAGAAACAAATCAAATATCGAAAGCTCTTGGAAGAGGGAAACATACGACAAGACATGTTGAACTCATGAATTTATATGATGGTTATGTAGCAGATACTCCTGGTTTTTCATCTCTTGAATTAGAGATGGAACCAATAGAAGCAGCGAGAGCATATCATGATTTTGATGAATATGCTACTGATTGTAAGTTTAGAGGATGTTTGCATGATAGTGAACCTCATTGTGCTGTTAAAGAGGCTGTTGATGAAGGAAAGATTTCTAAAGAACGTTATGAACATTATTTAACAATGTTAAAAGAATTAAAGGAAAAAAAGGAGAAACGATATGATTAAAGTTGCACCTTCTCTTCTTTCAGCAAATTTTGCTTGTTTGAAAGATGATATTGAAAAAATTGAAAATGGAAAAGCTGATTGGCTTCATTATGATGTTATGGATGGACATTTTGTACCTAATATTTCTTTTGGATATAGTATTTTAAAAGATGTTTCTAAAGTAACAAATTTATTTTTAGATGTTCATTTAATGATCAGTGAACCTCAAAAGTATGTAGATGAATTTATTAAAAGTGGAGCAAATTTAATTGTTTTTCATATTGAAGCAATGGAAAATAAAGAAGATACTTTAGCACTTATTCATCATATTAAAGAAAATAATGTACAAGTAGGAATAAGTATTAAACCAAATACACCGGTTGATGCTATTCAAGATTATTTATCTTTATTAGATGTTGTTTTAGTGATGTCAGTTGAACCGGGGTTTGGTGGACAATCATTTAAAGAAATTGCTCTTGATAAAATTAAAGATCTAGCTACTAGAAGAAAAGAAAATAGTGCACACTATTTAATTGAAGTAGATGGTGGTATTAATGCTACAACTGGAAAACAATGTAAAGATGCAGGAGTAGATGTTTTAGTTGCTGGAAGTTATGTATTTAATAGTGATGATTACACACAAAGGATTACTTCTTTAAAATGAAAATAGCGTTATGTGCAACACATTTAGAAAAGATGATACTTCCTCAAGACAGAGAATACATTGGGGTGGATCATGGTGTGGAAGAATTATTGAAACAAGGAATTACGCCAAAGTTTGCCATAGGAGATTTTGATTCCTTACAAAATAGACAAACTTTAGAAAATCTAAATATTCAAATTTTACCGGAAAGAAAAGATGTGACAGATACGCATGCAGCTATCGAATATGCAATTTCAAAAGGTTATGATGAAATTGAAATCTATGGGGCTACCGGTGGACGTCTCGATCATTTCTTTGCAGTGATGTGTTTATTAGAAAAATATCAATATATAAAGTTAAAAGTTATTGATCAACAAAACTGTATTCAATTATTAAAACCAGGTAAACATTATATTTATAATCAAGGATATTATTATTTCTCATTGTTTGCATTAAATGAGAGTATTATTTCTATTGATCAAGCAGAATATACTTTAGATCGTTATCTTTTAAAAAGAGAAGATCCTCTTTGTGTTTCTAATGAAGTCAAAGGTGAATACGCTATTATTGAAAATAGTGGAAATATTATTTTAGTTCAATCAAGGGATGCTTAGGCATCTTTTTTGATTGCTCAATATTTACCAAATAAGATATTAAATTTAATAAATGGACAGGTGTAAAAGATGTTTTTAGAATAAAGTGTTATATTATAAGAAGAATATTTAAAAGAGGATGGGTGAACTAAAGTGGAACAAACAGTAAGTAAAATTGAAGAATTATTAGAGAAGCCATGCTATGTGATAGATTTTCTTCCTGAACAGGTAAAACCAAGTTCAAGAGGACAATTTTTTGATGTGGAATGTTATTTACTCAATAGTGATAAACATTTTTTGATGTGGAATGTTATTTACTCAATAGTGATAAACATTTTTTGCTGAAAGATAAATTTGTAAATATCATTATAAAATTAATGTGTTATTATCATGTATCTATACAATTGGATGATTGGATTGACCGACCATCTTTACAAATATTAGAGGATGCAATCAATACAATCATGAATAACCATTCAGGTTGGTTGAATATATTGCTTCCAGATGAAACTGTTCTTGTGGTTTTTGAGTGGGATAACTTAAATTTAACAGTGTATAATCCATCAAAGGAAATACAGGTACTTATGCAAAAGATAGCTTGTTCAGAAGGCCTTTTTTGGCGAAAATCAGATATGATTTGATAATATTTCAAAATTAGAAATGTTTTATAAGAGAAGCAAATAATTCTTATATAAAATAAATTAATGGAGGGTGTTTGTTTTTATATAATAACATGAAAAGATTTTTTGTAGAAAAACTGTGTTTTTGTTTTCTTTTTTATTATATGCTATGATATCAAAAAGGATGTGATGGTATGTTATTAATTGATAAACTAACAAATAAAGTTGATTTTTCTAAAAGTGAAATTATAATTGCTGATTTTATTATTCAATTAGGAGAAAAGATAAAAAATTATTCAGCAAGAAGTATTGCTAAAGAAACTTATACATCACCAGCGACTGTTTTAAATTTATGTAAGAAAATAGGTATTGAAGGTTTTGATAACTTTAAGAAGGCTTATTTAAGTGAAATTGAGTATTTAAATCAACAATTTGGAGCAGTTGATCCTAATTTACCCTTTGATCAAGGAGATACTATTTTTAAAATTGCTAATAAAATGGGTTCTTTATATGAAGAAACAATTAAAGATACATTATCTTTATTACATCATGATTTATTTCAAAAAGCTGTTCAATTATTAAATAATAATAACAATATTCATATTTATTCATATGGAACAGCTTTAAATATAGCAGAATCATTTAAAGAAAAAATGATGAAAATAGGAAAGAATGTATATATTACTAATAATTTAAATTATCAACGTTATGAAGTAAATTGTATTCCTAAAGGGGATTGTGTGATTTTTATTTCTTATTCTGGAGAAACCAAGACACTTATCAATATGGCAAAAACATGTCAAAAGAAAAATATTCCTTTTTTAAGTTTAACTTCTTTTGGAGAAAATACGTTAAGTCAAATGAGTGATGCTAAATTGTATATTTCTACAAGAGAAAATTTAACGCATAATATTGCAAATTTTAATAGTAATTTATCTATTTATTTTTTATTGGATTTATTGTATGCTTCTTATTTTTCTTTAGATTATGAAAATAATTTTAATAAAAAATTACAACTTACATCTAAATCAGAAAGTACAAGACATTCTTCAAATCCAATATTAATGGATGAATCTAAACAGTGTTAAATAATAAAAAATATTTAATTCTAAAATTTTTAAACATTGTTAAAAACGAAAGCTATTCAATTATAAAAGCCTTTCTTCTATGTTTTAATAACCATAGAAGGAGGGCTTTTTAAATGAAAATATCAGATAAATTCTTATGGGGAGGTGCAACAGCAGCTAATCAATATGAAGGTGGTTACCTTGCAGATGGAAAAGGATTAAGTATTGCCGATGTAGAGATGGGAGGAAATATTGATCATCCTCGAGAAATACATGAGAGTGTGCATCCTCATACTTATTATCCAAGTCATGAAGGAACAGGCTTTTATGATCATTATAAAGAAGATATTGCTTTGTTTGCGGAAATGGGATTTAGATGCTTTAGAATGTCTATCAATTGGACACGTATTTTTCCTCTAGGAGATGAAGAAAAACCGAATGAAGCTGGATTAAAATTTTATGATCAAGTTTTTGATGAATTATTAAAATATCATATAGAGCCAGTGGTGACGATTTCTCATTATGAAACACCATTACATTTAGTTCAAAAATATGGTTCATGGAGAAATAGAAAAATGATTGATTTCTTTATGAATTATTGTCAAACAATTTTTAAACGTTATAAAGATAAAGTAAAATATTGGATGACTTTTAATGAAATTAATGAAACGATGAATAAGAAAAATCCTTATCATCAAGCTGGTATTCTTTTTCAAGAAGGAGAAGATAAGGCATCAACTGTTTTACAAGCAAGTCATCATATGTTTGTAGCAAGTGCCAAAGCAGTTATTTTAGGACACCAAATTAATCCAAATTTTAAAATTGGTTGTATGGTTCAATATCCAGAAAGCTACCCAGCAACTTGCCAACCAATAGATCAAATAGCTAAAAGAGAATATATGTTGTTTACACATTATTATTTAGATGTGATGTGTAGAGGATTTTATACGAATACATGTTTGGCTAAACAAGAACAATTGGGAGGAAAATTGATTATTGATGAGGGTGATGAAGAAATATTAAGAAAGGGAACGGTTGATTTTATTGGCTTTAGTTATTATTTTTCTTCTATTGTTTCTTATCAAAGAGATGGTTCAATTAATGCTAAAGGACGTAATCCTTATTTAGAACTTACGGATTGGCGTTGGCATATTGATTCTTTAGGATTAAGAGTTGCACTTAATGAATTATATGATCGTTATCAAATACCATTATTTGTTGTTGAAAATGGATTAGGGGCTGTTGATCAACTTAATGAAGATGGTACTGTAGATGATCAATATCGTATTGATTTTTTAGGAAAACATATTGAGGCTTTAAAACAAGCTATAGAAATTGATCATGTTGATGTTATTGGTTATACAACATGGGGATGTATTGATTTAGTTTCTGCTGGAACAGGAGAAATGAAGAAAAGATATGGTTTTATTTATGTTGATAAAGATGACCAAGGAAATGGAAGTTTAAAAAGATATAGAAAGAAATCATTTTATTGGTATAAGAAAGTAATTGAAACCAATGGACAAACAAAATTTGAATAGGAGGAGAAAATGATGAATAGTTTTTTTGATAAAATGGGTGAAAAACTGATGCCATTTGCATCTAAAGTAAGTGCAAATCGTTATTTAAATGCGATTAAAGAAGGTTTCTTTGGCGTAATGCCAGTTATTATTGTTGGTTCCTTATTCTTGCTTTTTACAAGTATTCCTATTAATGGTTATAGTGAACTTATGACAGGGCTTTTAGGGGAAAATTGGAGTCAAATATTTATGGTTCCTTATCGTATGAGTTATGGAATCATGTCAATTTATGTAGTTGTAGGAATTGCACGTTCTCTTGCACATTTTTATAAAGTAGATACAAGAGAATCAATTGTTGTATCATTTATTGCTATCTTCATGTTAACACCTGTTTTAGTAACAGAAGATGGACTAAAAGGATTACCACTTGATAATTTTAGTGCATCAGGATTATTTTTAGCAATTATTACAACTTGTTTAGCAGTAGAAATCTTTAGATTTGTTGTTCAAAAAGGATGGACAATTAAATTACCAGATTCAGTACCTCAAAATGTGGCTAAACCATTTGAAGCTTTAATTCCAGTAGTTATTATCTTTATTATTTTTAACTTTGTAAGAATTGGTTTTGAAATGACAAGTTTCAAAAGTGCACAAAATTTCATTTTTACAATGTTACAACAACCATTACAATCTATTGGTAGTACATTACCAGCTACAATTTTAGTTTTATTAATAGAATCAATTTTATGGATCTTTGGTTTACATGGATCAAGTATTGTTTCTTCAGTAATGAATCCTATTTGGAGATCATTATCTGCTGAAAACGCTGCAGCAATTGGACTTGGAAAAGCTGCTACACATATTGTCAATTATCAATTTATTGCTAACTTTGTTAAATTAGGAGGAACTGCAGCTACTTTAGGATTAGCACTTGTTATTGTCTTTACTGCTAAATCATCTAGATATAAAGCTTTAGGTAAATTATCATTAATTCCTTCATTATTTAATATTAATGAACCATTGATCTTTGGTATGCCAATTGTTTTAAATCCAATTATGGCTATTCCATTTGTGATTGCTAATATTACAATGGCAATTGTCACTTATGCTTCTACATATATTGGATTAGTCCCAGTAAGTATTGGGGTCGAAGTTCCTTGGACAACACCACCAATTATTTCAGGTTTCTTATTATGTGGTATTAGAGGAGCTTTATTACAAATTGTATTATTATTAATTTCAATGGCTATCTATTATCCATTCTTTAAAATGTTAGATAAACAAGAAGTCAAAAAGGAATCTATTGAAAAGGCATAATTGCCTTTTCTTTAATATAGGGGGAAAATATGTTATATAAATATGAAGAAGATTATGTTGAACAAGAAGCTGATTATTCTATAGAACTTTTAAAACAGTTAGCAACTATTCCAGCACCATCTTATCATGAAGAAAAAAGAGCACAATTTTGTAAACAGTGGTTTAAAGAAAGAGGTATTGAGACAACAATTGATAAGATGAATAATGTTGTTATTAAAATGTTTGATGATAATCAAGATATTGCTGTATTTTGTGGGCATCTTGATGTTGTTTTTGCTGATATGGAACCGTTAAAAATAACACAAAAAGGGAATTATTTATATGGACCAGGAGTAGGAGATGATACAGCTAATGTTGTTCATTTAATGCAAGTGATTCATTATATTCACCTTCATCATTTACATGGAAAGACAGGTATTTTGTTTGTTTTAAATACGTGTGAAGAAGGTTTAGGAAATTCTAATGGGTGTCGTTATATTGTTGAACAGTATAAAAACCGTATTAAATCATTTATTTCTTTTGATGGATATTTGAATCAGTGTACAAATAGTGCTGTAGGTTCTAAACGTTATCGTTTGACTGTTCATTGTCAAGGAGGACATTCTTATGCTGATTTTGGCAAAGAAAATGCTATTGAGACTTTAAGTAAAATTATGTATGAATTAAGTCATCAACAAATACCAACAGAAGCTAAAACAACTTATAATTTTGGAAAAATAGAAGGTGGAACAACAATTAATGCAATTGCTTCTACAGCTACATTACTCTATGAATATCGTTCTTCTATGCAAAACTGTTTAGATATCATGGAGAAACAATTTCAAGAAATTGTTTCACACTACTCAAATGTAGAAATTGAAATTTTAGGAGTAAGACCTGGAAATGGTTTATTAAATCAAGAGAAATTTGAAAAATTTACAGATCATAATGTGAGATTGATTAAAGAATATTATTTAGATGATGTAGAAAAATGTGCTAATGGTACAGATTCAAATATTCCTTTATCTTATGGAATATGTGCTAATACGATTGGAACTTTAATGGGAGAAAAAGCACATACTTATGATGAATGGATTGATTTAGATTCTTATAAGATAGGTTTTAAAGTCATGATGAATATTATTTTAGAATATTTTAGGGATTAAAATGAATGTTTATTTAGTAATTAATAAAATTTTACAATTGTTTATGATGATTGTTTTAGGTTTTATCTTAGGAAAAATGAAAGATTTTGATGAGAGTTTTATTGATAAAATGAATCGTTTTGTTTTAAATATAACAATGCCTTGTTTAATTATTTCATCTGTAAGTGCCAATAAAAATGGTATTCCTTATCAAGATTTATTTTTATCAATGATTATTTTAATTATTATATTACCTATTTTTGCTTATTTGTGTTTGAAAATAAGTTCTTTAAAAGATAAATCACTCTATTTATTTATGATAATCTACCCTAATGTAGGTTTCATTGGTTTTCCTCTATTACAATCATTATTTGGTAAACAATCGCTTTTATTAACAGCTTTAATCAATATGCCTTTTAATCTATCATTGTTTACTTTAGGAATGATGATTATGTCAAATAATAAATCATTTCAAATAAAAAAACTCATTACGCCAGGAATTATTGCTTCATTGATTGCAGTGTTATTATATATTTTTTCAATATCATTACCTGAAACATTGTTACAACCTATTCAATTGATAGGTAATATGACAACACCATTAGCAATGATTATTATTGGAGCAACACTTTCTAAATATCCTATCAAGAAAATATTACTCGATAGAAAGATTTACTTATTTACAATATTCATTGATTTAATCATTCCAATGATTTTTTCACCATTAGTTCATTTTCTTATCAAAGATACAATGATTCAAGCAATGACGATGATTATTTTAGGGATGCCTGTAGCTAATGGTGCTGTTTTATTTGCGAAAAGATATCAACAAAATGAATTTTTAGCAGCAAAAACAGTTTTTCTATCAACTTTATTATCAATTATAACAATACCGGTGGTGGCTCTATGTTTCATTTAAATAAAAAATATTTTTTAACATTGATAACAGTTATTTTAGGTGCTTTTGTACAAGCTTATGTCATCAAAGTCTTTATTCAACCAGCTAATTTATTATCAAGTGGATTTACAGGAGTTGCGATATTGATTGAAAAGATTACATCAACTTATTTTCATTTCTCATTTTCTACTTCTTTAGGAATGATTGTATTAAATGTACCAGTAGCTATTTTATGTTATAAAAGTATTAGTCCTAGATTTACGTTCTTTTCTTTATTAGAAGTTTTTCTAGCAAGTTTCTTTTTAAAAATAATTCATTTTCCACCTTTTTTTGATGATACTTTATTGAATGTGATTTTTGGTGGAACTCTTTATGGATTGATGACAGCAGGTGTTTTAAAAATGAATGCTTCAACAGGAGGAACAGATTTTGTTGCATTATATATTTCTAATAAAAAAGGAAAATCGATTTGGAGCTATGTTTTTATTTTTAATTCAATTATATTATTGATTTTTGGATTTATGTTTGGTTGGATCCATGCAGGATATTCTATTTTATTTCAATTTATTTCTACTAGAACAATAGATTCATTTTATCATCGTTATGAACGTGTTACTTTACAGGTAACAACAAAAAAAGCACAAGCTGTGATGAATAAATATATTAAAAATTATCGACATGGAATATCATGTGTTGAAGCTATTGGAGGATATAGTCATGAAAAGATGTATTTATTACATACAGTTGTTTCTAGTTATGAGGTTTTAGATATTGTAGAGTTAATGAAAACAGTAGATTCTCATATTATTGTTAATGTTATAAAAACTGAAAATTTTTTTGGTGGCTTTTATCGCCCACCGATTGATTAAAGCAATTGAAAGATTGCTTTTTTCTTTTTAAAAAAGAGTTATAATAATAGAAAGAGTTAAATAATGTTTCTAAAGAGATTGACAATGGAGAATTATATGTTATACTTAAGTAGTAATCATTCCTAATAAGGAATTAAAAAAAGGAGAAAAGAAATATGGCTAAATTTGTATGTAAAGTATGTGGATATGTTTATGAAGGAGATGCAGCACCAGCTGAATGTCCAGTATGTCATGTAGGAGCTGACATGTTTGAAGAAGTAAAAGGTGAAATGAAATTAGCGGCAGAACATGAATATGGTATTTACGCTAAAACTGTAAAAAATAATCCTGATATTAGTGATGAAGATAAAAAATATATCTTTGATCAATTAAAAGCAAACTTTGAAGGTGAATGTTCAGAAGTTGGTATGTATTTATGTATGGCAAGAATTGCTCATAGAGAAGGTTATCCTGAAATTGGTTTATATTGGGAAAAAGCTGCTTATGAAGAAGCAGAACATGCTGCTAAATTTGCTGAAATGTTAGGAGAAGACTTAGAACCAAATATGAAAGCAACTACTAAAGATAACTTAGCTTGGCGTGTTGATTGTGAATTTGGAGCAACAGCTGGTAAAGTTGAACTTGCTACATGTGCTAAAAAGAATAACTTAGATGCAATTCATGATACTGTTCATGAAATGGCTAGAGATGAAGCTAGACATGGTAAAGCTTTAAAAGGTTTATTAGATAGATATTTTGGGAAATAATAGAATTATTGAATTATAGAAGGGCTCAATTGAAATGAGCTCTTTTTATCTACAGTAGTAATTAAATTCTCAAAAATTAAAATATTATAATCAAAAAAATGTGAAAGATATTTGTTGAAGTATGATAGTATTAAGTTGCTAGATATAAATATTTAGCAACGCCTTTTTTATTATTACTATACACTATCTAAATTATAACTTTAAATAAACATGCATCCTTCCCACCTGCAGCGCCTGCACAAGCAACAGTTACAAAAAATTTAGAGTTTGCAGAAGCTAAAGGAAATGAAACTGGTGGTGTTTATAATGTTGAAAAAACATCTAAGTTAAATTTTGCTACAGCATTCCCACATGCAGGGCCATATGAATATACAGTAAAAGAAACTCAAGGTACTGATAAAGGAATGACATATTCTACAAAAGAATATCGTTTAAGAGTTTATGTAGCAAACAATACAGATAGTCTACATACATTAAATCTATAACTGTAGTAGATACAGAAACTGGAGAAAAACCAGATAAGTTATCATTTAAAAATACGTATGAAAAAAATGGTGGGGAAGATTTTAAAGAAAATCAAGCCTTAGTTGTAGAAAAACAAACAGTAGGAGAATTAGCAGATAAAACTAAAAACTTTACTTTCAGATTAACATTAAGAAAAGCAAAGACAGCAAAAGATGAAACAATCATCGGAAAAATTGGAAATAAAGAAGTAAAATTTACATATGGAGAAGAAAAAGAATTCCAATTACGTGATGGTGAACAATTAGTATTTGAAAAACTACCAGCAGGGACAAGCTACAACGCAGTCGAAGTTGGTGAAACTGATGGATATACACCAAAAGTAACAGTCATCGAAGACGGTAAACAAAACGCAGATAAAGCAGGAACAGATGCAGGTGATTTATCAAGTGCTGCAACAGGACAAACAAACTTAGTAGGTGAAAAAGAAAATAGAGTAACATTTGTCAATACTTATAAAGATGTAGCAGTAACAGGAATTATCACAAACAATATGCCATTTATCGTATTAGCTGGATTATTAGCAAGTGCAATCATTGTTTTAGCTGTTGCTAAAAAGAAAAAATGTCTGAATAATTTGTAAGTTTTCTACAATAGATAAACAAAAGGCCTTTATATCATAGATGATTGCTATAGTATAGTATAAGAGCCTTTTTCTTTATGAAAAAAATATTATATCTTTGAAATAGTTTTATTCAAAAGAGTTTGTCAAGAAAAGTGTGCAAGTAATTTAACAATTACTAAAATAGGTTATTCAATTGTAAGTGTCAAATAAATAATGGATGAATTCAATACAATAAGGATGTACTTAATAAGGAGGCGCATCTTTTTTGATAATTAGAGGAAAAGAAAAATGGAAGGAAGTTATCGAAGCACAGAAACAAAGTGGTTTGACAATTAAAAAGTATTGTAATGACAATCCTATTTGTATTTCCAGCTTCTATAAACAAAAGGCTTTGATTCTTGATGAAGAAAATATTTTTATTCCTGTCATCATTGATAAAAGTAATGATGTTATTGATTTTGATATTGACCGTCATCGTATTTTCTGTTCCAAACAAAATTTCAAGATTTTATTGGAGAACCTGCTATGCTTATCAATAATGATGAAATCAAAAATATTTATGTTGCCAAGCGGTTTTGTGACATGAGAAAACAAATTGATGATCTTACTTTGATTGTTACATCTCAGTTCAGCATGAATGTCTTGGATCATAGCCTGTTTATTTTTACTGATTTTTCACCAAGTTACATTTGGCTTCGTAGGATTATAATGTCTGTTTAATAGATTTTTTAGTTTGTAAGAGAAATCATGACTAATCGTTGTTTGAATATATGGCTTAATATATTTTGCCTTGAGATTGTTTTCCTTCATGATCGAGTAAACATAATTTTGACTTACCTTGTCACCCTTTTTGTTCAGTAGTTC
Source organism: Faecalibacillus intestinalis (assembly GCF_015097455.1). Classification (NCBI taxonomy): domain Bacteria; kingdom Bacillati; phylum Bacillota; class Erysipelotrichia; order Erysipelotrichales; family Coprobacillaceae; genus Faecalibacillus; species Faecalibacillus intestinalis. The sequence continues at coordinate 2,234,785 of NZ_AP024085.1, read as the reverse complement.
TGTTATTTTTGGTGATCCATATATTTCATGCGATTCCTTATGGGTTTTCTTTTGCTTTTCTTCCTTGACTGCTTTATAAATATCTGTTTTGTTTATTTTCCCAGTATGCCAATAGCCTTTTTTAACACTTCTAACACATCTTGTGTATCTTTTAATTCTTTTCTTAATCTTGCAATTTCTTTAGCCTCATCACTAGAAAAATTACCAGATCCTCGAGACTCAATTTTATTGCCATTTTTATTTGCATCTTTTATCCATTTATGAATTGTACTATCTGCAATACCAAAACTTTTAGCAATAGAAACTTTGGATTCTTCAGGATGTTGGTTAGCATAATCTACAACTCCTTGTTTAAATTCATCATCAAATACTGGTTTTGTCATAGTCTTTCTCCATTTCTTTTTTTACTTATGACATTGTACCAAATGATGTTTAATTCTTCTATTTAACTTGTACAGTTTTTATACTAACATCAATATTTATATTATTATACTGTGGTTTGGAAAAATAAAAAATTGTATTTCATCAACGTTTCATAAATGGTGTGTATAATATTATTGAAAGTAGTTATAAAAGGCTTTTGTTTAAAAAATAAAGGAGGATAAAATTATGGAAAAAAAGTAGCCAGAGGTGCATTCCTATTACTTATGTTATGTTTGAGCTTAAGTACAGTTGGGTGTAAAAAAAGTAATGAAAGCAATAAAATTAAAGAAGGACAATCAATAAGTTCTGAAGAGAAGGGTACGTCAACTAACAAAAAGGATAAAAATGCAACATTTAAGCCATCAGATTATACTTTAAAAACAAAAAAAGAATATGTTTATGAATATTTAGGTCTTAAATTTAAACTTTCAAATAAATTTAAAAAGTATATGAATGATAAAAAGATAGCGATGTTAGATGATCAAAGTCCTATAAATAAGGAATTAAAATATGCTTTTTTAACTTTTAATAAAATGACTAAAGAGCAAAAAAAAGCAGTTGTTGATAAAAAGGAAGGTGGTTATGAAAAATGGGAAAATGGGCTTAAAAGAATTGGAACTATTGGTATATTTGAAAAAAATACAGCAGAAGAAAAAATATCTAAAATGACAAAATGTGATACTCATACTAAAATAGGAGTTTCAAGTGATGGAAAATACGATTGCTATTTTAGTACGAACAGCGAATCTGAAATTAAACTTCTGAATGAATTTAAAAAAACTGAGATTCAAATTATAGAAAAAAAAGAACGTCCTAAAAACGGTTTTGTTCTATCAGAAAAAACTGATTTAGAAAATACAGAAGCATTTAAAAAATAATCAGTTAGGAATTTACGTAAACTATTACTAAAAGACATAAATGGTTAGGATTTTACAAGTAAATATTTTGAGAAGTATGGTAAACGTATTTACAATTTAGCGTAAAGTTTGTGTAAAAGAGATTCCAAATTTAGTTGAGGTTTAGAACGAAATAAAAATTAAATGTTTTAATATTGTTAGTGTTGTTACAGATAATGTTGATGATAATGGTGAAAACAAGGGAGTAATTGAAAAAGAATTAACAAAAATAAAAAATAAGTAAATGTAAAGCGGTGAAAGGTATATGGTTAATTAGTTTTAAAAAGGCCGTACTTTCTCTTTAGTAATTGTCTTTATTAATATGACTGTGACTTACTATGGATATAGTCATGGAGCGACTAGAGTTGAATTGGAGAAGGCAATAAGAATTTGCTTGGAGTGTGTTGGAATTGGATAGAATTAAAAAAATTGAGACATTTAAGCTTGATAAGAATTTGAGAAAATTGAAATATATAATATTGATTGTATTTGTAATAATACTTCCTCTATTTTTAGTTGATATTTTAGGACAAGGGTCTCCATATTTTTGTAAGCTTATTAGTCCAATTGGTATGCTTGGACTTTGGAAGCTATTTATTCAGTTATTAGCCCAATTTCAGTATTCAGGCATAGACTAGACGAAGAAAAGTGCATCAGTTGCGGTAATGTGAAAAAGTTTGCTAAATGAATATAGATCCAGTTGAAAATTGTAATCATCTAGAATGTATCAGATGTGGACGATGCAAAAATGCATACAATTAGTTGTGGAATAAAAAAATAGAGAGGAGCTTATTAGAAAAGTGATAAAAAACGCAATAGCATACATTACAAGAAAAAAAAATAGAACATTTATTATTTTTGTTATTTTAACAATAGTTCTTTCTTGTTTGTATTCTTGTTTAACAATAATGAAATCAAGCAATGAAATAGAAAAGACTTTATACGAAAGTTCTAATTCTTCAATATCAATAACAAAAAAAGATGGTAAATATTTTAATGTTAATCAATTTAAGGATATTGAAAAATTAAAAGAAATTGAAGAAACAATAATTCAATATGATGGATTAGCAAAATTAAAAGGTGCTAAAGTAGTTAGTGGAGAGCAAAAAATAAATAGAGAAGATTTATCTGATAAATTTAAGAATGTTGTTTCACTCGAAGCTACAAATAATACTAAAAGAAACATTTTATTTAATAGTGAAGTATTTACAATTAAAGAAGGTAAAAATATAGAGAAAAATGATAAAAACTCAATTATTGTTCATGAAGAATTCGCTAAACAAAACAATCTAAAATTAGGTGATGAAGTTGATCTTGAATTACTAGATATTGAAAAAAGTGGAAAAATAAAAAGTCATAAATTTAAAATTATAGGTATCTTTTCTGGTAAAAAACAGGAAACATATACAGGATTATCTTCTGATTTTAGTGAAAATATGGTGTTTGTAGATTATTCAACAAGCCAAGAGATATTAAATAACTTAGAAAATAATAAAATTGCAAATAAAATTTTAATGTATTCTGGTAGTTTAGAATCTACAAACTTAGTCTTAAATAAATTGAAAGAGCTTAAAATTGATGAATCAAAGTATTCCATTGAAAAAGATTCTAATGTATTTGAGGAATCTTTAGAGTCAGTAAGTGGAATAAAACATATAATAAAAGTAATGACTTATTCTATTATGTTAGGAGGAATGATTGTTCTTTCATTAATCTTAGTTCTATGGTTAAGAGAAAGAATTTATGAAATAGGTATATTTTTATCTATTGGAACATCTAAGATACAAATTATAATGCAATTTATATTCGAGTTAATATTCATATCGATACCAAGTATAATATCTTCCTTATTTTTAGGAAATGTATTACTAAAAGTAATTGTAGATGGATTCATTAACTCAGAGGATTCAATAATTTCCGGTGGAAGTTTAATAAATAATAGTGGTTTTATGTTAAATATAGTAGCACTTGGACAAAGTTATTTAATATTAATAAGTATTATTGTTTTATCAGTTGTATTTGCTTCTTCATTAATATTAATCAAGAAGCCTAAAGAAATATTATCAAAAATAAGTTAGGAGAAAATAATGGATATATTAGAAATAAAGAATGTGGCATATAGTTATGTAAATTCTAAAGAAAAAGTTTTGTCAGGAGTAGATCAAAAATTTGAACTTGGGAAGTTTTATGCGATAGTAGGAAAGTCAGGGACAGGAAAAACTACACTTCTTTCCTTACTTGCTGGACTTGATAAACCTAAAACAGGAAAAATATTGTTTAAGAATGAAGATATACAAAAGAAAGGATATAACAATCATAGAAAAAATAATATATCTTTAGTATTTCAAAACTACAATTTGATAGATTATTTAACACCGATTGAAAATATTAGATTAGTAAATAAATCAGCAGATGAAAGTATCTTGTTTGAACTAGGTTTAGATAAAAAACAAATAAAAAGAAATGTTTTGAAATTATCTGGTGGACAGCAACAAAGAGTAGCTATTGCTAGAGCATTGGTATCAAATGCGCCAATAATACTAGCTGATGAACCTACTGGTAATTTAGACAGTGTTACTGCTGGAGAAATAATTGATATATTAAAGACGTTGGCTAAAGACAAAAATAAATGTGTAATAGTTGTAACACATAGTAAGGAAGTAGCAGATTCTGCGGATATTATTTTAGAACTAAGTGGTAAAAAGTTAAAAAAAGTAAATAAAATGAATTTGGAGGTTGAATAATGATAAAAAATGCATTTGCTTATGTAACTAGAAAAAGCTTAAAATCATTAATTATTATGTTAGTTATTTTATCTATGTCTACTTTAAGTCTCATTAGTTTATCTATTAAAGATGCTACGGACAGAGCTTCAAAAGAAACATTGGCTAATATAACAAATAGTTTTTCTATGGAGATAAATAGACAAGTAAATCCAGGAACACCTAGAGGTGGGGGAAATGTAAAAGGTGAAGATATTAAAAAGATATCTCAAACAGATAGTATAGACTCCTATGTAAAAAGAATAAACAGTGTTGCAGATTTAGTTGATTATGATATTATTGAAACTTCAGAGACTCTTGCGAATCAATCACCTGAAAGAGCGAAGAATTTTAAAAGAACAGTTATGTTAACTGGGGTTAATGACTCATCAAAAGAAACAAAATTTGTATCAGAAGCATATAAATTAGTAGAAGGAAAGCATTTAGAAAATGAAGATAAAAATAAAATATTAATGCATAAAGATTTAGCTAAAAAAAATAATCTTAAAGTTGGAGATAAGATAAAATTAAAATCTAATTTATTTGACGCTGATAATGAAAAAGGTGCAGATGAAACAGTAGAAGTAGAAATTAAAGGTCTATTCGATGGGCATAATAGTGGTGGAGTAAGTGCAGCACAGGAACTATACGAAAATACATTAATCACTGATATTGATACGGCCGCTAAAGTTTATGGTAATACAGAAGATACAGCTGTATACCAAGATGCAACATTCTTTGTAAAAGGTGATAAGAATCTTGATAGTGTGATAAAAGATCTTGGGAAATTAGATATAAATTGGAGAGAATATAATTTGATTAAAAGTTCATCAAATTACCCTGCATTACAACAATCTATATCAGGTATCTACTCAATTTCAAATAAATTATTTGTAGGTTCATTAATATTTGCAGGAGTTGTAGTTTCATTATTACTATTCTTATGGATGAATGCTAGAAAGAAAGAAATAGCAGTATTACTATCATTAGGTATATCAAAATTAGAAATTTTTGGTCAATTCCTAATTGAGATGATATTTATATCAATCCCCGCATTCGTTGGTTCTTATTTCTTAGCTCAATATACAGCTGATAAGCTTGGGAATAATATATTGAATAAGGTTACTGGTGATATAGCTAAACAAATAGCTAGACAAGCTGCATCTAGCCAATTAGGTGGTGGGGCAGAAGCTGAAGGATTTAATAAGACATTATCAAGTTTAGATATAAATGTATTACCTAAATTCATAATTTATGTAGTTATATTTATGAGTTTAGTACTTCTTGTATCATTGATTATTTCTTCATTCGATATATTAAGAAGGAATCCAAAAGAATTATTAATTGACAATAATTAAAAATTTTGGTGCTTTCTAGCACCGAAATTTTTTTGACTTTTAAATATCAAATAATATGCTGTATAATATAAGTGTATAGGCTTAAGTGGAGGTATTTATGAAAATATTAATTGTTGAAGATGATAATATGATCAGAGAGGGAATAAGTGAATATCTTTTGGAATTTGGATATACTGTTATTCAAGCTAAAGATGGAATAGAAGCTTTGTCAAAATTTAATAACGCTATAAATTTGGTTATCTTAGATATTCAGATACCTTTTATAAATGGTTTAGAAGTGTTGAAAGAAATTAGAAAGAAAAGCAATTTACCAATTCTAATCTTGACTGCATTTAGTGATGAAGAATATAAAATTGATGCATTTACTAATTTAGCAGATGGATATGTAGAAAAGCCATTTTCATTGCCAGTCTTAAAGGTTAGAATAGATTCTTTGATTAAGAAGAATTATGGACATTTAGAGAAGTTTGAATATAAGGATTTATCGGTTAACTTTAATAGCTATACAGCTAAAATAAATGATGAAGAAATAGATGTAAATGCAAAAGAACTAGATGTATTAAAGTGTCTATTGGATAATAATGGACAAGTATTAACTAGAATGCAAATTATTGATTATGTATGGAAAGATAGCGAAGAAATTCCTTACGATCGAGTAATAGACGTATACATAAAAGAACTTAGAAAAAAATTGCAATTAGACTGCATAACCACTATAAGGAATGTGGGATATAAATTGGAGATAAAATGAGAAAATGAAAAAATTAAAGATATTTCCCAAAATGTTCATACAAATATTTTCTGTTCTTGGAATAATAATTATATTAGTTCATTTATTAGTTTTCTTTATTTTTCCTAAAACATATTTGGAGACCAGAAAAGAAGAGGTCTATAATAAAGCAAATGAAATTTCCAGTATTATGAATGGAAAAGAAATAAAATATATAGAACAAACCTTGGAACTTTATTCTAAAAGTAGCGAAATAAAGGCATTTATAAAAGAAAGAAATAATAATAATAATGAAATAAAAATCAAAGATAATATAGATGCTAATTTAGAAAGTAATAGTAATTCTTTGATAATTGAAGAAAGAGAAATAAAGCTTAATGATGGTAAAAAAACATATCTACAATTTGTCTCTACAGCTGATATGCAAAAAGATGCAAAAGATTTAAGTCTTAAATTTTTACCATATTCTTTGTTAATATCAATTTTATTTTCTTCTATTATTTCTTTAATTTATGCAAAATTAATAAAAAACAATGTACAAGAAATACAAATTGTTACTGATAAAATGATGAAACTTGATAAAAAAATACGTTTAGAAGTTAGCTCTAATGATGAAGTTGGAGAATTAAAACAACAAATTAATGATTTGTATTCTACTTTATTAAGAACAATTGACGATTTAGAATTTAAAAATAAAGAAATTTTAAAATTAGAAAAGTTAAAATATGACTTTTTTAAAGGTGCATCCCATGAACTTAAAACTCCTCTTGCTAGTCTTAAAATAATACTGGAAAACATGAAATACAATATTGGAAAATATAAAGAAAGAGATATTTATATTAATGAATGTATTGAAATCGTTGATAGTTTAACAAAAAATATTTCTCAAATATTATCAGTTCATTCTATAGAAAATTTGAATAATGATGAAGAATATTTGAAAATAAATGATACATTAGAAGATGTATTAAAAAAGTATGAAATATTAGCACATCAAAAGAAAATAACTATCAATAATTATATATTAGATGAGAATGTTTATATAGGAAAAACAGCTTTAAAGATTATTTTATCTAATTTGATTAGTAATGCGGTAAAATATACTGATGTAAATGGGGTAATTAATATTGGGATGGTTAATGATTGGTTATATATAGAAAATTCATACGGTAACAATAAAATTTCGAATATGGATGAAATATTCGATGTTAAATTTGATTTAAATAAGGAAAATAGTAATGGATTAGGTTTATATATTGTAAGTAATATTCTGAATAATTACAATATAGAATATAAAGCATTGCAGGATGAAGAATTTTTTATCTTTAAAATTAAAATATTATCTTAAGTAAGATATAATTTTTTAATAGTTATTGAAAAATAGAGACTTATTAATTGTGGAAATAAAAACTTTTTTCTTATTGAAAGTGAAAAGAAAATAATTGATAAATGATTATTCCACTCTAATTGATCACTTATTCCGATTAGGTTGATCAAGTATTCCGACAGACTTGATCAACTGCTATTTTTCATTAAATTCCGATGGGGCTGATCAATCATTATGATGAACCTGACCATCTAAAAGTTTTGGTTATTAGATATCAGCTAAAGCACTTATACAAAAGTTTACTAAGCTATTCTGTACTAATAAATTGAAAACATAGACTTGCTGAGTTGAATGTTACGCTAGAAAAGTCCATTCAATACGTTGAATAAGTCCACTTTACCAAAATATTGAATATGTTTATAAAGTCAAAAGGATTTAATATATTCTTCTTGCAATAATTTCTATATTAAAAATTTGAAAGGGACTGTTTATTTTAATATTCTCAAAAAATTAAATAGATTAATAAAAAATATGGGAAAAAACGCATAAAATTGTATGCTATCATACCATCAAGTTATAAATAGATGTGTCCAAAATAGTAAAGCATTTATTGTAGCTTAGGTAAGCTAAACTAAATCGGTTCAGTTTGCTATCTAAAGTAGTTAATTATTAATGAATAGGTACAAACTCGTTTTTTAATACTTCTTTAAATTTTTATTACATATAAACCTTATTCATTAAAATATTTATAGGAGGTGATACAACACAAAATAATGAAAGCTTTTAGATTTTAATAGCAATCTAAAAAGCTACCACTCTATAAAACTTAATATTATAAATCGCTTGTTAATCTTAGATAGAGGGTAGACTTATAAGTTAATATTCTAAAAGTTAAAAATAAGATTATTGTTAAAGATGTCTAGATAAAAATTAATTTTGGTACATTGCACAATTATAGATATTATGATCCATTTAATGATTCTAACTCTTAAATTTATAGACAGGTAGCATTCTCAAATAAACATTAAGTGTTTAAATAACAATTCTTATTTAATATTGAGTAGTTGTAAAAAAAGAATTTAAGTAGAATGAATAATTTATAAAAGAAATAATAGAGTGTATCTATGAGAATATGATATTAGGTATTTTCATTTTAATAATAACTTCCCGAAAAAATATTAAAACCTCATAAAAAAAGATAATTTTACTGTAAATCATTTCTATACATGCTTAATCATTATATTTTATGCACACATAAATACGTACTTTTATAAATTGGTAACTTAATTCTAAGTAGTTTAAAGAATTATAACTTTTGATTAAAAATAAAATTCATTCTCCCAAATGAAAAACGTAACAATTCCGAATCAAATTTTATAATTCTTTTTTTCATTTATATAATAAGGAGGCATTTATGATTCATTCAGTAAAAGATTTTGTAGATAAAAAAATGAATAATAAATTAATTTGTTTTAATAATGTTTTAGATGATTATTTATTTTTTTATGATATAAAAAAGGATTCTTTTTGTGCTACAAAAAGAAATAAAAAACATATCGAAGATGATCATGTCTTTTTAGATGATTATAAAAGTATAAAAGAAAAAATATATTTTAAGGATAGAAATATAATTGATAATTTATATAACAAAATCATTCGTAAAGAAATTGTTTTGGGAACTATTTATGAAAAAAACAAGTTAAAAATAAAAGAATATATTGGTGTTGAAAACTTATTTGATTCTTTTAAATTAAATAATGCAGGATTTGCTTTGATGATGAAAGTAGATCAGTATGATGAAATTCATTTTACGACTTACTATAAATATGGTGACTTTGTAAAAAGTAGTATAAAAAAATGTATTATTTCTTCTTTGAAAAAGAAACAAAAATATATTGAATTGGATTCATGGAATTTTTTAATTATTGATTTAGAAGGAGACGCAGAAGATGCAAAGAATCTTTTTCAATGTATTACCAATTCAATAAATCAGTTATTAAATGATAAGAAACAAAAAATCTATTTTTCAATAGCTGCAGGAGCTATTGAATTGAGTAAAGAATTTTATTCTTATGACAGAGTGTTAGAGTGTTTGAATTTTTCTTTAAATCGTGCAGAGGGATTTAATGGAAATAAGTTCTATCTATTTGATATGCAACACTATATAAGATTAAAAAGAAAAGAAGAAATATTAAAACATATTTATTGGGCTATTAATCATGATTTTGAAGGTTTCGAACTTTATTATCAGCCGATTATTGATATAAATACAAAATCAATAATAACTTTAGAAGCACTATTGAGATTAAAAATGAAAGATGAGTACATTCAACCGAAAGAATTTATTTCTTTACTTGAACAAACACACTTAATTCTTCCTGTGGGAAGATGGGTTTTAAAAACAGCTATGGAAAGTTGGAAAGAATTGCAACAATTGATTCCAGGTCTAAAAATGAATGTGAATATGTCATTTGTGCAAGTAAATCAAAATAATAGTGTTCAAATGATTATAGATATTATAAAAGAAATAGATACAACTTTATTAGGAATAGAAATAACAGAAACAGGGGAATTAAATTCAAATCAATATTATAATTTTTGTATAGGGCTAGAAAAAGGGAAAAGAGCACTTATATTAGATGATTACGGATCTGGATTTTCAAATGTACATCGTTTAACAGCGGCAAAACCACAATATATAAAAATTGATCATTCATTTACAAAACATATTATAAAATCGGATTATTATCGAAAAATATTAAAAAATACTATTACAGATGTAATTAAATCTTTAGGCGCTGATTATATGCAAGGTTGTTTATTTGCAAGACCAATGGATAAGCATTCTTTTATAAAAAATCATAAAAGAATGAGTGAAAATTTCTTAAATAACTAAAAGAAGATATATAGGGGGAAATATGAATTTAGATTTTTTAAAAAGGATAACAGGGGGACTATTCTTATTAACAACAGAATTTAACGGTATAAAGAATGGTTGTATTATTAATAATTGTATGGAGGTTTCAACAAATCCATCATGTATTTCTATATCGGTTATGAAAAATAGTTATACAAATGAATTGATAGAAAAATGCAAAAAATTTGCGATTAGTATTTTAAATAAAGATGTATCAAGTGAAATGGTAAAGAAGTTTGAACTTTTTTCAGGAAGAAAAAATGATAAGTTTCAAAATATTTCAACAGTTATGGATAAAAATAATGTTCCTTATGTAACAAAAAATGTAAGCACTGTCATAAGCGCTAATGTAATCAGTAAATTTGATTTAGGAACACATACACTCTTTATTGCGCAAGTTATTGATATCAATGATATCAATAATAGTAAGCCTATTACATATGATGAATATCAAAAAAATGTGGTATTAAAAGAAAAAAATAAAGCATCATCTCAACATATTATAGGATGGAAATGTCGAAGATGTGGTTATGTACATATTGGTGAAATACTGCCTAATAATTTTATTTGTCCTTTATGTGGCCGAGGAAAGGATGACTTTGATCCTATATTTAAAGAGGAAATAGAAAATTGAATTTAGTAGTATATTATCAAAGTAATGGAAAAGTAGTAAATCACAAGTATTATATTGAAGTGATTGATCATGATAGTTGTTCATCTGTTAAATTTGATCTAATTACAAAAAGATTTATATTCTTTGAAAAAAGAAGAATAAGAAAAAGAGTTTATATGGAATTAAATAAATCAAAGTTACTTTTAGAAAGTATGGATTTTAACTTATCATGTAATGAAAAATTACAATTTCCTGTATTAAAAATATAGCAGGGGTATTAAATGAGAGATGAATGTGGTCTTAGAAAGTTAAAAATCATATAAAAACAGCTGTGAAGAGTAAATTTTTTCTAGCTAAAAAATATGATAAAATAGTAGTAAAAAGGGAGAATATGGGGAACCATGTTCTCTTATTTTGTAAGCGCCAACCAAAATCTAACGAAAGGATATTTCATCATGCAAAGTATAACACATTTAATTAATTCTATTGAATCTTTTTCTAAACAAAATTTTAAATTCTCTCAATATTTTCAACCTTTAAACATCTTGAACAAGATTCCTGATTCTATTTCTGATCATTTAAACAATGTTGATTTCATTTATCATCTTGATGAAGCTTCCAAACATATTGATTGGCTCAATGACTTCTTTGAAAACAATATCAATCCCATTACCAAGAAACAGCTGTCTCATTTGAAATCTTCTAATAATAAAGATATCCAAATCCCTTATGCTGATTTAAAAGTTGATGAACCTCCTCTTTTTAAAAATGATTCTGTTCAACAGCTTTCTTTTGAAGATATCAATCGTAATGGCACTATCACACCTGTAAAAAGAAGAGACCCTGATTCTTTTAACTTTGATGGTATTTGTCCTTACTGTGGTGATAAAGCTAAAGATTTTATCTCTATCGTTGAAAACAAAATTAAATCTAACAAGCTCTCTTCTATTGATGAAACCATCAATTATTTGATTCTTCATCAATCTGATGAAATCGCTAATTTAGAAACTATTTCTACTAAAACCTTTTACAACTATGTACATCAAGGGAGAACATCTATAAAACCTATCGATCTTCCTCGTATGGTTAGAAAGAAGACAAAGAAAAACTGGAAAACCTATATTCCTAAAAGAAAAAAGGAACTTCCATTGCAGAAAGACCAGATTATATCAATGAAAGAGGTGAATTTGGTCATTGGGAAGGTGATCTGGTTACTGGTCCCAGAGATGGACAAAATGGAGCTTATCTTACTTTATTAGAAAGAAAAACTCGATTTTATTATATGATTTCTATTTCTTCCAAATCATCAAAGAAGGTATATATGCAAATCAACAAGCTTCACAAGTTTTATGGGAAGAGCTTTAAAGATATTTTCAAATCCATTACTTTTGATAACGGTAATGAGTTTTCAAGATGGAAAGATATGGAAATAAAGCCCAACACAAAAGAACAAAGAACTAAAATTTATCTTGGTAGACCCTATCATTCTTGTGATAGAGCTTCAAATGAAAACTGCAACGCTCTTGTCAGGTATTTTATTAAAAAGGGAACAGATATTAATACAATCGATAAAAAAGCAAGCATTGATATAAACAACAAAATAAATCAAAAGAAAAGGAAGATACTTGGATATCTTCCTGCTGAAAAATTATTTCTTGACGAATTAACAAAAATTAACGTAACTGAAAATACGATTTTCTATAAAAATTAATTACTTTTTTCTCTTATTTCCAGTTTCTGCTTGCAATTCGGGTTTTTATAAAAAAAAGATTAGTCGATTTAAAATGTGGCAAGTATAGAAAACCTATTTTAAAAGGAAAATACGCTAAAACGACAATGACAACATAGTTTTAAAATAAATTCCCAAAAATTTGCAATAATTTACTAAAAAAATGAGAAAAACATATATATACTAAGTGTTAATATTTATATATATATTAAGTATTAATATATATATAAATATTAAGCAGGGCAGTTTAGTCTAAAAATAAAATAAATTATATTTGTTTTACAAATATATAGTAGTCTCTACTGGTCTGACTTAGCTTAGAATATGGAAAGGGAGGAAAAATATACAATGAAGAAAATCTTAAAACTTGTTATTTGTTGTGTTTTAGTGTTAGGATTGATTACAACTATTTCGGCTAATACTAATAAAACTAGTGCACTTGGTGAAACTAGTAATATTGAAAGTTTTGAAACGAAATATAACTATGATACAATTGATGTCAATAAATCACCTAATTTTCACGTTAATGACACAACATCAGATGCTTCACGCATTCGTACTTCGCCGCATTTTATTAATACTAATAAATTTACGACGAGTAATGAAAAAAAATGCACAATTAAATAAATATGGAGCAATATTGTTGTTATCAGATTTATGGTGTGCTTATGATTGGGGAGATGCAAATGTTAGCTATGATCAAGTATTAAAAAATGAGTGGGCACTATCACCCCAAACAAATATTAACAATATTGTAGTTGATGTCAAAACAAAAGATGGAACGTTTAGCAGACGAACATTACAGTTCAATGATGCAGATTGGAAGATGTATTTAGAGGTTAAGGATACTAATGGGGACAGAGCAGTTTTCACACCGAACAATAGTAATGGAACAATTAGAATTAAGAAAAATGGAACTAATACGGATATCACTACTTTAAAGTTAGTTCAAGGTCGTGTTACTAAGCAAATGAATAAGGGAATCATTGAATCAAGTAAACATAATTTCGATATGTTTAAAGGAGGTTATGGTAGCCCAAGTTACAATACAAACCAATGGAAACCTGAATACGCTCAAAATTTAAATCAATATACTACTTATTTTGTTAGAACTGTAAATTTTGGAGGAAAAATTGGATCGGTTGATTTGCTTATAAAAGCTACTAATATTATTGATGTAAACTGTTCTGGTTGTTTAACATACGCGATGAGCAAGCCAACTATTGTAAATCAGCAAGCTATTAAAATCAATAAAAGAAGTATAAATTTTGATAAAAATAAAGATTCAAAAAATGTTCAATTCAGTATTACAGGTGACAATACTGCTAATGTTAATTTAACTTTAAATGGCGAAGGTAGTGCTACCGATAATGTTCAAATTCCTATGCCAACAGATAAGGATGAATTTGAAATTGATGTCAAAGAAGTTTACGGCAATGGTTTTAAAACTACACCAGAAAATGGCTACCATGTGAAATTTAAATCTAAATATGCAATCAATGGAATTAATCATATCAAAATTTGGAGTTATTCATTAGATAATGGAAATACATGGAGCGAATATGAAGAAATTCCTAATTTAAATTTTATTAACGCTAAGCCTAAAGTTACTTATACAACAGATGGGCATGGAACATTAAGTAAAAATGAAGAAATTGTTGATATCAATGGTAGCCCAGAAGGAGTTAAAGATACTCCAAATGAAGGGTACAATTTTAAAAATTATGTTGTAAATAAAGACGTAAAATTAAGAGATGGTACTGTTATTAAAGCAGGAAACGCTATTGAAGAAAATCAAATTTCTCAAATTGTAGTTGAAGAAGATATTGAAATTCAAGCAGTTCATGAATCAAAAATTGATATATCATTAGATGACCGTTTTACATGTAATCAACCAGTTGACAAAGTTTATAATGGTCAAGAACAAAAGTGGACTCCAACTATTAAAGATAATGTTACAGGAAAAGATTTAGTTGAAGGTGTTGATTATGATGTTGTTTATAGTCAAGATTTAACAAATGTAGGTGATGTAACAGTATCTATCAAAGGTAAAGGTATATATCAAGGTGAAAAGCCACTTTCATATAAAATTACCCCTAAAAAAGTTAAATTAACAGCAAACAGCGCAGAAAAAGAATATGATGGGAACCCAATTAGTGATTCTGGATATTCTGTATCTGACGGTGGATTTGTTAAAGGAGAAGAATTTGATATTAGAGTTACTGGTGAGCAAACATTTGTTGGTGAATCGAGCAACACAATTACAGCAGTAACTCCTAAAGGTAATGCTAAAAAAGAAAACTATACAATTGAGTTGGTTCCTGGAATTTTAAAGGTTACTGATGGAACTAAAAACAAACCAATTGATTCTAACAAAGTTATTAAAAAATCACATGACAATTCTAAAACTTATAGGTTGGGAGAAGTCGTTGAATTTACTATTGAAGCTACTAATATTTATGGTCAAAATAAAAATATGATTATTGAAGAGCAAGAAGGGGTTACTATTACTGGTAATACAAGGTTTGAAAATGTCGAACCTGGAAAAACTGTAACCACTACAGCTCAACATACAGTTACTGAAGCAGACATACTAAAAGGTACTGTATATACAAATAAAGTAAGTGTTTCTTTTGAAAATGGTAAGAAATTTGAAAATACTGATAAGGTAGCTATTGAAACTAAAAATTCTAAATTAACAGTAAATAAACGTACTGTAAGTACACCAAAAGACGGGAATGTGTACGCTCTAGGTGAAAAAATTGAATATGAAATTTCAGTTACAAATAGCGGTAATCTAACTGTTAAAAATATAGAAGTAAATGATGAATTAACAGGAGATAAATGGACTGTAAAGGAATTAGCGCCTGGGCAAACAAGCGAAACTTTTAGAACATCTTATACTGTAACTGAGAAAGATGTTTTAGCAGGTACTGTAAAAAAACAAAGCAACAGCTAAAGGAGAAAGTCCTGATAAGGACAACTTAGAAACAAAAGTTGATCCTGGAATAAGGGAAGAAGCTGTTGAAACTTCTAAACCAAGTTTTGTAGTTATTAAAGAAGCTCAAGAAGGTTCTTACAAATTAGGTGAAACAGTTGTTTATAACATTAAAGTTATTAACAACGGTAATGTATCAATCAACGACATCAATGTTAGAGATGATTTAACTGGTGATACTTGGACAATTGATACTTTAAAACCAGGAGAAGAAAAAGAATTAACTGCTAAGTATGTTATTACTGAAGATAACATATTAGATGGTGAAATTGTAAATGTTGCTAGTGCTAAAGGTCAAGATCCAAAAGGGAATGATATAGAAGAAACTGGTTCATCAACAATTACTCCAGAAGAAATTAATGCTCATATGATTGTTAATAAGAAAACAGTAAGCAATCCAAAAGACGGTAAATCTTATAAATATGGTGAAGAAATTAAATATGAAATCACTGTAACAAATGACGGAAATGTTACTTTATACAATGTTAATGTTAGTGATAAATTAACAGGAGATAAATGGACTATTAAAGAATTAACTCCTGGAGAAACTAGTAAAGTATTCAAAACATCTTATAAAGTAACTGAAAAAGATGTTCTAGCAGGTTCAGTTGTTAATACAGCAACCGCAACAAGTGATGATATCTTAGATAAAATTACTCCAGAAGTCGTTCCTGGTAAACAAGAAGAAAATGTAGAAGCTGCAATTTCAAGTGTTTTAGTTGAAAAAAAAGCTAAAGAAGGTACATATAAAGTAGGTAATACTGTAACTTATGAAATTAAAGTTATCAACAATGGTAATGTTACTGTTTCGGGAATCAAAGTTATTGATGAATTAACAGGAGATAAATGGACTATTGATAACTTAAAGCCAGGAGAAGAAAAAATATTCACTACTAAATATGTAATAAAAAAAGCAGATGAAGATAGAGGATATGTAAAAAATACTGTTAAAGTAGAAGGATTAGGATCTAATGGAAAAGATGTCAGTGTTAATGGTGAATCAACAATTAAAGTTGAAAAAACTGAAGTTGTTACAAAACCTACAACAGGTGATGATACTCAATTAATTCTATGGGCTACTTTAGCAATAACATGTGGTGGAATTATTATTTATTTAACTTCTAAAATAAGAAGAAAAGAAGAAAAATAATATTTATTGAATTGATTACTACAATAGAAATCATTCAATAGATAAAACTTAGTAGAAACAGATCTCATGAAACAGAAGAGGTCTGTTTTTACTACATATATTAAAACCACAAGATTTTGAAAAGCAGTTTCAAATATCATGGCTTGAAATAAAACCTAACAAATGATGTGGGGCAAATTTGCCCCACGTTTCTTTATACATTAGAAATCAATTTCGGAAATATCTAAGTCTGATGATGTATCAACATCATCATTTTGTGCGACAGGCAGTTGCTTATATGCCATGTTTATAGGGGCATGATATTTTCTATTTACAAATGGTTGCTCAAGATAGTTAGCTATAAACTTGAAATGTGTCAAGGAATATAGAAATCCTGTAGGTGAAAGTCCTACCTCATGTGCACTAGTGCTATTCGAGAAGCTTAATCTAGTGCACCACTGTGAAGTGATGTGTGAAGGAGATGACCAATTGAATTGTTTGTAAAGACGTTGAAAGAATGAAATGATTCTTACTTTAAGGTTATATTGTAGGCCATCAGCTTCTTTAGATGGATTGAAAATCACATCTACAAGATAAATATCTCTAAATTGTGCTATAGTGATATTAGGGTATGGTTTTTTAAAATTGACAATGTAATCAATTTCATTGTCGGATGCACGATTGTTGGCTGCCAAACCTTTATCACTGTGGTTCAATGTAGAATCTATACCTTTTTCTTTTAAAGGACGAATAAGCTGACGCTTAGAATGGCCAGTAATAATAGCTAATTTGTCATAAGATAAATTATGATCATCATTTAATTTTTTAGACAATAAATCAATAGCTTCTTTTTTGTCCAATAAAAAAACCTCCTTCATATAACATGATAGAGGATAAATTATAGAAAGAAAATAATGGTGACATTTTTGCGGGATTTTACGGTGACATAATTGCTGAATCTTAACAGAAATATAAATGTTGTTGTTAAAATCATAAAGATATGCTATTTTGATAGATAGGAGATAATGAGGAGGGGTGTGTATAGAAAGTGAAACAATAACAAATCATTGTCTTGTTAATTGAATAAATGATAAATAATTGTTGAATAAAGAAGGACTATTAAAAATATAGAGAACTCACCTAAGTAGAAAAAATATCTAAGTCGAAAAGAATTTAGTTGAATTAGAGAAAAGTTGGGTTTGAGATGATCTTTACCTTTTTATATTAATGTTAATGAAGCCTTTATGTAAAGCAACAGACAATGAAATCGACAAAGAGTATTTTTTTAGATTTATGGGAGAGATAAACTCAAGTTTATAAGTTTATTTGCTTTCGGTAAAGGAGATGAATGTATGAGAAAAAAATCAAAGAAAGCAATAAGTAGTATTTTAGTTTTGTTTGTGTTGTTTCAAATAGTATGTCCCGTTTCTTCCTATGCAATAGAAAATGGTGGACAAGAAACTCAAGAAACGACGAATGAAAGCTTAGTGATGGATGAAAACACTGGTAAAGATGAAGATAACAGTGCTCAGGATTCTTCAAAAGATGAAGAAAATATTGTTGTTATGGCTGCTCACCAAAGTGAAGACTATAAATATCTTTCTGATTTAGATTATATTACAGAAAATAATTGGTCTTATGCAGGATGGGGAGAAATCAAAAAAGACAAGAATATTGAAAATGGGCAAATCAGTTTACTTGTTGATGGAACAAGGGTCTATTTCAGTAAAGGTATGGGAGCGCATGCTTCTTCACAACTTACCTATGATGTTTCTGGTTTTTCAGGTACATATACCCGATTTGTTTCTAAAATGGGAGTCGATGCTTCTAAAAATGGTCTAGGAGAAGTTTGGTTTAGAATTTCTGCTTCAAAGGATGGAACAAATTGGGATGAACTTTATAAATCAAATCCAGTAACTTCAAAAGACAATGCCTTAGATGTAGATTTAAATATTAAAGATTATAAATATTTAAGATTATATGCAGATAAAAATGGCTCAAATGCAGTAGATCATGCTGTTTATGCAGATTCGCGAATTGTAAAAGAAAACTATGATCTTTCATCAGAACTTTTTGATGATATTAAAAAGGTATCTTACTATGATGAAATTCTTTCTAAAAATACAGTAGAAGAAAACTATAATAATCATTTCGATACAGTATTAAAAAGAGAATTTGTTAATCGCATGGGTTATTGGAATTTACAAAACAGTATCAAAGATGATGATACTGGTGAAGCTAAAGAAGCTATTAAATGGATTTTTAATGACCAAGAAAACTTACAACTATTTATTGAAACTGGAAATGTAGGAGATTCTTTAAAATGTGTTAGTCTATTAAAAGAATTATATAGTAAGCACAAAGATGATCTTAATGATCAAACACAAGGTGATGTTTATAAAAAGATGATGATTGCCTTAGCAATTGCTTATAGTACAGATAGAAACGGTTCACCGTTGAGTTTCAATATGCAACCGAATTCTTATGATGCTTTAAAAAGATATGAAATTATAAAAAACTTATACGATTCAGGTCTGTTTGCTAGAAAAGATGAATTTAGTACATACAACATGGAACTTATTCGAATGGTAATGAATGATTCTATTAGTAATGATGAAATCGATTGGTTAAGACATTACTCGCAATCACGTCATGGAACGGATCTCAATAAAGCTCTAAACCCTTATAATTATATGCATTATGTTTCACCAAACTATGCTCAAGATAAACTTTATGATGCAAACAATAAAGAAACATATGATACGAAGTATCAATTAAGTAAATATAACATTCCTTATGGATTAAATAGTGATGGAACAAAGACATCAAGAACATGGATGGTTATGGAAGCTGGAGGTATTTGTTGGAATATTTCAAGATTAGGACAAAACTTAAATCGTGTTTATGGAATACCAACAGTAGGTATCTATCAACCAGCTCATGAATCTTATTTTACTTATTCACAAAATAGTGATGGTAAAGGTATCTGGAGTATTGGAAACAATATTTTTGGTTGGGGACAAAGTTCGTCAAAATGGTATGGTGGAAATGGAACACGTTTATTATTAAATTGGAATAATAAATCATTTACACGACCACATATGGGATTAAAGGTTGATCTAGGTAATGGAGTGAAATCGGATGTAGGAAATAACGGTGGATATCAATTATTAGGACAAGCTGCTTTAAATAACTATGAAGCTTATCAAAAATCGCTTTATTATAACTTAATTGCTAATTCTTATGAAAGTGGAACACAAAAAGAAGAAGTTTATAATAAAGCACTAGAAGTTTTAGATATCAATTTAGATAGTTTTGAAGCAATACTTAATCTTTATAAACAAAAAGGTGATAAAGTAACAAGTGCAAATTGGCTAGAATTCGCTAAAAGAGTGATTTCAACATATACATACTATCCAATGGCTATGACAGATTTATTAAGAGTGATTAATCCTTATTTGAATAGAGAAGATGCACTAGAAGTTGATATGTTAAAAACAGAAGCTTTGAATAAAGCTTTAAATGCGACAGATGATGAAGTGTTACAATCAGGAGCATGTAGAGAAATTGCCCGTGAACTCCTAGGCAGTGACAAAGTCGATTTAGCTTCATTCTCTTTTGATGGAGAAAATGCGGGTAAGATCGTTATGAATTCAAAATATGATGATTATGATTTCCAAGTCCAATATAGTCTGGATGGGGGAAATACTTGGGAAACCTCATTAGAACATAAAATAGTTTTATCTAAAAAACAAATCGAAAGTATTACTGCTGATAATGATATCCAAGTTAAAATATCAGGATCAAATCAAGTGTTTACGATTGATATTTTAAAAGGTGAAAATATTTCTTCAAAAACACTTGCGATGAATGATGATGAAGATTCCTTTGTTGGAAAAACAGAAGTTTTAGAATATAGTACAGACAATGGAAAAACATGGAAGGCTTTTGATCGTGATACGAGAATTACAGGAAATCAAACAGTGCTTGCTCGATACAGAGCACATGGGGTGTATTTAAGTGGAGATAGTACAGAATATAACTTTACTGAAAATAACGATAAAGAGAAAAAATATGTTTACGTTAAAGATATTTCTTACGTATCTTCTGGAAGTTCTCAAAGTGGATATGCTGCAAAAAATATGATCGATGCCAGTCCATTTACAACATGGCATACAACGTGGGGACAAGTTGCTAAAGATAAAACCTATGTCGTAAGCTTTAATGAAGTAAAATATTTATCACAAATTACCTATGATCCTGCCGATGGTGTCAATGGGCGAATCAAATCAGCAAAGGTTTATGTAAGTTTAGATGGTAAAGAATGGACCTTAGCGGGAGAAAAAACAAATATGGCAAATAACACCGCCAGAAAAGAACTTGTTTTAGATGAATCTCTTCCAGCAAAATTTGTGAAAATCGAAGCAACGGAAACTTATGGAAACCACGAAGGACCAAATAAATATGTAAGTGGAAGAAGATTCAATTATTATGAAGATACAACAAAAATATATAAAGATCCAAGTATCGAATATTCAGTAACTTCACTTACTAATAAAGATGTTGTAGCGACTTTACAACTTCCTTCAGGATTTAAAGCTGTTGGTGAAAGTACATATACATTTGATAAAAATGGTGAACATACATTCACTTATAAAGATTTAAATAATAAAGAAAAAACAATCAAAGCCAAAGTTTCATGGATCGATAAAGAAGTTCCAACTGCTACAGTAGAATATGATATTACAGAAAAAACAGAATTTGCGGTGAAAGCAACTTTAAAAGATTTTTCAAAAGAAAATGTAAAAGTGCTTAATGGTGATGAAAATGGTAGTCATACTTTTACAAAAAATGGCGAATTTACTTTTATGATTCAAGATGAAGCAGGTAATATTGGTTATGTTACCGCAAAAGTAACATGGATTACGGCTAAAGATACTGAGGTGGATGATGATTTATATGTTAAATCAGACGATTATGTTGTTAAAGATGATGTAATTAAAAATATTGATGCAAATACTTCATTAGAAGAATTAAAATCAAAATTAAATACAAATGCGAAACAATTCAAACTTATTAAAAATGGTCAAGAAGTTGATATAATTTCAACAGGAACAATTCTTGTTCTTGATAATGATAGAAGTTATACATTAGTTGTAACTGGAGATATTAATGGTGATAGTTATCATAATGAATTAGATCTAACTCTTTTAATTAATCACTTGTTAGATCGTACTTTGATTCAAAATGAAATAGAATCAATGGCATCGGATATGAATGATGATGGTGAAATTGATATTGTCGATCTTTCAATAATGAACAAGAAAACACTTAATTAGTGGTAAAAGAAGGAGAAAAAGATGAAAAGAAAAATTATCTCAGTTATAACAACTTTTGTATTAATACTATCTTCTCATTTTTCAATGATTTACGCATTGGATAAACCTCATTTGAATTTAAATGAAAAAGAAGATTCAGTAGAAGTAACACTGAATCTTCCCAAAGTAGAAAATGGGTTAGATGCTTTCTCTGGTAAAATTGATTATGATCAAAATAAATTAGAACTTGTTAAAGTAAAACAGGTATCAAAAAAATTAAAAACACCAGAGTATAATGAAAAGAATGGAAAATTTATTTTATTGATCAATTCTAAAACCATTAATGAATCGGTTGATGCAGTATGCTTTACATTTAAAGTTAAGAAAAATGTTACAGGGGATACAACGGTAAAGGTAACAAAATTAACAGGATCTACTTCAAAAAATCAAAAGATTAATTTAGATGATGTACAAACTGTTTTTACAACAGATAAGAAAGAAAACAATTCCAATACGGGTAACGGTTCTAATAGTTCAAATACATCTAAAGACAATGGTTCAAAAAATGATACGAATAAATCAAATACAACCAATAAACCAAATGATTCTCATAAAAATAGTGATGGGAAAAACACAAGTAAACAAAATAAGGTTAGTTCAAATGATAGTTTAAGTAAAGAGGAGACTAAAAAAGATACTGATACTAATAAAACAACATCTTCCGAAGATAAAACTTCTTCAAATGAAGATGAAAGAAGCGTTTTACAAGATGACAGTAAACAAAAAAAGGAAAAAGAAAATAAAAAAAATATTAATGGAAAACCGATAGTTGAAAAAAAAGAACTAATCTATCCAAAAATCTTGATAGTCGTTGCACTTTTGATTTCATTGTTACTACTATATCTAAGAAAGAAAAAATAGATAAAAGAAAGGGTAGCCAAATAATTTAGAGGAAAAGCTAAATTATTTAGGGAACCACTTTAAGGGAGATTAAGAAAACTCTGTTGAAAGTTAGGGGTTCTCTAGGTGGCTAACCTAAAATACTAAAATAAAATTTATGAAAAAGAGAGCAAATACGGAATGTAACTGTTGGCACCTTCTATTTTGTCATAGCCGTTAGTTCCATAATAATTCTGCTTATATGTACGATTGAGCCTCTCTTCAATTTGTGGCGCTCTAAATAATCGAGTGCTTTAGCGAAATTCGCTCTATATTATTAGGGGGGATATTGATGTGGAATCAGTATTCCCTCTAAAATATTCAGTGCTTTTTTAAGAGGAAAATTAGGATGATGTCTGGTCCTGGTTTTCCTCCTTTTATTTATTTTCTATTTTTATTTTATTTTTTGTAGGCTCCTCTAGGATTTCCTATACGTTTTATTCTGTCTGTATGTTCATTCATTGTGTAAGTTTCATATTTGTTTTGAGAATATATGATTCTGTTTCTTGCACGTTGAAAATTGGACATACCATTTGCATTGGATAAGATCTTCTTTACATAATTGTTTTTACCTTCACATGGTCCATTAGATATACGTCTGTCATTTATCCATGTAAAAGAGTTGAGTATTTCTTCTTTCCAATGTTCAAGCGTCACCGCAACACTTATACTTTCTTCCACTTGTGTATGTCTGAATCTTTTAATTACTGCATTGAGTTCCTTTCTTTTATTAGAATTATTGACTTCTTCTTTTGAAACTTGATCGAATATCAAATATCCTTCTTTGGCATTATAGGTCTGTCTAAGTTCATCATCAAAGCTTAATAAAGTTTCAAGTATCATGTTTTCAGTTACATGACATTCCATTATCTTATCATATTTGAACGTTTCATTGTCTATGCTATTTTTGGATTTTAACAGTATCTTGTAACGATGTTTCAATAATCTGTATTCTCTGGATTTTTTATTTTTAGCATATTTACACATAATTCTTTTTCGAGTATGATTGAGTTGATCATTTATTAGTCTGGTAACGTGAAAATGGTCAACAAGCAAGGTCGAATTTGGAAAATATATCTTTAATATAAAGCTCATATCAGTGCATATGTATTCGACCTTTTTTCTTTCTTCCAAATCAATCTTAAATAGATAGTTAGACATGATATCATGTGTTCTGGATTCAACGATATCAATAATCAAATTGTTTTCAAAGTTCATAAGGATTTTATATTTGGAGTTTCTAGAGAAATGAAATTCATCAATCAATAGAACTCTAGGAAGGCTATGTCTTTTAATTCTGACAAAAGTATCAAATATTTCCATGATTCTAGTAGAAGAAACACCAAACATTCTAGCAATGGAAGCATAAGTAGCATTATAAGGTTTTAACCTGTTTAGAATAGAAAAGATAGCTGTTCTAGTAAAAGACCAATCACCATAAGCAATAGGATTTACATCAGAAAAAGAAGCATTACAGTCAATGCATTTATATCTTTTAACATAAGTAATCATCTTTACAGGTGGATAGGTTACACTTTATTGTACAATTCTAAAGAGAACTGTTTATAATAAATAAAAATGAAATGAGGTAACCAAAATGGCAAGAGAAAGAAGAAATTACACTGATGAATTTAAAAAGAAAATTGTTGAATTGTATAATAGTGGAAAACCAAGGGCTGAACTTGTAAGAGAGTATGAGTTAACACCATCAGCTTTATCATCATGGATCAATAAATACAATAATTCAGGTTCATTTAAAGCAGAAGATAACAGAACTCCTGAAGAAAATGAATTAATCAAGCTTCGTAAAGAAAATCAACGATTAAAAAAGGAAAATGATATTTTAAAGCAAGCAGCGCTGATTATGGGACGAAAATAAATGTTATTTTATCCAATTCGTATAAATATCCAATCAGCGCGATGTGTAAATTACTCAATATTTCAAGATCATCTTTATATTACGCTAAAAATAAACCTGCAAAAAAATATAACGCAGAAGAAGAAAAACTAACACAACATATTAAAGAAATATTTAAAAATAGTCGTAATAACTATGGATTTAGAAAAATCAAAGTTGAATTAAAGAAAAAAGGTATTATAGCCAGTAAGCGACGAATTAGACGTATCATGAAGGAAAATACGTACACAGTCAAACAATATAAAGTGCATAAACAGACATGCAATAACGATAAAATAGATAACAAGTTAAAACGAAATTTCAATCAAGAAGAAAGAATGAAAGTAATTGTAAGTGATTTAACTTATGTCAATGTTGCAGGAAAATGGAACTACATATGTTTAATGTTAGATCTATATAACAGGGAAATTGTAGGCTATGCAGCAGGAAAACATAAGGATGCTGATTTGGTTAGAAAAGCAATAACTACAATAAAATATGATTTAAATAAAATTGAAATATTTCATACAGACAGAGGAAATGAATTTAAAAATAATATTATAGATGAAGTACTAGATACTTTTAAAATAGATAGGTCACTTAGCGCTAAAGGATGTCCATATGATCATGCAGTAGCAGAAGCAACCTATAAGATAATAAAAACAGAATTTGCATTTAATAGAATATTTAATGATTTTGAAGAATTAGAAAGAGAATTGTTTGATTATGTAAATTGGTATAACAATATTAGAATTCATGGTTCACTAGAATATAAGACACCTATTGAATATCGTTCAAATGATCAGAAATAGAGTCAGGGATCCTGTTTAAGAGGTTCAAAGGTTGAAAATATTGAGAGAATTTAAAATTTTGTTTAGAAAAAGATTCAATAGAATCAATTAAATGTGTTATACTTTGCATGATGAAATATCCTTTCGTTAGATTTTGGTTGACGCTTAAAAGTATATCTTAGTAATCATTTTATTGTTTATGTAGATAAATTGGAAGGTAGTGTATTTACGCTATTTAATATAGATTTTTGACACTATCAAAATAAAAAGGAAAGTGTTATATGAAAAATCATGTAAAAGTGAAGATTGATGTAATCTTAAATAATAGTTTATTTAAGATTACAATGATTGTTCTATGTTGTTTGATATTGTCTACTTCTATTATTAGAACGGATAATTTTATAAATTGTATGTTTAATGGGTTAGTCATTTTTGCTTTATTAATAAATATCTATCATTTACCAATAGTAAATGATTATATAAAGAAGTACAAAAAGAAATGTGGATTTATAATATTATTAATAGCATGTATTGTTTTTGGTTTTTGGTATTATTTTCAAATTGGTAGATTAGTAGGTTTTACGATCATTTGTATTTCCTTTTATTTGATTATATGGGGTATATTAAATACTTATAAAATTAAAGAATTGTTTTACATGTTGTTAAATCTTATATAGATCTAACAATTTTTTTATATGTTGGTGTACATAATTTTCTATGTGCAACTCATTTATGTTTTGTTATAATAGGACAGAAGGTGGTGATTTTATGCCAGTTGGCGTTCTAACAAATGTATGTGCTGTCTTTATTGGTACATTTATCGGAGGATTTATTAAAAAAATATTACCAAAACATCTTATTGAAGAACTTCCAAAAGTATTTGGGATTTGTTCAGTTACGATTGGGATTATTTCTATTTTAAATGTAAAAACATTGCCTATGGTTATTATGGCTATTATTTTAGGTTTTGTTATTGGAGAACTTTGTCATTTATATGATTATGTTCATCATATTTTTACCTATTTGCTTGATAGGTTGCCTTTTAGTATAGAAGATAATCAAGAAGAATATATGCATCTTTATTTATTAGTTGTTTTGATGTTTTCAATGTCTGGAATGGGATTATTTGGAGCTCTTACAGAAGGAATGTCAGGTGATGCATCTGTTTTAATTTCTAAATCGGTTTTAGATTTTTTTACAGCTGTTTTATTTGGAGCTGCTTTAGGTTATGCACAAAGTTTAATATGTGTTCCACAATTACTTATTTTACTTGCATGTTTCTTGCTAGCAAAAGCAATCTTACCATTTGTAAGTGCAACAATGATTGCTGATTTTAAGGCTTGTGGTGGTGTCATTACAATGATTACAGGGTTAACTGTTTCTAAAATATTAGATGTAAGAGCGATGAATCTTGTTCCTGCACTTATTTTAGTCATGCCTTTTGTTGGTCTTTATGCCATGATTTAGGAGAAAATCATGTTAAAACAAGTAACGATACAAGATTTAGAATTACTTTATCATATAGAAACAACCTGTTTTCCTATACAAGAGGCAGCAAGTTACCAATCATTAAAAGAAAGATTAACAGTTTATCATGAAGGATTTGAAATTTTTTATATTGATCATCAAGCAATCGGTTATATTGGTGGTCTAAGAAATAATGAATGTAATCTACCAGATAGTATGTACGAAAATGCTTTTTTACATCAAGAAAATGGAAAATATCAAATGATTTTTTCAGTCTGCATTTTACCTGAATATAGAGGACATGGTTATGCTAGAGAAATGGTAAAGGAATATGTAGAGAAAAGAAAAAATGATGTAGACGGATTTATTTTGACATGTAAAGATCATCTTATTCCTTTTTATGAAAGTTGTGGTTTTAAATTTGTAAAAGTTTCAGCATCTACTCATGGAAATGCTAAATGGAATGATATGGTAATTGATTGTCGTGGAGAAATATAATATTTCTCTTTTTTTGTACTATTTGTCCAATGACGAAAAGGTTATTTAGGAATAGAATAAGAATATAGAATAAAGGGGAATGAATATGGATCAAATATATAGAGAATATAGTGAAAAATATAAACATATATTGCATTATGCAGGAATCATGAAAAAAGAAAATGTTCTTTTTGAAAATCAAGAAATAATTGTTTTAAAGGATGTTAAAGATTATCAAGATTTTGATTATAGTTATTTTGAAAATTGTGAAATAGAAAAGAGTTGTATTTATCATAAAATTACATATGCTTTAGCTGTTTTAAAAAAAGTAGAAAATGGGATAATTGTTGATCAAATGAAAACTGTAGGTTGGTTAAATACGGTCTTGGATCAACATTATTCCGCATATAAAACAGACCTTTGGTATTTACATAAAGGTAATTGGGATAAGTGCTATTTAGAAGAACATTATGATTTTTTATCAGCGATAGAGGTCTATTTTTATTTATTTGGCAAAGAGGAAACATTTCGATTATTAGAAGATAAAAATCAAGAGATGGAACATTCTTTAAAAATAATAGAAGAATTAATTAAACAATATCAAAAGGAATGTCAAGACGATCAATATGCTTTATTAAAACACTTTTTAGTATTGATTTTTAGTCAACAGTTAGAAAAAATAGAAGTAGAACATAAGGAAATTGTTTTCCAATTATTAAAAGAAATCATCGAATTAAAATCAATTGTATTACCTTTATTATTATTGTGTGATTTTTATCAAAAAGATTTTGATGAAGAATGGGCTACTATCTCTAAAGAAGTTGATCGTAATTATTTAAAAGAACAAATAGCCTATATACCTTTTACTGAAAGTGAAGATTATTTAGATTTAAATATTACAGATGTTTTAGTTTATAAAGATAAAATAGAAAAAATACCAGCGGGGTTAATGAAATATTTCAATAATTTGAAAGAAGTATATGATGATTTAAAAGAAAAACTATCATTTAATCAATCTCTTTTAGAAGTAGAAAGAATAATTTTATTAATGGAAAAAGACTATCAACTTTATCCTTTTGAATCATTTGTTAGTGAATTAAAGATTCATTATTCAAAAGAATATTTTATTTTAATGAAATTATTAGAAATAGTTATGAAGGATTGTCAAGAAGCAAAATTAGGAAGAGAAACAGTTAAATTAACTTTATCATTGATGATGAATCAAAAACTAAGATTAAAAATATTTGGTTTTTAAATAGGGAATACTTTGTGCTACAATAAAAGTAGTAGGAGGTATTTTTATGGAAAAAAGATACTATAGTGAATACAGTCAATGTTTAGATAGAAATATGGATTTTATCGTTTATGGACATAGTGGTGTGCCACTTCTTGTATTTCCAGCACAAGATGGTCATCCTCAAGATTATGAAAATTTTGGAATGGTCGATGTGATCAAAGATAAAATAGAAAATGGTTATGTACAATTGTTTTGTGTCGGAAGCATTGATGAAGAAAGTTATTCTGATGAAATGGGAGACAAAGCACGTCGTAGTTATTTATTAGAACAATTTTATTACTATATTTGTGATGAAATAGTGCCTAGAATAAAAGAAATTAATGGTACAGGAAAGATGATTTATACGACAGGATGTTCTTTAGGAGCAACACATGCAACAAATATGATGCTTCGAAGACCTGATTTATTTATGGGTTGTGTTGCTTTAAGTGGATATTATGATACTGATCTTTTCTTTGGACAATATGTTGATGAAAATATTTATAATAATAGTCCTTTAAAGTACTTAAATGGGATGTCAAGAAATCATCCTTATGTTGATTTATACAATCAAAGACATATTATTCTTTGTTGTGGACAAGGTGCATGGGAAGATGAAATGGTTAAATCAACAGGATTAATGAAAGAAACATTTGATCGTTTAAGTGTCAATGCATGGTGTGACTTTTGGGGAAGCGATGTCAACCATGATTGGCCTTGGTGGCGTAAACAATTACCCTATTTTTTAGGACATATTTTATAAAGGGGGAAATCGAAATATGAATTTAGTCTTTATTTCACCAAATTTTCCAACATATTATTGGAACTTTTGTAAATCACTTAGAGAAAGAGGTGTTACAGTTTTAGGGGTTGGAGATGCACCTTATGATGATTTAGTAAATGAAACAAAGGAAAGCTTAGTAGAATATTATCGTGTAAATAATCTTCAAAATTATGATGAAGTTTATCGTGCAATGGGATTTTTTATTGGGAAATATGGACGCATTGATTATATTGAATCACAAAATGAATTTTGGCTTGAATTAGAAGCTCAGTTAAGAGAAGATTTTAATATTCATCATGGGTTGAGACCAAAAAAATTAGAAGTGATGAAATTTAAATCAAAAATGAAAGATGTTTATAAGAAAGCAAATGTTCCAACAGCAAGATATAAAGTATTTAAAGATGATCAAGAACTTTTAGATTTTTGTAAAGAAGTTGGTTTTCCAATTGTTGTAAAACCAGATAATGGTGTGGGTGCTTCTTTTACATATAAATTAAAAAATAACAAACAAGTTAAGGAATTTTTAAAGAATTGGGATCGAAATATTAGCTTTATTGCAGAAGAATATATTGATGGTCTTGTAGAAACTTTTGATGGTATTACTGATAGTCAAGGAAATATTTTGATTTGTTCAAGTCATGTGATGATGGAATCTATTATGGATACGGTCAATGAAGGTGGAGATACTGCTTTTTATGGACAAATTGTTGAAGGTAGTGATATTAAAGAAGTAGGAAGTCGTGTTGTTAAAGCATTTGACGCTAAACAAAAATTCTTCCATTTTGAATTCTTTAGATTAGGTAAAGATAAAGCGGGTTTAGGAAAAAAAGGAGATCTTGTTGGTTTAGAAGTCAATATGAGAGCACCTGGAGCCTATATTCCAGATATGATGAATTATTCATATAACGCAAATGTCTATGATATCTTTGCGGATATGTTGATTTATGATCGTTGTTTTATTGAACCTAAACAACAATATTGTATTGGATATGCTGGAAGAAGAGATGGTTTAAAATATAAACATCATAGTCAACAAATACGTATGAAATTTAAAGATCAACTTATTTCTCATGAAATTGTACCTGATGCATTAGCAGCGGCAATGGGAAATCAGGTTTATTTATTAAGAGCAAAAAATGAAAAAGAAATTCAAGAAATGATTAAATATGTATTAGAAAAAAAGGATTCGTTTTGAATCCTTTTTTATAGTTCATGAACAATTAATAAATATTTCATAAACTCATTATTATGTTATAATAAACATACCAAGGAGGTCATCGTTATGAAAAAAAAGTTTCTAGCATGCATGCTTATCATGATGCTTACAATAACAGGTTGTTCAAGTAAATCAATAACACAAACATTATTTGTTGAAAAAAATAATAAATATGCTTTATGTACATTAGAAGGAGATTTAAAAACAAAGTTTATTTATTCTTCTTATAAAAAGGTAGAAAATGAAGGATACGTGGTTGTTCATGATAAAAAATATGAATACATTTCAACAGATGGTAAAAAATTAATTAAATATAAAAAAGGAACAACATTATCCGTTGTTGAAAATATGATTGTTGCTAAAGATGCTAAAGGCAAGTATACAATTTATGATCAACAAGGGAAGGAATTATATAAAGATAGTAAAAAGGTAAAAATTTATATGTATGATTTACCTGTTATCTATAAGAATAAAAAATATTCTGTTTTAAATAGTGAAGGTGAAGTTGTAACTACTTCTAAAAAAGCAATCAATTATGCTGGAATTTATCATGATTCATTTATTACAGTAGCATATAAAGATAAAACTGTACTTTTTGATACTTCTTCAAATAGTCAAATTGATGAAGAAGGATTAACTATTAAATTAAAAGGGCAATATAAAATTGTCGCTAATGATTATAAAAAAGGTTTTGTTTTATATGATCAACAACAAATAAACTTAGCGTATGTTTCTTTAAAAGGAAAGGTTAAATTTGAAAAGAATATAGAAGTTGATTCTGTAAAATTCAAAGATTCATCACTTATTTTAAAAAATGAGGATGGTATAAGATTGTTATCTTTAGATGGTAAAAAAGATGTTGTAGCGACAAGTTATTATAAAGATGTAAATAATTATTTATCTAAAAATGCAAGTTATATTTATGGTCCACATAAATTTACTAAAGATGGTAAAGAAAAAGATGTTAAAGGTATCCAGTTAAATCCTAATGTTGCTTCGGTACACGGTCATATTTTCCCAGTATATGTTCAAAATAAAGGATATCAATATTATGGTTTTAATGGTAAAGAAGCAATTAAAACAATTTATAAAGATGCTCAAGATTTTGATCAATATGGAGTGGCGGTTGTTTCTAAAGATGGTGAAAAGTATTATTTAATGAATTCTAAAGGAGAAAAACAATCTAAAAATTATGTAAAGATTGAATCTATTGGAGAAGGATATTATGCAGCCTATGAAACAAATAGTAAGTATGAAATTATTAATACTGAAGGAAAAATAGATATTCATGATTATTTCATGGGTGAAAGTCAAGCTTTTGAATTTGATGGTAAAGTTTACGCTTTATTAAATAAAAGTGGAACAACATATTTATATGATATGGAAAAAGGTGAATCTGTATTTTCTCTTGAAGGAGAATATCAATTATATAATGGTAAGTATTTAAGAAAGAAAAATCATAAAGCATATTATGATTTGGAAGGAAATTTAATTTATAAGGGGTAATCTATGGAATATTATATTGTATTATTAGTTTTCTATGCAATTACACTTATCTTTTTAAGATTAGTGTTTGCTGAAATTGAAGGTAGACAAGCAAGAAAGATGTCAAATGTACGTTATTTTTTAAGATACCATTCAAAGTTTGTTTATCGTAATCAGTTTTCAATTATTTTTGTAGCATTTCTTTGTTATATGATTGTTTCTGTGGAAAAAGCATTTTCTACAATGTGGTTTTTACAATTGTTAGGTTTTATTGCGGTAGGAGTTATTAGTGATGCTCTTTCACAAATTGTTTATTATTATTATATTAATTTTCGTTTTAAAAAGGATATTGTTGAAAGTGAAGAATTAAAAAATGAAATAGAACAAGCTGTTTTAAATCAAGGCGAAGAGCTCATGCAACAAACGATTCCTAGTTATGAACCACATAGAATAATTGAAGATTATTTAAATGAAGAAAATCATTTAGCTGTTATATCAGTAGATGGTGGAAATTTTACTTCACAATTTGAAAAATTACCACCAATTACGTATTCTGTAGAATTAAATCCAACAAAAGCAAGAGAAACCTTAGAAGAAAAAGGTGTCAAAGTAACAACTTTTACTTCACAAGGGAAAATGCCTTTTAAAGATGAAAAATTAGATGTTGTTGTTAATGAGTTATCTAATTATGATAAATTTGAAATGTATCGTATTTTAAAACCAGGTGGTTATTTAGTTGTTGATCAATTAGGAAGTGACAATTATAAAGAAATTATTAATATGTTTATTCCGTTTAAATTAAAAGGACAATGGAATAAAGAAGCTTGTCAGTCAACTCTTACAGAGATAGGATTTGATATTGTTGATAGTTATGAAGATGTAGGACATATTCGTTTTCATTCTTTATCAGCAGTTCTTGCTTTTATGAAGAGTATTTCTCCTGAAAGAGTGGAAAAATATGAGCAATTTATGAACTTCTATGCCGATGTATTAAAGAAAATCAAAAAGAACCAATTTTATGAAATTACTACTCATAAATTTATGGTGATAGCAAGAAAAAATGATATGAAACAGGAAAATTAAAAAAATTTCCTGTTTTTTTAATTTATGAATTAAAAAAATGTAGTATATATCGACTAAATTTGATTTGAATATGTAAACGCTTTATTTTTTTAGAAAATCTCTAGAAATTCTAAAAATATGATGCTATAATTGTATCATAGAAATTTTTAAGGAGGAGTCATATAATGGCAAAAGAATTATCTTTCGTAGTATCTGATCCAGTTGGATTACATGCTAGACCAGCTACTATCTTAGTAAACCAAGCTAGCAAATTCACTAGCAATATTAAATTAGTTTATAATGATAAAGAAGTAAACTTAAAATCTATCATGGGAGTTATGTCTTTAGGTGTTCCTACTAAAGCTACAGTTACTATCGTAGCTGAAGGTGATGACGAAGAAGATGTAATTGCTTCAATCGCTAAAGTAATCAAAGAACAAAAAGTTGCTGAATAATAGCATTAATGAAAAGGGAATCAACATGATTCCCTTTTTTTATGCTATAATGAATTCAGAGGTGTAAATCATGGCTAAGAAGTTTAAAACAAATGCGCTTAGAATGTTGGATAAAGCAAAGATTGCTTATTCGATAAAGGAATATGAATATGATGAAGATCATTTAGATGGAAGACATGTAGCAAGTCAGGTAGATATGGTGCCAGAAGCTATTTTTAAAACACTTGTTTTACATGATAACCATAATGAATATCTTGTATGTTGTGTTCCTGTTTTAGAAGAAATTGATTTAAAAAAGCTTGCTAAATTAGCAGGTAGAAAAAATGTAGAAATGATCCATCAAAAGGACTTATTACCTGTAACAGGTTATATGCGAGGAGGATGTTCTCCAGTAGGAATGAAAAAACAGTTTCCAACGTATATGGATGAAAGTATTTTAAAAGTTGATGAAGTTGCTTTTTCAGCAGGAAAGCGTGGTTTTCAAATGATTGTCAAGGCTCAAGATATTTTGACATACTTAAATGTCGAAACGGGAGATATTATACGAAAATAATTTGAAAACGGTTACATTTTTCTATAGTTTTTGACAAAGAGCTTTGATATACTTATATTAAGAGGTGGTAAAAATGAATTATAACGAAAAGTATCAAAAATGGGTTAGTAAAGAAGATTTAGATCCTGCTTTAAAAGCAGAATTATTATCAATGGATGAAACTGTAAAGGAAGATGCATTTTATACAGATGTTGAATTCGGAACAGCAGGGATGAGAGGTATCTTAGGTGCAGGTACAAATAGATTAAATATCTATGTTATTCAAAAAGCAAATGTTGGTTTTGCTAAATACATTGCATCTTTACCAGAAGGTAAAGAAAGAGGTGTAGCTATTGGATATGATAATAGACATATGTCTTATAAATTTGCGATTGAATCAGCAAAAGTATTAGCAACATATGGTATTAAATCATATATCTTTGAATCATTACGTCCAACACCAGAATTATCATTTGCAGTGCGTTATTTAAAATGTGCTGGTGGTATCATGATTACAGCAAGTCATAATCCAAAAGAACATAATGGATATAAAGTATATGATGATACAGGATGCCAATTATTACCAGAAGCAGCTGATCAAGTTGTACAATATGTAAATGAAGTAGAAGATGAATTAAATATTAAAGTGTTCTCTGATGAAGAAGCTTATCCATATATGACATGGATTGGTGAAGAAGTAGATGAAGCTTATTATAAAGAAGTTATGGCAATTGAAGTTAATTCAGGAATGGATAAAAGTGATTTTAAAATTGTTTTCTCTCCACAACATGGAACATCAAATATTGCAGTTAGAACATGTCTAACAAGACTTGGATATGATCTTGTACCAGTTTTAGCTCAATGTGCACCAGATCCAGATTTCTCTAATACAAAATCTCCAAATCCTGAAGTACCAGCTTCTTATGAATTAGCGATTAAAAAAGCAAAAGAAGTTGATGCTGATGTAGTAGTTATTACTGATCCAGATGGTGATAGATTAGGTGTTGTTGCTAAACATAATGGTGAATATGTTTTAATGTCAGGTAACCAATCTGCAGCTGTTTATTTGGAATATATTTTAAGCCAAATGAAAGAAAAAGGAACATTACCTGATAATGCAGTTATGTATAATACAATCGTAACTTCTGATTTAGGTGAATTAGTAGCCAGAAGTTATGGTGTTGATGTAGAAAAAACATTAACTGGATTTAAATTTATTGGTGATAAGATTCGTAAATATGAACAAACTCATGAAAAAACATTTGTATTTGGTTATGAAGAATCTTATGGATGTGTTATTAAAGATTTCGTTAGAGATAAAGATGCAGTGCAAGCTGTTTTAACTGCTGCAGAAGCAGGTAACTTCTATAAAAAACAAGGTAAAGATTTAGTTGATGTTTTAAATGAATTATATGCTAAACAT
Source organism: Faecalibacillus intestinalis (assembly GCF_015097455.1). Classification (NCBI taxonomy): domain Bacteria; kingdom Bacillati; phylum Bacillota; class Erysipelotrichia; order Erysipelotrichales; family Coprobacillaceae; genus Faecalibacillus; species Faecalibacillus intestinalis. Next base: position 2,198,781 of record NZ_AP024085.1, on the reverse strand, counting down.
GGTACATTTAAAGAAACTCAAATTGCTTTATCTAAAGCAGGAGCTGCAGGAGCTGCACGTATTAAAGAAATCATGGATAATTTAAGAAAAGATGCACCTCAAGAAATTGGTGGTGTTAAAGTTGTAAAAGTTGAAGACTATGGAAATAGTACTTGTTCTGATGGAACAACTATTCAATTACCAAAATCTAACGTATTAAAATATTACTTAGAAGATGGCTCATGGATTGCAGCAAGACCATCAGGTACAGAACCTAAATGTAAATTCTATTTCTCAATCAAAGGCAGCGATGCTGATGATGCCGCTAGTAAAACAGAAGTATTCCATAAAGCAATGATGGAAATTATTGGTGAATAGAAAATGAAAGAAAAGCAATTCATAAAAAATGAATTGCTTTTTTTATAAAAATGCTAATTAAGTTTATAATTAATTTAGTAGAAGCACTTATTGTTTCTTATTCTTTAAGTCGATTATGTCATGTTAAAAAACAAAAACTCTATTTTGTTTTGAATACATTAATGACTTTTTCTATAGAAATAATAAGTGACTATTTTGATGCGAATTATGCACCATTAGCCATTGCTTATATTATATGTTGGAATATTTTATTATTATTTTTTACTCGAAAAGAATATATATATAATTTATTTATGTGTATATTTAATGAACTCTTAATTACCTTGAGTGCATTGTTACCCTTGATGTTTATAAGTCATTATTATCTATTATTAGCGGCCGTAGAAGCTAAAATCTATCATTTATTATTATCTGTTCTTTTTATAAGATATCAAAAAAGATATCGTTATTTTATTAATAAATATTGGGTTTTAGTGATGATGAATTTGACAGCTTGTTTATTGATTTTAAATTTACAGGGTAGAATAATCATGGAAGGCAGTTATACATTTAAAACAATTATGACTATTTTCTTGTGTATATTTGTTGTTTTTTTATCATTAACATTTTTTGCTTTTTTAGAAGAATCTAATAATGAAAAAGAAAAAGTTACAAAACAGTTAGAAGAACGTAAATATCAAAATATTACATATGATATGATGAAAAGGACAAAAGAAGAACTCTATCGTTTAGAACATTCATTAACTTATTATATGTTATCTATAAAAAAATATTTAGAGACACAAAATCAAGATGAAGTATATAAAATCATTGATTCGTATATTGAACGCGTATCTAATGTGAATATTGTCATTTATACAGGAAATGATTTATTTGATTTATCACTTACAACGCATTTGAGTCAAATGTCATCTAAAGTCAATATGTGTATTATGATTAGTAAAGATGAATTTTATAATCATATTCAATTTATTGAATTTGTTTTATCATTGTTAGATTTGATTGAATCAAAAGATGTAAGTTTATTAATAAAAGAAGATGGTTTTGTTAAACTTATACAAATAAGTGCAGAATATGATTTTATTGATGAAAATCAAGTAAAAGAGATTGTGAACCGTGATTATGAATTTGATTGTCATTATCAAATGATAACGGATCAAAATCTGCATCTATTAAAAATAAAAATAATTGAACATTTTGAATAAATAAGTGTTATAATTTTTGAGTATTAAAGAGAGGATGGAGATTATGTACGCTAAAAATACTTGGGAAAAGTATAAAGATCAATTAAATGAAGTATTTGATTATAATGAAGGTTATAAACATTATATTTCAAAAAATAAAACTGAACGTGCCTGTGTTAAAGATTCTATTAAATTAGCTGAAGAAAAAGGTTTTAAACCATTAGAATCATTTGATACCTTAAAATCAGGGGACAAGGTTTATGTAACAAATAGAGAAAAAAATATTGCTTTATTTATTATTGGTAAAAAACCTTTAACTGAAGGAATGAGAATATTAGGGGCTCATATTGATTCACCAAGAATGGATTTAAAACAAAATCCATTATATGAATCAGAAGGTTTTACTTTAGCTGATACACATTATTATGGTGGAATAAAAAAATACCAATGGGTAACAATTCCTTTATCTTTATATGGTGTTGTTTGTAAAAAAGATGGAACTGTTGTTGATGTTGTCATTGGTGAAGATGAAAATGATCCAGTTGTAGGAATTAGTGATTTATTAATTCATTTATCTGCAGATCAATTAGATAAAAAAGCAGCTAAAGTTATTGAAGGAGAAAACTTAGATGTAACATTAGGAAATATGCCATTATTTGGTGAAGAAAAAGATGCTGTTAAAGCGAATGTTTTAAAATTATTAAAAGAAAAATATGATATTGAAGAAGAAGATTTCGTGTCTGCTGAAATTGAAGTTGTACCAAGTGGTAAAGCAAGAGACTATGGTTTGGATCGTTCAATGGTTGCTGGATATGGTCATGATGATCGTGTTTGTGCTTATACTTCACTTACAGCTATTTTAGATAGTGATGTCAGTGAATATACAAGTTGTGCTATTTTAGTAGATAAAGAAGAAATTGGTTCAGTAGGAGCTACTGGAGCGCATTCATTATTCTTTGAAAATACAGTTGCAGAATTATTATTAAAAATGGGAATTGATAGTTTTGTACAAACAAGACTTACAATGTCTCGTTCTAAAATGTTATCAAGTGATGTTTCTGCTGGTGTAGATCCATTATTTGTAAGTGTAAATGATAAGAAAAATGCTGCTTATTTAGGAAATGGTATTGTTTTTAATAAGTATACTGGTTCTAGAGGAAAAAGTGGTAGTAATGACGCTTCTGCAGAATATGTAGCTCAAGTGCGAGCAGTGATGGATAATGCTAATATTCACTATCAAACCGCTGAACTTGGACGTGTTGACCAAGGTGGAGGCGGAACAATCGCTTATATCTTAGGTAATTATAATATGGATGTTATTGATGCTGGAATTGCTGTTTTAAATATGCATGCACCAATGGAAATTGTAAGTAAAGTAGATGTTTATGAAACATATCAAGCTTACAAAGTTTTCTTAAAAGATGCTTAAAAAATACTTCATTTTGAAGTATTTTTTATTATCTATTTTTTCGTCAATATGATATGATGATTGTATTGTTAGAAAAGGTAGGTTTTTATGAAAGAAAGAGAACAATTTAAATCAAGAATTGGATTTATTCTGCTTTCTGCAGGATGTGCAATAGGTATAGGAAATGTTTGGAGATTTCCTTATGTTGTAGGAGAAAATGGTGGAGGAATATTTGTTTTATTTTATCTTATTTTTCTTCTTTTAATTGGAGTACCTATTTTAAGTATGGAATTTTCTGTTGGAAGGGCAAGTAAAAAAAGTCCTGTAAAATCTTTTAAAGTATTAGAAAAAACAAATCAAAAATGGCATTTACATGGTTATATGTCTTTACTAGGAAATATTTGTTTAATGATTTTTTATACGACAGTTTCAGGATGGATGTTAAAATATTTTTATAATTTTTTAACAGGTCAATTTAATGGATTATCAACAGCAGATGTTCAAAATGTTTTTTCACAAGTTTTAGCTAGTCCTTCAACAAATGTTTTTTGGATGATTGTTGTAGTTGCTTTAGGTATGTTTATTTGTTCTAAGGGACTTCAAAATGGAGTAGAACGTATTACTAAAGTTATGATGATAGGTTTATTAGGATTAATTGTTGTATTAGCAATTCATGGTGTTTTATTAGATGGTGGTATGGCAGGTGTTAAGTTTTATTTATATCCTGATTTTCAAAAGATTTCTGAAATTGGTTTAATGAATGTCATTGTTTCAGCAATGAATCAAGCATTTTTTACACTAAGTATTGGAATTGGATCAATGGCTATTTTTGGAAGTTATTTAAATAAAGAACAAACGCTTTTAAAAGAAGCAACGAATGTTGCAGTACTAGATACTTTTGTAGCTATTATGGCTGGATTAATTATTTTTCCTGCATGTTTTTCATTTGGTATTAATCCAGATAGTGGGCCTAGTTTAATTTTTATTACTTTACCTAATGTATTTGTTTCGATGGCTGGAGGACAAATATGGGGTGCTTTATTTTTCTTATTTATGTCTTTTGCTTCACTCTCTACTGTAATAGCAGTATTTGAAAATATTATTGCATGTACAATGGAATTATTAAATATAGAAAGAAAAAAAGCAGTTGTTATTAATTTTATAGTGATTAGTATTTTATCATTACCTTGTGCATTAGGATTTAATGTTTTAAGTGGTATTCAACCATTAGGAACAGGTTCTACAATTTTAGATTTAGAAGACCTTATTGTTAGTCAGTTCTTATTACCGTTAGGATCACTTGTTTATTTATTATTCTGTACTTCTAAATATGGTTGGGGATTTGAAAACTATCAAAAAGAAGCAAACATAGGTAAAGGATTAAAAGTTCCACATTGGGTTAAATTTTATGTTACAATAATCTTACCAATCATTGTTATTTTTGTTTTTATAAATGGAATTATATAGGAGAAATCTATGAATGTAAGACTTGCATGTGTTGATGACTTAAATGAAATTATGGAATTATATCATCTTGTTAGTGATATGATGGAAGATAGTGCATATGATATAGGCTGGCGTAAAGATGTTTATCCAACTAAAGAAATTGTTCTTTTAGATATAGAACAACAAACACTTTACGTTTTAGAAAAAAATGAAAAAATTATTGGTGCAATTGTTTTAAATCATGAATATGAAGAATGTTATCAAAATATTTATTGGCAAATTTATGCTGAAGATGAAGAAGTAACAATTATACATCGCTTTTGTATTCATCCAGATTATAGAGGATGTGGAAAATATTTATTAAAACAAATTATAAAAATAGCAAAAAAAGATGGACAAAAATCCATCCGTTTAGATGTAGTATCATCTAATAAGCCAGCTATTTGTCTTTATGAAAAATGTAGTTTTTTATTACAAGGTCATCAAATAATGGATTATGGAAAACCAGTTATTGCAAGTTTATATGAAAAGATCATTTAAACAGGTTGTCAATTGACAACCTGTTTTTTTATTCGAATTCATTTTGATTAAAATCTTCAGATGTTTTTGAATACTTAAATCTCATAACTGCTTTATTATTGACAATTGTACCACTTGGTACAGATTTAATAATAAAAGTATTTCCTCCAATAACAGATCCTTCACCCACAACAGTATCTCCACCTAAGACACTTGCATTAGAATAAATAGTAACATTATCTTCAATTGTAGGATGTCTTTTTACATTCTTTAAACTTTGTCCACCATGAGTAGAAAGAGCTCCTAAAGTAACCCCTTGATAAATTTGAACATGTTCACCAATAACAGTAGTTTCACCGATAACAATACCAGTTCCATGATCAATCATTAAATATTTACCGAGTGTTGCTCCTGGATGAATATCAATTCCTGTTAAACTATGCGCATGTTCTGTCATAATACGAGGAATTAGTGGAATATTCAATTTATATAATTCATGAGCAATACGATTGACCATAATTGCATAATATCCTGGATAAGAAAGTACGATTTCTGAAATAGAAATAGCGGCTGGATCGCCATCAAATGTTGCTTGTGCATCTGTAGCAAGGTATTCTCTTATTTGGGGAATTGTCTTCAAAAAAGCTAATGTTTTATCTCTTGCTTCCTCTTCTTTACAAGCATCTTTACAGTTTTCACAATAGTCAAAGGCAAGTAAGATTTGATTTTTTAAATCATTATAAATGATTTGAATTTGATCACCTAAATAATATTTAACATAATCACTTTTAAGACCTTTTCTTCCAAAGAAGCCTGGAAAAATAATATCTTGTAAACGTTCAAGAATATCAATGATAATTGTTTTATCAGGCTGTCTAATTGTATCGACCTTAGAAATATCATTGTGTTTTTGATAACTTTCAACAATATCATCAATAACAGTATCTAACTTCATAATTAACCTCCATTTTTATTATAAATATAGTATCAAAAAATAGGATTATGTTCAAATTATTGAATAATAAAATATAAAAATGTATACAATCTTTATTGACAAAGAAGAAATGATAGTATATAGTTAAATCATACTAAATCCATAGGAATAAGGAGAAGTAAATATGAGCAAAGTAAAAAATAGTTTTTTAGACCTAGTAGGGAATACACCACTAGTAAGAGTAAACAACTTAATCAAAAAAGATGAATTGAAAGCAGATGTTCTAGCAAAACTAGAATACTTCAATCCCGCAGGATCAGTCAAAGACAGAATTGCTAAGGAAATGATCCTAGATGCACTAGAAAAAGGATTGATCAATGAAAATACAACATTGATTGAACCAACAAGTGGAAATACAGGAATTGGACTATCAGCCGTAGCAACAGCATTGAATCTAAAGATCATTATTACAATGCCAGAAACAATGTCAGTAGAAAGAAGAAATCTTATGAAAGCTTATGGAGCTGAATTAGTCTTAACACCAGGAAGTGAAGGAATGAAAGGAGCAATCGCCAAAGCAAAAGAATTGGCATCACAAATCGAAAACAGCTTCATTCCAGGACAATTTGAAAATCCAGCGAATCCAACAGCACACTATAAAACAACAGGACCAGAAATCTATGAACAAACAGAAGGAAAAGTAGATATCTTTGTAGCCGGAGTAGGAACAGGAGGAACAATTTCAGGGATTGGGAAATACTTGAAAGAAAAGAATCCAGAAGTAAAAGTAGTGGCAGTAGAACCAGCAAGCTCACCAGTATTATCAACAGGGAAAGGTGGAGCACATAAGATCCAAGGAATCGGGGCAGGATTTGTACCAGAGACATTGGATACAAAGATCTATGATGAAATCATTACAGTAGAAAATGAAGATGCATTTGCGACAGGGAAAGAAATGGCAAAGACAGAAGGAATCTTAGTAGGGATATCATCAGGAGCAGCATTATATGCAGCCAAAGAACTAGCAAAGAGAGAAGAGAATGCAGGAAAGACAATTGTCGTCTTGTTACCAGATGGTGGAGATCGTTATTTATCAACACCTTTAATTCAAGATTAGATAGGGGAATTTGAATGATTGAAGAATTAAGACATAATTTCCGTAATGGACGAATGTGTAAATAGTTTTATTTATTCATAAAACAATATATAATATTTATACAAAAGAAAGATGAGGAAATTAAAATGGCAGTAACTAAAAGAGAAGATAGAAAATTTAAATTTGAAACATTACAATTACATGTAGGACAAGAACAACCAGATCCAGCAACAGATGCAAGAGCAGTACCTATTTACCAAACTACTTCATATGTGTTTAAAAATAGTGCACATGCAGCAGCTCGTTTTGAATTAGCAGATGCTGGAAATATCTATGGACGTTTAACAAACTCTACACAAGGTGTATTTGAAGATCGTATTGCCGCTTTAGAAGGTGGGGTAGCAGGTTTAGCTGTTGCTTCTGGAGCAGCTGCAATCGCTTATACTATTCAAGCTTTAGCAGGACAAGGTGAACATATCGTTGCTCAAAAAACTATTTATGGGGGAACTTCTAACTTATTAGCGCATACATTTACTCAATACGGAATTACAACTACTTTCGTAGATGCTCATAATTTACAAGAAGTTGAAGATGCAATTCAAGAAAATACAAAAGCAATTTATTTAGAAACTTTAGGAAATCCTAATAGTGATATTCCTGATATCGATGCAATTAGTGCAATCGCTAAAAAACATGGATTACCAGTTGTTGTTGATAATACATTTGGTACACCATATCTATTTAGACCAATTGAACATGGTGCTGATATCGTTGTTCATAGTGCTACTAAATTTATTGGTGGTCATGGTACAAGCTTAGGTGGTGTCATCGTTGATGGTGGTACTTATGATTGGGCTAAAAGTGGACATTATCCATGGATCAGTGAACCTAACCCAAGTTATCATGGAGTGAAATTTACTGAAGCTGCAGGACCAGCTGCTTTCGTTACTTATATTAGAGCAATCTTATTAAGAGATACAGGAGCTACAATTTCTCCATTCAATGCATTCTTATTATTACAAGGTACAGAAACATTATCTTTAAGAATTGATCGTCATAATGAAAATACTAAAAAAGTTGTTGAGTTCTTACAACAACATCCAGCAGTAGAAAAAGTAAATCATCCTTCATTACCAGATCATCCAGATCATGCTTTATATGAAAAATATTTCCCAAATGGTGGAGGATCAATCTTTACTTTCAATATTAAAGGTGGCGTAGAAGAAGCTCATAAATTTATTGATAATTTACAAGTATTCTCTTTACTTGCTAATGTCGCTGATGTTAAATCATTAGTTATCCATCCAGCAACAACTACACATTCACAATTAACAGAAGAAGAATTAGCTGATGTTGGAATTCAACCTAATACAATTCGTTTATCAATTGGTACAGAACATATTGATGATATCTTATTTGATTTAAAAGAAGCTTTAGATCAAATTTAAAAACTTGGCAAATGCCAAGTTTTTTTATTCTGTTTCAGTTGTTGAATCTGAATTTGTATTTTCATTTGATGAAGAATCATCGGTTGTATTTTGTGATGAATCACTTTCATCGCTGTTTGTTGTATTATCACTTGATGTACTTTCTTCATTTTCAGATGAAGAAGATTCTTCTTGTTGGATTTCCTTTTTTGTAGATGTTGACTTGTCTGATTTTGTTTTATTTTGTTGATCTACTTGTTTTTCTAATTGATTAATTTGTTTTTGTTGATCTTGATAATGTTCATATGCAAAATACCCACCAACTCCTGCACCAATAATTAAAAGTAAAATAAGTAACGTGATAAAGAAAGTAGAAACTTTAGAACGTCCATTTTTTTTCTTTTTCACTTTCGTTTTTGTCTTCTTTCTTGTTACCTTTTTTGTTTTAGGTCTTTTTTTATTTTTACTTTTTGTATAGGAATAATCAGTATTATCATAATATTCTTTTTCTAAATCATCTTGTTGATTATCGTTTTCATCTATATTTTCTTCTTCATCGTTGAATTTAAATCTTTCAGCCATAATTATCACCTCGCTATCATTTTATATATCAATATGAATTGAATTTGAACTTTTTATGTGAATTATTTGAAAATATTTGACTTTAGATATGAATTTTGTTTTTATAAATAGAGAAAGTGAGGATAAAAGATGGATAATTTGGAGTATTTAAAAGAAGTAGAGAAGAGTATTCAAAAAAAATATAAGAAAAAATTATGGAGACCTTTTTGCAAGGCTATTAATCAATATGAATTAGTAAAACCTGGAGATAAAATTGCTGTATGTATTTCTGGTGGAAAAGATTCTATGTTGATGGCTAAACTCTTTCAAGAATTAAAAAGACATAATAAATTTGAATTTGAACTTGTTTTTATGGTGATGGATCCTGGGTATAATCAATTAAACAGACAAATGATTATTGATAATTCGAAAAAATTAAATATTCCAATTCAAATATTTGATTCACAAATATTTGATTCTGTTTTTAATATAGAAAAATCTCCTTGTTATTTATGTGCGAGAATGAGAAGGGGACATTTATATGCGAATGCAAAGGAATTAGGATGTAATAAGATTGCTTTGGGACATCACTATGATGATGTTATTGAAACTATTTTAATGGGTATGCTTTATGGAGCACAAATTCAAACAATGATGCCTAAACTTCATAGTTTGAATTTTGAAGGAATGGAACTTATTAGACCGATGTATCTTATTCGTGAAGATGATATTAAGGCATGGAGAGATGAACATGAATTAACATTTTTACAATGTGCATGTAAATTTACTGAAGAAAATCAAGATGCTCATGATGAAGAAAATGATTCTAAACGTTTAGAAATTAAACAATTAATTAAGGATTTAAAGAAAGTAAATCCTTTTGTTGAAGGAAATATTTTTAAAAGTGTAGAAAATGTCAATTTAAAAACAATTATGGCTTATAAAGATGATGAAGGAAAACATCTGTTTTTAGAACATTATGATGATTAATCGTGTAGAAATACACGATTTTTAAATAAAAAAACATATCAATGATATGTTTATTAGATAATATATTCAATTTGATATCCATGTAAATCAGCAAGATCTTCTAAAGTATAGGATTCTAAATAATCAGTAATAACTTTATTTAGTCCTTTATAAAAAGGAAGAGTTAAACATTCACTATAACGAGGACATTGATTAGGTTCAGTTTCTAAACAGGCAACACAAGCGATTGGACCTTCAACAGCAACTAAAATATCTTTTGCTGTATATTTATTTATATCTCTTGTAAGAGAATATCCACCTTGGGCACCTCTAACGCTTTTAATAAGTCCTGCACGAATTAAAGGAGTAGCTATTTGTTCAAGATATTTGATAGAAATTTCTTGTCTTTTAGCAACATCTTTAAGTGATATATTCCCTTGTTCTTTATTTTGGGCTAAATCAATCATTAATCTTAGAGCATAACGCCCTCTTGTTGATATTTTCATATGACCACCTCTTGTCTATTATAACATCTTTTTTAGATAATTCCTAGAGAAATTATATGAATTAAATAAAAAGAAAAAGACCAAAGTCTTTATTCTTGTTCGATAAATGTATTATAGATAGCACGAATTGCATCATTAAAGTGAATGTTTTTAACACCAACAATGATATTTAATTCTGAAGAACCTTGATCAATCATTTTAACATTGATTTTTTTATTAGCTAAAGCTGTAAAAACTTTTGCTGCAACTCCACGACCATCTTTCATACCACGACCAACGATAGCAATTAAAGCAAGGTCAGATTCAAGTTCAATTGAATCAGGTTCAACGGCACGATGTAAGTTAGCTAAAATTTCTTGTTCATGTTCAATGAATGAATTTAATTCAACAATTACGTTCATTGTATCAATACCAGAAGGTGTATGTTCATAAGATAGACCAGCTTCTTCAATAACTTGTAAAACTTTTCTACCAAAACCAATTTCATCATTCATCATATCTTTTTCAATCATGATTGTCGCAAAACCTTGTTTACCAGAAATACCAGTAATAATATGATCTGGTTTATGCACAGTACTTTCAACGATTAAAGTTCCAGCATCTTCAGGTTTATTAGTATTTTTGATTACAATAGGAATTCCTTGAGAGCGAATAGGGAAAACAGCATTTTCATGCAAAACACTTGCTCCCATGTAAGAAAGTTCACGTAATTCTTTATAAGTGATTGTTCCAATCACTTCTGGATTTTTAACAATACGTGGATCAGCAACTAAGAAACCTGAAACATCTGTCCAGTTTTCATAAAGTTTAACTTGACCACATTTAGCGACGATTGAACCAGTAACATCACTTCCCCCACGAGAGAAAGTTCTAATTTTTGTAGGATCTTCACTACATGAACCATAGAATCCAGGAATAACACAATTTTCTACTTCACTTAATTTTTTAGATAAAACAGGATCTGTTTTTTTATCATCATAATTTCCATGTTCATCGATAAAGATACATGTTGCAGGATCAACAAATTCAAATCCTAAATAATTCGCAAGTAAGATACCATTTAAATATTCCCCACGACTTGCTGCATATTCTTCACTGATTTGATCTTGGAAGTTTTTCTTAATAACTTCAAATTCTTCAGTAAGATCAACTGTTAAATTAAGTTCATCGATAATACTTTGATAACGATCTTTGATTGTATCAAAAGTACATTCAAACTCTTGTTCACTTTCTGCGTTATATGCTTTGTATAATAAATCAGTAACTTTGATATCATCTTTAAAACGTTTACCAGGCGCTGAAGGTACAACAAAACGACGATCTGGATCACTTTTGATAATGTCACCGACTTTTTTAAACTGATGGGCATCTGCAAGAGATGAACCACCAAATTTGACGATTTTCACCATAATAATTCTCCCCTCATATTAATGATAATAAAATATCACTTTTTTCAAGTATATTCAATATTTTTTCAATATTGAAAAAATAAAACAATAAAAATATAATAATATTATATAGAAAAGAGGTCGACATTATGAGAGAAAATATGACATTTCTTACAAATTACTATCAAATAAGAGAAATGACAATTGATCGTATGAAAGAAATTATTGATCAAAATAAAAATGCAAAGGAAGGAGGTACTGTCTTTTTTGGAGATTCTATCACCCAATTTATGGATATAGAAAAATATTTTCCTGAAATAGAAAATAAATATAATTGTGGTATTGGTGGAATTACTTCCACAATGCTGCTTCATTTTATTGATGAAGGAGTTTTAAAATTTAAACCTAAACAACTTGTTTATATGATTGGTACGAATGATTTAGGAAAAACAGTTATGCAATCACCTAAAGATATTGCTATTAATGTCAAAGAACTTGTAGAAACTGTACATTATAATTTACCTGAATGTGAAATTTATGTGGTCTCACCATTACCATGTTTACCAATGCATGATTATAAACATACACCTGGTGTATTGAGAAGTAATGATTTATTAAAAATGATTTATAAGGAATTTAAGAAGACAATTCCTTATGAATATGTAACTTTTATTAATGCTTATCCAATATTATGTAATAAAAAAGGTGAACCTGTTGAAGTTTACTATGAAGATGGACTTCATATCAATCATGAAGGATATCTACGTTATACAAATTGTTTAAAAGAATATATTTTATAATTAAAAAGGAATAGAAATATGAAAAAATGAATATCAAAGGTGGCATCTGTTATTGTTGTTTTACTTATGACAATTACCCCAATAAGTGCCCATTCTGGTAGAACGGATGCTAATGGAGGACATTGTTGTCGAACAAATTGTGCAAAATGGGGACTTAGAGATGGAGAATATCATTATCATAATGATGGTGGATCAAGTAGTTCTTCATCAAATTCAAGTGGTAATTCTTCTACAAATCAAAGTGCTACACCTAAAGCTGTGGATTATACAAAACAAGGAGAAACGGCTGGATATAATTATAAAAAAGCAAATCTTGATGCAAATAAAAAAGCAATCGAAAATGTAAGAAACTTAGAGGATGAAGATACAAATAGTGAATACACTTTAGAGAAACAAAAGAAAGTCTACAAGGAAAGTTATCAAAGTACTTATGAGCAAGAAGAAAAAGAAGCTTTCTAAATATGATCAAGAAGATCTTGATAATGAAAAGCAAAGTGATGAATATTATCGTAAATATAAAAATTATAAAGTCTATGATGTTTTAGACAAAAAATATAAAAAAGAATATAACAAGTACAAAGAACAAGGGGTAATAGTAGCACAGCAGGTGGAGCAGGTGTTGTAGCTCTGGGGGTTATTGGATATATTCTTTATAAAAGAAAAAGGAAATAGAACAAAGAATGAATACATTTGCAAATATAATAACAAGAAGAAGTACAAGAAAATATTTAGATAAAGAAGTTAGTCAAGAATTGTTAGAGAAAATTATAGAAATAGGAAGATATGCACCAAGTGGAGGTAATAGTCAAAGTAATCATTTCTAGTTATTCAAAATAAACAAATAATCGATCATTTAGTTAAAATGGTTGAAAGAGCGTTTTCTCAAATGGAAATTACCGAAAATATGTATAGAAGTTTACAAAATTCAATCAATCTTTCTAAAAAGGGCGAATATGTATTTTGTTATAATGCACCTGTTTTGATTATTGCTGCCAATAAAAAAGGTTATGGAAATAATCAAGCGGATTGTGCTCTTGCTCTTGAAAATATGATGCTTGAAGCTAATGAATTAGATCTAGGAAGTTGTTATATTAATCAATTAAAATGGCTCAATGAAGATCAAAAAATTTTATCTTATTTACAAAGTTTAGGTATGAATGAAGATGAAAGGGTCTATGGTTCATTAATTGTCGGTTATCCTGATACAAATGATGGAAAGCCTTTAAGAAAATCATTGCCTAGAAAAGGTAATGAAGTAACATGGCTTTAATATAAAAAACAAGAAATTATTTTTATAACTCCTTGTTTTTTTCTCTTTCTAACATATCTTGATAAGAATAAACACAACCACAATAATTTTGTCGATAAAGATTATATAATGCTGCAAATTTAACTGATTTTAAATAACCATTGTTCTTTTTAAAATCACTGAAAAGAAATTGTGTTTTTTCTTGAGGAAAGCTTGCGCCAATTTCATTGATCCATTGACTATTTTTATGTGGAGAAACACTTAAAACAGTTGTCCAATAATCAAAGTGATGTAAAGATGCATAATCATAAGCATCTTTCATTCTCTTTGAATAACAAAGATAACAGCGTTTTCCACCTTCAGGTTCATCTTTATATTGAGAAATATCTTTTAGATATTCTTTTGGTTGATATTCTTTTTCAACAACTTGAATATTTTGATTGAAATCTTGATTAAAGCATTGAATAAAATTTTCTAATTCATGAAATCGTCGAAAATACTCAGTATCTGGATAAATGTTTGAATTAGAGTAATAAATAGTTATATCGAAAAATTCAGATATTTCTTTTAAAACGTTTCCGCTACATGGCCCACAACAAACATGGAGAAGTAGGGTGGGTTTTGTACCTTTAATTTTTTCTAATTCTTCTTTGAGTTTTAAGTCGTAATTGATTTTCATTATAAAATCATCATGCTATCACCAAAGCTAAAGAAACGATATTTTTCTTTGACAGCTTCTTTATAAGCTTTGAAAATAAGTTCTTTTGAAGCAAAGGCACTAATCAACATTAATAATGTTGATTTAGGTAAATGGAAGTTTGTAATCAAACAATCAATAGCTTCAAATTTATATCCAGGATAAATAAAGATATCAGTATTTTCACTTGTTGCTGTAAATTTACCATATTTTTTCATATTAGCTTCTAGAGTACGTGTTGATGTAGTTCCTACCGCAATAATTCTTTGACCATTAGCTTTAGCTTTATTTAGTTTATCAGCGACTTCTTCACTGATTATATAGAATTCACTATGCATGTGATGATCTAAAACATTTTCTTCTTTAACAGGTCTAAATGTTCCAAGGCCAACATGTAAACATACATCAAGAATTTCAATACCCTTATCTTTTATTTTTTGATTGATTTCTTCAGTAAAATGTAAACCAGCTGTAGGAGCTGCTGCACTTCCTTCAATTTTAGCGTAAACTGTTTGATATCTATTTTTATCTTCAAGTTTTTCTTTAATATAAGGAGGTAAAGGCATTGTTCCTAACTGATCTAAGATTTCGTAGAAGATACCATCGTATATCATTTCAAAAACACGAATACCTTCATCTTTGATTTCAATACATTTTGCTTTTAATAAGCCTTCACCAAAAGTAATGACTGTATTCATTTTTACAATACGTGCATTACCGCATAAACATTCCCAAGTATCTTTCTTTAATTCTTTTAATAAAAGAACTTCAACATGTCCATTTGTTTCTTCTTTAATTCCAAATAAACGAGCAGGAATAACTTTTGTATTATTTCTTACTAAAACATCACCTGGTTTTAAATAATCAAGAATATCATAAAAATGTCTGTGTTCAATATTTCCGTTTTCTCTATTTACTACCATTAATCTAGAAGTATCTCTTTTTTCAACAGGATGTTGAGCAATGAGTTCTTCAGGTAGTTCAAAATCAAATTCACTTAGTTTCATTTAAAAAGCCCTCTTATAAACATCTCTACCATATTTATCTAAAAATTCTTCTTTAAAATCTAATAAACGATCTTCTTGAATTGCTTTACGAATATCTTCTGAAAGTTGTAATAAGAATCTTACATTGTGAATCGATAACAATGTTTTTCCAAATAATTCATCTGATTTATGAAGATGTCTTAAATAAGCTCTTGTATAATTTCTACAAGTATAACAATCACATTCAGGATCAATAGGAGTAAAATCTTCTTTAAACTTTTCATTATTAATATTCATACGTCCATGATGTGTCATTAAAGCACCATGTCTAGCAACACGTGTTGGTAAAACACAATCATACATATCAATACCACGAATCGCAGCTTCAATTAAATCAATTGGATTACCAACTCCCATTAAATAACGTGGTTTATCTTCAGGTAACCATTGAACCGCATCTTCGACCATTTTATACATTACATCTTTTGGTTCACCAACGCTCGTTCCACCAATTGAATAACCAGGGAAATCCATTTCTACAAGTGCTTTGGCACATTTTTCTCTTAAATCAGGATATTCTCCACCTTGAACAATTCCAAATAACGCTTGTTTTTCATTATGATGCGCTTCTTTACCTCTTTTAGCCCAACGAATTGTTCTTTCAACACTATGTTTCATATAATCATAAGTTGCTGGATAAGGAGCACATTCATCTAAAGACATAATCATATCTGCTCCTAATTTGTTTTGAATATCGATTGCTTTTTCTGGAGATAAGAATAAAGACTTACCATCAATAATACTTTTAAAATAAACGCCTTCTTCTTTGATCTTTCTTGTTTTTCCCAAAGAAAAAACTTGAAATCCTCCACTATCTGTAAGCATAGGACCATCATAGTTCATAAACTTATGAAGACCACCCGCTTTAGCAACAATATCTTCCCCAGGTCTTAACCATAAGTGATATGTATTAGAAAGGATTACTTGTGATCCCATTTCTTTTAACATTTCAGGGGCAATCCCTTTTACTGTAGCTAGTGTACCTACAGGCATAAACATAGGTGTTTCTACATCTCCATGGGGAGTATGTAAAATCCCATATCGAGCACCACTTTGTTTACAAACATGTTTTAATTCATACCAAAAATCTTTCATTTTTCCACCTCTTTTTGCCTATTCATTATACATGAAAGTATTTATAAATAAAATAGAAAAAGAGCTAAAAGCTCTTAATCAAATGTAACATATTCATTTTCTAAAGGTTTAGCACCTTCTAAATGATCAACATGTAAAATAGGAATATTACTTTGAATAGATTCATCATATTCTAAACTAATGGTTCCATCAACCACTAACCATTCATCTTTAATTAAATCTTTAGCGTATTTACTAATACATACTAAACCTAAAAGTTGCATATCATCACTACAACATACCATGGCTTGTCTACCTAAAACAAAACCATTTTCAATTAATTTATCACGGCCAATCACTTTACCTTTGATCTTAATTGTTTTATTTTCATAGATTTGAGGATTTTCCATAATATGCATACAGAAAATACCATAATCCATATCATTTACTTCAATATAATCATCATTTAAGTTATATGGTAAATCATTAACAGTTAAATCTTCAATTTGTCTATTTTTATTTTCATAAACAATTTGACACATTGGATTTAAAGATTTAATACTTCCTCTAATAGGATATTTCTTTGTATTTTCATCACATCTATTAACAATAACTAAATCACTACCAGTAATATGATAAACAAATTGACCACGCATATTATTGTAATAAAGATCAAATGTTTCAGCAGAAACAGTTGTAAGAATTTGAACAACTTGCCATTGGTCAATACAAATTTCATCCACGAATTTTGTATTATCCCACATTCCGTTATATTCAATCATCACTTGTGTTGGTTGGTATTTTTGATGTAAATGAAGAAGAGTTTCATAATTTAAATCTTCTTCGTTTTCAATAAATTCAACAGAAGCATTTTCTTTTTCTAAAGCTGGAATATCAAAAGCGACTTCACCTTCTTCGCAGGCAATGATCAAAGTTTTTTCATCTTCACCAAAACCTTGTTCAAGAAGAGTATCTTGGATAAATGAAGATTTTCCACTTTCTAAAAATCCAGTAAACAAATAAACTCTTGTTTTATTCATACGCTTATCCTAAAAATAACTCCTTAATTGTATTTTCATCTAAGTCTTTACCAATTACACAAACTTGACCTGTATAAATAGGTTTACCTAAACGAATTTCAAATTCACCTGGTACTAAATCAAAATACCACCAATCTTCATTTCCACTATCTACAAAACCTTTAGCTCTTAAAACATTATCATCATTACATAATTTATTTAAGATATCACTTAATTCAACTTCGTTATATTTTTTAACAGTGTCAAATCCAATACTATTAAATACTTCATCAGCATGATGGTGATGATGTCCACAACCACATTCATGATCATGGTCATGGTGATGATGATGTCCACAACATTCATGGTCGTGATCGTGTTCATGATGGTCATGTCCGCAACATCCATGTTCATGATCATGTTCGTGATGATCATGTCCGCATTCACATTCGTGATCATGATGGTGATGATGTTCATGTTCATGTAATAATTCTTCTTGAATGTTCACTTCACAAGCATTAATGATATCTAAACCATTTAATTTATCCCAAGCAGTTGTAATGATTGGTGAATGATCGTTTAATCCTTTTAAGATATCTAAGCATTCTTTTAATTGGAATTCAGTTAAGTCTTGGCTACGACTTAAAACAATTAATGATGCATGTTCAACTTGGTTATTATAGAATTCACCAAAGTTTTTAGTATACATACGACATTTTTTAGCATCTACAACTGTAATAAAATTATCTAATTCCATTTCATCACTATTAACAGTAGATACTGCTTTAATAACATCAGATAATTTGCCAACACCAGAAGGTTCAATAATAACACGATCAGGATGATACGTATCTAAGACTTCTTTTAATGATGTTTCGAAATCTCCTACTAAACTACAACAAATACATCCAGAGTTCATTTCGTTGATTGTAACACCAGAATCTTTTAAGAATGTTCCATCAATTCCAATTTCTCCAAATTCATTTTCTATTAATACGATTTTTTCATTTTGATATGCTTCAGCAATTAATTTTTTAATTAATGTTGTTTTTCCAGCACCTAAAAAGCCAGAAATAATATCTATTTTACTCATATATTTCACCTCCGCTAGATTATAACACTCATAAATCATTTCATCAAATGATAATACCTGTGTTATAATGATTGACAAGTAAAGGGTGATAAAAAATGAAATGTCCAATAATTAAAAGATGTGGAGGATGCTTTTATCCACAAGATCAATATCAAGAAGAATTAAAAGAAAAGACATTATTTATAGAAAAAGAAATAAAGAAAACAAAATTAAAAATAGATGTAAAACCAACAGTAGCTTCACCATTAGTTAATGGTTATCGAAATAAAGCAATTGTTGCTTTTAATCAAAAATATGAATACGGTCTCTACGAAGAACATAGCCAAGATATTATTCCTTATAAACACTGTTTATTACACGAAGATATTATGGATGAAATTTTACAATATATACAAAGTTATTTAAGAAAGTATCGTGTTTCTATTTATGATCGTAAAAGACATAAAGGATTATTAAGACATATTTTAATTCGTCGAGGTGTTAAAACAGATCAAACAATGGTTGTTTTAGTATGTAATGAAAATATGTGGCGTGGGTCTAAACAATTTTGTAACCAATTAGTTAAGAAGTTTCCAAGTATTAAAACAATTGTCTTAAATGTCAATACACGTAGAACACCAATTGTTTTAGGAAATGAAGATAAAGTTCTTTATGGAAAAGGGTTTATTGTTGATGAATTATGTGGTTTGAAATTTAAGATCTCTCCACAATCTTTTTATCAAATCAATCATGATCAATGTGTTAATCTTTATACCAAAGCTTTATCCTTATTGAATATTAAAGGAAATGAAACAGCAATTGATGCTTATTGTGGTATTGGAACAATAGGAATGATTCTCTCACAAAATGTAAAACAAGTTATTGGAGTAGAAAGTAATAAAGATGCAATCAAAGATGCAAAAAACAATGCACGAATGAATCAACTATCTAATATTCAATTTGTATGTGATGATGCAACTGAATTTATGAAAAAACTTGCGAAAGAGAAACATAAAGTAGATGTGGTCATTATGGATCCTCCAAGAAGCGGTTCTACTAAACAGTTTATGGATTCGGTTAAAATACTAAATCCAAAACAAGTTGTTTATATTTCATGTGATCCAACGACACAAATTAGAGATATACAATACTTTAAAAAGATTGGTTATCATACTCATACAATGTATCTTTATGATATGTTTCCACATACAAGACATGTTGAGACGGTGTGTTTGCTGTCAAGAAAAGATAAATAAAGGCTGAAAAGTAGCGCATTTCCGGATTTTTTGCTTAGTTAGCATCATTAGAGAAGCCTTGCGGAAAGCTCGACTTTCTTGTATGGAAACATATCTACTTATTAGTCTGACCAGAGAAAAAAAGTGGATGGTCAGAAAAATGTTGTAGGTTTTAGGCTGTGGATTAGATGTCATAGGTTGTGGCATTGGGATTGTTGTCAGAGACAACCGCAGTTTAAGCCACTCAATACTATTAGGCGGATTTGGCAGTGAAATATATAACAGGAAAATTATTGTGTATGTGGAGGTTAAAAGATGAGTAAAAATGCACAAATATTACTAGAAAATTTAATTGAACAAGAATTTCGAAATAATGATAACTATAGCAACATATCAGAATATTTTGAATTTTTTTCAGCAAGCCAAATATTGAAAAATCAAGGATTAAGTGACGATGAAGTAGATAATGGTATTGTTGGAAAAAGGATTGGATGGAGGATGCGATTCGATTTATTTATTTTTAAATAATTTACTTATTACGCCAGATGTTGTTGAACATATATCTGCACCAAAAGATTCCATTCTGGAAATGATAATTATCCAGTCAAAGAAGACCACATCATTTGGAGAAGATGCAGTGATGAAGTGGAAAACCATCTCTGGAAATCTTCTGGATTTATCAAAAACAACAACTGATTTTACGGCAAGGTATAATGCCGATATTCTCGAAGCATTTACTACGTTTAGGGATACATATACACGTTTGATAACCAGCAGGGTAAAGTTGAAATTTAGATTTTACTATGCAACATTAGCATCAGAATTACATCCTAATGTAATTCAGCAAGCCGAAGAACTGAAAGATACCATAAAAGGATTATTCCCGAATGCAGTTGTTGAGGTAACTTTTGTTGATTCTGATACTCTGTTTGAAATGTATAATGCGGTGATAGAAAATAGAGTGAATCTTAAATTTGCAGATATTCCAATTTCGCCAAATCAAAAAAATTATGTTGCGTTAGTTGATTTGAAAAGCTATTTTAACTTTATAGTAAATGATGAAGGCGATGTGAGAAAGAGTTTTTTCGATTCTAATGTGCGTGATTATCAAGGAAAAAATAATGTAAACAGTAGTATATCCGAAACATTACATAGAGCCGATGATAATGATTTTTGGTGGTTAAATAATGGAGTTACAGTACTGGCATCCGAAGCTACATTGGTAAATAATAGAGAGTTACAAATTGTTAATTCTGAAATTGTTAATGGATTACAAACTTCAATGGAAATATATAATTATTTTTCCGAAAATAGAGAAGCATTAGAGTCAGAAAAACGTTCCATATTGCTAAGGATAATTGTTCCTGATAATGAAGAATCAAGAGATCAAATTATCTTTGCTACAAATAATCAGACAAATATTCCTAAAGCAACATTGCGTGTGACGGATCCTATACATCTTCAAATTGAAATGTATTTTAAGAGTAGAGGATTATTTTACGATAGGGGAAAAAATTATTATAAAAATCAGGGACATAAGCCTGCGGAGATTGTTGGGGTATCTTTTCTTGCACAATGTCTTATTACAATTTTCCTGAAAAAGCCAGACTATGCACGAGCAAGACCATCAACATTGCTGAATGACGAAAAAAAATACAACGAATTATACGAAAAGAATAATGATCTAGAGGTATTTTATAGAGTAGCTTTACTAGGTAAAAAAATCCAGAAAAATGTAAGAAGTGGTTCTGATTATTCTTCAGCAGAAAAAAGTGATATTTTATATTATGTACTGTATGCAGTTATTGCAGATGTATTGGGTAAGAGAAATATTACTCCCGCTGATATTAAGAACTTGGATATGGATTCTGTAACGGATACCTTAATTGAAGATATTCGAAATAGAGTATACGAAATATATAAACAGCATGGAGGAAATGGACGTGTAGCCAAAAGTGCAGAATTTATACAGTATATAGATAATATGTTAGATGAATAAAGTGAAGACAACCCTCCCGGCCATCATGGTCAGTAGGGTTTCGTACGTTTATGAAATTATGCATTAACATCAATACTAACACCTGATTTCAGTTGGACGGTGATGTGGTCATCTCAGATGATTATCTGTTGGATCCAGCGTCGCACCAGTGATTCGTCGAATTCGGTGAGATGGGTAGTCTGCTGTGCGATGCAATCCTACAGGTCATTGATCCATCATTTGTACCTGCATCAAGTGTGGTGACGTTTATAGATGAAGCGCTGGTTCGAAAGTATATCGAGCAGATCAAGATATTTGAAGACCATTTCATGGTTTGCTTTAAGGCAAAGTTGGAAATAGATATTCGAAGATAGGTTTTTATAAGTGTTTGTAGCAAAGGCGAAGGCTCCTGCTTATTTTTTGCTAAAGTTTAGGGGGATAGATTGAAAAAACAAAAGAAAATTGTTATTAATCGAGATAATGTTGAAGAATTTGTACGTTCACGTAATACTTCAAAAGATTATTCTAATAAAACAAGAATGCAAAGACAAAAATTATATATTCAAACTTATATTAATCAATTGAAAACTAAACTTACAAATGATTATTCAATAACACTTCAAAAAATGTATGATTTTTATAGTAAATTAAAACAGCTTGTATTACAATTGTTTTATGAAGAAGATAAGTAGGAGGGGTGTTTTTATGTATAAGATAAATGATTTATATGATTTAACACATAGTCAAGCAAAGGATTATTTATCAAAATATGAGTATCCTTGGCAAGCTTTAAAAGGAATTAAAGATTTTATTATTGAATTAGGAGAAACTTTAGGGGATGAATATCAAGAAGTGAATGAACATGTTTGGATTCACAAAGATGCTAAAGTTTTTGATAGTGCTTATATTGGTTCACCTTGTATTATTGGTGCAGGAACAGAAGTGAGACATTGTGCTTTTATCAGAGGAAGTGCATTAGTAGGGGAAAATTGTGTTATTGGTAATTCTGTTGAGTTAAAGAATGTTATTATTTTTGATAATGTACAAGTTCCTCATTATAACTATGTAGGTGATTCTATTTTGGGATATAAGTCTCATATGGGTGCAGGATCAATTACAAGTAATGTTAAAAGTGATAAGACATTAGTAGTTGTAAAAGATAGATTTAATCACGAAGAAATTGAAACTGGACTTAAAAAAATGGGTGCAATGCTAGGAGATTATGTAGAAGTAGGATGTAATAGTGTTTTAAACCCTGGAACTGTTATTGGAAGAAATAGTAATATTTATCCATTATCTAGAGTAAGAGGCGTTGTACCAGAAAATTCAATTTTTAAGGAACTTAATGATATTGTAGAAAAGAAATAATTATTAGAGGCAATGTGATTTAAAAACATTGCTTTTTTATTGATATTATAATCATACATGTAATTAAAATTATAAAAATTTAAATTAGATGAGTATTTAAGTAATTAAAATAGCATATTGGTTATAAAGGGTTGATAAAAATTAAAAAAATGGTATGGTTTAAGTAAATATTCTATATGAAGAAAGGATAGAAAAAATGAATAAAAAAGTAAGAAAAGCAATTATACCAGCGGCAGGATTAGGGACAAGATTTCTACCAGCAACAAAAGCAATCGCTAAAGAAATGTTGCCAATCGTAGATATTCCAACAATCCAATATATCATTCAAGAAGCAGTAGACAGTGGAATAGAAGAAATCTTGATTATTACAAACAGTAATAAACATGCAATGGAAAATCATTTTGATAAAAACTATGAACTAGAAGAAAGATTAAAAGAATCAGGAAAACTAGAACAAGTAAAAATGATCCAAGATATCGCAGATATGGCCAATATCTACTATATCAGACAGAAAGAACCAAAAGGATTAGGACATGCAGTACTTTGTGCTAAATCTTTTATAGGAGATGAACCATTTGCAGTCTTACTAGGAGATGATGTGGTTGTCAATAAAGAAGGAAAACCAGCTTTAAAACAATTAATAGAACAATATAGTAAAACATCAGCATCAGTAATTGGAGTACAAACAGTCGATAAAAAAGATGTCAGCAAATATGGAATCGTAGAACCATCAAAATCACATCCAGCAAAGGGAAGACTGGTAAAACTAACAGATATGGTAGAAAAACCAGCCGTAGAGAAAGCACCAAGTCAACTAGCAGTCTTAGGGAGATATGTATTGACACCTGAAATCTTTGAATTGTTAGAAACACAAGGAAAAGGTGCAGGAGGAGAAATCCAGTTAACAGATGCCATTAAAAGACTACTAGATAGACAAGCAGTCTATGCATATGATTTTGAAGGAAAGAGATATGATGTAGGGGATAAATTTGGATTTATCAAAGCAACAATCGATTTTGCATTAGATAGAGAAGATTTACATGATCAAGTGAATGAATATATTCATACATTAGTTGAAAAAGAAAAAGCTAAATAAAATATTATAAAGAAGCCTTTATTTAAGGGCTTCTTTTTTATAAAAATGAGTATAAAAGTATAATAATTTTTCTTTTTACAATATCTAAAATACTCTATAAACACCAAATCATAAAAAAAGCGTCAAAAAAGATCAATGAAAAAAACGTTGATATAAAGGCAGAAAAAGAGGGGAATAGAGAAAAAAATAAAAAAAGATAGAAAAAAAGCTTTACAAAAGGGAAAGAGGATGGTAATATAAATGGGCACTCGACGAGAGAGTCAAGTGAGAGGACATTGAAAACTGAACAGGAAAGAATAAAACACAACGTCAATTAAGTTAAAGAAATAAAAAAGAGCTAAACAGACTAAGAGATTGTCTGAAAGGAATAAGACAATGGAGAGTTTGATCCTGGCTCAGGATGAACGCTGGCGGCGTGCCTAATACATGCAAGTCGAACGCTTCACTTCGGTGAAGAGTGGCGAACGGGTGAGTAATACATAAGTAACCTGGCATCTACAGGGGGATAACTGATGGAAACGTCAGCTAAGACCGCATAGGTGTAGAGATCGCATGAACTCTATATGAAAAGTGCTACGGGACTGGTAGATGATGGACTTATGGCGCATTAGCTAGTTGGTAGGGTAACGGCCTACCAAGGCGACGATGCGTAGCCGACCTGAGAGGGTGACCGGCCACACTGGGACTGAGACACGGCCCAGACTCCTACGGGAGGCAGCAGTAGGGAATTTTCGGCAATGGGGGAAACCCTGACCGAGCAACGCCGCGTGAAGGAAGAAGTAATTCGTTATGTAAACTTCTGTCATAGAGGAAGAACGGTGGATATAGGGAATGATATCCAAGTGACGGTACTCTATAAGAAAGCCACGGCTAACTACGTGCCAGCAGCCGCGGTAATACGTAGGTGGCGAGCGTTATCCGGAATTATTGGGCGTAAAGAGGGAGCAGGCGGCACTAAGGGTCTGTGGTGAAAGATCGAAGCTTAACTTCGGTAAGCCATGGAAACCGTAGAGCTAGAGTGTGTGAGAGGATCGTGGAATTCCATGTGTAGCGGTGAAATGCGTAGATATATGGAGGAACACCAGTGGCGAAGGCGACGATCTGGCGCATAACTGACGCTCAGTCCCGAAAGCGTGGGGAGCAAATAGGATTAGATACCCTAGTAGTCCACGCCGTAAACGATGAGTACTAAGTGTTGGGAGTCAAATCTCAGTGCTGCAGTTAACGCAATAAGTACTCCGCCTGAGTAGTACGTTCGCAAGAATGAAACTCAAAGGAATTGACGGGGGCCCGCACAAGCGGTGGAGCATGTGGTTTAATTCGAAGCAACGCGAAGAACCTTACCAGGTCTTGACATCGATCTAAAGGCTCCAGAGATGGAGAGATAGCTATAGAGAAGACAGGTGGTGCATGGTTGTCGTCAGCTCGTGTCGTGAGATGTTGGGTTAAGTCCCGCAACGAGCGCAACCCCTGTTGCCAGTTGCCAGCATTAAGTTGGGGACTCTGGCGAGACTGCCGGTGACAAGCCGGAGGAAGGCGGGGATGACGTCAAATCATCATGCCCCTTATGACCTGGGCTACACACGTGCTACAATGGACAGAGCAGAGGGAAGCGAAGCCGCGAGGTGGAGCGAAACCCATAAAACTGTTCTCAGTTCGGACTGCAGTCTGCAACTCGACTGCACGAAGATGGAATCGCTAGTAATCGCGAATCAGCATGTCGCGGTGAATACGTTCTCGGGCCTTGTACACACCGCCCGTCACACCATGAGAGTCGGTAACACCCGAAGCCGGTGGCCTAACCGCAAGGAAGGAGCTGTCTAAGGTGGGACTGATGATTGGGGTGAAGTCGTAACAAGGTATCCCTACGGGAACGTGGGGATGGATCACCTCCTTTCTAGGGAGAGAAAGTTGTGCTTTCTTGTTTGGTTTTGAATGTCCATGACATTCAAGAGGACATTGAAAACTGGATAGTAGTAAAAAAAATTGCGAAAACGATAAAGAAGAGATTAGACATTAAAGAAAAAATAAGGTCTAGTACGAAAAGTCGAAAGTAACTAAGATTTTACAGCAAGTGTAAACGAAAAAAAGTTCAAGCAAGCAAACCTAGAAGGTAAAGCAAGAAAGGGCGTATGGGGAATGCCTAGGCACACTCCGGCGAAGAAGGACGCAGCAAACAGCGAAATGCGACGGTGAGCGGTAAGCACGTGAAGAGCCGTCGATATCCGAATGGGGGAACCCACACGGAGTCATATCCGTGTATCACATGTCGAATACATAGACATGATGAGGCGAGACGCAGGGAACTGAAACATCTAAGTACCTGCAGGAAGAGAAAATAAGAATGATTTTCTGAGTAGCGGCGAGCGAAAGGGAAAGAGCCCAAACCGATCTGAGGATCGGGGTAGTAGGATCATCGATAAATCAAACAGAGGATCATAGAGGAATCACATGGGAAGGTGAGCGAGAGAGGGTGAGAGCCCCGTACTCGAAATGAGAGACTGGAGAGAGATGACACCTGAGTAGGGCGGGACACGAGAAATCCTGTCTGAATCAGCCGGGACCATCCGGCAAGGCTAAATACGAGAGAGTGACCGATAGTGAACCAGTACCGTGAGGGAAAGGTGAAAAGAACCCCGGGAGGGGAGTGAAAGAGAACCTGAAACCATATGCCTACAAGAAGTCAGAGCCCGTTAAAGGGTGATGGCGTGCCTTTTGTAGAATGAACCGGCGAGTTACTGTATGGAGCGAGGTTAAGCAGGATATGCGGAGCCGAAGCGAAAGCGAGTCTTAAGAGGGCGCGAGTTGCATGCAGTAGACCCGAAACCGGGTGATCTAGCCATGACCAGGTTGAAGTTGGGGTAAAACCCGATGGAGGACCGAACCGACCCCCGTTGAAACGTTGGCGGATGAGTTGTGGCTAGGGGTGAAATTCCAATCGAACCCGGAGATAGCTGGTTCTCCCCGAAATAGCTTTAGGGCTAGCGTCGAGAGAAGAGTTGCGTGAAGGTAGAGCACTGAATATGTGATGGCCCCATCTCGGGGTACTGAGCATAATCAAACTGCGAATGTCACGCCAACATGCTCGGCAGTCAGACAGCGGGTGATAAGGTCCGTTGTCAAGAGGGAAACAGCCCAGACCATCAGCTAAGGTCCCAAAATGTATGCTAAGTGGAAAAGGATGTGGAGATGTACAGACAACTAGGAGGTTGGCTCAGAAGCAGCCATCCTTTAAAGAGTGCGTAACAGCTCACTAGTCGAATGACTCTGCGCCGATAATTTACCGGGGCTAAGCATACTACCGAAGCTATGGATCCCAAGGGATGGTAGGGGAGCGTTCCATGAACGGAGAAGTACGACCGAAAGGACGTGTGGAGATCATGGAAGAGAGAATGCCGGTGTGAGTAGCGGAACGTGGGTGAGAATCCCACGCACCGAAAACCCAAGGTTTCCAGAGGAAGGTTCGTCCGCTCTGGGTAAGTCGGGACCTAAGGCGAGGCCGAAAGGCGTAGTCGATGGACAACAGGTAGAGATTCCTGTACCCGTATATATGTGAAGGAATGACGGAGAGAGGAAGCTGCAGCCAGCGGCTGGAAGAGCTGGTGCAAGCGAGATATCGGGATGGCAGGCAAATCCACCATCCGAAACGAGAAGGCGTGAAGCGTACGGAAAGCTACGGCGAGTACGGAAGGCAGTGGAGGAACTTCCAAGAAAAGTTTCTAACGTTAAGTATATATGGCCCGTACCGAAAATGGACACACATGGGTGAGGAGAGAATCCTAAGGTGAGCGAGAGAACTATAGCTAAGGAACTCTGCAAAATGACTCCGTAACTTAGGGAGAAGGAGTGCTCATAGAGATATGAGCCGCAGTGAAACGGCCCAAGCGACTGTTTACCAAAAACACAGCTCTCTGCTAAGCCGCAAGGCGAAGTATAGGGGGTGACGCCTGCCCGGTGCTGGAAGGTTAAGGGGAGGGGTTAACGCAAGTGAAGCCCTGAACTGAAGCCCCAGTAAACGGCGGCCGTAACTATAACGGTCCTAAGGTAGCGAAATTCCTTGTCAGGTAAGTTCTGACCCGCACGAAAGGCGTAACGATTTGGGCGCTGTCTCAGCTGTAGACTCGGTGAAGTCTTAGTACCTGTGAAGATGCAGGTTACCCGCGACTAGACGGAAAGACCCCATGGAGCTTCACTGCAGGTTGATATTGGGATTTGATGCAGCATGTACAGGATAGGTAGGAGGCAAAGAGATGGATACGCCAGTATTCAAGGAGCCGCTGTTGGGATACTACCCCTGTTGTATTGGATTTCTAACCGGACGACGTAGAGCCGTTGACGGGACAGTGTCAGTCGGGCAGTTTGACTGGGGCGGTCGCCTCCCAAAGAGTAACGGAGGCGCCCAAAGATACCCTCAGCTTGGATGGAAACCAAGCGCAGAGTGCAAAGGCAAAAGGGTGTTTGACTGCGAGACCCACAAGTCGAGCAGGGACGAAAGTCGGGCTTAGTGATCCGGCGGTGCTGAATGGAAAGGCCGTCGCTCAACGGATAAAAGCTACCCTGGGGATAACAGGCTGATCTCCCCCAAGAGTTCACATCGACGGGGAGGTTTGGCACCTCGATGTCGGCTCATCGCATCCTGGAGCTGAAGTCGGTTCCAAGGGTTGGGCTGTTCGCCCATTAAAGCGGTACGCGAGCTGGGTTCAGAACGTCGTGAGACAGTTCGGTCCCTATCTGTCGTGGGCGCAGGAAATTTGAGAAGAGCTGTCCTCAGTACGAGAGGACCGGGATGGACGCATCAATGGTGGACCAGTTGTCACGCCAGTGGCATAGCTGGGTAGCTAAATGCGGAAGGGATAAACGCTGAAGGCATCTAAGTGTGAAACCCACTTCAAGATGAGATTTCCCATTGCGCAAGCAAGTAAGACCCCTTAAAGACGATAAGGTAGATAGGTCAGGAGTGTAAGCATGGTGACATGTTAAGCGGACTGATACTAATAGGTCGAGGGCTTGACCGAAAAGGCAAGCGAGCTTGAAAGAAGAAAAACTACTGTCTGGTTTTGAGTGTCCTGAAGACACTTGAAAAGAAGAATCTGGTAATGATAGCATGATGGACACACCTGTACCCATTCCGAACACAGAAGTTAAGCATCATCGCGGCGAAGATAGTACATTGTGCGAAAATAGCTCGTTGCCAGTTCCTTCTTTTTTTTATGCTTGTTAACTAAAAAATCCTAACAGATTGTGTTAGGATTTTTAAATACATTGTTTTAATTTCTCTACAATTAGTTCTATTTTTTCACTATCTAATGAGGAATAGTTCATAACATAAATATTATTGTTTTCTTCATTATTTTTGTAATATTGAGAAAGTGGACTTAACTTTATTCCTTTACTGTAGGCGTTGTTAATAATGTCTTTTTCTGCTTTTTCACTTTTTATTTTCATTAAAAAATGAACACCGGTAGTTTCATTATAAATTTCAATCTTATTATTTATACTGCTTGTTTGGAAAGCATTTAAGATTGTATTTTGTTTTTTTAAATAATAATTTCTTAAACGATTAATATGTCTTTCAAAATGCCCGTTTTCAATAAATCTAGAAAGTGTATATTGTTCAAAATTTGAAACGGTACATGAATAAAATGAAAGACGTTTATAATATTCATCAGCTAATGATTCTGGTAATACCATATAGGACATACGGATGGTTGATGATAGAGTTTTAGTAAAGGTATTCATGTAGATGATTTTATCGGAAACATCGATACTTTGTAGGGTAGGAATTGGTTTTCCTCCTAATCTTAATTCACTATCATAATCATCTTCAATAATATAATGTTTTTCAACTTTATTTGCCCAACCTAAAAGTTCATATCTTCTTGAAATTGGCATAACAATACCTGTAGGAAAATGATGAGATGGGGAGATGTGTATTACGTCAATTTTCTTTTCTTCTAATTCATTTGGATCAATTCCATATTCATCCATATCCACATATTCAAAATCAACATTCATACTTTTATAAATTTGCGCAGTTTTTGGATAACCAGGGTTTTCTAAGCCATATTTAACATCGTTTCCTAAAAGTTGAATAATCAAGCTATATAGATATTCTGTACCTGCACCAATAATGATTTGTTCAGGTTTAATATTCATATCTCTAAAATCTTTTAAGAAATTCGCAATGTTTTTTCTTAGTTCAAGAATTCCTCCACAAGGTGAGTTGATCATTAACTCTTCTTGATTATTTCTTAGTACTTCTTTCATGGTCTTGATCCAGGTAGTAAAGGGAAAGATATCACTTTCAGTTTGATTACTAGAAAAATCAGCTAAGTAGTGATTATGTCCACTTGTTAAAATCACTTTCTCTTTATTCATTTGTTTTTTAGAAGGAATATTTTTTAGATCAGTGACATAAAAACCTTTTTTTGGTAATGAATAAATAAATCCTTCTGACATAAGTAAACTATAGGCATTTTCAACAGTAATGATACTTACTCCAAGATTTTTTGAAAAAGGTCTCTTTGATGGTAATCTTTCTCCTGGTTTTATGTTTCCTAAAATAATGTCTTTTTTTATACATTTATAAAGATATTCATAAAGGGAATCTGACCCTATATTTGTAAGATTATATGTTAACATAATTGATTCCTCCTTAAACTGACCTTAATGAATATATTTAATTTGAATATTTTAATATGTTCACATTTAAGTATAATAAAAGCCATAACAAAAGTAAACAGGGGGATTAAAAAATGTCAAATGAAAGATATGCATTAAATAAACAATTAGCACAAATGTTAAAAGGTGGTGTTATTATGGATGTAACAACACCTGAGCAAGCAAAAATCGCAGAAGAAGCTGGAGCATGTGCTGTTATGGCACTTGAAAGAATTCCTGCAGATATTCGTGCAGCAGGGGGAGTTGCAAGAATGTCTGATCCAAAAATGATTCAAGAAATTCAAGCAGCAGTAAGTATTCCAGTTATGGCAAAATGTCGTATTGGACACTTTGTAGAAGCACAGCTTTTACAAGCAATTGAAATTGATTATATTGATGAAAGTGAAGTTTTATCACCAGCTGATGATGTTTATCATGTCAACAAAAGAGAATTTGAAGTACCATTTGTTTGTGGAGCTAAAGATTTAGGAGAAGCACTTCGTCGTATCAATGAAGGAGCAAGTATGATTCGTACAAAAGGGGAACCAGGAACAGGAGATATCGTTCAAGCCGTTCGTCATATGAGAATGATGAATAAACAAATTGCCCAAATTTCGGCTCTTCGAAAAGATGAACTTTTCGAAGTTGCAAAACAATTACAAGTACCATATGAACTTATAGAATATGTTCACGATCATAAAAAATTACCAGTTGTTAACTTTGCTGCTGGTGGAGTTGCTACACCTGCAGATGCTGCATTAATGATGCAATTAGGAGCAGAAGGAGTCTTTGTTGGTTCAGGAATCTTTAAATCAGGAAATCCTAAAAAACGTGCAGAAGCAATTGTTAAAGCAGTTACAAATTATAAAGATGCAAAATTGATAGCAGAGTTATCAAAAGATTTAGGAGAAGCAATGGTTGGGATTAATGAACAAGAAATTGAAATTTTAATGGCAGAAAGAGGAAAATAATGAAAGTGGGAGTATTGGCTTTACAGGGTGCTTTTATTGAACATGAAAAAAAGTTAGAAAAGTTGGGAGTAGAGTGTATTGAATTAAGGCAAAAAAAAGATTTGGAACAAGATTTTGATGGTTTAATTCTTCCTGGTGGAGAAAGTACTGTTCAAGGAAAGCTCTTAAAAGAATTGGATATGTTTGATATTTTACAAAAACGTATTCAAGATGGCTTACCAACACTTGCTACATGCGCAGGACTCATTTTATTAGCTAAGGAAATAGAAAATCAAAATCAAACTTATTTTTCAACAATACCTATGACGGTTAAAAGAAATGCTTATGGTAGACAACTAGGAAGTTTTCACACCATTGAAGAAATGAAAGGAATAGGAAAAGTACCTATGACTTTTATTCGCGCACCTTATATCGAAAGTGTACAAGATGGTGTTGATATTCTTTCTAAAGTGAATGACAATATTATTGCTGTTCAATATAAAAAACAATTAGCACTTGCTTTTCATCCTGAACTTGATGAAGATGATTCAATTCATCAGTATTTTATAAATATGATCAAAAAGTCTACAATGTAGGCTTTTTTCTTATATAATAAAAAAGAGGTGAATAAAATGGATCATCATCTAGAAATTGTTAAAACAAATATTAAATATCCTATTGTTTTTTATAATCATCAATTTAATAAAAGTCGACCAGTAAGTTCCCACTATCATCAAGATATTGAAGTTGTATATGTCGTTTCAGGAAAAGTAGAAGCATATATTGATGGAAAGAAAGAAATATTTTATCAAGGGGAAATGTTTATTATTAACTCACATAGTGTACATCAATTCAATTTTCCTGAATTTACACATTTATATACATATTTATTGTCAGTTGATGTCTTTAAAGAATTTCAAATTCAATCTTATTTCTTTAAATTAAAAGCTCCATCAAACAAAGAATGGTTTAAACCTTGGTTAGAAATGAAATATATTCACCATCTTTTACCAATAGAACAACATATTTTAATGTATCAACTTTATCAAAAACTCATACAGGATTGTTTATTAGATAAAAAACAAGAAGAAAACACAAAAGAAATTTATAAAATAATAGAAGAAATAGAAAAAAGATATAACCAAGATTTAACACTTGAAATTATAGCTGAACAATTTCACTTTCATCCTAATTCTTTATCACGATTATTTAAAAGACAAACAACGATTTCCTTTTATCAATATTTACAAAAAATAAGATTAAAACATGCTTATTATGATTTAATA
Source organism: Faecalibacillus intestinalis (assembly GCF_015097455.1). Classification (NCBI taxonomy): domain Bacteria; kingdom Bacillati; phylum Bacillota; class Erysipelotrichia; order Erysipelotrichales; family Coprobacillaceae; genus Faecalibacillus; species Faecalibacillus intestinalis. Next base: position 2,165,456 of record NZ_AP024085.1, on the reverse strand, counting down.
CATACTAACATGAAAATCATTGATATTGCTTTAAATCATGGATTTAAAAATGTAAAATCATTTGAAAATGTTTTTAAAAAAGAATATCATACAACACCAACAAAATATCGAAAAGTTAATAATTGACTATAAATTGTTAAAAAAGGCAATGAATTTCCTTTATAAAAAGAGAATAATAAAAGCAGGAGGAATCAATATGGAATGGTGGAAAAAGAGTGTTGTTTATCAAATTTATGTAAAAAGCTTTCAAGATAGTAATAATGATGGTGTGGGAGATCTACAAGGTATTATTTCAAGACTTGATTATTTAAAAACATTAGGTGTTGATGTATTATGGTTAACCCCTATTTTTAAATCTCCAAATGATGATAATGGCTATGATATTTCTGATTATAGAAGTATTCAAAGTGAATTTGGAACAATGAGTGATTTTGAGGAATTATTAGATAAAGCGCATCAAAAAGATATCAAAATTATTCTTGATTTAGTTTTTAATCATACAAGTGATGAACATTTTTGGTTTCAAGAAAGTAAAAAATCTAAAAATAATCCTTATCGAGATTATTATATTTGGAAAGAAGGAAATGAGGGAGATGTTCCAAATAATTGGACAAGCTGCTTTCAAGGCTCAGCTTGGGAACTTGATGAAAAGACAAATGAGTATTATTTGCATTTATTTTCTAAAAAACAACCTGATTTAAATTGGCAAAATCCTAAGGTAAGACAAGAATGTATTGATATTATGAATTACTGGGTAGATAAAGGTGTTGATGGTTTTCGTTTAGATGTCATTAATCTTATTAGTAAGGATGAAAGTCAATACTATGTAGACAGTACTATTAAAGGTCATCAAGTATGTGCAAATGGACCACATATTCATGAATATATTCAAGAAATGAATCAAAAAGTATTTTCTAGAAAAGAACTTTTAACAGTAGGAGAAACCCCTGCTGTAACAATCGAGGATGCTAAAAAATATGCTCCTTTAGATAATAAAGAATTAAGCATGGTCTTTCAGTTTGAACTAATGAATGTTGATGGTGCAGAAGTTAATAAATGGACAGATCAAAGATTTTCTTTAAAAGATTTAAAACAAATTATGTCGAGATGGCAAGTAGGAATGTATCAACAGGCTTGGAATTCTTTGTTCTGGAATAATCATGATCAACCACGATGTGTTTCAAGATTTGGTGATACTTCTTCTCCTTTGTGTCATGAAAAATCAGCAAAAATGTTGGCGATATGTTTACATATGATGCAAGGGACACCTTATATTTATCAAGGGGAAGAATTGGGGATGACAAATGTACCTTTTAATTCACTTGATGATTATCGAGATATTGAAACATTCAATAGTTATAAACAACTTGTAGAAATAGAAAAATCGGTAAGTCATGAAGATATGTTACGCTATATGAGAAAATCAAGTAGAGATAACGCTAGAACACCAATGCAATGGAACAAAGAAAAAAATGCAGGGTTTAGTGAACATATTCCTTGGATTATGATGAATCCAAATTATCAAACAATCAATGCTGAAGCAGAAATGAAAGATACAAATTCTATTTTTCATACTTATCAAAAATTAATTCAATTAAGAAAAGAATATGAAATCATTACTTTAGGTAAATATGAGTTAATAATGAAAAATGATGAAAATATTTATGCCTATAAACGTCTTTATCAAGATGAAGAACTTTATGTTTATTGTAATTTTACGGATAAGGAAGTAAGCTATGATGCATCTATTTTAAATAATGAAAAAGTATTGATTCAAAATTATAATCAACATCAAAAAGGAATTCTTAAACCCTATGAAAGTATTGTTTTCTATCAAAAAAGCAGAGCCTAAGCTCTGCTTTTACATTAAATATGATATTCCATAGGATAAGTTAAATAATCTAAACGATCTAATTCATCAACTGTAACTACACCAGCAGGTGCAACTAAAACAGTTGGAATACGATTGACAATCGTTGCACATGTATGTTCAACCGTTGCAGGTTTTACAACATGAAACTCTGTATCTGGTTCACCTGTAATTTTCCAATCACACATATCTCCATCATCTTCTCCATAAACTTTACCAATACATTGTGTTTCAATAATTGGTCCTTGGAAGGTTTCTGTTGTAACAACAGCAGCCATACCAATACAATTTCCTTTTGGAATGGTTTTTCCTAAAGTAGAAGAATAAAGATCTGTTTCATGGAAATAAGGAACACATTTTTGAGTTTGTGACTTAATTGTCCATCCCATACGTGCAGCTAAAGCTTCATTTGAATTCCATACATAAGAAGGTTCTAATACTTCTGGATGAGCAATACTTGCTTCAAATTCTTCAGGTGTTAAACCAACTCCATGAGCTTTGGCAAGAGCTAATCCATAATCTTCGACATTATAACTTACAGCACCTTCAATCTTTTTAATAGAGTGACATCCACCGGCGACTAAACCAACCATATTTACCCAGAAGATATCTTCCATACCACTACCAACAAAAGTACATCCATTTTCTTTAGCGATCACATCTAATTGATTTGTACGAACTGGATCAGTTGTCCAACTATAAGTTGCTTCTTCACATGTAGAAATAACGCTAATTCCTCTTGATAAACATTTTACATAATGATCGAAGCAATCACTGACTAAACTAAATAAAGTGACAACAGCGATATCAGGATCTGTTTCATCTAAAACTTGATCAGCTTGATCACTAATACAAACACCAGTCTTAATACCAAGACCTGCAAAATCACCAATATCCATTCCAATAATAGCTGGATTAGTATCAATGGCACCAACAATCATTGCACCATTTTCATAAAGATAACGAATAATATATTTTGCCATCTTTCCACAGCCATATTGTACAACTTTAATCTTTTCCATATTGTATGCCTCCTATTTCTTTACTTATATCATAGAGTCTTATCCAACATGAGAGTCAACTATTTTTTAAAAAAAACAGGAACTTGTAATCTTAAAAACATTGAACGTTCATGATGATCAAACATACTGAGTTCACTTAAAACTTCACAAATATAATCTCCATATATTATTAAATTGTTCATTCGACAATAATCAAGAAGACGTTTTGCATAATCTATTTCTTGATGAAAATCATCAAGATAAATACAAGCATACATTCCATTTTCAATAATTTGAATATCTTTTTCAGGAAAATGATCATCCACAAATACAAAAATACGATCTGAAATAAACTCTTGTTTTAAAAATCTTTCTTTGGAAAGAAAAGTACCCGCATTACAATAATAAATTTGTGAATAATGACGAGAAAGCATATTATTTTTTAATTGATTTAAAAGATGTTCATAAACATCTAAATCATGTTCATAAAAATTAATGTCAGTATTCATGACATAAATTCTTCGACGGTCAATATATTCTAAAGTAATTGTCCCACTTGGGGGTGATTTACGATACCTTTCTAAACTATAAATCGTTCTTGAAATAGCATCTTTAGTTCTTTGTAAATCATTGATTTGTATAGAAAGCTGTTGTTTCTTTTTAATTAAAATGGCTTCAATTAAATTAATATCTTCTTTATCAAGAAGTTCCTTAATTTCTTTAAGATTCATTTGAAGTTCTTTCATATATTGAATCAAATCCAAACGTGCATTTTGTTTAATATCATAATAGCGATAATTTGTCTCAGGATTAACATAAACAGGCTTTAATAAATCAAGTTCATCATATAATCTTAAAGTTGTTACAGTAATATGATTCATTTTGGCCATTTCACCAATACTTAAATAGTTATTATTCATTCGTATCACCTCAATAAGATTATAGCAAACTCTCTTGTTAGGTGAGAGTTATTTTAATTATTCATTTAAAAATAGACAAATAATCTTATATTAATGAGAGATTTCCTTTTTTACGAAAGATTATGTACAATAGAGTTAGTTTTAATCTTAAGAAAATCTTTAGAAAGATAAAAAGAAAATATTTATAAATCATCTCTATACTTTAAGACAAGAGGTGAGGAAGATGGAAAGATTAAACAAAATGATTTTAATAAGCTGTATTTATGCAGGGTATATATGTATTAGTTTTGCATTGTTTTCAATGCTTAGATAAGGAGTTAAAAAGGGAATGGAAAAATATCATGTATTAGTTGTTGAAGATGACACAGAAATTGCAAATGCAATTAAAATTTATTTAGAAAATCAAGGATATGATGTTTATGTAGGAAATGATGGATTAGAAGGCTTAGAAATTATTGAAAAAGAAACGATTCATTTAGCAATCGTTGATATTATGATGCCAAGGATGGATGGTTTAACAATGGTTTCTAAGCTAAGAGAAAGATATGATTTTCCAGTAATTTTTCTTTCAGCAAAATCAGAAGATATTGATAAAATCATGGGACTTAATTTAGGTGGCGATGATTATGTAACAAAACCATTTGTACCTATGGAACTTATGGCTAGAGTACGCTCACATTTAAGAAGATATGGACGTTATTTAGATGTGACAGCACCAAAAGGAAGTGATCATGTTTATATTTGTGGAGGTCTTGAACTCAATGTTGATACAAAGACAGTTTCAGTGGATGGTAAAAATGTCAAAGTGACACCCATTGAATTTAAAATACTTGAATTATTAATGAAAAATGCAGGAAAAGTATTTTCGGCAGATGATATTTATGAACGCGTTTGGAACGAAGAAGCAATCAATAGTGAAACCGTAATGGTCCATGTTCGTAATTTAAGAGAAAAAATAGAAATTAATCCTAAAAAACCACAATATTTAAAAGTTGTTTGGGGTGTTGGATATAAAATTGATAAACAATAGGAGGAAACATGAAAAATAAAAGAATACTTAAAATCTTTTTGTTTTCTATTTTAATTGTTGCATCTCTTGTTACTTATTTAAGTTATGGAGTAAAAGAAAAGACAACAACATCAAGTCTTAATTTAGAAAATAATAAGAGTGATTTTACAAATATTTTGATGGAAAAAAGCATTATGTTAGATGTGAAAATTCAAAGAAGAAAAGGAGATTATGATTTATTTAATCATTATGTAAGCGGAGATATTGATGGTGAAATAAATGATGGTTATTCTTTAAAAAGTGCTTTTAAAGATTTTATCATGTATTTAGAAGATAATAATTCTCGAGAAAGTCGAGGAATTCAATATTATGTTTATGATAAAAGCAATGAAAAGATTTGTTTTACAAATTCTAAAAAGAATTTAAGAAAAGCATTTGAATCTAATGATAAAAATATTTTAAAGAATTACCAATGGTATACAACCATTGATTTTGATGAAAATGGGAATGTTTCTTTACAAGGAAGTAAGTCTAACGATTGGGAAGGCTCTTTCTACAATACATCCTTTGATCAACTCTTTAAAAACGATTATTTAGATGAAGAAGAAAACGATATTATCAACAATATTACTGTTAAAAATCCAACAAATATCAAAGTATTGATTGCAGTTCCTAAAAAACTACCAACAAATAGTTATTTGGAACAAAACTATACGAATCAAGTTTCTATTTCTGATACTTTAATGACCTATGTTTTTGTATGTATTGCAGTATTAGTTGTTTGTATGTTATTAATTCCAGTAAGAAAAGTTATTGATATCGAACCCTTTAAAACTGTTGTCAACATTAAACTTTTCTTTATGTTTATTCTTTATTCTATTGCTACAGCTTTGTGGCTTACTGTTATGACAGAAGTTTTAAGAGAGTCATGGAGTGGGACTTTTGCCTGGATGATAAGAGAAAAAGGTATGGCGGGTGCAGGTGTTGCTTTAGAACCATTAGTTAATATCTTTGGGTGGTTTGTTTTCTATGCTTTAATTATGTATTTTATATTTTATATTAAATCGATTCTTGTTTTTGGAAAAGATTTTCTAAAAAAACATACACTTATATGTAGTATTTATCGTTCTTTTAAAGAAGAAATTAAAAGTTTGGTACAATTTGATTTGAAAAATCAAAGTGGAAATATTGTTTTAAAAATAGGAATTATGAGTGGTATCTTTATAGAAGGAATACTGTTATTTATTAGTTTCTTTATGTCGGTAACAGGAATGGGTGTTTATTACTACAGTATAAGAGTTTATGTTGTACTTACGTGTCTAGTATCTTTTGTAGCAGTAATTATAATCATGTTAATTTCTAAAAAGATGCTTACACAGGTTACAAATGATTATCAAATTCTTTTACAATCAGCGCATCATTTATCTCAAGGAGAATTTAACGATAAAATCAATCAAGATCTTGGATTATTTAATTCTTTGAAAGATGAACTTAATTGTATCAATGATGGTTTTAAAGATGCGGTAAGTAAAGAAGTTGCATCACAAAAGATGAAAACTGAATTGATTAGTAATGTTTCTCATGATTTAAAAACACCTTTAACATCTATTATTTCTTATATTGATTTATTAAAAAATGAAGAACTTACAAATGAACAACAAAATGAATATATTGAAATTCTTGATCGAAATACTAAAAGACTTAAAACACTTATAGAAGATTTATTTGAAGTTTCTAAAGTCAATAGTGGTAATATTCAATTAAATCCTATTGACTTAGATATACATGCCCTGTTGCAACAAGTACTCTTTGAATATCAAGAACAATTTGAACATCATCATTTAAATCTAAAAAATGATTATGAAAATAAAAAAATCATTTGTCATTTAGACAGTGAAAAAACTTATCGTGTTTTAGAAAATTTATGTCAAAATATTTGTAAATACGCTTTAGAACATACACGAGTTTATTTACAAATCGTTGAAACGAATCAACAAGTCATTGTCGTTTTCAAAAATATTTCAGCACATGAAATATCAAATTCAGATGATTTAACAGAAAGATTTGTACAAGGGGATACTTCACGTAAAAGTGAAGGTTCTGGTTTAGGACTTGCCATTTGTAAAAGCTTTGTGGAGGTTCAAGGTGGAACTTTTGAAGTGAATGTAGATGGTGATCTCTTTAAGACAACAATTATCTTTCCTAAGAAAATAGAAAATGATTAAAAAGATTATACCCTGGATCTTACTCTTTCTCCTTCTTCTTATAATCAATACAGAAATGATTTTTATGATTTATAAAACTATCTCATTTTTGAGATAGTTTTTCGTATTTTGAAAATAAAATTCAAAGATTAAAAAATAAGTATAATACTTTTGAAAGAGGTGAAAGTATGAAATTTAAGTTTTCAATCAAACTAGCAACTATTTCTTTAATTGGAAATATTATTATTGCTATAGGTGTTTCAACATGTCGTATATCACAAATGGGAATTGATCCATTTACATCAATGACAACAGGAATCAGTAGTTTATTAAATATACCTTTAGGTGTTTTTCAAGGAAGTGTTAATGCAATCTTATTTTTAATTTTAATTTTATTAAGTAGAAGTAATTTAAAATATTTAAATATTGGTGCCATTATTAATATGTTTTTACTTGGTTTCTTTGTACAATTCTTTAATAATGTTTATTGTCAATTATTTAATGTTTCTTCACCGGATGTTATACCATTTTCATTACCAATGAAATTCGTGGTTTTAGCGATTGGTATTTTATTTGTTACACTTGGATGCTCTTTATATATCACATCAGATCTTGGAACTGGATGTTATGATGCTTTATCTATTTATATGGCAGATGTGATGTCACCATCTTATCCAGTATGCCGTATTATGACAGATGTTGTTTGTGTTTTAATTGGGTTTATTACAGGTGGACCATTAGGAATTGCGACAATTATTTTAATGTTTGGTACAGGTCCCTTAATTAGTACATGGAATAAATTGGTATCAAAACCAATTGTTGAAAAATTTGCCTAAAATATTCCTCGGTAATTGTAGAGTTATCGAGGATATTTTTGTATAATGGACACGTTATGAAAGAAATAAAAAGAGGAATGAAAAATGGAATACCAATTGCTTTAGGCTATTTATCAGTGTCTTTTTCTTTTGGAGCGATTGCTGTATCAATGGGATTTAGTGTGATACAAGCAGTTTTGATCTCGCTATTGAATCTTACTTCAGCAGGGCAATTTGCTTCACTAGGAATTATTGCAGGACAAGGGACCTATTTAGAAATGGCGATCGTGGAATTGACCGTGAATATTCGTTATGCGTTTATGTCACTTTCACTTTCCCAAAAAGTAGATGAAAAGTTTAAAGGAATTTATAAATGGCTCTTAAGCTTTTTTATTACCGATGAAATCTTTGCCTTATCGATGCTTGAAGAAAATGTGAGTCGGACTTACTTCTTTGGGCTTGCTTCAATTTCTACGGCAGGATGGATGCTTGGAACAACCTTAGGGGCAATGCTTGGCTCTATTGTACCTACGGTCATTAGTAATGCTTTATCAATTGCTTTATACGCCATGTTTATCGCAATTATTATTCCAGGAATGAAAAAAGATAAAAATATAATTAAAGTAGTAGCTCTTGCAATTATTATCCGTTCAGGTTTTTACTACTTACCCATCATCAATCAATTATCAAGTGGTTTTGCGATGACGATTTCAGCTCTTACAAGTGCTTTTATAGGCGCTGTGTTATTTAATAAGGGGGAAGCACATGGATAAACAGTTTTATATTTATTTAGCGATCATGTCGCTTATTACTTATGCTATTCGTGCGATACCACTTGTCTTTATTAATAAAAAAATTACGAACCCAACCATTCAATCCTTTTTGGATTATATTCCTTATACGGTCCTTGCAGCGATGACCTTCCCAGATATTTTTTATTCAACAGGTCATTTGATTTCTGGAATCGTTGCAACAATCATTATTATTTATGCATCTTATAAAGAATTAAGTCTCATTCAAGTCGCTTGTATTGGATGCTTTGTTGTAGTAATGATTGAACTTATTTTATAGTATTTGACGCCTTTTAAAGCGTCTTTTTTTCTATGTCAAATAATTTTGACATAGAAAAAAGTCCTATGTAAAAGATATTTGATAGACTCTATCAATAGATTATGAAAAAATGAAAATGAAAGGAGAAAGAAAATATGGAAATAGGTAAAAAACTAAAGGAGGCACGTTTAAATAGGGATTTGACTCAAGAAGTCATTGCTGAAAAACTAAATGTTTCTCGTCAAACAATATCCAATTGGGAAAATGAAAAATCTTATCCTGATATTATAAGTGTCATTGAGTTAAGCAACCTTTATTCCATAAGTCTTGATGATTTATTGAAAGGGGACGATGCAATGATGGAACACTTACAAGAAAGCACAAACGTTGTTAAAAGTAATCAAAAACTATTAAGAGCGATTATCTTAAATATTATTGTGGTAATCTTGTTGGTTACACTAGGAATGTTTTTACCAAGTAAAAGTTATTATTTAGTGATGATCTTTTGTCTTGCTATTGTGAGTTCATCATTGTTGCTTTATCAAATGATTAAACGTATTTAAGGAGGAACGGATCATGGAAGTAAAAAGTATTTTAGCGATTATATGTGCGGCTATTGCACTTGTTGGGGGAATTGAAACAGTTTATCAAATTTATCGATTAACGGTGATTGATGCCACAATTCGTGGTTTAAAACATCCTAAACTATGGGGATTACTCGCAAGTAATGGAAATAATTCAAGTGGTTTACTACTTTATTTGATAGGAAGAAGAAACTATCCTATAAATTCTATTGATTCTAATCAAAAAACAAAAATGATTCAAAGAAAAAAAGCAGCAGGAATCTCTTTATGTTTTATGGTTGTAGGAATCCTTGGGTTGATTTTAAGTATAAGTATAAGTTTATAATTTTTAGCACTCGTATCTTGACAGTGCTAAAAGTAAGAACTATAATGTATTTAGAAATTAGGAAAGGTATTAAAAAAGGTCCTAGTTTCAAGAGTTAACACCGCTGGAAGTAACGATGCTAATGACTAAGCATTTATATTGAAAGGGGAAATGACTTATGATGATGCCTAGCTTATTTACAGAAAACTTATTTGATGATTTCTTTAATGATTTTGATGAAGATTTCTTTGGAAAGAAAAATCCATTGCATGGAAAACATGCAAGAAACATGATGAAGACAGATGTCAGAGAAACAGATACGACATATGAAGTAGACGTTGACTTACCAGGTTTCAAGAAAGAAGATATCAATGTCAACTATGAAAATGGATATTTGACAATATCAACAAGTAAAGGCTTGGATAAAGATGAAAAAGACAAAGATGGACGTTATATCCGTCAAGAAAGATATGTTGGAAATATGACACGAAGTTTCTATTTAGGAGATATTCCAAAAGAAGATATCAAAGCTAAATATGAAGGTGGAGTACTTCGTTTATCAGTACCTAAATCAGATATGAAACAAATTGAAAACACTTCTACAATAAGCATTGAATAAGGAATGTCATTTGACATTTCTTTTTTTATTGTTTAAAATAGTTCAAAAATGAACTATCTAAAAATGAAGGGAGTGATAATATGAATATTGATTTTGCTAGAAAATTAGAACTTGCTTATCATCAACAATGTAAAGATCTTTGTCATGAATTTCATTTAAAGCAAACAGGGTTTGATATTTTGATGTTTTTGGGAAATAACCCCCAATATAAATATGCTAAAGATATTGTGGAAATAAGAAAAATCAAAGCAAACCTTGTTTCAATTCATGTGGATCAGTTAGTTGATCAAGGATATTTATCTAGGATAGATGTTCCAGGAGATCGAAGAAAAGTTGAATTAGTTTTGAATAAAAAAGCGAATGATGTTATAAAAAAAGGAAAAGCGTTTCAAAACCATTTCTTTTCTTCACTTTTTTCAGATATTGATGAAAAGCATCAAAAGATATTTAAAGAAACATTAGAACTTATGAAAAAAAATATAGATTGTTTATTGGAGGAAAAATAAATTGGAAACAAATATTTTATTTATTATTCTTGTAACCTTTTTTGCTGGAATGGGAGCAGGTCTAGGAACAGGTTTTGCAGGAATGTCAGCGGCTGCTGTTATTAGCCCAATGCTCATTGCTTTTTTGAAAATGGATCCTTATATGGCAGTAGGTATTGCTTTGTCATCAGATGTCCTTGCCAGTGCGGTTTCAGCTTATACTTATGGAAAAAATAAAAATTTAGATATTAGAAACGGTTTATTGATGATGGTAAGTGTACTTATTTTTACGGTAATAGGTAGTTATGCGGCAAGTCTTTTACCATCTTCAACAATGGGAAGTTTTTCAGTTTTTATGACTTTTATTTTAGGAGTTAAATTTATTGTTAGACCAGTAATGACAACGAAAGAAGCAATGAATAATGTTTCTTCTAAAAAAAGAGCAATCCAATCTATAATTTGTGGAACTTGTATAGGTTTTATTTGTGGTTTTGTTGGAGCAGGTGGAGGTATGATGATGCTTCTTATCTTAACAACAGTCATGGGATATGAACTTAAAACAGCAGTAGGTACGAGTGTTTTTATTATGACCTTTACAGCCCTTACTGGAGCTATTTCACATTTTATGATTGGCGGGTTTCCTAATTTGACAGTATGGATTTTATGTATTCTCTTTACTCTTATTTGGGCAAGAATTGCTGCTTTATTTGCGAATAAAGCAACTCCTAAAACCTTAAATAGAGCAACAGGAATTGTTCTTGTTGTTCTAGGAATTGTTATCTTTTTATTTTCATAAAATAAAATTGAGGAATGAATCCTCAATTTTTTATTTATTGATTAGCCATTTCTATGATACCTTTAATACCACTTTTAACCATATTTTTAACGGCTGTATTTGTATAGAAGGCCATGTGTTGAGTCATGATGACATTAGGAAATTGATGGAGATAAGCCATATTTTTATTAGAAAGAATATCACTTCTATGATCGATATGCGTAATGCCTTCTTCTCCTTCAATAACATCGAGTCCTAAAGCTCCAATTTTTTTACTTTCAATAGCCTCAATAATATCTTCCGTATCAATAAGTTCACCACGGGAACAATTGATCAAAATTACATTATCTTTCATTTTTTGAATAGTTTCTTTATTAATTAGATGATACGTACTTTTAAATAAAGGAAGATGCAAACTTATGGCATCACTTTCTTTTAATAAAGTATCTTTATCTACATAAGTTGCATATTTTTTAACATCTTCATTTTCCTGAAGATCATAAGCTAAAATACGACAACCAAATCCAGAAAGAAGTTGAATAAACGTACGTCCAATATTTCCAGTTCCCATAACACCAACGGTTAAATCATGAAGTTCTTTTCCTTGTAAACCACTTAAAGAATAATCATTGACTTGTCCTCGCCATAAAGCTTGTTTATAGTTTCTCATACACATTAATAAAAGCATTAAAGCAAATTCGGCAACTCCATTAGGTGGATATTTCGCATTACATACTTGAATTCCAATTTCTTTAGCGTGTTCTAAATCAATATGATTCAAACCAATTGTACGAGAAGAAACATAGCGAATACCAAGATCATACCATTTATCTAATAGTTTTGCATTAATGTCTCCTTGACCTAAAATAGTTACACCAATACATCCATCTACATTATCTGCATTTTCTAAAGTGGGTACTTGGTGATTTAAAACAACAGAAACACCATATTTCTTTTCATATTCTTTAAAATAACCCATTTCATCTTGTCTTACTTCATAAGCATAAATTTTCATATGAATCCTCCATTTTCAATTTCACAATATAAAGACCGTCTTGGAAGGTATCAACATAAATAAAACCACGATCATCAACTAAACAATCTTCGGTAATTGCGACTTTAGAACCTGGTAATAAAGTGTCATCTTCATTATTAAAAAGATCAACTTCTGGATCAGGAGGCATAAAGTAGGCAATTTCTTTTGGAATAAAAGGATCCGTCGTATCAAAGACTCTAAGTCCAGCTCCAAAATAACAATTATAAATTAAACCTTTATAAGGTTCATAACAATCTTTTCCAAAAGCATCAAATAAATTATGAGGTCCAAAAGGAACACGAACACCATCAACAATATTAAAGTTCTTTCCATGAGTATATCCAACAGGTACTTCTGGATATGGGAAAATAGAAATAAGTGATGGATTTGTCGGATCTGTAGTTTCGACAATTCCAATCGTATTCATTGGCTGTGTTACAAGCTTTTTAAAGAGACCGTCTTTATTTTCGTTAGAAAAATAACGAGGTCTTTCCCCTTCAGTAGAAACAACCGCATAAGGTAAATCACCTAAAGGCATGTAAGTATGAATAGACATCCCAGCAGCGCCTCCTCCAAAAGGTGGATTCATTGGTAAATAACCGATTAATTGTGGATTTGTGGGATCGCTGACATCGATTTGACAAGCGCCAAAGTTTGCAACCGCAGCATAACAAATATGATCTTTAACAGTAACAGCATGAACTGTTGCCATTTCTAAGAACTCTTTTGAACCAAAGGCAACATGACCACCACCAGGTTTATTAGCACGGTATTGATTATCTGCCCACCATGAACCGACTTCTACTGGATGGGTTGGATCTTGAATATCTATGATTCTTAAAATAAAAGTTAAAAAACCTGGCTTATTTCCTACACAATAAACATAACGGCCACCATTATAGAAGAAACGATGAACGCCTGCCATTCCTTTACATTCAAACTTACCTAAAAGTTTTGGATTCATAGGATCTGTTTCAATATCCCAAATCATCATACCACCCCAAAAAGGAAGGGTATTTCCTTTAGGAGTTCCATGTAAAACATCCATCGTTCCACCATGAGCTGTAATTAAATAACCATCCCCTGATTGTATCTTTGGTAGACTTTGACCATCTTTGATGCCTTCTTTGACCCAAGGTCCTTCTACCCATTTAGAAGGAGTAGGATGATAAGGATCGGTTACATCAATAATATTAAAACCATTATGTCTAAAACAAGCAACATAAAGATAATAACGATCTTCTTTGCTTTTATGAAGAGTCATTTGAAAACCAGGTTTTCCATTTAATCCTTCATAAGCTACAAATTCCATATTTTTCATCAACATTTCTTTTCTTTGTGACATTGTTTGTCCTCCTTATTTATCTACTTTTATTTTAAAACAAGATTTAAAAAAGTAAATTAACATTAAATTAATGGCATTAAAGAAATTCTAATGCTAGAATAAAAAAGAGGCGAAAAAATGAATAGTCAAGAACTTAAATGTTTTGTTGTGGCGGCTGATCGTTTAAACTTTACAAGAGCTGCCAAAGAACTTTATGTCACACCACCAACAGTAACACATCATATTCAACATTTAGAAGAGGAACTTGGTGTTAAACTCTTTATTAGAAATAGTAAATCAGTACAGCTAACAACAGCAGGCGAAATCTTTTATCATGATGCTCATGATATCTTATTACGTATGGAAGCTATTCCTAATCGTTTAAATGCCGTAAAAAGCAATGAACAAACTCTTTTAAAAATAGGTTGTACAATGTCACAAGAAACAAAATACCTTACCCAAGCATTACGTTTATTTCATAGAGAAAATTCAAGGGTTAGTCCACGTATTTATTTAGATGACTATTTTCAATTAGTGAATCGACTTGTTGAAAATCAACTTGATTTTATTTTAGGAACTAAAATAATGATGCAAGATCGACCAGAGTGTACTTTTAGAAAGCTTTCAACAAGTACAACAAAAGCCATTATTCCTAAGAGTATCTTTCAAACGTCTAAAGAAATGATTTCATTTAATGAAATCCAAGATTGTTCTTTTATTACACTAAGACAAAAAAGTATTCCTAAATTAAAGGAAGATGATCTTGAACATTTTCTTTCAACAAAAGTAAGAGAAAAAAATGTGATTAGACAAGATGACATCGAAGCTGTACTTGCCTTAACATTAAGTGGTTATGGAATTGGTATTTTACCGGATTATGCTTTTTCAATTCAAGATTTAGATGAGAGTGTGAAGGTTGTTTCTCTTCAAGAAAGCTTAGAAATAGATTATGGAATTATTTATCTTAAAAAAGATAGAAATAAACTGCTTAAAGAATTCATAGAATGTTTTAATAAATAGAGACAAAAAGAGTATAAATAAAAGTATACTTCATATACTAATAATGGTTGATTTCTATATTTAATAGTAATTGACTTATACATTAAAAAATGTATAATTTATTTGTAGATAGAAATATCGATAACGAGAGAGGTCCTGCTATAGTGGACGATTTAAAACGAGAGTGGCCTTGCTTTAGTAGGCGATTTAAAACGAGAGAGATCCTGCTATAGTGGACGATTTAAAACGAAGAATTCTAGTTTATGAGTTCTTCGTTTTTCTTCATAGAGAGAAAATATGAAAATACATTTAAAAGATAATAAAATTGCTTTATATGATATAGAAAGCGATTATAGGCAGTATTTATTTCAGTATGATTTTAGAGTGAATTTAAAATTGGGTAGAAGATTTGTAGGAATTATTGTTGGAATAGAAGATTATACATATTTTATACCATTAACTTCAAAGCCTTTAAGAAAAAATGGAAAAGAAGAAATCCGAGAACAACAGTAGAAATTTACAACGAAAGTCACGAAATCATTGCTGCATTGCTTATTAATAACATGATACCTGTTCCTCAAGGTGTATATAAAAGAATAGATATCAATAATGATAAGTATAAAGATTATTTAAATAATGAGTATATATATTTAAAGAAACAATCTACTCGTGAAGAAATAGAAAGAAAAATTAATAACGTTGTCAATGCTGTTTTTGTAAAGAAAGATGAATTTTTGACGAGTTTTTGTTGTGATTATTTAAAATTACAAGCATTGTGTGATCAATGAAAATATAAATAAACAACTAAAATAGATATTGTGTATTTTAGCTATTTCATTTATTATATTAGTACTATGTGTTTGGAGGTCTTATATGAAGATAACATTATTGTCAAAACCAGGTTTTTCAGGAAATATGCTTGTTCGTAAAATAGAAGAAGTAGCTAAAAGTCAATTAATGGATATTGAAGTGTTTTTAAATGAGCATTTACAAGAGGCCGATGTAGTTTTACTTACGCCACAAAGAAGTGAAGATTTAAAGGAAATTAAAAAGGTAGTTAAAGTGCCGGTAGGCGTAATTTCTTTAAAAGATTATGGTTTGTTAGATGGAAGTAGTATTATAAAATATGCAAAACAGTTGATTCAAAAATAGAATCAACTTTTTTTATGACATTTGTCATATTTACATAGATGACAAAAATCATTAAAATTAAATAAAGGGAGAATAGGAGGAAAACGCATGTCTTTTTATAAAAATAAAGCTTTAAAAATAACATGTATTGTAAGCCTTATTATGATTTGTTTTGTCTATCACCATTATTTAAACACTGATACTAAACAAATTAAATTTGGAGCAACTTATATGACAATGAATAATACCTTCTATAAAGCTGTAAATAATGAAATAGAAAATGTTGTTAATAATCATGGGGATGTTTTATATACTAGAGATCCAGCTTTGGATCCTAAAAAACAAAATGAACAAATCAAAGACCTTGTTTCTTTAGGAATAGATGTTTTAATTATTAATCCTGTTGAATCTTCGAGTATTAATAAAACATTAAAAGAAGTCAAAAAAGCAGGAATTAAAATTATTGTAGTCGATGCTCCTATTAGTGATGATCAAATTGCAGATTGTACAGTTGTTTCAGATAATTATGATGCAGGAGTACAGTGTGCTAAAGATATGATGCAACGCTTTGATCATGCACGTATTGCTTTACTTGAACATTCTAAAGCCTTGTCAGCGGTTGATCGTATCAACGGCTTTAAAGATACAGTTGCTTTAAATGAGAATTATCAAATTGTAGGAAGTGAAGATTGTTTAGGACAAACGGAACTTGCTTTACCTGCTTTAAATAAAATTATTCAACAAGGAATTGATTTTGATGTTGTCTTTTGTTTGAATGATCCAACGGCTTTAGGAGCACTGGCTTCTATAGAAGAAAATGATTTAGGGCATGATGTTTTTATTTACGGAGTTGATGGTTCACCAAATATAAAGAAATTGTTGGCAGAAACGAAAGAGATTGTGGGGACATCTTCACAATCACCTACTTCTTTAGGAAAAGAAACAATCAAGGTGGCTTATAAGATGTTACATCATAAAAAGTATAAACGCTCAATTATTGTTCCAACAAAATTGATTACCAAAGAAAATATAGAAGAATATGATATAACGGGGTGGCAATAATGAATCATCTTACAAAAGAATATGTTACAAAGTTAAAAGATTCATTATTGTTTATTAATGCGGTTGTTATTATCTATAATGCTTCTTTATTTTTACTTTCTACCAAATATATTTCAGTGCATTATTATGCACGAGATTTCTTAAATAAAGTATCTTATATTACTAGAACACCACAAAATATCTTTTTTGAATCAATTTTTCTTTTTATCATTCTTGTTTTATTAATGAAATTAAGAGAAAAAGATAATTTAAAAATGGCGAATGGTCTTGTTTATATTGAAATTATTCTTTCATTTTTATTAATTATTCGTTTAAATGGTTCCTATAATGGAATTTTACTCTTTGTTTTTGCTGATTTACTTTATAATATGAGAAATATTAAACATATGGCCTTACTTTTATTAATGGCCTTTGGTTTATTATTGATTTCAGATTATAATATTTTATCAAATATTATACATATGCCAAGTATTGAATCTTATTTATCATTTTATCCAAATTCGAGTCGTACATTTATGTTATTTGCTAAAAATATTTTAGCTTCATTAAATGTTGTTGTTTTTATTCTTTATCTTATTTGCCAAGTTTTAGTTCAACAAGAAGAAACAAAGAAAATCAGTAAAGAACTTCAACTTGCTTCAAAAGTCAATGATGAATTAAAAACATATTCTGCTTTATCTGAAAAAATGGCAGAAGATAAAGAAAGAAAAAGAATTTCAAGAGAGATACATGATACTTTAGGACATGCCTTAACAGGTATTTCGGCGGGAATTGATGCTTGTATTGCTTTGATTGATATTGATCCACAAAAGTCAAAAGAACAACTTTTGGTAATTAGTAATGTTGTTCGTGAAAGTATTAAAGATGTTCGACGTTCTTTATATAAGTTAAGACCGGGAGCACTTGATCAAAGAACTTTAAAAGATGGTTTGATTAAAATGATTGAAGAATTCCAAAGTGTTTCTCATTTAAATGTTGATTTGTATTATGAATGGGAAAATGTTGATTTTGAAAATACGAAAGAAGATATTATTTTTAGAATTATTCAAGAAACGATGACAAACGCTTTAAGACATGGACATGCTTCTCATATTGAAATTCATCTTTTTGATGAAGAGGAAAAATATATGATTATTATGCAAGATAATGGAAGTGGCTGTAAGGAAATTCATTATGGATATGGCTTGAAACAAATGCATGAACGTGTTGCTATATTAAATGGAACGATACATTTTTATAGTGAAGAAGGATTTAGAACAGTTGTAGAAATACCAAAAATAGGAGGAAAAAAAGATGATTAAAGTCATGATAGCGGATGATCAAGAACTTATTAGACAATCCTTACAAATCGTATTATCAACACATGAAGATTTGAAAGTCGTAGATGCTGTTGAAAATGGTTTTGCAGTTCTTGAGAGTATAAAAAAAGAAAGGCCGGATGTTATTTTAATGGATATTCGTATGCCAGAAATGGACGGTGTTTATTGTACAAAGGCGGTCAAAGAAAAATATCCAGATATTAAAATCATTATCCTTACCACTTTTGATGATGATGAATTTGTCTTTAGTGCTTTAAAATATGGAGCAAGCGGTTATTTATTAAAAGGCGTCAGCATGGATGAACTTTATCATGCCATTTGTACAGTTTATAATGGTGGAGCGATGATTAATCCTGATATTGCGACAAAAGTATTTAAACTTTTTTCCAAGATGTCTATGAGTAATTATGCTATCCAAGTCGATGATTCTTTATCAAAAGATTTAACACAGGCTGAATTGAAAGTCATTCAACAAGTTGGTTTTGGTTTATCTAATAAAGAAATTGCTCAAAAACTTTATTTATCTGAAGGAACTGTGCGTAATTATGTTAGCATTGTTTTGTCAAAATTAGAATTACGTGATCGTACGCAACTTGCCATCTGGGCTGTTCAAACAGGGGTCACAATGCAAGAATTTGGTGACGATAATGACTAGAATAAAAAAGGGTATTCTTACGTTAGTAAGTCTTTCTTTAGTTCTTATTTATTGTTTGATCAATGATCCAAGTCGTGATATTACTCTTACTTTAGGACTTTATGCTGGAAGTAGTTGGGATGTGCCTAATGGGGAAAGTTATCAAGTTATTGATCAAGCAATCAAGAAATTTGAAAAGAAATACCCCAATGTTCATGTTGAGTATAAAAGTGGAATTATAAAAGATGATTATTCTTCATGGCTTGCTAATGAAATTACCAAAGGAACAATACCTGATGTGTTTATGGTACTTCCTGATGATTTTAATACGTTATCTTCTATTGGTATTTTAAAGAATTTAGATCGACTTATTAAAGAAGAACGAATAGATACTTCTCTTTTTTATCAAAGTGCTTTATTTGCTGGAAATAATGGAAGTCAATATGCACTTCCTTATGAAATCAATCCAACAATTATGTGCATCAATCATGATTTACTTACCAAAGAAGGTATTGCTATTCCTTCAAGTAATTGGACTATTGATGATTTTTATAATATTAGTAATCAAGTTACAAAGGATACAAATAATGATGGTGTCATCGATCAATATGGCTATTATGGCTTTGATTGGCAAGATGTTCTTGATTGTTATGGGTTACAAGTTTTTAAAGAAGATAATTGTCATCTTGATAAAAAAGAAGTCAAAGAAGCGTTTTTATATTTGACAAAGCTTAAAGCTTTATCAAATGGCTATCAAGTTTCATCAGAAGATTTTGATCAAGGGAAAGTCGCTTTTTGTCCTTTGACCTTTGCTCAATACCGTACCTACCAACCTTATCCTTATCGTATTAGTAAATATACATCTTTTAAATGGAGTTGTATTTCAATGCCGGGAACAAAATCAAATACGATTACAACACATTTAGACACTTCATTAATAGGAATGTCTTCACAAACAAAGCATCAAGAAATAGCGTGGGAATTTTTAAAAATGTTGACGATGGACGAAGATATTCAACAATCTCTACTTGATAATTCGAAGGGAGCCTCTCCTTTAAAGAAGGTCATGTTATCAAAGAAAACAAAGGAAATCTTAGCACAAGATGCAGTTTCTTATGCTTCTTTAGATTCAGATGTTTTAAATAAGATTTTAGAAAACACGTTAGTAGAACCAAAGTTTAAAGAATATGAAAATATTCTAGAAAAAGCAGATTATTTGATTAATCAAAGTATTGATCAAGGAACAATTGATAATGATCTTAATAAGATACAAAAGAAATTAGAAAATGAATTGAAATAGATAGCTTGTGGCTATCTTTTTTATTTATGACAAATGTCATAGTTGGAATGATATTTGTCAATTTTTTTATGATTTTTGTCACTTAAAAGTCGTGATTGAAGACACATTGCAAGTGCTTTCATATTTGGTATTCTATAGGTGCAAGGAGGGAAGGACATGAAATATTTAGTATTAGTAAGTCATGGTGAATTTGCAGCTGGTTTAAAAACATCATTAATGATGTTGGCAGGACAAAGGGATGATGTGATTGCTTCAGGTTTACCTGATGGAAAGACAGCAGATGAATTTGCGGAAATCTTTAAAGAAAGTGTTAAGGACATTCATGAAGATGATGAAATTGTTTTATTAGCGGATATTGTAGGAGGATCACCACTTACAACTGCTTTAAATGTTTTAGCTGAAAAAGGTTTAATGGAAAAGACAACAACAATTGGTGGGATGAATTTACCATTAGCCCTTACTTCAGTATTAATGAAAGATACTTTACAAGGAGATTCCTTTGTACAAGCTGTCTTAAGTGAAGCAACAACTGCTTTACAAGAATTTAAAGTCGTAGAAGACGACGAAGATGATATTTAAGGAGGAAGAAAAATGTCAGTTTCATTTATTAGAATTGATGATCGTATGATTCACGGTCAAACATGTACACGTTGGGCAAGAGAATACCCATGCGATGGTTTAGTGGCTGTAAACGATAAAGCAGCAAATAATTCAGTATTAAAAGCAGCTTACAAATCAGCCAGTGGAAAGAAAACATTTGTATGGACAATGGAAGCTTGGCAAAAGAAAAGTCAAAAGGTTTTAGATAGTCAAGATCAATATTTCTTAATTACTAAAAATCCTATTGATATGAAAAAAATTCTTGTTGATCAAGGATTTGATTGTGGTATTAAAACAGTTATTGTTGGACCTTGTAATGATCGTGAAGGGGCAACAAAACTAGGAAACAATCAATCGATTACACAAGAAGAAGCAGAAGCTTTTGAAGCTTTGGCTAAAGCAGGTTATACAATCAAATTTGCTTTATTACCAGATGTTTCAATTGGAACATGGGATGATTTTAAAGATAAATTTGGTTTTTAACAAATATATAAATAAAGGGGAAGAAAAATTATGACAATTAGTTGGTTACAAGCGGCATTACTTGGTTTATTTGCTTGTTTATCAAGTATGCCAGGATTAGGTGGTACTTCCTTTGGTAACTACACATTAGGTCGTCCTTTAATTGGGGGACTTGTTTGTGGGATTATCTTAGGAGATATCAAAACAGGTATTTTAGTAGGAGCAGCAATGCAAGTTGTCTACATTGCATTAGTTACTCCAGGTGGAACCGTTTCAGCAGACGTTCGTGCTGTAAGTTACATTGGGATTCCACTTGCAATGGTAGCGTTAAATAGTTATGGTTTATCAGCTGCCACAAAAGAAGGAGCAGCTCTTGCAACTTCATTTGGAACAATGGTTGGTACTTTAGGTACAGTATTATTCTATGGAACAGCAACAATCAACTTAGCATGGCAACATGTTGGATGGAAAGCTGTTGAAAAAGGGGATTATCATAAATTATATCTTGTAGATATGGTATTACCTTGGATTTCACATATTTTATGTTCATTTATTCCAGCCTTAATTATGTGTAAATTAGGAGCAGATGTTGTTGAACTTATTAAAACAACATTACCTATGGATGGATTAGCTATGAAAACTTTATTTACAGTTGGATCATTATTACCATGTGTCGGAATTGCAATCTTATTAAAACAAATTGTTACAAAAGCAGTAGATTTCATTCCATTTTTCTTTGGATTTACTCTTGCTGCTTCAATGGGAATCAATTTAGTTGCAGCAACAGTGATTGCTGGTATGTTTGCTTTAATTAACTACAAATTAAAAATGTTACAAAATCAAAGAATAGCTGCACCTGCAGGAGACTTTGATGATGAAGATGAGGAGGATATTTAAGATGGAAAAGAAACTATCTAAAAAAACATTAACTAAATCCTTCCACAATTGGTATTATGGAAACTTAACATGCTTCTCTCAAGAACATATGCAAACTTTTGGTTATCTATGCTCTATGTTACCAGTAGTAGAAGAACTTTATGATAAAAAAGAAGATCAAGCAAGATCAATGAAAACATACACTGCATTCTTTAATACAGAACCTCAACTTGGTACTGTTATTGTTGGGATGACAGCTGGGTTAGAAGAAGCACGTGCCAACGGAACAGAAGATGTTGATGATGAAACAATCAACGGTTTAAGAGCTGGTTTAATGGGACCAATCGCCGGTATTGGGGATTCCCTAGTTGTAGGAACAGTTATTCCTATTTTACTTGGTATTGCTTTAGGTATGTCTACAGGAGGTTCACCTCTTGGAGCTATCATGTACATCATTGTATGGAACTTATTTGCTTACTTTGGAATGAAATTCTTATATTTCAAAGGATATGAATTAGGTGGAAAAGCGGTTGATTTCTTAGTTGGTCCTCAAGGGGAAGCTTTAAGAGAATCAGTAACAATGTTAGGTGGTATTGTTATCGGTGCTGTATCAGCAACATGGATTTCAGTAACAACTTCATTTACGATGACAGCAGCTGGAGCTAAAAAACCATTCTTAGATTTACAAAAAACATTAGATGGTGTTTATCCAGGATTATTAACAGCTGTCTTTGTTGTTGGATGTTGGTATTTATTATCTAAAAAGAAAATGTCACCAATTAAAGTAATGTTATTATTAGTTGTTGTTGCCTTTATTGGTGTGTTTGTTGGATTCTTCAATCCAGGATTATCTTATTAAAAGGAGAAAAAAATGAATAGTCAAGAAAAACAAGGATATATAGATGAAATTAACTATCAAAAGAAAATGATTCATAATCTTATAAAATGGTTACGCAATTTGTTCTTCCTTTCCTCTCTGGGAGTCTTATTGATGTATTATTTTTCAAATATCCTATTTATAAAAATCTTTGCAATCATATTAATAATAATATCTATATTAGCGATTATCCTTGTTGGAAAGGCTATTTACAGTGGTAAGAAAAACATAAATAAAATTGTTGATCAGTTTTCCTTAAAATATAAAAACTCTCTATAATCATACATAAAACCGCTTAGGCGGTTTTTATGTTATGCTTTATTTGGTGATATTATGATAACAAATAAAATAAATACATTATTAAATAATAGTCAACAAAATGATTTAGATTACACTATATGTAAATATATTAAATTAAACTTAAAAGCAGTATCTTCAATGTCCATTGAAGAACTTGCAAAACAAACCTATGTTTCTAAAGCAAAAATCTCTAAATTTATAAAAAAATTGGTTATGATAACTATATTGCCTTTAAAGATGATTGCTTATTAGAATTAGAAATTAGAAATCAAGTAAATAATAGCCAACATCAGCTTACAAAAAAACAATTACATAATTCATTTGAATGGATAGAAAATAATCTATTAGAAATTAACCAAAATCAAATAGATGATTTTATTAAAGCAATAGAAAAAGCTAAACATGTTTATCTTTACGGAGTTGCTTATTCTCATTTGCTTTGTAAGTATCTTCAATATGAAGGTGATCTTTTTCAAAAAGATATGTTGGTTTTAGATGAAAATGAATCAACAATTGAACTAAAAGAAGATGACTTATTACTTGTTATAGGAATTGAAGAGGATGCTTTAAATAAACAATCTTCACGTTATTTAAGAAAGCTTTTAAGAAGTCAAGGGCGTAAACTTTTGATTTCAACACAGATGATTGATCAAAAGATGTTAAACTATTTTCATGAAACATTGCTTTTACCTATCGATCATTTAGAAATGAAAGAGAGAAGAATCATGTTTCATTGTTTGATAGATATGATGATGTCTCGTTACCATGAATGTGCTTAGGCACATTTTTTTTGTCCTGTCAAGAAAGTTTATGAAATATAAAAAGAAAAGAAATTTATTTATTTATGAGTAAATTAATGAATAGGAGGGGACTATGGAAGAAAAATTAACAATGAAACAATTATTAGCTATTTTAGCCGCAGGTTTGTTTTCTTTTTGTGGTGTTTTGATTGAAACAGCAACGAATATTACATTTCCAACATTGATGAATGAATTTCAGGTTTCTACATCTTTAGTTCAATGGATGACTACAGGAAATTTATTAATGATGGGAATTCTAATTCCTATTTCATCTTATTTAAAAAGAAGATTTCAAACAAAAAAATTATTTCTAGTAGCGGGATTTTTATTTTTAATAGGATTGATTGTTGATATCTTTGCACAACAGTTTACTTTATTGCTTATAGGAAGACTTATACAAGGAGCAGGTGTAGGGGTTGCTTTACCAATGATGTATAACATTATTTTAGAGGAATCACCTCAAAGATTTCTAGGATTAATGATGGGATGTGGTTCTTTTGTAACAGCGGCTGCACCAGCGATAGGTCCTACCTTTGGAGGAATAATGACACAATATTTTACTTGGCGTTATATTTTTATTTGCGTTTTACCAGTTATTGTTCTAGCAAGTTTTATAGGTTATTTTTGTATGAGTGAACAAATAATTAATAAATATGAAAAATTTGATCTTTTAAGTTTTATAGCGGTAGCGTTCGCTTTTGTTGCTTTGATTATGGGATTTTCTAATTTGAATCAAGTTGTTGATCATTTAGTGTTTGTTTTATGTTGCTTTATCATTGGAATAAGCAGTTTATATTATTTTACTAAAAGACAATTACATATTAAAAATCCATTAATTCACTTAGATATCTTTAATCATAAAAGTTTTATGTTTCATACTTTAGCTATTATGTTTCTACAAATGACAACATTAGGATATGGTTTATTATTACCAACATTTGTACAAATTGTTTTAAAACAACCCGCTACAGATGCAGGGGTCGTTTTACTTCCAGGAGCCATTGTTGGTGCTGTATTTGCACCTGTAGGTGGTTTGATTTTAGATCGTTTTGGAGCTAAAAAACCTATTATTTTAGGTATATGTTGTAGTTTTATTGCCACATTTTGTTTCTTATTCTTTTTTGAAAATCTTACTTATCAATTATGTATGATGCTTTTATTTTATCTATAGTTTAGGAATTGGGTTGATTGTAGGTAATACGATGACATGTGCGATGTCTTATTTACCTATAAATTTACAAGCAGATGGAAATGCAGTATTACAAACATTAATGCAACTTTCAGGGGGAATAGGAACATCCATTACAGCTGCTATTTTAGCGTTTGTACAACAAGGAATAAATTTATATGATGGGACAAATAGAGGTGCATTGTTTGTTTTGATTTTTTTAATGTTTAATATTAATATTGTTATTTTAAGTCAATATTTTGCTTTTAAAGGAGAAAAAAAATGAATTTTAAAGATAAAGTGGTTGTAATTACCGGAGGAACAAGTGGTATTGGAAAGCAAACAGCTATTGAGTTTTCAAGAAAAGGAGCCCATGTTGTTGCTTTTACTGTAGATAAAGAGGAAGTGTGTAAGCAAGCAATAAAAGAAATAGGAAATGAAGCTTTTTATATTCACTGTGATGTTTCTAAAGAAGAAGATGTAAAAAAAGCTATTGAAGAAGTTGTTTTAAAATATGGGCGTCTTGATTGTGCTTTTAATAATGCGGGTATTGGACCAGATGGTGTACGTATGCCTTATGAATCCTTAACAGAAATTTCTGAAAAAACATGGGATTTAGTAGTTGATGTGGATATGAAAGGTGTTTTTCTTTGTTTAAAATATGAATTGTTACAAATGCAAAAACAAGGTTTTGGTACAATTGTTAATACGGCTTCTATTGGTGGATATAAAATGGCACCTGGATTTGCTGCTTATGGTCCAGCTAAAGCAGCAGTTATTGCTTTAACAGAAATGGCAGCTTTAGAAAATGCGGCATTTGGTATTCGTGTCAATGCCATTTGTCCAGGTCCAACCATGGGAACAGAACTTACCAAAAATTCACTTTCAACTAATCCTCATGAAGAAGCAATGTTGAAAGAACATGTGATTCCTATGAAAAAACTAGCGATGACTCAAGAAGTCGTGAACGCTGTCTTATGGTTAAGTAGTGACCAAGCAAGTCATACAACAGGACAAAAAATATTTATAGATGGTGGAATGCATATTGCTTAAAAGGGAGAAAAGATGATTAAACATGTATCGGTATTTACTTTAAAAGATAAAAGTGAAATTAAACATTTTGTTGAAATGTTAGAAGAAGTTGGTAAAAATTGTCCTTTGATTATTAAAAGTGAAGTAGGGGTAAATATAGGTGAACAACCACCTGTGGGACCTCATTTCGGTGATGTGATTCAAATTGTTGAGTTTTCTAATCTGATAGACTTACAAAAATATCCCCAATCAAAGGAACATCAAAAATTATTAATGGATGGTACAGAAATGGAAACTGTTACCGCAATAGATTATATAATTTAAGCATTCATTCAGATATTAAAGAGCATTCATTCAAAATAGTGCTCTTTTTTTTATTTTACATTCATTTTTATGATTAAACAGTCAAAATATAATTGATTTTATGATTGAACGGTCATATAATGAACGCGTAAGAGGTGATCAGTATGGATAATCAGCGCCATCAAATTATTTTAAATGAATTAGATAAAAAAGGAAATGTGACTGTAGCTTCCCTTGTTGAACTTACAGGAGCGAGTGAATCAAGTATACGAAGAGATTTAGTAGAACTTGATCATCAAGGATTCTTAAAAAGAGTTCATGGGGGTGCAACCCTTATTCCTAAGGTAACACAAACGATTGAAGATCCATTAGGAAAAAGACAGTTATTAAATGCTGATGAAAAGAAAAAAATTGCAAAGTATGCAGCAGGAATGATTGAAGCCAATGATGTGGTTTATTTAGATGCAGGTTCATCAACTTTAGAGTTGATTGAATATTTAGATCAAAAAGAAGCACACTATATTACTAATGGTTTAATGCAAGCTCAACAATTGACCCTTAAAGGATTTCATGTAGTATGTCTTGGTGGAGAAGTGAGAAATATTACAGGGGCATGTGTGGGTGCTAATACGATGAAGTCATTAAGTCGTTATCATTTTTCTAAAGGTTTCTTTGGAACAAATGGCATTGATTTAATGAATGGTTTTACGACACCAGATAGTGAAGAAGCTGCTATTAAGGAATTGGCTATGGAACGTTGTCAAATGAGTTATGTTTTATCGGATCATAGTAAATTTAATAAGGTATATCATGTGACCTTTGGTCAAATAAATGATGCGGTGATTATTACAGATCATTGTGAAAAAGAAATTAAAGAACAAGCGACAGTTGTGGAGGTTAGAGATTAATGATTTATACAATTACTTTTAATCCATCTTTGGATTATATTATGCATGTTGATTGTTTTGAAGAAGGGGAAACAAACCGTTCAAAGCAAGAAGAAATTTATCCTGGAGGTAAAGGCTTTAATGTTTCAACAATTTTAAGTCGTTTAAATCTTGAAACAACAGCTTTAGGTTTTGTTGCAGGATTTACTGGTGATGAAATTGTTAAAGAATTAAAAGAAAGAGGATTTGACTGCGATTTATGTCAGTTAGAAAATGGTCTTTCAAGAATTAATGTGAAGATGAAAGGGGCTAAAGAAACTGAAATTAATGGAAGTGGTCCAGATATTCCTCAAGAAAAACTAGATGAATTATTTGATAAATTAAATCAATTACAAGAAAATGATATTTTAGTTCTTGCAGGAAGTATTCCATCATCATTACCTAATGATATTTATGAACAAATCATGAAAAAACTCGATCAACAAGGAATTAAAATTATTGTAGATGCAACGAATGATTTATTAAAGAAAGTATTACCTTATCATCCTTTCTTAATAAAACCTAATCATCGTGAATTAGAAGAATTATTTAATGTAAAAATAGAAAATCAAGAAGATTTAATTTTCTATGCAAGAAAATTACAAGAACAAGGAGCAATTAATGTTCTTGTATCTCTTGGAAAAGATGGTGCTATTTTAGTAAGTGAGGACGATCATGTTTATTATTGTGCAGGTGCTAAAGGAAAATTATTAAATAGTGTTGGTAGTGGAGATAGCATGGTTGCTGGATTTATTGCTGGATATTTAAAAGAAAAGAAATATGATGAAGCTTTAAAACTTGGAAGTGCTTGTGGAGGAGCAACTGCTTTTAGTGAAGATCTTGCTGAAGCTTCAATGATTCAAGAAGTCTATAAACAATTAAAAGTGGAAGAACTATAAATGAAAATCTTAGATTTATAAAAAGATGTTTCGATTGATGTTAACGCTACATGTTTAGATAAAGATGAAGCTATTAATACATTAGTTTCATTAATGGCAAAACAAGGAAACTTAAATGATCAAGATGTTTATAAACAAGGAATTTATGCACGTGAAGAATTAAGTACAACAGGAATTGGAGAAGGAATTGCGATTCCTCATGCTCAAAGTGAAGCTGTAAACGCTCCAGGACTTGCGGCAATGGTTGTTAAAGATGGTGTTGATTATCAATCTTTAGATAATCAACCAGCAAAACTTTTCTTTATGATTGCGGTCCCTAAAACAGGTGGAAATGAACATTTACAAATTCTAGCAATGTTATCTCAAATGTTAATGGATACGGATTTTAAAGATTCATTAATTAATGCTCAAAGTGTAGAAGAATTTATGGATTTGATCAATCAAAAAGAAGCTAAACAAAAAGCTAAAGAAGAAGAAAAAGAAGAAGCGCAAAAAGAATTTACAGGAACTTATCGTTTGCTTGCAGTAACTGCTTGTCCAACAGGTATTGCGCATACTTATATGGCGGCTGAAGCTTTGGAAGAAAAAGCGAAACAAATGGGAATTACAATCAAAGTCGAAACTGATGGTAGTAGTGGAACTAAAAATGCTCCAACTGCTAAGGAAATTGAAGAATGTGAAGCAATTATTGTTGCTGCTGATAAAAATGTTGAAATGGCACGTTTTGATGGAAAGCCAGTGATTCAAGTAAAAGTTGCAGATGGTATCAATAAAGCAGAAGAATTAATTAATGAAGCTTTAAGTGGAAATGCACCAATTTATCATGCAGATCATGTTTCTACAACTGTAGAAAGTGAAAGTGATGAAAGTGTTGGTCGTCAAATCTATAAACATTTAATGAATGGTGTCAGTCATATGTTACCATTTGTTATTGGTGGAGGTATTTTAATTGCCTTAGCTTTCTTATTTGATGATTATACAATTGATCCAAGTAACTTTGGTAAAAATACACCATTAGCTGCTTTCTTTAAAACAACAGGAGATACAGCCTTTGGATTTATGTTACCAATCCTTGCAGGATATATTTCAATGTCAATTTCAGATCATCCAGGTCTAGCTGTTGGATTTGTTGGTGGAGCCTTAGCTAGTCAAGGAAATTCAGGATTTTTAGGAGCTTTAGTTGCTGGTTTTGCAGCTGGATATTTAATGAAAGGTTTACGTAAATTATTTGATTATTTACCAGATACATTTGAAGGATTAAAACCTGTTCTTTTATACCCATTCTTTGGATTATTATTAATGGCATTACTTATGACATTTATTATCAATCCACCAGTTGCTGCTATCAATACAGCTCTTACAAATGCTTTAAATTCAATGGGTGGTTCAAGTAAAGTTATTTTAGGAATGTTACTTGGTGGTATGATAACTGTTGATATGGGTGGTCCAATCAATAAAGCAGCTTATGTTTTTGGTACAGCATCAATTGCTTCAGGTAATTATGATATTATGGCAGCCGTTATGATTGGTGGGATGGTTCCACCACTTGCTATTGCACTAGCAACATTCTTCTTTAAAAATCGTTTTACTGAAAAAGAACAACAAACAACACTTACCAATATTATTATGGAATTATCATTTATTACAGAAGGATCTATTCCTTTTGCAGCATCAGATCCATTACATATTTTACCAGCATGTGTTGTTGGTTCTATTGTAGGAATGTTTGGTTTAGCCTTATTAAAGAAACCTTTAAAATAATATTGAATTCTAGGTGAAAGCCTAGAATTTTTTTTCTAAAAATGGGTAACCTTTTTTAGAAAGGAAAATGTTATGAATGAAAATGATACTATTTTATTATTAAGAGAATGTGATTCTGGATTAAAGATGGCTATTTCTTCTTTAGATGAAGTTTTAGATGTAATAAAAAATAAACACTTTAAAAATCAATGTATAGAATCTAAAAATAAACATCAGACTTTAAAAAAAGAAATTGATCAATTATTAAAAGAAAATAATATAAAAGAAAAAGAGCCATCATTAATGGCTAAAAGTATGTCATGGTTAAAAATGAATTTTAAAATACAAATGAATGAAGATGACCAAACAATTGCTTCTCTTCTTTTTGAAGGATGTTCTATGGGAATAGAATCATTATTTAAATATTTACATCAATATGACCATGCTGATACTAAGATAAAAAAGCTAACTTATGATTTAATTGAAATAGAAAAAGAATTATCAGATAAGATTCAGAATTATTTATGATTACGAAAAATTATTTCGTAATCTTTTTATTTTTTTAAATAAAAAAGAAGAAAAAAGATAAAAAAATGACGATATACATAGTGGAGGTAAAACCATGGATACTATAATAAAAGATACACTTAGTCAGCATAAAATCATGTTGGATCAAAATTGTAAATTGATGATCAGTCATGAAGAAATGTTATCAAGAATCATCAAAGAATTTGTAGAAGAAGCAAAACATTTAAGTATTGAAGAGATTATCAAAATTGTACAAGATGAGCATCGTTTTCAAAGATTAAATAATGAAAATACGATTTCAGGATATGGAACAGTCAGGTTTGATTTCTTTGGATGTATTGATTTACCACAATTAGATCATACTATTAATAGAATCTATTTAAATGTAGAAATACAAAATGATGCCTATCCCAAATATTCTCTCATAACAAGAGGAGATGCATATTTATCAAGAATACAGACAACACAATGGGGAAAGGAATATAATGATCAAAACTATGATGGGATGAAAAAAGTCTATTTAATATGGATACTACCACAAGCAGCAAAAAAAAGAGATGGACAAGTAAGTATTTGTAAAACAGATGAAGAAAAGCAACTAGAAAAGGTAGAAACCTATGACAAAAGAGAACAAATCGTGATATACTTGGATAAAGAACATGATACTAATAAAAAGTATCAAGAGTATGATGAAGTATTAACACCATTAGTAGTATTATTGAATAATATATTAGATTATCAAGGAAAAATAAGAATCATGAAAGAATATGGATTTAAGGAAATAGAAAAGGAGGTCAGGGAAGTGTGTGATTATGCAAATATACTAGAAAAAGAATATTTAAATAAAGGAATTGGAATAGGTGTTGAAAAAGGAATAGAACAAGGAACACAAAATGAAAGAATTAAAAATATAAGAAAACTAATGATAAAGCTAAAAATGTCATTTAAAGAAGCTATTCAATTTTTAGATATACCTGAAGATGAAGTGAAAGAGATAGAAAAATATTTTAAATCATAGAATAATTAAAAAAGTTGTATGTATATTTATCATACAATTTTTATTTATTATAAAAAATTTGCAATAAATGTCAAAAAGTGTTGAAATTATCGGGGGGGGGTATTAAAATTATAATGATAGGGAGTAGGTACATATGACTTTTCAAGAAAAGAAAGAAATTTATAAAAAAATAATTGTTTCTTTGGATTATTGTGTAGATGATTATTTATATATTCTAGATGTTGAAAAAAATGAATATTTTATTTCGCCACATGCAGCTACAAGATTTAAAATGGAAAATTATTATTTTAAAAATCCATTAAATGAATTTAAAAAAATTGTTTATTATAAAGATTATGAATTACTTTTATCTGATTTAAATAAAATTTTATCTAAAGAAAAAGATTTTCATAATATGCAATATAGATGGTTAAATAAAGAAAGTATACCTGTTTGGATTAATTGTAGAGGTACAGTTATTTGTGAAGATAATGAAGTAAAATATATTATAGGGTGTATTAATGAAATAGGTAAGAAACAATACGCTGATAATGTAAGTGGTTTATTAGGGGAAGAAAGTTTTAAGACGATTATTTATCCTATAGATGATGATTTTCATACGGGATTTGTTTTAAGATTAGGAATAGATGATTTTAAAAACATTAATGAAAATTATGGTTTAAAATTTGGAGATGAAGTTTTAAAACAAACAGGTAAGTATATAAAAGAATTTTTAAATGAACATCAATCACTTTATAGAATAGTTTCTGATGAATTTATTATCTTAGATTTATTTGGTACAAAAGATGATGCAATTTGCCTTTACCAACAAATTCAAGAAAGTACAATCAATTTTATTGAATCTATGAATTATGAAATCTATTATACAATTTCAGCAGGAATATTAGATTTTTGTAGTCATCCTACAGCAAGCTATACTGAAATCATGAAATGGACTGAATTTGCTTTAAATAAAGCCAAAGAAAGTGGTAAAAATACATATAATATTTTTTTAGATGAAGATTATCAAAAATTTCAAAGAGAATCTTCATTAATAAGATATTTACATCAAGCAATAGATCACGCTTATGAAGGATTTGATGTTTATTTTCAACCAATTATTAATATAAAAGAAAATAAAGTAGAAAATTTAGAAGCTTTATTACGTTTTGAATGTTCTGATTTTGGAAAAGTTTCTCCTCAAGAATTTATTCCTTTACTTGAAAAAAGTGGATTAATTATCCCTGTTGGTAAATGGGTTTTAGAAAAGTCTATTCAAGCTTGTTTAGCTTTACAAAAGTGGGCACCTGGTTTAAAAGTAAATGTCAATATTTCTTATATACAAGTATCTAAATCTGTTGTTTTAAGAGATATTTTAAATATTATTAAAAAATATAATGTAGATCAAAATAGATTAGTTATTGAACTTACAGAAAGTGGTTTTATTGAATCTGATCGTTTCTTTGTAAGTTTCTGTAATCGTTTAAAAGAAAATGGAATTCTTTTAGCACTTGATGATTTTGGAACAGGGTATTCTAATTTTCATTACTTATATAATTTAAAACCTGACTGTATTAAAGTTGATCGCGGATTAATGAAAAATGCATTAGCAAATCAATATGAAAATATGTTACTTAAACATATGATTGATATGGCACATAGTGTAGATGTTAAAATGTGTATAGAAGGAATTGAGACACAAGAGGAATTAGATAAAATATTGGAAATGGGATGTGATTATATTCAAGGATATTATTTTAGTAAACCATTACCATTTAATGAGATTGAGGAATATTTAAAGAAAAAAAGGAAATAGTCTCAGTTGAGATTATTTCCTTTTTTAATGTATAAAATTATTGTGCAACACTATAGAAGTTAGTTGTTTGGTAATTATAAATAATATTTGAAGTATTAAATAGGAGCCCATTAGATAAGTGAATATTGTCGTTAATCATAATAGCTGGATCATTTTCATTAAGATTTAATAATTGAGCATCTTCTTTGCTCAATTTAATAGCAGTTAAATATTTATCAGCAAAACCAAAAGATAATTTTAAATCATCTTTTAAATATCTAAAAATAGATCCTTCAGCTATTTCCTTACCTAAATAAGGAACAATATCTTTATTATAATAAGTTCTTTCTAAAGCATATGGAACACCATCGACAATACGTAATCTTTTTAGATAATAAACAGGAGTTCCAAGCTTACAATTCATTTGCTGACTAAGCTTTTCATCGGTTTCAATCACTTGAATATCTAATAACTTGTTAATAATTTTATTACCAGGATTATCTGTTGTAACACCTCGTGTTGAATTTAAATAGACTGTTCCCTTTTTTTTAGGTGCACGAACAAACATTCCATTTCCCTGAACTGAATAAACAATACCTAAATTTGTTAGTATTTTAATTGCATTACGAATTGTATTACGACTAACTTTATATTCTTCTATTAGTTTTTCTTCAGTAGGTAATTTGTGGTTTTCTTCAAATTCTTCGTTCATTATTCTCTTTTGAAGATCATTAACGATCATTTCATATTTTAACATGTAATCACCCATGCATAATTATAACATAATGTTTTTTTTTCACAATATCCTTGTTTTTTATTAATGATAATTTATTGGTATAAATTAGAAAGATTCTATTTTTTGTGCGAAAGCGCTTTACAGCATATAAATGTAGGTATATAATAAATTTGTACCAATGAATTTGGAGGGGGATATGATGAAAAGGATATTGAAAGTATTACTAGTGGCTTTAATGGTTGTAGCTTCAATTGTTAGAGTCGATGCAAAGACAACGATATCGCAAAGAGTTCAAAATATAATCAATAATATGAGCTCTACAGATAAAGTTGCACAAATGATCCAAACGGATACCCGTTGGATTACACCAGAAGAAGTTGCTGAATACAAGATAGGTTCAATTTTAAGTGGTGGTGGTGCTGCACCATCATCAGGAAACCAATTAAAAAATTGGGCAGATTCAGCAAATAGTTATCAACAAGCAGTTATTAATAGTGGAGGTATTCCATTGCTTTATGGAATAGATGCTGTTCATGGAAATAATAATTTATATGGAGCAACAATCTATCCTCATAATATTGGTTTAGCAGCAGCTAATAATCAACAGTTAGTTGAAAATATAGGTAATGCGACAGCCAGCGAAGTAAGAGCAATGGGTGCCAATTGGACATTTACACCAACATTAGGAGTTCCTCATAATGAACGTTGGGGACGTACTTATGAAACTTTTGGTGATGATGTAGAACGTGTTACCTCTTTAGGAAATGCTTATATTAAAGGAATTGAAAAAGATGGGACAACTCTTTCAACTGCTAAACATTATGTAGGTGAAGGTTTAACAACGAATGGAACTAATCAAGGTAATGTTGAATTGAGTGAAAGTGATTATAATGACTTGATTAATGCGAATATGGATAATGAAATTGTTAAAGAAATTCTTACTCCATATAAAAAAGCAATTGATCAAGGCGTTCAATCTATTATGGTTTCTTATAATAGTATTAATGGTAAGAAATGTCATGGAAATAAAGACGTTATTACAACTTTATTAAAAGAAAAATTAGGTTTTGAAGGTATTGTTATTAGTGATTATAATGGTTTAGATCAAATTGAAAATCAATCATCTTATAAAGATAAAGCGATTGCATGTATCAATGCTGGTGTTGATATGTTGATGGTAGCTGAAAAAGATGGTGATACACCTCGTTGGAAAAATTTATATAATGCATTAGTAGAAGCAGTTAATGAAAATAAAATTAGCGAAGAACGATTGAATGATGCTACAGCACGTATTTTAACAGCTAAAGAAAATATTGGACTTTTAGATGATTCTTCAAAGGCTTATGCTAATACAGATGAACAAGCATTATTTGGTGGTCAAGAACACCGTTCACTTGCAAGACAAGCAGTGAGTGAATCATTGGTATTATTAAAAAATGATATAGTTAAAGATAATCAAACTATTATGCAAGCATTACAAAATATGGATAATTTAATGGTTGCAGGAAGTGCTGGCGATGATATTGGTAAACAATGTGGTGGCTGGACAATTACGTGGCAAGGAGCAACTGGAAATACGACAAAGGGTACAACGATTTTCAGTGGTTTAAAGGCAGCCATGGATAAAAAGGGTGGTACTGTTAATTATAGTGCTAATGGCGTATTTACAGATTCAGATAAAAAAGTAGACGCAGCAATTGTTGTTGTAGGAGAAGATCCATATGCTGAAAGTAGTGGAGATAGAAGCGCTGGACAATTAAAATTACCAGCAAGTGATATCAGTACAATTAAACAAATTGAAAATAGTCATCCTGATACACCAATTATTTTAGTTTTAACAACAGGACGTCCTATTGCTATTGCTGACTATGTTAATGATCAACATATTAAAGGAATTGTTAATGCATGGCTTCCAGGTAGTGAAGGTGAAGGTGTTGCTGATGTATTATTAGGTGATAAAGATTTTGTGGGAACAAATCCAATTACATGGACTTGGTATCCTCAAGATATTACAAGTAAATATACAGATACAAGTAAAGTTTTATATCCAGTAGGATATGGTTTAAAGAAAGCAGAAAAAACAGGTAATTTTACAACAATAGATGATCCAAATGTTGTTGATTTAGGAAAAACAAATGGAAAATTAGAAGCAGAAGATTTTGTAGATGCACATAGTAGTATTCAATTAGAAAATAATGGTACAACTGTAGGTTATTTACAAGATGGTCGTTACATGACTTATAAAATTAAAGTACCTGAAAAGGCAGCTTATAAATTAACTGTTCAAGTAGCGCGTCAATATGAATCAACTATTGATGGTGCCTTTGAATTATACTTAGATGATGAATTAGTTTTAGAAAAGAAAAATACATCTGTTGTTTCAACTGGTAGTTGGACAACATTTACAGCTCAAGAGATGAAAGCCTTAGTGAGTTTAAAAGCAGGCGTTCATGAACTTAAACTTGTGGCACGTGATGAAGATTTCAATTTTGATTATTATACATTTGAAAAAGCAGGTGATTATGTTGGACCAGTAGTTCCTGAAGAAGTAACTAATGTTGGAACAGGTGCAATGTTACAAGAAGGTGCTGTTGAAGTAAGTATGTCTTCTTCAGAAAATTCTCAAAGCATGTCATGGTATAAAGGAGAATTTGAAATCTCTAATAAAAATGCGACAAAAGATGCATTAGATTTACGTGTAGCAGATGATTCTACACAAACAACAATTATTGTTAATGATCAAAAAACATATCAAAGTGTTTTAGGAATGGGAACTTCTATTGAAGAAGCAACAATTCATAATTTATTAAAAATGAGTGATGAAAACCGTCAAGCATTTTTAAGAAGATTATTAGATCCTGTTAATGGTATGGGAATGTCTTTAATGAGGGTTACAATTGGAACATCTGATTTTACAGCTCAAGATTTTTATACTTATTATGATGGAACTGGTAAAGAATTAGACGGAAAACCAGACTGGAATAATGTAACAGGTAAAGGATTTAGTATTCAAAAAGATCAAGATTATGGTGTTATTAAAGTTCTTAAGGAAATGATGACAATTGCTAAAGAATTAGGAGTTGAAAATAATCTTAAATTCTTTGCTTCATCTTGGACACCACCAGGATGGATGAAAACAGCTACTTCTAGTAGTAAATCATATGAAAATAATGATTTATTATTAAAAGGTGGAAAATTAAATGATGCTTATATTAATGATTTAGCAAAATATATGGTACGTTTTGTTGAAGAGTATAAAAAACAAGGTATTCCAATTTATGCAATGACTCTTCAAAATGAACCATTACTTGAAATTAACTATCCAAGTTGTGCAATGACAGGAACACAAGAAGCTAAACTTGCTAAAGCTATTAAATCAGAATTAGCACAAAGTACAATTTTAAATGATCAAGAAAAGAATGTTAAATTATGGGCTTTTGATCATAACTTTGATGGTGCTGATAAATTTATGAAAGATTTCTTTAAAGAAGCTGGAAATGATTATAATATTGATGGTATTGCCTTCCATCCATATGGAGGAAATGCTTCAACGATGGGATCTTTCTATGATGATTACAAAGATCAGCTAAGTATGAATTTAACTGAAAGATCTGTTTGGGGAACAAGTGGAGCTAATGATATTATCACTTGGTTAAGAAATGGTTCTGAAAGCTATAATAGTTGGGTAACAATGTTAGATAGTAATATTGCAACTCATCATTGGGTAGGAACACCTGATCCAACATTATTTGTACAAGATGCAAATAATCCTCAAAGATATTGGGCTACACCTGAAGTATATATCATGTCTCAATTTACTAAATATGTAAAACCAGGATATGTACGTATTGATACAAATAATGGAAGTAGTTCAACTGTTACAAATGTTGCATTTAAAGATCCTGAAACAGGAAAAATTGTTATGATTGTAGCAAATCGTAGTGGTGCTGATCAAAAATTTAAAGTGATGATGAATGGTACACAATTTAATGCGGTTTTACCTGCAGGTAATGTAGCAACTTATGTATGGGATGGATCTATAGCTGAAGTTAAAGGAAATGAAATTCCAGGTGTTTTAAAAGCAACAGATGCTATTAACTATGATAAATTAAAAGTTAAAGATGATGGTTCTGGATTTGGAGATATTCAAGATGGTGCATGGGCAGATTATTTAATTGATGTTAAAGAAGCAGGAATTTATAATGTTTCAATTCCTCATGCTATTGGACCAACAAGTGGACCATCTGTTGATAGTAATATTGATAATAAGCAAATTATTTTGAAAGTAGATAATGAAGAAGTTGGGCATACAGTTACTAAACGTTTTGATACTTGGTCTAGTAGTTGGAATGCATGGAGCACAACAAGAAACGTTCAAATTCAAATGAAGTTAAATGCAGGTGTACAAAGACTTACATTAGCTTTACCACAAGGAAATATGGATGTTGGTGCTTTGACATTTACTAAAGCTAAAGACGTATTAAATGTTCCAGGATATATTCATGCATTAGATTATAGTTATGGTGAAAATATTATTGCTGAAAATAATGAAAATGTAGGCTTCTTTGATGATGGCGACAAATTAGAATATACAGTCAATGTTCAAAAAGCAGGCAATTATAAGATGAAACTTGAATATGCTAAAGGTGAAAAAGATGCTGAATTTGATGTTTATGTAGATAATGTTTTAACAACATCAAGCACTTTAGAAACAACAGGAAGTTTTAGTACTTATAAAACAGGAACAGTTGCTATTGATTTACCAGAAGGTAGTCATAAAATTATGTTTGTTCCTAAAAATACTGGTGGATTTAATTTAAAATCATTATCATTTGGTTCATATATCCAATTAGAAAATGATTCATTAAAAGAAGGAAAATTAAATGGTCAAAAGATTACAGTTCAATTAAAGGATGGTAAATTTAATGAACAATTAAATAAAGATAATTGGCATATTGATTTACCTCAAGGTGTAGATTTTGATTTAGATAGAGTAAGTGATACTAAGGTAACAATTACTTTAAAAGGACAAGAAGTTGTAGATTATGATAGTAATCGTACTTTAAAAGTTGAAGTCGATGCTAAAGAAGTAGGAGATAAAGATTACTTATTAAGTGATCAAACAGTTATTGAAGCTGTTGATGATGAAGAAGTGTTAGAAGATATTGGTAATCTTGATTTTGATAGTAATACATTTGTTTTAAAGATTAAAGGTGGTAAATTTAATCAAAAAATAAAACCAAGTGATTTAACTTTAAGTGAAGAAATTTCACAATATGTAAAAGTAAGTGAAGTTAAAGTAAATAAAGATGGTACAGAAGTATCTGTTACATTAGAACGTACAAATACAAATTATGATGATTTTGCAGGAACAATTAATGTTAAACCAAGTGGTTATAGTGAAGGTGATTTAGATTTAGTTGCTAATATTAAATTATTAAAAACAGATCGTTTACCAGAAAGCATTAATGTAAAAGATGAAGCTGTTAAATTAAATGAAAGTGATGCTTATCGTAAAAGAGGTACTTTAGTAAATGGTGCTAAAGGAGATTATTTAGATTTCTTCTTAAATATAGAAGAAGAAGGAAACTATGTTTTAACTTATAAAGTTAAAGATAATGAAGCTGTTGAAAATGGTTTAAAATTAAGTGGTGGTTTAGGACTAGCAACAGATAACTTAGGTAGTGTTTCTTTTGGTAAATATTGGGGAAATGCTCAAGGGTATGCACAAATGTTAAACTTAAAAGCTGGTGAACAAACTTTAAGATTTGAAGTAAATAATCCAGGTTTTGAATTAACAGATTTACAAATAAAAAAATTAACAGATGTAATTGAAGTTAATGATACAAAAGATGGAAAAACAACAATTTCTGCTGATCAAGTTGTTGATGGTTCAAAAGAAATTGGTTGGGCAATTGAAGATTCTTCAACTAAAAATATTGGGTTTGGATCAGCAGGTACTTATCAAGACTATTATGTTGATGTTAAAACAGCAGGGTTGTATGATTTAAAAGTTAATTATAGTCATGATTGTGGTAGTGATACAAAAGCTGTAGTTATGAGAGTTGATGGCAATACAACAACTCAATTAGGAGAAGTTACTTTAAAAAATACTGGTGGATGGGCTAACTATCAAGATAGCGATACAATTGAAATTAGATTAGAAGCTGGTAAACAATTTATCCGTATTTATGATGATATTGATGGATTTAATTATCGTCATGTTCAATTAACATTTAAAGGTAAACAAGATGTTACACAACCAGAAATTACTGGTAAAGATGCTATTGTTTATGTAGATGATGAAACTGATATTAAAGATTTATTAGAATTAAAAGCAATCGATGATATTGATGGTGATTTATCAAATAAATTAACAATCAGTGGTGATTATAATTGTCATCAAGCAGGAACTTATACACTTACAGTAACTGTAAGTGATCAAGCTGGTAATGAAGCAATTCAAACATTTACAATTAAAGTTGTTGAAAAAGCAAAACTTGTTATTGATTCAAAAGAATTTATAGTAGGTGATAAATTTGATCCATTAACTGGTGTAAAAGTTTATGATGTTGATGGTACAGATATCACAACAAAACTTACAGTTGTAAATAATAATGTTGATCCAAGTAAAGAAGGAACTTATCAAGTTATTTATAGTGTAGTAGATGCTCTTGGTAATGAAGTTGAATTTACAAGAGAAGTTATTGTAAAGAAAGTAAAAACAGATGTTGAACCATCTAATCCGGATGTTCCATCGGTATCAAAACCAAATGATTCTTCATCTGATAATCAACTATCATCTTCAAATGGTGGACAAGAAACAATTGTTGGTCAAGTTGTTAAATCAACAAAAACAGGAGATAATACACAACTTGTTACAATGATGAGCATGCTTTTATTAGCTGGTATAGGATTTATAGTTTTAAAAAGAAGAAAATATAATCATTAAATTCAAAATATGTGAAATGTAATAAATGAAAATATCAGTTTAGAGAAATCTAGAAATTTAATGAAGGAACAATCAAAATAGGTTGTTCCTTTTTATTAAGGTGATCTTACCATTTAATGATATTGAGAAATATTTAAAGAATCTTAAATAGAAGGTTACTTTGACCTTCTTTTTTGTTATAATGAAATAAGGGAGATATTTATGGAAAGATTAGTTGAAATATGTTGTGGAAGTTATGAAGATGCTTTAAATGCTTATAAGGGAA
The DNA here is from genome assembly GCF_015097455.1 of Faecalibacillus intestinalis. Lineage (NCBI taxonomy): Bacteria > Bacillati > Bacillota > Erysipelotrichia > Erysipelotrichales > Coprobacillaceae > Faecalibacillus > Faecalibacillus intestinalis. The sequence continues at coordinate 2,123,759 of NZ_AP024085.1, read as the reverse complement.
AGGCAAAACGTATTGAATTAAATAGTGCACTTTATTTAGGAGGATTGACACCTAGTTTAGCTTCTTTAAAACTTACAAAGAAGAATACAAATTTAAAGGTCATTACAATGGTAAGACCAAGAGGTGCTGGGTTTTATTATAATGATATTGAATTTGAAGTGATGAAAGAAGATGCGAGATGTTTGTTGGAAAATGGTGCAGATGGAATTGCTTTTGGATGTTTAAATGAAGATGGGACAATTCATGAAAAACAAACAAAAGAAATGATTGATATAATTAAAGAATATCAAGGAGAAGTTGTTTTTCATAGAGCTTTTGATTGTGTAAAAGATCCTTATGTTTCTATTGAATTATTAATTCAATTAGGAGTAGATCGTATTCTAACAAGTGGCTTAAAACCAAAAGCAATGGATGGAAAAGAACTTATAAAGGATTTACAAACAAAATATGGAAAACAAATAGAAATATTAGCTGGAAGTGGTATAAATGCTAGTAATGCCAGAGAAATGATGAATGATACAGGAATCAACCAAGTGCATAGTTCTTGTAAAGATTGGATCAATGATCCAACAACAAAGACACATGAAGTATCTTATAGTTATGCACCTGCTCCTCATGAAAATGATTATGATGTTGTTTCTATTGAACTGGTGGAAGAAATAGAAAGGAGTATTCAAAAATGAAAGTAGAAAATTATTCGTATGAAACATTTCCTAGATATACTAAAGAAATAGAAGGTGCTTTAGAATTAAAAGGAAATAAAGAAAATTTAAGATGTAGAATGTTAGATGTTGAATATCAACAAGGATGTATGATACGTTTTCTTTTTCCAAATACAATTTTAGATGAAACAAAAAAATATCCTCTAGTCATTCATATTCAAGGTTCAGGATGGTATCAACAAGATATGAATGATCATATTTTTGATTTTATGCCAATTGTTAAAACAGGCTATGCTTATGCTATTATCCAATATCATGGAGCACCAGAATATAAATATCCTACACAGATAAGTGATGTAGAAAAGGCAATCGCATTTTTAAAAGATCATTATCAAAATTATCCAATTGATTTTAATAATATCTTTTTAAGTGGAGATTCTTCTGGAGGACATATTGCTTTATTAATAGCTTTACAAAAGAAATATGAATTCAAAGGTATTATTGATTTATATGGAGTTACAAATTTTATGACTTTTAATGATTGGTATAGTAAATATGATTGGAAAGAAGAAAGAAATGCAATTGACTTTCTAGGATCTTTAGACAATCAACTTTTAATAGAAGTATCACCTATAACTTATCTTAAAGAAAATATGAATTTACCACCTTTCCTTATTTTGCATGGGGATAAAGATCATGTTGTTCCTATTACTCAAAGTATTGAACTCTATGAAAAATTAAAAGAGTATCATTATGATGTAACTTTTGGAAGAGTACATGATGCAGATCATGGTAGAAGTATTTTTTATAATGAAGATGTTTATCAAACAATTATTAACTTTTTAGATAGTAAAAAGAGATGATGTTTGTGGAATTACATATTAAGAATTTTGAATACCAAAATATTTTAAAGCAACAAACGAATAAACAATTAAGCAAACTATTTTTATGCATGTTTTTATTAGCGTTTTCAATAGAATCTATAGGTTATAATTTTAAATGGTTGTATTATATTTTATTTATTATTGCAACTTTGTTATTACTCTCTTCGTTTCGTGCATTAAGGTTGAAAAAGAAGAAAGTACTTGGTTTTGAACTTATTTATATTGATGAAAACAACCGTTTCTTTTATAATAATCTATTTATAGAAATGAAAGATCTCCAAAACTATGTTATAGGAAAAGATGAGATTATTTTAAATTTTATAGATTATATGATTGTTGTAGAAAAAGATGAAAATCTTTATGATTATTTAAATCGATTTGTAAAGAATAAAAAGCCAATCTATATAAAAAAAGCAAGATTATCTATTATTGTTCTAACTATTCCTTTTGTGCTTTTTTCACTCAGTTTAGGAAATCTGCTTTTAGGAAGAATTTATAGTTATTTAAATCATGTAAAAATGATTTCTTTTTCAATTATTTTTATACCTATTATACAAATGATAAGTATAGTATTAGGATTCATGTTTATCTTTTTTATAGCGAAGAAGTTTAAAAAAGGAATTGGTCTCTATGTAGGTTTAGGATTGATTATCTTATATATTGCTTTGCCTTTTGTTGTAGGAAATGATATTCATCTTTTAGATAACAATAGGGCTTATACATGTCAAAATCAAAAGCTAATACTTTATAGTCATTATGTTAAAGGTTATGGTAAAATTGAAAGACAAATAAATCATGTTTCTAGTAAAGCAAAAGTTGGTAATTATCAAAGTATTCTTTATATTTTAGATCATCAAAAAATAAAAGTGATTTCTTTAGAAAAAGAAGATCAAAATGATCAATTACTTTTAAAAATAAATAATCAAACATATATGGGAACTTATATTTCAACAGAATATAGCTTATCTTTTGAAAATAATGAAGCTTATTTTAAAAAGAATTATTCTTCTGAAGTTTTAAAATTAAAGAGAATTAATAATCATATGCTTTACTTTAAATATAATAATAATTATTACTTTATTTATATTTTAGAAAAACAAAATGCTATAAGACTTTATGATCTTTCTAATGAAAGAGATTTAATATTACGTTTAGCTTCAAATCCTTTAGAACAATTTAAATCTCAAACAGACGATGAAGATATAAGCAAAGAGTCACAAAATCAAACAGAACAAACAAATCAAGAAGAAAGTATAACTACGAATAATATAACTAATGAAAATCAAACGACAACAAATGAAGACGATCCAGAAAGAGTATATTTTGAAAAAGTATACGAATTATTAAAATCTCAAAATAAACTAGAAAATCCATGTTTTGATTATCAATTTAATGCTAAAGGTTTTCCGTATGCAGTTGTAAGTACAAATGATGAATATACTTTATCTCTTGTTTTTAATAAATATAAAAATAATGAAGAAGATTATGAAATTGTTTTAGAAAAATACGTAACAAAAAGTAGTACACAAAGTCTTGTTGATTTTTATTTAGTGAATACGAAAACTTTAGAAGTCATAGATCAACAAAGAGATTATTGGTAGGATTAAGAATTATCTTGATCCTTTTTATTTATGTTTTATTAATGGCATAGGTACTTATCTTAATACTATCTTAATGCCTCTAATTTTATAATAAAGGAAAAGAGGGGATTACTATGATAGATTATTTATTAGTGGTTGTTTTGATTGGTATTTTAGTGATTATTTATCGACAAATGATAAAAGTAGATGATGTATTAGATACTATAGAACATCCAGATGTATTGGTTATTTATGAAGATCAATATAAAGATATAAAAAAATATGAAAGTAAAAAAATTAAGTGTATGAGTAAACAAGATATTTATCAATTTGAACAAAGTTATCAGTATGTGATTCTTTGTTGTCAGGATGATTATTATAATTTATTGATGAATTATCGTATTCAAAGAGATATGTTTAATACCCATGTTTATGCTTTATGTGGTGAACAAAACTATATAGAACTTTACAGTGATAATATTGATATCTTTCAAAAAAAAGAAGATATAGAAAGGGTTATAAAAAATTTATATGATCAAAAGAAGAACGAATGTTGAAATTCTTGCTTTAGGATTTGCGATTGTTATTTTAGTAGGAACATTTTTACTTTTATTACCTATTTCTAGTAATCATACTGATTTTTTAGATGCTTTATTTACAGCGACAAGTGCAACTTGTGTTACGGGATTAGTAGTTTATGATACAGCGACACATTGGACATTGTTTGGACAAATTGTCATTTTAATTTTAATTCAAATAGGTGGATTAGGATTTATTACAATTGGTGTTTTTTTAGCTACGTATCTTAAAAAGAAGATTAGTTTAAGACAAAGAGGGTTAATTGAAGAAAGTGTAAGTTCTTTAAAATTAGCAGGTGGGGTTAAACTTGTTAAGCATATTATTAAAGGGACATTTTTATTTGAAGGTATTGGAGCTGTTATTTTAAGTTTGGTGTTTATAGAAGACTTTGGTTTATTGAAAGGTATTTATTTGGGTATATTTCATTCTGTTTCAGCGTTTTGTAATGCGGGATTTGATTTATTAGGTATAATAGAACCGTATGGTTCTTTAACACCTTATGCTTCTAATATCGTTGTGAATATCACAATTATGATTTTAATTATTATAGGTGGATTAGGTTTTGTTGTTTGGCAAGATTTATACGAAAAGAAATTACATTTTAGAAATTATTTATTACAAACAAAAATAGTTTTAATTACATCTTTTATCTTTATTTTTGGTGGTGCTTTTTTATTTTATATTTTTGAATATCAACATGCTTTAGCATCACTTAGCAGTGAAGAAGCAATTCTAGCATCATTTTTTCAATCAATAACATGTCGTACAGCAGGTTTTAATACCATTGATGTCTCTCATTTAAAACCAGCAACGAGTTTATTAATGATGTTAATGATGTTTGTGGGAGGAAGTCCTGGTTCAACTGCAGGTGGTATTAAAACAACAACTTTTGCAGTCTTGATTATTTTTGTTTATTCAACTATGACAAATAAAAGTGAAGCTAATGCTTTTAATCGAAGATTTGATAGTAAGACAATCAAAAAAGCATGTTCTGTTTTTTTGATAAATTTTATCTTCATTATAATAAGTTCTTTTATTATTTTTAATGATCAACCTCATTTACCGATGCAAGACACTTTTTTTGAAATATTTTCAGCATTAGGAACAGTAGGAATATCTACGGGCATTACACGTGTCTTATCAATGACTTCAAAAATAACCATTATTTTATTAATGTATTGTGGAAGAGTGGGAAGTTTAACACTTGCTTTATCTCTTTCAAAGAAAAAGAAAATATCAAATTGTAAAAATCCAGTAGAAAAAATATCTATTGGTTAGGAGGATTTATGAAAACAGTATTAATAATTGGAATGGGTCGTTTTGGACACCATCTTGCTAGAAATATGAACGCATTAGGAAATGAAATTATGATTGTAGATAAAGATGAATCACGTTTAGAAGATCTTACAAGAGAAATTTCTAATATTAAAATAGGAGACTGTACAAACGAAGATGTTTTACAAAGTTTTGGTGTTTCCAATTTTGATATTTGTTTTGTTTGTATTGGAACAAATTTCCAAAGTAGTTTGGAAATTACAAGTTTGCTCAAAGAATTAGGAGCCAAGTATGTTATTTCTCAAGCAACAAGAGATATACACGCTAAATTTTTATTAAAAAATGGGGCGGATGAGGTTATTTATCCTAATCGTGACAGTGCTGAAAAATTAGCAGTGCGTGTAAGTAATGATAATTTGTATGATTATGTTGAATTGGATAATGAATATTCTATTTATGAAATTCCTGCATTATGTCAATGGTTAGGAAAAACAATTAAACAAATTAATATTCGAGCAGCTTTTCATATTTATATCATAGGAATCAAAAAAGATAATAAAACAGATTTTTTACCTTCGGTAGATTATGTTTTTAATGTAGAAGATCATCTTTTAGTTATAGGAAAGAAAAAAGATGTTGATATGATTCTAAAATGTATGTCATGATGATCTTGGTGATTTGATGAAAGAAAAATTAAGGTATTTAGTTTATTTTGGTATTATTATTTCGATTGAATTATTTTGTTCACTTACTTTAAATTCAATGGGAATTAGGAAAGAAAATATTTTAATGGTATTTATTGTAGGAGTTTTATTAATTTCTACATTTACTAAAGGATATTTTTATGGTTTATTAGCATCTATTGTTAGTGTATTATGTTTTAACTTTTTATATATTGACCCTAACTACGATTTTCATATTAGTGATCCTAATGATTTTATGCTTATTCTTTTCTTTTTGATGACTTCTGTTATTGCTTGTAGTTTAACGGATCGTTTTCAAAAACAAATTCTTATTTCTAAAAAGAATGAAGGTATTTCTAAACAATTATATAGCTTATCAGAAAGATTATTGAACGTTTCAGGGATCGAATATATTTTATTAAAAGGAAATCAATATATTGAAGAAAGTATTCAAATAAAAACAAATATTTCCTTGGAAATAAAAGAAGAAAGTAAAAATGTAATTCCTATTATAGGAATGAATCGAGTTTTAGGAAGTATTGAAATATTAAGTCATCAAGGACTCAATGAAGATCAAATGATTATCATTAAAGCAGCTGCTAACCAATTAGGAAATGCTTTAGAAAGAGAACTTACTTATTTAGAACAAGAAAAAATAAAGGTAGCGATGGAAAGAGAACATATGCTTAACAGTATGTTAAGAAGTATCTCACATGATTTAAGAACACCACTTACAGGAATCGTTGGAGCAAGTCAACTCATGATGAATCAAGATCATCTTACAAATGAGGATATTTATTCACTTGCAAAAGACATACATGATCAAGCACATTGGCTTACTCAAATCGTTGAAAATATTTTAAACATGTCTAAAATAGAAAGTGGAAATTTAGTCTTACATAAAAATTTAGAAGTTGTAGATGATTTGATTTATGAAGCAATACAACATTTACCTGAATTAGAAAAAAGAAATGTGGTTGTAGATGTACCTCAAGATTTATTATTTATTAATGTAGATGGTAAATTAATGGTTCAAGTATTTATTAATATTTTAAATAATGCAATCAAGTATACAAAAGAAAAAGATCAAATTACGATTCATGTAAAGAAATTAGAAGATGAAGTACAATTTATGATTAAAGATACAGGATCTGGAATTTCTAAAAATATTTTAGATCATATTTTTGAAGAATTTGTAACAGATACCAATGTTTCTAATGATAGTCAAAAAGGAATTGGTTTAGGATTAGCTATTTGTAAAGCAATTATTCAAGCTCATGGTGGAAAAATTTGGGCTAAGGATGAAACAGATGGAGCATGTTTTATTTTTACTATTCCTAGTGATAAGGAGTTGAATGTATAATGAATGATTTAATTATGATTGTAGAAGATGATCCATATATTTCTCATTTTCTGCAAATGTCTTTTGAACAAGAAGGATATCGTATATTAATGACAACAAAGGGTCATGAAGCATTAAGTCTTTTTTATAGTCATCAACCTGATATCGTTATTTTAGATTTAGGTTTACCAGATATTGATGGTCTTGAAGTAATTCAAGAAATTAGGAAAATTTCTTCAAAACCTATTATTGTTGTTTCTGCACGATTAGAAGAACAAGAAAAAATCAAAGCACTTGATTTAGGAGCAAATGATTATGTTGTAAAACCATTTTATATGGGAGAGCTTTTAGCTAGAATTAGAGTAGCTAAAAGATTATCTAAAAAAGAAGATGAAGAAATAAAGAAATATCAAAAGGATTATTTAGAGGTTGATTTTATTTCTAGAAAGGTATTAATAGATCAAGAAGAAATTCATTTAACACCGATTGAATTTAATCTTTTAAAGCTTTTAATTGAACATCGTGGTAAAGTATTAACACATAATTACATTCAAAAAGAAATCTGGGGTTATCAAGATCATTCTAATCAAAATGCATTAAGAGTATTTATGGCTACTCTTCGTCGAAAAATAGAAAAAGATACGAATCATCCTCGTTTTATTGTCACAGAAGTAGGTGTAGGATATACTTTTAAAGATTAACAAGGGAAACCTTGTTTTTTTATTTCCTAACAATTAGGAAACATAATTAATGTTGTGTAAAAAAAATTACTGTTATAATGATAATAAATGGAGGAAAAAAGATATGTTAAATGATCGACAAATGCATGTAATTGATCTATTGAATGATAAAAAATGGATTACTGGAAAAGAGATGGCGCATATTCTAAATGTTACAGATCGTACAATACGTAATGATATAGAGCATATTAATCAATTTTACGATTGTTTGTTAATTAGTGCTGATAAAAGGAAAGGTTATCATATTGATCAAACACTTTTATCAAAACAAGATATTGAACCCAAGGAAATTATTCCACAAACATCACATGAAAGATGTGTTTGGTTAATACAGGAATTATTGTTTAAAGAAAGTGAAATTAACTTAATTCAATTGCAAGATCGAGTTTTTATTAGTGGATATTCGATAGATAATGATTTAAAGAAAATTAGAAGAATGATTAGTAGTTATTCAAGTTTAAAAATTGTTCGTAATAAAAATACAATTTATCTAGTAGGAGATGAAGCAGATAAAAGAAAACTTTACAAAGATTTGCTGACAGAAGAAACTAAAGGGAATTTTATGAATTTAAATTCTATTGCTGATTTATGGGAAAATTTTGATTTATTAGAAGTTAAAGATATATTAGAAGAAGTTTGTGAAATGAATGATTACTATATTAGAGATGTGAGTTTTCCTATGATTATGATACATGCAGGTGTTTCAATAGAAAGAATTATTAATCATAACTATATTGAAGATAAAACTTATAATGAAAAACTGAAGGATAGTTTAGAATATAAGGTGGCGAAAGATTTTTTTTCAAAAGTTTCGCAAGTGATACATATACCCGTTATTGAAGATGAAGTGGTTTTATTTTCGTATCTTTTATTGGGGAAAAGTGGAAAATTCTATAATAGAAATAGAAAAGAAAGTGAAAATTTGAAATATATTTTTTATACAATTATAGATAAAATAAAGGAATATTTTGGTATAGATCTTTCAAATGATTATGATTTAAAACTTGGATTAATTACACATTTACAGTCTTTATTGGAAAGACAAGTGAACAATGTTAAAGTTACAAACCTTTATTTAAAGGAAATTAAAAGAAAATACCCTTTGGTTTTTGAAATGGCAGTACATTCTGGTGAGGTTATTACTGAATGCACAGGATACACTATTAACGAAAACGAGCTGGCATTTCTTGCTTTGCATTTGGGAGCAGCTTATGAAAGAAGCCAAAGTATGTATCGTCATCGGGGAATAGTCATCATTCCTCACAATCAAATGTTATCTATTCCTTGTGTAGAAAAATTAAAAAATAGATTTGGGGAGAGAATGGAAATTCTTGAGATATTTCATTTTTTTGAAGAATTGCAGGTTGAACAATGTCAACCAGATTTCATTTTAACAACAGTTCCCTTAAAACATCAACTTGACATACCAACTCTTCAAATAACTTTATTTGTAAATAACGAAGATGAAAGTAAAGTATTTCAGCTTCTTAATGAATTAGATAATAAGCTTTATCACAATGATGTAGTGAAGATGTTAAAAAAACTTATTAAAGAAAATTTATTTCATGTACATCAAACATTTCATGATACAACAGAAATTTTAAATTATTTATGTGATGAATTGATAGATAATGATTTAGCTACAAAAGCATACAAAGAAGATGTTTTTAAAAGAGAAGCAGTCTCAGCAACCTCATTTATGTATGGTTTTGCTGTTCCACATTCTATAGAAGTATCTACCAAAAAATCATGTATTTCTGTATTGATTTTAGATAGAAGTGTGAAATGGGGAGAATTTGATGTGAAATTTATTATTTTATTGGGAATTAGAGAAACAGATAATCATTTATTAAAAATATTTTTTGATTGGTTATCAAGTATTGTCGCTAATTCAAAGAAATTTGAACAATTATTAGAAGTAAATAATTATGAAGAATTTATGAAAGAAATTATCGCTTAGGAGCTAATGAAGATGACAAAAAGAAATATATATATAAATGCACCTTTAACAAGAAGAGTGCTTAGTTATTTTATTGATTGGTATTTAGGAGCACTTTGTGCTGCTTTTCCAATTGCTGTGGTTTCACAAAAATTGTATGGAACAATGTTAAAACAAAATTTATTAAAAATTCAACAACCTTATGGATTTATTGCGGGGATTATAGGAGTAATTTTTGCTTTGTTTTACTACATTTATATTCCTTTCTTTGTTTATAAAGGACAGACTGTAGGAAAACGAATATGTAAAGTTAAAATTATTCAAAATAATAATCAAGAAGTATCGTTAAAATCATTGGTTTTAAGACAAGGTTTAGGAATGATTGTAATTGAAGGTGTTTTTGTGAGTGCAAGTGCATTGTGGCATCAACTTGTTTCTTTATGCATACACGTAAATATTGTTTCAATGATGATGTATGTTGGGTTTGTTGTGGGAGGAATAAGTACATTGATGATTATTTTTACCAAGGAACATCGTGCAATACATGACTATATAGGAAATACAAAGGTTGTAAGTGTTTGATTTCCTATTGCTAGGAAACGTCTCTATCAGCCTAAAGATAAAGAAATATTTATAATAATAGATGTAAAGATATTGGAGGAACAAAAATGGACAATTTAGAGTTAGTTAGTTTTCAAATTATTTCTGCGGTAGGTGTAGCAAAATCATCTTATATTGAAGCAATGAAAATTGCTGAAAAAGGTGATTTTGATTTAGCTAAAGCAAAAATAAAAGAGGGAGATCAGGAATTTGTAAAAGGACATGAAGCACATGCAGGTTTGATACAAAAAGAAGCAAATGGTGAAAAAGTTGTACCAAATATTTTATTGATGCATGCAGAAGATCAACTTATGTCTGCTGAAACAATTAAAATGATGGCTCTTGAAATTATAAAATTGAACCAACGTCTTTATTCGTTAGAAAAATAAGAAGGGAGAAGGAGAATGAAAAAAATTTATTTATTTTGTAGTGCAGGAATGTCAACAAGTATGTTAGCGAGTAATATGCAAAGTGTCGCTAATGCACACAATTTGCCTATTAAAGTGGCAGCTTTTTCACACAATAAACTTGAAGAAATTATAGAAAAAGATACCCCTGATTGTATTTTACTAGGTCCACAAGTGAAATATATGTATGAAGAAACAGTTGAACAATTTGGAAATACAGGTATTCCTATTGCGGTCATTGATCAAGCGGATTACGGTATGATGAATGGTGAAAAGGTGTTAAAATCAGCAATTAAACTGATTAAATCAAATAAAAAATAGAAAGAGGACAAGTCTTATGATGAAAAAACTTGAAAAAATACTAATGCCTCTAGCGGAGGCGATTGGGAGAAATAAGTACCTCATGTCAATTCGTGATGGTTTTCTTGTTTCAACTCCATTATTAATTGGAGGTTCTATCTTCTTATTGATAGCGAACTTTCCAATTCAAGGTTGGATTAATTTTTTAGAAACAACTGTGGTTAATTCTTCAACAGGACAGACATTAGCATCTTTTATTTCAAAACCAGCAGGGGCTACTTTTGATATTATGGCAATCTTTGCTGTAATTGGTATAGCGTATTCCTTTGCTGGAAAAATGAATACAAATAAGATATTTGGTGCAGCCGTTGCCGTTGTTTCATGGTTTTTAATTATGCCATATTCAGTTAGCGGTAGTGTTGATGTGGCAGGTAAAGCAGTTGATGTAAGTTTAAGTGGTATTCCTTTAGGTTGGGTAGGATCAAAGGGTATTTTTGTCGGAATTATGTGTGCTTTTTTATCAGTCCATATTTATACATATGTGGAACGTAAAGGTTGGACAATTAAAATGCCAGCAGGTGTTCCACCTACAGTTGAAGAATCATTTGCTGCATTAATTCCAGCGGCGATGGTAATGATCGTATTCTTTACAATTAACTTATTATTTGGTTTTTTAGGTACAAATGTATTCCAAATTATTTTTGAATTTTTACAAACACCATTATTAAATTTAGGAGATACATTAGGAGCAATGGTTGTTGCTTATATTTTCTTACATTTATTTTGGTTCTTTGGAGTAAATGGTGGTTCGGTTGTTGGTGCCGTATTCAATCCAATTTTACAAACATTATCAGCAGGAAATATTGCTGGTGAACATCATATTATTTGCCAACAATTCCAAGATTTATTTGCTACTTTTGGTGGAGCAGGATCTACTTTATCATTAGTTATTGCGATGCTTTTATTCTGTAAATCAAAACGTATTACAAATTTAGGTAAACTCTCTTTTGTTCCTGGTATTTTTGGAATTAATGAACCAATTGTTTTTGGATTACCAATTGTATTGAATCCAACATTATTAATACCTTTTGTATTAGTTCCAACAGTGAATATTGTTATTTCATATTTTGCAATGGCTATGAATTTAGTACCAATTTGTTCTGGAATTAATATTCCTTGGACAACACCAATTGTTATTTCTGGTTTCCTTGCAACAAATTGGGCAGGAGCTCTTTTACAAGTGTTGTTATTAATTTTAGGAATCTTTATCTATATGCCATTTATTAAAATAATGGATAAACAATATCTTGAAGAAGAAAATAATATGCAAAATGATGAAGAAGAAGAGGATGATATTTCATTAGATGATCTTTCATTTGATGATTTGTAGGAGATGAAAATTTATGAAAATAATCATGATTTATGACCAAATTCAATCAGGTGCTGGTATTAAAGACGATCATGATATTCCTTTAGGAGCAAAAAAGGAAGCTGTTGGTCCGGCAGTTATGATGGAACCATTTTTAAAGAAAGTAGATGGAAAAGTCGTGGCATGTCTTTATTGTGGAGACGGGACGTATCTAAAAAATCCTGACGAAGTAAGTCGAAAATTATGCGCAATGGTGAATAAATTAAAACCTGATGTTGTAATGTGTGGTCCTTGTTTTAATTATTTGAATTATGGAAAAATGGCAGCAAGAATTGCTTACGATATTAATCAAAATACATCTTCTAAAGCAATTGCGGCCATGTCAGATGATAATCAAGAAACGATTAACGAATATAAAGATAAATTATGTATTATTAAAACACCTAAAAAGGGTGGTATAGGTTTAAATGAGTCTTTAGAGGGAATGTGTGTTCTTGCAAAGGCTCTTTACCAAGAAAAAGAAATTGAAGAATTTAAAGAAAAATTTTGTTTTTAGGATGCTGTTTAGCATCCTTTCTACTAGGAGGAAAGAAAATGTGGGGAATAATAGCAACATGGCGTATGGCTGTTGAAGGAATTAGTGAAGCAAGCCATATTTTACAAGAAAAAGGAGATGCAGGAGATGCAATAGAAACAGCAATAAAAGCAGTTGAAGATTTTCCTTATTATAAATCAGTTGGTTATGGAGGACTTCCTAATGAAGAAATGGAAGTAGAGTTAGATGCAGCTTATATGGATGGAAATACATTAAGTATTGGAGCAGTTGCGGCTATTAAAGATTTTGCAAATCCGGTATCAATTGCTAGACGCTTATCTAAAGAAAAAGTAAATAATATTTTAGTTGGAGAAGGGGCTGAAAAATTTGCTCATAAAGAAGGCTTTGAACGTAAAAATATGCTTACAGACCGCGCTAAAATTCATTATAGAAATAGAGTGAAAGAAGTCCGTGAACAGGAAATAAAACCTTATGCAGGACATGATACAGTTGGTATGGTATGTCTTGACCAACAAGGGAAAATGACATCAGCAACTTCAACAAGTGGTTTATTTATGAAGAAAAAAGGACGTGTTGGAGATTCACCAATAGCGGGTTCAGGATTTTATGTTGATTCAAGTGTAGGTGGAGCTTCAGCAACTGGATTGGGAGAAGATCTAATGAAAGGATGTATTTCTTATGAAATCGTTCGCTTAATGGCAGAAGGTATGCACCCTCAAGCAGCTTGTGAAAAAGCAGTTAATCAACTTGATCATCGTTTAAAAGAAAGAAGAGGTCATGCAGGGGATCTATCGTTAATTGCAATGAATAATAAAGGAGAATGGGGAGTTGCAACTAATATTGAAGGATTCTCATTTGCGGTGGCAACGGAAAATCAAGAACCAATTGTTTATCTTACAAAAAATAAAGATGGAAAATGTATTCATGAAGTTGCAAGTCAAGAATGGCTTGATCATTATATGAAAACAAGGATGGCACCTTTAGAGGAAAAATAGTATGGAAGAAGAAATTATAAAAAAAATAGATATGCTTTCTTTAAGAATGATTGAGGATATTAAAACGATTGTAAAAATGCCAAGTGTTGAAGGAACTTTTCAACAAGGGGCACCTTTTGGTAAAGATATTGCTTTAACACTTGACAAGGTTTTAGAAATTGCTCAATCTTTAGGGTTTGAAACAAAAAATTTAGATCATTATATAGGATATGCACAATATGGTAAAGGTGAAGATTATATTGGCATTATTGGACATTTAGATGTTGTACCTACAGGTTTAGGTTGGAAACATCCCCCATTTAGTGCGTATGAAGAAGATGGATATATTTATTCACGAGGAATATTAGATAATAAGGGTCCAATTATGACATGCTTGTATGCATTATATGCGATTAAAGAACTAAATATTAAACTTCATAAGCCTGTAAGAATTATTTTTGGCTGTGATGAAGAAACTGGATTTAAAGATTTAGAGTATTATTTAAAACATGAAAAGCCGCCAGTCATGGGGTGGACACCGGACTGTAAGTATCCTGTGGTTTATGCAGAAAGAGGAAGAGCTGTTATTGAAATAAGTGCTAAAGAAAAACAAGTTGATGAATTTTTTTTGTTTATTAATAACTATTTTTTAAATGCTAATACGAATGCAGAAAAACTCGGTTTAGATTTTAAAGATGAAGAATTTGGTATAAATGAAATGCGTAATTTTGTATTGAAACATGAAAAAAGTAAACTTGTTTTTTCGGTCACATTTTCTTATCCTGCAAATATGACGCTAGAAACAATTGTTGAAACAATTAGAGAAAAAGCAAAAAACATGGAAGTAACATGTGTTCAACATTATTTTCCTGTAAAATTTGAAAAAGATTGCCCAATGGTTTCTTTGTTGTCTAAGGCTTATGAAAAAATAACGCATTTAGATGGAACACCTGTTACCACTACGGGAGGAACTTACGCTAAATTAATGCCTCATATTGTTCCTTTTGGTCCAAGTTTTCCGGGTCAAAAAGGTATTGGACATCAACCAAATGAATGGATGAAAATTGAGGATTTGAATACCAATGCAAAAATATATGCATTAGGAATTTATTATTTAGGAATGTTATAGGAGAGAGTATGGAAAGAATAATCGAAATATGTTGTGGAAGTTATGAAGATGCTTTAAATGCTTATCATGGTGGAGCAAAACGCATTGAACTTAATAATGCTTTACATTTAGGCGGTTTAACACCATCTCTAGCAACTTTAAAACTTACAAAAAAGAATACAAACTTAAAAGTAATTACGATGGTAAGACCAAGAGGAGCAGGATTTTGTTATAACGAGATTGAATTTGAAGTGATGAAAGAAGATGCAAAGTCTTTATTAGAAAATGGAGCCGATGGAATAGCTTTTGGTTGTTTAAATAAAGATGGTTCTATTTGTATTAAACAAACAAAAGAAATGATAGAAATCATAAAAAGTTATCAAGGAGAAGTTGTTTTTCATCGTGCATTTGATTGTGTTGAAGATCCCTATACTTCGATAGAATTATTAATTGAATTAGGAGTGGATCGTATTCTTACAAGTGGGTTAAAACCTAAAGCGATAGATGGAAAAGATCTAATTAAAAATTTACAAGAAAAATATGGAAGTCAAATTGAAATTCTTGCAGGAAGTGGCATGAATGCAAGTAACGCCAAAGAAATGATGAAGTATACAGGAATTTATCAAGTTCATAGTTCTTGTAAAGACTGGATCAATGATGCAACAACACACAGACATGAGGTCTCTTATGCTTATGCCCCTGTTCCTCATGAAAATGATTATGATGTTGTCTCTAAGGAATTAGTTGAAAAAATTGTGAAAAGTATATGATAAAAAAACTAAATAAAAATAAAAAAGCAAGAACATTGGTAACGTTTCTTTGTGTTTTGATTTCTGCGTTAAGTCAAGCGTATGTCATTCAAGTCTTTATTCAACCTGCAAATTTATTATCAAGTGGATTTACAGGGGTAGCTATTCTTATTGAGAAAATTACTTCTACTTATTTTGGCTTTTCGTTTTCAACATCATTAGGCATGATTGTTTTAAATGTACCGGTTGCTATTTTATGCTATAAAAATATTAGCCCTAGATTTACACTTTTTTCATTACTACAAGTATTTTTAGCGAGTTTGTTTTTAAAAGTGTGTCAATTTCAACCTTTATTTAATGATATTTTATTAAATATTACTTTTGGGGGAGTTTCCTATGGATTAATGGCAGTTCTTGTACTTAGAGGAAATGCTTCCACTGGAGGGACAGATTTTATTGCTCTCTATATTTCTAATAAAAAGGGTAAATCTATATGGGAATATGTTTTTGTTTTTAATACTTTAATTCTTATGATATTTGGATCAATGTTTGGTTGGATCCATGCAGGATATTCTATTTTATTTCAATTTATTTCAACAAAAACAATCGATTCTTTTTACCATCGTTATGAACGTGTAACATTACAAATAACAACAAAAAAATCAAAAGAAATTGTAGAGGCCTATATCCAATATTATCGTCATGGTATTTCTTGTGTTGAGGCTATTGGAGGATATTCAAAACAGCCAATGAATTTATTACATACAGTGGTTTCAAGTTATGAAGTCCAAGATATTGTAGACTTAATGAAAGATGTGGATCCTGATTTAATAGTTAATGTTATAAAAACTGAAAATTTTTATGGCGGTTTTTATCAACAACCAATAGAATAAAAACTTATTTTTTATATATCCAAAATAGAAAAAATATTTTTACTACTGCTAATAATAAGTCTGTTATCTTTCTATTGTTTCTTAAAAGATTATTCGTTATATTATAATAGTAAAAAGAATGAGGAATAATTATGAGTGAACAAATACATAAAAGAAGAAAAAGATATAAAGGGACACACCCTAGAAATTTTGAAGATAAATATAAAGAATTAAATCCAGAAAAATATCCAGAAACGATTGAAAAAGTTATTTCTAAAGGAAGTACACCAGCAGGAATGCATATTTCTATTATGGTTGATGAGATTCTAGATTTTTTAGATATTCAACCCGGACAAGTTGGTTTAGATTGTACATTAGGTTATGGTGGTCATACTTCTAAAATGTTAGAAAAATTAGAAGGTCAAGGTCACGTTTATGGATTAGATATTGATTCAATTGAAATTGAAAAAACAACACAAAGATTAAGAAATAAAGGATTTGATGAAAATATTTTTACATCGGTCTTAACGAATTTTAGAAATATCGATGAAGTAAGTGAAAAATATGGAAAGTTTGATTTTGTATTGGCTGATTTAGGTGTTTCATCCATGCAAATAGATAATCCTGAAAGAGGATTCTCTTATAAAAAAGAAGGACCATTAGATTTAAGATTAAATCCCAAAGCTGGAAGACCAGCTTCTGAAATCTTAAAAGAACTCTCTAAAGAAGAACTTGAAAATATTTTAGTAGAAAATTCAGATGAACCTTATGCAGATATTTTAGCTAAAAACATATATTCTTTTATTCGTTCAGGAATGGAAGTAGAAACAACACGTCAACTTTATAAAATCATTGATAAGACATTAAATTTTATTGAAGATAAAAATAGAAAAGATATTGTTAATAAAACAGCAGCTCGAGTTTTTCAAGCTTTAAGAATAGAAGTCAATCAAGAATTTGAAGTTTTATATGAATTTGTTGAAAAACTACCTCATATTTTAAAACCAGGAGGAAGAGTAGCTATTTTAACTTTCCATTCAGGTGAAGATCGTATTGTTAAAAAGACTTTTAAAGAAATGAAAAATAGTGGTGTTTATGAAGATGTATGTCGAAATGTAATACGACCTACTAAAGAAGAATGTCATCGAAATTCAAGAGCTAAATCAACAAAAATGCGTTGGGCAATTAAAGCTAAATAATAAAAGGAATAATGATTTTTGGTCATTATTCCTTTTTAATAAGCTCAAATATTTCTTGATAGAGAGGAAGGAGTTTTTTGTCTTTGTGCATGACAATATGATACGTTCTTTGTATTTGAAAATCATTATTTTTTAAATAAGTTATTTCTTTTGATTCTTTAACTAAAGAATAAGGAAGTATCGAAAAGCCATCATTTTGTTTAACGAGTTCAATTAAAGCATGAGGATTTGTACATTCAATAGTTGGCACAATATCTAAATCATGACTTATAAAATAACTATGAACAAGTTCATAAATAGAACTTCCTTTTTCACGTGAATAATAATCATAATGTTCTAGTTCTTTTAAATCTTTTACTTTTAATAAAGGATGTTTTGGATGAACAATAATAACAAGTTCATCTTGATAGAAGGCTATTTTTTTTAATTGATGAAGCGGTGTTGTTTCAATTAAAGCAAAATCAAGTTCATTTTTTAAAAGTAAATTTTCTATATATTCAAGATTATTAACGATAATATGAAAATGAATAGTTGGATAAATCATTTTTAATTTTTTTAATAATTGAGGTAAAAAAACTTGTGCCATAGTGACACTACAACCAAAAGAAATATTTTCTACATGATCTTCATACATTTCATTTTCCATATTTTCAAGAGATGAAAGAATCTGTAATGAATGATTATATAAAAGATGAGCTTTTTTTGTAGGATAAATTTGACGGTTCATACGATCAAATAAGGGTGTTTGATATTTTTCTTCCAATTCTTTAATAGCTAATGAAACAGAAGGTTGGCTAATGTGTAATTCTTTGGATGCTTTAGTAATACTTTGATTTTGATAAACACTCATAAAGATTTCTAGATGTCTAAATGTCATAATGCCTCCTTATATAGGTAAATACCTATGTATAATATTATTATATAATATTTTACAGATGGATCAATGTGTATTAAGATGAAATAGGTGATAGAAATGAAGGAAAAAAGAAAATTATTAATGGAATTGTTTACCTCTACACTTTATTTATCAGCATTTACTTTTGGTGGAGGTTATGTGATTGTTTCTTTATTAAAAGAAAGATTTGTGGATCAACTTCATTATATTGATGAAAAAGAAATGTTGGATTTAGTAGCGATTGCACAAAGTGCTCCAGGAGCAATAGCTGTTAATGGAGCGATTGTTTTAGGATATAAAATGGCAGGAATTTTAGGGATTATTGTTTGTGTGATTGGCACAATCATTCCACCAATCGTTATTATTAGTGTGATTGCTTATTTTTATAAAATATTTATTACCAATAAAATCATCAGTGCAATTCTTCTTGGGATGCGTGCTGGAATTGGAGCGATTATCGTAAGTGTGGTTTATGATATGGCCTTAAGTGTCATGGATGAACATAAAGAAAGAAATATTTTAATTATGATAGGAGCTTTTGTTTTAAATTACTTTTTAAATGTGAACATTATGTACATTATTTTAGGATGTATTTTACTCGCATTTGTTGAGCTATTTATAAGGAGGGAAAGAGCATGATTTATTTACAATTATTTTGGGCATTTTTCCAAATAGGACTCTTTAGCTTTGGGGGTGGTTATGCCGCATTACCTCTTATTAGTCAACAAGTAATCTCCACCTATCATTGGATCAGTCAGAATACATTTACGGATCTTATTACGATTTCCCAAATGACACCAGGTCCCATTGCGGTCAATTCTTCAACATTTGTTGGACAATATGTAGCTCATTTACCTGGTGCTCTTATTGCCACTTTTGGTTGTATTTTACCTTCATGTATCCTTGTTTCATTACTTGCTTATTTTTATGTAAAATATAAAGATATGAAAGTAATGAAAACAATTCTTTCTTATTTAAGACCAGCGGTTGTTTCGATGATTGCGATTAGTGGAATCAGTATTTTGATTTCTTCATTTTTTAAAGATTCATTAATTGGTATTTCTTATATAAGATACCATGCAATTATTGTTTTTATCCTTTGTTTAATATTACTTAGAAAATATAAAATGAATCCAATTTTAGTTATGGTTCTTGCAGGAATCAGTGAGGTTGTTATTCAAATGATATAGGAGGAAAGAGAATGTATATTTATTATCCAAGTTGTAATTTTGCTACAATGCATCTTCAAACAGCAAAAAAAGTAAGAGATTATTTTGAAAAACAAATGCCGATTGCAAAATGTTGTAAAATTGATAAAAGAGAATTTGAAAAAGGTGATATTGGTTTATATGTATGTCAAGCTTGTAGAAAGCAAATAGAGAATCAAGTAAAGACTATGTCTATTTGGGAATATTTTGATCAATTAGATAATTTTGATTTTCCTGATTATCATGGACAAAAAATGTATTTACAGGATTGTTTTCGTGATAGAAATCATCCTGAAGTACATCAAGCTGTTAGAAGTCTTTTAAAGAAAATGAATATCGAAGTTATTGAAATGAAAAATAATAAAGACAATTCTATTTTTTGTGGAACACTCCACTATGAAACAAAAGATTTAGATGATATACATCTATCTCACTATCCTAAAGAAATACAAGAAAGATATATGCAAGAATATGTTCAACAATTTTATGATAAACAAATAGTTTGTGTATGTAATCGATGTTTAAAAGGAATTCTTTTAGGAAAAGGAAAAGGTGTTCATTTATTAGAATTGTTATTTAATAAAAAATAAGATGTATTTAAGAATATTTTATAATAGATAGCTCAAGGAACAGTCCTTGAGTTTTTGTTTGTAAAAAATGAAAGCGTTTAAGTTTATAAATTGACATTTTTAGAGTTCTTATATAAAATAATGATACAGGGAGTATCAATAAAAAAAGGAGGGAAATAAAATGAGAAATGGACACAGTAAAAGTTTTATATTAGGAATTATAATAAGTATTTTCTTTAGTATGACATGTATGTCGATACCAGTATTTGCGAAAGATGCCCCAAATGGTATTTGGACAGATTATGCAGCAACTGATTTTGCAGGAGGAAGTGGAACAGCTGAAGACCCATGGCAAATTGAAACAGCAGAACAGCTTGCTAAATTGGCGGTAGATGTTAACTCTGGTATAGTCGATAAAACTCATGCCAAAGAATATTTTGTATTGACAGCAGATCTTGATTTAAGTGCACATCGTTGGATTCCGATTGGTTATGGAGATTCTAACGATAGTTTTCATGCATTTAGTAGCTACTTTAATGGTAATAATAAAACAATTACAGGTCTTTATGTAGATGAAACTCAAGAAGGAGTAAGTGCTGGCTTATTTGGAAATTTTAGTGGATATGAGCTAAAGAATATTATCATATCTGATGCTTATGTAAAAGCATCATGTAAAGATAGAAATGCAGCAGGAGTTCTAATTGGAAATGCTTCACAAGGATATGGGATGTCTATTTCTGTGAGTGATTGTAAAGTTTCAGGAACAGTAGAAAATACCAAAGCATTGAGTGGGGGATTAGTAGGGTATAACAGTTATGGAACTTATAAAGACTGCGTGGTAGATGTTGAAGTTATTGGCGGAGGTAAAAGTGGTGGCTTCATAGGTGAAGATTTTAATGGGATTTATCAAAACTGTATCGTTAAAGGTAATGTGAGAGGTTCATGGTCTGTAGGAGGATTTGCAGGGGTTTTATTCTTTGAAAGCGGTGTGGATAAATGTGCTTCTTATGGTAAAGTAACAGCAAGCGATTGGAATGTGGGTGGCTTTGCTGGATATGTTGAGTCAGATGTTGAAATAAAAAATAGTGTGGCTTTTGGTGATGTAGAAAGTATAGTTACTGATTTTGAACCAAAAGTTGGTGGTTTTGCAGGTACAAATGATGGCAGTACTATTACTAAAAGTCACTCATCTGGAAAAATTACTAGTTCTTCAAAAACATATAGCCCAGGAGGCTTTGTAGGAAATCCAAATAGTAATGGGATTTTTATAGATAATTCTTTCGATGTAGAAAAAAATCCAAATTTAAAAGCAATGGGAGGATCTGATAGTACAGATTTAACAGGTGTTCAAACTAGTACAACAAAGGATGTTTTATCAAATATTTGCGAGGATTATTATGGTGAGCATGATTGGAACGATACCATGTCAGTAGATAAAGAAGCTACTTGTAAAGAATCTGGTGAAAAATCTTTTCATTGTAGAAGGTGTGATGTTACAAGCGGAACACAAATAATTGATCCAAAAGGACATCATCTTCAATTAGTAGAAGAAAAACCAGCTACTTGTACAGAAGATGGATTTGAAGAATACTGGAAATGTGAAGATTGTGGATTAATGTATTCAGATAGTAATATGATAAATTCTATAAGTGAACCTATTGTTATTAAAGCTACAGGACATAAATTTGGTAATTGGCAAATTGTGCGAGAAGCTACTGAAAAACAAGAAGGTGAACAAAAGAGAGTCTGTGAAGTTTGTAAGTATGAAGAAATAGAAAAAATTTCCAAAGTTGTACCATCTCCAGGACAAGAAGAATATAAAATTTTAGATGGTGCTGATAGTTCATGGACACAAGATGCTCATAAAGGCCTTGTAATTAGAGGTAATGGGGAATTTTCAAAATTCAAATTTGTAAAAGTAGATGGTATTATTGTTGATATAAAGAATTATACTGTTAGCGAAGGTTCAACTGTTGTAACATTAAAAGAAGATTATCTTAATACACTAGCAGCAGGAAAACATACATTTGAAATTGTATGGACAGATGGCTTGGCAAGTACAACATTTACTGTTGTTAAAGATAATAATAACTTAGTACAAGTAACAGGTAATAAGAATGAAAGTATAACTGTAAAACAAGACAATAAGAATAGCATAATTACAAAAACAGGAGATACTACTAATTACGTTTTATATAGTATACTTCTTATGATATCTTTTGTTGGATTAGTTGTTATAGTTAAAAAAATTGAAATGATTTAAGCAAAAAATAGAAATAGAACCATATAATAAAAATAGGCTTATTCAAATAGCCTATTTTTATATTGTATTTTGATGAACATAATTTGTAATTTCACCAAGATTGATTTCTTTGAGTTTTTGTTTATATTGATTTTCAGCAGCATCTAAATGATTGATAATGATATCTTCTGTATGTTGAACATTTAATGCTGGATCAAAGACTTTATCAACTAAATGTGTAGTTTCAATAAATTTTTCTTTTCCTTCAATTGCTTCAAAAATATCTAAAAAAGAAATATCATTCATTTTTTTGTTTAAAATAAAACCACCTAACTTACTTGCTTTAGAGGTAATAAGACCAGCTACTACAAGTTGTCTTGTTACTTTTTTTAAATATGAATCAGAAACATCTAACATTTTACTTAATTCATGACTTTTAAGTGGTCCTTCACTTGTACCAATAAGCAATAAAATACAAATTGCTTGTTCAAAACTTTTTCTAATCCTCATTGTAATCCCTTCCCTTTTTTTATTATAACTAATTTTTTATATTTTGTATGTAAGAATATTGACATTTGTATTGAAAAAACTATAATACTCTATAGACATTATATATCTATAGATGTAAAATGTCTATAGAAGATAGAAAGAAGGATATTTATGATTAAGCAAGAGTGGAAAAACATTTTAAAAAATCATTGGATTCAAATTGTTTTAGTTGCTCTTATTCTTATTCCTAGTATTTACACTGTTGTCTTCCTTGGATCTATGTGGGATCCATATGGTAACAGTGGAAATCTTCCTGTCGCTGTCGTTAATAAAGATAAGGCAGTTGATTACAATGATAAGAAATTAGATGTTGGTAATCAACTTGTTGATAAGTTAAAAGACAACGATTCATTAGATTTCCATTTTGTAAATTCAAAAGAAGCAAATAAGGGACTAAAAAATGGTGACTATTATATGGTCATTACGATTCCAAGCAATTTCTCCAAAAATGCAACAACTTTGTTGGATAAAAATCCTAAAAAGATGGTTTTAAATTATACAACAAATCCAGGTACAAACTATGTTGCATCAAAAATGGATGATTCAGCAATCGCAAAAATTAAAGCTGAAGTTTCAGCTTCAGTAACAAAAACATATGCTGAAACAATCTTTACTTCAATTGGAACAATGTCAGATGGATTTGCTGAAGCCAGCGATGGTACTCAACAATTATCTGATGGTATGACTCAATTAGAAGATGGTAACAAAACAATTAGTGATAACTTAAAAGTATTAGCAAGTAGTTCTTTAACATTTAAAGATGGTACAAATACTTTAACTAAAGGTTTAAAAGATTACACAAATGGTGTTGTTACAGTAAATAATGGTATTTACCAATTAAAAACAGGTGTTGGTACTTTAGGTAGTGCTACTCCTACATTAGCTAGTGGTGTAAGTGATTTAAATGCTGGCGCTCAAGCATTAAATAAAGGTGTTAGTGATTATACAGCAGGTGTAAGTCAAGCATTAGCTGGTGCGAATCAATTGGTTGAAAATAACACAGCATTAAATGCAGGTGTTAAAGCATTAGGTGAAGGTGCTGAAAAATTAGTTGTAGGAAATCAACAAGTAGTTGATGGTGTAAAAAAATTACAAGAAAATCTTGAAACTTCCAAAAAAACTATGGCAGCAAGTCAAGATTCATTGACTCAATTATCTGATGGAAAAACATCATTAGATAATTATGCTACATTAATTAAAACATTAAATGCAAGTGGTGATGCTAAAAAACAAGGAATTGCTAGTAAATTATTAACTAGTGGAATGTCAAGAGCAGAAATCGATGCTTATGGTTTAACAAATTATTTCCCTGTAGATAAATATAAAGACGGTGTAGCTTCATATATGGATTCGGTTGCTACTTATACAACAGGTGCATCTACAGCAATTAATACATTATCTAGTTCAACTAAATCAAGTTTAAATGATTTAGATGCAGCTCTTAATGGTGGAACTTTAACAGATGGTACAAAAGTTCCTACAGGATTAGTAAGTGGAACTCAAACAGTCCAAGCTGGATTAAATGAAGTGAATGCAAAAGTTAATGGTGGTAAATATGTAACTGTTGACAATGATGGAAATATTAAACAAGTAACTGTTGATTCTAAAGATGCTTTAGTTGCAGGTGTTCAAGCTTATACAGCTGGTGTGGATAGTTTACAAAAAGGTTTAACACAAATTGCTGATAACAATACAGCTTTAACAAGTGGTGCTACTGCTTTAGCTGATGGTACTTCAAAATTAAACAGTAATGTTCCTGAATTAACTAAAGGAATTACAGCTTTAACAAGTGGTGTTGATCAATTGGCTACAGGTACTTCAACATTAGTAAGTAATAATGCTACATTAATGAATGGTGCTAATCAATTATCTGATGGTGCTGGTCAAATTAGTGATGGTGCTAGTAAGTTGGCTGCTGGTTCTGATACTTTAGGTGATGGAATTAAGAGTGCAGCTGATGGTGTAACTACTTTAAATGGTGCATTAAAATCTGGTGCAGAAGAAAGTAAGATTGATTCAACAGATAAAACTACTGATATGGTAGCTACTCCTGTTGAAACAAGTCATAAAGAAATTTCTAAAGTTGAAAATAACGGTCATGCAATGGCTCCTTATATGATGTCAGTTGGTTTATATGTAACATGCTTAGCATTTGCTTTAATGTATCCAATTAGACATGGTATTAAAAAAGCTGAAAATGCATGGAAATATTGGGCAAGTAAAGCAACTGTTATGTATACAGTTTCTACATTAGCAGCTATCGTAATGGTTACTGCTTTAAGATTAATTAATGGATTTGAACCTGTTAATTTAGGTTTAACATACTTACTTGCAATTCTCGTATCAGCGGCATTTATGTCACTCGTTATGTTGTTAAGTTTAACAACTGGATTTATTGGTGACTTCTTATTACTTGTATTCATGATTGTTAACTTAGGTGGTTCAGCTGGTACTTATCCATTAGATACAGGTCCAGCTATCTACAAAGCTATTCATAAATTTGTACCATATACTTATAGTGTAGATGGATTTAGAAAAACAATTAGTATGACAGCTCCTTCAATTTCAGTTGAAATTGCAGTGTTTGCAGGAATCTTAATAGTATGTTCATTATTAACAGTTGTTTACTTCAAATATAAAAACAAAGAAGATAAACATGCAATTCCTCAAATGTTTGAAGAAGTAAATTCAACAAAAGCTGAATAGTATAAAGGAATCCTAGAAATAGGGTTCTTTTTTATATGTAGTTCAAACTAAAAGTAAAAAATCTTTTGTGAATAATTTAACAAAATGATAAAATAAAGGTAGGAGGATGAATCTATGGAAATTAAAAATGTTGTTGTTATTGGTGGAGGCGTTTTAGGAAGTCAAATTGCTTATCAAGCAGCTTATTGTGGTTTTGATGTAACGATTTGGCTTAGAAGTGAAGGAAGTATAGGAAGATGTCAGCCTAAATTAGATCATTTAAAAGAGGTTTATCATGCTACGATTACTTTAATGGATAGCGATAAAGGAAAGACACCTCAAAATTGGGCCATGGGTATTAGTGATTATGAAGATTTTGATAAAGAACAATGTTTAGAAAAAGCTAATAAGGCCTATGAAAATATTAAATTAGAATTAGATTTACAAAAAGCAGTCAGTGATGCCGATTTAATTATTGAATCAATGGCTGAAAATGTAGAACAAAAAATAGATATTTATAAAAAAATGGCAGATTTATTACCTGAAAAGACAGTTATCGTTACGAATTCATCTACATTATTACCATCGAAGTTCGCTAAATATACAAAACGTCCAGAAAAATATTTATCATTACATTTTGCAAATAGTATTTGGAAAAATAATATGACAGAAGTCATGGCACAAAAACAAACGGATCAAAAATATTTTGATTTGATTATGGATTTTGCTAAAGAAATAAGAATGATTCCATTACCTGTAAGAAAAGAAAAATCAGGTTATTTATTAAATTCAATGCTTGTTCCTTTATTATTTTCAGGAATGGATCTCTATGTTAATGGTATAAGTGATCCTGAAAGTATTGATAAAGCTTGGACACTTGGTACAGGTGCTCCTAAAGGACCTTTCCAAATATTAGATACAGTAGGACTTACAACTGCATATAATATTGTTTCTATGTATTTGAAGGTTCCATCATTTTTAGCTCCTTATAATTTTAAAGGTATGGCTAAGATGTTAAAGAAATATATTGATGAAGGAAAACTTGGTATGTCTTCAGGAGAAGGTTTCTATAAATATTAGAAGAATCGTTTTGATTCTTCTTTTTTTGTCAAAATGAGAATATTAAGTAGATTATTGGAATGAAATTTCCAAGTTTTTTATTTTTTTAACAAAAAAAGAAGAAAAAAGTAAAAAAATAAACGATATATATAGCAGGAGGAACTACTTATGCAACAATTAAATCTTATAACAAGCTCTAATAAAACAATCATGTACGATCAGTATTGTAAAATGCTGATAGGACATCCTTATATGCTTTCTAGAATCATTTCTTGTTTTGTTGAAGAAGCCAAACATCTTTCATTAGATGAAATAAAAAAGCTAATTAAAGGAGTCCGTATTGGTGATAAAATCGTCAATCCTCATTTTCATTTAATGGATAAAGAAGCTTTTATCAAAGATGAAGGATTGATGTGCTATGATATTTATTTCTATATCGATTTACCACAGCTAGATCAATCAACCAAAAGAGTCTACATTAATATTGAAATTCAAAACAAGACAAGTCCAGGATATCATCTTGTCACAAGAAGCATCGCTTATAGCTCAAGAATGATTTCCAGTCAATGGGGAAGAGAATATGATAGTGAAAATTATGATGGAATGAAAAAAGTGTATTCATTTTGGATCATGCCACAAGCTACAAAGAGTAAAGATGGCTGTATCAATCAACTCAAAATAGCAGAAAATCATTTAAGTGGAAATTATGAAGAAAAAATAGAAAATTATGATAAAGAAGAACAACTTATGATATACTTAAGCAAAGGACATAGTCCTAATGATAAGTATGAAAGCTATGATGAAATACTAATGCCTATAGGCGCATTATTGAATAATACATTGAATTATCAAGAAAAGAATGAAGTAATAAAAGGATATGGCTTGGATGATGAAGAATTTGAAGAAAGGATGAGAGATATGTGTAATTTAGGAGAAGTTATCGAATTAGAAGCGTTGGAAAAAGGGACAAAAAAAGGGACACAAAAAGAGAGAATTAGAAAGAATATAGAATATGTAAGAAAAATGATGACAAAATTGCAAATGACATTTAAAGAAGCAATTCAATTTTTAGAAATTCCTGAAGATGAAGAAAAAGAGATAGAAGAATATTTTAAATCATAGAATAAAAAAATTAAATATAATTCTTATTTTTTCAAATTATGAAATGAAAGAGTTCCTTGTTTACTAAGTGCTATAATACATTTAGAAAAACGGAGGTAGAGAAAATGAGTTTTCCAAAAGATTTTTTATGGGGTGGAGCTATTGCTGCTAACCAATATGAAGGTGCTTGGTTGGAAGATGGGAAACAACCAAACGTTACAGATGTACTTGTAGGTATTATGTCTAAAGATCCTGGTATTCAATGGAATGAAGATAAGAAAAAATATGAAATGAAATTAAATTCTGATAAAGTTTATTTATCACATGATGCCGTAGATGGGTATCATCGTTACCGTGAAGATTTAAAATTAATGAAAGGTATGGGATTCAATAGTTTTAGAACTTCTATTGCTTGGGGAAGAATTTTCCCTAATGGGGATGAACTTGAACCAAATGAAGCAGGTCTTGCTTATTATGATGATATGTTTGCATGCATGAATGAATTAGGAATGGAACCTGTCATTACTTTATCACATTATGAAACACCATTACATTTAATTACTGAATATGGTGGATGGTCTAATCCTCAATTAATTGATTTTTGGTTACGTTATGTAAAAACTGTTTTTACACGTTATAAAGGAAAAGTTAAATTCTGGCTTACATTTAATGAAGTCAATGCGTTATTTAGAATGCCGCTTGTTGCTGGCGGGGTTTTAACAATTAAAGATCCTAAAGATCCTAGTGATCCAATTGGTTCAACTACAAAACAAGATCAATGGGATGCTTATCATAATATCTTAGTCGCAAATGCGAAAACAGTTCAATTAGGACATGAAATTAGTGAAGATTACCAAATTGGCTGTATGATGACAGCTTCATCAGTAGCTACTTATCCATATAACTGTGATCCTTTAAATGTTGTTGGAACTTTAGATGCTCAACGTATGAATATTTTCTTTATGGCAGATCCATTCTGCTTAGGTATTGTACCAACTTATTTAAAGAAAGTATGGAAAGAAGATCAAGTAAATGTAGAATTTAGTGATGAAGAATTAAAATTGATTAAAGAAAATACAGTTGATTTCTTATCA
This sequence comes from Faecalibacillus intestinalis, assembly GCF_015097455.1. NCBI lineage: Bacteria > Bacillati > Bacillota > Erysipelotrichia > Erysipelotrichales > Coprobacillaceae > Faecalibacillus > Faecalibacillus intestinalis. The sequence goes on along the minus strand of NZ_AP024085.1, from coordinate 2,094,539 downwards.
TTTAGTTATTATCGTTCAACAACATTTGATCGTGATGTGAACTTAAAAGTAGATACAGGTGGACTTACATGCCGTGATAATCCATATCTTAAAGATAAAGCACCTCAACCTTGGGGATGGGCTGTTGATCCGGTAGGATTACGTTATACTTTAAATGTTTTATATGATCGTTATCATTTACCATTATTAATTGTAGAAAATGGTGTTGGTTTAGATGAAAATATTGATGAAAAAGGTGAAATTCATGATGATTTCAGAGTTCATTATATTGAAGAACATTTAAAGAATGTTAATGATGCTATTGAAGATGGTGTTGATTGTCGAGGTTATTTATATTGGGGACCAATTGATGTTGTATCAGCTGGTACTGGTGAAATGAAAAAACGTTATGGTTTTGTTTATGTAGATCGTTTTAATGATGGACATGGTACGCTAGAAAGAAAATTAAAAGATTCTTATTATCGTTATAAAGAAATAATTGAATCTAATGGAGAAGTTTTATTAGAGGATGAATAAGGTGTGATTTTAAAAATCACATCTTTTTTTGATATTTTTTTAGTGTAATCATATATGATGATAAAGGGGTAAGCAAGATGAATACCTATGTATAACTTATTGTATGAATGGTATCTTATTTATCATGACTTATGAGATTTGCATATTTTCTAGTTAAAGGAATTAAAGAATCCTTTTTTGATTTTTAGCCATAGTATCCACCTCTTTAAGACAAGTATATAATATTTTAAAAAAGTGATAGATTATACTCCTCGGTTTAAAGTAATAATAACGGTGTTAAATCAAAAAATGTGTCAGATGGTTAATTAAGTTTTTTAACAATGTAATTTCTTTTATTTTTGTTTTTGATAAGAATAAATTGATTTTTATTTAAGAAAAAATATAATAAACATCATAGACAAATCATGAACAGGTTTTTCTTCCTTAAATAATTTTTTGACAATAATATTCTGAAATTTGTACAAGACTTGTAGAATTTATTTGAAGGCCATTTGGTCTTTTTTTTATCTTTTTTATAGGTTTGTGTTATAATTGATGAAAAGAGGTGAAAAAATGGAACACTCAATTAAAGCAGGACTTATGATTACAAGTGCCTCTGATTATAATATGGAAATATGCCGAGGAGCAAATGAAGCGTGTAAAGAACTGGGAATAGAACTTGTTATCTTTTTTGGTGGTTCAGTTGATCCAAATGTAAAGTTTGTACAATCTTCTGATTATCAAAAAGCAAATGTCTATGCTTTTGCAAATTATTTAGATTTAGATTTTTTAGTTATTCCCGCTTCAAGTATTTGTCGTACGGATCAAAAAACAAGAGAGGCTTTTCCAAAATATTTTCATATACCAGTAGTTACTTTAAATTCACAAATAAAAGATTATCCTTTTGTTGTCTATAATAACAAAAGAGCTGTTTATGATGCTGTAAGTTATATGATTGAAAAAAATCATTGTCAACATATTGGAATTATTACTGGTTATGATAGTGGGGTTACTGCAAAGCAAAGACTTGCAGGCTATCAAGAAGCCTTATCAAGTCATGATATGCTTTTTGAAGAAAAGTATATTTTATCGACACCTGGTTATAATATTGATTCAGGGAATTTAATGAATAAATGGCTTCAAGAAAATCCTGAATTAGATGGAATTATGTGCGTGACGGATGATATTGCTTATTATTTATATCGTGAATTAGAAAAAATAGGGAAACGTGTAGGTAAAGATATTATGGTGTCTGGTTTTGATGATAAACCAGAATCAACACATATGGTTCCACCGCTTGCTTCTTGTCATGCGGATGCTTCTTTTATTGCTTATTTAGGAATAAAACAAGGCTATGATCTTTATAAAAATGGTTCTACACAAAATCAATATATAGATGCCCATTTTATTCCTCGTCTTTCTGTTGATTGTGAAAACCATGAAGAAACTGAAATTGGTGAATTTATTCTTTTTTGTAGAGCTGAAAAAGAAAGTAATGAATATATAGCTCAAGGAATGACACAATATGTTTTTGATAATAAATTGGTTTATAGTTCCAATTATCAAAAAACTGTATGGAGTTTCTTTACTTATTTATTGGATCTTTCGGTAAAAGATTGTACGAAACATTGCGTTTATCAACAAATAGGAGATTATATTAATTTGATTTTTAATGAAGATGATATTCGTTATTTGGATTTAGAAAGACTCTTTTTGTGTCTATCATTTTTAATAAATACTGAAAACTACCTCAACATGGAAGATAAAATAAAACTCCAGTCTTTTAAACAATATATTTATTTACAAATGATTAGTAGTTATAATTATCTTCTTTTGTTAAAAGAAAAGCGTTATACAAGGAGAATGAGAAGTATTGGACAAGTGAATAAAGGGATGTTGTTTGAATCTTTGAATGATGATATTTATGCTATTGCGGATAATATACCTTCTCTAGGTATTCATAATGCACAGCTTTATCTTTTTGAAACACCTGTTATGACTTATGAATTTAGACCATTTATCATGCCAAAAACAATGGAATTAATTATAAATGTAGAAAATGGCCAAAGACAGCCTATTAAAAATACACATGTGTTACTAAAAGATGTTTTAAATCTTGCAAAGCAACCTTATAAAATACTTACAAGCATTTACTCTAATGAAAATTTTTATGGCTTTTTGGTGACGGATTGTACATATTTTGATTTAGAAACACTTGAATATCTTTCTAATCAAATTGGGATATCTTTAAATGTCAATGCCATTGTTAGAGAACTAAATAGTATTTCTAATACAGATGAATTAACTCATATTTATAATCGACGAGGACTGATTCAAAATATTAAACTTCTTTATAAAGAATATAAAGAAGTTTCTGAAAATCTTTATTTCTTTATAGGAGATTTAGATAATTTAAAATATATCAATGATACATTTGGACATGACCAGGGAGATAAAGCAATTCAAATAGTATGTGAAATACTAAATGATATTTTTCAAACACATGCTGTTATTGGACGCTTAGGTGGCGATGAATTTGGTATTGCGTTTACTTGTAAAAATGAAGATTTTATTATTCATATTGATTCATTAATTCAAGAAAGAACACAATATTTTAATGAAAAATACCAGTTACCTTATTATGTCAGTTTATCCTATGGAATAAGTGTCTTTGACTATAATAGTCCTTTTGATTTAAATCATACCATTAGATTGGCGGATTCATTAATGTACGAAAGAAAAAAGGAAAAACATTTACAAAGAGGAAAAAAAGGATAAGGAGGAACTATTTTGAAAAAAAACAAAATAAATCTTTCAAGAGAACAATTGGAAGAAGCTATTCAATTATTTAATCGAAGTATGGATGATTATTTATATCTTTTTGATATTCAAAATGATTATTATAGTATTTCAAAACATGCCGTAAATCGTTTTTGTTTGCCAAGTTATCATTTTTGTGATGCAACAAAAGCCCATAACTATTTTGTTTATGAAGACGATCTTCCTTTATTATTTGATGAGTTCAATAAAATTAAATCGGGAGAAATTACTGAGCATAGTTTACATTATCGTTGGTTAGATCGACAACATAATCCAGTTTGGATCAATTGTCGAGGTGATGTGATTTTAGATGAATTTAATAAACCTTTATACCTTATTGGTTGTGTTAATGAAATTGGAAAAAGACAAAAAGCAGATAATATTAGTGGACTTTTAAGAGAACCAAGTTTAGAGGAGTATATTTCTTCTAAAAGTAAAAATAATATTACAGGTTATTTTATGCAAATTGGTATTGATGATTTTGAAGAAATCAATGGGCGTTTTGGTTTAAAGTGTGGAGATGAAATTTTAAAACAGTTTTCTAGGTGTATGCAATCGTGTATCAATGAAAATCAAAAGATTTACGAATTGGGAAATGGTCGCTTTATAATTATGGACTTAGCAAATCATACAAAAGAAGATATCTTAGAACTTTATGATGAATTAAAAAAATCAGTTGAGGTTGCTTTAGAAGAGAGTGATTATCGCATAGTTTATACGATTTCAGTAGGGATTGTTGAGATTGATAAAGAAATGAAAGACTATGATACACTTATTAAATATTCAGAATTTGCTTTAAACGAAGCTAAGAAAAAAGGAAAGAATAGTTGTTATTTCTTTACACAAGATAAATATAAACAATTCATTCGAAGAAGAGAAATTCGCGTTGGATTACAAAATGCAGTTGATCACAATTTTAAGAATTTTGATGTTTATTACCAACCAATTATTGATATACATACAAGAAATCTTATAGGTGCAGAAGCTTTAATGCGTTTTAAAATGAAAAGAAATGAACAAATTGAATTTGTTTCACCAGCAGAATTTATTCCTATTTTAGAAGAATCTGGTTTAATTATTCCTACTGGTCGTTGGATTTTAAGACAAGCGGTTGCTTGTTGTAAAAAGTGGCAAGAATTTATTCCTGAATTTAAGGTGAATGTTAATTTGTCCTATGTACAAATTATTAAAAGTAGGATATTAGATGAAATTAAACAAGCTTTAAAAGATTATAACTTAAAACCTGCTTTGTTAGGAATTGAGGTAACTGAATCAGGTTATTTAGAAAATACATATCATTATAAAAAACTTTGGTCATCATTAAAAGAAGAAGGAATTACGCTTGTTTTAGATGATTATGGAACAGGTTATTCAAATGCATATCGTTTAAGCAATTTAACACCGCATTATATTAAAATAGATCGTGTTTTAACCCAAAAAGCACTTTCTTCAAATTATGAAAGAAGTATTTTGATTTATATTATTGAAATGGCACATTCTTTGAAATTGAATGTATGTATTGAAGGTGTTGAAACGGAAGAAGAGCTTCAAGAAATCAAAAAATTAAATCCAGATTATATCCAAGGTTATCTTTTTGGGAAACCAGCGCCAGAAGATGAGTTTTACAATCGACAAATTAAGAAGAAATAATTCTTCTTTTTTGAATTTTACATAAACTTGATAGATGGTAGATTGTTGAAGGTGTAAAATGTTTTTATATTAAATAAGAAAGAGTGTATAAATTATTATATATTGGGGGAATAAAAATGAACGTATGCCGAGAAAATAGAGAGTTATCATGGCTTAAATTTAACGATCGTGTTTTAATGCAAGCAAAAGATCCACAAGTACCACTTGCGGAAAAGTTAAGCTTTATTTCAATTTATCAAACAAATTTAGATGAGTTTTTTATGGTACGTATAGGATCACTTTATGACCAAATGTTATTTTATCCAGATTCCAAAGACAATAAAACAGGAATGACGGGTTTAGAACAATTAAAAGCATGTTTAAAAAAAGTCCATTATCTTAATAAAAAGAAAGATCGTATCTATGAAAATGTGATGTCGGAACTTGGACAATCAGGATGGTCAGTAATAAAATATAAAGATATTGAAAGCAAAGAAGACCGCCGTTATTTTGCTGATTATTTTGAAAGAGAATTACTACCACTTATTTCACCACAAGTTATTTCTAAAAGACAACCATTTCCATTTATCAATAATCGTGAAATGTATGTCGTTGTACATCTTGAATCGAAAAAAGGTAAAAGGAAAATGGGAATTATTTCTTGTGCTAATGCAATGGATGAAAGACTGATTGCACTTCCAAGTCAACCACAAAAATTTATTTTAGTAGAAGATATTATTTTACATTTTGTTTCACGTATTTTTTCTAAATATTCTGTAAAAGAAAAAGCACTTATTCGTGTAACAAGAAGTGCGGATATTGATGAAGATGATCATTCATTAGAAGGGCATGAAGATTATCGAGAAATGATGGAAAACTTGATTAAACAAAGAAGAAAACTTTCGCCAATGCGTTTAGAGATGACACCAGGATTGGACGAACTTGAAGTACTTATGTTGATGAATTTCTTGAATTTAAAGAAAAATCAAGTTTTCATTAATAATTCACCTCTTGATTTTGGTTTTGTGGGTGAATTAAGAGATCGTTTAAGATATATTTGTCCAAGTATGTTCTATAAACGTTTAGAAGCAAGAAATAATGCATTCGTTGAAAATAGAGTACCAATGATTAAACAAATCTTAAAAAGAGATTTATTACTTTCTTATCCGTTTGAATCTATGTCACCATTTTTAAGACTTTTAGATGAAGCAAGTAATGATAAAAATGTGGTAAGTATTAAAATGACACTTTATCGTGTAGCAAAGAATTCTAAAATCGTAAAATCTTTAATTAAAGCAGCAGAAAATGGAAAAGAAGTTGTTGTTTTAGTTGAATTAAGAGCGCGTTTTGATGAAGAAAATAATATTGGTTGGTCGAAACGTTTAGAAGAGGCCGGATGTCGTGTGATTTATGGTTTAGATGGTTTAAAAGTGCATTCTAAATTATGTTTAATCACGTATAAAAATGAAAAAGGAATTCAATATATTAGTCAAATTGGTACGGGAAATTATAATGAAAAAACATCAAAACTTTATACAGATTTATCATTAATGACTTCTAAATATGAAATCGGAGAAGAAATTAATGGAGTCTTTAATCATTTATGTTTAGGTGAAACCGAAAATCATACAGATTTACTCATGGTAGCACCACATTGTATGATCAGTCATATCTTTAAGTATATCGATGAACAAATCGAACTTGCTAAACAAGGAAAAGAAGCTTATATTGGCTTTAAATGTAATTCGGTAACCAGTAAAAAGATGATTGATAAGCTTATTGAAGCAAGTCAAGCAGGGGTTCAAATTGATATGGTTGTAAGGGGAATTTGTTGTCTTATTCCTGGTGTTGAAGGAGCAACAGAAAATATTCGAGTTCTATCAATTGTTGGAAGATATTTGGAACATTCTAGAATTTATATTTTTGGTAAAAATAATCCAACTGTTTATATTTCTTCAGCTGATTTAATGACACGAAATCTTGAAAGACGTGTTGAAGTGGCAGCGCCTGTATTAGATGAAAAATTAAAACATAAGTTACTAACAATGTTTGATTGTATGCTTCGTGATAATGTAAAAGCATGTTCGTTAGAAAATAATGGTAAATACAAACGTATAAAAAATAAAAATAGAGAAATGAATAGTCAAGAATACTTTTTTAAAAATGATGTGAAATAGGAGGAGTTTTATGAGAGTTGGAATTCTTACAAGTGGTGGTGATTGCCAAGCACTTAATGCGACAATGCGTGGTTTAGTAAAAGCACTTTACCAACAAAGAAAAGATATTGAAATTATTGGCTTTTTAAAAGGTTATCAAGGATTGATGTATGAAAAATATAAAAAGATGTCTTTAAGTGATTTTGAAGATATTTTAAATGTTGGTGGAACGATTTTAGGTTCTTCACGTTGTCCTTTTAAAAAAATGCGTGTTATTGAAGATGGCTTTGACAAAGTTGAAGCAATGAAAAAAACATATAAGAAATTGAAACTTGATTGTCTTGTGGTTTTAGGGGGGAATGGTTCTTTAAAATCGGCGAACATGTTAGCACAAGAGGGTTTAAATGTGATAGGACTCCCTAAAACAATCGATAATGATACATGGGGTACAGATTATACTTTTGGTTTTCAAAGTGCTGTGGATATTGCAACAAACTATTTAAATGAAATTGAAACAACCGCTAAAAGCCATAGTCGCGTTTTCGTTGTAGAAATCATGGGACATAAAGTAGGACATATTTGCTTACAGGCAGGTATTGCAGCAGGAGTGGATGCGATTTTACTTCCAGAAATTCCTTATGATATTAAAGTGGTTGCAAAAAAAATCAAAGAAAATCAAAAAACAGGAAAAGAATATACAATCATTGCTTGTGCAGAAGGAGCTATTAGTGAAGAAGATAGTCTTTTATCGAAGAAAAAATACAAAGCAAAAGTTGCAAGTCGCCAAGGACGTTCGGTTGCTTATGAAATCGCTGAACAATTACAAGAGTTGATTCCTAATGAAATTCGTGTGGCGTTAGCTGGACATATTCAAAGAGGAGGAAATCCTTGTAGTTATGATCGTTTTATGGCAACACGCTTTGGGGTATATGGGGCAAATCTTCTTTTAAACAAAGATTTTGGAAAACTTGTTGTTTTTGATAAAAATGAAATCAAAGCGATTCCTTTAAGTGAAACAGCAGGTAAATTAAAATTTGTTGATCCTGAGTGTGAAGTTGTTTCGAGTGCTAAAAAAATGGGGATTACATTTGGCGAATAAACAGCATATAATGGTGTTTTTTCACATCGATAAATAGTGTATAATAAAGCTATGTTGATATGAATGAAGGTGTATTATGAGTAGTGAAATAATGAGTTTAGAAATGGATGTTTTTTGTTTATTGTTATTGATTCGAATTTTATATCAAATGTATATCAATCGTGAACAAAATGATCATAGGAACTATTTTTATCATACCATTGCTTGGGCTTGTGTTTATTTGTTTATGGATGCAATTTGGATCATGAATGTAAAACATCTTCTTACTTTTAATAAGATTCAAAGTGGAATATTTAATAGCTTCTATTTTTGTTCACTAGCAATGCTTGTTTGTTCTTGGTATATTTATGCTCAAAAAACATTTCATTCAACTGTTTTTGAGCATAAAAAACGCTTAGTGCTTACTTTTATTCCACTTATTTTTTTTATAGGATCTTCTTTGGTTTCTTATTGGACACATGGATTATTTGTTATTGATCAAGCAGGAAACTATCATCGTGGCAAATTGTTACCATTCTATTTTTTAATTTTATTTGCTTATATCCTTTATCTTTCAATAAAAGCAGGATATTTATCTAAAAAAGCAAAGAATTACTTATATCAAAAGGAATATAAAGCGATTGCTCGTTTTTCTTTTCTTCCTTTTATTACTGCGTTAATTCAAATTACAGTAGATCATTTACTTATTTTTAATCTAGGACTCGCATATTCAATTTTTATTGTTTATAATTATTTTCAACAAAACCTTATTTCATTAGATCCACTTACCAAAATCAATAATCGAGAACAATTGGATATTTATTTAACAACGAAAATGAAAGAAAATCATCAAAAAAAAGATCTTTATTTATTTTTATTAGATATTGATCAATTTAAAAAGATAAACGATGAACTTGGGCATGTTGTTGGAGATCAAATCATTTTAAAGACAGCCGATATATTAAAACAAATTGCACATTTACATAATTGTTTTATTTCACGTTATGGTGGAGATGAGTTTATCATCGTATGTGAAAGAGATAAAAATGAAGAGATAATGCCTGTATTTAATGATTTACAAAGATTATTTCAGCAATCTCATGAAGGTTTACCAGATTTTAGTGTGAGTATTGGTTATGCTAAATATGATGAGTCATTAAATTATATTCCAAAATTTATTGAAAAAGCAGATCACTATATGTATCTAAATAAAAATGTGAAAAAGTGATAAAAATGAGTCATGGAAGGAGTATGTGTATGCCAAAAAGAAAAGCGAAAATATTGATTGTTGATGATGCCCAGATTAATCGAATAATTTTATGCGAATTATTGAGGGATCAATATCAAATTTTAGAAGCAGAAGATGGAAAAAAAGCTTTAGAAATAATGAAAGAAGATAAAATGATTGATTTAGTCTTATTAGACATTGTAATGCCTAATATGGATGGGTATCAAGTTCTTGAAAAGATGAAGGAACAACGTTATTTAGAATATCTTCCTGTTATTATTATTTCTTCAGAAGGAAATACGACTTCTATGGAAAAGGCTTATGAACTTGGAGCGACTGATTATATCAGAAGACCTTTTGAAAGTTATATTATTAACCGAAGAATTAAAAACACTTTAATGCTTTATGAAAAACAAAAGAAACTGGTTCATTTAGTAGAACAACAAATTCAAAAAAGAGTAAACAATAATACGACATTAATCAATGTCTTAGGACATATCGTTGAATTTAGAAATGGCGAAAGTGGTTTACATATACAACATATTCAAACGATTACAAAAATGCTTTTACTACAATTGGGTAAAAAATCGCACGAATATAAGTTAAGTGATGCAGATATCTTACTTATTAGTACAGCTTCATCTTTACATGATATTGGAAAAATTTCGATTGATGAAAAGATTTTAAATAAACCGGGACGACTTACAAAAGATGAATTTGAAATCGTGAAACAGCATTCTTCGATTGGCGCAGAAATGTTGAAAACAGTTCCTAACTACAATAATAATGATTTATTGGAGTATGCTTATCAAATATGTCGTTGGCATCATGAAAGATATGATGGACATGGCTATCCTGATGGATTAGTTGGTGATCAAATTCCTATTTCAGCACAAGTTGTTTCAATTGCGGATGTTTATGATGCTCTTACGAGTGAACGTTGCTATAAAAAAGCATATAGTCATGAACAAGCTATGAAAATGATTGTTGATGGGCAATGTGGGGTTTTTAATCCTCTGTTATTGGAATGTCTTTGTGATATTAGTGAAGAAATGAAAGCGTCTTTATTTGAAAATGAAAATTATGCAGATCAAGCAGTTGTTTCAAAGATGACAGATGAGCTAGTTATTAAACAATTTAGAAGTGAAATGCCTAAAGAAAAAAATAATGAGTCTCAAAACAGAAAATTTTTTCAGGAAATGACATTTGAATACGATGCATTTAAAGATGCTGTTTATATTTCTTCACAAGCAGCAAAAGATCTAGGAATTGATGAAATAATTTATCACCCAAAAAATCATGAATTTTCTTTTTTTAATAAATCAACAATTAAATTACTTAAGGATAAACTCAAAGAAACAACACATTTAAATCCAGAGGTTGACTTAAAGATTTATGCACATATTGGAAAACAAAAACAATGGTATCATTTACAAGCAAGTACGAGATGGAATGGAAGTGTTTATAAAGGATTTGTTGGAAAACTTGTTAAAGACAACAATATTCAAGTTATACATAATATTCAAGAAAATATTTCTTTAAAATATACATATACTGAAATAAAAGATTTTATTGAATCCTTAAAAGATATTTTTACGGTTGTTCGTTTGATAGATTTTCAAAAACATCAATCCGCAAAAGCAGAGAATGATCAAATAGAAATTATTGAAGGCAATTGTTATGATTACTGGAAAAGAAAAGATGTTTGTGTCAATTGTATTTCTAAGCAAGCGTATATCAAAAAAGGGCAAGCTTTTAAATTAGAATTTGTTGATTATAACATTTATGCCATTATTGCGCAGTATGTAGAAGTGGATGAGCGCCCTTGGGTCTTAGAACTTGTTTATAAAACAAAAGAAGATATTATTTTAGGAGCTCATGGAAAAACACGATTCTTAGAAAATATCGTAACTTATAATAAAGAGTACTATACAGATGTTTTGACTGGTGCTTATAGTCGACGTTATTATGAAGAATACGTTCAATACATCAATGATGTATCAGCAGTAGCAATGATTGATGCTGATAATTTCAAAGCAATTAATGATCAATATGGTCATAATGCTGGCGATCAAGCGATCAAAGCTGTTTCTAAAGCTATTCAATCATGCATTCGACCTGATGATATCTTTATACGTTATGGTGGGGATGAATTTGTACTTATTTTCCAAGATATTCATTATGATGCTTTTACAACTCGATTGTATCAAATTAGTGAATGTGTAAAACAAACAAAAGTAGATGATTATGAAGATTTATCATTATCAACTACTGTTGGGGGTATTTATGGAAATTCAAAAGTCAATGATGCAATTAAAAAAGCCGATAAATTGATGTATGAAGGAAAGAAATCAAAGTGTTCGGTCGTTGTAAAGAAAACAAGTGAGGTGGACTAAGGTTCACCTTTTGTATTTGTCAAGTTATTTTATAATACTGAAAAAAGTAAGCGTTTTTTCAAGGATAAGCTATAATGGATTTTGAAATTTTGTATATCAAAACAAGGAGGAAGAAAAATGAGTTTTCCAAAAGGATTTTATTGGGGTGGAGCAACAGCTGCTAACCAATTAGAAGGTGGCTGGCAAGAAGGTGGTAAAGGTATTTCTTGTCCGGATATTTGTACAGGAGGAACTGCTACAAAAAGTAAAAGAATTACACCAGTATTAGAAGAAGGGACATTCTATCCAAGTCATGATGCGATTGATCATTATCATCGCTTCAAAGAAGATATTGCGTTATTTGCGGAAATGGGATTTAAAATGTATCGTTTTTCTATTGCATGGACACGTATTTTCCCAAATGGTGATGAAGATAAACCTAATGAAGCAGGTTTAAAATTCTATGAAGAATTAATTGATGAATGTTTAAAATATGGTATTGAACCACTCATTACAATTTCTCACTATGAAGTACCATTTAACTTAACAAAAAAATGGAATTCATGGGTAGATCGTCGTATGATTGATTGTTACTTAAATTTCTGCAGAGCTATTTTTACTCGCTATAAGGGAAAAGTAAAATATTGGCTAACATTTAATGAAATCAATAGTGCAACAACAGCAATGGGAGCATTTTTAGGACAAGGTATCTTAAATGAAATTAAAGAAATGGAATTTATGGATCAAGTAGACGTTCCTCAAAACCGTTTCCAAGGATTACATCATCAATTTATAGCAAGTGCTTTAGCAGTAAAAATGGCACATGAAATTGATCCAAACTATCAAGTAGGATGTATGCAAATCATGGCCACAAGTTATGGCCTTACATGTAATCCAGATGATCAAATTGAAAATCAACAAAAAAATCATTTAATGAACTGGTTCTGTAGTGATGTTCAATGCCGTGGTAAATACCCAAATTATATGGAAAGATATTTCAAAGAAAATAATATTGAAATTAAAATGGAAGAAGGCGATGAAGAAATTCTTGCAACTGGTCCAGTAGATTTCTATACATGTTCTTATTATATGTCAAATTGTCAAACTGCTGATAAATCAAAAGAAGGTGGAAAAGGAAATATCTTAGGTGGAGTTCCTAATCCATACTTAAAAGCTTCTGACTGGGGATGGCAAATTGATCCAGTTGGTTTAAGATATTCTTTAAATGAAATCTATGATCGTTATCAATTACCGATTTTTGTTGTAGAAAATGGGTTAGGTGCTTATGATACAATTGATGAAGATGGTAAAGTAAGAGATAGCTATCGTATTGATTATTTAAGAAGTCATATTGAACAAATGCATGAAGCTGTTTTAGATGGTGTTGATTTAAGAGGATATACACCTTGGGGATGTATTGACTTAGTATCAGCTTCAACTGGAGAAATGGCAAAACGTTATGGATTTATCTTTGTGGAAAGATATGATGATGGTACAGGTGATTTTGCTAGAAGAAGAAAAGAATCTTTCTATTGGTATAAAAAAGTTATCGAAACAAATGGAGAAGATTTAAAATAATAGTAAAAGAGCTCAATTGAGCTCTTTTATTACTTTGTTATAAAATTAATACCACGTGCTTGCGAGTGATAACTCTATAGCTTTAGCGTTAAGCAAAAAGCCTCCAGTGATAAACTAAAAATAGCTTAACAGTTAGAAATAGAAATCAAGAAGATAATATTTAGATAGATTTACTCCTTTTAGTAACAAACAACCATGCCATCTTTATCGAATTAATACCTAAATTTATTGGCAAAGATAGTTGTAATGCGTTATAATCATTTTGTTTTTCATATATAAATTATATAACAAAAAAGAACAATGTTTCAGCTTTTGCTGTTTCATTGTTCTTTTTCTATTTTTGACTGTCAGGCTTCGGTAAGTGAAGACTTTGGAAGTACATACCGCGTCTTTTAGGCATGTTTATTACTATTGTGGTAAAGTATCTTTGTAATTAGAATAATCATTTTTTACAACATCAGCATAAGCTTTATAAGCCTCTTCAAGTGTATTGTATTGTTTTTTTCCATCTATGTATGATTTATATTGACTAGAACCACTTTTACCGGTTGGAGCGATCGCTATATATGGTTTATGAGCACTATCTTTTCGTTTTCGTGCAGTCGTTGATGATGAAATGTAGAATTTTCCATCAGCTGTACTAATAATGACAGGAATTTGTGTGTTAGCATTGATTTTATCTGTATCAACTGAAGTCCAAAATAAATATCTTTCAGATTCTTTTCCTTTTTTTGCGTTTCCATAATAGGCCCATGTACCATGGTTTAATAAACTCTTATTTTCAATCTGTTTGTTTAATTCTGGAACCATTGTTGAACCATCACATTTTGAATCAATTTCAAAAAAATCTCTATTTTTAAGATCATTTTCTAATAAACCGCTATTATTTAATGCACTATGTAAATTAGATGAAAAATCAATAGTAGATTCTTCTGCCTTACTTCCTTTCCAATTAAAAACAACAGTATTCTTTTCTTTGTTGTATGAGATTTCACAAACACCACCGGCTTTAGGAATTCCTTTCCAGTTATCAGTGTCAGGGTCTGATTTCTTGTGCGTAATACCAGCAATAGTTACAGAATCAAAAGCTTGCCAATCATCTTTCTTTTGTGTAAGTTCTACTTCTCTTACAATATCTGTTTTATATCCTGTTTTTCCCATCGCAATGATATCTGTACAAGCAGCACGAACGTTGATGAGGTCACGCGATTCTCGACTTTCTTCAAGGTATCCTTGACAAGCTGGAATAGCGATAGCTGCAAGAATGGCGATAATTAGAAGAACTACTATTATTTCTACAAGAGTAAATCCTTTATTTTTTTTTCATAGGCACCCCTTCTTTAATGAATGATTTATTTTACTTTATCATATTTTTATTAATTTGTGAGCATTTATGAGCTTTTTTTGTTTCTTCTTCTAATACTTTTAAAAAATATTGTGCAGGTTTAGAAAGGACACGATATTTTTTCCAAATAAAGGCAAGTGATGAAGTGATTTGTGGATCAAGGGGTCTAAAACACAAAGAACTTTCCCCACTTGTATTAATGAGGTTTTTTAAAGAAATCACAGCTCCATTACATTCCTTTGTTAGAATACTGGCATTGTAAATTAAGTTATAGGTTGCAATAATATGATATTTAGAAAAATAAGGATTGGCCCAGTTTTCTATTTGTTTATATTTTAATTCTTGTGAGGAACAAAGAAGAGGAACATCAATTAAATCTTGAGGAGTAATCGATTCTTTTAAAGCAAGAGGATGTTCTTTGTTTATATAGATTCCCCATAAGTCTTGATAAGGTAAAGATAAATGATTGTATTTATAAATATTAGCAGGTTCAATAATCAACCCAAAATCAATTAAACCTTTTTCAAGACGATCTGTCACATCTTGTTCATTACCACTGAATAAATGGAATTGGATACGTGGATAATCTTCTTGTACACGTTGAATGGCTTTACAAATGATTTCGATGCCTAACGTTTCTCCACTGCCAATACATACTTCACCACTTAAAGTTTCATCGAATAACATAATTTCACTTTCTGTTTTTTCAACCAAACTGACAATTTCTTCAGCACGTTGGCGAAGTAAAATACCTTCTTCAGTTAAAGTAATCTTACGATTACCACGAATGAAAAGCTGTTTTTGTAAATGATCTTCAAGTTCTTTCATTTGTCTTGATAAAGTGGGCTGAGTCACGTTTAAGCTTTCAGCTGCTTTTAAAATTGTTTCCTCTCTTGCAATCGCAAGAAAATATTGTAGAAGTCTAAATTCCATGATTTCACATCCTTTGTTTTTATTTTAAAGCTCTTTGTTATGCCTTGCAAGTATAGAAATATATTTGTTATAGGTATTTGATAATATAGAGATAAAGAATTACAATAATAAAGGAAAGTGGTGATAGCTTTGGGAAAAGAAGTAATTGAAGAATTAATTATGAATTTAAAAGATGCAGGATGTGATGAAGAACTTATTACAAAGTGTATTAAAAAATATAATAATGATGATTTGAAGATGTTGATAAAATCATTACAGTGTCATCGTTGTTGTTTATTAGATAAATTGCATGAGGAACAAAAGAAAATAGATTGTTTAGATTATTTAATATATATGTTAAAGAAACAAATGAAGGAGGATTAAGATGGAATTAGTTAAACAAGCTTATCTAAAAGGAGAAAGAGCTTTATTTAAAAGTCATGATTTAAAAGTTGAAGATAGTATTTTTGCTGATGGAGAATCGCCTTTAAAAGAAAGTGATCATATAGATATTAGTGGAAGTATTTTTAAATGGAAATATCCTTTATGGTATTGTAATCACGTCAATGTAGAAAACAGTACCTTACTTGAAACTGCTAGATCAGGTATTTGGTATACTCATCATATTAATATTAAAAATAGTGTCATTGATGCGCCTAAGACCTTTAGAAGAGGGACACATATTTCTTTAGAAAATGTCAATATGGTTAATGCTCAAGAAACCTTATGGAAATGTAGTGATATTAAGTTACATAATGTGGTTGCTAAAGGTGATTATTTTGGAATGAATAGTGAAAATATTGAAATTGATGGTTTGAATTTATCAGGAAATTATTGCTTTGATGGTGGTAAGAATATTACTGTTAGAAATTCTAAACTTGTTTCAAAAGATGCTTTTTGGAATTGTGAAAATGTCACGGTTTATGATTCAGTAATTATTGGTGAATATCTTGCATGGAATACGAAAAATACTACTTTTGTGAATTGTACAATTGAAAGTTTACAAGGATTATGTTATATCGAAGGATTAAAGATGGTAAATTGTAAATTAATTAATACCACTCTAGCTTTTGAATTCTGCAAAGATATTGATGCACAAATTGTAAGTCATATTGATAGTATTACAAATCCTATTTCTGGTAAAATTAGTGCACATAGTATTGGTGAAATGATTATTGATGATCAAATCATTGATCCAAGTCAAACAAAGATTCAATTAAAGGAGATGTAAAGATGTACGATTTTTCAAAGATGACCAATCGTTTTAATACAAATTCATATAAATGGGATGTTAAAGAAAATGAACTTCCTATGTGGGTAGCTGATATGGACTTTGAAACAGCTCCAGCCATTATAGATGCTTTACATAAAAGAGTGGATCATAAAATCTTTGGTTATAATACGGTACCTGATGATTATTTTGAAGCTTATCAAAATTGGTGGGAAAGAAGACATCATTTTCATATGGAAAAAGATTGGATGATGTTTGTTACAGGAGTTGTTCCTGCTATTTCTTCGGTAGTAAGAAAAGTGACAACAGTAGGTGAAAATGTCTTGATTATGTCACCAGTTTATAATATTTTTTATAATTCTATTTTAAATAATGGAAGACATGTTTTATCAAGTGACCTTGTTTTTGATGGGAAAGAATATCATATTGATTTTGAAGATTTAGAAAGAAAACTTTCTTTAAGTCAAACAACATTAATGATTTTCTGTAATCCCCATAATCCAATAGGTAAAATTTGGGATAAAGAAACTTTACAAAGAATTGGTGATTTATGTGCAAAACATCATGTTATTGTTTTAAGTGATGAAATTCATTGTGATATTACCAATCCTCAAAAAGAATATATCCCTTTTGCTTCCGCTTCAAAAACAAATTTAGAAAATACAATTATGTGTATTGCACCAACCAAAGCTTTTAATATGGCAGGGATGCAAACAGCCTGTATTGTTGTAGCTAATGAGGTATTAAGACATAAAGTTAATCGTGGAATTAATACAGATGAAGTAGCAGAACCAAATAGTTTTGCAATTTGTGCAACGAAGGCAGCCTTCAATCAAAGTGAAGATTGGCTTAATGAATTAAACCAATATATTCAAAACAATAAAGATTATGCGATTTCATTTATTCAAAAAGAAATGAATGATGTTTATGTAGTGCCTACAGAAGCAACTTATCTTTTATGGATCGATTGTCATAAGGTATGTTTAGATAGTGTTGAACTCACTTCTTTTATAAGAAAAAAAACAGGACTTTACGTAAGTGATGGTCTTGAATATGGTGAAAATGGAAAAGCTTTTATTCGTGTGAATGTAGCTTGCCCATTTGAAAGATTAAAAGATGGCTTGAATCGTTTTAAAGAAGGAATTTATTTGTATCAAAACAAATAAATTCTTTTTTTAAAGAAAAACGTATAAAAAAAACACAATATAAATAATAGGAGGATCAAAAGATGAAAGAGAAGATAACCATACCATTTTATAATGACCTATTATTTAAGTATTTTGTTTATGATAATGAAGATTTAGAAGTAATAAAGAGAATGATAGGAAAGTAAGGTACGAGAAATTGTACTTTTCTTTTGCTTTAATATTGAAAAATAAATCATATTTCTTTAATATGTTTTTGAAGATAAAGGGGATAAGTTTAATGATAAAATTAATTGCGACAGATATGGATGGAACTTTTTTAGATTCTTCTAAAAGATTTTCAATGGAATTTTTTGATATTTTTGAGGAACTTAGAAAAAGAAAAATAAAATTTGTAATTGCATCGGGGAACCAATATTTCCGTTTGTATCAAAAATTTTTACCGATTTCTAATGAAATGTATTTCATAGGAGAAAATGGAAGTTATATTGCTAAGGGGGTAAAATTGATTGCGACAAATACGTTAAAAAAAGAACAAGTACAAGCGGTGATTCAATTAGTAGAATCTCATCCAGAATTGAATATGATTTTATGTGGGGTTAAAAGTGCCTATTGTTTAAATGAATTTAAACATTTAGAACCAGTGGTACGTACGTATTATTGTAATTACCAATTTGTAGAGAGTTATGATGATATTGATGATGAAATTATGAAGATTGCTATTTATGATCCAAATCATCAAATCATTCGTTATGCAGATGATATTGCTTGTGGTTTAGATAAAGGTGTTAAGGCAACAACTTCAGGTAATGAATGGATTGATATTCAAAATGAAGATATTAATAAAGGTGTTGCCATAAAACGCTTACAAAGAGAATTGAATATTAAACCAGAAGAATGTATGGCGTTTGGTGATCAAATGAATGATTATACTTTATTAAAATCTGTCAAATATAGTTATGCTATGGCCAATGCTGTTCCACGTATTAAAGATATTGCTTATGGCATTGCTAAAAGTAATGATCATCAAGGTGTATTAGAAGTTATAAAAAAAGAAGTTTTGAATCAAAAATAAAGTGTAAACTCTTACATTGAAAATTGTTTTTGACATATTAAAATAAATAATGACAATTGAAATTATTGTGATATAATGAGGAAGTTATTGAAGGGAGAGTAGCGTATGAATATTAGAAATATAGCGATTATTGCCCATGTAGACCATGGAAAAACAACATTAGTAGACCAATTATTAAAGCTATCTGGAACATTAGAAGACCGTGAACAAATTAGTGAACGTGCGATGGATAGCAATGCCCTTGAAAGAGAAAGAGGAATTACAATTCTTGCTAAAAATACAGCAATTAATTATAAAGATTATCGAATCAATATCATGGATACACCAGGCCATGCTGACTTTGGTGGAGAAGTAGAACGTATCATGAACATGGTAGATGGTGTTTTATTAGTAGTAGATGCTTATGAAGGAACAATGCCACAAACACGTTTCGTTTTAAAGAAAGCTTTAGCTGCTAAAGTAAAACCTATCGTAGTTATTAATAAAGTAGATAGACCTGTAACACGTATTGATGAAGTTATGGATGAAGTCTTAGAATTATTTATGGAATTAGGCGCAGATGATGACCAATTGGAATTCCCAACAATCTATACTTCAGCTTTACAAGGAACATCGAGTTTAGATCCTGATATTTCAACACAAGTACCAAATATGGATTGTTTATTTGATATGATTATCAAAGAAATACCTGAACCATTAGTAGATGTTGATGGACCTTTACAATTCCAACCAGCTTTATTAGACTATAATGATTATGTAGGACGTATTGGAATCGGACGTATTCAAAGAGGTAAGATTCATGTTAATGAATCAGTCACTTGTGTAAGAGCTGATGGAAGCCACACACAATTTAGAATTCAAAAATTATATGGATTTATTGGATTACACCGTATTGAAATTGAAGAAGCAAGTGCAGGAGATATCGTTGCTATTGCTGGTCTTGCTGATATCGGTGTTGGTGAAACAGTATGTACAACTGGTCAAGAAGAAGCTTTACCGTTATTACATGTTGATGAACCAACAATTCAAATGGTTTTTGGAACAAATACTTCACCATTTGCTGGTCAAGATGGTAAATTTGTGACTGCTAGACAAATTGAAGAAAGATTATTTAAAGAAACAAATAGAGATGTATCTTTAAAAATTGAAAGAATCCAAAATAAAGAAGAATGGATTGTTTCTGGACGTGGAGAATTACACTTATCTATTTTAATTGAAAATATGAGACGTGAAGGTTATGAATTACAAGTTTCTAAACCTAAAGCAATCATGAAAGAAATCGATGGTGTTTTATGTGAACCATATGAAGAAGTAACTATTGAAGCACCTGATGATTGTATTGGAGCGGTTATTGAATCACTTGGATATCGTCGAGGTGTCTTAGAAACAATGGATTCTCGTGATGGACAAACACGTGTTGTTTATACAATTCCGTCAAGAGGTTTATTTGGATTTATGACAAATTTCTTAACAATGACAAAAGGATATGGAATTATTTCTCACTCATTTATTGATTACCGTCCAATGGAAGGTGAAACAGTTGGTAAGAGAAACTTAGGTGTTTTAATTTCAATTGATAGTGGACAAACAACAGCTTATTCACTTGGAAGTGTTGAAGACCGTGGAGTAATGTTTGTTGGGCCTGGTGTGGATGTTTATGAAGGTATGATCGTTGGTGAACACAGTAGAGATAATGATTTAACAGTTAATGTTACTAAAGGAAAACAAATGACAAATACTCGTTCATCATCCAAAGATTCAACAGTTGTTTTAAAAAGACCTCGTCAATTTAATCTAGAATCTTGTTTAGATTATATTAATGAAGATGAACTTGTTGAAGTAACACCTGAAAATATTCGATTAAGAAAACGCTATTTAACTGAAAACGAAAGAAAACAACAATATAGAAAAAATAATGCATAAGAGCTCTTTTAGAGCTCAATGGAGTCAACTTAAGATGAAAAGATAGATTTTGAATAAAAATCTATCTTTTCTTTATAAAATAGAAAACATCAAGTATAATATGTTTGAAGAAAGTAGGGGATAAAATGATAGCAGGTATAGAAGTTAATCTATCATTAATTTTAAACATTATTCGTACAATTATTGATTTATTATTAGTGTGGTATATTTTATATTTAGGAATTAGTATGTTTAAACAAAATATGAGAACGATGCAGTTATTTAAAGGGGTTCTCATTATTTTGTTAATTAAATTAGTAACAAGTGTTTTAGGACTTTCAACAATGTCTTATTTAGTAGATACGGTTTTGACTTGGGGAATTATTGCGGTAATTGTAATCTTTCAACCAGAAATTCGTTCATTACTTGAAAAAATGGGACAAACTAAAAGAGATTATCATATGGAACGTTTATCAAATGATCAAAAGGAACATTTGTTAGATGAAATTGTTGATTCAGTGACAAAGTTATCAGAAACACAAACAGGGGCCTTGATTACTTTTGAAAGAGGACAATCTTTAATAGATTATATTAATACAGGAACTAAAATCAATGCCGATATTAAATCAGAATTATTTAATACGATCTTTTGGGAAGGAACACCTTTACATGATGGGGCAGTTATTATTAAAGATGACCGTGTTGTTTGTGCAGCTGCCTTTTTCCCACCAACTCAAAAGGATCTTTCACCTATTTATGGGGCAAGACATCGTGCTGCTATAGGAATAAGTGAAATTACTGATTCATTAACAGTTGTAGTTTCTGAAGAAACAGGAACGATTTCTTTTGCTATCAAAGGAGAACTTATTAAGATTCCAAGAAAGGAATTAAGAGCAAGCTTAGTTAATGAACTAGGTTGGTTTAAATCAGAAGATGAAGAAGGTGATGAAGATGAGTAAAAATAATCAAGAACATCGTGATTCAACAACTGATTTTTTCTTAAATTTTATTTCAAAAGAAAAAGAAAAACCAAAAACAGAAGAAAAACATATCACTTCTCAATCTATTAATGATGAAATAGATTCAAGGGGAAGAGCTTTTGTCAATGGTGCTATTAAAGTGATGAATTTTATTAATTCTACTTTAGATAGAATGTTACAATCAGGATTATCTTTAAAAATATTATCATTTATTTTAGCAACGATTTTACTATTTACAGTTAATGGAGGTAATTTTGAAAATGTATTTTCAACACCTAATTCAGGAGATTATATTCAACAAGTCCCTGTGAAAATAGAAAATTTACAAGATGATTTTGTTGTAGCTGGAATGCCAGAGACTGTAAGTGTAGGCTTAGTTGGTCCTTCTATTGATATTTATAATGCTAAATTGATGAAAAATTATGAAATATATGCTGATTTTTCGGGAATAGGGGAAGGTGAACAGACAGTAGAATTGAAATCAAGAAATTTCTCTAATGATTTAGAAGTTCTCATTGTTCCTCAAACAGTAACGGTAACAGTTTCACAAAAGGTAACTAAAACGTTTAGTTTAGGATATCGTTTTAAAAATGAAGATAGCTTAAAGGATAAACATTCTGTTTCAGTAGATAGTATTGAACATAGTGAAGTAGAAGTAAGGGGTTCACAAGATAATATTGATAATGTTTATTCTGTTGAAGCAGTTATTGATTTAAAGGGAGTGACAGATTCGTTTACTCAAGAATGTAAAGTAAAGGCTTTTGATCGAAGTGGAAAAGCTTTAAATGTAAGTGTTATTCCTTCAACTGTTAAAGTGGATTGTTCATTGTCTAATTATAGTAAGACAGTTCCACTTGTACCTGAATATACAGGAAATGTGGCTAATGGATATGCAATCGATCAAATGACTTTTTCAAAAGATAAAGTAAAGATTTATGGTGATGAAAGTAAATTAAAGGATATTAATAATATTAAAGTTAAAGTGGATGTAAGTGATTTGGAAGAAGGTCGTACATTTAAAGACTTAAAATTGTTAAGTGTTTCAGGAGTTAATAAGATGTCATTTACTAAAGTGGATGGAACAATTACGCTTGTTCCTTCTGAACAAAGACAATTTACAGATATACCAATTCAAATAAAAAATGGCAAAGAAAACAATGTTTCTATGTCAAGCGATACATGCAATTTAACAGTTATTGGTACAAGTGATCGTATTAATGCTCTTACAAATGATGACATTAAGGTCTATGTAGATGTCGTTGGGTTAAAAAAGGGTCGACATAATGTGAAATTAGAAGTAGAATTAAGTGACGAAACTTTAACATATCGTTTAGATAGCGATGAACAGATTCGCGTAAATATAAAGAAATAGGAGAGATTTAAAATGGGAAAATATTTCGGAACAGATGGCTTTCGTGGGGAAGCTAATAAAGATTTAACAGTTGAACATGCTTATAAAGTAGGAAGATACATTGGGTGGTATTTTGGAAGAAATAAAGATCATGCTCAAGTTGTTATTGGGAAAGATACAAGAAGAAGTTCTTATATGTTAGAATATGCACTTGTTGCTGGACTTACAGCAAGTGGTGCTGATGTTTCTTTAATGCATGTAACAACAACACCAAGTGTTGCTTATATTACAAGAACAGATGGTTTTGATTGTGGAATTATGATTTCTGCTTCACATAATCCATATTATGATAATGGTATTAAGGTTTTAGATTGTAATGGTCATAAAATGGATGCGAAGGTTGAAAATTTAATTGAACAATACATTGATGGTGAAGTAGATGAAATTCCATTTGCCACAAAAGATGAAATTGGATGTGCAACAGATTATTCAGTAGGTAGAAATAGATATTTAGGATATTTAATGTCAATTCCTACACGTGCTTTTAAAAATATTCGTGTTGGTTTAGATTGTGCAAATGGTGCAAGTTCTAATCTTGCTAAAAGTGTTTTCGATGCTTTAGGAGCAAAAACTTATGTGATTCATAGTGAACCAGATGGTTTAAATATTAATACAAACTGTGGTTCTACACATATTGAATCATTACAAGAACTAGTAAAATCTAAAGGATTAGATATTGGTTTTGCTTATGATGGTGATGCTGATCGTTGTTTAGCTGTTGATGAATTTGGAAGAGTTATTGATGGTGATTTAATTCTTTATGTTTGTGGTAAATATTTAAAAGAACATGGTGAATTATCTAATGATACAATTGTTACAACAGTTATGTCTAACTTAGGTTTATATAAAGCGTTAGATAAAGAAGGTATTAAATATGAAAAAACAGCTGTTGGAGATAAATATGTTAATGAAAACATGGTGAAAAATGGTCATTGTATTGGTGGAGAACAATCAGGACATATCATTTTCTCTAAACATGCCACAACAGGAGATGGTATTTTAACATCTTTAAAAATTATGGAAGCAGTTATTGAAAGCAAAAAAACATTAGCTCAATTAGTTGAACCTGTAACAATTTACCCTCAATTAATGAAAAATGTATATGTAAGAGATAAAAAAGAGGCTCAAAATGATGTTGAAGTACAAAAAGTCATTAAAGAAGTTGAAGATAAGTTAGGTGATGAAGGACGTGTTCTTGTTCGTGAATCAGGAACTGAACCAGTTGTACGTGTTATGGTTGAAGCGGATACAAATGAAAAATGTTTACAATCTGTAGATTATATCATTACTAAAATGAAAGAACGCGGATTTGTTATCGAAAGATAAAATCACATATTATCACAAAATATTGCCATATATTATGGCAATATTTTAACTATAATAGGTCATAATAAAATAGGATACAAATGAGGTGAAGAAGATGTTATTTAAAATTAATATTATAGATGATGAAAAAAATCTAAATGATTTGGTAAGAACTTATTTAGAAAAAGAAGGCTATAGTGTTTGCTCGTTTTATACGTATGATGAAGCTTTACTTCATAAAGATGATGATGTACATCTATGGCTTATAGATATTATGTTAGATAAGGCAAGTGGTTTTGAATTGTTTAATGAAATAAAGGCAAGTAAGCCTAAAATGCCAATTATATTTATGTCAGCTAGAGATCAAGAATTTGATCGTATTATTGGTTTAGAAAAAGGCTCAGATGACTATATTACAAAACCATTTAATATTAAAGAAGTTATTTTAAGAATTAATAATTTATTAAAACGTGCTTATGATAATCCATCTAAGATACAAATAGATGGTTATGATATTGATTTAGAAAAAAGAAGAGTCTTCTATAACAATAATGAAATCATTTTAACAACAAAAGAATATGATCTACTTGTTTACTTTTTAAATAACAAAGGATTAGCTATTTCAAGAGAACAAGTTTTATCAAAAGTATGGGACGAAAATTATTTTGGTAGTGATCGTGTCGTTGATGATACACTTCGAAGATTGCGTAAAAAAATGCCAGAAATTAATATTCGTACGATTTATGGATTTGGATATCGTTTAGACTAATGCTTACGAAATATTCTTTACAAAAACAACTTGTTATTATTTTTTCAATTATTGCAATAGGTGTTTTAGCAATTCTATTGCCTATTATTGATAACAACTTAACACATGTTATTGATAATGAAATGTATGATGTTTTGACACGCTCACAAAATGATTTTTACTCATATGATTTTTCTCCTGATTATGCAGGTTCAGATAAACAAATTTATCATTTTACTTATAACATTAATGAAGATACGCTTACAACAGCGCAAAATATTTCTGCTAAGAAATATCAAATATTAGATTATGTTTTTCAAAATGATCTTTATAAGATGGTTAAGAAAAATAAAAAGAAATTACAAGAAAAGGTTAAAATGCAGGACCAAACAGTATATTATCAAATTGTAAAAGCGGATGATTCTAATTATATTATTTCACTTGTTTATAGTGATTATTCTAAAACATTGATTAATAATCTAAAGGAGCAAGTTATTGATATCTTTTATGTTGCTTTTTTAATTATTGGACTTGCTTTATTTATTTGGGTTTCATCTTTAATAAAACCATTGAAACTTATTAAAAATTATATAGATGATATAAAAAATGATAAAGAAAGTGAATTGCATATTCAAAGAGAAGATGAGATAGGTGTTTTATCTTCTTCGTTAATAGAAATGAAAGAAGAAATAGATCGACAAAATGAAATTAAAGAAGAAATGATTCATAACATTTCTCATGATTTAAAAACACCTATTGCTTTAATTCAAACATATGCTCAAAGTATTAAGGATGATATTTATCCTTATGGAGATAAAGATTCATCAGTGGATGTTATTTTAGAAAATACAGATCGGTTAGAAAAGAAAGTAAAAAGTTTACTATATTTAAATCGATTAGATTACATAAGTGGACAAATTGGAGATGAAACATGTTCAATGAAAGAATTGATTGAACATATTGTTTTCCAATTAACAGCTATGCATTCACAAATAGAAATTATTACAGATTTACAAGATTCATCTTTTAAAGGAAAAGATGATTATTGGCGTATTTGTATTGAAAATATTATAGAAAATGCTGCTCGTTATGTACACCATGAAATTAAAATTATTTTAAAAGATCAATATTTAGAAATATTTAATGATGGTGAACCTATAGATAATTCAAATCCTGAATCTTTATTTCAACCTTATGAAATAGGTCATAAAGGACAATTTGGTTTAGGATTATCTATTGTTTATAAAACAGTAACAATGTATGGATATAAAGTTGAAGCTGTTAATAGAGTTGATGGTGTAAGTTTTATTATTCAAAAGAAAGATTAGTCGAATGATTAATCTTTTTTTTAAAAAGTGTTGCTTTTTTTGATAAAGAGTGGCACTATTTTAGAGTTATCAATTCTCAAAAATAGAGAAAAAGAGTATAATAAACTTTAAGGAGTGAGTAAAGATGAAAGTTGTTGTTGCTGCTGGAGGAACAGGTGGACATTTATACCCTGCTCTTGCATTAGTTGAATATATAAAAAAACAAGATCCAAATTCAAAATTTTTATTTATTGGAACAAAGGATCGTTTGGAATCTCAAGTTGTTCCCCAACTTGGATATGATTATGTTGGTTTAAATGTTAAAGGATTAGCGGGTAATCCTTTAAAGAAAGCTCATGCAGCTTTGTTATTTGTTAAATCTATTGGAAAAGCAAAAAAAGTTATAAAAAAATTTAATCCTGATATTGTTGTTGGTTTTGGTGGATATCCAAGTGCTTCAGCTTTAGAGGCTGCTGCAAGTTTAAAAATTAAAACGATGATTCATGAACAAAACTCAATTATTGGTTTAACAAATAAGATTCTTATAAAAAAAGTAGATAAGATCATTTGTTGTTATCAAAAAGCGTATGAAGAATTTCCTCAAGAAAAAACACTATTGCTTGGAAATCCTCGTGCAAGTGTTGTCAGCCATGAAGTTCCTAAAGATATTTATGATAAATATGGTTTAGATAGAAATAAAAAAGTTGTTACGATTGTTATGGGATCATTAGGATCACAAACAGTTAATCAAACAATGAAGGAATCGATGAATCAATTTGTTGGTAAAGAATATCAAGTACTTTATGTTACTGGGAAACCTTATTATGAATCAATGAAAGATTATGAAAATGAAAACGTAAAAATCATCCCTTATGTTGATGATATGCCTTCTTTAATGCATGCGACAGATCTTATTGTTTCGCGTGCAGGAGCCAGTACCCTTGCTGAATTAACAGCTTTAGGCGTACCAGCTATTTTGATTCCTAGTCCTTATGTAGCAGCAAATCATCAAGAATATAATGCACGTGAATTAGAAAATAACCATGCTGCTAAAATGATTCTTGAAAAAGATTTAACAGGAGAAAAATTGATTTCTACAATTGATAGTGTTATTAATGATCAAACTGCACTTCAAATTTTAACAGAAAACGCTAAAAAGTTAGGAAAGCCAAATGCAGTTGAAGACATGTATCAAGAAATTATTTCGATGTTAGGAGACTAATGATGAAGTTTGAAAAATATTATGAAGAACTTAAACAATTAGATGTTGGAAAAGTTCTTAAAGATGAACCGTTATATAAACATACAACTTATCGTGTAGGTGGGCCAGCAAAATTATTTATAAAAGTTCAAAATGTCGGTGAGTTGATTGAAGTGATAAAGTATTGTCGTAAGCATCGTATTCAACTTTTTGTTATTGGAAGAGGTTCAAATTTATTATTTTCAGATAAAAGTTTTGAAGGAATTATTATTTCCCTTGAAGATATGAATCAATATCATGTCAATGGGAGCGAAGTAACTGCCCAATGTGGTGTTACAATGATTAAACTTGCTTATGATTGTGCTAAAATTGGTTTGAGTGGTTTTGAATTTATGGGAGGAATTCCTGGAAATATCGGTGGTGGTATTTTTATGAATGCAGGGGCCTATAAATCATGTTTAAGTAAAGTTGTTAAATCAGTAAAAGTATTAGATGAACATTTAAAAGTGGTTGAATTATCTAAAGATGAAATGGATTTTTCATATCGACATTCCATCATTCAAGACCATCCTAAATGGATTGTCTTGGAAGCTACTTTTGTTTTGGAAAATAAAAGTGTTGAAGAAATTAATGAAACTTTAGATAAAAGAAAAGAAAGAAGAATGTCTACGCAACCTTGGAATAAACCAAGTGCAGGAAGTGTTTTTAGAAATCCAGAAGGTGCGGCTGCATGGAAATATATTGATGATGCAGGTCTTAGAGGTTATGAAATTGGTGGAGCACAAGTCTCTCCAAAACATTCTAACTTTATTGTAAATAATGGTTATGCTTCTGCTAAGGATATTCATGATTTGATTTTTTATGTCCAAAAAACAGTTCAAGAAAAGTATGGTGTTTTATTAAAACCAGAAGTACGTTTTATTAATTGGGAGTCTTAAGATGACAACGTATGTATATAATGAACATGATGAAAATCAAGTGTTAACAATGAGAAATAAATTAAAAAAGAAAAAAAGAAAAAGAAGAATTAATTTTGTGCTTATTGTTTTGCTTTTGATATTTTTAGTGATTTTTTTCTTTGGAGATATGTCTAAAGTAAAAAAAATAACTGTTTCAGGATGTCATTTGACTTCTGCTGAAGAGATTATTGAACGATTACCGGTTAAATCAAAAAAAACTTATTTTTTTAAAGTAAATAAAAAACAGGTTGAAACAGAGGTTGAAAAAATGATCTTTGTTGAAAAAGCAACTGTAACGAAAGATTTGATAGGGAATATAAAGATAAGAATTAAAGAAAACAATGCTTCTTTATATGGCTATATTAATAATATTTTATATGTTGCAGATCAAGATGGCATTTTTGAACAAGATCAACAACAAAAATGGATTTCTTATGTACAACGTTGTCCACAAATGATGAATTTTGACGAAGAACATTTCCAATCATTTGTGAAAGCATATGTCAAATTACCATCAGTTGTTCAAAATCAAATCTCTAGTATTGTCTTTGAACCTGATGAAAAAGATCAAACCAAATGTAAGTTGGAACTTAATGATGGTAAGGTTTTTTATGTACGTATTGAAGACATGGAAAAACAACTTACATCAACAAATTATTACTTGGTTATTCAAAGTTATCCTGATTATAAATACTATGATTATTTAGGAAAAAATGTCTATGTATACAATTAAATAGTGTATGAAAAAAGCTACGTGTTTGAAACTAAAACCTTTAAATATCGTAGCTTTTATGATAATATAATGATATATGTAGTAAGGGGAGATAGACATGAATGAAGTTTATGCAGTATTGGATATAGGTAGTGCTTCAATTGAATTGTTAGTTGGTGAAATTATCAATTCTAATTTACATGTTCTTTTTTCTAAAAAGGTCCCTAGTCATGGTGTAAAAAAAGGCATCATTGAAGATGAAAATTTATTAGTAAATGATATCAAAGGAGTTGTTCAAGAAGCTAATGATTTTCTAGATGGAGAAATCAAAGCAGTTGGTCTTACAATCCCTACTATTCGTTCTAAACTTTATCAAAGTAATAGTAGTGTATCACTTAGTGATCATGATAAGATTTCTAAGGATGATATTGTAAGAGGTTTGAAACTTTCTACTAAATTCAAAAAATCTCATGAAGAAGAGGTGGTTTGTGTAATACCAGTTCGCTTTAATGGTGATTTTGGAATTAGTCAAGTACCTCCTATAGGAGAAGCTTCAAGAAATTTAATTATTGATACATTGATTATTACTTCACAAAAACAGATTTTATATCCATATATTATGGCTGTTGAAAAGGCAGGTTTAGAAGTTATGGATATTTGTATCAATGCCTTTGCGTGTGCAAAGGAAGCTTTTGATGCGATTTATCTTCAAGAAGGTGCATTGATTATTGATATGGGATATAAAACGTCAACAATATCTTTCTACAAAGATGGATATTTAAAATATTTAACAGTATGTTCAGTTGGGGGTTATAATTTGACTAGAGCAATTGCTCAACATTTACAAATTTCTATGAATCAAGCTGAAACATATAAAGTCAAATATGGTTCTTTGGATTATACTGTTGGACAAGAGGATACTATTCATACAACTGAGCTTCCAGATGGTCGTAAAGATTATACACAAAAAGATTTTGCGGGTATTTTAGAAGAAGCTGCAGTTGATATGTTAAATGTTATTAAAGAAAAAATGGGTGTTATTGATAATGGACAACATTATGAAACACTGATTGTTGGTGGCGGAGGAGAACTTGAGCTACTAGATAAAGTTGCTGGTCGTGTTTTAGAAGGTCCAGTGAGAGTTTATCGTCCAGATATTATTGGCATTAGAGATATGGCATTTGTTTCTTCTGTAGGAATGATTTTTTATATGTCTGATCGTGCTAAATATCTTGGTCCTTATGAAACATCTGTTGTTTTACCGGATATTTCTAATACAATGGCTGTGAGATTTAAAGGACTTACGAAAGTAAAAGATACAAAAGAGAAAACTGGAAGATTTAGTAGATTACTAGATACTTTCTTTGGTGAAGAAGAATAGATAAAAGAGAGGGTAAATCATGAACGAAGAATTAGATTTTGAACAAGTTGCAAAAATAAAAGTAATCGGTGTTGGTGGCGGAGGAAACAACGCTGTTAACCGCATGGTTGAAGAAGGCGTTAGAGGAGTAGAATTCTTTGTCGCAAATACAGATGTACAAGTATTACGTCGTTCGCCTGTAGAAAATAAAATTATTTTAGGAAAAGATTTAACAAAAGGTTTAGGAGCAGGAGGTAATCCAGAAGTAGGAAAGAAAGCTGCTTTAGAATCTGAAGGAGATATTAGAACTGCCCTTGAAGGTGCAGATATGGTTTTCATTGCTGCTGGTATGGGTGGTGGAACTGGTACTGGTGCAGCACCTGTTTTCGCTAAGATTGCTCGTGAATTAGGAGCATTAACAGTAGGTGTTATTACTAAACCATTTACTTTTGAAGGAATGAAACGTAAAAAACAAGCAATCGAAGGTATTGATGAATTACGTTCTAATGTAGATAGTATTATTGTGGTTTCAAATGACCGTTTATTACAACTAATTGGTGGACGTCCAATGCAAGAAGCATTTAGAGAAGCTGATAATGTATTAAGACAAGGTGTTCAAACAATTACTGATTTAATTGCTGTTCCTGCATTTATCAACCTTGACTTTGCAGATATCTGTGCAGTTATGAAAAATAGAGGAAATGCGTTAATTGGTATTGGTATGTCATCAGGAGATGATAAAGCAAAAGAAGCTGCAAAACGTGCAATTTCTTCACCTTTATTAGAAGTTTCCGTAGCAGGTGCTAAAGACGCTATTATTAACGTTACAGGTGGACCAAATATTTCATTATATGATGCTAATATTGCTCTTGAAACAATTACTCAAGAAGTTGGAGATGACATTAATACTTATTTAGGTATTGCTATTAATGAAAACTTAGATGATGAAATTATTGTTACTGTTATCGCAACAGGATTCGAAGAAGAAAAGGAAGAAGTAACTGTCCAACCTTCAGTAGCAAGACCTTTAGGTGAAGAACCTCAAACTTTTGAATCATATGATGATGACGAAGATGATGATGATGGTTTTCCACCAGCATTTATCAAAAATAGAAGAATTTAATAAGATGAGCTAACGATGTTAGCTCATTTTTATAAAGGAGGAATTTAAATGAAAATTGGATTTATAGGATTAGGAAATATGGCGGGGACAATTTGCCAAGGTCTTATTAAAAGTGATTTTATTGATGGTAGTGAGGTATATGGATATGATATAAATAGTCAACAGCTGATGATGTTTGAACAAGATTTTGGTATTCATATATGTTCAAGTGAACAAGACGTTGTTAAAAATTGTGATTATTTGGTGATGGGGGTTAAACCAAATGTCGTAGAAAGTGTCATTTCAAAAATAAAATCAGTCATTGATCAACAAGTGATCGTTTCAATTGTTGCTGGTTATGGAAATGATAAATATGAAGAATTATTACCGGGAACACATCACTTAACAATTATGCCAAACACACCAGCTAAGGTATTAGAAGGAACGACTTTATTTG
This sequence comes from Faecalibacillus intestinalis, assembly GCF_015097455.1. Lineage (NCBI taxonomy): Bacteria > Bacillati > Bacillota > Erysipelotrichia > Erysipelotrichales > Coprobacillaceae > Faecalibacillus > Faecalibacillus intestinalis. Next base: position 2,062,028 of record NZ_AP024085.1, on the reverse strand, counting down.
AAAAAGACAATACTTTAACAGCTGAAGAATTAAATTACGTACAAACAATGTTTGAAAGCATTGGTGAGGTTTATCTTATTGAAAATTATCAAATGGTTGCCGGTGGTGCTTTAAGTGGTTGTGGACCAGCTTTTGTTTATATGTTTATTGAAGCTTTAGCAGATGGTGCAGTTTTAAATGGTTTGCCTCGTGATTTGGCTTATAAGCTTGCCAGCCAAACTGTTTTAGGAAGTGCAAAAATGGTTAAAGAGACGCAATTACATCCAGGTATTTTAAAAGATCAAGTTTGTTCTCCAGGTGGTATTACGATTCAAGGTGTTAAGGCTTTAGAAGAAAATAATTTTAGAAACGCTGTGATGGAAGCAATCGATCGTTCAAAAAAATAATGTGTAGAAAGTATGGATTTTTGTCCATACTTTTTTAAATGTCCAATCTTTTTTGACATCTTTTTTACTTGTCATCATATATGATGATAAAGGGGTAAGCAAGATGGAGGTCTATGTTGAATTAACTTATTGTATGAATGGTATTTTATTTATCATGACTTATGAAATGATTTCATTATTGCTTAATATTAATTGGTCATTTTTGAAAATCCTTTTCTTGAGTTTTTTAAGTAATATATCGATTGTTCTCATTTATATAGACTATTTACCATATATAAGTTTTTTATACTGGATTGTCCTTTTTTTATTTATTTTTAAAAAACAATTTTTCTTATATTTTCCAGTTTTTTTAATTGTTTATTTTTCAATACTATTCTTTATCAATACCCTAATAAAAGAATCATTTATATACAACGGAATCTTGATTACTCCCATAAATTATAAAGATATAGTTATTGTTGTTATGATATGTGTTTTTTTAATCATTGAAACAATTTATTTAATTTATACAAAAAGAAAAATAAAACAAAAAGATGATCTATATGATGTAACACTTATTTTTAATAATAAGATTTATCATCTTTCAGGGTTTTTAGATAGTGGTAATCATGCAAACTATCTAGGTTATCCACTTATTTTTATTAAAAAAAGTAAAATTGATACTTATCAACAATTAGATACATTGATTATTGATGGCTTAAAAAAAAGAAAAATAGATATTATTTTAGTTGACCAAGTTTTAGTAAATAAGCAATCTTTAAGAAATGTTTATATAGGTGTATTGGATGAATTAGATTATGATTGTTTATTAAATAAAGAATTGATGGGAGGGATTATTTGATGTGGCAAATGATTAGACAGTTTTTAAATACAAAACAGTATCTTTATTATATAGGAAGACATGATATTTTACCGCCTCCTTTAAAAGGTCAACAAGAAAAGGAAATAATTGAAAAAGCAGTTTCTGGGGATCAAAAAGCAAGAGATTTATTGATTGAACATAATTTAAGATTGGTTGTTTATGTTGCTAAAAGATATGACAATAGCGCCAATTGTCCTTTGGAAGATTTAATTAGTATTGGCACAATTGGTTTAGTAAAAGCAATCAATACTTTTAAGGCAGATAAAAATATTAAACTTGCGACGTATGCTTCAAGGTGTATTGAAAATGAAATACTTATGTACTTAAGAAAAAATAATAAGATTCGTTATGAGATTTCTTTAGATGAACCTTTAAATATTGATTATGATGGTAATGAGTTATTATTAGGAGATATCGTAGGAACAGATGATGATCTTGTTGAACAAGAGATGTTGAAAAGTGATCAAAAGAAAATTTTTTATGAAGCTTTAAAAGAATTGAATGAAAGAGAAAAAGAAATATTGATTTTAAGATATGGTTTATCTAATAATGATGAATTGACACAAAAGGATGTTGCTGATTTATTAGGTATTTCACAATCCTATATTTCTAGATTAGAAAAAAAGATTATAAAAAAATTAAGAAGTCAATTAAATTATGATGAAGTGAAATAGTATATTTTTATCAAAAAAAGCCACACTAATTTTGGTGATTATTGTGGAAAAAGAAAGTTTTATGAGCACTATCCCTATTCAAAAAACTCTTTCTAAAGAAGAATTATATACATTGATTCAAAATTATCAAAAGAATCATGATCAAAAAAGTAAAGAAATGATTATTCTTTCTAATACAAAATTAGTGTTATCTTTAATGAAAAGATTTTACCAAAAATCAAATCATTATGAAGATCTGTTTCAAGTAGGCATCGTTGGTCTAATAAAAGCAGTCGATCATTTTGATACCAATTATCAATTACAGTTTTCAACGTATGCAGTTCCTTTGATCATTGGTGAAATGAAACGTTATTTAAGAGATAATACACAAGTTAAGATTTCTAGACCAATCAAGGATTTAGCTTATGCTATTTTAAAAGAAAAGGAAAAATATTTAAATCAATATCAAAGAGAACCAACGATTCAAGAATTATCACAAAATTTAAATATTGAAAAACAAAATATTATAGAAGCAATGCAATCTACTCAAAGCATTGCTTCTTTCCAAGATGTTGTAGGAAATGATAATCAAAATGAATTATCATTATCAGATATTGTCTCACTTGATCCAGAAACATTGAAACATTATCATGATCACCTTGATTTAAAAAATGCCTTTGATTGTTTAAATCAAAGAGAAAAGAAAGTAATTCAAGAAAGATACTATCAGGGTTATTCGCAATGTGAAATAGCAGATGAGCTTTTTGTATCACAAGCGCAAATTTCTCGAATTGAAAAAAAAGCTTTAGAAAAATTACATAAAAAATTAGTCTAAAGCATATTTTATAGGGGTGATCGTATGAGATTTGTATCATTACAATCAAAAGATGTGATTAATGTTTATGATGGTAAAAAAATAGGGTATATTGCGGATATTGAATTAGATTGGTGTCAAAAATGTATACGTGCTTTAATTGTCGAAAAAATGAATTTTTTTCATTTTTTTTGTTTTTTTAAAGAGCCTCCTGTCTTAGTTATTCCGATTGAATGTGTGATTTCTTTAAAAGGCGATGTGATTTTAGTGAATATTGAACAGGTTTAGCTAGATTTCCTTGTTGATACCTTTGATAATCAATAAATGTATGGTATAATATTGAGGAAATAAAAGGAGGATGACTTCATGGGTTACGGTGAAAAAGTAAAAAAATGGTTTTTCGATGAAGATGGGGATGGAGAAGATATTGCTGAAGATTATGATGCTGTAGAGGTTGATACTGTACCTAAAACAAGCTTATTTGAACAAGCAAAACTTTCTAAAACAAGCGAAGCTGTGAAATCATTAAATATGAATAAAGATAGTCATTTAGTTTTATTTGAACCACGTTCATTTGGAGAAACTCAAGATATTGCAAATTATTTAAAAACAAAAAAAGCAACAGTTGTTAATTTACATCGTTTACAAAAAGATCAAGCTAAACGTGTTGTTGATTTCTTAAGTGGTGTTATTTACGCTATTGAAGGTGACATTCAAAGAATAGGACCCAAAATTTTCTTATGTACACCTCGTAATATTTCTGTTGCAGGAACAATTGATCTAGATGAAGATGAACAAGAAGATTAAAAAGTATGGTTTCCATACTTTTTTAAGTTATGTTTGAACATTTTAAAGGGGAAGAAGTCTTTGTAAAAAAGGTACTTGATTATTTGGATCAAGTACAATATAAACAAAGACTTATTTTAACGCAATTTTTAGATCCGTATCATCAATCAATTGTTAAAAGTGTTATTGGGCATCAAGATGAAGTTCAAGTTTTAGAAAATGGTGGTTTTATTCATAGTGAAAGTCAAAGAATAATTATTGCTCCTTATTTTTATGAAATAGAAAAGGAAGATTTTGAAATCGTTGTTTGTAAGATTATTTATGCAAAAAATTTTGAAAAATTAACACATCGAGATATTTTAGGTGCTTTAATGTCTTTAGGAATTAAAAGAGAGTTATTTGGAGATATTGTTGAAAAAGACAAAGATTTTTATTTAGCTGTTGATCGACATATTTATGAATATTTAAAAGATCATTTATCAATGATTAAAAGAAGTAAAGTAAAGTTTGTTGAATGGGATGAAGAAATAGAAGTAAAAAATGATTATTTAGTAAAATCATTTATTGTATCTTCATTTCGATTAGATAAGATCATTTCTTCTTTTTATAAAATTTCAAGACAAAAAGCAGCAGAATTTATTCGTGCTGGTCATGTAAAAGTTAATCATAAACCGGTTGAACAAATAAATTATTTATGTAATAATAAAGACATAATATCATTCAAAAAACATGGTAGAGTGATGTTTGTTGATTGTAATAAACAAACACGCTCTGATAATTATGTGGTTGAAGGGTATTTTTATAAGTAGGGAGTGAACATGATGTTATTGAAAAAACAAGTATTTGGTTATAATAAGTCACAAGTTGATGAATTGATCAATGAAAAAGATAATGAAATAAAACAGTTGAATGATCAAATTAAAAAATTACAAGAAGATTATCAACAATTAGAACATCAAAAATCATTATTACAGCATCGTGTAAACATCCAAGAACAAACAAATGAAGAAATTGCACGTCTTGCATTAAAAGAAGCAAGCGAACTTATTGACAAAGCGAAAAAGAATGCTAATATGATACTGAGCGAATCGCTAGAGTATGTTCGTTCGTTGTCTGGTGAGATGAGCGACTTTAAGGCGCAAGCTGTTAAATTTAGAGCTTCGGTCGAAAAAATGTCAAAAGATATCCTTGAGTCTATTGACCAGTCAGAAGTTTATAATTTAATTAATGAAGATAAATACGATGAAGGAGACAGTTTATAATTAGAGTTTTAAGAGAGCTGATGGTTGGTGTAAATCAGTAACAAAGATTATAATGTATCACTCTGGAGTAGCCCTTTGAATTAAGTAGAAGGTGACGTTAATCGCGTTAAGATTTCAAGAGCGTATGAAAATACGAATTAAGGTGGTACCGCGATCACATCGTCCTTAGGATGATGTGTTTTTTTATTTTTAAAGAGAGGAAAGAAAAAATGAATTACAAAGACACATTATTAATGCCAAAAACTGACTTTGAAATGCGTGGAAACTTACCAAAAAAAGAACCTAAGTATGTAGAACGTTGGCAAGAAAACGACATGTATAACAAAGTTATCCAACAAAACGAAGGAAAAGACAGCTTTGTCTTCCATGATGGTCCTCCATATGCTAATGGAAATATGCACATGGGGCATATGTTAAACAAAGTCATCAAAGACGTTATTTGCCGTTATAAAAATATGAATGGTTTCTATACACCATATATTCCTGGATGGGATACTCATGGTTTACCGATTGAAAATGCTATTCAAAAATTAGGTGTTAATCGTAAAGAAATGCCTACAGCTAAGTTTAGAGAAAAATGTGATGCTTATGCACATGAACAAGTAAATAAACAAATGGAACAATTGATCCGTATGGGAACATTTGCGGATTATAAACATCCATATTTAACATTACAACATGAATTTGAAGCAAGACAAATTGAAGTTTTTGCTAAAATGGCAATGGATGGATTAATTTTCAAAGGATTAAAACCAGTTTACTGGTCACCATCAAGTGAATCTGCTTTAGCAGAAGCTGAAGTTGAATATCATGATATCAAATCACCAACAATTTTTGTTAAATTCCAAGTTAAAGATGGTAAAGGAGTCTTAGATAACGATGTTAATTTCGTTATTTGGACAACTACTCCTTGGACAATTCCTGCTAACTTAGCAATCTGCTTAAATGCTTCTTATAACTATGCATTAGTAGAAACTGAAAAAGGAAAATTAATTGTCTTAGATACTTTAGTTGATGAATTAATGGCTAAATTTGAAATCACAGATTACAAAGTTGTTAATCATTATAAAGGATCTGAATTAGAATACATCACATGTCAACATCCATTATATGATAGAGAATCATTAGTTATCTTAGGAGATCATGTAACATCTGACTCTGGTACTGGATGCGTTCATACTGCACCTGGATTTGGGGCAGACGACTTCTTTGTAGGTCAAAAATATAACTTACCAGCTTATTGTAACGTTGATGAACATGGTTGTATGATGGAAGATTGTGGTGAATGGTTAGCTGGTCAATATGTTGATGACGCCAATAAAACAGTAACTATGAAATTAGATGAAATTGGAGCTTTATTAAAACTTGAATTCATCACACACAGTTACCCACATGATTGGCGTACTAAAAAACCTATTATCTTTAGAGCAACTGATCAATGGTTCTGTTCATTAGATAAAATCAGAGATAAATTATTAAGTGAAATTGATAATGTTAACTGGTTAAATGAATGGGGACACATCAGAATCTATAACATGATTAGAGATCGTGGAGACTGGTGTATTTCACGTCAACGTACTTGGGGTGTACCAATTCCTATTTTCTATTGTGAAGATGGAACTCCAATTATTGAACAAGAAGTATTTGATCATATTTCTGAATTATTTAGAGAACATGGTTCAAATGTTTGGTTTGAAAGAGATGAAAAAGATTTATTACCTGAAGGATATACAAATGAACATTCACCAAATGGTATCTTCAAAAAAGAAAAAGATATCATGGATGTATGGTTTGACTCAGGAAGTTCACATACAGGTGTGATGGTAGAAAGAGGATTTAATTATCCAGTAGATCTTTATTTTGAAGGTAGTGACCAATATCGTGGATGGTTCAACTCATCATTAATTATCGGTGTTGCTGCTCATGGTAAAGCTCCTTATAAAACTGTCTTATCACATGGTTTCGTATTAGATGGTAAAGGAAATAAAATGTCTAAGTCATTAGGAAATACAGTAGATCCTATTAAACTTGTTAACCAATATGGTGCTGATATCGTAAGATTATGGGCTACTTCTGTTGCTTATCAACAAGATGTTCGTATTTCTAATGAAATCATGAAACAAGTGGCTGAAGGATATCGTAAAATCCGTAATACCATGAGATTCGTTTTAGGTAACTTAAATGACTTCAAAGCAAGTGATTTAGTAGAAATCAAAGATTTACCTGGTGTTGATCAATATATGTTAGCTAAATTAAATGAATTAATGAAAGCTTATGATGAAGCTTATGCAAATTATGACTTTGCAACAGCTAACCAAGAAATCTTAAATTACTTTACAAATACTTTAAGTTCATTCTATATGGATTTCACAAAAGATATCTTATACATTGAAGATGCAAATTCTCCACGTAGAAGACAAGTTCAAACTGTTTTATATCATCATGCTAAAACAATGATGAAATTATTATCAACAGTACTTGTATTTACTGCTGAAGAATTACATGATCATTTCCATTGTGATGAAAATAAAGCAGAATCTATCTTCTTAGAACCAAAATATGAATTATTTGATATTGAAAATGAAGAAGAAGTTTTAGCTTATTTCTCTAAATTTATGGAAGTAAGAAAAGATGTTTTAAAATCTATGGAAGGTTTAAGAAATGAAAAATTAATTAAATCGAACATGGAAACAAAAGTAACATTATCTTTAAAAGATGAATATAAAGATATTGCTAACTTAAAGGATGATTTAAAACAATTATTTATTGTGGCTAAAGTTGAATTAGTTGATGATACAACTTTAGAAGAATATGAAACTAGCTACATTAAAGTTGAAAAATTCAACGGTGTACAATGTCCAAGATGTTGGAACTATTTCGATGAAGATGAAATGAATGGTGAATTATGTTCACGTTGTGCAAGTGTAGCTCATCGTGTAGCTGAATAGCAGATAAAAGGATGTATCGAAAGATACATCCTTTTCTTTTTAAAAAACAATTTTGTAATGAAAAATAAAGCGAACTGTGTTATTATTTACGAGATTGTAGGTGAGGGAGTATATGAAAAAAGAAATATTAGGTAAATGTATGCTATTAATGTCTGCTCTTATTTGGGGAAGTTCTTTTATTGTTATGAAAAATGCTGTGGATTTTATTTCTCCATTTACGCTATTATGTATACGTTTTGTGTTAAGTACAATTTTCATTTCTATTTTATTTTTTAATAAAATAAAAAAAATCAAAAAACAAGATCTATTAGGTGGTTTTTTAGCAGGTCTAGCCTTATTTAGTGCTTTTTCAATTCAAACATTTGGTTTGCAATTGACAACACCTGGTAAAAATGCTTTTTTAACAGCCGTTTATTGTACGATTGTTCCTTTATTAAGTTGGCTTTATTTTAAAAAGAAACCCGATAAAGCACAAATATTTGCGGCTATCCTTTGTTTTATTGGAGTTGGTTTTGTTTCTTTAGATAGTTCCTTAAAGGTGAATTTAGGTGATCTTTATACTTTGATTGGTGGTTTTTTATATGCTGTTCATATTATTGTGTGTGAAAAAGCAATGAAAAAGACATCTCCAATTATTATTACTGCCTTACAATTTGCATTTGCTTCTATTTTTTCATTTATAGCAGCCTCTTTATTTGAAGATATTTCAGTTGTTTTCCATATTGATTCAAGTATTTATCTTCAAATCTTATATCTGGCATTTTTTGCAACTACATTATGTTATTTATTTCAAAATGTGGGACAAAAATTTGTTAATGAAAATATAGCAGCGTTATTATTAAGCTTAGAATCTGTTTTTGGAGTTTTCTTTTCCATATTATTTGGACAAGAAATAATGACACTTCAAATTGGATTAGGATTTATGATTATTTTTATTTCGGTTTTGATATCAGAAACAAAGTTATCTTTTTTACATAGGGGAGGAAAACAATGATTAAAAAATTACTTACAATAACTTTATCATTGATGATGATTTTTACATCATTCGTACCAGTTTTCGCTGAAGGGGAAGAAGTCAATATTGTAGGACAATATGGAATTGTCATCGATAAAGATACCGGGCAAGTTTTATACAATAAAAATGCCCATGATAAAATGTATCCAGCAAGTATTACAAAAATTTTAACATGTATTGTTGCTATTGAAATGTTAGATGATCTAGATAAAACAGCTACGATTACTCAAAGTGATATCGATACAGTTTGGGAAACAGGAGCTACTTCTGCAGACTTTACTGTCGGAGAAGTTGTCACTTATAGAGATATGTTGATGGGAGCAATGTTACCTTCAGGTGCAGATGCTTGTCGTGCTCTAGCTAATAATACGTGTGGTAGTCAAGAAAAGTTCGTTGAAAAAATGAATCAATTGGTAAAAAAATTAGGATTAAAAGATTCTCATTTTGTAAATACAACAGGAATTCATGATGATGATCATTATACAACAGCATATGATATGGCTAAAATTACCCAATATGCTTTAAAGAATAAAAAATTTGTTGAGGTCTTTGATAGATATCAATATACGTCAAGTGATGGTCAACATCAATGGGTCAAAAAAGTTATTTATAAAAGTAAAAGAGACCATATTGATACATCAATGATTGAAGGATGCAAAAGTGGTTATACAAGCAAAGCTCAAAGTACTTTATCAAGTTTATTGAATATCAATGATCATCATTATGTTTGTGTTGTTGGCTTTTCTAAAAATAGTGATGGCTATAATCATTGTACCGTAAATGATACCCTTGCTTTAGGTAATTATGTAAAAGATCATTATTCAGTTGCGAATATTATTAAAAAAGATACAAAAATGAATTCTGTTAAAATAAAAAATGGTCAAACAAATAAAGTTGATGTCATCACAGAAAAAGATATCGAAGCTGTTTTACCAAATAATTACAATCCATCTGATATAAAATATAAATATCATTTAAAAGATTTAACAGCTCCTGTTAAAAAAGATCAAAAAGTAGGAACAATGGATGTTTACTATCGAGATACAAAATTAGAAACAATTTCACTTAATACAACACAAGCAGTAGATGAAAGTGGTTCTGTTGTTTTTATGAGAAAAATGAAGAATGTTGTTTTACCATGTGTAATGGCAGTTGTCATCATTCTTGTGGTTTTATTATTAGTAAGAAAAATCATGATTAAACAAAGACGTAAAAAAAGACGTCAACAAAGAAATCGTAAAAAGTAGGTAAACCTACTTTTTTTACTTACATATGCTTAATTATTATACGTATATATAAGTAGATACATTGACATATACTTATATATACGTATAATATAAGCAAGAGGTGAGAAATATGGCTTATAAATGCGTATTTAGTGATATTGATGGAACATTATTGAATTCAAAACATCAAATAAGTGAAAAAACAAAAAAGAAAGTACAACAGTTAGCTATACAAAATATTCCTTTTGTTCTTGTTTCGGCAAGAATGCCTAAAGGAATGCATTATTTTTTAGATGAATTACAAATAAAAGCACCTATGGTAAGTTATAGTGGAGGTTTGATTTTAGATGAAAATCAAAAAGTAATCTATTCAAAAGGATTTTCAGTAGAAATGGCGAAAAGACTTTATGAATATATTAAATATTATTATCAAATTCCTGTTAATTTTTATGTTGAGAATCATTGGATGGTTGATGAAATAGATGAAGGAATTGAAGAGGAAAGCATTATTACAGGATTGAAACCTGAAAAATTGGATTTAAATGGAATTAAAAAGGTTCATAAACTATTAGTGATTGCTGAATCAGGAATTGTTGATCGTTTAGAAATGAGCTTAAAAGAAAAATTTAGTGGTTTAAAGATTTATAAATCAAAAGATACTTATTTAGAAATTATGGATGAATCGGTATCAAAATCCAGTGCAATTCAATTTTTATGTGATAAAATGAAAATAGGTCTTCATCAAACAGTTTCTTTTGGAGATAACTATAATGATTTAGATATGCTTCTTTTAACAGGAAAAGGATTTGCGATGGCTAATGGAGCGCAAGGTGTTTTAGAAAGTATTCCAACACATACGCTTTCTAATGATGAAGATGGAATCGTTTATGCATTAGATAATTTAGTAGGTGAATAAGGTGTATCAAGAAGAAAGAATTTATAAAATATTAGAAATATTAAAAGCTAAAAAGACAATGACCAATCAAGAAATTATGGATCAATTTCATATTTCTAGAGATACAGCAAGAAGAGATATTGTTCGTCTTGTAAATGAAAATTTGGCAGTTAGAACACATGGTGGTATTACATTAAATGATGTACATCAAATTGGAAGTTATCAAACAAGAAAACAAGAAAATGAAGAGATAAAAAATGAAATTGGAAAAATAGCTGTTTCTTTGAGTGAGAACAATAAAGTAATCTTTTTTGATACTTCAACAACGGTGGCTGCTTTATGTCAATATGTAGAAGGTAATATAGAAGCTTATACTCATTCTTTAGATAATATTGAAATATTATCGAATCATTGTTTATGTCAGATGATTGGTGGAACTTACTTTAAAAAGAATCGTTATATGTATGGAAGTCAAACGTTGAATATGATTGATCAAATTTATTTTGATTTAGCTTATGTAGCAGCAGCAGCTGTGATGGAAGATGGTATTTATGTTGAAGAATTTGAAGATGCTATGATTAAAAAAAAGGTAGCAAGTCGAAGTCAAAAAGTTTGCTTAGTTGTAGATCATAGTAAATTTAATAAAAAAAGTTCTTATAAAGCTTTAGCTTTTCAAGATATTGATGTTCTTGTTGTTGATTGGTTACCTGATACTTATCGAGAAAAGATAGAAAAAGCAGGATGTCAAATAATATATACAAAAGAAAAGTAGATTCGCATGAATCTACTTTTTAGCAAGCATTTTATCAAAAAAATAACCAATTACTCTGAAAATCATGGCTAAACCAAAGATAGATAAAGCACCAATTGTTTCATATTTATGGAAAAGGAATGTACATAAAAAATATGTAATGATTCCTAATGCTGCTCCTAAACCTGTTAACAATGTCATGAAAACATCTTTTTGTTGTTTCATAATTTCACCTCAAGAACTATTCTAACATAACAAAAACTAATAAACAATAAATAGAAGTTGTGCTATAATCTAGATAAAGTGAAGGGGGAAGTCTATGTATAATACGTTGATTTTTGATTTAGATGGAACACTTGTAGATTCAATAGAAGATTTAGCTTTATCTACAAATATATTAATGAAAGAAAATCATTTTCCTACCTATGATTTAGATACATATAAACAATTTGTAGGAAATGGTGTTGATAAATTAATAGAGCGTGCTTTACCTGAAAAATATAAAAAAGATGTGAGAAAATATCGTGCACGTTTTGATGAAATTTATAAAGAAAATTGTTTAAAACATACAAAACCTTATTCAGGAATGAAAGAATTAATTGATGAACTTTATCATCAAGGGTATAAATTAGCAGTTGTAACGAATAAACCAAAAGTAAATGCAGTAACAATTGTAAATCATTTATTTCCTAATAAATTTATGTATGTTTTCGGAAATACGGTTTATCAACCAAAAAAACCACATCCTTGTTTAGTACAACTAGCTATGCAGTTAATGGAAAGTAATAAAAATGAAACATTGATGATTGGTGATAGTAATGTAGATATTGAAACAGCCATCAATGCTAAAATTAAATCTATAGGGTGTGAATGGGGCTTTAGAGGAAAAGAAGAACTTGTTCAAGCTGGAGCAACTTATACTGTTTCTAAACCAAGTGATATTAAGGATATTCTAAAATGATTGCAGTATCGAGATGTTTAATTGGTGAAAATTGTACATATGCTGGAAAGAATAATCTTTGTAAGGAAATAAAGGAACTTTATGATCAAGGTTTAGCGTTACCACTTTGTCCAGAAATCTTAGGTGGTTTACCAATTCCTAGAACACCTTGTGAAGTTACTGGAGAAAAAGTGATTGATCAAAAAGGAATTGATCGTACAAAAGAATATACACAAGGTGCTAAAATTGCTTTAGATAAATGTTTAGAAAAAAACATTAAAATAGCTGTTTTAAAAGCTAAAAGTCCAAGCTGTGGAAAAAATCATATTTATGATGGAACATTTTCACATCAACTTGTTGAAGGTGATGGTATTTTTGTACAGATGTTAAAAGAAAAAGGAATTGCAGTTTATAGTGAAAATGAAGTAACAGAGGTTTTAAAATTAATAAATGGAGGAAAGTAAAAATGGGACATATTTTATGGGTAGAACCTGTATTTAAAGAAATGATTTGGGGAGGAAACCAACTTAAAGAAAAGTATGGTTATGCTATTCCAAGTGATCAAACAGGAGAATGCTGGGCACCTTCAGCACATCCAAATGGTGATAATAAAATCAAAGAAGGAGAATTCAAAGGACAAACACTTTCAAAAGTTTTTGATGAACACCGTGAACTTTTTGGAAATATCAAAGATAAACAATTTCCATTGCTTGTAAAGATCATCGATGCTTGTAATGATTTATCTGTACAAGTTCATCCAAATGATGAATATGCAGCTCTTCATGAAAATTCATTAGGAAAGACAGAATGCTGGTATGTATTAGATTGTAAAGAAGATACAAAGATGGTCATGGGACATCATGCTAAAACCAAAGAAGAACTTGTAAAAGCTATTGAAAATGATGATTATGATCATTTATTAAATAAGTTTTATATCAAAAAAGGAGATTTCTTTTATATTCCAAGTGGAACAATTCATGCTATCTGTAAAGGTTCATTGATCTATGAAGCACAACAATCATCAGATATCACATACCGTGTTTATGATTATCATCGAAAAGATAAAGATGGAAATGAAAGACAACTTCATGTAAAACAATCCATCGATGTGACAACAGTGCCTTATAAACCTTATGATCTAGCTAAACAAGTAGAAGAAACAATAGAAAATGGAACAAGAAAAGAACTCGTATCATCTAACTATTTAACATTAAATAAATATGATATGACAGGATATAATAAAGTCATCAATGATAAACCATTCCAACTTGTATCAATCATTGAAGGGCAAGGAACAGTAGAAGGAAAAGAAGTTAAAAAAGGAGATCATTTTGTTGTATGTTCAGATCAAAAAGAAGTTGATTTTGATGGAACAATGACAGTCATGATTTGTACATTATAATGAGATGTTATCATTGTAGTCATGAAATAAAAGATTCTGCTTTTGCTTATAAGGGTAGACAAGAATGTAAAGAATGTCATAGTATTTATCAAATCCATTTTCCTTCAGGAGTAGGATTTATTCCTATTGTGATTGCCTTTATACCGGCTTTATATATGGTAACAATTTTAAGATATGCATTTATTGTTGGACTTGCGATCTTTGTTATCTTTTATTGGGCCATTGATATTATTATGAATAATATTTTAATTTATTTAGGTAAATATGAAATTGAAGAAATTGAATAAAACTTGTATTTAAAAAAATAAAGAGTATCATTAAATATGTAAATAGAAACAGGGGAGCTTGTAGGCAGGCTGAGAGGAAGTCATCAAACTTCGACCCTTTAACCTGATATGGATAATGCCATCGTAGGAAGTCAACATTTCGATTTTTTTACAGGAGCATGTCTCCTGTTTTTTATTTAAAAAGAAGTATCCACATATGTGGCGGATTGAAGGGGAGCGCCTTGAATCTTGTATTAAGCGAAGGGAAGCTGTGTTCCAGCGTGAGAGGATACCACAAAGTATCGACCGAACTACCATAAAGTTATTTCATAAACGAAGTTTATGTTTTTGATGATGGGTAAGTTTGGTCATCTTCATATTTATGAAATAACTTGTAAAAAACAAGGAGAGAAAATATGTTAGAAGAAATGTTAAAAAATGTGAGAGAAAAAAGTCCACTCATTCATAATATTATAAATTATGTTACAGTCAATGATTGTGCTAATGTCGTTCTTGCATGTGGGGCATCACCAATTATGGCAGATGATCAAAAAGAAGTTGCTGAAATTACTTCGATTTGTACAGGACTTAATATTAATATTGGAACACTTAATACGCGAACGATTGAATCAATGGTCATTGCTGGGAAAAAAGCTAATGAACTTCATCATCCAGTTGTATTAGATCCTGTAGGAGTTGGAGCATCTACGTTAAGAACTCAAACAGCTTTAAAATTATTAAAAGAAATTCAGTTTTCAGTTATTCGTGGAAATATTTCAGAAATCAAAACTTTAGCTTTAGGAAGTGGTACAACGAAGGGTGTTGATGCTAATCTTGCAGATAAAGTGACAGCAGAAAATATCCATGAAGTTGTCAGTTTTGCTCAAGAGTTTTCTAAAAAAACAGGGGCAGTTATCGCTATTACAGGGGCTATTGACTTAGTATGCAATGAAAATATTGCTTATGCAATTTATAATGGTCATGAAATGATGTCTTCGATTACAGGAACAGGATGTCAATTATCAGCACTTACGGCTTCGTTTATTTCCGCAAATCCTGATTATTTACTTGAAGCAACAGTTGCTGCAGTATGTACCATGGGTCTTGCTGGAGAAATCGCACATGAAAGATTAACACCATTAGATGGTAATGCAAGTTATCGAAATTATATTATTGATGCTATTTATAATATGACTCCTAAGCAATTACAAGAAGGATCTCAATATAAAAAAATCTAACTAGATATGTGATTACTCTAAAATAATGAAAAGAGGAAGATTATGAAAACAACAGATAAGATGTTAGAAGCAACAAAAGAACTATGGAAATCTTATAATGAACATCCTTTTGTTAAAGGAATACAAGATAGTTCATTAGATAAAGATAAATTTAAATATTATATTATGCAAGATTATCTTTATTTAAAAGAATACGCTAAAGTTTTTGCGATTGGAGTTGCTAAAGCAAAAACTTTAGAAACAGCGAATCTTTTTGCTAAATATATTGCTGTAATGAATGGTGAATTAGATGTTCATAGTGGTTATATGGGAAAATTTAATGTAAGACAAGAAGAAATAGATGATATGAAACCATCACTTGATAATTTATCTTATACCTCTTATATGCTACGTGTTGCCTATGAAGAAGGAGAAGTAGAAATCTTGGCAGCTATATTATCTTGTGCTTATAGTTATGAAGTTATTGCGAAAAAGATTGTTGAAAATAATCCAAATTCAATCAATGATGAATTTTATGGGGATTGGATCAAAGGCTATGCTTCTAATGAATATGCTAGTGGTAATATTATTTTAATAGAAACAATGAATCAACTTACTAAAGATTATACAGAAAAACAAATTCAACATCTTATTGATATCTTTGTAGCATGTTCAAGATATGAACTTGCATTTTGGCAAATGTCATGGGATAAAAGTTGTTAGTAAATAAAAAAATGAAAGAGACAAAACATCTTTCATTTTTTCATTATAAAGAAAAAGAAGGAGAATTATTCTCCTTCATAATTTTCAACGTTATGGTAGATTTTATCTACATCGTCACAAGCATTTAAAAGATTCATTAATCTTTCAAATAATTCCATATCTTCACCTTCAAGAGATACATATTCTTGAGGTGTTGTAGCGATTTCTTCTACATCAAATTCAGCATTAGGACAAGCTGCTTCAATAGCATCTTTCATTTTATATAAATCAGTTGGTGCACCAGTTAATTCAATTGAACCATCTTCATGAGTTTCAATTTCTTGACAATCAGCTTCACCTTCCATTAAAGCTTCTAAAGTTTGTTCTTCATCTAATCCTTTAAAAGTTAAAATAGAATATGTATCATATAAATAAGATACTGAACCTTCATTTCCTAATTTAGCTTTAGATTTTGTAAATGCAGGACGTACTTGAGAAATAGTACGATTAATATTATCAGTTAAGCATTTAACAATAACAGTTGAACCACTTGGACCATATCCTTCAAATGTTTTTTCTTGATAATCTTCAGTAGCTCCACTTTTTACTTTATCAACTGCACGTTTAATAACGTCAGCAGGAACTTGTTCTTTTTTAGCTTTAGCAATAATTCTTCTTAATGCTAAGTTACCATCTGGATCAGTACCACCAGCTTTAGCAGCTAAATAGATTTCTTTTCCATAACGAGAATATAATTTTGCTTTTGCTGCAGCAGTTTTTGCCATAGCAACTTTACGCACTTCATGTGCTCTACCCATAAAAAAGCCTCCTTAATTGTATGTAATCTCAATACTTGGTTATTATAGCGAATACATCGAGGTTTTTCAAGGTTTAATATAAATGACAAACGAGTTTTGTTCATGTATAATGAAAAAGCAAATGAGGGATAAAGATGGAAACAATTGTTATTATTGGAGCAGGTGCAAGTGGACTTGCATGTATGAATGAATTAGTAAAAACAAATAAATATAATATTATTGTCTTGGAACAATCTAATAAAGCAGCTAGAAAAATACTTGCTAGCGGTAATGGAAGATGTAATGTTTCAAATTTGAATATGGATATTAAGTACTATAATCATCAAGACCCTTTAATAGAAAAATTAATTAAAGAATTTGATGTCGTCAATTTTTTTAAACAACTTTCTTTAAAACTACGTTATGAAAAGAACCTTGTTTATCCATATTCACTTTCAAGTTTATCTGTTAAAAATGCTTTAATGAAAAATATGGATAATGTATCGTATATCGATAATTGTGAGGTTCTAGCAATAAAAAAAGCTAAAACATATGAAATTATTACGACGAATGGTCATTATCAAGCGGATAAAATAGTCATTGCGACAGGATCACCAGCCAGTCATTTATCAGGACAAAATAATTTAAAAATGTTAGAAAAAATGTATATTTCCATGATTCCATTTACACCAAGTCTTGTTCAAGTAAAAACAAACCCCGTTTTTAAAGTTTTAAAAGGACAAAGAGTAAAGGGAATTGCAATGCTTTATGATCAAAATCAATTGATTGAAAAACAAACAGGAGAAATCATGTTTACAGATTATGGTCTATCAGGTATTTGTATTATGCAATTATCTAGATATTTAGAGCATTTAAAAAATCCAAAACTTATTTTAAATTTATTGCCTGATATTGAAAAAGAAGAATTTCAACACTATGGTTTGGAAGGATTCTTTCATGAAAAAATCGTTCAGATTTTTAAAGAAAAAAATATTGATCCTCGTTGTTTAGAATTCAAAATCATCGATACAATGTCAATTGAAAAAGCACAAGTTTGTCATGGTGGTGTTTCTTTAAAAGAAGTAGATGAAAATTTACAACTTAAGAAATATCCAGGCATTTATGTTTGTGGAGAAGCTTTGGATGTTGATGGTGATTGTGGAGGTTACAATTTACATTTTGCTTTTGCAAGTGGTGTACATGTGGCAAAATCGATAAAGAAATAAAAGAGTAGTAAATGTGTTGTAAATAGAAATGTTATAATGAATATATAAGTGGAAAAATTATATTTACCAAATAATAAGGAGCTAACTATGGAAAGTCAAGAAAAGCACAATATAGAATGGAAATCAGTTTGGAAAGATGAATATTTAGTTGGTATATGTGCGTTTGCCAATGCACAAGGTGGTAAATTTTTTATTGGTATAGATGATAATGGGAAAATTATTGGTGTGGAAAATTCAAAAAAATTATTAGAATCCTTACCAAGTAAAATAAGAGATGCTATGGGAATCGTAGTAGATATTAATTTAGTCCCTATTTACATTTGTGTGTCTAATACCAAGACAGTATAATTATACATTTCACGAATTGCGTAAGCAATTAGAAAATCAAGTAGTCCAAATTCCATAAAATGAAATTTTAGGGCAAATTACAGACATTGGCTTGGCTGTAGTATTTTTAAACAACGTGTGTTAGACTACTGTTATACAAATCGAAATTTATAAAGGAGAATATTGATGAAACTGTTTTTATGTTCGCACTTTTCAAGTGTGGGAAGTCTGATAAAGGAAGAAATTGAAAATAAGAAAGTCGCATTTATTCCAACAGCTTCACTGCGTGAAGGCTACACCGGTTATGTCGGCTCGGCTCGAAAATTATTCAAAAAGTTGGGAGCAATCGTAACTGAAATTGATATTTCAACGGAGGCTTATTCAACGATACAGTCTGTTTTTGAAGAAGCAGATGTGATATATTTTACTGGCGGAAATTCTTTCTTTCTTATGGATCAGCTCCGTAAAACGGGAGCTGATGGGCTACTGAAAAAGGAATTGGCAAATGGAAAATTGATGATCGGCGAGTCGGCAGGCGCAATTATATGCGCTCCAAGCATCCAATATATCGAGCAAATGGATGAAAAGCCGGAGGACTACTCACAAGAAGATGATGCAGGGATTGATTTGATTGATTTCTATGTTCTTCCGCATTATCTTACAGCACCATTTAAGAAAGTTACCGAGAAAATAATGACTGAGTTTTCGGATTTGAATCTATGCCCAATTAACAACCGTCAGGGAATTGTAATTGATGGTGAAGATTCAAAGGTTATTTGCAAAGACTAATTTGAAAATTCCAATCTAATAAATTGCATGATAACTTAGAGTAAAAATGAATACCCATTAGCCGGAAATGAATAGAAAATGAATAAAAGAGTGGTGTTTCGTATAATTATGAGTTAGTATGCATCAGACACATTTTTGTAAAAAGGGAGTTAATTTATGTAAAAAAAATAATTTGGAATATATAGAAATAGATGTTCCGTCTTATCCAATAGCTATATCTTGTAAAGGAAACTATTATTTTAGAAGTGGGAGTACATCACAAAAGTTGGCAGGTATTGAATTAGAAAGTTTTATTTTACGTAAAAGAGGAGCAACTTGGGATAACGTTCCATACCCATTAGTAAAAATAGAAGATTTAGATCAAAACGCTATTCAAAAGTTTAAAGAACTTGCAATTCGTAAAAAAAGAATAGATGATACGATTTTAGAAGAAGATACGGAAACATTATTAGATAAACTTCATTTGATAAATAATGGTTATCTTACAAATGCTGCCTTACTTTTGTTTTCAAAAGATCCAGAGAGATATTTTACAGGTGCTTTTATAAAAGTAGGATTTTTTGAAACAGATGCTGATTTAATTTATCAAGATGAAGTAAGAGGATCGCTTTTTGAACAAATTGATAAAGTTATAGAACTTATTTTCTTTAAATATATGAAAGCTAAGATTTCATATGATGGACTTCAAAGAGTTGAAGAATACTTTGTAAGTGAAGCAAGTATGAGAGAAGCTATATTAAATGCTATTGTTCATAAACAATATGAATCTGGTGTACCAATACAAATAAGTGTTTATAAAGATAAGCTCTATATTACAAATGTTGGAAAGCTTCCAGATCATTGGACAGAAGAAACTCTTTATCAAAAACATGGCTCTAAGCCCTATAATCCTAATATTGCGCATGTTTTCTATTTAGCAGGACATATTGAGTCATGGGGAAGAGGTATAGAAAAATATTTGATTCATGTATAGAAAATGATTTACCAATGCCAAAATATTATATTAATCCTACGGATATTATGATTGAATTTGATGCACCTCAAAGATTGGTGATTGATAACTTTTCAAAGGTGACTAATAGGGTGAACGATACAATGAATAAGATACTAGAATCCCTATATGATGATCCTGGATATACAATTACCGAATTTGCAAATATTATGAAAATGAGTAGAAAGAGTATTTCAAATAATATTAAAAAGTTAAAGGATTTAGGAATTATTGAAAGAGTTGGAAATAACAAAAAAGGATATTGGAAAATAAAGAGATAGGAGAAGGTATGTTAAAAGTAAGTAATATTGCAGTTTCTTTAGATGAAAAAGATTACGCTAAAGTTATTGCGAATACATTAAATATAAGAAAATCACAAGTAAAGAATGTAAAGATTGCTAAAAAGGCAGTCGATGCAAGAAGAAAGAATAAAGTACATTTTAATATGGGCTTTACTTTTGAATATGTCGATGAAGATCAATTATTAAAAACACATAGTAAACAAGTAAGTAAAGTTAAAGAATATCATTATGACAAGTTAACACCAAATAATCAAACAATCATGGTTGTTGGAAGTGGGCCAGCAGGATTATTTTGTGCCTATAATTTAGCGCGTAGTGGGCAAAAGGTAATTTTGATTGAACAAGGTAAATGTGTTGATGAAAGAAAAAAAGATATCGATACTTATTTAGAAACAGGTAAGTTAAATACTCAAAGTAATGTTCAATTTGGAGAAGGAGGAGCAGGAACGTTCTCTGATGGAAAGTTGACGACAGGTATTAAGGATTATCGTAAACAATTTGTATTGAATACTTTTTATGAACATGGTGCAAGTGAAGATATTCTTTACTTAAATAAACCACATTTAGGAACAGATGTTTTAATTAATGTGGTTAAAAATATTAGAAAAGATATTGAAAAATGTGGAGATGTTCGTTTTGAAACAAAATTGGTAGATATTATTATTGAAGATAATCAATTAAAAGAAGTTGTTTTAGAAAATAATGAAGGAACATATAAAGAAAAAGTAGATCAACTGGTATTGGCTATTGGTCATAGTGCGAGAAAAACATATGAAATGCTTTATCAAAAACAATTAGAAATCTCTCAAAAAGCTTTTGCAGTGGGAATGCGTATTGAACATAGTCAAGAATTTATTAATAAAAACCAATATGGAAAATTCTATGATCATCCTGCATTAAAAGCGGCTGATTATAAATTGGCGGTGCATACAAGTCAAAAAAGAGGAGTCTATACTTTCTGTATGTGTCCTGGTGGTTATGTCATGAATGCAGCCAGTGAAGAAAAAAGACTGGTTGTTAACGGGATGTCTAATTATAAACGTGATAATAAATACGCTAATAGTGCTATCTTAGTCAATGTGACACCGGATGATTTTGGTAGTTCACATCCGCTTGCAGGAATGTATTTTCAAAGAAAATTAGAAGAAAAAGCTTTTGAACTAGGAGGAAGTGATTATTCAATTCCAGTTCAAAGAGTGGAAGATTATTTAGAAAATAAAGAAAGTAAAGAAAAAATAGAGACAAGTTTAAAAAGAGTTAAAAATGCTCAATTGAATGCATTACTTCCTGAAATCCTGAATATAAATTTAAAAGAAGGACTTCTTTTAATGAATAACAAGATTAATGGGTTTACAAGTGATGCCACATTACTCGGAGTAGAATCAAGAAGTTCAGCACCAATTCGTTTTTATCGTGATGACAATATGGAAAGTAATATTAAAGGGATTTATCCAATTGGTGAAGGTGCAGGATATGCAGGTGGTATTATGTCAAGTGCAATTGATGGTTTGAAATGTAGTGAGGTATTACTCAAAGGAGAGAGATAATGTGTCATTATTTGAACTTGTTGTTATTTCAATTTCATTAGCGATGGATGCTTTTACTGTTTCGATGATGTATGGTATTTCTATGCCAAAAGGAAACATCAAGAAACAAAGCTTCATTGCTTTTTATTTTGGCTTTTTTCAGGCATTGATGCCTTTTTTAGGATATCATTTAGGATGTGTATTTTCAAAAAAGATACAAGCCTATGATCATTATATCGCTTTTATTTTTTTAATGATTGTTGGTATCAATATGTTAAAAGATGCTTTTAGTGAAGAAGAAACAAATTATAATTTTAAATTATTAGATTTAACAATTCTTGCTTTTGCAACAAGTATTGATGCTTTTGCTATTGGTATGACTTTTGCTTTTTTAGAAGTAGCTATTTATCAAGCTTTATTGATTATAGGAATTATTACTTTTCTATTATGTTTGTTTGCTTTACAAATTGGACGTTATTTAAACAACAAGTTTCAAAATAAGGCACTTATTTTTGGGGGCATTGTTTTGATTTTAATTGCTTTTAAAACATTGTTGGAGCATCTTTTTTGAAAAAAGTATATAATGAAATAGGTGACAAGTATGAAAGAAGAAGAAAAAATTATAAAAAATACTATAAAGAGAACAAAAGAATATGATCGAACACTTTCTCCATATGCTTGTAAAACAAGTGAATGCCAAAAATTAAGAAAAGAAGAAAGTGAACATGAAGAGTTTGATATTCGTTGGCCTTTTGAAGAAGATATTGATCGTATTTTATATTGTAAATCTTATCAACGTTACACAGATAAAACACAGGCTCTTTCATTTTTTCAAAGTGCTCATATTTCTAAACGTTCAATCCATGTTCAATGGGTTTCGCGTATTGCCAGACAAATAGGAAAAGGTTTGAATTTAAATTTAGATTTAATTGAAGCGGCTGCTTTAGGACATGATTTAGGACATGCTCCTTATGGTCATGTAGGAGAAAGAGCGTTGAATGAAAAACTACAAGAAAAGGGTTTTGGATATTTTTGTCATAATGCTAATAGTGTACGAAATATTCTTTATTTAGAAAGAAATGGGAAAGGCTATAATGTTTCTTTACAAGTCTTAGATGCTATTTTGTGTCATAATGGTGAAATGCTTTCTAAAAAATATGAACCAGATCGTAAAAAAACAAAAGAACAATTCTTACAAGAGTATCATGATTGTTGGCATAAAGAAAATGCCAGTCTTGAGTTAAAACCAATGACTTTAGAAGGATGTGTGGTTCGTATTTCAGATGTTATTTCTTATATTGGAAAAGATATTGAAGATGCTATGAGTGTAGGTATCTTACAAAAGAAAGATCTTCCTGAAAATGTAGTAAAAGTATTAGGAGATAATAATAAATCAATTATGAATAAATTAATTGGTGATTTGATGATTCATAGTTATCAAAAACCATATTTACGTTTTTCTCATGAAGTCTTTGAAGCATTATCTACTTTACTTTCTTTTTTAGGGGAAAAGGTCCATCATCATCCAGTTCTTGAAAAAGAAAATGCTAAACTTTCAAGAATGGTCAAAGAACTCTTTGATGTTTATTTAGAAGAATTAGAAAATAATGATCAAGATTCAAATATTGTTAAGTTTAAAAATAAGATGGTAGAAAATTATCAAAAGACGCCCAATCCATTGATTGTCTCTGATTATTTATCAATGATGACAGATACTTATGTTTTAAATGATTATGAAAGAAAATTTTTACCAATTCTTCATGGCGAAAAACTTTAATAATTATTTTATTTGGTGTAAAATATAAATATACAGGAGGGATGGCTTATGAAATTAATTATTGCTATCGTAAATTCTGATGATAGTTCATCAGTACAAGCCGCACTTACAGAAGAAGGATACTTCGTTACAAAATTATCAACAACAGGTGGATTCTTAAAGAAAGGAAATACAACATTCTTTATTGGAACAAATGATGATAAAGTTGAACATGCTGTAGGTATTATTAAAGAAAATTCTAAAAAACGTGTAGAAAAAGAACCTACTGTTCCACCTACTGAAATGGGAGAATTTTTTACTCCAATCATGGTAGATGTACTTGTTGGTGGAGCAACAGTTTTTGTATTAGATATTGAACAATTTGAAAAATTTTAGAAAAAGGACATTGTCCTTTTTTTTTAATCCTTTATAATGTTTGTGGGTGAAATTATGTCTATCAAATTATTAAATGAAAAAAGAATGGATGAATTAATACAATTTATCCATCAAGAAGAAATAACAAAAGAATATTTAAAACAAAATCAAAAGATTATTTATGTCAATGAAAATCAAAATATCAATGGGGTTATTATTTTTGATGTTATCAAAAATGAAATAGAACTTTGTTTAGGAACTGATGAAATTAAACAACAATTAATAGCAGTCATTAAAAAAATAGCTCTAAAAGATATCATTTATCAAAATAAAATCATACAAATAAAAACAAAAAAACAATTTAAACACTATGAAGAAGTCTATGACTTTATTCATCAACAAAAAGATCGTGTCTATAGTTTAGATAACTTTAAAAAATATATGCAAGAATTTTATAATATCCAACATGCTTTAAAATGTATCCATGTTTGTGGAACAAATGGGAAAGGGTCGACTGTTAATTACATGAAAGAAGTTTTAAAAAAACAGGGGTATACTGTAGGAACTTTTACTTCACCAGCACTTATTTCTAGGTTAGATGTCGTACGTATCAATGATGAATGGATCAAGGAACAATTTATTGTTGATGTTGCTAATAGATATGTGGATAATTGGTTAAAGTATGAGATTTCTTTATTTGAAATAGAAGTCTTTATTTCAATTCTTTACTTTATTTATCAAGGTGTTGACTATGCCATTTATGAGGTTGGATTAGGTGGAGAGTTAGATGCAACGAATATTATTTTACCAATGGTTTGTGTTAATACGAATATTGGTTTAGATCATATGGATTATTTAGGTGATAGCTATGAAAGTATTGCTAGAGCGAAAGCGGGAATTATTAAAGAGCATGTTGATTTTATTACAGGAGAACATAAACAAGAATGTGTTGATATTTTTAGAGATACTTGTGAAAAGCATCATAGTCATTTGATACGTTTAGATCGTATACATGATTTACAAGATGGTGAAAATGTAAAATATACATATAAGGATTATAATATTGTTTTAAATACGCCAGCTCTTTATCAAATTGAAAATAGTGCTTTAGCATTAGAAACCTTATTATATTTAAAGGAACATCATTTTATTGAATTAGATGAATCTTCAATTGTTGAAGGTTTATTTGAAGCTAAGTGGGCAGGACGTTTTGAAATCATAAGTGAAAAACCACTGATTATTTTAGATGGGGCCCATAATCGAGAAGGTGTTGATGAACTCTATCGTTCTGCACGTAAATTACATAATTTAAAAATCATCTTTTCAGCATTAAGAGATAAAGATACGGACTATATGATTGAAAGATTATTAGATTTGACGTATGATATAACCGTCTGTGAATTTAAACATCCACGTAGTCAAAGTGCAAAATTATTAGCAGGGGACTATCCGGTAAAAATTGAACCGGATTTTAGAAAAGCTTTAGACGATATTTATTTACAAGAAGGAACATTTTTGATTACGGGATCATTGTATTTTATTTCTGAAGTAAGGAAATACTTATTACAAAAGATTCATAGCAAATAATAAAGAAGGAGGAGTCTACTTTTAGTAGCAATTGTGTACGGTTTTATATCGGAATTAACGCCCGTGGACTAGCAAGAGGACGAAGCGGGAAAGCATATGTACGGTTTTATATCGGAATTAACGCCCATGGACTAGAAAGAGGACGAAGTGGGAAAAAACATATGTACGGTTTCTTACCGGAATTAACGCCTGTGGACTTATAAGAGGACGAAGCAGGAACAATTGGTTTTTTTAAGTAGCAATCAAACGATGATTCAAATTATTTTAGGGGTTATTATTGTTTCGATTGGGATATTTGTTTTTTATAAATATCCAATGAAAAGCGATGTGCGACAAATGACATTGGGGGCTTTATTTGTCATTCTAGCTATTATTTTAAAAAGGTTAGCTGTGATGGTACCTTTTCTTGGCTTTCCAAGTTTAAAAATTACATTAGAGGTATTACCTTTAATCGTTGCTGGTTTAACATTACAACCAGGGTATTGTTTTATAGTTTCTATCGCCACAGATTTTCTAGGTCTTGTTCTAGCAAATGCAGGAGGATTTCCTTTCTTAGGATTTACTTTAAATGCGGTTTTACAAACTGAAATACCATGTCTATTAAAGATTTATTTAAATGAAAAAAATGAAAGATTATTAGAAAGAATTGTAAAAATAGTAATGGTCATTATTTCGTTACTAGGATGTCTTTATGTTTTTAAAATCAATGAAGTTAATATTTCAGGATCTTCATATCAAGTAACATTACCAATTAAATTTACAATCTTTGTCATCATTGCAGCAATGCTTACTATTCTCTTTATTTTTATAAGATATTATAAAAATAAACTCAAAGAAAAAGATTTATGCTTATTTCATTTAAGTATTCTATCAGTTGTGGCTATTGAACTAACAGTAACGATGTTTTTAACACCATATTGGTTACAAACAATGTATGGAATACCATTCTTTGCATCACAATTTGTAAGAATTTTAAAATCATGTGTGATGATACCTGTAGGTATTATCATTGTATATACAATGAATCGAATGATTCAAAAAGTTATTAGATAAAGTTTTGGATATTGTCCAAAGCTTTTTATTTTGTACCAAAAATAAAAGATCAAATTAATAAAGAAAATTTGATAATTTTTGACAAATTTATAGCAAAAATTACAAAACGGGCAATTTGTTGTACTTAAAATTAAAAAACAGGACAATTGGTGTATTGTATAGATGGAGGTGTTGCTTTATGCATAGAAAAAGTTCGATTTCTATTAGAGAATGGCTTGAAAATTCTAATAAAGCACTTTTAGTAACGGGTATAAGACGTTATGGGAAATCTATTTTGCTTAAGCAGATTATGGATGAAATGAAAGAGGATCAAGGTGTTACCGATGATCATATTATATATATGAACCTGGAAGATATGAAATACGCATTTATAAAGAATGCGATGGATTTGTATGGGTATGTGGAGAAACTTATCGTTGATGAAGAAAAGTATTACATTTTCTTAGATGAGATTCAGATGGTTGAAGAATTTGAACGGGCTATAAATTCTTTTCACGCAACAAAAAATGTAAGTATTTTTATCACGGGTTCCAATAGCTGGCTGTTGTCGGGAGAATTAGCAACATTGTTATCCGGAAGATACGTGAGTTTTCGGGTGATGCCGTTTCGTTTTCAGGAAATGTGTGAGATGTTGGGAGTAAAGAAAGAAGAAGCGTCTGAAAAAGAATTTATGGACTATATTACATGGGGCGTAATGCCACAGCGCTTTTATTTTAAAACCGAAGAAGAAACTAAAGTGTTTATGACAGATTTGTATGATTCTATTGTGTTGAAGGATATTTTCTGGCGAGGTCAGGTGAGGGATGTAGATGCACTGAACAGACTATTGGAATACATTGTATTGAACTCTTCGCAGACATTTTCTCCAACATCGATTGCCAAGTATTTTGAAAGTGTAAATCGAAAAGTAGCACCGGATACTATAATAATTATATGGAAAAGATAGTTGCAGCGATGGTCATGAATAAAGCAATGCGCTATGCTATCCGAGGAAAAAGGGTATTGACCAGGTTTGATAAATATTATCTGACAGATGTAGGGTTTGGAAAAATCAAAAATACAGATTCAAGACAGAAATAGGTGGTCTTATAGAAAATGTTGTATATAATGAGTTTTTAGTTCGGGGATATGAAGTATATGTGGGAAAAACGACAAAGGGTGAGATTGATTTTGTAGCAGTGAAAGACGGAAAGAGTATTACCAGGTCGCATATTTGCTAGCAACGGAAGATGTCATAGAAAGAGAATTTGGGGCATATAAGGATATTCAAGATCATTATCCGAAATATGTACTTTCCATGGACAGATTTGATTTTTCAAGAGAAGGAATCATACATCAGAATATAATAGATTATTTGATGGAAAGGTAAAAAACCCGTTGACAGATTCGAAAGAATCGACTATATTAACTTTAATAAAAGGGAGTAACTGGCGCCTGTAAGTCTTGCAAAGTAGAGAATCAGGCGTTTGCGATGTCGTCAGTACGATGAGTGATCATCCGTATCGTAATGAAATGGTGAGACTTTTATTGCATATTTTTGGTGTGCAATAAAGGTCTCTATTTTTGTACACCAGATGAGCCATAATAGGAAAAAGGAGGTACAAATTATGTTGACAAATGAGCAGGCGAAGGAAAATCTAAAGAAATACGGACCGAATGAACTGGAAGAGGGAAAGAAAAACAGCGTCTTTCAAATATTTTTAGAACAGTTCAAGGATTTTCTTGTAATTATTCTGATCATCTCCGCGGTGATCTCAGGATTTCTTGGAGATGTGGAGAGTGCGATTGTAATTTTTGTAGTTATTACGATGAATGCGATTCTTGGAACGGTGCAGACGGTGAAGGCAGAGCAGTCGCTGAATAGTTTGAAGCAGCTGTCGGCACCGGATGCGAAAGTTGTGCGTGACGGGCAGTTGATGCAGGTGCCGGCGAAAGAAGTGACCGTCGGTGATGAAGTGATTGTGGAGGCAGGAGATTTAATTCCGGCAGATGGAAAGTTACTTACAGTTGCAAGCCTTAAAGTGGACGAAAGTGCACTGACAGGTGAGAGTCTTTCAGTGGAGAAGTCTTTAGATGAAGTGCCGGAGGGCGCAGCACTCGGAGATCAGACAAATCGTGTATTTTCCGGAAGCTTCGTGACTTATGGGCGAGCATCTTTTGAAGTAACGGAAGTCGGAATGAGTACGGAGGTCGGTAAGATTGCCGGACTTCTGAAAAATGCATCAGAGAAGCAGACACCGCTTCAAAAGAATCTGGATGATTTTGGTAAGAAGTTGTCTATTACAATCCTTGTATTTTGCGGAATTTTATTTGCCATCAGCGTGATTCGCGGAGAATCGATTGTAAATGCATTTCTATTTGCGGTAGCGCTGGCGGTGGCAGCTATCCCAGAGGCGCTTAGTTCTATCGTGACCATCGTGCTTTCCTTTGGTACACAGAAGATGGCGAAGGAGCATGCAATCATCCGTAAGCTTCAGGCGGTTGAAGGACTTGGCAGTGTGTCAATCATCTGCTCTGATAAGACGGGAACTTTGACGCAGAATAAAATGACTGTGGAAAATTATTATGTAAATGGAGAGAGTGTCTGTTCCGAAGAGATTGATCTGAAGGATCCGGCACAGCGAGAGTTACTGATGTTCAGTATGCTTTGCAACGATTCTACAAATCACGATGGTCAGGAGATTGGGGATCCGACGGAGACAGCTCTTATTAATCTTGGCAGCCTTTTGGGAGAAGATTATGCACAAGTACGTGATGAACACCCAAGGCTTTCCGAGGTACCGTTCGACAGTGACAGAAAACTTATGTCCACGGAACATTTTATAGACGGACGGTACGTTATGGTCGTAAAAGGTGCGGTCGATGTGCTGCTTGATCGCATGAGTCACATTCAGGATGGAGATATTCTAAGAAAGATTACAGAAGAAGACCGCGTCAGAATTGAAGTGCAGAATAAACATTTTTCAGAAAACGGACTGCGAGTTCTTGCATTTGCATTTAAGACGATGGAACAGGAGCAAGGGCTTACATTAAATGATGAAAATGACCTGACATTCCTGGGACTGATTTCCATGATGGATCCGCCGAGAGTGGAGTCTAAAGATGCAGTCGCAGAATGCATCAAGGCTGGAATCAAACCGATCATGATTACAGGAGACCATAAAGTAACAGCAGCGGCTATTGCCAAACGAATCGGAATTCTGGAAAATATGTCGGAAGCCTGTGAAGGTGCGGTTATTGAGGATATGACTGATGAAGAACTTCAGGATTTTGTACCACAGATATCCGTCTATGCGAGGGTTTCACCGGAGCACAAGATCCGTATTGTGCGGGCATGGCAGGAGCGTGGAAATATCGTGGCAATGACGGGAGACGGAGTGAATGACGCTCCGGCACTGAAGCAGTCAGATATCGGAGTTGCCATGGGAATTACGGGAAGTGAAGTGGCGAAAGATGCGGCAGCTATGGTGCTGACGGATGATAACTTTGCAACGATTGTCAAGGCAGTGGAAAATGGACGAAACATTTTTCAAAATATTAAAAATGCGATTCAGTTCTTGCTTTCTGGAAATTTTGCAGCGATTCTTGCAGTTTTGTACGCATCACTTGCAAGTCTGCCGGTTCCATTTGCACCGGTACATCTGCTGTTCATCAACCTTCTGACAGACAGCCTGCCGGCGATTGCACTTGGACTGGAGCCGCACAATCCGGAAGTGATGAAAGAAAAACCGCGTGCCATGGGAGAGTCCATTTTGACAAAACCATTTCTTACAAGCATCGGAGTGGAAGGTCTGTGTATCGGAATCATGACCATGACAGCATTTATGATCGGATATCGCGATGGAAATGCAGTGCTGGCAAGTACGATGGCATTTGGAACACTTTGCAGTAGCCGTCTGGTTCACGGATTTAACTGTAAGGCAAACAAACCGATCATTTTTACGAAACGATTCTGGAATAACACTTATCTGATCGGAGCATTTGTACTTGGCTGGCTTTTGATTACAGGAGTACTGATGATCCCAGCACTTCAGGAAATGTTCAAAGTGCAGACACTGACGGTGGCACAGTTGATGACTGTATATGGACTGGCACTTTTGAATCTGCCGGTTATTCAGCTGCTGAAATGGATTAGAACACGAAAGAAATAGAGGATTTGACAGGATATTGAATAAAGGAAGGAATTGAATGGAACTGAATAAGGAAAATATGCGGAAAATCCGGAAGCTGATTTTGTTCACAGCACTGCTGATCGTGGTGCTGTGGAAATATGAAGAGGTGTTGGAGGTACTGGGATATGTGGGACATCTGATCTTTCCGTTTCTGCTTGGAGGAGCCATTGCGTTTGTATTGAATGTACCGATGAACTTTATCGAGCGGCACTTGTTTATGGAAAAAGTAAGAAAAAATAAAGTGTTAGATAAGCTTGCAAGACCGGTGAGTCTGTTGAGTGTACTTTGTATCGTAGTTGGCGTGTTGACGGTAGTAATCTTTGGTGTTGTACCTCAGCTTGTAAATACATTTGGAAATCTGGGGCAGAGTATTACCCAGTTCATCCCACATGCACAGGCGTGGGGGAAAAGAGGTCTTTCATGGAAACAAGGAGGTTGTCGAACTGATCAACAGTGTACAGTTTGACTGGGACAAGATTGTGGAGACACTGATTGATTTCCTGAATAATGGTGCTGGAAATATGCTGAGTTCGACACTCACCGCTGCAAAAAGCATTATCAGCGGAGTTTCAACATTTGTCATAGCTTTTTTATTTGCAATTTATATTTTGCTGCAGAAGAAAAAGCTTGGGATACAGGCGAAAAAGGTACTGTTTGCATTCGTACGAAGAGGTCGTGTGGAGGCTGTGGTGGAAGTCTCTTCCCTTACTTACAGCACATTTTCAAGCTTCCTGACCGGACAGTGCCTGGAGGCTGTGATTCTCGGAAGCATGTTCGTATTGGCCATGACAATCTTCCGGCTGCCGTATGCACTGCTAGTGGGAATCTTTATCGCATTTACCGCACTGATACCGATCTTTGGAGCATTTCTTGGCTGTGCGGAGGGAGCATTTTTAATCTTCATGGTCGATCCGATGAAGGCACTTATGTTCATCGTGTTGTTTCTTGTGCTTCAGCAGATAGAAGGGAACCTGATTTATCCGCATGTGGTAGGTAATTCTGTAGGGTTGCCGTCCATCTGGGTGCTGGCAGCGGTCAGCATCGGAGGCAGCCTTATGGGAGTAGTTGGAATGCTGATATTTATACCGATTGTGTCGGTGGCATATGCATTGTTCCGGGAAATTGTGTATTTGAAGCTGAAAAAACAGGGTGTAGATCCGGCAGAGCTGGAGGTTTAATAAAGACAATTAAGTCAGACCATTGAAGTGCTTATGTGTAGAATAATGTAAAAAATTAAGAAAAGTTCGTGTAGTTTAGTGTAAAAAAACGATAAAAATACATTGATTTTTACACGAATAATTCATATACTACCTGACTTTAGAAGTTCAAGACAAAAAAATGGTGCTAACTCGTTAACCTAGCGAGCATGCATCATTTTTATTTGTCTATCTGCAAGATAGTAATTTGTAAGTGGCTGATTGAGTTTTTTGCCAAGTTCTGTTATGAATTCAGAAGCTCGAGTTATATTGATGTATTTTTTATCATTTACTTTGACTAGCCTAAAATTTCTATAGAATTCACATATCTTTGATGTGCTGTATTTATTATCCAGAACTTTGAACTGTAATATTCTTGTAAGTAAAATCGTAACATAACATATTAAGAAATGTCCCTTGATACTGTTTTCTTTTTGAAGATATACAGGACGTGCATCAAGTTCACTTTTCATTACTCTAAATGACTCTTCGATTCTCCACAAGTTATGATAGGCATCATATATTTCGACATCCTTCATTTTTATTTCAGAAGTAACAAGCATATTATATCCTGCAAGGTCTCTGTCTTTTTTTATTGCTTCTTCATTTAATGTTACTATAGGATGATCACCATCGTTTGATGTAATAGTTATATATTTTCCAGATTCTCCATATTCACTTTTTTTAGCGGAATATGTTTTTAAATTTCTTGCTTTTTCAACCATCTTATCGATTTCCATAAGTTTTTTTCTTGCAAGTTTTGGATTGTAGGTACAGACTCTTTTTTCTCTTATTGTTTTTTTGACAATCTTACCATCATCATCTTTATAAGAATAGTCAAAATCTTCAATACATGACTTGTATCTGTATACTGTATTTCCATATTCATCCTTTACATCTTTATAATCATTATTAAGAAGTACCCATACCTTTTCTTTTTCAGAAAGCTGTTTTACAGATTTTGAA
Source organism: Faecalibacillus intestinalis (assembly GCF_015097455.1). NCBI lineage: Bacteria > Bacillati > Bacillota > Erysipelotrichia > Erysipelotrichales > Coprobacillaceae > Faecalibacillus > Faecalibacillus intestinalis. The sequence goes on along the minus strand of NZ_AP024085.1, from coordinate 2,028,840 downwards.
AATATATATCCATCACTGTTATTGACTGCCTGTATTATATTTCTTGCGCAGTTCAGCCCTTTATCGGCTATCTGAATAGTTTTTCCAGAGATATTGTTTTGATTTTTCATATCCTGAATGATGTTTCTCAATATTGGTTTTTCAGATTCGTTTCCAGGATACATCTTCTTGCCGATAGGAATTATATTGGCATCAAGGAGGAGCCCCATACCAACAATAGAATCATTTTTATTCTCTTTGGATGGACCGCGTCTTTGAAAGTCATTTTCCTTATCGATTTCAAAGAAGAAGTTGGTACAGTCAAAAAAAGAATGAGAAGTATCCGTACCATAGTTTTCTTTGGTGGCTACAGTAAATATTTCAACCAGCTTTTCATATTCGCTGCCAACGAATTCTACAGCGTCAAGAAGCTGATCATAGGAATAGTTCATTTCCTTAAATAAAGAAGGAAGAACATCATGAAAAGTCTTGTATTTAGAACAGAGCGCAACAGCTCTGGCAAATACAAGTGATGAAAAAATGTCAAAGACATTGAACTGAAAATTCCTGTTGGACTGTAAGAAGCCAAAGTGCTGTTCAACATCCAGGTTATTAAGGATATTGGCCAGAGGGAAATAGACAAGATATTTTTCAGGAGAAATATCGGAAATAAGTTTTTCAGTTTTCTTTTGGACTTCTTTTTCCATTTTCTTTTCAGCATTTGGATTGTCTAATACAATTATTTCCATTTTATCTTTTAATTATGGAATGAAAGATAGAAAAAGAATAGATGAATGTATTAAGTTTGGTATTGTTGATACAATCATTGTTTCTTTAATGATTACTTTATTATTTGAACTTCTTGCTCATCCATTATCACAATTATTTGGATTATCAGGAAGTACACAAGAAATGATTGATATTTGTAGTACAGCTTTACATATAGCAAGTCTGGGATTTGTTTTTATGGGTATTTCTGTCGCGATTCAAGGTGTTTTACAATCTATTGGTTATGCCATTAGACCTTTAATTATTGCTTTACTTCGCTTGGTTATTTTTGTATTTCCAATAGCCTACTTCTTTACTTTAACAGAAAATGTAACAACACTTGTTTGGTGGACATTTCCAATTTCTGAATTGTTGACAGTTATTGTTTCATTTATTATCTTGAAAAAATCATATAATGAAAGAATAAGTCCTATTAAAAATGAAAGTATAACAAATAATTTAGTAATTGCTATTTCAAGAGAACATGGCACAAATGGAAAAGAAATTGCGAGACAAGTCGCTAAAGAATTAAACATTGAATTTTATGATAAAGAAAGAATCAAAGAATTTGCTCTTAAACATGGATTTGTAAGTAATAAAGAAAGTGAAGATTATATTTATAGTCAATTCTTATCATTAGACATCAATAAAAATTCAATTATTCTTTTATCAAATGTTATTAAAGAAATTGCGAAGAAAGGAAATTGTGTTATTGTTGGAAGAGCTACAGATTATATTTTAAAAGAAGATGAAAAATTAGTAAGAATCTTCTTATATGCTCCTTTAGAATATCGTCTAAATAAAGTAATGGAAATTTATCATGATAGTCATGAGGATGCTCTTCGATATATTCATAAATCGGATCATTCTAGAAAAGGTTATTATGAAGTTATTTCTAATAAAACATGGGGTGATAAATCAAACTATGATTTATGTTTAGATTGTAAATTAGGAAATGAAACAATCAAAGATATTATTTGTAACTATGTTAAATCTTTAAATAAATAAAGAAGTCTTTCAAAAAATGAAAAGACTTCTTTTCTTTTAAAGATATTCTATATAATGTCTTTTACATAGGGAGGGCTTATATGAGTAAATTAAGAGATCATTATTTATTTCATGCAGGTATTTCATGTTTTTTTTATTTAGGGTATGGTGCCTTTACAGTTGTTTTGTCAATGTATTGTCAAGATATAGGAATGTCAGCCTCACAAATTGCTTACATTGTATCCTTTGCACCACTTTTATCTATTGCAACACAACCATTTTTTGGATACTTGGCAGATAAGTGGCAATCACCAAGAAAAGTATCTATTTTATTATCATTTGCGAATATACTTTGTATGTTTATTTTTGCAATTAGTCGTAATTTTTGGATTTTACTTTTATCATCAGGTCTAGCAGTATCTTTTATGAATGCTGTTACTCCTTTAACAGATCGTATTGGTGTTTCTTCACCTTATCAATTTGGTAAGATTCGTTTATGGGGTTCTGTAGGTTATGCCATTATGGCACAAGTCAGTGGACTTTTATATCAATATATTTCACCATTTGCTAACTTCATGGCTGGTATTTTAGGAACATTAATTACCATTATTTGTATTTATATGGTTTCTGATCCAAAGCTTTCAGAAGTTCCCGAAAAAGAAGAAAATAAATTATCGACAGTTGTTGTTATGAAAGAGCTTGTTCATAATATACCATTTATGCTCTTTCTAGTGATTTCATTTTTCTTTTGGGGAGCATGCTCCACAAACTTTAACTATTTATCATTATTTATTAAATCTCAAGGTGGAACAGCTTCACAAGTAGGAACCTACCAACTTTTTGCGACATTATTTGAAATTCCGATGATTCTAGCAACAGACTATATCATTAAAAAGATACCTTATCGTTATATCATGATGTTTGCGATTATCATGTCAATGATCAATTTTGCATGGTATGCAACTTTACCTTCTGTTAATATGATTATTTATGTTTTTGTATTTAAAGGTTTTTCTACTGTACTCTTTACGATGATTACTGTAAGATTAGTAATGGTTTTAGTAAAAGAAGAATATGTCTCTACAGCCTATGGAATTCAAGCTATGCTTGGTAAAGGCGTAGGTGCAATGCTTTTCCAATTAATTGGAGGTAGAATTATTGATTCCATAGGAATGAATGGTTTCTATTTATTCTTATTTGAAGGAATTACGATTGCTTTTGTAGTGACACTTTTCTTTAGAATGCCTAGGAAAGTGAGAGTGTAGTATGTTAGAATTAAATGCTGTTATTTTTGATATGGATGGTTTGATGATTGATACAGAACCTGTAGGAAAGATGTTGGTGAAAACATCTCATGAAAAATTTGGTTATGAAATTACTGAAGAAATGTTTTATCATTTGATTGGTACAAATGAAAAGACATCAAAAGCTTATTATCATAGTGTTTTTGGTGAAGATTATCCTTATCAAAAGATTAAAGATTATCGAGATCAATTAAGAAAAGAATATTTTAATAGTCATCCTTTAGAAGTAAAAAAAGGTTTATATGATTTATTAGAAGATTTAAAAAAGAAAAATATTAAAATGGCAGTGGCTTCTTCAACACGTTATGAACGTGTTTTATCTAATTTAAAGAGTATTAAAGTTGATCATTATTTTAATGCCATTATTGGTGGTGACCAAATACAACATGGGAAGCCAGCCCCAGATATCTTTTTAAAAGCAGTTGAGTTGCTAGGGGTAAGTAAAGAAGATGCCCTTGTTTTAGAAGATAGTAAAAATGGAATTTTAGCAGCACATGCAGGAAATATTCCTGTTATTTGTATTCCTGATTTGATTCATCATTCTAAAGATATTCTTGATTTAACTGTAGGATGTTATGATTCTCTTGATCAATTAATAGATGTTATTGTTAAAAAAGATGACAAAGCATAATATAGAACCCGTTTATAATCAAGATTCTAGGATTCTTATTCTAGGATCTTTTCCATCTGTAAAATCAAGAGAAGCCAAGTTTTTTTATCATCATCCTCAAAATCGTTTTTGGAAAGTTTTAGCTGCTTTATTTCAAGAAGAAGTTCCACAAACAATTGAAGAGAAGAAAACTTTTTTACTTAGAAATCATCTTGCTTTATGGGATGTTATTGAAAGTTGTGACATTAAAGGATCAAGTGATTCAAGTATTACCAATGTTAAAGTCAATGATTTAGATTTAATTGTTAAAAATTGTCCTGTTGAAAAAATCATTACTAATGGCAAAGCTGCCAATCGTTATTATCATCAATATTTTGATTATAATTTACCCGTTATTCAATTACCTTCTACTTCACCAGCGAATGCCATGTATTCACTTGAAAAATTAATTGAGAAATGGAAGGTGATTTTATGGAAAGAGATTTAACACAAGGAAAGATAGGAAAATCTATTTTATTATTTTCTATTCCGATGATTTTAGGGAATTTATTACAACAATTTTATAGTTGATACTTATATTGTAGGAAAATATATTGGTAGTAATGCATTAGCTGCTGTTGGATCAAGTTATACATTAATGACATTTCTTACTTTTATTATTATTGGTTTATGTATGGGAAGTGGTATTTTATTTTCAATGTATTTTGGAGCTAAAAAATATGAAAAGATAAAAATGTCATTGATTCTAACAATTGTTTCACTTGGAACAAGAGTTCTTCTAGCCTACTTATTAGCGCCTTCATTTGGTGTAGAAATGATTTGGTGGGCAATTGTTATTGGATGGATTTTAGCGGATACAATTGGTATTGTATATGGTATAAAAATAGAAAAATGGTTCAAGTAAAAAATACTGCTTTTGCAGTATTTTTTATTAGCTATTTTGACTAGACAAGTGTATAATAATCTTTACCGTATGTGTCTACTTAGTATTATTTGGCATGATACGTAAGCGCTTACTAAAGGAGTTCGCTATGAAATATTTACAAAGATTAGGTAAATCACTCATGTTACCTGTTTCAATCATGCCTATAGCAGCACTACTTAAAGGAATTGGGTATTGGATTGATCCTACTGGATGGGGTATACATAACCCAATTGCTGCTTTACTCATTGCTGCTGGTGGAGCAATTATAGATAACCTTCCCATTTTATTTGCGATAGCTGTTGCTATGGAAATGTCTAAAAAAAGAGATACAGCAATAGTGTTAAGTGCTCTTGCTTGTTATATGATGATGACAACAATTCTATCATCTAAATGCATCGCATTAATATTGCAAATTCCAGAATATGCTGTGGATTTAGCTTTTCATAATACGCAAAGTGCTTTTATTGGTATTTTGGTAGGTTTGATTGTGGCTATTTCTTTTCAAAAGTTTGATCAAAAAAGATTACCTCAGTTTTTAGCTTTTTTTGATGGAAAGAGATTTGCTTCCATTGTTTCTATAGGAATTACACTTTTGATATCTTTAATATTTATTGATATTTGGCCAATGTGTTATCACTTTTTTATTTGGTTTGGAAAAGAAATCGCTAATTTTGGACCTCTAAGTGCAGGAATCTATGGTGTTTTAAATCGATTATTGATTCCTACTGGTTTACATCATGCTCTCAACTCTGTATTTTGGTTTGATGTTGCAGGTATTAATGATATTGGCAAATTTTGGGGAACAATTTCAGGTGGTGTTAAAGGTGTTACAGGAATGTATCAAGCAGGATTTTTCCCAGTAATGATGTTTGGGCTTCCTGGAGCTGCTCTAGCTATGTATCGTTGTGCTAGAAAAGAGAATAAGAAAAAAGTAGGTGCTATCTTATTTTCAGCTGCTTTGGCTTCATTTTTTACAGGTGTGACTGAACCACTTGAGTTTGCTTTTATGTTTGTAGCACCAACACTTTATTTAATTCATGCTTTACTTACAGGGATGATGCTTTTTATTGCAGCAACTTTTAAATGGATGGCAGGGTTTGGTTTTTCTGCAGGACTTATAGATTATGTTTTAAGTTTTAAATCACCATTTGCTAATAATATTTTATTTTTAATTCCTTTAGGAATTATATGCGGATTGATTTATTACATTGTTTTTAGAGTATTGATTACACGTTATAATATTATGACACCTGGAAGAGAAGAAAATGAGGTAAAGAAAGTAGAGAAAGTCGAAAATAATTTTGATGAAATTGCTATTCAATTATTTGAAGCATTAGGTGGTAAAAAGAATATTATAAGTGTTGATCATTGTATTACGCGTTTACGTGTAGAAGTTAAAGATATCTCAATAATAGATAAACAGACTCTATCAAAGATGAATTTTTCTCATGTTGTTGAAGCAAGTGAGCATGAAATACAAATCATTATAGGAACTGAAGTTCAATTTATTGCTGAAATATTAAATGAAATACTAATGTAGGAGAAATGAAATTGAAGATTATAAAAATATTTAATAATAATAGTATTGCTGCTTTATCTGATGAATTAGGGGATATTATTTTAACAGGATCAGGAATCGGCTTTCAAAAAAAGATAGGTGATTTAGTTGATGAATCACGGATTGAAAAAACATATATCTTTAAAGAAAAAGGTGAAAAACGTATCCGTAGAGGAATCAATGATATTGAACCTATTTATTATGAAATTACTAGTTTATTAGTAAGCAAAGCAACAGAACAATTGAATACCCAATTTTATGGGGAAATCTTTCTAGCAATTAGTGATCATATTGCTTTTGCTATTAAACGAAAAAAAGAAAATATTGATTTGCCAAATGTAGTTTTATCTGAAACAAAAGCTCTCTATAAAAAAGAATATCAGTTGGGTTTATGGATTATAAAAATGATTAAAGAAAAAACAGATATTCAATTAGAAGAGGCAGAAGCAGGGTATATTGCATTACATTTAGTTAATTTTTCTACTAAAAACAACGCACAAAATACTTCTAAAATTGTTAACTTTGTAAGAGATGTCATTGAAGTGATTGAACAGACAATGAATGTTCAATTAGAATTAGATTCTATCGATTATGCAAGATTATCTACACATCTTAAGTTTTTAGCTGAAAGAGTTTTTCGACATGATATAGGAAATACAATAGATACAACAGAAAATATAAGAGATATGTTAAAAGAAAATATTCGGTTATCTCTTTGTGTTAATCGGATAAAAAAATTAATTCAAAAAAAATATCATTATACATTACCACCAGATGAACAAACATATTTATGTATACATATCAAAAAGAATTGTCACATTTAATGTAAGCGCTTGACAAAAAGTAATGCTATTTGTTATTGTATAGACAAGGATTGTTACTTTAAGTAGGCAAGACCAAATATATTGACGGCATTTTAGAAATGTTGTTTTTATGTTTGGTCTTTTCTTTTTAAAGAGAAGGGAGAAAAATATGAAATTGAAAAAGAAAAGTGTTGTAGCTGTATTAACATTATCGATGTCAATGGGTTCAGTATTATCGATGGTACCAGTTTTTGCAGAAACATCTCAACAAAATTTAGCGTTAAACAAAACAGCTTATGTTTCAGCTGAATATGGCACAATGCCTAGAAAAAATTTAACTGATGGTAATGAAAAAACACGTTGGTCAACAGAAAGTGGACCTACTCAATGGGCATATATTGATTTAGGACAAGAATATGAAATGAATAAGTTTCAAATGTTTTGGGAAAATGAATCGACTTATGCCTCAGCTTATAATATTTATGTTTCTAATGATCTTAATTCTTGGGGTGAACCAGTACTTTCAAGAACAGATAATAAAAATGTTGTCAGTGAAGAATTATTAGGTAGTAAAGTAAGTGGTCGATATGTTAAGTTAGAAGTTACAGAAATGAAAGGGTATCCTAATGTTTCATGTTATGAATTTAAAATTTTTAATACAGATGAAAAAGTACAAGATCCAAATACAAATGTTGCATTAAAGAAAACAGCAATCGCAAGTTCTCAGGAAGCAGAAAGTGTTAAAGCAGCAAATGCAGTAGATGGAAATACATCATCAGGTAGTTCTCGTTGGGGAAGTAATATTGGAAACGGACCAGATTGGATCTATGTTGATTTAGGTGAAAGAATGAATGTCAATACGGTTAAGGTATTCTGGGAAACACGTAAAGCAACAGCTTATAAGATTCAAATTGCTGATACTGAATCTACGCCTCAAGAAAGTGATTGGCAAACAGTTAAAGAATTTAAAGATCGTCCAAAATCTTTAACAGAAAAAATTGTTTTAGATCAAATCTATAAAGCAAGATATGTGCGTTTATATGTTGATTCACATACTTCAGAAGATCCAGATGGTGGTATCGCTTGGAATACGATTTCTATTTATGAATTAGAAGTTTATGGTGGAAATCCTGATGAAAAAATGTCAATGAGTGATGTTTTAAATGGAATTCAAGTAGAAACACCAAAAACTGGAGATAAAAAGTTAAAAGTCACTTTACCAGAAGTTGAAGGTTATACTGTTGAATATAATGGTACTGATTTTGAACAAGTCATTGATGAAGATTTAACAATTTATCAACCTATTAGTGATAAAAATGTTAAAGTATCATTCAAGATTACAGATAATGATACAAATGATTATAAATTCAAAGAAATTGCTGTTACAGTTCCAGGTAGTCAAAAAAATGATGAAACAGCGAATAAAGCACCAAATGTTTTACCAGAATTAGCTGAATGGAATGGTGGACATGGAAACTATACAGTTTCTAAAGGGGCAAGAATTGTTTATAAAGATAGTTCACTTCAAAAAACTGCAGAAGCACTTGCTAATGATTATGAAGATATTACTGGAAAAAGTATTGCTGTTGTAAAAGGTGAAAGCAAAACAGGAGATATTACTTTAGCTCTTACAAAAGATAAATCATTAGGGTTACAAGATGAAGGATATTTAATGGATATTGATGATTCAATCAATATTAAAGCTGAAACAACAACAGGGGCTTATTGGGCAACCAGAACGATTTTACAAAGTATTAAACAATCAGGAAATGTTCCTTGTGGGACAACAAGAGATTATCCACTTTATAAAGTAAGAAGTTTTATTTTAGATGTTGGACGTAAAACATTTACAATGGATTATTTAAAACAAATCGTTAAACAAATGTCATGGTATAAAATGAACGATTTCCAAGTTCACTTAAATGATAATTTAATTTCAATTGAAAGTTTAGCTGACCCAATGACAGGTTATTCAGCATTTAGATTAGAATCAGATGTTAAAAAAGGTGGAAACAATGGTTTAAATCAACAAGATTTAACAAGTACAGATTTATTCTATACAAAAAAAGAATTTAAAGATTTTATTAAGGATTCAAGAGATTATGGTGTAAGTATTGTCCCTGAAATTGATACACCAGCACATTCATTAGCACTTACTAAAGTAAGACCTGATTTAAGACATGGAACAAATGGACGAGAAAATGATCATCTAGCTTTAAGAGATAAATATGATGAATCATTAGGATTTGTACAAAGTATATTTGATGAATATATGAAAACAAGTGATCCTGTTTTCGATGAACAAACTACAGTCCATGTTGGTGCAGATGAATATAATGCAGATAAAGAAGCTTATCGTCGATTCTCAGATGATATGTTGAAATATGTACAAGATTCAGGAAGAACAGCACGTATTTGGGGAAGTTTAACTCAATGTTCAGGAAAAACTCCGGTTAGAAGTAAAGATGTTCAAATGAATTTATGGAACTTTGGTTATGCGAATATGGATCAAATGTATGAACAAGGTTATGATTTAATTAACTGTAATGATGGTCATTATTATATTGTTCCTAATGCTGGATATTACTATGATTATTTAAATAACAATATTTTATATAATCAAGCAATCAACTCGATTAGTGGTGTCACAATTCCTGCAGGTGATGAACAAATGCTAGGTGGCGCTATTGCTGTATGGAACGATATGACAGACTATTTAGAAAATGGTATTAGTGAATATGATGTTTATGATCGTTTACAAAATGCAATTCCATTATTTGGTGCTAAATTATGGGGTAAAGGAGATAAAACATTAGATCAAGCTAATAGTTTAAGAACAACATTAGGAGATGCTCCAGGTACAAATTTTGGTTATGAAGCAGCTAAAGATGAAAATGGTATGATTGCTCATTATGATTTAGATAATCTTGATCAATTAAAAGACCATGAAAATATCGAACTTGCTTCATTAGACAGTCATGATGCATTACGTTTGTTAGGAAATAAAAGTTATGCTACTACATCATTTAGTACTGTTGGTTTGAATAATGATTTACGTGTAAAAGTTAAACGTGAATCTTCAAGTGAAGAGGAACAAATTTTATTTGAAAGTAGCTATGGATCAATTAAAGCTGTTCAAAAAGAAACAGGAAAAGTTGGATTAAGTAGAGAAAATCATGATTATTCATTTAATTATGAATTACCAGTTAACCAATGGGTTGAATTAGAATTCAAAAATAGAAAAGAAGTTATTGATTTATATGTAAATGGTCAATTAGTAGATACTCTTGGTGATGATGAACAAGTAAGTGGTAGACCATTAAAAGCAACAATGATGATACCGTTTGAAAGAATTGGAAGTAAGGAACATGCTTTTAAAGGATATGTTGATGATATTCGTTTAGGTACACAAAAAACATATGCTTCAACAATGGAATTGGATTATTTAGTAACAAGTGCAAGTTATATAGCAGATGAATCACAAAATAAACAATTACAAGAAAAAATAAAAGAAGCAAAAGTAATTTTAAAAGAATATGATCCAAATGAACAAACAATTTCAACTCTTACAGATGAAATTAAAGAATTAGTAAATGGAATTGATTACAAAAAAGCAAATTATACAAGAGTAGATCACTATTTAAATTCAATTCCAAAAGATTTATCGATTTATACAGAAGATTCTGTTAAAAACTTACAATTTGTTATTGATATGATTCAAAGAGAATTACCTAAATCAATGCAAGATACAGTCGATCAATATGAAGTAGAACTTACAAAAGCACTTACTAAACTACAATTAAAATCACAAGTTAATGTAAATTACATTGATAACAGCAAACTTACAGCAACTGCTTCATCTTATCAACATGATGGATCAGATCCTAAAAATGTATTAGATGATAATCCATCAACAATGTGGCATACAGATTGGAATTTATCAACACCTCATTGGATTGCTTTTGAAAATAAAGAAGAAATGAGTGTCAATGGTTTAACATATGTTCCTCGTCAAACTGGTAAAAATGGAAATGTTACAAAATATCGTATTGAAACAAGTGATGATGGTATTAATTGGAAAACAGTTAAAGAAGGTAATTTATCAAGTGATTCATCTACAAAAGTCATTGAATTTGATACAGTAAAAACAAAACATCTTCGTTTATACTACGTAGAAGCTGTTAATAATAACGGAAGTGCTGCAGAAATTAAATTACATCGTGCAGATATACCGGCAGATGTTGATGGTTTAAAAGATGTTATCAATAAAGCTAAAGCTATGGAAGATATTGGATATTTATCTACTTCATGGAATCATTTACAGGATACAATTAAAGCTGCTGAAGGTTTAGTCAATGCAGAAAATCCTGACGCTAATGAAATTGAAATTATGAAACGTCAATTAACAGATGCAATGGTAAAACTTGTATTATCTGTTGATAATGAACAATTAAAATCATTCGTTGATGATTTATCAAATCTTGAACAAAAAGATTATACAAAGGATTCATGGAAACAATTCCAAACTGTTCTTAAAGAAGCACAGGATGTTATAAGTAATCATGATGCAACAAAAGATGAAATCAATGATATGTATCAAAAATTATTAGATGCTTATAATGGACTTGTTACACTTAATGATAAATCTGGATTAACTGATTTGATTAGTAAAGCTGATCAACTTCAAGAAAAAGATTATACAAAAGATTCATGGAAACAACTGGTAGAAGCATTAACTCAAGCAAAAGAAGTATCTGCTAAAGAAGATGCTACAAAAGAAGAAATCAACGAAGCTATTTTTAATCTAGAAAAAACTATGAATGCTCTTAAAAAAGTAGATTCATCTACTAAAGATGATAATACTTCAAAAGGAAATACTTCATCTAAAGATAATCAAGTAATTACTTCTACTACTAAAAATGACAAAAAACAATCTTCAACTGCTAAAACAGGTGATGAAACAAATATTATTTTATTTGTATTAATGGCTTTCATGTCATGGTTAGGTATTAAAAAAGTAAAAAAAGAAGAATTATAAAAATAGATACCACTATTAAGTAGTGGTATTTATTTTGTCTAGACAAATTTATTGTAAGCCCTTGCATAGACAAAGAGTGTATGTTACAATACAGGATGTAAATACGGATTGTTACTTTAAGTAGGCAAGACCAAATAACTTACATTTTTTTAGTGTATCTTATTTGGTCTTTATTTTTTGGTTTGTATTTGCAAATTAAGATTACATTATTCATTTAAGGGAGCAGTAATGTAAATAAGAAAGGAAGAAGAATATGAAAGAAAAGGTAAAGAGAATTGTTTCTCTAGCACTTGCATTTTTAATGTCAATTGGATGTATTCACTCTTATCCAATCGTCAGTGCTTTGGAAAATGATTATGAAGTCTATCCAAATCCTCATATGATGGATTATCAAGATGGTTCATTTGATATGACATCTACTGTCAATGTTGTCTATGAAGATGGTATTGATGAATATACAAAGGATAGAATGAATGAAGTATTAGCTATTAAAAATATAAAAGCAAGTACTTCTGAAGAAGTAAAAGAAGGCCAAACAAACATTTTAGTAGGTATTAAAGATTCAAATCAATATGTTGATCAATATGTTGGTGAACATTATTCAGTAAAAACAACCCAATTATTTGATCAATTAGATTCATACTTATTAAAAGTTGATAATGGAACAATTACAGTATTAGGTAAAGATACAGATGCGGCTTTTTATGGTCTTACAAGTTTGTATCATATCTTTAAACAATTAGACGGAACAAATATCCGTAATTTTACAATAGAAGATTATGCTAATGTTGCTAGTCGTGGATTTATTGAAGGTTATTATGGAAATCCATGGTCAACTGAGGATCGTAAGAAATTAATGGAATGGGGAGGATACTACAAGTTGAATTCTTATTTCTATGCTCCTAAAGATGATCCTAAACATAACTCTAAATGGCGTGAACTTTATACAGATGAAGAAATTGAAACAAAAATCAAACCTCTTGCTGAAGCAGGAAATAAATCAAAATGTCGTTTTGTATTTGCATTACATCCATATATGTATAATGCCATCAGGTATAATAGTGAAGAAAACTATCAAGCAGACTTAAAAGTATTACAAGCTAAATTTGAACAAGTTATTAAAGCAGGTGTTCGTCAAATTGCTATTTTAGCAGATGATGCTGGAAATGTTGGTGGTGCTAACTATACAAAAACATTAACTGATATGACAGCATGGTTAAAAGAAATGCAAAAAACATATCCTGATTTAAAATTAACATTACCATTCTGTACACAAGAATATATGTATAATGGTGAAAGTTATTATCAAAATTTCCCAGCAAATATTCAAATCGTTATGACTGGTGGTAGAGTATGGGGAGAAGTAACTGATAACTTTACCACAACTTTTACAAATAAAGTTGGACGTGGACCATATATGTGGATTAACTGGCCTTGTACAGATAACTCTAAAAAACACTTAATTATGGGTGGCTATACAACATTTTTACACCCTGGTGTAGATCCAAATAAGATTCAAGGAATCGTTTTAAATCCAATGCAACAATCTGAGCCAAGTAAAGTTGCAATTTTTGGGAATGCATGTTACTCATGGAATATTTGGCAAAGTGAAGAAGAAGCTCAAAAATGCTGGAATGCTTCATTTAAATATGTCGATCATAATAGCGCTATTGAAACGCAAGCATCTACTGCTTTAAGAGAACTTTCAAAACATATGATCAATCAAAATATGGATGGTCGTGTAACAGCATTACAAGAATCAGTAGATTTAAAAGATCGTTTAACAAGCTTCAAAGAAGCTCTTACAAATGGAACAACAATCAGTGATGAACAATTTGAAGATTTGATCAATGAATTTACAATCTTAAAAAATGCTAGTGCTACATATAGAGCACAAGCAGGTGATACAAGAATAAAAGATCAAATTGTATATTGGTTAAACTGTTGGGATGATACAGCAGATGCAGCAATAAATTATCTTAAAGCTGTTAAAGCTGTACAAGATGAAGAAGCTAATGATAAGATTTGGGATCTATATACTACTGGACAGGCTGCTTTTGAAAAATCAAAAACATATGGATTCAATTATGTTGATCATTTAGAATATGCAGAAGTAGGAGTACAACATATCGTACCATTTATTAAAGCAATGGATTCTTATTTAGGAGATATTGCTTCTACAATTGTAAATCCAAATAAACAAGTTACTAAATTTATTACAAATCGTAATGATAGTCCAACAGGTAATATTGATAATGTATTCGATAATAAAGCCAATACTGAAATTGTTTATAAAACACCAAATACAATTAGTAAAGGAACTTATGTAGGCGTTAGTTATTCAAAAGCAATTGATATTGATAGAGTGACTTTTAGATTAGGAACAAATTCAAATTCAAAAGATACTTTTTCTAAAGCTAAAGTGCAATATACAACAGATGGTAAAAAATGGATTGATTTAGATAATCAAGAATATACTTTACCAAATGATGTAGCTTTAACTGACTTAAATTTAAAAGGGGTTAAAGGTATTCGCATGGTTGCTACTGAAGATAAAGCGAATACTTGGTTAGGTATTAGAGATATTGCTGTTAATGCAGATGAAACAGTAACTGAAGAAGATCCAGGTACATTATCTGTTGATAAATTGACACTTAAAGGTGGTTCTTTAAATAATTTATTAGATGACAGTAATGCTACTTATGCTCATTTTGCTGAAAGTCCTTATAAAGGTGGAGAAATTAAAGATTATTTACCAGTTGATGCAAGTATTACATTAACTTTCAAAAAAGCAAAAACATTAGGTACAATTTATTTTGGACAAGATGCAGGAACAGATAAATCAACAAAATATGCCATTGAATATACGACGGATGGTCAAACATGGAAAGTATTAAAAGAATATAATGGTGATGCTTCTGTTGAATTAGATGTATCAAGTCAAAATATTAAAGCAAAAGCAGTTCGTATTAGAAACTTAAAATTAAATTTAAAAAGTAATACAGCAGGATATTGGTGGAAAGTCAATACATTTAAAATGGCTGATCCAGGACAAATCAATGCAACATTTATGTATACAGATACATGGGGAATTTATCGAGGAACAGTAGCTAATTTAACAGATGGTGATAGTTCAACAGCATTAGATTTTAGTACCTCAGGTGATAGAACAAGAAAAGGTGATTATATTGGTTGGGATTTAGGTAAAGAAACAGCTATTGGTAAAATTCATGCAGTTATCGGTGGAGACCGCAGTGCAGGAGATAAATGGGAAAAATATAGTTTACAATACTCTAATGACAACCAAGACTGGACTACTTATAAAACATATCAAGGTTTAGCTAGTGGAAAAGATACAATTGATGAAAATTTCTATGGTTTAAAAGCACGTTATGTTCGTTTAGTGAATGAAGAAGAAAGAGCTGTATGGGTTATTTTCTCTGAATTTACAGTAAATGCATATAATCCAGATGAGGATTTCAATAATGCTAATGTTTATACAAATACAGATTATAGATTAGCTTCACAAAGTGAAGAAGCACTTACAGAATTGATCTATAATCAAGAAATTACTTTAGAAAAAGGTCAATACGTTGGTGTTGATTTATCAAGAATCAAAGATTTAAGTACATTCAATATTGATTATGAAAATGGTCAAGGAACAACTTTACAAGTTTCAAAAAATGGTGTTGAATGGACAACTGTAACAGGTCAAGAAAAAGAACTTCCAGATGGAAGATATGTAAGATTAATTAATAAAACAGACAAAGCTATTAAATTGACAATTAATCATTTTGAAGTACATTCAAATGAAATTACAGCACCATATTTATATAAGGCAACTATGAATATTAATCCTTCATGGGGTGTTGGTGAAGATACTAGAAATAATGGTGCTGCTTTTGATGGTAATATCGATTCAACAACAGAATTTGGTGATTTTCCACAAAAAGGACAATATATTATTTATGATTTAGGACAAGAAAGAACAATTTCTAAAATTCAAATGTATTGCCAAGATAGTGCAGTTAACTATATTAGAGATGCTGATATTTTAGTATCAGATGATTTAGAAAACTGGACAAAAGTTGTAACTATTGGAGATGGTAATGAAAATACAAATGATGCTGGGGTTAAATGTATTGATTCAGATGCGGGTTATAAAGCATCAAGCACATATCCAAATAAAGTCTATGTAGAAGGAACTGCTAATAATATTAAAGCACGTTACTTAAAGATCTTAATGACAGCAACAAATAATAATAGAGCTGTTGTTTTCAATGAAATTGTTATCAATGATGGAGAATATGTACCAGTTTCAAATGATCCAACATATACTTCTTCAACTGTAGAAGCAAATGGATTTATTCCTCAATATATGTTTGATGGAGATTTATCTACAGCTTATAGACCAGGTTCTAAAGAAGCTGGAAGCATTACTTATACATTATCAAGTGATTTAGATGTTAAGAAAATGCATATTATTCAAAAAGGTGAAATTTCAAATGCAAGAGTATCTGTTCTTGTAGATGGTGAAAATGGAAAGAAATGGGTTCAAGTTGGAACTCTTAAAAAATCATTAAATGAATTCTATATGCCTGAAGGAAACGTTTATGAATTAAAGATTGAATGGGATGAAAATAAAATTCCAACAATTTCAGAAGTTATTATGTTAAATGATGATGAATATGCTTCAACAGCAGCTAATGATTTACAAAGTTATATTGATTCTTTAGATGTTAAAGAAAATAAATATACAGCAGATTCTTATAAAGAATTTGAAAAGGCATTAAAACAAGCTCAAAAAGTTTTAGATAAACAAGCTGGTGAATTAGATGCTATTACAAATGCAAAAGCTGAATTAGAAGATGCTTATGCAAATCTTGTTAAACGTGGAGATATTCAAAGTGTTAAAGATGAACTTGATACAATTAACAAGTTAAAAGAAAAAGATTATACAAGTGAAACATGGGCTATTTTACAAGCTCAAGTGAAACTTGCTCAAGAATTCATTAAAAAGGATGAAGCAACAATTACTGAAAAAGAAGTTATTAATATGGTAGATGCTTTACAAAAAGCAAAAGCTCAATTAGTAACAAAAGTATCAGTAAGTAAAAAAGAGTTAAAAGATTATATTACATCAAATGAATTAGATAAGTTAGATACAAATAAATATTTAACATCTACTGCTGATTCATTTAAAGAAGCATTAAAGAATGCACAAACATTAATCGAAAAAGAAGATGCAACAAAAGAACAATTAGATGAAGCTTTAAAACAATTACAAGATGCAAGAACACAATTAGTTTTAAAAGCAACAGATGATGAAGTAAATGCATTAAAAGCATTAATGGATCAATATCAAGAAAAAGATTATACAGCATCATCATGGAAGAAATTTGAAAAAGTTTACAATGATGTTAAAGCTGCTTTAGAAAATGAAAACACAAGTGATGATGTTCAAGCATTAACTAATACTTTAAAAGAAGCTGCTCAAAAACTTGTTAAACGTGGTAATTTAGATGGTATCCATGGTTTATTAGATCAAATTAAACAATTAGATAGTAAAAAATATACAGAAGCATCTTATTCTAAACTAATAGATGTTGTTACTGAAATTTCTAAGAAGTTAGAAAATTCATCAGAAATGACACAAGAAGAAGTCGATGCCCTTGTAAGTGAATTACAAAACGCTATTAATGCATTAGAAAAAGCACCAACAGTCACTACAGATACAAATGAACCTGCTCATAAACCTCAAGTTGTAACAAATAACAAAGTGAAAACAGGTGATTCAACATCTGTATGGACATTTGCAACATTTGCATTAATGGCAGCAATCGTTTATGTATCTTTAAGAAAAAGAACAAAAGAAGACTAAAATAAAAGGTTTCTATTTTCAAGATTAAGAAAATAGAACCTTTTCATTTTAAAATCAAAAAAAGATAGCGTTTTCATAAGCGGAGACGCTTTTTTTATGGTATATTTAAAGAAGAGGTGAAAATCATGAAATTAAAAGCACTTGATCAAAGACAAGCTGGTATTTTGTTACCGTTATTTAGTTTACCAGGAAAACATGGAATAGGGGATTTAGGAAAAGAAGCTTATGAATTTGTTGACTTATCTGCTCAAGCAGGTTTTTCTATTTGGCAAA
Source organism: Faecalibacillus intestinalis (assembly GCF_015097455.1). Classification (NCBI taxonomy): domain Bacteria; kingdom Bacillati; phylum Bacillota; class Erysipelotrichia; order Erysipelotrichales; family Coprobacillaceae; genus Faecalibacillus; species Faecalibacillus intestinalis. Next base: position 2,010,714 of record NZ_AP024085.1, on the reverse strand, counting down.
TTTTACCATTAAATCCATCAAGCTCTGGGAATTCACCCTATACTCCTTATTCATCTTTTGCTGGTGATGAAATATATATTTCTTTAGAACTTTTAAAAGATTGGCATTTGTTAGATGAAGTTCCTAACTATTTACAAGATTTAAAAAGAGTTGATTATAAACGCGTACGTTTATTTAAAAATCGTTATTTAAGAAAAGCTTATCAAGTTTTCTTAAAAGATAAAGAATTAGAGAAAGAATATCGTACTTTTGTTAAAGGAACATTTTGGCTAAAAAAATATGCGCGTTTTATGGCTTTAAATAAAGCAAACGAAGGTTTACCTTGGGTAGATTGGAATGATGAAGATCAAAATATTAAAGGAAGTAATGAAGGATTAGAAGCAGAAATTGATTATATTCAATTTCTTCAATATATTTTTGTTAAACAATTTAATTTATTAAAAATACATGCACATCAAAAAGGAATATCTATCATGGGAGATTTACCTTTATATGTAGGTGATGATTCTGCGGATGTTTATGAGTATCGTAAATGTTTTCAATTAGATGATAAATTTTATCCTAAATTCGTATCTGGAGCATCACCTGATTATTTTTCAAAAGATGGCCAACTATGGGGACATCCTCTATATGATTGGGATTATTTAAAGAAAACAAGATATAATTTTTGGATTAAAAGATTAAAATGGAATAATGAAATTTTTGATATTTTAAGAGTTGATCATTTTAGGGCTTTTGATACATATTGGTCAGTTCCTTATGGAAGTGCTACAGCAAGAGAAGGAAAATGGATAGAAGGACCAAGTTATCATTTTTTAGATTCAGTTTATAAACAATTGCCTAAACTTAATATGATTGTTGAAGACTTAGGAGAATTACGTCCACAAATACATGAACTGAGAGATCATTATGATTTATTGGGAATGAAAGTTATGCAATTCTCCTTTGGAGAAGATGAAAGAAAAGTTAAATATAAAATTCCTCAACATTGTGTTGTTTATACAGGAACACATGATAATGCTACTCTTAAACAATGGTATGAAGAATTAGATGATAAAGAAAGAATGAAAGAAATTATGAAGGGTCTAGGATATACAGGAGAAAATCTTGTGGAAGATATGCTTGCATATACACTTGAATGTGATGCGGTGATTTCTATTGTTCCTTTACAAGATCTACTTGGCTATGGCAAAGAAGCTCGTATTAATTTACCAGGGACAGTAGGTCCACATAACTGGTCTTATAAACTTACTTCATTTGATGATTATCAAAATCAAATACAAATAATTCAAAAAATGTTAAAGAAAGCTAAAAGATAAATACCATACTTATTATTTATATATCCTAAAAAACCGTGATAAAAGCGGTTTTTTTTTAATGTTAGGAGATGTAATCGCTTTTATTTATTAAATTATGACAATAAAATTGATTTTTAAAAAGAAAAAAATATAATAAGTTTCGTAGACAAGTCATGAACAGGTTTTTCTTCCTTAAATATTTTTTGACAACAACATTCTAAATTTGTACATAGACTTGAAGTTAAGACCGAATGGTCTTTTTTTATTTCTATATGAAATAATTGTAGAAATAAATACCATACTTATTATTTATATATCCTAAAAAATAGCGATAAAAGCTACTTTTTTTAATTTTTCAACAATGTAATCGCTTTTATTCGATGAATTTAATTTAATAAATTGATTTTTGTTTATAAAAAAATATAATTGTTTTCGTAAACAAGTCATGGACAGGTTTTTCTTCCTTAAATATTTTTTTGACAACAACATTCTAAATTTGTACATCGACTTGAAGTGTAAGACCAATCGGTCTTTTTCTTTTTATATAAATGTATAAAAAATAAAACATTACCTATTCGTGTTGACTTTATTTTTAAAACCGATTTATAATACACACAACAAGTGAAACCGATGAAGTGGATATAAAAATAGAACGTGCACTTATAGAGAGTTTGGATGGTGGAAGCAAACAGAACGCAGTCTATTAAATGGACCACTGAGGGCAAAAGGAAAGGCATTAGCTGAGTATTCTTTGACGTAAGGCTTACGTAAGTAGCCATAGATGTGATAGCATCTAGTAAAGTGCATGAGTGTATCATGAATCAAGGTGGCACCGCGGATATAACCGTCCTTGAAAGTTTAACTTTCAAGACGGTTTTTTTAATTATTAGGGGGAATTATATGTATTATCCAAGTTTAGAAATGTTAGAAAAATTAGATCTAAAATCTTATGATTTAGTTCCAATAAAAAAAGAAATCTATAGTGATATGATTACACCTATAGAATTAATGAGAAAATTAAAACAATATTCTAAACATGTTTATATGTTAGAAAGTCATGAAGATAAGACAAAATGGGGAAGATATACCTTTATAGGTTTTGATCCTAAAAGCGAAATTACTTGTTATAACAAGATGATGAAAGTGGATGATAAGATTTTTAAAGTGACACATCCCAAAGAATATATTAGAAAAGTTTTAAATGAACATCGTAGTTTAAAATTAGAGGGTTTTCCTACTTTTACAGGAGGCTTAGTTGGTTATTTTAGTTTTGATTATTTTAAATATAGCGAACCTTCAATTATTAAAAACCAAAAAGATAATGGTTTCAATGATGTTGATTTAATGTTATTTGATAAAGTTATTTGTTTTGATCATTTTAAGCAAAAGTTGATTTTAATTGTTAATATTGGAACAAATGATTTACAAAAGAATTATAAAGAAGGAATCAAAGAATTAGATGAATTAGATTATATTATTAGAAAACATGTTAAAACACTTGTTCAACCATTAAAATTATTAGAAGATTTTAAACCAGTTCTCTCTAAAAAAGAATATTGTCAAATGGTTGAAAAAGGTATTGATTATATTAAAGAAGGTGATATCTTCCAAGTTGTTTTATCAAATAGACTTTATGCAAAAGCAACAGGTTCATTATTTGATAGCTATCGTGTTTTAAGAACAACGAATCCATCACCTTATATGTTCTATTTTGCAAGTGATAATATTGAAGTAGCTGGAGCTTCTCCAGAAACTTTAATTAAATTGGAGGGAACAAAGTTAACAACTTTTCCAATTGCTGGAACGAGAAAAAGAGGAAAAGATGAGCAAGAAGATCAACAATTAATAGATGATTTATTAAAAGATGAAAAAGAATTAGCTGAACATAATATGCTCGTTGATTTAGGAAGAAATGATTTAGGAAAAATTTCTAAATTCAATAGTGTACATGTGGTATCTTATATGGATATCTTAAAGTTTTTAAAAGTTATCCATATAGCAAGTATTGTTAACAGTGAAATTAAAGAAGAATATGATGCTTTAGATGCAGTTGATGCTTTACTTCCTGCAGGTACTTTATCAGGAGCACCAAAGATCAGGGCATGTCAAATTATTAATCAATTAGAACAAAATAAAAGAGGTATTTATGGAGGAGCGATTGGTTATTTAGATTTTACAGGAAATATGGATCTATGTATTGGTATTCGTTTAGCTTATAAAAGAAATAATGAAATTTCTATTTGTAGTGGTGCAGGAATTGTTTATGACAGTGTTCCTGAAAATGAATATCAAGAATGTTTAAATAAAGCAGGTGCGGTTGTTGAAGCAATCAAGATTGCAGATGGAGGTATTGATTATGATTCTACTCATTGATAATTATGATAGTTTTGCTTATAACCTTTATCAATTGATAGGTTCAATCGATGAAGATATCAAGGTTATAAGAAATGATGAAATGACAGTTGAAGAAATAGAAGAACTTCAGCCATCATGTATTATTATTTCACCAGGTCCAGGGAAACCAAGTGAAGCGGGTATTATTGAAGAAGTTGTTCAAAAATGTTATACGAAATATCCTATTTTGGGAGTTTGTTTAGGGCATCAAGCAATTGTTGAAGCTTTTGGAGGAACAGTAAGTTATGCTCAAAGCGTCATGCATGGAAAGTCTTCGATAATTAAAGTAGATACTACAAATCCAATTTTTAAGGGAATCGAGGAAAAGACAGCAGTGGCTAGATATCATAGCTTAGCTGCTAAAAAAGAAAATTTACCAGAATGTTTGAAGATTATAGGGGAAAGCGATGATGGTGAAATCATGGCAATCAGTCATAAAAACTATCCTGTTTATGGGTTACAGTTTCATCCAGAGTCGATTTTAACAAAAGAAGGTAAAAAAATAGTTGAAAATTTTTTAAAGGAGATACAAAATGATTAGGGGAGCAATTATTAAATTATCAAAAAAAGAAGATTTAACATATCAAGAAGCTTATGAATGTATGAATGAGATCATGGATGATCAAGCTTCTGATATTCAAAAGGCTGCTTATTTAACAGCACTTTCATTAAAAGGTGAAACAATTGATGAAATAACTGCAAGTGCTAAAGGAATGAGAGAACATTGTGTGAAGTTATTGAATGATCAAGATGTTCTTGAAATTGTAGGAACTGGAGGAGATGGATCAAATTCTTTCAATATTTCTACAACTTCATCTATTGTGATTGCTAGTGGTGGTGTTAAAGTTGCTAAGCATGGAAATCGTGCAGCAAGTTCAAAAAGTGGCGCAGCAGATTGTTTAGAAGCTCTTGGAGTGGATATTACAATCAATGAAAAAAGAAGTAAAGAATTATTAAACGATATTAATATTTGTTTCTTATTTGCTCAAAACTATCATTTAGCGATGAAATATGTTGCACCAGTAAGAAAAGAATTAGGTATTCGTACAGTCTTTAATATTTTAGGACCACTTACTAATCCAGCAGGAGCGACTTATCAAGTCATGGGAGTTTATGACGAATCATTAGTTGAACCACTTGCTCAAGTTTTAAGTAATTTAGGGGTTAAAAGAGCTATGGTGGTTTATGGAAGAGATGGTTTAGATGAAATCTCAGCATCTAATGAAACTTTTGTTTGTGAAATTAATGAGAATCAATTTAAAACATATACAATTTCACCTGAACAATTTGGTTTACAAAGATGTTTAAAAGATGAACTTGTTGGAGGAACTCCAAAAGAAAACGCTCAAATTACACGAGATGTTTTAAATGGTAAACAAGGTGGATCTAGAACAGCTGTCTTAATGAATGCGGGGGCAGGTTTATATATTGGTGGTAAAGTTGATTCTTTACAAGCAGGAATTGATTTAGCAGCAGAGTTGATTGATAGTGGAAAGGCAAATGAAAAACTAGAAGAGTTTATAAAAGAATCAAACAAATAGGAGCGTATATTATGATTTTAGAAGATATTGTTGAAAGTACAAAAGAACGTGTTGAAACAAATAAAAAACGTCATTCAATTTATGAATTAAAAGAAAAAGCCTTTGCAATGCCTATTGACCAAAGTTTTCCTTTTAAAAAAGCTTTAGAAAAAGAAGGTATGTCTTATATTTTAGAAGTTAAAAGACATTCTCCATCAAAAGGACAAATTGTTTCTACTTTTGATTTTAAAGCAATTGCGAAAGAATATGAAATGATTGGAGCAGATGCTATTTCAGTAGTAACTGAACCTGATTATTTTAAAGGGGATGATGATTTTTTAAGAGAAATCAAACGTATTGTGAAAATTCCTGTTTTAAGAAAAGATTTTGTTGTAGATGAATATATGGTTTATGAATCTAAAATCTTAGGAGCAGATGCAATTTTATTAATTGCAGGTGTTTTAGATGAAATTACATTAATGCGTTGTGTTAATTTAGCGCATAATTTAGGTATGTCAGCAATTGTTGAAACACACAGTTCAATGCAAGTAAAAAAAGCATTGCGTGTAGGCGCTAAAATTATTGGTGTAAATAACAGAGATTTAAGAGATTTCAGTGTTGATTTAAATACAACATTAAAATTAAGAGATATGGTCGATGATGATGTTATCTTTGTCTCTGAAAGTGGTATTAAAACAAGAGAAGATATTGAATTATTAGAAAAACATCATGTAAATGCTGTCTTAATTGGTGAAGCTATGATGAAAAGCCATGATAAAAGACATACATTAGAAGTTTTAAAAGGTATTGATGAAGAAGATTAAAATTTGTGGTTTAAAAAGAAGCGAAGATGTTGATTATGTAAATACATATCAACCTGATTATGTTGGCTTTGTTTTTGCGGGGAAAAAAAGAAAGATTACTTATGATCAGGCAAAAGAATTAAAAAAAGATCTTTTATCTTCGATTCAAGTTGTAGGTGTTTTTGTAAATGAGGATATTTCTTTTGTTGAAAAATTAGTTAAAAATGATGTTATTGATCTTGTACAATTGCATGGTCAAGAAACAAATGAATATATAAAGATTTTAAAACAAAAAATAGATGTTCCAATTATTAAAGCAATTCAAATTAAAAATGATGATTCTTTCAATGTAGACTATGACGTTGATTATTATCTTTTCGATCATGGTTCTGGAGGAACTGGGGAAAGTTTTGATTGGTCTATGTTGAAAGAAGTCAATAAACCTGTATTTTTGGCAGGGGGAATCAATCTTTCTAATATTGATGAAGCATTAAAAATGAATGTTTATGGATTAGATGTTTCAAGTGGTGTTGAAACAGATGGTTTTAAAGATAGGGAAAAAATTAAGGAAATCGTAAGGAGAGTTAGAAATGAAGGGGAGATATGGAATACATGGGGGACAGTATATCCCAGAGACTTTAATGAGTGAAATTCATAAAATTGAAGAGGCTTATGAATTTTATAAAAATGATCAAGCATTTAATGATGAACTTAATACATTATTAAAAGAATATGCTGGTAGACCATCTTTATTATATTATGCGAAAAAGATGACAGAAGATTTAGGTGGCGCTAAAATCTATTTAAAAAGAGAAGATTTAAACCATACAGGTTCTCATAAAATCAACAATGTATTAGGACAAGCTTTAGTGGCTAAAAAAATGGGAAAAACAAGAATTATTGCTGAAACTGGTGCTGGGCAACATGGTGTAGCTACAGCCACAGCAGCAGCCTTGCTTGGACTTGAATGTGAAATTTTTATGGGAAAAGAAGATACAGATCGTCAAGCTTTAAATGTTTATCGTATGGAACTTTTAGGAGCTAAAGTACATCCTGTAACTACAGGGACAATGACTTTAAAAGATGCGGTCAATGAAGCAATGAGAGAATGGACAAAACGTGTGGATGATACGATGTATGTTTTAGGTTCTGTGATGGGACCTCATCCATTTCCAATGATGGTGAGAGATTTCCAAAGTGTGATTTCTAAAGAAGCAAGAGAACAAATTCTTGAATATGAAGGTAAACTTCCTACAGCTGTGATGGCTTGTGTTGGTGGTGGAAGTAATGCGATGGGAATGTTCTATAATTTTATCAATGATAAAGATATAAAACTTATTGGTTGTGAAGCCGCTGGTAAAGGTGTCGATACAGCTTTAACAGCAGCAACAATTGCGACAGGATCATTAGGTGTCTTCCATGGAATGAAATCTTACTTCTGTCAAGATAAATACGGTCAAATTGCACCTGTTTATTCTATTTCAGCCGGTTTAGATTACCCAGGTATTGGACCTGAACATGCTTATTTACATGATACAAAACGTGCACAATATGTACCAGTTACAGATGATGAAGCAGTGGATGCTTTTGAATACATTGCAAAAACTGAAGGTATTATTTGTGCCATTGAAAGTGCACATGCGATTGCACATGCAATCAAAATAGCACCAACTATGAAAAAAGATGATATTTTAATTGTCTGTCTTTCAGGTAGAGGAGATAAGGATGTTGCAGCGATTGCAAGATATAGGGGGAAAGAAATCTATGAATAGAATATATAAAGCTTTTGAAAATAAAAAAGCCTTCATTGGTTTTTTAACAGCAGGAGATCCTGTAATAGATAAAACAGTAGACTATATTTTAGATATGGAAGAAGCAGGGGCTAGTTTGATTGAAATTGGTATTCCCTTTTCTGATCCAATTGCTGAAGGACCAACCATTCAAGAAGCTAATGTACGTGCTTTAAAAAATAAAGTAACAACAGATGATGTTTTTGAAATGGTTAAAAAAGTAAGAGAAAAAAGTGATATTCCTTTATGTTTTATGACTTATTTAAATGTTGTTTTCCATTACGGTTATGATGAATTCTTTAAAAAATGTCAAGAAGTTGGCATTGATGGTATTATTCTTCCAGATTTACCTTATGAAGAAAGCCAAGAAGTCAAAGATGTTTGTTATAATTATGATGTTACTTTAATTTCAATGATTGCCCCAACAAGTAAAGATCGTGTTGAAATGATTGCAAAAGAAGCAAAAGGGTTTATCTATCTTGTATCGTCAATGGGTGTTACCGGTACAAGAGATAATACTTCATTTGCTAATAATCTTGAAGAAATTATTGGACATATTCGTCAAGTAACAAATACACCAGTAGCTATTGGTTTTGGAATTAATAAACCAGAACAAGTAAAAGAGTTTAAACAATATGCTGATGGTGTTATTGTAGGTAGCGCAATTGTTAATATTATTAAAGAACATGGAAATCATGCAGATCTACCTTTAAAAGAATATATCCAATCACTTACTGAACAATTATAAATACAGGTTAACCAAACCTGTATTTTTTTGTATCTTATTATCGAATATCGATATAAATAGTGGATTTATTTATCGATTATCAATAATCTTGTTTTGACCTTTTGTATTTAATTTAAATATAACTAGGTAAAAAAGAAAGTGCAGGTTTGACTTGCACTTTTGAGTTAGTAATTAATTTGAGTAACAAAATAATGTTCTTATAAATTTAGATTATCCAATTTCTTAAACAATCTGTTGATTTTTTAGCTATTTGCTCAACAGACCATGGTCTATTTTCTTTAATCCACCATTCTAATAATCCAATGCTGATTGAAACATAATAATGTGTTTCAAAACTTAACTCTATATTAGAAAAATTATTTATAGATTTTAGTTTTTCTTGAAATGATTGTTTTGAAATGGTTTCTAAATCTTGATGGAATGGAGTTGTTCTATCAATTAATAAAAGATAAATGTTATCAAAATGTTCATCAAGTTGGGCATAAGCATTGTAGAATAATCGATAAATTTCTTCGTCTGAACTATTAAAATCAAGTTTTTTTTCTAATAATATAAAAGCTTCTAATTGTTTATATAAATACTTTTGAAACCAATCATATTTATCAATAAAATAATTATAAAAGGTAACGCGATTAATATCTGCTGTTTTACTTACTTCATTGATTGTAATTTTATCAAAGCTTTTCTTTTTTAAAAGTTGAATAAAAGCATTATCTATAGATTTAATTGTTTTTTTTGTTCTTCGATCCATTTTTTTACACTTTCTAAAATATGTAGTATAAGCTACATATTCATTTTTTTGATGATTGAATGATAATAAATTCACATGTAAATTAATTATAGGATGTTGAAATTAAAAAAGCAATAAATGTTTTTAGGAAAAAGGAGGAGCTTATAAATGAAACATAATAAATATCCAAAATTATTTGAAAAAGGTTATATAGGAAATCTTAAAGTAAAAAATAGAATTATTCGTAATTCTATGGGAACTTATTTAGCAGATGGGAATATGTATGTAGGAGATCGCACTATTAAAGCAGGTGCAGAAGCCGCTAGTGGTGGTGCAGGTGTTGTTTTTATGGACAACTGTACAATTAAAGAAATGTATCATATGGGACTTTGTGCAGCAAATGATACTTACATTCCTGGATTAAGCATGTTAGCAGAAGCGATTAAAGATCATGGGGCACTTGCTGGAATGCAACTATCACATCCAGGACGTGATACAGGATTTGTCGGTGGGACAGAAGTCGTAGCTGCTTCAAGTGTGACATTTGAACCATGGTATGAAGCTGGAGCTGCACTTCCTAAACCATTAACTATTGATGAAATTCATGATTTGGTTGATAAATATGGACAAGCCGCATTAAGATGTAAGAAAGCTGGTTTTGATTTAGTTGAAGTGCATGGTGCAGGAGGATGTTTACCAACAAATTTCTTATCACCAAATGATAATCAAAGGAATGATATGTATGGGGGATCTTTACATAATCGTATGAGATTCTTAGTTGAAATTGTTAGAAGTATTAAGAAATACTGTGGAAATAATTATCCTATTTCTATTAAACTTTCAATTGATGATTGCGAACCTAATGGTATTAGAGTAGAAGAAACTGTTGAAGTTGCTAAAGTTTTAGAAAAAGAAGGCGTTAGTATGTTAAATCTTATGATGGGAACACATGCTGTTGTTTACCCTTCAACTGGTTTTTATGATATTAATATTTATTTAAGTCAAGCAAAACAAATAAAAGATGCTGTTCAAATTCCTTGTATGGTTGGTTTAGGTGTACAAACTGCATCATTAGCTGAAAGCATATTAGAAAGTGGACAAGGTGATTTTATTGCTTTAGCTAAACAAGAAATTGCGGATTGTAATTGGCCAAATAAAGTTAAAAATAATCAAGAAGATGATATTAGACCATGTATCAAATGTCTTGTTGGATGTACAGATAATGGTATTATTGGACATCATCCGATTCGTTGTGCAGTAAATCCTACAGTTTATAAATACTATGAAGATAAATATCCACAAGCTAAAGTAGTTAAAAATGTTGCTGTTATTGGCGCTGGACCAGCTGGTATGGAAGCAGCTTTAACATTAGTAAAAAGAGGACATAAAGTTACTGTTTATGAAAAACGTAAAATAGGTGGAACACTTCATGAAGCAAGTAGTGCAGATTATAAAAAAGATATAAAACTATTTATTAATTATTATGAAAAACAAGCACAAAAATATCATTTGAATATTATTCAAGAAGAAGCTACTTATGATACTATTGTAAATGGTGGTTATGATGCTTGTATTATAGCTACCGGAGGAAAACCTAGAACATTAGATGTAAATGGATTAGAAACTGGAAAAGTGACTTATGCTTTAAATTATTTAAATGGTGAAGTAAAATTTGATGGTGAAAATGCCCTTGTTATTGGTGGAGGAATTACAGGAGCAGAAGTTGCAGTAGAACTTGCTAAAGAAGGTAAAAAAGTAACTATTATAGAAGTAATGGATCAATTCTTAGCGTTACCATCAGCTGTTATTCCAGCTTATCAAATGGCTGTAGAACAAGCTGGAGTTAAAGTGATTACAGGACATCGTTTAGATTATGTTGATCATGATCAAGCAATTATTGTAGATCGTTTTGGAAATAAAAAAGAATTGAAAGCTGATGGTGGTATTGTGATTAGCGCTGGATTTATGCCACAATTAGAACTTCAAGAAAAACTTGAAGAAGAAACAGATATTGAAGTTTATACTGTTGGTGATGCTAAAAAAGTAAGACAAATCATTGATGCTACTCATGAAGGATATGCTGTAGCAAGAATGATTTAAAATAAATTTTATATTTTGAAAAAGTCCTAATCAAGGACTTTTTTTGTATATTTATTTATTTTTTAAATAAGTTATATATATTTATATAGTTTTAAATTCTCTTTTTCTAATAAAGTATTGTGTTTTCTAACATTTTTAAATATTCTGATGATAAAAAATATTTAAACTCATATTATTTTGAAAATAAATATTTAATTCGAAATATAATAGATAGAAAAATTGTATGTTTTTTTAAAGTGTTTTTTGTTTATATTCATTATTTTTGTCTATCCTTAAAATATGGAGGTAAAATGATGAATATTAAAAGATATAATGAAATTGCGGATAAGAATAAACCTCAAAAACAAGTATTAAAGCATATATTAAGTGCTTTTTTAGTTGGAGGAATAATTGGAATGATTGGAGAATTCTTTTTAAATCTTTACCAAAAATTATTCTCTTTTAGTGAAAAAGAAGCAACCCCTATTATGCTTATTACCCTTATACTCATTGCAGCTATTTTAACAGGATTAGGTCTTTATGATCGTTTAGGAAACTTTGCTGGTGCTGGGTCTTTTATTCCTATTACAGGGTTTTCTAATGCAATGACTTCTAGTGCTTTAGAAGCAAGAACTGAAGGTTTAGTAACAGGTATAGGTGCTAATATTTTTAAATTAGGTGGTGCAGTAATTACTTTTGGAATAGTTGCATCATTTATTGTAGGAGGACTTAGATATGTCATCAGCTATTTTTGGTAATAGTTTTGTTTTTGAAAATGTCTATATTCAAAGTGTTGGTACAACAGCAGGAATTGTTGAACATCAAGGACCTTTAGGACATTATTTTGATAAGCATTATCCTGATCATTATCATCATCAAAAAAGTTATGAACAGGCAGAGATAGAGATGTTGAAAGATGCTATTTTGCTTTGTTTAAAAAAAGGAAAAGTCAAAAAAGAAGACATTGATTTGTATTTTGGTGGAGATTTAAATAATCAAATTACAGCCTGTTATTATTATGCAAGTCATTTATATAAACCATTTATAGGCTTATATAGTGCTTGTAGTACGATTGGACTAGCCATCGCTAATGCAAGTATAATGATAGAAAATCATAATATTCAAAATGCGATTGCTTGCACTGTTTCTCATAATGCAACTGCGGAAAGACAGTTTAGATATCCTATTGAATATGGTATTCAAAGAAAAGAAACCATGACTTTTACTGCTACAGGAAGTTGTGCGGTTTATTTATCTTGTAAGGTTAGTAAAGTAAAAATAGAATCTATTACTTTAGGAAAAGTGATTGATTATGATCAATATGATGCCAATGACATGGGACGAGCAATGGCTCCAGCAGCCTTAGATACGTATTTACAACATATGAAAGATTTAAAAAGAGATGGTACTTATTATGATTTGATTTTAACAGGAGATCTTTCCAATTATGGAAAAAAGATTATGAAAGATTTATTAAAAGAAGAAAATCAAAAATATAATGAATATGATGATTGTGGATGTCTTTTATATGATGTTACCCAAAATGTTTATCAAGGTGGAAGTGGACCGGTTTGTAATGCTTTAGTAAGTTTTGGATATATTTATCAAATGATTTTAAAAGGTAAATATAAAAGAGTATTGGTTCTAGCAACAGGAGCATTGTTAAATCCAGTAATGACAAATCAAAAATTATCTATTCCTTGTGTTTGTCATGGTTATGTATTGGAGGGTGTTTCATGAATTATTTATTATCATTTTTATTTTGTGGTTTTGTTTGTGTTATAGCACAATTAATCTACGAATATACAAAATTAACACCGGGGCATATTACTTGTAGTTTTGTTGTCCTTGGAGCACTATTAGATTTATTTCATATTTATGATCGTTTAATTAAAATATTTCATGCAGGAGCAATGCTTCCTATTACAAGCTTTGGACATTCACTAATGCATGGCGCTATGGCAATGACAAAAGAATATGGTGTTTTTGGATTGGCTATGGGGATGTTTGATTTAACAGCAGCCGGAATTGCTTCAGCTATTTTATTTGCTTTTTTAGTCGCAATCTTTTTTAAACCAAAATCGTGAATAATAATTCATTTGATATCAATGTTAGAACACTTGATTTTCATAATCGAAAAATAGAAATCAATTATGTTTCAAGTCTCTGTTCTGATGAATTAATTGCTTATTTAGTTGAAGGAATTACGAATGCTAAAGGAAAAACATTAAAAGATTGCTTAAATAATGGTGATGTCCAAGAAGAAATAGATGCTACCAAATATAAATATGCCATGCTTACAGGATGTGCTATTGTAAAAGATTTAGAAAAACAAAAAGTCTATGTTTTAGATACTCGTCATTTTCCTTCTCGTTCTATTGATGAACCTGATACAGAAAAAACAGTAAGAGGAAGTAAAGATGGTTTTAATGAAAATTTATTAAATTGTGCTGGATTAATTAGAAGACGTATTCGTACATTAGATTTAGTAATGGAAAAAGTAACGGTAGGAAAAACAAATAAATTGGATATTTGTTTATGTTATCTGCAAAGTAAAATAGACAAAACAATGTTAAAAAGTATTAAAGAAAGATTACAAGAAATTAAAAATGAAGATTTAATTATGACAGATCGAGCTTTAGAAGAACTGATCTTTGATCAAGGTTATAATCCTTTTCCACTTGTAAGATATAGCGAACGGCCAGATGTTGTGTCAACACATATTTATCATGGCTATCTTGCCATCATTTGTGATACTTCAAGTTCGGTTATGATGTTGCCCACAACTCTATTTGAAATTTTAGAACACGTAGAAGAACATCGCCAAACACCTATTATTGGAACTTTTATTCGTTTAATTCGTTTTAGTGCCGTTTTTCTTTCTATCTATTTAGTTCCTTTATGGATGCTGATTAAAAATCAAGGAAGTATCAGTTTTAAAACACTCTTTTCTATTATTTTGGTAGAACTGGCTGTAGAACTTTTAAGAATTGCGACTATTCATACGCCTGATTCTATTTCAAATACGATGGGGATGATTGCTGCAGTTTTATTAGGTGAATTTGCGATTGAACTGGGTTTCTTTTCAGGTGAGATATTGTTATTTGTATCTATAGGAAATGTTTGTGGTTTTGCAACTCCTAATTATGAACTCTCACTAACGAATAAATATGTAAAAATCTTTATGATTCTATTTTCAGGGTTATTTGGCTGGTTAGGTTTTATTGCGTATCAGGTTATTTTATATATGTATTTAATATCATTAAAACCTTTTGGTTTTTCTTATCTTTATCCGTTGATTCCTTTTAATGGAAAAGATTTACTTCAATTCATTATTAGAAAACCTAAGAAGTAGTGTATAAATTGTACATAAATCTTTTAAAATATATGTACGATTTATACATTTTTTATAAAACAAAAAAACAGAAGTTATCTCCCGTTTTAAAATAATGTAAATAAAATAAAACTACATGTAGCAATAGCAACAGCTGGTGGATCAATATGTGTTCCACAATCTGTGTTAAGCACCATGCCAAAAATCAACCCAATAAAATGAGCAATGACTCCAAAAATAACAGCAATCAAAATATTACCTGTTTGTGCCATGGCATAACCTACAACAAGAGTTGTATGGTGTGTAGCAGGAAAAGCAGGATCACTTAAAGCAAAGATAAGTGTTAAAGCACTAATTGAAAAACCAATTGTATAAAGACCTGTTTCTTTAGCAAAATAAGCCATGACAGTTGAAACTGCAATTCCTATAAGTAATTGGAATAACCAAAAAGAATTAGGTGCTGTTTCTAAAAAATCTAAATTCTTTTGATTATATGTATTTTCTCTATTAAATAAACTTCTACCTAAAACACCTACTAAAATAACAGAGACTGCTCCAGTATCTACCGGAAATGAAAAATAATTTTCAAAGGCAAAAATCAAATAACCTAAAACACCACCGATAGCGCCTACGAGTAAAACCTTTGGATCATTGGTAAAAGCAAGTGATCTAGAAGTTTCAACACCTCTTATGTTATGTTTTGTTCCTGCATAGGCAGTTGCAAGTCCTGCAGCGTTAAAGATAATACATGGTAAAAATAAATTATTTGATAAAGCTTCATTTAAAAATGTGGTATCAACACCAACATGTTCTAATAAAAATATAAGGAGACCGATAAAACCTGTACAAATAAAGGTTTGTGTTCCACCAATTAGTGCTCCTAAAATTCCTGCAAAAAAAGCTAAAATAATAGATAATAATGAAAACATTTTATAACCCCTTTCAGGCGTATTATATAGGAAATAATCAACATAATAAATACAAAATATAAATTTATGTTATAATACCTAAGAGGTGAAACAATGGAATATCAAGTTATATTAGATGATTTTCAAGGTCCTTTAGATTTATTGTTACATTTAATTAAAGAAAAAGAGATGGATCTACAAACACTTGAACTATCAGTTATTACAGATCAATATTTACAATATATACATATGATGGAATCATCACAACTTGAAGTGATGTCTGAATATTTAGTCATGGCTGCACAGCTTATTGAAATGAAAAGTAAAATGCTTTTACCTAAAGAAAAAGTACAAATTGAAGATGAGTATCAAGAAGATCCAAGAGAAGCACTCATTAGAAGACTTATTGAATATAAAAGATATAAAGATGTTTTAGACGAGATTCAAGAAAAATATGAAAAAAGACAATCTATGTTGATTAAACCCTCTCATAATATGGAAGAATATGTCATTGATACTTCAACAATGATTCCAGAGGGGTTAGAAGTATATGATTTAATGAAGGCTATGCAAAAAATGTATCAAAGAAAAATGTTATCACGACCATTAGATACACATATTTCTAAAAAAGATATTTCCATTGAACAAAGAAGTGATCAAATTAGAAATTATTTCAAAGTAAGAGTTAATAAAAGGGTAAAATTAGATGAATTATTTGATAGAGGGGATCGCTATTATTTTATCGTGACATTTTTATCGATTTTAGTTTTAGCTAATGATAAAGAAGTTGAAATTATCCAAGAAGGATTGTTTGATGATATTTATGTAGAGGGGAAAGAGTAATGGAAGATTATAATAATATTATAGAAGGTATCCTTTATCTAAAAGGTGATGAAGGTATTGATATAAAAGAATTATCACTGATTTTAGAAATTTCTAAAAAAGAAGCTGTGGAAGCTATGGATCATTTTATAGAAGCTTATTCAAAAAGAGGCTTTGATGGCCTACAAGTTGTTGATTTTGGTGGTAAATATAAACTTGCAACGAATCCTCAATATTTTCCTTATTATCAAAAAATGGTAGAACAATCAAAAACAACACTTTCTCAAGCAGCTTTAGAAACACTCGCTATTATTGCTTATAATCAACCAATTACTCGTGCTAAAGTTGAAGATATTAGAGGAGTTGGTTGTGATGGCATGATTAGAAAACTCATTGCTAAAGCACTTATTAAAGAAGTAGGCAGAGAAGAAAGTCCAGGACTTCCTATTTTATATGGGGTAACGAATGAATTCATGGATGCTTTTTCACTGGCTTCTTTAGATGAACTTCCTGAATTAGGGGATATTGTAGAAACTGAAAGTGATGAAGATATATTTACGACAAGATATCAAGAAGGTGATTTAAGTGAAACTGATTAATCATTTGAAAACAATTAATAAACATAAATACTATGTGACAATGCTTTGTTTTAAATGTGGTTTATATAAACAAGGATTACTACATGATTTATCAAAATATTCGCCAACTGAACTAAAAACAGGCGCTAAATATTGGGTAGGGACGCGTTCACCTAATTCAATTGAAAGAGAAACGATTGGTTATTCTACTGCCTGGTTACACCATAAAGGAAGAAATAAACATCATTGGGAATATTGGGTTGATTTTTCAAGAGAAGGGGTTGTTCCTGCCAAAATGCCTACAAGGTATGTTGTGGAAATGTTTTGTGATCGAGTAGCAGCAACAATGGTTTACCGTGGAGAAAATTTTGATGTATCGGCTCCTTTAGATTATTATAATAAGACACATGGTTATTATGTCATTCATCAAGAAACAGATGCAATGATTAAAGATATGTTAGTTCATTTATCTAAAAGTAATTTAGAAGAAACAATTGATTATATTAAAGAAACTTATTTATAAATTCTATGTTTTGCATAGAATTTTTTTATAGAAATGATATAATAGCTATATTATATTTAAGGAGCTTGAAGATGAATTTTTTACATTTAAAATATTTAATAGAAGTTGAAAAATATGAATCTATTTCTAAAGCAGCACAGCATCTCTATATTAATCAACCACGTTTATCTAAAATTATTAAAGAAATAGAAGAAGAAGCTAATATAAAAATCTTTGAAAGACATAATAAAGGGGTTGTTCCAACAACTAAAGGAAGAGAATTTTTATCACAGGCTAAAAAAATTGTTCAAGAAGTAGATTATTTAAAAAATATGTATCAGGATGATCCTCATAAATTGAATTTAGATATTTGTGTCCCTCGTTCAAGTTACATCTCAGAAGCTTTTATTGAATATTTAAAAATGGATAATAATATGAAAAAGAAATTGAATCTAAATTATCGAGAAACGAATTCATTTGATACGATTCAAAATGTTTATGATGGAGAAAATAATTTAGGAATTGTACGTTTTCCTTTAAGAGATCAAGATTATTATTTCAATATTTTAAATTTAAAAGAATTGACTTATGAAAAACTATTTACTTTTGATTATCAAATACTTATTTCAAAAGATAATCCTCTTAAAGACAAAGATATCTATATGAAAGATTTAAAGAAACAAATTGAATTAAAACATGGAGATATTCATATTCAAGAAGATCATCATAATCATAAGCATATGAACATTTATGAAAGAGGAATACAATTTGAACTTTTAAATGAGATTCCAGAAACTTATATGTGGGTTGCCCCAATGCCTAAAAAGCTTTTAAAACAAAATGATTTTGTTTTAAAAGCATGTAAAGATAAGAAAATACCATATGTTGATTATTTAATTTATCGAAAAGGATATGTTTTATCAAAAGAAGATCAAAATTTTATAGAATGTTTGAAAAATGTAATCGAACAAGTGAAGTGAAAAAATGCACATGTAATGTGAAAAAAATAACTTGATATATAAAAAAAGGCATATCACTATGCCTTTTTAGTATCTAACCAAAAATAAATGTAAGTGCTATCATTAGAGATAGGAAAAGAGGAGAATAAGTTATGCAAAGATTTACATTACCTAGAGATTTATATCATGGAAAAGGTGCTTTAGAAGCCCTTAAAACATTAGAAGGAAAAAAAGCTATTGTATGTGTTGGTGGAGGATCAATGAAACGTAATGGTTTTTTAGATCGTGCTGTTAACTATTTACAAGAAGCTGGAATGGAAGTTAAATTATTTGAAGGTATTGAACCAGATCCATCAGTTGAAACTGTTATGAAAGGTGCAGCTGTTATGGAAGAATTTAATCCAGATTGGATTGTTGCCATGGGTGGAGGTTCACCAATTGATGCAGCAAAAGCTATGTGGATTAAATATGAATATCCAGATATCACATTTGAAGATATGTGCAAAGTATTTGGTATTCCAAAATTACGTAAAAAAGCCCATTTCTGTGCTATCCCATCTACTAGTGGTACAGCAACAGAAGTTACTGCTTTCTCAATTATTACAGACTATAATAAAGGAATTAAATATCCTATCGCTGACTTTGAAATTACACCAGATGTTGCTATCGTTGATCCTGATTTAGCTGAAACAATGCCAGTTAAATTAGTTGCTCATACTGGTATGGATGCAATGACTCATGCTATTGAAGCATATGTTTCTACAGCAAACTGTAATTATACAGATCCACTTGCTATTCATGCAATTGAATTAATTCAAGCTAACTTAGTAAAATCATATAATGGAGATATGGCAGCAAGAGATACAATGCATGATGCTCAATGTTTAGCTGGTCAATCATTCTCTAACGCTTTATTAGGTATCGTTCACTCAATGGCACATAAAACAGGTGCTGCTTTCGTTGATCAAGGTGGACATATTATTCATGGTGCAGCTAATGCAATGTATTTACCAAAAGTTATTGCTTTCAACGCAAAAGATCCAACAGCTAAAAAACGTTATGGTGTCATCGCTGATTACATGCATTTAGGTGGAGCAGATGATGATGAAAAAGTTGCTTTATTAATTAAATATTTAAGAGGTATGAATGATGAATTAAATATTCCTCATGGAATCAATAAATATGGTGCAGACGGTATGCCAGCTGAAACTGGATTTGTTCCAGAAGATATTTTCTTAGCACGTGTTGATGAAATTGCTGATAATGCAATTGCTGATGCATGTACAGGATCAAACCCACGTATTCCAAACCATGATGAAATGGTTGCTTTATTAAAAGCTTGCTACTATGATACAGAAGTAGATTTCTAATAGAATAAATGAGGTCCTAAATAAAGGACCTCTTTTTTTATGTGTATATACTATAAATACGTTTTTTAGGTGTTTAATACATACTTATGAAAACAATATTTCTTTTATTTATCTATAATAAAGATAGATAAAGGGGGTAGCTATTATGAAGTATGCAATATTAGATGGAAAATTAACTCATATTTCTAAAGTGAAAAAAGGAACAATTGCCAGAGTTTTTGGATACAGTGATGATTTAGTAATAGCTGTAGGTGGTAGGGAAAGAAAATATTGGAAATATTTAGATGTGAAACGTACAAGAATGTATCAAGGATTATAGGAATAACATTGTTTATTCCTTTTTTTGTATGTATAATAGAATTATTGGAGGTTATAGGATGAAATATGGAAATGAGATAAAAAATATATGTCATCTTGCATGGCCTGCTATTATTCAAGAAGCAATGAATACGGTAGTAACTTATGTAGATACAGGGATGGTTGGTTCTATGGGAGCAACAGCTTCTGCAGCAGTTGGTTTAACATCTACTGTTACTTGGCTGTTAGGAAGTATTTCGGTTGCCTTTGGAGTAGGTGTCTTAGCCGTATGTGCTCAGTCAGATGGCGCTAAAGATTATAAAAAAGTACAGATTGTGGGTCAACAAGCCTTATTTATTTCTTTTATTATAGGATTGATAACAACTATTATTAGTATCATAATTGCTCCATTTTTACCTGGTTGGCTCAATGGTGCCAAAGAAATAAGGCATGATGCTTTTTTATATTTTTTAATTGTATCAGCACCATTTATATTTAGAACATTTATTATTATTCTCTCTTCAACTTTAAGAGCTGTTAAAGATATGAAAACACCAATGATGATCAATGTTTATATGAATATAATCAATATCGTTTTAAATTTCTTTTTAATTTATCCGACAAGAAAGATATTTGGGATAACTGTTTATGGAGCTGGTTTATCCGTAGCCGGAGCAGCGATAGCTTCAGCTATTTCTTATATTGTTGGAGGAATTTTGATTTTTAGACATTATTATCAAAATAAAATCTTTGATTTTAAACATACAGGATTTCATTTTCATAAACCAGTATGTTTAGAATGTTTAAAAATTTCTATTCCTGTTGTTATGGAAAGAAGTGTTATTTGTTTAGGACATGTTACTTTTGCTTCGTTGATTGCTAAATTAGGAGTTGTTTCTTTGGCAACACATTCGATAGCAATTCAAGCAGAACAAGCGTTTTATGCACCGGGGTATGGTTTCCAATCAGCAGCAAGTACACTTGTAGGAAATGCTGTTGGTGAAAAAGATGAATCTAAAGTTAAAAGAATGACGTATCTTACATGTGCAATTACTTTAAGTATCATGGTTATTGCTGGTGTTTTATTATTCATAAATGCTCAAAATATTATGTCGATTTTTACTCCTGATCAAAAAGTTATCGCTTTAGGAACTAGGGTATTAAGGATTGTTTCTATTAGTGAACCAATCTATGGTATCTTGATTATTTTAGAAGGAACTTTTAATGGAATGGGGGATACCAAAGCACCATTTGTATTTTCTTTGATTACGATGTGGGGAATAAGGATTTTTGGTTCAATGCTCATGATCAATGTCTTTTCATTTGGACTTGAAAGTGTTTGGATTATGATGGTTTTAGATAATGTTTCTAGATGTTTATTATTATCAACACGTTTTTTGAAAGGAGAATGGAAATATCGGGTTTATCAATAGGAGGAAAGAAAATGAAATATAAAAAATTTGAAAATACAATTATCGCAAGAATTGATAAGGGTGAAGATATTGTTGAACAAGTTAAAAATATTGCTTTAAAAGAAAATATCAAACTTGCAAGTATTCAAGCTTTAGGTGCAATTAATGATTTTACAGTTGGTGTTTTTAAAACAAAGGAAAAGAAATATTATGCTAATGAATTTAAAGGTGATTATGAAATTGTATCTCTTACGGGAACTATTAATACAATGAATGGTGAATATTATAGTCATATGCATCTATCTGCTGGAAATGATCAAGGAGAAGTTTTTGGTGGTCATTTAAATAAAGCAATTGTTTCAGCAACATGTGAAATGGTTATTCAAGTCATCAATGGACAAGTAGATCGTTACTTTGATGAAGAAATTGGTTTAAATTTATTAAAATTATAAAGGAGCTAACTATGGAATATTTAACATTACCACAAACGGATTTAAAGGTATCAAAGATTGCTTTAGGATGTATGAGAATTGCTGATAAAAGCATTGAAGAAGTGGAAGAACTTGTCAAAACTGCTCTAGAATCAGGAATTAATTTTTTTGATCATGCAGATATTTATGGTGGAGGAAAATCAGAAGAATTATTTGGTGAAGTATTAAAAAGACATCCTGAATATAGAAAACAGATGATTATTCAAACAAAGTGTGGTATTGTTCCTGGAAAAAGATATGATTTTTCTAAGGAACATATCTTAAAATGTGTCAATGAATCATTAGAAAGATTACATACAGATTATGTAGATATTCTTTTGCTTCATAGACCAGATGCTTTATGTGATCCTCAAGAAGTTGCTGAAACTTTTAATGAGTTATATGAAGCTGGAAAAGTTCATTATTTTGGTGTTTCTAACCACACACCTTTACAAATAGAATTATTAAAGAAATATTTAAAATATCCAATTATTATTAATCAATTACAATTATCAATCGTTCATTCAGTAATGATTGATTCAGGATTAAATATGAATATGAAAGAAGCATTTGCACAAGATAAAGATGGTGGTGTTTTAGATTATTGTCGTTTAAATGATATTACGATCCAACCATGGAGTTCAATCCAAGCTTCTTGGGCGGAAGGAACTTTTATTGATCATCCAAATTATCAAAAATTAAATGATGTTATGCAACAATTAGCTCATAAATATCAAGTAACTAAACCAGCAATAGCGATTGCTTGGTTACTTCGTCATCCTGCACATATGCAACCAATCGTAGGGACAACATCCTCTCAACATTTAAAAGAAACAATTAAAGCATGTGATTTTACGCTTACAAGACAAGAATGGTATGATCTCTATCTTGCAAGTGAAAAACCACTACCATAGAAAGTTGCTTAGGCAACTTTTTATATACTTTATAATAAAAATAATATTTATTGAATAAATATAATATATTGATATAATAAAGATGGGTGATGTTTATGAAATATAAAAGAATATCTACAAAAGATTATTTAGTAAATGAAGATCAATTTATTGAATTATTAGAAAATAAAGCTTTAGAAGGTTGGTTTTTAAGAAATATAAGTCTAAATTTTTTAACATTTGAAAAAAGAACACCACAAAGAAAGCATTATAAAATATATTATAAACAAATAAATAAAGATATAAAAGAAGCAGGATGCTGTATTATTGTTAATTATTTTGGGTTACAAGTAGTAGAAGTTGAAGATCTTTTTGCTCAACCTTTAAAACAAGATGTAGGTGATAAAAAAGAAATCTTATCAACGATCTATAATTTTACAACTCATTATTTTTTAATGATCATGGCCATTGTTTTATTAATTGCTTATCAACCTTTTAAAATACATGGGTTGCCAAGTTTACCTTATTTGACTTTTTATTTTGGTACTTATTTATTTTATACTGCTGTAAGTCTTATAAGCCTCTCTTTGTTCTTTTTTGGCTTATGTAATCTATCACATTTAAAAAAAGTAATGAAAAATAAGCCCTTTTATTTAGAAAATATTTTTAATACTTTATCTAAAATAAATCTTTATGTTGGGATTATTTTGATTTTATTAGATTTATTAAAACAAAATGGTTTCAAATCATTTCTGATTTTACTTGTTTCTTGGCTAATTGGTTATCTTGGACATCTTTATAAAGAAAAACATCAAAAATCTAATGCGATTGTTTATCTTTGTGTTATTGCTACAATTGCTTTAAGTTTGTATGACCATCCAGCAGATGACGATCCTTATAGCGCTATTGAACCTGTCCAAAGCTTACAACAACCTTATAGCTATGAAGATGGTGGAATGTTATATCAAGGATATTCTATTGAAGGGGATCATGGAATAATGGAAGGCTATTATAAAGGATTTACGGCAGCTATTTCAAAAGGTATTTTTGAATATCAAGTAGAAAATATTTTTAAAAATAAAATAGCTTATAAAAAAATTATTCAGCAATATCCTCTGATAACTCAAAAAGATAGTGACTTATGTTTTAAATATAAACAAAAATATGTTGTATTAAAGGGTCAAGAAGTTTTTTACATCAATAACAAAGAAGGATTACCGCTTTCTAAATATATTAAATATTATCAACGATTAAAGGTCTAAGAATTACTTAGATCTTTTTTTATATTAAAATAATAAAAATAATATTGATATACAAATAATATAATAATATAATAAAAGTAAGGAAAAGATAAATTACATCTCTAGGCAAATAAAGTATTTATTAGAATATATGTAGAAAGGAATGTGAGATTTATATGAAGATAATAGATAAAGTATGGGTCTTTGATTATTTAATGGAAATTTTCATGATCATGACCATGGTTTGTGGTCAAAGCTTACTTACAAATTCTTTAAATCCTTTAGGATATATTAGTATTCATATTAGTTTTATTATTTATTGTTTATTTTATTTTTTACCTATTTTATATTTTATTGCCTTATGGAATAGTGATGTCATAGATTATCGAAAAAATATAATTCTACTTATTATCTTATTTATCTTTAATAAATTATTTCATGGAAATCAAGTTCAACTTTCTTTTCCATTACCTGCTATAGATTTTTATGTAGTTATTTGTTTAATTATAACGATAGTATTTTATATAAGGAGAAAAAATGGTGAAAGTAAAACTTATTTTAAGTCTTGATCAATTAGAAAAAGCATATAAGGAATATAAAAAAGCCTTTTGTTTTTCTGGGTTATTCTTTGGTATTCATTAAGAAATAATGGAAGATAAAGATTTTGAAAAATATTTATATTTTTCAAGTGATAAAGTTGAATGTTGTGATATAGAAAAACATAAGCTTTTTGAAATAGACAATGAAGATTTTTATGAAGTTGATCTATCTTTAAAACAAAAGGTAGTTTGTATGTTAGTAACAACAAGAAATCAACAATATTTTTTTGAATGTAAACAAGATGCACGTTTTTTACAAATAATTGATCTTTTTGAACAAAAGAAAATAAGATATATAGATAGAAATCATTTTATTTCAATCAAGCGATAATCATTGAAAGAAGGGAAATTTACCCTTCTTTTTCATTTAATGAATAAATCTTAATAGAATGAAAACAGGAGGGATAAAATGATTTATTCGCTTATTGTACTAACAGCAGGCTTTTTTGTTTTAGTGAAAGGAGCAGATTGGTTTGTAGACGGAGCATCTTCACTAGCAAGTATTTTTCATGTTTCTCAATTAGTTATTGGATTGACGATTTGTGCGATGGGAACCAGTTTGCCAGAGGCAGCTGTTTCATTAGTAGCAGGGTTAAATGGAAATTCAGGAATTACCATTGGGAATGTTGTTGGAAGTAATATT
Organism: Faecalibacillus intestinalis; assembly: GCF_015097455.1. Lineage (NCBI taxonomy): Bacteria > Bacillati > Bacillota > Erysipelotrichia > Erysipelotrichales > Coprobacillaceae > Faecalibacillus > Faecalibacillus intestinalis. Next base: position 1,985,324 of record NZ_AP024085.1, on the reverse strand, counting down.
TTAAATATTTTGATTGTTTTAGGAATGAGCGCTTTGATTACAAAAATAAAGATTGAAAAATCAACATTGTTCATTGAAATTCCTTATATGTTGCTTTCAAGTCTTGTTTTACTTGTTATGGGAAAAAGTCAACAAGTTGTATCGTTTCAAGAAGGACTTATTTTAATAGGTATGTTTATCATTTATTTACTTTATTTGTTTTGGTTGTCACAAAAAGAAAGTGAGGAGGAAGTCTCTTCACAATACTCTTTTATAGGATGTGTGTTGTTGATTGGTTTAGGCATCTTTTTTGTCATGATTGGTAGTCAACTGGTTGTTAAAGCAGCCACTCAAATAGCTTATTGGTTACATTTTTCTCAAAGATTCATCGGTTTAACGATTGTTGCTTTTGGAACATCATTGCCTGAATTAGTAACCTCTTTACAGGCAGCTAGAAAAGATCATGCGGGTATTGCGATTGGAAATATTGTCGGAAGTAATATTTTTAATATTTTATTTATTGCTGGAGGTGTTTCTTTAATTTGTCCAGTACCTTTTGAAAGTAAATTTATTATAGATATGTTTGTAGCTATAGGAAGTGGTTGTTTATTATGGCTTTTAACGATTTATCGACATGAATTAAATAGAATAGGTGGTCTTTTGATGTTACTTTCCTATGTAGTGTATTTAATCTATTTGTGTTAAATGGAAAGAAGAAACATAGAATGATATAGGTGATATAATGAAATTATTGATTAGTTTTTTGATGATTTTTCAAATGATTTGTACCAATGTCGAGTTTTATGGAAAGAGTTATATTGTATATGATAGTTTAAATCAATATGTTGTAGAAGGCAGAAATATAGATTATTTACAAAGTGTTGCTTCAATTTCTAAAATTATGACTGCCATCGTTGTTATTGAAAATAGTCGCTTAGATAAAAAGATTACGGTTGATGAAACGATTAATAAAGCTTATGGGAGTTGTGTCTATATACATATAAAAGATCGAATTACGATTCAAGATCTTTTATATGGTTTAATGCTTCGAAGTGGGAATGACTGTGCTTTAATGCTGGCTAAAAGTGTTGGTGGAAGTGTTGAACGTTTTGTGGAAATGATGAATGAAAAAGCTAGAGATATAGGAATGAAACAGACACATTTTTCTAATCCTTCAGGTTTAGATGAAGAAGATGAAGGAAATTTATCAACAGTTAAAGAAATGGCGATACTTTATCGTTATTGTTGCCAAAATCCTCTTTTTAATCAAATTGTTAAAACAAAAGAGTATAAAAGACTAGATGGAAAAGGTTATTGGCATAATAAAAATCGTCTTTTAAAAGAATATCCTTATTGTGTTGGTGGTAAAACAGGTTATACCAAAAAAGCCAAAAGAACATTGATTACACGAGCTATAAAAAAACAAGTTGATTTAATTATTGTTACTTTTAATTGTGGAAATGATTTTGAGTTTCATCAAAAAAAGTATGAGGAATGTTTTAAAAATTATGAAAAACTTGTGTTGTTTGATAAAGGGGTTAGAAATATTAAAGGAAACTGGTACTTGTTTGAAAATGATTTGTTGATGTCAAAAGAAAAGGATGAAAGTGTAAGTTATTTGATTCATAATGAAGAAATGTTTATTTATAGAAATCAAACGTATATTAAAAAAATTAAATTAAAGAGATATCGGTTTAGAGATTTTTATTTAATGATCTTAAAGGATCTAGTTTATGAATAAGATTTTTCATTATGGGATTATTCTTTTTATTATTGTTGGTTTGATTTTTAATAAACAAGAAGCCATGTTAAAAGCTCTTTTACAAACACCTTTTGATGTCTTTGAACTTTGTAAAACACTTATTTTAAGTATTTGTTTATGGAATGGTTTATTAAAAATAATTCAGGCTTCAAATATGATGAATCATTTAAATTTTCTATTTAAACCACTATTACGTTGGATCTATGGACGATGTATTCAAGATGAACAAATCTATCAATCACTATCTTCAAATTTGATTGCTAATCTATTAGGACTTGGAACACTTGCTACAATGAGTGGTTTACAAGCAATTTCTAAATTAAAAGAAAAGAATTATCCTCTTCAAATAAAAATACTAGTAGTAATCAATACGGCAGGCTTTTCTATTTTACCAACTACCATGATGACAATTAGACAAAATTATCATAGTCAAAATATTTTAGCTTTTTATCCTTATAGTTTATTTATTGGTTTTTCAATTACAATTATAGGAATTGTTATTATTAAGGTGATTGAACATGTCTAATTTAATTCTACTTATTATTTTATGGAGTTTTTTAGAATGTGCTTATAAAAAAATACCTATTTATGAAGAATTTATTACAGGAGTCAAAGAAGGAATGCGTTATTTAATGATTCTTTTTCCTTCTATAATGCTTCTTACTTTATGGGTCAATCTTTTTTTAAGTAGTGGTTTTATCTCTTTAATAGGTACTTTCTTTATTCGATTTTTTTCAATTCCCCTTGATTTATTATTAATGGCTTTTACAAGACCAATAAGTAGTCAAACTTCTCTTATTATTTTAAAAAGAATTTATGATCATTATGGAATAGATCATCTTTATAGTTTAATGGGATCTATTTTACAAACAGGAAGTGATACAACTTTATATGTTGTTTCTTTATATTATGGAAGTATTCATTTAAAGAAGTATAGCTATACATTATGGTTAGGCTTTTTCTTAGATTTTCTTTCATTTGTTTTTATGCTTTGTTTTTATTATTTAGGAATGATTTCGTAAGTTTTTAATATATTGGAATAAAAGGAGTTATGATAATGGAAACGAAACAAATTCTTAAAGATATTGGTAAAAGATGTCAAGGTGATATTTATTTAGGAATCGTTGGACCTGTAAGAAGTGGGAAATCGACTTTTATTAAAAGATTTATGGAAATGGCGGTTATTCCTTATATTGAAGATCCTGATGTAAAGATAAGAACGATCGATGAACTTCCACAATCAGGAAAAGGCAAAATGATTATGACTGTAGAACCTAAGTTTATACCGAATCAAGCCGTTAAGATAGATTTACAAGATGATTTTAAAATCAATGTACGTTTAGTTGATTGTGTAGGATATGTGATTGAAGGGGCAAGTGGTTATCAAGATGACAGTGGGATACGTCTTGTTAAAACACCATGGTATAATGAAAGTATACCTTTTGATCAAGCAGCTAAAATTGGAACAAAAAAGGTTATTCAAGATCATTCAACGATTGGAATCGTTGTTACTAGTGATGGTAGTTTTCTAGATATTGATGAACAAAGTTATCACAGTGCAACAAAAGAAATCATTCAAGAGTTGCAAGATATAGGGAAACCATTTATTGTGATTGTCAATAGTAAAGATCCTTCAAGTTCAAAGTGTCAAAATGTTGTTGAAAGTTATCAAAAAGAATACGATGTACCAATCATTGCTATTGATACAACCAACATGTTAGAAACTCAAATCGTGCATCTTTTACAAGAAGCACTTAATGAATTTGGAATTCATGAAGTGAAAATTGAAGTTCCACGTTATATTGCAATGTTAAATCAAAAACATTGGTTAAAACAAACATTAGATGAAGCACTAAAAAATTCATTAGTAGAAATCAAAAAAATAAAAGATGTCAAACATCTTACAGAAGGTATTGAATCGTATGACTTTGTTAAAAGAGCTTATTTAAAAAGTGTCGATACATCTCATTCTTCAGCGACGATTCGCATTGAAGAAAGAAATGGTTTATATGATGAATTACTAACAAATATTGTTGGTTATGAAGTAGATCGTTCTTCTATTCTTGCCTTGTTACAAGAATTGATGACTATCAAGGATGAATATGATGGTATTTCGAATGCCCTTAGTATGGTAAGACAAACAGGTTATGGTTATGCGATTCCTCGTTTAGAAGAAATAGAATTATCAAAACCAGAAATTATTAAACAAGGTTCTAGATATGGAATGAAGTTAAAAAGTAAAGCAGCAACCACTTATATGATTAAAATTGATATTGAAAGTACATTTGAACCAATTATTGGTTCAAAGCAACAAGCGGAAAGCTTTATTGATTATTTAAATCATAATGGAAATGATAAGGAAGCTATTTTTTCATGTGATGTTTTTGGTAGAAAATTAGGTGATTTAATAGAAGAGGGGATGTATTATAAATTGAATATGATCCCAGAAAACGCAAGTTTAAAAATACATGATATATTGTCAAAAATTGTAAATAAAGGTAAATCAAATGTGATCGCAATTGTTTTATAATTTTTTAAAAAAGTTCTTTAAAAATCTCTTGAAACAACGTTTTTTAGATGCTATACTAACCTAGTATTTTTATTATTGCGGGGTGTGAAAATGAATAAGAAAGAATTAGTTGAATCAGTTTCAATAGAACGTAATTTAACAAAAAAAGAAGCAGAACTACTTGTAGATACTGTGTTTAATACGATTACTAGAAGCGTTGTTGAAGGAGATAAGGTACTTATTTCTGGATTTGGTACTTTTAAAGTCAATGATCGCAAAGCTAGAAAAGGAATTTCTCCTAAAACTCAAGAAGAAATGATTATTCCTGCTAGTAAAACAGTGACATTTAAACCTAGTAACAGATTAAAAGATGCTATGAATTAAGCATCTTTTTCATTTTCTGTTCATAATAGAAGTGTAAACTATAAATTGAGGTGAATAAAATGTTTAATTATTACTATTATACAAATTCTTATTATATGTTAGGGAATATACTTGTTCTAGTTGGTGTTGCTTTGATGGCACTTGCACAAATGAAAGTTTCAAGTGCTTATAATAAATATTCAAAGGTTCAAAATAGCAGACATTTAACGGGCTATGATGTAGCGCGAGAAATTCTTGATCAACATGGTTTGTCTTCTGTTCAAATCTTTGAAGTTCAAGGACGTTTAAGTGATCACTATAATCCAAGTAATCAAACATTACATCTATCTCGTGATATTTATCATGGGACAAGTATTGCTTCACTTGCGGTAGCTGCTCACGAATGTGGACATGCACTTCAACATCAAGAAGGTTATAGACCATTGACATTTAGAAATGCTATCGTTCCTGTATGTAACTTTTCTTATAATTTAGGATGGGTTGCCATTATGATTGGTCTTTTTATGGGAAGAACATCTATTGCTTGGATTGGTGTTTTACTTACAAGCTTAATGTTATTATTTCAAATTGTTACCCTTCCAGTTGAATTTGATGCATCTTCTAGAGCTTTGAGTATTTTAAATGATCGTTATTTAGTTCAAGATGAATATTTTGGAGCTAAAAAAATGTTAACAGCTGCAGCGCTAACCTATGTTGCAGGAATGTTATCGACCCTTCTTTCATTACTTAGAATTGTCTTAGTTGTTTTAGGAAATGATCGAGGAAGAGACTAAGCCAAAAGGCTTTTTCTTTTTGTTTAAAAAGGTTATAATAAGGTGGCATGGAGGAATAATGTATGAAAGCTTTTTTTAGAAAACATCGTTTTAAAATCGTGTTAACATTTTTAGTTATTGTTTTTGTATATATATGTTTTTACATGCTTTGGGTACATGTTCCTTACACAAAGCATAAAAATGATTTAGTAAGTATACAAGAAGAAATATGTAGTCAATATCATTATGACTATGATGACTATTTTAATGCTTATCAAAATAAGAAAATAAATTATATTGTTAAAGTAAAAAATAAAAAGAAAACAATGTATGTTGTATGTAATAAAAAATTAAAAAAGGTGGATACTTTTGAAGGTGAAACTATTTCTAAAAAAGAAGTGAAGAATGCTTTTGTTCAAAAATATCAAGTAAATCCAACAAAAGTAGAGATAGGATATGAAAATGATCAATTTGTTTATTGTTTAACTTATAAAGGAAAGGATACTTTATTATATGCGTTTTATTCTTTAGATAATGGAGAATTTTTGAAAGCATATAAATTATAAAAAGATATGATTAAATATTTAAAAGATTTAGAATGTATAAATTTAGAAAGATTATTACTTTTAAGAGGGAAAGAACTCTCTTTGACAGATGAAGAATGTCATATATTACTATTGATTGATACTTTTGTTACGTTGCATAAAAAAATGATTACACCTTCATTATTATTAAAATATTCATCACTTACTCCTCATGAAATGGATCATATTTTAGATTCTCTTTTAAAGAAAAAATGGATTTTTAATAAAAATGGAGCGATATGTTTAAATCATTTTGAAGAAAAACTTTTAGAAAACAAAGAAGCTCCAGTAGAAGAAAAAATGAATATGATTGATGTTTTTGAAGAACAATTTGGTAGACCATTAACACCGATGGAATTTGATAGTATTAAAGAGTGGGTTCAAAGCGGTTATAGTGAAGAAATGATTTTAAAAGCTTTAAAAGAAGCTGTTAAAAGTCAAGTTTTAACTTTAAGATATATTGAAGGTATTTTAATTAATTGGGCTCAAAATGGAGTTAAAGAAAGATATATTGATGAAAAACCACAAGAAAGAAAAGTAAAAGAAAGTCATTATCATTGGTGGGAAGATGAATAAAGAAAAAACAAACAAAGTATTAGATTACTTTGAAGAACTCTTTCCTGATGCTCATTGTGAACTCAATCATCAAAATGTCTTTGAACTTTTAGTAGCTGTCATGCTTTCAGCACAAACAACTGATAAAAAAGTCAATCAAGTGACGGCTTCACTTTTTAAAAAGTATCCTACTGTTGAATCTTTTGCTTTAGCATCTCTAGAAGATTTACAAGATGATATTAAAATAATTGGACTTTATAGAAATAAAGCTAAAAATTTAAAGAAAATGGCACAGGTTTTGCTTGAAGAATACAATGGTGAAGTGCCAAAAACAAGAAAAGAATTAGAAAGTTTACCAGGAGTAGGTAGAAAAACAACGAATGTTGTTTTATCTGTTGGTTTTGATGAACCTGCATTTGCTGTAGATACGCATGTTGAACGGATTTCTAAAAGATTAGGTTTTGCTAAAAAAGATGATACAGTAAATGATGTTGAAAGAAAGGTTTGTCGTTCTATTCCTAGAGATAGATGGAATAAAGCACATCATCAGTTCATATTTTTTGGTAGATATTTTTGTAAAGCACAAAATCCAAATTGTAAAGAATGTCATTTATATGATATGTGTAAAGATAAAATAAAAGAATCGAAAAGATAACTATGGATCAAAATATTCAAAAAATATTAGAAATAAAAAATAAAAAAATGCAAAAAGCATTTAATCAAAATCATATTGAATTACTTTTTTTAGATAACAAACAAGAATTATTAAATTATTTAGATTCTTTACTTAAAGATGATCAAACAGTAGGTGTTGGTGGTTCAATGACTTTATTTGAAACAGGAGTTATTAATTATTTAAGAAATAAACCTGTTCGTTTTTTAGATCGTTATCAAGAAGGTCTTTCTAGAGATGAAATTGAAGATGTTTTTCATCAATCATTACTCGCTGATGTTTATTTAACAAGTTCAAATGCAATCGATAGAAATGGAAATCTTTATAATATTGATGGAAATGGAAATCGAGTAGCAGCAATGATTTATGGTCCTAAAAAAGTGATTGTGATTGTTGGCATGAATAAGATTTTTGATGATGAAGATTCAGCTATTCAACATATTAAAAACATATCATGTCCAGCTAATGCATTACGTTTACATAAGAACACACCATGTGTTCAAGTTGGAAAATGCGTAGATTGTCAAAGTGACGATCGTATATGTAGTGCTTATGTGAAGATTGCAAGGCAACCGTTAAGTAGAATGACGGTGCTTGTTATAAATGAAGAATTAGGATATTAGGAGGTAATACTATGTTTGAAAAAGTAAATATTCAAGATTTAAAGTTTAATCCTTTTGATGAAATTAGTAATCATTGGGTACTTATTTCAGCTAAAAAAGATGGAGTTGTTAATACAATGACAGCAAGTTGGGGACAACTTGGACATTTATGGGGTAAAAATGTAATGACTGTTTATATTCGACCTCAAAGATATACGAAAGAATTTGTAGATGCCGGAGATTATTTTACTGTTACTTTATTTGATGGTTATAAAAAGGAATTAGGTGTTTTAGGTTCTAAATCTGGTAGAGATGGCGATAAAATTGCTGAAGTTTCTTTTGATATAGAGGAAGTAGAAAATCAACCAACTTTTAAACAAGGTAAAATGGTTTTTGTATGTAAGAAAATTTATAGTGATATGATTGATCCTAAACAATTTATTGATTCATCTTTAGATGAAAGATGGTATCCACAAAAAGATTATCATCAAAGATATATTGGTGAAATTATTGCTGTTTATGAAAATAAATAAGAGTTAAAAGAGGTTCGAATGAACCTCTTTTATGCGTCTGAACGTTCAAATTTATTTTTCATTGAAAGACTTAATTCGTTTAAAACAAGTGAAATTGTTTTATTTGTTTCTTCTTTTAACATATCAGCTATTTCTTGATTGGCTTGATGTTTAAGTTGAAGTTGTTTGTTTAAATCGTTTTCTTTTTGTAAAAGTTCATCATAGGTGTTTATTAAGTGATGCCCTTTAGCCATAACATTTTTTTGATAACGTTCAATATGAATAGATGATTTTTTATAAGAAGCATCTGCCATAGCAGCAATTAAACGACTTGACCAATAGAAATTATCTGTAGAAACAGTATCTGTTGTATTAGATAAATAATCTGGTGTTTCACTGATACTTCCATAGAAAGGAACCAATGCGTTAAAGACATTTGATGCATAGGCAATCCATTCAATTGCTTGGAAAGACTTAGGTACATCATTCCTTAATTGAATAACTGATAAAAAGTCATTACGATTAATTCCTATAGGACGGTACATTCCTTTTTTTGATAAATCTCCATATGTTTTATAAGGGTCAAAATCAGTTCCTTGGAAATGTAAAGATAAAACATATTTAACATCTTCTACTGTAATTTTCTTTTCTGGTACTTGTGACCATGGAATATCATCATCAAATGGTTGATGATTAAATGTATGTGGATTAAAATATCTTTCAATATCATAAGCACGTGGTGTATTGTAAATATGATCAGAATCATCATGACTTCCAAATGTGTCACGAGCATTAAATTTAGAATTTAAAGAAAGATCTAGATAATATTTTTCTATGAATTCTTTCATATCTGAAGAACACATATGATTTTTCTTGGAAGTAAGTGCATCTTCTAAATCAAAATTATCAATACCAAATTGATTAGGCATTGCTACATAATGATCATCAGGAACTCTTTTAGCCATCCAATGATGCCCACCAATTGTTTCTAACCACCATATTTCATTTTGATCTTGAAAAGCAATTCCATTCATTTCATAGGTACCATATTTCTCTAATAGTTGACCTAATCTTTCAACACCTTCACGGGCACTATGAATATAAGGTAAAACAATATAAACAATATCTTCTTCTCCAATTCCACCAGGAATATTGTTTTCTTGATCATATTCTACTAATGGATCAGCCCCTAATACTCTTGGATTTGAGGTAATTGTTTCTGTTGCTGTCATCGCAATATTTTCTTCATTAATACCGCTGGCAGCCCAAATTCCTTTTCCTTTAACCGCATTAGGCATTGCTGTATAAGACATAGGATGATCTGGTAAATCAATTTCTAAATGTGAAATAACTGTTTTATATTTTCTTTTTTGTTCTTTTGAAGAAATGACAATAAATTTTTTAGGTGTAAAACCATTAGCTCCAGAATCATCATTTCTAGCAATCATTGTAGAACCATCATAGGATGCATTTTTTCCTACTAATAATGTTGTACAAGACATAAAATTCCCCCTTTATGTTTTTATATTATAATACAAAAAAAGGGAAATGCATCCCTTATAATTGATATTTAATGGTAAATTGACTTCTACCATTTCTTTTAGAATGATAAAGAGCCTCATCAGCTTCTTTAAAAGCTTCATCAAAAGTTAATGATGTATTAAATGCATAAATACCCATACTCATAGAAAAACGAAGACGATTATGAGATAAAGTAATTTCATCTAAATGATTCATTAATTCTTTACATAAATAATTTAAATCATTTTGAATATTTTTCACAAAGATAACAAATTCATCTCCACCCATTCTAATTACAATATCATCTTGATTTGTATAAAACAATAAATACTTAGCTAGTGAAATTAATAATTCATTTCCTGATAAATGACCATAAGTATCATTAACTTCTTTAAAATGATCAATATCTAAAACAATTAAAGCATTTTTTTGACCAGGATGATGCTTAATATATTCATTAACAATATATTTTCCAGCTTCTAAATTATATAAATGAGTAAGAGAATCTCTTTGAGCTCTTTGTTTTAAAGTATTTTGTTCATGCCAACGATGAGTAATATCTGAAGCTGTTGCTAGTATGATTTCAGGTTCATCATTTGAATTATAAATAGTAGTAGCATCTAATGATTTAACATAATAATCTTTTGAATTTCTTTGATGTTCTCTAAAAATAATTGGTCCTTTACTTTTTTGAGTAAATAAATCAACTATTTTTTGTTTATCTTCTTCAAAGACAGTAGACTTTGAAGAAGTAACATAATCTAAATAATGATCATAAATTCTTTTTTTAGATTGATCTAAAATATCAATAATCATGCGATCTTCATGAATATGATATTCTAATATAGAAATAGAATTATCTTTTAATGCCATTTGATATTTTTCTTTTTCAATTAATGAATTTAATTCTCTATTTTTAATAGACGTAATATCACTTATACAACTTTGAACACGCACATCTTTTTGTAAATTAAAAATAAATTGTCCTTGATCATAAACCCATAAATAACTATGATCTTTTCTTCTAATACGATACTCTAATTGATGTCTTTCAAGAGAAGAAATATCTTTTGAAAGTGTTTCAATGACATGATAAACATCATTTTTATGAATACAATTAATCCACTGATTTTGTACATCGTTTAAAAATTCTTCTTTACTATGATATAAAAGTAGATTTAATAAATGGTCATTTACATCGATAATTGTTAGATTTTTATCTAATTTAAAAGAACATATAGGTAATGAAAAAGATTCTTCTTTTTCATGAGATATGTTATTTCCTATAGAAGTATGAAGAAGTTCTATTTGATTATTTTTAAGTACAATACTATAAAAATATTGAGTTGTTGCTTGATATTCTTCCATATGAAGAATAAAACTACCTTCAATTACACATACTGAATCATTTTGATAAATAATATTTGTATTAAATTCATTAATAAAGAATGTAAATTGATTAGATTTGTATTGCTTTAAATGATTAATAATATCATCATATGTTAATATACCTTCTGTATTTAAACCCATGGCTTTGATATTTTTAGATAAATAGGGTAGTAATTGTTCAATATCTTGATTATTAAAAATCATTTCTAGAATATTTTTTGTATATGTTTCATAATTTTCAATAGCCATTTTCTTTTTCCTCACTACCTTATTATAACATTATCTAAAATAAAAACCATTCATTTGTTTAAATGAATGGTTTTTCGTTAAGATACTGTAAAATGAATGGTTTTTTCAACAGATGCTGAACCATTAGATTCTAAGAATTTAATAGAATATGAACGTCCATGACTTAAATTAGAAAATGTAGCGCTATGATGATTAACAGATGAAAGTACATTTCCATTTTGATCATATAAAGCAATTGTCACACTATGACCTTGACCTTGAACTGAAATGGTTGCTTGAATAGAGGTTGATGAAATGGTTGCCCCATCATTTATTTGACCACTATCACAAGAAAGTGATGCATTTACTGTTGATAAATTAATAGATAAATCTTTTTCTATTTGATTAGATGTACGTTCTGGTGCTCTTTCATAACTATAGAAACCAATTACTTTTACATTTTGATTGACTGTATAGTTTAGGGTTCCACTTGAAGTAGAGAAGTTTTCTCGATGAAGCTCTTGACCATTTTGATCTTGAACGACAACTGTATAAACAACTTTACCAAATGTTTTCGTTGCATCATTAGCATTTTCATCAGTAACGGCGTTTTCAGGATTATATGGAGCAAAGTTAAAGGTAATACTTTGACCACTTAAACTTACATCAAATGAAGAAAGTTCAGCTAAATTAAAGACATCACTATCAACGCTTTGAGTAGGGGCAGTTCCTTTTTTAAACCAAGCTTGAATAATCATATCTTCGCTCATTCCTTCACTTGGTGAAACATATGGATAAATACCTTTGACCATTGCTGCTTGTTCAACATCATCTGGTTGATCAGGATAAGATTTTTGACTTCCTTTACTTTGCAAATGATTTAAAAGTGTTTGAACAACTTTACCAGGATAAGCTTTATATTGACTCGTTGTTTTACCTTTATCAATACCTTCTTTACCAAATCCCATCCATACAGAACAGATATAGTCAGATGTATAAGCTGACATCCATAAATCACGGCTTTTACCTGCCATTCCATTTTTAGCCGTACTAGCCCAGTTAGAAGTACCTGTTTTAGCACCTACATTTTCAATACCACTGACATACGCATAATTACCACTACCATTTTTAGTATAATCTAGCATGACTTGTCTTACCATAAAAGCACTGGCTTTTGAATAAGCACTTTGTTTAGCATTGTTTTGAATTTCTTCATCTATATTAAATGTTTCACCTGTTTGGACAACTTCAACATAATTGATTGTATGACTTTCAGTATATAAGCCATTATTAGAAATAGTAGCGTAAGCTCCTGCCATTTCAAGTGGGGAAATACCATAAGACCAACCACCAATGGCACTTGCTAGACCAATATTTTCTTTATTCATTGAAATACCAATAGATTCCATCGCTTCTTGGATTTTATCACTACCAATTTTTTGTTGAACTTCATCAAATGTTTTAATAGCTGGTATATTCCATGAATTTTCAAGAGCGTTTTCAACTGTTACTAAGCCATGGAACTGACGATCCCAGTTTTTAAATTTACCATTATAGTAATCATCATCATTAATTGAATGTCCTGTAGACCAATCAAGATTTTCAAAAGCAAGTCCATAATCCAAAAATGGTTTTACAGATGAACCAGGTTGTTGTTTTTGTGTAGCATAATTATAATTACCAAAGTTATAATTACGTCCACCAATGACAGCGACAATACGACCATCTTGGCTTGATTGAACAGCACCACCCATGCGCATATCTTCATCACTATAATCATATTTTTCACCATTACCAATAGCAGCAGCAAGTGCTTGGGTTTCACTATTACAATATGTATAGATATTCATTTGTGTTTTTAAAGGATCTAATCCTGTTCTTTTCTTTACTTCATCTGTTACGATATCTACATAAGCTGCATTAACGGAACTGTTTGTAATTTTAGATGAGCATAACATGTTTTCAACCTTCACATTTTTGGCGTCATCACATTCTTTTTGAGTGATATAACCATGCTTCACCATAAGATTTAAAATTGTATTACGTCTTTCCGTAGCGTTATTTAAACAATAATAAGGATCATAGTTGTATGGTGAATTTAAACTTCCTGCAAGCATAGCTGCTTCTGGTAGGGTCAATTCACTAACATCTTTATCAAAATAATAACGAGAAGCAGAAGAAATACCAATTGAACGTGTACTTCTACCAAAATAGATCTTATTTAAATAAAGTGTTAAAATTTCCTCTTTACTTAAAGCTTTATCCGCTTGGATAGCAAGAATAATTTCACTAAACTTTCTCGTATATGTTTTTTCAGCATTAGGGAAGTAAGCTTTTTTAATCAATTGTTGGGTGATTGTAGAACCTCCACCTCTAATACCTCCGGCTACTAAATTAGACATAGCTGCTTTAGCAATACGTGGTAAGTCAAAACCATTATGTTCAAAGAAACGAGAATCTTCAGCAGCAACAACAGCATCAACAAGAACTTGTGGAAGATCTTCATAGGTGATATTTTCTCTTGTTCCATTTTCTTCACTACCATAAGTATAAAGAACTTGTCCTTGATCATCGTACATCACACTTGCACCGGATGATAAAAGTTTCTTTGCATCAAAGGTTTCTGTATCTTTATAGACACCATAGGCTAGAACACTCACACCACCAATTAAAGCAACTAAGATACATATAGTAAGAGCGATAAATACTTTCTTTTTATTTATTTTCTTTTGAGTTTTATTTTTTTTCGAAGACATAAGATACCTCCATATTTTTCTTATACAAGTATACCTTATTTTGTATATTAAAAGCAAATTTTAGCCAAAAATAAAAGCCAACATTGTTGACTTTTATTGATTCGTATTTGGATTTGGTTGACTACTTTCACCACTTGAGCTACTACTATTACCACCAGAAGAACCACCGCTTGTATTACCTCCAGTAGTACCACTAGAAGTACCACTATTATCTGTTGAGGTTCCATTATTAGAAGAACCATTATTTTCAGTATTTGTATTTGAATTGTTGTTTTGATTATTTGAATTGTTATTAGTTTCAGAAGATTGATTTTCATTTGTATTGGTTTGATTTTCTTCTGTTTGTGTTTCTTCAGTTGTTTCTTCGCTTATTGCAGCATGTCCTTCATGCTTAGTTCCTTTTTTATAATAATCATCTCCATCTTTTACAACAGTAGAAGGTTGTGAAGGATATGATTTATCTCCTTTTTTACTTTGTAGATGCTTTAATAAAGTTTGTACTACTTTACCAGGATAAGCTTTATAACGACTGGTTGTTTTTCCTTTTTCAATACCTTCTTGACCAAATCCCATCCATACAGAACAAATATAATTAGAATTATAAGCAGTCATCCATAAATCACGACTCTTACCAGCCATGCCTTTTTTAGCACTGCTGCCCCAGTTAGAAGTACCTGTTTTAGCACCGACATTAGAAAGACCAGATAAGTATGCATAGTTACCACTACCATTTTTAGTATAATCTAACATCACTTGTCTTACCATATAAGCACTAGCTTTGGAATAGTCACTTTGTTTAGCATTGTTTTGAATTTCTTTATCAATCTCATATCTTTCACCAGTTTGAACAACTTCAATATAATTGATTGTATGACTTTCAGTATATAAGCCATTATTAGAAATCGTTGCATAGGCACTTGCCATTTCAACTGGAGAAATTCCTTTATTCCATCCACCAATAGCATAAGATAAATTGGTTACATTACTTTCACTGGACATATCAATACCAATTGATTCCATTGCGGAAGTAACGCCTGATTTACCGATTTCTTTAGTCACTTCTTCATAAGTTTTAATGGCTGGGATATTCCAAGAATTTTCTAGAGCACTTGTAAGTGTAACAGTTCCATGGAATTTTCTATCCCAGTTTTTAGGAGTAAATTTACCTTTAGAATAAGGTGTATCCTCTAATGTTTTACCAGTACACCAATCTAAGTTTTCAAAAGCTAAACCATAATCTAAAAACGGTTTTACAGAAGAACCGGGTTGTTGCTTACTTGTTGCATAGCTGTAATTTCCAAAGTTATAATTACGACCACCAATAACAGCGACGATACGACCATCTTGACTTGATTGAACAGATCCACCCATACGCATATCTTCATCACTATAACTATATTTTTCACCATTACCTAAAGCACTCGCAAGTGTTTGAGTATCAACATCACAATAAGTATAGATATTCATTTGGGTTTTTAAAGGATCAAGTTTTGTTCTTTTTTTAACTTCAGCTGTTACCATATCAACATAAGCAGCAAGTGTGTTATTATTGGTTGTAGGTGAAGCACAAAGTGTATTTTCAATCTTTGTATTAACTGCTTCGTCATATTCACTTTGAGTAATATAACCATGTTTAACCATGAGTTTTAAAATAGTATTACGTCTTTTTGTAGCGTTATTTAAACAATAATAAGGATCATAGTTATAAGGTGAATTTAAGCTACCTGCAAGCATGGCTGCTTCTGGAAGTGTTAATTCACTTACATCCTTATTAAAATAATATTTTGTAGCAGCAGCAATCCCAATTGAGCTTGTACTTCTACCAAAATAAATCTTATTTAAATAAAGAGTTAAGATTTCTTCTTTACTTAAAGCTTTATCTGCTTGAATAGCAAGAATAATTTCACTAAATTTACGTGAGTAAGTTCTTTGAGCATCAGGGAAATATGTTTTCTTGATTAACTGTTGAGTAATGGTAGAACCACCACCTGTAATATCTCCCGCTTTTAAGTTAGATAATGCCGCTTTAACAATACGTGGTAAATCAAAACCATTATGTTCAAAGAAACGAGAATCTTCAGCAGCTACAATGGCATCTACTAAAACTTGTGGTAAGTCATCATAGGTCACATTTTTTCGTGTACCGTTTTCTTGACTACCATAAGTGTACATAATATCACCATTACTGTCATACATGACACTTGCTCCAGAGGATAACAGTTTTTTAGAATCAAAAGTAGCTGTATCCTTATATACACTATAACCAAATATACATGCAAAAACTAAGATTAAACAAAGAATAAGCATTGTTACTACTTGAATGATTTTTTTTGAATTTAATTTTTTTGTTTGTCTTTTCATTTAAATACCTCACAATAATATTGATCAATAATTTCTAAATAATGAAGACGAGGAAGAAATCCTTGCCTTATCAAATGACCTTTTTCTTTTATTGTTTCATAACGAAGGGATTTACGATCGTTTTTTCTATATGCTTCTACCATAAAAGAAGCATCTAAGAGATAAACTTCATTCACTTTTGTAAAGGCGATAATTAAAAAAGCAATTCCTCCATGATGAATGACTTTATCGAGATGATTAATTTGATGTAAAGAAATGTTCGTAAAGGGAAAAGATAATGTTTTTGTTTCTTTTGCTTCAAAATCAATATATTTTCCTTTATAAATACCATTATAATCTGTTGTTGAAGGGGTTCTAAAATAAGCTTCTACTATTTTTGCTGAACTTCTTTCTGGATAAGAAACCTTGACAATTTGAATAGGGGTAGGTTTTTTATGAATAACTGCAATATCATGTGATAAATAATATTCATTTGTTAAGTTAATATCTTCTTCTAAGTTCATTCCACGGTGAGCAGTATTATGTTTACCTTCAATCATAGATGTATAATGATTATTTTTTTTCTTATTTGGATAATTAACCATAGAAACTCCTTTTTATTTGCATATATATGGGTATTATAACACATATTTTTTTTGTGATAACAACTCTTTGATAAGAAATCATATTTTATCTTGAAAAAAGGAAATAAATTGGTACAATGAGGTAAAGGAGTTGAAAAGCATGGAATATAAAGTCGTATTAAGTCCAAAAAAAATTGTCAGTAAAGAATTTAAAGTTGATTTTAAAGGGTACAATGCGGATGAGGTTGATCACTTCTTGGATCAAGTTGTAAAAGATTATGAAGCTTTTGCTGGACTATTGAATAATTCTTATGATAGAATAGAACAGCTTGAAAGACGTCTTGCTGATCAAAAAGCTATGATAGCTCGATTAGAAAGAGAAAAAGCTTTACAAGATGATAACTTAAGAGCATTAGAAGATAATGTTTCTTCCAATGTAGATATCTTAAAAAGATTATCATTATTAGAAAAAGCAGTATTTCAAAATAAATAACAAATGACAGATAATCGCTGCTTCATTGAAGTAGAGGAAAGTCCAGGCTGCCACAATCTGCGATGATTGTAGTGTTTGTGCCTCACGAATCAATAAGTGAGGGTAGTGTAAACTAACGACAGAAGGAAAACCTAAGGGCAACTATGGTAGAACTTCATAAATGGCTCCACAGAGACAATTCCATAGGAAACTATGGCTGAAAAGAGGAAAGCTCCGCAAGGCAGAAACCCAAATTTGGTAGGGGAACCTTTAAAACGGAATTGAACGGGATAGAGGACGTGTAAACGTAGATAAATGATTATCTAATACAGAACTTGGCTTATTATCATTTGTTTTAAATTGGCATGGAAACATGTCTTTTTTTAATAGAACTGAGGGGAAAATATGCAAAGAAAAACACTTCATAAACAATATAAAAAACTAGGTATATCAGCAGTTAGAAGAATTGGCTTTAGCTTTTTTGCGGTTATTTTAATAGGATCGATTTTATTAAGTTTACCAATGAGTCATACCATTCATTCAACAAGTAGTTATTTAGATCATCTATTTGTTGCAACTTCAGCAACCTGTGTAACAGGCTTAGTGACTCATGTAACAGCTAGTGAATATACGCTTTTTGGACAAATAGTCATTATTTTATTGATTCAAATAGGTGGGTTAGGATTTTTAACACTGATGTCGATGTTCTTTGTTCTTTTAAAAAGAAAACTAACCTACGCTAATAAGATTGTCATGCAGGAAGCTTTAAATAGAAATTCATTAAATGAAACAGGTATTTATATTAAAAGAGTTATTAAATATACAGTTTGTTTTGAACTTATTGGAGCAATTTGTCTTGCTTTTGTTTTTATTCCACAATTTGGAATCCTTAAAGGAATTTATTATAGTTTATTTCATGCAATTTCAGCATTTTGTAATGCTGGATTTGATATTTTAGGAAATAATTCAATGGTTCCTTATGTAGGCAATGTTTGGATCAATTTAGTTATTTGTGGTTTGATTATTGCTGGTGGTTTAGGTTTTGTTGTGTGGATCGATTTACGTTTATCTTTGATTCATTATAGAGAACATTTTAAGTATTTTAAAATGAAAAGGTATTTAGAATCTTTATCTTTACATACAAAGATTGCATTGATTTCTACATTTGTTTTAATTTTTGGAGGAATGACCGTTATTTTCATATTAGAATTTCAAAATCCGCTAACATTAAAATCTTTACCATTTTCACAAAAGATACTCGCAAGTTTTTTTCAATCAGTAACACTTAGAACAGCTGGATTTGCGACAGTAGATATGGCTTCTTTACATCAAGCAACGAAGTTTTTTATGTCTATTATTATGTTTATCGGTGGTTCTCCTGCAGGAACTGCTGGTGGTGTTAAAACGGTAACTTTTGTTATTGGATTGTTATACGTCCGTGCATTAATGCGTGGTGATGAAAATATTCATGTTTTTAAAAGAACAATTGATGATCAAATTGTTAAAAGAGCATTAACAATTATGTTGATTAGTTTTGCGATTGCTTTAACAGGTTTATTTATTTTATCAATAAGTGAGCAGGCAGATTTTATTGATCTACTTTTTGAAGTTTTTTCTGCTTTTGCGACAGTAGGATTAACAGCGGGTCTTACACCAACACTGACATTTGTTGGAAAAATTGTTATAATTATTTTGATGTATATAGGACGTATTGGTCCTATTACGATGGTTTTGATTTTTGTAAGAAAATATAACGCTAAGAAAGGAAAAGATGTGAACTATATAAAAGAACATATCTTAATAGGATAATGAGATGGAAAAACAATTTGTTGTATTAGGGCTTGGAATTTTTGGCTCTACACTTGTAAAGACACTTTCTCAATATGGTAGAGAAGTCATTGCAATTGATAAAAATCCTGAAAATGTACAAAGAGTGGCTGATTTTGCGACAAAAGCAGTTATTGGTGATGTCACAGATTTTCAATTTTTATCAGATTTAGGATTAGATGATATGGATGTAGGAATTGTTGCTATTGGAGATCGATTAGAAGATAGTATTTTAGCTACAATGAATCTAAAAGAACTGGGAGTACCTTATGTTATTGTTAAAGCTAAAAACAAACGTTTTAAAGTTGTTTTAGAAAAAATAGGTGCTGATTATGTTGTCCGTCCTGAAAAAGAAATGGGAGAAAAAGTAGCAAGAACATTACTTCGAAAAAATATTAAAGATTTAATTGAATTAGATGAAGAAAATTGTATTGTTGAAATGAAAGTACCTCAAGCATGGGTAGGAAAAACATTATCACAACTAGATTTAAGAAAACTTTATAGTATCAATGTTTTAGGTAAACGAAATCCTCATACACATAAGTTAGAAGTTCCTGTAGATCCTAATTTAGAAATAGAATTAAATGATACTTTCCTTGTTTTAGCACAAACTGATGAAATAGAAAAATATGATTATTTATTATAGAGGTCTATTATGAAAAACGAAGAAACTTTATTTTTGTTTGCTAAAGCAATCAAAAGCTTAATAAAAAAACAGCCTTTAGATAAAATTACTGTAACAGATATTGTTTCAACAGCAGGAAAAACCAGACAAACATTTTATCGACATTTTCAAGATAAATATGATTTAGTTAATTGGTATTTTGAAAAATTAGTTTTAAAATCATTTGAAGAAATGAATCAAGGTGGTACTTTACAAGAAGCCTTAAATTTAAAGTTTGCTTTTATTGAACAAGAACATGCCTTCTTTAAAGAAGCTTTTAAATCTAATGATTATAATAATCTTATTCATTATGATTTTTGTTGTATTTATGATTTTTATAAAGAATATATACATAAAAATACAGGAAAAACATTATCTTCTGATATAGATTTTTTACTTAAAATGTATTGTAGAGGTTCTGTAGATATGACTGTAGAATGGGTTTTAAATGATATGCCTATTTCTAAAGAAGATATTGTTACTTATCTAATAGAAGCTATACCTGATAAACTAAAAGAATGTATGATGTAAATAGATAAGATAAAATTGTTTAAGAGAAGAGATAAACCGGATGAAGTTAAAACGAAGTAAAAATAAAATGATTGAAAGATTTTTACAAGGTTTTTTAATTATAATTTTAGTAATTTTGACTATTTTTATGATGAATGATGTTAATAAGATACAAGGAAATGCAAGAGTTATTAACTATGCAGGCATTATTCGAGGAGCGACACAAAGAGAAATTAAGTTAGAAATATCAGGTAATAAGAATAATAGTTTAATAAGGTATTTAGATAATATTTTTGATGGTTTGATGGATGGCGGAGGAAAATATCAACTCACAAAGTTAAATGATCAAAAATATCAAAAGAAATTAGTTGAATTGAATAAATCATGGATTTCTTTAAAAGAAGAAATTCAAAAAGTAAGAGAAGACGGTTATGAAAATACAAATATTATTGAAATGAGTGAGAATTATTTTTATCTTGCTGATGAAACAGTAAGTGCTGCTGAAGAGTATTCTCAATATTGTGCTTCTCAACTTGATATGATTGAAAAAGGACTTATTGTTACTTGTACATTAATAATTTGTATCATTATCAGAGAGTCTATTTCTGCGGTTGTTCTCATGAAAAAGAATAAAGAACTTAATAAGTTAGCTTATATTGATTTACATACAGGACTTCCAAATAGAAGTCGTGTGGAAGAACTTTTAATAGAATATCATCAATTTGAAAAGCCAACAGCAATGATTATTTTTGATTTAAATGATTTAAAAGAAGTAAATGATACATTAGGTCATATTGCTGGAGATACACTTATTATGAATTTTGCTCATATTATAAGAACATCTATTCCAGAAAAGTATTTTGTAGGAAGATATGGTGGAGATGAGTTTATTGCTTTATTAAATGATGTAAGTGAAGATGAAGTGAAATCTATTATTAAAAAGGTTCAAGATGAAGCAAATCGTTATAATGAATTAAGTAAACAAATATATATTGAATTTGCTTATGGATATGCACTTTCTATTAATTATCAAGAAGCTAATTTAAAAGTATTATTGAATCAAGCAGATAAAAATATGTATGAATGTAAAACACGTATGAAACAAGCTAAACAAAACTTGAAAAAGTAGGTTCAAAATGAACCTATTTTTTTGTAAATAACTTTTGAAACAAAAAGATAGGTGAAGTATGTTATAAATCAAGTGTAGTAAAAATAAATAAAAAAAGAAAGAGGAATAGTATTATTCATAGTGGAATGACAAGTGATACAGCAGCTAGAACACTGCTTAGAGATAATGAAGTATTTGCTTCTTTATTCAATACAGTGTTCTTTGATGGAGAAGAAGTCATAGATTATAAAACGTTAGTCTCTTATGAAAATGATCAATTGGTATTAATAGATCATCAAGATATTAAAAGAAGAAGAGATATTGTAAAAAAAGCAAGATGGGATGAGTTAGCTCGCTATGATGATATGAAAAAAGAGTTAGATGCTCAACTTGCTGAAGCAAAGATGAAAGCAGCAGTAGAAGCTGAAATAAAAGCTAAAGCTGAATTTGTATTAAAGCTTTTCAAAAGCAAATATTTAAATGAAGAAACAAAATGGCTTGAAGATCTTACCGAATATCAATATGCTCAAATATTTAAGAAGTTAATAGAAGATGCTAGTCTAGAAGAAATAAAGAAAATAATAGGTGATTAAAGTACGAGAAATCGTATTTTTTTTATATATTTAATAAAAGGGATTGTTTTTTATGAAAAATCATGTATAATATTGGCAATTTGGGGATTTTTAGGAGGATAATTATGAAACAAAGTAATGGAAAGCAATTAGCAAAAAAAATGCTGATTGCATTAGTGTGTGGTTTAATTGCTGGATTTGGATGCATTATATTTAGAGAGCATTTAAATTCAAGTGGTCAAGGAGAATTATGGAAAACAATTAATAATATCTTATTTCAAGATATTACAGCAGAAGGTGCAACAAGTGCGATTGGTATTTTCTATATAATCGGTCAGTTATTTGTAAATGCATTACAATTAATTATTGTACCAATGGTATTTGTTTCTATTACACTTGCGATTTGTACAATTACCGATACAAAGAAATTAGGAAGAATATCTTCTAAGACAATTTTAACTTTCTTTACAACAACAGTTTGCGCTTTAATTTTTGCAGGGGTTGTAAGTACTGTTGTTTATCATTTAGGTTTATTTAATGCTGTTGATGCAGGAAAGATTACTGTTCAACAAGGAACAGCAGGTTCTAATCCATTAAATATTATTGTATCAATTATACCTAATAATTTTATTAGTGCTTTTACAACAAATGGTAATGTACTTGCTATTGTCTTTTTAGCAGTTGTAACAGGTTTATCAATGAATGCTTTAGAAGAACAAACTAAAACATTGAAAAAAGTATTTGAAGAAGTATCTAAAATTATTAGTTTATTTTTAACATTTGTTATTAATAAGTTTGCTCCATTTGCAATCTTTTGTTTACTAACAAGAACTTTTGCTATTTATGGAATTGATTCATTAAAACCAGCATTAGCTTATGTTGTTACCGTTATTATTGCTTTATTTGTTTATTTATTTGTTGCTTATCCAATTTATTTAATGACAATGGCTAGAGTAAATCCTAAACCATTTATGAAAAAAGCTGCAAAAGTTGCCTTATTTGGATTTTCAACATCATCATCTGCAGCTTCACTTCCATTAAATAGAAAAACAACAGTAGAAGAATTAGGAGTTCATGATCAAATAGCATCCTTTGTTTTACCATTAGGTATGACAGTAAATATGGATGGTACAGCCATTATGCAAGTTATTGCTGCAATGTTTGTAGCAGTAAGTTCAGGATATAAAGTAACATTTATGTCTATGGCGATTATCGCTATTTTAGCTTTAATTGCTTCTATTGGAACACCAGCTGCACCAGGAGCAGGTGCTATTATTCTCTTTACAATTCTAACAGGAATGGGTTATACAAATGATGCAGCATTACTTGCTTATTCATTAATTCTAGCAATCAATAGACCAATTGAAATGTTAGTCACTTCACTCAATGTTACAGGAGATGCCGCTACTTCAGTGATTGTTGCTAAAAAAGAAAATATGTTAGATGAAGAAATTTATCATAGCTAATAAAGAATGATTACGAAACACTGTTTCGTAATTTTTTTTTACTTTTTTAAAGAAAAAAGGTAAAAAAATAACGATATATAATAGGAGACAAAATCATGGATGCTCTAATAAAAGATACACTTAGTCAGCATAAAATTATGTTGGATCAAAATTGTAAATTGATGATCAGTCATGAAGAAATGTTATCAAAAATCATCAAAGAGTTTGTTGAAGAAACAAAACATTTAAGTATTGAAGAGATTATCGAAATTGTACAAGATGAGCATCGTTTTCAAAGATTAAATAATGAAAATACGATACCAGGATATGGAACAGGCAGGTTTGATTTCTTTGGATGTATTGATTTACCACAATTAGATCATACTATCAAAAGAATTTATTTAAAGTAGAAATACAAAATGATGCCTATCCAAAATATTCTCTCATAACAAGAGGAGATGCATATTTATCAAGAATACAGACAACACATTGGGGAAAGGAACATGATGATCAAAACTATGATGGAATGGAAAAGGTCTATTTAATATGGATACTACCATAAGCAGCAAAAAAAAGAGATGGATAAGTGAGTATTTGTAAAATAGATGAAAAAAAGCATCTAGAAAAAGAATATTTAAATAAAGGAATTTGAATTGGCGTTGAAAAAGGAACACAAAATGAAAGAATTAAAAATATAAGAAAACTAATGATAAAGCTAAAAATGACATTTAAAGAAGCAATTCAGTTTTTAGATATACTTAAAGATGAAGTAAAAGAGATAGAAAAATATTTTAAATCATAATGTTTATAAGGATAATGGTTCAACATCGTCCTTTTTATATCGATAAATTCTTAACAAATGTTCTTTAAATGTGTATAATGACACGGGGTAAAAAAGGGGGATTTTATGTTTAAAGATTATATAAGAGACTTGAAAAATGAGTTTAAAAGTTATAACATGCAAACTCTTTTACAAGATATCTTAGCAGGTTTAACAGTAGCTGCTGTTGCTTTACCACTTGCCTTAGCGTTTGGTGTAAGTAGTGGTGCTGATGCAGGTGCTGGGTTAATTACAGCAATTATTGCTGGTCTAGTGATTGGTGTTTTATCGGGGGCAAGTTACCAAATCTCTGGACCAACAGGTGCAATGTCAGCTATTTTAATTGGGCTTTCAACAACATATGGTTTACAAGGTGTCTTCATCGCAAGCTTTTTATCTGGATGTATGTTGATTATTGCTTCATTATTTAAATTTGGAAAAATTGTTTCTTTTATTCCAACAAGTGTTATTACAGGATTTACAAGTGGGATTGCGATTATTATCGCATTAGGACAAATCGATAATTTCTTTGGAACAACTTCTGTTGGTTCAAGTGCTTTAGAAAAACTATTTTCATATTTAAAATTAGGTTTTCCTGTATCACTTCCAACTGTTTTCTTTGGAATTTTAGTGGTTGTGATCATGCTTGTTTGGCCTAAAAAATGGGGAGAATATTGTCCTTCCTCACTAGCTGGAATTATCATTGCTTTAATTTGTCAATTATGTATGAATTTACCAGTTCATGAAGTTGGTACAATTCCAAGTACTTTATTTCCAGAAGCAAGATTATCTTTTTCTTCACTTCAACTTGGAACAATTACACAATTAATGTTACCTGCTTTAAGTATTGCTGCACTTGGAATGATTGAATCACTTTTATGTGGAGCAAGTGCTGGTAAAATGAAAAATGAAAAATTAAATGCTGATCGTGAATTAATGGCACAGGGTATTGGAAATATGTTGATTCCATTATTTGGTGGCGTTCCTGCTACAGCTGCAATTGCTAGAACATCTGTAGCTATTAAAGCAGGTGGAAAAACAAGATTAGTCAGTGTTTTTCATTCAGTTGTTATTTTAATTTCAATGTTTTTACTTGGATCTTTAATGTCGCGTATTCCATTATCTGCACTAGCGGGTGTTTTAATGGTTACTGCTTGGCGTATGAATGATTGGCAAGAAATAAAAACATTATTTCATAATAAAGTTAAAACAAATATTTCACAATATTTAATTACAATGTGTGCGACTGTTGTTTTTGATTTAACTGTTGCGATTGGTATTGGAGTCATGGTTTCAATTATTTTATTTGTTTTAAATAATTCTCATTTACATATAGAAGTACGTGATATTGATAAAGATCGTGTAGGAAAAGATTTAAAACATCATCATCAAAAAACAAGAATTATGTATTTAAGTGGTCCTATTTTCTTTGGAACACAAGAACAAATGATACATGTTTTAGATGAATTAGATGATTCATTAGAAGCTATTGTTTTTTCAATGAGAGGTGTTCCTTCTATTGATGATTCAGGGATTCATGAATTCTTTGATATCGTTGATCGTTTAAAAGTACAAAACTGTATCATTAAATTCAGTGGTGTTCAAGAAGAAGTGATGATTCAATTTAAACGTAATCATTTTGATGAATATGTTGGTAAAGAAAGTTTCTGTTGGGATGCTATTATGGCTTTAGAGGCTTTGGATCAAGAATTAATTTCTGCTTAAAACAATTGACAAAGATAAAGATATTTATTAATATAGACATGCAAATTGAATATTGCTTAGGTAAGCTATAGATTTCTCTATTTCTGATCATAAATAGACATCTATAGCTTTTTTTATGGAAAGGAGACTTATATGGAAAATAGAAACCCAATGGAATACAAGCCTGTATTTCCTTTATTAATGTCAATGGCGATTCCGCCAATGATTTCAATGTTGATTCAATCATTATACAATATTATAGATAGTATCTTTGTTTCTCAACTTGGAGAAGAAGCTTTAACAGCAGTATCATTGATTTTCCCTTTACAAAATTTATCATTAGCTATTTCTTGTGGAATAGGGATTGCGATGAATGCCTTTATTGCAAGACATTTAGGAGCTAAAGATGATAATAAGGCATCTTATTATGCAACTCAAGGAATTGTGATGTCACTTGCACATTCTTTATTATTTTTAATTATTGGTTTATTTTTTATTCGACCATTTTTAAATATGTTTACAACAAATCAAAATGTAATTAACTATGGAATGCAATATGGAATGATTGTTGTCTCATTAGTTATTGGCCAATTTATTCATCTAGCTATTGAAAAGATGTTTCAAGCAACTGGAAACATGATGATGCCCATGATCATGCAAATCTTTGGAGCTGTTATTAATATTATTTTAGATCCAATCTTGATTTTTGGCTATTTTGGATTACCTGCTTTTGGTGTTGCTGGAGCAGCTATTGCGACAGTAATTGGTCAATTTTCAGCAGCTTCTTTAGCATTTGTCTTATTTAAAAAATACAATACACATCTTCATATTTCATTTAAGAAATTCAGAGTAGATTTTCATGTTATTTCTCAACTTTATAGTATAGCTATTCCTTCAAGTGTGATGATGTGCTTACCATCTGTTCTTGTTTCTTTATTAAATGGTATACTTTCATCTATTTCACAAAGTGCAGTTGCTTTCTTCGGGGTTTATTATAAGTTACAAACATTTATTTATATGCCAACATCAGGAATTGTACAAGGAATGAGACCTTTAATGAGTTATAATTATGGAGCTAAGTTAAAAGAAAGAATGCATCAAATTTTAAAAGTATCTGGTTTGGTCATTGCTGCTATTTTAGGAGCAGGAACATTATTATTCTTTATAGTTCCAAATGTTTTACTTTCTTTATTTAATGCAAGTAGTGGCATGTTAGAAATAGGAGAAACAGGGCTTAGAATTTTATCTTTAAGTTTTATTGTTTCATCTTTTGGAGTTTTAATGTCAGGTGTTTTTGAAGCTCTAGGTTTAGGAAAATATTCTTTAATAGTTTCTTTACTTAGACAATTATTGATTACAGTACCATTAGCATACATTTTATTAAATATCATGGGGATTGAAGGTATTTGGTTATCATTTGTTATTGCTGAAGCAATTGCAAGTATTGTAGCTTATATCTTATATCGTAAAAAATTTAAAACCATATAAAAAAGAGGCTGTTACGAAATTAAATAATTAATTTCATACAGCCTTTTCTTTTGTAAAATAAAAATATATTAAAATTATTTTACTATAAGAAGCAATTGTTTCTAATTACAATAATTCCTCAAACGTTATCGTTGAAAAATTAATTAGTAGGAAATAAATATCATTGGTAAGATATCAATATCCTATTTTTAGTTAGAAATTATAACAAAAAAATTATTTTTTATATTATTTCTTTTCTATTGATTTTATTGATTTACCACCTTTAACACAATTTAATTTTCCATTATAAATAGTAACCATATAATTATCTCTCGCAAAATTTATAGCTTCTACCTTACCTTGTTGGTTATAGAATATATTAATAGCAAATCCATTGAATTTACTAGGCTTATAATCGTTAAGGGATTGACCGTTGAGGCAGTCAGTTTGTACTTTGTATTTATAAATAGCTGAATTTTTATTTTCACTTTGTAAAAAATGTAATACATTTTTTACAATTTCTTTATCGATATATGATGCGCCAGAATAGCTATCACTAAGATACTTGTCAGGCTCTTTTTGTCCATAACTCATTAAAGAATCAGACACTCTTCCAACTGGATTTGTTGTTGTTTTTTTATAAGGAAAATCTGCAGGTAATGTGTAGTTATATTTAAAAATTGATTGTTTTTTAAATTCATCTTCATCTGTTGCATAGCATTTTGTAGCAGCAATTTGCGCTGCTTCATAAATACCATGTGCTTCTTGTATAATACCTGCTTTTTTTGCTTCATCTACAACATATCCTAAAACGGATGGAATAGCCACAGCAGCTAAAATTGCAAGAATGACAAGAACAACTATTATTTCAACAAGTGTAAAACCATGTTTGTTTTTAATTTTTTTAGTATCTATCATTTTTTCTCCCAATTTTCTATTTAAATGAGGTAATATCTCTATTAATATTTTAATACGTTAATCCTTATTTAGCAATGATTAAAGTAGATTGCCATAATACTTTTTGTATATGATTCTATTTTTATATTATTATCCTATAAAACCTTGAAATAGGTTTCTATTTAAAAAAATAGAAAAGAAAAAATATAAATTTATGATATACTTGTACTCCAAGGAGGAACTATGATGAAAAAACTCTATTTATTATTACTTTCATTATTGATGACATTTACTTTAACAGGATGTAATCAACAAGTAGAAAAAGCATCTTCTAAGCAAAGTGTAATACTTTCTTTAGAACAAACAAGTAGCCAGGATGTAGATGTTTATGTTGATCAAGATCAAATTGATACTTTAAAAAGTCAAGGTGCAGGAACTTATGAGTTAAAGTTAACTAAAGGAAATCATGAGTTAAAAGTTGTACAAGATGGTGAAGAAACTCAAAAATCGTTTTATGTAGACTCTAAAGAAACCTTACATTATCAAATTACAAATATAGAAAACCAATTACAAATAGAAACAGATCAGGTTTCTTTTGATGAAAATAATGTTCAAGATATTTTAAATCAAATAGAAGAATATAGTGGACAACCATATATTGAAATCAATAACAATACTCCTACTTTTAAAGAAAATGAATATACTACAAAAACATATATTCAATTAAATGATTTAGATGAATATGGACGTACTCAAAAAGATCAAGCTTGTTTAGGTCCCGAAACACTTCCAACAAATAAAAGGGAATCTATTGGAATGGTTAAACCGTCCGGATGGAAAACACAAAGATATGATGATTTGATTTCTACAAAATATTTATATAATCGTTGTCATCAAATTGGTTTTGCTTTAAGTGGTTTAAATGCTGAAGAAAGAAATTTAATGACGGGAACACGTTATTTTAATGTTACAGGTATGTTGCCTTTTGAAGAAGAGGTTAGAGATTATATTAAAAATACGAATCATCATGTTTTATATGAAGCTATTCCTGTATATAAAGAAGATGAATTAGTAGCAAGAGGTTTGATCTTACAAGCAGCTTCTATTGAAGATGAAACGATTCGTTTCTGTGTTTATATTTATAATGTACAACCGGGTGTTACTATTGATTATCAAAATGGAACTTCAAGAAAAGCCAAAGAAGGAGAACCAACTTATGGCATCAAAGAAGCAAAAGATCCATTTGGTTATCATAATAAGTCAAGTAATAAAAGTAAAAAGTATGTTATTAATATAAAAAATAAAAAATATCATGATCCAAATTGTTCAAGTGTTTCAAAAATGAGCGAACAAAATAAAGAAGTAGTTACTTCAACTTCAAAAAAATTACAACAACAAGGATATACTCCTTGTGGTATCTGTCAAAAATAAAAAAGTGAGATGTTTCCATCTCACAAATTAAATATGATCAATAATTTCATCTAAATCAATACCTAATTGAAATCCTAAAGAGAAATAGTCATCAATTGTATTTTGGTAATCTTGACTAGAATAAGTTGATGAAACATTCATCATTGATTGATAAATTTTTAAAAATAAGTCTTCTAAAGATAAACGATTAGGAATTTCAGTATGATTTTTAATAGTATCAATTCTTAATTCATAACCAATAGACATTAACATTTTTAAACCATCTAAATAATGTTCTAATAGTTCATCGTGATGAATAGCTTCTTCTTTTTCCCAAAAGATAAAACATCTTGAATCCTGACAAACTTCTCCTAAATCATGTAAGAAAGATAATGTTTTTTGCTTAAGTCGAGCGACATTTAAAATTTCATTTTTGTTTACTTGTAATTCTTTATTTACGTAAACTTGATACATTTTAGATAAATCATTCATAAAAATCACCTCAATACTATTATATCACGAAATATGAACTAGGTTTGAATTTGACATCAAATAATCCTCTAGATATAATATTCAAGATTTAAAGGAGGATGAAATTATGCGAAAAATTTGGATATGCGGTGCTAAAGGACAAATTGGACAAGCAATCAATGAAATTATTGATAAACTTGAATTCAAAGTTCTTGATACTGACATAGACGATTTGGATATTACAGACACAGATGAGGTCTTACGTTTTGGGGAAATGAATAGACCAGATATTATTATTAACTGTGCAGGACTTACAAATATAGAGGAATGTGAAAATGATATTTCTAAAGCTTATAAAGTTAATGCTTTAGGTGCTAGAAATTTATCTATTATTGCTAGAAAATTAGAAGCTAAATTGGTTCATATTTCTACAGATGATGTTTTTGATGGGAAAAGTGATCAACCTTATAATGAGTTTGATCAAACAAGACCACAAACAGCTTATGGTAAATCTAAATTAGCTGGAGAACAATATGTTAAAGAATTTACTTATAAGCATTTTATTATTAGAAGTACATGGGTCTATGGTTTGGGAAATAATTTTATTAATGATTTATTAGAAAAAGTAAATAAAGGTGAAACTCTAGCAATTGCCTCTGATCAATTTGGATCACCTACAAGTGCTAAAGAACTTGCACGTTTTATTTTACATTTAATTGATACAAATGAATATGGAACATATCATGCGACAAATACAGGGGTATGTAGTCGATATGAATTCGCTCATGAGATTTTAAAACTTACAGGAAAAGAAGCTCAAATGAAGGCAGTACCTACTCATTTATCTGATTTTTCTAAAGTTAGACCAGCTTATTGTGTCTTAGATAATTTTATTATGTCAATGACTCCAGTTTATACTTTTCCTTCATGGAAAGAATCTTTAAAAGAATATTTTAAAGAAAGGGGTTTATATAATGAAAAATAAAAAGAAGTTAGGTTTAACAACTTTGATTTTTATAGCACTTATTGCAGGTGCAATTACCGGAATTATTATTAATTATTGTATTCCTAGTAATAAAATCGTTGATGATTTTATTGTTAGTGGTTTATTTTATGTTGTAGGACAAGGATTTATACGTTTAATGCGTATGTTAGTTGTACCACTTGTCTTTTGTTCAATTGTTTGTGGAAGTATGGCAGTAGGAGATACTAAAAAATTAGGAGCTGTAGGACTTAAAACAATGCTTTTTTATCTATGTACGACAGCACTTGCCGTTGTTGTTGCTTTATGTATCGCTAATGTTATTAATCCAGGTATTGGTTTAGATATGTCAGCAATTAAAATCACCTCAAAAGTAACAGAGTCAACACAAGCAACAAGTGTGACAGAAACATTGTTAAATATTATTCCAACAAATATTTTTGAATCACTTGCAAATGGAACAATGTTACAAATTATCTTGTTTGCGCTTATTTTAGGTGTTATTCTTGCAAATATGTCAGATCGTGTAGATATTGTTAAAAACTTCTTTAGTCAATTTAATGATATTATGATGGAAATGACAATGGTTGTTATGAAGTTAGCACCAATAGGTGTTTTCTGTTTGATTTCTAAAACATTTGCAGAAATAGGCTTTGATGTTTTCATCCCATTATTAAAATATATGTTCTGTGTATTGCTTGCATTAGGAGTTCAATGTTTTGGGGTTTATATGTCAATGTTAAAGATTTTTTCAGGATTAAATCCTATTATCTTTATTAAAAACTTTTTCCCAGTAATGGCTTTTGCTTTTTCAACATCAACATCCAATGCAACAATTCCAATGAATATTGATACTTTAGCTGAAAAAATGGGTGTCTCTAAAAAGATCTCATCCTTTACAATTCCATTAGGAGCAACAATCAATATGGATGGAACATCCATTATGCAAGGTGTTGCGGTTGTCTTTACAGCTCAAGCCTTTGGAATTCATCTATCTATGATGGATTATGCAACAGTTATTGGAACAGCAACGCTTGCTTCAATAGGAACAGCAGGGGTACCAAGTGTTGGATTAATTACACTTACCATGGTCTTTAATTCCGTTGGCTTACCAGTAGAAGGAATTGCTTTAATTATGGGAATTGACCGTATCTTAGATATGACAAGAACAGCTGTTAATATTACTGGAGATGCAGTATGTACAACAGTTGTTGCTTCAATGAATAAAGCAGTTGATCGAGATATTTATTATGGTAGAAAATAAGGAATGATCGAAAGGTCATTCTTTTTTTATACTTTTTGTGCTATAATAACTTTCGACAAAAGTTGATGAAAGTTAGGTGATAGAGTGTCAAAAGTAAATGATTTAAAACAAGAAAACGAAATAAAAATAAGAGAATGCCTTTATGATGGACAAATTTGGACAAAAAATGACTTAGCGTATAAAACAAGTCTTTCATTGGCGACAACTACTAATATTTTACAAGAAATGTTGAAAAATCATGAAATTGAATATGTAAGTGATTCTAAGTCAACGGGTGGTAGAAAGTCTAAAGAATATCAGTTATATAAGGATTATAAGCATCTGTTAAAGATAGTTTTAAAGAAGAATAAGAAGAATTATGAATTTATTTTTGAAATCATAGATTTATATGATCAAATTGTTTATCAAAAAAATTATTCTTCTTTAAAAGGAACAGTTGAAGAGTTTTTAAAGATGTTAAAAGAGGTATTAAAGAAAGATCAAGAAATCGTTGTCATTTGTTTATCACTGCCAGGGGTTTGTGATCAGGGAATGATTGATTTGTGTGATTTTGAAGATTTTCAAAATAAAAATATATTAGAAATTTTAAAAAAAGAAATTAAACAAAGAATAATCATTGAAAATGATGTCAATTGTGCCAGCATTGGTTTTTATCATCAATATCCACACTATCAAAATAGTGCGTTTATTTATCAACCTGCGATTGATTATGTAGGCTGTGGTATGATCATTCAAGGGAAACTCTACAATGGTTTTAGTCATTTTGCGGGAGAACTTCGATGTTTACCTTTTTATGATCATTTACAACAAGAGCGTTTATTAAAAGATGATCCCCAAGAATTATTAGAAAAACAGATTGCTACTTTATGTTGTGTCTTAAATCCAGCAGCTATTGGTATTTGTAGTGATGTTTTAAAAGACATACAAATATCTTTACCAACGATTCCTTTAAAACATCAACCTCAAATAATTAAAATTAATCAACTATATAAATTAATTAAA
Organism: Faecalibacillus intestinalis; assembly: GCF_015097455.1. NCBI lineage: Bacteria > Bacillati > Bacillota > Erysipelotrichia > Erysipelotrichales > Coprobacillaceae > Faecalibacillus > Faecalibacillus intestinalis. The sequence continues at coordinate 1,951,579 of NZ_AP024085.1, read as the reverse complement.
GAAGGACTTTTTCAAATAGGAAAGAATCAAATGATAGGAGGGATGAATAATGAATAAAAGTTATATTGATTTACATATGCATAGTTTATACAGCGATGATGGAGAATTTACACCTGGTCAACTCGTAGAAATGTGTCATGAAGCAGGGGTGAAAATTATGGCAATTGCTGATCATAATTGGGTCAAAGCCATTGATGAAGCTAAAAAGAAAGCAGAAGAATTAAAGATAAAATATATTCCTGCTATTGAAATTGATTGTACTTATAAAGAAATCAATTTACATGTTTTAGGCTATGGGATCGATTATACAAACCCAGCATTTAATCAATTGGGAGAAGATATTTTAAAACAAGAACTCAACTGTAGTTTAAAAAAATTAGAACTTACCAATCAATTAGGTTTTGATTTAAAAAAAGAACAATTAGATGCCTTAAGTAGTAATGGGGTTTATACTGGAGAAATGTTTGGTGAAGCTTTGTTAAAGGATGAAAGATATGTAGATCATGAACTTTTAAAACCTTATCGAAGTGGCGGAAGTCGTAGTGATAATCCCTATGTTAATTTCTATTGGGATTATTATGTTCAAGGAAAACCTTGTTATACAGAAGTTATTTTTCCTTCATTAGAAAAAATAATTCAATTAATTAATGATCATGGGGGAGTGGCTGTATTAGCACATCCGGGAAATAATTTAAAAGGAAAGTTTGACATTTTCGATGAAATGGTAGAAAAAGGACTTCAAGGAGTTGAATGCTTTTCAAGCTATCATAACCTTGAAACCAATGATTATTTTTATCAAAAAGCTAAAGAGCTAGATTTATTATTTACTTGTGGAAGTGATTTTCATGGTAAAACGAAACCAGCAATTCATCTAGGTGAAAATGGATGTGTTTCACCAGATGAAATTAAAGAACTTTTAATTAAATATCAATTAATAAGAGGCTAATTTAGCCTCTTAAGTATTTTTTTAAGTTTTCTAATTGGTTATTACAATCACATACACCTAAGTCATACATTTGTTGAATGACTTCTTTGTCTTTTTCAAGTCGTCCAATAGGGATGAGTTGACTAGGTCTTAAAACAAAAATCTTCTTTTCTTTTTCTAATTTTGTAATCAAATCTAAAGACGCATTATAATTTAAATAACGATTATTTAAAGTTTCTACAAAATGAGGATATTGATGATAAAAGAGTTTATTAAGATGTTTATTGGATGGCTTTTTACGATAATCTAAGGGTCTTGTTAAAACGACAATGATTTTATCAACACACATCTCTAACATTTTTTTAATAGGAATACTATCACTACAGCCACCATCTAAATATTCATGACCATTGACTTGAATGATATGAGATACAAAAGGCATTGAACCTGATGCTCTTAAATATTCAACTTGATCATAATTATCTAAAGTATCCAACAACTTATATTCTGCTTTTCCTGTTTGCAAATTTGTCACAACAGCATAAAAATCAACAGGAGATTCTTGATAACTTTGATAATCAATTGGATCTAAATCATCAATCAGTTTTTCAAAACAAAATTCTTCATTCATGACATTTCCTGTTTTTAAAAAAGAATAAACACCCATATAATCTTTATTTCCAGCGTAAGCTTTATTATATCTCAAAACACGTCCTATTTGTTTTGATTTATAATTCATTCCAAATAAAGCTCCTGCTGAAACACCAATAATTGTATCAACATCAATCTTTTCTTTTAAAAATGTATCGATGACACCCGCTGTGTATAAACCACGCATAGCGCCACCTTCTAATACTAAACCAACTTTCATTTATATCACCGAGGGTATTATATCATAAAATTTGAACATCAAAGCAAAAAAGAAGATGTTTGAATAAAATATATATTTTGCGTATAATACGATTAGGTGATTAGAAAATGGAAAAAGGCAAAATACGTATGCTCGCCAATTTAATAGAGCTAAATAAAATAGAAGTAAAACTTTCAAAAAAATATTATAGGGGAATTTCTCCAAAATTTTATTTGAGAGATTTAAATAAAGAAACACTTGTAGAAATTCCTGTTGCTGAAACATGTGAAGATGATATTTGTGTTAAATATTATTTTAAAAATGTTCATATTGATTTAACGCATCATTATGAGATGGTAGATAATTATGGTTTAAGTGCTATTTTACAATATGTAAGACTTTCTGAATTGGATGATTTTGATGAATTATTTTATTATGATGGGAAATTAGGACCTCTTTATCAAAAAGAAAAGACAACTTTCAAAGTATGGGCTCCTACGGCTTTAGAAGTCATGGTTAAAGTAGGAAATGAAGCTTATCAAATGGAAAGAAAAGAAAAAGGGGTTTTTGAAGTAACGATTCAAGGAGATTTGGATAATCAAGAATATAATTATTTGATTCGTCATCATAAAAGTTTTCATGAAACATTAGATCTTTATGCTTATGCTTCTAATGCTAATAGTAATAGTAATATTGTCATTGATGTTGATAAAATCAATGAACCACTTTATTTAGAAAACTTACCACATATGAAAAGAAAAACAGAAGCGATCATTTATGAATTAAGTGTTCGTGATTTTACTATGTCTAAAACAATTAACGCAACACATCCAGGAACTTTTATGTCTTTAGTAGAAAGTGGTTTAGTTACACCACAAGGTAATAAAGCAGGGTTTGATTATCTTGTAGATTTAGGTGTCACTCATGTTCAAATCATGCCAATGTATGATTTTGCGACAGTAGATGAACTTCATCCTACAGTGATGTATAACTGGGGTTATGATCCAATTCAATACAATGTTCCTGAAGGAAGTTATGCTTTAGATCCTCAAGATGGTTATTCGCGAGTTAAAGAATGTCGTCATATGGTTTCAACATTTCATCAAAAAGGTTTAAGAGTGGTGATGGATGTTGTTTATAATCATATGTATGATTATTATACAAGTGCATTTGAAAGAACAGTACCGGGGTATTATTTTAGAAAGAATCAATATGGAGAAATGTCTAATGGTTCTTGGTGTGGGAATGATTTAGAATCAAGACATCAAATGGTAAGACGATATATTAAAGATATGTGTTTGCGTTGGCAAAAACTTTATGGAGTAGATGGTTTTAGATTTGATTTAATGGGTATTATTGATATTGAAACCTTAAATCAAGTTTATGATCAAGCTTCAAAAATAGATGATAGTTTTATTATGTATGGCGAAGGATGGAATATGCCTACAGCTATGGATGATCATGAAAAAGGAATGCAAGATAATCATCGTAAGATGTTAAATATTGGCTTCTTTAATGATTATTATCGTGAAACTTTAAAGGGTGGTAGTGGAGATTCTGCTTTAAAGGATAAAGGTTATTTTGCGGGGAATATGTATAATTGTGAAATTGGTGGTGAATGTATGAAAAATACAAATCGCTACAGCTATGTTGATCAAAGTATTAATTATGTTGAATGCCATGATAATGCGACAACATTTGATAAATTTGCAATTAGTAATGGAGATGAACCACTTGAAACCCGTAAGAAAAGACAATTGATGTTGAATGTTGCGCTTATTTTATCACAAGGAATTCCTTTTATTCATTGTGGTCAAGAGTTCTATCGTAGTAAAGATGGACTTGGAAATACGTATAATACATTAGATCATATTAATGCAGTCAATTGGTCTTTAGTTGATGAAAATCAAGAGGATATTGAAACTCTTAAACAAATGATTCAACTTAGAAAAGAAAATGGTGGATTTAAGTATGAAACAATTCAAGAAGTAAATGAATATGTAGGTACAAATCATTTTGATTATCGTATTTTAAGATATTGTGTGAAACAAAATAAAGGAAAATATCAAGAGATTGTTGCATATTTTAATCCTTCGTATTATGATTTTGAAATAAATGATATGGATGAATATGAAGTGATTTATAATGATCATGAATCACACACATATTTAGCTCCTATTTCGATGAAAATATTTGGATTAAAGAGGTAAAAAATGAAATTAATTATTGGTTTAGGTAATCCTGGGAAAGAATATGAAAATACAAGACATAATACAGGATTTATGGTATTAGATCGTTTAAGTGAAAAATTAAATATTGAAATGACACAAAACAAATTTAAAGGACTTTATGGAAAAAGTAAATATAAAGGTGAAGATGTGATTTTATTAAAACCACAAACTTATATGAATTTATCTGGAGAATCTGTTAGACAAGTCATGGATTTCTTTAAAATCAATCAAGAAGATATCTTAGTTATTTATGATGATTTAGATATGCCAGTAGGGAAGCTTCGTTTAAGACAAAGTGGTAGTGCTGGTGGTCATAATGGTATTAAAAATATTATCTTGCATACTGGAAGTCAAAATTTTAATCGTATTCGTGTAGGTATTGATCGTAGTAAATATATAAAAGTTGTTGATTATGTTTTATCACGTTTTACAAAAGATGAACAAGATGCTATCAATCAAGGAATTGAAAATGCCAGTGATGCAGTCGTTGATTATTTGGATCATGGATTTAACCATGCAATGAATCGTTTTAATTAGAGGCACATATGAAAAAGATACTACATTTATTAAAAGATAATAAAGCATTTAATGCTTTATTGAATAAACAAAATATCGTTGTCAATTCTTCTAACAGCGAAGCGCTACTGATTGCTAGCGCATTTTTGACTTCAAAAAAAGATATGCTGATTGTTAAATCAAATCAATATGAAGCTAATCTTCTTTATAAACAAGTTTCACAAATGATTGATGAAGCTCTTTATTTTCCTGTAGATGAATCTTATCGTATTGAAAGTTTAGCTGCTTCAGGAGAATTATTAGGACAAAGATTAGGAACGATGTATCAACTTACACGACCTGGTCCACATCTTTTGATTAGTCATGGTCATAGTGTGATGCGATATGTTCCAACTGTTGATGTTTTTAAGAAAAACTGTATGACTTTAAAAGTAGGAGATCATATTGATGTTTATGATTTACAAAGATTTTTAGTGCAAGCAGGTTATATGCATACAACACGTGTTGATCAACCTTTCTATTTTTCTAAACGTGGGGGAGTCGTTGATATTTTTTCAATGCAATATGACCATCCTATTCGTATCGATTTCTTTGATGATGAAATTGATTATATTAAATTTTTTGATGAAAAAACACAAAGAACGATTGAAAAAGTGGATGAAATTGAAATTATTCCAGCTACCGATCTTCTTTATTTAGATCAAGAAGTAGGTTCAGTTGTTACACAAATCAAAGATTCTTTTGAAGAACAATATCAAAAGATGGATGATTTATTTAAAGATGATTTTGAAGAAAAAATCATGATCGATATTGAAAACTTAAAAGCACATGCTACAGATAGTAGTCAATATGCGTATTATCATCTCTTTAAAAATGTGACGAGTATTAAAGATTATTTAGATGATCCAATTACTATTTTATGTCAAGAAGAAGATATTCATTTTCAAATCAAAAACTATATTTCAGAAAACTTCTATTATTATCAAGAATTAAGCCAAAGTGGACGCTTTTTAAAAGATAATCAACTTTATCAAGACTTTGATAGCATTATTAAAGATAACTATCAAGCCATTAATACCTTTACAACAAATAAAGATGATGTTGTCTTTTTAAGTCACGATGTGATGTTTAATCGAGATGATGAAAAACGTGTCATCCAACAAATCAATGATTATTTAAAGAATAGTCAAATTTTAATTTCTCTAGAAAATAAACATCAACTTCAATTGATGGTGGAACTTTTTGATCGTCATGAAATGAAATATACACTTGTAGGAATTGATGAAGTAATTTATCCAGGTATTAATCTTTATGTAGGAAAACTTGCATCAGGATTGGAACTTATTGAAGAAAAAGTAGTTATTTTAACAGCCCATGAATTATTTGGAGAAGTCAATGTTTCTAAAACAAAATATTTTAGATTTAAAGATGCTAAAACATTACGTAACTTCCAAGAATTAAATGTTGGTGATTATGTTGTTCATGATAGCTATGGAATAGGGCAATATTTAGGAATTAAAACACTTGATGTTAAAGGATATCATAAAGATTATTTATATGTGGCTTATGCTGGAGATGATACGCTTTATATTCCAGTTGAACAATTTAAAATGATTCGTAAGTATGCAAGTGCTGATGGTAAAGTACCAATGATCCATGCTCTTGGAAGTAGCAAATGGACAAAAGCTAAACAAAAGGCTAAAAATAAAATTGATGATATTGCTGATCGATTAATAGAATTATATGCTAAAAGAATGTCTTCACCAGGGTTTGCTTTTTCTAAGGATAATGAATTACAAATCGATTTTGAAAATCAATTTGGTTATGCTTTAACTGCTGATCAACAAAGAAGTGTTGATGAGATTAAATTGGATATGGAAAAACCTCAACCAATGGATCGCCTTTTATGTGGAGATGTTGGTTTTGGTAAAACCGAAGTGGCCTTACGTGGTGCTTTTAAAGCAATTTTAGATCATAAACAAGTAGCTTTTCTTTGTCCAACAACTATTTTATCAATGCAACATTTTAAAACAGCCACCGAACGTTTTAAAAATTTCCCTGTAGAAATTGCTTTACTCAATCGTTTTACTTCATCTAAAGAAAAGAAACGTATTTTAAAAGAAGTTAAAGAAGGTAAAATTGATTTATTAATAGGAACACATCGTATTTTATCAAAAGATGTCGCGTTTAATGATTTAGGGTTACTTGTTATCGATGAAGAACAACGTTTTGGTGTTAAACAAAAAGAAAAAATCAAAGAATACCGTGAAACCATTGATGTTCTTTCTCTTTCAGCTACACCAATTCCTCGTACATTACAAATGTCTTTAATGGGAATTAGAGGATTATCGAAAATCGATACACCACCTAAAAATAGATTACCTGTACAAACTTATGTTGTTGAAAAAAATAATACGTTAATTAAACAAGTTATTGAAAGAGAACTCGCTAGGGATGGACAAGTTTTCTATCTTTATAATCGAACAGATCAAATCGCTAATGTCGCTTATAAAATCTCTTCTACTGTTCCTAATGCAAAAGTAGCTATAGGACATGGTCAAATGGATAAAAATGAACTAGAAGATGTTATGCTTCGTTTTATGAATAAAGAATTTAATGTTCTTATTTGTACAACAATTATTGAAACAGGAATTGATATTCCTAATGCTAATACGATGATTGTTGAAGATGCTGATAAATTTGGTTTAGCCCAACTTTATCAAATTAGAGGACGTGTAGGTCGTAGTGAAAGAGGCGCTTATGCTTATCTTCTTTATAAAAAGGATAAGTCTATTCAAGATGATGCATTAAAACGTTTAAAAGCGATTAAAGAATTTACTGAACTTGGTAGTGGTTATAAAATTGCCATGCGTGATTTATCAATTCGTGGTTCAGGAGATATTCTTGGGGGTAAACAAGCTGGGTTTATTGATGATATTGGTTTTGAAATGTATATGAAAATCTTACAAGATGCCATCAATGTAAGAATGCATAAAGATGAAAAGCCTGAAGAAGAGGTTAAAAACTTAAATGTGAGTGTAGATGGTTATATTCCTGATGACTATGTAGAAAGTGATTATGAAAAACTTGAATTGTATCAAAGTTTAGATAAAGCAAAAACAATGAGTGAACTTAATAGTTTAAAAGCGGAATTTGATGATTATTATGGAAATTTACCGGAAGCTATTTTAACATTGATTGAAAAGAGAAAACTTGAAATTCTTTCACATTATTCTATTATTGAAGATATTAAAGATTCTGGTAAACAACTAGAAATTATCTTTTCACCAAACGCTTTTGAAACAATTTCAGGTGATAAATTATTCTTGCTTGCTAATCAACTTTTTACAAAGCCAGCCTTTAAATCTTTAGATAATAAAATAACAATTAAAATCAATAAACATGATCAATGGCTTAATCGTTTAAATGAGTTTATTGAAACGTTATCAAAAAAATAAACGAAAGAAAAGTACGACAAAACCGTACTTTTCTTTTTTATAAAAAAAGCAAGCCAAATAAAATGCCTTGCTTTTTCTTGTTTATATATTAACTTATTAATTAATGATTTTTAAAACGTCATCTTCGTTTGTGATATCAAAAATTGAAAGTGTTAATGTATTGAGTTTTTCTATTGAGCTATTTTGTATCGCTTGTTCGAGTTGATTTGATACATTTCCTAATTTTACTTTCAATAATGATAATACAGTTTTCTTTTCTCGTTTTTCACCTTCTTTTCTTCCTTCATTTCTAAATCCTTCTGCCATTCTTTCCATTCCTTCACACATATCGATTTCATCTCCTTCTGGTAAATCTCTAATTAAATCTAAACTTCCTGTAATGATGGCTGCATAAATAAAGTTATCTCTATTCATCTTTATTCTTCGGTGTAATCCTTCAAAGTTTCCTTTATACATCTCTTGGATAGCTTCTATAAAATATCTTGTTTGTTCATCTTTGATCTTACTGGTATCTATTTCTTTGACATCAACAAATATAAATTTCCATTCATTTATATACGCTTTTAATTCTTCTGGTATATCAAAGTAATCATTTAATTCTAAAGGGGTATTCCATTTCTTATCTCCTGTATAGAACACAAAACTTCCTACTGGATGGACTTCTTTTTTACTTTCAACTTGATTGATATAAGTTGTCGCATCATAGTTGAGTATGCGAAAGATCATATTTTTATCAAAAGTGCTTTGGTGTTCAATTCCGATAATCACATAATCTCCATGGATACCTGCTTTTCTTACGACATCCCGATATCTTTTGATCTCTGTTGGATCATCTACATTTCCTATCAAGGTCGACAGATCATTTTAGCTTTCCTTTTTCCTTCTTTCAATGGACGGATAGTCCAATGAATAATTGTTTCTTATACAATAAAGGCCTGTCAACAAATTATTTTGTCAACAGGCTAAATACATATTTATTTTACAGGAACATATTCTTTTTTTATAAATTCTTTACTGTAACGATTACTTGTTAAATCTTGAATTGTATCAAAGAAAGATAAATCATCAATATAAAGACGATAAGTGACTTGTTCATCGTATTCTTTATTTATACAATCAATGTCATTTACTTTTAATAGATGCTCAAATTTTTTAGTAAAACTATAATCAAGAGAAACATCATAGACATCGATTAAATGTTTTTCAACAATATTAGCTTCTTTTAAAGCATCAGCCACAGCTTGACTATAGGCGCGTGTTAAACCTCCAGCCCCTAATTTAATGCCTCCAAAATATCTTGTAACAATTGCAATAATATTACTGAGTTCTTGTTTTTTTAAAACATTGAGCATTGGAAGACCTGCAGTACCTGATGGTTCTCCATCATCATTGGCTCTTTCTTTTGTACCTACAAGATAGGCAACACAATTATGTGTAGCATCTTCATATTTTTCTTTATAATAATCAATAGTTTCATTGATTTTTTCTTCATCATTTAAAGGAATGAGCGTACAAATAAACTCTGATTTTTTAATGACTAATGTGTGTTCAGTTATTTCCTCAATAGATTTCATTTTTTCACCTTCCGACTTTTATGATAACATAAAACTTTAAAAATAATCCATAATTTGTTATATTATATGAGGAAGAGGTGGAGAGTATGGAAAAAATTGCTATATTAGCGGATAGTGGATGTCAAATTCCTGTAGGCTCAAGAGAAAATGAAGGAATATTTATTGCACCACTAACAATCACTATGGAAGGTAAAAGTTATTTAGATGATATTGAAATTCATAGTATAGATGTTTTTGAACGTATGGAAAAAGACGATATTATGGTGATGACTTCTCAACCATCAACAGGTTCACTGCAAGAAGCAGTTCAAAAAATCAAAGATCAAGGATATAGTCATGTTATTGGTTTACCTATCGCTACAGGACTTTCTTCAACCATGAATGGAATGAAGCTTGCGTGTGATATGTTAGAAATGCCAGTAACATTAGTGGATACAAAAGGAACAGCAAGTAATCAAAAATATCTTGTAGAAGTAGCAGCAAAACTTGCTCATGAGGGAAAATCACCAGAAGAAATAAAAGATATTCTAGAAAAACTTGTAGAAGATTCAGCAACGATTATTATGGTTCCTAATTTAGAGCATTTAAAAAGGGGAGGACGTATTACTCCTGCTGTTGCAGCGTTAGCTGGACTTTTAAAAATTGTACCAATTATGAAATTAAACTATAGTTTAGGTGGTAAAATTGATAGTTTTGGTAAAGTAAGAACAGCTAAAAAAGCAAATTTAAAAATTATTGATCACATGGTCAATGAATGTAAGGTTAACAATAAGAATTATGTTTTTGCAATCGAACATGTTTTAAGTGAAGATCTAGCATTAGAAATGAAACAAAAATTGATTGAACAAATTGGAGAATGTGAAATACTTGTAAGAGAATTACCAGCTGTGGTTGGAGCTCATATGGGTATTGGTGGTATTGGTTATCAATATATTAGAAAATACGAAGAGTAATAAGGAGAAAAAGATGATACAAAGAGTAGATACGATAGAAACAGTTGTTGATGTTTTTAATATTGCGATGGATATACAGGAATTATATTTAAAACAAGGACCTTTTAAACAACTTTCGATGTCTGAAATGCATGTTTTAGAAGCTGTTGATAAAGAATCAAGTCCCTCAATGTCAGCTGTTGCAAATCATTTGAATGTAACACTTGGAACTCTTACGACAGCTGTTAAAAAAATTGTAGAAAAAGGTTTTCTTATTAAAGAAAAATCTACTCAAGATCAACGTATTTATTACTTAAGATTAACAAATCAAGGAAAAGAAGCTTTGAAAGTTCATGAACAATTTCATCATGAATTAGACTCTATTTATAGAAATCGTATTCCTGATGAAAGAGTAGAATGGGTTTTTTCAACATTAAGTGATATTTATAAAGATCTCGTTGTTTATCGAAATGAATTATTAAGAAGAAAAGATCAAAATAAGTAAAGTCAACATTACAAGTTGACTTTTTTGATGTTATAAAAAGATTGGATCATAAAATTCTATACATAATGAAAAGGAAATATCATAGCTTATAATAGGTGATAGAATGCTTTGTATACAAAAAAATAGAATTTTAATTAAACATTATCAGTTGATTATTACATTAGAATCAACGATTTTTGAATGTAAAATGAATCAACAAATTATTTCAATAAAAGGAAAAAATATTGAAATACGTTACTATAGTCAAGATGAAATTATGTTAATGGGTGAGTTTACATCAATTATATTTTCATGAATTTAGGCTATGATTATATTGTTATTGAAACAAATGATATTGTTTCATTTTTAAAAGAAACCAAAAAACATCAGCTCACACTTTTTCATTTACATCAACTTGATGCATTACGTTATTCATTTTACGTTCCTATTTATCAAAGATATATCACATCTTCTATGCATTTACCCATTCAAAAAAGTATAGGCCTACTTCATTATTTATTTCTTATCTTTAAATTTCCACAAATCATTTTTACACTCGCTTTTATAAGCACACTTTTTATTTTACCACATTATATTTATGACTATAAAATAACAGGCTCTCTTTCTATCGTGAACAATCAACTTCAAAAAGACTTCAATAAACAAATACAAATGATGCATCCTAAATTGACTTATCCTCAAATCAATAAACTTTATGATCATTTAAAAAGAAAATATCAAAGCGAAATTGATTATTTAAATGTTTATCAAAAGGGAAGTGTTTTACATGTTGAATATACACCCGCTAGTCATAATCAAAAGACGGTCTTAAAATATCAAGATTATATCGCTAAAAAAGATGGGATTATTCGTCAATTGGATGTCAAACAAGGAAATGTTTTAGTTAAAGTGAATCAGTATGTAAAAAAAGGAGATGTTTTGATTTCACATCAAATTGAAGATACGAAACAACAAATAAAAATGATTCCCACTTTAGGAAGTGTAGAAGCTTATACTTATCAATATATAGAGGCTTCATCATCAAATGTTAAAGATAAAGATATATTTGCGTATTTGCTTTTTAAAATAAGAAGTCAATTACCAAAGGATGTAAAAATTGACAGGGAAAAAGTACTATCATATGATATAATAGAGAAGAAATATGTATTAAAGATGCAATATGTTTTTATAGAGAATATTGCAATTAGGGAGGATTCATGAAAGAAATTGTTAAGTTAGAAGCTTATAACATTGAACAACTTGTTAATTTATCTGGAGTAAAAGATGAAAATTTAGAAGTTTTAGAAGATCATTTTCAAGTTGAAATTTCTTTAAGAGGAGATGAAATGTCAATTGTTGGAAGTCAACAACAAATTGAAAAAACTAAAAAAGTCATTTATTCTTTGTTAAAACTGATTGTTTCAGGGGTTTCTATTTCAAGAAGAGATGTTATCTATGCTCAAAAGCTTGTAGAAAAAGATAAGTTGGATCAATTATCTGAACTTTATCATATAAAAATAGCTAGAACATATAATGGAAAACTTATTTATCCTAAAACATTAGGACAAAAGAGTTATTATTATGCTTTAAAAAATAACGATGTGGTTTTTGGGATAGGACCTGCGGGAACAGGAAAAACTTATTTAGCTGTTGTTTTTGCAGTAGCAGCTTTAAAAAATAATGAAGTAAAAAAAATAATTTTAACAAGACCAGCTGTTGAGGCAGGAGAAAATTTGGGATTTTTACCAGGAGATTTAAAAGAAAAAGTAGATCCTTATTTACGCCCTTTATATGATGCTTTATACGATATGTTAGGTGTTGAACAAACTGAAAAGCTTATGGAAAAAGGTGTTATTGAAATTGCACCTCTTGCTTATATGAGAGGTCGTACTTTAGAAGATGCTTATGTTATTTTAGATGAAGCGCAAAATACAACAGATAATCAAATGAAAATGTTTTTAACACGTTTAGGATTCAGATCAAAAATGATTGTAACAGGAGATATTTCACAAATCGATTTACCAAGAAATACAACTTCTGGACTTATTCGTGCATTAGATATTTTAGAAGGGGTTAAAGGGATTTCATTTATTCATTTATCAGCGATGGATGTCGTAAGACACCCTGTTGTTCAAAGAATAATAGAAAGATACGATGGGAATAATGAATAATATATTATTAATTGAAGATGATATGTCCATCAATAAGATACTTGCCTATGAACTTAGAAAAAAAGGTTATTTAGTAGATAGTTTATATGATGGAAAAGAGGCTGTTTCGAAGATTTTAGAAAATGATTATGATCTTGTTTTGATTGATTGGATGCTTCCATATAAAGATGGTGTCTCTATTATTAAAGAAGTAAGACAAAATGATTATGTTAAACCACTTATTTTATTAACGGCACGCAGTGAACAAGAAGATATTATTAAAGGATTAGAAGCAGGGGCAGATGATTATTTAACAAAACCATTTCAATCAGCAGTTTTAATAGCGCGAATTGAAGCTCATTTAAGAAGACATCATAAACATTTTTTAGATGAAATTAAATTTGAAGATGTTATGATGAATACTAAAAATCGAGAAGTGACAATTGATGATCATGTTATTGTTCTAACAAAAGTAGAATATGATTTATTAAAAATGTTTATGGAACATCCTAAAGAAGCTGTTTCTCGAGAAACTTTATTACAGTCTATATGGGGATTTCAATATGATGGAGATACACGTATTGTTGATGTTCATGTTTTTAAATTAAAAGGAAAGTTAAAAGAAAGTCGAGTTTCTTTTAAATCTGTAAGGGGAGTTGGATATAAGTTGGTGAAAAAAGATGACTAAAAGTTATTTGAAAGTTGTATTGATGGGAGTTGTTACTTTATTACTTTGTTATTTTAATAAGGCTTACAGTCTTTATATTATGCTTCTTTTTATCTTTGTATGTGCAATCAATGCTTATCAATTAGAAAGTCATTATCAACGAATGGGACGTTTTTTTCAAAGAGAAAAGGATAATGAAATAAAGGAAGTAGAAATTGAAAATAAATATCATGAAAAGATATTAAGTCAATTGATTCGATCAATGAATTTACCGATGTTATTTATTGATAAAGAAGGGAAAATAGCTTTTACCAATCAAAGTTTTAGAAAAGGCTTTGAAATACCACATTTAAAAGGAAGATATTATAAAGATATATTTGTAGGTGAGATGCTTGATTTAGTAGATCAATGCTATGTTTTTGAAAGACCATTATCGTCGGTTGTAAAAATACAGTCAAGATATTATCAAGTAGAATCTTCACCTGTTTTTTCTGATAAAGAACATCTTATTTTTGATGGAACGATTGTTTTATTTACAGACGTTTCTAAAATGAAAGAAATTGAAGATATGCAAAAACAATTTTTATCAGATGTTTCTCATGAACTTAAAACACCGATGTCAGCTATTATTGGAAGTGTAGAAATATTAAAAAGGGATGGTTTAGATTCACCAGAAATATTTCAAGAGTTTATGGATATCTTGTTGAAAGAAAGTTATCGTATGCAAAATATCATTAATGATATTTTAGAATTATCACGATTAGATCAAACAAGAGTTAAATTGGATTTTAAAGAATTAGATGTCAAAGCTGTTGTCAAAGAAAGTATTGATTTATTTGAGCCAATGGCTAAAGAAAAACATATTTCTCTTATTTATCATAATAAAATAGAAAAACCTGTTATTTTAGATTATTCAACGGTTAAAACAATTTTAAGTAATTTTATTTCTAATGCAATTAAATACTCTAATGATGGTGTTATTACAATTAAAACTAAAAAAGAAAATAATATGTTTGTTTTAAGTGTACAAGATGAAGGAATGGGTATACCTAAAAATAAGCTGAATTATATTTATGATCGTTTTTATCAAGTAGATAAATCAAGAAGTTCAAAGATATCAACGGGACTTGGTTTAAGTATTGTTAAAAAAATCGTCGAATTGAATCAAGGAACGATCGATGTTGAAAGTACTTTAGGGCTAGGTTCGACTTTTACTGTCAAGTTGCCTATAAATCCCAAAGTTTCCCACAATGAGGATATAATTTAGACATATTTATTATTTATGATAATAGCATCAAAAGGAGGAAATATTATGAACGAAGATAATAAAAATAATTTTATATTAGTTGATGAAGATAAACCTAAAGAAAAGAAATGGAAAAAAATAGTAAAAATTTTATTAGTAGTTGCTATTGTCTGTTCCTTTGCAATGAATGGCTATGTTTTTTATAATATGATGTCATCATCGAGTGATAGTACAACGACCGTTACAAATAAAGGAACTGTAAAACAAGTCAATTATGATGTTAAAACAGATACAACAAGTGTTGTAGAAAAAGCGAGTGATAGTGTTGTAGGAGTTGTTGTTTATAAAAATACAACAAATAATGCTTTTGGATTTGGTGATAATTCAAGTTCTTCGAGTGAAACACAATCTGGAAGTGGTAGTGGGGTCGTTTATGATCAAACTGGTAAATATACCTATATTATTACGAACCACCATGTTATTGATGGTGCAAACAAAGTACAAGTTGTATTTTCAAATAATGAATATGTAGATGCAGAAGTTGTAGGTAGTGATGAATATAGTGATGTCGCTATTTTAAGATGTCAACCAAGCTTTGATGTAAGTGTTATTGATTTAGGAGATTCTAATTTACTAGATAAAGGAGAAACAGTTTTAGCGATTGGTTCACCATTAGGAATTCAATATTCAGGAACTGTTACTCAAGGTATTGTTTCAGCAACAGATCGTACAGTTTCTGTTGATTTAAATGATGATAAAGTTGATGATTGGGATATGAATGTTATCCAAACAGATGCAGCTATCAATCCAGGTAATAGTGGTGGAGCGCTTGTTAATATGAAAGGTGAACTTGTAGGTATTACGAACATGAAGTTCTCTGATGAAAGCGTTGAAGGTATGGGATTTGCGATTCCTATTAATGATGTTATGACAGTTGCAGAACAAATTCGTACAAATGGTAAAGTATCTCATCCAGTTATCGGTATTTCAGGTGTTTCTTTAAATGATTATTCTTCATATGAACTTCAAAGATATGGTGTTAAAGTATCTGTTGATGAAGGTATCTATGTTGTTAAACTAACAAGTGATGGTGCTGCAAGTAAAGCTGGAATCCAACAAGGTGATGTTATTGTTAAATTAGATGGTAAAGATATTACTACTTATAAATCGTTCTTAACAGCACTTTACTCGCATAAAGCAGGAGATAAAGTAAAAGTTGTTGTTAATCGTAGTGGCACAGAAAAAACAATTGAAGTTACGCTTCAAGAAAAATAGATATTGCTTAACGCAATATCTTTTTTTATAATTAATGTAGAATGATTGAAAGAGGAATTATATGAAAATAGGTATTTTTGATTCAGGAATAGGTGGCTTATCAGTATTATATGAAGCAATGCAACTTTTATCTCATGAACAATTTATATATTATGCTGATGAAAAACATGTTCCTTATGGGGAAAAAACAAGAGAAGAGATCATTGGCTATGTAGATGAAATTATTCAATTTATGATTGATCATGATTGTAAGGCCATTGTCATTGCTTGTAATACAGCAACCAGTGCAGCAGTTGCTTTAATGAGAAAAAAATATGATATTCCTATCATTGGAATGGAACCTGCAGTAAAAAAAGCAGTTGATTTATATGGAAATCAAAAGGTATTGGTGTGTGCGACACCAATTACAGTTAAAGGTAAAAAGATGTTGGACTTGGTAGAAAGAGTTGATAAAGATCATTTAGTTGATTTGGTTGCTTTACCAAAACTTGTCCGCTTTGCTGAAAAACAAGAGTTTAATAGTGATGAAGTACTTGCTTATTTAAAAGAGGCACTTTCGAAATTTGATTTTAAAGAGTATGGTTCTCTTGTTTTAGGATGTACACATTTTAATTATTTTAAAGATAGTTTTCATCAATTATTACCGCATGTCCATTTATTAGATGGTAATAGAGGAACAATTAATTATTTAATGAAAAATATTGAATTAGAAAATTTGGAAAGTTCTGTTGAATATTATTATTCTGCTAAAAGAGTAAGCGGTGAAGAATTAAAACGTATTGAACGCTATTTAGAACGCTTAAAAAATATGAAAGATATAGGTATATAATATGGTAAAAGCAATTTTTTTTGATATCGATGGAACACTTGTTAGTTTTAAAAATCATCAGATTCCTAAATCTACATTTGATGCTTTATATAAGTTAAAAGAAAAGGGAATCAAGCTTTTTATAGCAACAGGAAGAGGAAAAGATGGATTAGATGTTTTAAATGATTTTCCTTTTGATGGTTATATTACGTTAAATGGACAATATTGTTATACAAATAATCAAATTATTTATTCAAATACAATCAAAAAAGAAGATCTACAAGCTTTATTAGATTATTTAAAAGATCATCAAGTTCCTTGTGGCTTTACAGAAGAAAATACAAAATACTTCAACTATCGTGATGAGCGTGTTGATGCAATTCACGCTATTACTCATAATGATGATCATCCTGCAGGAGATTGTAGTCATGTCATTGATAAACATATTTATCAAATTATGTGTTTTGTAGATGAAAATGAAGAAAAAGAAATCTTAAGTCATATGCCCCATTGTATTTCAGCAAGATGGCATCCAACTTTTTGTGATATTTCACCAATAGGTGGAACAAAACAATTAGGAATTGATAAATTTTTAGAATATTATGGTCTTGATTTAAAAGATACGATGGCTTTTGGTGATGGGGGAAATGACATGCAAATGTTAAAGCATGTAAATACTGCTATAGCAATGGGAAATGCGGGAGATGAGTTAAAAAGCATTGCTGATTTTGTGACAAAAGATGTGGATGATGAAGGTATTGCCTATGCATTAAAACATTATGGTTTGATAGACCTTTAAAAATAAGAAAAATTATTATATAATAAAGAAGCAATAAAATAATACTTCAGGGCAGAGCGAAATTCTCTACTGGCGGTAAACTCCGCGAGCCAAAGATGGCCGAACTGGTGAAATTCCAGTAGCAACAGTTATAGTCTGGATGAAAGAAGTGTTTTTTGTAATACTTTTTATATACAAAAACGTACCTAGAAGATTATTTTAGGTGCGTTTTCTTTGTTAAAGGAGGTATATAAAATGAGTACAAAGAAAATAACAACAGTAGGGATGCTTTGTGCCATGGCAATGATCGTTAATGTATTTATTTCATTTCCAATTGTTCCAGCGGTATCTTTTTTAAGGTATGATCCCAAGGATATTTTAATTGTTATTGGGGGATTTATTTATGGACCAATGACATCATTATTAATGAGTTTTATTTGTTCGATTTTTGAAATCATGTTAAAGGGAGGCAATATTTTAGATGTCTTGATGAATATGGTTTCAACGTGTTCTTTTGCTTGTATGGCTGCTTTTGTATATAAAAAAGTACATAATCAAAAAGGAGCTGTTTTAGGACTTGTTCTAGGTGTTACGTGTACAACAATATCTATGCTTATTTGGAATTATATCATTACACCTATTTATTATGGAATGCCAAGAAGTGCTATTGTACCAATGTTGCTTCCAGGAATATTACCTTTTAATTTAATTAAAGCAACGATGAATGCTGCCATTGTCTTTTTCTTATATAAACCAGTGGTTCAAATATTAAGAAGAAGTCATTTAGTGGAGAAATCTGATCGACAAGGAAGTGTTTATAAAGGTTATGTCTTTGTCGTAGGTGTTGTTTTAGTGACAATGATTTTGTTTGTTTTAGGATATCAAGGAATTATATAGGGAGGAAATAAGATGGAATTTTTAGAAGCTAAAGAAATCATGAAACAAAAAATGGGAGATTGGAAAATTATGGCACTTGCCAGTTGCGAGGATAATTATCCGATGGTGAGAAATGTCAGTTGTCTTTTTTATAATGATAAAATCTATTTTAAGACAGATAAGAACTTTAGAAAGACACAGCAGTTGTTTAAAAATAATCGTGTCGCAATGTGTTTTAATGGAACACAAGTTGAAGGGATTGCTGTTAATAAAGGATTGGTCGTTGATGAACCAGGAAGAGTTTTTGAAAAGAAATATAAAGAGTATTTATGGCAAAGTTATAATGCTTATTCTCACGTTGATAGTGAAATTTTAATAGAAGTGACTCCTGAGTTTGTGGAAATTTGGGATGAAGATGAAGATCGAAAGGCTTTTCAATTGTTTATTGATTTTAAAAAGAAAACAGTTGAATATAAACCTTACGATTAAAGAAATCATATGATTTGATTTCTTTTTTTTGAAGTGCTAATATATATAAGAAAAGAAAGTCTTCAGGGCAGGGTGAAATTCCCGACCGGTGGTGATAGTCCACGAGCAGATGCAGAAAAGGTGCAATTCCTTTACCGATAGTGAGAGTCTAGATGGAAGAAAGACATTTTTTTAGATAATGTTTTTAGTCATGGAGATTAGTATTTTCATGATATTTTTTATTTTAAAGGAGAATTATTATGGAAAGTACTAAGACACAAAAAATGGTTTTAGCAGCAATGCTGGCTGCACTTGGGATGATTTTAAATCTCATTGAGATTCCTTATCCCTTTGCTCCTTGGTTAAATCTTGATTTATCAGAAATTGTTGTTCTTGTAGCAATTTCTACTTTAGGATTTATACCAGCGTTGTTTGTCTGTATTTGTAAATTTGTTGTTTCTATTTTGTTTAAAGGACCTGTAGGACCAATAGCTATTGGGCAAATTGCAGCATTGATTGCATCGTTATCAATTTGTGTAACATATTCATTGCTTGCTCAAAAAATTGATCCAGAAAAGAATTTAAAGAATTATTTTTTAGATATGGTTTTAACGATGCTTGTTTTTGCTTTTATTATGTTTGTTATCAATTATTTCTTTGTGACACCTACTTATTTAATGCAAAAACCGACATGGTATACACAAATGCCTTTTACTGTAGATATTCAGGCATTTAATCAACAATATGGTTCAAATATTTCAATTCCGAAATTTTTATCTTTTTTATCACCTTATGGACAAGCTATTTTTATTATTTATTTTCCTTTTAATTTTATTAAAGGAATTATTACAGGAATTGTTTATTATCTTGTAAGACCGGTTGAAAAAAGATTTAAAAGTAAATATATTAAAGAAGCTTAGGCTTCTTTTATTTTTTTATAGTGATTATTATGTTATAATGGCGAGGGATGGTGGGAAAATGACGTATTCAAGAGTAAAAAAATACCAAGAATTAAGAGATGGACTTAAGGAAGAAGTTGGCATTTCTAAAGAAAAGTATGTAGAACCAGTTCAAAATGATGATGACGATGATGATTTTTTGTCATTTATGAAAAAGGATAAAGAAGAAAAAGAAGTAAATTTAGAAGATACTTTAACAGAAACTAAAACATTTGAACAAATGAGAGAAGAAGGCTCAGCTGAACTTGATAAAGCTCTTAAAAGTGCGAAAGAAAGTGTTGGTAAACAAGATCAATATAATACAAGAATGGAT
This sequence comes from Faecalibacillus intestinalis, assembly GCF_015097455.1. Taxonomy (NCBI): domain Bacteria; kingdom Bacillati; phylum Bacillota; class Erysipelotrichia; order Erysipelotrichales; family Coprobacillaceae; genus Faecalibacillus; species Faecalibacillus intestinalis. Next base: position 1,931,069 of record NZ_AP024085.1, on the reverse strand, counting down.
ATTTTAAGTAAAATTAGAGAACCTGAAAAAAATACAATTAAGATAGATTCAGTTGAAAGCTATGCTACACAAGAATTTGCTAAAGGAATGTTTGTAAATAATGAAGTTGAAGAAGAGTCAAAAGAAAAAATGACTTTTATGGAAAAATTAGCTGCGATGTCACCAGAAGAAGATGTGAAAAAAGCAGAAGAATTTTTACAACAAGAATCTGAAGAAGCAGAAGAAAAACAAGCTGAAGAAATCACAGAGACGAAAGAAATCGTTGAAACGATAGAAGAAAATCCAGTAGAAGATATTGAAGAAAATGATACTTTTATTGAAGATGAAGAGATTATTGAAAATAAAGGTGAAAGTAAAGCTGTTAAGATCATGAATGTCATTATTGTTATTTTAGTCATTATTTTCATTGCTTTACTTGGAGTTATCTTATATCAAAGTTTTTTTTAACTAAGGAAGACCTTAGTTTTTTAGGAGGGTGTTTATTTTATGAAGAAAAAAATTTCAATTGCAATAGATGGGCCTAGTGCTGCAGGAAAAAGTACAATTGCAAAAATGGTTGCTAAAAAGGAAAATTTCATTTATATTGATACGGGTGCAATGTATCGATCTGTTGCATTTTATTGTATAAAAAATCACATTGACTTAAATGATGAACAAGCTGTTGAACAAGCAATTTCAAATATTCAAATACGTCTTACAGCTGATAATAAAGTTTATTTAAACGATGAAGATGTTAGCCTTCAAATTAGAACAGATGAAGTTTCACTTGGAGCTAGCTGTGTTTCTAAATATCAAGCGGTAAGAACATTTTTAGTTGATGAGCAAAGAAAAATGGCTGAAACTGGGAATGTTATTTTAGACGGAAGAGATATTGGAACAGTTGTTTTACCACATGCAGATTTAAAAATTTATCAAATAGCAAGTGTAGAAACACGTGCGAAGAGACGTTATTTAGAAAATAAAGAAAGAGGCTTAGAGGCTGATTTAGAAACAATCAAAAAAGAAATTGAACAAAGAGATTATCAAGATATGCATCGTGCTATTTCGCCACTTAAAAAAGCGGATGATGCAATTGAACTTGACACGTCGAATATGACGTTAGAAGAAGTTGTTGATCAAGTGTTAACTTTAATTAATAAAACAAGGGAGGAATAATATGGCAGGTGTAGTTGCAATTGTTGGTCGTGCTAATGTTGGAAAATCAACAATCTTTAACCGTATGGTTGGAGAAAGAATTTCAATTGTTGAAGATGTTGCAGGTGTAACAAGAGACCGTATCTATGCTAAAGCTTCATGGCTTACAAAAGAGTTTAGTGTAATTGATACAGGAGGTATTGAATTAGAAAATGCTTCTTTTACAACACAAATTAAAATGCAAGCAGAAATTGCAATTGAAGAAGCAGATGTTATTGTATTTGTTGTTAATGGTCGAGAAGGTATTACTAAAGAAGATGAGTATGTAGCGCGTCTTTTACAAAAATCAAGAAAACCAATTATTTTAGTTGTTAATAAAATTGATGATAATCAATTTAGAGATTATATATATGAATTTTATGCATTAGGTGTTGGTGATCCTATTCCTGTTTCTGGTTCACATGGGATTGGAATTGGAGATTTATTAGATCAAATTATTAATCAATTAGATTTACAAGATGAAGAAACTAATGAAGATGAAATCAGTTTTTCAATTATTGGAAGACCAAATGTTGGCAAATCATCTCTTACAAATGCTATTTTAGGGGAAGAACGTGTTATTGTTTCTAATATTGAAGGAACAACACGTGATGCCATTGATACACCTTTTGTGAAAGATGGACAAAAATATCGTGTTGTAGATACAGCGGGAATGAGAAAAAAAGGTAAAGTTTATGAAAATATTGAAAAATATTCAATTTTAAGAGCTTTGACATCAATTGAAAAAAGTGATGTTATTCTTGTTGTCATTGATGGTGAAACAGGAATTAGAGAACAAGATAAGCATGTTGCTGGATATGCCCATGAAGCAGGTAAAGGCGTTGTCATTGTTTATAATAAATGGGACCTAGTTGATAAAGATGAAAAAACAATGCAAAAGAAACAAAAAGAAATCTATGAACAATTTAAATATTTAGATTATGCACGTATTGTTTTTACTTCAGCTAAAACAGGTCAAAGAGTGGATCAAATTTTCCCATTAATTCAAGAATCTTATGAAAATTCAAGAAAACGAGTGCAAACGAGCGTTTTAAATGATGTTTTAGTGGATGCACAATTAATGAATCCAACAACGACATTTAATGGTGGAAGATTAAAAATCTTCTATGCTAATCAAGTGGCGGTTTGCCCACCGACATTTGTTTTATTTTCAAATGATCCACAATATTTACACTTTAGTTATAAACGTTACTTAGAAAATAGATTAAGAGAAGCATTTGGGTTTGAAGGAACACCAATTCATATCATTTGTAGAAAAAGAGACTAAGTCTCTTTTTTTAACATTTATTTATTTTTTTCATAGTATATAGTGGTGATATTATGAAAGATAAAGATTTACTTGTAGATCGCGTATCTAAAAAAACAAATGTGAAAAAAGAAGATATTTTTAAATTAGCAAACGATTTACAAAAGAAAGATTTGAATAATGAAAAAGATATGAGAGATTTTATTCAAACGGTTGCAAAAGTAACAAATCAATCTTTAGATCAAAGAAAGATTGATAAATTGATTAAAATTATGCAAAATAAAGATGTTTTAAATGATGTTGATAAAATGATTTAAAATAGTGTTGATTTAGTTAAAGTTTTTGTTATAATGGAGAAGAACTTCATTAAAAAGTGAAAAATGTTGTTTTAGGCCATTTTTAGATTGACTTATGATGTGAGTTTCTATATAATAGATTTTGCGGTTATGGAAAGGTGATTAATATGAAGTATAGTTTGCAGTGGATTATTAAACACAAAGGAACATTTGATTTTGAAGAAGAAATAACTTTTCCATGTGAAATGTTTGAAAAGTATGCCCATATTAACGGCCTTAAAGACGTCATCGTCTCAGGTACCGGGAATCTTGATACAAGAGATAAACGATTATATGTTGATTTAAATATTAAGGGAACAATGATTCTTCCGTGTGCGTTAACGTTGGAAGATGTTGATTATCCATTTGATATCGATTCGACGGAAGTATTTTCATTTGAAAAGCCTGATCCGCTTGAAGACGTTCATGAAGCAAAGAAAGATGTTGTTGATTTTACGCCTGTCGTATTTTCAAATATCATGTTAGAAGTGCCTATGAGGGTCGTAAAAGATGATGCTAACATCAAGGAATCAGGTAAGGGTTGGAAGATACTCGATGGTCAAGAGGATAATGATGAAGAATACATTGATCCAAGGTTAGCAAAATTGAAAGATTATTTTAAACAATAGGAGGATATAAAGATGGCAGTACCATTTAGAAGAGTTTCTAGTACAAGAAGAAATAAAAGAAGAACACATGATAAATTATCTGCACCAACTTTAGTTGTATGTCCAGAATGTGGAGAATACAAAATGTCTCATAGAGTTTGTAAACATTGTGGAACTTACAAAGGTGTAAAAGTAAAATAAGAAGATCACCCCAAAGGGTGATTTTTTTTTACCTTTTTTAGTTCACAAGAAATGTGAACTTCCATATTTTATTCACATCTATTTATTGAACAAGTGATTTAAAAAGTATATAATGGTGGTATAAAGTGGTAAAAGTGAATATAAAAGTGGTAAAAAGTGGGTGATAGTGATGTTCATGGGTGAATTTAAGCATTCGATTGATGCAAAAGGACGTTTGACGATTCCATCTAAAATTAGGAATCAATGTCAAGGTTCTGTTTATGTTGCCCGTGGATTTGATGGATGCCTTGCTTTTTATACAAAAGAAGAATGGGATCCGTTTTGTGCGAAACTCCTTTCTTTACCTTCTAATAAAAAAGAAGTTCGAAAAGCAATTCGTTTTACCATTTCAAGTGCATGTGAGTGCGAATTTGATAAATTAGGAAGAATTAACATTCCTACAAATTTACGCACTTTAGCACGCTTAGAAAAAGAATGTGTCATTATTGGGGCAGGAAACCATGGTGAAATATGGTCACAAGAAAAATGGAATCAATACTATAATGACAATCAGGATAGTTATGACGATATTTTAGAATCTTTAGATGATTTTAGTTTATAGGAGGATTTTGAATGTTCAACCATGTTACAGTTTTATTAAATGAAGCAGTTGAAGGATTGAATGTCAAACCAGATGGTATCTATGTAGACTGTACACTTGGAGGAGCTGGTCATTCAAGTTTGATTTTAAAACAGTTAACAACCGGCCATTTATATTGTTTTGATCAAGATATTCATGCGATTGAAGCTGCAAGAGAAAGGTTGGAGAAAATTGGTAATCAATTTACAATTATCCAATCCAATTTTAAGAATTTAAAAAGTGAACTCCATCTTCGTGGTGTAGAACATGTAGATGGAATTTTATTTGATTTGGGTGTTTCATCACCTCAATTTGATGATGGGGATCGAGGTTTTAGTTATAACTATGATGCTCGATTAGATATGAGAATGAACCAAGAGGCATCTTTGGATGCACATTATATTGTTAATCATTATAGTTATGAACAACTTGTAGAAATTTTATATAAATATGCGGATGAAAAATTTGCAAAACAGATTGCTCGAAAAATTGAAAAGGAAAGAGAAATACATCCTATTGATACAACTTTTCAACTTGTAGATATTATTAAAGAAGCAATTCCTGCTTATGCTAGAAGAAAAGGTGGACATCCAGCAAAACGTACTTTTCAAGCACTTCGAATTGCGGTTAATGATGAATTAAATGTTTTTGATATTGCTTTAAAAGATGCATTGGATCTTTTAAATTTAAATGGAAGAATCTCGGTTATTACTTTCCATAGTTTAGAAGATAAAATATGTAAATATACATTTAATGAAGTTTCAAAATTAAAAGATGTTCCTAAAGGATTACCAGTTATTCCTTTAGAAATGCAACCTAAATTTAAATTGGTTAATAGAAAACCGATTATAGCATCGGATGATGAATTAACTCATAATCATCGTGCACATTCAGCTAAATTAAGAGTTATAGAGAGGGTTATTTTATGAAAAAGAGAAAGACAGGATTTGAATCTTTTGCACAAGTGTTTTTAATTGTAACAATTGTTGTTTTTGTTTTTGGAATTATTATGGTTAAATCAGTTGAATCTTCATATAATAGAACCATTCAAAAATTACAAAATGAAATAGACACACTTGAATCAGATATAGATAGTTTACAAATGCAAAAACAAGAATTAGTTTCATTCAATCGTGTTGCTGAAGTTGCAACTTCTAAAGGATATACTTATCAAAATGATGCAACAGCATCAACAACAGGAGCTCAGCAATAATGAAGAAATACAAAAGTGCAAAGGTAACGGGTATTATTTTTGCAGTTCTTATTTTTTCATTGGTAGTTAATATTTTATACTTGGGGGCAACGGGAAAACACTTGATCAGTGGAGAGAACATTGCCTCTTTTGCGAAAAATAGAAGTAAGAAAGAAGTTGTTGAATATGCTCAAAGAGGGCAAATTTATACATGTGACCATGAAAAAGTAGCTATTAATGTTAAAAAGTATAAAATTATTTTGGTGCTTTCATCTCAAAGAACAGGCTATGGTAAAAAGCTTGCTTATGTTAAAGATGTTAATAAAACAGCTAGTCAACTAGGTCCTATTTTAGGAATAGATGTCAATGAATTAACATCTAAATTACAAACAGCAAAGGATGAAGGACGTTATCAAATTGAACTTGGGACAAAAGGAAATAATTTATCAGCGTCAGTAAAAAAACAAATAGAAGATTGTAATCTTACGGGAATAGAGTTTGTAGAGTCTAATTCGAGATATTATCCATTGGGTGATTTTTGTAGCTATGTTGTAGGGTATGCAAAAAGTTATAATGATCAAAGTGTTAAGAAAATGGTTGGAGAAATGGGACTTGAACTTTCTTATGATAAACAATTAAAAGGTAAAAATGGCTACAAGGTTTATCAAACAGATGCTAATGGATATGCTTTAGTAGATGGAACTTTAAGAGAGAAAGATCCAACCAATGGAAATGATCTTTATTTAACGATTGATAGTGGTCTTCAAAGAAATTTAGATTATTTGATGTCTAATGCTTATAGTGAAAGTGGTGCTGAAGTTGTGACTGCTGGAGTGATGGAAATTAAAACAGGAAAGATTCTAGCAATGTCAACCTATCCATCTTTTAATCCTAATGAAAGAAATATATCAACATTCAACAATTATTTTTTAGAAGGAACAATTGAATGTGGATCTGTTTTTAAACCATTTATTTATGCTGATTCTATTGAAGAAGGTAAATATGATCATAATGCTTATTATAATTCAGGAAGTTATAATGTTTATTATGGAAATAAATTAGTTGCTACAATTAAAGATCATAATGGTGGTCAAGGTTGGGGTACAATTACTTATGATCAAGGATTGTATCATTCAAGTAACGTAGCTATTTGTAATTTATTGGATCAAGGTTATGTTACAAAAGATGTTTTAACAGAGAAATTAAATGATTTAGGCTTTTTCCAAGGTGATACAATGGATGGACTTACATGTTCATCATCAATCAATGCTTATACAAGAAAAAATGCTGGAAGACTTGAATATTTAACGACAGGATTTGGTCAAGGTTCTACGGTCACTCCTTATCAACTTTTAAAAGCATATAGTGTTTTTGGAAATGATGGGAAAACGGTTCAACCACATATTGTAGATAAAGTTGTCAATCCTGAAACAAATAAAGTTGTCTATCAAGCAACACCGAAATATTCAAAACAAATCTTTTCAACAAATACAATCAGTCAAGTAAAAGATTTAATGTTAGGTGTTATTGAAGATGAACAAGGGACAGGGAAGACTTATCGTTTAGATAATGATGTTCGTATGATTGGTAAAACAGGGACAGGACAAGTTGTTGAAAATGGTGGTTATAGTACAACTTTATATATGCATTCATTTGTAGGGATTGCTCCTTATGATGATCCTCAAGTCGTGATGTTTTTAACTTTTAAATCAGGAGATTCATATGCTCAATATATGCCAAATATTGTTAAACAAACAATGAATGAAGCACTTCAAGTAGTAAATCGCTATAATGCTAAAAATACGACAGCAGTTGATCAAAGCTATACTTTAGATTCCTATACAAATCAATCTGTTAATTATGTAAAATCTAAATTAGAATCAAAATCATTAAGTGTTCAAATTATCGGTAATGGAAGTTCTGTTATTGAACAATATCCACTTGCTAAAAGCAAAGTGACAAGTGGTGATAAAGTATTTATCAAAACAGAAGGAAAAGATATAACACTTCCTAATTTAATAGGATGGTCTAAAAAAGAAGTACAAACTTATGCTTCACTTGCTGGTATTCAATTAACGATTGATGGCACAAGTGGACATGTAACTGCTCAAAGTGTTGGCGAGAATACAGTTGTTCATAGCGGTGATAGTTTAACTGTAGTAATATCTTAAAAGAGGAATGATTCCTCTTTTTTTTCATAGTTTATAATGGTGAGATTTATGTTGTTTCAACAATCTGTTAATAAGATCAAAATCATTAAAATATGTATTTATCTCATTGTTTTAGCGCTTATTTTTAAAGTGGGGTATATTCAAATCATTGATCGTAAAAATATTTATGATAAAGCATTAGAGTCTTGGCAAAGGTCTTTTCCTGTACAAGCTAATAGAGGGAAAATATATGATCGAAGTGGAAATGTACTGGCAACAGATCTTACAACGGCTTCTTTGGTTGTTGTACCGAGTCAAATAAAGGATCAAGCAACAACAGCTTTAGAATTAAGTAAAATTTTAAATGTAGATGTCAATGTTTTGAAAGAAAAATTAAATAAAAATGTGTCGATTCAAAGAATTTCTCCAGAAGGAAGACAACTTGATAATCAAGTTGCAAGTAAAATACAAAGATTGCATTTATCAGGTGTTTATTTGATTAAAGATACAAAAAGATATTATCCGGGAAATAATTATTTAAGTCATTGTTTAGGCTTTGTTGGAATTGATAATCAAGGATTATTAGGATTGGAGTTAGAATATGATTCGTTTTTAAAAGGAAAAAACGGTTCGATTGATTATTATATGGATGCTAAAAGTCATAATTTAAAAATGTATCCAAGTCATTATACGTATAGTCAAAGTGGAATGAATATCACTTTGACCATAGATAAAAGAATTCAAGATGTCCTTGAAAGAGAATTATCAAATGCTTATGATACGTATCATCCAGATGGTATTTGGGCACTAGCGATGAATCCTAAAAATGGAGAGATTTTAGGAATCGCCAGTTATCCTAACTTTAATCCTAATGATTATCAAAATGAGGATAAAGATATTTATAATCAAAATATTCCAATTTGGAAAACTTATGAACCAGGATCAACTTTTAAAATCATAACTTTTTCAAGTGCTTTAAATGAAAATTTATTTGATATGGATAAAGATACTTATTATGATAAAGGATATGAATATGTTTCAGGTGCAAGAATCAAATCATGGAAAAAAGGGGGGCATGGACTACAGACTTTTAGAGAAGTTTTACAAAATTCATCCAATCCAGGATTTGTAGAAATTGGTAGGAGATTAGGAAAAAAGAGATTGTATCAATATGTTCAAAATTTTGGCTTAACTGAAAAAACGGGAATTGATTTACCTGGAGAATCATGTGGGATTATGTTTGATTATAAAAACTTTCATGAACTTGAACAAGCGACCGTTGCTTTTGGACAAGGCATATCTGTAACGCCCTTACAATTGGTAACTGCTATTTGTGCTTGTGTCAATGGTGGCTATTTGTTGCAACCGCATATTTTAAAAGAAATCAGTAACAGTTCAAATAATGAAATTGTTGAACAAGTTAAAAAGAAAGTAAAAAGACAGGTTATTAAAGAAGAAGCATCTAAAAAAGTAAGAGATGCGCTAGAAAGTGTCGTGACTGATGGTGGAGGTAGAAATGCTTATATAAACGGTTATCGTATTGGTGGTAAAACAGGAACGGCGCAAAAGGCGGTTAATGGAAGCTATGTTGGAAGTGGTTATATTCTCTCTTTTGTTGGCGTTGTTCCTATTGATGATCCACAAATTGTTTTGTATGTGGCAATGGATAATCCAAAAAACTGTATTCAATATGGTGGAACAACAGTTGCTCCTATCGCTAGAAAGATGTTTGTTGATATTTTACCAGCTTTAAATGTTAAAAAGGTAAAATCTCAAAGACAAAAATCATATTCTATAATGGATAAAAGAACAATCAAAGTAGAAAATTATATCGGTAAAAAAAGAAGTGAAGTTCAAAATATTTCTTTACGTATTACTTTTGTTGGTAAAGGAAATAAGGTCATTGATCAATTACCAAGAAAAGGTGAGTATGTTGAAGAAGGAGATACGATTGTTATTATGTTAGGGGAATAATATGTTTTGAGATTTGTAGATTCATATGATGATATGGGATATAATTTAAATATAAAATAACAAGTGTAAAGGAATTTAGGTGATAGTAATGAATTATGATAAATTTCCAGAAATAAATATAAGTGGATATAAAAATGAAGCTTGTACAGGCAAAACAGAAATAAAAAATATTTAGAAAATCTAGGACAAGAAGAAAATTATTGTTTAACTGTAGATTGTTATCCTGGCGTCGATGACGAAATCTTTGATTTAATTAAAGAAATTTATAAACCTGATTTCGTGATTAAAAGTGAAGATGTATTTTATGAAAAAGATGAGCTTAATAAAATGATGAAGCCTTTTTTAACAGAAAATCGTGTAAGAGGAGTCATATATTATGGAAAGATGGATGATTTTATTGATGATATAAAATTGGCTCAATATCAATCACTTGCTAGTCATAAAGGTAGGGTTTTGATTTATGGTGTTGGAGCGAGTTACATTCATAAAGGTGATACTTTGATTTATTGTGATCTTGCTCGTTGGAAAATTCAATTGAGATATCGAAAATGGATGCCTAATTTTAAACAAGATAATGATGATGAAGATGTTTTAAAGAAGATAAAGAGAGGTTTCTTTATTGAACAAAAACAGGAGCGCAATCCCCTTCCTCTAAGCGAAGCGTAGGGAGGGGTCTAGCTCCACGATAAAGACCATGTTCATGTACTGTTCAGAGGACAGCCTAATAGTGAGATTTCTAAATTTATCAATGCTTATAAATCAGCAAGCAGTAGACTTATAAAAAAGAATATCCAGAAATCAAGAAACATTTATTGTTCCTGCAAATGTTAAAGAATATACAATTAGACCTTTAAATGATGAAACAATAAAAGTTATTAAAGCATATGTTAGAAATTAAGCGGGCAAAAGTCCGCTTTTATATTGCTTTTATTATCGAATATCGATATAATGGGATTGAAATATTTATCGATATTCGATAAAAGAGGTGAGAAAATGGCGAGAAAAGAATTTGAAACATTAACTCCACAAATGTTTTATATTTTACTTTCATTATATGAGCCCATATGTGGTTTAGAAATTATGGAAAAAGTAAATGAAATGACGGAAGGTGATGTTAGAGTTGGTGCTGGAACACTTTATGCGTTGTTGCCACGTTTTGAAAATATAGGATATATTCAATTATTAAAAGAAGAAAATAAAAGAAAAATATACATAATTACTCAAAAAGGAAAAGAAAGACTTGAATTAGAAAAGGAAAGGATGCAAAAACAAATTATTTTGTTTATGAAAAAGGATTATGAAGATGAAATATAAGTATACATTTTTAAAAAATAGATTGTTTTATGATGAAATATTAATTCCTTATCTAGATAGAATGTCTAAAAAAGGATGGAATCTTGTATCAGTTAATTCATTTTTTAAGTTTGAAAAATCCTCACAAGTTTATAAATATCAAGTCGATTATAATCCATTAACGGATGACTATTTAGAAACTTTAGACCATTTAGGATATGAACATGTTTGTTGTATGCAAGATATGCATATTTATCGAAATGTTAATTTAGATGCGGAAGATTTATCAAGTGATGAAGATGTTTTATGTGAGGTAAAATTAAAAATGTTTAAACCATGGGCAATTGCTATGTGCATTCTTGCGGCTATGATCTTTTATGGTTTTACAAGTTTCTTTTCTTGGTTGTATCGTTTTTCTTGGGGTTCGATATTTTTAAATTTAAATGTTTGTTTCATTTTTTTTCTTATTTATGTAGGCTGTTTTTTATGGCTATTTGCAGCATTGTTTATTTATTTAAAGAGACGTGCTTTAAAGAAAAGAACGTATTCTTATCAAAAGTTTAAATATTTAGATGGTTTTGTTCGCATTGTTATAGATATTTTAGCTATTTTGATGATTGGAATGTTATTTGTTTTAAAAATGAATAACTTAAGTTCACTTTTAAGCTTTTTGGGTTATTTTATATTAATTACATTATTTGCGACAATTATTAATACAAAAATTCCTTTAATTAAAAATCCAATCAAAAAGAAAATAGCAGTGATTGTTTCTGTTGCTGTTTTTGTAGGTGTTTACTTTTTGTATAATGAAATTGATTTTTCAAAATTAGATAAACAAGAAACGACGATCACTTTGCCAAAAAATAAAAGGATAGATGAAAATAATTCAAATCTACTTGTTGATACGACAACTTTTATTCAAAAAATAGGTAAAGATAAAGATGATGGAGAAGCAATTTATTCTTTTGAAGGTTATTATCAATGTTTAAATACTTTTGTTTCAAAAAATATTTTTAAAGAATTGGTTCTTGAACGTGAAAGACAAACAAGAATGCCAAGTGATAAAGAGATTGACCAAATCGTTGAAGAAAAAGGTTCATGGCGTAGTGATGAAATTGGATATAATACATATCAAAATGTTTTAAAGAAATTTAAAAAAAGAAAATCAATGTATTTTGACCAAGTTGTTGAAATTGACCATTATCAATTAGGAATCAAAGGTAAAAAAGTGTTAGTTGTATATGATGAAGATATTGATGATTTTTATCATCATTACATAAACTTTATATAAAAATAATGGAATATTGACAAATTTTTGTAATTATACTATTATAATTTTCAATAATAGAATCAAAGGAGAAATGTAAAAGTGGATTCTGCCCAGATAATGAATATCATATCATTAATCATTTTATTAATTTTATCATCGTTGTTTTCTTGTAGTGAAACAGCTTTTTTATCGGTAAGTAAAATTAAAATACGTACACTTGCTGAAGAAGGAAATAAAAAAGCAAAATTAGTAGAGTCTTTATTAGATAATCAAGATCGTTTATTAAGTGCTATTTTAGTAGGAAACAACCTAGTAAATATCGGTGCTTCGTCACTTACAACAGCAACGATTATGGCTATTTTTGGAGATGGTGCACAAACAGTTGCAATCGCAACAGGTGTTGTAACATTGTGTATTTTGATTTTTGGTGAAATCACACCTAAATCTCTTGCTACTCAAAACGCTGATAAATTAGTTTTTGCTTTAGCACCATTTATTCGTTTTGTTTGTATAATTACTAAACCAGTTGTTTTTGTGTTGAATATTATTACAGGATTTATTATTAAACTTTTAGGTGGTAATCAAGAACATGGCCCTAGTTTAACTGAAGAAGAATTGAAAACAATTGTAACAGTTGGACATGAAGAAGGTGTTCTAGAAAAAGAAGAAAAAGAAATGATACATAATGTTTTTGAATTTGGTGAAACTGAAATCAAAGAGATTATGACACCACGTATTCATGTTGAAAGTTTACCGGATGATTGTACATATGATGAATTAATGAATGTTTATCATGATGCACAGTATTCTAGATATCCTATTCATGATGAGTCTTTTGATGAAATTATAGGTGTTTTAAATATGAAAGATTTGTTGTTTATCGATATTGATAAAGAACATTTTGATGTTAAAAAGTATATGAGAGAGACTTTTGTGGTCTATGAATTCAATCAAGTCAATGATGTTTTTGCTTCAATGAGAAAGGAACATGCAACACTTGCTATTGTATTAGATGAATATGGTGTTATGAGTGGAATTGTTACTTTTGAGGATATTGTTGAAGAAATCGTTGGTGAAATTGATGATGAATATGATGATACAAGTGATGATATTGTTAAAATCAATGATCATGAGTATTTAGTAGATGGTAGTTTAAATTTAAATGAGGTCAATGATGAAATTGATACTCATTTTGAATCGGAAGATTTTGAATCAATCGGTGGTCTTGTTTTAGGAGAGTTTAGTGGTGTTCCTAAAATAAAAGATAAAATTGAATTTCCAGGAGTTACAATTATTATCGAAAAGATGCATAAGAATCGAATTGAACTTCTTAGATTAATAATACATGAAATGAAAGAAGAGGAAGAAGGAGAGGAAAAACATCAATAAGATGCTTTTCCTTTTTTAAGGAGGCTATATGAAAACAACAGTTGAAATTAAAAAAATGGGAATCAATGGAGAAGGTATTGGTTACATTAATCGTAAAATTGTCTTTATTAAAGGGGCATTATTAAATGAAGAAGTAGAAATTGATGCCAAACAATACAATAATAAAAATTATTATTTTGGTGATTTAATTAGAGTCATTAAACCTTCACCAATGCGTGTTAAAAATCCATGTCGTGCGAATAAAGAATGTATGGGGTGTAATTTATTACATTATGCTTACCCAGCACAATTAAAACATAAAAAAGATTTAATTAAAGAATCTTTAAAGAAGTATACAGAATTAGATCGTTCACAAATTAAGATTGATCAAATTATTGGGATGAATCAAAAAAATGGTTTCCTTACACAAGCTAATTTACCAATTGTAGATTTTAAAGGAAAAGTTACTTTTGGGATTTATCAAAGAGAAACAAAATATTTAACAGTGATGACAGGGTGTATGAAACAACATCCATTAATTAATCAAACATTATTACAATTGGAAGAAGTTTTTAATAATCATCAATGCAAAACATATAATGATAAATTTAGAACAGGTTTAAGATTTATTAAATTACGTGTTTTCCAAGATAAAGTACAAGTCATCATTATTACAGGGAAAGACGGTTTAAAAGATGAAGTGGTAAGTGATATTAAAAAATTAAAACAAGTCAATGGTTTATTTATGTCAATTAATACTTCTAAATATCAAGATTTTGAAAGTCAAGGTTATAAGAAGATTTTTGGAAATACGAAAGAAGAATTTATTTGTGATGGTAAAAAATATATTATGTCTGTTAAAACAACTTTACCAGATCATTTAGAATCTTTTGAAATTAGAAATAAGATTGTTAAAACAATGGTCAAAGGAAGTAAAAAGATTATTTCTATTAATTGTGAAAATGGTATTTTAGAAATGAATTTAGATCAAGAAGTTGTTGCTATTGATGAAAAGAAAGATAATATTGAAAGTGCTACTTATAATGCTAAATTATTAGGAAAAGAAAATATTAAATTTGTTTATGGTCAACCAATTAAAAAAATGGTTACTTTTGCAAAAAAGAAAGTGTATGATACAGTGATTATTCAAGGAGTCAATGGGATTTCTAATGAATTAAAGGATACTTTAAGACTTGGAAAAGTACAAACAGTCATTTATATGAATTCTTCAACATCTATGCTTGCAAAAGATTTGCAAGAATTATCAAAATATTATAAAGTAGAAGAGATCAAAGCAGTAGATAGTCATATGTATCAATCATATGTGACATCAATTGCTAAACTTACAAAAAAATAGGAAGAAGGAATAAAAATGGAATACGATTATACACCAAGAGGTGTCTGTTCAAGAAATATCCATGTAGAAGTTGAAGATGGGATTGTTAAAAATGTTATCTTTACAGGTGGATGTTCAGGAAATACTCAAGGAGTTGCTGCACTAGCAAAGGGTATGAAAGTTGATGAAGTTATTGAACGTTTAAAAGACATCAAATGTGGAGCAAAACCAACAAGTTGTCCAGCACAGCTTGCAAAAAGTTTACAAGAGCATGCTAAATAAGTGCTCTTTTTTTGTTTCTTTCATAAAATAAAATGGTGGTGTTATGTTAATTAGAATCAAAAAAATGCAGTTTCTAGTAGGGATTTGTTTGATTTTGCAAATTATTTTGTCTTCGTTATTTTTACCTTTTCATTTTATAGCGATGTTTTTATCTATTGTCATTATCATTTGGCAAAGAAGATTTTGTGTTTTACAGATTCGTTATCATTACTATACAGTTATTTTATATATCTATAGGTTGTTTGTTATGCTTGTTTTAACGTATTCTTTTTTTGAAATGCTGTATTTATTTTTAACTTTATATGTTGGTTTGATTTTAATTTTATTATCTTTGAAAACATTTTTGTAATTCTTTTAATCAAGGATGATTTAGCGTATAATATGGAAAAAGGTGGTGGCAACATGATTGGTGAATTGAATATCTATAGTTGTTATAGTTTTCAAAATAGTACGATTTTGATTCAAGATTTATGTAAAAGAGCGAAAGAATTGCATATGGAAGCATTGGCTTTAACAGATATCAATAATATGTATGGTGCGATTGAATTTTCTAATGCTTGTCATCATTATGACATCAAGCCTATTTTTGGAATGCAAGGGGATGTACTTATTGATCAAGAAGTTTATCCTTTTTTATTCTATGCAAAAGATCAAATTGGTTATCATGATTTAATGAAAATATGTAGTGATATTAATTTAAGTGAACATAAAGCGATTGAATTAGAAAGATTATTTTTATATCGTGAACATCTTTTTATTCTTTCTGGATGTAAAGAAGGAATTGTTGAAAGGCTTGTTTTAAAAGAGTTAGAATCTGAGGCTTTAAAATATATTGCATTGTTTAAAAAGATGTTTAAAGATAATTATTATATTTGTATTCAAGATCATCATTTAAAAATGCAATCATTTTTAAATGAACGTTTAAAAGCACTTGCCACTTTACAAGAAGTGAAGGTTTGTGCTTCGAATGAAGTACGTTATTTATATCCACAAGATGCTATAGCGGTTGATTTAATGCAAGCAAGTATCCATGGCGAAAAAATTGATCGAAATTATAAAGTACAAACAAATCAGATGTATTTAAAAGATGCTTATGAGATGTCTTTATTGTTTGATCGCGAAATTATAGAAAATACAAATGATTTGTTAAGAAGATGCAATGTCACTATCGAAACCAATCAAATGCATTTACCACACTATCCTTTACCTGAAAATGTGACGAGCCAAAATTATTTACAGCAACTTTGTATTGTTGGTTTAAAGAAAAGATTTAAAGGAAAAGAAGTTCCTAGAACTTATATAGAACGTTTAAAAAAAGAATTAAAAGTCATTGCTAAAATGGGCTTCAATGATTATTTTTTGATTGTTTTTGATTATGTAAGATTTGCGAAAACACATGATATTCAAGTCGGTCCAGGAAGAGGAAGTGCTGCTGGAAGTTTAGTGAGTTATGTTTTAGGAATCACGAATATTGATCCTTTAAAATATGATTTATTATTTGAACGTTTTTTAAATGAAGAGCGTGTTTCAATGCCTGATATTGATATTGATTTTCAAGATGATAAAAGAGATGAAGTTGTTAAATATGTTACAGAAAAGTATGGACAAGAACATGTTGGACAAATTGTTACTTTTGCTACCTATGGGCCTAAGGTTGCTTTAAGAGATTTAGGAAAAGTCGTTTCAGTTCCTTTACCTAAATTAGAAATGATGTCAAAGTATATTCCAACACAAGGAAAAAATCGAAAAACAGTAAAAGAAGTTTATGAATCTTCCTATGCTTTTGCAAGTATGGTCAATCAAGAAGAAATGTTACGAAAGATTTTACCAGCAATCTATCTTATAGAACGTTTACCACGTAATATTTCAATGCATGCTGCAGGGGTCGTTTTATCAGGAGATTGTTTAAATGAAGTGGTTCCTCTAACAAAAGGTCCTAATCAAAATGTATTGACACAGTATTCTAAAAATTATATTGAAAGTGTTGGTTTATTAAAAATGGATTTTTTAGGATTGAAGAATTTAACTGTAATTTCTGATATTTTAAAAAATATTGAAAAGTATGAAGGTGTTCATTTAAATTTAAATACGATTCCTTTAAATGATGAAAAAACATTTAAGATGTTATCAAATGGAGATACGTTAGGTGTTTTTCAATTAGAATCACCAGGGATGAAGAATTTATTTAGAAAATTAAAGCCAAGCAGTATTGAAGATATTGGAGCTGCCAATGCTTTATATAGACCAGGACCTATGTCACAAATTCCTCATTATATTGCTCGAAAATTTCATCAAGAAAAAGTGGAATACCCACATGATGATTTAAAAGATATTTTAAAATCAACGTATGGTATTATTATTTATCAAGAACAATTAATGCAAGTAGCACAAAAAATTGCTGGTTTTTCACTTGCTAAAGCAGATATATTAAGACAAGCAACTTCTAAAAAGACACTTGGGTTGATGGAATCAATGAAAGAGGAATTTATAAGTGGTGCTTTAAAAAATGGTTATGAAAAAAATCAGGCAGAATATATCTTTGGATTAATTGAAAAGTTTGCAGATTATGGCTTTAATAAAGCTCATGCAATTGCCTATGGTTTAATTGGTTATCAACTTGCGTATTTAAAAGCTAATTATCCCTTATCTTTTTATGGAGCAATTCTTTCTAATGAACAAAATAGTGATGTTCATAAAATGGAATATATTGCAGAAGCTAAAAAATATCAAATTAGAATTTTACCGCCATCCATTAATTATTCTGAACATTATTTTAAACAAGTAGAAGGTGATTTACGTTTTTCTTTATTAGCTATTAAAAATGTAGGACAGGCAGGTTATCTAGCAATTGTTGAAGAAAGACAAAAGAATGGCTTGTTTAAAAATATTTTTGATTTTGTTTCGCGAATGGAAGGAAAGAAAATCACGAGTTTAATGTTAGAAAGTTTAATTGATGCGGGTACTTTTGATGAATTTGGACTTAATCGTGCGACTTTAAAAGCTAATTTAGAAAAGATTACAGAGTATGCACATTTAAAAAATATGATTGGTATTGATGAACCACCTATTTTAGAAATTATTAAAGAAAATAAAATGGTGCGTTTAGAATTAGAAAAGAAAGCGTTAGGTGTGTATTTAACACAACATCCTTTGGCTTATATGAAACAAAAAATCAATCAACCAATTCTTGCAGTCGCAAATTTAAATGAGTATGTCTCAAAAAATGTGAGAGTATTATTATCTTTATTTAGGGTCAAAGTGATCGTTGATAAAAAAGGAAATGAAATGTGTTTTATTGAAGGATTTGATGAAACAGGAAATGTTGAGGGAGTCGTTTTTTCTTCAACGTATCAAAGATATAAGACATTATTAGAAAAAAATAAGATTGTATGTATTGAAGGAAAGATGAATTATCGAGATAAGCTTTCTTTAGTGGTACAAAATGTTAAAGAAGTAAATGAGGTATAAAATGGAAAAATTAGTTGTAATAGATGGGAATTTTTGGTTATTTAGTTGTTATTATGCAACAGCTGCTATGGGAAATTTAATGGTCAATAAAGATGGTGTACCAACCAATGCAGTTTATGGTTTTGCTAATAGATTAGAAAGTTTATTGAAACAAAATCCTGAGTATATTGTGGTTGCTTTTGATGCAAAAGGGAAGACTTTTAGAAGTGAGCTATTGGAAGAATATAAAGGGACAAGAAAGCCAACACCGGATGAACTTGTTTGTCAGTTTTCAATGGTTAGAGAATATTTAGAAGCTCATCATATTCCTTATATTGAAAAAGAAGGATATGAAGGTGATGATATTATTGGAACGATTTCTAAAAAAGCGTCAAATCAAGGCATGGAAGTAGCTGTTTATACAAATGATAAAGATATGATGCAGTTGATTGATTCAAATGTTAAACAATACAAAAAGCCTCAAAAGACCAATGATTATGAAGTTATTACAGTTGAAAGTTTTAAAGAAAAATATAATTTAGAACCTGATCAAATGAGAGATCTTTTAGGTCTTATGGGAGACAGTGCTGATAATATTCCAGGAATTCCAGGAATTGGTGAAAAAACGGCTTTGAAGTTATTAAATCAATATGGGACAATAGAAAATCTAAAGGAACATATGGATGAATTAAAAGGTAAAATGGGTGAGAAAGTTAGAACGAATATTGAATTGGGCCTTTTATCTAAAAAGATTGCCACAATTATAACAGATGCACCTGTTGAATTAGATTTAGATGCTTGGAAATATGAAGGACAAGAATATAATGATGATCTTGCGGAGTTTTACAGACGTTATGATATGAACTCTTTACTTAAAAGAATGTCTCTTTCTACAGAAACAAAGCAAAGTAAACCTTTAGAATATAAAATTGTTGAAACTTTACCAAATATTAAAAAGAATACAGCTTTAATTGCAGGAGTCTATGATACGAATTATCATAAATCGGCTATTTTGGGATTTGGTCTTTATAATAAAGATGAAGCCTATTATATTTCTTTAGAAAATGCTATGCATGATGAAAACTTTAAGGCTTTCTTAAAAGATGAAAAGATTGAAAAATATGGTTATGATATAAAAAAATGTATCAATGCTTGTCGTTGGCATGGATTAGAAGTTAAAGGGTATACTTTTGATTTACAGCTTGCTTCTTATATTTTAAATCCTTCTTTAAAAGATGAAATTAAAATCGTTTGTGATTATTATCAATATTTTGATTTACAATTTGATGAGGAAGTTTTTGGAAAAGGTGCTAAAAAACATGTTCCTGAAGAAGATGTCTTATCGAAACATTATGTTTTACAAGCTAAAGCAATTTATGAATTAAAAAATGAAGCAGAACAAAGATTGAAAAAAGATCAACAATTTGATTTATACAAAAATGTTGAAATGCCTGTAGCGTATATTTTAGCGGATATGGAATTTCAAGGAGCTAAAATGGATAAAGATGTTTTAAAACAATTAGGAGATACTTTTAAAGGACAAATTGATCAATTAGAAAAAGAAATTTATTTATTGGCACATAAAGAATTTAATATTTCATCTCCTAAACAATTAGGAGAAGTTCTTTTTGAGGATTTAGGATTACCTAATGGTAAGAAAACAAAAACAGGTTATTCCACATCAGTAGATGTTTTAAATAAATTAAAAAATGTTCATCCAATTATTGATAAAGTTCTAAATTATCGTACATTAAGTAAACTTTATTCAACTTATATTATTGGGTTACAAGAACAAATCTTTATTGATGGAAAGACACATACTATTTATAATCAAGCTTTAACTCAAACAGGACGTTTATCATCAACAGATCCTAACTTACAAAATATACCAGTCAAAACAGAAGAAGGAAAACTTATTAGAAAAGCGTTTGTTCCTGAATATGATTATTTAATATCTTTTGATTATTCGCAAATTGAATTACGTGTACTTGCTCATCTAGCCAATGTCACAAGTTTAATAGATGCCTTTAATCATGATAAAGATATTCATCGTCATACCGCAAGTGTTGTTTTTGGTGTAAGTGAAGAAGAGGTTACATCAACAATGAGACGAAATGCAAAAGCTGTTAACTTTGGAATTATTTATGGAATGTCTGATTATGGTTTGGCTGAACAATTAGGTGTCACTGTTAAAGAAGCTAAATCATTTATTGAAAAATATTTTGAAAAATATGCTGAGATTAAAGACTATATGAATAAAAGCATTGCTTTTGGAAAAGAAAATGGTTATGTTTCAACCGTCTTAAATAGAAAAAGATATATTCCAGAAATCAATGAAAAGAATTATATGAGACAAGAATTTGGAAAAAGATTAGCGATGAATTCTCCAATTCAAGGATCAGCCGCTGATATTATCAAGCTTGCAATGATCAAAGTGGATCAATTATTAAAAGAAAATCATATGAAATCAAAAATGATTTTACAAGTACACGATGAGTTGATTTTTGATGTTTATCAAGATGAATTGGATAAAATGATGAAACTTGTAAAAGAAGGAATGGAAAGTGCTTATCAAATGAAAGTGGAATTAAAAGCGGAAGGAACTTACGCTAAAAATTGGTATGAGTTAAAGTAGGTGAAAAAATGCCAGAATTACCAGAAGTTGAAACGGTTCGACGAACATTAGAAAATTTTATTTTAAATAAAAAAATTGAAGATATAAAAATTTTATATCCTAAAATCATTGATGATGATCAAGAAGAATTTGTACAAACTTTAAAAAATAAGACTTTTACAGAGATTGATCGTGTAGGGAAATATTTGATTTTTAAATTGGAGGATGTTGCCTTTATTTCTCATCTTAGAATGGAAGGAAAGTATCAAATATGTAAAAAAGGGGATATACTTTCTAAACATGACCATGTTATCTTTGTATTAGATGAGGGTATGGAGTTAAGATATAATGATGTTAGAAAGTTTGGAAGAATGAAGTTGGTGGATCATGATGATTATAAAAATCAACTGCCTTTAAGCAAATTAGGCCCTGAACCTTTTGAAATAGATTACTTAGAGCTTTATCAAAAGCTTAAAAAGAAAAATAAAGCGATTAAAACAGTTCTTCTAGATCAAAGTATTATGACAGGGATAGGAAATATTTATGCAAATGAAATTTGTTATCAAATGCATTTAAATCCTTATACTAAAGCCAATGTTTTAAGTAAAAAGAGAGTTAAAGAATTAGTGGATGTTGCTTGTGAGATTTTAAATAAGGCTATTTTACAAGGTGGAACGACAATTCATTCTTTTAGTGCTAATGGAATTGATGGTTTGTTTCAAGTGCAATTAAAAGTGCATATGCAAAAGCATTGTCCATTAGGACATGAGATAAAAAAAGTAATGATTAATGAAAGAGGAACATATTATTGTCCAATATGTCAAAAGGCAAAACGATGAAAGTATACGGAATAACAGGAAGTATTGCATGTGGGAAATCGACAGTCACACATTATTTAATAGAAAGAGGTTATCTTGTTGTTGACGCGGATTTGATTTCAAGAAATGCTCTAACAATTGATCAAGAATGTATTTTGAAGGTTCAAGAGTTATTTGGATGTGTTAAAGATGGAATTGTTGATCGAAAGGCATTAGGAAGAATTGTTTTTCATGATAAAAATGCTAAAAAACAGTTAGAGGCTATTATACATCCTTATGTGATTTTAAAAATGAAGGAAGAAATTGAAAAAAATAAAGAGAGAGATTGTATCTTTTTAGATATTCCTTTATTATATGAGTCTCATTTAGAATATTTGTGTGATGAAATTATTGTTGTTTATTTAGATGAACAAAGACAAGTTCAAAGATTGATGGCAAGAGATCATATTGATGAAAGTTATGCTTATACAATTATCAATAACCAAATTTCTTCTTTAAAGAAAAGAGAAATGGCCGATATTGTTTTTGATAACAATCAAGGGATAGAAGAGTTATATAAACAAATTGATGAATTTATAGAAAGGATCAGTCATGAAGAAATTATTAACGAGTGATGTTTATCAAGTAAGAAGTAGTTATATGCTTGATTTAACTGGTTATAAAACAGTTTTACAACTTTATCAACCATTGATTGGGATGGAAGCTACTGCTCTTTATCTAACACTCAATAGTGAATTGGATCAAATGACGCTTACAAAAAGTCCTTCTTTGATTTCTAGATTATGTAAATTATCAGGATTTTCATTAAATTCTTTACAGGAATCTTTTGATAAGTTAGAAGCTGTAGGACTTGTATGTTCATATGTTAAACAAACGAATGATAATCGTTATCTTTTTGATTTGAAAATGCCGTTATCACCTCAAGAATTTATTAATCATCAAATTCTTGATCGTTTATTGAAAGATAGATTGAAAGATGAATATGAAAAAACAATAGCGATTTTTCAAACGTATAATGTTAATTTAAATGATTATCAAGAAATGACAGCATCGTTTACAGATGTTTTTGAAATTCATCATCATGAAAAAAATATATTAAAAGAAAAAAAATATAAACAAAAAATACAAAATTCTATTGAAAATAGTTACGATCTAACGTTGTTTTATCAAGGCATTGAAAATTTACAATTATCTAAGAAAATGTTTGATCAAGAAGATGAAAAAATAATTCAACAATTAGGAATTTTATATCATATCAATGCTTTAGATATGCAAAATCTTGTCAAACAATCAATGATTGAAAATCATTTAAATAGTCGGTTATTGGCTCAAAACTGCCGAAACTATTATGATTTAAAAATGCCGGAAAAATTTACAGAGGTATTTCATAAGCAATCCCCTTTGCTTCAAAGTGAAAAACAGGGAGAATCTTCTTTACAAAAACATATTTATTATTTAGAAAATATTTCACCTTATGATTTATTAAAAGATAAAACGGGTGGTAAAGAACCATTAAAAAGAGATCTTCAAGTTGTCGAATCTGTTTTAACAACGTTACAATTAGAGCCAGGAGTTGTCAATGTTTTAATAGAAACAACACTTCAAAAGTGTAATCAATCATTACCTAAAAATTTTATAGAAGCTTTAGGAAGTCAATGGAAAAGAAAAAAAATAAAAACGGTTCAAGAAGCGATAGAAGAAGGAAAAGCTTATTTGAAATATCAAAATCAACAACATCATGACTGGGATGATTTTACAAAAGATATTCAAATTGTTTCTCAAGAAAAATCAACAGCAGATAATATTGATGAAGATGCTCTTGCAATGTTAGAAAAATATGACTAGGAGGAGAAAAAATGCAAAGTTTACAAGATTTACATTTATTTGATGATGATCAAAATTTTCAAAAACAAAAAGAAGAAAGTATCAATGAACTTATAAAGGATCCGTACATAATGAAAGTTTTATCTGATGGACAAGTAGGACGAGATTTTATAGAAGAAAATTGGGTTGAATTTTTAGATTTTCAAGAAGATATGCAAAAATGTAAAGATTGTAGGGGGCTTTATCAATGTCATAAAGTTTCTAAAGGAATGAAGCAAGCGGTTCATGTTGAAAATCATCATTTAAAAACAATACTTGTCCCTTGTAAGTATGGAAAAGAAATATTAGAAAAGCAAAATATTTTAAGTCATATTACTGTTTCGAATGTGAGTGATGATTTATTATTATCTGATTTAAAATCAATTAAAGATATTATGAACAAAGAACTTGCAAGTACAATTGATCATTTTTTATCGAATACGTCAAAAAAAGGTTTATTTATTTGTGGGCCATCTGGTTGTGGAAAATCAACATTAGCTGGTTTTTTAACAAGATCACTTGCTAAACAAGGGTATCATTTAGGATATGTGCATTTTCCTACATATTTAATCGATTTAAAGAATTCTTTTAGTGAATTTGGAAATGATAATAATATAGAGGAACTTCGTAATGTAGATTATTTAGTGATTGATGATCTAGGTGGAGAAAATGTAACAGGCTGGTCAAGAGATGAAGTTTTAGCAGCTGTATTGACATATCGTAATCAAAATAAAAAGATAACGCTATTTACCAGTCAATACACCCAAGATGATTTAATTAAAATCTATACTTTGAAAAAAGATGCGCGTGAAAAAATAAAAGTAGAGCGCTTACTTAACACAATATTTACAATGAGTATGCCAATTATGATAAAACAATAAGATTTAGCATAATAAATGTGTAAAAATTCTTGTAGAAAAGTCATGATTTGTGCTAAAATCACTATGTATGAAATGTTATGAAATAGGGAGTGAACATTATGGTTAAATGTATAGGAGTTTTAACTTCTGGAGGAGATGCTCCAGGAATGAACGCTGCTGTAAGAGCAGTAGCGCGTACATGCTTAAATAAAGGAATTGAAGTATATGGTGTAAAACTTGGTTATAAAGGATTACACGATGGAGAATTTATTAAGTTTGATCGTCATAGTACTCGTAACATCATTAATATTGGTGGTACTATGTTAAAATCAGCAAGATTCCCTGAATTCAAAGATCCTGAAGTAAGAAAAGAAGCAATTGAAAAAATGAAAGAAGTAGGAATGGAAGCTTTAGTTGTTATCGGTGGTGACGGAAGTTACAATGGTGCATTAAAGTTAACTGAAATGGGTATCAACTGTATCGGTATTCCAGGAACAATTGATAATGATATTCCTGATACTGATCATACAATTGGATTTGATACTGCATTAAATACAATTGTTGATGCATTAGACAAATTAAGAGATACATCAAGTTCTCATCAAAGATGTACTATTCTTGAAGTTATGGGACGTAGATGTGGAGATTTAGCTATCAATGCTGGTATCGCTGATGGTGCTGAAATGGTAATCACTAGTGAAATTGGTTTTGATGAAAATAAAGTGATTGAAGTATTAAAAGCTTCAAAAGCATCTGATAAAAAACATGCAATCGTGGTTATTACAGAACATATTACAGATGTACATGAATTAGCTAAAAAAGTTGAAGCTGCAACTGGTTTTGAAACTCGTGCAAACGTTTTAGGACATATGCAACGTGGTGGTAGACCATCAGCAAGAGATAGAGTTCTTGCTTCAAGAATGGGTGTTTATGCCGTTGAATTACTTGAAGCTGGAAAAGGTGGTTTATGTGTAAGTGAAGTAAATGGTCAAATCAAAGGATTACCAATTACTGAAGTATTAGGACATAAACGTGAAACTGATTTTAGTATTTACGAAGATGCTATTAAACTTCGTTAATATAAACTTAAATGAAAATATGATTGTGAGGATATTAGGATGGTATTAGAAAAAGAAAGAAAAAAGAAAACACGTATTGTGTGTACAATTGGGCCAGCTTCTGAAGACAAAAAAGTCTTAACTAAATTAGTTCAAGCTGGTATGAACGTAATGAGATTAAACTTCTCTCATGGTGATTTCGAAGAACATGGGGGAAGAATTAAAACTTTAAGAGAAATCAACAAAGAATTAAACAAAAACGTAGCTATCTTATTAGATACTAAAGGACCTGAAATTAGAACTGGTGATTTCGTTGGTGGAAAAACTGAATTCAAAAAAGGTCAAGTTTCTACTATCTGTGTAGAAGATATTGAAGGAACAAGTGAAAGATTTACAATCACTTATAAAGATTTATATAAAGATGTTAAACCAGGTGGTTTCATCTTAGTAAACGATGGTCAAGTAGAATTATTAGTTGATCATGTTGATGGTACTGATATCGTATGTATCTGTGCTAACGATGGTGTTGTTAAAAACAAACGTGGAATCAACGTTCCAGGAATCAAATTAGGATTCGATTACTTATCAGAAAAAGATATCGGAGATTTAACTTTTGGTTGTCAACAAGGTGTTGATTTCATCGCTGCATCTTTCGTAAGACGTCCACAAGATGTTTTAGATGTTAAAAAATTATTAATTGAAAACGGTCGTCCTGAAATTCAAATCATCGCTAAAATTGAAAACAGCGAAGGTGTTGAAAACATGGATGATATCTTAAAAGTTGCTGATGGTATCATGGTTGCTCGTGGTGACTTAGGTGTAGAAATTCCTGCTGAAGATGTACCATTAATTCAAAAAGAATTAATCAATAAATGTCGTGCTGCAGGTAAAATCGTTATCACTGCTACTCAAATGTTAGATAGTATGCAAGAAAACCCAAGACCAACACGTGCTGAAGTATCTGACGTTGCTAACGCAATCTATGATGGTACTGATGCAATCATGTTATCTGGTGAATCTGCTCAAGGTAAATATCCAGTAGAAGCTGTTGAAACTATGACTAAAATTGCTTTAAAAACTGAAGGAACTTTAGATTATGCTTCATTACAAAGAAAAGCAATCAGAACTGCTCCATTAGATCAAAGTGAAGCTATCTGTATGTCAGTTGCTGAAATCGCATCTAAATTCAACGTTGCTGCAATCGTTGCATTCACTGATTCAGGATTTACAGCTAGAAAAATGTCTAGATATCGTACTAAATCTATGATTATTGCTGCTACTCCAAATGAACAAACTACAAGAGCATTAGCTATCAACTGGGGTGTTAAATCAGTATTATGTAAACAAATGGATACAAGAGCTGCTATGATTGAATATGCTCAAGTTATCGCTAAAGAAAACTTAGTTGAACCAGGTGAACAAATCATTGTTACTGCTGGTACACCAGGTGTTGCTGGAACTACTTCTTATTTAGAATTAATTACAGTAAAATAATTAAAATTAATAAAAAAAGCTCCGTTTCATTTGAAACGGAGTTTTAATTTTAGTTTCTTTTAGAAATAACAAGGGCAAGTTTTCCAATGATTTTAAATTCATGATAATTATATTCATTAATAATAATTGGAGAATATTTATCATTTGCAGGTTGTAAAATAATACAGTTTTGTTTAGAATCATTAAAATATTTTTTACATGTTGCAATATTATCTTCAATGCCAAAACATCCCACATCACCATTATTAAGTTGCTGTGTCTTTTCAAAAATAATAAGATCCCCAGATTGAATATTTTCATCAATCATACTATCTCCATCAGCATATTGACAAAAGTAATCCTTTCGAGAACTTAATAGAGATTCAGGTAAAGAAATATATTCTTCAATATTGTCTTCAACAAAAATACCATCTCCACAACAAACATCACTATATAAGGGAATATCTATATTATGACTATGTCCATGATAGGCTGGCTCATCAATACCTAATAAATAATTAGGAGTAACATTAAATATTTCTGCAAGTCGGGAAAGTGTTTCCTTTTTTAAATTAGGAACACGTCCGTTTTCATATTTAGCAATTGCTGATTTTTGAACACCGAGCATTTCTCCTAGTTGTTGTTGTGTCAAACCCTTTTCTTTTCTTAATTTTTTAATACGTTCACCTGTCATCTTATCACTCCTTGTGTCTTAATATTACCATATTATAGACTATGTAGTAAACAAAATATCTAAAAAAGACACAAAAGTATTGACGAAACTTAGTGACGGAGTTATATTATAAGTGTCTTAAAAAGATACAATAACAAAAATAAATTTTAAAAGTTGAAATTAAAGAAACAAAAGGAGGAACTATTATGGAAAAATTATCAAATAAGGGATTAGTTACAATCATTTTAGGTGCATTAATGATGGGATCGGTAGTAGTTCAATGTGTTTCGCGTATCATTGATGCGATACTTATTTTTTAAAAAATCTTGCTTTTTATATGCAAATAGTTATAATAAGTTCCATTAGTATGAAGTTCAAAGTAACTTTAAGGAGATACAAATGGAAAAAATTGCAATTATAACAGACTCATGTAGTGATATAAAAAAAGAATATAGAGAGTTATATGATATACATGTTTTACCAATACAAATTCAATATGATGGAAAGAGTTATAGAGATGGTGTAGATATTACTTCTAATGATATTTATGCGATTCAAGATGAAAAAGTAATTAAAACTTCTTCACCAGTTGGAGAAGATTTGTTTAATTTGTTAGATCAACTAAAAGATAAAGGATATACTCATGTTATAGGTTTATTTTTATCTAGTGGTATATCTGGGACAGGTAATCAAATGAGGTTATTTTGTCAAACTTATGAGAAATTAAAATGTTATATTGTTGATAGTCAAAGTGCATCAGTGGGATTAGGAGTTATTGCTGTTAGTCTTGCTAAATATAGAGAAGAAGGAAAATCTTTTGATGAATTAATTGAAATTGCAGATTTTTTGTGCTATCAAAATTATGCTTATTTTTCAATAGATGATTTAAATTATTTACAAAAAGGTGGACGCATTGGCAAGGCTTCGGCATTTTTAGGAACAACACTAAAGATTAAACCAATTCTTTCTTTTGAAAAAGAAAATGGAGAAATTTATGTTCCAGCTAAAGTGAGAGGTTCAAAGAAAGTGAAATCAAAATTGATAGATTTAATAGAAAGTCATCTTGAAGAAAATCCACATCAAAAATTTGCATTGGCTATTGCAGATGCTAATAATTTGGAAGAAAGAAATATTTTGGAAGGAATGTTAAAAGAAAGGTTTCCTCAATTTACATATATAATCGATGGTCATGTTGGTGCTGCTTTATCTTGTTATCTTGGTTCAGGACTTTTAGGAGTAGCAATTCAATTTTTACCAGAATAAAAAATATTCAGGGTGTCCTGAATATTTTTTATATTATTTCCATAATTTTCCGTTTTGATAAACTTTAACAATTAATTGAGCGATTTCATCAATTCCCATATCACTATTAATACATAAATCATAGTCTTTCATATTTGCCCAAGTATTTGTTGTGTAATAATTATAATAACTCTTTCTTTGTTTATCTCTTTTTTGAACATATTTTTTAGTATTTTCATGTTCTTCTTTATAATCTTTTTCAACACGTTCAATTCTAGATTCTAAAGGAGCATACACAAATATTCTTAAAACATGAGGATAGTCTTCTAAAATATAGTTTGCACATCCATTAACAATAATACAATCTTCTTTTTCAGCAAGATGTTTAATGATTTTGGCTTGTGTAGCATAAACTTGGTCATTAATTGGTAAAATAAGAGGACCATTATTAAGTGAATAAGCAAAACTTGATGATTTTTCTTGAGATGCTTTACGAATTGTATCAATATCAATACCTAATTGGCGCGCTGTTTCATCAATAAGTTCATTATCATAGAAAGCAATATTTAAGGCTTCAGCTACTTTTTTAGCAATCAATCTTCCTCCAGAACCATATTCTCTTGTAATAGTAATAATTTTTTGAGTCATAATAAGAACCTCCTTATATATAGTATATTATATCATATTTTTTAAATAACTCTAACTAAATAGTGTATAATAATAGATAGATGTATAAGGAGGTTTTTTATAATGTGGTTTAATGAAAGTGTATTTTATCAAATTTATACTCTTAATTTTTGTGGGGCTCCTCGTGATAATGATGGAATTGTGGAACACCGTATTTTAAGATTGAATGATTTTATGGATTATTTTGAAGATTTAGGGATAAATGCTATTTATTTTAATCCTGTATTTTCAAGTGATCATCATGGTTATGATACAAGAGATTATTGTAAAATTGATGAACGTTTAGGAACAAATGAAGATTTTATTGAAATTTGTAAAAATTTACATGATAGAGGGATGCGTGTTGTTTTAGATGGTGTTTTTAATCATGTAGGAAGAGGCTTCTTTGCTTTTCAAGATGTTTTAAATAATAGAGAAAATAGTCAATATAAAGATTGGTTTAGAATTGATTTTAACGGCAATTCACCTTATGATGATGGTTTTTATTATGAGGGATGGGAAGGACATTATGAATTAGTTAAATTAAATTTAGATTATCCAGATGTTCAAAATTATTTATTAAGTGCTGTTGATTATTGGATTGATGCCTTTGATATTGATGGTATTCGTTTAGATGTTGCCTATAGTTTACCAAGATGGTTTATGGCAATGTTAAAAGATCATTGTAGACAAAAAAAGGCGGATTTTTTCTTGTTAGGTGAAGTTTTAGGTGATAATGCAGGATATATGTTTAGTGAAGCACATTTAGATAGTATTACTGATTATTCTGGTTTTAAAGGACTTTGGTCTTCATTTAATTCATTAAATATGTTTGAAATGGCTCATACAATAAAACGTAATTATGGAGAAATGTATAGAGGACAAACATTATTTAGTTTTGTTGATAATCATGATGTAGAAAGAATAGCATCTAAATTAACAGATTTAGAAAAATTACCACTTATTTATGGTATGTTATTTTCTTTACCAGGAATACCATGTATCTATTATGGAAGTGAATGGGGACAAACCGGAAAGAAAGAACAGGAAAGTGATGATTCTTTAAGACCAGAGTTTACCAAACCAATGCCTAATGGTTTAACAAAATATATAAAAAAATTGATTTCTATTAGAAATCAATCATCTGCTTTACAAAAAGGTGAGTTTAAAGAATTGGTTTTAACAAATAAACAATTTGTTTTTGAAAGAAATGATCAACAAGAAAGAATTATTGTAGCATTAAATTTAGATGATCAAGAATTTACCATTTCTTTAAATGAAAATCTTATTTCTTTAATTGATCAACAAGAAATTGAAAATCAAGGACAAATAGTATTAAAACCCAAAACAATTCATTATTTTAAAGTAAAATAAAAGGTTCGAAAGAACCTTTTATTTATTCAATAACCATAGCATTTTCAATTGGTACTAATGGATATTCTTTATTAATATGATCATAATATAAAACACCATCAAAATGATCAAGTTCATGTTGTAAACAAATAGCTAAAAATCCTCGAGCAACAATTTTTACATCTTTGTTTGTAAGTACGTCAAATCCTTCAACAGTGATTTTAGCATGACGTGGAACATAACC
Organism: Faecalibacillus intestinalis; assembly: GCF_015097455.1. Lineage (NCBI taxonomy): Bacteria > Bacillati > Bacillota > Erysipelotrichia > Erysipelotrichales > Coprobacillaceae > Faecalibacillus > Faecalibacillus intestinalis. Next base: position 1,899,690 of record NZ_AP024085.1, on the reverse strand, counting down.
TTTTACATCTTCAGGAACTGATAAACATGCTTCTCCAGTTTTTAAATAAGATTGTTTAGGTGTATAAGAAACAATCTTAGGATTCGCTAAAGCATAATCAGTAGATTTTGTTACATTTCCTTCTTCATCATAATCTAAAACATGGATGGCACACATTCTTTTTGGAATACCAAATTGAATAGCTGCAATACCTACTGCAGGTCTTAAATCATATTTTTCAGAAAGTTCTTCATCTTGGCTTGCAACTAAAAATTCATGCATTTTCATGAGTAAATCATGATTTTCTTTGGATAGAGGAAGTTCAACCTCTTTTGACACTGTTCTAATTAATTCGTTTGAATCATCTATAATATCTTTCATTAATAACATTTTTTTCACCTCATTCGTGGTTATTATAACATATTTTGAGGTGATTGAAATATCTAAGGTCTAATTCTTGAATTACCACAAATGATTAATAATAAGAAAACAACTAAAACAATTGCAAACCAACTACATCCTGTATTGTTGCAACCAAAGCCACCCATAATAGGTGTATAGCCGCATGTGTTACATCCACCACAGCCAAATGGATTATTGACATATCCATTGCAGTTATAATCACAGTTCATTGTTTATCCCTCCTTTACTATTACCATATTATGATTCCAAATAATTGTATGGGGGATTTATCATAAGTCATTTATTTTTATACTTTTTTAAGTTATAATATTTTACTGAAATGAGGTGTAAATGATGGACTATAATTATCCACTAGACTATACATGGTCAACAAAAGATATTATTGATGTTATGTCTTTATATAATGCAGTAGAAAAAGCATATGAAGAAGGAATAAGTAAAACAGATTTTTTAAATGCTTATAGAAAATTTAAAAATGTTGTTGGGACAAAGAGTGAAGAAAAGCAAATTGATAAAGAATTCCAAGATGTTTCTGGATATTCTATTTATAAAGTTTTTAAAGCAAGTCAAGAAAATGATTGGATCAAATTATAATGACAAAAAGAATAAAAGCTTTTTTTAGAAAAAAAGGGGCAGATAAGCCTATCTTTTTTGCAGTTTTTGTATTGATTTGTTTAGGAATTGTAATGATTGGTTCAGCATCAATTGGAGCGGTCTCTTCAAAAGGAACGGCATTTGCAATAAAAAATATGATTACACAATCTATTTATGTAGCAATAGGTGTTTTTATTATGATGGTTCTTACAAAGGGTTTTAAATTGAAAATGATTAATTACAGAAGTTCAATGGCTGTATATATTATGGGAATCATCTCAATGTGTGGTTGTGTTTTTTGGACGACCAAAGGCTCACATGCTTGGATTCATTTAGGTTCTTTTACAGTACAGCCAGCAGAATTTATGAAAATTGGTATGGTTCTTATTTTATCTTATATGCTTACAGAAACTGATTCAGCATTTGTAGTAAAAGGAAAATTTAGAACTGCTGAATTAAAAAGTAAATTTTATAAAGATAAATTTAACAAATGTGTTTTGTTCCCTTTAGCTCTTATGGTTTTTGCATTTGGAATAGGAGTTATTGTACAAAAGGATTTAGGAAGTTCTCTTATTCTAGCAGCAATTTGTTTTATTTGTTTTATGTCAACACCAAGAGATTATTATAAAAAATATAAAAAACTCGTTTGGATTGCTTTAGCTGTAGCGGTTATTATTTTAGGATTCTTAATCACAGCTGTTTTACAGGGATATCAATTACAACGTATTGATTCTTGGTTAAAACCATTAAAAATAGAAAATATTTATGATAGTTCATGGCAACTTGTCAATTCTTTGATTGCTTTTACAGATGGTGGTATTTTTGGACTTGGATTAGGAAATTCTATTCAAAAATATGATTATATTCCAGAGGCACATAATGATTTTATAGGGGCCATTATTTATGAAGAACTTGGTATTTTTGGGTTGGCTTTAATGATTATTCCAACAGCTATTATTATTTTTAGATTATTAAAATATGCAGATCAAATTCAAAATAATAAATCAAGAGTTATTTTGATAGGAATAGCTTCATATTTTATGTTACATTTATTTGTTAATTTAGGTGGCGTTTCAGGATTGATTCCAATGACAGGTGTTCCATTATTATTAGTATCATCTGGGGGATCTTCAACGATTGCTGCTTTAATAGCAATAGGTATTGCCCAAGCAATTATTTCCAAGTTCAACAAAGAACAACTAGAAAAAACAGACACACAATTATAAATGTTTCATATGATATATTAGGTGATTTGATGGATAATTTAAAAGAGTTTAAAGCTTTTTTAAAGACAATACCAAGTATTAAAGAAGATGTATTAAATCATCGCTATACTTGGCAAGAAATATATGAAATCTATACAATGTATGGAGAAGATGATCATTTTTTCAAACCGTATAAGGAACATCCAATAGAAAATATGAATGTTTTAGAAATTATCAAAAATGTCGATTTGGAAGCATTATCTTCTTCTTTGCAATCAATCGAAAAAGTTTTAGGAATTGTTTCTAATCTTTTAGATAAAAATAAAGAAGGTAAATAATGAAAGAAGATGTTTTAGATTATATACGTAAGCATCCTGTTTGGTATGTTACATTATGTCATTATCCAGAAAAATATGATGATTTATTAGATGAAATACATCAAAAAAAACAAAGTACAGTTTTAGAAAAGCTAGAAAGAATATCAATACTAATGAGTATGTTGGAGATGTTACAATGAATGAAACAATATATGATTTAATAGATGCTATCAAAGAAGATAAGCGCTATCTACAATTTAAAGAGCAATCTTTAAAATTATTAAATCAAGAAACAAAAGAATTATTAGATAATTATCAAAATCTTTTACAAGAATTAGATGATTTGAAAAAGTTTGAAAAATATATTGATTTGACACAGAAAAGACAAGAATTAAATGAAGTAAGAAAAAGAATGTCACAAAATGAAAACATTCAAAAATATTATCAAAGTTATTATAAAATCAATGAATTACTCGATGAAGTTACAAAAATTGTTTTTAAAGATATTAGTGATTCATTAGATACATCAGGGTATAAATTATGAGAGTGATTGCAGGAAAGTATAAAAAAAGACAATTAAAAGTTCCTAAGAGTCAATTAACAAGACCGACAACAGATAAAAATAAGGAAAACCTTTTTAATATGATTGGGCCATATTTTCAAGGAGGAACGGTATTAGATTTATTTGGAGGTAGTGGTGGACTTGGAATAGAAGCTATTTCTAGAGGATGTGATACACTTTATAGTGTGGATCATCAATACGAAGCTTTTAAAACAATTAAAGAAAATTTTTCTCTTTTAAAATTGGAAAATTGTTTTCCTTTGAAAATGGATTATAAAAAAGCTTTAAAATATTTGTATGAAAAAGGTATAAAGTTTGATTATGTTTTTTTAGATCCACCTTATGGAAAAGGTCTTGTTGATGATATTCTTCAATATTTAGTTGATCATCAAATGTTGAATCCACAAGCGTGTATTGTAGTAGAAGAATTAAAAGAAGTTGAGTTTAAAGAAATAGAAGGAATTGAGTTAAATAAAAGAAAAAAGTATGGAATTACAACTCTTAATATTTTTTATTATGAGGATTAAATCATGAAGAAAATTGCTGTATATAATGGATCGTTTGATCCAGTTACAAATGGACATTTAGATATTATTGAACGTGCTGCAAAGATATTTGACATATTATATGTAACGGTAGCTATTCATCCAACAAAAGTAGGTTTGTTTACGATTGAACAAAGAAAAGAACTTTTAAAAAAAGCAACAGCTCATTTAAAAAATGTAATTGTTGATTCAACAGATGAACTTTTTATGGATTATGTAAAAAAAGTCAATGGACAAGTGCTTATCCGTGGCTTACGTTCAACAACAGATTTCGATTATGAATTACAATATGCACAATCTAATCAATATTTAAATAGTCAAATAGAAATAATGTATTTAATGACAAAGCCATCACATTCTTTTATCTCATCATCTGTCGTTAAAGAAATAGCTAGTTATCATAAGCCACTTACAGGCTTAGTGCCAGAGTGTGTTGAAGATGCATTAAAAAAAGTATATCAAGATCAATAAATCGCTTCGGCGATTTTTTTAGTCCAATTTGTTCTAAAATCATAGAGTAGATTGTAAATAATATACACTGATAAAGAGGTGATTAAATGAATATTTTTATTGGAGAAAATAATTTAAAAGATTATGTTTTTTTAAAATCGATTATTGAAAAATGGGGTATAGAAAAACAACAAGAAATCTATTTTCATTGGTATAAACAGCTTTATTATCAATTACCAAAATGTTTAAAAAACTGTGATCTTGTATTTTTAGAATTAGATATGAAACATATCAATGGTTTTGAATTTGCAAAGATCTTAAGAAAAAAGGATTTATCAATACCGATTGTTTTTCAAACAAAAAATACACATTATGGGATAGCAAGTTATCAAGTACAAGCGATGCACTACTTATTAAAGCCGCTTGATCAACAAGAAATATATAAAATACTTGATTGCGTTTTATTACATCAACATTCTAAGACATTTATTTATCAGTTTAAAAAAGAAGTTCACAAAATACCTTATGAAGACATTATTTATATAGAAGCTTATCAACACCATGTTATGATTCATCAAAATGATATGACAAAAAGAAATTATCTCAGTTTAAAAGAAATAGCTTTACAATTAGATGATTCTTTTTGTCGTTGTCATCGAAGCTATATTGTTAATTTAAAATATGTTGAGAGAATAGAAGGAATGAATTGTATCACTAAAAATAAACAAGTTATTCCTATTTCTAAGAAATACAAAAATGATTTTATTGAAAAAATCGTGAGACAAATGTGAAACAAATTTGAGACAAAAATGAGACAAATTTGAAACAAATTCGAGACGAATTATTTTGTAAAATGTATTAAAATAGATGTAGGTGAAGAAGATGAAATGTTCGAGATGTCAAAATGAAGATGTTCAATATTTTTTTGAAAACAATGGGCGTATTTATTGTAGAAAATGTATTGCTTTTTCTACAAAGACAGTTAACTTAAAATCTGTTAAAAATGAAAAGAAAATATACTATCATTTAAATTATTCATTAAACTTAGAACAAGAAAGAACTTCAAGATTATTGATAGAAAGATATCAAAATCATCAAAATTCAGTATTAAAAGCAGTAACAGGAGCAGGTAAGACGGAAATGATTTATGGTGTCATTGAATATGCATTGAATTTAGGACATCATGTTTGTTTGACGATGCCAAGAAAAGAATTGGTTATAGAATTAGCAAAGAGAATTCAAAAACAATTTTTTAATATTCAGCCCATTCTTGTTTATGGAGGACATACAGAGTGTTTAGAAGGACAATTTATTATTTGTACAACACATCAGCTGTATCGGTATCCACGAATGTTTGATTTATTGATTTTAGATGAGTATGATGCTTTTCCATATCGTGATAATGAAGTTTTGGAAAATATATTAATGAATAGTATAAAGGGAAATTATGTGTTTATGTCTGCAACGATTGAAAGTGGAGATGTACAAGTCTTACAAAGGTTTCATCATCAACCATTACCAATTCCTACTTGTAAGGTAATGGGAAACTTTATGATGTTGTGTCATCTTGTTTATCAATTAAAAAAGTATCAAAAAGATAAAAAACCGGTATTTCTTTTTGTACCACGTATTGAAATGACAAGACAAGTACAAAAATTTCTTAAATTCTTTTCTATTAAAAGTCACTGTGCTACATCAAAAGAAAAAAATATTCATCAATCATTAGAAATGATTAAATCCCATGAAATAGATGTTATTGCATGTACAACAGTTTTAGAAAGAGGAATGACTGTTGAAAATGTACAAGTTATTATTTTACATGGTGAACATCCCCTTTTTGATAAAGAAACACTTATTCAAATAGCAGGGCGAACAGGGCGAAAAGTACCCTATACAAATGGAGATATTATCATTTATACAAATAGACAAACGAAGGCTATTAAAGAATGTATCAAGGATCTTCAACAAAGCAATGCCTTATCTGCCATAAAGAGTTAAATCAACAACAAGATCTTTTTCACTTGGTGAATAATTCTTCTCTTTGTTTAAGCTGTATAAGAAAATTTAAAATAATAAATAGTGATATAAGGATTCAAGGATATCATGTCAAGGTTTTATATGAATACAATGATTTTTTTAGACAACTCCTTTTTCAATATAAAGCATTAGATGATTATGCTTTAAAAGATTGTTTTATAGAATCATTTCAAGAATTAAAAAGGACCTACAAAAATTATATCATTGTTGTTATTCCTAGTAGTCAAAAAGATAATAAACGACGTGGCTTTTGTCCTAATGTTGAAATTGTTAAGACATTTTCTCAACATATTTTTACAGGTTTGTATAAAAAAGAAGACTACAAACAGACAAAACAAAAAGATCGAAGCCAAGTAAAGAAAATATTATCTATTAAAGAGGGAAATCTTCTTTATAAGAAGAATGTTTTAATATTTGATGATGTGATGACTTCATCAAATACTTTACAAGCAGCATTTCAGCAAGTAGAAAAATATCACCCTAAACAAATAAAAGCATTAGTATTGGCTTGCCCTCATATTGATTATTTTAAAAAATAATCAATTCTATTGTAGACACTAAGAAAACCACTAACCAATAGTAAGGGTAAGCTTTATGCTTTTGCTAGAAATGTTTTTTATTACTTTTTCAACAAATATGTAAAATAGTGTGAACTATTTGACAATAGAGATGACATTTTTTTGTTATAAATGACACGTAAAATTTATTTGTCGAATGAAAATGATAACTTTTTTATAAAATATTAAATATACTGAAATAGACAAGGAAAGGATGATGAAAGTGCAAGGAAGAGTCAAATGGTTTAATGCCGAAAAGGGATTTGGATTTATTGATCGAGGAGAAGGAAAAGATGTCTTTGTTCATTATAGCCAAATTGTTCAAAATGGATATAAAACACTTAATGAAGGCGAATTAGTTGAGTTTGAATTATATCAAAGCGAACGCGGTATGCAGGCAAAACATGTCGTAAAAATCTAGAGATAATCTCTAGATTTTTATTTTAAGTAGGGATATTTAAATTTTGCTTTTAATAATCACAATTATTTGATATAATTAAACTTGATTACAAGCGTAAAAGGAGCGTGTATGTATGGCTAGTAGAAAGCAAGAAATAAGAAAAGAAATTAAAAAGAAAAACGCTAAATTAGGAATCGATGTTGAAGCAGCTAAAAATATTGTTGATTTACAAGATCAACAAGGTGAAGATATACATGTAGAAGATTTTAAAAATGAAGAATATAATGGAGAAGTTATTCCATTTTCTACAACACCTCAAAAAACAAAAAAAGGCTTTGTTTCAAAAATTAAAGGTGTTTTCGATGATGAAAGAAAACAACTTAAAAAATTAGATAAGATTGCTCAAGAAATTATTTCTTTAGAAGATAAGTATAGTGCTTTGTCTGATGAAGAATTAGCAAATCAAACAAATGTATTAAAAGAAAAATTAAATAGCGGTAGTGAATTAGATGATATTTTAGTTGATGCTTTTGCAGTTGCAAGAGAAGCTGCATGGCGTCAAATTCATTTAAAAGCTTTTAAAGTTCAATTAATGGGTGGTATTGCATTACATAATGGTGATATTGCTGAAATGAAAACAGGTGAAGGTAAAACATTAACTTCTATTTTCCCAGTTTATTTAAATGCATTAACTGGAAAAGGAGTTCATGTTATTACTGTTAATGACTATTTGGCTGAACGTGATGCTAGAAATAATGGTAAAGTATTAGAATTTTTAGGATTAACAGTTGGATTAAATAAAAGAGAATTAACACCTCAACAAAAACAAGAAGCACATGGTTGTGATGTTACTTATACAACAAATGCTGAATTAGGTTTTGACTATTTAAGAGACAATATGGTTACTTCAATGGAAGATAAAGTATTAGTTAAAGGACTTAACTATGCTTTGATCGACGAAGTTGACTCTATTTTAATTGATGAATCAAGAACACCATTGATTATTTCAGGTGGTAAGAAAAATACAGCTGCTTTATATTTACAAGCAGATCGTTTTGTTAAATCATTAATTGCTGAAAAAGATTATGAAGTTGATATCGAAACAAAAACTGTTTCATTAACTCCAAAAGGAATCGAAAAAGCAGAAAAAGGATTTAAGATTGATAACTTATATGATATTCAACATACTTCATTAGTTCATCATATCAATCAAGCATTAAAAGCAAACTATGCGATGACTCGTGATGTTGAATATATGATTGCGACAGAAGATGGTACAAGAGATATTCGTAATGCAAAAATTATGATCATTGATCAATTTACTGGACGTGTTATGCCAGGTCGTGCTTATTCTGATGGGTTACATCAAGCAATTGAAGCTAAAGAAGGTGTTCCAATTAAAGAAGAAACAGAAACAAGAGCAACAATCACATATCAAAATTTCTTCAGACTATTTAATAAATTAGCAGGGATGACTGGTACTGCAAAAACAGAAGAAGAAGAATTTATGATGATCTATAACATGCGTGTTATTGAAATTCCAACAAATAAACCGGTTATTCGTGATGACCGTAATGATAAGATCTATTCTACAAAAACAAATAAATTTAAAGCATTATGTGATGAAGTTGTTGCAAGACATGCTTATGGTCAACCAATTCTAATTGGGACTGTATCGGTTGAAACTTCAGAAATTTTATCAAAAATGTTAGATAAAAGAGGAATTAAACATAATACATTAAATGCGAAAAACCATGCTAAAGAAGCTGAAATCATTGCAAGAGCAGGTCAAAAAGGTGCGGTGACAATCGCTACAAACATGGCTGGTCGTGGTACTGACATTAAACTTGGTAAAGGTGTACCTGAAATTGGTGGTTTAGCAGTTATTGGTTCTGAAAGACATGAATCTAGACGTATTGATAATCAGTTACGTGGACGTTCTGGACGTCAAGGTGACCCAGGATATTCTGTATTCTATGTTTCGTTTGATGATGAATTAATGCAAAGATTTGCTGGTGAAAAATTACAATCATTTAGTAATTATTTAGATGATGATATGGCTATTGAAAATAAAATGGTTTCAAAAGCTATCGAAAATGCACAAAAACGTGTTGAAGGTCAAAACTTTGATTCACGTAAACATATTCTTGAATATGATGATGTTATGAGACAACAACGTGAAATTATGTATAAAGAACGTGATGAAATCATGTCATTAGATAATTTAGATGATATTGTCAAAGGTATGTTCAATCAAGCAATTGAAATGACAATCAATAGATGTACAACTCATGGTAAACATGATGAAGTTGATGTGGATGCTGTTTTAGATTTTGTAGCTAAAAATTATATGTTACTTGCTGAAATTGATGCTAAGAATAAAGATGTTGTTAAAAATGATCCTAAGAAATTATTAGAAACTTTAACAGAAATTTGCTTCTCTCAATATCAAATGAGATTAAATAAAGATATTGATCATGCAAAAATCGTTAATTATGAAAGAAGTGTTTTATTAGGAGTTATTGATTATACTTGGATCAATCATATTGATGCAATGACTAAACTTAGAAATGGTATTTATTTACGTGCGTATGCACAAAAGAATCCACTTTCTGAATATACAGAAGAAGCGTTCTATATGTTTGAACAAATGAAACTTTCTATTGTTGATATGATTTCTAAAAATATTGTGCATATGGGTATTCGTCCTGGTAGTTCAGCAGAAGAAAATATTCCTCATTTAAAATTAGAAGTAGAATTTAAATAATGGAATTATATGAAATAAAAAATGGGCTTGATAAAGCCCATTTATTAATAGACGAATATAGAAAATCTGCACAAATTGATGAAAAATTAAGAGAAATAGAAGGTCTTTCATATCAAACAATGCAAGATGGCTTTTGGGATGATCCAACAAAAGCTAAAAAGATCTATGACGAATTAAATGATATGAAAAAAATTACTGATGAATATGAAAATCTTTGTCAATCATTAAATTCATTAGATGAAACATATACATTAGTTAAAGAAACGGATGATCAAGAATTTCAAACTATTTTAGAAAGTGATTATCAAGATTTTGAACAAAGAATGAGTGAATTTGAAAAAATTTTACTTTTATCTGGAAAGTATGATAGTGCTAATGCCATCGTAGAAATTCATCCAGGTGCAGGAGGTACAGAAAGCCAAGATTGGGCAGAAATGTTGTATCGTATGTACCAAAGATATTGTTCATCGAAAGATTTTAAAATAGAAGTTTTAGATTATTTAGATGGAGATGTTGCAGGTATTAAATCAGTTACTTTCTTGGTTAAAGGAAAATATGCTTATGGACATTTAAAGGCTGAAAAAGGTGTTCATCGACTTGTTAGAATATCTCCATTTGATTCTTCCAAAAGACGTCATACTTCATTTGCATCCATTGATGTTATTCCTGAATTAGATGATACAATTGAAATTGACATTAAACCAGAAGATTTAAGAATTGATACTTATCGTGCAAGTGGAGCAGGTGGACAACATATTAATAAAACAGATTCAGCAGTTAGGATTACCCATATTCCTACAGGAACAGTCGTTACTTGTCAAAGTCAAAGAAGCCAAATTCAAAATAGAGAACAAGCGATGATGATGTTAAAAAGTAAGTTATTTGCTTTAATGGAAGAAAAACAAGCAAAAGAATTAAAAGAAATACAAGGTGAGCAGAAGGAAATTGCTTGGGGTTCACAAATTCGTTCTTATGTTTTACATCCATATTCTTTAGTAAAAGATAATCGTTCATTATATGAGTCTAATAATCCTAAAGATGTTTTAGATGGAAACTTAGATGATTTTATTTATGCATATTTGAAATCTCGTATACAGGAGGGTGGTCATGAAGAATAAATTTTTAAAAAAATGTTTAGAAATTGCTGTGATTGTTATTGGTAATGCTATTCTAGCATTTGGAATTTGTGCTTTCATTACCCCTCACGGGATTATTGTTGGTGGCGCTTCTGGGTTAGGATTAATTGTCAAACAAATAACAGGAATTCCTTTATCGCTTGTTGTTTATGTAATCAATATTATTATGTTTATTGCAGGCTATTTTTTTCTAGGAAAATCTTTTGCAGCTAAAACATTATTAAGTACAATTATTTTCCCAACATTTTTAACAATATTTGAAAATACTCCGGGGGTTACACATCTTACAAATGATTTACTCTTATCCTCTGTTTATGCAGGAATTTTTGTAGGTGGAGGATTAGGACTTGTTTTAAGAATAGGAGCAAGTACCGGAGGAATGGATATACCACCATTAGTTCTAAATAAAAAAACAGGTATTTCTACGACTGTACTTATTAATGGCTTTGATTGTATTATCCTAGCTTTACAAGTTCCTTTTTCAAATGTTGAACAAATTCTTTATGGTATTTTAGTTGTTTTGATTACTGCTTTGGTCATGGATAAAATGATTTTATTAGGTGAATCTAAAATTCAAGTATTGGTCATTTCACCAAAATGGAATGAGGTTCAAAGTATGCTTTATGATCAAATAGATCGAGGATGCACGCTTATGAATATTACCACAGGTTATAAAAAACAAGATATGTATGCGGTGATGTCTGTTGTCAGCCGCCGAGAATTAGTGACACTTACCAATGAAATTTTAAAAATTGATGAGGCAGCATTTATTATTACAAATGAGACACATAATGTAAGAGGAAGAGGATTTACATTACCTAATATAGATTTATAAAAAAAAGTGCTATTTTCTTAGCACTTTTTTTAGTAAATGTGTTTTACGTAAAGTTTTTTTACGTTTTCTTTTTTTATCGTTTTGTATATGTGATTGATAAATAAGAGATTCAAGTTTTCTTTTTTTATCTAGAATTTCTTTTTCTTCAGTCTTTTTTCTTTCTAATTCTATGTGTTGATGATAATCAATCGCATATTGCCTTACAGTTTGTCTTAAAGAATTTAAATCATCATCCTTTTTTAAATGTTGATTTTGATGATCGACATCAACATAAAGTTCTACATAACCACATTTAGGACAGTAACATGATTTAATTTCTTTATGTTCTTTATTGAATTGATCTTTTTTTATAATTAATTCTAGATAGCTTAAAGTATTGATTCCTTTGTCTTTTACATAACAATTGGTAGATAGTTCATTATTGCATCTAGGGCATATTCTTTTCATTTAGCCACTCCTTCAATAAACATATTATAACATGAAAAAACATAATTAATAGACTCAATATTCAAACAAAACTTACAAATTGTGCTATAATACTCCTGGGAGCTGAATAGAAATGATAAAACTAACAAATGTTACAAAAATTTATAAAACAGGAGTAAGAGCACTTAATGATGTAAATCTTACAATTGAACCTGGAGAATTTGTATATGTTATCGGTACAACTGGTGCAGGAAAATCTACTTTTATTAAGTTATTATATCGTGAAGAAAAACCAACTTCAGGAAAAGTTGAAGTTGTAGGACAAGATGTTTCTAAAATTAAAAATAGTAAAGTACCTTATTTTAGAAGAAATATAGGTGTTGTTTTTCAAAATTTTAGATTATTACCTAAAAAAACAGTTTTTGAAAATGTTGCCTATGCCTTAGAAGTTATTGATACACCACGTGTAGAAATTAGAAGACGTGTAAGAGCAACATTAGAGCTTGTTGGTTTGGAAGATAAGGTCAATGCTTTCCCTCATGAATTATCAGGTGGTCAACAACAAAGAGTTGCAATTGCTAGAGCAATTGTAAATCGTCCAAAAGTTTTAATTGCTGATGAACCAACAGGAAACTTGGATCCAGAAACTTCAAAAGAAATTATTAATGTATTAATGCGTATTAATGAAGAACAAGGGACAACTGTGTTAGTTGTAACTCACGATCAAAAGATTGTACAAGAACATAAAAAGCGTACAATTTTAATGGAAGATGGTTGCATTAATGCTGATACATCTTTAGGAGGATATGATTTATAATGAAAGAATTAATAAGTTGTATAAAAAATTTACCAAAACATTTTAAAGAATCATTGGTTAATTTATGGAGAAATGGTGCAATGTCTTTTTCTTCAATTTTTGCTGTAACAATTACTTTATTACTTATTGGTGTTATTAGTGTTTTAGCACTTAATGTTCAAGATATTTCAGCAAATATTGAAGATGGTGTGCGTATTTATGTTAAATTAGAAAGATCGATTGATGAAAATGCTGAAAAAGAAGTAGGAAATCAAATCAAAAAACTTAAAGGTGTTGAATCTGTTACATATTCATCAAAAGATGAAGAGTTGAATAAACTTATCGATAAACAAGGTAAAGATGGTAAGGAGTTATTTGAGTCTTATCGTGAAGATAATCCTTTAGGTTCTGCTTATGAAGTAGAAGCAAAAGATCCAACAAAACTTGCAAGTTTAGCTAAAAAAATTCAAGATATTCCTAATGTGAATTCTGTTAATTATGGTGGTGATTCTACACAAAGTATGGTCACAACATTGAATACAATACAAAAAGCTGGATCAGTTTTTATTGTTGGTTTAGTTATTGTCGCCTTATTCATGATATCTAATACAATTAAAATTACAATTACAGCAAGATCTACTGAAATTTCAATTATGAGAATGGTTGGAGCAAGTAACTGGTACATTCGTATTCCATTTATGTTAGAAGGTATGCTCATTGGATTGTTTGGAGCAATTATTCCAATTCTTGTTCTTGTTTATGGTTATGGAGCGTTATATAACTATACAGGTGGTTCATTAATGTCATCAATGCTTGTATTAAAAGCCCCAATGCCATTTATTAGAGATTTCTCATTTATTTTAGCTGGCTTAGGTGCTGGAGTAGGTTTAATTGGAAGTTTTGTTTCAATGAGAAGATTCTTAAAATTCTAAAAGATTATCGAAAGATAATCTTTTTCTTTATCTTTTTTTTTAATTTTTATATAATAAAAAAGCGAGGTATAAAAAATGTCAAAAAATAGTTTTTTAAAAGAAGCAATGTATGAAAATCATCCTCAATATCAACAAGCAATTTCAAGAAATGAAGCACTTTATCAAAGAAAAAATGATTTAAGAAGTCCTTTTTCTAGAGATTATAATCGTATTATTTTTTCTCTTGCTTATCGTAGATTGAAACATAAGACACAAGTTTTTTTTGCAGTTGAAGATGATCATGTTTGTACAAGAAGTGAGCATGTAAATCTTGTAGATTCAGTAAGTTATACCATTGCTCATTATTTAGGATTAAATACAGAACTTACAAGAGCAATTGCTGTTGGACATGATTTAGGACATGCACCTTTTGGACATGGTGGAGAAAAGATCATTAATCAGATTTCTAAAGAACATGGTCTACAAGATTTTTGGCATGAAAAAAATAGTTTATATTTTGTAGATCAAATTGAAACTTTGGAAGATGATCATCATGTTCGTAGAAATTTAAATTTAACGTATGCTGTAAGAGATGGAATTATTTCTCATTGTGGAGAAATGAATCAAAAAGCAATTATTAAAAGGAATGAATCTATTGATTTAAAAGATTATTTATATCCTGGGCAATACAATCCTTATACTTGGGAAGGCTGTGTTGTTAAAATGTCAGATAAAATTGCTTATCTTGCTAGGGATATTGAAGATGCTTTACGATTAAATATTATTGATGAACAGCTTGTAGAAGATTTAAGAAATCATCTAAATCAATTAACAAACTCTCATTTTGATGCTATTAATAATGGAACAATTGTTAATTATTTTATATTAGATGTTTGTCAAAATTCTTCTATAGAGAAAGGAATATGCTTATCAGATGAAGCTTTTGAAGTCATGAAGTATATTATGAAATTCAATTATCAAAATATTTATCTAATTGATCGTATAGAAGTCCACACAAATTATGTACAACTTATTTTAAATTCTATTTTTCAATTTTTATATAAATATGATAAGATAGCAAATGATAAACAAATAAATGTTTTAGAAGCTTTAAAGAAAGATCAAAAAAAATATCCTGTAACTATTCAAGGATATATGCATTGGTTAGAAAAGTATAGTCAAATGAAGTATTTTAATAGAAATCCATTATATCAAAATCATATTATTTATGATTTTGAACACGATAAAAATGCAATGGCTAAAAGTATTATAGATTATTTATCAGGAATGTCAGATGCTTATATATTAAAAATATTCAATGAATTTATTTCATTTTCATAGAGAGGAAGTTACATATGCCAATAAAAATACCAAATTATTTACCAGCAAGTAAAATATTAAAAGAAGAAAATATCTTTGTTATGGATGAAACAAGAGCTTTATCACAAAGAATTCGTCCATTAAAATTAATTATTGTTAATATTATGCCAACTAAAATCGTGACAGAAACACAGCTATTAAGATTGCTTTCTAATACACCTTTACAAATTGAAGTAGATTGGTTATGTATGGAAAGTCATAATTCTAAAAATACACCACAAGAACATTTAATGGAATTTTATAAAACCTTTAATGAAATTAAAGATAATAAGTATGATGGTTTAATTGTAACAGGTGCTCCTGTTGAAAAATTAAAATTTGAGGATGTAGATTATTGGGATGAACTTACAAAGATTTTTGATTGGGCCAATACAAATGTCTTTTCTTCATTCTTTATTTGTTGGGCTTCTCAAGCATCTTTATATTATTATTATGGTGTTGAAAAATATCAATTGAAAGAAAAATTAACAGGTGTTTATCATCATCATACAAATCCAGAAAAGATGAGAAGAAGAATTCTAAGAGGTTTTGATTATCAATTTTATGCACCCCATTCAAGATATACTTCTGTTAAAAAAGAAGATATTGAAAAAATTTATTCATTAGATATTTTAGCTTCTTCAAACGATGCGGGTGTTTATTTGGTAGCAGAAAAGGACGGGTCAAGATTTTTTGTTACAGGACATCCAGAATATGATCCAGATACATTAGATAAGGAATATCATCGTGATTTAGCTAAAGGTGGGGATTGTGTAATGCCTAAAAACTATTATAAAAATGATGATGTCAA
The DNA here is from genome assembly GCF_015097455.1 of Faecalibacillus intestinalis. Lineage (NCBI taxonomy): Bacteria > Bacillati > Bacillota > Erysipelotrichia > Erysipelotrichales > Coprobacillaceae > Faecalibacillus > Faecalibacillus intestinalis. The sequence goes on along the minus strand of NZ_AP024085.1, from coordinate 1,883,580 downwards.
TGATGAAATCTTAGTTAAGTGGCGTAGTCATGCCTATTTATTATTTTCAAATTGGCTTAACTATTATGTATATCAAAATACACCATATAACTTAGATGATTTATTAAAAATGAAGACGACTAACAAATAGTCGTCTTGTTTTTATCTTCAAAATGTGGTAAATTAAATATGTTAGATGCGGCCGTGGTGAAATTGGTATACACGTAGGTTTGAGGGACCTATGGCTTATGTCGTGCCGGTTCAAGTCCGGTCGGCCGCACCATAGAGTTGATAAGCTTATCTTTAAAGATAAGTTTTTTTGTATAAAAAAAGAATAGAAATTTCTATTCTTTAATTAAATCATAAATTGCTTTAGCAAAGATTTCTGTTGATTTTAATAATGAGTCAATCTTTATGTTTTCATTGTTACCATGAATTGCGTTATCTTCATCTTTGAATTCACATCCAAAAGCTACACAATTTGGCATTGATTTAGCATAAGTTCCTCCCCCAATTGCTTGTGGTTGACTTTCTGTATCATCTGAAACTTCAACATAAGCTTTATGAAGTTTTTGAACAAGTTCACTGTTTGGATCTATATAAAGTGGTTCATGAATATCACTTTCTAAATTTAATCCAAGAGACTGACATAATTCTTTTACACTATCACACATTTTCTTTAAATCAATTTCATGAGGACAACGTAAGTCTAATTCAATATCAGCATCTTCTTTAACATATTTGACAACACCTAAATTCATTGTTAATTTACCCATTAATCCTTCATGATTAATTTGTAAACCTTTTCCATAATAATCATTTAAATACGTTGCAATAAAATGTACAAGTTTATTATTAATAACAGTATCTAAATAAGTTGCAAGTAAACTTACAGCATTAATTCCTTCTTCTGGTAAAGAAGCATGTGCGCTTTTTCCTTTTAAGACAAGCTTTGTACAATTTCCTTCTTCTTCAATGATACCAGTTACATGATGATCACTTAAAAATTGTTTAAATGATTCTTCATATTGTTTATGATTCCCTTCGATAATTGCTTCACATTCACCAGGAACAATATTTACACGATCACCAGCTACCATTGCAATCAATCCATCTTTTTTTACATTTCCTGTTATATGGAAATGAACAATTCCTTTTTCACCATAAACAACAGGGAATTCAGCATCAGGAGTAAATCCCATAGATGGATATGGATTCTTAGTAAAGTAATGTTCAACGCAAGAAGATCCACGTTCTTCATCACAACCAAAAATAACACGAATTTTCTTTTTAACAGGTAAATCTAAATCATGAATGATTTTAGCAGCATAATATCCAGCAAGTAAAGGTCCTTTATCATCAGCAACACCTCTACCATAAAGTTTACCATTAGCTTGAACCACTTTAAATGGATCGCTGTTCCATCCTCTTGAATCAACAGGAACAACATCCAAATGACCTAAAATACCAAAACTTTCTTCTTGATCACCAATATCTATATGTCCAGCATAACCATTTTCATCATGTACAACAAAACCATCTCTTTTTCCAATTGCTAACATAGCATCAAGAGCTTGTCTACATTCACTTCCATAAGGTTGGTTTTCACTAATTGTTTTTTCATTATAAACGGAAGGGATTGCGCATAATGTTTCAATGTCTTGAATAAGCTGTTCCTTTCTTTTTTCGACTTCTTCTTTAAAGTTAATCATATTAAAATCACCTCAGCATATATTATACATTTTTCATAATAATTTTTAAACACATTTGATAAAATAATGTTATGATAAAGACAGTATAGGGGGAAATATCAATGGAAAATATAAGATTTCATATTACAGTAAAAGGAATTGTTGTTTTTAAACAAAAAGTATTATTAATGAAAAGAGTTAGACCATCTAGTGATGGACTAGGATATTGGGAGCTTCCTGGGGGCGGTTTAGAATATGGGGAAACACCGAATGAAGCTTTAAAAAGAGAATTGAAAGAAGAAACGGGTTTAACGATCGATGTTGTTAAACCAGCATATACTTTTACCAAAATAAGAAAGGATTATCAAACAGTAGGTATTGGTTATTTAGCATCTACAGATGATGATCATGTTTCTATTTCTTTTGAACATACGGATTATAAATGGTGTTCAATTGATGAATTAAAAGATTATTTATGTGATGAAATTTACCAAGATATTATCTATACGTTAAAAGAATATACAAGTATTTAAAGAGGTTTATATGAATCAAGAAATTATTAAAACAATTAGTGAAGAATTAAATGTAAGAGTACATCAAATTGAAGCAGTGTTATCTTTATTAGAAGAAGGTAATACAGTTCCTTTTATAGCACGTTATCGAAAAGAAAAGACGGGTGCTTTAGATGAAGATCAAATACGTATAATTGATAAATATTATCAATATCAAGTGAATTTATTAAAAAGAAAAGAAGATGTTATTCGTTTAATTGATGAAAAAGGAATGTTAAATGAAAAATTAAAAACAGATATTTTAAAAGCTACACAATTAAGCGAAGTTGAAGATCTTTATCGTCCTTATAAAGAAAAAAGAAAAACAAAAGCAACAGCCGCTAAAGCAAAAGGATTAGAACCTTTAGCTAAATGGATCTTAGCTTTAAATAAAGGAGATATTTTAGTAGAAGCTAAAAAATATTTAAATGATGATGTTTTAAATGTAGAAGATGCCATTCAAGGAGCTTTAGATATTATTGCTGAAGATATTGCTGATGATATTAAATATCGTAAGTTTTTAAAAGATATGCTATATAAAGGTGGTATTTTAAAAACAAGTGAAAAGAAAAAACATGATGATGAAAATAAAGTTTATGAAATGTATTATAACTATCAAGAAAAAGTAAAAACTTTAGTATCACATCGTATTTTAGCAATCAATCGAGCTGAAAAAGAAAAAGTAATCAATGTAAATATAGAAGGAGATAAAGATTATTATTTACAATACATTACAAGAGGTGTTACAAAAAACAGAGAAACAAATCTTTTACCATATATTCAAAAAGCAGTAGAAGACAGTTATCAAAGATTATTATTCCCTTCTATTGAAAGAGAAATAAGAAAAGAATTAACAGAAAAAGCTAATGAACAAGCATTAAAAGTCTTTTCAGTCAATTTAGAAAATCTTTTATTACAAGCACCATTAAAAAATAAAATGGTCTTAGGTGTTGATCCTGCTTATCGAACAGGATGTAAATTAGCAGTTGTTGATCAAACGGGTAAAGTCTTACACATTGATAAAGTCTTTATTACTTTACCTAAAGATAATTATGATAAAGATATTAAAACTTTATTAGATATTATTTCAAAATATAAAATTGAAATTATTGCTATTGGAAATGGAACTGCTTCAAGAGAATCAGAAGCCTTTATTGCCAAACTTATTCAAGAACATCATTTGAATGTAGAATTTGCTATTATTTCTGAAGCAGGTGCTTCTGTTTATTCAGCGAGTCAAATTGCTAAAGAAGAATTTCCAGATTATCATGTAGAAGAAAGATCTGCAGTATCAATTGCAAGACGTTTACAAGATCCACTTGCTGAACTTGTTAAAATTGAACCCAAAGCAATTTCAGTTGGACAATATCAACATGATATTCCTGAAAAAGATTTAGAAGAACAATTGGCTTTCGTTGTTGAAAAAACAGTAAACAATGTAGGTGTTGATATCAATACAGCTTCTAAGTCATTACTTAAATATGTTGCAGGATTAAATGCTGGTGTAGCACAACAAATTGTTTTATATCGAAATGAACATGGTAAATTTCATAATCGAAATGAAATAAAAAATGTAAAAAAATTAGGAGCCAAAACATATACACAAGCAATAGGTTTTTTACGTATCTTAGATGGTGATCATTCATTAGATGCTACTGCTATTCATCCTGAAAATTATCAACAAACTTTAGATTTATTAAATTTATGTCAATTATCATTAGCTGATTTAGGAACAGTGAAACTTAAAGATAAATTATTAAAAATTAATAAAAAAGAAGTTATAGAAACTTTAAAAATTGACCAATATACATTAGATGATATTATTGATTGTTTAATTAAACCAAATCGTTCAATTAGAGATCAATATCAAACACCACTTTTAAAAAAAGATATTCTTCATATAGAAGACCTAAAACCAGGAATGGTTTTAGAAGGAACTGTTAGAAATGTTGTTGATTTTGGAGCTTTTGTGGATATTGGCTTAAAAAATGATGGTTTAGTGCATATATCAAAAATGTCAAAACAAAGAATTAAACATCCATTAGATGTTTTAAGTATAGGGGATATTGTAGAAGTCAATGTCATAGATGTTGATTTAAATAAAAAAAGAGTAAGTTTAAGTATGATCTAGGTGATGATGTGTATAGAATATATGCTTTGATATTATGTTTATGTCTTGTGGGATGTACACAAAAAAAAGATATCGAGGTATCAACTCAAAAGGAAAATTTTAGTTATGAAGAGGTTTCAGAAAATTTTTCAAAGTTGCAATGTGGGGATATTATTAATATTGAAAATAGTCATTATATTTCAAATATTGCGATTCCTGGTAGGTGGAAACATACACTTATCTATTTAGGAAGTTTAAAACAAGTTCAAGAACTTTTGGATACTTCTTTTCCATATTATGAAAAAATCGTGAAGATGTATAAAACGCAAAAGGAAATACTTGTTTTAGATGCAAATGTTGGAGGTGTACAGATACGTACCTTTGATCAAATGGCTAATTTAAAAAATGAGTCTTATTTAAAAGCCATGACATGTTTTCGTTTTTTAAAAGAGAATACTTTTATTAAAGATTTTTTGAAAAATGCTTTAGATTATTTAAATTATCCTTATGATTATCAAATGGATTTATCAAGTGATCAAGAATTATATTGTAGTGAGCTGGTGGTTTGTTCATTAAAAAAAATGAATATCACTTTTTCTAAACAAACACAAGTTTTTAAATATCGTATTATTTCACCAACAGATTTAATAGAAGAACTTGTAGAAAAAAAATTGGTGAAAAATGTTTTAATTTTAGAATAATGTAGTTGTCTAGATAAGCAATATGATGTAGAATATTAAGTAGATAAAAAAGAAGGAGAAGAAGTGTTCATGGCTATTGGTATTGTAAAGAATTTTAACAAAGATAAAGGTTTTGGATTTATCAACATGGAAGGTGAAGAAAGAGATATTTTCTTCCACTATTCACAACTTGTTCAAGAAGGATTTAAAACAATTGATCCTGGACAAAAGGTTGAGTTTGAATTAGTTGAAGGAAATCGTGGTCTTCAAGCACATCAAGTTGTTAAAATTACTGAATAAGGACAGTGTCCTTATTCTTTTGTTTTAAGGGGGTATTTTATGAACGATACAAAAAAGGGAATGTTATTTATTATAATGGCAGCATTCTTTTTTGCAAGTATGAATGTTTTTGTTAAGTTATCAGGTGATTTATCATCTATTCAAAAAAGTTTTTTTCGTAATTTAATTGCAGCACTTTTTGCATTTATTATTCTAATTAAAAGTAAAGAAGGTTTTACCTATCAAAAGAAGGATATACCGATGTTGCTTTTACGTTCTACTTTTGGAACGTTAGGTATCTTATGTAATTTTTATGCAGTAGATCATTTATTAGTAAGTGATGCATCTATGCTTAATAAGTTATCACCATTTTTCGTTATTATCTTTTCTTCATTATTTTTAAAAGAAAAAGCAAATACGATTCAAAAAGTAACAGTTATGATTGCTTTTATAGGAAGTTTATTTGTAATTAAACCTTCTATTCATTTTGTAAGTAATATCAATTCGTTTATTGGAGTTTTAGGAGCGATGGGAGCAGGGATTGCTTATACCTGTGTTAGAAAATTAGGACAACAAGGTGTTGCTGGAGCAAAAATTGTTTTCTTTTTCTCATTATTTTCATGTTTATCTGTTGTACCTTATTTAATTTTTCATTTTCAACCTATGACACTTCAACAAATTGGTTGTTTACTCATGGCAGGATTAATGGCAACAGGAGGACAATTTTCAATTACGAATGCTTATACATATGCACCTGCTAAAGAAATATCGATTTATGATTATACACAAGTTATTTTTGCAGCTCTACTTGGATTTTTCTTATTAAATCAAGTACCTGATGTTTATAGTGTAATCGGTTATATAATTATCATTGGAGTTGCTTTTTGGAATTTTATGAAACAAAAAAGATGCGTTTAGTGACGCATCTTTTGTCCTAATTGGATACTTCTTGCAAGCCTAAAAGCAGCTTTATAAACATTTTCACCTGCATTTTCTAAAGCTTCTTCTAAAGGACAACAATGATCGATACAACTTTCAATCGTTGTAATACAATTATAAATATCACCAACATTTTCTCCAATAGAGCCAACAATACAAACTGTGTCAACACCATATTTTTTTGCTCTTTGACTCACTCCAGTAGGTACTTTTCCATACATTGATTGATGATCAATACGTCCTTCACCGCTAATAACAAGATCACAATCTTTGACGTATTCATCAAAATGAACAACATCTAAAACAGTTTCAATTCCACTTTGTAGTTTAGCATTTAAAAACGTCATTAAACCAAATCCCAAACCACCAGCAGCTCCAGAACCAGTTTCTTCACTATAATCTTGATAGCCTTTTTTAATACATATTTCTACAAGATGTTTTAATCCTTGATCTAAAAATTGAATATCCTTTTCATTAGCTCCTTTTTGAGGGCCATAGATAGTACTGGCACCTGTTTTACCACAAAGTGGATTTGTTACATCACACATGACGATGATTTGTGTATCTTTTATTCGAGAATCAAGTTGATGAGTATCAATATCTTCAATGAAAGGTAAGTTTTCAGGAATAGGTTCTAAAACTTGGTGATTTTTATCTAAAAAACGAATTCCTAAATGATGAGCCATTCCAATCCCACCATCATTGGTAGCTGAACCACCAATTCCAAGATAGATTTTTTGACAATGACGATCTAGTGCATCTTTAATAAGTTCACCAGTTCCTTTTGTATTTGCTTCTCTAATTTTCTTTTCTTTAACAAGAGGCAGTCCAGAAGCACTTGCCATTTCAATAATAGCTCCTTGACTAGTGATACCATAGCTTGCTTGAATAAGCTCTTGCAAGGCATTATGACAGTCAATTGTTATATATTGACCATTTAAGGATTCAACAATAGCTTGTGTTGTTCCTTCTCCTCCATCAGCCATTGATAGCGTTTTAAAAGAAACATCTTCAAAAACTTCTTTAAATCCTTTTTGAATACTTTTAGATATTTCTAAAGAAGATAAACTTCCTTTATAAGAATCACTTGCAATTAATATTTTCATAGAAACCTCCTAAAGTGTAACATAACGATGAATGTGTAAATAATAAACAATAGCTTCCACTTCTTTATTTGGAAACATTTGCTTCATAATCTTTTTATAATAATACATTTGACCTTGATGAAGTTCTTTTAAGAGTTCATCAGAACTATTTTTAGCTAATGTATCTGTCTTATAATCAATGATTGTTATTTTATCTTCGTTAATACATAAAACGTCAAAAATACCATGAATAATTTGTTTATTTTCATTTAAAAATGAAAATTCTTTTTCTTTATAACAATATGAACTTTTTAACATCAATTGATAAATATCACTTTCAATAAAGCTTTCTAAATGAACCTTATATTGATTTAAAAGAGTTCGCGCTTCTTCATTAAATAAAGATCTTTGTATAATATTTTGAAAACATTCTTCAAAATTTAATTCTTTATCTAAAGGATACAATTCTAAAAATAAATGAACAAGAGTTCCTCGATCAGTTGCTTTCATTGATGATTCATTTTCTTCATCATCTCTTTCAAAAAAACGATTTCCATCATCAATAATAGAAGTAACTGCTACTGTTTTATCAAAAGGTGCTTTGTTTTGATAATTAAATTGACTATTTTTTAAATAAAGTTCTCGATCATTATTTTCTATTTGACTTGTTGGATAGATATATTCATCAATTGTATGAACATCAATAATTGATGTATGAAATTTAGAATGACATGTATTAAGTTGCATCTTGTTTTCTTGATAAAGTTTTAATTGTAAAGCGTTATTTTTTACTTGATCCAAATCATAATAATTTTTAATTTTTTCATCAAATAATGATAAATCAATACATTGTTGAATAAAATCAGGATGACGTATTAAAGCAAGCATGATCCAATTCAACATTTGATTTGATTTACGAATCGTTGCAGGTAAAAGATGACATGAAGCATCCAGCGCGTAATCAATGACTTGCTTTTGCCATTTTTCAATCATATTAATCTCTTTTAAACCACCCGTTAAAACCAACTTTTGAGATGCTCTTGTAAGAGCTACATAAAGAATACGCATTTCTTCATTAATGGTTTCATTATCAAGAACTGTTGAAAAGATACCACGTAAAGGATGTGGATATTCAATAAGGACATTTTGAAAATCACCTAAATCTTGTTTTTGATGAGGATTTAAAATGATTCCTAAATTTTTATCTTGAATTAAAGGTGCTTTTCCATCAGAAAAATTAAATTGATGGTTCATTTGATTAACGATTACGATAGGAAATTCAAGTCCCTTTGATTGATGGATCGTCATAAAAGTAACAGCATCACCATCACTTGAAAGAGTAGCAGGTTTATAATCAATTCCTAAAGTCATTGTTTGTTCAAATTTATGAACGATTTGATATAAAGAAAGACCTTCATCTGCTTTCAACATTTCAATTAAAAGTTGAACATTGGCATAGCGTTGTTTACCATTATATAGAGAACTGATAAATAGATCATATTCGTTTTCTTTAATAAATTTTTCTAAAACTTCATATACTGGATGATTTCTAGCAAATTCTTGCATTTCATGATAATAGTTTAAAAAATCAATCGCTTCTTGATCGGCTGCTTGTTTTAAAGATTCATATATAGATGTATTTTCTATTTTATGAAGGTAAAGCCAGTTTTCATCAAAGCGTGTTTTTTTATAATTTCCTTTAAGCAATGAAATAAGTGCCAAATCATCTAAACAATTATCTAATGCTTTTAAAAAGTAAACACAATCTAAAATTTCATTACTTTCAAAAAATCCTTTAGTAAGAACAATTAAATTAGGAATAGAAATAGCATCAAAGACCTTTTTATAAGTTATAAAATTAGCAACATTTCTCATCAAAACAACAACATCTTGATACTTTGCTAAACGATTTCCAGTATAAAAATCAAGTTCAAGATGACCAACCATCTCATGAATTTTTTTACCAATCATTTTTGCTTCATATTCAATCATATCCACTGTTTCATCTTCGGGTTTTAAAACCAGCATGATTTCACTATCGAAACGTTTTTCTTGATCGTAACGTAACATGGCTTTTTGTAATTTTTCATCAGTATCACATTTTTCTTTTCGTAAAAAGTCGTAATTTAGTTGGGCATGAGGATCATTGTCGTATTCCAAACCACCATAACGACGATCCATAATCGCATTAAAGATATAGTTAATACTATCTAAAACAATTTTATTTGAACGATAATTGAATTTTAAATCGATTCTTTGATTATTATCTTCAAGACCATAAGTGAGATATTTTTCATTAAAAATATCTAAATCTGCTTTTCTAAAACGATAAATCGATTGTTTCATATCCCCAACCATAAAACGATTAATTTCAGGTTCTTGAAAACGAGAAATTAATAAAATCAAATTTTCTTGAATTTCATTTGTATCTTGGTATTCGTCAATCATAATTTCATGAAATTGTTGATAAAGAGTTTGAGCAACTCCTTGATTTTCACTTAATAATTGAAGGGTATATTGTTCAAGGTCATTAAAATCTAAATAAGAAAGAGATTTTTTATAAGCTTGGTATTTTTTTTGAAATTCTTTAAGATATTTTAAATAGATTTCTAAATGGCGATAAGAAACTTTTAAAACCTCACTTAATTCTTCAATCGAAGAAGGCATACATTTTTGATAAGCTTTACTAAAAGTGTTTTTAGTTTGATCTAATAAGGATTTATATGTTTCTTTGATTGAATCATCAACATCTTTATAACTAGCCGCACGATGTTTTTCAATTTCTATACCCATTGAAAAATATTTTCCTTGATTAATACATTCTTTTAAATTTTGAAAATAATTTTCTAAAACAGTATGTGGTGCAGGTAATTTCTTTGTTTCTTCAAAGTAAAAACCTAAACCATATGTTTGACAATAATCTTCAAGCTTTAAATAACTATCATAGGCTTCTTGAAAAGCTTCGTGTAATAATTTTTTTAATGGTTTTTCAAAAGGCGTATCTTCAATTGTTTGATCGTTGATGACACGATCATAAAGTTTTATTTTCACTTGATCTAAATAATCATCAAAATGATATACAGTATGTGATAAATTATCTAATTGAAAAAGAATTTCTTTAAAAGAATTAAATTGATAACCAGTATAATTTTCTTGATAAAAATCATAAAATTCTTTTTCTTGAACCCATTTTTCAAGACATTGATTTAAAATATTTTCTTTAATTAAAGTAGGATTTTCAAGAATTTCAAATTTAGAATCCAAATGAATTGTATAGCCATATTGACTTAATAAATCACTACAAAAAGAATGGAAATTTGTAATATAAGCATCATTTAATAATATCTTTTGTTTTTCTAAATGTACTTTTAAAGAATCATCAACAACATGAATTCTTTTATTTAAACTTTCTACGAGTCTTTGTTTCATTTCTAAAGCAGCTGCTTTTGTAAAAGTTAAAACAAGTAAAGAATCTACACTTACATGATCATCTTCAATTAAAGACATCATACGATTAACAAGAATTTTTGTTTTTCCAGAACCAGCAGGTGCTGAAACTAGAATAGAACTTCCACGACTATAAACAGCGAGATTTTGTTCATCATTTAAACTTTTATCTTTCTTCATTTTGACCTCCTAATTCAATTTGATGATCTTCATTATAAAAAATATCATAATTACAAATGGCTTTATAATGACAAAAACGACAAGGATTAATATGCATATCAATGTTTGGATTATCACTACGTGTTGGATAAATACGAATATCTCCAGTAATCATTTGTTGGTAAAGACTTTGAATGTGTAAAGTGATTTCTTGTAAAAGGGTATCTAATTCATCATGAGAAATAATTTTAGCGTTACTATAAGGACTACCATCTTTTTTAAGTTTGATCTTGATAATATCACTTTCTTGTTCTATTTCATGATCAATTTCTAAATAAGTGTCATCTACACTATAGCCGTCCATTTTATAAAGTTTAAAAAAATTTTCAGGATCTTGTTTTTCTAAAATAGAAATCTCACTTTTTAATATCCTTTTCTTTGTATTAAAATACAAAACAGCGCCTTTATCATAGTTTTTATTCTTTGATAACATTTCTAAATAAATCAACATTTGCATATTAAATCCTAAACGTGCTAGTTCTAAATTCAATTCTTTATTCGAAGATTTATAATCAATGACTTTTAAATAATTTTGATATAAATCTACACGATCAATAAAACCTTTAAGTTCAATATCTTGGATCTTATCATAAACTCTTTCTTCACAAGCAGAGAGTTCAAATAAACCATGTTGCATCTGTTTTGCTAGAACAATAATTGTATTATATAAATCATCTTCAATCAGTCTTAAAAAGAATTGATTTTTTTTCAAAGTATATTTCTTTAACATATGAGTCTTTAAATAGTTTTGAATACTTAAATGAATATCTTCTTTTAAGGAATCAAAGTTTTTAGCTTGATAGTTATTGAAATAATGATGATTTTTTTCTAAAACATAATGAACTAAAGTACCGATTTCATTACTTTGTATTAAAGAATTATTTATAGAATCTACTTTTAATATATATTGTAGATAGTATTTATAAGGGCATTGGTTATAGACCTCTAATTTACTTGCGGAAAGAGGATTATGTTGATGATTGATATGCATTGGTAATACTTGATGATGGGATTGTTTGTAAACCAATAGATGATGATTTAAAACAGATAATGAATCATCTTGATGTCCTTTTAAATAATAATCTTCTTTTAATGAAGGATGAATAAGTATATGTTTTTTAAAAGTTGGTATCGTAAATAATTTCGTTAATTTTTGAATAATCGATGAAACAACCAAATCTCCACCATTTAAATCTCTTAATGCATAACTTAAAATGATTTTTTGATGATGACAAGAAAAAAGATGTCTTAAAGTATTTTGATGTTTATTTAGTGTATCATAGGTTGTAGGATACTTTAATGCAAGTGCTTCTTGATTTAAAAGTAAATTGGTATTTTTAAATTCTTGAGGAATAATTGTTTCATTTAAACCTAAACAATAAACATATTTTGTTTGTAAGAGTTCACTGTAAGGTTGATTGTAATTAAGTAAATAAAGACTGTCATAGCTTTCTTTAAGAGAATGTGTTTTTTTAGAAAACATTTCTTGAAGTAAACTTAAATATTCTTTTAAAGAAAGAGGTTCAGTTCCTTCAAGTTTTAAACTTGAAAGTAAAGCATAAACAAGTTCATTTTTACAAAAAGAGTGTTCAATAAAATCAATCAAAGATAAAGAATAGGATGATAAATCATGACCTTGAATCTTTAAAACTGCTTTTTTTAATGCTAGATAACTTTCATCATCAATAAAACCTTGTAAAGTATATAAATTTTTTAAATAAGATACATATTGATGATCTTGAAAATTTAATAAATATAAAGAACTGATTGCATCTAAAAGATAGGTTTCATCTTTACTTAGGCAATATTGTAAAAGCATATTAACGACTTGAAAAGCTTGATTAGTGATTGTTTCTTTTCGATTATATGCAAGGTTAAATTGATCTAAAATACGACAAAGATGACGATAATAATCATCATTTGGGTAATAAATCACAAAATCACGTAAAGCATTTTCTTTAAGTAATGTATTAATATCAAAAATAATTTGTTTGACTTCTTCTTGAATCGTTGATGCTTTTAAGATTTGATAAGGATGTTCAAAGTCACTTTTTGTATGTGATGAATCAAATAAATGATTTGTGACGTAACCTGTATAATCAAGAATTTCATTTTCTTTTGTATCTTGATAAATAAAAACATGACCATATTGATCAAGCTTTTGAATAAGTGCTTGATTTTTAGGAATTGTTATTTGATTTGTTAGAAAATAATAATAATTGTGGCACTTTTCATCAATAAGTGAATAAATAAGATCATGTTCTAAAAAATGAGTTTGATCAAATTGATGATATAAATTGAAAAGTGTTTTAATTTTTTCTTTTGATAAATTTGGTAACTCTTTTGTTGTTTCTTGAATATTATAAAGATAGAAATTTTTAAAAATATCTAATATTTGATTAGCTGTTAAAACATGATTAGCGCTTAAATGAAATAAAGAAGAGGTATCTTCTTTATTCATTTTAATAATTTCTAAAAGATTTTGAATATCTGTCTTTTTTCTAAAATCTTGATGATATATTTGTAGAAGCTTTTGATAAAACGACGATAATGTCATGAGTTCAATATTAAAAATGGTATCTGTATGTTTTAAGAAAATTTCTTCGTAATATTTAGGATCATCAACAATGACGTAATGAATAGCAAAAGGATTTTCTTTTGCAGAGTGTAAACAATCATTTATGATTTGTTTTATTGTTGAACTGTAGTGATTTGAGTTATAAATATGCATAATGTCACCTCTTGCTTTATTTTATCATAGATGGATTTAAATATTTAGTGAAAACTATTATTAAAAGGATAAAATAAGGAGTTAATAAAAAAAGAACTGCAAGCAGTTCTAAATTTTTTCTACTTCATCAAGCCATATTTGAACATTGGCATCACTTGGCATACGCCAATCACCACGTGGGGATAAAGCGACAGATCCAACTTTTGGACCATCGGGGATACAACTACGTTTAAATTGTTGACTAAAGAAACGCCAGTAGAATAAACGTAACCATTTTTTAATTGTATCTTTATCATATTTATCTTTGAAGGCAAGTTTTGTCTTTTTATAAAGTTTACGAGGTTCATCACCAAAACGTACCATATGATAAATAAAGAAATCATGAAGTTCATAAGGACCAACAATATCTTCTGTCTTTTGAACAATTTTGTCATCTTCTTGAGGAAGAAGTTCAGGAGATACAGGTGTATCTAAAACATCTTGTAAAATTGTTTCAAGAACTTGACCTTTATAAAGAGAAGAAACATAGTCTACAAGGTAGCGTACAAGTGTTTTAGGAACTGAAACATTGACAGCGTACATGGACATATGATCACCATTATAAGTTGACCAACCTAAAGCAACTTCGCTTAAATCACCTGTTCCAATGACAAGTCCACCAATTTGATTTGCTTTATTCATTAAGATTTCAGTACGTTCACGGGCTTGAACATTTTCATAAGTAACATCATGTACATTTTCATCTTGATCAATATTTTTAAATTGCATTCTTACAACTTCAGCAATATTGACAGTTTGACTTGTCACTCCAAGTTCTTCCATGAGACCTAAAGCGTTATTTTTTGTACGTGATGTTGTTCCAAAACAAGGCATGGTAATTGCATAAATATTCTTTTTATCATAACCTAATTTTTCAAATGCCATGACACAAACAAGGAGTGCAAGTGTTGAATCTAAGCCACCTGAAATACCAATTACGACTTTATTTATATGAGTAGCTTTTAATCTTTGCATTAAACCTCTTGTTTGAATTTCAAAGACTTCTTTACAACGTAATTCACGAAGTGCAGGATTACTTGGAACAAAAGGATGAGGATCATAATAATGATTTGTTTCAATATCAATCAAATCCATATCAAAGTAAACATAGTCATATTCATGATGAGATTGATAAGTTGTCATCTTTCTTCTTTCACTAATAAGTTTTTCAACATCTAAATCACCATAAATCACTTCAGCATCAAAACCAGTACTTTCATTAATAATCGTTCCATTTTCACAAATTAAATGATGCCCAGAGAAAACTACATCGGTTGTACTTTCTCCACTTCCTGCATTACTATAGATATAACCAGAAACAAGTTTTGCTGATTGCATTGAAACAAGGTTTCTTCGATAATCTTTTTTAGCAGTTAATTCATTGCTGGCAGATGTATTGCAAATGACCGTTGCTCCATTTAAAGCAAGTTCATTACTTGGCGCATTTGGAAGCCATAAATCTTCACAAATTTCTACACCTAATGTAAAACTTGGTAAATTTTGACAAGCAAAAACTACTTTACGACCAAATAAAACAATTTGTCCAAAAAGCTCAATTTCAATATTATCTTCAAAACAAGGTGTAAAACGTCTGCCTTCGTAATATTCATTATAATTTGGAATATGATATTTAGGAACAATTCCTAAAATATTTCCATCATATAAAACAGCAGATACATTATATAAATTATTTTGATAATGAAAAGGTAAACCAATAACGACAATTTGTTGGTGTCCTTTTGTATCATGCATAATTTCTTCTAATTGAACAAGACATTCATTTAAAAGACGATTTTGTAAAAATAAATCTTCTAAAGTATAACCACTTAAAACAAGTTCAGGAAAAACAACCACTTGTGCTTTCTTTTCTCTTGTTTCTTTTAAGACCTTTTTAATTTCATTAGCATTATGTTTAACATTGCCAATAAGTGTATCAATTGATGCACTGGCAACTCTTATATATCCATCTTTCATAAAATTCCTCCATTTGTCCTTATTATAACAAAAACATAATTATTTTAGCATATCATTATGCAAAATATTCAAAATCTTTATAATAAAAGAAGAAGGAGGATTTATGAATACAATACTTTATCCATTACTTGGAACCTTATTTACATTTTTAATGACTACTTTAGGAAGTGCGTTGGTTTTTTTCTTTAAAGATGAAATCAAAGATTTTTATCAACAACTTTTTTTAGGATTTGCGGCAGGAATTATGATTGCGGCCTCTGTTTGGTCTTTATTGATTCCTTCCATGGAAATGGCGGAAGCCAATGGTCAAAATAGTGCCCTTATTTTAGGTGGAGGATTTATCATTGGAGCCTTATTCTTGCTTTTTTTAGATCATGTGATTCCTCATCAACACTTAAATGAAGACAAGCCGGAAGGACCTAAAAGTATGTTGGGGAAAAATACGATGCTTGTTTTAGCAGTCACTTTACATAATATTCCTGAAGGATTTGCGGTAGGTTTGACTTTTGCGATTGCTGCAAGTAATTCAAGTATTACATTTGCTTCTGCACTTGCTTTAGCTCTTGGAATTGGACTTCAAAACTTACCTGAAGGAGCAGCTATTTCTCTTCCTTTAAAACAGGAAGGAATGTCACGTACAAAGGCTTTTGTTTATGGAAGTCTTTCAGGAATTGTTGAACCCATTGCAGGAGTTATTGCTGGTTTTACAATTCATATTATGCAAACAATATTACCTATTTGTTTATCTTTTGCTGCAGGAGCGATGATGTATGTTGTAGTAGAAGAATTAATTCCAGAAGCACAACTTGGTAAACATAGTCATGTCGGAACTTTTGGTGTTTTGAGTGGTTTTGTGATCATGATGTTAATGGATGTTTTTTTAGGATAAGAGGAGATTAAAATGTTCTATTTTTTATTTATGATTTTGATGTTTTACATTTTTGGAAAATTATTTTTCTTTGGCTTAAAGGCAGCTTGGGGACTTTCAAAATTTGTTTTAACGATTATTTTATTGCCGATTACTTTAATGGTGATGGTCTCATGTGGTTTGCTTTATTTTGCCTTTGTTTTATTAATTGTTGTAGGAATTATAAGCTTTTTTAAAACAAATATCTAAATGTCAACTGATAGTTGACAAAACGAAAAGTAGAGTTGGTAGTACTTTTTGAATAATTGTTCTAAGATAGAAACAGGAGGGAAGTTATGAATTTATCAGAAAAAATAATGATGTTAAGAAAAAAAGAAGGGTGGTCACAAGAAGAATTGGCTAACCATCTTCAAATCTCAAGACAAGCTGTTTCAAAATGGGAGTCAGGTCAATCGATGCCTGATACCGATAAAATTATTCAACTTAGCCAACTCTTTCATGTAACGACAGATTATCTATTATTAGATCAGGAAAATGAAGGGAACATTCAAACAGGAATTTATTTATCTTTGACACAAGTACAAGAATATTTAAAGATTAGAAAACAATCATCTTTAAAAATTGCCTTTGCAACCTTTTTATGTGTGATTTCACCTATTCCATTAATTGGTTTTACAACGCTATGTCAGTACCAACGATTTCATATGGCAGAAAATTTAGCAATAAGTATAGGTCTTAGTTTTTTAATTATTTGTATAACGATAGCAGTTATCTTATTTTGTTTATGTGCTTTTAAAGTTAAAAAATATGATTTTTTAGAAAAAGAAGATTTTTCTCTTGAAAATAGTGTAAAAGAATACGCAGTTAAAGAAAAAGAAGCTTATCAAGATCACTATCACCGTTATCAAATTCTAGGCATTGCTCTATGTATTTTATCAGTTTTACCTATTTTTATCTTTTTAAATTATGAATTTTTAGAAAGTATTGCTGTTTGTTTTCTTTTATTGTTTGTAAGTATTGGTTGTTTTTTTCTTGTTTTAGCAGGAACTTATCAAAATGCTTTAGATAAGATTCTACAAACAGGGGATTATACCCCTAAACAAAAAAAGAATAACATTTTAAAATCTAAAATCAGTACCATCTATTGGCTTGTTGTTACTGCTATTTTTCTTTATTATACTTTTGGTGAAAATGGTAATGGACAAATACAATATAGTTGGATTATTTGGGCAATAGCTGGTGTTTTATATGGTGTCGTGATGATCATTATAGATTTAATAAGTAGAAGAAGGAATTAAGATGCAAATAGTAGGATATATGATTTTGCTTGTCTTTTATCTTTGTTATTTTATAAAGATGTTTCAACAAAGAAAACAAGGAATTCAAACAGATCATATGGGAAAAGGAAAACAAGGAATTCAAAAGAAGATAGAAATAATGATGAAAGGAGCAACGATAGCTACTTTTATCATAGAAATACTAAGTATTTATTTAAATACAACGACTTTTCCATTGATAATTCGCATCATGGGAATATTTTTAGGAATCATAGGAGATATTGTTTTTATTGCTTCTGTTTTAACAATGAAAGATAGTTGGCGTGCAGGAGTGAGCTATGAAGAAAAAACAGATTTGATTACAAATGGTATTTACCAAATTAGTCGTAATCCAGCCTTTTTAGGTTTTGATCTTGTTTATCTAGGAATGTGTTTAATGTTTTTTAATACAATTTTATTGATTATTTCATTGCTTGCAATGATGATGTTTCATCTTCAAATTAAATATGTTGAAGAGCCTTTTTTAAAACAAGAATTCAAAGAACAATACCTTCAATATTATCAACAAGTTAATTGTTATATAGGGAAAAGGACAGGTTTTAAATAACTTGTCCTTTATATGTTTTCTTCAATAAAATGTTCATATTGATTCCAATATTTTTGATAAATCCGTTCTTTCCATCAAGGTTTATTTGATACATTCTAAAAATAACAGGTCTGTTTTTAGGCATCCATTGTTCCTTATAAGAATAACAATAATGCATACCAACCTTTTTCATGACATTTCCACTATGAATATTTTTAATATCATGGGTTGCAGTCAAATAACAAAGATTATCCTTTTTTGCTTGTTGAATAACAGCTTCAACGGCTTCACTAACAATTCCTTGATGCCAATATTCTTTTTTTAAACCATAACCTAAATCATGACTATCATCCAAATCAATATTGACATAATCAATAGGAAGATTATTTTCTTTTAAACAAATAGCGTAAGCATATCTTTGTTCCTTTTTGATAAATAGAAGCGTATCTTTCTTGATAAAAGTCTTTTGCTTCTTTTAAATTCTTTACAGGAAACCAAGGAAGATAAAGATTAACTTCCTTGTCAGAAAAGATGTCATAAAATGCTTTTTAAATCATGTTCATTAAATTTTCTTAAAATAAGTCTATTTGTTTCTAATTTTGGAGTATTCATACAGTCTCCTTACATTTTTGTTGAAGTTTTCTACCAATAGTCAACCACATTGTAATATAACAGGCGCCACCACCAATGAAATTACTGATTGCTTCAGCGATAAAGACACCATTGATGCCAATAAATTTTGGTAAGATAACAGTTAAAGGTGCAACAATGATTACTTTTCTAAAGATAGAAAAGAAGATGGCTTGTTTTGATTTTCCTAAACCAACGGCAGTTGATTGTCCGACCATTTGAAAAGTCATCATAAAGAATCCAAAGAAATAAAGATGTAAAGAAGTAATACCATGAGTTATTATTTTTTGATTATGCGTAAAGATTTGAATGAAAAATTCAGGGAATAGGGTAATTGCTAGCCAAATAACAAACATCATTATAAAAGAAACAATAGTTACAAATTTAATTCCTGATAAAACACGTTTATATTCTTTGGCTCCATAATTGTATCCTAAAACAGGTTGACAAGCATTAGCCATTCCTTGTCCAGGAAGTTGAGCAATTTCACGAATGGAGTTAATAATAGTCATGATGGCGATATAAAGATCTCCACCATAAGCTTGTAGCGTAGAATTACAAACAATAGTTACAATCGAATTGGTAATACCCATCATAAAACCAGCAGTTCCTAGTGAAAAAATACGTTTGACATAATAGAAATTAAGTTTAAAATATTTTTTTCTAAGTTTTAAAATAGTTTGTTTTCCTGTTAAAAACTGTAAGGTCCATAAAGCAGAAATTCCTTGAGAAATCACAGTTGCTATAGCAGCTCCTTTAACATTCATATGTAAAACAAAAATAAACAAAGGGTCTAATACAATATTTAAAACAGCGCCAATAAGAACAGTCATCATTCCTACTTTCGCAAATCCTTGACTATTAATAAAACTATTCATTCCTAGACTGACTAAAACAAAAATCGTTCCAATTAAATAAATTGATAGATAGTCTAAAGCATAACTAATGGTATGTTTACTGGCACCAAAAGCCCATAAAATATCTTCTTTAAAGATAAAACCAATAATGGTCAAAATAATTCCAAAAATGACAAGCAACGCAAAAGAATTCCCCATGATTTCTTCAGCGTCATCATTTTTACCTTGACCTCTAGCAATCGAACATAAAGGAGAACCACCCATACCAAAGAGATTAGCAAAAGCCATGACAATGGAAATAATTGGTAAACAAATTCCTAGACCACCCATAGCAAGGGTCGCTACATGAGGAATACGTCCAATATAAATACGATCAATAACATTATATAAAACATTTATTAGTTGAGCGACAATCATTGGTCCAGCTATAGACATAATATGTTTAGGAATACTTCCTATCGCAAAGTTATTTTGTGTTTCCATTATTAAGTTCTCCTTCCATAAATAAATTGATTTGTTTAAGTAGTTGTATAATTTTTACTTGATCTTCTTTAGAAAGTGTTGATAGAAATAATTGTTCACTTTCATTAGATATTTTTTCAACTTGTAATGCTTTTTCATAACCTCGTTTGGTTAAATGAATTTGAATAGAACGTTTATCCTGGTTTTGAGTTTTCTTTTCAATATAATTCATTTTTTCCATTTTATTTAATAAAGTAGTGGTTGTCGATTTATCAATACAACAATGATTACCTAATTCTTTAGGAGATAAAGGACCATATTCTTTTAAACAAAGTAAAAACTTACTTTGCCCAGGTAAGACATCAATTTGATTTGTTTGTTGATTAATCCATCTTTTTTGTTGATTAAAACATTTAAGTAATTGATGATAAAATTTATCTTCTAACATAGTTGCCTCCTATATAGTTTGAATTCAAACTATATTTTATACTTCTTTTTCTAGATGTCAATGATATGTTATAATAAATCAAACGGAGGTTACGTATGAAAAAAAGAATCATCATTTCAACATTTCTAATTATGATATGTTTACTTACAGGAAATTGTTATGCTAGAGCTGGTGGTGGCAGTGGCTCGGGAAGTAGTGGAGGTGGAGGAAGTTCTTCAAGTAGTAGTTCACCTTCATATTATCATGATCATGATCATTATTATTATGGACGTCGTTCATATAATCCAGTAAGTTCGATTGTTTCAGTAGGTTTATTTATAGGAACGATTTATGGGGTATATGCTTTTCAAAGAAGATATAAAGCTAATAAGCTTCATCAAAGAGCCAAAAAGCAATTAGCTATTTTAGATGATCAAGATGATTTTTGGAATGAAAAAAGAATCAAAGAAGAGGTAAAAAAGAGTTATTATTTAATACAAGAAGCTTGGGGGCGTCAAGATTTAAAGACACTAAAAAAATATTTGACAGAGAATTTATATGATGCTTGGGAGGCTAAGATAAATTGGAATGAATTTCAGGGGAAGAGAAATGAATTAAGTCATATTCATCTTCTTAAACAAAATGTAGTTAATTTATATGATAGTGAGAATGATAATGAAGATTATTTTTGGGTATATATTGAAGGAAAAATGAATGATGTAACAGTAGACCAACAAAATCAAGTCATTGAAAGCTATGATGGTGTTTTTGTAGAATATTGGAAATTTAAAAGATGTGGAAAACAAATTTTATTAGATGAAGTTAGACAACAAGATGAATATGAAAATTGATTTAAAGAAGTTGGAAATACGTAAGCATTTCTTCAACTTCTTTTAAATTATCATGTTTGTTTATTTGAATAACCCAAGTTTCTTGATGATAAGGGATAATGAGTTTATTGGGTTTTATGATAGCTTGTTTTAAGTAATAAGCGGGTATTTGAATAAGTTGAGTGCCCTTAGCGTTATAAATAATAAGAATATCTTGCCAATAAGCAATCATTAATTTTTTATGATTTTGTTTATAGGTAACAGTGATAAGTAAAAGAATTAAAAGAACACAAATAATGACCATATCTAAGTGATTATTTTTAAATTGAATAATCATACAAAGAGTTAAAATTATTAATAAAAAAGGAAGAGTTAATAAAAAAGCATAGGCTTGATAGTAATTAGAGATAAAAAGATGAGGTTTTTGGAAATAAACTTCTTCTTTTTTTATTTGTTTCTTAGTTTTCTTTTCAATGATTTTTTCTGTTTGTTGAGTAATTGCTTTTGTTATTAATTCTTGAATGATATGTTGAAACATATAATCACCTCATATATAAAATAACATGAAAGTAAAAAAGAAACAATGAAAGGGGTTTCTAATATTTTGAAATTATGTTATTGTAAGAAACGGAGGAAATTTTATGGACTTTGAATTATTGGAAAAAGCAGGAATGACAAAATATGAGATGGCAAAAAATGATCCATTTTGTTTTTTTATGAGAAGTATCGTTGCAGGGCTTTATTTAGGGCTTGCAACGATTTTATCTTATACTTTAGCAGTTTTATTAATTGGACATCATGTGATTGCATCTAAAATTGCATTTGCAGGAGCATTTGGAATAGGACTCGTTATTATTGTATTACTTGGTTCAGAATTATTTACAGGAAATTGTTTTACCACAATGTTTCCAGTTTATCATAAAAAACTAAGATTTTTTGATATTTTACCGATGTGGGGGATTTGTTATGTAGGTAACTTTGTTGGTATTGTCTTGATTTGTTTTTTGTTTATTAAAAGTGGTGTTAATCATGAGGCAATGAATCAATATCTTGCAAGTGTTGTTTCTAATAAGTTAAATTTTGATTATTTAGAACTTTTTATTAAAGGAATCTTATGTAATTTCATTGTTTGTGCAGCAGCATTTGTAGGAATGAAGCTAAAGGAAGAAACAGCTAAAACATTTATTATGATGATTATTGTTATGACTTTTGTTTTACCAGGATTTGAACATAGTATTGCCAATATGGGAACATTTTCGATGACTTTTACAGCTCTTGGTACAGAAATTTCTTGGAGTGGTGTGTGGTTACATATGTTACTTTCAACTTTAGGAAATATTATAGGTGGAAGTATTTTACTTGGATTACCAATTTATTTAATGATTAGACCTAAAAAAATCTAGCTAATTGCTAGATTTTTTTTATGTCTTGATAATTAATGAGTTCAATCTTTTTTGTCATTTCTTTTGCTTTTTGGCTACATATAATATCTAATTCATGAGCGCGTCTTAAATTATAAGAAGATATTTGATAAAGTTTCCAATCAATCATTGCAGGATGACACATTAATTCATAATTTTTAACATCTTTATGTAAAATAGTATCAATCATTTCAAATGTAGCATCTTGGTTATAGAATAGTTCTTCAAAATAAACAGGTTCAAAATCTTTTTGTAAGTATGTTTCTTGACGAATAGGTAAATCATATTCATGAGCTAGCTTTAATGCAACATCAATATTACTATTAAGTAAATGAACATGATGATGAGAATCTAGATGGGTTGGTTTATGGCCCATGATTATAATAAATTTTTCAATTTGAGCTTTCCATTCTTGATAAAGCTCTTCTTGAGATACGATAGCTTCTCTATTTGTATAAGTATCTCTTGATTTAAAATTTCCTTTTTCATCAACAAAACTTACATTTGTTAAAGGTTTTCCTACTGTAATATTCAAATGAACACCTAAGCCTAAATTTGGATAGTCTTTTGTCATTTCTAAATATTTTTCAATGTTTTCCATATTCATCATACAAGTAGTTGAAGTTAAAATACCATCTCTATGCGCTTTTAAAATACCCAAACAAACACCTTCAGATAAACCATAATCATCTGCATTTACAATTAATCTTTTAATCATAGTAAACCTCCTAGTTATATTATAAAGAAAATAAGTGAACTATGATACAAAAAATGCTAAAATACATACAAAGAAAGTGAGATGAAAATATGAAAGAACTCATAGTGGCGACAACCAATCAAGGAAAAGTCAAAGAAATTCAAGCAATGTTAAAGGATTTAAATATTGAAGTCAAATCTTTAAAAGATGTTTATGATGATGTTCCAGATATTGTTGAAGATGGAAAAACATTTAAAGAAAATGCTTTGATTAAAGCGAAATATGTTGCTGATGATTTACATAAAATTGTTTTAGCGGATGATAGTGGCATCGAAATCGATGCTTTTGGAAAGCTTCCAGGAATCTATTCTGCTCGCTTTTTAGGAAAAGATACCCCTTATCCAATTATCAATCAAGCAATCATTGATGCAATTGAAGGTAAAGAAAGAACATGCCGCTTTGTGTGTGCTCTAGCTTTATGTATTCCAGATCAAGAACCTATCTTGATTCAAGAAACATTTGAAGGTGAAATTCATGATCATATTGCCGGGGTCAATGGTTTTGGCTATGATCCAATTTTCTATTTCCCACCTTGTCAAAAAACAAGTGCAGAGATGACTTTAGAAGAAAAAAATAAGTACTCACATCGAGCTAAAGCGCTCAAAAAATTATATACGATTTTAAAAGAATTATAGAAGGAGAAAAAAATGAACCATATTGTATTAGTACATCCAGCAATTCCTCAAAATACTGGAAATATCATGAGAACATGTGTTGCAACCAACACATCACTTCATATTATTAAACCAATGTCATTTGAATTAGATGATAAAAAAGTGAAAAGAGCAGGACTTGATTATATTAAAGATCTAGATTTACATGTTTATGAATCTTATGAAGAATTCAAAGCTAAAAACCCAGGAGAATATCATTTCTTTACACGTTATTCAAAACTTTGTTATACGGATCAAGATTATAGTGATAGTTCTAAGGAACATTATTTATTCTTTGGACATGAACATGATGGAATTCCTAAAGAAATTTTAAAAGAAAATTTAGATCGTTGTGTACGTATTCCAATGTCAGATAAAGTAAGAAGTCTTAATTTATCTAACTGTGCAGCGCTTACGATTTATGAAGTTTTAAGACAACAAGATTATCCAAACCTTTCTAAAGTAGAAGTTCAAAAAGGTGAAGAATTTTTATATGACTTATAGTAAAAAAGATATACTGACAAGTATATCTTTCATGCTATTTATCATTTCTTTTTCTGTTGTTTTTGTTGTCTTTTTTAAACCACTTTATTATTTTGATATTCATCATTTAAAACTTGTTGAAAATACACATTATACATATCAACAAATTAAAGAAAATTATCAAATCTTAATACATTATCAATCTATCTTTTATCAAGGAAAACTTGTTTTTAAAGATTTTATCATGTCAAAAGGTGGACGTATTCATTTTGAAGAAGTGAAACGCATTTTTGAAATGATTCAAATAGTATGTTTGCTTACTTTTTGTACAACTTCTTATTTGGTTTATAGACAAATTAAACAAAAAGAATATCGCTTTTTTAAATTGACAGCCATTTTAACGATTGTCATTCCTTTGATTTTAGGCTTCTTTGCTTTTATTGATTTTGATTGTTTATTTGTGATGTTTCATCAATTGGTGTTTAATAATGATTATTGGCTTTTTAATCCTCGTTTAGATCCAATTATTAATATTTTGCCTGAAAACTTTTTTATGCATTGTTTTATATTGATTGTTTTTATTGTTTTATTCAGTGCATTTATTTGTTATAAAATCTATCAACATTATCAAAAAACGATTCTAGCTATTGATAATCATGAATCGTATACTCTTTAATTTGATTATATTTTTTATAACGTAATGTTTTAAAAAACATATAAATAAGTAAAAGAAGATGAAAAAGACAGATACTCAAATAAATAAGATCACGCAATTGTAAGTATATATAGTAAAAAAAGCCAATAATGAAGATATCAACAATATAACAATAAAAAGGTATTTGACTAGAAAAGAGTTTGGATTTTTTAAGCATTTTTAAAAGCTTTTGACGATCAATTAATAAAATATCATTGACAGCAGCTAATTGATAAGCGGCTTCTGTAAAATAAGAATTGGTAATAACGATTGCTCGATCTAAATGATAGTAAGAAATACCACCATATGCTTGTTGAATAGCGCTGACACCAATATTTTTTTGATATCTTTTACATTGAAATCCATAAAAAACATGCTTCTTTTTTGCAAGAATATCAATTCCATAATCACCACTTGCTTGAGTGATTTTTACATCATGATAACCGCTTTTAATCAAAAGTTTTTGAACGAGTAATTCAAATTCAAAACCAGAAAGTTGATCAATTTTATTTTCATTGATATGTAAACAAAAAATATTTTTATAAAATTGTAAAATCCAATGGATGATTGTTTTTATAAACCAATAGGGATATAAAAGAAAAAAATTATAAATAAAAGACATAAATTCACCTCTTTGAGATTATAACATAAGGAGCATTCTATGAAAAAATTACTTTTTAAAATGATTATAATATTATTAGTTATTATTACTGGTTTTTGTGGGTACTATGGTTATTTAGGCTATCAAATTTACCAAGATAAAATCCAAGAACAATCTTTATCTGAAAGAGTCAATCAACTAAAGAGTAAAGAAGATTATGTCACGCTTGATCAAATTTCACCGATATATAAAGAAGCAGTGTTAGAAAGCGAAGATCGACGTTTTTATCAACATGGTCCTGTAGATTATTATGGTTTAGCACGTGCGATGTTGACAAACCTTACAACCTTTTCTTTTAAAGAGGGTGGATCGACCATTACTCAACAGCTCTCAAAAAATCTATGTCTTTCTTTTGAAAAAGATCTTTCCCGTAAATTTGCGGAGGTCTTTATCGCTAGGGATTTAGAAAAAATGTATAATAAAGATGAAATATTAGAGATGTATTTAAATATTACTTATTTAGGTGAAGGAAATTATGGGATTCAAGCAGCAAGTCAATATTATTATCATATTGACGCAATAGATTTAAATAAGCAACAAAGTGATATACTAGTTAAAACTTTAAAAAGACCAAGTGTTTATAATCCATCTAAAGTGAATTAAAAGACAGCAATTAAGCTGCCTTTTTTTCTAAGCATTTTTCACAGATACCTGACATATTGATATCAATAACATCAATATGATGCTTGTACGTTTTTTCAAATTGTTTAATAATTTTTTCATCATTATTATCAAGATCATAGATTGTTTGGCAACAGTTACACATAAAGTGCATATGTGGTTGAATATTGCCATCATAGTGAACCATGGTATCTCCTAAATCGAGTTTCTTGATTTGTTTTGTTTCAACAAGTTGATTTAAATTACGATATACTGTTCCTAAGCTTAAATGGGGATAATCTACTTTTAAGTCCTGATAAATCATTTCTGCAGTAGGGTGATCATATCTATGTTTTAAATTGTTGAAAATGAGTACTCTTTGTTTAGAGTATCGAATCTTAATTTCTTTCATAAGTGTCTCCTAATAGTAATGGTTACTATTATTATAAATAAATACCATATATCTGTCAAATCAATCCAAATTGAAGAAATAGTAAACAAAGAATAAAAGAAAGAATTCCATGATAGAGACGAGAAAGAAAATATTTTTTAAAAGAATAGGGAATAGCTTCTAAGAGATTATCAGCTTGCATCATAACGGAAAAACCACTAAAAGAGAGAAAGAAACATACAAAAGGAAGCATTTTTTTGGACTGATGAATGATCTTTAAAGAGCCACTACTAAATTCTAAAATTCCTTTAAGATAATCAAAAGAAAATTGAGGAAAAACATCTTGTAAAAAAGAAACAAAAAATTGGAAAATCAACATATATCCTAAAATAAAGAGGAAAGCATAGACACTGGAAAGAACACTTTTTTTAAAGGCTTTTACAAAAGAAAGATGTGGTTGTTTTAGAGTTTGTCGTACTTGTTTAAAGGTAAGTTTTTTTTGAGGATGGTGATAAAATAAGGCAAGTATGAGACTTGGTAGAAGGTGACAAATAAAAATCAAAAGAGAATAGGGTGTGTTTAAGGAAACAAAAATAAAAGAGATGGAACTAAAAGAAGCAATGGAGAGAAGATGTTGAAGTTCATCAAGGTCAATATAATTTAATTCATAAGCTTCTTTAATGATTTTTACATTGGTTGGATAGCCACAAAAAAAGGAAACAAAATAAAGAGAGGACATCATTGGTGTCAATGAAAATAAATTATAAAAAGGAATTTGTAAAAAATAAGCAAGGATATCTAAAATACCTAGATTTAAACAAAGTGAAACAAGAATCATGAACGGAAGTAAAGAGGGTAGAAGATTTTTAAAGACAATGGTAATGACATCATGGCTGACATCAACAATTGTTGACATATGAAAAAAAGAAAAAAGTGTTAAAAATGTGACAAAGAGTAAAGTAAAATAGTCATTATATCTTTTCATAGCG
Organism: Faecalibacillus intestinalis; assembly: GCF_015097455.1. NCBI lineage: Bacteria > Bacillati > Bacillota > Erysipelotrichia > Erysipelotrichales > Coprobacillaceae > Faecalibacillus > Faecalibacillus intestinalis. The sequence continues at coordinate 1,855,270 of NZ_AP024085.1, read as the reverse complement.
TCTCCTAATTGGTAGAATACTTAAAGAGGTGAAAGAATGAAAGCAATCTTAGTATTAACATCAACAAATCCTTTTTATGAAGAAGAATTAAAATCTTTATGTGAGGCGTGTCATATTGAAGTGGTAGATGTGGTGATTCAAAAATTAGAAAAAATAAATCCAGCAACGTATATTGGTAAAGGTAAAATTGAAGAAATTAAATTAAAACTTCAAGATGAAATGGTTATCTTTGATGATGAATTGACACCATTACAGGTTAAAAACTTAACGGATTTACTTGAAACAGAAGTTACAGATCGAACAGATTTGATTTTACGTATTTTTGATGAGCGTGCTAAAACAAAAGAAGCTAAATTGCAAGTAGAAATTGCTCGTGATCAGTATTTATTACCACGTCTTGTGGGAATGCAAGAACATATGTCTCATCAACAAGGAGGTTCAGGTTTTAGGGGTTCAGGTGAAAAACAAATTGAACTTGATCGAAGAATCATTGCAAGAAAGCTTGCCCGTTCTCGAAAAGAACTTGCTGAAATCGTCAAACAAAGACAAGTACAAAGACAAAGAAGAAAGAATAATCAAATTCCTGTTATTGCTTTAGTAGGCTATACAAATAGTGGTAAATCGACCTTATTGAATACTTTATGCCAGGATAAACAAAAGAAAGTCTTTGAAAAAGATATGTTATTTGCGACTCTAGAAACATCCACAAGACATATTAAAATGAAAAATCATGATTGTTTGCTTACGGATACGGTTGGTTTTATTGAAAGATTGCCACATCATTTAATTCAAGCTTTTCGCTCTACTTTAGAAGAAGTCAAAGAAGCAGATCTTTTATTACATGTTGTAGATACAAGTTTTGAAGACTATCAAATGCAAGTAGAAACAACCAATGAGGTTTTAAAATCATTAGGGGTTGAAAATACACCAATGATTTATGTTTATAATAAAATTGATTTAAATAAATATGCTTATATTCAACCACAATCACCGTATGTTTTTATTTCTGCAAAATATAAAAGAGGTTTTGATTTATTAGAAGATGAAATCTCACATCTGCTCTTTAAAGATTATGAAGTATTTGAACTCTCTATTCCTTATAGTCAAGGAGAAGATTTTAAATATTTACATCAACATTGTTATGTAAAAGAAATAGAATACTTAGAAAAGAGTATTTATTTAAAAATAGAAGCAAGAAGACAAGAAATAAAGAACTATTTACATTATTGTTTAAAACATTAAAAAAATAAGCCAAAATTGGCTTATTTTTGATATATACGATTAAATTGGAATTTATCTTCTGAAGTTAAACGGATACCTAAACGTTTTAAAGTATCAATATCAGTTTCAGATAAGATAACAGATGAATGAGCTTCGCAGTATTGTAATTGTTCAATACAAGATAAAGCTTTTTTAGCATTTTCATTATTATTTGCAGAAATAGATAATGAAAGTAAAACTTCATCTGTATGTAAACGAGGATTCTTATTCTTTAAGATTCCTTTTTTTAGTTTAGATACGGGTTCAATAACTTCAGGTTCAATAAGTAAAATATCATCATCAATATTGGCAAGATATTTTAAGGCATTTAATAAACATGCTGAAGCACTTCCAAGTAAAGATGTTGTTTTACCAGTAATAATATGTCCATCATTAAGTTCAATCGCAAATCCTGGTTCATTGGTTTGTTCTTCGATTTCTAATGCAGGATTGACACATTTACGATCTGTAGCTTTTAAATCTAAAGAAAGCATGATGGCTTCGATTTTAGAAATAGCTGATTTATCAACAAGACCACGTTTAAAATCAAGTTTTGTTTGATAATAACGACGAATAATTTCTTGTTTACTTGCTTCTTTACATGCTTCATCATCAATAATTGCATTTCCAGCCATATTTACACCCATATCAGTAGGTGATTTATAAGGACAAGTTGACATGATTTTTTTGAATGTTGATTCTAAAACCGGAAAGATTTCAACATCTCTATTATAGTTGACAGTTGTTTCGTTATAAGCTTCTAAATGGAATGGGTCAATCATATTGACGTCATTTAAATCTGCAGTTGCTGCTTCATAAGCTAAATTGACTGGATGTTTTAAAGGAATATTCCAAATAGGGAATGTTTCAAACTTCGCATATCCTGCTTTAATACCATGAGTATATTCATGATAAAGTTGTGATAAACAAGTCGCCATTTTTCCACTTCCTGGACCAGGTGCTGTTACGACAACAAGTGGTTTTGTTGTTTCAATGTAATCATTGATTCCAAATCCTTCTTCTGAAACGATTTTTTCAATATCATTTGGATAACCTGCAATAGGATAATGCCTAAAGACTTTAATTCCTAAGTTTTCTAGTTTCTTTTGAAAAGCAATAGCATGTACTTGGTTTTCAAAACGTGTAATTGTAACACTTCCAACATAAAGTCCAATGTTTTGGAAAGCATCAATCAATCTTAAAACTTCTAAATCATAAGTGATTCCTAAATCACCACGCATTTTATTGTTTTCAATGTCATTGGCGTTAATGACAATAATAATTTCTGCATCTTGTTTCAATTCTAATAACATTTTTAATTTACTATCAGGTTCAAATCCTGGTAAAACACGAGATGCATGGTGGTCATCAAATAATTTACCACCAAATTCTAAATAAAGCTTATTATCAAATTGTTTGATACGTTCTTTGATATGTTTTGATTGTAATTCAATGTATTTTTCGTTACTAAATCCAATTTTTCTCATCTTTCATTTTCTCCCTGTTCCTTATTATATATAATTTGTCTTATTTTTAAACAAAATAATAATTATTTATCAATATTGAAGAAATATCAATGTTTTGATAAAATAATGGTTATTAAAAGGGGGATTATTATGAATCTTAAAAATAGACATTTTTTAACATTAAAAGATTATTCTAAAGAAGAAATTAGATATTTATTAGATTTAGCACATCAATTAAAAGCAGATAAAAAAGCAGGGAAAATTGGACAATATTTATTAGGGAAAAATGTATGTTTGATTTTTGAAAAAACATCAACAAGAACACGTTGTTCATTTGAAGTGGCTGTTTTAGATGAAGGTGGACATGCTACTTTTTTAAGTAACTCACAAATGGGGAAAAAAGAATCCATTGAAGATACAGCTAAAGTATTAGGTAGAATGTATGATGGTATTGAATTTAGAGGATTTAAACAAGAAACAGTAGAAGCTCTTGCTAAATATTCAGGAGTTCCAGTTTGGAATGGCTTAACTGATGTTGATCATCCAACACAAACACTTGCTGATTTTCTTACAATTGAAGAACATTTAGATAAACCATTAGAAGATATTAAATTTGTCTTTACTGGAGATATTCGTAACAATGTATGTTATGGTTTAATGTATGGAGCTGTTAAAATGGGAATGCATTTTGTTTGCCTTGGTCCAAAATCATTACATATCGATCCAGAAGTACTTGCTTATTGTAAGGAAGAAGCTAAAAAATCAGGTGGAACAATTGAAGTGACAGATAATGTTGATGAAGCAGTAAAAGATGCAGATGTAATTTATACAGATATTTGGGTAAGTATGGGTGAAGATGAAAGTTTATATAAACCAAGAGTGGAAATGTTATCACCATATAAAGTAACTCAAGAAATGATGAGTAAAACAGGTAAAGATTCAACATTATTTATGCATTGTTTACCATCATTCCATGATTTTGAAACAACTGTTGCTAAAACAAAACATGAAGAAGGTATTGATATTCGTGAAGTTGAAGATGAAGTCTTTAGATCAAAGAATTCTGTTGTTTTTGATGAATCTGAAAACAGAATGCATACAATTAAAGCAGTTATGGTAGCGACAATTGGAAGAGATGCGTAAGCATCTTTTTAAAATTAACTCTTTTTTAAGCAAATTGTTTAATTTTGTGCTATGATAATTTTAGGTGATCATCATGAAAGGTAAGACATATGTACTTTCTGACATTCATGGTAATTTTGAAATATTCAAAAGAATGTTAGATAAAATACAATTTAATAGTCATGATCAACTTTATATACTTGGAGACATTTGTGATCGTGGACCTTGCAGTTTAGATATCTATTTTTATATTCAAAAGTTTGATAATATTACTTTACTTAAAGGCAATCATGAATATATGATGCAAGAAGCTTTAAAAGAAGCAATTGATCATAATGATTTTGATTTTCCTAGTTGTGAATTTAAATTATGGGCACAAAATGGTGGAGAAAAAACAATAGAAAATATTCGAAATTATTTATGTAAAAAGAATTTGTATCATTGTGATTATACAATTGTAAGAAATGTCTTTTTGAGAAATCTTTATAATTATCTTAAAAACTTACCTTTATATATTGAACTTACTGTTAATCATAAAGATTATGTATTAGTACATGCAGGAATAGATCCCGAAAACTCATTAGAAGATCAAGAAGAAGATACGCTTTTATGGATTCGAGATTATTTCTTTTTAAGTGAATGTGACTTAAAAAAGACATATATTTTTGGACATACACCACTTTGTTTTATTAATCGAGATAAAAGTTTTGATGTTTGGTATGATGATGAGTTTCATAATAAGATAGGTATAGATGGTGGTCTTGCTTTAGGAGAAAGAGGACAACTGAATTGTATATGTTTAGATGATGATAAAGTTTTTGTAATCAAAATGAGTGAGGTTAATCATGCGTAGTGCTTTTTATAATTTAATTAATTTTATTAATACGGCTAAAGTAGATGATGTTTATGCAAATGCAGCTAAAAAGATATTAGAAAATATTAATAAAATACCAGAGTTAAATATTACAGATGTTGCAGAAATGTGTTTTGTTTCTACAGCAACAATTTCAAGACTATGTCGAAAACTTAATTATGAAAGCTTCAGTGATTTTAAAATGGATGTGACCATGAATTTACGTTATTTTAATCATGATTCAATGCGTATGCAATTTGACCATCAACTTCCTGTTTTACCAGTTGCAGGAAAAACAACTAAAGATTTATTTAATGATCATTTTGAAAATATTGTACAAAACTTAAGATCAACTTATGAAATGATCGAATTTGAAGAATTAGAAAAACTGGTAGATCTTATTTATCAAAGTAATGAAATTTGTTTTGCGGGTAACTTTTTTACCCAATCTGTTTCCATGCAACTACAAATTGAATTATCCTATTTAGGAAAGAAATGTACAGGAATGTATCCTTTACAAAGTCAAAAAGAAGTGGTTCGTGATTTAACAGTAAATGATTTGATTATTGTTTCTTCGATTGCAGGAGGTTATTGGCAAGATCATCCAGATATGTTAAGAGAGATTGCAAAAAGTAGAGCACATAAAATATGTATTACTCAAGTAGAAAATATACCATATCAAGAGCAATTTGATATGCTTATTCAAGTAGGAACAGATCATTTATCTTTGATTGGTAAGTTTTCGATTACGTACATTTTTGAATTATTAGAAGCGCTTTATCATATAAAATATGGAAGAGCATAAGAAAAAGGGCAAACGCCCTTTTTAAAATTGTTTTAAATATTCTTCATTTAAAGCGATGACTTTTTTCATCATCTCTTGACCACAGGCACCAATTGTATTTCTTTTGTTGACACAAGTGTTGACATCAATTGCTTGATAAACATCTTCTTCAAAAACATCAGAAATATTTTTAAATTCTTCTAGAGAAAGTTCATCAAGATCTTTGTTTTGGCTAATTGCATATAAAACAAGTTGACCAATAATACCATGAGCATCTCTAAATGGTACACCTTTATTTACTAGATAGTCAGCAGCATCAGTTGCATTTGTAAAACCACCAGTAGCTGATTTTTTCATTTTATCTTTATTAAATGTTGTTGATTTTAACATATCACTTAATAATTGAAGGCATCCTTTAGTTATATTTAAAGCATCAAAATACATTTCTTTATCTTCTTGCATATCTTTATTATAAGCAAGAGGAAGACCTTTCATAGTTGTTAAAAATCCCATAAGGGCACCATAAACACGTCCTGTTTTCCCTCTGATCAATTCGCAAATATCAGGGTTTTTCTTTTGCGGCATGATTGAAGAACCGGTTGAGAAAGTATCATCTAAATCAATAAATTGATATTCATTTGTATTCCAAATAATCATTTCTTCAGATAAACGTGACATATGCATCATCATCGTAGACATTGCACTTAAAAGTTCGATTAAATAATCACGATCAGAAACGCCATCAATACTATTTAAACAAGGTCCTTTAAAACCTAAAATTTCAGCACTGTATTCTCTATCTAAGGGATAAGTTGTTCCAGCAAGAGCCCCAGAACCTAATGGACAATAATCCATTCTTTCATAAATATCATGTAAACGTGATTGATCACGCTTAAACATTTCAAAATAGGCTCCCATATGATGAGCTAAAGTGATTGGTTGAGCTTTTTGTAAGTGGGTAAAACCTGGCATGATGGTATCTACATGTTCTTTCATAATATCATGAATTATTTTTAATAAATCAACAAGTAAAGTATTCAACATTTCAATTTGGTCTTTAGTATAAAGTCTCATATCTAAAGCAACTTGGTCATTTCTACTTCTACCAGTATGTAATTTTTTACCAGTATCACCAATACGATCAATTAATGTAGATTCTACAAAGCTATGAATGTCTTCAAAGCTTTCATCAATTTCTAATGTTCCATTTTCAACTTCATTTAAAATTTCTTTTAAAGTTTTTTCAATGAGTTGACCTTCTTCTTGTGTTAAGATTTCTTGTTTTGTTAGCATTTTTACATGACCGATACTTCCTTTGATATCTTGACTGGCAAAAGTTTTATCAAATTTAATAGAAGCATTAAAATCATAAACAAGTTGGTTTGTAGGTTTAGTGAATCTTCCACCCCATAAATTCATAAATTTCCTCCTTTAAATAAAAAGAGCAGTGGGCTCTTTTTATTTTTTGTTATTTAATTTCATTGCACGTACTTTAGTTGAAAGACCATATAAAGTAATAAATCCTTCAGCGTCATGATGATCATATAAATCACCAGTTTTAAATGATGCGATATCTTCATCATATAATGAATAAGGAGAAGTTGTACCTTCTTTAATAATATTTCCTTTATATAATCTAAAGTTTGTTGTACCTGTTACATATTCTTGAGTTTTTTCAACAAAAGCAGTTAGTGCTTCTCTAAGTGGTGAGAACCATTTAGCAGCATAAACAAGTTCAGCAAATTCAACAGAAACAAGACGTTTATATTTAAGTGTTTCTCTATCTAAGATAAGTTCTTCTAATTGTTGATGTGCTTCCATTAAGATAGTACCACCTGGTGTTTCATAAACACCTCTTGATTTCATACCAACAACACGGTTTTCTACGATGTCAATAATACCAATACCATGTTGACCACCGATTTCATTTAATTTTTCTAAGATTTCTCTTTGTGATAATTTTTCACCATTTAAAGCAACAGGAACACCTTTTTCCCAATCAATTGATAAGTGAACATCTTCTTCTGGAGCTTTTTCTGGAGAATTTGATAATACTAATAAGTGATCATAATTTGGAGCACATGATGGATCTTCTAATTCTAATCCTTCATGAGAAATATGCCAAATATTTCTATCACGAGAATAGCTATTATCAGCAGAGAAAGGTAAATTAATACCATGAGCTCTACAGTATTCAATTTCAGATTCACGAGAATCCATTGTCCATTTAGGATCACGCCAAGCAGCGATAATCTTTAAATCTGGAGCTAAAGCTTTAATTCCTAATTCAAAACGAATTTGGTCGTTCCCTTTACCAGTAGCACCATGACAAATAGCAACAGCACCTTCTTTACGAGCAACATCAACTAATACTTTCGCGATTAATGGACGAGCAGTTGCAGTCCCTAATAAGTATTTGTATTCAAATACAGCATCTGCTTGAACAGTAGGCATAATGTAATTTTCTACGTATTCATCAACCACATTTTCAATATAAAGTTTACTTGCTCCACAAGCTTTTGCACGTTCTTCTAGGCCATCTAATTCTTCTTTTTGACCAACGTCAATACAGCAACAAATAACTTCATAATCATAGTTTTCTTTTAGCCATGGAATGATTGCAGTTGTATCTAATCCGCCAGAATAAGCTAAAACAACTTTTTCTTTCATTTATAGTTTCCCCCTTGTTTTTATATTATAAATTATTATTATCATAAACTACTTTTTTTAAATATGCAATATCCTTGTCGAAATGTTGGATGTTAAAAAATGTAAACGTATCTTTATTATATATAAAAAATTTTTTTCTTAATAAATCATTATTGACAAAATGGAAATTTGTCATATAATGATTTTAAACTCGAGGACTAAAAGAGTAGTCTTTATGGAAATCAAAGCGATCCTATGTTGATGGAAGATAGGAATGGAAGTAAAGATGAAACGCATTTACGAGAGGAAAGATGGAAATTAAGTATATCTTTTGGTAGATCTGCCTTAAAGATGAAAGAGGTTGTAAGGTCAACTTACAACAATTAGAGTGGTAACGCGATTAGTCGTCTCTATTTATAGAGACGACTTTTTATTTTTTTTATAGGGGGAAAGTAAGAAATGATTAATGTAGGTATTGTTGGTTCAACTGGTTATGGAGGATGTGAACTTGTTAGATTTTTATTAACACATCCAAATGTTCATATTGAATGGGTTTCTTCTAGAACTTATAGTGATCAAGAATATAGTGATGTTTATAAGGGGTATTTCACTTTATTAGATCAAAAATGTGTAGATGAAAATCTTGAAAAATATTTAGATAATGTAGATGTGGTTTTCTTTGCTACACCTCAAGGGGTTTGTGCTAAGATGGTAAGTGAAGAAGTTTTAAAGAAAGTGAAAGTAATTGATCTATCTGCAGATTATCGTATTAAAGATGTAGAAACATATGAGTCATGGTATGGAATTAAGCATGCTTCACCTGAATTTATTCAAGAAGCTGTTTATGGATTATGTGAAATCAATAGAGAAGATGTTAAAAATGCAAGACTGATTGCTAATCCTGGATGTTATCCAACATGTTCAATTTTATCTATTTATCCACTTGCTAAAGCGGGGCTTATTGATATGAATACATTGATTATTGATGCTAAAAGTGGAACAAGTGGTGCAGGTAGAGGTGCTAAAGTACAAAACTTATATTGTGAAGTGAATGAAAGTATTAAAGCTTATGGAGTAGCGAGTCATCGTCATACTCCTGAAATTGAAGAACAATTAGGGTATGCTTCTTCATCAAAGGTTTTACTTAACTTTACACCACATTTAATTCCAATGAATAGAGGTATTCTAATTACTGCTTATGCTTCATTAAAAGATGGTGTAAGTGAAGAAGATGTTAAAAATGCTTATGATATATATAAGGATGAATATTTTGTACGTGTTTTAAAAGAAGGAAATGTTCCTGAAGTCAGAAATGTTAAATGTTCAAATTTTGTTGATGTAGCTTATAAAGTAGATCCTCGTACACATAGAGTGATTATGATGGGAGCCATGGACAATCTTGTTAAAGGAGCTGCTGGTCAAGCTATTCAAAATATGAATATTATGTTTGGTTTAGATGAAAAAACAGGGCTTATGTTAGCACCTGCTATGTTATAAGGGGAAAAGAGTATGAAAGTAATAGAAAATGGTACAGTAACAAATCCAAAAGGATATCAAGGGGCTGGATTACATATTGGTATTAAAAAGAGAAATAAAGATTTTGCTTTAATTGTTTCTGATGTTGAAGCAAAAGCGGTAGGAACTTTTACAACAAATATGGTAAAAGCGGCTCCTGTTTTATGGGATAAACAAGTTGTAGAAAACAGTGATACAGTAAAGGCTATTGCGATTAACAGTGGGATTGCCAATGCTTGTACTGGAAAACTTGGAAATCAAGCAAATGAAAAATTCGCAAATATTGTAGGAAATGCTTTAAATGTAGAAAAAGAAAAAGTTTTGATTTGTTCAACAGGAGTCATTGGTAAACAATTATCTACTGATCCAATTGAAAAAGGAATTGATGAAGCTTTAAAACAATTAAAAGATGATCATCAAGCAGGAATTGATGTAGCTACTTCAATTATGACAACAGATACAAAACCAAAACATTTAGCTGTTGAAATTGAAGTAAAAGGAAAAATGGTAACTATTGGAGCATGTTGTAAAGGTTCAGGGATGATTCATCCAAATATGGCAACAATGCTTGGATTTATTACAACTGATTTAAATATTTCTAAAGAATTATTAAATAAAGCATTAAAATCAGTTATTCCAGATACTTTTAATATGATTTCTGTAGATAGAGATACTTCAACAAATGATACTGTTTTATTACTCGCTAATGGTTTAGCTGGTAATGATGAAATTGTAAAAGAAGATGAAGATTATCAAACATTTAAAGAAGCTTTATATTATGTTAATGAATACTTAGCTAAATGTATTGCAAGTGATGGAGAAGGGGCTACTAAATTATTAGAAGTAAATGTAAATGGTGCAAAAGATGTTAAACAAGCAAAAGTAGTTGCTAAAAGTGTTTGCACATCACCACTTGTAAAAACAGCTATTTTTGGAAATGATGCAAATTGGGGAAGACTTTTATGTGCAATGGGATATTCTGGAGAAGAATTTGATCCTTATCAAGTTGATTTGTATATTGAAAGTGAGTTTGGTAATTTAAAACTTGTAGAAAATGGGATGGCTACTGATTATAGTGAAGAAAAAGCAACACAAATTTTATCAAGTGATTATGTTAAGACAAATATTGATATGAAAATGGGAAATGAAAAAGCAACTGCCTGGGGTTGTGATTTGACTTATGATTATGTCAAAATCAATGCTGATTATCGTTCGTAGGGGGAAATATAATGCAACAAGAGTTTACAAAAGAAATTAATAAAGCGGAAATATTAGTTGAAGCTTTAGGGTATATGCAAAAATATGAAGGTGATATTGTTGTCATCAAATATGGTGGAAGTGCCATGACAAATGAAATCATCAAAAAAAGCGTTTTAAAAGATATTGCTGTTTTGAAATCTGTAGGGTTAAAACCAATTATTGTACATGGTGGTGGTAAAGACATTAATAGAATGTTAGATCGTGTACAAATTAAAAGTGAATTTAAAAATGGTTTAAGAGTTACAGATTGTGATACCTTAGAAATAGCTGAGATGGTTTTATCTGGAAAGGTTAATAAAGGATTAGTGACACATCTTGAACAAATTGGAACACATGCTGTTGGTTTATCTGGTAAAGATGGAAATATGATTACGGTAGAAAAAGTAATGCCTCAAGGTGAAGATATTGGTTACGTTGGTAAAATTACTAAAGTAGATACAACACTTATTAATGCTTTATTAGAACAAGGATATACACCAATTATTTCAACTATTGGATTAGATGAAAAATATCATGCTTATAATATTAATGCAGATGATGTAGCTACAGCGATTGCTCGTGCTGTTAAAGCAAGTAAACTTGTTTTCTTAACAGATATTGAAGGTGTTTTACAAGATCCAAATAATCCAAATACATTGATTTCAAAGATTGATACAGCATCTGCTAAAGAATTATTTGAAAATGGTGTTATTACTGGAGGAATGATTCCAAAATTGAAGAATTGTTTAGAGGCAGTACAAAATGATGTTAAACGTGTTCATATTTTAGATGGAAGATTAGAACATAGTTTACTTATTGAAATCTTTACTAAAAAAGGTGTTGGAACAATGATTAAAAAATAGAACTCAAATATGAGTTCTATTTTTTTAGCTTTATAATATTGATTTCATCATATGTCATAAAACGATGTTGATCATTTGATTCTTTATGAAAACCATTAGAAATGAGAAGGGTAGTTCCATTATTAGTATGTTTACCACTTACATATTTTTTACCCATTTCTTTTGTTTCTAATCCGCCAATAAAAGGAATCTTATAGTATCCACCTAAAGTATGACCAGATAATTGAAGTTGGACAGAACTTTCTTTAATTTGTGTAAAATAATCAGGTTGATGAACTAAAGCAATTTTATAATGATCCTTATTGTCTTCGCTGATTAAACCTGAACAATCACCGGAATTTTCTAATCCTAATAAATCAATAATAGAACCTTTATAATAAATATAACGTAATTCATTATGCAAAACTTCAAATCCAGCTTCAGTTAATAAATTTGTGTTATTAGTAGAATCACCTTGATCTTTTTCTCCTAAAACAGCAAATTTACCATAACGAGAGTGGATATTTTTTAATATTTGACTTACTTGATCAGTTTCAAATGAATCATTACTATAAATATCTCCACCAAATAAAATTAAATCAACATCTTTTTTATTTAAATCTTTAACAGCTTCTTTTAAATGATTTAAATCTTCTTTTGTAGAAAGATTTAAATCAGAAAGATAACCAATCGTAAAACCATTAAATTCCTTAGGTAATGTCTTTTGAGTATAAGTAACACTTTTAAAACGATAAGTATCTTTACTTTGAATATACCATTGATAAAGACATAGAACTAAGAAAAGAGATAGGATACATAAAATGATTTTTTTTATTTTTTTCATTATTTTTTATTCATAATAACAGGAATTATCATTGGATTTCTTTTTGTTTTACGATAAAAATATTGAGAAAGAACATCTCTTGTTGTATTTTTGATTTCACCAAAAGTTGTTTTTCCTGCAAGTAATTGACCTAAAGCTTGGCCAACTAAATTTTCAGCTTCACGAATCATTGGAAAACTATCTTTCATATAGACAAATCCACGAGAAATAATCACAGGTTTTGTAAGTAACTTTCCTTCATGTGAATCCATAGCAATTAAAACAGAAACCATACCATCTTCAGATAAGATTTGACGATCCCTTAAAACAGCAGTTGATAAACCTGAAAGATCATTACCATCAACATAAATATCATCTACATGAATTCTTGGTCCTAAACGAGCAATCCCTTTATTTAATAAAATAGTATCTCCATTACTTAAAACAAAAGAATTTTCTTTTGGAACACCTACTTCTTGAGATAATTCAGCATGAATTTTCAACATACGATATTCACCATGTACTGGGAAAAAGTATTTAGGTTTTGTAAGTAATAACATCAACTTTTGTTCTTCTTGACTAGCATGTCCCGAAGTATGCAAGTTATTGAATGCTGTATTGACTAAAACTTTGGCACCTGCTCTAAATAAGCGGTTAACAACAACATTGATACTTGATGCATTTCCTGGAATTGGACTTGATGAAAAGACAACAGTATCTCCAGGTTTGATTTTAACGAATTTATGTGTTCCATTAGCAATACGACTTAACGCAGCCAAAGCTTCTCCTTGACTTCCTGTACATAGAATTAAGATTTCATTATCAGGTAATTTTTTTGCTTCATTATTACTGATAAAGAAAGAATCAGGTGCTTTAATATAACCCATTTGTCTTGATACTTGGATGTTATTTTCCATTGAACGACCAAAAACAAGAATTTTACGATTAAATTTAACTGCTGCTTCTACGATTTGTTGGACACGGTGAACATTGGAAGCAAAGGTTGCTACAATTAAACGTCCTTCAGTTTTTCTAAATTCTTCTTGAACAGCATATGCTACTTGCTTTTCACTTTTAGAAAAAGTAGGAACTTCAGCATTGGTAGAATCGCTTAATAATAAAGTAACACCAGTTTCACCTAAAAACGACATTTTTTGGAAATCAGCAGGATCTCCTACAGGTGTTAAATCAAACTTAAAGTCACCTGTTGAAACAATTCGTCCGTTAGGAGAATTAATAATAATTCCTAAACTTTCAGGAATAGAATGATTGGTTTTAAAAAAACCAATATTAAAATATTTTGTTTTTATTTGATATTCATCATCGATACGAATCAAGTGCGTTGCATTTGTTAAACGCTTTTCCTCTAACTTTCTTGTAATCATCGCACAAGCAAGGGGAGAAGCATAAATGAATGGTATTTTTACAACTTGTAGTAAAAAAGGAATTCCTCCAATATGATCTTCATGACCATGAGTAATCAATAATCCTCTAATTTTGTTTTCATTACGTTTTAAATAACTATAATCTGGAATGACATAATCAATACCAGGTAAACCTTCTTCAGCAAATTTTACCCCAGCATCAATAATGATAATTTCATTATCGTGTTCAACACAATACATATTTTTTCCAATTTCATTTAAACCACCTAAAGCATAAACTTTAGTATCGATTGTTTTATTATGTTTTGTATTTTTATAGTTTTTATGTGTTAATCTATGACGATTAAAATTTTTATTTTTTGTATTTTTATTGCCATTATATTTATTATGGATTGGCTTTTCTTGCATAAATGACCTCCTTATATTTTTTGTTTTATTATAGCATAAACTTAAAATGTATTATAGACTATCAAAATGAAAAAAGTCAAATTATTATACCCAAAAATAAAAAAGATTCTCAAACGAGAATCTTAAATTTTTTTACATATAGCAATTGCTAGAGAATGAGGTCCAATATGACAAGAAACACTTAATGATAAAGGATCGCAAATAATATTTTCACCTGGATAAAGTTCTTCAAGTTCTTTTTTTAATTCTAAAGCGGGTGCTTCATCATAAGTGTAAGCGACACAAATATGCACGTTATGATAGTCATCATCAAAGCGTTCTTTAATATCTTTAGCGATTGCTTCTTTCATGATTTTAGTTCCTCTAGCCATTGTTCTAGTTTTAGCGAAAGAATCTAATTTTTCACCTTGTATTTGTAAAATAGGTTTAATTTTTAACATCCCACCCAATAAAGCAGCAGCAGGGGTAATACGACCACCTTTTTTTAAATAATCAAGTGTATTAACAGTAATATAAATAGAAGCATTTAATTTATTTTCAGTTAAAATATCACAAATTTCTTGTCCTGATTTTCCTTGATCAGCTAATCTTTTAGCATCAATGACATCGTATTTTTGAGTAACAGAAATACGTTGACTGTCTACGACAAAAACACGATTATCGTATTCTTGTGCTAGCATCATAGCTGTTTGGCACGAACCACTTAATCCACTAGACATTGGAATATGAACGATTTCATCATAATCTTTTAAAATTTGATCCCATAATTCTTTAACGTTTCCTACAACAGGTTGAGAAGTAAAGATTTCTGCACCATTTAATTGTTTTTCAAAGAATTCTTCATGAGTTAAATTTATATCTTCATAGTATGTTTGATCATCAATAGTAAAAGGCATTGGCAAAACAAAAATACCAAGTTCTTTTGCTTCTTTTTGACGAATACCTGCATTACTATCAGTCACAACTGCGACCTTTTTCATAATACCACTCCATTTCTAGTATAATCACAAGCACATAATAACAGTTATAGCGATAAAATTCAAATAATATAAGCATATCACTTGTAAAAAAAAAGAGTTTTGGCATAATATAATGGAGGTGAAATTATGGAAATTATTACAAATGTACAATTTGATGAAGTTGTTTCTAAAGGTGTTGTTGTGATTGATTTCTTTGCTAATTGGTGTGGACCATGCAAAATGTTAGCTCCTGTTTTAGAAGAAGTTGCTCAAGAGTTACCAACAGTTACATTTGCAAAAGTAGATGTTGATCAAGATCCTTCATTAGCAGGAAGATATGGAATTCAATCTATTCCGCATTTAATTCTTTTTAAAGATGGTCAAGCCGTTGATCAAATTAGTGGTTTTGTTGGAAAAGATGTTATCTTAGAAAAACTTAATCCTTTATTATAATAGGCAGTTTGCCTATTTTTTACATATGATAAAAAATATTGTTTTAGATATGGGAAATGTCTGTTGTAAATGGGATGTTTCCTATATTGCAAGTCAGCTTGCATCTTCTTTAGAAGAAAAAGATTATATTATTAAACATTTATTCCAAACAAAACAATGGGCACAACTTGATCAAGGGGTTCTTTCTTTACAAGATGCCAAAAAACAATTAATTGAACAAATTCCTGATGAAAAAAGAGATTTAATTGTGTATGCTTTTGAACATTGGTTTGATTATTTTGATCAGTTTGATGAAATGGAAGAATTTATTAAAAGATATAAGGGTAAAGGATATCAATTTTATTTGTTGTCTAATTGCTCAATGCAATTTTATCAATATTATCAATCAAAATCTATTTTTCAACACTTTAAAGAGCTTTATACATCTGCAAAATATCAAAAAATAAAACCAAATTTAGATATTTATCAAGATTTTTTAAGTCGTTATCATCTAAAAGCTAATGAATGCCTTTTTGTTGATGATTTAAAAGAAAATATAGACGCAGCTATAAAAGTTGGTATGAAAGGCTTTGTTTATCATCAAAATATACAAGAGTTAGAGAAATATATAGAAAATATCTTATAAAAGTATGGATTATCATTTTTTATGATAAATACCATACTTTTTCTTTACCTATAAATATTTTGTGATAAAATAGGTGCGGAAATGTAAGAGAGGGAGAATATTTATGACAAAAAAGAAGAATAATTGGTATTCGAATCATAAAAAGCCTGTTTTAATTTGCGGAATCGTTGTTTTGGTTCTTCTTATTGTTTATTTAGCAGGAATGCTATATTACAATGATAAGTTTTTAAATGGAACAATGGTCAATGGGAGTGATGTTGGAGGAATGACATTACAAAAAGCAAATGATCAATTATCTAAGAAAGTAAATGGACAATCATTAAAATTGATTTTTAATGATGGACAAAGTGAAGTATTACAATCAGCTCAATTAGGTGTATCTTATAATAAAGATAATTCATTGAATCAATTAATGAAAAATCAAAATAAATGGGCTTGGTTTATAGGATTCTTTAAAAATGAAAAAAATACTTTAACTGATTTAATACAAATCAGTGATGAAAACTTAACAAATGGTATAGCATCAATGGAACATGCTAAAGAAGAAAATCAAATTGCACCAACAGATGCCTATATTCAATATAAAGATGGAAGTTTTTCAATTATTGAAGAAACGTTAGGATCAAAATTTAATACTGAAGAATTAGTTAAAAATATCAAGGTAGCTTTAAGTGAAGGAAAACAACAATTAGATGTTACAAAAGCAAATGGTTATGTTAAACCTCAAGTTTACAAAGATGATCAAGATTTGAATAATCAATTAAAGGCAGCAAATGAATATTGTTTATCAACAATTACATATACAACACCTAAAGGAAAAGAAATTGCTTTAGATGGAAGTACACTTATTACTTGGTTAAGTAAACAAGATGATGGAAGTTATACAAAAGATGAAAGTGTTTTTAAAGAAAAATTAACTGCCTTTGTTAAAGAACTTGCAAGTCAATATAATTCCATTGGCGCAACAAGAACGTTTACTGGAAAAGATGGACAAAGTCACACAGTCAGTGGAGGAACTTATGGATTTAGAGTTTCTACTGATAGTGAAGTAAGTGCATTATTAAAAATGATCAATGAAAATAAAAGTGAAAATAATAGAACACCTGAACATACAGGACAACTTCCATCAGGAGAAAATGGTGGACTAGGAACGACATATTTAGAAATCAATATTACAAAACAACATTTATGGCTTGTTAAAGATGGAGCGGTTGCTCTAGAAAGTGATTTTGTAAGTGGTAAAGAAAGTGATCCTTCAAGACTTACACCAAATGGTACATATTATATTTATAATAAGGAAAGAAATAGAGTTTTAAGAGGAACAAAACAACCAAATGGGAAATATGAATACGAATCACCAGTTTCATATTGGATGCCATTTAATAAAGGTATTGGATTACATGATGCTTCATGGAGAAGTACATTTGGTGGAAATATTTATATTAATAGCGGTTCACATGGATGTATTAACTTACCAACAGGATTTGCTGGAAGCTTATATTCACAAATTTATGTTAATTTACCAGTTGTTGTTTATCGATAAAATAAAAAAGCTGAACGATTATTCGTATCAGCTTTCTTTTTTGTTATTTTACAACAACGTTTTGAGCTTGTGGACCACGATCAGTTTCAACTACATCATAGTCAACAGTTTGTCCTTCTTCTAATGTTTTGTATCCATCAGCTTGAATTGCTGAGAAATGAACGAAAATATCTTTTCCTTCTTCACTAGTGATGAATCCAAAACCTTTTTCTGAATTAAACCATTTTACTTTTCCGACAGCCATGTCTGGTACCTCCTATAAATATTACAAATGGAAATACTCTATGTATAAAATCGCAAATATGAGATTGTGTACATAAAGTGAAATACAACTTCCTTCATATTTGAGATATTTTAGAAAATTATATAAAACCTTTGCATGTCTATTATATCATTACAAAAAATATTTTGTAAACAGTTTCAATTTATTTTTTTAATGATAAAATAATAGAAAGGAGGAATTATTATGCCATATATATCATTGAAAACAAATCACAAATTAACATTACGACAAGAAAATATTATAAAATCTAAGACAGGTGAACTTATTTCATTAATTCCTGGAAAATTTGAAAAATCATTAATGATTCATATGGAAGATGATCAAATTATGTACTTTAAAGGGGAAGAATTAACTTGTATGATGATTGAAATTAATCTTTATAAAAGTGCAGAGTTTGAGGATAAAAAAAGGCTTACAGAAGCAATGATTCAAATGATTCATGAAACAACGAAAATCGAAGCTGATAATATTTATGTTATTTTCCATGAATTTGATCATTGGGGACTTAATCAAACATTGATTTAAAATAAGAGCAGGTTATCCTGCTCTTATTTGCTTACGTGACCACTATTTAAACCTTCATCTTTTTTATTTAAAGGAAGCCAGTCTAAAATTTTTAAAATATAACGATCCCAAAAATCCCATTCATGATTTCCAGGTCCTTCTTCATAAGTTAAATCAACATTTTCTTGAAGTAAATAATCACGATATTTTCTATTTGTTTCAAGTAAAAAATCATCAGTTCCAATACACATATACATGTGAGGTAATTGATCGTGTGGAATTTGTTTAATTAATGCATAGTAATCCTTATCACTACCTTTAAGTTTTGTTATATCACCAAATAAACTTTCATAATATTTTTTAGCATCAACACCTTGTATGATAGGTGGTTTACAATCAAGCCAGTCTTCTAACATTAATGCACTTGAAAGTCCTGCGATATAGCCAAATGTTTGATAATACTTTAATCCATTAACAATTGCTCCATAGCCACCCATCGAAAGTCCAGCAATAAAAGTATCTTCTTTTTTATTAGAAAGAGGAAACATGGCTCTTGTCATTTCTACAAGTTCTTCACCTATGAATTGACTATAGTGGTTATGGGTGTTTGCTTGATCAACGTAGAACATATTTTCACCACTAGGCATAACAACACATAATCCTCTTTCATTTGCGAATCTTTGAATACGAGTACCATAAAGCCAATCATTTTGATCACCAAAGATGCCATGGAGTAAATATAGTGTTTTATACTCTTTTCTTTTAGTATATGTCATATTTTCCATGTCAAGTGTATCGGTTGGTAAGATAACAGTGACATCAACTGTTCTAAGTAATGCTTTTGATAAATAATTTAATTGAATAATTGCCATAATTACACCTTCCTTAATATATCTAATGTATGTGAGCTTGCACCTATCATATCTTGTCTTTCGCAAGTAGATAAATGATATTGCATAAAAAGTTCAAAAGTTTCATCATCCATTTTATTTAAAATAGGACGCATATAGTCTGCTGGACCATCAGCCGCGATAATTTTTATTCTTTCTAAGTTCAAATCTTGATTTAATTGATCAATTAAATCAATTCTTACATAACTATATAAATCATCAATATTTGTTTGTGTTTGAAAGTTTTGATCAATTTTTCCGTTTTTTAGAGCTTCTTTAATGTGTCCATCTCTAAAGCCGTGCACTAAAACACTATAATCATTCATGACATAGGCAACTAAAATAGTCCCACCTGTTTTAGTAACACGTTTTGCTTCAGATAATGCTTTTAATTTATCTTCATAACTAAACAAATGGTACATAGGTCCAAATAATAAAGTTATATCAAAAGTTTCATCCTTGTATCTAGATAAATCTAAAGCAGTACCTTGATAAGCTTTAACAGTACTTTTTTTAGCTTTTAACATGCCTAAATTATATTTAACAAGTTCAATAGCATCGACTTCATAACCTTCTTGATTTAAAGCAACAGAATATCTACCAGTACCAGCACCAATATCTAAAATATGATCACCTGGTTTTAAATAATCATGAATATATTTCATAGAGGTACGATATTCTACTTGACCATGCTTCCTTAAAAGACGTTTATCTTCACAAAATTTTCCATAGTAATTTTCTAATTCGTTCATATACTTATCCTTTTCATTTATTTGTTTTTTTTATTGTATAATAATTATTGAAAATAATGTAGATATTTTTATAAAAAAGCTTTACAAAGTATACGAAATAGTGTAAATTAATACATGCAGTTGATACGGCGGACGTGGCGAAGTGGTTAACGCACCGGATTGTGGCTCCGGCATTCGTGAGTTCGATTCTCATCGTCCGCCCCATATTTTAACTGTTTGATATAGATACTTGGCGGACGTGGCGAAGTGGTTAACGCACCGGATTGTGGCTCCGGCATTCGTGAGTTCGATTCTCATCGTCCGCCCCATTAGTGAAGATAAAGTCCTTAATAAAGGATTTTTTTGTTTATGGAGAAGAATATGATTAAATTAGTACAACCACAAATAACAGATTTAAAATATAGAAAAAAATTATTAAAAGATAAAAAGACAATGGCTTTTAATAAAATCAATGGGGGAACTGTTGATTTTAATGAAAAAATATGGAAGTCTTGGTATCAATTATGGATGAATGATACTAAACATTATTATGCTTATGTTTATGATGATGAAATAAAAAAATATATTGGTGAAGTATCTTATTATTTTGAAGAAGAATATCGAGAATATGTTTTAAATATTATCATTGAATATCCTTATAGACATTTAGGAAAAGGAAAAGTTGCTTTAGAACTTTTATGTAAACAAGCTAAAGAAAGTGGTCTACGCTTTTTATGTGATGATATTGAAACAAATAATCCAGCTAAAAATCTTTTTCTTGATATAGGCTTTAAAGAAGTTTGGGCAAGAGAAAATATTACAATGTTGAAAAAACGTCTTTAGAACCATTTTGGTTCTTTTCTTTTCACAAGATTTACACATCTCTTTTATATACTTAAATAAAGGAAGGGTGAAGTCTTATGAAAAAGAAGTTAGACATGTATTTGATTTATCTTATTTATATTTTTGAATTAATTTATACAATGAGTGCCATGTATTTTAATAATTCGATAGTAACACATAAAATAGAAATCTTTGAAAATATCTATCAAATCGCTTATTGTATGATTTTTATTGTAGGAATTCTTTATATTTTGTTGCTTATTTATAAAGTAGGGCATCATGAAAGTATTGATTTAAAGAAAAATACAGGTTTATTATTTGGAATCGTTTTTATGGATCTTGTATTATATGGCTTTTTTATTATTCCTATGTTAGTAAGTTCACCTGCTATGAAAATGGTTTGTATTTGTTTTTTAATACATTTACTTATTTGTATTAAAGAGAAACAATTATTTGTTTTAGAAAAATAATTTTAAGATGAAAGTGACTGCTTTCATCTTTTTTTCATTTAAGCATGGTATGATAGAGATGGTGATAATTATGAAAAAAATATTAATTGTAGAAGATGATGAAAGTATCGCAGATTCTTTAAAGGAAATGTTGGAGCATAAGGATTATATTGTGGAAGTTTCTTATTCTAAAAAAGAAACTTTAGAGAAATTAAATGAATATATTGATCTCATTCTTTTAGATATTCAATTACCTGATGGTAATGGAATTTCTTTATGTAAAGAAATTAAAGAAAAGTATGAGGTGCCTATTATTTTTTTAAGTTGTTTAAGTGATGAAGAAACTATTGTAAGGGGATTAAACGAAGGTGGCGATGATTATGTATGTAAGCCTTTTGGTATTAAAGAACTTTGTGCCAGAATTGAATGTAACCTTAGAAAAGTAACAAAGCAACAAGGGGTTTACTATATAGATGATTTAATTATTGATACGTTAAAACATAAAGTTTTTAAAGATAATAAGGAATTAGAATTGAGTACGATTACTTTTGCTTTATTAGTGGCTTTGGTAGAAGGTCATGGAAGGGTGCTTACCAGAAATTATTTATTAATGTTGATTGAAGATATAACGGGGCATGTAGTGGAAGATAATACGTTAACAGCTCATTTAAAAAGATTAAGACAAACATTAGGAGAATATCAAAATCGAAAATATATTGAAACATTAAGGGGTGTAGGGTATCGATGGAAAATATAAAAAAAGAAAAGAATAATCATGTTTGTCTGATTATTTCATTTGTATTAATGATTGTTGTAGAAATCTATTCTTTTTTGGTAAGTAATATTTTTAATGTCTTTATTTTTACAAGTATTCTTTTTTATTTTTTGGAACAAAAAAATAAAAAGAAACAAATGAATTATTTAATACAGTGTTGTGATGCCATTATTGAACAAAAAGATTTTTCTATCATTGATGGTGAATCCAAAGAAAGTTTATTATCTAATAAATTATTTCTACTTAATAAAAGATATCATCAATCCTTAAAAGCTATCAAAAAAGAACAGCTAAAACTAAAGGATTATATCGAAGATATCTCTCATCAATTAAAAACACCAATTACTTCTATCCGTATACAAACAGAACTTTTACTTGAAGAAAATCAAAATAAAAAACTCTATGCAATAGAACATCAAATAAAGCGAATACAACTTTTAGTCAATGACTTACAAACCATCGCCCTATTAGACTCTCATAATATCCAATATTGTTTTAAAGAATATGATTTAGAAATGCTTATTGATGAAATAGAAGAAGATCTAGACTACCTAAATCCGCAAATTCATTTAAATAAAAATATAAAAGTATTATGTGATGAAAAATGGTTTATAGAAGCATTAGAAAATATTATTAAGAATTGTTTAGAAAAAAATTCTACACCACTTTCTATTTTTGTTTATGAAAATGAAACAACTTTGAAAATGATGATTCAAGATCAAGGAAATGGTTTTAAGAAAAAAGATCTTCCTTTTTTATTTCAAAGATTTTATCGAGGGGAAAATTCAAAAGGCACAGGATTAGGACTTTATATAGCTAAAGAAATAATAGAGGCCCATCATGGTTTTATAAAAGCCTATAATCAACAAGGTGCTTGCTTTGAAATTGTACTTCCTCAAATGAAAATGAAGAAAAAAATCTAATTTCACTTAGTTTTCACGATTGAACTATAAGATAAAGTTAGAGGAGGAAAGAATATGTCACATACGATCAATATGCTCGCAAAAAGAAATATTCAAAAGTATAAAAAGCATTATCTTATTGTTTTAATCGTTCTTTTAATTGTTTCTACTTTTATTTTTTCAAGTTTTTTTATTGTTGATAATCTGTATCAAATGAAAAAGAACTATTATATTTCAACCTATGGTTCTTGGTATACACGAATAGAAAATATTGATGAACAAACTCAAAAAGGAATTGAAATCTACAGCAAAGACTATTTTAAAGATATTATTAAATATGGTTATGTAGATTTTCAAGGAAAATATGATAATTACCAAGTAGGTCATATTGAAAAGAATATTTATTCATTGTGTCGAGTAAAAATTATTAAAGGAAGAAAAATACAAAATGATCAAGAAATTTTAATCAATCAAAAAGTTTCTAAAAAGTATAAACTTTATGATCAAATAGAAATAGAAGGAAAAAATTATACGATTGTTGGTATTTTACAAACCGCCAATAAAAACTTACCTGATATTTATACAAACTTAGAGACGTATCAAACAAAAGATTATTATTCGAATATGTCTGTTTTATCAGATAATCATTATATTCAATTTAATGATGGAAATAACTATCAAGAAATAGAAATTCATTATGATTATAATCCTTATGGTTATGATCAAAATGAAATTCATAATCAAGTAGAAAAAGCAACCAATCAGCTCCAACAAACGTTTGAATTTATTATAATTACACTTTTTGTTTTATTCGCTTTAACTTCTACTTCCCTAAAGAAGAGAATGAAAGAAATGGCTCTTTATCGAGGAATAGGAATGACAACGAATCAATTAATGATGATGGTCATGCAAGAAAACATGCTGATTTCTTTTCTTTCTATTTTAATAGGATTGTTAATAGGTGTATGTGTATCTTTAGGTTATCTCTATCTTCAAAGTAAAACCTATCATACATTTATTTATCAAATTTCATTTAAAGAAATATTATTTTTAGTATTGGTATTGATGAGTTGTATTTTTATAACGGTTCTCATTCCCATTTATTCAAGCTCTAAGAATGCTTTGGCAGGTACTTTTGATAGCAAAAAGTTTAATTATATTCAAGTAAGATATAAAAAATTAAAAAAACAAACACTTGCTTCCTTAAGTGCGAGAGAGTTATGGGCAAATAAAAGAATGAATATCTGTTTTTATGTATTTGTTTTAATACTTTCTTTATATGGACTTGTTTATTTCTATCAAGGACATCCCATTCAAACAAAAGATCAAAATGAACAAAGTCAGGTAGAACTTATGATGGCAACTCAAAAAGAAGCAAATTTATTTTTAAAAGAATTTTCTCAAAATGACATTATTATTAATCATCATTATATTGATGAAGGAATAACTATGACTTATCGAGAAATTCCTCAATCTGTTTATAAACTTTGCCAACTTTATTATTATCAAAGTAATAAAGATGATTTAAAAGGAAGATTTCCTCAAAAAAGTCATGAAATTGTCGTAGGCAATCATTTTAATCATGTTATTCTTTCAAAAGAACGGTATCCAAATCTTAAAGTTGAAGCGAATCAAGTAACTTTTAAAGGGAAAAAATATCAAGTAGAAAATTCAACATCTTCTCATGGTGATCAAGGAAATTATTTAGGAGATGACAATTATGAGATTGCTCTTGATGAAGTAAAACTCAATGAAAAAGTGATAATTGCAGGTGAAGAATATACCATTGTTGGAATCAATGAAAATGAATATTATAATGATTCAATGATTTATATGTTTGAAGATGATTTAAAACGATTCAATACAAATGATGAATATTATTCAGGATATCATTGGTATCCAATAAAAGATGTTATAAAAGTAGAAAAGTTCATGAAAAAACATTATAAAGCAAGAGTTTATGAAATGGTAACAAGTGATGAACTTTCAGAAAGTTTGTTTTCTACATTAAATATTCCTAAACATCTTTTAATACTTGCATTAGCTGTAGGTTTTATTTTAATGATGTTTTTAAATTACAATCATATTGAAAATAATTATCAAGATTATTTTATGTATCATATTATAGGTTTAAGTTATCGGGAAATTAAAATAAAACAAGTATGGAAATCAATAAAAATGTTTTTATATACACTTATTCCTTGTGGTTTTTATGAGTTGATTTTATTAAGAGGAAGTATCGATCATTATTTCCCAATAGCGCAATTAATACTTTTAGTAGGGATTATTTTTCTAGTTTATTTATGTGTTTATAATATTCCTTTATTAATTGTTTTAAAAGCACATCAAAATGAAGAAATAAGAAAGGAAGATGACTAATATGAATGTTATTTTAGAAGCAAAAGATATTGTTAAAACATATGGTTATGAAGATAATAAAATTTATGCAACTAATCATATTGATTTACAAATAGAAGAAGGCTCTTTTGTAGCTATTGTTGGAAGAAGTGGAAGTGGAAAAAGTACACTTCTTCATATCTTGGCAGGTTTAGTAAAACCAACAAAAGGAGAAGTTTATTTAGAAGGAAAGTCTCTTTACGAAATGAATGATCATACTTTAACGCGTTTTAGACGAAGAAGAATGGGTTTTGTCTTTCAATTCTTCAATCTTATTTCCACACAAAATGTTTTAGAGAATATAGTTTTACCAATTCATTTAGATGATGGCGAGATTGATAATGATTATTTAAATGAAATTATTAATCTATTAGGTCTAGAAGAAAAGAAGAATTCTTTTATTTATGAACTTTCAGGAGGACAACAACAAAGAGTTGCCCTTGCAAGAGCCCTTGCAAGTAAACCAGCGATTATTTTCGCGGATGAACCTACGGGAAACCTCGATGCTAAAAGTTCTAAAGAAGTTGTTGATTTATTAAAAATCGCCCAAAGAAAATATCATGAAACAGTTATTTTAGTAACTCATGATCAAGAAATTGCCTCTATTGCTGATCGCGTTATTACGATTGAAGACGGAAAAATTATTCAAGATACAAATCATATTTAAATACGTTTATTTGTGGTTTAACTAAAGATAAAAACATCTTTAATATTTTCTTTTTGTTAGAGTAGGGCTATGGAGGAAAGTTATGGATGATTTAACGATTTATGAAACAGAAATAATTGTCGTAAAAATGGACGAAGAGTCCATTTTTTTGATAGAATAGAGAAAAGGAGAGAATGATTATGGAAGTAACAATTAATGGTGTAAAAAAAGAAGTTAGCAAAGAAGAAATGAAAGATCGTGTGATTGGATATTATGATGCAGTAGGGATCAAACATTTTTATTTAGAAGTTGATGAAATGGATGATGAAGAATTAAAGGCTTTATATGTAAATTCATTTGCGAGAGAATAATTGTATGAAATTAATTAGGAAAGATCAGGCGATTCATGTAGATAAAACAAACGGCACAGAAGTGGACTATTATTTATTAGATGATGCCGAAATTCATTATAATAAAATCAATCCTCATACTTCACAAGAGTGGCATAGACATCGTCATATTTCAGAAAACATTTTTGTTTTAAAAGGAGAACTTGTTTATCGTTATTTGGATAAAACAAATAAGGAACAATATTTAAAACTAAAACAGGGAAATTTACTTTTGGTTGAAAAAGATATACATACTTTTGAAAATCAAACAGATGAAGTTGTAGAATTTATTGTGTTTCGGTATCTTCCTTCTTATAAAAATCAAAGAGAATTGATTCAAAACGATAAAGAAATGATTAAAAAATAAGATAAGTGATAGTTTTTGTAGATTGAAAATAAAAAAATAGCGTATAAAGGAACTGTTATTATAAAAATAGCAGTTTTTTTATTAATTTTAATAGTGTATAAATTATATTATATGATTTATACAGTGTATGAAATACTGTGATTTTATCATCAATAGTGTATAATAAATGTATAAAACAATAAAACGAATCTATACAGTATATGAAAAACTGTTCTATAGTGTATAAAAATAAAGAATATTAGGGATTTGTAAGCCCTAACAAAATACTTTATAGTTGTAAACGGTTAGAACGGTTGTAACGGAGGACAACATGAAAACAAAAAAAGAAATACTTTTAGAATTTATTAAAGAATATTCAAACCAATATCAAATGGAAGAATATCCCCAATTAACAACTTTGTTTCTATCCGAAAAATTGAATATGCAGCGAACAAATATTTCAACTCTTTTGAATCAATTAGTAAAAGAAGGAAAAGTAAAGAAGATTGATGGAAGACCTGTTTTATATCAACTGGTTTTTAATGAAAATGAAAAACGTGATTTTGAAAGTTTAATTGGTCATGATCAATCTTTAAAAGAAGCTATTATGCTAGCAAAAGCTGCCATTTTATATCCTTCTGTTTTACCTAAGATTCTCTTAACTGCAGAAAGAGGAAGTGGTATTGATTGTTTTGTAAAGAGTATTTATGAATTTGCTGTAAAGTCAAAAGTATTAAAAAATAATGCACCTTATATTATTTTTGATTGTCAATCTTATAGTGAAAATCAAAATAAAATAAAAGACATCTTTTTAGAAAATCAAGGTTTAATTCAAAAAGCAAATACAGGATTACTTTTTTTGAAAAATGCGCATTTATTAGATGATTACTTATTATCTGATTTCTTACAATCAATGCAACATCTTGCAACAAATGATAAGTATAAATGTATTTTCATTTGTCATATTGATTCACTTCAAAAAATAACATCCTATACGCTTATGAATGAATTGGATTACACGATTTCTATTCCACCCTTAAAATCAAGAAGTTTAAAAGAAAGATTTGATTTAATAGAGATGTTTTTAAACCAAGAAGCAAAACAAATTCAATGTTCTATTCAACTCGCAAATACTGTTTTACATTCTTTAATGCTTTATGAATGTTCGGGACAAATTAAAGAATTAAAAAATGATATTCATAATGCTTGTGCTAACAGCTATGTACGTATTAAAAAAAATGAAAGACATATTGAATTGCTTCTTTCTGATTTTCCAAATCATGTAAGAAAAGGCATGATTTATTACAAACACTATAAAGATGAAATTGATGAACTTGTTTCATCAAACAGTCAATATACATTTACAGGTGATCAAGTATTAAAAAGTACAGCTCTACAAAAAGAACATATTTATTCAACGATAGACGAAAAGAAAAAAGAATTAAAGAAACAACAATTAACACAAGAAGAAACGGATTCTTTAATTCTTGTAGAATTAAAAAAAGATTTTCAAGAATATTTTTATCGTATTACTGAAAATATTTATTCAAAAGAACAATTAGAAAAAATAGTATCATTAAAATTAATACATGATGTAGAAGATTTTTTAAATCAAATGTCTAATCAATATAATATACTTTTTGAAACAAAAACTTTATATGGATTAGCCTTACATATTGATACAGCGATTATTCAGACTTCTAAAAAACAAAGACTATCACCTAAAGAAAAAAATGACTTTATTCAACAATTTCCAGAATATTATAAACAAACACAGCAATTTATTAAAAAAATTAATGATGATTTTGGAATACACCTTCCTAATGATGAAGTTATTATGGTGATGTTGTTTCTTATTTGTGGGCAAGAAGAAATACATCATCAAGAAGTTGTCACACTTATTGCGATGCATGGAGAACATACGGCAACCTCTATTGTCGATGTTGTTAAAAAATTAAGTGGAAAGCAATCAATATATGGCTATGATTTAAAATTAGATCAAACAATTAATGAATCTTATGAAGAATTGAAAGAATATATTTTACATATTCATCAAGGAAAAGGAATGATTCTTATTTATGATATGGGTTCTATTCGTACAATGGCAGAATCAATAAAGATTGAGCTTAATATCGATATTGAATTTTTAGAAATACCATTAACACTTATTGCGATGACGAGTGCCAATAAAGCACATGAATTATTATCGCTTAATGAAACATATCAATATTTACAAGAACATTTTAAAGATCTTCAATATGTAAGAAACAATAGTCAAAAAGAAGCGCTTGTATTGATTTCTTCGCTAGAAAGTGAATTAGTACAGGCAAAGAATTATCTTTTAGAACATTTTGATTTGAAAGATATTGAAATTTTCTTGATTCAAGAAAGTCAAATTGAATCTATTTATAATCGTATTGATCAAATTGCTAGTCAATATAAAATTAAAGGACTTATTTCTAGACAAGAAATACACTTATCACAATATACAATGATTCCACTTTCAAATGTTTATAAATTAAATGCCAAGAGTTTAGATGATTTATTTACTGATGAAGATGATTTAGAAAATTTATTTGATTATCTACAAGAACAATTTGAAGATATTCAAATAGAAGATTTAAAACAACCATTGATCCATTTTGCAAATAAACTTGAAATCATTTTAAATCAAAAAATAGATTATGATACACTTATTGGATTGTTAATTCATATTATATGTTTAATTGATCGTTTGAAAAAACATCTTTCACCAGCTGTTCATTTTCAAGCAGCAAGTGATATTCTAACAAAAGATAGAAGTACTGTTGAAAAAGTGAAAGAAATTCTTTTACCAATAGAACAAATATGTCGTATTACTATTAGTGATGTAGAAGCTGCAACCATTATTTCAATTATAAAGGGGAAAGAACAATGACAAAAGAAGAAGCAAGTATGATTGGTTTTGAAATTGTAGCTTATTCAGGAGATGCAAGATCTAAATTATTATTAGCAGTTGAAAATGCAAAAACAGGAAATTTTGATAAATGTGATCAATTAATTGAAGAAGCCAATGCGTGTTTAGTTGATGCACATAAATCACAAACAGAATTATTACAACAAGAAGCACGTGGTAACCACGTAGAAGTTGGCTTTATTACGGTTCATGCACAAGACCATTTAATGACAACTTTATTATTAAAAGATATTATTTCAACACTCATTGATGTTTATAAAAAATAAGGAGAATGTGTATGGATGCAATTATTAAGCCAATTGAAAAAATGAAACCATTTTTTGATAAAGTGGCAAGAAATAAGTATTTAAAAGCAATTAAAGATGGTTTTATTTCAAGTATGCCAATTATTTTATTTTCAAGTATCTTTCTTTTAATTGCTTATGTTCCAAATGTTTTTGGTTTTTATTGGTCAAAAGAAATAGAAACAATCATTATGAAACCTTACAACTATTCTATGGGAATCTTAGCGATTGCTGTAGCAGCAACAACGACAAAGCATTTTACAGATACTTTAAACCGTGAAATGCCAGCGAATAACCAAATTAATAGTATTTCAACAATGATTTGTGCCATTTGTGGTTTTCTAATTTTAAGTAGTGATGCTTTAGAAGGTGGCTTTGCAAGTGAATTTATGGGCTCAAAAGGGTTACTTACAGCCTTTATGACAGCTTTTGTTGTAGGGGGTATTTATAAATTCTGTATTAAACGTAATATTACGATTAAAATGCCTGAACAAGTCCCACCGAACTTGTCACAAACATTTAAAGATGTTATTCCATTTGCTTTTTCAATGATTATTATTTGGCTATTTGATTATCTTTTTAGAATGGCTACAGGTATTTGTTTTGCTAAAGGGGTTATTCAAGTATTCCAACCACTATTTTCAGCCGCAGATGGTTATGTCGGTTTAGCACTTATTTATGGAGCAATGTCTTTATTCTGGTTTATTGGCGTTCATGGACCATCAATTGTAGAGCCAGCAATTTCAGCAGCATTAGTTTTAAATATGTCTACCAATTTAGCTGCTGTTCAAGCAGGACAACATGCTGATAAAGTTTTAACTTTAGGAGCACAATATTTTGTTGTTTGTTTAGGGGGTACAGGAGCAACTCTTGTTATCTGTTTGATGTTTGCTTTCCTTGCTAAATCAAAAGAATTAAAAGCAATTGGAAAAGCAAGTTCGATTCCAGTACTATTTAATGTTAATGAACCTTTCTTGTTTGGGGCACCAATTGTTTTAAATCCAGTATTCTTTGTACCATTTATTTTTGCTCCAATCGCTAATGTTTGGTTATTTAAAATCTTTGTAGATGTTTTTAATATGGATGGTTTCATCTATACGCTTCCTTGGACAACACCAGGACCTCTTGGAATTATACTTGGATGTGGTATTAAATTATTACCTGTTATTTTCTTGGTGATCGTTTTAGTAATGGATTTTGTTATTTATTATCCATTCTTTAAAGTTTATGATAATCAAAAATTAGAAGAAGAAAAAAACAATCACTTTGAAGTAAAAGAAGATGACAGTGTTGAAGTTGATGGAAAAGTATTAGATTCTAAAAAAATTCTTGTATTATGTGCTGGTGGTGGAACAAGCGGTTTACTTGCCAATGCCCTTGCTAAAGGTGCTAAAGAAGAAGGAATTCCATTAGTTACAGCTGCAGGTTCTTATGGAGCACATTTAGATATTATGGGTGATTATGACCTTGTTATTTTAGCTCCACAAGTAGCTTCTTATTACGAAGATTTAAAGAAAGATGCAGATCGTATGGGTGTTAAATGTATTGCTTGTGAAGGAAAACAATATATTGATTTAACACGTAATCCAAAAGGTGCTTTAGAATTTGTGTTTAAGATTATGGGGGAATAATGATGAGATTTGCAGATGATTTTATTTTTGGTGGGGCTACAGCAGCCTATCAATGTGAAGGAAGTACAAGAGAGTATGGGAAAGGAAAAGTTGCTTGGGATGACTTTTTGGCAGAAAAAGGTCGTTTTCAAGCAAATCCAGCAAGTGATTTTTATCACCAATATCCTGTTGATTTAAAATTATGTAAGATGTTTGGAATTAATGGTATACGTATTTCTATTGCCTGGAGTCGTATTTTTCCTGATGGTACAGGAAAAATCAATCAACAAGGTGTTGATTTCTATCATCAATTATTTAAAGAATGTCATAAAAAAGGGGTAGAACCATTTGTTACATTACATCATTTTGATACACCAAATACTTTATTTCAAAAAGGTGATTTTTTAAATAAAGAAACAGTTGATGCTTTTGAAAAATATGCAAGTTATTGTTTTGAAGAATATAAAGATGAAGTAACCTATTGGTTTACTTTTAATGAAATTTGGGCAGTTTGCACAAATCAATATATTGAAGGAACTTTTCCAAATGGAGAAAAGTATAATATGACAAAAGCATTTCAATCAATGCACTATATGATGCTTGCTCACAGTAAAGCAGTATTAGCTTATAAAAAAGGTGACTATAAAGGAAAGATAGGAATTGTTCAATCGTTAGAATATAAATATCCTTATAATGAAAATAAATTAGAAGATATTATTGCAGCAAAAAATGAAGATGTTTTACAAAATCAATTCTTATTAGATGCCACTTTTTTAGGATATTACAGTGATGAAACTTTAAAAATTGCACAAAAATTATGTGCCCTTAATCAGGGAATGTTAGACATTGAAGAATCTGATTTAGAAATTATGAAAAAAGCAGCTAAAGAAAATGACTATTTAGGAATGAATTATTATCAAAGCCGTTTTATCCAAGCTTATGATGGTGAAAATGATATCCATCATAATGGTACAGGAGAAAAAGGAACATCTCGTTTTCGCTTAAAAGGTGTAGGAGAAAGAATGAATAAAGAAGGTATTGATCGTACAGATTGGGACTGGTTGATTCATCCCGAAAGTATGTTTGATATGCTTGTGCGTATTAAACAACAATATCCTCAATATAAAGCAATTTATATTACTGAAAATGGAATGGGTTATAAAGATGATTTTGAAGATGGTATTATTGATGATACACCACGTATTGATTATGTAAGAAGACATCTTTATTACTTGTTAAAAGCGATTGAAGCGGGTGTTAATGTTAAAGGATATTTTATATGGTCATTGATGGATATGTTTTCTTGGACAAATGGTTATAATAAAAGATATGGATTATTTTATATTGATTATAAAACGCAAAAAAGATATCCAAAAGCTTCAGCTTATTGGTATAAATACATTTCACAAACAAAGGAATTGTTTTAATGATAAAAGGTGTTATCTTTGATTTTAACGGAACGTTGTTTTTTGATAACGATAAACATGTCAAAGCCTGGGGTGCGATATCAAGGCTATTAAGAAATAAAGATATTACAGATGAGGAACTTCATAAACATTTTAATGGAGTTCCTAATCAAAAAATAATCCAATATATGAAAAATAACCAAGCAACAAAAGAAGATATTGACTATTATTCAAAATTAAAAGAGAAATACTATCGACAATTTTGTAAAGAAGATCAAGCTACATTCCATCTAGTTGAAGGAAGCTATGATTATTTTAAACAACTTAAAGAACAAAAAATTCCTTTTACAATAGCTAGTGCATCTATTAAAGAAAATATTGATTTTTTTGTTGAATCATTTCATTTAGATAAGTGGATGAAAGTAGATGATATTATTTATGATAATGGAACATATCAAAATAAAATAGCGATGTTTAAAGATGCCGCTTTAAAATTGAATGTTAATATTAAAGATTGTTTAATTGTTGAAGATTCTAAAAGTGGTATAGAAAATGCTTATCAAGCAGGATGTAGACGAATTATTGTTGTAAATTCTGCAAATAATAAAAAAGAATATGAAAAAATGCCTGGAGTTATAAAAGTAATCGATGATTTTAAAGAACTTTTATAATACCTCCGGGTATTTTAATTAAAAGGAAAATGAGGATGTTATACAGTCTTGGTTTTCCTTATTTTGTTTGTGTCACTTGTGTTGGTCTTGCTTATTTTGATACTTGATTCATGCACGTTATAAATGGATTGAAAAGTACCTATTCTATTTTAAATTCTTTAGTATATTTCAAAATAAAAACCTCCAAAGTTACTAACTTGGAGGTATAGTTCATTTTATTTACTGTTTTTTAAATGGAAATTCCATGCTGTTTGAATAATTTGTTTAATATCAGTGTATTGAGGATGCCAACCTAAAATTTCTTTAGCCTTAGAATTATCAGCAACTAATTTAGCGGGATCACCAGCTCGACGAGGTGCCATTGTGACATGGATTGGAAGTTGAGTCACTTCTTTGGCAGTGTTGATAATTTCTAAAACAGAATAGCCTTCACCATTTCCTAAATTAAATGTTTGACTTGGATTTCCTTGATATAAATAATTTAAAGCTCTAATATGTGCATCTGCTAGGTCATTTACATGAATATAATCACGAATACATGTTCCATCTTTTGTATCATAATCATTTCCAAAAACATAAATTGTTTCACGTTTTTTTAATGGCACTTGTAAAATTAATGGGATTAAATGGGTTTCAGGGTTATGTAATTCACCAATTAAACAATTTTCATGAGCACCACAAGCGTTAAAATAACGTAAAGCAACATATTTCATGCCATAAGCTTGATCGCACCACTTCATCATCTTTTCCATTGCTAATTTTGTTTCCCCGTAGGTATTTGTAGGATTTGTTTTATCACTTTCTGTGATTGGAATCTGTTTAGGTTCACCATAAGTGGCCGCAGTAGATGAAAAAACAATATATTTAACACCATGTTCTTTCATAACTTCTAATAAACAAATCATGCCATAAACATTGTTGTTGTAATATTCAAGTGGTTCTTTCATGCTTACTCCAACTAAAGAATTTGCTGCAAAATGAATAACACCTTTAATGTCTTCTTTTTCAAAGACATTATTTAAAAATTCCTTATCACGTAGATCTCCTTGATAAAATTTTGCTTTAGGATGAATCAATTGTTTAAAACCTGTTTGCAGATTATCAACGATAACAACATCTTCTCCTTTTTCGATTAATGCATAAACTGTATGAGAGCCTATATAACCAGCTCCTCCTAATACTAAAACACTCATTTTTAGTCCTCCTTGATGACTTTATTCTATACTTTTAGTAAAACATAGTCAATAAATTAGTAAAACATTTACTAAAATTAGTAAAATTATTTGACATTATTTACTAAAATGATACAATAAGTATAGAAAGAAAGCGGAGGAAAGAATAAAATGAATCATCAAATTAATCGACTTATTCATTTTGGTTTACAACATCATTTAATTAGTGAAGATGATGAAATTTATGCAGTGAACTTATTATTAGATTTATTTCATTTAGATCATTTTACTAAAGAAGAAATTAATGAAAAATTAGAAGTGGCGACAGATATTTTAGAAGAAATGTTAGATTATGCTTGTCAAGAAGGCCTCATTGAAAATAATATTACAGAACGAGATCTTTTTGATACACGCATTATGAATTGTTTAATGCCTCATCCAAGTGAAGTGATTCAAACATTTAAAGAGTATTATAAAGAAGATTCTAAAAAAGCAACAAAGTATTTCTATGATTTATCTATTGCATCGAATTATATTCGAAAAACAAGAACAGATAAAAATATTCGTTTCAAACAATTTTATAAATATGGTGATATTGAAATTACCATTAATTTATCTAAACCAGAAAAAGATCCAAAAGAAATTATGAAGGCAAAGACAATCAAAGCTAGTGGTTATCCAAAATGTCTTTTATGTAAAGAAAATGTGGGCTTTGCAGGAAATTTTAATCATCCCGCAAGACAAAATCATCGTATTATTCCGTTAACGTTAAATGGACATCGCTATTACATGCAATATTCACCTTATGTTTATTATAATGAACATTGCATTATTTTTAATGAAAACCATCAACCAATGGTCATTAATGAAAATACGTTTAGATCATTATTTTCATTTGTTAAACAATTTCCACATTATATGTTAGGTTCAAATGCAGATTTACCAATTGTAGGAGGATCTATTTTAACACATGACCACTATCAAGGAGGACATTATAACTTCCCAATAGAAGAAGCAACAGTTGTTAAAGATATTTCTTTAGATAAATATCCTGATTTACAAATCAGTGTTTTAAATTGGCCTTTATCAACCATTCGTGTACGTTCAACAAATGATGAACAAATGATTCGATTTGCCTTAGATACTTTAAATAAATGGATCAATTATTCTCATGAAAAATTGGATATTATCGCTTATAGCCATGAAACAAGACATAATACCATTACTCCAATTGTAAGAAAGAAAAATGGATTGTATGAAATGGATCTTGTTTTAAGAAACAATCGAACAAGTGAAAAATATCCTGATGGTATTTTCCATCCTCATCAAAATTTACATCATATTAAAAAAGAAAATATTGGTTTAATTGAAGTCATGGGACTTGCGGTTTTACCAGCAAGATTAAAAGATGAATTAGAAATTTTAAAAGAATGTTTATTAGGAAATAAGAATATTTTAGAAATTTCAAATATGCAAAAACATGTAGCGTGGTATAATGAATTAAAGAGTCATGATTTTAATGAAGATACAGTGGATCAATTACTTAAAGAAGAATTAACACATAAATTCGTTAATGTATTAGAAGATGCAGGTGTCTTTAAAATGAATGAAGAAGGAAAAGAAGCTTTTATTAAATTTGTAGAAATGGTAGGAGAAAAATAATGAAAAAAGCAAGTTTAGTGATTAAAGAAATTCAAGAAGGAAGTTATAATGATATTTTAAAAGTAGTCTATATTGATGAAAATCGTATTGAAAAACAACCTCAAAGATATGTAGAAGCTATTGAAAAATTTATTTCACTTTATGGAGATCAAGAAATTGAAATCTATAGTACACCAGGAAGAAGTGAAGTGAGCGGAAATCATACGGATCATCAAAATGGTGAAGTTTTAGCGGCAGCTATCAATTTAGACATTATTGCGGTTGTTTCTAAAAATGATGTGGTGAAAGTTTTATCAGATGATTATGATTTAAAACCTATTTCTTTAGATGATTTATCGAAAAATGAAAACGAAGTAGGAACATCTGAAGGACTAATGAGAGGCGTTCTTGCTCGTTTTAAAGAATTAGGTTACAAAATTGGTGGATTTAACGGCTATATGACAAGTGATGTTTTACAAGGTTCAGGGTTATCTTCATCAGCAGCCTTTGAAGTCATGATTGGAACTATTCTTTCAGGTCTTTATAATGAAATGAAAGTCGATCCTGTCGTGATTGGACAAGTGGGACAATATAGTGAAAATGTATATTTTGGAAAACCATGTGGTTTAATGGATCAAAGTGCTTGTTCAGTAGGAAGTTTGATTCATATTGATTTTAAGGATAATAGTAAACCTGTTGTCGAAAAAGTAGATGTTGAGTTTTCTTCATTTAAACATAGTTTATGTATCGTAGATGTCCATGCATCTCATGCAGATTTAACAGATGATTATGCAGCTGTTCCTTATGAAATGAAAAAAGTAGCTCAATTCTTTGGCAAAGAAGTTTTAAGAGAAGTAGATGAAAAAGATTTTTATAATCAATTAGTAGAAGTAAGAAAAGAAGTGGGAGATCGTGCGATTTTAAGAGCAATTCATTTATTTAATGAAAATAAACGTGTGGAAAAAGCAGTATCTTCTTTAAAAAATAATGATTTTGATACGTTTAGACAAGTTATTAAAAATTCAGGAGATTCTTCATATAAATACTTACAAAACGTTTATTCAAATAAATATCCAGATAATCAAGCTGTTTCTTTAGCCCTTGCTTTATCAGAAGGTATTTTAGAAAACCATGGTGTATGTCGTGTTCATGGGGGAGGATTTGCGGGAACAATCCAAGCCTTTGTAGAAGATGAATACGTTGATCATTATAAAGAAGAAATTGAAAAGTATTTTGGTGAAGGTTCTTGTCATGTTTTAAAAGTAAGAAAATTTGGTGGAATGAAGGTACTTTAAGATGATTAAAATTGAGAAAGTAGAAAATAATATTGATTTAATTACAATAAAAAATGATGAATTAGAAGTTGTTGTTTCTAATTATGGATGTACGCTTGTTAAAGTGTTGATGAAAGATCAAGCAGGAAATGTTGATGATGTGGTTTTAGGATATGATGATTTTAAATCTTATCAAACATTAGATGCCTATATTGGGGCGCTTGTTGGAAGAGTAGCTAATCGTATTAAAAAAGGAACTTTTGAATTAAACGGTCAAACTTATCATTTACCAATTAATAATGGACCTAACTCCTTACATGGAGGAATCAAAGGCTTTTCTTATCAAGTATTTGATTATCAAGTGCTTGATGAAACAAGTGTTGAATTCCATTATGTTTCTAAAGATGGGGAAGAAGGATATCCTGGTGAGTTAGATTTTAAAGCAATCTACTCACTTGAAGGCGATACACTTACCATGCATTATCATGCAACTACTTCGAAAGATACGCTTATTAATATTACGAATCATTCGTATTTTAACTTATCTGGCAAAAAAGAAAATGTATATCAACATTTATTAAAAGTTCATGCTGATCGTTTTGCTTGCATTGATCCTGATGGACTTCCTACAGGTGAAATAAAAGATGTCAAAGGAACATCTTTTGATTTCAATGAATTTGCCTATATTGGAGATCGTGTCGATAATGATGATGAACAATTACAACTTGGTAAAGGATTTGATCATCCAATGATCTTTAATACAAAAGAAAACCAAGTTGAATTGGTTCATGAAAAAACAGGAAGAAAATTAACCGTTTCAACGACTTTACCACAAGCACAAATCTATACAGCGAATTATTTAGATGGTCGTCTTGGTAAATATGGACAACATTACAATGCCCGTGATGCCATTTGTATTGAAACACAAAATATGCCGGATGCGATTCATCTAGAAGAAAACCCAAGTACGATTTTAAAAGCAGGCGACACTTATGATGAAAAAACATCTTATAAATTTGAAGTTATAAAAAATCTCTAGAGAAAAATCTAGAGATTTTTAAATACACGAATTTCTTTCGATTAAAAAACAAGGTAAAAGAATTTTGATTGGTGAAATATTTTCATTATGTTTAAAAGCATCAAAAAGTTGTCTAGCAGCCATAAAGCCCATATCAAATGTTGGCGCAAAGACTGTTGTAAGCGGTGGATCGGTATAATTGGTTGTTTCAATATTATCAAAACCAATGATTGATATATCTTCAGGTATTTTGATGTCATATTGTTTTAAAGCACGCATGGCGCCAATAGCGATAGGATCGCTTGCTGCAAAAATAGCGGAAGGAAGTTTCTTGTTTTTAATAAGTTCATAAGTCATATTAAAACCAGATTCAATTGAAAACGCTTCTTCGCTTATGAAATAATCAATGTTGTATTCTTTACAATAGTGTTCAAAATATTCTTTTCTTTGATCATGATAGAGCTTATCATGAATTATTTCTTTACCACCTAAATAGGCAATTGAAGTATGTTTTTGACTTAAATAAGAAACCACATCTTTAACTGCATTTTTAAAATCAAGTAAAATGCAACATTCATGAATAGGATCAATATTCATATCTAAAAAAATAACATTTGAACATATCTTTTTATATGTTTCAATATCTTCTTGACTATATTTTCCAATACAAACTAAACCTTGAATATCTTCTAATTGATTTAAATAATCAATATCTGTCTTAAAAACACGTTTGATAGCAATCTTGTTTTTAAAACAATATTCTTCTACTCCTTGACGAATACTTAAATAATAAGGGTCATTGGATTCTTCAATAGGAGATATCCATTGAATGATTCCTAATGTCATCACTGTATCATAGACTTTTTTATTTTTCTTTTTATAACCAAGCTGATTAGCTGCATCAAGAACACGTTGTCTTGTTTCTTTAGGAACAGACAAAGTAGGATCATTATTTAAAATACGTGAAACACTGGCGCTTGATACTTTCGCTAATTCAGCAATATCTTTTATTGTTGCCATAAAAACCTCCAATCTATAGTTATTTTATCATTTAGTAAATTTGAAATCAATGTTTACTAAAATATTGTCTTCGTTTACAAAATGTCTATTCAAAGGTAAAATAAGATGTAAAGAAATGAGGTAGTACAATGAAAATAAATGAATCAAAATATGGCTTTGTCGTTAAAAAAAGGGCAGAAGTCAGTGAACTTAATGCAACAATGTATGAAATGGAACATATAAAAACCCATTTAAAACTTGCTTGGTTAAAACGTGATGAAGAAAATAAAACATTTGGTATTGCGTTTAAAACCTTACCAAGTGATGATAGTGGGGTTTTTCATATTTTAGAACATACGGTCTTATGTGGTTCTAAAAAATACCCTGTTAAAGAACCTTTTGTAGAATTAATGAAAAGTTCAATGAGCACTTTTTTAAATGCCTTGACCTTTGAAGATAAAACCTTTTATCCTATTTCATCTAGAAATAATCAAGATTTTATGAATCTAACAAAAGTTTATTTAGATGCAGTTTTTAATCCTTTGATTTTAAATAAAAAAGAAATCTTTTTACAAGAAGGCTGGCATATTGAAGCTACAGAAAAACCAACTTATAAAGGGGTTGTTTTAAATGAAATGAAAGGGGCTTTTTCAAGTCCTCGTGAAATTATGATGAATGCGTTGAATCGAGCTTTATTTAAAGACAACTGTTATCAATATGTTTCAGGAGGTGATCCTGAAGCTATTCCCGATTTAACCTATGAACAATTTATCCAAACTTATCAAAAATATTATCATCCTTCGAATGCCTTTGTCTTTTTAGATGGAGATGTCCCACTTGATGACGTTTTAGAACTTTTAAATCAAGAATATCTTTCATCAATGGAAGCTAATTTACCAATAGAAGGACCAATTTATCAACAACCTGTTCAAGTTTCTAGACAAGTGGTAGATTATGAAATAGGGGAAGAAGAAAACGCTGAAAATAAATATCGCATGGCATGGGGAAATGTGATTGGAAGTTATCAAGACTATGAAAAAGTTATTGCGATGCAAGTATTAAGTGATGTTTTATGTGGTGATAACCAGGCAGTTTTAAATAAAGTGCTTTTAGAAAAAGGACTTGCTGAAAATGTTTATCTAGCAATTAATGATGGTGAATTACAAAATTGGTGTCAATTAGAAGTTGAGCATATAAAAGAAGAAAACTTAGATCAAGTTAAAGAAATTGTTTTTGATACGCTTCAAACATTGATTAAGAAAGGTATTGATCGTCAACAACTTGATGCAACACTTGCTTATTTAGAATTAAATTTAAAAGAAAGAAATTTTGGTGGTTATCCTCAAGGAATTATTTTCGGATTTCAAGTGTTAGAAAGCTGGCTTTATGGAGGAAAACCAGAAGCCCATTTAGAATATGGAAAGATCTTTGATGATTTGAAAAAGAAAGTAAATGAAGGGTATTTTGAAAATCTTATCAAAGAAGTTCTTTTAGAAAATAATCATAGTTGTGAAATTGTTTTAAAACCTTCGAAAGAGTTAGGAAAGATTCGTCGTGAAAAAGAAGAAAAGACATTAACAAATGTTTTAAATTCTATGACAGATGTTCAAAAACAACAATTACAAATAGAACAAAAACAATTAGATGCTTTCCAACAAGCACCAGACACTTTAGAAAACTTAAATACTTTACCAAAATTAAATCTTGAAGATATTGAAGCAAAAGTACAAAAGATTCCTTCAAAGTTGATAGATTTAGAAGGATGCAAAGTTTTAAAACATCCAACAGAAACCAATGGTATTTATTATTATGCTCTTTATTTTAATATAGATCATTTAGATTTAAATCAAATCAGTACCTTATCTTTTATTTGTTCCTTATTAGGAAATGTCTCTACAATAAAACATAGTGCTAAAGATCTTTCTACAAAGATTCGTCTTCTTTGTGGAACAATGAATTATTCTATTAATACATATGAAAAAACTAATAAAGAAAATCAAGTTTACTTCAAAGCAACATTTTCTACTTTAGAAGAAAATGAACAAGAAGCTTTACAACTTCTTGTTGAAATCTTACAAGAATCTGTTTTTGATCAAGAAAAAATGATTCGTGATATTTTAAAACAACGTATTATTTCATTAAAACAAGCGATTACTATGTCGGGACATAGTTTATCTATGAAAAGAGTTTTAGCGATGGTAAGTTCTTCGGGTGTTATTGATGAATATAGTAGTGGAATTGCTTATTATAAATGGTTAAAAGAATTAGATGATCATTTTGATTTTGTTGCTTTAAAACAAAAATTAGAAAGTGTTTATCAAAATGTTTGTTTCTATAATCGTTTAACTTTATCTTTTACTGGAAATGATGATACAAACTTAGAAAAACAAGTTCTTTATTTAAAAGAAACATTAAAAGTCTCTGATGCTTTAGAAAAAGCAATCATCAAACCTTTTTCTATTAAAAAAGAAGGAATTATTATTCCTTCAGATATTGCTTATGCCTCTAAAGGAGGTTATCTATTAGAGACTTCTAAAATAACACCACTTGCTTCAAACATTATTTCTTTAGCGTATTTATGGAATGTAGTAAGAGTACAAGGTGGGGCTTATGGGACAGGTTTAGTATCGCGTGCTTCAGGATTTACATGTTGTTATTCTTATCGTGATCCAAATGGAAAAGAATCTTTAAAGAAATATGAAAAATGTGGAACATTTTTAAAAGATTATTTAAAGGAAAATCATGATTTAACAGGATTTATTATTGGCGCGCTATCAGGATTAATGCCACTTATGATGCCTTATAATATTGGTAAGTATGGTGATTTGTATTATTTTAATCAAAAGGATGAAAAAGCAAGACAAGAACAATTAGAAGCTATTTTAAATGTAGATAAGGATGAATTGTTAGAAATTGCGAAAGAAATCGATGAAACTTTAGAAAAAGGTGGAATATGTATTATTGGTGGTAAAAATCAAATAGATCAATGTGATCTTGATGAAGTTATTTCATTATAAAAGAGGTATTTTCAATGTTAGAGAAATATGATGTTTATTTAAGACCATTTAACTGTCAAAGAACATTGCATATTTATTTACCTAATGATTATTATCAAAGTGATGAAAGATATCCAGTTGTTTATATGTTTGATGGACATAATTTGTTTTTGAATAGTGACGCTACTTATGGTAAATCATGGGGTTTAGCTGATTTTTTAGATCATTATGATAAGAAATTGATTATTGTAGGGATTGAATGTAATCATGAAGGAAATGAAAGATTAAGTGAGTATTGTCCTTATAACTTAAATAGTCGTTATTTTGGACGTGTTCAAGGAAAAGGTATTCAAACATTAGATTGGCTTGTTTATGAATTAAAGCCAATGATTGATCAAAAATATAGAACATATCCTTTTAGAGAATGTACAGCCATTGCAGGAAGTTCTATGGGTGGATTAATGGCATTTTATGGAGTTATCAAATACAACCAATATATTTCTAAAGCCGCTTGTTTGTCACCAGCCTTTGGCTTATGTAAAAAACGTTTAGAAAGAGATCTTCCTCAAAATTTAAATCCTGATACACGTATTTATATGTCTTTAGGAACGGAAGAATTTAAAAGACCACAACGCTTTATTAAAAACATTCAAGAATTTAATGATTATATTGTATCTCAAGGTGCAACAAGCTATATCAATATTATTCCTGGAGGTCATCATAATGAAGCTGAGTGGGAAAAACAAAATGAGTTGTATATGAATGTGATGTGGAAATAAAATGAATATTGAATTATACGATAAAATCAAAAATCTTTATTTAAAATATCATAAAGAAAAAACATGGAATCATGTAGAAAATGTAGCCAAAGAAGCAAAAAAGCTTGCAATTCAATATCATCTAGATATTGAAAAATGTATGATAGCTGCTTTGTTGCATGATATCAGTGCAATCCTTTCACCAGATGATATGTATAAATACGCTAAAGAATTAGGGTATCAAATAGATCCAAGTGAAGAAAAATATCATTTCTTATTGCATCAAAGAATTTCTAAAGAAATTGCATATGGCTATTTTCATATTGAAGATGAAGATATTTTATCAGCAATTGAATGTCATACAACTTTGAAAAAAGAAATGAATGATTATGATAAAATTATTTTCTTGGCGGATAAACTCGCTTAGGATCAAGGGGGAATACCTCCTTATTATCATCAATTAAAAAATGCAATCAATATTTCTTTAGATAAAGGATATTATTGGTTTATAAGTTATCAATTTGAAACATATCAACTTCTTATGCCTCATACTTGGTTATTAGAAGCTTATGAAAAATTAAAACAAATCAATGAAGAATAATAAAAAAGTCTCTAATAGAGTTATTTTCTATTAGAGATTTTTATTAGATAAGATATCAATTAAAAATGGGACAACTTTTTCATCAAACATTTCATCTAGAGAAGAAATAAGACGGTATTCACTATGTTCTTCAGGATCTAATTGAATTACATAATCATTTGTATTTTTTAAAGTACAAATATAAACAAGACGGGTAAACATCGTATTTTTACCTTTGTCAAAATTACTATCTTCATGAATGATTTGTTTTACTTCAACATCTAAATTAACTTCTTCTTTAGCTTCTCTAATTAAAGCTTCT
This sequence comes from Faecalibacillus intestinalis, assembly GCF_015097455.1. Lineage (NCBI taxonomy): Bacteria > Bacillati > Bacillota > Erysipelotrichia > Erysipelotrichales > Coprobacillaceae > Faecalibacillus > Faecalibacillus intestinalis. The sequence continues at coordinate 1,810,502 of NZ_AP024085.1, read as the reverse complement.
ACAGGTGTTTCAAAGTCTTCTACGGAGCCTCCAGGAATATCCCAATATTCAGGATATACATTTGGTTTACCTCTTTTGATAATACTTCTTTTAATGACAAGGTATTTATCATTGATTTTCATTAAACCATGGACAATAAGTTTGTTTCGAAATTCTTTCATATGATTTTCCTCCTTATGGGTAAGTTTTATTATAAATCTGTTTTCAATAAAAATGCAATGAGAAAAATATGATATAATAAAATCAATAAAGATTAGAGGAAATGTGTATGGATAAAAATAAAAAATCGATTGATTATATTATTGAATTACAAAGTTTAGCACAAGCCGGACTTACTTATGGAAAAGATGTTTATGATCAAGAACGCTATGAACGTATTCGCCAACTTTCCGCTATGATGGCAGATATTTCAAATAAACCAGTAGAACAAGTAGAAGGGCTTTTTTGTAATGAAGTAGGGTATCAAACACCCAAAATTGATACACGTGCTGCTATTTTTAAAGAAGATAAAATCTTACTTGTACAAGAGAAAAATGGAACATGGTCATTACCTGGTGGTTGGTGTGATGTCAATGTCTCAGTTATGGAAAATACGATAAAGGAAGTAAAAGAAGAAGCCGAACTTGATGTTGTTGTTAAAAATGTCATTGCAATTCAAGATAGAGAAAAACATAATCAACCAATCTATGCTTATAAAGTATGTAAAATATTTATGCTTTGTGAAGTAGAAGGTGGTGTTTTTAAAGAAAATAGTGAAACAATAGGTTTTGATTATTTTACAAAAGACAAACTTTCATTACTTGCTACAAAAAAGAATAATGAAGAACAAATTCAAATGTGTTTTGATGCTTATAAGGCAGGAGAAAAATGGAAAACATATTTTGATTAAGGAGGCATATTTATGGGATTTTTTACGAAGAAAAAACAAACACTATCATTTCCTTTTGATGATCAACAAAATACAGCATGCATTGTATGTTGTCATATTTTAGAAGGACATCCTATTTTATATGTAAGTCATGATGAAGATGACGGTATGTGGCAATTTTTATGTGGAAGCAATCATAATATAGAAGATGCAAGTATTGTTTCTTTATTTGAAGTTTATAACATTGATTATTCTATTTGCTTATTAAAAGACATGCCACGAGGTTATTATGCAATAAGAGAAAATGTAGAAAGTGATTGGATTGTTAAGAAATAATAATGCTGGAGGTGTTATCTATGACAATAAAGTTTAGAGGTTATTTAAAAAATAATAATCAGTTAAAAAGCGTTGATGAATCACGATTGGAGAAAATGGCTATTGGATGGATTGACTATCTATTTGTTTTTTTGATTATTTTATATCCTTTAACAAAAAGCTTAAAATTATTAATTTCTAAATATAATGGAAAAATTTTAAATGTATTTTTAATAGATATATTGGGTTTTATTATTGTAATTTTATTAATGATTGTCCATGAATACTTTCATGCAATAACTTTTTCTAAAAAAGAAGATATTTATATTTGGTTTCAGGGGTTTGGAATGATAACACATTGCACAGAAATAAAGAATGTAAAAGAGTATCTTTATACTTTATTGTTACCTAATTTACTTATTACATTGCCATTATCGATTTTTGTAATATTTGTAAAACTATCAAATCCATTGATTTTAAAAATGATAGGATTAGTTTCAAGTATTATAATTTTAGGAGCAATTAATGATCTTGCTACTATAGTTTATATAATTAGAAATAGGAAGCAGATAGAGTATTTACAATTAAGTGGTAAATACATGTATTATAAGAAAGCATATAGAGGAAAGGTAGAAAAATGAAAAAAAGATATTATTTTATTATTATTTTAGTTATTTTGATTCCTATTTTGATCGTTACGTCTTTAATAAAAGATTCTAATCAAAAACCAGCTATTAAAATTAAAGATAATGAAATCATTACATCTGTACCTAATTGTAGTGAACCAACAATTAAAATAGATAAAATACGAAATATTAAATTATTGGATAATGTTGAAATTGGAAATAAACAAGTAGGTTATAAAGAAGATAAGTGCTATGCAGGTTATTTTGATACACAATTTGGAACATGTTTTATTTATATAAATCCAAATATTCATTCATATATTTATTTTGAAACTAAAGATGACAATTGTTTGATTAATTATGAAAATGAAGAAAAAACGAAGGAATTGTATGAAACTATAAAAAATATTTAACACGAAGGGAATTTGAGATATATGAAAAATAAAGATGTACAAGAAATAGCAAAAATGACAATACAATATGCAAAAGAAATTATTAAACCTGGTATGTCCCTTATTGATTTGAGAAATGATTTAGAGAAGAAAATGCTTGAGTTGGGCGCAGATTCTTTTTTGTATTGGGATGTAGGAGCATTTATTTTTTTAGGAGATGAAACAAATGTTTCAATATCAGGTAAACATTATGTAACTGCAAATAAAACTATACAAAATAATGATATTATTACGATTGATTTATCACCTCAAAATAATAATGTTTGGGGAGACTATGCAAGAACAATTATTATTGAAAATGGGATAGTTGTTGATTGTGTATGAAATATTGAAAATGAAGAATGGAAAAAAGGATTACAAATGGAAGATAGACTTCATCAAGAATTATTGAAATATGTTACTGTTGAAACAACCTTTGAAGATCTTTATTTTCATATGAATCACTTGATAAAGGAATATGGGTTTATAAATTTAGATTTTTTAGGAAATTTAGGACATTCTATTGTAAATTGAAGTGAAGATAGAGTTTATATTGAAAAGGGAAATAAAACAAAATTAATAGATGTAAATTATTTTACGTTTGAACCACATATAAGTGTTTTAAATTCTAAATATGGTTATAAAAAAGAAAATATTTATTATTTTGTTGAAGAAAAATTAATTGAATTGTAAATTTACGTTTACTAAAAAGGATAGATATTATTTATATTTTTCCTTGTGGGACTAATAAGAATTCATGATTATTTAAAATCAAAAAATATACTTTTTTTTATGAAGTCATTCAATGAAGTAACCTCTTGATCATTAAATCATACCTGTTGAACAAGTTGAATTTACTCTAAAAAACCTCTTTTATATAATGAAATTACATTATTAAAGGAGGTTTTATTTATGTTGAACTTGAATAATATTACAAAAAGATATGGTGAAAAAGTTATCTTTGAAAATATGAATATTCAATTTAATAATACTAATGAAATTAATGGAATTATAGGAAAAAGTGGAAGTGGTAAATCTACATTGTTTAATATTCTTTTTGGTTTAGATACAGATTATGAAGGAACATATAAAATTGAAAATAAAGATGTTAAATCTTTTAATAATAATCAATGGGATAAAATAAGAAAAGAGGATATTCATATTGTTTTTCAAGATTTTAAATTAATTGATAATTTTACAGTATTAGAAAATTTATTACTTACTCTTAATTGTAAAGAGGATGTAGCAAGAAGTGCATTAAAAAAACTAGATATTTTAAAATTAGAAAATACAAAAGTAAAAAATATAAGTGGTGGTGAAAAACAACGACTTGCACTTGCAAGAGCAATTATAGGCAATCCTAAAGTATTATTATTAGATGAACCAACTGGAAATTTGGATGATGTACATGCAAATATGATTATGGAGTGTATACAGTCATTAAAAAATGAACGTATGATGATTTTTATTGTAACGCATGATCATCGTATTATTGATTATTGTGATAATATTTATATTTTAGAAAATCATAATATTCATTTGAAAAAGAAAATAACTCAATCTAATGATAGTTTATTAGAAGATAAAATGGATATTTATTCTAAAAAGAAAAGCAATTGGCGATATGTATTTAAATCTATTCAAAGAAACATAAAGGATCTAGTTGTTAATTATATTCCAGTTTCTATTATTTTTATGTTATTTATTACCATTTTTTTATTTCTTTACAGTATTTCTATTAATGATCTTTATGAATTTTATTCAGGGATTGATAATAAAACAATTTATGTATCAACAACGCATTACACAAAAAAATACTTAAATGAATGTTCAAAAAATAATTATGTTATTATTTCAAATGATGGTAAAAGAATTAGTTTTTCAAACAAAGATTTAGAAGATGTAAAAAATATTTCAGGAGTTAAAGAGGCTAAATTATATAACGGTAATGTCGAAACAAGTAACGATAGTAAAGGAAACGGACTTAATCTTATTTTAGATAAGAATTCATTTTCAAATAAAATTAAAAAAACCAAAAGCTATATGCATTTTCCAGATAAAATTCAAATGGAATTTAAAACATTGACGGTTCCTTATCCTTATATCAAACATTATAATCCAAAGCGTGTAGAACTTCTTTATGGGAATTATCCAATAAAAAATGAAATTCTAGTTCCTGATTTTCTTGCTTATAATTATCTGAAAAATGAAAAGATAAATACACTTGTTGGTCAATTAATTGAATTACCAATTATTAACGAAAAAAGAAATCAAGAAAATCAAAAGTACAAAGTGTCAGGTATTTATAAAACGAATTATGAAAATAATCTTGGATTAACAGAATATATTTATACAAGTTATCAAAATTATGATTTCCTAGAACTTTTTCAAACACAAGAAAGCTACAATAACCAAGTAAATGATTTTAACCAAGAAAATAGAACACATGATATTAATAAAACAGTTTTTAAAGATTATAATTCTTATTTAGAAGCAGTAGGAACAGGACTTGATGACATGGTGATTGTTTGTAAAGAAACAAAGGATATAAAGAATGTAACAAAGCAATTAAATAAATTGTTTCCGCATCTTCGTTTAATGTCACAATATGAATTCAAAAACGGTGAGTTTAGAGATTCATATATCCAAACTGTCTTAATTAATGTTGGAATTATGATTCTAGTTGTAGGTATATTAGGTATTATTATTTTGTTTTTAAATAAGGGATATATTAGAAAGCGTAATAAAGAACTTGCTATTTTATATGCTTTAGGTAGAAGCAAAAAAGATGTGATAGTTATTATTCTATTAGAACATTTATTGATTTCAACAATTTCTTTTATTATTGGATATCTTTGTTTATGGATGATAAGAATGGCTTATTTGAAATATATTTCAACATTCAATTTTTTATCATTGATGTTTAATGGAAATGTTATTTTCTATATTTATTTATATGTTATTTTAATGACTTTTATCTCTGTTATTTTTTCTATTCATGGTATTAATAGAAAAAAACTCAATGAGTATTTAAAATAGTCTACAAACATCTAGAGTTATAAAACAACGCTAGATGCTTTTGTATTGTACACATAAAAGATCCCTTATATAATGAGGGTTAAGAGGATAAATTATGAAATTGAAAAACAAATTATTTATTATATTCATTATGACTCTATTGATTTTCTTTTTAAGAATCATTAATGTATTACAGTATGAAAATGAACTAGCCAATCCATTTGTAATGGCAAGCACGATTGCTTTTTTTAGTTTTATTACTATTTCCATTCAAGAAAACATAGATCATAATTATCAACAACAAAAAGTCTATTATCAAAATTTGAATATTTTAAAATACATATTATCTATTTTGGTCATTATTTTACATTTAAGACCATTTCTTCATTATTCCAATGAATTAGACTTGACTTTTAATAATATTGTATCAAGGATCTGTGTTCCTATGTTTTTTATTATCACAGGTTATTTTGTGGCAAAAAAGGAAAAAGAGAAAAGTCATTATATTGATACTTACATCAAACGTACAATACCGCTTTATTTAACATGGAGCTTGATCTATTTACCTGTTATTTTAATGACAGCTATTCAATATTTACCAACAATTAATGAATATCTAGTAAAAATAAATGTTCCTATACTATTACTTATTTTGTTAGTGATTGTATTATTGCCGATTCTATTGATTATTACGTTATGTTATAGTGGTATATATTATCATTTATGGTATTTTCCAGCCGTGATGTTATCTTTATTTGTACTAAAAAAATGGAAAGAAAAATATAAATTAAATTATTTATTCATCATTTCTTTCTTTTTATTGTTGTTTGGAGCGACGGAGACGTATTATGGTGTGTTGCCACTATCGATTAAAGAACTCGTTACATATTATTATAATATCTTTTTTACAACACGTAACTTTTTATTTTTTGGATTGTTTTATGTTGTACTAGGATACAAAATGGGTTCAAAAGAGAAAACGTATACAAAGAATTGTTTTGTTAAATTAGTTATATCTTGTTTTTTCTTGGCCTTTGAAGCTATTATCTTACATGATTTTCATAGATTAGATAGTAATATATTGCTTTCGTGTATACCAGTTACTTATTATTTGTTTATTTCTACAATTTATATAACAAATCATATAAATTTAAAAATAAAATGGAATCAGTATTCTAAATATTATTATTTGTTTCATCCTATGATTATTTTTATTGTTTCATTGATTTTTAAGGGAGTTAACCAATTTCCAATACTAAATATAGGTATTGTTTTAATGCTGACACATATTTTATCATTAGTAATGATAAAATATAATCAGAAAAAGTATGTAAGTAAAAAGTAGTCAAATTTGATTGACTACTTTTTCAATGCAAGAAAGATACTAGTATATTTTGAATTTATACTTTTTATTTTTAATGAAAAGGAAGTTCTTTTTAAAATATGATTTAAAACATTTTGAATGCTTTCTTCATCAAGTTTTGAACAAGGAAATACAACCTTCAATAAAGAATATTCTTGATTTTGTTTAGCGTTAACAAGAATGTATTTATTTTGTGTTTGGTTGTTTATACAATTTTTAATTGATAAATCTAATAAGTATTCAAAGAGTTCAAATTGTACTTGTAAGTCTAATATATCAAAATTTGTTTCAACATTTGTTTTAATATCTATATTATTTTCGATAAGTGTATGAAGATGATTGTTGATGACATAATTTAAAACGATAGAATTACTATAAATAGCATTGAATTCTTTGAAAGTTTTATGAGTTAGATGCTCTAAAGTTTCTTTTGCTTCTAAATAGTTGTCATTGTTAAGTTGAGTATTAAGTGCATTACAGGTATGAAGCAAGTCATGTAAAAAATTAAAATTATATTTATAATGTTGTTCTAGTAATTGGTAATTTGAATTCATTATTTTTTCTTTTTGTAATGCATAGAGATAGTTAATAAGAAGTAAAGACATTACAAAAAATAATAAGTTTAATAATGTTAAGGAAATAAAATAAATGATTTCATCAAATGTTATAGAGCCTATAAATTTATAATTAATATCAGTAGATAAATAAATCGTAATTAAAGGAAAAATAAAAATGAAATAGGTATATTTTGACAAATAGATTTGTTTTATGTGTTTTATAATAAAAATATAAGAATGAATGAACAAAGCAATAAATAAAACAAATAAGATAATTTCAATAATATCAAGTGTTGTAACTGTTGAATGATACAAAGTAAAACAATAGGTTATAAGAATTTCTAATAATATTTGAATGATATAATAGGGAATAATTATAATTAATTTTTGAATACATTGGCCTTTATATAAAATAAAAATAGAGAGCACATATAGTATCAAAATAAAAAAATAATTAAGATTATAAGTAATAAAAATTAGTAAAATGACTACTAAGATTGAAAATGTCAAAGTTTTATTTTTGCTATACCTCGCATTAAAAAAAGAATTTGTTAAAGTTATTAGTATTAAAAAAGAAAGAATATTAAAAATTATCATAATGTATCTTGTAAAAAATCTAGATATTTTGTTTCAAATTCTTTTTTATAATGTCTCGATAGTGGAACTATATCATCATTGATCATTTTTAAATCGTTTTTGTATAACGCTACAACATATTCTAAATTAACTAAAAATGCCTTATAGGAATAAGCAAAAGCAAGAGAATTAAGTTTTTCATACCAATATTTTAATGTACAATTAGTATCTATTTTTTTACCATTTATTTGATGAATTACTGATTTTCTATTAATGAATTCAATATAAATAATATCTTTAACATAGATTTTGTAATTACATATATTTTTATCAAAAAAGTAAATATTATCTTTATTGTATTTGTTTATGACAAAATCTATTTCAATATTAAATTCTTGTTGATTGATAGGTTTGATAAAATATCGATCAGCATTAATTTTATAACCATCAATAGCGTATTTAGCGTAGTTTGTTGTAATCATGATGAGACAATCATGATTGCTTTTCTTTAATTCCATTCCTAAATCAATACCATTATCTTCATCTAATTCTATATCTAAAAAGAGTAGATTATATTGTTGAATTGTTTTTAATAACTCTTCTTTGTTATTACATCTATGAATATGATAATCAATATTCTCTTTTGTAAAATAGTTTTTTATACAAGAAGTTAGATGATTGAAATCATCATCATTATTTTCAAAAATAAGAATATTCATAAAGAAAACCTCCTTTTAATTATTTTAACAAATAAAAAAATGAATAGATAGATGTAGAAAAGTATAACTTTAAATATTTTCAAACATTACAACTATAAATATATGATATAATTTTGTTAAGTTAGGGAGATGATTCAAATGAAAATAATTGCATTTACAGGAGCTGGAATATCAAAACAAAGTAATATACCAACATTTATGGAAAGACCAGATGTAAGAGAGAAACTATTTAGAAGTTATGCCAACAGTCATCATGAAGAATATAATGAGGTAATCAAACAACTTAAAGCTAATATGAATGGAGCCAAACCAAATGATGGACATTATGCATTAGCTCAATATCATATACCAATTATTACCATGAATATTGATGGACTGCATAAATTAGCTGGAAGTGATGCTTTAGAATTACATGGTGGTTTACCAGAAGATGATGAAATGGATATTGCGTATTCTTTATATAATAAACCGGTACTTTATGGTGATCCAGCACCAAATTATCAAAAGGCTTATGAAATGGTTTATAAATTACAACCAGGAGATATCTTTTTGGTAGTAGGATGTTCATTTCATACAGGAATATCTGTTGATTTAAGAGAAGTTGCGAAAGCTAGAGGGGCAAGAATTATCGAAATACAAGAAGATGCTGCTCATAATGTAAGAAAAGTATTAGAAGAATTATTAAATAATAATTAACTTTTAATGTAGAATAAAAGGAATGGAGGAAATTATTGATATGCAAATACCGTTATTATTATGTGCGATTTTATTAATAGTTATTTCTATTCCTCTATATTTTGGAAAAGGTTCAAATATGATTGCTGGATATAATGATTTGAGCCAAGTTGATAAAGAAAAAATAAATAAGTTGAGATTATGCAGGGTGTTGGCAATGACACTTGATATAACTGCTATCATTTTAATGTTAGGAGCTTATTCTATTATTAGTATGAATGATACAATAATTTTAGGTGTTATCACACTAATTGTAGGAACTATTTTGAGTAATGTTGTTTCCAAAAACAAGTGAATTAATTGCTATAAAAAATATTAGAAGAATTAATGAAAGGAAGATTAACTAATGAACTCAATTTTAATTAAACCACATCATTTTATTGATATTATTAAATTATACGGATCTGGGATAGATAGATTTGTTCCTGATGAAAAAATGGGACATGATTTTTATAAGGTTGCTAATGAAATTATTGATAATCCATCTGTTGATTTAAAATTAACAATTGATGGAGATGACATTTGTAAACCTTGTAAAAAATATCATGAACAATGTATAGATCCATTAACACATATACAAGGATATACAAGTAAAGATGTTTATAATAAAACTTTAGATAAAAGAATTATAAAATTATATAACTTAAATGATGAATATTATACGGCAAAACAATTATGCTCTATAATTCAAAATAATAAAGAATATATCTTTGAAGTCTGGGATGAAGAAGATAATGAGGTAACACAAAAAAGATATGAATTATTTTTGCAAGGGGCTCATAAATTTTTAGATAACATTTAAAGAAGAGGTGATAGAATTGTCAAAAAAGGAAAAAGCGTATTTTCATTTACCAGGATTATTTGAATTTTATGAATTATATAAAGTCTTTTTACCATTATTCTATCATCATCGTGAATATTTTTATGATTGGTGTGAAATAGGTTCTATTTATGGAAGTCCTGAAGATTGTTTATGGGGTGGAGGACGTCTTGGTGAAGGAAATCAAAATCCTTATGAAGTTCTTTCACTTATGAATCAATATCATATTTCTTCGCGACTTACTTTCAGTAATTCATTACTTCAAGAAAAACATCTTCAAGATAAAAGATGTAATGATCTTTGTGCTTTATTTGAAAAAAGTGAGGTTCAAAGTGGGATTATCATTCATTCTGATTTGTTACTAGAATATTTAAAAAAACAATTTCCACGTTTTTATTTTGTTTCTTCAACAACGAAAGTTCTTACAAAATTTGAACAATTAGTAGATGAATTAAAGAGAGATGACTTTTTATATGTTGTTCCTGATTTTCGTTTAAATAAAGCTCAACAATTAGAAAGTCTTTTACAAAAAGATAAGGATAAAGTTGAATTTTTATGTAATGAGTGTTGTTTTATAGGCTGCCTTGAACGAAAGAAATGTTATGAAACGGTTAGCCGTCAAAATCTAGGAGAAGATTGTTTAGATCATGTATGCAAAGCTATGAATTCTCATGAAGGGTATCGTTTTTCTAAAGCTATGCAAAATTCGAGTTTTATCAGTGTTGAAGATATTCAAAATAATTATCTACCAAAAGGCTTTTCTCAATTTAAAATAGAAGGTAGAAGTTTAGGGAGTGCTTTAGTGCTAGAATTTTTACTTTATTATATGGTAAAACCTGAATATCAAATACATGTAAGAGAAGCTATTTATTTAGATAATATGTTAGATTTGTTTTAAAAAATAAGAAGGATAAAACATGTAAAGTGTATAAATTATTAAAGAAATAAAAAGGAGAACATATATGAAAATAGAATATAAAGAAGGTCTTATTGTTTTAAAAGATCAGGATGAAGAAGTCGGTTATATTAAATATGTTAGAAAAGAAGAAAATGTGATTGATGTTATTTCAACAGTTGTTCATGAAAAATATCAAGGTCAAGGAATGGCAGGAAAGCTTTTTGATGCTTTGATGGGCTATGTAAAAGACAATTCTTTGAAAATAATTCCATCTTGTAGTTATATTAAAAAGAAGTTGATAAAACTACCGAATTCTAGTGATTTTTTGCATAAATAGGGCAAAAAAGGATATTATACGCAAAAAATTAATATTTATGCTTAAAAATAACAATATTTTCTTGCAATTAGGAAAGATTCTCTATATAATACTTTTGTAAATTAAGAGTCAAAGGGGGGAATCATCATGGCAAAAACTGTAGTAAGAGAAAACGAATCTTTAGATGACGCTTTACGTCGTTTTAAAAGACAAGTATCTAGAACAGGTACCCTTGCTGAAGCTCGTAAAAGAGAATTCTATGTTAAACCAGGATTAAAAAGAAAATTAAAATCTGAAGCAGCAAGAAAAAATAATAAAAAAAGATAATAAAAATACAGCCTTCTTGGCTGTTTTTTTATGCCGTTTTTTCATTGAAAAAATAAGTATCATTTAGTATACTTTATATGATAAAAATAAAGATGTTTTTAATCGAAAAAGGGAGAAACTATGAAAACTGTATTAAAAAATGGAAATGTTTTTTACCAAAATAAAATTCAAAAATTAGATGTAGAAATTGATGGTGAAACAATTAGTCAAATAGGTCATGATTTAGATGGTGAAAATATAATTGATTGTACAGATCTTTTAGTAACACCAGGTTTTGTTGATCTTCATGTTCATTTACGTGAACCAGGATTTGAACATAAAGGAACTATTAAAACAGAAACTTTATCTGCTAAATATGGAGGATATACGCATATTGTAGCGATGGCTAATACAAATCCATGTATGGATGATAAAGAAACTATTGAAGATTTTATTCAAAGAGTTCAAAAAGATAGCTCTATTCATACATATACTTATAGTGCTATTACGAAAGATTTAAAAGGACAAGAGCTTGTTGATTTTAAAGAAAATAATGCTTTTGATATTGTACAGGGATTTTCTGATGATGGAAAAGGTGTTCAAAGTAAAGAAATGATGGCAAAAGCCATGAAAGAAGCAAAAGCAATCAATAGTATTATTGTTGCTCATTGTGAAGATGAAGGAGAACTTGAAAAAGGAGCATGTATTAACTTAGGACGTGTTTCTAAAGAAAATGGTCTTGTAGGAATCAATAATGCTTCAGAATATAATCATGCTTTACGTGATTTACAATTATCTAAAGAAATTGGTAATCGTTATCATATTTGTCATATTTCTACTAAAGAAACTGTGGCAGGATTAAGAGAATATCGAAAACAAGGACTTCCTGTTTCAGGAGAAGCTTGTCCACATCATTTGATTTTAACAGATGAAAATATTAAAAACTTAAATCCAAATTATAAAATGAATCCACCACTTCGAAGTAAAGAAGATTTAGATGCTTTAATTGAAGGACTTAAAGATGGAACAGTGACATGTATCTCAACAGATCATGCACCTCATAGTGATGAAGAAAAATTAAAACCAATTGATCAAGCACCATTTGGTATTATAGGCAATCAACATGCTTTTAGTCTTGTTTATACATATTTAGTTAAGAAGAATTTGTTAGATTTAGAAACTGTTTTAAAATGTATGACAGTCAATCCAAGTCAAGTAATTGGATTGGATCATGATATGGCTGTTGGTAAAAAAGCTAATATTGCTATCATTGATTTAAATGAAGAATATACGATTACGAGAGATAATATTTATTCAAAAGCAAAAAACACACCATTTTTAGATACAAAATGTTTTGGTTTAGTGAAGTATCATATTTTAGATGGAAAAATAGAAAAATTATAGGAGGAATTTATGAACTATCAAGGGTTAATGGAAATTACAAAAATTGAAAACATTGCAGATGATGTTTATGAAATGACTTTAAAGGGAGAAGGGGCTAAATATATTAGTCAACCTGGTCAATTTATAAACATTAAGATCAATGAAAGTTTACAACCTTATCTTAGAAGACCAATGTCTATTTCTGATTATGATGAAAATACAATTGTGATTGTTTTTAAAGTTGTTGGTCAAGGAACAGAAATTTTAAAGAATAAACAAATTGGAGATCAATTGGATTGTTTAATTGGTTTAGGGAATGGTTTTACTGTTCAAGAAGGAAAAGCTTTACTTATTGGTGGAGGACTTGGAACACCACCTCTTTATAACTTAGGTAAAAAATTAAAAGAAAAAGGTGTAGAAGTGACAACTGTTTTAGGATTTTCTTCTAAAAAAGATGTTTTCTATATTGATAAATTCCAAGAATTTGGAGATGTATTAATTGCGACAATGGATGGTTCTTTAGGTGTTAAAGGAACAGTTATTGATGTTATAAAAAAAGCTAATTTAACATTTGATCATTATTATACATGTGGACCTGAACCAATGTTAGATGCGCTTGCTTTAAATTATCCAGAAAACGGACAACTTTCTTTTGAAGCAAGAATGGGATGTGGTTTTGGAGCTTGTATGGGATGTTCATGTAAAGTGAAAACAAAACCTTATAAACGTATTTGTGTAGAAGGACCAATTTTATTAAGTGAGGAGGTTATTGTAAATGGTTAATTTAAAAGTTAAACTTCCAGGTTTGGAAATGAAAAATCCAGTGATTCCAGCATCAGGAACTTTTGGATTTGGATATGAATTTACAAGATTCTATGATATTAATGTTTTAGGAAGTATCATGATTAAAGGAACAACGCTTGAACCACGTTATGGAAATCCTTTACCACGTATTGCGGAAGGGCCAAGTGGAATGCTTAATGCAATTGGACTCCAAAATCCCGGTGTTGATGCCGTCATGTCACATGAACTAGAAGAACTACGTAAGTGTTATAATGATAAAGTCATTGCGAATATCGGTGGAAGCTGTGTTGATGATTATGTTGAAACTGCAAAACGTATTTCAACACATGATATGGTAGGAGCGTTAGAACTTAATATTTCTTGTCCAAATGTTCATAGTGGAGGTATTCAATTTGGAACAAATCCACAAATGGCTGCGGATGTTACACGTAAAGTAAAAGCCGTTTCTCAAAAACCGGTTTATGTTAAACTTTCTCCTAATGTAACAGATATCGTTGAAATGGCAAAGGCTGTAGAAGAAGCTGGAGCTGATGGAATTACAATGATCAATACTTTAGTAGGTATGCGTTTTAATATCAAAACTGGAAAACCGATTATCGCTAATGGAACAGGTGGTTATTCAGGACCAGCTATTTTCCCAGTAGCTTTACGTATGGTTCATCAAGTAAGTAAAGCTGTTAAGATTCCAGTAATTGGTATGGGTGGTATTTCAAGTGCCCATGATGTTATTGAAATGATGGTTGCAGGCGCAAGCGCTGTGGCGATTGGTTGTCAAAACCTTGTTGATCCATATGCTTGTTATAAAATTATTCAAGATTTACCAAAGGAACTTGAAAAGCTTGGTGTTGAAGATATTAATGATATTGTTGGATTATCACATCAATAAAAAGAGAAATGAAAGATTTCTCTTTTTCTATCATTATCCATGTAATATAATAAGATAAATAGGGGTGAAATAAATGGATTTAGATACATTGTTAAATAAAAATCAAAAAGAAGCAGCAACGTATTTAGATAGTCACTTAAGAATTATTGCGGGGGCAGGTTCTGGAAAAACAAGAGTTGTGACTTATCGTATTGCACATTTAATACAGGATGTAGGAATTGATCCTCGTTCTATTTTGGCAATTACTTTTACCAATAAAGCTGCTAACGAGATGAAAGAAAGAGTGAATGAAGTTGTAGGTATTCATGGAAGTGGAACACTTATTTGTACGATTCATTCTTTATGTGTGAGATTTTTAAGACAACATATTAATATTTTAAATTATCCAAGTAATTTTACAATTATGGATGAAGAAGATCAAAAAGCACTTATTAAAAAGCTTTATACACAATTAGAAATAGATGCAAAAGTTATTTCTATTAAAAGTATGATCAATACAATTTCTTCATATAAAACAGCAAGAGTTTCTCCACAAAGAGCTATTGAATTAGCTGGACAATTTTCAGGAGAACTCAAAAAAGCAAAAGTCTATGAAGCCTATGAAAACTATAAAGAAGATCATTTCTTATTAGATTTTGATGATTTATTATTAAAAGCAGTTTATATTTTGGATAATTATCCAGATATATTAGAAAAATGGCAGAGAAAATTCCAATATATTCATGTAGATGAATTCCAAGATGTAGGTGAAATTGAATATCATTTAGTTCAATTATTATCAAAATATGCCATTGTTTGTGTCGTTGGAGATCCTGATCAAACAATTTATAGCTTTAGAGGGGCTGATGTTCACTTTATTTTAGATTTTGATAAAGATTTCAAACCTAATAAAACAATTATTCTTGATCAAAACTATCGTTCAACTGGAAATATATTAAAAGTATCAAATAATTTAATTCGTAAAAATAGTCAACGTTTAGAAAAGAATCTTTTTACTAAACAAACAGGTGGGGAAGATGTAATTCACCATGTCGCTAAAAGTGAAGAGGAAGAAGCTAATTGGATTGCTAATAAAATCGAAGATATTGTAAATAATCAAGATGGGGTTAATTATCGTGATATTGCAATTTTATATCGTGCAAACTATTTATCACGTACGATTGAACAAGTATTGATTCGTAAAGGAATTGATTATCGTATTTTTGGGGGGTTAAAATTCTTTAATCGTAAAGAAGTTAAAGATGCTTTAAGCTATTTAAGACTTGTTTGTAATCAAGAAGATTTAGCGTTTGAAAGAATTATTAATACACCAGCTAGAGGTATTGGTAAAAAAACATTAGAAAATATTCAATTAGTAGCACTTAATCATCAAATTTCACTTTATGATGCTTTAACGCTTCATAGTGATGAAATTAGACTATCTAATAAATCTAAAAAAGAAGTGCGAATTTTAGTTGAAGCAATTGAAAAAGCAAGACGTTCAACTTTACCATTACATGAAATGTTTGAACAATTAATGATTGATGTAGGCTACATCGATATGTTAAAAAATGATTTAGAAGATAATCGTATTGATAATATTCATGAATTACAACGTTCAATTTATGATTTTCAAGTTTCTCATGAAGATGCACCAACATTAGAAAATTATTTACAAGATATTTCTTTATATGCAGATAATGATTCTATTGATCAAGGGCAATATGTTTCTTTAATGTCTATTCATATGGCTAAAGGTCTAGAATTTGATTATGTCTTTGTTTTAGGCTTATCTGAAGGAATTTTCCCAAGCTTTAGAAGTTTAGCTGAAGATGGAGATGATGGTCTTGAAGAAGAAAGAAGACTCGCATATGTAGCCTTTACAAGAGCGAGAAAACAGCTTTTCTTAACAGATAGTGAAGGATTTAGTTTTGTAACAGATTCACCTAAAATTTCTAGTCGTTTCATTGATGAAGTAGGAAATGAAGGAATTATTCATAGCGGAAGTAAGCCTCGTTTTAAAACAACAGATTATGTACCTAAACAAACAGTGTCTAAAGCAGAATTAATTGGAGATAATAAAGTTGATGATTGGAAAGTAGGAGACCTTGTAAATCATGATATTTTTGGTAAGGGTGTTGTTGTTAAGGTCAATAAGAATATTTTAGATATTGCTTTTGAGCTTCCAGCAGGACTGAAGTCTTTAATGGCCAATCATAAAGCATTAAAAAAACTTACAAATTAGAGAATTCTTAGAATTCTCTTTTTAGTATTATTTTGTTATAATGAAAAAGATTTGAAAAAGGAGTAAGAATATGGATGATTTAAAAAGATATGAAGAATTAGTAAAAACAATTGAATATCATAATGATCGTTATTATAACCAAGACGATCCAGAAATAAGTGATTATGAATATGATATGATGATGAAAGAACTTAAAAAACTAGAAAAGGATCATCCTGAATATGTCACACCAAGTTCGCCAACTCAACATGTTGGGGGAAGTGCTAAAAGAGAAGCCGGTGTTTTAGTTAGACATCGTGTCCCAATGCTTTCTTTACAAGATGTTTTTTCTAAAGAAGAAGTTCAAGAATTTGTGGAATCAATGCAAGAAACGTTGGTTGATCCAGTATTTGTGGTTGAATATAAAATTGATGGTTTATCAATGGCTTTAAGATATGAAAATGGTCTTTTAACAACGGCTATTACTCGTGGAGATGGAATCATTCAAGGAGAAGATGTAACCGTTAATGCTAAAGTAATCAAAGATGTTAAAAATAAATTAAAGGAACCTATTGAATATCTTGAAGTACGTGGTGAAGTTTATATGACAAATGAGGCCTTTGATAAAGTTAATGAAATTCAAGAGCTTAATAATAAAAAAACTTTCGCAAATCCTAGAAACTGTGCGGCAGGAACATTACGTCAATTAGATAGTCGTATTACAAAACAAAGAAATCTTTCTATGTTTATTTTTAATATTCAAGATATTCGAGGAAAAGAAATTACGAGTCATAGTCAAGGTTATGAATATTTAAAAATTCAAGGAATGAAAGTCATTGATAATTATCAAATTTGTCATAGCTTTGAAGAAGTATGGAAATCTATTGAGATGATTGGTGAAAGTAGAGATCAATTAGGCTATGATATAGATGGTGCCGTTGTTAAAATTGATAGCTATGCACAAAGACAACAATTAGGGCAAACAGCCAAAGTGCCTCGTTGGGCCGTGGCTTATAAATATCCGCCAGAAGAAAAAGAAACAAAGCTTTTAGATATAGAACTTTCAGTTGGAAGAACAGGTAGAATTACACCAACAGCTATCTTTGAACCAGTCCGTTTATGTGGAACAACGGTTTCAAGAGCAACGCTTCATAATCAAGATTTTATTGATAGTTTAGATGTACGTCTTGGCGATACAATCATTGTTTATAAATCAGGAGAAATCATTCCTAAAGTAAAAGGTGTCAACAAAGATAAAAGACCTGCAGGAAGTGTTCCTTATCAAATAGGAAATACGTGTCCTGTATGTGGGGCACCAACGTATCAAGAAGAGGGGACAGTTGATATTAAATGTTCTAATCCTACATGTCCAAGTAAACTAGTTAGAAATGTTGTTAATTTTGTAGGAAGAGATGCCATGGATATTAAAGGTTTTGGTTTATCGTATGTTGAAACTTTAATAGATCAAGGGTATATTCATGATGTCAGTGATATTTATATTTTAAAAGATAAAAGACAAGAACTTTTAGATAAAAAGGTAATTGGTCTTGTTAAAAGTACAGATAATTTATTAAATGCCATTGAAAAAAGTAAAGAAAATGATGCAACGAAGGTTTTAACTGCTTTAGGTATTTCAAATATTGGTAAATCGGCTGCAAAATCTTTAATGAAGAAATTTAAAACGATGGATCAATTGATGAATGCTTCTTATGAACAACTTATTGAAGTCAATGATATTGGTGATACCAGTGCACAAATTTTAATTGATTATTTTAAAGATGAAAAGAATAAAGAAATCATTCATAAATTAGAGCACTATGGATTAAAGATGGAAATTGAAGATACTCAAAGTTCATCTATATTAGAAAATATGACTTTTGTTGTTACAGGAACACTTCCTACATTATCTAGAAAAGAAGCAGCTACTTTAATAGAAAATAATGGTGGTAAAGTTTCTGGATCCGTTTCTAAAAAGACAACCTATTTATTAGCAGGGGAAAATGCAGGTAGTAAGCTTACAAAAGCACAATCTTTAAATATTCCAGTTTTAACGGAAGAAATGTTTATGGAAATGATAAAATCATAATTTTATGCTATAATGTGCCAAAAAAGGAGGGTGCTCATGAAAAAACTATTTACAGTTATATTATGTTTACTTCTTTGTACAGGATGTACGTCAAAAACAAGTAAAAAAGAAACAAAAAGTAGCCAAGATACATCATCTACTGATTCTTTAGATGATTCATTTTATCCTATTGTTAATTTAGGAACGAATCTTGTAAGAGAAACTTTTTATCAAGATTTTTCTTCCTCTGAAGATTTTCAAACAATAGGAAGAGAATTACAAGCTTTATCGACAGATTATTTCTCTACTTCAGATTATTATATGTCTGAGGGTCTACAACTTGTTCAAAATGATAAAAATCAACTTTTAAAGAAAGAAAAATATTCTTTACAACCATTAAATGGAGAATTAGTTGATGGTCAAGAAATTAATAAGATGGTAGAAAATATTAGTGAACAAGATTATTATGAAAAAAGTGGAGATAAGTATACTTTAAAAGGAATGTCTATAGCGATTATTCTAGATCCAAAAGGTGGAACGAATGCAACTTTATCTGAAGGAAGTATAGACAGTTACGCAAAAGAAACGATTTCTAGATTATATAAGTACTTACAAACAAAAAAATCTGTGAAAGATATTCCTACTTTTATTGCTGTTTATCGTCAAAATGACAGTGAAGAAAATAGTTATAATGGACGCTTTATTTATAGTAGTTATTGTCAAAATGGAAAAGTTGGAAATATTAAATCTTTAGATTATGCTACTTATATTTTTACAAGTGATGAAGCAAATAAAGCAGATGAAGCTCTATATTCACAATTTTCGGTTTTTAAAAACAATGTAAAAAATGCTTCAACTGAAGCTGTTGGTGTTGTAGGTTATGGGAAATATAAAGATGGTTCAATTCAAAGTTTAAAAATTCAAATTACTGCGAGTGTAAAAAGTTATACAGAACTTATTTATGTAGTAGAAACAGTTGCAGACCAAATGGATAATCATTTTTCTGGATTTGATAGTTATGCAGTGATTAATGATCAAGATGGATTGAAAGCTGTTGTGATTAAAAATGCTGGAAAGGATGCACAAAGTACATTGTTGTATTAATGATAGACATTTGATACAATGATAGAAGAGAAGGTGAAAGAATGGCAAGAGAAAGATTTTCTTTTGATGATACAATCGAATTTGATAAAGATGAATTAAAACCAAATAATGATATTCATGCAAATCATACAGGGAAATTTACATTTGATGATGAAGTAAAGGAGAAAAAGGTGGCTAAACCAAAAAAGAAAAAGAGAAAGCTTAAAATATGGCATGTTGTTTTAACTTTATTTGTTGTTGCAGTAGTTGCTTTTTTCCTTTATATTTTTGTTTTTTCAGGAAATAATAATGGACCTGTTTATGGAGAAAGATGTGTGAAATTATTATCTGTTGATAAAAATGCAATTACTCAAGTTGAATCACAAATAGAACAAGATGAAAATATTCAAGATGTTGCAATTAAAGTTAGTTGTCGTACAATTAAGCTTACTTATCAATTATCAGATAATATTCAAGTTGATACTGCTAAATCTTTAGTTGAAAATTCTTTGCATACTTTTGATGATGCAATGGGACAAAGTAAAGAAGATGGTGCTGCATGGTCACAACTTTTAAATAAAGCAAATGGACGTTTACAATATGATTTAGAAATTATTGTAAAATCTAATGGTGAAAGTGATTTCCCATTATTTGGAACAAAACATGCAGGTGTTGATGCAATTACCTATACAGGTCAAAATGTTAAAGATCAAGCATCAGCAGATAAAGCAATTCAAAGACAAGCAGAAGTCGATGCAGCAAATAAAGCTGCCGCAAATAATAATCAATAAACGAGCTCAGCTCGTTTTTTTGGAGGAAAAAATGAAGAAAAATGATTATTTTATAGGAGAATGTGTTGATCAATCTCATGATGGAAAAGGAATCATTAAATATGAAGGATTTACTTATTTTGTAAATGGCATGATTACAGGGGAAGTTGGACAAATTAAATGTATTAAAATGTTAAAAAATTATGGAGTAGGAAGATTAATTGAATTACAAAAGCCTTCACCTGAAAGAGTGAATCCTAAATGTCATATTTATCAAGGCTGTGGTGGTTGTCATTTAATGCATTTATCAAGTAAAGGACAACAAGAATTTAAAACAAAAAGAGTAAAGGATTGTATGGAAAGAATTGGACATTTAGAAGTTGATGTTCAACCTTGTTTAATGCAAGAAAATCCATGGTATTATCGTAATAAAGTACAAATGCCTTTAGGCTATGATAAAAATGGACAACTTGTTACAGGTTTTTATAAACAAAAAACCAATGATATTATTGCTTGTAATGAATGTTTGATTCAAAATGAAGAATCTAATGCAGTGATTCAAAGAGTGAAAGAACTCTTTGTAGAGTACAATATTAAACCTTATGATAAAGTAACACATCGAGGAAATATTAAACATATTCTTACAAAAAAAGGCTATCATAGTGAAGAATTTATGCTTTGTTTTATTACCTATCAAAAAACAATCAAGCATATTGATCAAATTGTAGAAATACTTATTCAAGAATTTCCACATATTAAAACCATTATCCAAAATATCAATGACAGACATGATAATGTCATTTTAGGTGATGAAGAAAAGATACTGTATGGAAAAGGTTATATTTATGATACATTATTAGACAATCAATATAAAATTTCCTTAAAATCATTCTATCAAATCAATCCTATTCAAGTAGAAAAACTTTATCAAACAGCGATTGATTTAGCTCATATAAATCAAGATTCTGTTGTTTTAGATGCGTATTGTGGAATTGGAACCATTACCCTTTCACTTGCAAAGCATGTAAAGAAAGTCTATGGGGTTGAAGTCGTTCCACAAGCTATTGAAGATGCTAAAAATAATGCTTTATTAAATAAAATAGATAATGCTGATTTTGTCTGTGATGATGCTGGAAAATACATGGTTGATCTAGTAAAGAAAAATACTCATTTAGATGTTGTTTTTGTTGATCCACCACGAAAAGGATGTTCAGAAGAATTCTTAGAACATTTATTACAGGCAAATCCTAAAGA
This sequence comes from Faecalibacillus intestinalis, assembly GCF_015097455.1. NCBI lineage: Bacteria > Bacillati > Bacillota > Erysipelotrichia > Erysipelotrichales > Coprobacillaceae > Faecalibacillus > Faecalibacillus intestinalis. The sequence goes on along the minus strand of NZ_AP024085.1, from coordinate 1,788,506 downwards.
AATTATTTATATTTCATGTGATGTAGCCACTCAAGCAAGAGATGCTAAATATTTAAATGAACATGGTTATACAATTACTCATTGTCAACCTGTCGATATGTTTCCACATACTTTCCACATAGAAAATATTTTAAGATTTGAAAAAACAACGGATAGATAAGATCATGGTAGGAGTAATGCTCTTACCATGTTTTTATATAAAAATTGATTAAGTTTATAGCTTAACCTATAATAATATTAGATTACTTATTAAGAAAATAATACTAGATTTACTGGAGGATGTTATGAATACATTGAATAAGAAGATAGAACTGTTGAAAAAAATAGCACTACGATTTAACGATGCTAATATAACATGGGCTTTAGGTGCATCTATGCTACTTTATTTTAAGAAAATAACAATTGAATTTCATGATATAGATTTGATGATTGCGAATGAGGATGTTGAGTCTGTACAAAAAATTTTGTCTAAAATGGGAGAAATTCAACCACCAAATCCTAATTCAAAATATAAAACGAAGTCATTTATGGAATTTATCATAGATTCTATAGATGTAGATGTGATGGCTGGTTTTTCTATTGTAAGTGATGGAAAAGTTCATGATTGTTCTTTACATAAAGAACAAATAGTGGAATGGATGACTTTGGAAAATACGAAGATTCCACTTCAATCTCCAATATTGTGGTGTGAGTATTACAGATTAATGGGACGAAAAGAAAAGGTTGATGTGATTGAAAGTGCGCTAGCAAACAACTGATTTTAGAATTGTTTTAATTATTAAAGAAATATTCAAAATCTAAATGCATTAATGATAAACAATATGAATCATATTGACATGAAGGTTAAGTCTTTTGAAAATAGACAAATGGTAGAATGATGTTTTAATCTAAGAAATCCTCGGGCTTTCTTTTCTTATATTCACTTCTAATAAATAAGTATTTGTCATAAAGTATAGAGTGTTTTACAATAAATACAGGAGGAAAAAGGAATGAAAGTATTATTAGTTAATGGAGGAGCCCATCCTAAGGGGTGTACAAATAGAGCTTTAGAAGAGGTAAAAAAAGCATTAAAGGAAGAGGAAATAGAAACACTCATTTATCATATTCCTAATGTTCCATTACAAGATTGTATTGCTTGTGGAACTTGTGCTAAAATAGGTAAATGTGTTTTTGATGATTGTGTTAATGAATTTGTAGAAATGGCAAAGGAGGCAGATGGTTTTATTTTTGGAACACCTGTTTATTACGCTCATCCAACTGGAAAAATTCAAAGTTTTATGGATCGTATTTTTTATAGTGGAAAAGCAGCTTTTGTTCATAAACCAGCTGCTACGATTTCTTCTTCAAGAAGAGCAGGGAGTGTTACAAGTATGGATGTTTTAAATAAATATTTTAGTATTTCACAGATGCCAATTGTTTCTTCTATGTATTGGAATGAAGTTCATGGAAATACCGTAGAAGAAGTAGAACAAGACAAAGAAGGATTAGATACAATGTATGCTTTAGGTAAAAATATGGCATGGATGTTAAAGTGTATTGAAGCTGGTAAAAAAGCAGGAATTGATATTCCTCAAAATACGAAAAGAAATACAAATTTTATAAGATAAGATGAAAATATTATATGTTTCTGATTTAGATGGAACACTTTTAAATAGTAAACAACATACTTCATCTTATACTAATCAAGTGATTAATCAATTAGTAGATGAAGGTATGTTGTTTTCTTATGCTACAGCGCGATCTTATTATTCAGCCAAACCAGCAACAAAAGGATTAACTGCTAAAATTCCTTTAATTCTTTATAATGGGGCTTTTGTTATTGATAATCAAAGCCAAGAAATTCTTGTTTCTAATTTCTTCTTAAAAGAAGAAGTGGATGATTTATCTTTCTATTTTAAACAAAAAGACTTCTATCCTATTGTCTATGCTTTTAGAAATAACTATGAAAAATTTAGTTATATACCTGATAAAATAACAAAACAACAACTTGATTTTATAAGTACACGTAATGATAAAAGAAAAAATCCTATAAAAGACCATCTTTTTAAAGGAAATGTCTTTTATATAACATGCATTGCTTCAAAAGAGCTTTTAGAAGGTTTTTATCATGATTTAAAAGATTATTATCAATGCTTATTTTCTAAAGATATTTATAGCCAAGATTGGTGGTTAGAAATCTTACCAAAAAAGGCAACAAAAGCGCACGCTATTTTACAATTAAAAGAATATTTAAACTGTGATAAAGTAGTTGTGTTTGGTGATGGTTTAAATGATCTTTCTATGTTTGAAATAGCTGATGAAAGTTATGCTGTTGAAAATGCTTGTCGAGAACTTAAAGAAAAGGCAACAGGTGTTATAGGACATCATGATCAAGAGAGTGTAGCTCAATATTTGAAGGAAAATTATAAGGGATAATATGAAAGATTTATATTATGTTTTAATGTATAATCATTTAGGTAATGTAAAACAATGCAAAACTCTCATTAAGCATGGCTTAATTAAAGTAAATGGCCTTGTTGAAACAGATGCTAAAAGAAAAATAACAGAAGATGATTGCATAGAATATCAAAATAGAATACTAAATAGTCAACCTTTTACTTATATCATGCTTAATAAGCCCCAAGGTTATATATGTGCAAATAAAGATGAAAAAGAAAAATGTGTTATTGATTTGATAGAAGAAAAAGATTGTTTTTGTTTAGGAAGATTAGATAGAGATACGACAGGTTTACTTCTACTCACAAATGATAAAAGTTTAAAGAAACTCTTATTACCTCAAAATCATGTAGATAAGGTTTATTTGGTCGAAGCTAAAAGGAAACTAAGTAAAAAGGATAAAGAGATTTTTGCTAGGGGGATTGTTATTGATGAAAATATTCAATGTCTACCAGCAAAGATGGATATCATTGATGATTATTGGTGTTATGTAACGATTCAAGAGGGGAAATATCATCAAATAAAGAAGATGTTTTTATCGTTAAATAATGAAGTGGTTTCTTTAAAAAGAATCTCTTTTGATCAAATACAATTAGATTCTTCATTAAAAGAGGGAGATTATCGTTTTCTAACAAAAGAAGAAAGAAATAAGCTTATAAAAAAAGCGGCTCAATGTTGAGTCGCTTAAACTTTTTCTGTCGTTAAAATAACAATAACAGCTCCTACAATAGATAAAATGATACCAGCAAGTAAAACATGACCAACACCTAAAGCATCAAGCATAATTCCTCCGGCGAAGTTTGCAAAAACACCAGATAAAGTCATTGAAGTAGTAACTAAAGATTGTCCTTTAACGCGATCTGCTAAGGCAATTTTTTCATTGACATAATAAACAGAAGCAGGAATAAAGAGGGCATAAGCAAACATTTGACACACCTGAGCAAGATAAATCATAATCATATTTGTCGCAAAATATGTAAGGGCATGTTTGACACAGAACATTAAAATTGAAAACTTGATAAGGGTTCCACAATTGATTTTTTCAGACATTTTAGAAAAGAATGCCATTGTTGGAAGTTCTAACATAGCTGCTACGAAAACAGCATTTCCCATATCTGCACTTGTACCACCAATATTTGTAATAATTTGAATAAAGAAGTTATTAATGATGGTATGAGCAAAATAAACAAGGACGAATCCTACTAAAAATAAGATGAATTTTTTATATTTCATACAGAATTTACCAAAAGAAAGTTGTTCAGTTTCTTCTTGTGGTGTTTCTACTTGTTCAACATCATTTTTAAATTCTTTTGGTAATACAAACATTTTAACAACAATAAATAATAAAACAGTAAATAAAATATAGAAAAGAGGTAAAATACCTGGAGAAAAACTTTCAACAATATGTCCTAAAGCTAAAGAAGCAATCGCATAAGCTACCGAACCTAAACCTCTAGCAAGACCATAGTTAATTTCAATACCATGTTGTTCAAAAGCAAAAGCAAGAGAATTCATCAGTGGCATAATTGATGACATAATTGAAAAGATAGTAACAACTAAAAATAAAACAAATAAAGCACTTTCTGGAATTAGATAAAGGATGGCTGATAATGCGATAACCACTAAAATGATAGGAGCCATAATATTTCTAATTTCAATATTTTTATGATTGTCAGCAAAAGAGGCAAGCATAGGTTGTAATAAAACAGCGATAATACTTGAAAGTGCTAAAGCAATCCCAATTTGTGAGTTAGAACAACCTTTATCTAATAAAAAGACAGAGGCATAACCCATCATTGCTGCAAAAGCAGCAAAATAAAAGATTTGACTTCCCGCATATTTCAAGTTAAGACTACGATTTTTTTTCATAAACATTTCCTTCCTTGATACATATTCGTTATTTTTATTTTATCATATAAACAGAAAATGTAAGCGCTTTTTTATTTTATGAAAAAATTCATTCTCTTTTACCTGTTTGTAAACTATAATAAATGTGGTGATACAATGAAAGAAATAATGATAATTACAGGAGCAAGTTCTGGTATGGGAAAAGAATTTGCTAGACAAATTGAAAAGAAATATCAAGTTGATGAATTATGGGTGATTGCTCGAAGAAAAGAAAGATTGGAAAGTCTAAAAGAAATATTAGAAACAAAAGTAAAAGTACTTGCTTTAGATTTAACACAAAAAGAATCATTTGAAATACTTCAGGAAGCTTTATTTAAAGAAAAACCAAGAGTGAAAGTTCTTGTTAATTGTTCAGGCTATGGAAAATTAGATCATTATGAAAATATGTCGTCAGAAACAATTGAAAATATGATGAATTTAAATATGCTGGCAGTTGTCAAAATGGTCAATACTGTTTTACCTTATATGCATAAAGAAAGTCACATTGTTAATTTTGCTTCATGTAGTGGATATATGCCAATTCCTTATTTAAATATTTATGCTGCTTCTAAAGCTTTTGTTCTTAATTATTCAAGGGCATTAAATGAAGAATTGAAGTATCGAGGGATTCATGTATTAGCTATTTGTCCTTATTGGGTTGAAACAGAATTCTTTGATCGTGCTGTTGAAAAAAATAAAAAGCCCGTGGTTATCCGTTATGGAAAAGTATATCAAGCAAAAGATATTATAAAAAAAGCAATTAAAGATATGGAAAGTTCTAAAGATGTTTCCCTTTATGGAACGATAAATAAAATACAAATATTAGGGATGAAGGTTTTACCACATCGACTTGTTAAAAAGATTTGGATGGCTTATCAAAATTTAGATGGAACAAGGAAGATTAGATAGATTGTATTTAATTAAAAAAATCCTTAAAATTAGAGAATTTTTTATTAAAGTGTGATAAGATAAAATCAGTGAAATAGAGAGGTATGTATGATGAAAAAATTTATTAGACAAAATATAGATCATCAACCAATTGTTGATAATGTTTTTAAAATCGTAAGTTTAGCAAATGAAGCAATTGCTGAAAAAGGAAAAGAAAATATTGTCAATGCGACAATTGGTTCATTATATGATGAAGATGGTAATTTAGTAGCATTAGATACCGTATTTAATACGTATAATAGTTTAGATAATAGAACAAAAGCAAAATATGCTTCAAGTTTTAGTGGAAATCCTAACTTTAGACAACAAGTTTATAATTGGGTCGTACAAGATACAAAACTTGATTTATGTCATAGTGTTATCGGAACACCTGGAGGATCAGGAGCCGTTAGTTCTACTATTTTAAATGTTTTAGATGAAGGTCAAACTTTAATTATTCCTCATATTGCTTGGGGTAATTATAAATCAATGGCAACGATTGCTAATTGTAAAGTACAAGCCTATCAAATGTTTGATGGGGATGCTTTCAATATTACAAGCTTTAAAGAAACTTGTCGTGAAGTAATGGCAAGACAAGGTAAAGTTTTAGCGATTATCAATGATCCATGTCATAACCCAACAGGATATTCTATGACAGTTGAAGAATGGAATCAAGTGATTGATTTTTGTAATGAATTATCCAATGAAGGACCTGTTATTATCTTAGATGATATTGCTTATATTGATTATTCTTATAACTTAGAAAGATCAAGAGATTATATGAATGCCTTTAATCGTATGAATGATCAAGTCATGGTTATTGTTGCATTCTCTTGTTCTAAAACATTAACTTCTTATGGTTTAAGATGTGGTGGTGCTGTTATTTTAGCGAAAAATCAAGAAGATGTAAGATCACTTGAAATCTTGATGGAAAAACATGCCAGAGCTTCTTGGTCAAATATTCCTAATGCAGCAATGGAAAACTTTGTTAAAGTAACAACAGAACATAAAGATGAATTTAATGCAGAAAAAGCAAAATATGTAGATTTATTAAGACAAAGATGTGAAGTCTTTAAAAAAGAAGCAGATGAATGTGGTTTAACGTATTATCCATATAAAGAAGGTTTCTTTGTGACTTTAAAAGTAGAAGATAATGATTTATTAACACGTTTCCATGAAGCAATGCTTGCTCAAGATATTTATACAATTAAAGTAAATAAAGGTATTCGAGTTGCTTTATGTTCTCTTTCAATTGAAAAATGCCAAGGACTTGCCTTTAAAATGAAAGAAATTTTAGATAGTTTAAAATAATCGGGAGGACCGGTTATTTTTTATGGAAAGAAGAAAGTATTTATTTAAAGGCAGAGTTCAAGGTGTTGGGTTTCGTTTTCGGTGCTTTTCTATCGCAAATGAATTAAAATTAACGGGGTTTGTAAAAAATGAATATGATGGTTCGGTTTCTATGGAAGTTCAAGGAGAAGGTATGATTATTGAAAGAATGATAGAAAAATTGTATCAACAACCTTTTATTGAAATTGAACAAATTCATTATCATTTGTTAAATATTAAAGAAAATGAAAAATCATTTGAAATACGCTATTAAGGAGGATATATGAAAACAATTGCTATTGTTGCAACAGGTGGTACGATTGCTGGTACTGGTAAAAAAGGAAAAACAGCAGCTTATCATGCAGGAGAAATTGATATTGATTCAATTATTGAATCAATTCCAGAAATTAATGAAGTTGCCCATATTAAAGAATATCAATTAATGAATATTGATAGTAATGAAATGACACATGAAAAATGGTTGATTTTAAAAAATAACATTGAAGAAATTTTGTCGGATGATACGATTGATAGTGCAGTCGTTACCCATGGGACAGATACTTTAGATGAAACAGCTTATTTTTTAACTTTAACATTAAATACACCAAAGCCTGTTGTTTTAACAGGAGCAATGCGTCCAGCAACAGCAACGAGTGCAGATGGTCCATTTAATCTTTATCAAGCTATTTGTTTAGCTTGTCATGGAGAATCCTATAATCGAGGTGTTCTAGCATTATTTTCTAATACGATTTATTCAGGAAGAGATATTGAAAAAGTCAATAACTTTAAAATCGATGCATTTGATCAAAGATCACTAGGATGTTTAGGATATATGCAAGATCAAGAAGTCTATTTCTATACACAAACAAGTAAGATTCATACTGTAAAATCACGTTTTAATAAACGTATTGATTCGATTAAAAGTGTAGCGATTGCTTTTTATTACAGTGGTGCGGATGCTAAAATCTTATATGATCTTGCAAGTAGTCATGAAGGGATTGTTATTGCGGGATCAGGAAGTGGAAATTATAGCCAAGCATGGTTAAAAGCTATTGAAGAACTTTCAGAAAAAGGAACTATTTTTGTACGTTCTTCGCGTATTTCACAAGGGATTGTTTTTGATGATGAAATTTTTGATCCACATCATTTATGTATTTCTTCAAATACATTATCACCACAAAAAGCAAGAGTTTTACTCATGCTTGCTTTAACACAAACACATGATCGTGATGAAATCAGAGAAATCTTTTTACAATATTAGAAGGAGAAATCCTTCTTTTTTTATATGTTTCTAATTGTTAGTCAGTATTAATATAAAATTAAACATGTTTATATTAAGAATAATTGATAGCTATGATACAATTTATGTTTAGAGAAAATCAATTAATTTTGGTGAATATTAGATCAAAATTTATCAATTAACAGTAAGACAATTTTTTAGATAAAAAACTATTTTATGTTATTTATTCAACTTTATGCATTGTCTGGAGTATAATGAACTTATAAAGCAAAGTATTATTTTAATTTTATGTGAAAAAGAGGGGGGGGAGAGTAATATGAAAACTCAAGAAGAATATTTCAATGATTTAAAGAAAGGTACATCATTAGTGGAACTACAAAATTATATTAATAATGTTTTAGAAATTAGAGGATTCAACAATCAGTCAATAGAATTAAAATTAATGTTATTAATGGAAGAAGTGGGTGAGTTAGCAAAGTCTATTAGAAAGGATTCAACAAGTTTACCAATTGATAGATGCAAAATAAATAATTATTCTCCTATTGAAGAAGAAATTGCGGATGTATTAATAGTTTTATTTTCAATAGCTAATAAATTACAAATTGATTTGTATGATGCATTTTTAAAAAAGGAAAGGGAAAATATAAAAAGAAAATGGAAGAAATAAATAAAAAACAAATATATTATCTTTTAATATCAACGATATTTCATCAATCACAAAATACAAATACTACATTACAAAATAGTCTTAAATTAGTTGAAGAATTGGAAAAAAAGAACTATGTATGTACCGAAAGAGAATTAACGGATTTATTTTATAAACAAGTCATTAAACACAGATTTCCTAATAAAATGATAGATTATCTAGATAGTATGTTTGACACTTTAAAATATGATTTTAAAGATATAAATAATGTTTTTCAAGTAACTAATTTTATTGAATTAAAAAATAATTTATTGAAATTTAAAGGAATTGGAGAACATAAAGCACAAATTTGCATACTAAAGTATATGATTTTGCAAGGAAAAAGTATTGATATTGATGATTATGATCAAATGTTAAATAATTGTTGTTCCTTGGATGAAACTTTATTTCGTGAAATAGAAATAATTAAGAAATTAAGTACTAGAAATACAATTTAAAAATTATATACGTATATTCAAAAACATTAACTCTATATTTTTATATAAAGGAGAAAGTAAGATGAAAGTTTTAGTTTTAGGTGGTACGAGATTCTTTGGTATTCATTTGGTTGATGAATTATTAAAAAGTAATTGTGATGTAACAATAGCAACTAGAGGATTAACTAGTGATACTTTTGAAAATAAAATTAAAAGAATTATATTGGATAGACATGATGAATTAAGTATAATTAATAATCTTAGTGACAAATATTTTGATGTAATATATGATAACTTGGCATATTGTTCTAATGATATAGAAATATTATTACCACATATTCATTGTGGAAAATATATTGTTACATCTTCTACATCTGTTTACAATCCTTTAAAAGGAGATGTAAAAGAAACTGATTTTGATTCAATAACTTATCCATATATTAATTGTAAACGAAATGAAGTTGAATATGCAGAAGGGAAACGTCTTGTTGAGGCTGCAATATTACAAAAATTTAATGATATAAACTATATTTGTGTTAGATTCCCATTTGTTATAGGAAAAGATGATTATACAGGAAGATTGATTAAGTATATAAAATGTTATAGAGAAAAGAAAAATTTATATGTAAATAATATAAAAAATAAGATGAGTTTCGTAGATTCTAAAGAAGCTGGGAAATTTCTAGCATTTTTAAAAGATGTAAATAATTTTAAGGGATGTATTAATGCTGCTAGCGATGGGGTTTTATCAATGTATGAGATTTTATCAATACTAGAGCCGAATAAAAATGTTCTTGATAAAAATATTTCTGAGTTATTTTTAAAAAAGACTACAGAAATTGCTCCGTACAATGATGTAGAAAGTTACCAAATAAATACAGCTCTTGCTAAAGAATTAGGTTTTAGATTTTCAAATATTAATTCATGGATTAATTCATTAATTAAAGAATATACAAAAGAAATTATTAGTTAGGTAAATTGGATAAAAGATAGTAATAATAACAAGAACGATACATCTAGCACAACGATATTTTTGATTTTAAATATAGAGCTTTATAATATTAGAAGGAGAAATCCTTCTTTTTTTAGCATAAAGTATGTTAGCATTATGTTAGCTAAAGCTAACGGAGGGATTCTATGAAAGTTTCTACATTTGGAGATCAATCAAAGCCAGTAATGATGTTGTTTCCAGGAACGTGTTGTTATTGGAAAAATAATTTTGGTCATGTTATAGAAGGGTTAAAAGAATATTTTTATGTAGCAATTGTCAGTTATAGTGGTTTTGATGAAACAGAACACTTAACTTTTATTTCTGAATTAGATGAAACAAAAAAGATTGAACAATATATTCAAGAATATTTTAATGGTCATATTTTTGCTGCCTATGGTTGTTCACTTGGCGGATCTTTTGTATCTTTACTGGTAAGTAGAGAAAATATTCATATCGATCATGCGATTATTGGTTCAAGTGATATGGATCAAACATCTAAGTTTCTAGCAAAACTACAAACTGCACTTGTAATGTCCATTATTTATCCCTTAATTACAGGCAAAGGAAGTAGACTAGCTAAAAAATTTATTTCTAAAAGAATGAATACTCAAGATGAAAATGCAGATTACCGAAAGAAGTTCATGGAACTTAAGGGTATAGGAAGTGGTATTAATTTTTCTTTTATTTCTAAAGAATCAATGAAAAATCAATTTTGTAGTGACTTATATACAAAAGTTGGTAAACAAATACAAGTGCCTAATACAAAATTCATGTATTCTATGCAAAAAAGATGGGTGAAAAGTATCGAAAACGTTATGAAAAATATTTCAAACAACCTGATATTATTGAATTTGATTTAAGACATGAAGAATTGTTGTTGGATGCCTCTCGTTGGGTCAAAGAAGTATGTATGGCTTGTCATGTCTGCTAAAAAAGAGCAATATTTACGATTGCTCTTTTACATAAACCGCAAAATTTTTATCTTCACAATAGAAATCGCCATAGCCTTCTTCATTAATACAAACACGTTGACTTGAATTAAATGCATTAACAAAATAACAGTTACTAAAATTTTTACCTACATACATTGATTTGATGCCACCTGTTGAATTGGTTAAAACAACAGCCATAGACTTAAATTCATCATGCCTTGTCCAACCAATTAAATGAGGATGATCAAAATAATCATCTTGATAACCATTATTATATTCTTTTCTAAGTGACATGATTTTTTGAAGTATTGCTTTTTTAGAAGAAATATTTTCATATTCAATACCTTCTAAATCACCATAGAAAACACAAGGATAACCCTCTTTTCGTAAGAGTATTAAACAATAAGCTTGTCCTTTAAATTCATCGGGTATAAAAGAAGCAAGAGATTGACTTGGTTCTGTATCATGGTTATCCACAAAGGTGACTGCATTTGATGGGTACATAGAAACCAGAGTTTGATCAAAAATATGAGACATATCATAGTTTTCACTATGACTAGCATCATAAAAATGATAATGAAGAGGCACATCAAATAATGACATTTCAAAATTGACTTCTTTTAAATAGTTTTCTAAATGATACACATCCCCGTGCCAATACTCTCCAACAGTGAAAAGTTCTTCTTGATAATCTTGGCGTAATTTTGGTAAAAGTTCTTGATAAAAATAAGCAGGGATATGTTTAACAGCATCTAAACGTAAACCTTTTATATGGGTGATATCTAAATACCAATGAAGCCAAGAAGTGACTTCTTGAACAGTTTCTTCATTACTGAAATCTAAGTCAGTCCCCATTAAATAATCATAATTGCCATTTTCATCATCGACTTCTTGATCCCAACTTTTATGATCAAAAAGGAAAATTGTATTACGATGTGTTTTTTCATCGTAATCAATACCATCAAAATGATACCAATGCCAAATAAAATCAGAATACTTTTTATTTCTACCTGGGAAAGTAAAAAGCGTATATACTTCAATTTGTTCATCATTAGAAATGATTTCATTGGTATTATGGCGATTGACTTCTCTTGCATTGACGATTTCTGTACCATCAGCACCCATCTTATGATTTAAAACGATATCTCCATAAATATCGATTCCCTTATTTTGAAAAGCTTCAATACAAGCTAAATAATCATCTTTCGTCCCATATTTTGTTTCAATACTTCCTTTTTGATTGAATTCACCTAAATCATAAAGATCATAAACACCATAACCATTATCATTTTTACCACCAACCCCTTTATAAGCAGGAGGCAACCATAAAGCACTAAATCCCAATTGCTTATATTCATCAACATTTTCTTTAAGTTTTTTCCAAAGATTTTCTTCAGGTTTGATATACCAATGAAAACCTTGCAATAAAATACCATTCTTCATTTTTTTCACCTCATTGAAACTATTATACATCATTTTATTTCATTTTCTTAAAAGATGCGCTAAAATAAAGGAAATTAGGGGGATTATATATATGTATGAATTAATATCAAATTTAATTCTTTATGGGAATTTACCAGAGGATGAAATTTTAGTACAACTTGCTAAGTTGTTATCAGATGATGAAAAATCAAATCATGAACTTCGTCAAGAAATTTATGGTCAGATAAAAAGATTATTAGAACTTGCAACTCAATATGGATTTAATGATAATTTATGGCATAATTATTTGACTTATTTATTAATGACAAATGAAAATCCATTTAGTATGACTTGTGAAAAACAAGGGGCAAGAGAAGGTACGGTCAATCATTTTGCTTTAAATGATTTTAAAGTATTTTATGATCTTTTCCATTATGATTTTAGGAGTATTGAAAAAGAATTAAATATTGATTGTTTTTCAACTCTTGCTAATTATAAAGCTTTATCAAAACCAGAATTGATGTACAATAAGAATGTTTCTTTAAAAGTCCAAGAACTTTCTAAAAAATTAGAAGAAACAAAAAATGAACAAGAATTCTTTGATGTTGTAACGCAATTCTATAAAGATTATGGAGTAGGTATGTTTGGTTTAAATAAAGCCTTTAGAATTGCGACAAGTCATGAAAACTATGTAGAATTAAAACCAATTAATAATATGGATGAAGTTGTTTTAGATGATTTAGTTGGTTATGAAATTCAAAAGAAAAAGTTATTAGATAATACTGTAGCTTTTGTTGAAGGAAGAAAAGCAAATAATGTTTTACTTTATGGGGATAGTGGAACAGGTAAATCAACAAGTATTAAAGCAATTGTAAATGAATTTTATGAACAAGGTCTAAGAATGATTGAAATCTATAAACATCAGTTTAAAGATTTATCAAATATTATTGCGATGATTAAAAATAGAAATTATCGTTTTATTATCTATATGGATGATTTATCATTTGAAGAATTTGAAATTGAATATAAATTTTTAAAAGCAGTAATTGAAGGTGGAGTTGAAACAAAACCTGAAAATATTCTTATTTATGCAACAAGTAATAGAAGACATCTTATTAAAGAAAACTGGTCTGATCGTAATGATGTTGTTCAAGAAAATGGAATGCATCAATCAGATACGATGGAAGAAAAACTTTCTTTAGTTAATCGTTTTGGAGTTAAAATCAATTATTCTAAACCAATGAAAAAAGAATTCAATCATATTGTTTTAGAATTAGCTCATAAAAATAATATCCAAATGGATGAAAAAGAATTATTATTAGAAGCGAATAAATGGGAACTTTCTCATGGTGGAACATCAGGAAGAACTGCTCAACAATTTATCAATTATATTTTAGGATTGGAGGAATAAATATGGAAGCTATTCAAGCACTTACAACTCGAAGAAGCTGTCGTAGTTTTAAACAAGAACAAATCAAAGATGAAGAATTAAAAACTATCCTTGATTGTGGTTTAAATGCCCCAAGTGGTAAAAATAAACAATCAAGTAAAATTGTGGTTGTTCAAAAACAAGAAGAAATCAAAGAACTTTCAAAACTCAATGCGATTATTTTTGGAAAAGATGTTGATCCTTTTTATGGTGCACCAACAGTATGTTTTATCTTTGTACCAAAAGATGAAAGTAATGGTGTAAAAGATGGTTCTCTTGTTATTGGTGCTATGCAAACAGGAGCATATGCATTAAACATAGGTTCTTGTTGGATCAATCGTTGCAAAGAAATGTTTGAATTACCTGAAGGAAAGAAATATTTAGAAAAATGGCATTTAGAAGACTATGAAGGAGTAGGTTGTTGTATTTTAGGGTATATAGAAAAAGCATTACCTGAAAAAGTGATTTTAGAAAATCGTGTAATTAAAGGATAGGTGATAAATATGGATGATAAAGTTTATGAATTTGTTGAAGATCAAACAATGACCATGCAACAATATATTAATAACATTTTTAAATGGATGGTGATTGGTGTTTTAACAACTTTTTTAACAGCATTTGCTTTAGAAAGAACCTCTTTTATGGCACATGCTGGTGTATTACCTTTACTTCTTGTAGTTTTTCAATTTGCGGTGGTCATTCGTTTAAGTAGACATTTAATGACTATGAAACCAGCAACAGCTAAAGCTCTTTATATAACATATTCTGTTATTACGGGCATTACTTTTTCTTATGTGATTTCTAGTTATACAGGATTTACAGTTTCTCTTGCTTTTTTAGTGGCGGCTATTTATTTTGGAGTTTTAGTTATTTTAGGAACGGTTGTTAAAATGGATCTTACAAGGATTGGAACATTATGTTTAACAGGATTATTTGTATATCTTATTTTTGCAATCATTGTAATGATTTTTAATCTTCCTGTAGGTTCATTAATTATGCCACTTATTTCACTTGCTTTATTTGCTGGTATTACAGCTTATGATATGCAAAAATCATTACAATTATATCACAGAGCTTCTTCTAATAAAGAAATGTTAGAAAAGATCAGTATTTATGGAGCTTTTAATCTTTATTTAGATTTTATGAATATTTTCTTAGATATTCTACAATTATTAGGTGATAATAACTAAAGAGCGAAAGCTCTTTTTTTTGATTTCTAAATCCCTTATAATAGTTTTCATATGGAGGAAATATGAAAAAACTTATTGGAAATAAAAACTTTTATAAAATGGTATTAGCGATTTGTATTCCTATTGTGATACAAAATGGTTTTACCAATCTGGCAAGTTTATTAGATAATATTATGATTGGTCAACTTGGAACACTTTCTATGTCAGGTGTTTCTATTACTAATCAATTGTTACAAGTGTTTAACGTAACAATTTTTGGAGCAATGTCAGGACCAGGTATTTTTATGGCACAATTTTATGGAAAGAAAAATAAAGAAGGGGTCGAAAATTGTTTTAGAATTAAGTTAATTATTGGTTTAATTATTACAATACTCGCTATTTTCTTATTTTATACTTTTGGTAGTCAGCTCATTTCTTTATATCTCAATGATAGTCCTAGTGATAGTTTAAAAACGTTAAACTATGGGATGAATTATCTAAAAGTCATGCTCATAGGACTTATACCTTTTGTCATAACACAAGTTTACTCTTCATCCCTTAGAGAAACAGGAAATACGGTTTTACCTATGATTGCCAGTGTAGTTGCAGTCATTGTTAATTTTTGTATTAACTACATATTAATCTTTGGACATTTTGGATTTCCACAATTAGGGGTTTCAGGAGCGGCGATTGGTACTGTTGTTTCTCGTGTGGTTGAAATGTGTATTAATATTGTAGGTGGATATCGTAATGTCTATTTAAAAGAAGCGATGGTGTTAAAGAAAGTACCACTTTCTTCAACAAAAGAAATGTTGAAAAGAGGATTACCTCTTTTATGTAATGAAATTCTTTGGTCAATATCAATAGCTTTAATTTCCCAAAGTTATTCGACAAGAGGAATTATAGCGGTAGCTGCCATTAACATAACAACAACAGTAACAAACTTCTTTATGATCGTATGTTATGCTATGGGTAACTCTATTTCTATTGTAGTTGGTCAACAACTTGGAGCAGGAGAAATTGAAAAAGCCAAAGATTACGATTTAAAAATGTTATTTATGAATTTTGTGATGTGTTTGGCTATAGGTATTGTATTATTCAATGTTTCATCACTCATACCACAAATCTATAATACTTCATTAGAAGTAAAAGCTTTAGCCTCTCAACTTTTAAAAATTGCGGCATGTATGTTACCAATTATTTCTATTTATTATAGTAGTTATTTTACAATGCGAGCAGGAGGTAAAACTTTTCTAACCTTCTTATTTGATAGTGGTTATACTTTTGTTTTTACTTTCATGAGCGCTTTATTACTTACCCGTTTAACATCATTACCAATATTGACTATCTATCTACTAGTTCAATGTGTTGATATTCCTAAAGCAACACTTGGTCTTGTTCTTGTAAGAAAGGGTATATGGGTACATAATATTGTAAGTGATCTCTAAAATATTTTTTTTAAAATGAAAATATGATATATTTTCTTTAGAGAATCCATGCTTTAGTTGGATTAAATCGGAGAACCAGAGCCATAGTTGGATAAGCAGAGAGATTTCTCTGCTTTTTTATATAATAAAAGAGGACTGTTGAAGCTATAATTTAGCTTTTCAGTCCATTAAAATATGTTATTTTTTCACAATACGATAATAAGCTTTAGAAGTGATTAAATAAACAATCGTATAAATAATAATTAAACTTATAATACAACTGATTGTAGAAATAAAATAGACATTTTCATTACATAACAATAAACCGTTTAATACCTTTAAAATAAGCGGATAAGCAAATAATAAATGAATAATTGCAACAATTAATGGGACAAAGAAGAAAATAAGTACTTGAAACTGGATTGTTTGTTTAACTTCTTTTTGTGACATACCAACATTTTGTAAGATTTCAAATTTATTTTGATCTTCAAATCCTTCAGAAATTTGTTTATTGTAAATAATGATAATGGCTGCTACTAAAAACATAATTGATAAGAAAATACCGATAAAGAGAATGCTTCCATACATTTCATAGATAAATTCTTGATCTTCAATCCCATTTTGAGTAGTAAAATAATAATTCTTTTCACCAAGTTGACTATAATCTATTTTTATAAGTTGATTTGTAACATTCTTAACAACTTCTTTTGATGCATTGAAACCAATAAAGAATATTTGTGGTTTTAATTGATATTGATCAAGATTATTTTGATTCATAATAATAGTTATAGCATTAAAAGCATAACTATTACCAGTTTGAACTTGACGATTTTTGATTTGATCTTTAATGACATAAGAATTGCCATTTAAAGAAAGAGAACGGTAATTATATTTTCCATAACTATAGAGATAGATTTCATTTTTATCTAAAGAAAGGTTTTTATCAAAATAATGATTATAATCTTCTAAAGAAACAAGGTTGATGCAAGAAAGATATTTATAATCATAATCATCAAGTTTAGCATGATTCTTTTTTAAACTTCCAGAATACTCATAAACAGGTAAAGCATAAAGAGAATCATATTTTTCATTCTTCAATAATTCTTTTGTTTTATCAAAAACATAACTTGGATTTTTAAAGCCATTCAACTTAATATTACCAGCCATATAACATTGACGGTCTATACTATCTTGAATTCCATTATATAAACAGATTGTTGAAGAAAGAGTAACCAAAACACAAGTACATAAAATACAAATATTTGCTAGTCCGACCGCATTTTGTTTCATACGGTATAAAAGACCAGAAATAGAAGTAAAGTGTGTTGGTTGATAGTAAAAGTTTCTTCTTGATTTTAAGAATTTTAATAAAGCAATACTTCCTGCTGTAAATAAACTATAAGTTCCTAGCATGACTAAAATAACTGCAACAAAGAACAAAGTCATTGCTTTCATTGGATCAGTGATAGATAAGGCAAGGTAGTAACCAGCTCCTAAAGTAATCATTCCAAAAAGCGTTAAGATTATTTTTGTTTTAGGTTCTTTTTCACCAATGTTTTGTCCTTTTAAAAGTTCAATAGGATTACTTCTTACAACAATAGTAATATTGTATATTAAAGAAATTAAGAAAATGATACTAAAAATAATAATGGTTTGTATAAAAGCGTTCAATGAAAAGTTTAAAGAAAATTGAACACTTTTATGAATCAATCTTAAGATAATAACCGATGTTATTTGCGAAAGAAGAACACCTATTAAAATACCTGATGAAAGAGAAATAAGGGCAATAATGAGTGTTTCTAGAAACATCATCGAACGTATATTTCTTTTTTCCATCCCTAAGATATGATAAAGACTAATTTCTTTTTTTCTATTTTTTATAACAAAACTATTGGTATAAAGTAAAAATATAAAAGAGAAAATACTTATTACACCACTGCCTAATCCTAAAAACATCGTCATTTCTTGATGATTTTTTAAAGTAGGACTTTGTCCAATATTTCTAACAATAAAATATAAGGCAATAGAAAAGATTGTTGAAACAAAATATGATGTATAAAGCTTCTTATTCTTTTTGATATTTCCTAAAGCCAATTTCAAATAAAATTTCATATTATTGACCTCCTGAAAGAAGCATTGTTAGAGTATCGCTAATAGCTTGATACATTTCTTGATTAGACATATCTCCTTTATAAAGTTGATGGAAGATTTGTCCGTCTTTAATAAATAAGACACGACTGGCATAACTAGCTGCTTTACTACTATGAGTAACCATTAAAATTGTTTGTCCACTTTGATGAATTTGATCAAAAATAGATAAAAGTTGATCGGTTGATTTTGAATCAAGAGCACCTGTGGGTTCATCGGCTAAAATAATTTTAGGATGGGTAATTAAGGCTCTTGCAACCGCAACTCTTTGTTTTTGACCACCAGATATTTCGTAAGGATATTTTTCTAATAAATGATTAATTCCTAATGGTCTTGCAAGTTTTTCTAGTTTTGGTTTCATTAAAGCATAGGGTTCTTTGGATAAAACAAGGGGTAAATAGATATTGTCAGCGACATTAAAAGTATCTAATAAGTTAAAATCTTGAAAAACAAAGCCAAGATTATCTCGTCTAAAAGCTGAAATATGTTTATCAGAGATTTTTGTAAGATCTTTTCCATCTAATAAAACCTCTCCACTTGTTGGTTTATCTAATGAAGCAAGAATATTTAAGAGTGTTGTTTTTCCACTTCCAGATTCACCCATAATGGCGATATATTCTCCTTCTTCAACATCAAAAGAAACATCTTTTAAAGCTTCTACCTTTTGGCTTGAAAAACGCGTTGAATAAATTTTTTGTAAATGTTTAACGTTTAATAATGACATTTTTGTGTCCTCCTTTTTACACACTTATTGTATTCTACTTCTAAAATATGACCTATCGATTTATCTTACAAGTAAGTAAAATAATCTTACATTTTTGTAAGATTATTCAATAAATATTTCTTTTTTACTAAAATCAAGACAAACAGTTGTTCCTTGATTTACTTTTGATTCAATAGAAATCCAATGACCCAATTGATTAAAAATATTTTTACATAAATAAAGACCTAAACCACTGGCTTTTTTATCATTTCTTCCTTGAAAACCTGTAAATCCTTTTTCAAAAACACGTGGCAGATCACTTTCTTTAATACCAATACCACTGTCTTGAATATAAAGCTTTTCACCTTCATTATAAAAAGTAATACTTCCTTCTTTCGTATATTTTAAAGCATTAGAAAGAACTTGTTCAATGACAAAACCACTCCATTTTTCATCTGTTAAGATTTGTAGGTCTTTAATTTGATAATCTACTTTTAAATTTTTTTGAAAGAAAAAGAGTGATTGTTTTTTGATTTCTTGACTAACAAGATGATCTAAAGAAACTTTTTGAAAAGAAAGATCATGGTGAATAGAATCTAAACGTACATATTGTAAAGCCATATTGACATATTGTTCTATTTTTAAAAGTTCTACAAGCATTTTTTTATCTGGGTAATCATTTTGAATGATGAGTTTTAATCCAGCAATAGGAGTTTTGATTTGATGGACCCATTTTGTATAATAATCTATCGTGTTATTGTATTTTTGTTGATTTTCTTGTTTAAGTTGAAATATCTTTTTTTGTAATATTTGAAGCATTTCTTGATACATTTTTTCTTCAAGATAGCTTTCTTGAGGTAAATTATCAAACAATTCAGGATTGTCTTTTAAATAAATCAAATATTGATGATGTTGTTTGTATTTTCTATAATCAAGTAAAAAATAAAGAAGGATGATAGAAAAATAGAGACTTAACATATAAATAATTAAATCTGAAATCATTTGACATATCATTAAAACAACAAAAGTACATAAGACAAACAACAAATAAAGAAGATAGACGGGATATGTTTTCTTTAAATAGTCTTTAAACATAATAAATAACCTAAGCCTTTCTTAGTATGAATAAAATCATGTAAACCAATATCCTCTAATTTCTTTCTTAAACGATTCATATTAACACTTAAAGTATTATCATCAATAAATTGGTGATCATCCCATAAATGATTCATTAAATCAATACGAGAAACAATCACTTCCGCATGTTCAAATAAATATTCTAAGATTTTTAATTCATTTTTAGTTAGAATAAGTTCCTTTTGTTGATAAGTGATTTTCCCAGCTAAGATATCTAAATGAACATCTTGATAAGTTAACAAATGAAAATCTTTAGAAAAACTATAAGTTCTTCTAAGAATCGCTTGTAATTTAGCTTGTACAACCTGTAAATCAAAAGGTTTATTAATAAAATCATCACCACCCATATTCATTGCTAAAACAATATTCATATTTTCATTAGCGGAAGAAATAAAAACAATAGGGACTTGTGAGATTTTCCGAATTTCTTGACACCAATAATAACCATCAAAAAAAGGAAGATGGATATCTAATAAAACAAGATCAGGTTGAAACTCTAAAAATTCATCTAAAACATGTTCAAAATCTTCTATATATTGAACATCATAATGATATTTTTCAAAATGTTTTTGTAAGCCTTTTGCGATAATAAAATCATCTTCAACAATTAATAATTTATACATAAGATCACCTTCTTTTAATATTATATAGAAAATCATGCAATTCGTCATCTTACATTTCTGTAAGATATGTTATAATGAAAAGCGATTGGGGGATATAAAAATGATTTTTGAATATGATGAAAATAATTTGGAAAAATTTGAAAACTTTAAAGGTGGCGAAAAATACATTGAAGCAAAGATGTATTTCGATGGTCTAAATCGTTTTATGATTGGACATATTCCAACTGGTGGAAGTGTTGGAGAACATGTTCATGAAACAAACAGTGAGGTGATTTATGTCATCTCTGGTAATGGTTATGTTATTTATGATGGACAAAGAGAAGAACTTCATAAAGGAAGTGTTCATTATTGTCCTAAAGGTCATAAACATACAATGGTCAATGATCATGAAGAAGACCTTGTTTATTTCGCAGTTGTACCTGAACAATAATTCTTGATTATTATCAAGAATTTTAATTTTTGGATGAAAAAATGTATAATGAAAAAAGAGGTGAGGACGATGGATTCTTTTTTAAAAGAGATTGATACAGAACTTTTAAAGAGATGGTTGTTGAATCAAAATGAAGATGATTGGGATGTCAAAGAAGTAAATGATAATATTGTGATTGAAACAAAATATGGTTTAGGATTCATTAATTTTTATCCTGATTGTATTATTGAACTCGATGTTGAAAATAAGGTGACTAAAGAAAAAGTCTTCTTTATTCATTTTCAAATGAATAATTTTCATCACGCTTTAGGTTTACTTTATGACATGCGTCTTTGTTTACAAAGGTTGACAACTTCTAAAAAAACAAAAGTACTTCTTTCGTGTACAAGTGGACTTACTACAGGTTTCTTTGCGGAAAAATTAAATGAGGGTGTACAGCTTCTAAATAAAGATTTTGAATTTAATGCTGTTTCTTATGGAAATCTTTATGACATGGCGAAAGATTATGATGTTATTCTACTAGCACCACAGGTATCATTTCGTTTATCTGAAGTAGAAGGAGTCTTAAAAAATAAGCGTGTTTATGCTTTATCACCTGCATTATTTGGAAAATATGATGTGGGAAATACGATTACTTTTTTAGAAGATGAACTTTATAAAGAAAAAGAAGTTCAAAGTCAACAAGAAAATCCTTTACCTATTAAACAAATGTTGAAAGCTCATCAACAAGTTTTAGCACTTGCTTTTATTCAATTAGATCAAAAAGTAAGACTTGTAAGTCGTCTTTATGATGAAAATAATATGATTTTAGAAGATTTTGAAGTCTATAAAAACACTATTTCAGTCGATGATATTGTTGATTTAATTAATACGATTTTATATGGATATCCTGATATAGAACTCATTAGTCTTTCACTACCTGGGGTTGTTTATAATGGGGTAGTAACTTTAAAAAAATATGGCTTGAATGAATGTCATTTACAAGCTTTTCTTGAAGAAAAATATAGTCAAAAGATTGTCATTAATAATGATGTTAATACAATTGTGATGGGATATTTTGCTTCACAAGATGACTATGAATCTGTTTCATTCCTTTATCAAGCACGTATTGGTGGAACGGGAGGAGTAGGACATATTCATCGAGGACATTTAATTAAAGGAAGGCATAATGTTGCGGGTGAAATTCAGTATTTACCGATTTCTTTTAGTGAGAATTATCAAGAAATCAAAAAAACTCCAGAAGGAGCTCTTGAATGGACAATGAAGTATTGTTTAGGGATTACTTCGATGGTGGCACCGGATGCAATCATTATTTATAATCGGTTGATTTCTAAAAGTGATGATGTAAAAAAAGAAATGGAAAAATATATGCCAAAGAGTTATATCCCTGATTTGATTAAGATTGAAAGCTTAAAGGAATATATGTTGATTGGATGTATTTTATTAGGGTTAAAAGAAATGTAAGAGGTATCTTTGAAAAAAGATATCTTTTTTATATTTATTTTTGACAACTGTCTTGTCAGGTGTAAACAAAAGGAGTATACTCTCCTCGAGAAAAGGGAGAAGTTATATGGATAATATAGAAAAAATTAAAAAGTTAAAAGAAGAAAAAAAGGCGATTATTTTAGCACATTATTATGTAGATGAAGAAGTGCAAAAGATTGCTGATTATATTGGGGATTCATTTTATCTAGCCAAAGTAGCCAGCCAAACAGATGCTGATCGTATTGTTTTTGCAGGAGTTGAGTTTATGGGGGAAAGTGCAAAAATATTAAATCCTGAAAAAAAGGTATTTATGCCAGATGCTTTTGCAGATTGTCCAATGGCTCATATGATTACAATTAAAGAAATTAAAGAAATGAAAGAAAAATATGAAGATTTAGCGGTGGTATGTTATATCAATTCAACAGCTGAAATTAAACAATATGCAGATGTTTGTGTAACCTCATCAAATGCAGTTAAGATTGTTAAAGCATTACCACAAAAAAATATTTTCTTTATACCAGATCAAAACTTAGGAGATTTTGTAAGAAGACAAGTTCCTGAAAAAAATGTGATAACAAATTATGGACATTGTCCTCGTCATACAAATATTACTTTAGAAAAATTAAATGAAGCAAAAGAAAAATATCCAGAAGCAAAAGTGGCTGTTCATCCTGAATGTAAAAGAGAAATCGTTGAAGCTGCTGATTTTGTAGGAAGCACTTCTGCCATTATTGATTATGTTGTCCAAAGTGATGCAAAAGATTTTATCATTGGGACAGTAGATGGTGTTTTCGCAAAAATCAAAGAATTAGTACCAAATAAAGAGTTACATACAATTATGGATGTTCAAGTATGTCCAAATATGAAAAAAGTAACATTAGAAAAAATTCTAGACGTTTTAGAAAATGAAACAAATGAAGTTATTTTAAATGATGAATTTATGCAAAAGGCATTAAGTCCTTTAGAAAAAATGTTAGAACTTGCAAAGTAGGTAGAAAAAATGAAAACAGATGTATTAATAGTAGGTAGTGGATGTTCAGCTCTTTATATGGCTTTACATCTACCAGAAAATTTAAATATTTTAATGGTAACAAAAAAAGAAGCTGAATTAAGTGATTCCTTTCTAGCACAAGGTGGTATTTGTATGCTTAGAAATGAAGAAGATTATGATAGTTATTTTGAAGATACCATGAAAGCAGGTCATTATGAAAATGATGTGTATTCTGTAGAATTGATGATTAAATCTTCACCTGATGTTATTCAAGATTTAATAAGTTATGGTGTTGATTTTGAAAGAAATGAAGACGGAAGCCTTGCTTTTACAAGAGAAGGGGCTCATAGCCAAAAACGTATTTTGTATCATGAAGATATTACAGGTAAAGAAATTACGAGACATTTATTAGAAAAAGTAAGACAAAAAAAGAACGTGACACTTTTAGAAAATACACCTCTTGTTGATTTGATTGTTAGAGGAAATGTTGCGCTTGGTGGTATCATTAAAAGAAATAATCAAGAAGAAAAAGTATACGCTAAAAAAGTCGTTTTAGCGACAGGTGGTATTGGCGGACTTTATAAACATTCTACAAATTATCCTCATTTAACAGGAGATGCCATTGAACTTTCTAAAAAATATCAAATTGAACTTAAGAATTTAGATTATGTACAAATTCATCCAACAACTTTATATACAACAGATCATGAAAGAAGCTTTTTGATTTCTGAATCTGTACGTGGGGAAGGGGCTATTCTTTTAGATAAAAATGGAAATCGTTTTGTCAATGAACTTCTTCCAAGAGATGTTGTGGCAGAAGCTATTTTTAAACAAATGGAAAAAGATCAAACAGATTATGTTTATGAAGATTTAAGACCAATTGGTAAAGAAGAAATCGAAAGTCATTTTCCTCACATTGTTGAACATTGTAAAGAAAAAGGATATGATGTTTTTAAAGAACCTATTCCTGTTGTACCTGCACAACATTATTTCATGGGTGGTATTAAAGTAGACTATGATAGTCATACCAGTATGAAACATTTATATGCTATTGGAGAAACAGCTTGTAATGGCGTTCATGGTAAAAATAGACTTGCAAGTAATTCATTATTAGAAAGTCTTGTTTTTGCTAAAAGAGCGGCTAAACGTATTGAAAAAAGTTTAAAGGAGAGAAATCATTATATGTTTGATCAAACAACATTAAAACTTAATGTAGATCCACTTATTATCAGTGCTTTAAAAGAAGATATTACCAGTGAAGATGTTTCTACTAATAGTGTGATGCCTTTTTCTAAAACAGGAGTTGTTGATTTGATTTGTAAAGAAGATGGTATCATTTGTGGTTTACAAATTTTTGAACGTACTTTTGAATTGTTAGATGAAGCTTGTGATGTTGAATTCTTTGCTAGTGATGGAGATCACGTAGAAAAAGGACAACTTTTAGGACGTGTTAAAGGCGATGTCCGTGTTTTACTAAGTGGGGAACGTGTTGCTTTAAATTATTTACAAAGAATGAGTGGAATTGCCACTTATACAGCGAATGTTCAAGAATATTTAAAAGATTCTTCTATTCGTTTATTAGATACTCGTAAGACAACACCAAATAATCGTATTTTTGAAAAATATGCAGTAAGAGTTGGTGGTGGACATAATCATCGATATAATTTAAGTGATGGTGTATTATTAAAAGATAATCATATTGGTGCTGCTGGTGGAGTCAAAGAAGCCATTATGCTTGCTAAAGAATATGCACCATTTGTTAGAAAAATTGAAATTGAAGTAGAAAATATGGAAATGGTCAAAGAAGCAGTAGAAGCAGGTGCAGACATTATCATGCTAGATAATATGGATGATGATATGTTAAAAGAAGCTATTGCTTATATTGATCATCGTGCTGAAATTGAAGTTTCAGGAAATGTCACAAAAGAAAACATTGCAAGACTTACAAATTTAGGAGTAGATTATGTTTCCAGTGGTGCTCTAACACATTCTGCACCAATATTAGACCTTTCATTGAAGAATTTACATGTGCTATAATATCAATTAAGGAGGGCGAGGTATGGATGGAAATAAAAGAAGACAAGCCATTATTGATATTTTAAAAAACAGTTTACAACCTGTATCAGGAACATATTTAGCGAAAACCCTCCAAGTAAGTCGACAAGTCATTGTTCAAGACATTGCTTTACTTCGTGCTGGTGATTATGATATTTATTCAACACATAAAGGATATGTTTTAAATACACAAAAAGTTTGTAAACGTATTTTTAAGGTACATCATGATGATAATGAAGTAGAAAAAGAACTTTCTTTAATTGTTGACTTAGGTGGTTATGTTGAAGATGTCTTTGTTTATCATAAAGTTTATAATATTGTAAAAGCAACATTAAATATTGCCTCAAGAAGAGATATTAAAAATTATATGACAAATCTACAAACAGGACATTCAAGCTTACTAAAAAATGTCACATCAGGATATCATTATCATACAGTTCATGCAGACAATGAAGAAATTCTCGATGAAATTCAAGAAGAACTTCAAAAAGCTGGATTTCTTGCACAGTTACAAGAATATGAACCTGTTGATTTTTGGAAAGATAAATAAAATAAAAAGCGTCAATAGTTGTGTAGTGCACTGAAATAGTTGGACTATAAAATTTAAGATAGGGATTGTTGTCTATAAGCTAATGGACTCAATCCTTTTCTTTTTACATTGATTCTTTTCTCATTGTAATATTTAATATATTCTTCAATTGCTTTCTTTAATTTAATAGAAATAATTTTCCTGTCTGAAACGAGTTCTTGACAAATAAGGGTTCTAATTCTTTCATTTTCTACAAGCAAATGATGAAAATATAAATCATTTGAATATTTTATAAAATTTTCTCTATTTTTGTTCATATAGATTCCTTCCTATATATATTGTCTTTTTTTGAGGAGTTTTCTTCTTTTTAGTAAAAATAAATGATAAAATTTTAGAAATAGAAGCTTTGGAGGTAAAGTATGAATCAAAAGGTTAAAATGAAGCCATCTTATTTAAAAATTGCTTTTTTGGATAGAGATGGAACTATTATTAAGGATTATCCAGATGAAAAATGGAGAGAAATTAAAGAACCTGAATTTTTAGAAGGTTCAATAGAAGGACTCAAGAGATTAAAAGAGATGGGATATGATTTTATCATTATAACAAATCAATATCTTATTAATGATGGAATTATTTCATTGAATGATTATCAACAGTTTACAGGAAAATTTCTAAAAAAATTAAAAGAAGAAAATATAGATATTCTAAAAATCTACTTTTGTCCGCATAATGAAAAAGATCATTGTCACTGTAAAAAGCCAAAACCTGGGATGATAGAACAAGCTAAAAAAGATTTTTTAATTGATATGAATAACTCTATCTATATAGGGGATAGTCAAGTTGATTATTTACTAGCAAAACATTTTAATTTAACTTTTTATGGGATAAATTATAATGGTGATAATGTTAAAAGTTATCGTGGTATTTTAGAAATTTCCAAACAAATAAAAAAGATTCAAAATAAATGAATCTTTTATAAGTTTTCTAAAGCATATTCAATAGCTTCACTAACAGCTCCATCTTTACAACTTGAAACAACTTTATAAGCTTTTTCTTGAATAACTTTTTCAGCGTTGTTTGGCGCAAAAGAATAAGGGAAACGTTCAAAGAGAGTAATATCATTCATACCATCTCCTAAAACAATAACTTCTTCTTTTTTGATGTTTAATAGGTCAATTACTTTTTCTAAAATAAGTCCTTTTTGCGCATTTTCATTTGTAATTTCAACATTATCAGGATATGAAGATAAATACGCAATCTTTTTCATATCTCTAAAATAAGGAAGGACCTTTTGTATTTCAGATTCATCATGTGAAAAAGCTTCTACTTTGATGATGTCTAAATCTTTTTTTATGAATTCATCAATCGAATCAAACTGTTGAATTTGACAGGCAGGAGAATCACTCATTGGACCTCCTGGTAAAAAATCTTCCATTTTATTTCCAAAACGGACACTACCGCGATAAGCAAAACGATCTCTTACGTAATCGGGTTTTAAAGTACTATAAAAACCATTTGTGGTAAAAATCATATACGGTGTATTATTTTCAATAAAGACAGGAAGAATTTCTTTAAGCATTTCTTTATCTAAATAACAATCCATGATGGCTTTTCCTTCTTTATTACAATATTGAGCACCATTTCCTAAAATGGCCGAACATTTTATACCTAAAGGGTCTAAAACACTTGTCACGCCATAATAATCTCTTCCTGAAGCCACAACAAATTCAATTCCTTTTTCTTGTGCTTTTTTTATACTTTCAATACATTTAGGATTGATGTAACCATGAGATAATAAGGTTCCATCAACATCACTGACAATCATTTTAATCATATTCATTTCCTCCATGGTTCTATTATAAAAAAAATAGATGATAAGAAATGGTTTTTTCTTAAAAAGAAAAAGAGTCTAAACTTTTTCTAAAATTTGTTTATAATTTGGAAAATTAGTCTTTGATACTTTTTCTAAAATATCTTGTCCATATTTTTTTACTAAAAGACAACCAGCGTCATTTGCAAGAATATTAAAGCCTCTTGGTAAAGTGATTTCTAAGGAATCACACATGTTTTGATAATATTGAAGATAAGCATATTGTGATAAGATTTTTGCGCACATCATGGCTGGTGATATATCCTCTTTTTTAAATTCAAGGTGACGTACTACAATGGTTTTGTGTTTTAAATAACGATAGTATTTTTTAGGTGCTAAAAAAGCATCGATTGTTTTTATTGAAATAGGATGACTGATTCTTTGAATGACATTGATCATTGCTTGATTATAGAGATTTGCTTTCATACAAGAAAGTTTTTGTCCTTCACTAACATATTGATTATAATGACTATTATCTAATAAAAGTAAACTATAAGTAAGCTTTTCTTTTAATACTTTTCCAAGCTGTATTATTTCTTCATTGCTTGTAACTTCTAAATTTAGCTTATTTAACCAAAATTCATCTTTTTGATCAACATAACAAGCCACAACGCATAATGGTCCAAAAAAATCGAGTGATCCTGTTTCATAACATCCAACGTGATTTTCCATATTATCCCTCCCATAATTTATTATAACATATCTTTTTTTAATTATTCACTAATCGAGTTTTGCTAGATAATGATTATAGAGTTTTTGACGTTCAAGTACTTGAATATGACCGTATTGAATATCAATGAGTCCTTCTTCTTTAAACTGATTAAGTACTTTAGTAACGGTCACTCGAGATATAGCTAAAGAATCAGCAATTTCTTGATGCGTATAAGGAATACGGCCAAAAAGTAAATTTTTTTCTTTATTATTATCTTTTGATAAATCATAAAGAAAAGCGGCTACTTTTTCATAACGATTATAGGTTTGTGCCCATTTGAGTAATTGCGTTAAATGATTACAATTATCATTTAACATTTTTAATAAAGAAATCGTTAAATCTAGTGAAGATGATAAATAAGGATAAAGATCTTGTAAATGACAAGTAATAATTTCAACATCATTAATTGCGGAAACTGTAGTAGGACGATAAGCATTTTCATAAAGGGAAGACTCCCCAAAAATACGTCCTTTATCAAGAACATCGTAATTGATTTCATCACCATTTTTTTTAATATGATAAACTCGTACTCTGCCTTTTAAAACAAGACATAACTCATCGGCACAATCATCTTGCATATAAATAATCTCATTTTTTTGATAATGTTTAATAGTTCCTACTTGTTTAAAGTAGTCAAATAGTTCTTCATTAATTTTCATTTTTTCACCTTCTTTGTTAAATTGTAACATAGGTTACATTCTGATAAAAGAAAAACTGTTATTATTTCTTGCGAGGTGAGAGATATGAAAAAAGTGATTCAAATTATTATTGGAAATGTTTTAATGGCGTTTGCGGTTAGTGCATTAATTTTAGATCATTCTATTGTGGTAGGAGGGGTTTCTGGTATTAGTACAGTTTTTCATTTTTATACAGGAATTTCTGTTTCTTTATGTGTCGCAATTATTAATATTGCTTTATTTTTAATAGGTCTTTGTTTTTTAGGAAAGACATTTGCAATGAAAACATTGATTTCAACATTTTTATTTCCTGTTTTATTAGAGTTTTTTAATCAACAAACTTATTTACATGGTTTATTAGATGATCAACTTCTTGTTTGTATTTTAGGTGGTTTTTTATTAGGACTTGGAATTGGTCTTGTTTTAAAAGCTGGAGGATCAACAGGGGGATTTGATATTTTAGCGCTTATTGTTGAAAAACATTTTAAAGTTCCCGTAACTTTACTTGTTAATGGTATTGATGCGACAATTCTTATTTTACAAATTTCTTTCCATAGTGTTCCTGAAATTGTTTATGGGATTATGACAATTTTGATTACAGCTTATATGATGAATTATTTATTATCATCAGGTAAAGGTTGTGTTCAAGTTCTTGTCATGACAAAAGAAATTGAAAAGATGAAAACAATGATTTTAAATGATATGGATGCGGGAGTGACTTTATTAGATGGTAAAACAGGGTTTTTAAAAGAAAATACAGAAGTTGTTTTAACAATTTTACCATATCGTAAACTTCCTGATTTAAAAGATAAGATTAAAGAGATTGATGATAAAGCATTTATTATTGTTTCTCATGTAGAAGAAGTTAGTGGAAATGGTTTTACATATACAAAAGAAATGCGAGAAGCTTAATCTTAGATGTTCATTTAGGTGGACATCTTTTTTATTTTGATAGATAATAAGGAAAACGGGGGAATGAGTTATGAAAATTGAAATTGCATCTTTAGAAGATGCACAAGAATTAGTAGAGATTTATCGCTATTATGTTGAAAAAACAGCGATTACTTTTGAATATGAGGTACCATCTGTTGAAGAATTTAAACAAAGAATGGTTCATGTTATGGAAAAATATCCCTATTTGATTGCTAAAGAGAATGATCAAATTGTCGGTTATGCTTATGCAAGTTGTTTTAAAAATAGGGTCGCTTATGATTGGTGTGTTGAGACATCAATTTATGTTAATTATGATTTAAAAAGATGTGGGATTGGTAAAAAACTTTATTTAGCCTTAGAAAAAGCATTAAAAGCACAACATATTACAAATTTAAATGCGTGTATTTCTTCACCTATTGAAAATGATGAATATTTGGATACTAATAGTATTGATTATCATCATCATTTGGGATATCAAATGATAGGTAAGTTTCATCAATGTGGCTATAAATTTAATCGTTGGTATGATATGGTATGGATGGAAAAATTTATAGGGGAACATTTAGAAAATCAATTGCCAATTATTGAATTTAATAAAATCAAAGATCAAATAGATTTAAATGAGGAATAACAAATGGAATTAAAACAAGGCAGACCACAAGAAAAAAGGATAGCTAAAGAAGAAAGAGTTTATGATTTGTTAGAAAAACTACATATTGATTATCAACGCATAGACCATGAAAAAGCAGATACGATGGGAATATGTTTAGAAATAGAAAAATCTTTACAAGCAACAATATGCAAAAATTTATTTTTAGTAAATTCCAATAAAAGCCAGTATTATTTATTAATGTTAAAAGGACATAAAAAATTCAAAACAAAAAATATATCGAAACAAATCAACAGTTCCCGCCTTTCTTTTGGAAGTGATGAAAAAATGCATGAATATTTAGATATTACACCTGGTTCTGTTAGTGTTTTAGGACTAATGAACGACGTTAAAAACAATGTTCAATTATTAATGGATCAAGATTTATTAGAAGATGAATACCTAGGTTGTCATCCATGCATTAATACAAGTAGTCTAAAAATTAAAATGCAAGATGTTTTTGATAAAATTTTACCAGCCATTAATCATCAAGCAATCTTTGTGGAGGTTCAAGATGGATAAAGAAGGAATCATGATTTATTTGTGCATGAAAGGACAAAATGAATGGCTAGAAGAAGTTAAAGCCTATTTTCAAAAGAGTTCTTATGTCTTAAAAGTAATTGAAATTGATGATTGGCAAAATGAACTTTCTTTAACAAATCAAAGAGGGAAAATTCTTTTAGAAAAAATTAAGCAAATACAATTAAAAAACAAATATTTAAAATGTTATATTAGCGGTTATTCTTTAGCAGGTTTATTTAGTCTTTATTCACTTCATGAACTTGATTTAGATGGGGCTATCAGTGTATCTGGGTCTTTATGGCAAGAAGGGTGGTTAGAGTATTTAAAGAATCATCCTATAAAAAACAAAAGAATCTATTTAAGTTTAGGAAGTAAGGAACATAAAACAAGAAATGCATTGATGAAAAATGTGTTGAAAAACACCTTAGAAGCTTATAAAATCTATCAAAAAGAAAATGATTGTTTCTTTCAAAAAAATAATGGAAATCATTTTTTTGAAAGTGAACTAAGAATGAAGAAAGGATGGGATTGGTTTTTTTATGAAAAATAAGAAATTAACAGAAAAAAGACTTTTGCTTATTAAAAAAATACTATTTATATTAACGATTTTATTATTGATTTAT
Organism: Faecalibacillus intestinalis; assembly: GCF_015097455.1. Classification (NCBI taxonomy): domain Bacteria; kingdom Bacillati; phylum Bacillota; class Erysipelotrichia; order Erysipelotrichales; family Coprobacillaceae; genus Faecalibacillus; species Faecalibacillus intestinalis. The sequence goes on along the minus strand of NZ_AP024085.1, from coordinate 1,756,108 downwards.
CATGTAGGCTGGACAATTTTTATTATTGCTTTCCGCCATCATATTGGTGATGTTTACATAAAATATGTGACAACTATGATTTTTCGTATTCTTCAATTTAGTGCGATGTTACTTGTATTATCAGCACCTAGAATTTTACAAAAATGGTTTAAGATGCAAGTACCTTTAACACTTTATATAGTTATTGCATTTTTTGCCTTTAATGCTTTAGTTTTAGGAGATGGACTTGATTTTTATGGAAGATATCCATGGTGGGATTCTTTTTTACATTTCCATTCGGGTATAATTTTATCTTTTGTAGCCTTATGGTTTATTCATGTGATGATGGCTGAAAAAAGCAAATATATTTATATGAATAAATATTTTACATGTTTATTTTTAGTTGTGTTTTCGCTAGGAATAGGGGCTTTTTGGGAATTATTAGAATATAGTTGTGATGGGCTCTTTCATACCAATGCTCAACAATATATGGCTTCTACAAAAGGAACACTTGTTTCTAAAAAAGATATTCCTTTAAAAGGACATGAAGCTTTAAAGGATACAATGAAAGATTTAGCTCTTGATTTAGGAGGCTCTTTAATTGTAGCAACTTATGGTTTTATTAAACATGATGAAATATTAGAAAAAAGAAACGAGAGATAAATTATCTCTCGATGATATTTTGAGCTAGAGATTCTAAATGATTTTTAGAATCTTTTATTTTTTGAATTTCATCTGGCGAAGCTGTTTCATAATTGAATTTTCTAGTTATTTTCATTAAAGAAGCAAGTTCACCTTTAATTTGTTTTCTTAAAGCTTTATCCATTTCTTTTTTATGCGTTGCAAGACCATTTTGAACATTGATTATCAATGTTTCAACTTCATTTTTTAAAAGCATATTTTCTTTAGTAACTTGGTCTTGGCTTTCATACATTTTCGCTTGTTTAATAGCTTCTTCAATATCTGTATCAGACATTTTAGAAGAACCTTCAATTATCATACTTTGACTATTTCCAGAAGCTAAGTCTTTAGCAGAAACGTGAACAATACCATTACTATCAATATCAAAAGTAACTTCAATTTGTGGAACTCCACGCATCGCACGTTTGATTTTTTTAAGCTTAAATTTACCTAAAGATTGATTATCTTTTGCGAGTGGTCTTTCTCCTTGTAAAACATTGATTTCAACTTGTGTTTGAAAGTTTGCTGATGTCGTAAAGACTTGACTGTGACTGGTTGGAATCGTTGTGTTTCTTGGAATTAATGGTGTAGCAACACCACCAACAGTTTCAATAGAAAGTGTCAAAGGTGTAACATCTAATAATAAAACATCATTATCTTCACCATATAAAACCATTTCACCGCTTAGTTTTCCTGCTTGGATTGCAGCTCCTAAAGCTACACATTCATCAGGATTTAAGGATTTACTTGGGTCCATTTGAGTAATTTCTTTTACTTTTTCTTGAACTGCTAAAATACGTGATGAACCTCCCACTAAAATGACTTTATTTAAGTCTTGTGGTGTTAATCTTGCATCATTTAAGGCTGTTTGCATTGGTAAAACAAGACGATCAATTAAAGATTTTGTCAGTTCATTCATTTTTTGTCTTGTTAAAGTGATTTCTAAATTTTTTGGACCATTTACATCTTGATAAATAAAAGGTAAATTAATGATGGTACTTGATTGACTTGAAAGTTCTATTTTAGCTTGTTCACTAGCTTCTAAAATACGAGATAAAGCAATTTGATCTTTTCTTAAATCAATTCCTTCTTGTCTTGAAAAAGTATCAAGGACGTAGTCACTAATGGCTGTATTAAAATCATCTCCACCTAAATGATTATCCCCAGCTGTTGATAAAACTTCAATAACACCACTACCAATTTCAATAATCGAAACATCAAAAGTTCCACCACCTAAGTCAAAAACCATTACCTTTTGACCATAAGCATTTTCTAAACCATAGGCAAGAGCAGCAGCTGTTGGTTCATTAATAATTCTTAATACTTCTAAACCAGCAATTCTTCCAGCATCTTTAGTTGCTTGCCTTTGTGCATCGTTAAAATAAGCAGGAACTGTGATAACGGCTTGTGTTACTTCTTCTTGTAAGTAAGCTTCTGCATCCGTTTTTAATTTTTGTAGAATCATAGAAGAAATGAGTTGAGGAGATAGTTGTTTACCATCGATTTCCACATGATAGTTATCTCCCATTTCTCTTTTAATAGAAGAAATTGTACGTTTTGGATTCATCGATTGTTGACGTTTTGCAAGTTCTCCTACAAGTTTCTTTCCATCTTTATCAAAAGCAACAATACTTGGTGTTGTTTTTTGATTTTCTTTATTTTCAATAATTTTAGCTTTTCCGTTTTCATAAAAAGCCATACAACTATTTGTTGTACCTAAATCAATTCCAATAACCTTTGCCATAATTTTCTCCTTCTAACAACATAAAATAGGATAATGATATCCGCTACCACAACAACAAGACATCATACAATTTAATAACATAATTGAATAGCAACAATTCATCATACTTGCAGGATTTCCATATTGTTGGCTTGTTTGACGATATTGATTCGTATTTCCTTGTAATTGGTTCACTAAAAGAATATATTGCATATTCATAGGTTCCATTTGTAAGGCTGTTTGAGCATATTCTTGAGCACGTATATTATTTCCTAAACCATTTTCAGCAATGGCAGATAAATAAAACCACATACTTGATTTATTACGTATTTGATTTAAAACATTAAGTGCTTCTTGATAACGTCCGCCTTGAATAAATCCTTGAGCTTCTTGATAAGCGTCTTGATCATTACCTGTATATTGATAACCACCAGTTGTTTGACCACCATAACTTTGTTGTCTAAAACCTTTTTTTCTTTCATCCATAATAGTTTTATATGCATTTTGGACTTCTTTAAATTTTTCAGTGTATTCTGCTTGATGAGGGTTTCCAATATTAGCGTCAGGATGATATTTTTTAGAAAGCGTACGATACGCTTTTTTTACTTCATCATCACTAGCACTAGGGGATATACCTAATATTTGATAGGGATTCATGATTGTTCCTCCATTCTTTTCTTTTTGATTAGTTCAAATTTTGTCCAAATACCACTATAAATAATATTTCTTAAAAGTTCAATATTTTTAATTAAAGGAAGTTTTTCAAAATAATAACTACTTCTAGAAATCATCATTTCTAATATTTTAAAACAATAATCCTGAAAATTATCTTCTTTAAATTGATCTTTAAAAGGATTGTATGTTTGTTTTTTTAAATCTTCTTCAACATCTTCAAAAGCATCTATTAAATAAATAAACTTACCTAAATAAAATCCCATTTGATATAAATCATCCTTGAAAATATCCTCTTGATAAACACATATTTCAGCCATAATATGGCCAAAATGACCAGCTATTTTATCTAAGTCCATACAATTCGTTTGTTCTAAATAATGGATTTGATCTAAGTGTTCTTTAATAGTTTCTACTTTTTGAGGATATTTATTTTTAACAATTTTAAATTTCTTTTTTATAAATTGAATAAGGGATTTACTTTTTAAAGAATTTTCATCTAGAATATCATCTTCTAATTTATAATAAGTTAATATAATGGTCATATCACTTACATAATCCATACATTCATTTGTACAAACTCTTTTTTTATGAAAAGGATGTATAGGACAATGGATAAAATAATGATTTTCATGAGGTTCATAAAGACTTGAAAGTAAAATACCTACAAAGTTTAAATCATAATTAAGAGTAAATTGACTTAATCTTCCATGATTCTTTTTTAAAGATTGACATAAACCACAATAATATTCTTGATATTGATCAAAATCTTTTATTTTTAATTCGGGTTTATTAATAACAACATAACCAAACATTTTTAAGTTCTCTTTTCAAATTTTTGATGGCAGCTTGGACAAGTCACAATAATTTTTCCTTTTCCTTTAGGAAGTCTTACCATTTGTTTACAAGACGGGCAACGATAATATTTATGACTTCTATCTGACAATCTTTTCTTTTGTAAATTAAACCATTGTTGAATAGGTTTAATGCTTTTTAGATACTTTTCATTTTCTTGATAACGTTTGTATGTTTGTCTAGAAAACATACGATAGATTACTAATAACCAAATTAAATAACCTAACCACATTATAATTCTATTGTTGAAAAATATATTGACGATAAATAAAGCAATCACTAGAAATAATGCGTGATTGTTTAATGTATCTATACCATATCTTCCTTGCATAAAGCGGATTAACTTTTCTTTCATAAAAACATCTCCTTCACTTTGATGAGGAGATTATATTATTGAATTGTGTATTAAACATGAACTCTAAAAAACATTATATTTTGATTTTCTATGACAGAATATGATGATAAAAAATAAATATTTTAAATGAAAATAGATTAGAAATTTTAAAAAGACATTAACTGACATATTTTATAACTTTTTCTTTCTATGGTAGTAGTGGAAAGGAGAAAGAAATGAAAAAATTAATATGTCTTTTAACAACATTTCTAAGCTTGTTTTTTATGATGAAACCTGTTGAAGCAACTGGTTTAAAATGGGAAATTTCTAAATCAAAAACAGCTACTCAACTAGATTCAAATTATCAAAGTCAAGTGGCGCTTTCACTACCTTCGAAAAGCGAAAACTTAGTTTCTGATGTTGTTTTTGTTTTAGATAAGTCAACTAGTGCACAAATTGAAAATCAAGCATTAGAAATGTTAGAACAACTTAAAGCACAGATTGAAAAAACAGATGCAAAGGTAAAAGTAGGAATTGTTATTTTTAATAAAACAGCACATGTATCTTCATGGTTTAATCTTACAAGTCAAATGTCTCAAATCAAAGAAGCAATTCAACAAGAAATTACTTCTGGAACAAATAGTCATGCAGGATTATTAGCTGGTAAGGAATTGTTGGATAATGACAAGGAAGTAGAAGCTCAAAGGAAATATATGGTTTTTGTAAGTGATGGTATTACTTATATGTATAATCAAGAACCAACAGTTACCGCTTGGTCTTTTGAAAATGATGGAAGTGTTTTAAATTGGGCAGGTCCTGATAATTTTAAATCTAAATATAGTGATTCCATTCCTGAATGGAACACATATTTTAAAAATGTAAAGAATCAATTAGAAAGTCAAGGTAATAAATATGATTATATTTATGGACAAACACCAACAGTTTCAACACCTGTATTAGAATCGAATCAGTATTTAAATTCAGTTGATAAAGCACTTTATTATACGAATGATACGTATCAAAATATGAAAGAAGAAGGGTATCATTGTTATGTGATGAAGGCTAATGGTCAAAGTCATTATCCTTGGGCAACTTCTTTTATGGAATACTTATCAAATAATGAAGAAGTTTCTTTTGATGCTATTCAAAATGATATTTATTATTTATTAGATAAAGGAAGTTATGTTGAAGATTATATTGGTCAAGGAAAAGATCAATTTGGAAATGAATATAATTTTGATTTTGTTAATGAAGTTAATCAATTTTATATGATGGTTGGTCAAAAGAAATATACACCAGAAATGATAGAAGATGATACATGTTATCATTATGGATTTAATAAGCAAAATGATGGTTATGATTATGAACTTTACTATTATTCTGGAGTAGAGGAACATTTTATTTGGAAAATGAATGTTCCTGTTACACAATTTGATCCAGTTCAACTTATTTATACTGTTATACTAACAAATCCTCAAGAACAAGCAGGAGAATATGGTTACTATGATGAAGATGGTCATTTAAATAAAGATAATTTAAAGACGAATATTCGAGCTACTTTACATCCTGTAGATAGTAATGGAAATGCTTTAGAAATTGAAGATTTTTTAAATCCGACAGTAAGCTATAGTGTTCAAAATACAAAAATTCAAGAGAATCCTAAACAAGAAACAAAGATACAAACAGCTAAAAAAAGTGTAAAAACAGGGGATGAACAAATGATTTATCCTTATATAGTACTTTCTCTACTAACAATTTCAATTGTATCTGTGCTTAAAAGAAGATTAGAAGAATAATCTTCTTTTTTCTTTGATTTTATATCTTTATTGACAGTTGTTTTTAAGTTTTTCCATCGATTTTATAAATGAAAATGTATTTATTTTTAATAAGAAAAAATCCGACAAACTTTATAATATCTCCTTTTTATTATTTAAACAAAGAAGGAGGAAGATTATGAAAAAATTAATACAAATAAGTATTTGTTTGATGATTTTAATTTTAAATATGCATACAGTTAAAGCTATGAATTATCAAGCACAAATACAAGATCATTATTATGAATCATTTCAAGAAGCTATCAAGGATATTTTAGATGAAAAACAAAAAGGACCGATTTATTTATTAGATGATGTTATTTTAGATATAGGAACTATTAATAAAGATATTGAAATTATAGGAAATCATCATCAAATATCAGTTCCCTGTCAAAGTCAAACAAATGATAGTGAAAGTCAAGGACGTTTAAATATACAGGCACATTTAACATTTAATCAATGTGATGTACAATTTAATAATATGTATTCATCTGGAAATAATACATGGTCGGTTGTTATGTCTTCAACTGGTGTTTTAGATTTAATCAATCAATCGCATGTTTCTTTTGTAAATTATGGTATCTATGCGAGTAATGGTGCGATTATTAATGTAGATCATTCAGTAGTTTCATTAAAACAAATGAAGTATACTTCAATGATGGGTGAATCATATGGTATTTTAAATCTTAATAATAATGCTAAGTATAACATAGAGGATGCGATTGAACCAAATGGAATAACAGGTTTTCATATAAATGTAGATCATTCTAGTCTTGTTATTCAAAATTGTACAAATCAAGCTATTGTTAAAGGAAATTTAAATATTACAAATCAAGGAAGTGTATCACTTTTAAATAATGAAGTTGGTTATAATATGTATAGTGGTAATCAACTTTATGTAGATGAAACATCTTCATTAAAAATGAATGAAAATAAAAATTGTGCCCTTTTAAGTCAAGGTAAACAAAAACGTACAATGATTGTTAAAAAAGGAGGAAAGCTAGAAGCTCAATATAATGGAAGTCAGTATCAAGCAAGTGATGATGAATCTAAATATTATGCTCAAACATCTGCTTTAAATTTTGGAGTTTATGGATGGTATGAAAGAGCACAAAAAATATATTTTTATCCTAATTCAGATGATGTTATTTTTGAAGATGGTGCCAAAGTAAATATTTCTCATAATTATGTAAGAGGTATTTCTAATTATGGAAATCTTTATCTTGGTAATCAAACTATTATTACTTCAAATGGAGGTTATCAAAAAGGTAATCCACTTGATACATGTCGTGTAGGTAAAGGTGGAGGAATTTATAATGCTGGAAAGTTAACATTATCTAGTACAGTTTTATATAACAATCATGCACGTTTAGCTGGTGATGATCTTTATGGAGAAGAAACAGGCTCAGTTTATTTGAGTACGGTAGGTAATAATTGGATTTTAGATGATTGTAATCATAAAATAGATGGTTGGTATCAAGATACGTTACAACACAGATGGGATGGAGAACATTTAGATCGATTATATCTTGTAAATATAGAAAAGAATCAAACATATCATGCCTTAGAAGCTAAAGCCGCACATGGAATCATTAAAGAAGACATTAAAACAGAAATAACACCTACAGAATCTGTCAAGGTACAAGCTGTTAAAACAGGAGATACAACACCAATGGATTATTGGTATACACTTATAGGTCTTTCATTAACTGTTATGCTTTTATTCTTTATTAAATATGTGATGAAAAAACGCGATTAGTCGCGTTTTGTTTTTGTTTGTGGTATGATAGCGTGGGTGATGAAAATGTTAGTGTCGATGACAGACATAACAAAGTATAATGGAGAAAGATGTATTTTAGATCAAATAGAATTACATATTGAAGATAAAGATAAAATAGGAATCTTAGGAGTTAATGGGACTGGCAAATCAACGCTTTTGAAGATTATTTCAGGTATTGAAGATTATCAAGGGAAAATGACTTATCAAAAGGATTTACGTATTAATTATTTACCACAAACACCTTTGTATAATGAAATGGATACAATTATGGAAACAGTTTATAAACAAATTGATTCAAAAGATATTCATGATTTTGAAATAAAGGCTCAATTAGGTAAGTTTGGAATTTATGATGAAAATCAAAAAATCAAAGAACTTTCAGGAGGACAACTTAAAAGAGTAGCTTTAGCGATTGCTTTAATGAAGCCTTGTGATTTATTAATTTTAGATGAACCAACCAATCATTTAGATAATAGTATGATTGAATATTTAGAAAAGTTTTTAATAAAATGGTCAAAAGGATTATTAATGGTAACTCATGATCGTTATTTTTTAGAAAGAGTAGTAAATCGTATTGTTGAAATAGATCATGGACAAGTTTATAACTATGAAGCCAATTATTCAAAATATTTAGAACTGAAACAATTAAGATTAGAAACACAACTTTCTAGTCAAAGAAAAAGAAAACTCTTTTTAAAGAAAGAACTTGAATGGGTACGTGCTGGCGTACAAGCACGTACAACTAAAAGTAAAGATCGTCTGCAAAGATTTGAAGAATTATCAAAAGTAAAAGATATAGAAGTGAATGGGAAAATTGAAATGATTCATACTTTTTCTCGTTTAGGAAAGAAAACAATTGAACTGAATCAGATTTCTAAAAGTTTTGGTCAAAGAAAACTATTTGATGAATTTTCTTATATGTTTAAACAACATGACCGTATTGGAATATTAGGAGATAATGGAACAGGTAAATCAACATTATTAAATATTCTTACAGGAAGTTTAAAAAGTGATACAGGGTATGTTGAAATTGGAGAAACTGTACGTTTTGGTTATTTTAAACAAGGATATGATGATTTACCAATGAATAAAAAAGTCATTGATTATATTCAAGAAATTTCTAATGATTTTAAGGTGGATGGACAAGGATTATCAGCTAAAGATATGTTAGAAAGATTTTTGTTTGACGCTAGATTACAACATACACCAATTTCTCGTTTATCTGGTGGAGAAAGAAGAAGACTTTATTTATTACGTGTATTAATGATGATGCCAAATGTTCTTGTTTTAGATGAACCAACGAATGATTTGGATATTGATACACTTAATATATTAGAAGATTATTTAGATCATTTTGAAGGAATTATTATTACAGTTAGTCATGATCGTTACTTCTTAGATCGTATTTGTGATGGTTTATTTATTTTACAAAATCAACATATTCGTTATGTTAATGGAGGTTATAGTCAAAATCTAGATACTTCTACTAAAGAAGAAAAAGAAAAAGGACAAGGGGCTTTGGCTTATAAACAAAGTAAGCAAAATAAAATCAAAATGACATATATGGAAAAGAAAGAATTTGAAGGAATTGAAGATGTCATTATGGATTTAGAAACAAAATTAAATGAAGTTGAAGAAAAGATGAATGGTGTTACTGATTTTAAAGAAATTGATGAGCTTTCTAAACAAAGAGATGAAATTCAAAATCAAATTGATGAAAAGAATGAACGTTATCTTTATTTGTTAGAATTACAAGAACAAATTGAAAATCAATAATTGACCTTTGTATATACATGTAGGATAATAGAGATATGAAAAGGAAGGTTTGAGGAATGAAAAGATTATTAAGTTGTACAAGTAGTGAAATGTTGAAAATGGATGGTCAAGAATTAAAACAAGCAATTCTTGCTAGTGAAGGAAGAACTGTGATGACAGAAACAGTTGTTGCGATTGAACCTTTATTAGGAGATCTTACAAATGCTGAACTTGCAGTTTCATTTGGAAGTGATATGGTTTTATTAAACTGTTTTGATTGTAATCATCCAGAAATTAAAGGATTACCAGCATGTGATAATCCAGTAGATAAATTAAAAGAAATTGTTGGTAGACCAATTGGATGTAACTTGGAACCTGTGGATTTAGATGCTGATTTAATGGAAGAAAGACGTGTTATTTCTACAGGAAGACAAGCTACAAAAGAAACATATATTAAAGCTCAAGAATTAGGATTTAATTTTATTTGTTTAACAGGAAATCCAGGAGTTGGTGTTTCAAATCATTCAATTTGTGAAGCAATTAAAGAAGCTAAAAAATATTTTAAAGGATTAATTATTGCTGGAAAAATGCATGCTGCAGGAATTGATGAACCAATCGTTGATATGGAAAGTATTAAAGAATTTATTGAAGCGGGTGCAGATGTTATTTTAATGCCTGCTGTTAATACTGTTCCTGGTTTATCTGAACAAGAAGTAACAGAAGCTTGTCGTTATATTAAGGCACATGGTGCTTTATCTTTAAGTGCTATTGGAACAAGTCAAGAAGGGGCAGATGAAGGTACTATTCGTGAAATTGCTTTATTAAATAAACGTTGTGGTATTGATATTCAACATATCGGAGATGCGGGATTCTGTGGTATTGCTTTACCTGAAAATATTATGGCTTTATCAATTGCTATTCGTGGTAAAAGACATACATATCATAAGATTGCTTCATCAATTAATAGATAGAATGTCATTTATATAAAAGTGATAGGAGTGTTATATAAAAATGACTGCAACAAATAATTCTAATTATTTGTTGCAGTTTTTTCTTTTTTTAATGTATTATTATTTATAAGTTTAGTATTTGTATTTTATAAAACAAATTAAAGTTCACTTTTTTGTTTTATATAACACTTATTTTGAAATATGAACAACGAGACACGAGGTCTAAGTATATAATATACACTGTATTATCAAATAAGTACTTTTACTAAAGAATTTTTTAATAAAATTATAAAGGAGGAAATGGTTATGAGATGTCCTGCATTTGAGAGTTTAATTAAAGATATGAAAAAAAATGAGATTGATAAAGAACATTATTCCTTTGTGTATAATGGTTTTCAATTTGATACTATTTTATCTATTGTTACAGGCGGTTATGAAATCCTTGTCGCAATTCATACACATAATTGGGGATGTGTTTTAAAAATGGATGATGATTTTATTGTTGATATGCCAGATAATAAATATTTTGAACTTTGTAGAATACTGAAATTAAACTATGCTGAAGATGGTTTTAATTCTTCAAAGTTTCTTAAAATGCTCTCTGAAAAAGCACCTAAACATTCTAATAGACAAGGCGTTGAATATACTGATTTACGTGCATATCTTCCATATCGCAATGTAGATGAAGCGGAGAGAATATATTTCTGTGGTTGGAATGATCATACAAGAGATCATCGAAGAGCACGTAATTTTGACAAAACGGAATTTTATTTTGGTAAAAAGGTGGCAGACTATTGTCGTGAGCATAATATTAGTTCATTGTGGACTGATAATCCTCGTAATGAAATAAATCCAAATAATCCTGAAGAATAGTTTTATTAAGATACTTCATATTTTTGTTGAATTTTCTATAGAAGAAAATGATGAAAAGAAATGGTACAGGGCGCATGCTAGTTCTTTATGGCAAGAAGGTCAATATGTTGGAGCGATTGGACAAATAGAAAAGGCAAGTCGTATTCCTAAATTTACTCAAAAAAATACCCTGCTTCAATATGATGATCAACAAATCGATGATGCCATTAAATACCTCAGTGAGATCTTTGACAGTGCACGATTGACCGATGTAAGAAATTATTCAGTTATTTATGCTACAAAACATGGATTAGAAAAGACCACAGAAAAATGTTTCAGGTTTTGGGAAAGAAGAGAATCATGTATAAACTGTATTGCGCGAAAAGCTTACGAGAAAAAAGGACAAGTTGTTAAATTAAAATTTGTAGATCGTAATGTTTATGGAATCATTGCAGAATACATCGAGATCAACCGTCAACCTTATGTTTTAGAAATCGTTTGTCATACAGAAGAAAATATTCTTCTATCATCTTATGGAAAATCACAGTTCATAGATAAAATAAGCAATTACAACAAACAATATTATCAAGATGTTTTGACTAAAACCTATGATCGAAGATATTACGAAGAATACGTTAGAAATATGAATAACATTATCACTTTAGCGATAATCGATGCCAATGGCTTTAAAGAAATCAATGATCATTTTGGACATGCAGCAGGTGATGAGGCTTTAAAAAAACTTTCTAAGGCCATTAAAGATTGCATTAGAAAAGATGATTATCTTATCCGTTATGGTGGAGACGAATTTATACTTGTTTTCCAAGATATCGAATATGGTGATTTTAAAATGTTACTTAATAGAATTTCTGATCATGTACAAAACATCTTTGTTGATGATGATGTTCAGCTCTCTGTTTCTATTGGTGGTATGTATAACATAAACAACATCGATGAAGCTCTCGCGTATGCAGACAAGCTTATGTATCAAGGAAAGAAAAAGCATAAAAAGTTGTTATAGAAAAGAAATAACAGTTTTTAAATAGATAAAGCGGAGGATACTTTTATGGATAAAGTGATTAGATCATTCATTGTTTTATTTGTGCTGCTTATAGCAATAACAGGCTATCATAAATCATATGACCAATCATATAATGCATCAACTATTAACAATTTAAAAGAAAATATCTTTTTTGCAGTTAGAATATGATGATGGACAAGTAGTTTATGAAGAAATAGCCATTTATGATAACATTGAATATGAATTTATAATCAATACTGTGCTAGAAATATATTAGAATGGGTCATTAATAAATAAAACAGTAATATCTAAAAAGGTATTTTTTGAAAGAAGTACATTTATGCATGTTTTTTAAAAAATTACACGGAGGAAAGAATGTTATAACAAAAAATAATGTTTTAATAGTCTACATGGCGGAATCAGAATTTAATCTATTAGATAGAAAAGCAAAACAATTAAAAACGACTAAAAGTGAAGTTGCAAGAACGGCTACTCAAAACTATATTCATAATGTAAATTTGTCTAATGAGAAGTTATTACAAATACTTAAGGAACTTCGTAATTTAGCATATGAAGTAGAAGGCGATTTAAGAGATCCACTTATTTATAAATTGATAGAAGTAGATTTACATTTATATTAAAAAAACTTATGCCCATAAAATGGGGATATATCAGTAGTATGAAGGTACTATTGGAAATCTCCATTTTGTATATCATCTTAAAATATATGTAGGATTAACCAAGTATGATTGATTTTTTAAAAAAACACATATCAAAAGAAAATGAAGAACAACAAACAACTAAAAAAGAAGATAAATATATACTCTTACAAGATTTTGATTTATTAAATGCATTGTTGGAACAAGAATATAGATGTGTACAAATGATTATTACAAATTATGACACTAAGAAATATCAATATGAAATCATTGATTATAAATTAGATTATAGAAACAAGACGCTGTGTTTGAATCTAAAACTAGATGAAAATTATCAGTTTGAATATATTATAGAAGCTATTGATGATATTCAAACTGTAGTTTCCAAAGATGGAATACATGTACTTATAAGTTATCACCATGTTTATCTCTTTGAAGATGAAAAGAAAATGATTCAAAAAACTATTCCTATCATATTTATAGATGCTGAAATACCACCAATTACTACAAGATGTAATACAAGGTGTTATGAAAGAAAAGAAAAAGAATATGAACAGTATAAATTTACGGATCGCTTGAAATATTATGTTGGAGAAGCGATTTATGATTGTACTGTACGACAAGGAATAAAGGTCTTAGATGAAAAGTATTATCGATTAAAACATAAAGAAGATAAGTACTGTTTACTTTTATTAGAAAGAGATTCTAATTATGATGTATTATATGTAGATGATAATGGTTGGAAATCAGTAGTATATTTTGAATTAGTTGAAGATGATAAGTTATATATTGTTGATGTTGCACCTCTTTATATTAATGAAGGTATAGGTAAAAATGCTTTTAATCTTCTTTTCAATTATATAAGACAAACAAATTTAATTAAGAAAATCTATGGAAGAACCTCTCCTATAGATGATCAACATGCTGATCGTAAAGAACATTTTTTCAATAAATTAGGGTTTACTATTGATGGAAGAAGAATTTCTCGAGTGTTTAAGTAATTATGGATAATATAAATTAAATACTATGATAAAAGCTAAAATATGATAAAATAGTAAGAAATGAAAGCTCAATAGGATTAGAAGCTATATTTAAATAATAAATATCAGCAAATAATTCTAAAAAGATAATATAGAAAGGGATTAAAATGAGAGAAGAAGTATTTAAGATACATAAATATCCGTTAGGACATAAAGTAGATAAGCAATTATTGGTCAGTATAAAAGATATATTTTTACAATATGATGAGCATATGTTTTTTGAAATTAAAACAGAATGTACTAATGATACGGCATGTTTTTTTGAGGATATTGATGAATGTTTTGAATATTTTGAAAAAAAGACTTATCGAATTGTAAAAATGTCAATAACTGGTAAATTTAAAGATAATCAAGTAACATTGATTTTTGACAATGGAACACATCCAAATACTGAAATTAAATTTCAATTTGATAATGGGGATGATTATTTATTATTAAAAAATAAAATAGAATTATGCTTAAGCAATTTTAAATTAAATTATCGGATATTATCTCGTTTGCCAATTATGACTTTTCTATTAGGTTTTGGCATGTTATTTATTGTTGTATATACTAATGTAAAAAATATTATATTTCCTGAGTTAGTACAAATTTCAATAATGAGTATATGGACTTGTGGAATATGGATTACTATATCATTATCAAGTATTAGAAATATTAAAAGAAATTTATTTCCATGCACAGAGTTTCGCATAGGACAAAATATACGTATTGAAGAAAAAAATGAAAAAATAAGAAACTTTATATTTGTTACAATTATTTTAACTATAATTTTAGGTATTATAGTAAATTTAATAAGTGGTTTTCTTTTTTAATTCATATAAGTAAAAATTGATGATCATATATGGTTATTTAAATAAAATAAGAGAATAAGGATAGAAGGATATATTATGAAGGGATATAAGGCACTTCAATATGAAAATGGTATTTTACGCTCTAAAATTCTTTTAAAAAATGGAAGGGATATTTTTGAAGTTGGTATTCCTAAACAATAAGTAGAGACCAAAGAAGACATTGCTTTTAGTGAAAATGGGTATAGTTTTTGTGGCACGATAGAAGAAGTTGCTGATTGTATGAATATTCTTGCTCCCCTAAAGGGAAGAAGTCCTGTGGGAGTTGATGAAAGATTATTCTTAATCGATACACTTGATAGTTGTGTGATTGGAAGTTCAAAACATTTTAAAGCAGAACAAATAGTTATAGAAAAAGAAATCACACAAGATGAAATTATTCAATATTATTTGGATCATCCTGAATTAAAACCTAATATTAGGGAAGATTTATGGAATGAATTTTGTAATGATAAGATACAGCCATATGTATACGTAAAAGAAGAAAAAGAAATTGAAGATTTAATAATAAAAAATTGTTTGCGATATGGTCAAGATGATTTATGTGCTCAAATATCAAATGATTCATATATGGAAATATGTGAAAAATGTATAGGTTGGCAATGGCGAGGTGACACGCGAAGCAATATGAAAGACTATCTATATTTGATCATTAGAAGTAAACTTTACAACGGTATTGAACTTAATTGTATTGAAGAATACCATAAGTTAGAAGGTTATGAAAATGAACGAAAAAGCTTGCGTTTAATCAGTGAGTACTTAAAAAAACAAGCAATAAAGCTATATGATTTTTAATGAAAGAACGATTGAATTATGATAAAATAATCATAGGTCAATCGTTTTTTATGGAGGTCATTATGAAAAAAGGAATTATTATCGCTATTATCTTATGTTTACTAGGAATGATTTTTTTATCAGGAAGTGTTGGTGTTTTTTATAAACCAGTAGAAGTATCTAATAAAGTTGTTATTTTGGCTATTTTAATTATTGTTTTTATTATTTGTTATTTTTATAGAAAGAATAAGAAAAGAAGATAGTTGGGAGAGTGTCAAAGACATTCTCTTTTATGTTATAATGAATAAGGTGATAAACATGAAACATATCTTTATATTAAAACCAGATACTTCTAAAAGTTTGATTAATTGTATAGTAACAATGATGCAAGGAAAACGTTATGAATTACGCTATACCAAAGATTTAGATGATGCAAGAAAGATAGCCTTGTCTTATCAAGATGAAAAGGAAGTTTGTCGTTTATATGCGATAGGTGGAGATGGCTTTGTTCATAAGGTGGTCAATGGCATGGTAGGGTCTTTTCATGAACTTGTTGTCATTCCGCAAGGAACAGGTAATGATTTTGCTAGAAGCATCTACAAAAATTTAGATGCGATAAAGATTTTTAAAGAGTCATTAAATAAGCAAGCCAAAGCAATTGATGTGATTCAATGCAAAGAAGATTTATATTGTATCAATGTCTTTTGTTGTGGTTTAGATGCTGATGTTGGAAATCTAGTGAATACAAATCGTAAGACAACCTTATTTCCAAGAATTATGCAATATAGTTTAACGATTTTAAATAAGATCTTTCATTTAAAATTTTATCCAACCGATATTTATACATATAATAAAGATATTTATCAAGGTAATGTTTTGATTTGTACCTTTTGTAATGGTCATTATTTTGGTGGAGGCTATCAGGCAGGGTATTATTCATCTTTAGATGATGGGATGATTGATATGTCTGTAGTGGGTGAGATTTCTAAAAAAGAATTACCGTATTATTTAAAAGGACTCATTACCAATAAGTTACATAAAACAAAAAAATTTCAACATTTTAAAGAAGATGATGTTTGGGTCAAAACCAATCAATATGTTAATATTGATGGTGAAAAATATGAACCAGGAACATATCACTTAAAATGTTTACATAAAAAAATTCAATTAGTTTATTAAGGAGATTACTATGGAAATAGATTTAAAAACAGATTCACGTAAAGTAAAACCAGGAGATACTTTTATTGCGATTAGAAATGTTAATCGCGATGGACATGATTATATTCCTCAAGCTATTAAAAATGGGGCAACAAAAGTAATTGTTGAAGAAGGAAATTATGATGTTGAAACTGTTGTTGTTGAAGATACAAGAGCATATTTAAAAGATTATTTGTATGAACATTATTATCCTTATTTCAAAGATATGAAATTAATAGGGGTTACAGGTACAAATGGGAAAACAACAATTGGTTATATGATGTATCAAATGATGACGATGCTTGATATTCCTTGTGCTTATATGGGAACAATTGGTTTTTATTATTGTGGGAACTTTATTAAAATGGTTAATACCACACCTGATGTAGATGTACTTTATGATTATTTTATTAAAGCAAAAGATGCGGGGTGTAAAGTACTTGTGATGGAGGTTTCTTCACATGCGCTTGCGAAAGATCGTATTCATGGCTTAGAATTTGATGAAGTGGCTTTTACAAACTTAACACAAGACCATTTAGATTTTCATAAAACATTAGAAAACTATGCGAATGCTAAACAACTCTTATTTAAAAAGACAAGAGGAAAGAAAATTGCTGTCATAAATGGTGATGATCCACATGCTTCACATTTTGAATTAGAAGGTAATCATAATCTTTTGATTTCTGATCAAAAAGGTGATATTCTCATTCAAAATATTGAATTTTCTCACTTAGGGACAACCTTTACCTTTAAATATCAAGAAAAAGAATATCAAACACATATTCAAATGGTAGGAAGATACAATGTTTATAACTATCTTACAGCGATGCTTTTAATTCATGAATTAGGATATGAAATTGATGCTATTTTAGCCTTAAATACAAAACTTAAAGCACCTAAAGGAAGAATGGAGTTAATCGTTTATGATACAAATGGTATCTTTGTAGATTATGCCCATACCCCTGATGCCACTTTGAATGTTTTAGAAAGTGCTCAAGAATTTAAAAAAGGAAAAATTATTACGATTATTGGTTGTGGGGGAGATCGTGATACGACCAAACGACCAATCATGGGGGAAATTGCCTGCAAACATAGCGATCATGTCATTATTACGGATGATAATCCACGAACAGAAGATCCTCAAAAAATCATTAATGATATTTTAAAAGGGGTTAGTGGTGATTATGAAGTCATCAATGATCGTCATCTCGCCATTGCTAAAGGAATGAGTTTATTAAAAGAAAATGATATCTTAATGATTTTAGGAAAAGGTCATGAAGATTATCAAATTATTGGAACAGAAAAGATTCATTTTTCTGATCAAGAAGAAGTAGAAAAATATATAAGGGAGCATATACATGACTAAAATTGCATTTTTTGATGTGGATGGAACCATGATTAATGTACCTCATCAATTATTAAAACCGACAGATAAGACGATACGTGCTTTAAAAGAATTTCAAAAACAAGGAAATTATATTGTTGTAGCAAGTGCTCGTGGCGTTAAACCAGAATGTTTAGACGAAATTCCTTTTGATGGCTTTATTGGTTGTGATGGAGGCTATATTGAATTCCATCAAGAAGTTTTATTAAATAATGTTTTTAGTGTGAAAGATTTAAACTTACAAAATAGTATTTATGAAGCAACAAATGGACAATATATAATCAGTGAAAGGAATCAAAGTTATTTCAGTGACATGAATGGGGAACTTATCAAAAAACATTTAAGACTTTATACAGGAACAGATAAGCTTCCTGATGATTATGATGATAACTGGCGCTTTCAAAATGTTAAAGCTAATACAGTAACCGCTCTTTTCTATAATGCAAAAGACTTACATGAAGCCTTAGATATGTTACCAAAAGAATGGTCTATCAATGCTTATGATACAGGACATATTCGTATGGATGTCCATCCTCAAGGTTACACAAAAGGAATAGCGTGTGAATATTTATATCAAAAATTAAATATTCCTAAAGAAAATACGTATGCTTTTGGTGATGGAGAAAATGATATTGAAATGTTGCATCTTGTAGGAACTTCTATTGCGATGGGTAATGCGGATGTTGAAGTTAAAAAACATGCATCTACTGTGACTTTAACAGTAGATGAAGATGGTATTGCTGATTTTTTTGAAAAGGAATTTAAAATCAAATGAGAATTAGAAAAATAAATTTTCAAGAAATAAATTTTGAGTATTGTCCTTATCCTCAATCAATGTATGATTCCATAAAAAGAATAGGACTTTCTTTTCCTATTAAAGTGAATATTATTAATGGTAAATATTATTGTAAAGATGGACATAAACGTCTTTCTATTATTCAAGATTTATTAAAAAATGAAGAAGGTTATGAAAAAAGAAGGGATGTTCCCTATATTATTTATAATGATGGGAGTTCTAGATCTAATGATTGTTGGCGTGATCGCAACATGCATTAGATCTTTTTCATTTTTTGAAAGCATAAAACGAGAATAAATAAGAGGTATATAATAGATGCGAGGAAGTGATTATTTTGTTATTTAGTAATAGAGATTTAAAAAAATTGATAATACCTTTAATTATTGAACAGGTATTAGCATTGACAATTGGGATTTTTGATACGATGATGGTTTCCCAATGCGGGCAAAGTGCGGTTTCAGGAGTGAGTATTGTCGATGGGTTAAATGTGTTGATTATCAATATCTTTTCGGCACTAGCTACAGGAGGAGCTGTTGTTTGTTCGCAATATATTGGTAAAAAAGATGAAGAGATGGCTTGCCATAGTGCTAAACAGCTCTTATTTACCATCTTAGGTTTATCACTTGTTATTATGGTTTTATGTATGATTTTCAATGGGAATTTATTGAATTTGATTTTTGGACATATTGAAAGTGATGTGATGGCTTATGCAAGAACTTATTTTTTCTTTTCAGCCTTATCTTATCCTTTTATTGGTTTATTTAACGGTGGGGCTGCTTTATTTAGATCAATGGGAAATAGTAAAGTGGCTATGACAAATTCATTTTATATGAATATTGGAAATATCGTTTTGAACTACCTCTTTATTTTTATTTTAAATATGTCAGTCAAAGGAGCAGCAATTGCTACTTTACTTTCAAGAATGTTCTGTTCTTTTATTATTTTATATATGTTATTAAATAAAGAACATATTGTACATATAGATA
The DNA here is from genome assembly GCF_015097455.1 of Faecalibacillus intestinalis. Lineage (NCBI taxonomy): Bacteria > Bacillati > Bacillota > Erysipelotrichia > Erysipelotrichales > Coprobacillaceae > Faecalibacillus > Faecalibacillus intestinalis. Next base: position 1,736,005 of record NZ_AP024085.1, on the reverse strand, counting down.
CGTATTTAAAATATAAGTTTGATTTTTCAACTGTCAAAAGAATCTTAAAAATTGGTATTCCAAATGGTTTAGAAAATGGAATGTTTCAAATGGGGAAAATCCTTGTGCAAAGACTTGTTTCAACTTTTGGAACAGCTGCCATTGCAGCCCATGCTGTTGCCTTTAGTTTAACATCCATTGCCGTTGTTCCAGGAATGGCTTTAGGACTTGCTATTTTAACAGTTGTAGGCCAATGTATTGGAGCTAATGATTATCAGCAAGCTAAATATTATACAAAGAAACTGATGATTATTGCTTATTTATCAACAATTGTAGCAGCTGGTATTTTACTTGTTGGGGTTAGATATATTTTAAGATTTTATGCTTTACCACAAGATACTGCTAATTTGGCGGTTTCAATGGTTTCACTTCATTGTGTTTTTGATTTCTTTGTTTGGCCAATGGCATTTTCTTTTCCAAATGCCTTACGTGCAGCCAATGATGCAACTTTTACAATGATCGTTTCTACATTTTCAATGTGGACTTTCCGTTTTGCTTTAAGCTATGTTTTTGCTTTGTATTTACGCATGGGTGTCATTGGTGTTTGGTGGGCTATGATTGTTGACTGGATTTTTAGGTCAATTTGTTTTATGATTAGATATAAATCCAATAAATGGATGAATAGAACGTTAGTATAGGAGAATTATATGGAAAAAGTAGAATATTATTTTAGAGAAATTTCAAAGATTCCAAGAGGATCTTACAATGAAAAAGCAATTTGTGATTATGTGGAAAACTTTGCTAAAGAAAGAAATATAAAATATGTAAGAGATAAAATGCATAATATCATGCTTTTTAAAGAAGCAACAAAAGGCTATGAAGATCATGAAACAGTCATGTTAGAAGGACATATGGATATGGTCTGCGAAAAAAATAATGATAGTGATCATGATTTTTCAAAAGATCCTATTGAACTTATTGAAGAAGATGGTTTTTTACATGCCAATAAAACAACATTAGGAGCGGATGATGGTGTTGGTGTTTGTTATATGCTTGCTTTATTAGATGATGAAAGCTTAAAACATCCAGCTTTAGAATGTGTTTTTACTGTTCAAGAAGAAGTAGGACTTAATGGAGCAATGGGTCTTGATAAAAGTATTTTAAAAGCGAAAAAGATGATTGGACTTGATAGAGGGAAAGAAAAAATTATTACTGTAAGCTGTTCTGGAGGAAGAAGAGCTGTTGTTGAAAAAGAACTTTCTTATCTAAAAAATGAATCACCTTGTTATCAACTTTATGTGGGTGGCTTACAAGGTGGACATTCAGGAGGCGTTATTCATTTAGAAAGAGGAAACGCTAATGTGATTATGACACGTGTCTATTATCATCTTTCTTTAAATAACATTGAATTTTTATTAGGAAGTTTTAAAGGTGGTTTAAAAGATAATGCGATTCCTAGAGAATGTGTCAGTGTCTTTGCTTCAAATGATGATTTTAAAAAAATCAAAGAAGTTGTTTTAAAAGTAGAAAATGATTTAAAAGAAGAATTAAAAGAAAGTGATGAACATGTATTTGTTCGTTTAGAAAAAGTAGATTCTTTAAATGAAGTGATTTCAGTTAAAGAAAGCCAAGATATTATTTCAATGATGTATTTAATGCCTAATGGCTTTATGCATAAATCTTTAAAAATGGATCTTACCAATATTTCTTTAAATATGGGTGTAGTGGAAATGAATGAAAAATTCAATATTTATTTTTCAATTCGTTCTCCAATGGAATCGGCTAAAGATGAATTATCAAACAAATTGAGTTTAATTGCATCAATGTTTAAGGCAAAATATGTTTTAGATAATAACTATCCAGGATGGAATTACGATGAAGGTTCAAAACTTAGAAAACAATATGTTGATTTTGTAAAAGAAACAGAAGGAATCACTTTAAAAGAAGAAGGGACACATAGTGGTCTTGAAACAGGTATTTTCAAAGGGGCACTTCAAGATTTAGATATTATTACTTTAGGGCCAGATATGTTTGATATTCATACTCCTGATGAAAGATTAAATATGAATTCATTTTATAAATGTTATCAAAGATTAATTCATTTTTTAGAGAGATTATAAGATGTTAGAACTTATTAAAGTAAAATATGATCAAGACATCAAAAATCAATTAGAAAAAAGATTTATTGCTTTTGACGTAGAAACAACAGGTTTGAATCCAAAAGAGGAAAGAATTATTGAATTAGGAGCTGTTCTTTTTGAAAATGGACAAGCTGTTCAAAAATTTAATACACTTGTCAATGCTGAAGTAGAAGTCTCTGAGTTTATTTCTAATTTGACACATATTACCAATGAGATGTTAGAAAATCAACCACGAGAAGAAAAAGCATACGAGATGTTCCAAGAGTTTATGAAAGTGGCTCTTGAAGGCAAAGTGATTGTTTGTGCGCATAATGCGAAATTTGATATGTCGTTTTTAAAGGAAACATTTGATCGACTTCAATTAACAGGAAAAATCTGTTACGTAGATACCTTACAATTGTCAAGAAAGTATATTCATGGACCTTATAATTATAAACAAGGAACGATTGCTCATTATTTACATATCAAAAATGAAAATGCGCATCGTGCTTATGATGATGCTTATGTTTGTGGACAAATATTAAGTCATATAGTAAAAGGAAGTTTTTAATAAACTTCCTTTTAATGTACAATTTCATTGAGTAAATTGACGGCAGCCATGGCATCTTTTGTATAGTAATCTGCTTGGATATCTTGAGCGATATCTTCTGTTAATACAGCACCGCCGACAAAAATTGGACACATATTTTCTTCTTGTTTTAATAAAGCAATTGTTTCTTCCATTGAAACAACCGTTGTTGTCATTAAGGCTGAAAGACCAATAGCTTTAGGATGATGCTTACGATAGGATTCTAAAATGACTTCTGCAGGCACATCTTTTCCTAAATCAATAACTTGATAGCCATAACTTTCTAAAACAACTTTTACAATATTTTTTCCAATATCATGAATATCTCCATGGACAGTTGCAATTAAAACAGGGCCTTTAGAAGATTTCGTTGTTTTAAATGTTTGTTTGATAACATCAAAAGCAATTTTACTAGCTTCTGCTGATTGGATCAATTGAGGTAAAAAGATTTTACCAGTTTCATAATCCTTCCCAATTTGGTCAAGAGCAGGAATTAAAATGTCATTGACGATTGTTAGTCCATCTTGACTTTCTAAGGCTGTTTCTGTTGCTTTTTTGACTTCATCTTTTAAACCGTGTAAGACAACATCATTTAAAGAAAAGGATGTTGTTTGTTTTGGTAAAACGACTTGGCTTTGTGCTTGTTTTTGAATGTAATTTGTAGCATCTTGGTCATAATTATAAAGTACATTGAAGGCATCGATTGTATTCATCAGTTCTTGATCTAATGGGTTGATAATTGGTAAATCAAGTCCTGCCGACATTGCCATTGCTAAGAATGTTTTATTAAGTAAAGGACGATTTGGTAACCCAAAAGAAACGTTACTTACTCCTAAAACAGTATGGACACCCAATGTTTTAACCATAGAAACAGCTTTGATTGTTTCCATGACTTCTTTTTGTTGAGCAGAAGCGGTTAAAACAAGACAGTCAATAATGATATCTTTTTTGTCAATGCCATATTCTTTTGCTTTGTTAATGATCTTTTTAGCGATTTCAAATCTTTGCTTAGCCTTTGGAGGAATGCCATTTTCATCTAAGGCTAAGCCAATGACAACACCACCATATTTTTTTACAACAGGGAAGACGGCTTCCATGGTTTCATCTTTCCCGTTGACAGAGTTAATAAGTGGTTTTCCATTATAATAACGACATGCTTCTTCAATTGCTTGGAAATTAGAACTATCAATTTGTAAAGGAAGTTGAATAACTTCTTGTAATAATTTAATAACATGCTTCATCACTTTTGGTTCATCAATACCAGGTAAACCGACATTGACATCTAAAACATGAGCTCCTGCTTGTTCTTGTTTGATGGCTTCTACAACAAGTTCATCGTAACGTTCTTCTTTTAAAGCAGCTTTTAATTTTTTCTTTCCTGTTGGGTTTAATCTTTCTCCACAAACAACAACATGTTTTCCAAATTCAACAGTTGTTGTTCCTGAAGAGACACGTGTCAACGAAGAAACTTCTCTTGGAGTCACTGTTGTTGGGCAGTTTTCTTTTAATTTTTGAATAAATTCAGGGGTTGTTCCACAACATCCACCAACGATAGCGATTCCTTTTTTGACAAGAGGAACGATTGCCTCAATAAATTCATCTACTTTCATTGGATAAACGGTTTGTCCGTCTTCTAAAAGAGGGAGACCCGCATTTGGTTGAATCATCACAGGGAAAGAGGTACTTTCTAAAATATTTTCAATAATAGGAGCCATTTCATTTGGTCCTAAAGAACAGTTAATTCCTAAAGCGTCCACTTTTAATCCTTCTAAGACATTGACCATTGTAAGAGGATCACAGCCTGATAAACTACGACCATTTGTTTCAAAGGTCATTGTTGCAAAAACAGGAAGATCACTACACTCTTTGACAGCTAAAATACTCGCTTTTAATTCATAAATATCTGTCATTGTTTCAAATAAAACAACATCAATATCCTCTTTTACAAGTTCTACCATTTGCTTAACGCTTTGATAAACTTCGTCAAAAGTTAAAGTTCCCATCGGTTCCATAAGTTTACCAATAGGTCCAATATCTAAAGCAATATAAGCATCAGGTTTGATTTTTTTAGCTTCTTTTGCATTTTGGATAGCTGCTAAAATCACTTCTTGATAGCTATATTTATGTTGTTCTAATTTAAGAGGATTTGCGCCAAATGTATTGGTTGTAATAAAATCAGCTCCTGCTTTTAAATAACGATGATGGATATCAATAATTATTTTAGGATGTTCAATATTATAATATTCTGGAATTTCTCCAGCCTTCATTCCTAGTTCTTGAAGTTGAGAACCAAAACCACCATCAAAAATAAGAAGATCTTTATTTAATCTTTCGCGTAACATGTTTGACCTCTCTTTCTAAAATTACAATCTTTTATATGTAAACAATTCTGACATGTTTTTTCTTTTCTGTTATCACCTAAACCAATCAAACCAATCATTGATTTTTGTGGTAATAAAATATTACTTTCTTGAACAGTCAAACCAATTTTTTTAGAACTTTCGATAATGAAAGCAAGCTCTTTATTGAGTTCAATAGGGACATGACCATAACCAGGACAAAAACGAAACGTTCTTTTACCAATCAGTTGTTCATTTTCATATTCATCACATTTCACTTCTAAAAAACTACTTGCGACAGCATCAAAAATCGTCGCTTTGGTCATGTCAATATGACTGTAATAATGAGATCTTTTTTCTACCTGTAATCCTAAAGTACAGCCAATAATAACAACATCATGACAATTTTGAAATAAATCATTCAAGTCTGGATAATCGAGATTTAAAGAAATTTCATCAATTCTTAAAGGATGAAAAGAAAGAGGAAATTTACGATAAGTTACTCTAAAAGAACTCATTTTTTCAATTTCCTCTATGCATTCATCAATCAAAACATTCATTTTTTCATCAAGTATTTGATGATGATATCCTAAATACTTTAAAGCGTTTTCTTTAATCTTTGAAAAATTCATCACGAATATATTCTGTTCTTTTTAAAATTTCTTTTGCAATCTCTGGTTTATTCATTGTATAAATATGTATTCCATCTACACCATGAGTCATTAAATCGATGATTTGATAAGTTGCATAGTGTAAACCAACTTCCCTTCCTGCTTTAGGATTTCCAGCAAAACGATCAATCATCGCTGCTAAATCAAACGGAACAGAACAATTTGACATTTTTGCGATATTTTTTAACTGTTTTGGATTATGAGCAGGCATAATTCCTGCAAGAATAGGGACATGAATTCCAATTTTTCTTGCTTCTCTGACTAGACGATAATAATATTGATTGTCATAAAAAATTTGAGTAACAAGATATTTAGCTCCAGCATCGACTTTTTTCTTTAGGTTTAAAAGATCTTCTTCAAAGTTTTTAGCTTCATAATGTGTTTCTGGATAACATCCACCAGATAAACAAAAATCATTAGGAAAGTTTTCTTCAATGAATTCATTTAATTCACTAGCATATTTAAAATCACCATGATTAATACCATCACTATCTTTAGGATAGTCGCCACGTAAAGAAAGGACATTTTCGATACCATTTTTTTTAAGTTCTTCTAGAATTTCTTTGATTTCATCTTTTGTATTATTCATACACGTTAAATGAGCTACAGATTCAATACCATATTTATTTTTAATGGTTGAGGCAATCTTACATGTATTTTTAGATGTAGAACCATTAGCTCCATAAGTGACAGAAATGAAATCAGGATTCATTTTTGCTAGTTCATCAATGGTTGCATAAATAGATGTGATATCATTTTCATTATTTTTTGGTGGAAAAATCTCAAAAGATAATGTTGGTCTTTTCTTTAATAATTCGTTAATTTTCATATATTTCCCTCACTTTGTTTACTATTATATAGAGAAAAGAATAGAGAGTAAATGAATAAATGAAAGAAGTTGGCTATAGTTTTAAACTATTGCGACTTCTTTTCATTAATAAGCGCTTCTGCAATATTGGTAAGCGAATGGCTCAAAGAAGAAAGGCTGGCAACAAGTAAAAAGAAATCTTCTTGATTTTCGATTTGTAAGCTAAAATCTTCAAGAATTTGTTGAATGAGTTTTTGAAGTTGTTGGTTCATTACTTGCTTGATATCTATGAAATGATCATAAAGTAAAGATAAATATGTATCACTTTCATAAATAGGAGTAAGGAGTTCTTTGATTTCTTGAATCGAAAGATTATTTTTTAATTGATAGATGATCAACATTTGAATGATTTGTTCCTTAGTGTATTTTTTCCCTTTTACAGGCGTAATGACTTTGGCTTTGGAATAATTATTGATCATGGTTTTAGTAAGTAATTTATCATCTTCATTTTTTTTATGATTTGCTAGATGGATTTCAAAAAGAGTCATAATTTGATCCATATAGAGATCTAAATCAGGAATATCTTTAGACATAATAGAACTTTTTTGACTTTCTTTTTCAACAAGATTTTCTAGTGTTTCTTTATTCATAATTTCACCTCATATTTATTTTATAGATTATCATATTTTTTTGCAATATAAACTATTTGAAATGGTTTTAAATACTACATATTTAAAAAAGTCATACTAGGATTTTAAAAAGCTTTATTGTATAATGTCCTTGGTGATTAGATGAAAAATATAAGTAAGAAAAATTGGGTTTTATATATTGTTACTTTTTTGGTGATTGTTATTGGAGATCAACTTACAAAAATATTAGTGTCTTCTTCGATGATGCTAGGGCAATCGCAAGCGATTATTGATAATTTCTTTTATTATACATATTCGCATAATCAAGGAGCAGCTTGGGGAATGTTATCAGGACATATTAGTTTGTTTGTAGTTGTTTCGCTTGCTGCAGCAATTTTTATGTTTTATTACTTTAGTAAGACAACCAAAGCTCAAAGATTAACACGTTATGGAATTGTTTTAACTTTTGCAGGTCTTGTTGGAAATCTAACAGATCGTCTTTATTTTGGATATGTGAGAGATTTTATTGATTTTATTATTTTTGGTTATGATTTTCCTATTTTTAATATTGCTGATATGGCAGTAGTAATAGGAGTAGGATTGATTATTTTAGAGATTATATTTGAGGATTATATTAATGGAAAAAAGAAAATTAGAGATTAATGAAGAAAATGTACGTTTAGATAAGTTTATTATGAATTCAATTTCTGATTTATCAAGAACACTTATTCAAGAATATATTAAAGAAGGGCATGTTCTTGTAAATGGAAAAATTGAAAAAGCAAGTTATAAAATTAAAATGAATGATGCTATTGAAATCACGATTCCAGATAATAAGGAGATGGATGTTTTACCAGAAGATATTCCTTTAGATATCGTTTATGAAGATCAAGATGTCATCGTTGTCAATAAACCTTCAGGGATGATCGTTCATCCAAGTGCGGGAATTTATAGTGGTACTTTAGTAAATGCTTTACTTTATCATTGTAAAGATTTATCAGGAATCAATGGTGTGAATCGTCCTGGTATTGTTCATCGTATAGATAAAGAAACAAGTGGTTTATTAATGGTAGCAAAAAACGATAAAGCTCATAAATCATTGAGTGAACAGTTAAAAGAACATAGTGTTACACGTCGTTATGTGGCTTTAGTTCATGGTGTTATTCCACATGTTCATGGTAAAGTCAATGCGCCAATTGGTAGAGATGTCAATGATCGTCAAAAAATGGCTGTCACAAAAAACAACAGTAAAGAAGCAATTACTAATTTTACAGTATTAGAAAGATATGATGATATGTCTTTAATTGAATGTCGACTTGAAACAGGAAGAACGCATCAAATTAGGGTGCATATGTCTTATATTGGTTATCCAGTTTATGGAGATCCTAAGTATGGAAAGAAAAAAGATAATCAGAGTCATGGACAATTCTTACATGCTAAAAAATTAGGATTTATTCATCCTACTACAGGTGAATATTTAGAGTTTGAATGTCCTTTACCTGATTATTTTCAAGCAAAACTTGATGAATTGAAAGGAGAATAAAATGTCTAAAAAGATTATTAGTTGGCAACAATATTTTATGGGAGTTGCTAAGCTTTCAGCTTATCGTTCAAAAGATCCTAATACACAAGTAGGAGCGTGTATTGTTTCTCCAGAAAATAAGATCGTAGGAGTAGGATATAATGGACTTCCATGGGGATGCGAAGATGATCAGTTTCCATGGGCGGCAAGAGAAGGAGATTTGTATGATACAAAATATCCTTACGTTGTTCATGCGGAATTGAATGCCATCTTAAATAGTATTTCTCATTTACAAGGATGTACGATCTATGTTTCTTTATTTCCATGTCATGAATGTGTGAAAGCCATTATTCAAAGTGGTATTAAAGAAATTATTTATGAAGATGATAAATATAATGGAACAGACAGTGATCGCGCTGCAAAACGTATGTTAGATGCCGCAGGTGTCAAATACACAAAAATTCCAGCATTTGAATTAAATAGTTTATAAAATAAAAAGGTCTTCTTTGGAAGACCTTAAATTACATCTTTAATACGCTTATAATTAGTCATATTAGTTTTTGTTACTTTAAGTAACATTTTTTTACCATACTTTTTAGCAATACTTACAGCAACATGATCGACAACTGAGCTTGTATTACCACGAGGCAATTTTACTTTCAAGCTTCTAGACATGTTATTAAAATATTGGTAAAAGGCATATTTTGAAAGAATAGACGAACACATAATTGCAAAGTATTGTTCTTCTCCTTTTTGTTCAAAAGATAAATCCTTAACAACGATTACTTCACTCTTTAAATAATTATAATACGTTTTAGGTGAAACAAATTGATTTACGACTTTTTTATCAACTTTCATTGCAACTTTTTGCATTACATTTGTAACGGCCTGATTATAAAGTTTTGCTTTAATGTTTGCTAGATTATTACCAGCAACTGCCATTTGATTGTAGTGAGAATTATCAAGAATCAACAAACTATAAACAAGTCGATCTTTGATCTCTCTAGCAATTTCAATAACTTCTTGAGGTGTCATGAGTTTAGGATCACGAACATTTAAGCTCGCTAACCAATCATAATCGCGTTCATCGATATAGCATGCAACAACACATAATGGTCCAAAAAAATCACCCGATCCTGTTTCATCACAACCAATGTGAGAATAAGGATAATATTGTTTTTCTTGGTTTGATGGACCACCATCACTTAAAGGGGCGTAGTTTTCAACATGCATATCTATAATATTCATTGGTTTGTTATTATTTGCTACATTCATGTCATTTCTTTCCTCCTACCATATATACTAATTATAGCATATTTTTCAAATTTTGACACTATATTTTTGTTTTGATACAATAATTGCAAGGAGGTGTTTATGGCTTTATTAAATAATCCCTACATAATCGATATAATTATAGGTCTATTCCTTATTATATATACATTTATTGGTTATCTAAAAGGATTCATTATTCGACTTTATGACTTTTTTAGTCTTTTTATAGCTTATTTTCTAACAATTAATTTTTCTTTTCCTTTATCTAAATTGATTATACTTTATCAATTAGAAGGTTTATTAGAACCAATTGGTATAAAGGTAAATCAATTGTTAGTTGCTGTTATTTTATTTATTGTTATCTATTTCCTTTTAAAAGGAATTGGTGTTTTATTAAAACCGTTTTTAAAGAAAATTGTTTCTTTCTTAAAAATGACAAAATTATTAGATCGTTTATTAGGTTTGATTTTATCAATTATTGAAGGAATCATTATTGTATATTTTGTTATTTCAATGATTTTTATTCCTTTTATCAATCAAGGAAAAGAAACAATTGAACAAACGTATATAGGCTCTTTTATAATTGATACCATGCCTCATTATTTTTCATCTATTGCTGATTTTAAAGATTTAAATCAATTAACACATCTAGATGTTTCTTTATCTGATGAAAAACAAGTATCTATGGTGACAAATTTTATAGAAGAAGCAAGTCAAAATAAATGGTTAGATGATGAAACAATAAAAGATTTTATTTATAACTATTATAGTGAAATAGATTTACAAACAGTAGATCAAGAAGATTATCAAAGAATATCTTCTTTATGTCAAAATTATGATATTGATATCAATCTTTTAACGAAAGGACATTAGAAATGAAAAAGAGTTATCGAACATTGGAGTTTTCATTTATTCAAGATTATATTAAAAACTATTGTTTTAGTGAAATGGCTAAAAAGCGAATTGATCAAATACAGCCTTTTCAAGATATAGATGATTTAAAACTCTATCAAGATGATATATCAAGTGCTATGAAAATCATCTATGCTTATGGACGTATTCCTTTAGCCCCTTATGAAGATATTAAAGAAATACTTCAAAAAGCACAAAAAGGTGGTGTTTGTTATCCTCAAGATTTATTAAAAATCGTACAAATATTAAAAAATGTACAAGAGGTACAAGCTTATTTGGATCAAGAAATTGAACAAAGTCATTTACTTGAAATACTTTCATTACTTTATTTACCTAAAGATTTATATAATGAAATTTTAAAATGCGTCGATCCAAGTGGAAATATTTATGATCATGCAAGTCATGAGCTTTATCGTTTAAGAAGACAAATTTCAGCGATTGAAGCCAATATGAGAAAGAAAATTGAAGCATTAAGAGCACAAAATAAAGATTATTTATCTCATGATGTCATTTCAACAAGAAATGATCATTTTGTTTTACCCGTCAATGTTTCTTATAAAAATCAAATCAAGGGAATTCATCATGGACATTCTTCTTCAGGAAGAACAACATATGTAGAACCAGAAGAAATTGTTTCTTACAACAATCAACTTTCACAAATTAAACAAGATGAACAACTAGAAATTCATCGTATTTTATTAGAACTAACAAAAAAGGTAAGAAGTTATGATCGTGTTTTAAATGAAGATTTAGAAATCATGATAGAAATGGATGCTGTTTTTGCTATTAGTGAATATGGCAAAAAGTTAGATATGGTGATGCCAGTTATTGATGAAAATTGTCAGGAAATTGAGTTACTTAAAGCAAGACATCCTTTGATTGATCAAAAAGAAGTTGTTGCTAATGATATTGTATTAAAGAAACCACAAGATATTTTACTCATTAGTGGAAGTAACACAGGAGGTAAGACAGTTGCTTTAAAAACAGCGGGATTACTTTCTTTAATGGCTATTTGTGGACTTCCAATTCCAGTCACTCAAGCAAAACTTCCATTATTTGATGATGTTTTTGTAGATGTGGGGGATGAACAATCTATTGAACAATCGCTTTCTACTTTTTCATCGCATATGAAAAGATTGGTTTTTATTACGCAACATGCGACAAAAAATAGTTTAGTTATAATTGATGAAATTTGTTCAGGAACTGATCCTAAAGAAGGTGAAAGTTTAGCAGAAGCTATTTTAACTTATTTACATAAAAAAGGTGCTTATATTTTAGCTTCTACTCACTACAGTGCATTAAAAGAATTTGCGAAAGAATCAGATTATATTAAGATTGCTTCGGTTGAATTTGATCAAGAAAAAATGCAACCTACTTATCGTTTATTAGATGGTAGCGTAGGAAATTCTTATGCTATTGAAATTTCAAAACATTTAGGTTTAAATCAAGACATTATTCAACATGCTTTCATCATCAAAGATGAAAGTATGACAACATCACAAAAGTTATTAGAAAAATTACAATCAGAATTATCAGCTGTTTTACAAGAAAAAGAAGCTCTTGAAAAATTACAAAAAGAAACAGCAGATAAAGAAAAGCATTATCAACAATTGATTGATAATTATCAATCTAAAAAAGAAAAAATGATTGAAGAGGCTCAAAGTGATGCGAATGAGATTCTTGAAGAAGCACAAAATAAAGCAGATGCAATTTTAAAAGAATTACAAGGACAAATTAAGCCGCATCAAGTTATTCAAGCTAAAAAACAATTAGGTGATTTAAAACATCAAAAGAAACAAGTAGAAAATCATGAAAATCATGATTATAAAATAGGAGATATTGTTAAAGTATTATCTGTCAATCGACAAGGAGAAGTTGTTGACATCAATAAAAAAGGAATGTTGACGATCTCAATGGGTGGTTTAAAATTGAATGCTAAAAAAACAGAAGTTCAATTCATGCATGAAAAAGTACCAGAAAAGAAAGAAACATCTAATATCCGTTCATTACGAAGAGCTAATAAACAAAGTTATGAACTTAATATTATTGGTATGCGTTATGAAGAAGCAATGAATGCAGTAGATAAATTTATTGATGGAGCACTTGTATCAAATTATTCAACAGTACGAATTATCCATGGAATGGGAACAGGTGTTTTAAGAAAAGGTGTTCGAAAGTTATTGGATAAAAATAAATATGTAAAATCTTATCAAGATGGTGGACCAAATGAAGGTGGATTAGGTGCAACAGTGGTATATTTTGAATAATGGATCTTCAATATATTAAAGATAAGTTATCACTTTTACCAATGCAACCAGGCTGTTATTTAATGAAAGATAAAGATGGTACGGTGATTTATGTTGGGAAAGCAAAAAAATTAAAAAATAGGGTTTCTTCTTATTTTGCAGGAAGTCATAATTATAAAACAACAAAGCTTGTTCAAGAAATTGTTGATTTTGAATATATTGTAACAGATAGTGAAAAGGAAGCCCTTTTATTAGAAATCAATCTAATTAAAGATTATGCACCTAAATACAATATTAGTTTTATGGATAATAAATATTATCCATATATCCAATTAACAAAAGAAAGACACCCACGTTTAAAAATCGTTCGAAACGCTAAAGATAAAAAACATAAACACTTTGGTCCTTTTCCAGATGGTACAGCAGCTAGAGAAACATTTAAATTATTAAATCGTCTGTATCCTCTAAGAAAATGTAATCACATTCCTAAAAAAACATGCCTTTACTATCAATTGAATCAATGTTTAGGGCCATGTGTCAATGAAGTAGATGAAGAAGAATATAAAAAAATAACCAAACAAATTACACAGTTTATTCAAGGAGATACCAAAGAAATCATCGATGATTTACAAAATAAAATGATGCAAGCTTCAGAAAGTTTAAATTTTGAACTTGCGAAAGAATACCGTGATTTGATCCAGCATATCAATCATGTTACAAGTAAACAACATGTTCAATTTGCAGATCAAATTGATCGAGATATTTTTGGCTATTATCAAGATAAAGGGTATCTTTCTTTACAACTTTTCTTTATGAGAAATGGAAAATTACTCGCAAGAGATTTAAATCTAGTACCTTTACAAGATGTCCATGAACAAATTACACAATTTATTGTTGGGTTTTATCAAGAAAATACATATCCTAAAGAGATTCTATTACCAGAGGATATTGATACAACTTTGTTAGAAGAAATAGTTGAATGCAAGATCATTAAACCTCAAAAAGGTCAAAAAGCAAAACTTGTAGAAATGGCAACAAATAATGCAAAAGAAGCTTTAGAAAAGAAATTTTTATTGATTGAAAAGAATCAAAAGGCAACGGTAGGTGCTATTAAACAATTGGGAGAAAAATTAAATATGATTACTCCTAGAAGAATTGAATTGTTTGATAACTCTAATATCCAAGGAGCTTATGCGGTTGCAGGAATGGTTTGCTTTGTTGATGGGGTACCTTCTAAAAAAGATTATCGGAAATTTAAAATCAAAACAGTTGAAGGACCGGATGATTACGGTAGTATGAAAGAAGTTATTTATCGTCGATATTATCGAGTACTTGTAGAAGGATTAAAAAAACCAGACTTGATTATTGTTGATGGTGGTAAAGGACAGATTAAAGTTGCAAAAGAAGTCATTGATAGCTTAAATATTGGTATTAAAGTATGTGGGCTAGCCAAAGATGATCATCATTCAACTGCTGTTTTAATTGATAGTGACTTTAATGAAATTAGTATTGATAAAAAAAGTGAACTCTTCTTTTTACTAACACGTATGCAAGATGAAGTCCATCGTTATGCGATTTCATTTCATAAAAATGTTCGTTCTAAATCTTTATTTCAGTCTATTTTAGATGATGTTGAAGGTATTGGACCAAAACGTAAAAAAGAATTATTAAAACATTTTGGTTCTGTTAAAAAATTAAAAGAAGCGACGCTTGAACAATTAGAAGAAGTCTTACCTAAAGAAGTGGCAAAAAATTTATTTACTGTTTTACAAAACACCAAATAATATAATTTTCATATACTACTATTAAGGAAGTGGACTATGAATATTATATTAACCCCAAGAGAAAAAGAAATATTTCATTTATTAGTCAAGAATTATTCTACAAAAGATATTGCTAGAAAGTTAAATATTAGTGAAAAAACGGTGAGAAATCATATATCAAATGTAATTCAAAAATTAGGTGTAAAATCGCGTATACAAGCAGTATTTGAATTGATTAGGTTAAAGGAATTACAGCTTTAGCTAATTCCTTTATTTTTTTTCTATAATTCTATATAATAGGGATGGTGATGAAGATGAAATTAAAAAGCTGGCATCTTTATGTTCTAGCAACCTTATGTTTTCTATTTGCTTTTACATCATTAAATATGAAATATGATCGTTTTTATCGAGTAAATGGTATAGATAATGATAATCGATCTTTAATAGAAAAGTATTTAGATAAAGAAGAACAGGATTATTTAATTGATCATGGAATATCAGTAGATGAGTTTATTGATTATATTACATATGATCAATTTCATTTACAATATTATCAATATTATAATGAGTTAAAAGAAGCTAAAAAATATGATTCATTAGAAAATTTAATTAATGATGTCAATAGTGTTGTTGATCGTCTTACAGTAGAATTTGGAACGCAAACAGATACATATTTTAAAACACTAATTAAAAATGATTTATTTTATGCTTATCAAAAAAGTACGTATTTTGATTTTGATAATGTGCATTATTATCAATTGTTAAGGACACTTTATAGTGATGATGATTATAGTTATATTATACTTACAAATAATTATGTAAATACTTTGGAAAATGAAAAAGATGATACATATAAGCTCTTTAAAGAAATGGTAAGTACGTATGATGCACAAGGTCTTTATATTTTGATGAATACAGAATTAAAAGCGAATGCTTCTCGACTATATAAAATAGATACAATGTCTCAAGTAATTGATGATACAACTTTTATTGGTGGTTATGAATCTAAACATATGACAATGATTGAAAATATTTCAAGATTATCTTATTCCATGTATTTAAATGAAGAAGCTTATAATGCTTTAAAACAAATGTATGATGATTTATATAAAAATACTAAAAAAAGATTTTTAGTGACAAGTGCTTATAAAAGCTATGATGTTTTAAATTTAGAAGAAAATACATCACAAGCTGGATATAGTGAATTTCAATTAGGAACATCTGTTTCTTTAAAAGTAAATGGCATAAAAGATGTTGAATTTGTTTCAACAGATGTTTATCAATGGCTTTTAGAACATAGTTATGAATATGGATATGTTTTAAGGTATCCAAGTGATAAAGTAACAATTACACAAAAAGAAAGTTGTAATATTTTTAGATATGTTGGCAAAGAAAATGCACAAAAGATGCATAATCAAAATTTATGCTTAGAAGAATTAAATAATCAATAATTATTAGATCGTTATTCTAATTAAGGTGATACTTGTGAATAAAAAGGGTTGGTATTTGGTACTAATATTAGGTTTTTTATTAGTAACAATATGGCTAGGTAAATGGATAGGTTTACAAAGGCAAATGGATTTTATTGTTCTAGCATTAGGACTTATTGTTGCTGCAAGTATTAAAATCAAAAGAGAAAGATAAATTTTTATTGACAAGTGTATTTTAATAAATATAATAAACATGAATTGAATAAACAACGGTAGGTGAGGTTACCGCAGGGATTTGGATATCCTAAGATTACTGCCGCAAAATTGTGGAGACACAATGCGCTGGTTAGCAGATGAAGTCGCAAAGGCTTTGTTTAATGTAATTGATATGCCCTGTGATACTAAAGCTTGAACGGATGAAATGAAGAATAGAACATCGCTCAAGCAGCGATGTTTTTTTGTGAGGAGGTGAGTTATATGGACGAGGGTTGTCAAAGGCAAATTCAAAGAAGGAGGAAATATAAAAATGAAAAAAGAATTAATGCTAGAATTATTAAATACAAAACAATACAAACAATTACATACTTTATTAATGGAAAACAATGCTGTCGATATAGCTTATCTTTTACAACAAATAGAAATTGATGATTGTGCTATTGCTTTTCGTTTACTTTCTAAAAAGAAAGCAGCACAAGTATTTTCAAATATGGATATTAAAACGCAAAGTCAACTTGTAGAATTGTTTAGTGAAAAAGAGTTAGAATCATTGATTGAAAATCAATATATGGATGATCTTGTAGATTTAATCGAAGAATTACCTGCAAATTTAGTAACAAGACTTTTAAAACATGTTGATGAAAATCAAAGACAAGTCATCAATCAACTTTTGAGTTATCCTAAAGATAGTGCTGGAACAATTATGACTACTGAATTTCTTTCTTTAAAGAAAGAAACTCAACTTGAAGATGCTTTAAATTATATTAAACAAAATGGAAATCATTGTAAAATCATTTATACAAGTTATGTTTGTCAAGATAAAAAATTAATAGGAATTGTTTCGACGAAAGATATTTTATTAAATGATGAAAATAAAAGTATTGAGGAAATTATGAAAGAAGATTTTCAATATGTTTATACTCATACAGATCAAGAAGAAGTTGTTAATATTTTTAGAAAATATGATTTAGTTGTTTTACCTGTTTTAGATGATGAAAAAATGCTTGTAGGAATTGTGACAGTTGATGATGTCATGGATGTTATGGTCGATGAAACAAGTGAAGATATTTCTAAAATGGCTGCTGTAGAACCACATGATAAAAGTTATTTTGAAACATCTGTTTTTGAACATGCTAAACATCGTATTATTTGGTTACTTGTATTGATGTTTTCTGCAACGCTTACAGGAAGTATTATTACAAGATATGAAAATGCTTTTCAAGCAGTACCTTTATTAGTCTCATTTATTCCTATGTTAATGGATACGGGAGGAAATTGTGGCTCTCAAAGTTCTACTTTAATTATTAGAGGGATTGCTTTAAATGAAATTCGTTTTAAAGAAATATTTAAAGTGATGTTTAAAGAATTTAGAATTGCATTAGTAGTAGGAGTGATTTTAGCAATTGCGAATGGACTTAGAATTTATGTGATGTATCAAGACATTAATATTGCTTTTGTGATTGCTTTATCTTTAATTGTAACAGTTATTTTATCTAAATTAATTGGTTGTATTCTTCCTTTAGTTGCCAATCAAATTGGTTTAGATCCAGCAATTATGGCTTCACCACTTATTACAACAATTGTAGATACATGTTCTATTCTTGTTTATTTCAACATTGCAGTACACATTTTTAACTTATAAATTTTGTGCTACAATATAGAAAAATAAATGGGGGATGAAAAAATGGAAATAAAAACAGTTGCTGTTTTAGGTGCTGGAGCAGTAGGTTCATATATTATTTGGGGACTAGATAAAAAAGTAAAATTAGGTGTTATTGGCGAAGGGGAACGTGCTAAACGTTTACAAAAGGGATGTTTGATCAATGATCAAATGTATTATCCTGAAGTATGGTCACCGACAGAAGCACATGGAGTGGATTTACTGATTGTTTCTTTAAAATATTGTGCTTTAAAAGATGTCTTAAAATCTATTCAAACGATCGTTGATGATCATACAATTGTCATGTCTTTAATGAATGGCGTAGATAGTGAAGAAATCATTGGAGAAGCCATTGGAAAAGAACATCTTATGCCATCTTTAATTAAGATTGCTTCACGTAAAGAAAATGGTTATCGTTTTGATCCTGAAACAACTATTGGAATTGTTTTTGGAGAACTCCAAGCACCTTATCAAAGCAAACGTGTACAAGCAATAGAATCATTATTTGAAAATACAGGAATCCACTTTCGTGCAAGTGAATATATTCAAGAAGAAATTTGGAGTAAATTTCGTTTAAATGTTTGTAATAATTTACCTCAAGCTATTTTAGGTGCAGGAGTAGGTTGTTATCGAGATAGTGAACATATGAAATTTATTCAAGATGGTTTGCGTCATGAACTTGAAACTATTGCACACGCTAAAGGAATTGATTTAAGTAAAGCTGATTCTTCTTCATCGCGAGGAAGTGCTGTACCAGCAAGTGCTCGTTATTCAACATTGCAAGATTTAGATGCTAAACGTCATAGTGAAATTGATATGTTTTCTGGAGCGTTGGTTAAAATGGGGAAGGAGCTTCATATTCCTACACCTTATAATGAATATACTTATCATATGATTAAAGCACTTGAAGAAAAGAATGATGGTTTGTTTGATTATGATCAAGAAAATCAAAGAAATATGTGTTCTAAATAAGAAGATACCAAATGTTATCTTCTTTTTTTATAAAATCAATCTTTTTATTATGTAAAAAATGATTTTTTTCTTTAAAAGTTTGAACATTATGATAAAATGAACAAGGTGGAGGTGGTAATAATGATAGTAGACCCGTTATCCGGTGGACATAATGGTAATAGTGAGGATCATTTACCACCGTCGGTAAAGTTCCTCTTTAAATAAGAGGGGGAAAATAAATGATAAAACAAATGACTTCTGAAGAATTAAAAAATTTAATTCTTCATGGGAATAAAGAAATAATTAAAGAAGTTTTAGAAAATATTCACCCGGCAGATATCCTTGATATTTTGCATGAAGATGAAGATTCATCAAAAGAAATCTTAGAACATTTACCAAATGAAGTTATTGGTGATATTTTAGATGAAGAAGATGATGAAGAACTTATCTTAGAATGGTTGAATTTATTTTCAAAATACAAACAAAAACAAATCTTAGATGAAGTAAGTCATGACGTTATTACGGATGTTATCGGATCAATCGAAGATGAAGATGAAAAAAATGCTTTTTTAGAGTTATTGGAAGATGACGATAAAGAAGATGTCAAACAGTTATTACAATATAACCCAGAAACTGCTGGGGGAATTATGACAACTGAATATTTAGATATTCATGTAAATAATACAGTCAAAGAAACATTGTTATTTTTGCAAACAACGGAAGAAGAACCTAGACATTATCTTTATGTTGTAGATAAAGAAAATGTATTAAAAGGGGTTGTTTCTTTAGGGGATATCGTTACAAGTACCTTTGATACACCAATGCTTGAGATTACAAATCAAAATGTTAAAGCTGTTTATTATTATGAAGACCAAGAAGAAGTTGCGAAGACTTTTAGTAAATATGGATATATTTTGATGCCTGTTATAGATGAACAGCATCATTTATTAGGTGTTATTGATATCGATGATGTTATGGATGTCATCGAAGAAGAAACAACAGAAGACATGAACTTATTAGGAGGGGTTGGTTCTGAAGAACGTTTAGATTCAACACTTGTAGAATCTTTTAAAAACCGTATTCCTTGGTTGATTGTCAATCTTTTTACAGCAATTATGGCTTCAAGTGTTGTTAGTGTTTTTGAAGGAACAATTGCGAAAGTTGTTGCTCTTGCAACGATTAGCCCGATTATTACAGGAATGGGTGGTAATGCCGGAACACAAACTTTAACTATTGTTGTTCGTGGTTTATCACTAGGAGAATTAGATAAAGAAAATGCTCGCAAAGTTTTATTAAAAGAAATTGGACTTGGTATTTTAAATGGTGTTGTCATTGGGGCATTAGTTTCAGTAGGGGCTTGGTTCTTTGCTGGTAATCCATGGTTTGGTGTTGTAGCTGGACTCGCCATGATTTGTAACATGATCGTTGCCACACTTGCAGGTTATTTTGTACCAGTTATTTTAGATAGATTTCATGTTGATCCAGCCCTTGCTAGTGGGGTTTTTGTAACAACATGTACAGATATGTTTGGCTTCTTTGCGTTTTTAGGACTTGCGACCATTTTAATGACACATTTACTCTAATAAAAAAACATTGGAAAAAAAGCCAATGTTTTTTTATATAAGTTGATATTTTTTCATGGTTTTATAAATACCATCTTCAGCAATATCATCACATACTTCATCAGCAATTGCTTTTAAACCTTCTTTAGCGTTACCAACAGCGATACCGATATGGCAATACTCTAACATATCCGCGTCATTCATGCCATCGCCAAAGGCAAAAGTATTTTCTTGAGGAATGTTTAAATGATTGATAAGTGCTTCAATGGCGCTTGCCTTGTTAACACCAACAACGGATAATTCCCCTGAGTCATCTCCAAAAGAAGGAACGGTACAATGAATAACATTGAATGCATCAGAAAAGTTATCTATAATTGTTTGAAAAGGAATATCTTTATTTTCTAAAAAACAAATTTTATTGACATCACTACGATACATACTTTCTCCCTCTATTAAAGATGTAATAAAGTGACTTGGTTGTTCAGCTTTTTTCTTTCTAGCCTTTTCGTCATTTTCTAAATCGCCATAAGTAATCATTTCTAAGCGAGATACTAAATTTTCACTAGCAAATAATCCACCATTACTTTCAAGATAGTAGTCATAATCATTTTCTTCAAAGAAATCAACGACACGATTTACATCTTTGTCAGATACTTTTTTATGATAAAGCATTTCATCACCAATGGTTACAAAGCCACCACCAGCACCAATGATGCCATCAAAACCGACATCTAAAATATGTGGGTAGATTTCAGCAAGTGATCTTCCTGTACATAAAAAACATAAATTCCCTTTTTTTCTTGTTTCTCTTACTGCTTTGATTGTTGATTCTGGTACATATTCTCTTGCAGGTCTAACATCAACGAGAGTACCATCAACATCAAAAAAGATAATTTTTTTATTCATAACTAACCTCCAACTTAATTTTATTATAGCGAAAAGAATGTATTGAAATTATTTTTTTTCATTTCGTGCAAATATTTTTGTTTTCAATAAAATAAGAGTAAAATTATAAATGGAAGGTGAATGTATGAAAAGAAATACACAGGATTTAACAAAAGGAAGTATTGTCAAAGCAATTATTTTGTTTTCAATTCCTTTATTAATAGGTAACTTATTTCAACAACTTTATAATGCAGTCGATTCTTATGTTGTAGGAAATTATGTTGGAAAAGTTGCTTTAGCGGCAGTTGGTGCAAGTACACCAATCATTAATATGTTGATTGGTTTTTTTATGGGAATTTCAACAGGGGCAGGAGTTGTTATTGCTCAATTCTTTGGAGCTGGTAATACTTGTAAAATGAAAAGAGCAATTCATAATAGTATCGCTTTAACTCTTGTTATGGGAGTTGTTTTAACGATTGTTGGTTTATTATTTAATGATCCAATTTTAAAAGCAATTGGTGTTCCTAGTGAAGTGTTTTCTGAAGCTTCAACGTATTTATCTATTTATTTTTGGAGTCTTATTTTTGTAATGGTCTATAATATGGGATCAGGTATCTTACGTTCGGTGGGAGATTCTAAAAGACCGCTTTATTTTTTGATTTTTTCAAGTGTTGTTAATATTATCCTAGACTTTTTATTTGTTAAATATTTTCATTTTGGTGTAGCTGGTGCAGGATATGCGACTTTAATTGCTCAAGCTATTTCAGCAATTATGGTCATGTATGTTTTAATGAAAACAGAGGATGATTATAAAGTTGTTTTAAAGGAAATTGGTTTTGACAAAGAAATTTTATTAAAAATTATAAAAATTGGTTTACCTACAGGTTTTCAACAAAGTATTGTTTCTTTATCAAATGTCATTGTTCAATCTTATATTAATGTTTATGGAGCCTCTGTTATAGCAGGTTATTCTGTAACGATTAAAATAGATGGTTTTGTTAACTTACCTTTACAAGCTTTTAATATGGCTATTACAACTTTTGTTGGTCAAAACATAGGAGCTAAACAGTATGACCGTGTAAAAAAAGGAGCTTATATTACAACAGCATTAGCAACACTTACCATTGCTTGTTTTGTAGTAATTATGTATTTCTTTGGTCGTGATTTTATTGCTTTATTTAATCAAGAAAAAGATGTGATTGATGCTGGAAGATTGATGCAGTTAACATTCTTACCATTCTATATTGTTTTACCAATTAATCAAGTTATCAATGGAGTTTTACGTGGAGCTGGACGTTCAGCTGTTCCAATGTATGTGATGATATTCTCTTTTGTTTTCTTAAGACAAATTTATCTTTTCTTAATTACAAAAGTAACAAGTGATATTGTTTATGTCTTTTTAGGATGGCCTACAACATGGGTCGTATGTAGTTTGATTTTTATTATTTATTTTTTCAAAGTACAATGGTTACCACAAGAAAAAGATGCCTAGGCATCTTTTTGGTTTAATATTTTATTTTTATCAATGATAGGTTTTTGATATGTTTTAGAATCATTGATATCAAATTGTTTTAAATAATCAATTACTTGATTTGTAAGATATGTTGGTGTAGAAGCTCCTGAGCTTACAGCAGCATATCTTTTATTTTTTAACCATTCAATTTCTAAATCTTCAATACTTTCAATCATATAAACATCACATGTATGATAATCATGAGCAATACTTGCAAGTTTTCTTGTGTTGTTTGAATGAGGATCACCAACAATAAAGATAATATCAACATCATCTTCAATGTTTTTAATAGCTTCTTGACGTATTTTAGTAGCTGTGCATGTTTCTTTTTCAATTTCTACAAAAGGTAAAATTTCTTTTGCTTTTTCGCATAAATCATAAACATCATAAAGAGACATTGTTGTTTGATTAGTCATAACATATTTTTTAGTAGGATCTATTGTTTTTAAATCGTCTATATTTGTTATTAAATGAATTCTTTTTTCATCAATTGAAATTGCACCTTCTGCTTCAGGATGTCCCTTTTTACCAATATACAAAATTTCATAACCTTCATTTAATTTATCTTGAATAAGATCATGAGTTTTAATTACATCTAAACAAGAGGCATCAATTACTTCTAAACCTTTTTCTTTCGCTTTATCAAATACTTTTTGACTTGCTCCATGAGCAGTAATAATGACTTTTCCTTCATTGATTTCATCTAATAGTTCTAATCGTGTTTTTCCTTTGAAATCAATTGTTTGAATTCCTAAATCTTCTAAAGCATTTACAATATATTGATTATGTACAATCATTCCTAGAATATAAACAGGTGCTGTTTGGTGTGCTTGTTTTTTCGCTATTTCAATTGCACGAACAACGCCTTTACAATAACCTCTAGGAACAATACCTTTTACTAACATCTTTTATCACCTCAAAGATGATTATAACATATTTTCAAATATTTCATTGTTTTCTTTAGAAATTGGTTTTAATTCCTTTTCTATTTCATCAAAATCTATGTCATTTAAATGATTCATTGCTTTTAATAAAGTCAAACCTTGTTTGGTATTATCAATTAATGGTTTTACTTGATGGATAATAGGAATAACTTGATTTGCGATTTGAATACCTCGTATCGTTGTATGAAGAGTATGTTGTAAATTAAATTTTTTAGGTATTCTTTGAAAATAAGGATACATCTGAGGTTGATAGTAATAATAATTGGGGTTTTGATAAGGATACATAAAATCACCTACTATAAAATATGATGAAAAGGTAAAAAAGTGAAACTTAAAAAGATAAGATAAAAATTACAAAGAAAAATAAAAGCCCTTACATTGAAATGGAGGGTATGTTATACTAACAAATAGTGAGGTGTTAAAATGATTAGAATATTATTATGTTGTGGTGGGGGCTTTTCTTCAAGTGCTATTGCAACAAGGATGGAAAAAGAAATTAAAGAAAAAAATTTAGAAGATAAATACAGTATTGAATTTTTACCATTTGGTTTAGGATTAAAAGAATTAGACCGTTTTGATGTTGTTATTTTATGTCCACATTTGAAGGTAGAATTAGATAGAGCTTTAAAAAATCAAACAATTGATAAACCACTTTATTTACTTCCACCTAAAATGTATGGACTCATGAAATTTGATGAAATCATTGTCGATATTGAAGATGTAATGAAAATGTATCAAGAAAATCCAGTTGTACCTGTGAAATTTCCTGGAGAAGATAATTTATTACGTATTACTAGAGGTGTTGCTTATCGCCACGCACATCCCTTAAAATAGGGAAAGTTGTCGATCAATATAAGGAACCTGTTTTGCTTCTTTAATAATATCGTCTTTTTGAAAGTCTCCAATTAAAAAAGGGGACTTTTTATTATGCATTTTAACATTTTTTAAAACAGTTACACGATCGTAATTGGCATAACAATAAAGGCAACCATGTAAACACGTATTATAAACGCCAATATCATTATTTAATAAACAACGGCATCCTTGTCTAGCTTCATTTATTTTAGGTAGTTTTAATGAATGACCTAGAGCTCTTTCAATAATTTGTTGATTCATACATCCACTTGTATGAACACCTGTTGTTTTTAAAAATTCATTTTCGTGACATGTATAGATTTCAATGTTATATTTTTTTCCAATTTCTACAAATTTTTGACAAAGATAGATTTGATCTTTTTGATTTACTTCTTGAACTTCTTTAAAATTCTTTTTTGTTTTTTGATATAAATCGATAAAACTAATGACACATTGATGAGTATATCCAGTTAGTTTTTGACACATTTTTTCAAAGATTCGAAGATGATATTCAATGGTATAATAATCATTTAAAAAGATAGGGTCATAACGCCAACCAATACAACGACTTCCTATTTTTTTAGATAGTTCAATGAAGCTACGAATAATTTCATTTTTATTGGGAACATAGGGTTCAATCGTTTGATTGTAAGGGGTGATTGTTACAAACCAGAATTGTTTATAGTCTTTGATTAAATCTAGACGTGAAAGCATTGGTTTAGGATTTTTAGTACAAAAACAAATAATATCAATGATTTGAGGATTTAAAATATATTTTGTGACTTGATGAGGGAAATAGGGATTACGAACACAGACAAAACCTTCTTGAATACGATTAAAAAACCAGTCACTAAAAAAGGCAGGAATATCTGTACGATTACCAGTATTTAAGATCATCTAATCACCTCCAACAAGAATATTATAGAATAATTATAAAAATCCATCCATAATATTTGTTGAAATGTATCAAAAATATGGTATAATAACGTGACTAAAAAAGAAAAAAGGAGGATTTTATGGCAACTTTTCAAGATTTTAAATTACAAGAATATTGTAATCAAGTAATTAAAGAGTTAGGTTTTAAAAAGCCAACCCCAATACAAGAAAAAGTCATTCCCCTTGTATTAAAAAATAGAGATATTATCGGGATTTCACAAACAGGGACAGGTAAATCACATGCATTTTTATTACCAATCATGTCTCGTATTGATGTCAATAAAGATTGTGTGCAAGCTGTTATTACAGCACCAACAAGAGAACTTGCTTCTCAATTGTTTAATAACGCTAAAACATTTACAAAATATTTACCAGAATTACGTGTTTCATTAATTGTTGGAGGAAGTGACCGTCAAAGAGCTGTTAATAAACTTTCAATACAACCACACGTGGTTATTGGAACACCAGGACGTATCAAAGATTTATCTTTAGATGCGCAAGCTTTACAAATTACAACAGCAAAAACTTTTGTAGTCGATGAAGCAGATATGACATTAGAATTTGGTTATTTAGAAGATATTGATGCTGTGGCAGGAAAAATGGCTGATGATCTACAAATGATGGTTTTCTCAGCAACGATTCCACAAAATCTAAGACCATTTTTAAAGAAATATATGCAAAGTCCAATTACTATTGAAATCGATAGTAAACTTGCTACAACAGCCAATGTTGAACATATTTTACTCGCAACAAAGCATCAAGATCGTTATGATGTTTTAAAGAAGATCATGGCAACAATTGATCCTTATATTTGTATTATTTTCGCGAATAAAAGAACAGAAGTATCAAAGATTACGCGACAATTAAGAGAAGATGGTTATAAAGTTGGAGAAATCCACGGAGATTTAGAACCTCGTGAAAGAAAGAAAATGATGCGACAAATCAATAACAATGAATATCAATACATTGTTGCGACAGATATTGCTGCACGTGGAATTGATATTGATGGTGTTTCTCATGTCATTAATATGCAATTTCCAACAGAACCTGATTTTTATATTCATCGAAGTGGACGTTCAGGGCGTGGAAACTATACAGGTATTTGTTATAGTATGTATGATACAACAGATGAAAAAAATATTGCAATTCTTGAAAGAAAAGGAATTGAATTTAAGAATATGCAACTTAAAAACGGACAATTTGTGGATTTAGGACAAAGAGAAAAACGTAAAAAACGTATTCGTCAACAAACTGAACTTGAAAAACAAGTTCAAATGATTATCCGTAAACCTAAAAAAGTAAAACCAGGATATAAAAAGAAACGTAAATATCAAGTTGAACAAGTTGTACGTAAACAAAAACGTGCGATGATTCGTGATGATATCCGTCGTCAAAAGAAAGAACGTGCCCGTCAAGCACAAATCGCTAAACGTATGGAGGAAGGCAATGATAATTGGTAGTCATGTCTCAATGTCTGGAAAAGACATGCTTTTAGGTTCAGTAAAAGAAGCTTTATCTTATGGTGCTAATACGTTTATGTTTTATACAGGCGCACCACAAAATACGAGAAGAAAAGCCATTAGTGAATTAAAGGTGGAAGAGGCAAAAGCTTTAATGAAGGAAAATAACATTGATTTAAAAAATGTTGTTGTTCATGCACCTTATATCATTAATCTTGCTAATACGGTTAAAGAAGAAACTTTTGAATTAGCTGTTAACTTCTTAAAACAAGAACTCCAAAGATGTCAAGATATTGGGACATCGATTCTTGTTTTACATCCTGGAAGTCATGTAAAAGCTGGAGAAGAAGTAGGTCTTCAACAAATCATTAAAGGTTTAAATGAAGTATTAAAAGATACACCTTATCAAGGAAAGATTGCTTTAGAAACAATGGCAGGAAAAGGCAGTGAGTTAGGAAAGACATTTGAAGAAATCAATTATTTGATTTCTCATTGTGATTATCCTGAAAAATTAGGTGTTTGTTTAGATACGTGTCATATTCATGACGCAGGATACGATTTATCAAATTTTGATGCAATTTTAGATGAATTTGATCGTATTATTGATTTAGATCGTTTACTTGTTGTTCATTTGAATGATTCTAAAAATGTTCAAGGAGCTCATAAAGATCGTCATGCAAATCTTGGCTTAGGTGAGATTGGTTTTGATATTTTAAATGGGATTGCTCATAATGAAAGAATAAAAGATGTTCCTAAGATTTTAGAAACACCTTATATTGATGGTAAAGCTCCTTATAAAGAAGAAATAGATATGTTGAAAAATCAAGAATTTAGAAATATTGAAGTATGATTTTGAAACAAAGATTTCAATTTTAAACTAGTGGAAACACTAGTTTTTTTCATAATTGATTGAAATAGAATAGGTAAATAATGTTCACTACAGAGTAAAAAACGGTTTTGATCTATCACTTGATAGATCACCTTCAAATCTTCTTCATTTAGCTCTAATGCTTGTATTTCCTTATTGCTTCTAAAATCTTCATACGATAAAAAATGTTCAATGAATAAATTTTCCATAGTTTTACGCCTCCATAGTTATATATATGAAAAAAAGATGGTTATTATGAATTAACCATCTTTAAAATTTCATCTTTGAGCGTTTGTACCATATCTTCTTGTTTAACTTTTTTAATAATTTTTCCTTTTTTGATCAATAATCCTTCTTTAACACCACCGGCAATACCAATATCAGCATTTTTAGCCTCACCTGGACCGTTAACTGCACAACCCATAATGGCTACGGTAATATCTTGATGGATATTATTTAAGAAATCTTCAATTTCTTTAGCGACTGGAATCAAATCATATTGAATTCTTCCACAAGTTGGACAAGATACAAGGGTAGGAACATTTTTAATTAACCCCAATTCTTTAAGCAATGTTTTTGCTACTTTAATTTCTTCTACAGGATAATCACTTAAAGAAACACGAATCGTATTTCCAATTCCTTGATATAATAAAGTACCAATACCTAAAGAAGATTTAATTGTTCCTCCAAGTTTTGTTCCTGCTTCTGTAACCCCTAAATGAAGGGGACAATCAAAGGTTTCACTAGCAAGTGTATAGGCCTCAATTGTAAGCATTGTATCGGAAGATTTTAAAGAAATACAATAATCATGGAAATCTAGACTTTCCAAAATATCAATATGTTTCTTTGCACTTTCAATCATTCCTTTAGCAGTAGGACGACCATATTTTTCTAAGATATCCTTTTCTAAAGAACCACTATTGACACCAATACGAATAGGAATATGATGTTCTTTACAAGATTCAACAACGGCTTTTACCTTTTCAATACTTCCAATATTTCCAGGATTGATACGAATTTTATCAATTCCTGATTCAATCGCAATCAAAGCTAAACGATAGTCAAAATGAATATCGGCAACTAAAGGAATATGCACTTGTTTTTTAATATCTGCTATCGCATATGCATCTTCTTTGTCAAAAACAGCCATTCTGACCATTTCACAACCGGCATCTTCCAATTCTTGAATTTGTTTAACGGTTGCTTCCACATTTTTAGTTTTGGTATTTGTCATGGATTGAATAATGACATGATTATTACCACCTAATGTTAAATTTCCTACTTGAAACGCTCTTGTTTCTTCTCTTTTCATTTCTATCACCTAATACTATTATAAATTATTTTACCAGCTTTTCAAATTCATTTAACAAATCTTCAAAATAATGGAAAGCATCATCATAAATAGCGTCATCTAAAGGATCAACACCCGCATGACTTAATAAGTCAACAGGAGATTCTTTTCCACCTGATTTTAAGAAGTTTAAATAACGTTCAACTTGTTGCGTGTCACCATTTAATATACGTTTAACGATAGCTAAAGCAACAGTCATTCCTAAAGTGTATTTATAAACATAATAATCATAATAGAAATGAGGAACATAATAACAAGACCAACCTACAAGTTCATCCATTTTTACATCTTCACCAAAGTATTCTTGATTCAATTTTGCATAAAGATCAGTCATGATTTTAGAAGACATGGGTTCATTGTTTTTAGCCATTTCATGAAGACGATGTTCAAAGTCCGCAAACATCGGTTGTCTAAAAATAAGACCAACACAGTTTTCTAATTGTTCATACATATAATAGGCTTTTTCTTCTTTTGATGAAGTATGATCCATCATATAGTTGATAAGTAAGGTTTCATTAACGGTTGAAGCGACTTCCGCTACAAAAATACGATAGTTACTATTAATATAGTCTTGATTATGGCTTGATAAATACGTATGCACACTATGACCTAATTCATGGATCATTGTTGATAATGAATTATAGTCACCAATAAAGTTCATTAAGATATAAGGTTGTGTTAAATAGCTTCCACTACTATAAGCACCACCACGTTTACCAGTAGTAGGGTAGTAATCGATCCATCTTTCATCTTTAGTACGGTTAATAATAGCTAAATAATCTTTACCAAAAGGAGCTAAAGCTTGATTGATGATGTCAAAGCATTCTTCAATTGTAAATTTTTTAGAAACACTTTTTACAAGAGGAACTGATAAATCATAATTATAAAGTTCATCTAGCCCAAGAATTTCTTTTTTTAAATGATTATAGCGATGGAATAAATAACGATATTCATTATTTGCTTTATCTAAAATCTTAAAAAATAAATCGGTAGGAACATCATCATTAAAAACACTTGCCGCAAGGGGTGAATCAAAATGACGAATATCACTATAAAAAGCATCTTTTTTCATAACCCCTGAAAGAGTTGAGGCAAAGGTATTTTCAAAACGCTGATATTCTTTAAAGAAATGATGGTAGGCCTGTTTTCTAACGTCTCTATTTTTATTCTTTAAAAATTCATTAAGTGTCGCTTGATTTAATATTTTCTTTTGACCATTGACTTCAACATCTTCAAATTCTAGGCGTAAAGAATCAAAAACTTGTTCTGCTAATTCAGAGATATTGTCTACTTTTGCAACCAATTCTTCTTGTTCTTTATCTAATAAATGAGGTTTAAAAGCTAAAGCATTTTTTAAAGAATACCGATAAGATTTTAAACGTTCATCTTTTAAATATTTTCTTACTGTTTCATCGTTTTCAACGATTTCATTATCAACAAATACAAGTTTAACACTTGATTGTTGAATCAGTGACATCACTGTAGCAAGCATTTTTTGATATTCTTGTTCTTTAGGTTCTACATCACAGTTTAAATGCGCAAAACAGTAAGCTTTACTTACAAGCATTGACATTTCATCACGCTTTGATAAAAAACGTAAAAGGATATCAACGCTTTCAGTCATTTTCCCTTTAAATGAAGTCAATTCATCAAGTAATTGTTGACTGACTTCTATATCATGATAAAACTCTTGAGGATCTTGATAAATTTTAGAAAGATCCCAAGTATATTTTTCTTCTATATCTTTTCTTTCCATAAATACATCTCCTTGTAATGTAAAAATATTTTACTCTTATTTTATTTCAAAGTCTATTAACATTATAATCAAGAAAAGAAAGAATAAACAAAAAAACCAGACATTTGTCTGGTTTCAATGATTAGATTGAGTTAACTAATTTAGCTAATTTAGATTTTTGTCTAATAGCGTAATTTTTATGATGGATTCCTTTGTTTACATAAGAATCTAATTTGCTAGAAGCGATTACTAATGCTTTTTCAGCAGCTTCTTTATTTCCAGCTTCAACTTCAGCTCTTACGTTTTTGATTGCAGTTTTTAAAGCTGATTTATAAGAAGCGTTTTTAGCTCTTTTTTTGTTATCGTTTTTATAACGTTTAATTTGTTGTTTCATATTTGCCATGATTTTTCACCTCGCTTTGCAATTTGCCACTTCATTATATATAAAAAGTCAAGGAATTGCAACAATTTTGTGTAATTTGTTGGAAATAAGGGAATAATTATGCAGGTGAGAATATGAATAAGTATAATACACATAGTGATTTAGCGAAAGAATCATTGGATTTATTAAAAGAAGGAAAACATTATCAAAGAAAGATTGAAAAAAAGGAGGACTTTTCAATTGAAACGTATGAATTTTTAGAAGATACGGAGTATTTAAAAAAAGGAAAGTATATTGAAATTTTTTTTAAAGATCATATTTCTAATATCAGTGAACAAATAACAAAAATATTAAAAGAAATGATAGATCAAAATGAATATCCTCGTATTTTAGTTACAGGACTTGGTAATCCTTATTTAACCAGTGATGCGATTGGACCACGTACTTTAAGAGATATTCGTGTCACGCATTATTTAGATGATAGTCTCAAATTAGAAAATCATTATTATGATATTTTATCACTTACACCAGGTGTGATGTATCAAACAGGAGTAGAAACAGTTGAAGTGATCCAGGCAATGGTCGATCAGTTTCAAATAGATTTAGTGATAGTTATTGATGCTTTATGTGCAAAAGATTATCAAAAATTAGGGCATGTTATCCAAATTAATAATGTCGGCATTCATCCTGGTAGTGGAATTGGTAATCACCGTCAAGCTATTCAAGAAGAAACCTTAGGCTGTCCAGTCATTGCGATAGGGGTTCCGACTGTTATTTATGCCAGTTCAATTGTTAAAGATGTTTTTCAATTAATGAAAGATTATTTTGGAGATGCTATTGATATAAAAAATAGATTAAAAATTGGGAAAAGAGAAAAATATGAAGGGACTCTTTCATCAAGTCAACAACGTTATTTATTAGGTCATATTGGGAGTCTTGATCAAGAGGAATTAGAATCTTTATTACAAGAAATATTGACACCGGTTGATCGTAATTTTGTGATGTCTGATAAACAAATTGATGAAACAGTTGAAAGGATGAGTGCTCTTCTAGCAAAGGCTCTGAATGACTTAAGGTATAATTCTTGATTTATTTCATATATTTGAATAAATACAAGGAGAGCGCCTATGAAAATAAAAGTATCTATTCAAATTATTTTCAAAATAATGATCATTGTTTTAATGATTATCTATTTACCTTCTTATAGTCATCAAAATGTGAAAGTTTTTAAAGCAATTTTAACAACGGAAGCCTTGCAGACAAGCGTGCCAGTTACCTCAAGTAAGAAAATTCATCTATATAATACACATCAAGGAGAAGAATATGTTGGATATAATGTAAAAGAGGGAGCAAGTTATTTAAAGGATTGTTTAACAAAAGAAGGTTATTTTTGTGATGTTGAACAAAATGATTTTGAAAACTATAAAAATATACATCGAATTGCATATAATCAATCTTATGTTGTTTCAAAGATGTATTTAGAAAATTCTTTAAGAGAAAATGGGAAATATGATTTAGTCATTGATTTTCATCGAGATAGCCTTGATAAAAAATATTCTACACTGGTTTATAATCAAAAAAGTTATGCTAAGATTTTGTTTGTCGTAGGAAAAAGTAGTGGAAAATTTGATATGGTCAATCAATTATCTACAGAACTTTCTAACAGGGCAAATGAGAAAGTGCCAGGATTATCTAAAGGAATTATGGTAAAGAAAAATCATTATAATCAAGGGATTTGTGATCATACGATTTTAATTGAATTTGGAGGACAAAATAATACGAAAGAAGAAGTCCAAAATACAATCGAAGTGATGTCTCAAGTAATTAAGGAGTATTTACAATGAAAGAACTTTTAATTGATTTTACAATGGTCGGTTTATTATTATTTTGTATGAATGGTTTGTTGAATAATCATTATATTCAAAATGAAATGGTTTCTAAAAATATTGTTGCTTTTGAACAAAATGTACAAAAACAAAAAGAAGTTAATTCAGATGAAGGTCTCTATGATAATCAAAAAGATAATACACTTTCTTTAATTGTTAAAAAGATAAGTCAAATTTGTATCCAAATAATTCAAACAATTGTCTTGCTTATCTCTCAATTTATTAGTAATATCTTATAGAAGGAAGTGAAAAGAATGAATCAATTAAAAATCGTATTTATGGGAACAGCAACTTTCTCTGAAGCTGTTTTAAAAAACTTAATTCAACATGATTACAACATCGTCCAAGTTGTTTCACAACCAGATCGTCGTGTTGGAAGAAAAAAAGAACTTAAAATGCCTGAAGTTAAAGTTGTGGCCTTAGAACATGATATACCTGTATTTCAACCACAACGTATCAAAGATGATTATCAAGCCATTATAGATATGCAACCTGATTTAATTATTACAGCTGCTTATGGACAAATGATTCCACAAGAAGTTTTAGATTGCCCACGTCTAGGATGTATTAACGTTCATGCGTCATTACTTCCAAAATATCGTGGAGGAGCACCTGTTCATTATGCCATTTTAAATGGAGATGAAAAAACAGGAGTAACAATTATGTATATGGTAAAAAAGATGGATGCAGGAAATATCATTTATCAAAAAGAAACACCTATTTCTAATGATGAAACAGTAGGAGAACTTTATGATCGTTTATCTATTTTAGGAGCTGAAGCGATTATTGAAGCAATGCCTGCTATTATTGAGGGGACAAATGAATCCATTCCTCAAGATGAATCAAAAGTAACATATTCTCCTGTTATTTCTAGAGAACAAGAAAAAATTGATTTCAATAAGCCAGCAGTAGAAGTTTATAACCATGTCAGAGGATTAAATCCTTGGCCTGGAGCTTATACAACGTATCAAGGAAAAACAGTAAAAATCTATCAAGGGCTTGTACATAATTGTCCAAATGCTATGACACATCATGCACATCAAGAACCAGGAACAATCGTGAAGATTTTTAAAGATGCTATTGGTGTAAAGGTACAAGATGGGGTTTATATTATTACTGAATTCCAATTAGAAGGTAAAAAACGTATGCTGGTAAAAGATTATCTTAACGGGCATAATATCTTTGAAGTTGATCAAAAGTTTGAATAGCGCTGAGGCGCTATTTTTTATATGTGACAACTTTTCGATAACCCGTCTGAAAATCAACTTCATTTTCTAAAGTTTCATG
This sequence comes from Faecalibacillus intestinalis, assembly GCF_015097455.1. Taxonomy (NCBI): domain Bacteria; kingdom Bacillati; phylum Bacillota; class Erysipelotrichia; order Erysipelotrichales; family Coprobacillaceae; genus Faecalibacillus; species Faecalibacillus intestinalis. The sequence continues at coordinate 1,701,234 of NZ_AP024085.1, read as the reverse complement.
ATTCTTTAAATGTTCAATATTTCTAATAACGAGTTCTGTATAATAATTTCTGACACTTTGCCAAACAAAACCACCTGAACTATGTGGCGTGATTAAAACACGCTCGTAAGTCCATAAAGGAGAAGTAGATGGTAAAGGTTCTTCTTCCACAACATCTAAACCAACACCATAAAGATGCCCTTGATTTAATACTTCTATTAAATCTTTATTACTGATGGCACTTCCACGACCAACATTGATTAAGATAGCATCTTTTTTCATTTTTAATAATTTATCTTTGTTAAAAATATGAATTGTTTCTTTGCTTTGTGGAAGTGATAAAATCACAAAATCGCTTTGTGGTAAAATTGTATCTAAATCATTGATTGTTGCGACTTCATCAACATAAGGAAGCTCCTTTTGGACTCTTCTTTTAATAGCGGTAATATGGCAATCAAAGGCTTTTAGTCTTTTCGCAATTTCATAGCCAATATCACCATAGCCAACAATACAAACACGACTATGATAAATTTCTTTTCCTTGTTTTGAAGGAAGCCAATTTCCTTCTTTCATTTGTAAAGCATACGTTTTTAAGTTTTTACAGAAAGTAATCATCATACCAATAACATGTTCACTAATGGCAATCCCATAACTTCCACTGGCATTAGTAAGTTTAGTGGTTTTATTTAAAATACCTTCTTTAATATATTGATTGCTTCCTGCACTATTAAGTAAGAGAGCTTGTAAATGTTCTTGATTTAAATTTAAATCAAGATGTGGATTTCCCACGATGACATCAACTTGATCAATATCTTCTTGAGTTGGTCTTCTTTTAATAAGAACAGTATCATTTATAAAATATTCTTGAATTTTTTTGATTTCAGCATCTTGTAATGGGGCACATATTAAGATTTTCATAAATCCACCTCCATAAACATTCTAACAAAAAAAGGATTAATTTTTCAAAAAAAGAAGATTTTTTTAATTATTATTGAAAAGATTTTATTGAACTAATGAAAGTGTTTTCAAATTAAAACAAAATATAGTAAAATAGAACTAGATTGAAATAAAGGGGAAAACAACAATGAGAATGGTTGATTTAATAGAATATAAAAAAAATAATGGTGAATTTAATCACCAACAAATTCGATTTATTATAGATGGTTATGTTGAAGGAAGTATTCCTGATTATCAAATGTCTGCTTTATTAATGGCTATTTGTTTTCAAGGTTTAACATTAAAGGAAACAGCCTTACTAACAAAAGTTATGGAAGAAAGCGGGGATATTATAGATTTATCCAAAATAGAAGGGGTTAAAGTTGATAAACATTCAACAGGTGGTGTTGGTGATAAAACTTCACTTGTTTTAGGGCCTATTGTGGCTGCCTGTGGTGGTAAAATGGCTAAGATGTCAGGAAGAGGTTTAGGGCATACAGGTGGTACGCTTGATAAGCTTGAATCAATTCCAGGTTATCAAATTAATATTTCAGAAGAAGATTTTATTAATCAAGTCAATGAAATAGGACTAGCTATTATTGGTCAAAGTGCTTCACTTGTACCTGCTGATAAAAAGTTATATGCTTTGCGAGATGTTACAGGAACAGTTTCTTGTATACCTTTAATTGCTTCTTCTATTATGTCTAAAAAATTAGCGAGTGGGGCTGATACGATTTTATTAGATGTTAAATATGGAAATGGTGCATTTATGCAAACCATTGAAGAAGCTAAAGAACTTGCTCAAACAATGATTTCTATTGGAAAGCATTGTCATAAAAATACGAGAGCGACAATTTCAAGTATGTCACAACCTTTAGGAAATGCAATTGGGAATAGTTTAGAAGTTATTGAAGCTATTGAAACCTTGAAAGGAAATGGCCCTGGAGATTTAAGAGAACTTTGTTTAAATGAAGGTAGTGAAATGCTTGTTCAAGCAAATCTTTATCCAAATAAAAAAGAAGCGTATCAAGCTTTACAAGAAGTGATGGATAATGGAAAAGCTTTAGAAAAATTTAAAGAAATGGTCAAAGCTCAAGGTGGAGATGTTTCATATATAGAAAATACTGAACTATTTGAAAAACCAAGTGCTATAATAGAATTAACTTCAAAGAAAACAGGTTATATTCAAGCATTAGAAGCAAAAAAATTAGGAATTGTTTCGATGAAACTTGGTGGTGGTCGTATGACAAAAGAAGAAGATATTGATCATGCAGTGGGACTTGTTTTAAATAAAAAAATAGGGGATCATGTAGATATTGGTGAAAAATTATTAACTATTTATGCAAGAGATGATTTATCTCCAGAATTGTTAGATGAAATTTATCAAAGTTATACAATTGTTGATGAATTTGTTGAAAAACCTATTTTGATTGAAGAATTCATGAAGTAGAGGTAAGCACAATGAAATATGTATTTTTTGATATTGATGGAACAATTCGTGGTAAAAGTAGAGAGATTACTAAAAGAAATAGAGAAGCCATTTGTAAGCTAAGAGAAAATGGACATAAAGCTTTCTTATGTACAGGAAGAGCGCCTGTTTCAATTACTCAAGACATTTTAGATGTTGGCTTTGATGGAGTGATTTCAGCGGCTGGAAGCTTTATTCAAATTGATGGAAAATATATTTATGAAAACTTTTTAGATAGTAAACGTCTTCAACAAGCCATTGTTTTATTTTCTAATGCGCAGGTAGGTTTTACACTTGAAACCAAAGATGAACTTTTTCAATCAGGTTATGCTAGAGAATATATGGAAAGAAGACAAATCAAAGATACACAAGCCAATCCAGAACTTGCACGTTTCTTTGAAAAAAGAAATCAAGCTTTTAAACCAATTACAGAATATAATCCTGGTAAAGATAAAGTGACTAAAATTGTTTTTATTGCATATGATAAATATGCATTGCTTGATACAGTTCCTCATTTAAGTAAAGATTTTAATGTGGTTTTATTTTCAAATCCAGAAGATGATTTTATTAATGGGGAAATTATTTCAAAGAATTGTACAAAAGCAGATGCTATTGAAAGAGTGATCGATTATTATCATGCAAGTATGGAAGATACGATTGCATTTGGAGATAGTATGAATGACTATCAAATGATAGAAAAAGTAAATAAAGGAATTGTTTTTGAAGGTGCTAAAGAAAAATTATTAGATATTTCTTATGATACTTTTATTGATCCAGATCAAGATGGGATAGCTTTAAGTCTTGAAAAACTAGGTTTAATAAAGAAAGGATAGGTACGTATGGGAAATGTACTTCTAGCAAGAATACTTGAATACTTTAATGGAACATTGTTTTTAGATGATAATTATCGTTTTTGTGTATTCTTTATTGAAAACTATATAGATTTTTATAAAATGACTTTAGAAGAAGTGGTTGAAAAATCAAAAATTTCTCAAGAAGCAATTTTAAACTTCTTAAAACATTTAGGATTTGATGACTATGCTTCTTTTCAAGATCAACTTTATGCGGATGTTATTTTAAGACAAGATCAAATTCGTTCAAGAATGTTAGGATTAAAGATGGATGATTTATTTAAACAAATTCATTTATGTGATGATCAAGATAAATTTATTTGTGATTTGGATCATATTTGTCATGATATTTCTGCTTCTAAAAGAGTGGTTATTATTGGGGCACTTTATCCAATATCGATTGCTGTTGAATTTCAAACAGATTTGATTACTTTTGGAAAACCAGTTTTCCAATATCATTCTTTTGATAATCAACTTATCTTAAATAAAGATGATTATGTCATTTTTGTTTCAGCAACAGGAAGAGCTTATGATGCGTTTATGGAGCAACATCAAGGTTTTGATATTAATCGTTCACAATTCTTACTTATTACCCAAAATAAAAAGTATAAAAGTCAAATTGGCGAAGAACGTGTGATATATGTAGCAAGTTCAAGATATGATAGTATTGATTTTAACTATCGCTTGATGTCAATCTTTGATATTATGCGTGTTACTTATTATAAAAAATATCATTTTATTTAAAGGAGGGGCTTATGAATATACTACTTTCTAGAATATTAAAATATTTAAATGGAACATTATTTTTAGATGACGCTTATCGTTTTTGTGTATTCTTTATCCTTCATTATCAAGATTTTGACAGTTATACGATTGAAGATATTGCTGGTGAATTACAAACAACACCTGAAAGTATTTTAAACTTTTTAAAATACTTAGGTTTTGATAATTATCTTTCTTTTATAGAAATTTATCAACGACATAAACAAGTACGTTTTGAACAAATTCAAGAACGTATGAAAAATATACATGTTTCTTCATATGTTGAACGTATTAAAGTTTCTAATGATAATGAAGCTTTCTTAAAGAAAATTGAAGAAGTATGTACAAAAATTCATGATTCAAAACGTGTAATTTTAGTAGGTGCTCTTTACCCGATGTCTATTGCCGTTGAATTTCAAACAGATATGATTTCTTTTGGTAAAACAGTACTCCAATATCATACGTATGATAAAGATATGATTTTTAATGAAAATGACTATGTTATCTTTATTTCTTCATCAGGAAGATCATTAGAAGGTTTTATGTATACGCGAACAAATCTCTCTTTACAAAATACAACTTCTTTACTTGTTACTCAAAATCCAACCTATGCAAGAAAGAAACTCACAACTGATACAATTCAAGTACCAGGAAGATTTGATGGCATTAATTTCAATTATCAAATAATGACAATTTTTGATTTAATACGCGTGATGTATTATCAAAAATATATTGAAAATGTACCAACAAATCACTAATTATCAACCTTATAATGAACAAGAAGCAAAAGACAAGGAACTTTTATTAAAAGTTCTTAAACAAAAAGATGTTTTGACAAGAGAAAATGAAGTAGGGCATTTTACAGTTTCTTGTTGGGTTTTAAATCAAAATCATAATAAGGTTTTAATGTGCTATCATAAAGTTTATAATTCTTGGTCTTGGTTAGGTGGACACGTAGATGGTGAGAAGAATTTTAAAAAAGTTGCTTTAAAGGAAGTACAAGAGGAAAGTGGATTAGAAAATGTATCATTTATGAGTGATGATTTATTTTCTTTAGAAGTATTAACAGTAGATGGACATGTTAAAAGAGGAAAATATGTTTCAAGTCATCTTCATTATAATGTGACTTATTTAATGGAAGCAAATGATCAAGATGAGTTAAAGATTAAAGAAGATGAAAATAAGGGACTTCGATGGTTTAGTTTTGAAGATGCTTTAAAAGCATCTACCGAACCATGGTTTGTTGAAAATATTTATTCTAAACTTAATAGTAAAGTAAAAGACTATCTTAAGCGATAGCCTTTTTTAGATTCTCAATATCATCATTATTTGGATGCTTGAGTGCTTCATAATAATTATCAATTAATAAATTTATATTATCTGGAGCATGATTTCCTTCTTTTAACTTTAAATATCTTTGTAAGACAGTTTCAGGCATCTTTCCTTGGCACATAAAGCTTCCTATAACTTCATTACTTTCATCAATACTTTCTTTAACTTTATCAATGATTTTTTTAAAATAATTATCGCTTTTACCAAAACCAGCGGTACCAAATAAGAAAATCTTTTGATGATGTAATGTTTTTAAATAATCTAAAGCTTCTTTACTAGCGTTACCTTTATCAGTCCAAAATCCTACATAGATAATATCTGAATTTTCAACATTCTTTTTAATAGCTTGAGCTAAAAGTTGGGTATTACCTGTTTGACTAAAATAAATCAACATATTTTATTTAACAACTCCTTCTACTCTTGTAATTGGCATAGCAAAAGCAATACCTGTGTTATGATTTTCTAAACCACCTAAAGCTTTATCAATGGTTTCAAAAACAAGATCAACTTGTTCGTCTTTAATAATGAAAAACATTGTTTTACTATCAGGACGAGCTTGTTCAAGAAAAAGTCTCAATGAACCTAAAATATAACTTTCATCACTTTCTTGAATATAAGAAATCATTCCTTGAGAATCAATGATTGTTCCACCACTTACTCCTGCTTTTTTTAGTTTAGTTAATAAATCTTGTAATAGTTCTGTTTTATGTAAAACAACAAATACAACTTGCATCATGGTCACCTCTTAATCTTATTTTACACTTATTTTTCTTTTTGAAAAAGAATTATTTAAAAGTTTGAATATGCTGATAAAGAGCACCAATTAAATTTGCATCGTTTCTAAATTTACAAGCAACAATTTCAGGATGATAAACATCAAAACCTAAATGTTCATAGATTTCATCTAAATTTTTATTAATCAATTCAATTAATAAAGGTTGAGCAGAAATACCGCCACCAATAGCCACCTTTTCACAATCAAAAATAATGTGTACATTAAAGATTTGAGTTGCGACTTCCTTAGCAAAAGCATCGATTCCTTTAATGACTTTTTCATTACCCTTATTAGCCATTTCAAAGATTTCAATTCCAGTATATTCTTTGTCTGTTTCAAGGGCTTCTTGAACACGTTGTAATAACCCAGAAATACCATTTCTCGTACTCCAAGCATGATTCCAACTAATAGGGTCTAGATTATTGGTCTTAATAAAAGAAAATTCACCCGCTGAAAAATGTTTTCCTGTATGAACTTTATGATCTTTAATCAAACATCCACCAATCCCAGTTCCTAAAATAACCACAGCGCCATCTTGAATATCTTGGAGATTTCCAAAACCAATTTCCGCATTAGCAGCACATTTAGCGTCATTACCAATTGTAATATTTGTTGGACAACGCTTCTTTAAAACTTCTACAGTTTCTAATTTATCAATATAACGTAAAGCACCACCAGTATATTGATAGCCTCTTTCAGGATCAATGATACCAGGCATAGAAAGGGCCATACCATTGATTTGATCTTGAAATTGATCATAGATTTTTCCAATTGTTTCAATAAAGTTTTCAAGGGTATCCATAGGAGTTGGTACACTTGATTTTTCTAAAATAGTTAAATCTTCTTGCATTAACGCATACTTGATGGCACTGCCACCAACATCTAATGTTAAATATGTTTTCATAAACTTCCTCCCATATATTATTATATAATAGAAGGAATGAAATGGGTATCATTTTTGTTTATTCATATCTTTTAAACAAGGTCCTTCAATAAGTTTTCCATAACAATCAAAAATAGATTGATGACAGGGACAATGCCATATTTGATGTTTTTCATCAAAAGAAAGTAGACCTTTTAAATGAGGACAGTAGGGAGAAAAATAATGATAAATACCTTGCTTATCTAAATAAACAGCATAGAGTTTATGATTGATTTTCATTAATCCTCCTTGACCTCTTTGTAAATTTTTCTTGGTATGAAAATGAAATTTGACATAACCAAGATAAAGATGATGAAGCATTTGTTTCAAATATATTTTAGAATAACTTAAAGAATAATAATGACATGAAAATAAGGAGAGATAGGCATTATCGTTATTTAAATAAAGATCTTTAATGATTTTAGATGCTAAAAAAGAATTTGTCATACCCCATTTTTGAAAACCATAAATAAAATATTCATGTTCTTTATAACGCCCCATGTAAGGAATACCTCTTAAGGGAATCGTATCTTGTGCAAACCAATCTTTACTCTTAGAATTAATAACTAAAGCATGATTCTTTAAAGGACGATAACTTTCTGTAAGATCGATAGAGAGGGTACATTGATTTCCTGTTCTTTGTTTTAAATCAATACTTTCTAAAGATTGAAACATTTTTAAAAAGTAGAAACCTTTTTTTATAAAAGGATAACGCGAGGCATGAATGAGATCTTGGCAGATAATACGATGTCCTTGTACATAGACAAGAAAATCGTTTTTTCTTTTTATAATTTTATCAACACGACTATGTTCATAAAATTGAACATTTTTCTTTTGACAACATTTCACAAGATGATAGAGATATTTTAAAGGATGAAAGATATATTGATGATGCAAACTGATTGTTTTTAAATGTTTTTGATTGTCAAAAACAGTTTCACCAAAGAATTGTAAATAATGTTGTTCTTTTTCAAGTTTTTCAACATTTTTTAAATTATCAGTATATAAAGACATCGTACATTCTTTTAAACAACAATCAATTTTTTCTTTTTCAATTAAATCTTTAATACCTTTTATTGCTTCTTTTTGACTTTGATAGTATAGATAAGCTGTTTCAATATTATAATGTTTAACAAGTTTTTGATAAATAAGATCTTGTAAAAGAGTAATTTTAGCCGTTGTACATCCACTGGTATGACAACCTAAAAGATCCTTTTCAACAACAGTTATTTGTTTATCTGTTTCTTTTAATTGATAAGCGCATGAAATGCCGGATAGACCACCACCAATAATAAGAATATCGGTTTTTATATCTTTATTTAATTGTTTAAAACAAGGATGTTGACTTGTCTTTTGCCAATAAGATTCATTCATAAAATCACCTGCTTTATTATGAAACAAAAACGCATTTTTTATACAGAAAATGATATAATAAGCCAAAAGGATAAAAAAGATTTATAAATTTTGGAGGTATACATGAATATAACAGTTTATTTAGGGGCAAGTAATGGAAATGATCAAAACCTTATTTTAGCATCAAGAGAACTTGGTAAGTGGATTGGTGAAAATGGACATACACTTGTTTATGGAGGTTCTAAATGTGGCTTAATGGGAGAATTGGCTGAAAGTGTATTAAAGGCAAAAGGAAAAGTCATAGGAGTTGAACCACAGTTTTTCATTGATGCTGGTTTTGATTATCCTGAAATAACTCAATTAATTGTGACGCAAGATATGAGTGAAAGAAAGGCAAAGATGATTGAATTAGGAGATGCGTTTATTGCTTTTCCAGGAGGAACAGGAACGTTAGAAGAGATTACAGAAGTTATGTCTAAAGTCTCATTGAAACATTTAAAAACACCTTGTATGCTTTATAATTTAAATGAATATTATGATGATTTAAAGAAACTTTTAAATAAGATGATTGCTTTTGATTTATCATCTAAGGAAAAACAAGAAGGTATTTATTTTGTGGAAAATTTAGAGGGAATAAAAGAAATATTAAAATAAGAAGATGTTTCTAAAAAAGAAAATCGATGAAAATGATTTTCTTTTTTTACAAAATCAACTACAATAAAGGCATTGGAGGATTATTATGAAAGTACTAGCAAGTGATTATGATGGAACATTATTATTTAATGAAAAGTTTAAAGAAGGGGATTTAAAGAAAATCAAGGAATTTCAAAAAGTAGGCAACTTATTTGGTTTATGTAGTGGAAGACCTTTTAAAGGTATTTACGAATTTTGTAAGCCTTATATTGATTTTGATTTCTATATTTTATGTACAGGAGCACTTGTACTCAATAAAGAAAGAGAAGTTATTTATAAAAGTACGATTTCTAAACATTTATTACATAAATTTTATGATCGTTATCAAAAAAATTATGATATTTTTATTCAAGCTAATATGCAAATTTATACATTTTTAAAAGAAGACTTAGGTTCAATGGTTAGACAAGTTATTACTTCTTTAGATGAAGTAGAAGGAGATATTTATGGTTTATCCATGAATGCGAAAACGGATGGAAACGCGAGAAAAGTATGTCTTGATATTGAAGAACATTTTCCTGAATTAACAGCACATCAAAATAAAGAATATATTGATATTACTGAAAAAGGATGTTCTAAAGGTTTAGGAATTTTAAAATTAAAAGAATTACTGCATTTAGAGGAAGTTGCCGGAATTGGGGACTCGTATAATGACATTCCTATGTTAGAAACCGTGGATCATTCTTTTACTTTTCCAACATCACCAGAAAGTTTAACATCGATTGTTGATGATGTAGTTGATAGTGTGGAAGAAGCGCTTGATATTTTAATGAAAGAATAATGAAAATATTACAACAACTTAAAGAAAATCATTATACTGAATCAGAACAACAAGTCATTGATTATTTATTAGATCATTTAGAAGATTTAACTTTACTTTCAATCAATGATCTAGCAAAAAAGAGCTATACTTCAAATGCCACGATTATTCGTTTATGTCATAAAGTAGGCTATCAAGGGTATCGACAATTTAAATTGGCTTTATTACAGGAACTTGAAGCTAATAAATATATGGTCAGTCAAGTAGACTATACAATCCCATTTCAAGTTAATGAAACAAGTGAACAAATCATTCAAAACATGTTTTCTCTTTATCAAGAAAGTATTCAACAAGTCTATCATCATTTATCTATTGAGACCTTAAATAAAATAGCAACATTGATGGTACAAAAGAAAAGAGTTTTTATTTATGGTTATGGCGATAGCCAAATAACAGCAGCAAACTTTATTAATAAACTAGCAAAGCTTAATTTATTTCCTGTCTTAGCAACTCAATATGGGGAAGAAATCTATATTTCCAAACAATTACAGCCAGGAGATTTTGCTTTGTTTATCTCTTATAGTGGAGAAAATACATCCCTTTTAGAATGTATGAAAATCTTAAATCAAAAAGGAATTCAAACAGCTTTGGTTACTGCTAATCCTCAAAGTCCACTTGTTGTTTATAGTCAATATCAGATTATGATTCCTGACTATGAAAAACAAAATAAAATTGCAACTTTCTATTCTCAACTTGCCTTTATGTACATCTTAAATAATTTACATGCGCTTATTTATCATCTTAAAAATAAGTGAACCAAAAGTTCAGTTTAACTGAGCTTTTTTTCATTTACCTTGAACCTTATTTCCATAATGAGATGCATCTCTTAAAAAGAGAAAGAAGATATGTTATAACAAAATTGAGGTGAAAGAGATGACAAAAGAAGAAGTCTTACAATTAGAAAAAGAACTTTCTTTTCAAGAATTCAATAATCATGATGCCTATCAATTAGGACAAATCATTGTAGATCATATTGAAAAGAATCATTTAAAAAATGTTAGAATCCGTATTGTTTTAGATAAAGATATTGTTTTTCAATATTTAATGGATGGTAAAAAAGGAGTCATTTGGCTTGATCGTAAACAAAAAACAGTTGAAAAATATGTACATAGTAGTTATTACATCTATTTAGAAAATGAAGAAAATGGAACGTATCAAGAAGATGAAAAAGATGAAAGTCTTGTTATTTGTGGGGGAGGTTTTCCTTTAATTATTCGTGGTGAATTAAGAGGAAGCATTCTTGTTTCAGGGCTCGTCCATGATGAAGATCATCAAGTCATTGTTGATTGCTTAAGGAAAATAAAAGATGAAGGCACTTGCAAGTGATATAGATGGCACACTTGTTTTTAATCAACAAATAAAAAAACAAGATAGAAAGGCTATTGAAAAGTATCAAAAAGAACATCTTTTTGGAGTATGTAGTGGAAGACCTCGATGTGCCCTGTTTGATTTAGAAAAGCTAAAATTAGATTTTTATATTCTTTCTTCAGGAGCAGAAATCTTAGATAAAGATTTAAATATCATTCAAGATTTTCCAATGAAAAAAGAAATCGTTCAACAAATCTTTAATGAATATCATCAACATGCACAAATCATCTTACAAACAGGAAATGCAGATGTTTTTTATACAACCCTTAAAGAAGATTATAATCCTAAATTAAAAGTCATTTCTTCTTTTAAAGAAGTAGAGCATGAAATCATCTATGGTATATCGCTTATTTTTAAAGATGACAAAACGACTAAGAAAGCATGTTTTGAAATTAATCAAAAATATCATGAAATCGAAGGTTTTCAAAATAGAAACTCTGTTGATATTGTAAGAAAAGGATGTTCTAAAGGAACGGGAATTAAAATCATTAAAGATCATTACCGATTAGAAAAGATAGCAGGAATAGGGGATTCCTATAATGATTTACCGATGTTGAACGTCGTAGATACAGCCTTTACTTTTAAAACATCCCCTCAAGAAATAAAAAAACAAGTACATTATTGTGTTAATGATATTGCAGAAGCAATAGCGTTATTGGAGGTAGAAAAATGAATTTTGGAATTATAGGTTATGGAAACATAGCGCGTAAGTTTGTTAAAAGTATTACTTATACAAGTGGGGGAAGAGTGCATGCCATTGCCTCACATTCTTTAGATGAAAACGATAGTTACTTACAAAGTCATCCTTTAGTTAAACTTTATCGTGATTATGAAGAAATATTAAAAGATGATGATATTGAAGCCGTTTATATTGCAGTACCTCACTATGAACATAAAAAATGGATTATAGAAGCCATTAAACATCATAAAGCGGTTTTATGTGAAAAACCACTTGTTTTAAAAAGTGAAGATATTGATGAAATTAATCAATATGTTAAAGAATATCAAGGCTATTGTTTAGAAGCTTTTAAAACAAAGTTTAATAATGGTTTTAATCATTTAAAAGAAGATTTAAAACTGATTGGAAAATTAAAATCAATTGAAGCAAACTTTTGTTTTGATGGGACAGATAAAAAAGATTCTTACTTGTTTGATCCAAAACAAGGTGGGGCTTTAAATGATGTAGGAAGTTATGTCGTTGGTTTTGTCCTTGCTTTAGTGGATGCACCAGTTGAAAGTGTTGAATCTCATATTGAAAAAGAAAATGAGATTGAAATGAATTTTAAAGCAACTTTAAATTTTAAAAATGAAGTTCAAGGAAAAGTAGAAGGTTCAATTAATTATAATAAAGAACGTTATGCTTTAATTAAAGGAGAAAAGGGAGAAATCTATGTTCCAATGTTTAATCGTGTGGTTGAATATACAATTCATTTAGAAAATGAAGTTATGCAAAAAACATATCCAATTGAAGGAGACGATATGACTTTAGAAATACAAGCTTTGATTAATCATAATCAATCAACACATACATTACAAGATTCAAAAAAATTACAAGAAACAATTGAAAGAATAAGAGAGGAAGCAAAATAATGAAACTAGGAATTTTAGGAACAGGAATGATTGTTAAAGATGTTCTTACCATGTATCACGAGCTAGGTGTTGAAAAGACTTATCTTTTTTCAACAAAAAAATCAAAATCACAAGCATTAGAACTTATGAAAAAATATCATTTAGATAAAGTTTATACAGATTATGATGAATTACTTCAAAGTGATGTTGATACAATTTATTGTGCTTTACCTAATCATCTACACTATGAGTTTTCAAAAAAAGCTTTAGAAAATGATAAAAATGTCATTATTGAAAAACCAATTACAGCGAATAGTAAAGAATTAGAAGATTTAATTGAAACAGCCAATAAAAAGAATTTAATGATTTTTGAAGCTATGAATTTACATTACATACCTGCTTTTCTTTCATTAAAAGAAGATTTAAAAAAATTAGGAGATATTAAAATTGTTTCATTTAACTATTCGCAATATTCATCAAGATATAATGCTTTTAAAGAAGGAACAATTTTACCAGCCTTTGACTTTCATAAAGCTGGTGGTGCTTTAATGGATTTAAATGTTTATAATATTCATGCTTTAATCGATTTATTTGGTAAACCTGTTTATCATAAATATATGGCAAATATTGAAAGAAATATTGATACAAGTGGGATGATGTTGTTTGATTTTGAACATTTTAAAGCTTTATGTATTGGGGCTAAAGATTGTAAAGCGCCTTTAATGAATACGATTCAAGGAAACTTAGGAGCAATCGTTGTTAAATGTCCATTAAGTCAAATGACAGAATATGAAATCTGTTATAACGATGGGACAAGTGAAGTAAAATCTTTTGAAAAGAAACATCGTTTAATTTATGAATTTAAAGCATTTATGAAAATGATGGAAGAAAAAGATTATAAAAAACAACAAGAAATGTTAGAACTTTCTTTATTGATTTCTAAATTAATGGAAGAAGGTAGAATGCAAGAAGGGATTGTGTTTGATAATGATAAATAATAAAATTGTTTTAGGATATATAGGAAATGGTAAAAGTACCAACCGTTATCATTTACCATTTGTCTTACAAAGAAAAGATAAGTTTATAGTTAAAACGATTTATAATCCTCATATTCATCATGATGTATGGGATAAAATAGAAGGTATTAACTATACAGAAAATCAAGATGATATTTTCTTAGATGATGAAATTGATATGGTGGTTGTTTGTACAGCTCATCATTATCATTATGAATATACTAAAAAAGCACTTGAACATAATAAACATTGTTTATGTGAAAAGCCTTTTATGGAAAATAGTCAGCAAGCTAAAGAAGTCTTTGCTTTAGCTAAAGAAAAAGGACTTTATTGTTCTGCTTATCAAAATAGAAGATATGATAGTGATTTTTTAACAGTACAAAAAGTGATTGAATCAGGGAAATTAGGGGATTTATTAGAACTTGAAATGCATTTTGATTACTATCGTCCTGAAATTCCTGAAAGTGTAGATCATTTTGATCCAGCAATGTCTTATCTTTATGGACATGGATGTCACACTTTAGATCAAGTCATTTCATATTTTGGTAAACCAAATGATATTCACTATGATGTAAGACAACTTTTAGGAACAGGGCGTATGAATGATTATTTTGATCTTGATCTTTATTATGGAACATTAAAAGTATCCGTTAAATCAAGTTACTTTAGAGTAAAATCAAGACCTTCTTTTATCGTTTATGGTAAAAAAGGAATGTTTGAAAAATATAGTAAAGATCGACAAGAAGAACATTTAAAACTTTTCCATATGCCTACTAATAGTGATTTTGGAAAAGATCTTCCTGAACATTATGGAACTCTTACTTATTATGATGATGAAGGCATTTATCATGAAGAAAAAGTTCCAACAGTTGACGGCGACTATGCACGTGTGTATGATGGTATCTATGATAGTATTGTTTATGGTAAGGAACAAGTCATCCAACCATGGCAAACAATTCTACAAATGGAAATGTTAGAAACAGGAGTAAAGGATTTAAAATAGTATGAAAAAATATTTTTTCTTTGATATTGATGGTACACTTACAGATTTAAAAACACATCAAATTGTACCAAGTGCCAAGATTGCATTAGAAAAGCTAAAACAAGCAGGACATTTTGTTTGTTTAAATACGGGAAGAGCGCATTATAAAGCGGAAAAAGCTAGATTAGAGTTTAATTTTGAACATATGGTTTGTAATGGGGGTAATGGGATTGTTCTTGATGGAAAACTGGTTGAAAATATTCCTTTAGATAAACAAGGAGCTTTAAAAATCATAGAAGAAGCTAAAGAAAAAGGAATTGGGTATTTAGTTGCTATTAATGATAGTCAAGAAGTTTATGGGGAAAATGATTTATTTATTCAACAAGTAGGTTATCGTAAAGAACCGACAACGTATATTCTTGATAAGGAATTTGATTATAAACAAGTTGATAACTTTTATAAAATCTATCTTGCTTTAGATGAAAAAGAAGAAGCTTCTTTTAAAAACAAAGATCAACTTGGTTCCTTAAGATTTGAAAAAGAATATCTAATGTTCCAACCTGATAATAAAAAAGGCGGTATCTTAAAGATGATGGAAATTCTCCATGCTCCTTTACAAGATGTTGTCGTCTTTGGTGATGATTATAATGATCTAGATATGTTTGATAAAGACTTATGGACATGTGTTGCTATGGGGAATGCTTGTGATGCTTTAAAGGAAAAAGCAACCTATATCACTGATAACAATGTTGATGATGGTATTTATCATATCTGTGAAAAGATGAAATGGTTTTAACTAAAAGACAAGTCGCTATGTGCAGTGACTTGTCTTTTATAATGCATTTAAATTGAATGAAAAAGAGATTTGTCTTCCTGTTTTATTTCTAATTATATAGTTATTTTTTTCTAAAATACCAATACGATGAGAAATGGTAGATGTTGATAAATGTGTAAGTTCAACAAGTTCTTTTATAGAAAAATTATGGTTGTTTATTTTAATTGATTTTACCTCAATAACATTGTGTAATTCTTTTATTAATGAGAGTAGTGCACTTTTAATTATTGTAACAAGTGTTTTGATTGTTTGTTTAAAAATGTTTGGTGAAAAAATAAGAATTGAAAGTATTATCATATGTTTTTTATCATTAGTTATAGATATTGTTTGTAATGTTGTTTCTTTGATTATTGGTCGAATTGCGAATTATTTTATAGGCACTCAATTTATTCAAATGCCTGCTATGACTGTCTTATCTAAGATATTGTATTTAATAGCTGTACTTGCTTTTTTAAAGAAAAAAACATCTTATAAAAGTCAATTAAATTCTAAAAGATGGCTAACATTAATAATAGTTATTTCAATATTATTTATTGTTGCATATATTTTGGTTACAAGTTATGTTTTTGATAATGTTGATACGCTTGTAAACTTATTTTGTACAGCTTTGATTTTTATAGCTATAATATTAATTCTTAATATCTATGAAAAAATTTTGGAAGAAAACGAAGAATCGACGTGTATTCGTTTAAAAAATGAAGAAATAAGATATAAGAAAGAAAATGAAAAAGTACTTTCTAAAATGGCTGAGGATATTTATCGATTAGAACATAATTTAAGATATATTTTGATGCAAGTTAAAATAAATGAAGAGAATAAAAAGTATGATGAAAATATTGAATTGATAGATCAGTATATTCGTAACTTTGGAAAATTTAAAGCCATTATTAATACTGATAATCCTTATTTTGATTATTTTATGAATCAAAAAATCAATGATTTAAGTAGTAATGGTATAGATGTTCATACATCAATTAATATATCTCATTCAGATTATTATTTAGATAGAGAATATGTAGAATACTTAATTAAAATGATTAACATGTTTAAGCCGAAGGTTACACAGATTACAATCAATGTTTATGAAAAACAGGAATTTAATATTATAGAAATATTAACATCAAAAAATATAGAACTAAAAATAGATAATTCAATTAAACAACTAGCACAACATTTAGATGCTCAATATAAAAATACTCAAGATGATAATATTTGCATTTTTAAAAGCATTCAATCAATGAAGTAGGTTCAAATGACCTGCTTTTTTATTTTCGTGCCATAAAAGTCACTTCCATTCCAGAAAGATATTAAATGTAGGAAAAATAAATAAAATAATAAGTGTAGAGAGGAAATATAGAAAATATTTCAAAAAATGCTTGAGTATAAAGTGGCTCTATAGTCTATGGTAAAGGTGTCAAGGGAGGAAAAGACTTATGGAAAAGAGTAAAAAGACTTTAAAAATGTTAGGAATTTGTATTATTGGACTTGTAATTGTGGTAGCTGTAAATATGTTGAGGAAACCAGAAGATCCGTTTGGAAATCCTAAAGATGTAGGGTTTAGATATCAACATATAGAAGAAAAGAATCTATTAAATAATTCTGAAAATGATACGTATTTTGTATACTTCTATGAAACAGGAAATGAACAATGTGAAGAAGTAAATGATGATATCAAGAAAACTTTAAGCGGACATTCAAATCTTTATTTTTTCAATATTGAAGATACTACATTAAAAGCAGGAAAGAATTTTGATTATAAAAATGTTACAGATTATAAAGATATCACAGTAAAACAAGTACCAATGCTCATTCATGTAGAAAACAAAAAGATTGATCATGTTTATTACAAAGCAAGTGATATTAAAAAAGCATTAGAATAGTAGGTGAAAGTTATGTTGAAGTTTGCATTAGAAATGTTGTGGACGGAAAGAAAAAAGACTTATGGTTTAATTATTTCTATTGTTACAACACTGGGTATTTGTTTATTGTTTTTACATTTTATTGTAAATCCTTATCTTGCTAGAAAGGTAACCTATGATGATATGCTTGATTTTAGTGAATCTTTCTGCATTATGCTGATGGGATTATTCATTTTAATGGTCTGTGTTTCGTTAATTTGTTATTCATGTAATTATTATATGAAACTTCATGCTAGAGAAATAGGAATGCTTAAAATGGCAGGATTTAATCAAGGTAAAGTAGTGCTTTATCAATTGATTCAAATGATGATGGTTATGGTTATTTCAATTGTGATAACGTGTTGTTTATCATTCGTGACAACACCCATCTTTTTAACGATTGTTTATCGTTATTGTCACATTTATCAAAGTGTTTTCTATTTTAACTTTAAGTTGTTTAAGATGTTAGGAATTTTAGTTGTTTGTATTTTAGTTGTTTTAATTGCTATGCAAATCAATTACATCAACAATAATTCATTATCATCACTTATTAAAGATAAATATATTACAACACAAAAAGAAGATCATCGTGTCTTTATCATTCCTGATTATATTTATATCTTAGGTTATTTCTTAGGACTTTATGCGATGTATGTAGGAGAAGAATTAGATGCAGGATTTGCGATTGCTTCTTGTATTGGGGCTATTAGTGCTTATGGTTTGTTCTATTACTTTATTCCTCATACTTTAAATGAAATGGTTGATTCATTGAATCTAAAAGGCGAAGATACGATTGTTTTAGGTGATTTGGCTCTATTTATGCAACAAAGCAAACTATTAATTGTCTTTATTATGTTAGCTGTAATTTTAATACCAACATTTATTTTCTCATCAATTCATATGAAGATGTTGCATATTGCCTTACACATAGGAGCTGTTTTAATTAATTTTGTTTTATGTTTAAGTGTTGTTAGTCGTTTTGATATTGATGCTTTAGAAAAGAAAGAACATTTTAAAAACTTATGTAAGATGGGACTTACAAATAAAGAAGTTAAGAAGATTTCTTATAAAGAAGGAAATGGCTTTTACTTTGTTTTATGGATCTTTGCTGGTATTTATATTTTAAGTATTGCTTGTACGTTTTTAATTCGTGCATCGATTGATTTAGGACTTGTTGGTATTGTTCTACTTGAATTTATTGTTCCTTATGGAATGGCTGAGTTCATTGTTTATTTAAAGAAAAGAGGTCAAAATTATGAGTTACATGGAAATTAGAAATTTAAAGAAAGTTTATAATCCTTATGGTGTTCATCCTAAGGTGGCTTTAAATGGGTTAGACTTTAAAGTAGAAAAAGGTGATTTTATTTGTATTATGGGAGCATCAGGCTCTGGAAAAACAACACTTGTTAACATTTTATCGACAATTGATGAAGCAACAAAAGGACAAATTCTCTTTAATCAAAAAGATTTACTTTTATTATCGGAAAAAGAGAAAGCAAAATTAAGAAAAGAAGAAATTGGTTTTATCTTTCAAAATTATAATCTTATTGAATCACTAACAATCAAAAATAATATTTTATTTTCACCTAGACTCAATAAAGTCAATCAACAAACACAACTAGAAAGGCTTCATGAACTTACAAAAATGTTAAATATTGAAGAAATCATTGATAAATACCCATCTCAATGTTCAGGAGGACAACAACAAAGAGCAGCAATTGCGAGGGCACTGATCAATGAACCAAAGATCATCTTTGCGGATGAACCAACAGGAAATCTTGATAGTTTAAATGCTAGAGAACTGATGGAATATCTTGTTAAAATTAATAAAGAAAAACATACAACGATTATTATGGTTACTCATGATAGTTTTGTGGCTTCTTATTCAAAGAAAGTTTATTATATGAAAGATGGTCACTTAGATTTATCAATTGATTGTCTTAATAAAACACAAGATGATTATTATAAAGATATTGTTAAAGTAACAACACAAATGCATTTATAGAAAACAGGAGCAATCCTGTTTTTTTGGACTAAACGTCCATTGAAATAGTAAAAAGAGAAAGATAAAATAAGTATAAGAAATGAGACATTTGTGAGACAAATTTGAGACAAACTTGGGACAAATATTGAGTTCATACATGTTATAATCTACTTGTAATAAATCTAGATATGTTACTTTAAAAGAAAGTAGGTAATGTGTATGGAACCTCTAAATAAGTTAACAGCTGATGGTGCTTGTCGAACAGTATTCAGTAATGATGTCAGTTTTGCATCTTTTTATAATGCAGCTATATTTGAAGGGAAACAAATCATTCATCCTGATAGATTGGTACGTTATGAAAATGATATTTCTTTTATTATCAATGATTCGAAAAGAGCAGAAGATAAAAAAAGAAGAAGGGACATTGTCGTTAAAAGTGATATTAATGGAATCTACTGTATACTAGGAATAGAGCATCAAAGTAGTATTGATGAAACGATGGTTATTCGTTGTGGAATCTATGAAATGTTGGAATATTTAAAACAGGCAGAAAATAAAGAGTATAAAAGATTAGTTCCTCAAATAATAGTAGTACTTTATACAGGACCAAAGAAATGGAATAGTCCTGTAAAACTCAGTGATTATTTTGAAATACCAGAAGAATTAAAGAAATACTTTGATGATTGGAAAATCATTCTTGTAGATGTTAAAGAAATGGATACAAGTAAGATCAAAGATGAACAAACTCGTTACTTTATAGAAGCTATCCAAGCAATGTATAAAGGAAGCTATGAAGATTTAAAAAGATTAAAGAGAATGAAAAAAGAAAACTTTCTCTATGCAGCCATCATTACAGGAAGTATAGATCAAGTTGAAAACGTTCTAGAAGGAGATGAAATGGATATGTGTGAAGGAATGGAAAGAATGGCAGAAGGGTTTAGAAAAGAAGGTAGGTCTGAAGGAGTTATTGAAGGAAAATTGGAAGAAAAACAAAATACGTTAAAAGAACAATTAGAAATTTAGTTTGGAAATCTATCAAATAATCTAACAAATCAATTATCAAAAGCACCTATTGAAAAACTTAATATATTAACACGTCATATTTTTAATGTAACAAATGAAGAAGATGTTTTAAAAATTATTAACTAATAATTCAATGCATAACATGCAATAGAATTTAGATAGGTTCTTATTGCTTGTTATGCTTTTTATATTTTATTTTCGAAGATGATTGTTTATAAGGAAAGATATATTAGGAATAATTTTCTAACTTTTTGAGTAAAGGTTGGATTTTTTTTGAGAAATATTTTCTATTTTTGTAAGAGCTTTCTTTAGTGGGCAGGATTATGGTAAAATAATAATAAAGGTGGGATTGAAATGGATGATTATTTAAGAGAGATACAAACTGCCATATTTAGAAAGTGGATCAGTAATCAAAAAAGAGATTATTATTATCTTTATCCAAGTGAAACGGATCCGGATGCGATTATTATTGAAAATGAATACTGTTATAGTTATGTGACTTTTAATCCACAATGTATCATAGAATTATGTGTAATGAATAAAAGAACAGATGAAATGGCTTTTTATCTTCATTTTCAATTCAAAACATTGAAACATGCTATTTCTTTATTTGAAGAAATGGATCAATGTATTCAAAAAATGGTTAATCAACCAATATGTCGTCTTTTACTTTGTTGTAGTGGCGGGATGACAACAGCATTTTTTGCAGATAAAATCAAAAATGGAATAAAAGTTTTAAATTTAAATATGGAAGTAGCTGCTACTTCATATCAAAAAATATATAATGTTGCTCAAAATTATGATGTCATCTTACTAGCTCCTCAAGTTTCTTATGTTAAATTACAAGTGGAAAAAGTATTTAAAAATAAATTGGTTTTAAAGATACCTACACAAATTTTTGCTTCTTATAATGTAGGAGCTTTGATTACTTTTGTTGAAGAGTCTATAAAAAATAAGGAAAAGAAATATGATAGTACAGTAGAACCTCTTGCATCAATGATGGAAATTAAAACAAAGAAAAATATTTTAGCGGTTTCTATTAACGCTAATGGGGAAAATAGTCATATTTCTTATCGTTTATATAATAATCTACAAGAAATTGTATTAGATAGTAATATTATTAAAAGTAATATCAAATTACATGATGTTCTGGATGCTTTAGATACAGTTGTTTTACAAAATGAAATGATTGATGTGATTTCTATTGCTTTACCAGGAGTGATGGTTGAAGGAAACGTTTATTCGGGGATTATTGAGGGTGGAAATCATCAACTTAAGGAATTGTTGGAGAAGAGATATGAAAAGGAAATTTATTTGATTAATGATGTTAATGCTGCTGTTGTAGGCTATTATGCTTCACAAAACCAATATAAATCTATTGCTTTTTTATTCCAACCTATTGGACGTATGGCTGGAAGTGGCATAATTGTTAATGGTCAACTAGTAAGAGGAATGGATCATCTTGCTGGAGAAGTAGCACTTTTACCATTAAAACTTTCTAATGATTATTTTACACTTGCGAATACACCAGAAGGCACATTGGAACTTGTTAGTAAAAATATTATGAGTATTATAGCAATTGTATCACCAGAGGCGATAGTTGTTTATAGTGATTTGATTTTAGATAGTCAAGATGTGAGTGATGAAATAAAAAAATCATTGAGTCAATATTCTTTAAAAGTATATCCAAAGATTATTAAAGTGGAAAATATTTTAGAATATATATTATTAGGTGCAATGATTTTAAGTGCAAAGGAGTGATTTGATGAAAATTATTTGGTATGGACATTCTTGTTTTGAAATAACAGGCAGTGATGGAACAGTTATTTTTGATTCTTATCAAGAAGGTTCAATTCCAGGATTAAACAAACTTCATTTAAAAGGAAATCTAGTTTTATGTTCTCATGAGCATGATGATCATAATGCTAGAGATTGTGTAGATGTATTGCCTAAAGAATTTAAAGTAGAAAAAATTGAAACGTATCATGACCATCATTTAGGTAGTCGTCGTGGTAAAAATACGATTCATATTTTAACTTATGAAAATATGAAAGTCGTGCATATGGGAGATATTGGCTGTATGATTGATGATCTTTCAAAAATCAAGAATTGTGATGTTTTAATGATTCCTATTGGTGGTTATTATACAATAGATACTAAAGAAGCATTAGAATATATCAATCAAATTCAACCACGTATTGTTATACCAATGCATTATCGAAGTGGTTCTATGGGTTATGATGTATTATCAACCAATG
Source organism: Faecalibacillus intestinalis (assembly GCF_015097455.1). Classification (NCBI taxonomy): domain Bacteria; kingdom Bacillati; phylum Bacillota; class Erysipelotrichia; order Erysipelotrichales; family Coprobacillaceae; genus Faecalibacillus; species Faecalibacillus intestinalis. The sequence continues at coordinate 1,678,410 of NZ_AP024085.1, read as the reverse complement.
AAGAGTTTATAAAAAATAGAAAAGATATCTGTTATGTAAAAGATGTTATTGAAGTCAATCAAGAAACGCAAAAACAAACGGTTATATTTGAAAAACCAAGGAACTAATTTTCCTTGGTTTTTGTTACGATAAACAATAAAGCAAGACTGATCATAATCATTGTTAAAGCGATTATAAATGCATAAAGATAAGAACCAAAGAAATCATAGATATAACCAACCAAGGATAAAGAAATAGCAGCTCCCACATTAGAAGCAAAAGAAATTGTTGGGAAAGCTTTTGCATAATTTTCTGTTTTAAAGAAATATTTTGTAAGTAAAGGAACAGCGACAGCACCTAAAGAATAACAAGAACCAAACATAAAAGCTCCGATAATAAGTAGAACCATTGATTTACCAATCATGAGTAAAATAATTCCTAAAATATTAACTCCAATCATCATAAGTGTTGCTTTCATTTCTCCAAAATAATCACTTAAACTACCGATAATCAATTTAGAAACAATATTTCCCATCATTCCCGCAGATAACAACATGGCACATGTTGTAAGTGGGTACCCCAAAGATTCTCCATATCCTGGCAAATGTTGAGTTACACTTGTAATACAACTAATCAACATTCCAAAGATAAAAAAAGCAATAAATGAAACAGAAATAAAATGGAAAGAAGAAGTTGTTTGTTTTTGTATAGTTTCTTTTCTTTCTTGATAGCCATAGGGAACAAGTCCTTCATCAAAGGCTGTCATTTTAAAAGGATAAATGCAAGCTGGTAGGCATAATAATAAAATAATGATGGCTTTTAATAAATAGCCCATTTGCCAATTAAATGAACTAATGATACTTGATAAAATAGGTGAACAAATTGTTCCGCCTAAATCACTAAAACCAAAAGCAATACTTGTTGCAAGTCCATGTTTCTTTTCAAACCAACCATTAATAATGATTGTAATAGGTACGATGGAAAATAAACTTGTCGACATCCCACGAACAGCTCCTAAAATATAAAATGTTAAAGCATTTTTTCCTAGTGCCATAGCTGCTGTAGAGGCAACGGCAACAATAACGCTGATAGTAAGTACTTCTTTAAAAGCAAATTTTTCATAGATTTTTGGGACAAATAATGACATCATAGCAGTTGCAAGGGAAAATAATGTCATATGCATTGAAAATGTTCCTCTTAACATATGTAAATTCTTTGAAACAGGTGTATAGAAAACACCTGATGAATTAATAGAAATTCCAATCGATGCAGCAGCTAAGCCACAGCAACAAACTAATACCAACCAATGTTTTTTCATAAACATCTTCCTCCTTTTACTGTCTTTATTTTATAAATGTTTATTAATAATGTCTAATGCTTATAATTAATCCAATATAATGCTTTATAAGCATTGTAAATAAAGTAATTATATTTCTTTTAATTTAAAATAAAACGTATTAAAATAAATGCAGTAGGGGGATTTAAAGATGAGATTAGAAAAAGTACTCAAAGAAATGAAAAAAAGACAATTAACGCATTTAATTATTAGTGATCCATCATCCATTGATTATTTAATTAATTATAAAAATAATCCAGGGGAAAGAATGTATTTACTTCTTTTATCAAGTGATGGACATCATAAATTATTTATGAATAATTTATTTTATTTAGATCGTGAAATTGATATTGAACAAGTATGGTATAGTGATACAGATAATTATCTTCAATTACTTGCTGATGAATTTGATGGCGCTTGTTCAATTGGTATCGATAAAAACTTTCCAGCTAGATTTTTAATGCCATTGATGGATTTAGTAGATGAATGTCATTTTGAACTTGGTTCTGAATGTGTTGATCGTGTAAGAATGGTTAAAGATGAAAAAGAACAACAATTAATGATAGAAGCTTCTAAAATTAATGATTTAGTAGTAGATGAAGTTATTAATATTTGTGCCAAGGGAAACTTAACTGAAAAAGAAGTTTCTGATCAACTTGCTGGTATTTACCAAAAACATGGTTGTACAGGAAATTCTTTTGAACCAATAGTTGCTTATGGTAAAAATGGAGCTGATAATCATCATAGTGGTGATGATTCTACTTTAAAACCAGGAGATAGCATTGTTATTGATATTGGTGGTTTATATAAAGGATATTGTTCAGATATGACAAGAACTGTTTTTTATAAAGAAGTTTCACCAAAACAAAAAGCGGTTTATGAACTTGTTTTAAAAGCTCAAAAGGCAGCAGAAGCCATGATTAAACCAGGTGTTCGATTATGTGATATTGATAAATGTGCAAGAGATATTATTGCTGAAGGTGGTTATACTGTTGAATTTAATCATCGTTTAGGTCATTTTATTGGACGTGATGTTCATGAATGGGGCGATGTTTCGCAAAACTATGATATTGAAGTTCAAGAAGGTATGACTTTCTCTATTGAACCAGGTGTTTATTTACAAGGTGAATTTGGAGTAAGAATCGAAGATCTTGTACTTGTAACAGAAGATGGATGTAAGGTCTTAAATAGTTATCCAAAAGATTTGAAAGTTATTGGTAATGATTAATAAAAAGCATAGGTTAGATAATCTAATCTATGTTTTTTTAATACTCTAAAAATAAATCAAGTGTTTTAGAATGATTTTGATGATACAAAGCACCACTTGCCTCTAAAAGACTAAGATTTAATTTATTAGATCATTTAAAACAACTTCATGTAGAATTTACTTTAGAAAGTAAAGTTATCAAAATTGATCAAGATGGTATTGTTTATGAAAAACATAATCAATTAGAAATACTTTCTCATTTTGATACGATTGTTTTAACTTTTGGTTCAAAAGCAAATTAAAACCTTTATTAAGAAATAAAAATTGAACATGTTTATTTAATTGTCGATGCAAGTAAAGTTGGTGACGCTAAAAAAGCTATTTTTAAAACTACTCAACTTGCTTTAAAACTTTAGAAAGGGATAACCCTTTCTTTTCTTTTTCAAATTATGAAAATAGCATCATCTTTAAAAAATTATGTTAAAATATATTTTACGACTAGGGAGGAAGAAATATGTCACTAAAAGCAAAATATAATTTTTTACATTTATTTTATTGGTTTACTGGATGTTGTATTAATGGTTTTATTGCTGTCTTTTTACAATCAAAAGGGCTTACAAATACTGAGATAGGGATTGTTACAGGAGGTTCTTGTATAGCAACAATCTTTTTATCACCATTTATGTCATCACTTATTTCTAAAATAAAAGGGATGACTATTAAAAAATTAATGACAATTTTAATGTTAACAACAGTTTTGTTATATATTGCGATGGCATTTTTACCAATACCAGCATTTTTAGTGATGGTTTTCTATGTTGTTATGTATGCTTTAAATATGTCCACAGTACCCATGCTTACAATGATTGCTATGAATTATATTAATGAAGGGACATATGTCAACTTTGGTTTAGCACGAGGAATTGGCTCAGCTTCATGGGCGACAAGTGCGCTTATTTTTGGACAAGTGGTTTCTTTTTTAGGAGCAAATGTTTTATCAATTGCATATTGTATCTTTGCTTTAGTGACATTATTTATTTTATATCATTTACCAGAATCAAAAATTACAGAAACAAAAGAAGAAGTTCAAGAAGAAGGATCTGTTATTACTGTTATTAAAAAATATAAAATTTTCTTTTTCTTACTTTTAGGGTTTTGTTTTATGTTTTCGGGAGCAACAGCAATCGGTACTTATTTAATTAATATTGTTAAAAACCTAGGAGGAAATACTTCTTTATACGGAGTAGCTATGTTTGCAATGGCTTTTAGTGAATTACCAGTCATGATGACAGTTCCTAAGTTAATGAAGAAATTTAATAGTGTAACACTTATTTTAGTAGCTTCTATTTTCTATCTTTGTCGAAATTATACAATTGGTTTAGCTCCTAATTTAATTGTTTTAATTATTGGTATGATGTTCCAAGGTCTTTCTTATGGATTGTTTACAGGAGTTATTACATATTATGTAACTTATAATCTAGAAACCCAAGATCAAATGTCAGGACAAACAATGATTGGGATTATGACATCAGGAATAGGTTCAACCTTAGGAAATGTTCTTGGTGGAGTTTTACAAGATACGATTGGATTGAATGCTTTATTTGTTTTTGTTTATTTAATGACAGCCATTGGTGCGATTATTATCTTTATTTGTAAATTTATGAGTATGAAAGTTAAAAAATAGCTTGATTTATGTCGAGGACTTTGATACTATCAAGCTGTTGAATGAGGGAGTAGTACACGTCTTAGGACGCGGTTTGTCAACATCATGGCGTATAGCCTGGCAAATCTTAAAGAACGAGACTCATGCATATTTTTTATGCATGGGTCTCTTTTATTTTAAGGAGAAAGGAATTTGGTATGAGTTTATTTATTGAAATCTTTTTGATTGGAGTAGGTCTTTCCATGGATGCTTTTGCAGTATCAATTTGTAAAGGCTTATCAATGCAAAAAGTAAAGAAGAGAGATGTTTTTATCATCGCTTTATTTTTTGGTGGCTTTCAAGCATTAATGCCTTTTATTGGCTGGTTTTTAGGTAGAGGTTTTGAAAGTTATATTACAAGTATTGATCATTGGATTGCTTTTATTTTACTTAGTATTATTGGTGGTAAGATGTTGATTGATGGTATTAAAGCAGAAGACGATGAAGATGAAGGAGAATTTAAATTAGATTTAAAGGAATTGTTTTTATTGGCGATTGCGACATCTATTGATGCATTAGCGGTAGGAATTACTTTTACTTTTTTAAATTATCCAATAGTTGAATGTATGAGCATTATTGGTTGTACGACTTTTATTATTTCTTTTATTGGTGTTTATATTGGTAAAGTTTTTGGGTCAAAATATGAACATAAGGCAGAGATTGCTGGTGGTATTATTTTAATTGTGATTGGTTTAAAAATTTTATTAGAACATTTAGGTCTATTTTAAAGGAGAGAAAGTTATGACAAATGTATTTGTATCATTATTAGTTCTTATTGTTGGTTTTATTTTATTAATGAAAGGAGCAGATTTTTTTGTAGAAGGAAGTTCTTCTATTGCTACAAGATTTCATATTCCTTCATTAATCATCGGTTTAACAATTGTGGCCATGGGAACAAGTTTACCTGAATGTGCTGTCAGTATTACAGCTTCGATGGAAGGAAATAATGCTTTAGCGGTAGCAAATGCCGTAGGTTCTAATATTTTTAATTTAATGGTTGTTTGTGGTATTTCTGCTTTATTTGTACCGATTGCAGTACAAGTAAATACGCTTAAAAGAGAATTTCCATTTTCTGTTTTATGTGCTATTTTATTAATGATCTTAGGTTATTTTGGGATGATATTAGGACATATTGATGGAATTGTTCTTTTGATTTTATTTGTAGGATATATTGTTTACATGATTGTTTCGGCTAAAAAAGCCATGAATACATATCAAGAGGAAGAAGAAATTAAAGTTATTTCAATGGGATTAAGCTTGGTTTATATTGTTGGTGGAGCAATCGCTATTAAATTTGGTGGAGATTTTGTAGTAGATAGTGCTTCCAATATTGCTTTATCTTTAGGAATGTCACAAAACTTAGTCGGTCTTACCATTGTTGCTCTTGGAACTTCTTTACCAGAACTTGTTACTTCAATGGTAGCTGCTAAAAAAGGTGAAGTAGATATGGCTCTTGGAAATGTTATTGGTTCAAATGTTTTTAATATTTTATTTGTTTTAGGTATTGCAGCAACAATTAGTCCAATTACTTTTATCTTTGAAAATATTATTGATATTCTTATTTTAACTATTTTTTCTTTAATAGTTTTATATTTTGGATTTACGAAACATAAAATTGATCGTAAAGAAGGAATTATTATGCTTCTTCTTTATGTTGCTTACTTAGCCTATATCATTATACGTTAGAGAGCATTGCTCTCTTTTTTTATTGCTAAAAAGATAAAATATGATTAAAATAGAAACGCTATAAGGAGATATATATGAAAAAAATAGTATTTTTAGATATAGATGGAACATTAGTCACACCAAATTATCCTTTATCAGATTTTGTAAAAAAAGGAATTAAAAAAGCAAGAGAAAATGGGCATTTGATTTTTTTATGTACAGGAAGAAATCGTGTCGGTATTGAAAGTATTATGTCAGATGATTTTGATGGTTGTATTTGTTCAGCGGGTGGTTATCTTGAAATTAAAGGGGAAATGATTGAAACAACTTATTTAGATAAAGAAGAAGTTGAACAAGCAAGAAAAGTTTTTGAGCAAAATCATATTCTTTATAACTTAGAATCAACTTATATGACTTTTGCGAGTGAAGAATTACGGCATTACTTTGCACATGCTCTGTTAGGTGATGAAGGAACAAATTCAGAATTTGAAAGATTAAAAGAACAACAAAAGAAAGAATATCATATGGTTGATATAAGCAAATATCAAGATCAAGGAATTCATAAACTTTGTTTTATTGCTTTTAATAGAGAAGATATTGAAAAAACAAAAATACTCTTACCAAATTATCATTTTATTGTTCATGAAATGTTTAGCCAACATTCTATCAATGGTGAAATCATCAAAAAAGGAATGGATAAGGGACTTGCTATTAAAAAGGTCGTTGAAACACTTCATATGAAAATGGAAGATACGATTGCTTTTGGTGACAGTATGAATGATTATGAAATGTTACAAGTTTGCAATTATGGTGTAGCAATGAAAAATGCCTGCCAAGAATTAAAAGCAAGTGCTGATAACATTTGTGAAAGTGTTGAAAATGATGGTGTGTATTATGAAATGGAAAGGTTAGGATTGTTTGAATGTTTGGATTAGGAACAATTGTTAATACCATAGCTGTTGTTGCAGGTGGTATTATTGGTCTATTGTTTAAAAATGGTTTAAAAAATAGGTATCAAGAAACGATTATGCAAGGAATTGGTTTAGCAGTTTTGTTTGTTGGTATTTCAGGGGCGATGACAGGGATGTTAAAGATATCTAAAGAAGGATTGGAATCCACCGGTTCTTTAATTCTTGTTTTATCGTTATGCTTTGGAGCGTTATTAGGAGAGTTTATTAATATTGAAAAAAGAATTGAACAATTTGGGATCTATTTAAAAAATAAAGTTAAAAGTAATGATTCTAAATTCATTGATGGTTTTGTTTCTACTTCACTTGTTATATGTGTATGAGGCATGGCTATTGTGGGTTCTTTTCAAGATGGTTTGTTACATGATTCAAGTGTTTTGATTTCAAAAGCCGTAATGGACTTTGTAATCGTTATGGTTTTTTCTTCAACACTTGAGGTGGGAATGATTTTTTCCGCAATTCCTATTTTTGTTTATCAAGGATTGCTGACAGTCTGTGCTTCTTTTCTAGCACCTTATTTTACGACAATAATGATTTCTAATATTTCTTTTGTGGGTTCGGTTTTAATATTTGCGGTAGGGACAAATTTATGTTTTCATACAAAAATTAAAGTAGGCAATCTTTTACCAGCGGTATTTATGCCCTTGTTATTAGCACTTTTTATGTAAGTACTTTTTTTGTTTGCTTGTCAATTGTCTAAAAATAATGTACGATAATAACGTTTGAAGAAGGGAGAAATTTATGTTAGACAAGTTTTTTAAATTAAGTGAAAAAGGCACTACAGTAAAAACTGAAATTTTAGCTGGTGTGACAACATTCTTAGCAATGGCTTATATTTTAGCAGTCAATCCAGCAATGCTTGGTGAAACGGGAATGTCTGTTCAAGGGGTATTCCTTGCAACTGCCATTGCTTCTGCTGTAGCTACCATTATTATGGGACTTGTTGCAAACTATCCAGTGGCTTTATCAGCTGGTATGGGTGTGAATGCATTATTTACTTATACAATTTGTTTTGGTATGGGCTTATCTTATAAAGGAGCCTTAGCCTGTGTTTTTGTCTCAGGTATTATTTTCTTAGTTATTTCTATTACAGGAATTAGAACAATGATTATTAATGCTATTCCTGCACAACTTAAATTAGCAATTGGGGCAGGTATTGGTTTCTTTATTGCCTTCATTGGTCTAAAAAATGCAGGTATTATTGTCGCAAATGAATCAACATTTGTCGGTCTTGGTAACTTCCAAGAACCAACAGTTATTTTAGCAGTAGTTGGTATTTTAATTACTTTATTACTTTTAACTAAAAATGTTCCTGGAGCTGTTTTCTATGGTTTAGTTGTTACAGCTGTTGTGGGAATTATTGCTGGAGTTTGTGGTGTTAAAGGAATGCCAGAAATTCCTACTGGAGTTATTTCATTTGACTTTGATTTTTCATTAGTAGGAGCATTTGCTTCAGGACTTGGAGAATTAACTTCACATCCACAATGTTATGTCGCAATCTTCTCATTATTATTCGTTGATTTTTTTGATACTGCAGGGACTTTAGTTGCTGTATGTAACAGAGCAAACTTAGTTGATGAAACTGGAAATCCAGAAAACGTAGATCGTGCTTTATTAGCTGATTCAATCGGTACAGTTATTGGTTCTATTGCTGGAACTTCAACTGTTACATCATTCGTTGAATCAACTTCAGGTGTTGAAGTAGGGGGAAGAACTGGTTTAACTGCGGTTACTACTGGGGTATGCTTCTTATTATCTGTTTTCTTTTCACCATTACTTTCATGCGTTACAAGTGCAGTGACAGCGCCTGCATTAATTATTGTTGGTATTTTAATGGCACAACAATTAAAAGGAATTGAATGGGATAATATTGTTTATGCAGCAAGTGGATTCATGACAGTTATTTTTATGATCTTAGCTTATTCTATTTCAAATGGTATTGCTATTGGATTTATTACATATACCGTTTCTATGATTGGTGTTGGTAAAATTAAAGAAATTAAGCCAATCGTATGGATCTTAGATATCTGTTTTGTAATCTTCTTAGTGTTCTTACCTAAATAGTGAAGAAGTGAGTTTTACGCTTAGGCGTAAGACTCTTTTTTTATTTAAATGAAAAGGATGTTTTGTACATCCTTTTCAATATGATAGAGTTAGAGTGTAAGCTTACATGCCTCCGGGACTGCGGAAAGTCATATGTGCTTGTGCTCTTGAAATTTCATAGTTGTCACTATGAACATCTCTGGATAAATCATGAAGTTCTTTTGTTTTTAAGTAAGTTTCTTTGTTTTCTTTACCTTTATTTTTTCTATCTTGGATGAATAAATAAAGATAAATTCCAATAATAATGATAATAATAAAAACTACTGAATAAATAAGCTTCATATAGATCACCTCTTATCTTTGTTATATTATAACATTATTATGTGTAAATATTATGTACTTACAATTGAAAACACAAGATTTACCAAATGTTGCCGTAAAGCTCCCAGCTTTAGCTGTGGAGATATAAGGCAACTTTTTTAAGTTTTTATCAATAACATATATAATTAGATATCTTTTAGTAGTATAATGTGTTCATGAAGTACAAATCAAATAATAATGTGATCTATTCCTGTAAATATCATGTTGTATTCTGTCCAAAATATCGACGTCCCGTTCTTGTAGATGGTGTTGATGATTGCTTAAAGGAGTTGATTAAAGAAACTTGTGATCAATTGAATGTCGAAATCATTGAAATGGAAATCATGACAGATCATGTACATTTGCTTATGGAAGTAGCTCCACAATATGGAATTCACAAAGCAGTTAAAAGAATCAAGGGCTATTCTTCTAGAGTGTTGAGACAGGAATTTCCTTGGTTGAAATCAAGGATCCCAACGCTATGGACCAATAGCTATTTTGTATCTACAGTAGGTGGTGCACCACTTTCTGTAATCAAGCAATATATTGAAGATCAAAAAAATGTTTAGGTGATATCTATGCAATTAACAGAAACAGTCAAGCTTTATCCAAATAAATATCAGACAGAATTGATCAAGGCAACGATGACAGAGTATATTTCTACAGTCAATCATCTTGTTCTTGATGCAATCAATGGAAGAGCTATTACAAAAATAACAACAGCAGATGTAAATGCTGCTCTTCCAAGTGCCTTATGTAATCAATGTATTCGAGATGCTAAGTCCATCATAAGAAAATATAATAAGGCTTTAAGAAATTCAAATACTAAAGTAAAACTTCCTGTTTTGAAAAAAATGTGTTGTTATATCAACAATCAAAATTTTAGAATCAGTGATGACAGTATAAGCTTTCCAGTAATGATCAATGGAAAGTCAAAACGTATATCAGTCAAGACAAAAATATCCAAAAGACAGAAATCAATTTTTTCATCCAGTAAATTAGGAACGATGCGTATTGTTGTAAAAGGGCATGATCTCGTAGCACAAATCGTCTATGATGCCAAAGAAGATGCTGCTTCTTCAAATGACAATGTCATGGGTGTTGATCTTGGAATCAAATGTCCTGCGGTAAGTTACTGTCCAGATGGAAGTATCAAGTTTTATGGAAATGGGAGAAAAAACAAATATATAAGAAGACACTACAATAATCTTAGAAAAAGATTTCAAAAAGCTAAGAAGCCAAAAGCAGTTGTTAAGATCAACAACAAAGAACAACGTATCATGAAAGATATAGATCATAAGCTAAGTCGTGAAATCGTAAATACAGCAAAAGCACATGATGTCTCAGTAATCAAGTTAGAGCGACTACAAAACATCCGCTCTACGACAAGAACAAGTCGAAAAAACAATCATAACCTGCATACATGGTCGTTCTATAGACTAGCTACATTTATAGAATACAAAGCAAAACTGGCAGGCATAGAAGTTGAGTATGTAGATCCAGCGTATACAAGTCAAATTTGTCCGATATGTGGAAGAATCCAACATGCAAAAGACAGGAATTATATATGCAGATGTGGATATCATACACACAGGGATCTGCTAGGAGCTATAAATATATGCAACTCAACTGAGTATATTGGTAACAGATATACTGCCTAGAGAACTATAGGTTCTGCTCTAGGAAGGGTAATGGCATACCCCTAACTTGCACTGCGACCTATCAGAAATGAACTGGTCAGCCAACAATGTTAACAGGTAGCAAGAATCTCCTGTCTTTAGACATGGGGAGTGTCAAACAAGTAAGTATTATAATTTATAAAAAAGGAGGGATTATGTATGTTTGATGTTCATCTTACGACAATTAAAGTGATTGATATTGAAAACAATAAAGTGGTGATTGATAGTACTTTTGGAGAAAAAGAATATGTTTTAGATAAGATTAAAAATGGAGTTAGATTTGAACTTCCTAAATACAAAAGTGCCTTACAATATCAAGAAAAAAACGATGTATGCTATGTATTCACAAACAACCAAGGTAAAAAGCTATTTACTGCTTTAGATTCAAAATTAACCCAAGAATTATTAAAAATAATATCATAATTTTAAGTAATAAAAAAGGAGCCACACTTGGCTCCATTATTATTATTATGCTTTACATTCAGCGTTTCCTAATTCATTACCTTCATTGAAGTTACGTGCATTTTCCATTGTAACAACAGCGATTGCTTGTAAAGCTTCACGAGTAAAGAATGCTTGGTGACTTGTTAAAACAAGTTGAGGGAACATTTGTAAACGAGCTGTGATATCGTTTGTGATAGCAACATCACTTTTATCTGTATAAACGTTATTATCTTCACCTTCATATACGTCTAAAGCAACAGCATGGAATTTACCTTGTTTTAATGCTCTAATTAATGCTTCAGGATCAATGATAGGTCCTCTACTTGTATTAACTAACATAACTGTATCTTTCATTAAAGCGATTGTTTCATCGTTAATTAAATGATAAGTTCCATTATCTCCCATAATTAATGGACAGTGTAAAGAAATTAAATCAGCTCTCTTTAATAATTCTTCTTTACTTACATAAGTTAATAAACCTTCATCAACTAATGCTTGGTTAGGATAAGCATCCCATCCTAAAACTGTCATACCATAACCTTTACAAATTCTAGCCATACATTGACCGATTTTACCAGTACCCATGATACCAGCAACTTTATTATGTAGGTCTAAACCTAATAAACCACTTAAAGCAAAGTTATTATCTTTAACTTTTGTATAAGCTTTGTGTAAACGACGGTTTGCTTCTTGTAGAATTGCCATTGCATGTTCAGCAACTGCATATGGTGAATAAGCAGGAACACGTAAAACTGTAATTCCATATTCTTTTGCAGCTTGTAAATCAACATTGTTGAATCCAGCACAACGTAATAAGATTAATTTAACACCACATTCATGTAATTTTTCAACAACTGGTCTTGAAGCGTTATCGTTAACGAAGATACATACAGCATCATAACCTTGAGCTAAACCAGCAGTTTCAGGTCCTAATTGAGAATCAAAATATTTGATATCTGAATTGTAAGTTCCTTGACCTTTATCTTTTACTAATTCACTAAAGAAAGTTCTATCATAATCTTTAGTTCCAAAGAATGCAATTTTTAAAACATCTACAGGTTTCTTTTCTTCAAAAGCACCATGTAATAATTCTTCGATTGCTTTTGCTGCAACTTCTTCGTCATCACCATCGATATCAACTCTTAAAGTATCGCCTTTTTTAGCACCTAATGCTAAGATTTGAAGAACGTTGTCTCCATCAGCCACTTTATCACCTAAGTGAATTCTTACTTGGCTTTTGAAATTCACGCAACATTGAGCAAGCAATGCAGCAGGTCTTGCATGAATACCTAATGTGTTATTAACTACATAACTAATTTCTTTCATTTTAAATCTCCTCCATTTTGCAAGACCATTTTAGCACAAAAAATATGAGAATAAAGAAGAAATTGAGAAAAATTACAAAAGTAATGGAAATTTTATAAAATATCACTATAATAGGTTTGTCAAGAGGGGGAAAAATAATGCTAATTATTAATTTTATCTTAGGTTTATTACCTATTATCTGGTTAGTAATCGCTTTATGTGGTTTAAAATGGCCAGGATATAAGGCTGCTTTAGGTGCCTTAATTATTGCTGCGGTTGAAGCATTAACATATTTTGGATTCTCAATGTCAGATACATTAACTTCTGTTTTAGAAGGTTTTGCGTTTGCAATGTGGCCAATTGTTATCGTTATTATTGCAGCAGTTTTTACGTATAACTTATCTTTACGTACAGGATCAATCGATATGATTAAAAAATTACTTACAAGTGTATCCGCTGATAAACGTGTTTTAGTTTTATTAATTGGATGGTCATTTGGTGGTTTCATGGAAGCAATGGCTGGATTTGGTACAGCAGTTGCAATTCCAGCAAGTATGTTATGGGTTTTAGATTTTGATCCAATTCTAGCCTGTCTTGTTTGTTTAGTTGCCAATTCAACACCAACACCATTTGGGTCAATTGCTATTCCTACAGTAACACTTGCAACAAACTTAGGTTTAGAAAATAACTTAATTGCTTTTGCAACTTCTTGTGCTTTAAGTGTTTTAATTATTTTAACACCATTTGTGATGGTTTATATTTTAGGAAAAAGTACAAAAGGAAAAGGTTCTGCCTTTAAAGGAATTGTACCAGTTGTTTTAGTTTCAGGATTATCTTTCTTAATTCCAGAAATGGTTGTTTCATATTTTGTTGGTGCTGAACTTGCGGGGGTTGCAGCTTCAGTTATCTCATTAGTATGTACAATTTTAGCTAGTATGAAATTTACAAATCCAGACGCTATTCCTGATGAATATCGTTTAGAAGTAAAAAAAGGAAGTCCTTTAAAAGTAGGAAAAACTTTACAAGCATTATCACCGTTTATTTTAATCTTTGTTGTTTTATTACTTACAAGTAATTTAGTACCACCAATCCATGATGCGTTATCATCATTTGCGACAAGTGTAAAAATTTCTACATACAAAAACGCAAGTATGACAACATTTACATGGATCAATACACCAGGTGTCTTAATTATTTTATGTGCAATCGTTGGTGGATTTATCCAAAAAGCAAAAGTATCAGAAATGGTTGCTGTCTTTATTGCAACATTAAAACAAATGATGTTTACAATTTTAACAATGTTATTTATTTTAGCAACAGCTCGTGTTATGCAATATTCAGGAATGATTGCTGCTGTTGCCGCTTTATTTTCAGTATTTGGACCTGTTTATCCATTCTTTGCCCCAATGTTAGGAGCATTAGGTACATTCGTTACAGGATCAGGTACAAGTTCAAGTGCTTTATTTGGATCAGTTCAAATGTCTACTGCTGCAAGTATTGGTGCTAATAAATATTGGCTTGCTGCCGCAAACAGCTTAGGTGTTGCTACTGGTAAAATGATGGCACCACAAAGTATTGCTATTGGATTAGTCGCTGTTGATGAAGCGGGTAGAGATGGAGAATTACTTAAAAAAGTATTACCATACGCTGCTTTATTCATTATTATTAGTGCACTCGTATGTTTCTTTGGACAATACGTATGGGCAATCTTTGGAATTGCTTAAATTAAAAATAAATGATTTAGGAAGTATCTGTAAAAAGATACTTCTTTTTCTTTAGGTAGATTTTAAATTATTATATGAAAAGAGAAATCACAGTAAATGATTTCTTTTTTAATTCATTATAAAAAGTAAATATGTATTAATTTCATAGAAAATCCTCGATAGAAAGGAGATTTTATGAGATAATAGGTGCCAAGAAGGTGGAAAAATATGAAAAAGGGAATTATGAGTAGTTTTATTATTTTAGGGGTTTTATTATCAGGATGTGGGAGTCAAAAAGAAGAACTTTATTCTTCCTCAAATCCTGTTGATATTACAGTATGGACCTATTATAACGGAGATCAATTAAGTTCGTTTAATACGTTAGTTAAGAAATTTAATCGTACACAAGGGAAAGAAAATGGGATATATGTTGAAAGTGTTTCTTGTGGAACGGTAAATGATTTGGAAAAAAATCTTAAAGATTCTATTGAAAAGAAAGTAGGAGCAAGTGAGATTCCAGATATGTTTTCAGCCTATAATGACATTGCTTATACAATTGATCAAATGCATGGTATTGTTGATTTAAATAAATATTTTAGTGATGATGAACTTGATGAATATATTGAGGGATATGTTCAAGATGGGAATATTTTAAATAATGGAAAATTGAAAGTTTTTCCTGTTGCAAAATCAACAGAAATTTTAACAATCAATAAAACAGATTTTGATATTTTTGCAAAAGCAACCAATGTAAGTTCTAAAGATTTATCAACAATTGAAGGACTTGTAGAAGTTTCACAAAAATATTATGAATGGACGGATAGTTTAACACCAAAACCAAATGATGGAAAAGCGTTCTTTGGTCGTGATGCGATGGCAAACTATATTTTGGCGGGTTCTATGCAATTAGGAGATGAAATCTTTAAAGTTAAAAATGGAAAAATGAAACTTGATTACAATGAAAAAGTTGCACGTAAATTATGGGATAATTATTATATTCCTTATATTAAAGGTTATTTTACTGCTTCTGGTGTCTTTAGAACAGATGACATTAAAACAGGAAATATTATTGGTTATGTTGGATCGAGTTCTTCAGCAACTTATTTTCCTAAAACCGTAACAAATAGTAATGATGAAACATATTCAATTAAAATGGAAACCTTATCATGTCCTCAATTTAAAGATAGTAAAAATTATGCGATTCAACAAGGTGCAGGAATGGCTGTAATGAAAACAACAAAAACAAAACAACAAGCTGCTGTTGAATTTTTAAAATGGTTAACAGATACTAAACAAAACGTACAATTTTCTAAAGAAACAGGATATCTTCCTGTTAAAAAAGAAGCTAATAAAGTAGAACCACTTGTTGATAATAACAACAATATGGATACTCAAAAAGTTGTAGAAGTTTCAATTGACACAGTAAAAGAAAATGCAATGTATTCTCCAAAAGCTTTTAAACAAGGAACAACAGCAAGAGCCTACTTACAATCAATGATGGCAGATAAAGCGACTGAAGATCGACAAGTTGTTGAAACCAATTTAAAAAATGGGCAAGATCTTGATCAAGCAACAGCTTCATTTACTAGTGATGAATACTTTGAACAATGGTATCAAGAAACAAAAACGCAATTACAAACATATGAAGATTAATAGGAGATTATCGTTATGAATAAGATGGGAAATTCTAAAACGGTATATCGGACGATTTTAAGGCCACTTTTAATAGTGGTTCTTGTTGAAATTGTCTTAATGACAGGAAGTTATTGGATTTTGGGGATTAATGATCAGCTTGATAAAAATGCTAGAGATATTTTGATACAACAAACAGAAAATAGAAGAAGCTATCTACAAAATGAAATGATTCAAAAGTGGTCTAATTTATCAACGATTTCACAAACAATTAATGAACGTACTCAACAACTTATTGACCAAGATGTCATTTCTTTACAAACATTGGATTCTTCAAGTAAAGCAAGTGCTCCACTTTTAAATGAGATTTCTAAGGAATTGATTTCAACGCTTTATAGTAAAGAAGCAACAGGAATTTTTGTTATTTTAAATACACATGATTTAAGAGAAAATAAAGATAATAAACCAGGAATCTATATTCGAAACAATGATCCTAGTACGTTTTCTGTAAAAGAGTATGGAGATTTACTTTTAGAAAAAGCACCCGTGGAAGTTGTTCGTTCTCTTAATATTTCAACGGATACGCATTGGGAATCGACCTTTGATCTTTCAACAGAAGAAAACACTTTACTCTATAAACCTTTTGAAAAAGCATATCATGATAAAATAAAGATGGAAGCAAAGGAATATGGCTATTGGAATGAAAAAAGCTATCATTTAAAAAATGATGATAATTCTGCAATTTCTTATTCGATGCCACTTATTTTATCAGATGGAACCGTTTATGGAGTGGTGGGTGTTGAACTTCTTACTTCTTATTTAGAAAATTTAATGCCGATCGATGAACTTAAAAATGATAATCAAGGAAGCTATGTCCTTTCTGTAGAAATGAATGATCAACACAATTCTTTAGTTGTTTCCTCGGCATCAGTAAAGCGTAAGCAATTAAAAAAATTCTATTTAACAGAAGATAATGATAAAAATAATTTTGTCTTTTTAAATGGGAAAGAATATTATGCAGCAGTTCAAAATTTGAATATTTATAATAGTAATGGTCCTTTCTCTAAGCACCAATGGCAATTGGTATCACTTGTTGAACGAAATCAGCTTTATACATTCTCTAATCATATTTTTTACCTACAAATTTCAATGATTGTATTAGTAGGAATTGTTTCATTAATTGGAATCTTTTATGTGTCTAGAAAAATATCTGGACCAATCAGTCGTCTTTCTAAAGAAGTGGATAATTCTAGACTAGTAAAAGAAATACCAGAATTACACGCGACAGGTATTCAAGAAATTGATCAGTTTTCATCCGCAATTATTGATTTAAGTCAGGAAGTTTTGGAAACGTCGACAAAATTCTTAAACATTATGAATATGGCAAGTATTGATATTGGTGGTTATGAAATTAAAAAGGGAAGTGAAAATGTTTATGTCACAGACAATTTCTTCTTGTTGCTTGGTATTGATAAGGTCACTCTTCCTTTAGCTTATGAGCAATTTGAAGAATTATTTAAAGAAGTAGAAAGAGATTATCAAGTTGAAATTGAAAATGAAAACGAACGTATTTACTGTATAAAAAAATATGTAGGCCTACGTTATGTACGTTTGAAAATGAGAAAAGAAGCAGATCGTGAAATTGGTATTGCCGAAGATATTACGACAAATTATTTAGAAAGACAACGTATTGAACATGAACGTGATTTTGATGTTTTAACAGGATTATATAATCGTTTTTCTTTCCAAAGACACATGGATTATCTATTTGAACACTCTGAACAACTAAAAATTGCTGCCTTGGTGATGATTGATTTAGACAACTTGAAAAAAATCAATGATGCTTTTGGACATGATTGGGGTGATAACTATATTCACCAATGTGGAAAATGTTTCCAAGAAAATGTTCCTGAAAAAACAATTTGTGCGCGCGTTTCAGGAGATGAGTTCTATTTATTCTTATATGGTTATGACAGTCAAGAAGAAATACGACAAAGACTTATTTCAATGACATCAATTATGCAACATAGAACAGTTTTATTACCTAATGGTAATAAAATGAATTTAAGTGCCTCTATTGGAATCTCTTGGTATCCTCAAAATAGTGTTTATTTTGACTTTTTGAAAAAATATGCGGATTTTGCAATGTATCAAGTTAAGAAATCTACAAAAGGAAATCTTGCAGAATTTGATAAGGCTCTTTATGAAGATGAAAAACTTAATCGACAAATGCGTTTAGAATTCCATCAATTAATTGAAAAGGAACAATTAACATATCATTTCCAACCGATTCTTTCTGCAAAAAATGGAGAAATTATCGCTTATGAAGCTTTAATGCATAGTCAACTTGCTACTTTGAAAAATCCTGAAATGATTTTAAAAATTGCACGTGAGGAAAATAAACTGGAAGATGTAGAAAGAATTTGTATTTTTAAATCAACAGAAACTTTTGATCAATTAAGAAAAAATAAATTAGTTAAAGAAGATGCTTTATTATTTATTAATTCTATTGCATCGGTGTCTTTAAATGATGAAGACCGTACACGCTTCCATCACTGTTTTAGTCATATTCAATCACAAATCGTCGTAGAAGTAACAGAAGAAGAAAATATGTCAGAAGAAGCTTTGGTTCGTAAAAGAGAAACCGAAGGTTTTTCAGGAATGTTTGCGTTGGATGATTATGGTAGTGGTTATAATACAGAAATTAATTTATTAAATTTAAATCCAAAATACATAAAAATTGATCTTACTATTGTAAGAGATATTGATAAAGATTTTGATAAGCAACAACTTGTTTCAAATATTGTTGAGTATGCACATCAAAGAGAGGCTTATATTATTGCAGAGGGTATTGAAACGAAAGAAGAACTTCTTAAAGTCTTAGAGTTAGGGGTGGATTATTTACAAGGTTATTACTTATCTTATCCTCAATCAAACCCTCAAGAAGTTTTTGATGAATCTATACAAACAATTAAAAATTATTGGAAGAAAAGATGATGAAAAATCATCTTTTCTTTGTTATAATTGTTAGCGTTTGATAACAGGAGGCTAGAAATGAGCAGACATACAAGAAAATGTCAATGTAAAAAAGTACATTGTTAGAGTATCATGAAATTATTGGATGTATCATGGCGGCATTAGATGCTAAAAGTCCTTATACGGCAGGACATTCAAAAAGCGTAAGTGATATGGTAGAAATTCTTTGTAGATTACTTGGTTTAAATCGGATGATGCATATTGCTGCCCATTTGCATGATATTGTTAAAATAGGAATTGATGATGCGATTTTAAATAAAGAAGGAAAATTAGATGAACAAGAATGGGAAATGATGAAAACACACCCTCAAATAGGTGCGAATATTCTTGATAAATCACATTTGTTAGCACCTTTTAGTAAAATTGTTTTACATCATCATGAACGATATGGCCTCAACAGTAAAGAAATTCCTTTAGGATTACGTATTATTGCTTTATGCGATTCAATTGATACGATGACATAAAAAATTATCGAGATATATAGACAATTGATTTTTGTTATCATGAAATAGAAAAAATTTAGGGAAAAGTAGTTTTCTCTTTTTTTTCGTTTTTATCAAGAAAATGACAAAAAAACATACAATGTCATGAGGTGGTTTTACATGTTAAAAAAAGGATTATGTTTATTAATAGGGATCATGATGCTTTTTTGTCAAATCAATGTTGTTCATGCAACAAATCTTGCAAGTGGGGCAGAAAGTGCAATTTTGATTGATGCAAATAGTCAACAAGTTTTATATCATAAAAATGAAACGAAAAGATTATATCCTGCATCTACGACAAAAATTATGACAATGATTTTATTATTTGAAGCTATTAAAGAAAAAAGGATTAATTGGAATGATACACTTAGTTGTTCAGCCTATGCTGCAAGTATGGGAGGAAGTCAAGTTTATTTAGAAGAAAATGAAAAAATGAGTGTTAATGAACTTTTTAAATGTGTGGCAATTGCTTCTGCAAATGATGCATCTGTTTTAATTGGAGAAGGAATTGCTGGCAGTCATCAAGAGTTCGTTAAAATGATGAATGAAAAGGCTAAACAATTGAAACTGGTGAATACACATTTTAAAAATTGCACAGGACTTCATGACGTTGAACATTACACATGTGCTAAAGATTTAGCAACCATGGGAGCGTATTTAATTAAAATAGGTGGGAAAAAACTGTTTTCAGTAACATCGTTATATGATAGTTACATTCGTGAAAAAAATCATCAAAAATTTTGGCTTGTTAATACAAATAAACTTTTAAAACAATATCAAGGGGTCGATGGCTTAAAAACAGGTTATACCAAAGAAGCAGGGTATTGTATTGTAACAACGTGTAAAAAAGATAATTTACGTTTAATAGGTGTTTTAATGAATGAAGATAAGCCCCAAACACGGAATGAAGATATGAAAGGTTTATTGAATTATGGTTATTCTAAGTATCAACAAATAAAACTCTATTCTAAAGGAGAAGTGTTAGATACGTTAAAGATCAAAGATTTGGTTGATCAAGAAGTTAAAGTTATTACACCTAAAGATATTTATTATTTAAATGATAGAGCAAGTAAGGGAGAAGTGAAAACGAAAATCAAATATAATCAAATAGAACTTCCTGTTTTTAAAAATCAGGAAATAGGAGAATTAGTAGTGAAAAAACAAAATAAGACAATTGCAAGTTATTCTTTATATTTAGAAAAAGATGTCAAAAAAATGAATTTTTTAGATAAATTATTGAGAGTCTATAAATCGTTGATTTAGACTCTTTTTTTGTCATTATTTCTAGTTTTGTCGAATCTATTTTTTTTCTTTTTAAGATGAGCTAAGATGCATTTAAGGAGATGAAAAAATGGAAAATAAAATGGAACATGAAATTGAAAATGGACAACTGATTATTTCATTTTACGGAGAAATAGATGGTTATAATGTTGCGTATTATCGAAATAAATTAAATGTACTTCTAGCGATTAATGATGATGATGTCATTTTTGATTTTAAACATACGACTTTTATCGATAGTGCAGGGGTAGGGTTGGTTTTAGGCAGGTATCAACAATTATCTAAAGAAGGAAGAAAATTATCACTTAGAAGATTGTCTAATACAGCTTATAAGGTTTTTGAGTTAAGTGGATTATTTGAAATTATGGAATATTTAAAGGAGGCGCAAATATGACAAATGAAATGTCATTATCTTTTAGTGCAACTTTAGAAAATGAACCTTTTGTAAGAACATGTATTGCCTCTTTTGTGGTTTGTTTAAATCCTACGGTAGATGAAATTGTAGAAATTAAAACGGTTGTAGGAGAGGCTGTTTCTAATGCCATCATTCATGGTTATAACGGTGATAAAGGCTGTCTTGTAAAGGTTAAAGCTTATATCGAAGATGATTTGCTTACAATCTATGTCATTGATAAAGGACAAGGTATTCAAGATATTGAAAAAGCAAGACAACCGATGTTTACTTCTAAAAAAGAATTAGAACATGCTGGAATGGGACTGAGTATTATTGAAGCATTATGTGATGAAATGACAATCGAATCTTCTTTAGAATTAGGAACTCAACTCATAATGAAAAAAAGAATTGTCCATGAATAAAGAAGCTGTTTTAAACAATATTCAATTAGCACAACAAGGGGATGAAACAGCTAAGGAATTAATTGTAAAAAATAATTTAGGTTTAGTTTGGTCGATTGTTCATCGTTTTAAGAATAATTATTATGATAAAGAAGATCTTTTTCAAATAGGGTGTATTGGTCTCATGAAAGCTATTAATAATTTTGATGTTCATTATGGTGTTCAATTTTCAACGTATGCGGTGCCTATTATTATGGGAGAAATCAAACGCTATTTTAGGGATGATGGGACGATCAAGGTTTCTCGTTCACTTAAGGAATTGAATATCAAAATTAACAAAGCAAAAGAAAAATTAATTACACTTTATGGTTATGAACCGACGGTTCAAGAAATAGCAAAGGAACTGGAAGTAGATGTCATGGATGTTGTAGAAGCTATAGATGCTTCTTATTATCCAACTTCACTTTCTGAACCGATATATGAAAAAGATGGATCTACAATTTCAATGGAGGAAAGAATAGAAGATAAACATCATACAATGTGGTTTGAAAAAATTGCATTGAAATTAGAAATAGAAAAACTTGATGAAAAAGAAAGACTTATTTTATATATGAGA
Organism: Faecalibacillus intestinalis; assembly: GCF_015097455.1. Lineage (NCBI taxonomy): Bacteria > Bacillati > Bacillota > Erysipelotrichia > Erysipelotrichales > Coprobacillaceae > Faecalibacillus > Faecalibacillus intestinalis. The sequence goes on along the minus strand of NZ_AP024085.1, from coordinate 1,656,177 downwards.
TATCAGTTGGATTTCAATCAAGAAAAAGTGGCGCAAAGATTAAATATTTCTCAAGTACAAGTATCTAGATTAGAAAAGAAAATCATTACAAAATTAAGAAAACATTTGAATGAATCTCATTAAGTGATATAATTCATTCAGGTGATTTTATGAATGAAAGAAAAGAAAGTACGACATCAATTATATTGGAATATGTAAGAGTCATTGTTTTAACAGTTATTGCAACTTTTATATTTTTACAGTTTGTGCAAATATCAAGAGTTAATGGTTCAAGTATGGAAAATACTTATTTTCAAAATAATATTGTTTTGATTGATAAAGTTTTTTATAAACATAGTCAACCTAAAAGAAATGATATTATTATTGTAGATTATGATGATGGTTTAGATGATACGCTTATTATTAAACGAGTTATTGCTGTTGGTGGGGATCATCTAGATATTAAAAATAATGAAGTGTATATTAATGGTAAAAAGATAAAAGAAAATTACATTAAAGAGAATATGAATACAGAAGATCTTTCTATTGATATTCCTAAAGGAAAAGTGTTTGTCATGGGGGATAATCGTAATCATTCTTTAGATTCTAGAAAATTAGGCTATTTTGATTTTGATAATGATGTCATTGGTAAAGTCTTTTTTAAGATTCCTTTATAGGAGTCTTTTTTTGTATAGATATGTAATAAAAAAACATCTGTATGATAAACAAATCTTAATTGTATAACTTTAAGCAAAAAAATCGAAAAATAAATCATATTTTTACTGTTTTTATTTTGCTTGTGAAAAAAATTATGGTAAGATAATGTCAATCAATAAGGCAATTTATGGGGAATCTTATTGGTGGAAAGGATGATAAAATGTCATATAAATTTAAAATTACTAGAGGAAATGCAATTCTTAACTTTTCAGAAGAATACTGTCAATCACGTTGTGAGTTGATTGAAAGCGAATCTTTTGCGCGTGTACTTAAAGGGTATGTACACGATATCAAAAGAAAGAAAACAACAGCTTATGAATACTTGAGAGAAGTTCAAAAAGAAAGTATTGATATTGTTGATGATTTAAGAACGGTTTTTAGATTATTACTCGTTATGGATCCTAAGGAATTAGCTTCAATTTATCCTAAATTTGCTCCATATTTTAGAGATATGGATGAATTTACACAAGTAATTGAAGATGTCTATTTATTCTGGCGTCGTTTACAACGTTATAGTGTGGTTTATAATGAAGAATCAAGAGGGGGATATCAAAACGTTCAATTCGCTGATGCACAAGTTAACTTTGAAGCGCTTGTTTTATCAGTATATCGATCAATTAAAAATAAATGTATTGGACAAAGTGAAAATGTTTTACGTCAAATCACTGCAGGTGTCAATGCAGGGTTACGTGTTTCAAATATGCGTTCATTTTTACCATATGAATATCGTTGTTTAGACAATATTCCATTTATTGAATCAGTTATTATTCATCCACCTTTTATTACATATTCAAAACGTAATAAAAGAGATGGGGTTTTCCCTGAAACAAAGAAAAACCCAATTGAAGATTTAAAATTTGATCAAGATCAATGGTTCTGTTATCCTGCAAAAGTAGGAGATCTATTATGTTTTGTTTATTTCAATGTCGCTTATATGGCACAAGGTGTTACTTTATGTAACTTATTCCAATTAGCAACTGAAGAAGAATATCGTAATAGAAAACCAGATATGATTTATGTTTATGGATATGAAGATGGTAAAAAACATCAATATTTCTATCAAGATGATGAAAATGATATGATGGTTGCTTTACTTTCAGCAAACGATGAATTTGATTATTTCGGTTACATGAAGAAAATGATGCTTACATTACACAATGTAAGAAAAATCAATAAAAAACAACTTCCAGTCCATGGGGCAATGGTTCAAATCACTTTACAAAGTGGAGAAACAAAAAATATCGTTGTTATGGGTGATAGTGGAGCTGGTAAGTCTGAAACAATCGAACAAATTAAAGTTTATGGAGCAGCTTATATCAGAGATTTAATCACTGTTTATGATGACATGGGGTTATTATCATTAGACGAAAAAGGAACTGTTAAAACATCAGGTACAGAAATTGGGGCTTTCGTAAGACTTGATGATTTAGATGCAGGTTATAGTTTTAAAGAATTAGATAGGTCTGTTTTCATGAATCCTGATAAAGTCAATGCTCGTATCGTTATTCCAATTACAGAATATAAAGATGTAGTTGCTAAGCATGATGTTGATATGTTCTTATATGCAAACAATTATGAAGAAAATGGAGATTCATTAAGTTTCTTTGATAATGTTGATGATGCTCTTAAAGTCTTTAGAGCTGGTAATCGTATGGCTAAAGGAACAACAACTGAATATGGTTTAGTAGGAAGCTACTTTGCAAATCCATTTGGACCTGTACAAAGACAAGATCAATGTGAACCATTATTACAAGATTATTTCCAACGTATGTTTGATCAAGGAGTTAAGGTTGGACAATTACGTACTCGTTTAGGAATTAAAGGTAATGAACATAATGGTCCTAAAGAAGCAGCTACTGAAATCTTAAAATATATTACAGGTGAAAAAGAATTAAAAATGTTAGAAGATGATGAATAATCATCTTCTTTTTTTATATTTTATACTATGGAAAAGAAAAAACGTTGGTTAATTAATTTTTTATATTATGGAATTATTTTTAGTATAGGATGTTTGATAGTTTATATTTTATTTAAAAAATGTCTGATTGTCGTTTTAAGTTATTTATCCGCTATTTTATTAAAACCTTTTATTGACTTGATATTAGAAAAATTGCATATAAAAAATAAAGTTTTTTCAATAATTATGACAATCATCATTTTTATTCTTTTGTATACTTGTTTCTTTCTCTTTGTTTTCTTTTCATGTCTTTTTTTTATTAAAACACTTTCTTTTCTACCAGGCTTTATAGAAACGGTTTATCAAGAACTTCTTAGCCATCAATATCTCATTTCTTTTTTTACGCAATTTTATCAACAAATTCAAACTCTCATTCAAAATATTCTTTCAACAAGTATTCATTATGTATTATCGCTTGCGATGAATATGGTTCATTTTATTGCTTGTCTGTTTATTCATTTCTTTCTAACAATACTTTTTTTATTTCATCAATCACTTATTCAAAGAAAAAAAGAAAATCTTTATACGACCCTTATATCTTCTTTTACAGAGACGTTTATTATCATTATAAAAACATATAGTATTTTATTTGTTATCACATTTATAGGGCTTTTTTTAGGTTTTCAAGTGATAGGAATCAAACAAGCATTGAATCTTTCTTTTTTTATTGCCTTCTTTGACTTTTTTCCAGTATTAGGAATTGAGATGATTATGTTTCCTTGGATCATTACTCTTGCTTTATTAAATCAAATATCTCTATCATTAAAACTATTAATTCTTTATGGGATCATTGCTCTGATAAGGAATATTTTAGAACCACATCTTTTATCTAAAAAAATCAAAATACCAGCTCTCTATATGTTTGTTGCTATGTATCTGTTTATGAAATTGATGGGTATTTGGGGGGTTATGGTTGCACCTTTTGTTTTGTTAGTTTTAAATAATTTTAGACAAAAAAATAATTTTCAAGAGATTTACAAAATAATTAAAAAAAGTCTTTGAAATTTATATATGTTTTGTTATAATAGTCGTGCAACAATGTCTAGGATATGCGAATACTCAACGTATAGCTTGGATATTGCCAAGAAATTAACATATGGAGGATAAAAGAAATGTTAACAAAACAAGAAAAACAAGCTATCATGAAAGAATATGCTACTAAAGAAGGAGATACTGGTTCTCCAGAAGTACAAATCGCTGTATTAACTGCAGATATCAACAAATTAAATGGTCATTTCAAACAACATCCAAAAGATAAACACTCAAATAGAGGTTTATTAAAGAAAATTGGTAGAAGAAGAGATTTATTAAAATACTTAAAAAATAAAGATATCGAGAGATATGCTTCTTTAGTACAAAGATTAGGATTAAGAAGATAGTTAAAAAAGCGCTTAGGCGCTTTTTTTGTTAAAAGAATAAAAGGATAAAAAAACTCTATGAAATAGGAATCATAGAGTTTTCTTTTTATTCAACTGTAACTGATTTAGCTAGGTTACGTGGTTTATCAACATCACAACCTTTAAGACCAGCTGCATAGTAAGCAATCAGTTGTAAAGGTACAGCAACTAAAACAGATTGTAAGATTGGATCAACGTCAGGTAAGATATATGTTTCTTTAACATTTCCTACTTCTTGTCCATCAATTGTAAATAAGATAACATTAGCACCACGAGCAATTGTTTCTTGAATGTTAGAAATTGTTTTAGCAGCAATATTTGGTTGTGTTGCTACAGCAATCACTAAACTTCCTTGTTCAATTAATGCAATTGGACCATGTTTTAACTCACCTGCAATATAGGCATCAGCATGGACATATGAAACTTCTTTTAATTTTAAAGCTCCTTCTAAAACAGTAGCATAATCTAAACTTCTACCAATATAATAAGTATCTTTTAAATCTTTTAAATAAGATGCATAATGTTCAAATGTTTTTTCATCTTTTAAGATGTTTTCAATATGTTGAGGTAATGAAGCAATACCTTCAATAATACGTTTATAATCTTCGTTTTCATTTCCTAAAGCTTGAGAAATATACATACCAAGTAATAATAAGACAATTAATTGTGTTGTATAAGCTTTTGTTGAAGCAACAGCAATTTCAGGACCAGCACATGTATAAATTGTATGATCAGCTTCACGAGAAATAGATGATCCTAAAACGTTTGCAACTGCAATTGTTGTACAGCCTTTTTCTTTAGCTAAACGTAAAGCAGCCATTGTATCAGCTGTTTCTCCTGATTGAGAAACAAAGACACACATTGTTTTTTCATCAACGATAGGATCACAATATCTAAATTCACTGGCAACTTGAGTAAAAGTAGGGATTCCTGTTAATCTTTCTAAAATATTTGCTCCTGAAAGACAAGCGTGATAAGCAGTTCCACAAGCAACAAAGTAAGCTTTGTTGAAAGTTTTGAATTTATCATGAATGGCATCAAGTTCAGGTAAAATGATACGATCTGTTCCTTCAACACGTCCTCTTAAAGTTTCAGCAATAGCATATGGTTGTTCATGAATTTCTTTTAACATGAATGTATCATATCCACCTTTTTGAGCAGCTTCATTATCATAAGGAATAGTAGTGATTTCTTTTTCGATAGGATTTCCGTATTGATCAAAGAAAGAAACATTTCCTTTATTTAAAATAGCGATTTCATAATCTTCTAAGAAATAAACATCTTTTGTATAATCTAAAATAGCTGGAATATCACTGGCAGCGACAGAAGCATCAGCTGTTTTTCCAATAACTAATGGACTGTCTTTTTTAGCGATAAAGACTTTATCAGGCTCAATTGTTGAAACAATACATAAAGCATAGCTTCCTTCAATTCTTGTAATAACTCTTTCTAATGCTTTTTGTAAATTTTTTTCTTTTTTATAGTAATAATCCATCATATGAACAACAACTTCACTATCTGTTTCAGAATGAAATTGATATCCTTGTAAAATTAAGATTTCTTTAAGTTCTCTATAATTTTCAATAATTCCATTATGAACTAAAGAAATAGTCTCATCATTATTAGTATGAGGATGAGAGTTTAAATTTGATGGGATTCCATGAGTAGCCCATCTAGTATGACCAATCCCAACATGACCTAAAACATTTTCATCTTTTAATAAATCTTTTAAATTTTGAAGACGGCCTTTAGCTTTTTTTGTAAATAAATGGTTTCCTTCAATTGTTGTAATACCCGCTGAATCATATCCACGGTATTCTAGTTTTTCTAGCCCTTGAAGTAAGAATGGTAGGGCTTCTTTGTTTGCACTAATGGCAGTAATTCCACACATAAAAAATCCTCCTTTATATATTTATATGTGTGGTTATAAAAAAGAGGATACCAGATGAATTTGTTTTACAATCACTTGTAGTTTTTGTTCATCGTTTAGGTAGTATCATACCTCTAGACCATCCGCCGAATTTTTCGATAAGTCTAGTCCTCGTCAACTGCAATGCAGTCCTGGCGCTCTATTTTCAAATCTCATTTTATAACCGCATCTATTATATAGAGTACTTATTTATAAATCAACTACAAATTTTTTAAAAAAAGAAGAAAAAATGATTTTTTTTGGCGATATAATAATGGAGGTATTTTTATGGAAAATAAAAAAAGTGAGATGTCTGTAGAATATAATATGGACGAAATGAAAAAATCATTAAAAAATTTGAAAGAAACAGAATGCTATGATGTAGAAAAGTATACCTATTCTTTATTGCATCAAACAAGACAATTAGAGTATTTTTATTGTCAATTAGTTGAAGAAGAGAATCCAGAACCTGATCAAACTTATTATCATGTTTCTCGTCGACCTATGGTTCACCAAATGGCCTATTTTAACATTGGTAGAGGATTCCCTAAAGAATTGATGGATGGGCATTGGTGCTACGTTTTAAAAGATTTTGGGTCGAAAATGCTCGTTATTCCCTGTACATCTATTAAAGAAGATTCGCCAGAAGCAACTGAATATGAATTAGATATTCGTGCAAAAATAAGAAAATATCCAATAAGGAGTCGTATGCAGTTGAGTGATATGCGTGTTGTTGATCTTCAAAGATTAGATATTAGAAAAAGATTTTGCAATGTAATTACGGATAAAAAAGAAATAGAAAATCACATAAAACATATTATTTTTGATGAAGATGATGAATATTAAAAGGTCTCACGAGGAGACCTTTCTTTTATCTTATAAATTTAACAATCTCTTAGTATCTCTAGCGATAACTAATTCTTCGTTTGTTGGAATAACGTAAACTTTAACTTTACTATTTGGCGTAGAAATTAAACGATCACCTTTACCATTAACGTTTGCATCATCATCAATTTCAATACCTAAAGCTTCAGCTAATAAATTACAAATTTCTTTTCTTGCAAAGAATGAGTTTTCTCCAATACCTGCTGTAAAGCAAATAGCATCAACTCCACCTAAAGCAATGAAGTAACGACCGATATAAGCAATAACTCTTCTAAAGAAAATATCTAAGGCAAGTTGCGCTCTTTCATTACCGTTGGCAGCAGCTTCTTGTACATCTCTAAAGTCACTTGATACACCAGAAACACCAAGTAATCCAGATTCTTTATTAAGCATCTTGATGACTTCTTTCATATCTAAACCAACTTCTTCGATTAAATAATCGATAACTGAAGGATCAACATCTCCAGAACGTGTTCCCATCATAATACCAGCAAGAGGTGTAAATCCCATAGATGTATTGATTGATTTACCATCTTTAACAGCAGTTAAAGAACCACCAGCTCCAAGGTGAGCAACGATAATACGTGAGTGTTTAGGGTTTCCCATCATTTCACGACAACGAGATGAAACATAGAAATGGCTTGTTCCATGAGCACCGTATTTACGTACTTTGTTTTCTACATAATATTTGTAAGGAATTGGATAAATATAACTTTTTGGTTCTAATGTTTGATGGAAAGCTGTATCAAATACAGCAACAGCTCCAGCATTAGGAATTGCTTCTTTAAAAGCATAATATCCAGTTAAGTGAGCAGGGTTGTGTAAAGGTGCTAATGATTTTAATTCATCAATTTTAGCAACTACATCATCATCAATGATTACTGATTGATCAAAATAAGCTCCACCTTGAACTACACGATGACCTACACCTTTGATTTCGTCTAAATCTTTAACAATTTCTTTTTTGATTAAAGTGTCTAATAAAAGTTGAACAGCAACTTTATGGTTTTCGATTGGTAAAGTTGTGACATCTTTTTCTCCATTATACTTAATAGTAAAAATAGAATCTTCTAAACCAATTCTTTCAATAACACCAGAAGTAATAACAGTTTCATCATCCATTTCAAATAATTGGAATTTTAAAGATGAACTTCCAGCGTTTACGGAAATAATTTTTGACATAACATTCAAGTCCTCCTTATTAATACTTTTCCATTATAACACCGACAAGGAAGAAAAAACTATAAAAAGATTGAAAAAAAGAAGAGATTGATTTATAGTAAGACTTGCCAGGGGCGCAAAATGCTGAGAAAGGTTAAAACCTTGTCCCTTATAATCTGAACTAGGTAATGCTAGCGTAGAGAGTGCAAAATAGTTTATTTGCCTTTTTGCGTATGTAAAAAGGTTTTTATTTTGCCTCATTTAAAGGAGGATGACTATGGAAGTTAAATTAACTACGAAGAATATGGCTTATATGGCAATGTTTGCGGCAATGCAAGTTGTTTTAGAATATTGCACAAAATTTTATGAGATGCCAAAAGGTGGTAACTGTGCTTTTTCGCTTGTTGCAATTATTTTATGTGGCTATTTGATGAATTGGGGTTACAGTTTGATTGTTTCACTTGTTTGTTTAGGTCTACATTTTGCTTTAGGACTTGCAACATTTTATGGTCCTTTATCGGTAATCTTTGATTATTTATTACCAATGGTTTTAATTGGACTTACACCACTTATTCCTTTATTAAAGGTGGGTAAGTATGAACTACCTGTTGGAATTATCGTAATGGGTGTTTTAAAAACGATTTGTCATTTGATTTCAGGATGGTATGCTTTCCAAACACCATTACAAGCAAACTTAACTTATAACTTACCTTATAATATTGCAACAATCATTGCTTGCTTTATTTTGTTTGTGATTTTATATCCAAGGCTTAAAAAAGCAGTTCATTTATAAGACTCGTTTCGAGTCTTTTTTTCTTTGAAAGAAAGATGAATTTGTGTATAATGTAAATGTTAATAAGGAGTCGTTTGGTGTGGAAGATATTGTAGGAAAGAAAATCTTAATACATGGATATAAACATAATGGTAAAATACATAGATGTTGGTCAAAGGGACTTGTTTTGCAAGAAACGGATGATCATTACATTGTTATTAATAATCGGACATTGGTGACAGAATCAGATGGCAGAATGTGGCATACACGTGAACCTGCTATTTGGTATATGCCCAAACATAAATGGTACAATGTCATTTGTATGATTAGAAAAACTGGAGTGTATTATTATAGTAATATTGCTTCACCAACTTTATATGATGGAGAGGCTTTAAAATATATTGATTATGATTTAGATTTAAAAGTATTTCCAGATGGAAACTATCGTATTTTAGATCAAGAAGAATATCGTCAACATGCTCGTGAAATGGGCTATAGTGATGAATTAGACAAAATTTTAAAGAAACAACTAGATGTTTTGATTGATTTAGCAGTAAAAAAGGGAGGACCATTTGATCAGAATTTTACTAAGAAATGGTATAGTTTTTATCAAGATTTAAAAGAGGGTTATTATGGAAAAAGTGATTACTATAAATAATAGAGATGAAACATTAGCTTTTGGTGAATATTTAGGAAAATTACTAAAACCGCATATGTTATTGACACTTAATGGTGATTTGGGTGCAGGCAAAACAACCTTTACTAAAGGAATAGGAAAGGGTTTAGGAATTAAAAGAATTATTAATTCACCAACTTTTACAATTTTAAAACAATATCAAGGAAATTATCAATTATCTCATTTTGATGCTTATCGTTTAGAAGGACAAAGTGAAGATTTAGGCTTTGAAGAAATTTTTGATAGTGATGATATTTGTGTGGTTGAGTGGCCAGAATTTTTAGAAGATATTTTACCTCAAGAACGTTTAGCAATGACGATAAAAAGAATCGATGATGATCATAGAGAATTTATTTTAAAACCAATTGGTAAAAAATACGAAGAACTTGTAAAGGAGATTGAATATGAAAACAATTGTCATGGATAGTGCTAATAAGTATTTAGTAGTAGCTTTATATGAAAATCAAAAATGTTTAGCTTCTTTACAAGAAGAAGGAAATCGAAAGCAATCTGAGTATGCAATCGTTTATTTACAAAAGTTATTACAAGAAAATTATTTAAAAATGAGCGATTTTGATGAAATGGTCATTACTATTGGACCGGGTTCTTATACCGGTGTACGTGTTGCTTTAACGATTGCGAAAACATTAAATGCAACGATGAATATTAAGGTAAAAACTGTTTCTTCTTTAAAGGCGATGGCAGGAATGAAAAAAGCTATTTCTATTTTAGATGCAAGAAGCCATAAATTATTTCTAGGAATTTACAATGAAGGAAAGGTTATTGTTGATGATTGTTTAATAAATATTGATGAATTTGAAAATTATCAAAAACAATATAGTGATTATGAAATTGTTGGTGATACACATTTAGTAGGAATACCTGAAAAAGAAGTGGATCTTGCCGATCATATTTATGCACTTTCTACTTTAGAAAAAGAAATAGAAAATGTTGATGGTCTTGTTCCAAGATATATTAAGGAAGTTGAGGCTAAAAAAATATGTCAATAAGAGAAATGAAAGTTGATGATTTAAAAAGAATTGTAGAATTAGAAAAAGATCTTTTTTTATCACCATGGAATGAAGAAGATTTTATACATGAATTAAAAGAGAATCCTATGGCGGGTTATTATATTCTTGAAAAAGAAAATCAAATTATTGGATACATAGGATTATGGTTTTTAGGTGATCAATGTCAAATTACAACAATTGCGACAGATCGACATTTTCAAGGACAAGGGTGTGCAAGCCAACTGATGGAATACGCTCTTGAAAAAAGTGAAGAATTACATTATCAAAATGTTAATTTAGAAGTACGTGTTTCAAATGTAAAAGCAATTGCTTTGTATCAAAAATTTGGGTTTAAAAATGTTGCTGTTAGAAAAAGATACTATAGCAATGGTGAAGATGCGTATTTAATGATCAAGGAATTGGAGGGATAGAGATGTCATTATTACTAGCAATTGAATCAAGTTGTGATGAAATGGCGATGGCTGTCTTAAAAGATCAAAGAGAATTTTTGAGTAGTGTCGTGGCAAGTCAAATCGACATACATGCAATGTATGGTGGTGTTGTCCCTGAAATTGCCAGCCGTAAGCATGTTGAATGTGTATCTGTTGTTTTAAAAGAAACGTTAAAACAAGCAAATATAAAAATGGAAGACCTTGATGCTATTTGTGTAACAAAAGGTCCAGGACTTGTTGGCTCTTTACATATTGGTTTACAAGTTGCTAAAACACTTTCTTTGGCTTATGATAAACCATTAATTGGGGTTCACCATATTGCAGGGCATATCTATGCAAATAATTATGAAAAAGATATTGTTTATCCAGCACTATGTCTTGTAGTCAGTGGTGGGCATACAGAGCTTGTCTTGATGAAACATCCTTATTCTTTTGAAGTGATTGGTGAAACTTTAGATGATGCTGTTGGAGAAGCATATGATAAAGTGGGAAGAGTTTTAAATTTACCTTATCCTGGAGGGCCTGTTTTAGATAAGATGGCACATTTAGGAAAGGCAAGTTATGCTTTACCTAAACCGTTGGATGATGATAGTTATAATTTTAGTTTTAGTGGGTTAAAATCAGCGGTTATTAATTTAGCACATAATCATAAACAAAAAGGATTAGAAATCAATCAAAATGATTTAGCAACATCTTTTCAAAATGTTGTTGTTGATGTTTTGGTCGATAAAACGATTCGAGCGGCTAAAGAATATGGTGTTAAAGAAATTATGTTAGCTGGTGGGGTTTCTGCTAATAGGGGTTTAAGAGAAAAGATGAAAGAGCAAGTTGCCATGTTAGAAGACGTACAATTGTCTCTTCCACCAATGAAATGTTGTACAGATAATGCAATGATGATTGCTTTAGCAGGAAAAGTTATGTATGATAATAATAAGTTTAGTGATTTATCGCTTGGCATTAAACCACATCTTGATTTAGAATTAGAATCAATAGGAGGGGATTAGTGTGGAGAAAAAAATATCAAAAGCGACAATGTCCCGTTTTCCTGTTTATTTAAAAGCGCTTAGAAAAATACAACATGAAGGAAAAGAAACATGTTTATCGAGTGAATTGTTTGAAATTACAGGAATACAAGATACAACAATTAGGCGTGATTTTACATATTTATCAAAAACGGATAATTTTGGTAGACGTGGAAGAGGCTATGATGTTAAACATCTTATAGATGGTTTAAGTGAAGTTTTAGGTTTAGGATTAGATGAACCTATTATTTTAATTGGGGTTGGTAATTTAGGAAGTGCCATTTTAAAATATAATCGTTGGCAATATACAGTAGGTAAGATTGTTTGTGGTTATGATATGGATAAAAATAAAGAAGGGGAAAGATTTGGTGTGAAAATTTGTCATATTGACAAGTTGGAAGAAACTTTTCCAAGTGATTGTAAAATTGCTATTTTGGCGATTTCAGAAAATGTTCAAGAAACAGTGGATCGTTTAATGAAATTAGGCATTAAAGGAATTGTAGATTTTACGCATAGTCATTTTATGGTTCAAGAAGGCGTTGAAGTCCAAACAGTAGATGTTGTGGTAGCTATTCAAGAATTAGTAATTAAAATGAAATCAAATGATCAAGAATAGGGAGAGAAAAATGTTTGAATTTATTACAGTAAGAGAATTATATGAATTATATATCAATGATAGAAATCAATTAGATGGTATTGAATATGTTGAATTACAAGGATGGATCCGTACAAATAGAAATAGTGGGAAAGTCGGATTTTTAGCTTTAAATGATGGAACATATTTTAAAAATGTACAAGTTGTTTATTTAGATGAAATTATTGATAATTATGAAGAAGCTTCTCATATTTCTACAGGAAGTGCTGTTAAAGTAACTGGTAAATTAAAATTAACACCAGATGGAAAACAACCTTTTGAAATTGAAGCAACACATTTAGTGGTTGAAGGAACTTGTGATGAAGATTTCCCATTACAAAAGAAAAGACATTCTTTTGAATACATGAGAGAAATTCCTCACTTAAGACCAAGAGCAAATACTTTTTATGCAATCTTTAGATTAAGATCTGTTTTATCGATGGCTATTCATGAATTCTTCCAAAACCAAGGATTCGTTTATGTCCATACACCAATCATTACTTCAAATGATGGTGAAGGTGCTGGAGAAATGTTTAGAGCAACAACAATCGATGATACTGAATTTGATAAAGATTTCTTTGGAAAAGAAGCTTATCTTACAGTTACAGGACAATTACATGTTGAAGCTTTTGCTTTAACATATCGTGATGTTTATACATTTGGACCTGCCTTTAGAGCGGAAAATTCAAATACTTCAAGACATGCTAGTGAATTCTGGATGATTGAACCTGAAATTGCTTTTGCTGACTTAGAAGATGATATGGATTTAATTGAAGATATGGTTAAATACTGTATTGATTATGTCTTAGATAATGCACCAGAAGAAATGAAATTCTTTGAAAGCATGATTGATAAAGAATGTATCAAACGTATCAAAGCAGTTAGAGATAGTGATTTTAAACGTATGACTTATACAGAAGCAATCGATTATTTATTAAAAGCAGATGTTAAATTTGAAAATAAAGTAGAATGGGGTATGGATTTAAATTCAGAACACGAACGTTATATCTGTGAAAAAATTGTTGGTGGACCAGTATTTTTAACAGATTACCCTAAAGAAATCAAAGCATTTTATATGCGTTTAAATGATGATGGTAAAACAGTAGCTGCTTGTGATTTACTTGTTCCAGGAATTGGTGAACTTGTTGGTGGATCACAACGTGAAGAAAGATATGATGTCTTAGAAAAAATTATGGATGAAAAAGGAATGGCCAAAGAAGGATTACAATGGTACATGGATCTACGTCGTTTTGGTGGATGTAAACATGCTGGATTTGGTTTAGGATTCGATCGTTTCTTAATGTATTTAACAGGTATGCAAAATATTAGAGATGTTGAACCATTCCCAAGAACTCCAAGAAATTTAAAATTCTAAAAGCCTATTCGTTAGGCTTTTTTTTGTGTATAATATGTGGGAGGTGACACACATGAATGAATATGATTTGATGAATCTCTATTTTAATTTTATTTTTAAAGACGGTAATAAGTCATTTAGGTATGTGTATGCAAGTTATGAACAACTTGTAGAATTTAAAAATTGGTTAACAAAACAAAATATAAAATTTCCATTTGTACATCAAATTCAAAAAAATGAATGTGAGTTACTTTTTAGAAGTAAAAACTTTGAAACCTATGATACGGCTTTTAAAACAAGTTATGCACATGATTTTCATAAATATATAGCAAAGGAAAAAGAAAAATATCAAGTCATTTTATTATTGGGAATCGATCAGCAATTCTTTGAAAATTTTGATAATAGTTATAATCATGACTTGATGCGCGTTTTTCGTATAAAAAAGGCATTGAAAGAAGATATCTCTTTATATGGACCTTTTCATCTGTTTTTAAATGCTCTTTATCAAATAGATCGTTGGCCGGGTGTTTTTATATTTAAAGGAGAGCAAAGTGTTTTTTATCCTGTAAAAAACATAGAGGAAGTAAAAGAATGTTTTAGACTAATAGAAACAAATAAGATTTTTGAAAAGAAATGTCAAACAAATGAAGATCAATATTTTATACAACTAAGCGATCTTCATTTAGGAACAAAGAAAACAGACAATGGACTTATTGTATTACAGGATAGTCTAGATGAACTTTATCATATGCTTCCTCATGATCATCAACTTAAATTTTTGATTACGGGTGATCTAATGAATTCGCCTAATCGTAAAAATATGTATGCAGCCTCTCATTTTATGAATCGTTTAAAAAGGAAATATCATAGTGATGTAACGTTTGTTTTAGGAAATCATGACGTCATTGTTTATGGCTTGAATCTTTTAAAAAAACAAAAGACAAAAGTGGTAGCTTATTTGCTAGGAGAAAATATTAAAGTTTATCCGGATGTTAAAATGATTGTGATCAAAATAGATTCTACTTCTCAAGGAAATCTAGCAAGGGGAATGGTTGGGCAAAGACTTTTACAAGAAATTGAAGATGAGTTATTATCTATTAATCATTTAGAGGATTATACTTTGATTGCTATGATGCACCATCATTTGATGCCACTTAGAAAAGATGATTTTTTGAAAATAAAATGGAATGAAAAACTATTCATGGGAAAAATTGCTGACTCGACAAAAGCCCTTGTGGATGCTCAAGATGTAATGTATTGGTTAGAAAAACATCATGTACGTTATATTTTCCATGGACACAAGCATATTCCTTGTGTTGTAAAAAAAGGAAATACGTATATTATGGCAGGAGGTTCTTCTTGTGGAGGAGGTACCAGAGAAAGAAAAAGCAGTTATTTAAGTTATAATTTATTGAAATATAATCGTAAAGATCAAGTGTTTAAGTATTGTTTTGTATTCTATGATGATCTTACAAAACAAGAAAGACATCGTGTAAAAATAAAATTATTTATGGAGGATCAAAATGAAGTTAGTAGATAAGATGAAAGATGAAAATTTAGGACTTGCAATCCTATATAACTTTACAAAAGGGTATGGGCATGTTCCAATGAGTGTTTATGATGTGGTTTTACCATTTCTTTATCATGATGGTTTTAGAAATCATTTATTTGAAGGGGTTGAAGTAGAAGAAGCCCTTACTAAATGTGTTCAAGAGGATGCTTCTTTTATTCAAAATATATTAGATACAATTGAAAAAGATAAAGAAATGACATCAAGAGCATTAGGAATTTGTCTTTTAAATAAATATTTAAGTTTTGAATTTGAAGATAATGAAATGAAAGGGATTTATCATGAAAGCTCTATTTTAGATATTAATGAAGCAATCAATTTAGGAAAATTCTTTTCAGGAAAATCTTATGAAGATATTTTAAATATTTTAAAAAAAAAGAGTTCTAGCGTTGTCTTTTTAGATAGTGTTTGTTTAGGAGATGATGTTGATCTTTCTAAGTTGAATCAATTTGGACAAGTAACGATTTATAAACAAAGTAATCCAGAAGAAGTCATTGAACGTATTAAAGAAGCAGATATCATTATTACGAATAAATGTTTACTTACCGAAGAAGTCTTACAATATGCTTCGAAAGTAAAACTTATTTGTATTACAGCAACAGGTGTCAATAATGTTGATTTAGGTTATTGTCATCGTCGTGGTATTACGGTATGCAATGTGGCAGGGTATTCTTCTTTAAGTGTTGCGCAACATACTTTTGCTTTAGCTTTAGAACTTTTACATAAAAATAGTTATTATCATCATTATGTTCAAAGTGGTCAATATAGTGAAAGTGGTATGTTTAGTTATATTGGACCTCGTTTTTATGAATTACATGAAAAAACATGGGGTATTATTGGTATGGGAAATATTGGACGTACGGTTGCAAAAATTGCTGAAGCTTTTGGCTGCCAAGTTCAGTATTATTCAACAAGTGGAAATAATACGAAGCAAGATTATCTCTCAGTTGATTTAGAAACATTATTAAAAACAAGTGATATTGTTTCTATTCATTGTCCTTTAAATGAACAAACTAAAGGATTAATTGGTGAAGAATCATTTAAGTTAATGAAAAAAGAAGCTATTTTAATTAATGTAGGACGTGGTGGTATTGTTGATGAAGAAGCACTGGTTGAAGCTTTACAAAATAATGAAATTGCCGGGGCAGGACTCGATGTTTTTGAAAGAGAACCACTTGCAAAAGAGAGTCCTTTACTACAAATTAATGATGCTTCAAAACTTTTAATGACACCTCATATTGCATGGGCAACAGTAGAAGCAAGAAATCGTTTGTTTGATTTAGTCGTTGATAATATTCAAGGTTTTTTAAAGGGTGATTTAAAGAATGTATGTTAATGCATTCTTTTTTTTGCAATTTAAAATGAATTATGTTATACTCGAAAAACTTGAGGAGAAAATGAATGAACAAATTTGAAAAATTAGGATTAAGTGAAGAATTATTAAAATCAATCAATGAATTAGGTTTTGAAAAACCAACACCTATTCAAGAAAATATTATCCCTGTTATTTTGGAAGGCTATGATGTCATTGGACAAGCACAAACAGGAACAGGAAAAACTTTGGCGTTTTCAAGTATTTTACTTACAAATTTAAAAGAAAGAAAAAAGAAACCACAGGCGTATATTTTATCACCAACAAGAGAACTTACCATGCAAATTCATGAAGAATTAAAAAAACTTGGAAAATACAGTTCTTTACGTTTTGCTTGTGTATATGGTGGTAGTGGTATTGAAAAACAAATTAAATCGATTAAAAAAGGTGTTGATATTGTCGTAGGAACACCGGGAAGAATGATGGATTTAATGAGACGTAAAGTCCTTCAACTAGATGAAGTTTCTTACGTGGTTTTAGATGAAGCTGATGAAATGTTGAATATGGGATTTGTAGAAGATATTGAAACGATTATTTCTAAGACAAATCCAGAACATACAACGATGTTGTTTTCTGCAACAATGCCAGAAGGTATTAAAAAAATTGCGAAAAATTATATGAAACCAGATTATAAGCATATTCAAGTTAAACAAAAAACAGTGACAGCTAACACAGTTAAACAATATTACTTTGAAGTTAAACAAAAAGACCGTTTTGAAACATTATGCCGTATTATTGATAGTGAAACGGTACAATCAGGAATTATTTTCTGTCGTACTAAAAGAAGCGTTGATGAAGTAACGGAACAAATGCAAAAGGCTAACTATAATGTAGAAGCAATGCATGGTGATTTAAATCAAGATCATCGTATGCGAACTTTAAAGAAATTCAAAGAGGGAACAATTCATTATTTAATTGCCACAGATGTTGCCGCTAGAGGGATTGATGTAGAAAATATTAGCCATGTTATTAATTATGAATTACCTCAAGAAGTAGATCTTTATGTACATCGTATTGGTCGTACAGGTCGTGCGAATCGTGAAGGAAAAGCCTATACAATTGTTGTAGGAAAAGAAGAACGCTATTTAAAAGAGATTGAAAGAAAAACAAAATCTCATATTGAAAAATTAGAAGTACCAACATTAACACAAATTCACCAACATAAAGTAACAGAATTAATGTATAAATTAGAAGATATGATTTTACATGGAGAACATAAACCAATGAAAGATTTGGTAAATCAAATTGAAAATCATATGTTAAAAGATGTAACGGCAGCTTTAATAGAATTATCTTTAAATCAACAGATTGGTTTTCCTTATACGAAAGAAAAACTTGAATCTTCATCAAAACGTAAAAAAGGTGCAAGTGAAGGTTATACACGTTTATTTTTAACGGTAGGATCTATGGATAAAGCAAAGAAAAAAGATATTATTCATTTCTTGGTCTCAAAGGCAAATATTAGAGAAAGTGATATTCAAGGAATTGATATTAAAAGAAAGTTTACGTTTGTAAATATTAATGATAAAGCTGTAAAAAAAGTGATGAGACATTGTCAAAAAGAAAAATTAAATGGACGAAAAGTAGAAATAGAGCAAGCAAATAGCCGTTAGGCTGTTTCTTGTTCAATTTTTTTTAAAAAATTAAAGGCGATAGAATCAACATAATTAATAAAAATTATGAAAGCGGTATCAATTTACACTTGAATGTAAGGGCTATCATGTGTATAATTATATTAGTTGATTAATTAGGAGGATTGATTGAAATGAAACAATATGTTTACTCATTCAAAGAAGGAAATAAAGATATGAGAGTCATCCTTGGAGGTAAAGGTGCAAACTTAGCTGAAATGACAAGCATTGGTTTACCTGTTCCACAAGGATTTACTGTATCAACAGAAGCTTGTACTGCTTATTATGAAGATGGAAAACAAATTTCGCCTGAAATTTGTGCGCAAATTGATAATAAATTAGCTGAATTAGAAGCTGAAACTGGAAAAAAATTAGGAGATCCAACAAATCCATTGTTAGTATCTGTTCGTTCTGGAGCAAGAGAATCAATGCCAGGTATGATGGATACTGTTTTAAACTTAGGTTTAAATGATGAAGTAGCTACTGGGTTTACTAAAATTACAAATAATGAAAGATTCGTATATGATAGTTATAGAAGATTCATTCAAATGTTCGCAGATGTTGTTATGGGATTCCCAAAAAGCTCATTTGAAAGAAAATTTGATGATATCAAAGAAGAAAAAGGAGTTGAATTTGATACAGATTTAACTGCTGAAGATTTAAAAGAAGTTGTTGCTATTTATAAAGAAGAATACAAAAAACATGCGGGAGTTGAATTCCCACAAGATCCAAAAGTTCAATTAATGGAAGCTATCAAAGCTGTATTCCGTTCATGGAACAATGATCGTGCAATCACTTATAGACGTTTAAATGATATTCCTGGTTCATGGGGAACTGCTGTAAACGTTCAACAAATGGTTTATGGTAATACAGGAGATACTTCTGGTACAGGTGTTGCCTTCACTCGTAACCCTGCAACTGGTGAAAAGAAATTATTCGGTGAATACTTAATGAATGCACAAGGTGAAGACGTTGTTGCTGGTATTCGTACACCTCAACCAATTGCAACATTAAATGATGTTATGCCAGAATGCTATGAACAATTCTGTAAAGTATGTGACATTCTTGAAGAACATTATAGAGATATGCAAGATATGGAATTTACTATTGAAAATGGTAAATTGTTCATGTTACAAACTCGTAATGGTAAAAGAACTGCACAAGCTGCTTTAAAAATTGCAGTTGATTTAGTAAATGAAGGAATGATTACTAAAGAACAAGCCTTATTAAAAGTAGAACCAAGACAATTAGATCAATTATTACATCCAAACTTTGAAGAAACTTCATTGAAATGTGCTCAAGTTGTAGCTACAGGATTAGCTGCTTCTCCAGGTGCTGCAACAGGACGTATTTATTTCACTGCAGAAGATGTTATTGAAGCTCATAAAAATGGTGTTCAAGATATCTTATTAGTTCGTCTTGAAACTTCACCAGAAGATATCGAAGGTATGAATATTGCTCATGGTATCTTAACTATCCGTGGTGGTATGACATCACATGCAGCTGTAGTTGCTCGTGGTATGGGTACTTGCTGTGTGTGTGGATGTGGAAGCTTAAGAGTTGATGAAGAAGCTAAAGTATTAATGACACCAGATGGTAAAAAATATCATGAAGGTGACTATATGTCATTAGATGGAAGTACAGGTAATGTTTATGGTGAAAGAATCAAAACTGTAGAACCTGAAATCAGTGGTGACTTTGAAACATTCATGTCATGGGCTGATGATGTACGTACATTAAAAGTTAGAACAAATGCTGATACTCCAAGAGATGCTTTACAAGCTCGTAAATTTGGGGCAGAAGGTATTGGTTTGTGTAGAACAGAACATATGTTCTTCGAAGAAGAAAGAATTTTCAACTTCAGACGTATGATTACTGCTGAAACAGTAGAAGCAAGAAAAGAAGCATTAGAAAAAATCTTACCATATCAAAGATCTGACTTTAAAGAATTATTTAAAGCAATGGAAATCTATCCAGTAACAATTCGTTTCTTGGATCCACCTTTACATGAATTCTTACCTCATACAGATGAAGAAATCAGACCTTTAGCTGAAAGTTTAGGTATGACATTTGATGCGTTAAAAGCACGTGTTGAATCATTAAAAGAATTCAACCCAATGATGGGTCATCGTGGATGCCGTTTAGCAGTAACTTATCCAGAAATTGCTGAAATGCAAACAAGAGCTGTTATTGAAGCTGCAATTGCTGTTAATAAAGAAGGACAAAACGTTGTTCCTGAAATTATGATTCCATTAGTTGGAGATATTAAAGAATTAAAATATGTTAAAGATGTCGTATGTAAAACGGCTGATGCAATTATCGAAGAAGCAGGTGTTGAATTACCATATAAAGTTGGTACAATGATTGAAATTCCTCGTGCTGCATTAACTGCAGATGAAATCGCAAAAGAAGCTGAATTCTTCTCATTTGGTACAAATGACTTAACTCAAATGACTTATGGATTCTCTCGTGATGATGCTGCTAAATTCTTAAATGAATATTATACTAAGAACATCTTTGAATCTGATCCATTTGCTCACATTGATGAAAATGGTGTTGGACAATTAATGCAAATTGCTATTAATAAAGCTAAACCAGTTCGTCCAGATATTAAACTAGGTATCTGTGGTGAACATGGTGGAGATCCTAGAACTGTTGAATTCTGTCATAGAATTGGTTTAACTTATGTTTCATGTTCTCCATACCGTGTACCATTAGCACGTTTAGCTGCTGCTCAAGCTGCTGTTAAAGAAAAAATGGGTAAATAGTTTATAAGGAGGGTAGTGAAAACTACTCTCTTTTTATTTGTGTGAAATTCAATTATTGAAGTTTTCTTTTTTTAGTGAAATAATAAAAATTAGGAGATGATAAAATGACGTATGAAGAAATGATAGAAGATGAAACTTTTATTGAGGGAATGCAAACACGTATCATATCTGATCAAGAAATGGATACTATGTATATTCCGGATGTTGAATATATGAATATTGATGGAATCAGGCGTGTTTTACAAATATTAGTACCTCGTAAAAGGGTGATGGAAAATGAAAAATATCCACTAATTGTCTATGTTCAAGGGTCTGCTTGGCATAAACAAAATGTTTATCAACATGTAGGACAACTTAATTATTTATGTAAACAAGGTTTTGTTGTAGCTATTGTACAATATCGTGAAAGTGATTTAGTGCCTTTTCCAGCACAAATAGAAGATACTAAAACAGCAATTCGTTTTTTAAGAAAACATCACGAAGAATATTTTATTGATGAACAAAATGTTTTTTTATTTGGTGATTCATCGGGTGGACATGTAGCTTTAGTAAGTGGACTTACAAGTAAATTACCATTATTTAACAGTAATTTATATTCTGAATATTCTAATGAAGTACGTGCTATTATTGATTTTTATGGTGTGGTTGATATTACGATGGAAGATGGCTTCCCAACAACAGAAAATCATCAACAACCCGATAGTCCAGAGGGATATTTAATTGGAAGAAAAAATGTTTTAGAATATTTAGATATCGCTCGCCAAACAAGTCCAATGACATATTTAGATGGTGATATTCCACCTATTTTAATTGCTCATGGAACAAAGGATCGTTTAGTAGCGTTTAAACAAAGTGTTAAACTTTATAAGGCTTTAAAAGATAAAAATAAAGAAGTTATTTTTTATCGTATGAAAGGGGCAGATCATGGTGGACCTATGTTCTTTTGTGAAGAAATGCTTGATGAAGTAATTAAATTTATAAAAAAGAGCGTAGCTCATGATTAATAAATAGGAATATGGTAAAATATTATTATTAGAGGAAAGAATATTTTAAAAAATATTGATAAACAAAAAGTATTAAAATTAAAATAAGAAGTTGCTTATCAAAAAGGACAAGTTGTTTCTAAAACATTAGCACAAAATGAAGCGTTAAGTGTAACTTTTTTTCTTTTGATAAAGGAGAAGAAATTAGTTCTCATAAAAGTGGTGGAGATGCTTTTGTGACTTGTTTGGATGGTGAAGGAGAAATTACAATCGATAGTGTAAAATATATTTTACATGAAGGAGAATCAATTGTAATGCCTGCTGGGTTACCACATGCAGTCTATGGAAAAGAATAATTTGAAATGTTATTAGTTGTTGTCTTTTAATGATTGCTATGATGAAATATCATCATAGCTTTTTTTTATGTTAAGATTGGTCTATAATAATCATAAAGGTGAGTATTATGGAAAAAATAATGTTGAATTTAAATAGTTTGGCAACGATGTTATGTACATGTGATTTATATGCATATGATGAAGCTGCTTTAACAAGTGACGAGTGGTTGGAAGTCGAAAAAAATTTAAAAGTTCATGGGTTAAATGGTCCCGGCAGTCTTTTTGGGTTAAATAGTGATGAATTAATGGACATATTAGATATTTCTGAATATAGTGCATATAAAATTGTGCGACGAATGAAATCGATACAGTTTTTTTTAAAAAAATTGCATGAATATGAACAACAAGGAATTCGTATTATTACTAAATATGATGAAGAGTATCCTCAAAATCTAATCAAGAAAATGAAAAAGAGTGCACCCCTTTGCTTATTTATTGCAGGAACATTACCGGTGAAATTTGAAGGTATTTCTATTACGGGATTGCAAACAGTTTCTAAAAAAGAAAAAGGATATGTTAAACGACTTGTTGATAAGCTCAATAATGAAGATAAATGGTTAATTTCTAATGATTGTAAAGGAATTGATCAAGAGGCCTTTCATTATGGATTGCATCATCATAGTCAAATAATTTGCTTTGTTTGTGAAAATATGCTAAATAAAATACAAGAATATAAAAAGAGTATTAGAATGGGGAAGGTTGTTTTTTTAAGTGCTGTTGATCCTGCTAAAAGATTTACTGTTACTCATGCCATTGATAGAAATAGTTATGTATGTGCTTTGTCAATGTTTCAAATTGTTGTTTCAAGTAAAATAAATAGTGGTGCTACTTGGTTTACAATCATGCATAATATGCATCATAATTGGACTGTTTCATTGGTTCTTGATAATGATTGTTTTGGAAATCAAAGACTACTAGAAATGAAAACAGTACCGATTTATATAAAAAATATTGTTTCAGATACAAGTTTTGAGATGATTTATGAACTTAATAAAAAAGAAAATATAGAAGAAGTTAATATTGATCAAATGTCAATATTTGAATTTATAGGAGATACGAATGAATCGAGAATATAAAATATATAAAATTACTTACTTTTTGATGGCTGTGAATGTTATTACATATCTGTATACTTCGTTAAAATATGGTTTATCAATGTCCGCTATGCAAGGGATACAAGTTGGAGGTTTTAATCCTTTGTATGTTTATTACTATCATGAATATTACCGATTGATTACAGCTAATTTTATTCATTTTGGTTTAATGCATATTTTTTGTAATGTTTATTCTTTATATAATTTAGGAATGTTAATGGAAAAAATATTAAAAGAGAAAAAATATATTATCGTTATTGTAGTTTCGATGATTTCGACAACATTATTTTCTTATTTGTTATTTTTATTATTTAATATTGGTACAAATAGTGTGATGGGTGGTATTTCCGGTGTTGTTTTTGGACTTATTGGTTCGCTTTTAGCACTATCAGTTTTATATGGTGATGTGTATAGCTATTTGTTTAAACAAATTGTTTCTAGTGTTGTATTGATGCTTTTTATTTCGGTGGCTGTTCCTTCGATTTCTTTAGTGGGTCATTTGGGCGGAATGATTGGTGGATTTATTGCAACGTTTGTTTTAGAAAAGATAGATTCAAAAAAAGAAAGAATAATAAATTAGGGGGGATATAATGAATTTACAAGAAAAATACAATGAATATAAACAAAGGCAAGAGGCCAAAAAGTTTTTTAATCAAAATAATGATTATCATTTATCAATAAGTGATTATATAAAAATGTTTGTTGTTGGCACAGTAATTGCTATTTTTTCAACAATTGCTTTTGATTTTATTAGTTTACAAATAGGGTGGAGCTTTTCATATTTTGATATTTTAACAGGTTATTTTACAGGTTTTATTGTTTTAAAAATAGCGCGTTATGGAAGCGAAAAAGTTGGGATCATTTCAGTGATATGCTATCTACTTGGAACGCTGTTTACACCGATATTGACATATTATGCTTTTTGGGGTCAATCTCTTACTTTGGTGATGGCTATTCAATTAGCGATAGGACAGTTTAGCAATCTTTTTTCTTTAGTTTTTATAGCTATTGGAGCAATGACAGCGTATATAACAAGTAAAAATTAGTAGGACTATAAGGTCCTATTTTTTATTTTTGATAGAAATAGTAAGCGAATTCATGAATTCGTGTAGTCAAAATGTTTGGAAAGTAGTATAATAATAGAAGCAAAAGGAGGAATTTTTTAATTATGGCTAAGAAATATTTGTCAATGGATGGGAACCAAGCTGCTGCTCATGTTGCATATGCATTTTCTGAAGTAGCAAGTATCTATCCAATCACACCTTCATCTCCAATGGCTGAACATGCTGAAGCATGGGCTGCAAATGGAATGAAGAATATCTTTGGGTCTCCTGTGAATGTTATTGAAATGCAATCAGAAGCAGGTGCTGCAGGTGCAGTTCATGGGGCTTTACAAGGTGGTGCCCTAGCAACTACATTTACTGCATCTCAAGGATTGTTATTAATGATCCCAAACCTTTATAAAATTGTTGGTGAAAATTTACCAGGTGTATTCCATGTTGCTGCACGTGCTTTAGCAACTCGTTCACTTAATATCTTTGGGGATCATCAAGACGTGTATGCTTGTCGTCAAACAGGTATTCCAATGATTTGTTCACACTCAGTACAAGAAGTAATGGATTTAGGGGGAGTTGCTCACTTAACAGCAATTAAAGGGTCTGTTCCAGTAATGCACTTCTTTGATGGATTTAGAACATCTCATGAAATTCAAAAAGTAGAAGTTATGGATTATGATGTATTAGAAAGCTTATTAGATAAAGAAGCTTTAGCTAAATTTAAAGCAAATGCTTTAAATCCTCATACAAATCCAATTGAACGTGGGGGAGCTGAAAACGATGATATCTACTTCCAAGGTAGAGAAGCTCAAAATAAACATATCGATGCAGTTGTAGAAATCGCTGCTGATTACATGAAAAAAATTTCAGAAGTAACAGGTAGAGAATATGCACCATTTACTTATTATGGTGATCCAAATGCTGATAGAGTTATTATCGCTATGGGTTCTGTTACTGAAACAATTAAAGATACAATTGATGAAATGGCTAAATCTGGAGAAAAAGTTGGTTTAGTTAAAGTTCATTTATATCGTCCATTCTCAGCAAAATACTTGTTAAAAGTATTACCTGCTTCAGCTAAGAAAATTGCGGTATTAGATCGTACAAAAGAACCAGGATCTGCTGGTGAACCATTATACTTAGATGTATGCAGTGTTGTAAAAGATGCGGATGTTTTAATTGGTGGACGTTATGGTATGGGTTCTAAAGATACAAATCCTGCTCAAATTAAAGCTGTTTATGATCATTTGAATTCTGATAATCCATTCAATAGTTTTACTATTGGTATTGTTGATGATGTTACTCATTTATCATTACCAACTGAAGAATTTAATGTAACAGGTGACTATACAGAATGTCTATTCTATGGTTTAGGATCAGATGGTACTGTATCAGCTAATAAATCATCTATTAAAATTATTGGTGATCATACAGATTTATATTCTCAAGCTTACTTTGCTTATGATAGTAAAAAAGCAGGTGGAACAACTCGTTCTAACTTAAGATTTGGGGCTTCACCAATTCGTGCTACATATTATGTAAATAATGCAGACTTTATCTCATGCTCATTAGATAATTATGTATTAAAATATGATATGTTGAAAAACTTAAAGAAAAATGGTTCATTCTTATTAAATACAGAATTTTCTAAAGAAGAAGTTGCTGACTATTTACCAAATAGAGTGAAAAAACAATTAGCTACAAAGAATGCTAAATTCTATATTATTAATGCTAATAAGATTGCTATGGAAATTGGAATGGGACGTCGTACAAATACTATTTTACAATCTGCATTCTTTGCATTAAACCCACAAATTTTACCAATTGATAAAGCTGTTGAATATATGAAAGAAATGGCTAAAAAATCTTATAGTAAAAAAGGTGATGCCATTGTTCAATTAAACTACAAAGCAATTGATGCTGGTAAAGATGCAATTGAAGAAGTAACAGTTGATCCAAAATGGGCTGATTTAGAAATCCAAGAAACTAAGAAATTAACAGGTGATGATCATTTTGATAATTTCGTTTCTGTAATCAACGCATTAGATGGTAATGACTTACCAGTTTCAGCATTCATGGATAAATTAGATGGTTCTATGAAATCTGGAATGGCTTATATTGAAAAACGTGGAATTGCGACTATGGTTCCTCAATGGAATAAAGATGACTGTATCCAATGTAATAACTGTGTTATGGTTTGTCCTCATGCTACAATTCGTGCGTTCTTAATGACTGATGAAGAAATTGCTAATGCACCAGAAGATATCTCTAATGATGTTTTAAAACCTATGGGTAAAGGGGTTGACGGATTATCTTATAGAATTCAAGTTTCACCAGATAACTGTGTTGGATGCGGTTTATGTGTTGAACAATGTTTAGGAAATAAAAAAGGTGAAGCTTTAAAAATGGTTAATGTTCATGAAGAATTAGAACATGCTCCATTAGCTGATTATATCTATAAAGAAGTAGAATATCGTGATGATAAATATCCTACAACTACTGTAAAAGGTGTTGGATTCAAGAGACCATACTTTGAAGTATCTGGTGCTTGTCCAGGATGTGGAGAAACTCCATATTATAGATTAGCAACTCAATTATTTGGATCAGATATGATGATTGCAAATGCTACAGGATGTAGTTCGATTTATTCTGGTTCTACACCATCTACACCATTTACAACTGATAAAAATGGTCAAGGTCCAGCATGGTGTAACTCATTATTTGAAGATAATGCTGAATTTGGTTATGGTATGAAATTAGCTCAAAACTATAATGAAGCTCATATGATTCAAGTAATGGAAAATGCTAAAGATGCTTGTGAACCTGAATTAAAAGAAACTATTGAAAAATACTTATCTGTAAAAGGACAAAGAAGCGAAGAAAAAGCAATTGTTCCAGAATTATTAAAATTAGTTGAAGCATCTTCAAATGATGCGATTAAAGAAGTTTTAGATAATAAAGGTAACTTAGTTTCTAAATCTCAATGGATTGTTGGTGGAGATGGATGGGCTTATGACATCGGTTATGGTGGATTAGATCATGTTATCGCTAATAATGAAAATGTTAATATTTTAGTATTGGATACTGAAGTATATTCAAATACAGGTGGACAATCTTCTAAATCATCTCAAGCTGGTTCAATCGCTAAATTTACTGCTGGTGGTAAAACAGGAGCTAAGAAAGATTTAGCGCAAATTGCTATGGCTTATGGTCATGTTTATGTTGCACAAATTGCTATGGGTGCAAATCCTGCACAAACAATTAAAGCAATGAAAGAAGCTGAAAGCTATGATGGACCATCATTAATTATTGCTTATGCTCCATGTCAAGCACATGGTATTAAAGGTGGTTTAGCAAATCATCAAGCTGAACAAAAACGTGCAATTGATTGTGGATATTTCAACTTATTAAGATATGATCCAAGATTAGAAGAACAAGGAAAGAATCCATTACAATTAGATTCTAAGACTCCAAACTTTGATGGATTTAAAGATTACTTATTAGGTGAAAACAGATTCTCACAATTATTAAAAGTAAATCCAGAACATGCAGAACAATTAATGGCTAAATGTCAAGCTGATGCACAAAAACGCCGTGCTCGTCTAGAAAAAATGGCTCAATAGTTAAAATGAAATCCATTTGGTTAATTCCAAATGGATTTTTTTGTAGTTATTAAATATAAAATAATCGATTTTTAAAAGTAATAAATTTATTCTTTAGTATCTAAAATGCTCTATAAACACCAAATCATAAAAAAGCATCAAAAAAGATCAATGGAAAAAACGTTGATATAAAGGCAGAAAAAGAGGGGAATAGAGAAAAAGATAAAAAAATACAGAAAAAAAGCTTTACAAAAGGGAGAGGGGATGGTAATATAAATGGGCACTCGACGAGAGAGTCAAGTGAGAGGACATTGAAAACTGAACAGGAAAGAATAAAACACAACGTCAATTAAGTTAAAGAAATAAAAAAGAGCTAAACAGACCAAAGTTGTCTGAAAGAAATAAGACAATGGAGAGTTTGATCCTGGCTCAGGATGAACGCTGGCGGCGTGCCTAATACATGCAAGTCGAACGCTTCACTTCGGTGAAGAGTGGCGAACGGGTGAGTAATACATAAGTAACCTGGCATCTACAGGGGGATAACTGATGGAAACGTCAGCTAAGACCGCATAGGTGTAGAGATCGCATGAACTCTATATGAAAAGTGCTACGGGACTGGTAGATGATGGACTTATGGCGCATTAGCTGGTTGGTAGGGTAACGGCCTACCAAGGCGACGATGCGTAGCCGACCTGAGAGGGTGACCGGCCACACTGGGACTGAGACACGGCCCAGACTCCTACGGGAGGCAGCAGTAGGGAATTTTCGGCAATGGGGGAAACCCTGACCGAGCAACGCCGCGTGAAGGAAGAAGTAATTCGTTATGTAAACTTCTGTCATAGAGGAAGAACGGTGGATATAGGGAATGATATCCAAGTGACGGTACTCTATAAGAAAGCCACGGCTAACTACGTGCCAGCAGCCGCGGTAATACGTAGGTGGCGAGCGTT
This sequence comes from Faecalibacillus intestinalis, assembly GCF_015097455.1. NCBI lineage: Bacteria > Bacillati > Bacillota > Erysipelotrichia > Erysipelotrichales > Coprobacillaceae > Faecalibacillus > Faecalibacillus intestinalis. Next base: position 1,626,832 of record NZ_AP024085.1, on the reverse strand, counting down.
ATCCGGAATTATTGGGCGTAAAGAGGGAGCAGGCGGCACTAAGGGTCTGTGGTGAAAGATCGAAGCTTAACTTCGGTAAGCCATGGAAACCGTAGAGCTAGAGTGTGTGAGAGGATCGTGGAATTCCATGTGTAGCGGTGAAATGCGTAGATATATGGAGGAACACCAGTGGCGAAGGCGACGATCTGGCGCATAACTGACGCTCAGTCCCGAAAGCGTGGGGAGCAAATAGGATTAGATACCCTAGTAGTCCACGCCGTAAACGATGAGTACTAAGTGTTGGGAGTCAAATCTCAGTGCTGCAGTTAACGCAATAAGTACTCCGCCTGAGTAGTACGTTCGCAAGAATGAAACTCAAAGGAATTGACGGGGGCCCGCACAAGCGGTGGAGCATGTGGTTTAATTCGAAGCAACGCGAAGAACCTTACCAGGTCTTGACATCGATCTAAAGGCTCCAGAGATGGAGAGATAGCTATAGAGAAGACAGGTGGTGCATGGTTGTCGTCAGCTCGTGTCGTGAGATGTTGGGTTAAGTCCCGCAACGAGCGCAACCCCTGTTGCCAGTTGCCAGCATTAAGTTGGGGACTCTGGCGAGACTGCCGGTGACAAGCCGGAGGAAGGCGGGGATGACGTCAAATCATCATGCCCCTTATGACCTGGGCTACACACGTGCTACAATGGACAGAGCAGAGGGAAGCGAAGCCGCGAGGTGGAGCGAAACCCATAAAACTGTTCTCAGTTCGGACTGCAGTCTGCAACTCGACTGCACGAAGATGGAATCGCTAGTAATCGCGAATCAGCATGTCGCGGTGAATACGTTCTCGGGCCTTGTACACACCGCCCGTCACACCATGAGAGTCGGTAACACCCGAAGCCGGTGGCCTAACCGCAAGGAAGGAGCTGTCTAAGGTGGGACTGATGATTGGGGTGAAGTCGTAACAAGGTATCCCTACGGGAACGTGGGGATGGATCACCTCCTTTCTAGGGAGAGAAAGTTGTGCTTTCTTGTTTGGTTTTGAATGTCCATGACATTCAAGAGGACATTGAAAACTGGATAGTAGTAAAAAAAATTGCGAAAACGATAAAGAAGAGATTAGACATTAAAGAAAAAATAAGGTCTAGTACGAAAAGTCGAAAGTAACTAAGATTTTACAGCAAGTGTAAACGAAAAAAAGTTCAAGCAAGCAAACCTAGAAGGTAAAGCAAGAAAGGGCGTATGGGGAATGCCTAGGCACACTCCGGCGAAGAAGGACGCAGCAAACAGCGAAATGCGACGGTGAGCGGTAAGCACGTGAAGAGCCGTCGATATCCGAATGGGGGAACCCACACGGAGTCATATCCGTGTATCACATGTCGAATACATAGACATGATGAGGCGAGACGCAGGGAACTGAAACATCTAAGTACCTGCAGGAAGAGAAAATAAGAATGATTTTCTGAGTAGCGGCGAGCGAAAGGGAAAGAGCCCAAACCGATCTGAGGATCGGGGTAGTAGGATCATTGAGAAATCAAACAGAGGATCATAGAGGAATCACATGGGAAGGTGAGCGAGAGAGGGTGAGAGCCCCGTACTCGAAATGAGAGACTGGAGAGAGATGACACCTGAGTAGGGCGGGACACGAGAAATCCTGTCTGAATCAGCCGGGACCATCCGGCAAGGCTAAATACGAGAGAGTGACCGATAGTGAACCAGTACCGTGAGGGAAAGGTGAAAAGAACCCCGGGAGGGGAGTGAAAGAGAACCTGAAACCATATGCCTACAAGAAGTCAGAGCCCGTTAAAGGGTGATGGCGTGCCTTTTGTAGAATGAACCGGCGAGTTACTGTATGGAGCGAGGTTAAGCAGGATATGCGGAGCCGAAGCGAAAGCGAGTCTTAAGAGGGCGCGAGTTGCATGCAGTAGACCCGAAACCGGGTGATCTAGCCATGACCAGGTTGAAGTTGGGGTAAAACCCGATGGAGGACCGAACCGACCCCCGTTGAAACGTTGGCGGATGAGTTGTGGCTAGGGGTGAAATTCCAATCGAACCCGGAGATAGCTGGTTCTCCCCGAAATAGCTTTAGGGCTAGCGTCGAGAGAAGAGTTGCGTGAAGGTAGAGCACTGAATATGTGATGGCCCCATCTCGGGGTACTGAGCATAATCAAACTGCGAATGTCACGCCAACATGCTCGGCAGTCAGACAGCGGGTGATAAGGTCCGTTGTCAAGAGGGAAACAGCCCAGACCATCAGCTAAGGTCCCAAAATGTATGCTAAGTGGAAAAGGATGTGGAGATGTACAGACAACTAGGAGGTTGGCTCAGAAGCAGCCATCCTTTAAAGAGTGCGTAACAGCTCACTAGTCGAATGACTCTGCGCCGATAATTTACCGGGGCTAAGCATACTACCGAAGCTATGGATCCCAAGGGATGGTAGGGGAGCGTTCCATGAACGGAGAAGTACGACCGAAAGGACGTGTGGAGATCATGGAAGAGAGAATGCCGGTGTGAGTAGCGGAACGTGGGTGAGAATCCCACGCACCGAAAACCCAAGGTTTCCAGAGGAAGGTTCGTCCGCTCTGGGTAAGTCGGGACCTAAGGCGAGGCCGAAAGGCGTAGTCGATGGACAACAGGTAGAGATTCCTGTACCCGTATATATGTGAAGGAATGACGGAGAGAGGAAGCTGCAGCCAGCGGCTGGAAGAGCTGGTGCAAGCGAGATATCGGGATGGCAGGCAAATCCACCATCCGAAACGAGAAGGCGTGAAGCGTACGGAAAGCTACGGCGAGTACGGAAGGCAGTGGAGGAACTTCCAAGAAAAGTTTCTAACGTTAAGTATATATGGCCCGTACCGAAAATGGACACACATGGGTGAGGAGAGAATCCTAAGGTGAGCGAGAGAACTATAGCTAAGGAACTCTGCAAAATGACTCCGTAACTTAGGGAGAAGGAGTGCTCATAGAGATATGAGCCGCAGTGAAACGGCCCAAGCGACTGTTTACCAAAAACACAGCTCTCTGCTAAGCCGCAAGGCGAAGTATAGGGGGTGACGCCTGCCCGGTGCTGGAAGGTTAAGGGGAGGGGTTAACGCAAGTGAAGCCCTGAACTGAAGCCCCAGTAAACGGCGGCCGTAACTATAACGGTCCTAAGGTAGCGAAATTCCTTGTCAGGTAAGTTCTGACCCGCACGAAAGGCGTAACGATTTGGGCGCTGTCTCAGCTGTAGACTCGGTGAAGTCTTAGTACCTGTGAAGATGCAGGTTACCCGCGACTAGACGGAAAGACCCCATGGAGCTTCACTGCAGGTTGATATTGGGATTTGATGCAGCATGTACAGGATAGGTAGGAGGCAAAGAGATGGATACGCCAGTATTCAAGGAGCCGCTGTTGGGATACTACCCCTGTTGTATTGGATTTCTAACCGGACGACGTAGAGCCGTTGACGGGACAGTGTCAGTCGGGCAGTTTGACTGGGGCGGTCGCCTCCCAAAGAGTAACGGAGGCGCCCAAAGATACCCTCAGCTTGGATGGAAACCAAGCGCAGAGTGCAAAGGCAAAAGGGTGTTTGACTGCGAGACCTACAAGTCGAGCAGGGACGAAAGTCGGGCTTAGTGATCCGGCGGTGCTGAATGGAAAGGCCGTCGCTCAACGGATAAAAGCTACCCTGGGGATAACAGGCTGATCTCCCCCAAGAGTTCACATCGACGGGGAGGTTTGGCACCTCGATGTCGGCTCATCGCATCCTGGAGCTGAAGTCGGTTCCAAGGGTTGGGCTGTTCGCCCATTAAAGCGGTACGCGAGCTGGGTTCAGAACGTCGTGAGACAGTTCGGTCCCTATCTGTCGTGGGCGCAGGAAATTTGAGAAGAGCTGTCCTCAGTACGAGAGGACCGGGATGGACGCATCAATGGTGGACCAGTTGTCACGCCAGTGGCATAGCTGGGTAGCTAAATGCGGAAGGGATAAACGCTGAAGGCATCTAAGTGTGAAACCCACTTCAAGATGAGATTTCCCATTGCGCAAGCAAGTAAGACCCCTTAAAGACGATAAGGTAGATAGGTCAGGAGTGTAAGCATGGTGACATGTTAAGCGGACTGATACTAATAGGTCGAGGGCTTGACCGAAAAGGCAAGCGAGCTTGAAAGAAGAAAAACTACTGTCTGGTTTTGAGTGTCCTGAAGACACTTGACAAGAAGAATCTGGTAATGATAGCATGATGGACACACCTGTACCCATTCCGAACACAGAAGTTAAGCATCATCGCGGCGAAGATAGTACATTGTGCGAAAATAGCTCGTTGCCAGTTCCTTCTTTTTTTTATGTTTTTACATGCTGTTAATCATAAGTTCAAATTTGAATGCTATTATTTTATTGTTTTTTTGTAGCTAGCTAATAGGGTAAAATTCTTGATTATATAGTTTCAAAAATAAAAATATGTTATAATAGATTGGGTGATGTTTTATATGAAAATTAAATTATATTTTGGAATGGAAAATGCTATTAAGAAGTCTGGAATAGGTCGTGCGTTTTACCACCAAAAGAAAGCTTTAACATTAAATAATATTGAATTTACGACTGATAAAAACGATTTGGATTATGATATTTTACACATTAATACAATCTATCCTGATAGTATTTCAATGATTAAACAGGCAAGAGAAAATAATAAGAAGATTATTTATCATGCACATAGTACAGAAGAAGATTTTAAAAATTCTTTTATGTTTTCTAATTCCTTTGCTGGTCTTTATAAAAAATGGCTTGTGTATCTTTATAATTCAGCTGATGTTATTATTACACCAACACCATATTCTAAAAGCTTATTAGAGTCATATGATTTAAATAAGGAAATATATCCGATTTCTAATGGTGTAGATGTTGCACAGTTTAATCCAACATCTAAACAAATTAATGAGTTTACGCAACAGTTTCATATTTCTGAAGAGGATAAACTTGTTATATCTGTAGGATGGCTTTTTGAAAGAAAAGGATTTGATACTTTTGTAGAAGTTGCAAGAGAAATGCCTCGTGTAAAATTTATGTGGTTTGGAGATGTTAGATTATCCAACCCAACATCTAAGATAAAAAAATTACTCAAAGAATTACCAGAAAATTTAATATTACCAGGATATGTTAGTGGAGATATTATTAAAGGTGCTTATGGTAGAGCAGATGTTTTTTTCTTTCCATCACGTGAAGAAACAGAAGGAATTGTTGTTTTAGAAGCTTTAGCTTGCAAAACACAAATATTATTAAGGGATATTCCTGCTTTTGATCCATGGATGCAAGATCGAGTTAATTGTTATAAGGGGAAAACAAATCAAGACTTTATTGATTATATTAATAAAATTATTAATCACGAATTACCTTCGACAATAGAAGAAGGTTATAAAGTTGCTAAAGAAAGAGATTTATTGCTAATAGGAAAACAATTAAAAGAGGTATATGAAAAAGTTGAATCTCTTTAGAGGATAATATTATGGATAAAAAAAATATAAAAAAATACATACTAAATGTAGCTATTATTCTAATAGTTGGTGGATTATCAATTTATTTTTCAATTGGTAATCAATTAGAAGGAACGATTAAATCGTTAAAACATTGTCATTTAGGGTGGCTATTGGTTGTTGCCATTTTAATGTGTATTTTTTATTTAATCAATGCAATGAATTTGACACTTTTTGCTAAAGTATATAAAAAAGATTATACCTTAAAACAAGGAATCGTAAATGCAATGGCCGGTATTTTCTTTAATGGAATCACGCCAATGGCCTCTGGTGGACAATTTTATCAAGTATATGCTTTTAATAAACAAGGAATCAAAGCAACTTATTCGTCTAGTATTTTATTAATGATTTTTATTGTCTATCAAAGTGTATTGGTTGTGTATACATCTATCATTATGCTTTTAAAATTTGTTTATTTTAGTAAATTGTATTCTGGCTTTTTTTCACTAGCATTTGTTGGATTTATTATTAATTTAGTGGTTATTTCTACTTTGTTTTTAGGAGCTAAGTCTGAAAAACTTCAAAATTTTTTAAGTAATAATGTTGTTAAAGTATTAGCAAAATTACATATAGTGAAAAGCTATGAAGAGGTAAGTTCTCAAATTGAAAGAAAATTAGAAAACTTTAGAATCGAACTTAATTTATTACAAAAAAACAAACCAATATTACTTAAATCAATAGGATTAAATGTATTAAAATTGACAATTCTTTATAGTATTCCATTTTTTTGTTCTCTTGCAATGAATGTTCCTCTTTCTTGGAGACATTTCTTTGATTTAATTGGAATTACTGCTTTTGTTTATTTGATTTCAGATTTTGTACCATTACCAGGAGCAAGTGGGGGTAGTGAAGGTTCGTTTTATATTTTACTTCGTTACTTTTTAAAAGGAGCTACATCAGCAACTTTACTTGTTTGGAGATTTGCTACTTATTATGCTGGTCTTATTCTTGGAGGTCTTACAATGTCATTTAGTAGAGAACTTAATTTTGCAACAAAAAATGATAAAAAAGAAATTACAGAAAATAATCAAACAATTGTTATAGAAGATATAGAAGAAATTGAATTTGATGATTTTAAAAAATAGGAGGTCTTTATGAAAATAGCACTTTTTTCAGATACATACATACCTGATATTAATGGTGTTGCTACATCAACGAATATTTTACGAAATAAACTTGTAAATTTAGGACATGATGTTTTAGTTGTAACAAGTGAACTTCCAAGTGATACAACTTATGATGAAAGCCTAGATGATCAAGTTTTAAGAGTGCCAGGATTAGAAATACAAGCTCTTTATGGCTACAGGGCATGTAATATTTTTTCTTTTAAGGGTATGAAAGAAATTAAAAGATTTAATCCAGAGGTCATTCATGTTCAAACAGAATTTGGTATTGGTATTTTTGGAAGAATTGCTGCAGAATATTTAGATATTCCTGTTGTTTATACGTATCATACTATGTGGACAGATTATTCACATTATATTAATCCAATCAATTCTGAAACAGTAGATACTGTCGTCAAAAAAGTAATTACAAAAATTAGTAAATTTTATGGAAATAGTTGTCAAGGATTAATTGTTCCTTCAAATAAAACAAAAGATGCTTTAATCCATTATGGTTTAAAACAAAAAAATATTTATACGATTCCTACGGGATTAGAACTTGAACGTTTTTCAGTTAATAATAAAAACAAAGAATTATGTCAAAGTTTAATAGAAAAATATCATTTACAAAATCATTTTGTTCTTACATTTTTGGGAAGAATTGCTCCTGAAAAAAGCATTACGGTTATCATAGATGCTTTAAAAAAAGTTGTCGCTATTAATGATAATATTCGTTTTTTAATTGTTGGGGGTGGACCACAATTAGAAGAGTTAAAAGAATATGTAAAAAATGATCATATTGAATCATATGTTATTTTTACAGGGCCTCAAAGTGGTGAAATGGTTCCAGCACATTACCATATTTCTAATATGTTTATTTCAGCATCTTTATCTGAAACACAGGGATTGACTTATATTGAAGCAATGGCGTCTTCTATTCCTGTTATTGCTCGTTATGATGATCAACTTGAAGATGTTATTGATGATGGAAAAAATGGCTTTTTCTTTAAAAATGAAGATGAATTACCAAAACTTATATTAGATGCTATGGAAATGGATTTAGATGTTTTAAAAGAAAATGCATTAAAAAAAGCAAATGAGTATAGTGGAGAAACATTTGCTAAGAAAGTATTAGAAGTTTATAAGCAAGCCATTCTTATTAAAGAATATACTTATACGGTTGTTTCGATATTTCCCATAAAGAATAATAAAAATGAGGTTTCATTTACTTATGATGAAAATGAAAGTGCTGTAACATTAGAATTATCAGATAAAGTAATAGATCAATATGAACTGTATCGAGGGAAAACAATTGATAGAAATCAGTTTAATACACTTAAAGATCACGAACAAATCAGTAGGGCATATAACAAAGCCTTGAAGTATTTATCTATTAAAGATTATACTGAACAACAAATGAGAAAGAAATTAATGGATTCTGGAGATTATGATGATGCTCAACTTGATACTACTATTCAACTTTTATCAGAAAAAAATTTAATTAATGATAAAATGTACGCAATGAATTATTTTAAAAGATGTATACGTTTGGGAATAGGACATAACAAAGCAATTTATAATTTAAGAAATTATGGTGTTGATACTGAGATAATAGATACATGTTTAGAAGAACTTGATGATGATGAAGAATATCAAGCAGCGATGCTTTTAATCAATAATTATTACCAAAGAAACAGCACGATTTCTTATCGTAACATTCAAAGAAAAATTAAAGAAAAATTATTTTTAAAGGGATTTACGAATGATGTTATTGATAAAGCAATGGCAGAGTATGATTTTGAATATGATTTAGAGAAAGAAAAATTAGCTTTGGAAAAAGACTATTTAAAAGCATCTCATCGCTATGAAAAAAAATTAGAAGGAAAAGATTTAAGAAACAAAATAATTGATACATTGTTAAAAAAAGGATATAATTACGAAGATATTAAGAATATTCTAGAAGTTAAGGAGAATAATGATGAATAAAATAGCAAGTTTAAAACCTGGTGATGATGGTGTTTTAATTGAAGCATTAATTAATCATGTTGTATCAGGAAAAACCAATGGAGCACATCGCTCAACGTATTTATCTATGACATTACAAGATGATACAGGATCTATTGATGCTAAGTTATGGAATGCTAGTGAAGAACAAGTACAAACTTTAGTAAAAGGTTCAGTTGTTCAAATAAAAGGTGATGTTATAAAATATAATGAAGATAGACAGATGAAGATTGTAAAGATTCATTTAGCGTCACAAGATGATAAAGAACGTATTAAATTTTTAAAACAAGCACCATTGGATAGTCAATTTATGATCAATGAAATTAAAAAGTTTATTGATCAAATAGATAATTTAAAATTACATCAATTAGTAAAAACATTATTTGAAGAAAATATTGAAAAATTATCTTATTATCCAGCAGCTAGCAAAAATCATCATGAATATGTTTCAGGATTGGCTTATCATACGTATGGAATGTTAAAAGTTGCAGAATCATTTTGCACTTTATATCCAACGCTTAATAAAGATCTATTATATTCTGGAATCACATTACATGATTTAGGAAAAACAATTGAATTAAGTGGTCCTGTTGTTCCAGAATATACGTTAGAAGGAAAACTATTAGGTCATATTTCTATTTCAAATGCAATGATTAAAGAAACTGCTGATAAACTTCATATTGAAGGAGAAGAAGTAACTTTATTACAACATATGATTTTAGCACATCATGGAAAAAATGAATATGGTTCACCTGTTCTTCCGCAAATCAAAGAAGCAGAGATTTTATATTTAATTGATAATATAGATGCTCGTATGGCGATGATGGATAAAGCTTTAGAAACCGTTGAATATGGAAAATTTACAAAACGTGTATTCTCATTAGAAAATAGAGCGTTATATAAACCAAAGATGTATGAAAAGTAGCAAATGCTACTTTTTACATTTTTTCAAAATTTGAAAAAAGAAATTTGTATTTTTATAGAAAAAAAATTAAAAAAGAATATAATTATGTCAGTAATTTATTATTAAAAAGTGAGGTAGTATAATATGTATAAGATTTTATTATGTTGTGTATCAGGGGTTACAACAAACAAATTAGTAAATGCAGTGAAAGAATCTGCTAAACAAAAAGATATTAAAGTAATGTGTTGGGCAGTTGGATCTAAATCTGTAGGTTTATCATGGGCAGATGCTGATTGTGTTTTATTAGCGCCACAATCTGCTTCAGAATTATCTAAAATTGAAGAAATGGTTCACGGGGTTATTCCATGCGCTTTAATTAATGATGGTGATTTTGCAAGTATGAACGGAGATGCTGTTTTAAATCAAGCATTAGATTTAATTAAAAAATAAACATCCTAAGCGATGTTTTTTTTTGCTATAATAAAATTTAGGAGGAATCGAAATGGCTGAAATTATGATCAAGGCAGCAGGTTTTGTTTTTGTAATTATAATAGCGTTTATTTTAAAACAAGTGCATGTTTTAGAAAAAAGAGATGGTTTAACAATTGCAACAATTATTATGAATGTGACATTACCTTGTGCTTTACTTACAAATGCAAGTGGCATAACAATTGATCAATCAATGATCATTTTATTATTAATAGGATTAGCATCAAATATTATCATGCTTTTCATTTCTTTTATGCTTTCAAGAAAAGAGGAAAACATTTTAAAAGGATATTATATGATCAATTGTTCTGGATATAATATAGGAAACTTTGTTATGCCGTTTGTACAAAGCTTTTTCCCAGGCATGGGAGTTGCTTATTTATGCATGTTTGATGTAGGAAATTCAATTATGTGTTTAGGAGGAAGTTATGCGTTAGCAGGAAGCGTAGCAAGCAGTAATCAAAAATTGACTCCTAAAACAGTAATCAAAAAATTATTTTCATCAATTCCATTTGATGTATATCTTTTAATTTTTGTTTTAGCACTTTTTAAAATTTCAATACCTCAACCAATTTTATCAATGGCTTCTTTTATAGGAGCAGGAAATGGATTTTTAGCGATGTTTATGATTGGACTTTTATTAGAAGTTAAAATAAATCCTTTGGAAATGAAAATAGTTTTAAAAACACTTTTGATTCGTGTGCTTTTTGGTGCTATCTTAATGAGTATTGTTTATTTTATTGTTCCAATTCCAATGCTTGCTAAAAAAATTGTTGTTTTAGCAATGGCTGCGCCTATTACAACTGTTTCAGCTGTTTTTTCAAAAAATATTGGTTATCATCGTGATGCACCAGCTATTTCGAGCTCACTTTCAATTATTATCAGTATTGCTGTTTTAGTCGTTTTAATTATCATGTTTGCGTAGGTGAGTGTATGGAGTATGATTTAAAAGTTTTAAAAATAAATAAAAATAAAATAGAACAGTTAAATGAATTATCTATTTATACTGTAAAAGATTTAGTACAACATTATCCGTATCGCTTTGAAGAAATGTTAGAAACACCATTACATGATGAATCGAAGGTCATTATTGAAGCACAGCTTATTGATGAACCTAAAATTTTTTATAAAGGAAGATTTTCAAGATTGACTTTTCATGTTAATTATCATGAAGAACCATTAACAATTACGATTTTTAATCGTCATTTTTTGAAAAAGAATATGCAAGTAGGAATGATGCTTACTATTATTGGTAAATACAGTGCTTCTAAAAAAGCAATTACAGCTAGTGACTTAAAACTAAAGAACTTAAAAGAAATTTCTGGAATAACACCAGTATATTCTTTAAAAGAAGGACTCACTCAAAAAAGTTTTCAGGGTTATGTCAATAAAGCACTTAATTTTTATAAAGGACATATTGCTAATACTATTCCTTTATATTTATGTCAAAAATATCATTTGATAGATAAAGAAGATGCTTTGTTTAAAATACATCAACCGCAAACACGCAGTGATGTTATTAGTGCACTTAGATACTTAAAATATGAAGAGTTTTTTAAATTTCAAATGACAATGCAATATATAAAACAAAATCGCACACAAAATATAGGTATCTCAAAATTAATAGACAAAGAAAAAGTGACTCACTTTATTGAAAAGCTCCCTTTTCAATTAACAGATGACCAAAAAAAAGTCATTGATGATATATTAATAGATTTAACAAGTCAAAAATTAATGTATCGCTTTGTTCAAGGTGATGTTGGTAGTGGAAAGACAGTTGTTGCAGCAATTAGTTTATATGCTAATTATTTAGCAGGTTATCAAGGAGCTATGATGGCACCAACAGAAATACTAGCGCTTCAGCATTATCAGTCTTTAAAAAAAATGTTTAAAAAATATAAAATAAATATCGCATTACTTACAGGTCATCTTTCACAAAAAGAAAAAAATGATATCTATCAGCAATTAGAAAATGGACAAATTGATATTATTATTGGAACACATGCTTTATTTCAAGAAAAAGTACAATATAATCAATTAGGTCTGGTTATTACTGATGAACAGCATCGCTTTGGTGTTGAACAAAGAAAAGCGTTAAAAGACAAAGGAAATAAAGTTGACTTTTTAGTAATGACAGCAACACCGATTCCTAGAACACTTGCTATTTCTTTATATGGAGATATGGATGTTTCAACGATTAAAACACTTCCTAACGGGAGAAAAAAAGTTATTACAAAGTTTATTAAAGGAACATCGATGAAGCCTATATTAAAAGATTTGAAAGATTATCTTTTAAAGGGAGGACAATGCTATGTTGTCTGCCCTCTTGTAAATGAAAGTGAAGCAATCACTGGAAGAAATGCAAGTGATATTTCAAAAGCAATGGCACAATATTTCAAAGGACAATACGAAGTTGGATTAGTTCATGGACAAATGAGTGATGAAGAAAAAAATAAAATCATGAATGCATTTAAAGAAAATAAAATACAGATTCTTGTTTCAACAACAGTAATCGAAGTGGGAGTTGATGTAAGTAATGCAAATATGATGGTTATTTATAATGCAGAAAGATTCGGTTTATCTCAACTTCATCAATTGAGAGGAAGAGTAGGAAGATCAAAGGAACAAGGATATTGTTATCTTTTATCAGAGGCAACACATTCTGAACAAAAGGAAAGATTAGAATTTCTAGAAAATCATCATGATGGATTTGAGGTCTCTGAATATGATTTAAAAATAAGAGGACCTGGAGATTTGTTGGGTCAAAAGCAAAGTGGTTTACCAACTTTTATGATAGGAGATATTTTTAAAGATTATCATATTTTAGAAATTACAAGAAAAGATGCTTTTGAAGCGATGAATCAACATCAAGATGATGAAAAAATTATAAAATTGTTATCAGAAATAAAAAACAATTTAATAAAGAATAATGAATATATTGATTAATGTGTTATAATGCTAAAAGAGGTGAGAACATGAAATTAGCGATAGACGCCATGAGTGGTGATTTAGGTAGCTCTATTGTTGTAGAAGCCTGCCAATCATTTTTAAATAAAAATAAAACAGATGAGCTTTATGTTGTAGGAAAAATTGAAGAATTAGAAGCATTGAAAGATCATCCTCAAGTAACTTTAATAGATGCTAGAGAAATCTTTGAAATGACAGAAAATATTTTAGCAATCCGTAGAAAAAAAGAATCGAGCTTAGTAAAAGCTATGATGTTAGCAAGAAATAACGAAGTTGATGCTGTATTATCTTGTGGAAATACAGGAGCCTATTATGCATGTGCAATGTTGTTTTTAAAACGTATTAAAGGAATTGAAAAATCATGTTTAATGGCAACAATTCCCACTTTAAATGATAAAGGTGTTTGCATGTTAGATGTAGGGGCAAATGCTGAAAATACAGTAGATCAACTCGTTCAGTTTGCAATTATGGGAAATGTTTATGCTAAAAATGTTAGACATATTCAAAAACCTAAAGTTGCCCTGTTAAATATTGGAAGTGAAGAACATAAAGGTGATGAGATCCATAAAGAAACATATCAATCTTTGAGTACACTTGAACAAATTGATTTTGTTGGAAACATTGAAGGAAAAGAAATCTTAAGAGGTGATGTGGATGTCATTGTAACGGATGGATTTACAGGAAATGTCACATTAAAAACAATTGAAGGTGTTGCATTATCTATGATGTCTGCATTAAAAGATGGTTTTATGGCATCAACACGTAATAAATTAGGGGCAGTTATTTCTAAACCAGTTTTAAAAGGATTAAAAACAAAATTTGATCCTGCAGGTGTAGGTGGTGCCCTGATGATGGGATTTGTAAAACCAGTTGTTAAAGCACATGGTGCAAGTGACGCGAAAGCTTTTGAAAGTGCAATGAATTTAGCTTTTGAAATGGTTGAAGTAAATGTAGTAGAAAAAATGAAAGTAGGTCTAGATGAAAGTGGAATTAGGTAAGTTTTTAGAAGTAATGGGCATTCCTTATAAAGATATTCATTTATTTAAAGAAGCTTTTACACATCCTTCTTATACAAATGAAAACAAAGGAAAAAATTACGAACGATTAGAATTTTTAGGTGATTCAGTTTTACAATATTATGTATCAAAGTTTATTTATGAAAAATATCCTGAAAAGCCAGAAGGAGAATTGACACTTTTACGTTCTAAACTAGTAAGAGAAGAATCACTTGCTCGTTTTTCTCGTGAATTAGGATTAGGTGCGCAAATTTTCTTAGGTGCAGGTGAAGAACATAATGGTGGTAGAGATCGTAATAGTGTTTTAGCTGATATTTTTGAAGCCTTTATTGGGGCAATAAGCGAAGATTGTGGTATCGAATATGTTTTAAAAATATTAGATATGACAATCTATAAACATGTTGAAGATGTCAACTATGATGATATCACAGATTTTAAAACAAAATTACAAGAATTGATTCAAGCGGATCAAAGAAAGACAGTCACATATTCATTACTTTCAACAACAGGTCCAGCGAATGCACCTGAATTTGAAGTGGCAGTCATGATGGATGATATGACCCTAGGAACTGGAAAGGGTTCTAGTAAAAAAAGAGCAGAACAAAAGGCTGCAAAGGATGCGTTGAAAAAATTAGCCAGATAGATAGCAAATGCTATCTATTTTTTTGCCTAAACATTTTTTATTTTAAAACATATTTTAAAATGAAGGAGGCAAAATATGTTTGATGAAGAATATGAAAGAGTCATTCATCCCCGTAGAGTAGGTGATATCTATCTCTATACAGTAAGACCGGGAGATAATGTTTATCGGATAGCAAGAAATTTTAATACTAAAATAGAATGGATCGCTTGTATGAATAAACTTGATCAACAAATGATGATTTACCCAGATCAACAATTATATATTCCTTTTATTCCTCAAGGACCAATGCCAATGGTACAATCAAGAGATTCTTATGAATTATATTTTTAATGGACTAGATTTTTCTTAAAAAAAAGCTTATTATATTCGTAAAAATAACAATGAAGGAGAATTTTATGAATAGACATGCAGGAAGTGAAAGAAATCTAACTCTTGTAATGGATTTATATGAGTTGACAATGGCATATAATTATTTTAAACAAGGAAATAAAGATCAACTTGTTTATTTTGATATGTTTTATAGAAAAAACCCAGATAATGGAGGGTTCGCGGTTTTTGCAGGATTACAACAATTAATTGAATGTATAAAGAATTTACATTTTAGTGAAGGAGATATTGAATATCTCCGTTCACTTCAAAAATTTGATGAAGATTTTTTAGATTATTTATCAGATTTTAAATTTACAGGTTCTATTTATGCAATGAAAGAAGGTACACCAGTCTTTCCTAATGAACCATTGATTACTGTAAAAGCTAAATTTATCGAAGCACAAATTATCGAAACGATGTTATTAGTAACAGTTAATCATCAATCTTTAATTGCTACTAAAGCACATCGTGTTGTTCAAGAAGCCAAAGGAAGACCTGTTATGGAATTTGGAGCAAGACGTGCTCAAGGATATGATAGTGCAACTTATGGAGCTCGTGCAGCTTATATTGGAGGAGTAGCAGGAACGGCTACAGTTTCAGCAGGTGAGATGTTTGATATTCCTGTAGTAGGAACAATGGCACATTCTTTTGTGCAATCATTTGATAGTGAATATGAAGCTTTTAAAGCTTATGCACTTACATATCCAGATGATTGTGTTTTATTGGTTGATACGTATGATACTTTAAAAAGTGGAGTACCTCATGCCATTGAAATAGCCAAAGAAGTTTTAGAACCAATGGGTAAAAAATTAAAAGGAATTCGTTTGGATAGTGGAGATATTTCATATTTATCAAAACGTGCAAGAGCAATGCTTGATGTTGCGGGTCTTACATATGTAAGTATTTCGGCTTCAAACTCCTTAGATGAATATTTGATTCGCTCTTTATTAAATCAAGGAGCGCAACTTGATTCATTTGGAGTTGGAGAAAATTTAATTGTATCAAAATCATCTCCAGTATTTGGAGGAGTTTATAAATTAGTAGCTATTGAAAAAAATGGACAAATTATTCCTAAAATTAAAATTTCAGAAAATACTGAAAAGATTACCAATCCAGGTTATAAACGTGTATATCGTTTGTTTGAAAATGAAACTGGAAAAGCAATGGCGGATTTAATTGCTTTTTATGATGAAGAAATTGATTGTACAAAAGATTTAACGATTTATCATCAATCTGATATTTGGAAATTTAAAACAATTGAAGCTAATACGTATACAGTAGAAGAATTACAAGTTCCTATATTTGAAGATGGAAAATTTGTTTATCAAGAATTGTCTGTAAAAGAAATTAGAGATTATTCAATGAAAGAAAAAGCACGCTTATGGGATGAAATATTTAGATTAGAGTTCCCACATAACTATTATGTAGATCTTACTAAGAGTTTATTAGATTTTAAAATTAAAATGTTAGAAGAAAAGAGAAAATAAAAGTGGCAAGATTTGATAGAAAAGTAGAAAGAACAAAGAAAAGTTTTGAATTTACACAAAAAGAGAAAATTGTTGAAACAAACAAAGATGTCTTTAAAAAGAATTTTACATTTAAATGGGTCCAATTAAATATTAAAACAGTATGTGTTTTTCTTGTTGATTTTTTACTTGTAACATTATTGATTATTCCATTTATGATGCAATATTTAAATGCAACTTTAGCGTTTGTTTTAGGGCATGGAATTATTACAAGTTTAGTGATTGTTTTTACAGGATTTTTAATTAATAAAGAAAAAATAAAAGCAGTTCCATTTATTTCTAGATTCTTATTTATGTTTATTCTATTAGGTGCATCTTCTGCACTTTCGATGGCAATTACATCATGGCTGAATTAGTTTGTTTAACTGCTTTAGGGGTTGTTTCATTATTTACAGGAATTGTATCATTAGGAAACAGTGATGCTTTTATGGGAATGTTTACCTTTATGATCTTACTTGTAAGTTATGCATTGATTATCCTTACTTTTAGAAAAAGAAGAATGCTTTTTAAAGCAAAAGAAGTTATTTATACAGGATATGAAATTTATTTGTATATATTATCATATGTTGTTTTAATGACTTCTTGTTTATTGATATATCTTCATGTTGTTCAAGTTGTTTCAATGACATCACCATTAATTATGGTGACATGGCTTGTACCACTTGTTGCTTATTTAACGTATGAATCGGTATTGATTTTTGAAAAAGATGAATTAAATATAAATGGGAAGAAAGTATTATATAGAAGTATCAAAAAAGTTCAAATTATAGAAAATAAAAATAAGTATCATTTAATAATTAGAGCGAAAGGAAATGAATATCTATACAAGACAAATCAAAAAAATAGTCAACATGTTTTAGAATGTTTAAAAAAATATTGTCCGCGTATAGATAAAAATAGGGATTAAATATGATTATAACAGTTGTTGGTCTTGGTGTTGTTGGGGGAAGCTTTGTAAAAGCTTTAAAAGGTCAAGGACACGAAGTTTATGGTGTTGATGTAGATGAAGAAACACTTGCAAGAGCGAAAGCAGATGGATGTATAAAAGAAGGGTTTGTAGATGGTCGAGAAATTATCAAAAAATCGGATATGACGATTATCTGTTTATATCCATCATTAGTTTTAGATTATATAAAAAAACATGAATTTAAAAAGGGGAGTATCATTACGGATGCTGTAGGTGTTAAAACTCATTTTTTAAATGAAGCAATGGATCTTTTGAAAGGTAAAGATGTTGAATTTGTTTCAGGGCATCCTATGGCAGGAAGAGAAAATAAAGGCTATCTTTATGCAAGTAAAGAAGTTTTTCAAGGCGCTAATTATATTTTAATTCAACATGAAGAAAATAGTAAAAGTGCCATTGCTATGATGGAACAATTTGTTTCTAATTTAGGATTTCATTCCGTAAAAATCATGTCACCACAGGCTCATGATGAGATTATTTCATTTACCTCTCAATTGCCACATGTCATTGCTGTTTCATTGATTGATAGTGATAATCAAAAATATGATACAGGTAAATATATTGGAGATTCTTATCGTGATTTAACACGTATTGCTAATATTAATGAGGATTTATGGACTGAATTATTCTTTACTAATAAAAATAATCTTTTGAAAAGTATCCAAGGTTTTGAAGATCAATTGGATATTTTGAAAAAAGCTATTAAAGAAGAAGATGCAGATACTTTGAAAGCAATGTTTATTGAATCTTCTAAAAGAAGAAAAAATCTTGAGAAATAGCGTTAGGCTATTTCTTTTTTTGTATCGTGTTTAAAATATTAAACTTTTTGTTTAAAAAGGTATTGAACTTAACATAATTATTAGTATAATAGTCTTGTTTAATAAATAAAACAAAAAGTTTTTTTAAATAAACAGGAGGTTTTATGGATATTGGTGCAAAAATTAAAAGAATACGTTTATCAAATCAATTGACGTTAGAAGAACTTGCTAATCGTAGTGAATTGACAAAGGGTTTTTTATCACAGTTAGAAAGAGATTTAACGTCACCAAGTGTTGCCACATTAGAAAATATTTTAGAAGCATTAGGGACAAATTTAAAAGATTTTTTTTCAGAAGATGAAGATGAACAAATTGTTTTTAGTAAAGATGATTTTTTTGAAAATATACAAGATGATTATAAAATTTCTTATATTATTCCAAATGCTCAAAAAAATGAAATGGAACCTATTTTAATTGAACTTAAAAAAGGAAAGAAGTCAATGGAAATTGATCCACATGATGGTGAAGAATTTGGATATGTTATTCATGGAAAAATTACATTAATGAATGGTGATGAAGAATATGAGGTAAAAAAGGGAGAAACATTTTATTTAAAAGGAAATTTACCACATTACATAGTCAATAAACATGATACTCTAGCGAAAGTGATTTGGGTATCAACACCACCAATATTTTAAAAGGGGAGAAAAACGATGGAAGAAAAGATACTCATTAAATTTAGAAACATTGTTAAAGAATTTGATGGAACAATTGTTTTAAAAGGAATTAACTTAGATATTTATGAAAATGAATTTGTTACACTGCTTGGACCAAGTGGCTGTGGAAAAACAACGTTACTTCGTATTTTAGGTGGCTTTTTAGAAGCAGATGAAGGGGTTGTTATCTTTGATGATGAAGATATAAAGGAATTACCACCCTATAAAAGAGAATTAAATACAGTCTTTCAAAAGTATGCGTTATTTCCACATATGAATGTTTACGATAACATTGCTTTTGGCTTAAAAATAAAAAAGATGTCAAAAGATGTTATTGATCAAAAAGTCATGAGAATGTTAAAACTTATTGGTTTAGAAGGTTTTGAAAATAAAAATGTAACAACATTGTCAGGTGGGCAACAACAACGTATTGCCATTGCTAGAGCTTTAGTAAATGAACCAAAAGTTTTATTATTAGATGAACCATTAGGTGCTTTAGATTTAAAACTTAGAAAAGAAATGCAATATGAATTAAAAAGAATTCAACAAGAAGTAGGAATTACTTTTATTTATGTAACACACGATCAAGAAGAAGCGTTAACAATGTCAGATAAGATTGTTATTATGAAAGGTGGAGAAATTCAACAAGTAGGGACTCCTCAAGAAATATACAATGAACCTGTTAATAAATATGTTGCAAATTTCATTGGTGAAAGTAATGTTATTTCAGGTGTAATGATTGAAGATTATAAAGTTAAATTTGATGATCAAATCTTTGATTGTGTTGATTTTGGTTTTAAACCAAATGAAAAAGTTGATGTTGTTTTAAGACCAGAAGATATTGATATAGTGCCTTTAGAACAAGGAAAAATTACAGGAGAAGTTTTAAGTGTTTTATTTAAAGGCGTTTGGAATGAAGCAATGGTAGAAACTGTTCCTGGGACAACTGTTAAAGTTAATATGAATGTCATTAAAAATCATGATGTAGAAAGTGAATATAGTGATGAGAGAATTTCAGCAAATGATTTTTATGTAGATATTGAAGAAGTTGCTTCTTTAGATGATAATGATTTGATTGCTAGAGCAGATGCACAAGCATGGAAAGAAAGTGATGATTCTTATATTTCAATTAGTAAAATTGAACATAATTTAAAAGAAGAATTAGGTGAGTACACTGTTACTTTCCAAACATCATCAGGATTATCTGTTTCTAGAAAAATTATTGTTGTTGATCAAAAATATGTAAAAAATGAAAAAGCAAATGAAGCAGTAAGTGCCTTTAACTTCTTTAAAACAGTTGATGAAATTAAAGAATCAGTGGCTTTAGATACAGATTTAAAAACATGGGCTAATGCTATTGGATGGAAATTATCAAATGAAGATGAAGCAGTGGATATTTATGTAGATTATGATTTTGATCCTGAAAACATAAAAGAAGGAATTTATCAAGTAACATTTTCAACAGAAGGTAGAGAACTAAAAGTACATACAACAGATTATGTAGAAGAAGGTCAAGAGGTCGGATTGACTTTTGAAGTAGAAGATATTCATGTTATGGAAAAGATGGGATTCTAGATGAAAAAATTTTCTCAACTAGCTTTACCTTATATTATTTGGAGTATTATTATTCTACTTTTGCCAGTATTACTTATTGCTTTTTATGCAGTAACTGATAGTGGAAATACTGTTGTTAATTTTAGTTTTACTTTACAAAATTTTGCTAAGTTTTTTACCGATCATGATTTCTTACTTATTTTATGGAGATCTCTTTCAATTGCATTTAAAACAACAATTATTTGTATTTTGTTAGGATATCCAATTGCTTATTTTATTTCTCAATGTAAAGATCGTACAAGAAATATTCTTGTATTATTAATTACACTTCCAATGTGGATCAATATGCTTGTAAGAACATACGCTTGGATTGGTATTTTATCTGATGGAGGTATTTTACAATCTTTATTAAATTTATTAGGATTTAAATCAACACAACTTCTTTATACAGAAGGAGCTGTATTATTAGGGATGGTTTATAACTTTATTCCATTTATGATTTTACAAATTAATACATCACTTTCTAAAATGGATAAATCTTTATTAGAAGCAAGCTCTGATTTAGGAGCAAACCGTTTTCAAACTTTTTGGAAAGTTACATTTCCACTTTCTATTCCAGGAGTCATTAGTGGTATCGCACTTGTCTTTTTACCTGCGGTAAGTTCATTCTTTATTCCTAAATTATTAGGTGGGGGACAATATTTCTTAATAGGTAATGTAATAGAAAATCAATTTATTACTGTAGGAGAATGGAATTTTGGTTCTGCTATTTCAGTCATTATGGCATTTGTAATGATGGCTATTATGTATTTAGTAAGATATGTTGAAAAACGTAATTCAGGTAATAGAAAGGAGAAAAAAGCATGAAAAAAGAAAAACGTTCATTTTTAAAGATATTAATGGGATTAATGCTTTTATTTTTCTATTTACCAATTGGCTTTATGATTGTGTTTTCATTTAATTCTAGTAAATCATTAACGCATTTTACAGGATTTTCAATGCAATGGTATACAAAAATGTTATCTGATGCATCAATGATGGAATCATTGTATATAACGATTTTAGTAGCTGTTATTGCAACAGTTATATCAACTGTGGTAGGAACGATTAGTGCGATAGGTTTATCAAAATCTAAAAAAGTCGTTCATGATTTGATTATGCAAATCAACGATTTTCCTTTGATGAATCCAGAAATCGTTACAGCGATTGGCTTAATGTTATTCTTTATTACCTTTAATATTGAAAAAGGTTTTGCAACATTATTATTGGCACATATCGCATTTTGCATTCCTTATGTTATATTATCTGTTATGCCTAAAATTCGCTCTCTAGATCCAAATTTAGCGGATGCTGCAATGGATTTAGGGTGTACACCTTGGATGGCTTTAATTAAAGTTATCGTACCACAAATCATGCCTGGTATTGTTTCAGGGGCTTTGATTGCTTTTACAATGTCTTTTGATGATTTTATTATTTCTTATTTTGTTACAGGAAAAGGAATTAAAAACTTGAGTATTATGGTTTATACAATGTCAAAACGTGTAAATCCTAGTATTAATGCTATTTCAACTTTAATTGTAATTTTTATTACGATTGTTTTAATTCTTGTCAATGTTGTTCCGGTGATTAGAGAAAAAAGAAAAGTTCAAACGACAGAACTTAAAGAAAAAAATAAAGCACCAAGAATTATTGCTGGAATTGTTGCAGCATGTGTATGTATGGGACTAGTTTTTGTTCAAAAAACAACTTCTTCGACTAAAAAATATGCAGGACAAACTTTACATGTCTATAATGCCGGGGAGTATACGGGTGAAAATTTGCTTTCTAATTTTGAAAAACAAACGGGATGCAAAGTAGTTATGGATTTATTCGATTCGAATGAACAAATGTATATTAAAGTAGCTAATGGTGAAGCTTATGATGTTTTAATTCCAAGTGATTATATGATTGAAAGATTAAAACAAGAAAAGCTTATTCAACCATTAGATCAAGATAAAATCACTTGCTTAGAAGATATTAATGATTCTGTTAAAAATTTATCTTATGATCCGAATAATGAATATTCTGTTCCTTATTTTTGGGGAAGTGTAGGAATCGTTTATGATAAAACAAAAGTAAGTGAAAAAGATTTAAAAGAACAAGGTTTTAATATTTTCTTGAATCAAAAATATAAAGGAGACATTTATTTATACGATTCGGAACGAGATTCATTTATGATGGCTTTAAAAGCACTTGGCTATTCTATGAATACTGATAATGAAAAAGAGCTTGCAGAAGCTTATAATTGGCTTTTAGAGTGTGTTAATACGATGTCACCAGAAATTGTAACGGATGAAATTATTGATAATATGGCTCAAGCTAGAAAAGCTTTAGGATTAATATATTCAGGGGATGCGACATATGTCATGTCAGAAAATGAAAATATTGGTTATTACATGCCAAATAAAGGGACAAATATATGGTGTGATGCTATGGTTATTCCACAAAGTTCAAAACATGTAGATTTAGCACATGAATTCATTAATTATGTTTCAAGTTATGAAGCAGCTTATGGTAATTCATCTTATGTAGGGTATACTTCACCAAACACGGAAGTTATGAACGATTTAGCGCAAAATGACTTTAAAGGAATTAATGCTTATAATCCAATTAGAACAAATAAATATGATGAAGTCTTTAACTATAATGCTGAAACAAGAAAGATAATGGCTAATTATTGGGCTAAAGTAAAAATCGCAGCCTCTAATGCTAAAAGTGAATAATAAAAGTTCTATGAGAGTTTTCTCATAGAATTTTTTTTAAAAAATAAAATCAAAAAAACGATGAATATACGTATAGAATTTTAAATCCATAAAAAATAGATTGTAAAAAATTATAAAAAACTATTGCAAAAAAATTTTTTATAGCATATAATAATGGGGCAGCGTGATAAGAGACGCGAAGCAAAATAAAGAAGTGGTTCCTTGGCCAAGTTGGTAAGGCAACAGACTGCAACTCTGTCATCATCGGTTCGAGTCCGGTAGGAACCTCCATTAATGAATGCCCAGGTGGCGAAATTGGTAGACGCACAGGACTTAAAATCCTGCGGACCTTAAAATCCGTGCCGGTTCGACTCCGGCCCTGGGCACCATTGATATGCGCTAGTAGCTCAACTGGATAGAGTGCTTGACTACGGATCAAGAGGTTGTGGGTTCGATTCCTGCCTAGCGCGCCATTTTTTCGGGAAGTAGCACAGCTTGGTAGTGCACCTGGTTTGGGACCAGGGGGTCGCAGGTTCAAATCCTGTCTTCCCGACCATTTATAAAAATTGGGGCCATAGCTCAGCTGGGAGAGCACCTGCCTTGCACGCAGGGGGTCAGCGGTTCGATCCCGCTTGGCTCCACCAATTAATTTAATAAAAAATATTATGGCGGGATAGCTCAGCTGGCTAGAGCATTCGGTTCATACCCGGAGGGTCGAGGGTTCGAATCCCCCTCCCGCTACCATTTTTATTTAAGGTGCCTATAGGGCATATACTGCGGACCCTTAGCTCAGTTGGTTAGAGCTATCGGCTCATAACCGATCGGTCGTAGGTTCGAGTCCTACAGGGTCCACCATTACTATTGCGGAGATTTACCCAAGTCTGGCTGAAGGGACTGGTCTTGAAAACCAGCAGAGGATTAACGTCCTGCGGGGGTTCGAATCCCTCAATCTCCGCCATTTATTAAAAAAACTTAATATCGCGGGATGGAGCAGTCTGGTAGCTCGTCGGGCTCATAACCCGAAGGTCGTTGGTTCAAATCCTTCTCCCGCAACCAAAATGGTCTGGTAGTTCAGCTGGTTAGAATGCCGCCCTGTCACGGCGGAGGTCGCGGGTTCGAGTCCCGTCCAGACCGCCAAATGATGGTTCCGTAGCTCAGTCGGTAGAGCAGAGGACTGAAAATCCTCGTGTCGGTGGTTCGATTCCGCCCGGAACCACCATTTTTTTTATCTTTAAAGGAGAAAAGTTATGTTTAAATATAAAGATTTAAGAATGGTCGCTATTTCAATTATTTTGGTTATTTTATGTGTGTTTAGTGGAATTCATTTTCGTTATGATCGAATGAAATTAGTGGTTGTTTTATTACTAGCGTTAGGGGTACTTCCTACTTTATTAATACGTTTTAACGCTTCTGTTTTTGAAGATGGTTTATTAGTATATTTCTTTAAGGGGATCGGTTTTATGCCTCAAATGATTGAATTTAAGGATTTAACAGCATATTCACTTAATTCAAAACATCGAATTGAATTACAATTTAATAATCATACAAAAAATATTTATTTAGTAAACGCTACATCATTTTATGAAGAATTAGATAAAAAATTTAATCAATATAAAAATGGACAAGAGATTTAATCTCCTGTCCATTCTTTTTGTTTATTAATAGATTCCTTGAGAAATCATAGCTTCTACTACTTTTTCAAAACCAGCAATATTAGCACCTTTGATTAAGTCAAATCCTAATCCATATTTTTCAGCAGCAGCAACAGAGTTGTTGAAAATTGATTTCATGATATTATGCAATTTTTCATCAACTTCTTCACTTGTCCAGTTATATCTCATAGAGTTTTGAGACATTTCTAATGCTGAAACAGCAACACCGCCAGCGTTAGCGGCTTTTGCAGGTCCTAAAGTACCACCATTTGCTGTAAAGTAAGCAATTGCTTCAGGTGTACTTGGCATGTTAGCACCTTCGATGATGTATTTACATCCATTAGCGATCAATTGTTTAGCTTCTTCTTCACCAATTTCATTTTGAGTAGCACAAGGGAAAGCCATATCCACTTTTAATCCCCATGGTTTTTCACCAGGATGGAATTCACATCCGAATTTTTCAGCATAGTCTTTTAATTTAACATCATTTGATGAACGAATTTTTAATAAGAAATCAATTTTTTCATCAGTATTGATTCCATCAGGATCATAAACGTATCCATCTCTACCAGAAATAGAAACAACTTTTGCTCCATATTCTTTAGCTTTGATACATACACCCCAAGCAACGTTACCATATCCAGAAACAGCAATTGTTTTTCCTTCATAAGTATCGTTGAAATGAGCTAATACTTCTTTGCCATAGTATACAGCACCAAACCCAGTAGCTTCTGGTCTAATTAATGAACCACCATAAGTCATTCCTTTACCAGTTAAAACACCGTTTTCATAAGCATCTTTAATACGTTTGTATTGTCCAAATAAATATCCGATTTCTCTACCACCAACACCGATATCTCCAGCAGGTACGTCAACGCTAGGTCCAATGTGACGATATAATTCAGTCATGAATGATTGACAGAATCTCATAACTTCAGCATCTGATTTACCTTGTGGGTCGAAATCAGAGCCACCTTTACCACCACCAATAGGAAGTGTTGTTAATGAGTTTTTGAAAATTTGTTCGAATCCTAAGAATTTAATAATTCCAAGGTTAACAGAAGGGTGGAATCTTAAACCACCTTTATAAGGTCCAATAGCACTAGAGAATTGAATACGATATCCTCTGTTTACTTGAACTTTACCTTGATCATCCATCCAAGGTACTTTAAACATTAAAGTTCTTTCTGGTTCAGTTAATCTTTCTAAAATAGCCATATCTTCATACTCAGGATGAGCTTTGATTACTGGTTCTAAGCTTTCTAATACTTCTTCAACAGCTTGGATAAATTCAGGTTGATCAGTATTTTTAGCTTTTAAGTTTGTTAATACTCTTTCAATATATTCCATTGTTATATCCTCCTAGGGCTATCATACATCTTTAATAATAATAAATGAATAAATTAAGAAAAAGTTATCATATAAATAAGTTATCGTGATAATAAAAATACTACACAACGTGTTTTATCACGATAAAAATTGTATACAATCAATTATCAAAAAATTAAAAATTACAATTTATGATTTGCATACAATAAAGTATTTAAAGTATAAAATATTTCATAAAAATACATAATCATCTTTTCTTTGTATACAATCTATGCTAGAATAAAGCACAACAAGAGGTGATTACTATGAAAATACTAAATAACACACAATTACATCACCATCATTGGAAAAAGTAGGGTTATATCATTTATGATACAGCCCATTTTGTCTATCACAATTAAGCTGTATCTAATGATGTTGAAACGAGTCATTAGATGACTCGTTTTTTTTATAAAGGGGGATTTTTATGGAAGAGTTTAAATATTTAATACCTGAAGAGAGTATAGATGCAATTATTACCAATGTTGAAAAATTAAGGGAAATTGAAAATCATTTACGACATGTTTTTTCAAATTATGGATACAATGAAGTATTAATGCCGTCATTTGAATATGTTGATTTATATACAAAACTAGATTGTGGTTTTACTGTTGATAAGATGTTTCAATATATCAATCACGAAGGTAAAAACGTTGCCATGCGTTTAGATTTCACAATACCACTAGCTAGATTATATGCCAATAGTGCCAATACAGGTGAAGCACGCTATAGTTATTTTGGAAAAGTTTATCGTAAAGAAACAATGCATAAAGGAAGAAGTAGTGAGTTTTTCCAAGGTGGTGTAGAGTTAATGAATAAACCTGGGCTTCAAGGAGATAAGGAAGTCATGACAATGATTCAAGAATCATTACCAGGGATTTCTTTAAAAAATATTCTTTTGGAATTAGGTTCTGCTAAATTCTATAATCGTTTATTAGAATTAGTTGGAAACCAAAGAAATGAACTTGAAGATATTTTAAGATTAAGAGATATTAGTGAAATGAAACGTTTTATTTCAAAAAATGATTTTGAAGAAAGCTTAAATCAATTGCTGTTATCTTTACCAACATGCTTTGGAAATATTGATTTACTTCATCAAATGATGGATAAATGTCAAGATTCTGTTTTGTTAGGGGCATTACAAGAATTAAAAGATCTTTATGAATCATTAGATAGTAAAGAAGGAATTATTTTTGATTTAGGAATGGTTCCAACCATGAAATATTATACAGGCTTTATGATTAAAGGATATAGTGATCAAAGTGCAAATCCAATTTTATCAGGAGGACGTTATGATGATTTGCTTCCTAGATTTAATGTTGATAAAACAGCTGTTGGGTTCTGCTTTCATATGAATCATATTTTAAAAGCCATTGAAAAAGAGGGAGAGTAACATGATTAAAATAGCTATTACTAAAGGAAGAATCGAAAAACAAGTATGTAAACTGCTTGCAGAAGCAGGTTTTGATATGGATCCTATTTTTAATAAAGATCGAGAATTATTAATTGAAACAAAAGATGGAATTTCAATGATTTTTGGTAAACCCAATGACGTTGTTACATTTTTGGAACATGGGATTGTTGATATTGGTTTTGTAGGAAAGGATACGTTGGATGATGTGGATTTTGAAGATTACTATGAACTTCTAGATTTGGAAATAGGAAAATGTTATTTCGCAGTAGCTGCTTATCCAGAATATCGAAATAAAGTATTTAATCGTCGTAAAAAGATTGCCAGCAAATATACAAATGTTGCGAAGAAATATTTTGCTTCTAAACAAGAAGATGTGGAAATTATTAAATTAGAAGGGTCAGTTGAACTTGGACCAGTGACAGGTATTTCTGATGCCATTGTTGATCTTGTGGAAACAGGTTCAACTCTTAAAGCAAATGGTCTAGAAGTAATTGAAAAAGTAAGCGATATTTCAACAAGAATGATTGTTAATAAGGTAGCTTTTAAATTTAAGAAGGATGAAATTATGAATATTGTAAATCAATTAGAAAAAGTAATAGGGGGAAATTAAGATGCTTAAAGTAATTGAGTATGATGGGAATTTAAAAGGAATTGCACAAAAATTAAATAATCGAAAAGAAGAAATTTCGATAGAAGTTAATAATGCTGTAAATGATATTATTAATGATATTAGAAAAAATGGAAATCAAGCCTTGATCAGCTATTGTCGAAAATTTGATGGTTATCAAATTAAAGATGAAAATGATTTCGTTGTTTCAAATCAAGAAAAAGAAGAAGCTTTAAAACAAGTGGATCAAGATTACATAAGAATCCTTGAAAGAACAAAACAACAAATTACAGAATTCCATAAAAATCAAATTGATAAATCATGGTCATTATATAAAGATAACGGAGTGATCATGGGACAAATGGTAAGACCAATTAAAAGAGTTGCTTTATATGTTCCAGGTGGAACAGCTGCCTATCCTTCAACGGTTTTAATGAATGCCATTCCTGCAAAACTTTCTGGAGTTAAAGATTTAGTCATTATTACACCGGTTAAAGCAGATGGCAAAGTTAATCCTGTAATTATCGCAGCTGCTAAAGTATCAGGAGTAGATACTATTTATAAATTTGGGGGAGCACAAGGGGTTGCTGCTATCGCTAATGGAACAGAAACAATTGAAAAAGTAGATAAAATCGTAGGACCAGGAAATATCTTTGTTGCGACAGCTAAAAAATTAAGCTATGGGGTTGTCGATATTGATATGGTGGCAGGTCCAAGCGAAGTTTTAGTTATTGCTGATGAAAATGCAAATCCTAAATATATTGCTGCTGATTTAATGTCACAAGCAGAACATGATAAACTTGCTAGTGCAATGCTTGTAACAACAAGTAAAGAACTTGTTGAAAAAGTCAATGTTGAACTCAAAAGACAAATGGCTTATTTATCACGTAAAGAAATTATTGAAGAATCTCTTCAAAATTATGGAGGAGCAATTCTTGTAAAAGACTTAAAAGAAGCTTTTGAAGTATCTAATTATTTAGCGCCAGAACATTTAGAAGTTTTAGTTGAAAACCCAGTCAATACACTTCCTTATATTAAAAATGCAGGTTCTATTTTCCTTGGAGAATATTCACCAGAACCTCTAGGTGATTATATGTCAGGAACAAACCATGTTTTACCAACAGGAGGAACAGCTAAATTCTATTCAGCGCTAGGTGTTTATGATTTCGTTAAATATTCATCTTATAGTTATTATCCAAAAGGTGTTTTAGAAACATTTAAAGATGATGTTCAAACTTTCGCAAAAAGTGAAGGTTTAGATGCTCATGCAAATAGTATTGCTGTACGTTTTGAGGAGGAATAATCATGAGAGAAGCTAAACTAGAAAGAAATACAAATGAAACACAAATTAGTTTAGAAATTAATTTAGATGGTACAGGGAAAGCAGAGATTCAAACAGGGATTGGTTTTTTTGATCATATGTTGACTTTGCTAGCTTTCCATAGTGAAATGGATATCAAAATGATTTGTCATGGTGATTTAGAAGTAGATAGTCATCATAGCGTTGAAGATATGGGAATTGCTTTAGGTAAAACTATTTTAGAAGCTTTAGGTGATAAAAAGGGTATTACACGTTATGGACATTTTACAATTCCTATGGATGAAGCACTAGTAACATGCAATTTAGATATTTCAGGAAGAAGTTTCCTTGTTTTTAATGTAGATATTCCTAAAGTTAATTTAGGAAATTATGAAAGTGAAATGACAGAAGAATTTTTTAGAGCGGTTGCTTACAATATGAATGCAACATTACATTTAAATGAGGCTTATGGAAATAATGTTCATCATGTAATCGAAGCATGTTTTAAAGCTTTTGGAAGAGCTTTAAAAGAGGCGGTACGCATTGATGAAAAAAATATAGATAAGATTGTTTCTTCAAAAGGAGTTTTATAAATGATTGTTATTATTGATTACAATGTAGGAAATTTAAAAAGTGTTGTCGGTGCTTTTAAAAGAATTGGACTTGAAGCTGTTGTTTCTAGAGATGAAAAAGTTATTAAAGAAGCAAAGGGAATTGTTTTACCTGGAGTAGGAACTTTTCCTACTGCGATGAAGAATTTAGAAAAGTATCATTTAGTTGATATTTTGACAGAGCGAAAAGAGTCAGGAATTCCTATTCTTGGGATTTGTTTAGGAATGCAAATTTTATTTGAAAAAGGGTATGAAGTAAAAGAAACAAAAGGACTAGGATTTATTCCAGGTTCAGTACGTTATATGGATATTGATGAAAAGATTCCTCATATGGGATGGAATCAATTACATATAACAAATCATCAACCAATTTTGAAATATGTACATGAAAATGATGATGTTTATTTTGTACATTCATATATGGCACATTGTAAAGATGAAAATCTTGTAGCGTATACAGATTATGGAACTACTAAAATTACAGCTTTAGTGCAAAATAAAAATGTCATTGGGTGCCAATTTCATCCTGAAAAATCAGGAATGGTTGGGCATAAAATATTACTTGCGTTTAAGGAGATGGTCGAATGTTAGTTATTCCAGCAATAGATTTAAAAGATGGACAAGCAGTACGTTTATTTAAAGGAGATTATAATCAAAAAACGGTTTATAGTGATCATCCAGAAGAACTTGCTCAAACTTTTGAAAAAGCAGGAGCTATTTATTTACATGTTGTAGATTTAGATGGCGCTAAAGATGGTTTTGCTAAAAATTTAGAAACGATTAAAAAAATTAGAAATAGCACAAAAATGAAAATAGAACTTGGTGGAGGAATCCGTGATTTGAAAACAGTTCAACTCTATTTAGATAAAGTAGGAATTGATCGTGTTATTTTAGGAACTGCAGCTTTAAAAGACCCCGAATTTTTAAAAGAAGCATTAAGACAATATGGCAGTGAGAAAATAGTTGTCGGTGTAGATGTTAAAAATGGTTTTGTTTCTACAGCAGGATGGTTAGAAACAAGTCAAATGCCTTATATTGAATTTATTCAATATTTGGAATCTATTGGTGTTGGTTATATTGTAGCAACAGATATTTCTAAAGATGGAACTTTGATAGGACCTAATTTTGAAATGTATGATGAAATCGCTAAAAACAGTCAAATTCAATTTGTTGTTTCTGGAGGAATTAAAGATTTTGATAATATTCAAAAAGTTGCTCAAAAAGATTATTATGCATGTATCGTTGGAAAAGCTTATTATGAAAAGAAAATTGATTTAAAGGAGACAATCAAATGCTTACAAAACGTATAATTCCTTGTTTGGATATCAAAGATGGGAAAGTGGTTAAAGGAGTTAATTTTGTTGGGTTAAAAGATGTTGGAGACCCTATTGAACTTGCTAAAAAATATGACGTACAATGTGCAGATGAAGTTGTCTTTTTGGATATTACAGCTTCTTATGAAGATAGAGGCATTATGAAAGATATTATTGAACGCGGGGCTTCAGAACTGACAATTCCTCTAGCAGTAGGAGGTGGAATTAGAACATTAGATGATTTTAGAATGATTCTTGCCTCAGGTGCTGATAAAGTTTCTGTTAATTCTGCAGCAATTGTTAATCCTCAACTAATTAAAGAAGCAGCTGATGAATTTGGTGTTCAATGTGTAGTAATTGCTATTGATGTCAAAAAAAGAGAAGATCAAAGTGGATGGGATGTCTACGTTAAAGGTGGAAGAGAAAATACAGGTTTAGATTTAATTGAATGGGTAAAAAAATGCGAAAGTTTAGGTGCTGGAGAAGTATTGCTTACTTCGATGGATGCTGACGGAACTAAAGCGGGTTATGATATTGAAATGCTTAATGCTGTTTGTAAGGCTGTTGATATTCCAGTTATTGCTTCAGGAGGTTGTGGAAGCATTCAAGATATTATTGATGTTTTTGAAAAGACAAATGTAGATGCAGCTTTAGTAGCTTCACTTTTCCATTTTAATGAAGCAACTGTTGAAGATGTAAGAAATGAATGTAAAAAACATGGTATAAATGTAAGGAGAACAAGATAATGAGACCAGATTTTAATAAAATGGAATTAATTCCAGCAATTGTCCAAGATTATCAAACAAAAGAAGTATTAATGTTAGCTTATGTCAATGAAGAAGCTTATGATAAAATGTTAGAACTTAAACAAACTGTTTTTTATTCAAGAAGCAGACAAAAGTTATGGCATAAAGGAGAAGAATCAGGACATTTTCAAGATATTAAAGGAATGTATTTAGATTGTGATTTAGATACTTTATTGATTTATGTCAAACAAACAGGAGCGGCTTGTCATACTGGGGCTTATTCATGCTTCTTTAATGAAGTACAAGCTTATGATGCAAGAGATATTTTTAGAGAATTGGAAAAAACAATTGCTGATCGTAAAATTCATCCAGTTGAAAAATCTTATACAAATTACTTATTGAATGAAGGGGTTGATAAGATTTGTAAAAAAGTGGGTGAAGAGGCAAGCGAAACAATTATTGCAGCAAAAAATGATAATAAAGAAGAATTGGTTGGAGAAATATCTGATTTATTATTCCACACTTTTGTTTTAATGAATGATCGAGGTGTCAGTTTAGAAGATATTCAAAATAAACTTAAAGAAAGACATCAAGTAACTGGAAACAAAAAAGAATTTCATACAAGAGGAGATTATTAAATCTTCTCTTTTTATGTTTCATATTATGAAAAAATGTAAACGAATACATGAAAATGAATATAATAATAATCAATGATAAAGGAGGAATTCAAATGGGATTTAAAGAAGGATTTTTCTGGGGAGGAGCAACAGCTGCAAACCAATATGAAGGTGGATGGAATGAAGGCGGACGAGGTCCAGCTTTAACAGATTTTACAACAGGTGGAAGTGTTAAAGAACCAAGAAAAGTAACTTGGATTGATAAAGATGGAAACGCTCATGCAACACCACAAGTTCATTTTGATGATGCTTTACCAGAAGGCGGAGATCATTATGCATGTTTAGATGATTATCTATATCCAAATCATGAAGGTACAGATTTCTATCATCATTATAAAGAAGATATTAAATTATTTGCAGACATGGGATTCAAGATGTTTAGAATGTCTATTTCTTGGTCAAGAATTTATCCAAAAGGAATTGAAGAAACACCTAATCAAGAAGGTATTGAATTCTATAGAGATGTATTTAAAGAATTAAGAAAATATAACATTGAACCATTAGTCACAATTCATCACTTTGATACACCAATTTATTTAGTGGAAAAATATGGCGATTGGCAAGATCGTCAATACATTGAATTCTTTGTAAAATACTGTAAAACAGTCTTTACAGAATACAAAGGACTTGTTAAATATTGGTTAACATTTAACGAAATTAATAACACATTAAATGTTATTAATATGTTTGGTAATGGTACAACTAATGAAGATTATAAAAAACGTTTAACACATTTACATTATCAATTTGTTGCCAGCGCAAAAGCTGTTAAATTAGGACATGAAATTGATCCTGAAAATAAAATTGGTTGTATGTTAGGTGGAGCAATTACTTATCCTCATACATGTGATCCCAAAGATGTTTTATTAAATCAACAAACAATGGAAGAAAATTTCTGGTATTGTGGAGATGTTCAATGCTTTGGTGCTTATCCTCCATTTGCAAAGAGAATTTGGAAAGAACATAACATTATAGATTTAGATATCACTGAAGAAGATTTAAAAGTCTTAAAAGAAGGTGTTGTTGATATGTTTACATATAGTTACTATATGACAAACAATGTGACAACTCATGAAACAGAAGATACAGTACAAGGTAACTTTGCGTCAGGTATTCGTAACCCGTATTTAACTTATTCAGATTGGGGATGGGCTTTAGATCCATTAGGACTTCAATATTCGTTAGAAAAAATCTATGACCGTTATAGAATTCCACTAATGGTCGTAGAAAATGGACTAGGTGCTTATGATACAGTAGAAGAAGATGGATCAATCCATGATGATTATCGTATTGATTACTACAGACCACATATTGAAGCGATGTCAGCTGCTTGTGATAATGGGGTTGATTTAATCGCTTATACAACATGGGGATGTATTGATTTAGTTTCTGCTGGAACTGGAGAAATGAGAAAACGTTATGGTTTCATTTATGTAGATAAGCATGATGATGGAACTGGAGATTTATCAAGAAGACCAAAAGATTCATTCTATTGGTATAAAAAAGTAATAGAATCAAACGGAACTGATTTAGATTAATTTAACAGATAATTTATGAATAAGAGAAAATAGAAATATTTTCTCTTATTTGTTATAATAAGGAAAAATGGAGGATAAAATATGAGAGTTATAGATTATCATATGCATACACATTTTTCAGGGGATAGTGAGGCAAATCCTAGAGAACATGTTTTAAAAGCAATAGAAATGAATTTAGATGAAATCTGTTTTACAGAGCATCGTGATTTTGATTATCCAATAGATTCTTTTGAATTAGATGTTGAAAACTATTATCAAGAGATTCAAAGTTTAAAAGAGGAATTCAAAGATCAAATAAAAATTAAATGGGGTATTGAAATGGGATTGGATTTAGATCATCAAGAAGAAATTGAAAATTTAATTCAACAATATCCTTTTGATTTTGTTATTGGATCTATTCATGTGATTCATCATACAGAATTTTATTATGGTGAATTTTTTAAAGGAAAAACCAAGGAACAAGCACATCGTGAATTTTTTGAAGAAACATTAAAATGTGTAAAAGCTTTCGATTGTTTTAATGTTTTAGGCCATTTAGATTATATTGTAAGATATGGACCTTATGAGGATAAAACTGTTGATCATCAAAAATATCAAGATATTATAGATGAAATCTTTAAAACGCTTATTCAAAAAGGAAAAGGTATTGAAGTCAATACATCGGGATATCGAGATTTAAAAACATGTGGATTTCCTAATTTCGAACAGGTACAACGTTACTATGATTTAGGAGGACGTATTATTACCATTGGTACTGATAGTCATACAAGTGATCGTGTTGGTGAAAATTGTTTAAATGTAGCAAAAAAATATCAGGAAATTGGTTTTGACGATGTCAGTACATTTACGCAAAGAAAAAGAGATTAACACAATGTTCTTTTTTTCTAGATATGGTATAATATAGAAACAAAAGGAGTGAAGAAGTATGGAATTATATACTAAAGAAAGTTTAAAAGAAGTTATTGAAAAATCAAAGGATGAATTTTATATGCCAAAGGCATTATTTGATCATTATAAAAGTTTAAGATTAGAAACAAAACTTGCTTATGTTTCAATTCTAGAAACAATGAAAAATAAAGCGGGTTATACAACTGAAAATACGGCTTATATTAAAGTGGATAATCCCCAAATTCAAGTAAATCTTGCAAAACTTGCTAATAAAGAAGTTAATCAAGAAAAAGTAAATAAATATTTAAAAGAATTAGAAGAAGTTGAATTAATAAAGGTAGATAAACAAAATATTTTTGTTTATGATGTTTTATCATGATTCATTTTTTAACACAAAGATTTATTGAAAATTATGGTGATTATAAAAATCAAAAAGTAAGACAAGCTTATGGAACGTTATGTTCCATTTTGTCCATTATATGCAATATTGTTTTAGTTATTTTTAAAATAACAATTGGTTTAATTGTTCATTCGGTTGCTATCCAAGCAGATGGTTTAAATAACTTATCGGATGTAGGAAGTAATTTAGCTTCTTTATTTGGCTTTAAACTTGCTAATAAACATCCTGATAAAGATCATCCCTATGGTCATGGACGTTATGAATATATTGCAGGAATGGTGATTGCTTTTTTAATTTTAGTAGTAGGTATTCAATCTTTAAAAGAATCAGTTATTAAGATTTTTAATCCTGAAAAAGTTATGTTTTCATTTGTTGCAGTAGTGATTTTAATATTTTCTATTTTAGTGAAGCTATGGATGTATTATTTTAATAATCAAATTGGCAAAAAAATTGATTCATCATCTTTAAAAGCAGCAGGACAAGATAGTTTAAATGATGTTGTGACAACATTTGCAACACTTGTTTCTTTAATACTTACATTGATAACTGATTTACCAGTTGATGGAATTATTGGGACAATTGTTTCTTTAATTGTTATTTTTGCAGGAATTAATGTATTTAAAGATACAATCAATCCTTTATTAGGATTGGCACCTGATAAAGCCTTGATAGATGACATTGAAAATTTTATTATGTCATATGATAAACCTTTAGGTATTCATGATTTAATGATGCATGATTATGGACCAGGAAGAATGTTTATGA
Organism: Faecalibacillus intestinalis; assembly: GCF_015097455.1. Classification (NCBI taxonomy): domain Bacteria; kingdom Bacillati; phylum Bacillota; class Erysipelotrichia; order Erysipelotrichales; family Coprobacillaceae; genus Faecalibacillus; species Faecalibacillus intestinalis. The sequence goes on along the minus strand of NZ_AP024085.1, from coordinate 1,590,317 downwards.
CACTTCATGTGGAAGTAGATTGTCAAGAAGATGTTATGAAAATTCATGAAGAAATCGATGATATTGAAAGAGCAATTCAAGAAAAATATCATATTCATACGACCATTCATTATGATCCAGTGGATGTGCATAATCCAAGGTTATTAGCTTTAAAACAACAAGTTTTAGAAATTGTAAAAGGAATAGATGAACATTATTCGATTCATGATTTTAGAATGGTTCCAGGAAAGAATCATACAAATTTAATATTTGATGTTTTAATACCAGCTAATGATCAAATTAGTCATCAAATTTTAAAGAATAAAATAAGTGCTGAAGTCAAACAAATCAGTGACGAATATCATTGCGTCATTGAAATTGATCATGCTTTTGTTTAAAGAGGAGAAATCCTCTTTTTATTTATTGTGATACTTGTATATACATAATAAAATAATGTTTATGAGGAGGATGTTTATGAAAAAAGTAATGTTAGGTGTTTCTTTATATCCAGAACAAGAAACATTAGAAGAAATTGATGCCTATTTAAAAAAGCATCGACTTATGGTTTTAAAAAAATATTTACAAGCATGTTTTCAGTACCAGGGACAAAAGAAGAAATTATTGCTTATTTTAAAGATTTTACAAAAATCGTTCATAAATATGGCATGATTGTTTCTGGTGACTGTAATAGTGAATTATTTCATAGATTAGAAGCAACAGAAACAGACTTTCGGTTTTTAAAGATATTGGGGTAGATATTTTAAGAATGGATTTTAGTTTTAACGATGAAAGGGATGCCACTCTTATTAATAATAAAGAAGGTATTAAAATTGAAATGTCTACAAGTTTTATTGATGTCATTGAAATAGCTTTTAAAAATGGAGTTAAACCAGAAAATATTTCTACATGTCATAATTTCTATCCAGAAAGATATACGGCTCCAAGTTTAGAAGCTATTAATGATATTAATAATTATTGGAAAGCTAAAAATATTCCAGTAGCTATCTTTATTTCAAGTTTAGTTAAAGGAAGTCATGGACCATGGCCAGTGAGTGATGGTCTTCCAACCATTGAAGAACATCGAGATATGCCGATAGAAATTCAATTAAAACACTGTTTAGCTTTAGACAATATAGATGAAATAATCATTGGAAATGCCTATGCTAGTGATGAAGAATTTAAAGCAATCGATCAAGTAATGAAACAAGTGTATGTTGACATTCCTAAAAATGAATCTTTAGGGTTTTTAGCAGATTTTGTGCCCCATGGTTTAACTAAAAGAATACCTTTTAAGATTCATTTAGATAAGGTTATTACTGCTTTGGAAAAAGAAATTTTATTTAATTATCCAAGTCATAGTGATTTAGGTGATTGTATGAATTATATGTTACGTTCACGTTGGACAAGAATGATTTATAAAGGAAAAGAAATTCCGTGTCGTCCTTGTGATAAAGCGTACTATACAAGGGTGATGTTGTAATTGTCAATGACAATCTTGTACATTATCGAGGAGAAATTCAAATCGTTTTAAAAGAAATGAAGGTAGATGGTCAAAGAAATTTACTAGGACATATTGATGAAAATGAAATCTTTATTTTAGAACATATTAAAGCAAAAGATGTTTTTATCTTTGTTGAATAAAGTAGATAGAAATCTACTTTTTCTTTTGTTTTTATAGCTAAAAAGAAGAAAATATGACATAATGGTTGAGGTGATATTATGGAAAATACAAAAAAAGAAAAGAAAGAATATACAAAAGATTCATTAGATGATGGAGTCATTACAACAGGTTTTTTAGAAGTATTACCTGATGGATTTGGTTTTATTAGAAATGCAAATTATTTATCAGATCCTCATGATGTCTATGTCTCTCAATCACAAATTTATAAATTTAAATTAAAAACAGGTGATTTTATTACAGGTGTTGTTAGGGAACCAAAAGCATCTGAAAAGTTTAGATCTCTTTTACATATTCAAAAAATCAATCATTATGATTTAGAAACAGCAATGAAAAGAAAATCCTTTGAAAGCTTAACACCAATTTTTCCAAATGAAAAAATTAGTGTTGGCAAAAGTGGAAAAATAGCGATGAGAATGATAGATTTACTTGCTCCTATTGGTAAAGGTCAAAGAGGAATTATTGTTTCTCCTCCAAAAGCAGGGAAAACAACCCTTTTAAAAGATATAGCTTTAGCTGTTAAAGAAAATAATAAAGATATACATATTTTAATTTTATTAATTGATGAAAGACCAGAAGAAGTAACGGATATTAAAGAAGCTGTTGAAGGAGATAATGTGGAAGTTCTTTATTCAACATTTGATGAAACACCAGATCGACATAAAAAAGTATCAGAAATGGTCATTGAAAGAGCAAAACGTCTTGTTGAACATGGTCAAGATGTAATGATTTTATTAGATAGTATAACACGTTTAACACGTTCTTATAATTTGATTTGTTCGCCATCAGGAAGAACACTTTCAGGAGGATTAGATCCAAACTGTCTTTATATGCCAAAGAGATTTTTTGGTGCGGCTAGAAATATGAGAGAAGGGGGAAGTTTGACGATTCTTGCAACTGCTCTTGTAGATACAGGAAGTCGTATGGATGATGTTATTTATGAAGAGTTTAAAGGAACAGGAAACATGGAACTTGTATTATCTCGTACAATGCAAGAAAAACGCATTTTTCCAGCAATCGACATAGCTAAATCTGGAACAAGAAGAGAAGATTTATTATTAAGTGAAAAAGAACTACAAGTGAACCATATGATTCATTATTCATTAAATGGGACACGTGCGAGTCAAAATTTAGATGATGCGCTTTTATTATTTAGAAATACTAAAAATAATGATGAACTTATTGAAACAATGTTAAAAAGAAAAGTAGGATAGAATTTCTATCCTTTTTAAATAGGTGTTATATGATAGAAATAAGACATGAAAAACTTAATATAGAAAAACCTTATAGATGTATTGTTGTTTCTGATATTCATAGTCATTTAGATCGTTTCAAACAGCTTTTAAAAGAAGCACGATATACTACACAAGACTATTTGATTATTGATGGAGATTTTGTAGAAAAGGGAACACAAGCCATAGAAACAGTACACTATCTTCAATATTTACAACAAAAAAGCCAAAGGGTATATGTTTTACTAGGTAATTGTGAATATGCTTTAGATGCATTGATTAATGATGATGATCTTTGTCAAGAAATGTTACATTACTTACGTAAAATTGGTAAAAGTGGAATGATTGATCAAATTGTTTCTCGAAAACATTTAGATTTGAAGAAAGAAAAACCACAAATTTTACAAAAAATTGTAAGAGAATCTTTACAAGAAGAACTTAATTATATAGCGAGTTTGCCTACTTCAATAGAAACCGATGATTTTTTATGTATTCATGCTGGGATTGAAAACAAAAATGATTGGCAAAATGCACCGCTGTCTTCATTTATCGAAAAAAGAGATTTTCAAAAAATAGGTCATTGTTTAAAAAAATATGTCATAGTAGGTCATTTGCCAACGTCAAATTTTTATCAAAGTCAAATTAAAAATGATGTTTTGATGGATTTTGATAAAAAAATAATTAGTATTGATGGCGGAACAGGGGTTAAATTTATCAGTCAATTGAATGCACTTATTATTGAAAATGATGGTAAGAATTTAACTTTTAAGAATCATTTTGTACAACCTTTACCAATCTATAGAATAAAACAAGATAAATTTGTAGAAAATAAGGAAAATCATAAGGTTTCCTGGCCAAATTTTGAAATAGAAATTTTAGAAAAAAGAGAAGAATTTTCATTTTGTAAAGTTATTCATACAAACCAAATGTTATGGATCAAAAATGAATTTATTTATTTGAAAAATAAACACTTTTATTGTTTAGATGATTATATTGATCATTTTATAACGGTTCATGAAAATGAAGATGTTAAAGTAATAGGATTATATGGAAAATTTGCCTATATTATCAAAAATAAAGAAATAGGCTGGATAGAAAGCGGATATTTAGAAAAAATATAATTATTTAGAAATCTTTAGAATAATTTAGATTTTTTTTAAGAAATATGGGTTAAAATAAAAAGGAAGGTAAAAATCATGGAACTTAGAATACTTCAGTATTTTTTAATGGTTGCGCGTGAGAAAAATATTACGCGTGCAGCTAAGCAACTACATATGACACAACCTACATTATCAAGACAATTAACGCAGTTGGAAGATGAATTAGGAAAGCCTTTATTTATTCGAGGAAAAAGAAAAATAGAACTCACAGATGAGGGTGTTTTACTTAGAAGAAGAGCAGAAGAAATTTTATCACTTGTTAATAAAACAGAACAAGAGATTACTCAATGTGAAGAAGAAATGGTTGGTCAAATTATGATAGGAACGGGTATTTTTTCATCTTCACAAACGGTTCTTTCGCAAGTGATTGAAGAGTTTCATGATGAATACCCTCTTGTAAAATTTGATATCTATGTAGGAAATGCGGATTTGATTAAAGAAAGAGTTGATCAAGGATTAGTAGATATTGGGATTTTGTTAGAACCAGTAGATATTTCAAAATATAATCATTTACGTATACCGCTTCAAGAAAAATGGGGAATCATTGTTTCAAAAACTAATTCTTTGGCTCATAAGCCCTATGTTAAAAAAGAGGATTTAAAAGAATTACCATTGTTTTTAACAAATAGAGAAATTGTTCAAAGTGAAATTTCTAATTGGTTAAAAGGGGATGTTTCGTTGCACAGCATGTTTTCTTATAATTTTGCTTCAGCAATTCTTCCTTTTATTCAAGATGATCAAGGAGCAGCGATTACAGTAGAAGGAGCCTATCAGGTGTTAAATCAAAAGAATATTTGTTTCATTCCTTTTTATCCAGAACTATCAACAAATACCGTTTTTATATGGAAGAAATATACACGTCTTTCACCAGTTATTGATAGGTTTATTAAAAAAGTACAAGAATATTTAGAAAAGAGTAGGAGTCTATATGAAAAATAGAAAAAAATTAGTGATTATTTTGATTGGAGTAATCGTCTTAGGAATAGTTTTATTTGTTTATCAAACATTTATAAAAAAACAACTGCATTTTAAAGAAAATATGACAGTAGAAATTAATGGAAAATTTAATCCCAATAGCTATATTAGTGAAGTTGAACATGGAAGTGTTAAAGATGTAGCATGTCAAAGCAAAAATTTAAATATTAAAAAGCTAGGAAAATATGAAGTGACATATACATATAAAAATAGAGAATATACAACAACGATTCAAGTTGTAGATACACAAAAACCTGTATTTAAGGGATTGGATGATTTGACGGTTTCTTTAAATACAACACCGGATTTAAAAGCTGGTGTGGAAGTAAGCGATAATAGTTTAGAAGAAATTAAATACAAAATAGATGATAAAAAAATAGATACCTCAAAAGAAGGCACATATGAAGTTACTTATAGTGCAAAAGATAGTTCAGGTAACAAAACAATAGCCAAAAGAAAAATAGAAGTTATTAAAAAAATCGGAAGTGATAAACAATCAAATGAAAAAGTGGTTTATTTAACATTTGATGATGGACCATCAGAAAATACCAAAAAGATTATGGATATTCTTGCAAAATATGATGCTAAAGCAACATTTTTTGTAACAGGAAGAAATCAAGATTATAATTATTTGATTAAAGATGCTTATAATGCAGGACATACGATTGCTCTTCATACGTATAGTCATGAATATTCAACTGTCTATGCTTCAGTTGATGCTTATTTTGATGATTTAAATAAAGTAGGTCAAATGGTAAAAAAAGAAATCGGTTTTGTACCACATTATATTCGTTTCCCAGGTGGAAGTTCAAATACAGTATCAAGAAGATATTGTCAAGGAATTATGTCAACTCTTACAAAAGAAGTTGTTGAAAAAGGATATCAATATTATGATTGGAATGGAGATTCAACAGATGCTTCAGGAAATCATGTAGCTGTAGATAAGTTGATTAGAAACGGGACATCATGTCATGATAATAATGTCATGATTTTATGCCACGATACACAAGCTAAGGATACCACTGTTCAAGCCTTACCTGCTATTATTGAACACTATAAAAATTTAGGCTATACTTTTAAAGGAATTGATGATGCGACATATGCCCCACATCAAAGTGTTAATAATTAATAAAAGTAATGTTCATTTTTGGACATTACTTTTCATTTTATTAATTTCTTCTTTTATTTTTTCAATACTTTTTTCTAATAAATCATAATCATTTTGATTTTGTTTAGAAAGGGAATTTTGATCTTGTAAATAAGAGATATAAGCACTGTTTAAAGAGAGCATATCTCCTAGAGTTGTTAAAAAAGCGCCAATAATGGCCTGTTCATCATTTGAAAAACATTCATTAAATGATTGTGAAATGATGACAATCATCTGATTAAGTAAAACAGTATTCATGTAAGGTAGAGACATATAATCACCAATATATTATATGTATCAAAAGATGAGTTGACTGAACGAAATAAATATTTATTGATAAAAAATATAGTTATTAAAATAAAAAACTATTGACAAACAAAAAAAGAGGTATAATATATAGGCATACATATAAATGAGCGATGAACAAGATACGATTTTACATCCGCTTCCTATAGAGAACATTCGGTTGGTGGAAAGAATGTAGGTAATGATATAAGACCATCACTTGTGAGCTATTTTCTTGAAATAAAAGTAGGGGAATCGTAATTTCTGCGTTAAAGGAATAGCATTATAAAAAGATGTGAAGGGGCGATTAAATATCGCAATCTAAGTGGTACCGCGGAACAAGGTTTTCGTCTTAGCGTAAAGTTAAGCGAAAACCTTTTTATATGTGATGATTGATTTAAAAGAGGGGGATTCATTTATGAATGGTTTACTATTACTTGGATTAAGTGCTTTAATTTTAGTAGTGGCTTATTTATTCTATGGTCGTTACTTAGTTAAAACATGGGGAATTGATCCAAAAGCAACAACACCTGCTGTTGCAAAAGAAGATGGGACAGACTTTGTACCTACAAACAAATGGTCAGTCTTTGCTCATCAATTCTCATCAATTGCAGGAGCTGGACCTGTTACTGGACCAGTTATGGCAATGATGTTTGGTTGGCTACCAGCTTTTTTATGGGTTATCGTTGGTGGTGTATTCTTTGGTGCTGTACAAGATTTTGGCGCACTTTATGCTTCTGTTAAAACAGAAGGGAAATCAATGGGACAAATCATTGAAAAATATATTGGACGTAAAGGTAAAAAATTATTTTTCTTATTTTGTTGGATTTTCACATTAATTGTTATTGCAGCTTTCGCTGATATGGTTGCAGGAACATTTAATGGAATTAGTGCTGATGGGGCTAAACTTGCTCCAAATGCAAGTGCTGCTTCAATTTCAATTTTATATGTCTTTGTAGCAATGGCCTTTGGTTTATTCTTGAAAAAAGTTAAACTAGAAGGTTTACCAAAAGTGATTCTTGGTATTGCTTTAATTATTGCTATGTTAGCACTTGGAATTATGTTTCCAGTATATGCTACTAAAACAACTTGGATTTATGTTGTCTTTGTATATATTTTCTTTGCTTCAGTTACACCTATGTGGTTACTTAAAACACCACGTGATTATTTAACAACATTCTTATTTATCGGAATGATCGTTGCTGCTGTAATTGGTGTATTTGTAAGCAATCCAACAATTACAACACCTGCTTTTGCAGGATTTAAATCTGCTTCAGGAAGTTATATCTTCCCAACATTATTTGTTACAATTGCTTGTGGTGCTGTTTCTGGTTTCCATTCACTTGTCTCATCTGAAACAAGTTCAAAATTAGTAGAAAACGAAAAAGATATGTTACAAGTTGGTTATGGTTCTATGTTACTTGAATCATTACTTGCTATCTTAGTTATCGTTATTGTTGGTGCTTTACCAAACTTAAAAGCATCGGGTGTCTTAGATAGTACACTTGCTAATATGGCTTTAGCTGATACAGCAACACCATTTACTAAATTCTCAGCTGGTGTTACTGGTTTAGTTGCTCAACTTGGTTTACCTCAATCTTGGGGATTATGTATTATGACAATGTTTGTTTCAGCTCTTGCTTTAACTTCATTAGATGCTGTTGCAAGAATTTCAAGAATGTCTTTCCAAGAATTCTTTGAAGTAGAAGAAGGACAAGAACCAAGTGGTTTAGTTAAAGTTTTAACTAATAAATACGTTTCAACAATTATTTCTTTAGTTTGTGGATATTTATTAAGTTTAGGTGGATATGTTAATATTTGGCCATTATTTGGATCAGCTAACCAATTATTAGCTGCAATGGTTTTAATTTCATTAGCTGTTTTCTTAAAAGTTACTGGAAGAAAAGGATTTATGTTATATATCCCAATGGTATTAATGTTCATTGTTACAATGACAGCATTAGTACAAGCTATCTATGGAATCGTTATGAAATTATTTGTAACTGGTGGATTTGTCTTAATGGTCGATGGTTTACAATTAGTAGTCGCAATCTTACTTGTTGCATTAGGATTAATGATTGGTTTCAACTCTGGAAGTAAACTTGTTAAAGAAAAATAGACATATAAAAAGCTTCGATAATTGAAGCTTTTTTTGTGCTTTAATTCATATAAAAACCACTATTAACATTAATGCCTTAATCAAGAAAATACTACCAGCATTTCTTATAGTTTTTTATGCAATAAGAATAGCTTTTAATGATTGAATAAATTCTAAACGGACATCTTCTATTTGATGTAAGCACCATTGGATTCCACAACCAAAACATATATGCTCTAAAACATTATAAATGATTTGGGGAGAACTAGGATTCTTTATTTCTTTTGTTGTTTGTGCTTTTTCAATAAGTTCAACAACGATTTCTTTTAAATCATTGATTTGTGAAAAGGTTCCTTTATTTTCTTTTAAGTTTGAAATATAAAGTTGACAATAAAGTTCTTGTTTAAACTGAAGCATATGTTCAATGATTAAATCAAAAGCATCAATGATTTGTTGAACATAATTTTGATGAATTTTTGCATTTGTTCTTAACTCATCAATACGTTCATTAATATCATCAAAAAAATAAGAAAGTAATTCTTCTTTAGAATCAATATATCGATAAAAGGTTGTTTTTGTAATTGAACAAGCTTTACATATATCATTAACGGTTGTTTGATCATACCCATTTTCCATAAATAATTGATAAGAGGTATTAATAATATTATTTTTTAAATCTTTATACATTTATATCACCATCTATTACTATACCATAAAAGGAAATAAAAAAGATTGTGAAAAAATAAACATTGACAATAAAACGGTTACATACTAAAATGTTACCGAGGTAACAAAAAAAGGAAAGAGGTAAAGAAATATGAGTTACGAAAAACTATTTACGCCATTTAAAATTGGTAAAATGGAAGTAAAAAACAGATTAGTAATGTCACCAATGGGAACAAACAGTGCTTTGGCTAATGGACGAAAAACAGACAACGAAATTGATTATTTCATTGAAAGAGCTAAAGGTGGAGTGGGAATGATTATTATGGGATGTCAACCACTTAATGAAAAGATTGCTCAAGGTTCAATGGAAGGATATATGGATAGCTTTACTGTTTTACCTTCACTTACAAGTGTTTGTGATGGAGTACATAAATATGGTGCTAAAATTGTATGTCAATTAACACCAGGTACAGGAAGAAATGCATTTCCTGATACATTAGGGAATCCACCAATGTCAGCATCAGAAATTCCTTCAGCATTTGATCCTAATTTAATGTGTCATGCATTAACTAAAGAAGAAATTTCTAAAATGATGGATGATTTCAAATTTGCGGCAGGTGTTGCTATGGATGCAGGATATGATGCAATTGAAATACATGCACATGCAGGTTATTTAATTGATCAATTCTTATCACCTGTATGGAATAAAAGAACAGACGAATATGGAGGATCACCTGAAAATAATACATGTTTTGCAAAAGATATCTATCATGCAATTCGTGAAGTAGTAGGTAAAGATGTACCTATTTTATTCCGTATTTCACTTGATCATCGTTTTAATGGTGGTAGAGATTTAGAATATAGTATGAAAATCCTAAAAGAATTAGAAAAAGAAGGTATTGATGCTTTTGATATTGATGCAGGATGTTATGAAACATTAGATTATATTTTCCCACCAGCATATTTAGGTGAATCTTGTATGTCATATGTATGTGAAGATGCAAGAAAAGTTGTTAATGTTCCATTGATTAATGCTGGTACACATAATCCTGAAAGTGCATTAGAATTAATTGAAAGTGGTAATGTTGATTTTGTTTCATTTGGTAGAGCATTGATTGCTGATCCAATGATGCCTAAAAAATTAATGAAAAATCATCGTGAAGATGTAAGACCTTGTTTAAGATGTAATGAATACTGTATTGGACGTATTTGGAATCATCATACAAAATTAGGATGTGCTGTTAATCCTCAAGCAATGGAAGAAGTAAGATTTAAATTAGAAAAAACAGAAGATCCACAAAATGTTGTTGTTATTGGAGCTGGTCCTGGGGGAATGGAAGCAGCAAGAGTTGCAGCTTTAGAAGGACATCATGTTACTTTATTTGAAAAAGAAGATCATCTAGGTGGTACAATGGGAGATATTTGTACAGCTAAGTTTAAAACAAATATCAAACAACTTACAAAATGGTATCAAGTTCAATTAGAAAAATTACCTATTGATATTCATTTAAATACAACAATTACTGGTGATGAGGAAATATTAAAAACATGTGATTATATTATTGTTTCTACAGGTGCTTTACCTTTTACACCAGCTATTCCTGGCATTGATGGAGATAATGTAGTTAATATTGTAGAAGCACATAGAAATGAATCACTTATTAAAGGAAATAAAATTGTTGTTTGTGGTGGTGGTGCCTCTGGATTAGATGGGGCTATTGAAATGGCAGAAGAAATGCATAAAGATGTGACTGTTGTTGAAATGCTTCCAGAAATGGGTAAAGATGTTTTCTTTATTAATAAGATTTCTTTATTTAATAAATTAGCTCAAAATCATGTACAATTAATGACAAATACAAAAGTAGTAGTTATTGATGAAACAGGATTAACTGTTGAAGAAAGCGGTGTAGAAAAACACTTAGAAGCTGATACAATTATTTCTGCTTTTGGAATGAGACCTAATACAAAACTTGCAGATCAATTAAAAGAAAAATATCCAATGAAAACAAGAGTGATTGGTGATTGTTATAAATTAGGTAAAATTGGAGAAGCAGTAAGAGAAGGTTTCTTTGCGGCAAGTTCTTTAGATTAATATTTAAACAATGTTTAGACTTTCTAAACATTGTTTTTTATTATATAATACTTTACAAAAAGGAAGTGTCAAAATGGAAAATAGATATGCTAGTAGAATAGAAAAAGTACAAATGTCATCTATTCGTGTGGTCATGGAAAAAGTTGAAAAATTAAGAAGCCAAGGAAAAAGTGTAGTTTCTTTATGTGCTGGAGAACCTGATTTTAATACGCCAGAAGGAATAAAAAAAGCAACGATAGAAGCGTTAAATGATAATCAAACACATTATAGTTCTAATCGAGGATATTTAGGTTTAAGAAAAAAAGTAGCTCATCTTTTAAAGGAACAAACAACGATTGATTATGATAGCGATACAGAAATTATTATGACTTGTGGTTGTAGTGAAGCAATTAATAATGTTTGCCAAGCATTTATTAATAAAGATGATGAAGTTATCATTTTTACCCCAGCTTTTGTATCTTATCAAAATACAGTTTTATTATGTCAAGGAATTCCTGTAGAAATTCCACTAAAACTAAGTCTAGGATTTCAAATTGATATTGAAGAAGTAAAAAATAAAATAACAAAGAAAACAAAAATGATTATTTTAAATAATCCAAATAATCCTACAGGAGCTGTTTATCAAAAAGAAACTTTAGAACAGTTATGTAAACTTGCTAGAGAAAACAATATATTAATTTTAGCAGATGAAATTTATAATCAATTAGATTATGAAAATCAATATGTATCCATTGCATCATTTGAAAATATGAAAGATTATACAATTATTGTTAATGGGTTTTCAAAAGCGTATGCAATGACTGGATGGCGAATGGGTTATATTGCTTCAAGCCAAAAACATATTGATCAAATATTAAAAGTACATCAATATACAACAACATCACAAATGACCTTTGCTCAAATAGGGATGGCAAATGCAATAGATCAAGAAGATGTAAAAAAAGAAGTTCAACATATGGTTGATACCTTTGCATTAAGAAGAACTTTTATTATGGAACAATTAGATCAATGTAAAAATCTTTTCTATATTAAACCTCATGGAGCATTTTATATTATGGTTGATGTCTCTAAAACAGGACTTAATGGACAAGAATTTGCAGATAAGTTACTAGAGTATGGAGTTGCTGTTGTTCCTGCAAATGGCTTTGGCAAAGATTTTAGTGATTTTATTCGTATTTCTTTTGCTTCATCAAAAGAAAATATTGCAGAAGCATTTGTTAGAATAAGAAAGTTATTAAATGACTTAAATAAAGAAGCCTGTTAAGCTTTTTTATTGAAAATAAAAAATAACACTGTTATAATAACAGTGTTATTTAATGATGGAGGTATCAATGAGACAAGAAACGCAAGGAGTAACAGAAACTCTTATAAAAAATGCAACTGAAGAATTTTTAGAATATGGTTTTACTAAAGCAAGTCTTCGTCGTATTGCCGGTTCAAGTGGTGTCAGTACAAATTCAATTTATACGCGTTTTAAAGATAAAGAAGGTCTTTTTAAAGCCATTGTGGATGACGCTGCTGATGGTTTGATGAATATTTATTTAGAAAGTATTCAAAAAGCAAAAGAAAGTACGAATCTTGATCAAGCGTGTCTTGAAGGTGGTCAAGGGACAAATTTTGTATTAGATTATGTTTATCAACATCTTCAAGAGTTTAAACTTATATTCTGTTGTTCTGCAGGAACAGAATATGAGGATTATTTAGATCGTTTAGGTGAAATTGAAGAATCGTATTATTTAGAATTTGTTAGAAAGTATGGTCAAGATAAAATGACAGTTGATCCATTTTTTATTCATGTGTTTTGTCGTGCGGGTTGGCAAACAATTTATGAAGTTGTCATGCACAATCGTACTTACAAAGAGGCTCAATCATTTATGGATAGCACGGTTTTGTTTAATAGAGCTGGTTGGAAAGCTGTTATGGGTATTGAAAAATAGACAGGGAAACCTGTCTTAAATCAAAATCCGCAGTTAGCTAAAACTAACCAAAAGGAGGAAATTATGAAAGAGAAGAAAAAGAGTACTTTATCTAAATTGATGGTATTTGCAGGAAATCATAAATATTATGTATATGCTTCCTGTATTTTAGCGACTATAAGTGCATTCATGGCTTTAGTTCCTTTTTATGATATATGGCGTATCATTAAAGAAGTGCTAGAAGTAAGACCACATTTTAATGAAGCAGTTCATATTAAAAATTATGGAGGACATGCTGTTTTATTTGCACTCCTTTCTATGATATTCTATATTGTTGCTTTAATGTGTTCACATAAAGCTGCTTTTAGAGTACAAGCAACAATGAGAACAAAAATGATGGAACATATTATGAAACTTCCTTTAGGGTATGTTGAAAGTCAAGGGAGTGGAAAGATTAGAAAAATCGTTATGGAATCAAGTAGTGCTACAGAAACTTTCTTGGCACATAATGTTCCAGATAAAGTTATTTCTAAAGCAACACCTATTGGGTTACTTTTGATGATGGTATTTTTTGATTGGCGTTTAGGTTTAATCAGTTTAATTCCAGCAATCATTGCTTTTATTTTAATGTTTACAGCAATGATGGGTCCTAAAATGGCAGAAGATATGAAACAATATCAAAATGCTTTAGAAACGATGTCATCAGAAGCAGTTGAATATGTAAGAGGTGTTCCTGTTGTTAAAACCTTTGGACAAACAATATTTTCTTTTAAAAGATTTAAAGAAGCTATTGATGAATATGAAAAATGGACTTTAGATTATACAAAAAGTATGATGAAACCAATGGTTTGTTTTACAACTTTTGCGAATGCTATTTTTGCTGCACTTATTATTGCTGCTTATCTATTTGTAGGGAATCAAATTACTGATCAATTTATTTTAAACTTATTTTTCTATATTTTAATTACATCTATTTTAACAACTACTTTAATGAAAATCGCTTATGCAGGTGAATCACAAATGATGGTAGAAGATGCTTTAAATCGAATGGATCTCATTATGAATGTACAACCCTTACCAGAAAGTAAAGAAGTAAAAGTACCAAGTGATGCCTCAATTGATATAGAAAATATTAGTTTTTCATATCAAAATACTTCAACTAAAGCAATTGACCATTTAAATATGCATATTCAAGCAGGTCAACATATTGCTTTAGTTGGACCAAGTGGAGGAGGTAAAACAACTGTAGCTTCTTTAATTTGTCGTTTCTTCGATGTAAATGAAGGGAGCATTAAAATTGGTCATGTAAATGTTAAAGACATTGAACAAAAAGAATTAATGAATCAAGTGTCTTATGTTTTTCAAGATAGCCGATTACTAAAGATGAGTATTTTAGAAAATATTCGTATGTCTAGGCCTGAAGCTAGTGATGAAGAGGTAATACAAGCTTTAAAAGATGCACAGTGTCAAGATATTATTGATAAGTTTCCTGAGGGTATTCATACGATTATTGGTTCAAAGGGTGTTTATGTTTCAGGTGGAGAGAGTCAAAGATTATCTATTGCTAGAGCTTTTTTAAAGAATGCTCCAATTCTTATTTTAGATGAAGCAACCGCTTTTGCTGATCCAGATAATGAAGTATTAGTTCAAAAGGCTTTTGAGAAACTTTCAAAGAATAAAACAGTCATTATGATTGCCCATCGTTTATCAACGATTACTCATGCAGATTGTATTTATGTATTAGAAAATGGGCAGGTTGTTGAAAGTGGAAATCATGAAGAATTATTAGAAACAAAAGGTGTTTATGAACATATGTGGCATCAATATAATCAATCTGTTAAATGGAAAGTACAAAAGGAGGATGAAGAATAATGATTGAAAAATTAAAACATAAATATGCTTTATCTTCTAAAGGAGCCAAAGATATGGTAAGAGCTTTTATAGCAGTGACACTTTCTAACCTTGTTTTAATGCTTCCTGTGGGATTACTTTATTTACTAGCATCTTATTTATTAGATAATCAATTACCACAAGAAAAATTTGTTTTCTTTTTGATAGCTATTGTAGTTATTTTAATATGTATTGCTTTAACAAACGTTTTTCAATATCGTGCTACTTTTTTTTCAACATATGTTGAAAGTGGTGTTAGACGTCGTACACTTGCGGAAAAGTTAAGAAAACTTCCTTTATCTTATTTTGGTAAAAAAGATTTAGCGGATCTTACAAATACGATTATGTCTGACTGTGCTCTTTTAGAAACAGCAAGTTCACATTGGATTCCTGAATTAATAGGAGCTATGATTTCAACAACTATTATTGTTATCAGTTTATTGTTTTTTGATTTTCGTATGGCACTTGCAGCAATTTGGGTGATGCCAATTGCTTTTGCAATTGTTCTTTATTCAAGAAAAACGATGCGTCATACACATAAAAAAACAAATGAATATCGTATTGATTGTTTAGATGGCATTCAAGAAGGATTAGAAACATTAAGAGATCTAAGAGCAAATAATATGTGTGATCAATATATGGAATCACTTAATAAAAAAATCAAAGCTGTTGAAAAACATGCTATTTTTGCGGAATTTACAAATGCAGCATTTGTTTGTAGTGCACAAATGATTTTAAAACTTGGTATAGGCACTGTTGCTGTTGTAGGAAGTTATTTACTTGTAAAAGGTGAGATTACAGTTTTAACATTCTTTATGTTTTTGCTTGTTGTGACACGTATGTATGAGCCATTACAAATATCTTTACAAAATTTATCAGCAATGATTAGTTTAGATACAAATTGTAAACGTATGGATGAAATTTTATCTCATGATGAACAAACAGGAAATAATACTCTTACAAATGAGGGCTATGATATTGTTTTTGATCATGTGGCTTTTGCTTATAATCAAAAAGAACAAGTATTATCTGATGTCTCATTTACTGCTAAACAAGGTGAAGTAACAGCTTTAATTGGACCAAGTGGTGGTGGTAAAACAACGATTTCTCGTTTAGCTGCACGTTTTTATGATATTGATAGTGGAAAGATTACAGTTGGTGGTATGGATATTTCAAAGATTGATCCGGAAAAATTATTAGAGCTTTATTCAATTGTTTTTCAAGATGTAACACTTTTTAATAATACAATTATGGAAAATATTCGTATTGGTAAAAAAGATGCAACAGACCAAGAAGTGATGGCAGCAGCAAAACTTGCTCATTGTGATGAGTTTGTTGAAAATATGCCAGATCAATGGAATACAATGATTGGTGAAAATGGTTCTGAATTATCAGGAGGACAAAGACAAAGAATTTCAATTGCGAGAGCATTTTTAAAAGATGCTCCAATTATCTTAATGGATGAAGCGACTGCTTCTTTAGATGTAGATAATGAATCAATGATTCAAGAGTCTATTTCTAAGTTAATAGAAAATAAAACAGTATTAATTATTGCACATCGTATGAGAACAGTTGATGGCGTTGACCAAATTGTTGTTTTAAAAGATGGAGTAGTCTTTGAACAAGGTAAACCACAAGATTTAAAACAACAAAATGGTATTTATAAACATATGGTAGAGATGCAAATGCAATCTCATAATTGGAAATATGAATAATTGATTACCAAGATATTTTAAAGTTTTCAGGAAACATTTGATATAAAAGATGACCTGCTTGTTTAGGTGATAAATCATATTTACCTAGAATATAGTGTTGATACATGATTGAAGCACCACCACAAAAGACATCCAATAAAAGAAGATCTTTATCTTCAAAGTGGATGTTTTTTGTTTTACACATCTCAATAACGGTATTATAAGAATATTGATAAATAAAATCACCTAAAGAATTAATTCCTGTATAATCAAAGTATTTTATACAAATTTCCGATAGATTTAAGAATCAAAAGTATTGGGTCTGCATCTATTAAATTTGACAGGTATCCAAATGCAACTTTTTCACGTGTCTTTAATGATATTTTAGGTTTCAGAACAATTTGTTCAAATTATGAAGAAGTTCTTTGTCTTGAAACGGAAGAAAAAATAAGAGTTGTCGATATGTCAAAAGGAAAATCTAATGATGATGGGTATCGAGGCGTACATGTCTATTATCAAAAAGATAATAAACATTATCCAATTGAGATACAGTTTAATACTTACTATGATAGGCAATTAAATGATTGGTTACATGATAAATTTTATAAACGAGGATATGATAGCTTTTATGGTCAAATATTGCGTAAATATTATGAAAATGGTAGAATAAAATTAGCTGAAGAATTAGAGGAGGTACTAGAAAATGTGTTACATCATTGCGAAAAGATTTAAAAAATCAGGATGCATTGCACTAAAAGCAAAGCGTGGAAAAGAGTTGGCTGATTTTGCAACAAATTTACAAAAGAAGCTAGGATACGATATTCAAATTGTAGCAATCACTAGACCTACTGCTTATGGAGAATATGAACCTTATCATTTTGTTAATAGTTTTGAAGAATTTAGTAAAGAAGCAAGTCTATTATAGTATTACAAGCAATCTACGGATTGCTTTTTTAATGTAAGTCATAAAAAAATATAGTATGATTAATATAGAATATCTTGAAAAGGGATAGGTGAAAATATGACAAATAGAACTAAATTACAATTAGAAGATGCTTTTAAAAAGCTTTTATTAGAAAAGCCATTTCATAAAATAACCATTAAAAATTTAACAGATGTTTGTTATTTAAGCAGGATGTCTTTTTATTATCATTTTTAAGATTTATATGATTTAACAGAATGGATTTTAATTGAAGATGCTAAAAAAGCACTTAATGAAAAGAAAGATTATGCTCATTGGAAAGAAGGATTAGAAAATATCTTTGAAGCTGTTTATAAAAATAAACCTTTTATTTTAAATGTTTATCATGATATTTCTAAAGATCAGATAGAAAAAGTATTATTTAAACTTGTTCATGGATTGATTGAATCAATTGTTGAAGAAAGAAGTATTGAAACAAATTTAAATGAACAACAAAAGAATTTTATTGCTTATTTTTATAAATATGGTTTTGTAGGGATTATGCTTGATTGGATAGAAAAAGGAATGGATGAAAATTATAATGAAATTGTTGATGATTTAGAAAAGACAGTTCATGGAACAATAGATTTATCAATTAAAAACTTTACAGATAATAAGAAATGATAAAAATTAAATCATTTCTTTTTTATTGTAAATTTTAATTCAAGAGGGGAATGATAAAATTAAGGTATCAAAGAAAGGTGGAACCTATATGAAAAGAAGTATCAAAATAGCAGCAACAACAGCTGCAGCTGTTTCATCAGCTATGCTTGTTAAAAAAGCAAAAGAAAATAAAGTAGAAGAAAAAGAAAATACGTATCGTAATACTGAACTTGGTAAACATGATAAAAATTCTAAAGGAATTTATTATACAAATGGTAACTATGAAGCATTTGCTAGACCTAAAAAACCTGAAGGTGTAGAAAATAAAAGTGCTTATTTAATTGGTAGTGGACTAGCTTCATTAGCTGCTGCATGTTTTTTAGTAAGAGATGGACAAATGCCAGGAAAGAATATTCATATTTTAGAAGCAATGGATATTGCTGGTGGGGCTTGTGATGGTATCTTTGATCCAACAGCAGGTTATATTATGCGTGGTGGAAGAGAAATGGAAAACCACTTTGAATGTTTATGGGATTTATTTAGAAGTATTCCTTCTTTAGAAATTAAAGATGCCAGTGTTTTAGATGAATTTTATTGGTTAAATAAAGAAGATCCTAACTACTCATTATGTAGAGCAACAGTTAATCGTGGACAAGATGCTAAGACCAATAATCAATTTGGTTTAAGTCAAAAAGGGTGTATGGAAATTATGAAACTCTTTATGACTAAAGATGAAGATCTCTATGATAAAACAATTGAAGATGTCTTTGATGAAGAAGTTTTTGATTCAACATTTTGGATGTATTGGCGTACTATGTTTGCCTTTGAAAACTGGCACAGTGCTTTAGAAATGAAACTCTATTTCCAAAGATTTATTCATCATATATCAGGATTACCTGATTTTAGTGCTTTAAAATTTACAAGATATAATCAATATGAATCCCTTATTTTACCAATGAAAAAATACTTAGAAAAACATGATGTAGATTTTCAATTTAACAGCGAAGTAACAAATATTATATTTGATACAACACCTGATAAAAAAGTAGCTAAAGTTATTGAATGTAAAGTAAATGGTAAAGATAAAAATATTCAATTAACTGAAAATGATTTAGTCTTTATTACAAATGGTAGTTGTGTAGAAGGAACAATCTATGGAGATCAAAATCATGCTCCTCAAGGAGATGCTAAAGTAGCAAAAAGTGGTTGTTGGGATTTATGGAAAAATATTGCTAAACAAGATGCTTCATTTGGATATCCTGAAAAATTCTGTAGTGATATTGAAAAAACAAATTGGGAATCAGCTACAATTACAACATTAGATGATAAAATTATTCCTTATATTACAAATATCTGTAAAAGAGATCCTCGTACTGGACATGTTGTAACAGGAGGAATTGTTAGTTGTAAAGATTCATCATGGCTTTTAAGTTGGACAATTAATCGCCAAGGACAATTTAAACAGCAAGATAAAGAAAAAGTATGTGTTTGGGTCTATGGCTTATTTACAGATGTTCTTGGAGATTATGTAAAAAAACCAATGAAAGAATGTACAGGAAAAGAAATTACAATGGAATGGCTCTATCATCTTGGTGTACCAGAAAAATACATTGAAGACTATGCGACAAACAGTGCTATCTGTATACCAACAATGATGCCATATATCACTGCTTTCTTTATGCCAAGAAGAAAAGAAGATCGACCAGATGTTATTGTTGATGGCGCAGTTAACTTTGCTTTCTTAGGACAATTTGCTCATACACCTAGAGATACTGTCTTTACTACAGAATATTCTGTAAGAACAGCTATGGAAGCTGTTTATGGTTTATTAGGTGTAGATCGTGGTGTTCCTGAAGTATGGGGAAGTGTTTATGATATTAGAGAATTATTGGATAGTTCTGTTAAATTGATGGATGGAAAATCTCCTCTTGAAATAAACTTAGGTCCTTTAAATATGTTTAAAAAACCTCTTATTAAAGCAGTTAAAGGAACAGTTATAGAGAAATTATTAAGAGACCATGAAGTATTAAAAGATAATATGTAATAATAAAGAGGCTGTAACCTTTCGAAAGTAGTTAAAAATCTACTTACTCGTTACAGCCCCTTATTTTTTAAATTATTGTTGATAGAAAGGGATAAAAGGGAAAATAAAAAAAGCCTTGAAAAATCAAGACTTTTTTAATGAATTATTTACAAGCTTCTTCGATAGCAACAGCAACTGCAACAGTAGCTCCAACCATTGGGTTGTTACCCATACCGATTAATCCCATCATTTCTACGTGAGCAGGAACTGATGAAGAACCAGCGAATTGAGCATCACTATGCATACGTCCCATAGTATCAGTCATACCATATGAAGCAGGACCAGCAGCCATGTTATCAGGATGTAAAGTACGTCCAGTTCCACCACCAGATGCAACTGAGAAGTATTTTTTACCTTGTTCGATACATTCTTTTTTATATGTTCCAGCAACTGGATGTTGGAAACGAGTAGGGTTAGTAGAGTTACCAGTGATTGATACATCTACACCTTCTTTATGCATGATAGCAACACCTTCACGTACGTCATCTGCACCATAGCAGTTAACTTTAGCACGTGGACCATCACTATAAGCAGTTCTAGATACTTCTTTAACTTCTCCAGTGAAATAATCGAATTGAGTTTCTACATAAGTGAAACCATTGATTCTTGAGATGATTTTAGCAGCATCTTTTCCTAAACCATTTAAGATAACTCTTAATGGATTTTTTCTAACTTTGTTAGCTTTTTCAGCAATTTTGATTGCACCTTCAGCAGCAGCGAAAGATTCATGTCCAGCTAAGAATGCGAAACATTGAGTATTTTCGTTTAATAACATTGCTCCTAAGTTACCATGACCTAAACCTACTTTACGATCATCAGCAACAGATCCTGGAATACAGAATGATTGTAATCCAACACCGATTGTTTTAGCAGCATCTTC
This sequence comes from Faecalibacillus intestinalis, assembly GCF_015097455.1. Lineage (NCBI taxonomy): Bacteria > Bacillati > Bacillota > Erysipelotrichia > Erysipelotrichales > Coprobacillaceae > Faecalibacillus > Faecalibacillus intestinalis. Next base: position 1,568,978 of record NZ_AP024085.1, on the reverse strand, counting down.
TGCTTTAGTATCACCATTTTTAATTGCCATAGCAGCACCAACTGTATATGCCCAACAAGCATTTTCGAAACAAATTGGTTGTGTAGATTTTACGATATCATAAACGTTGATACCTTTTTCATCACAAATAGCTTTTGCTTCTTCGATTGATTTGATATCATATTTAGCTAATGCAGCGTTAATTTGATCAATTCTTCTTTCATAACTTTCAAATAATGCCATTTTTTCGTATCCTCCTATTATTCTTTTCTTGGATCGATGTATTTAGCAGCATCGTTGAATCTACCGTAGTTACCTTTAGCAGCTTCTAAAGCTTCATTAGCATCTTTTCCATCTTTAATCATTTCCATCATTCTACCTAAGTTAACGAATTCGTAACCGATAATTTCATCATTTGTATCTAAAGCGATACGAGTAATGTAACCTTCAGTTAATTCTAAGTAACGAGGTCCTTTTAATTTAGTAGAGTATGATGTACCTACCATTGATCTTAAACCTTTACCTAAGTCTTCAAGACCAGCACCTACAGGTAATCCACCTTCAGAGAATGCTGATTGAGTACGTCCATAAACGATTTGTAAGAATAATTCTCTCATAGCTGTGTTAATAGCGTCACAAACTAAGTCAGTATTTAAACCTTCTAATAAAGTTTTACCAACTAATGCTTCACTAGCCATAGCAGCAGAGTGAGTCATACCTGAGCATCCAACAGTTTCAATTAAGGCTTCTTCAATGATACCTTCTTTAACATTTAAAGTAAGTTTACATGCACCTTGTTGTGGAGCACACCAACCAATACCATGTGTTAAACCAGAAATATCTTTGATTTCTCTTGAATATACCCATTTTCCTTCTTCAGGAATAGGAGCACATCCGTGTGATGCACCACGATTTACAGTGCACATTTCTTCAACTTCATGTGAATAAATCATTTTTTATTTTCTCCTTTCATCACATTAATGATCACAAACATTAAAAAAGAAATAACGTAAAACTACATAAATTTCTTCCTTCAGGTGAAGGAATTCACCTGAACAAATTATAAAGTGTCGATTAAAGAAAGTCAATGAAACAAGAAAGATAAATAAATGAAAAAAGGAATTTTTTTGTATCTATCAAAGAATATTTTATAAAAAAAGGAACAAAATAGTATTTGAAGTTGAAAAAAAGTAGTCAAAAAGGGTTGACACACAAGGTTAGTATATGCTAACTTATAGACAGTTAGTTACAGCTAACCTCGTGTTAATAAATCATTTTTTATTGATACCAGATCACAAACAAAAATCACAAACACAAACAAAACAAAAATGAAAGAAGGAAGTATTAAAATGGATTTAATTCAAAGTATTAAAGCACGCGAAGTATTAGACTCTCGTGGAAATCCAACTGTTGAAGTTGAAGTTAGAAGTGAATGTGGAGCTTTTGGTAGAGCAATCGTACCAAGTGGAGCTTCTACAGGAATTTATGAAGCAGTAGAATTAAGAGATGGAGACAAATCACGTTATTTAGGTAAAGGTGTTTTACAAGCTGTTAAAAATGTAAACGAAGTGATTGCTCCTGAATTATTAGGGTATGATGTTTTTGCTCAAAGAGAAATCGATCAAGCAATGATTGATTTAGATGGTACTGATAATAAAGGTAAACTTGGAGCAAATGCTATCTTAGGTGTTTCTCTTGCGGTTGCTAAATGTGCCGCTGATTCATTAGGTATGCCATTATATCGTTATATTGGTGGAGCAAATGCTCATATTATTCCTACACCCATGATGAATATTATCAATGGTGGGGCACATGCTGATAACAACATTGATTTCCAAGAATTTATGATTATGCCAGTTTCAGCTCCTACATTCAAAGAAGCAATTCGTATGGGTGCTGAAGTATTCCATAATTTAAAAGCTGTATTACATGATAAAGGATTAAATACGGCTGTAGGTGACGAAGGTGGATTTGCGCCTAACTTAAAATCAAATGAAGAAGCTATTCAAACAGTTATTGAAGCTATTGAAAAAGCAGGTTATAAACCAGGTGTAGATGTTAAACTTGCAATGGACGTTGCCAGTTCAGAATTCTATAAAGATGGTAAATATGTTTTACCAGGTGAAGGAAATAGAACATTTACTTCAAAAGAGTTAGTTGACTTCTACGGTGAACTTGTTGAAAAATATCCAATTATTTCTATCGAAGATGGTCTTGATCAAGATGACTGGGAAGGATGGAAATATTTAACTGAAAAATTAGGTAAAAAAGTACAATTAGTAGGGGATGACTTCTTTGTAACAAATACAAAACGTTTACAAGAAGGTATTGCTAAGAAAACAGCAAACTCTATCTTAATTAAAGTTAACCAAATTGGTACTTTAACTGAAACATTAGAAGCTATTCAAATGGCTCAAAAAGCAAACTATACTGCTGTTGTTTCTCATAGATCTGGTGAAACAGAAGATACAACAATTGCTGATATTGCTGTAGCTACAAATGCTGGACAAATTAAAACTGGTTCTGCATCAAGAACAGACCGTATTGCTAAATACAATCAATTATTAAGAATTGAAGATGAATTAGGAAAACAAAGCTTATATGGTGGCGTTGATTCATTCTATCAATTAGATAAATAATTTTGCTATTAAAAGATAATATTGTTATATCCCTTTAACGATTAAATCGTAACTTCCCAATTTTAGACTAAATCATATAATGAAATATTATCTTTTAATAATATAGATAAAAAAAGGTGATGCAAGTCATCTTTTTTTGTAAATAACCTAACTAAAGATAAATATTGGTGATAACACCTAATAATGTCAGTCTAACTTTTGTAATAGAAAGCTTACCATTTTGATTTGTTCTATCATATAGTCAAGAGGTTGAAAGCTATGGAAAATAAAATGTTTAATGATATTATTGATTCAATTATTAATAATGCAAGTGATGATGAAATTGAAATTATTAGAGAAAAACTTAATAATCACTTGATCAATCACATCTACGATTCAAATATTCATGAAGAACTATCAAACAACTATGATAGTTCTTTTTGTCCTCATTGCCAAAGTAAACATATCATTAAATATGGCAAGGATAATAAAGGCAATCAAAGATATTTGTGTAAAGAATGTTCAAAAACATTTTCTTCTATTACTGGTTCATTGCTTTCATACACTAAAAAGCAACCTTATCAATGGTTTGAATATATTCAATCTTTATTTAATGGTGATACTCTTGCTCGTTCTGCTGATATCGCTGGAATAAGTGAACCAACCTCTCTTTTATGGAGACATAAAATACTAAGTGTTCTTGCTGATTTGACTCATGATAACCCTGTTTTAAGTGATACGGTTTATTTGGATGAAAAACTAAATGTCGTTACACATTCAGGCAAACATATGGAAAACAAAGAAAAACAAAAAAGAGGGATGAGCAGTCAAAAAAGAAATATCGTATGTGCCATAGATCAACATAACAATAAAGTAATCCAAGTATCTGAAACAGGAAGGATTCATTCCAAAGAGCTCTATAAAATATATAAAGATAAGATTCCAAGTACATGTCAAGTTGTAAGTGACAGCTTGAGGTCATATCATAAATTGATGAAAGATTTAAGAGTTAAATGAATCAAGATACCATCAGGTAAAAAAGAGAAAGATGGTTATACCCTTAAAAAGATAAATGATTTACATTCATCGATAGATTTATTTCTATATAAGTATCGAGGAATATCAGATAAATATTTAAGAAATTATATAGGGCTTTATAAATATAAAGATCAACATAATAAATATTATCAAAAGAAGATATTTCTTCATATATTCAAAGAGATAGGCAACAGCTTATGTGCATTGAAATTCAGTAATTTTAAATATGATTCTAAATTTTTCACTATTTGATTAGTTTTTCAAGAGATACTTACCAACATTTATCTTTAGTTAAGTTTTTGTAAATAAATTACATCGTTTATTGTACCGAAAAGGAATTAATGAAAATTACTCTCTAAATCTTTTAAAAAGGTGTACAATTTCTATCCTATATATAAAATAAAGATTGTCATTTATTTAATAAATTAAATACCTTCCGTATTTTTTGACTACTTATAAAATGACACGAAAATCATTTGTTTTAACAAATGATTTTTTTCTTTATGTTTTTGTAAATAAATTACACGATTTTTTTAAAGAAAAAAGAATGCTGTAAATAAAAAACAAAAACCATTGTAAGCCTTTAACAAAGAAAAATGTCACGTTATGATAATCATGTCAAAATTAATTAAGGGAGGAAAAAATTATGGACAAAATGGCAGATGTCTTAGGTCGTGCTGGTGCATGGTGCGGTCAAAACAAATATTTATCTGCAATCAAAAATGCGTTCCAAAACTTCATGCCTTTAACAATCGCTGGGGCAATTGGGGTTTTATGGTGTAACGTATTGGTTAACGAAAGCACTGGGTTAGGTTTATTCTTCAAACCAATTATGGCTTTAGATTTCTTAAACCCAGCATTCCAAGCTGTTAACTTCTGTACGATCAGCTGTATCACAGTTGGTATCACTCTTGGTATCGCCCAAGAAATCGGTGTTTGGAACATGGGAGCTGAAAGAGCTGGTTATATTCCAGGTTTAGTAGGTTTAGCTGCATGGTTATCAGTTACAAACACTTCACACATGGTAGACGGAGCTAAAGAAGCTTTCACTGGTGTTGCTGGTAACGAATTAGGAGCTACTGGTTTATTCACTGGTATGATTATTGGTGTATTATCTGTAGAATTATTCTGCTTCTTTGAAAAACAAGATGCATTAAAAATTAAAATGCCAGAACAAGTTCCACCAGGAGTTGCTCGTGCATTCGAAGTTTTAGTACCAGCTACTATTACTTTAATCATCACTGCTTGTATTGGATCAGCATGTTATAACTTAACTGGTTTATACTTAAATGATGTTATCAAAAATGGTGTTCAAGGTCCTTTAGGGGCTGTAGGTGCTACAGTTCCAGGTGTTATGATTATCTATTTAGTAATCATGTTATTCTGGTTAGTAGGTATTCATGGTAACAACATGTTATCTGCAGTAAAAGAAGCATTATTTACACCATTAGCACTTGAAAACGTTGAAGCATTCAACAAAGGTGAAACTCCAAAAAATATCATCAATATGTATTTCTTACAAATGTGTGGTGAATTTGGTGGTTCAGGTGTTACTATCGGTTTAGTAATCGCAATCATTATCTTTGGTAAACGTGAAGATAATAAAGCAATCGCTTCATTATCATTAGTTCCAGGTTTATTCAACATCAATGAAACAGTTACATTCGGTATTCCAATGGTATTAAACCCAATCTTAGGTATTCCATTTGTATTTGCATGTTTAGTAACTATCTTAGTTGGTTATGTGTTAACAGTTATCGGATTCTGTCCAGTTGCATGTTTAACAGTACCTTGGACAACTCCACCAATCGTATTCGGATTCTTAGCTACAGGTGCTAACGTAATGGGTGCAGTAACTCAAGCAATCTTAATTGTTGTTTCAACAGTTATCTACACACCATTCTTAATTGCATACGAAAAATACCAAAACAAACAAGCTGCAGAAGCTTAATAATGAATTTGACAAGGATACAATGTATTCTTGTCTTTCATTGTATATAAAGGTACAATGAATTTGAGGTGAAAATATGAGTCTATTATCAACGATTGAATACCAAAAAGGTTTTAGTGAATTAGAAAAGAAAATAGCAGATTATTTAATTGAACATAAAGAAGATGTGATTCATATGAATCTTAAAGAGCTTGCAGAAGCAACTTATACTTCAACAGCAACAATTAGTCGTTTTTGTAAGAAATTGGGAGAAAAAAATTTTAATGACTTTCGTGTTCATTTTGCCGAAATAACTCAATCTCAAACATTTTCTACGATAAATTTTAATAAGCCATTTATGCAAGATAGTTCGATGAATGAAATTTGTCATAATGTTGGAGGAGTCTATAAACAAACCATTGAAGGAACTAATCAAGTTCTTGATATGAACGAATTAGAAAAAGCAGTGGATTATATTGATAAAGCAAACATCATTGACTTGTTTGCGGTAGGAGATTCTTTTTTATCAGCATTGATGTTTGAACATAAAATGACTTATGTCAATAAGTTTGTTAACTTGAAAATTATTCCTACAGAGCAGACTCAACAAGCTTTGCATACGACTAAAAATTCAGTAGCGCTAATTATTTCCTATTCAGGACAAACAAATGAAATTAAACCTATTGTTGAACGTATTAAAATAAATGGGGGATCTATTATTGCAATCACTTCTTTAAATGATAGTTATTTAAGAAAAAAAGCAGATATTTGTTTAACAATGTGTTCAAAAGAAAATATTATTAATAAAATTGGATCATTTTCTTCTAAAATAAGTAGTGATTATATTATAGATTTAATCTATTCCTTACTCTTTAAAAAGAATTATCAAGAATTACTTATTAAAAAAGTCTCTATGAATTTAGATTGGGATGAAAGAAGAAATGAATCAACACATGAAAAAGGAAAAGGAGAATAGTAATGGGACATATTTTATGGGTAGAACCTGTATTTAAAGAAATGATTTGGGGAGGAAACCAACTTAAAGAAAAGTATGGTTATGCTATTCCAAGTGATTAAACAGGAGAATGCTGGGCACCTTCAGCACATCCAAATGGTGATAATACAATCAAAGAAGGTGAATTTAAAGGTCAAACACTTTCAAAAGTCTTTGATGAACATCGTGAACTTTTTGGAAATATCAAAGATAAACAATTTCCATTGCTTGTAAAGATCATCGATGCTTGTAATGATTTATCTGTACAAGTTCATCCAAATGATGAATATGCAGCTCTTCATGAAAATTCATTAGGAAAGACAGAATGCTGGTATGTATTAGATTGTAAAGAAGATACAAAGATGGTCATGGGACATCATGCTAAAACAAAAGAAGAACTTGTAAAAGCTATCGAAAACGATGATTACGACAATTTATTAAATAAGTTTGATATCAAAAAAGGAGATTTCTTCTATATTCCAAGTGGAACAATTCATGCTATCTGTAAAGGTTCATTGATCTATGAAGCACAACAATCATCAGATATCACATACCGTGTTTATGATTATCATCGAAAAGATAAAGATGGAAATGAAAGACAACTTCATGTAAAACAATCCATCGATGTGACAACAGTACCTTATAAACCATATGATCTATCAAAACAAGTAGAAGAAACAATTGAAAATGGAACAAGAAAAGAACTTGTATCATCTAACTATTTAACATTAAATAAATATGATATGACAGGATATAATAAAGTAAAGAATGATAAACCATTCCAACTTGTATCAATCATTGAAGGGCAAGGAACAGTAGAAGGAAAAGAAGTTAAAAAAGGAGATCATTTTGTTGTATGTTCAGATCAAAAAGAAGTTGATTTTGATGGAACAATGACAGTCATGATTTGTACATTATAAGGCGGAAGCCTTATTTTTTTAACTTGATTTTTTAGGTTGTTTCAAGTATTCTAATTACTATATTATTTAATAAAATGAAATAGGTGATTTTATGAAAGAATGGTTGATTTTAGCGTTTATATTTTTTATAGGAAGTTTAGCTGGATGGCTTTTAGAACTTATTTTCCGTCGCTTTTTTTCCAAAGCAAATCCTACACGTAAATGGATCAATCCGGGCTTTTTAGTGGGTCCTTATTTACCGTTGTATGGTTTTAGTTTATGTGTGGTTTATTTATTAGCACATATAAATGTTTCTTTTATTCATGAAGTTTATTTAAGAAAAACAGTCTTATTTTTGTTAATGGCTTTATCAGTTACTTTAATAGAATATTTTGCAGGACTTATTTTTATAAAGGGAATGCATGTCAAACTTTGGGATTATAGCGATGAAAAATGGAATATACAAGGAATTATTTGTCCTAAGTTTACTTTCTTTTGGTATCTTTTAAGTGCCATCTATTATTTTTTAATTCATCCTAATATTATTCATTCTATTGAATGGTTAGCAGGAAATCTTTGGTTTTCTTTCTTTGTGGGATTATTTTATGGTGTATTCCTTATAGATGTATGTTATTCATTAAATATTTTAAATAATATTCAAAAATTTGCGAAAGAAAACGACATTATTGTCCAATATGAAGCATTTAGAAAACATATTGGTGAATTAAGAAATGATTTTAAAGAAAAAGAAAGATTTATTTTTTCTATGAAATTAGATCATATATCTATTAAAAAATCATTAAAAGCTTATTTTGATAAATATTACAAATAGGAGAGTTTTATGAAATTACAATTTAAAAACATCAGTGAAACTGATATGCAACAAGTAAGTGAACTTTATTACAGTGCTTTTCCGGAAGATGAAAGAGCTCCATGGAAAGCCCTTATAGATAAACATCATGAAGGTAAAGGAGAATTTTTATCAATCTATGATCATCATCAATGGGTAGGTCTAACTTATGTTATTACGTATCAAAATTTATCTTATATTCTCTATCTTGCAATTGATGAAAAACAAAGAGGACATGGATATGGAAGTGTCGTATTACAACTTTTAAAGAAAAGATATCCCCATACGATTATGTTATGTATTGAAGAGGTTGATGAAAAATATGAAAATTATCAACAACGTATTCATCGTAAAAGTTTTTATTTAAGAAATGGACTTTTAGAAATGGGTTTTAAATACGTAGAAAAAGGTGTAAAGTATGAAATGCTTTATGTAGGTGAAAAATTATCAAGTAAAGTTTATGATGAATTAATGTTTTATTATTGTGGAAATATTTATCATAAATATCGTGATAATAAAGATGATGAATTTTTTGATTAAACATCCTGTTGGATGTTTTTTTATTTGGTTGTATAATAAAGAAAATAGGAGGAAGAAAGAATGTTACACAAAAAATTAAAACCTTTTCCAAAGGATTTTCTTTGGGGAGCAAGTACATCAGCTTATCAAGTAGAAGGAGCTAACTTATCTCATGGTAAAGGGCCTTCTGTTCAAGATGTTAAAGTAGTACCAGAAGGAACATCTGATTTAACAGTTTGTGCAGATTTTTATCATCGATATAAAGAAGATATTGCTTTAATGGCAGAAATGGGCTTTAAAGTTTATCGTTTTTCTATTTCATGGTCTAGAATTTTACCTCAAGGAACAGGTGAAGTAAATCAAGAAGGAATTGATTTCTACAATAATGTTATTAATGAATGTTTAAAATATAATATTATTCCATTAGTGACAATGTTCCATTTCGATATGCCACAAGCCTTAGAAGAAAGAGGTGGATGGGAAAAACGAGAATCTATTGATTGGTTTGTTAATTTTGCTAAAGTGATGTTTGAAAACTTTGGTGATCGTGTTAAATACTGGCTTACAATCAATGAACAAAACGTTTTAATTTTATCAGGAGATATTATTGGCACAACAACCCTTACAGGACCAGAAAAATATAAATCTCTTTACCAACAAAATCATCATATGTTAGTAGCACAAGCAAAAGCCATGGCTTTATGTCATGAAATGGTTGAAGGTGGAAAAATTGGACCAGCACCAAATATTTCTCTTGCTTATCCAGCAAGTTGTAAACCAGAAGATCAATTAGCTGCTCAAAACTTAAATGCGATTAGAAACTGGCTTTATTTAGATATGGCAGTTTATGGTGAATACAACCATTTAGCATGGGCTTTTATGGAAAAAAGAGATGCTACACCACATATTGAAGAGGGAGACATGGAAATCTTAAAGAATGGACATCCTGATTTTATTGGTTTCAATTATTATTCAACAGCAACTGTTGCTTGGTGTGATGAAAGTCAAGAAGAAACATTTGGACATGATCAACAAAAAACACGTATGGAAGAGGGTGTTTATTTAGGAGCAGCCAATCCAAATTTACCTCATACTGATTTTGGTTGGGAAATTGATCCATTTGGATTTAGAGCTACAATTCGAGAAATGTATTCAAGATATCGTTTGCCAATGATCGTTACTGAAAACGGACTTGGAGCTTATGATAAATTAACAGAAGATGGTAAAGTTCATGATCCATATCGTATTGAATATTTAAGAAAACATATTGAACAAATTCAATTAGCAATTACTGATGGAGCTGAAATGATGGGGTATTGTCCATGGTCAGCAATTGATTTAATTTCTACTCATGAAGGTATGGTTAAACGTTATGGATTTATTTATGTTGATCGTGATGAATTTGATTTAAAAACATTAGATCGTTATAGAAAAGATTCATTCTATTGGTATAAAAAAGTTATTGCTTCTAATGGAGAAGACCTTAGTGATTAAATCTTTAAAGATTTTTCTTTTGTTAATGACAAGTTCATCTTTTTAAGGTTTAATAAAGATGAGGTGTTATAATGAAAACAAGTCAAAAAATTAAACAAAATGTTGTTAATAATCTTGCAAAAACAACACTTTATGAAAATGTTACAGAACTATTGAGAATGCAACAAATCTATGAAGCAGGGATTAAAGAAGTACGTACAAAACTTGAAATTCTTGATGCTGAATTTAAAGTAAAACATGATCATAATCCAATTCATCATATAGAATCTAGGCTTAAATCACCAGAAAGTATTTTAAAAAAAGCAATCAGTAAAGATATTCCGGTTACAGAACGTTCATTAGAAGAAAATATTCATGATATTGCGGGAATCAGAGTAATCTGTAATTATGTAGATGATGTTTATAAAGTAGCACAGCTACTTACAAATCAAGATGATATTCAACTTATTGAAATGAAAGATTATATTCAAAATCCTAAAGAAAGTGGTTATATGTCATTACATCTTGTTTTAGAAGTTCCTATCTTTTTATCTGAAGGACCTAAACCAATTCATGTAGAAGTTCAATTACGTACAATAGCCATGGATTTTTGGGCATCGCTTGAACATAAGCTAAAATATAAAACAGATAATAATGTTTCTGACGATGTTAAAAAAGAACTTCAAGAATGTGCTAAATCAATTGCTGAAATTGATTTGAAAATGCAAAACATTCATAATCGTTTAAATTCAAAGAACATATAAAAAAGCTGATACGAGTAAATTCGTACCAGTTTTTTAACTATGTTCTTTCTTTAATTTTTTCATTAAAATAACAAGTGTTGGAATTAAAATAATGATTGCTGCAAACCAAGCAATTGGATTAGCAAAACAAATGGCATTATAACCAAACTTACCAACGAGGGCAAAGGCAACAAAAGCTCTTGCCACTAATTCAGCACCCCCGGCAAGCATCGTAAGTGCGGATTTTCCTAAACCTTGAATGGTGTTTCTTGAAACAAATAGAATACCTAAAACAAAATAGAAAATACTATTGCAAATCAAGAATTGTTGAGCATCATTAATAACGCCTGTTTCATTACCAGCAACAAATAATAATGAAAGGTATTTTCCAAAGAAAATCATAAAGATACAAGCAACGATACCATAACCAATGACAAGGAGCATAGATTCTTTAATTCCTTTAAAAATACGCTCTATCTTTCCGGCACCTAAATTTTGTCCAGAGAAGGTAGCCATTGTAGAACCCATCATATCCATTGGTTGCGTAAAGAACATCGATAATTTTTGGGCAGCAGCAATAGCAGCAACTTTTGCTGAACCTAAAGTATTAACAGCACTTTGCAAGATAACAGCACCAACAGCCGTAATTGAATATTGTAAAGCCATTGGGACGGCAATATTAATAAGTTTTTTGATAATTGGAAAACTTATAGAACGTGCATGATGATCAAATCTTAAATTAGGATATTTTTTAGCCATATAAATAAAACATAAAACAGCTGAAATTCCTTGAGCAATCACTGTGGCAAGGGCAGCACCTCGAACACCCATATGAAAATTAATAATCATTGATAAATCTAAAACAACATTAAGTACCGATGATATAATTAAGAAAATAAGAGGTGTTTTACTATCCCCTAAAGCACGTGAAACACTTGCTAAAAAATTATATGCAATTGTACAAGTTAAACCATAAAAAATAATTGATATATAGTCATAAGATTGTTTAAAAATATTGGTTGGTGTTTGCATCCAAGTAAGCAATGTTTCTGTTGTAAAATGAGTTAAAACAGTTAAAACAATCGAAAAGAAAATGCATAAATAGAAAGCATTCATAATAGTTTGTAACATTCTTTTTTCTTCTCTAGCACCAAAAGCTTGAGCAATAGGAATACCAAATCCAGCAGCAAGTCCTAAAACAAAACCAATAATTAGAAAGTTTAAAGAACCTGTTGATCCTACTGCTGCCAAAGCATCTACCCCTACAAAACGTCCAACAATCATCGTATCGACAACGTTATAAAGTTGTTGGAAAATAGCACCACCAATTAATGGAATACAAAATGAAATAATCAGTTTTAATGTATTTCCATGTGTTAAATCTTTTTCCATTCAATCCCCTCCTTAAATACTTTCCTTATTATAACATAGAATATTCCTAAATTATTTTTAAAATATGAAAAAGAAAATAACTATGGTATAATGCTACAAAAAGGAGTGAAAAAAATGACATTAGCTCAATTAAGATACGTAATTACCGTTGCTCAACTAGGAACACTTTCTAGTGCTGCAAAACGTTTATATATCTCTCAACCCTCTTTGACAAGTGCTATTAAGGAATTAGAAAAGGAACTTGGGATTACAATTTTTATTCGTACTAATAAAGGGGTTATTTTATCAAGGCAAGGAGAAGAATTTTTAGGCTATGCCAGACAAGTAATTGAACAAACAAATTTGATTGAAGAAAAATACTTACAAGATCATAATGTTAAACATGAATTTTGTATTTCAACGCAACATTATTCTTTTGCCGTAGAAGCTTTTGTTTCTTTGATTAAAGAATATGGTGGGAAGGAATATGATTTCAGGATTCGAGAAACACAAACTTATGAAATTATTGAAGATGTTGCGAAACTTAAAAGTGAAATTGGGGTTCTTTATCTTAATTCATTTAATGAAGTTGTTTTAAAGAAAACATTGAAAGAAAATGACTTAACATTTCATCGTTTATTTATTGCAAAGCCCCATGTTTTTATTGGAAAAGACAATCCTCTTGCAAACAAAAATAAAGTATCTTTAGAGGATTTAAAAGAATATTCACGTTTATCTTATGAACAAGGAGAACATAATTCTTTTTACTTTTCTGAAGAAATCTTAAGTACTTTAGAAAGTCAAAAAGAAATTAAAGTATGTGACCGAGCAACACTTTTTAATTTATTAATAGGTCTTAATGGTTATACAATTTGTAGTGGAGTCATTAATGAACAGCTTAATGGGAAAGATATCATTGCGGTTCCTTTAGATGTGGATGATTTTATGGAAATAGGATATATTACGCATAATAAAGCTATATTGAGCCGTTTTGGACAACTTTATATTGATATCTTAAAAGAGTATACAAAAAAGGATTCGTAAGGAATCCTTTTAGTTTGCACGTGTTTTGCTAAAGTAAAGAAGATCGGTTGCCTGCATGTTGTTTTCATAGATTTCTTGAGGATAATAATCAATGAAAAAGTTTTCAATTTTATGACTATAATGATAACCAAGCTTTGTATAAATAAGCATATTTGTCATAGAACTATTGGCAGTTCCAATTAAAAAAGTTAGTTTGTTTTGATAAAGCTTTTCAATATGTTGAATAAGTGCTTTTCCATAACCATGTCCTCGATACTTTTCTAATGTAAGTAAATTCTTTATTTCAACAGTAGTGTCATTGATTTCTTTTGCTGCAATAAAAGCAAGAGGTGTTTGTTTTTCAAAGTAAGCAAATAATCTTCCATCTCTTAAATAATTTTCAACAAGATTAATATTCGGATCACTTTCGCATAATAAAGTGGCATAATCTAATTTATTTTCAATAATTTCTTGAATCATAGTTATTCCTCCAATAGAAGCATTTTAACATATTTTAGAATATGTTAAAATAAGTTGAGGTGAATTTTATGAATCATAAATTAAATAAGAAAAAAGTAGCATTCGTTATGATAATAGCTGTACTTGTTATTTCTTTAGGTGTTTTTCTTTTTAATAATGTAAATCAACCTACAAAAAAAGAAACACCTAAAAAGGTACAAGAAAAAACAGTACAAAAAGAAGAGAAAAAGAAAGAAGAAGCTGAAGTGAATTTTACTATTTCTTTTGCTGGAGATTGTACACTTGGAAACTATGCCGGACAAGCTTATGATGGATCGTTTAATCAAGAATATAAAAGACAAGGGAATGATCCAACATATTTTTTAAAAAAAGTAAAAGATGTTTTTGAAAAAGATGATTTGACAGTTGTTAATCTAGAAGGACCACTTACTACAGCCAGTAATCATCTTGAAAAAGAATTTCCTTTTAGTGGAGCTCCTGAATATACAAAAATATTGACTTCTTCATCAGTAGAAGCAGTTACCCTCGCAAATAATCATAGTGAAGATTATTATGAAGCAGGTCTTCAAGATACAAAAAAATATTTAGATGAAGCTTCTATTGGTCATTTTGGTTATGATGATTACTACATAAAAGAAGTCAAAGGCATCAAGTGTGGATTCCTTGGTTATCGTTCACTTTCGGTATCTATGAATAATGAAAGTGGTCATCAAAAAATACAAGAAGCAATCAATCATTTAAAAAATGAGGAACAATGTCAACTTGTTTTTGTTTATTATCATTGGGGTATTGAAAGACAATATCAAGCCAATGAAGATCAAAGATCACTGGCTAAGTTTACCATTGATGCTGGAGCGGATGCTGTCATTGGTTCACATCCTCATGTTGTTCAAGGAACAGAAACCTACAATGGAAAACCTATTGTTTATTCGTTAGGTAATTTCTGTTTTGGTGGTAATCGTAATCCAAGTGATACAGACACAATGATTTATCAACTCTCTTATTCTTTTAAAGGAACAACACAAACAGGATATCAAGTACAAATCATTCCATGTTCTTTAACTTCATCAAGAGGAAGAAATGATTATCAACCATATATTTTACAAGATGAACAAGCAAGTAGAGTCAAGGAAAAGATTAAGAAATATAGTTATTAAGAGGGTAAAAATGAATACTTTTCTAGAATTAATTCATAGTAGACATAGTTTTCGAGGAGAATATCAAGCAGTTCCAGTAAAAAGAGAGGACCTTATCAAAATAATGCAAGCAGGAATCGACGCTCCTTCTGGATGTAATAAACAAACAACAAGTTTTATTGCGATTGATGATCCACATATTTTAAAACAATTACTCAATGTTATAGATCCGCCAATAGGACAAAGTGCACCCGCTGCCATTTGTGTGCTCACTCAACGTATCTATGCATATCGTGATAAATGTTTTGCCATACAGGATTATTCAGCAGCAATTGAAAATATGTTACTAGCAATCATTGCTTTAGGATATGAAAGCTGTTGGTATGAAGGGCACATTACCGATGAGGATCAAATCGGTAAAAAAATGGCACACATACTAAATGTACCAGATGATTATGAATTGGTATGCTTTTTACCAATTGGTATTCCAAAAGAAAAAAATGTTATAAAAATAAAAAAGAAGTCATTTGATGAGCGAGCTTGGTTTAATGGTTTTAAAAAGTTCAAATAAAAAGAAATGGGAAATTTTTTCTCATTTCTTTCTTTTTTCTACCTTTATATTACCATAAAATGGGCATTTTTTCAAGATTAGTCATTTCTGTAAAAGTCTTGTATTAAATATATGGAGGTAATTTTATGGAACAAAATATGACAGCATTAGTAAGTTTGTTTGCAAGAGCGTATCATCAAAAAAGTAAGGATATTAAAATTTTTGATGATCCTCTTTCAACAAAATTAATTACAAAAAAAGAATATGAAATGATTAGGTTAAGTATGTCACAAGGCATTTCATTTTTTAATCCTAATTTTAAAGGAAGTAAGGAAGAAGCATTAAAGTGGATTGTAGATCATCAACTATCACCTTCTGTTTTACTAAGAAGTGCTTTTTGTAAAGAAGCGATTGAAGAGATGAAAGAAAAGGGATGTAAGCAATATCTAGATTTTGCCTCAGGTTATGATAGTTTTGCTTACATGTATCAAAATAAAATGAATGTATTTGAAATTGATAAGCAAGAGGTTATTGATGATAAAAGACAAAGATGTCAAAATGTAGATATTAAAAATGTTCAATTTCTATCAATTGATTTAGGTAAGGATAATTGGATCGATAGGTTATTAGAAAGTTCTTATCAAGAAAACCAACTTTCTGTATGTAGTCTCCTCGGTTTAAGTTATTATCTAACGCATGACCAATTTAAAAGACTGCTTAAAGAAATCTCAAAAGATATGATAAAAGGAAGTCGACTTGTCTTTGATTATCCTAGTTATCAAGAAAGTGATGAAACACGAAAATCAGAAGCATTAGCTAAAGAAGCAAATGAAACAATGAGAGCTAAATATAGTTTTGAACAATTAAAAGAAATATTTGATTTGTGTCATTTAAAAGTAATAAAACA
This sequence comes from Faecalibacillus intestinalis, assembly GCF_015097455.1. Lineage (NCBI taxonomy): Bacteria > Bacillati > Bacillota > Erysipelotrichia > Erysipelotrichales > Coprobacillaceae > Faecalibacillus > Faecalibacillus intestinalis. Next base: position 1,552,468 of record NZ_AP024085.1, on the reverse strand, counting down.
TGATGATTATAGAATTACTTTAGATTCTTTTATTCACTATAATGAATATTATAAGGATAATCCAATTATTGCTCCTAAAGGTGTATGTTATTGTGTTGCGGAAAAAGAATAATTAATTATGGTAAAATAGAAAAAAGGTTGGTGGAAATATGAAAAAAGCAATGATTTTTGATTTAGATGGGACTTTATGGGATTCTACACAAAGTGCACCTTTTATTTGGAAAAGAGTTTTAGATAAACACCATTTAGATATTTCTATTACTCAAGAAAAGGTTGCTTCGCTGATGGGAAAAACCATGGAAGAAATTGGCAATATCTTATTTCCAAGCGTTAATGAAGAAAAAAGAAATCAAATTATTGATGATTTTAGTGAAGAAGAGGTCAATTATTTAAATGAACATGGAGCTATTTTGTATGAAGGTATTGAAGAAACGTTAGAAATTTTATCTAAAAAATATGATCTATATATTGTGAGTAATTGTCAAAAGGAATATGTCGAAGCTTTTTTACATGCTCATCATTTAGAAAAGTATTTTAAAGATATTGAAATGTCAGGAAGAACAGGAAAAGATAAAGGACATAATATTTTATTGTTGATGGAAAGAAATCATATACAAGAGGCAATTTATATAGGAGATACACAAGGAGACCAAGAGGCTTCAAGATTTGCAGGTATTCCTTTTATCTTTGCTAGCTATGGATTTGGTAATGCATGGCATCCAGATAAAGTTATTAAATCGTTTAAAGAATTAACAAATTTTTAAGAAATGAAAAAGAAATGATAGAATGATAAAAAAATCAATTTTTATATAAAAACAAAGAAATTTGGTGTTGATTAAAGAGACATTTTTTGATATTATGCAGTTAAGTTATACGACTGACGGAAGTGGAATAAACCACAGGGAGTATAATCGTGTAAAAGAGTCGACCGTCTGGGCTAAGAATAGTCTGGATGAGTGGGCTCTTTTTTTGGTTGATAGGTAAAATAACTAGTTTCATATATTGTCTTGTAATATAATGAAAGTGGTTAAAAGAATCAATCAAAAAGAAAAAAAGAAAGGATGAACGACAATGTTAACTGATGTAGAAATTGCACAAAGTGCAGAGATGAAACCGATTGTTGAAATTGCTCAAAAAGTTGGTTTGGATGAGGATGATTTAGAATTATATGGAAAATATAAAGCAAAGATTTCCCTTGAAGCCATTAAAAAATTAGATCAAAACGAAGATGGAAAATTGATCTTAGTAACAGCAATTAATCCAACTCCTGCAGGTGAAGGGAAAACCACAACAATGATTGGATTATCACAAGCACTTAACAAATTAGGAAAGAAATCTGTAGTTGCAATGCGTGAGCCATCGCTTGGTCCATGTTTTGGAATCAAAGGTGGAGCTGCTGGTGGAGGATATGCGCAAGTTGTTCCAATGGAAGATATCAACCTTCATTTTACAGGAGATATTCATGCAATCACTGCTGCAAACAACTTAATTGCAGCGATGCTTGATAATTCCATTCATCAAGGGAATCCACTTAATATCGATGTAAGACAAATCGTTTGGAAACGTGTGGTCGATTTAAACGATCGTGCGCTACGTCATACTGTTTGTGGACTTGGTGGTAAAGTAAACGGGGTTCCTCGTGAAGATGGATTTGATATTACCGTTGCTAGTGAAGTTATGGCAATTCTTTGTTTAGCGACTTCTTTAGAAGATTTAAAACAAAGAGCTGCAAAAATGATTGTCGCTTATACTTATGATGGAAAACCAGTTACTGTTGATGATATTGAAGCAACAGGAGCGGTAACACTTTTATTAAAAGATGCGATTAAACCAAATTTAGTTCAAACTTTAGATCACACACCAGTATTTGTTCATGGGGGGCCATTTGCAAATATTGCCCATGGATGTAACTCTGTCATGGCTACTCAACTTGCTATCAAGTTAGGAGATTATGCGATTACTGAAGCTGGATTTGGTGCTGATTTAGGAGCTGAAAAATTCTTAGATATTAAATGTCGTCAAGCAAATTTAAATCCTGAAGCAGTTGTTATTGTTGCAACTGTTCGAGCTTTAAAAATGCATGGTGGTGTTGCTAAAAAAGATTTAGGAAATGAAAATTTGGGAGCTTTAAAAGCTGGTTTAGGAAACTTAGAAAAGCATATTGAAAACATTGCAAAGTTCGATTTACCTTGTATCGTTGCTATTAATGCTTTTCCAACAGACACAGAAGCGGAACTTCAATTATTAAATGAATGTTGCAAGAAACTTGGTGTTGAAGTAGCTATTAGTAAAGTTTGGGAAAAAGGTGCTGATGGTGGAATCGAACTTGCTGAAAAGTTATTAAATATTTTAGAAACAAAAGAAGCTAATTATCATCCACTTTATGATTTAGATTTATCAATTGAAGAAAAGATTGAAACAATCGTTAAAGAAATCTATGGTGGAGATGGTGTTGAATTTACAAAGAAAGCAAAAAATAAAATTAAAAAATATACAGAACAAGGATTAAGTCAATTACCAATTTGTGTTGCTAAAACACAATACTCATTATCTGACCAAGCTTTCTTGCTTGGTCGACCAACAGGGTTTACTGTTAAAATCAATGATATTATTCCATCTGCTGGAGCAGGATTCTTGGTGGCTATTTCTGGTGATATTATGCGTATGCCAGGACTTCCAAAACGTCCAGCCGCTGTCAATATGGATATTGATGAAGATGGAAAAATTATAGGATTATTCTAAAAAGGAGAGAAAGATGAAAGTTGCTATTATTATGGGTTCAACTTCTGATTTACCTAAAGTTGAACCAGCTATTTCAATTTTAAAAAATTATGGTGTTGAAGTGAATGTTCGTTGTTTATCTGCTCATAGAGCGCATTTAGGACTTTCTAGTTTCATTAAAGAAACAGAAACAGATGGAACAGAAGTTATTATTACAGCTGCAGGAATGGCAGCAGCCCTTCCAGGTGTGGTGGCTAGTCAAACAGTTTTACCAGTTATTGGTGTTCCAATTGCAGGAAGTAATTTAGACGGAATGGATGCTTTATTATCCATTGTTCAAATGCCTTCGGGTATTCCAGTAGCAACCGTTGCTATTAATGGAAGTAAAAATGCAGCTTATTTAGCACTTCAAATTATGGCTATTAAACATAGTGAAATCAAAGAAGGGCTACTTAAAGAAAGAAAACAAATGGAAGCTGACGCAATGAAAGCTAACGATGAAGTCATAGAAAAATACAAATAGGAGGAAAAGAAAAATGGCAGAATTATTGTATGAAGGAAAAGCAAAACAAGTTTACAAAACTGAAAAGGAAGATGAATATTTAATTCATTATAAAGATGATGCAACAGCAGGAAATGGTGTTAAACATGATAAGTTTGAAGGTAAAGGTGTTTTAAATAATACAATCTCTTGTATTATCTTTGATATGTTAGAAGAAGCTGGAATCAAAACACACATGATTAAAAAATTAAATGAAAGAGATATCTTAGTTAAAAAAGTAGATATCTTCCCATTAGAAGTTATTATTAGAAATATTACAACTGGATCTTTCTGTAAAAGATTAGGGGCGCCTGAAGGTGTTGTTTTAGATGAACCAATCTTTGAAATGAGTTATAAAAATGATGAATATGGTGATCCATTAATTAATGATGATCACGCTGTTGCTTTAAAACTTGCAACTAGAGAAGAATTAGCATACATCAAAGAAACAACATTAAAAATCAATGAATTATTAAAAGAATTCTTCTTATCAATGAATTTAAAACTTGTTGATTTTAAAATTGAATTTGGTAAAACAGCTGACGGTACTATTTTATTAGCTGATGAAATTTCACCAGATTCATGTCGTTTATGGGATGTTGATACAAACCAAAAATATGATAAAGATGTATTTAGACAAGATATTGGAGATTTAATTGAAACTTATAAAGCAGTTCTAGCAAGGATGCAAAATAAATAATTAAGGAGAATAAAAATGGATTACAAAAAAGCTGGAGTCGATATTGAAGCAGGTTATAAATCAGTAGAATTAATGAAAGAACATGTTAAAAAAACAATGCGTCCTGAAGTTTTAGGAGGACTTGGTGGTTTTGCTGGTGCTTTTGATTTAAGTGGTATTAAAAATATGGAAGAACCGGTTTTATTATCAGGAACAGATGGTTGTGGAACAAAAGTAAAACTTGCTTTTGTGATGGATAAACACGATACAATTGGTATTGATGCCGTTGCGATGTGTGTCAATGATATTGCTTGTTCTGGAGGAGAACCACTTTTCTTCTTAGATTATATTGCTTGTGGTAAAAACTATCCTGAAAAAATTGCTTCCATTGTAAGTGGTGTTGCAGAAGGGTGTTTACAATCTGAATGTGCTTTAGTTGGTGGTGAAACTGCTGAACATCCTGGTTTAATGCCTGAAGATGATTATGATTTAGCAGGATTTGCTGTGGGTGTTGTTGATAAAAAAGATATTATTGATGGTTCAACAATTAAAGCAGGAGATACACTTATTGGTATTGCTTCAAGTGGTGTTCATTCAAATGGTTTTTCACTTGTTAGAAAAGTGTTTGAAATGACAAAAGAATCATTAGATACATACTATGATGAATTAGGAAAAACTTTAGGAGAAGCTTTAATTGAACCAACACGTATTTATGTAAAAGCTTTAAAAAATGTAAAAAATGCGGGTGTTAGAATTAAAGGATGCTCTCATATTACAGGAGGAGGTTTCTTTGAAAATGTACCTAGAATGCTTCCTGAAAATGTAAGAGCAATCATTAAAAAAGAAAGTTATCCAGTACCAGCTTTATTTGATTTAATTCAAAAAAATGGAAATATTGAAGAACATATGATGTATAATACATTCAATATGGGTCTTGGTATGGTAATTGCAGTTAATCCAAAAGATGTTGATGCAACAATGAAAGCTATTGAAGATGCAGGAGACAAATGCTATGTTGTTGGAAATATCGTTGAAGGAGATAAGGGCGTGGATCTATGCTAAAATTTGCAGTCTTTGTCTCTGGCGGGGGAACAGATTTACAATCTATTATTGATGCTAAAAACGAAGGAAAGATCAATGGCGAAATCGCTCTTGTTCTTTCGAATCGTCAAAAGGCTTATGGTTTACAAAGAGCGAAAGATGCTGGTATTGAAACAGCAGTAGTAAAAAAAGATGATGCTTTGATTGTAAAGATGTTAAAAGAAAGAAATATTGATTTTATTGTATTGGCTGGTTATCTAGCAATTTTAACGGATGAGTTAATCGATGCATATCCAAATAAAATTATGAACATTCATCCTTCTCTTATTCCTTCTTTTTGTGGGCCGGGAATGTATGGAATGCATGTTCATGAAGCTGTATTACAACGTGGTGCAAAGGTTTCGGGGGCAACCGTGCACTTTGTTTCAAATATTGTCGATGGGGGACCGATTATTAAACAAGTTGCTTGTGATATATCGGATTTAGACACAGCTGAGGATATTCAAAAAAGGGTGTTAGAGATTGAACATAAATTACTACCAGAAGTTGTAGGGCTATATTGTGATAATAAGATAAAAATAATTGATGGAAAGGCAAAGGTAATTTAAATGAAAAGAGCTTTAATTTCAGTTACAAATAAAGATGGGGTTGTTGATTTTGCTAAAGGATTAGTAGAATTAGGTTTTGAAATTGTATCAACAGGAGGTACAATGAAAGTTTTACAAGAAAATGGGGTTTCTTGTATTGCAATTGATGATGTGACAGGATTTCCTGAAATGTTAGATGGACGTGTTAAAACACTTCATCCAATGGTTCATGGAGGACTTTTATATCGTCGTGATTTACCTAGTCATGTTGAAACAATTAAAAAACATGGTATTCATCCAATTGATTTAGTATGTGTCAACTTATATGAATTTGAAAAAGCTTTAAAAGCTGGTAAAGATTTACCAGATATGATTGAAAATATTGATATTGGTGGACCATCAATGATTCGTTCAGCTGCTAAAAACTTTAAAGATGTTTTAATTGTAACTGATCCAAAAGATTATAATAATGTACTTGAAGCTATTAAAAATGATACAACTGATTTTGATTTCAGAATGAATCTTGCTTATAAAGCATTCTCTATGACAGGTGCTTATGATTCAATGATTTCAAGATACTTTGCAGATCAAGTTGGAGATCAATTCCCAGATACATTAAATCTTTCATTAAAGAAAGTAGAACATTTACGTTATGGCGAAAACTCTCAACAAGCAGCAAATAAATATGAAGATAGTTATGTTCAAAAATCTTTATTAGATTATGAACAACTTCATGGTAAAGAAATTTCATTTAACAATGTAAACGATTTATATGGAGCAGTTGCACTTGTTAGAGAATTTGGTAATCAAATCGTTACAGCAGCCATCAAACATTCAACTCCTTGTGGTGTTGCTATTGGAAATACAGGTTATGATTCTTATATGAAGGCCTATGAAGCAGATCCTCAATCGATTTTTGGTGGAATCGTTGCTGTTAACTATAAAATTGATAAAGCAACAGCTGAACAAATGCATAAGATTTTCTTAGAAATCGTAGCTGCACCAGATTTTGATGATGATGCTTTAGAAATCTTAAAGAAAAAGAAAAACTTACGTATTTTAAAACTTAAAAATTTAGATGCACGTGGTGCTAAATATGATATTAAATATCTTGAAGGAAAAGTATTAGTTCAAGAATTAAATACAAAAATGATTGATGAAATGAAAGTTGTAACAAATGTTCAACCTACAAAAGAACAACTTACAGATATGGAATTTGGTATGAAAGTTGTTAAATATGTAAAATCAAATGCGATTTGTATTGTTAAAAATGGTGTAACACTTGCTATTGGTGGAGGACAAACATCAAGAGTATGGGCTTTAGAAAATGCTATTCATAATAATCCAGATAAAGATTTCAATGGTTCAGTACTTGCTTCAGATGCTTTCTTCCCATTCAATGACTGTGTTCAAGTGGCTGCAGATGCAGGTGTTCAAGCAATTATTCAACCAGGTGGTTCAATTAGAGATCAAGATTCAATTGATTTATGTAATGAAAAAAATATCCCTATGGTATTTAGCGGATATAGACACTTTAGACACTAGGAGGCTTATATGAAAGTTCTTGTAATCGGTAGTGGTGGTCGTGAACATGCGATTGCTTATAAATTAAAACAAAGTCCAAAAGTATCTGAACTTTATGCAATTCCAGGAAACCCTGGGATTGCAAGTTTAGGTACGTGTGTACCAGGTTCAGTAGAAGATAATGAATTTATTGTTGATTTTATTCAAAAGAATCAAATCGATTTAACAGTTATTGGTCCAGAAGTTCCTTTATGTAATGGTCTTGCTGATGATATTGAAAAAGCAGGTTATAAAGCTTTTGGCCCTCAAAAAAAAGCAGCAACTTTAGAAGGAAGCAAAGCTTTCTCTAAAGATTTTATGATTAGACATCATATTCCTACAGCAAAATATGTTGAGGTCACAGACTTTGAAAAAGCTTGTAAAGAAGTTGATCACTTTGATTTTCCGTTAGTAATCAAAGCAGATGGTTTAGCTGCTGGAAAAGGTGTTGTTATTGTTGAAAATAAAGAAGATGCCATTTCTACTTTAAAAGAAATGATGGTTGATGGTGCTTTAGATGGTGCCGGAAGTAAAGTTGTATTAGAAGAATTCTTAACAGGATTTGAATGTTCTTTACTTTGTTTTACAGACGGTAAAACAATTGTACCAATGGTTTCAGCAAAAGATCATAAACAAATCTTTGATGGAAATAAAGGACCTAATACAGGTGGTATGGGAACTGTTTCTCCAAATCCATTTTTACCAGAAGGTATGGATGAAGTCTTAAAAAAAGATATTCTTGACCCATTTATGCAAGGACTTAAAGAAGATCAAATGGACTATCGTGGAGTTGTTTTCATTGGTTTAATGATTGAAAATAATCAAGCAAAAGTTCTTGAATTTAATGTCCGTTTTGGTGATCCTGAAACACAATCAATCCTTCTTCGTTTAGAAAGTGATCTTTATGAAATCATGGATGCTTGTGCGACTTATACTTTAGATCAAGTAGATGTCAAATGGTCAGATGACCACGTGGCTTGTCTTGTACTTGCAAGTGGAGGTTATCCAGGTAAATATGAAAAAGGAATTGAAATTAAAAATATTGACAAAGTAAGTGATGATATTGTTGTTTTCCATGCGGGAACAGCTTTAAAAGATGGTAAACTTGTCACAAATGGTGGACGTGTTTTAAATGTGTGTGCAAGAGGAGCAAATTTACAAGAAGCACTTGCGAAAGTCTATGAAACTGCTACAATTATTACATTCGATGGTATGTACTATCGTCATGATATTGGACTTAGATAGGAGAGAACTCTATGACAAATGTAAGAAGAATTTATGTAGAAAAAAGAAAAGAATACGCAACAGAAGCGCATGAAATTCAAACCAACCTCGTTGAACAATTAGGTTTAACGATTCATTCACTTCGTATTGTTCATCGTTATGATGTACAAGGGATTAGTGAAGAAATCTTACAACAAGGAATTAATACAATTCTTGCTGAACCAATGGTGGATCATGTTTATGATGAAACATTTCCAATGAGTGAAAAAGAATCTGTTTTCGCAATTGAATTTTTACCAGGTCAATATGATCAACGTGCTGATTCATGCGAACAATGTTTCCAAATTCTAACAGGATCATCTTCAACAAAAGTAAGATGTGCCAAACTTATTGTAGTAGACATTGATAAAAATGAAGATGTTTTAAATCAAATCAAACATTATTTAATTAACCCAGTTGATCAAAGAATTGCTTCTTTAGAAAAACCAGAACATTTAAATGATGAAACACCTGATATTAAACCTGTGCCAACTTTAACTGGATTTAATGATTTAGATGAAGCAGGATTAAATCAATTCTTAAAAGATAATGGAATGGCTATGAATCTTGATGATTTAAAAGTAACTCAAGATTACTTTAAAAATGAAGAACATAGAGATCCTACTGAAACAGAAATCAAAGTGTTAGATACATATTGGTCTGATCATTGTCGTCATACAACATTTGCGACAGTTATTACAGATATCGATATTCAAAATGGTGCTTTTAAAGAAATCTTAGAAAAAGATATTGAAAGCTATAAAACAAGCAGACATGCCGTTTATGGAGTAAATACAACAAGACCTCTTACTTTAATGGATCTTGCAACTATTTCAATGAAAGAACTTCGTAAAAAAGGATATCTTGATGATATGGAAGTTTCTGAAGAAATTAATGCATGTTCTATTGAAATTACTGTTCATACAAATCAAGGAGATGAACAATGGTTATTAATGTTCAAAAATGAAACACATAACCACCCTACAGAAATTGAACCATTTGGGGGAGCTGCAACATGTTTGGGTGGAGCTATTCGTGACCCACTTTCAGGACGTGCTTATGTTTACCAATCAATGCGTATTACTGGAGCAGGTGATCCAAGAAAAACATTGGCAGAAACAACGCCAGGTAAATTACCACAAAGAAAAATTTGTCAAGAAGCTGCTCATGGTTTTTCAAGTTATGGTAATCAAATCGGGTTAACAACAGGTTATGTTCATGAAATTTACGATGAAGGTTATATCGCTAAACGTATGGAAGTAGGAGCTGTTGTGGCTGCTGCACCAAAAGAACAAGTAAAACGTTTAGAACCACAAAATGGACAAATCGTCTTATTAATTGGGGGACGCACAGGACGTGATGGGATTGGTGGTGCTACCGGTTCTTCAAAATCACATGACGTAAAATCTATTGAAACAGCAGGTGCTGAAGTTCAAAAAGGAAATCCTGTAGAAGAAAGAAAAATTCAAAGATTATTTAGAAATAAAGCAGTCTCAGAAAAAGTTGTTAGATGTAATGACTTTGGAGCTGGTGGGGTTTGTGTTGCCGTTGGTGAACTTGCTCCAGGGCTTGATATTGATTTAGATGCTGTTTTGAAAAAATATGATGGTTTAACAGGTACAGAACTTGCTATTAGTGAATCACAAGAACGTATGGCTATTGTTGTCAATGACTATGATGTTGATTTCATTAAAGAAGAATGTGCAAAAGAAAACTTAGAAGTTGTTCAAGTGGCAACTGTTACAGATACAAATCGTTTAGTAATGAAGCACATGGGTAAAGATATTGTTAATATTTCTCGTGATTTCTTAGATGCTGCAGGGGCAAAACGTTATCAAAATATTGAAGTTGAGTTACCAAACTTTGAAAGTACACCTTTTGATGAAGAAGAAAGAAATGATTTTGTTGGTACAACAAAAGAAGTATTATCAAGATTATCTGTTGCTTCACAAAAAGGTCTTGTTGAAAGATTTGACTCATCTATTGGAAATGGTACAGTTTTATCTCCTTATGGTGGACGTACATATCACACAGAAACAGAAGGTATGGCTGCTTTAATTCCTGTTTTAGGAAAAGAAACAACAACTGCTTCTTTAATGGCTTATGGGTATAATCCTAAGATTTCTAAATGGTCACCATATCATGGAGCGATGTATGCCGTTGTTGAAAGTGTTGCTAAGATCGTTGCCATGGGTGGAAACTATCATACAATTCGTTTTTCATTCCAAGAATATTTTGAAAAATTATTAGATGATCCAAAACGTTGGGGTAAACCATTAGCTGCTTTACTTGGAGCTAATCGTGTTCAACAAGAATTAAAACTTCCATCAATTGGTGGTAAAGATTCAATGTCAGGAACATTTGAAAATATTTCGGTTCCACCAACACTTGTTTCTTTTGCCATTACAGCAAGTGATGTTCATGATGTTATGACACCAGAAGCAAAAGAAGCGGGACATATTTTAGCAGAAGTTCAAATTAAAAAAGATCAATTTAAAGTCTTTGATTTTGATCATTTACAAAAACAATATAATGCTATTCAAGATTTAATGAAACAAAAGAAAATTTATTCTGCATATACAGTTAAAGATGGTGGTGTGATTGAAGCTGTTTGTAAAATGTCCTTTGGTAATGGTTTAGGAGCTGCTTTCAATACAGATTATTCACTTGCTTCTTATGTTGAAAAGAATTATGGAAATATTATTGTTGAAGTGAAATCAGAAAAAGATCTAGTAGGTTTAGATTATAGAGTAGTGGCTACTTTAAATGATAGTGAAAAATTCTCTTATGGAATGGATACAATTTCTATTCAAGAAGCTTATGCAATCAATAAAGTACCATTAGAAAGTGTTTATCCAACAAGAGAAAAAGCACCTACACAAGATATTAAAGTTGCGGAATGTAAAACAAGATCAACTTTAAAAGCAAAACAATATATTGAAACACCATTAGTTGTTATTCCAGTGTTCCCAGGAACAAACTGCGAATATGATTCAAAACGTGCTTTTGAAAAAGCAGGGGCTAAGGTTGAACTTGTCTTAATTAGAAATAAAACAGAAGAAATGTTAAAAACATCGATTGATGAATTGGAAAATGCCATCAAACGTGCTAATATTGTGATGCTACCAGGAGGATTCTCTGCTGGTGATGAACCTGAAGGTTCAGGTAAATTTATTGCAACAGTTTTAAGAAATCCAAGATTAAAAGCAGCAATTAGTGATTTATTAGATAATAGAGATGGTTTAATGATTGGTATTTGTAATGGATTCCAAGCACTTATTAAATTAGGATTACTTCCATATGGTGAAATTAGAGATATGTCTGAAAATGACGCTACTCTTACATTCAATACGATTGGTCGTCACTTATCTCAATTTGTAGATACACGTATTGGTTCTGTTAAATCACCATGGCTTGCTAATGTTAATGTGGGAGATGTTCATGTTATTCCTATTTCTCATGGAGAAGGACGTTTTGTTGCTCCTAAAGAAGTTATTGATGAACTATTCGCTAATGGACAAGTATTCTCTCAATATGTTGATCCTAATCGTAAAGTTACAATGCAAACACCATACAATCCAAATGGTTCAATGTATGCTATTGAAGGTATTGTTTCTCGTGATGGTCGTGTTCTTGGTAAGATGGGACATAGTGAACGTCAAGGCGAAAACCGTTTTAAAAATGTTTATGGTGAAATGGATCAAAAATTATTTGAAGCTGGTGTAAATTATTTTAGAGGTGGTAAATAGAATGGATAAACAACAATTTGAATGTTTTACATTAAGTCCTTTAGATGGACGTTATGCAGGTATTAAAGATGCTTTAGGTGAATATTTTTCTGAATATGCTTTAGTGAAATATCGTGTTTTTGTTGAAATTCAATGGTTAAAATTCTTAATTGAAAATGTAGAAAGTGATGTTCTTTCTACATTTGACAAAGATAACTTAGGACAAATCGAAGCTATTTCAAAAGATTTCAATTATGATTCTTTTAAAGCAATCAAAGATATTGAAGCTGTTACAAGGCATGATGTTAAAGCAGTAGAATATTTCATTGGAAATCAATTAAAAGATATGGGTTATGATTATTTAATCAGTTTTGTTCATATTGGATGTACTTCAGAAGATATTAATAATACATCTTATGCTTGTATGATCAAACATGGTTTAAATGATGTTTGGTTAAAGAAAGCAAAAGAATTTACTGCTGTTATTAATAAATGGGCAGTTGAACATAAAAATGATGCGATGTTAGCTCATACTCATGGTCAACCTGCTACACCAACTACAATTGGTAAGGAATTTAAAGTTTATGCTTATCGTTTTACTTCAAGCATTGAAAATATTGAAAATATTAAAATTAAAGCTAAATTTAATGGAGCAACAGGTAACTATAGTGCTATTTTAACAGCATTTCCTCAATTAGATTGGCAAACTCTTAATAAAAAATTTGTAGAAGAATATTTAGGGTTAACTTACAATCCTTTAACAACACAAATTGAAAGCCATGATTATACATGTCATATTTTAGATGGTATTCGTCATTTCAATAATGTGTTAGTGGATTTTGATGTTGATATGTGGTTATACATTTCAATGGAATATTTCAAACAAATTCCTGTAAAAGGAGAAGTAGGAAGTAGTACAATGCCTCATAAAGTCAATCCAATTCGTTTTGAAAACTCAGAAGCAAATGTAGATATGTCTAATAATATTTGTGTTGGTTTATCAAACAAATTACCTAGATCACGTATGCAAAGAGATTTATCAGATAGTTCAAGTCAAAGAAATATCGGTTTAGCTTTTGGTTATTCTTTACAAGCAATTAGTGAAACAACAAATGGTTTAGCTAAATGTGTTGTTAATAAAGATAAACTTGCAGCTGACTTAAATGAAAAATGGGAAGTTCTTGCTGAGCCAATTCAAACAATGCTTAGAAAATATGGTATTTCTGATGCCTATGATCAATTAAAAGAACTTACAAGAGGTAAAAATATTTCACAAGAAGCAATTATGGAATTTGCGAAAGGATTAGATGTTTTATCAGATGAAGATCGTCAAACTTTATTAGATATGACACCTGCAAGTTATATTGGATATGCTTCTAACTTATGTGATATTGATTTATAATGATTGATCGTCGTGCAATAAATATTTTATATAATGATCAAGTTGGCAAAAAGCTGGTAGAAGATTTCTATCAGCTTCTTGTTGTTTATAGTCAAAATAAAAAAACAAAACCTGTTGAAAGTTGTCTTTTAAAATTGAATGATATTGCTAGAAAGAAGAAAACACGTCTTGTTTATTATGATAACCATAGTTTAAAAGAAGATCTGTCACAATTTATTGTAGAAGAGTATCGTCTTTCAAAAATGGAACAAAAATGAGACAAATTTGAGACATAAATGATTAAAAAACGTGGTATACTATAGATGCTAGAAATAGGAATTGATTTTTTAGTCATTATTTTATATAATCTTTGTAATCCATTGAGCAAGATTAAATAGTGGAAATAGTTAGAGAGAAGATGGCTGGTGAAAATCTTTGTATGGAAGCTATGGGACACTTGTGAGGAATTACTTGAAAAGAGTAATCGTTAATCGCGTTAAGATGAAAGTGCGTATGAAAATACGAATTAAGGTGGTACCGCGTTGAAACGTCCTTAGAGGGGCGTTTTTATATTTTTAAGGAGGAAAAATAATGGGATATAGTGCACCAAGAGGTACGGTAGATATTTTACCTGGACAAAGTGAAAAATGGATTAAATTAGAACAATTGTTAAGAACAATTGCTGCTAATTATAATGTTAAAGAAATGAGAACACCAATTTTTGAACATGCTGAATTATTTAACAGAGCTGTGGGGGATACAAGTGATGTCGTTTCTAAAGAAATGTATACTTTCCAAGATAAAAAAGGAAGATATATTTCCCTTAGACCAGAAGGAACTTCTGGTATTGCAAGAGCTTATGTAGAAAATAAAATGTATGGTTTACCAGAAAAACTACAAAAAGTTTATTATATGGGACCAATGTTTAGATATGAAAGACCTCAAAATGGTCGACAAAGACAATTCCACCAATTTGGGGTAGAAATGTTAGGTGTTGAATCACCTTATGTAGATGTTGAATGTATGCTTATGGCAGTGACTGTTGTTGAAGCATTAGGACTTCAAAATGTCACACTTCATATCAACTCTTTAGGTGATAATGAATCAAGAGATGCTTATCGTGAAGCTTTAAAAGATCATTTTAGGGATCATTTAGATGAATTATGTGGAGATTGTAAAGCACGTTTTGAAAAGAATCCTTTACGTATTTTAGATTGCAAAGTGGATGCGAAACATCCAGCTATGAAAACAGCACCGAAAACAATTGATTATTTAAGCGAAAGTGCTAAAAATCATTTTGATAAAGTATGTACTTTATTAGATGATTTAGAAATTGATTATGTCATCGATACAAACTTAGTAAGAGGATTAGATTATTATTCTCATACTGTTTTTGAAATTATTTCTGATGATCCAAAATTAGGTGCGGGAGCTACTGTTGGTGGTGGCGGACGCTACAATGGTTTAATTGAAGAAATTGGTGGACCAGCAACACCAGGTGTTGGTTTTGCCTTTGGTATGGAAAGACTTCTTCTTGCTTTAGATGATGAAGAAGATGAAGACGAAGATGGTTTAGATTGTTATATTATGCCTTTAGGCGAAGAAGCAAAAGATCTTGCTATGCAAATTATTGCGATGTTAAGAGCAAATGGCTTTACATGTGAAATGGATCATGTATCTCGTGGTTTAAAAGGACAATTTAAATCAGCAGATCGTTTTAATGCACATTTTTCTATTATTTTAGGGGAAGAAGAAGTAAAAAATGAAGTGGTTAATATTAAATGTAATCATGATAAAGAACAAGAAGTTGTGCCATTAGAAAATATTTTGGCACATATTGAAAATCATTTAAGTGGGGGACATGAACATGAATAGAACACATAATAACGGTGAACTTCGTTTAGAAAATGTTGGACAAACAGTTGAACTAAAAGGATGGGTTTCTAAAAAGAGAAATTTAGGAGCTCTTGTATTTATTGATTTAAGAGACCGTTATGGAATTACACAAATTATTATCAATGAAGAAATGGAAAACATTTCAAAAGATATTAAAAATGAATATATTTTATATGTTAAAGGAACTGTTGTAGAACGTTCTAGCAAAAATCCAAATATGCCTACAGGGGATATTGAAGTCGATGCATCAGAAATCAAAATCATCAATACAGCCAATACGACACCAATTATTGTTGCAGATGATACAGATGCTTTAGAAGAAACAAGAATGCAATATCGTTATCTTGATTTAAGAAGACCTGTTATGCAAAATAAAATTCTAACAAGACATAAAATTACAAGAAGTATTAGAGAATACTTAGATAGTCATGATTTTGTGGATATTGAAACACCTTATTTAAACAGATCAACTCCTGAAGGAGCAAGAGATTTCTTAGTACCTTCACGTGTACATCATGGTGATTTCTATGCTTTACCACAATCGCCTCAATTATTTAAACAATTATTAATGGTTGCTGGTTTTGAAAAATATTACCAAATTGCTCGTTGTTTCAGAGATGAAGATTTAAGAGCGGATCGTCAACCAGAATTTACTCAAGTCGATGTTGAAATGTCATTTATGACAACAGATGAAATCATCGAAGTTGGTGAAAATATGGTAGCTAAAGTCATTAAAGATGTAAAAGGTGTTGATGTTAAGTTACCACTTCCACGTATGACTTGGCATGAAGCGATGGAAACTTATGGTATTGATAAACCAGATATCCGTTTTGATATGAAACTTGTTAATTTAAATGAAGTTGTTAAAGATGTTGATTTTATGGTATTTAAATCAGCTTTAGAAAATAATGGATATGTTAAAGGTATCAATGTTAAAAATCATGCAAGTGATTATTCAAGAAAGAAAATTGATCAATTAACTGAACTTGCAAAAACTTATAAAGCAAAAGGTCTTGCTTGGTTAAAAGTAAATAATGGTGTAGGTGAAGGACCAATTGCTAAATTCTTTAGCGAAGAACAAATGCAAAGATTAATTGAAGCAATGAATGGTGAAGATAACGACTTATTATTATTTGTATCGGATACAAAATATATGGTTGTTTGTGATGCTTTAGCTGCTTTACGTAATCATTTAGGAAAAGAATTGAATTTATATGATTCAAAAGAATTAGGATTATTATGGGTTGTTGATTTTCCAATGTTTGAATATGATGATGAAACTCAAAGATATTATGCAATGCATCACCCATTTACAAGACCTAAAGAATCAGATTTAGATAAAATAGATACAGATCCAGCAAATTGTCTTGCTGATGCCTATGATATTGTCTTAAATGGTTTTGAGCTTGGTGGAGGTTCTCAACGTATTTACGAACAAGACTTACAACAAAGAGCTTTCAAAGCTTTAAGTTTAACAGATGAACAAGTAAGAAATAAATTTGGTTGGTTTGTTGATGCATTAAAATATGGGACACCACCACATGGAGGATTTGCTTTAGGATTAGATCGTCTTGCCATGTTACTTACTGAAAGTGATTCTATTAGAGACGTTATTGCTTTCCCTAAAAATGCCAGTGCAACATGTCCAATGTCTAAAGCACCAAACAGTGTAGAAGAAGATCAATTAAAAGAATTAGGTATTGGAGTTTTAAAAGATGAATAACGATCGTATACAAGAAATACTTGATTTAATGGAAGAAGCAAGATTGGATTACTTTTTAATAAGTGATCCTCAATCAATTGCTTATTGTACAGGATACTATAATGATCCGCATGAAAGAATGTTTGTTTTTATGATTTCAAAACATGGGAATCATACCTTGTTCATGAATGATTTATTCTATTTAGAGCATGATTTAGATGTTAACATTGTTTGGCATAAAGATGGACAAGATGCTATTCAAACAATTGTTGATGAAATGCATTTTCCAGGAAGAATTGGAATTGATAAAAATTGGGCCTCACATTTCTTGTTAGATCTTATGAAAAAACTCCCAGATGCAAAATATATCAATGCTTCACCATGTGTTGATCTCGTTCGCATGAAAAAAGATTTACAAGAACAAGTTTTAATGATTGAATCAAGTAAAATCAATGATGCTGTTATGGAAGAAATCATTCCATTCATTCAAGAAGGTGTGACAGAAAAACAACTTGCTAAAAAATTAGATGAATTATTTTTCAATCATCATTCTACTTGTTATGGTGCGATTGTTGCATTTGGTAAAAACGCTGCTGATCCACATCATGAAAATGATGATACACCACTTAGAAAAGGTGATTGTGTACTGATTGACATGGGATGTGTTTATAAAGGGTATTGTTCTGATATGACACGTACATTCTTTTATGAAGGTATTTTGGAAGAAGAAATTAAAGTTTATGAAATTGTAAAAAAAGCAAATGAAGCTGCAGAAGCAATGATCAAACCAGGAGTTAAATTATCAGATATTGATAAGTGTGCAAGAAAAGTCATCAGTGATGAAGGCTATGGAAAATATTTTACACATCGTTTAGGACATTTTATTGGTCGAGATGTTCATGAATATGGAGATGTCTCTTCGGTAAATGAAATGGAAGTTGAGGAAGGAATGATTTTTTCAATTGAACCAGGTATTTATTTAGAAGGAAATTTCGGAGTACGTGTAGAAGATCTAGTTATGGTGACAAAAGATAGATGTCAGGTTTTAAATTCATTTACAAAAGATATTTATATTATTTAAAAACGAGCTTGTGCTCGTTTTTTTGTATAAAAAAGAAAAAAATGAGTAAACTTTTAAAGTGAAAAAATATTTTTAAAACCTCTTTAAATAGACAAATTTTGTCAACAAGAAATTATATAATAATATCAAAAGAAAGGATGAATTATATGGAAGTAAAAAGAGGAGATTTGTTTTATGCTGATTTGAGTGTAGGTGTAGGAAGTGAACAATCTGGAATTCGACCTGTTGTTGTTATTCAAAATGATAGTGGGAATCGATTTAGTACAACTATTATTATTTCACCTTTGACATCATCTAAAAAGAAAAATATTCCTACCCATACATTTATTAAATCAAGAGATGATTTAAAAGAAAATTCAATTGCTTTGCTTGAACAAATGAGGACCATTGATAAATCACGGTTGATTAGAAAAATAGGGGAATTAACGCCATTAGAAATGGAACGTATTAATAAATGTATTCGTATTAGTTTAGGGGTTTAAACTTACATAGAATGTTTCAAAACGGGCTTTGCTCGTTTTTTTTAAAAAATATACTCTTAACAAAGAAAAAGAAATCAATTTGTGATAGAATAGTTAACGAGGTGACAAGTATGTATTATTTTATAGGAATTAAAGGGTCAGGAATGGCTCCACTAGCAACAATTTTATATGAATTAGGGAACGAAGTTGCTGGAAGTGATATTGATAAATATATATTTATTGAAGATGAATTGAGAAAAAGAAATATTCCAATTTATTCATTCAATAAAGATAATATAAAGGATGGTTATCACGTAATTATTGGTAATGCTTTTGATGAATCCAATGAAGAAGTCAAAGCAGCTTTAGAAAACCCAAATGTAAAGTGTACAAGATATTATGATTTCTTAGCTGATTTTATGGAACATTATGTTTCTATTGCTGTTGCAGGAACACATGGAAAAACAACAACAACAGGTATGGCTTACCATTTATTTGAAGATTTTGATAAAACATCTGTTTTAATTGGTGATGGAACTGGACATGGACAAGTAGGAAGTAAATATTTTATTTCAGAAACATGTGAATTCCAAGATCATTTCTTACATTATCATCCAGATTATGCCATTATTAATAACATTGAATTAGACCATGTTGATTATTTTGGAAATCTTGAAAGATATATTCAATCTTTTGAACAATTTGCTAAACAAGTTAAGAAAACAGTTATTGTTTGGGGAGATGACCCTAACATTAAGAAAATTCATTTTGAAAAACATGTTTTAAGATTTGGTTTAGGTGAAAATAATGATGTTCGCGCTGTTAATGTTTTAGAAACGCCACAAGGATTATCATTTGATGTTTATATTCATCAAGAATTATTTGGACATTTTAACATACCATTATTTGGAATGCATATGTTATATAATTCATTAGCTATTATTACTCTTGGTTATTTAGAAGATATGTCTTATGACTATATTTTAAGTAAACTTCAAACATTCAAAGGAACAAAACGTCGTTATACTGTAAAAACTCAAGGAAACAATGTTTTTGTTGACGATTATGCACATCATCCAACTGCAATCAGATATGTTATTGAAGCAACAAGAGTGAGATACCCTGGTAAGAAAATCGTTGCCATTTTCCAACCAGATCGTTTTTCAAGGGGAGCGCGTTTTGCTAAAGAATTTGCTCAAGAAATGGATAAAGCGGATTACCCATATTTCTGTCCATTCCCAGAAAATGCAAAACATGAAGACGGTATTGATATTGATATCTATGATATTTCAAAAAATAGTGCACGTGCTAAAGTCATTACTGAAGATGAAGCAGGTGTTAAAGAATTAATGCAATATGATAACTGTGTATTCTTATTTATGAGTAGTAAAGATATTTATAAATTTGAAGAAATGTTGATTGAAGCCAAAAAATCTATATAAAAAGAGTAAATTATGGTACAATTATTAATGAAAGTAGAGGGATGTTTATGACAACAATGGACATTTGTTACTGTGTTTTAATTTTAGCAGGTGCATTTTGTTTAGTTGCTTTGGGGGTGTTGTTTATTCGTACATCAACAGCGATTAAACAAACAGGGGATACTGTTGAAATGGCACAAGATACATTGAAAAGAGTTGATAAAGTCTTAGATGATGTCAATTACAAATTAGACTTATTAAATGCGCCTGTAGAAACAGTTGCAAAGTTCTTTGATCCTCAAAGACCAAAGTTTAATCCATTGAAAATGATGATGAGCTTTATTAAGAAAAAATAGAAAGGTGAGATAATATGAAATTAGGAAGATTTTTAACAACTTTAGGAATTGGTGCTCTTGTTGGGATGTTATTGGCACCAAAAAAAGGAAGCGAGTTAAGAGAAGAATTAAAAGGTAAAGGAAAAGAAACTCTTGATAGTGCTAAAGAAATGACAGTTGAAGACTATCAAAAATTAATTAGTGAAACAATTGATAGTATTAAAAAAACAGTTGATGAATTTGATGTTGATGACTTTAAAGATAGTTCTTTAGCGAAATTAAATGAATTAAAAGATAAATTTGATGATGTTGTAACAAAATTACAAGATAGCGACCAATATTCTAAGTTAAAAGATCAAGTTGATAATGTTATTGTCCAAGTGAATGATAAAATTAATGAAGTTAAAGAAAAAATGAGCGAACAAGAATTTGATGATTTTTCTGATTTAGAAGATGAAATTAATGACATTGAAGATGATTTAAATGTCATTATCGATGATTTAAAAGACTAATGAAAAAAGCAACGATTTATGATGTTGCAAGAGAAGCAGGTGTTTCTCTTGCAACTGTATCTCGTGTTATTAATGGATCATCAGTTGTTCGTGAAAAAACTAAAGAAAAGGTAATGAAGGTTATTGATGAACTAAACTTCAAACCTAATCAAATTGCTCGAGGTCTTGCGACAAACAAAACTACAACTATTGCAATTATCTTCCCACAATCATTATTTGCTCATGTAAAAGATATGATTGGTGGTATTGGTGATGCTGGTAGAACATTGGATTACAATATTACGATTTATACAACAGATGATATTGGAAATGGTCCAATGGACGACGTTATGGAAAAAGTCATTCGCACAAGAGCCGATGGAGTTATATTATTTAATAACGATAATATTGATCAACAAATTGAACTTGTTAAAAAACATAGTATTCCAGCAGTTGTTATTGGAATGCAAGTAAGTGATGAATCGATAGGTTCTGTTTATGTTGATGCACAAAAGATTACATATGATATTGTTAATAATTATTTAGAAAAAGGTAAAAATAATATTATTTTTGTAAGTCCTCAACAAAATCTTATTCGTACAGTTGATTTGATTGAAGGAATGAAAAAAGCTTATCAAGATCATCAATTACCATTTGATGAGTCAACACAGGTTATTAATACTTCTACTCACTATGAAGAAAGCTATACACAATTTGTTGAACATTTTAGAAATCATAAACATGATTTAGTTTTTGCAAGTTATGATAAAGAAGGGGTTGCAGTTGTTAATGCAGCAATCGATAATAACATAAACATTCCAGATGATATGGAAGTTATGGCTATGATGGATACAAGCTACTCACTTATTTGTAGACCATCACTATCAACGATTCATCTTCCAATTTATGATATGGGTGCGTTGGCTGTACGTTTACTTACTAAAATTTTAAATCAAGAAGAATTAGAAACAAAAGAAGTGTGCGTAGGCTATACAAATATTTATCGTAAATCAACTATTCAATAAACCACGAAAGTGGTTTATTTTTATATTCACTTGACTTTGAATATGAAATTTAATATGATGTATTTACAGCAATGAAGGAGATAAGTAATATTATTTAATTGTTATAGAGAGCTTGTGGTTGGTGGAAACAAGCCAAGAGATAATATGAATACACTCTGGAGCTTCTAAGTGCAAAGCTTAGACGGTGCAAGCCGTTATCTACTTGAGTGTATGTCTTTGACATGAATTTAGGATGGTACCGCGATCAACTCGTTCCTATGGGAATGAGTTTTTTATTTTAAGGAGGAAATTATGAAGATTTATGATGAATTAGTTTGGAGAGGATTAATTAAAGATGTCAGTTCTCCAGAAATTGAAGAAAAATTAAATAATGGAGGATTAACTTTCTATATTGGAACTGATCCAACAGGAGATAGTTTGCACATTGGGCATTTTTCATCATTTTTAATTAGTAAAAGATTAAAAGATGCCGGGCATAATCCAATTTTATTAGTTGGAGGAGCAACAGGATTAATTGGTGATCCTAAACCTGATACAGAAAGACCAATGATTACAAAGGAACAAGTTCAACATAACTTTGACTGTTTAAAAGCACAAGCTCAAAAGATTTTTGGTTTTGAAGTGGTTAATAACTATGATTGGTCAAAAGATTTAAACTTTATTGACTTTTTAAGAGATTATGGTAAATATTTCAATGTCAATTATATGTTGAATAAAGACATTGTAAAAAGAAGATTAGATTTAGGTATTACTTATACTGAATTTTCTTATATGATCATGCAAGCAATGGATTTCTACTGGTTACATGAAAATAAAAATTGTCAATTACAAGTTGCTGGGCAAGACCAATGGGGAAATATTACTGCTGGTATTGAATTAATTAGAAAGAAAACTGGAAAAGAAGCCTATGGTTTTACAATGCCACTTTTAACTAAAAGTGATGGAACAAAATTTGGTAAAACAAATGGTAAAGCGATTTGGTTAGATCGAGAAAAAACTTCTCCTTATGAAATGTATCAATTCTTTATTAATTCAGAAGATGATAAAGTTATTGATTACTTAAAATTCTTAACTTTCTTAACACCAGAAGAAATTATGGAATTAGAAGAAAAAAATAAAACACAACCTCATTTAAGAGAAGCACATAAAGCTTTAGCTAGAGAAGTTATTACATTCTTACATGGTAAAGAAGCTTATGAAGAAGCAGTTCAAGTTTCACAAACATTATTCTCTGGTCAAATTCAAAATTTAACTTTAGAACAAGTTGATGTTGCTTTTGAAGGTGTACCAACAGTTGAAACTGAAGAAAATGAAATGAATATTTTAGACGTTTTAATTTTAGTTGGAGCTGCTAAAAGTAAAAGAGAAGCGAGAGAATTTGTTAATGGGGGATCTGTTTTAATCAATGGTGAACGTATTAAAGATTTAGAATTTACTGTTAAAAAAGAAGATGCTTTTGGACAAAGCAAAACAGTTATTCGTCGAGGAAAGAAAAATTATTTTGTATTAAAATATAATGGATAAAAGCTCTTAGGAGCTTTTTTTCATAAAGAATATGGTATACTATCTAATAAGGAGGGACGGTTATGGAAAAATTAAGAAGTATTTTTAATTTTATATATGGATATTATTTAGATTACCGCTATAAAGTACCACCTGCATCTGCTTTGTCTTTTGCTTATTATATGATACTTTCAATTATCCCAATATGTACATTATTAGCTTTTTTTACACCGTTTTTTCCTTTAGATATTAAAACAGCACAAGAAATTTTATCATATTATTTAAGACCGGATGTGACAAAAATGGTTATTCAACTGATAAAACCACGTTCTTTATCAATAACAACTATAACAACTTTAATAGCGTCTATCTTTGTTGTAAGTAGAGGTTTTTATCAGTTACATCGTATTTCTAAAAATATGTTTCCTAATGATAAAGAATATCCATTTTTCATTGATCAAGGAATTACTTTTTTAAAAACCATTCTTATCTTTATTTTAATACTTGCAGTGATTTCTTTATTGATTATTTTTCCGATTTTTAAGATTATCTTTATTGATCAACATAATTTTATAACAAGAGTTTTATTCTTATTTATCATTATTTTTGTTATTTTATTTTTATTATATAAAATCATTCCTGATCAAAATGTAGAATTTTTAGATACAATTAAAGGAACAGTCGTTGCAACATTATTGATTGAATTGATTATAGGTATTTTATCTATTTATTTTTCTATTGTTGATTATAGCAACGTTTATGGTCCGTTAGCGGCGTTGGTTATGTTGATGTTTTCGATTGCTGTATGTTCAGAAGCTATTTATTTTGGTATGTATGTTATTTTTGAATGTCATATTCGAAGATTAATAAAAAAATTATAAAGGAGAAAAGTAATGTATCCTTATATCAATTTTGAAAAAACAGGCAAACAAATACAAAAGTATATGAATCAAGGTGGCTATTGTGTTCAAGATATTCAGACTTATCTAGGACTTTCTTGTAAACAAAGTGTTTATAAATGGCTAAAAGGAAAGTCATTACCTAATTTAGAACATTTATGTGCTTTAAGTTATTTGTTTCATTGTACGCTAGATGATTTAGTTGTTACACAAATGAATTATTATGTAATCAAAGAAACAATATGTCAGTATTCATTAGGAGATTGTTAATGATTTATTTAGTAATAATAAATGTATTAGGCTTTTTGATAATGGGTCTTGATAAAGCAAAAGCAAAAAAACAAAAATATCGTATTTCTGAAAATACTTTGCTTTTTGTGGCTTTGATGGGTGGAAGTTTAGGAAGCTATTTAGGTATGTATTGTTTTCATCATAAAACGAAACATGTGAAATTTTATATAGGTATGCCGTTGATTTTATTTATACAAATCTTGATTTATTGCTTTTATTTTTATACAAAATTCTAGACAAGAATTTTGTATATGCTATAATACAAATGTATTAAGCGAATGCTTTGATCCACATTGTTAGGGAAAAAAACAGTGTGGTTTTTTTATGGAGGAATTTATGAAAACAAATAAAAAAGATATTATCAGTATATTACTTGGAAATACGTTACTTGCACTTGCGGTTATTTTATTTATTGTTCCAGGGCATTTATTAAGTGGAGGGACAACAGGTATTTCTTTATTTTTAAATCATTATTTTCATTTACCTATTTCAATATTTACTTTTATTTTTAATTTTATTGTTTTTATTATTGGTGCACTTATTTTAGGAAAGAAATTTGCTTTACAAACACTTATTTCAACTTTCTATTATCCATTTATTTTAGGTGTGTTTGAATTTTCTTTTCAAGGTTTTTATTTAACCGATGATATTTTAATTAATACACTTTTTGCGGGTGTTTTAGTTGGGGTTGCTATTGCTATTGTTATTAAAGCAGGGGCTTCAACAGGAGGTATGGATATTCCACCCCTTATTTTAAATAAATTATTTAAAATTCCTGTTTCTATTTCAATGTATGTTTTTGATTCATTAATTGTGTTAGCGCAATTTGGTTTTTCTGATGTTAGACAATGTCTTTATGGAATCGTGTTAATTTTTATTTATACAATGGTTATTGATAAGATTTTAGTAATGGGTGCTCAAAAAATCGAAGTTAAAATCATTTCTTCAAAATATGAAGAAATTAGAAAGGCTATTTTAACGAATGTCGATCGTGGAGTAACAATGCTTCATGGACAAACAGGCTATTTATTAGAAAATACAGAAGTTTTAATTAATGTTATTTCGACAAGAGAACTTGTTCAAGTTGAAAGAATTGTAAAATCTATTGATGAAGATGCGTTTATGATTATTTCAAATGTTCATGAAGTTCAAGGTAGAGGCTTTAACTTGGAAAAGGAATATATTGAAA
This sequence comes from Faecalibacillus intestinalis, assembly GCF_015097455.1. Lineage (NCBI taxonomy): Bacteria > Bacillati > Bacillota > Erysipelotrichia > Erysipelotrichales > Coprobacillaceae > Faecalibacillus > Faecalibacillus intestinalis. Next base: position 1,526,670 of record NZ_AP024085.1, on the reverse strand, counting down.
AATAAGATGTTTCATTTAGCTTTGTATTTTGATGAAAAAACAAATCAAAAGTTTTCTTTTTTAAATAAAAAAGTCGAAAAAGAACTACATCAAAATTATTTAGAAAATCATCATATCCCTTTTCATCTAACAATTGTGACTTATAAAGAAATAGAGGAAAAGAAATTTATTGAACAGGCAAATCAGCTTTTTGAAAAAGAAAGTAGTCAAGAGCTCTATTTTGTTTCGTTAGGTTGTTTTCAAAAATCGACGCTTTATTTATTACCTGTATATAATGAATTTTTAAATCAACTAATTTTAAAAATCTATCAAACTTTTGATGAATATGTATCTATTTCACAAAAAAATCGTTATTTACCGTACCACTTTGTACCTCATGTTTCTATAAGTAGAAAGTTAAATGAACAACAAACCAATCAAGCGTTCAAGATATTGAATCATTATTTTGAACCTTTTTATGGAAAAGTCATACAGGTTGCATTAGTAAAGACAAATCCGTATCAGGAAATAAAGATATGGAATCTATAATGCTTACAAGGCATGATAGAAGCTAAAAAAGAAGCATTTTACACAAAATGTTTCTTTTTTTATAATAAAGACAAGGGGAGAAATGAAAATGTTTTCAAATAAAGAATTAAGAAGTATGATCATTACTTTGTTTTTTGAACAATTACTGGTTATGCTTGTTGGAATTGTTGATACTTTTGTTGTAAGTAGCTGCGGGGAAGCGGCTGTTTCGGGAGTATCACTAGTTAACCAATTTAATACAATTTTTATTTATTTATTTACAGCACTTGCTTCAGGAGGAGCAATCGTTGTCAGTCAATATATTGGTAATAAAGATGAAAAAAGAACGATTTTATCATCAAGTCAGTTATTGATGTTTTCCATTGTTTTTTCAATTATTTTATCAATTCTTGTATTGATTTTTAATAAACAACTTTTAGGATTACTATTTGGTAAAGTTGAATCAGATGTTATGAAGGCGTGTGTAACTTATTTACGTATTTCAGCATATTCTTATCCAGCACTTGCTATTTATAATGCAGGTGCGGCTTTATATCGTTCAATGGCTAAAACCAAAGTAACAATGTATATTTCATTTGCTGCAAATATTATCAACGTTGTAGGAAATATCATTGGTGTTTATGTTTTAAAAGCAGGAGTTGCAGGGGTTGCGTATCCTTCACTTATTTCACGTGTTTTTTCAGCAATCATTATCACAGTTTTATGTTTTAATAAAAAATTGGAAGCTTACTATGATTCAAAAGATATCTTTAAATTTGATGGAAAGATGCTCAAACGTATTTTAAATATTACGATTCCTAATGGGGTCGAAAATGGAATTTTCCAACTTGTTAAAGTGGCTTTAAGTTCAATTGTGGCGATGTTTGGAACCTATCAAATTGCAGCTAATGGGGTTGCACAAAGTATTTGGTCATTAGCGGCACTTGTGGGTTCAGCAATGGGACCAGTCTTTATTATCGTTATTGGACAATGCATGGGTGCAAAAGATGTGGATCAAGCAAAATTCTATTTTTCAAAACTTATTAAATGGTCGCTTGTTTTTTCGATTGTATGGAATGTGCTTGTTTTAGCAATTACACCATTTGTCCTACAATTTTATAATCTTGCAGATGAAACAAAACATTTGATTATTACTCTTGTTATTATTCATAATACTGCCAATACGGTAGTTTTCCCGCTTTCTGGACCTTTATCTCAAGGATTAAGAGCAACTGGAGATGTCAAATTTACGATGATTGTTTCTATTGCTTCAACTGTTGGTGGAAGACTTGTCTTATCTATTATTCTTGCTTTAGGACTTCATTTAGGTGTTATTGGTATTGCCCTTGCGATGTGTGGAGATTGGACAATTCGAGCAATTATTTTCTATTATCGTTATAAATCAAATGCTTGGACAGAATTTGAAGTTATTTAAAAACAGGATTTTATGGTATAATGCTTTCAAACTAAGAAAGGAGTATTTTTATGGCAATTGATATTAAAGAAATACTTGCAAATGGTTTGTTAGACTTATGCCACAAAAAAGACTTATCTCAAATAACAGTTAAAGATCTCCTAGAAACAACAGGAGTTAGTAGACAAACATTTTATAATCATTTCTTAGATAAAAATGATTTAATTCAATATATTTACAATTATAAAATTATCAATCGTTTTAATGGGCAAAATACAAATCTTGATTTCTATGAATCACTTATCGAATCTTTTGAACATATGAAACAATATCAAACCTTTTTAAAACAGGCTTGCTTAATGGATGGACAAAATTGTTTAAAAGAATACATTTCTAAACATTGTGAGGAATTTGATTTAAAATGGCATCAACAACTTTATGGTGAAGAACCAATGCCAGACGCCTTAAAATTTGCAACGATATATCATGCGAATGCTTCAAGTGCAATGACTTTGTCATGGATTTTGTCGGATATGAAAGTCCCTGTGGAAGAAATGGTAAAAATGATTACCCAAATGCGAGGGATTGGAATGGATGATTTATTTCAAGGAAGTGATTGTACAACAAATCCTTATAAAATTGACAAATAGTCTTTTTTGTCAATTTGTTGACAGAGTAATTTAATTATAAATTACTCTTTTTTTTTAGCGTGTTACAATAAGAGTGAAAGAAGGGAAATGTATGAAAAAGACACTTTATTTAATGAGACATGGACAAACCTTGTTTAATTTACAACATAAGATTCAAGGATGGTGTGATTCTCCACTTACAGAATTAGGAATCAAACAAGCAAAAGTTGCGGGAAAATGGTTTAAAGATCACGATATTACTTTTGATCATGCTTATTCAAGTACGAGTGAAAGATGTTGTGATACATTAGAACTTGTGACAGATATACCTTATGTACGTACTAAAGGTTTAAAAGAAAACTATTATGGAGAGTTAGAAGGAGAAAGTGAAAGATTAAATTCTCATTTAACACCTAAAGATTGTGAAACATTCTATTTACAATATAAAGGAGAATCTTCTAATACGACAAGAGACCGTATGGTAAAAACTTTAACAGAAATTATGAATAAAGAAGACCATCATAGTGTTTTAGCCGTGAGTCACAGTGGGGCTTGTTTTAACTTTTTAAGAGCTTTCCAAGATCCTATGGAAGAATTAAAAAAAGGATTTGGAAACTGTTGTATTTTTATTTATGAATTCGATAATGGAACATTTACATTAAAAGATGTAATTAGACATCAAATCTAGGAGGAAATATGGAATACGTTAATTTAGGTAATACAGATATTAAAGTTTCAAAAGTATGTTTAGGATGTATGGGCTTTGGTGAGCCACAAGCAGGAATGCATTCTTGGACACTTCCTTATGAAGAATCCCAAAAAATCATTAAACATGCCCTTGATCAAGGAATCAACTTTTTTGATACAGCAATGGGTTATCAAGGTGGAACATCAGAAGAATATTTAGGACGTGCAATTAAAGAATTTTCAAAAAGAGAAGATGTTGTTATTGCGACTAAATTTATGCCACGTAGCCAAGTACAAATTGACCAAGGAGTCAGTGCTCGAGAACATATTGAAACATGTTTAAATAATAGTCTAAAAAGATTACAAATGGATTATGTAGATCTTTATATTCTTCATCGATGGGACAATGTAACACCCATTAAAGAAACAATGGAAATCTTAAATGATCTTGTTAAATCAAAAAAAGTAAGAGCCATTGGTGTTTCTAACTGTTTTGCTTGGCAAATTGCTAGAGCTAATGAAATTGCCAAAAACAATGGATGGGCAACTTTCCAATCAATTCAAGGACATTACAATCTTATTTTTAGAGAAGAAGAAAGAGAAATGAAACCTTATTGTGATTTAATGGGAGTTTCGATGACACCATACAGTTCACTTGCTTCTGGAAGACTTTCAAGACATCCAGGAGAAACATCTAAAAGATTAAAAGAAGATGTCTATGCTAAAGGAAAATATGATGAAAGAGAAAAAGAAGATCTTGTTATCATTCAAAGAGTTGAAGAACTTGCCAAAAAAAGAAATTGTTCAATGTCAGAAATTTCTTTAGCTTGGTTGATGTCTAAAGTAACTTCACCCGTTGTTGGTGCAACTAAATTAAGTCATATTGATACAGCTTGTAAGGCTTGTGATTTAAAATTAACAGTTGAGGAAATGAAATATTTAGAAGAATGTTATAAACCACATCCATTAGTGGGTGTCATGAAAGAAAATAATCAATAAAAACAAGAAAGATTCTTTTCTTGTTTTTTATTTTTTGTTATATTATAAAAGATGAACAAGAAAGAGAGTAGATAATATGGGTATTGTAGTAATTGGAGCAGTTTTTGTAGATATTAAAGGATTTCCACTAGATGCATATATTCCAACTGGAAGAAATGCAGGACATATTAAATATATTCATGGTGGTGTAAGCAGAAATGTGGTAGAAGATATAGCAAACATTGAATTACGTCCAACATTTTTATCAATTGTTGATGATAGTGCTTTGGGAGAAGATGTTATTCGTAAATTACAAAGACATAAAGTTAATACAGAATATATTCAAAAAATTCCTGAGGGAATGGGAACATGGCTAGCTGTATTTGATAATGATGGTGATTTGGCAGGTTCTATTTCTCAACGTCCAAATTTAATGCCAATTTTGGATTTAATCAATGAAAAGGGCGATGAAATATTCAAAGATTGTGATTCAATTGTTTTAGAAGCTGATATTGATCCTGAAATTATAAAAGCTGTTTTAGATTATTCAAAAAAATATAACAAAAAAGTATTTGGTGTTATTTCGAATATGACACTTGCAGTTGAAAGAAGAGACTTATTACAACAATTTGATTGTTTGGTATGCAATGAATTAGAGGCAGGTATTTTCTTTGCTGAAAATTATAGTAAAAAAAGTCCAAAAGATTTATGTGAAATCATTTATCAAAAAGTTTCTGCAGGAGCTATTAAATCAATGGTTGTTACAATGGGAAGCAAAGGAAGTATTTATGCCGATCATTTAGGAAATAAAGGAATCTGTCCTGCTAAAAAAGTAACTGTTAGAGATACAACAGGTGCTGGTGATGCTTTTTGTGCAGGGTTAACAATAGGACTTACTTATAGAAAAGATCTTTCTGATGCAGTTGAAATTGGAACAAAATTAGCAGCTTCTGTTATTACATCATCAGAAAATGTATGTCCACGTTTTTTACCACGTGAATTGGGATTGGATATGGATGTATCTGATTGTTAAAAATATCCTAGAGGATTAGGATATTTTTTTTGACAGTCTATAAATAAAGTTATAGAATATGTGCAAGTAGGTGAATTTTATGGATTTAAAGAAAATAAAAATAACAAAACAAGCTAAAATATGTTTGAGTCTCCTTATAGCCATTATCATGCTTCTTTTTATCATTATTATTTTGTATAATGATAAATTCTATCCAAATACCTCAATAGGTGGAATAGATGTTTCAAATATGACTTTGTCAGAAGCTAAAAATGCTGTTCAAACGGATTTGAAAAATCATGTTCTTGTTATCAAAGGCAGAAATAATGCAAAATATGAATTAAGAGGCGCGGATATTGATTTGAATGCTAATTATGAAAAACAAGTAGAAGATTGCTTTAAAAAGACACATGGATTATTTTCGTTTTATAAAATAATTTCAGGTGAAGATTTTGATGTAAATTTTGATATTTCTTATAATAAAGAGGCCTTTAAAAATAATCTTTCTCAATCATTTTTAATAACAGGAGATAATTATAAAATTACAGCACCAGTAGATGCACATGTGGAATATGATAAGACTGCTAAAAGTGGTAAAGTTATTAAAGAAAAACAAGGAAATCAATTAGATCAAGATAAGTTTTATAGTTATGTTGAAAAGTCTATTCAACAATTAAAGACAAAAGTCAATTTAGATAAGGCAAATGTTTATTTAAAACCAAAATATGTGCAAACTGATAAAGAGGTACTAAATGAGCTAAGCCAGTATAATAATTACTTATGTCGTTGGGTTCGTTTTGATATGGGTGAAAAACACTATGAAACAATTTCCCCTAAAGAAATTAAAGATTGGATAGTTATTGGTGATGATGCTTCTGTTTCAATTGATCAAGAAAAAATGGCACAATGGGTTGAAAAATTCTGTTTGAAATACAAAACAGTAGGAAAAACAAGAAAATTCAAGTCACATACTGGTGAAGTATTAGAAGTATCTGGTGGAGATTATGGATGGCAAATTGATTATAGTCAAACTGTTGATCAAGTTTATAAAGCGTTGACAGAAAATAATACGCAAAGTGATGTAGATGCATATGTAAAAAATAAAAGTAATACAAACAAGAAAAAATTACTTAAGAAGTTAGAACCTATTTATAAAAATAAAGCTTACAAAATGAACTTTGAAAACCCAACAGAAGATTATAATACTCAAACATATAGCGAAGTGGATATTTCAGAGCAAATGGTTTATGTCTTCCAAAATGGACAAGTTGTTTATAGTGCAAAATGTGTAACAGGACTTCCAAGTGATGCAACACGTTCTACTAAAACAGGATGCTGGTATATAAAAGATAAAAAACTCGAATATACTTTAACAGGTGCGGATTATACAACACCAACTAAATATTGGGTTCGTATTACATGGACTGGAACAGGATATCATTATATGAATCGAAGTGATTGGGATAAATGGTCGCCTGAATTATATAAAACAAGAGGTTCTCATGGATGTGTTAATTTACAATTAGAAGATGTTAAAAATATTTACAATCTTGTTTCTATGAGAGACATGGTATTTATACATGATTAGAAACCATCGAAAGATGGTTTTTTAATTTGCAAATGAATTGCATATTTATTGACATAATAAAAGAGGAATGCTAGAATCTAGTAAAATGCAAATGAATTGCAAATTAGAGGTGGTAATATGCGTTATAAAACGAAAACTTTTCAATTGATTGAAAATTACTTGAAAACGTGTTGTGATAAATGCTTTCGAGCACATGATGTTTACGATTATATCGTAGCAAATGAAATGAAAGTAAATATCTCAACTGTTTATAGGAATTTAGAACAGTTTGTTGATGCAGGACAATTAATTAAATATAAACCGGGGAATAATGATGTTTGGATGTATCGTCTCAATCAACAGTTTAGACAATGTCATGAACATCTTCATTTACAATGTAAAGAATGTGGAAAAATTATTCATATAAAAAAAGAATCGATGGATTCTATCATCACAATGCTAGAAAAAGATTATAAATTCTTTTTAGACTGTGATATTTCTACTATTGGTGGTTTATGCAAAACATGTATGATGAAAAAGGAGTTAAAATGAACAAATTATTAAAATACACATTTATGTTATTATGCTGTTTTTTGCTGATGGGATGTTTACCTTTAGATAAAGAAACAGATAAAAAAAGTATTGTTTGTACAACGTATGCCCAATATAATTGGTTACAAGAAATTATTGGGGAGAATAATTCAACATTTGAACTTACTTTACTTATTAAAGATGGAGCTGATTTACATAGTTATCAGCCAACAATTCAAGATTTAGCAAAGGTATCATCTGCTGACTTATTTGTATATGTTGGTGGAGAATCCGAACAATGGGTAAGTGATGCGTTAAAAGAAGCAAAAAATAAAAATATGTTAGTTGTTGATATGATGGATGTTTTAAAAGAGAGAATCAAGGAAGAAGAACATGTGGAAGGAATGAAAGAAGATCACGACGAAAATGAAGATGAAAGTGAATATGATGAACATGTTTGGCTTTCACTTATTAATGCACATGAGGTGGTTCGCTATCTATCAAATGAAGTACAAAAATTAGATGATGTCCACAAAAAAACATATGAAGAAAATACGATACGCTATTTAAATGATATTGATGATTTAAATCATCAATATGAACAAGTGGTAGAAAATGCCACTACTAAAACATTACTTTTTGCAGATCGTTTTCCATTTAGATATTTACTGGATGATTATGATCTTAATTATTATGCGGCTTTTCCTGGATGTTCTGCAGATATCGAAGCAAGTTTTTATACGATTACTTTTCTAGCAAATAAAATAGATCAATTGGATTTAAAAAGTATTTTTGTTATTGATCAAACAAATTTAAAAATTGCACAAACAGTTAAAGATAATACAAAAAAGAAAAATCAAAAAATTATGTATTTAGATTCTTTACAGTCAGTTGATGATCAGAAAATCAAGGATGGTTATAGTTATTTAAAGGCAATGAAATATAATTTAAAAGTGCTTAAAAAGGCATTATAAAATAAGGAGATATTATGTCATATATAAAGGTAGAAGATTTATCATTGGGATATGATAGTGAAATTGTTTGTTCAAATATAAATTTTGAAATTAATAAAAATGACTATTTATGTATTATAGGAGAAAATGGGGCAGGGAAAAGTACCTTGATCAAGACAATTTTAGATTTAAAAGAAAAAAAAGCAGGTAAGATTTTATTTTCTGAAAATTTAAAAAAATCAGAAATAGGGTATCTTCCTCAACAAACAGTTGTTCAAAAAGATTTTCCAGCAACTGTCTATGAAGTTGTTTTATCAGGTATGTTGTCACAATTAAAATATCGCCCTTTTTATACAAAAAAAGAAAAAAAACATGCAAAACAAGAAATGGAAAAATTGGGAATTACACATTTACAAAATAAAAGTTATCGCCAGTTATCTGGTGGACAACAACAACGTGTTTTATTAGCAAGAGCTCTATGTGCTTCAGATAAAATTATATTATTAGATGAACCAGTAACTGGTTTGGATCCTCAGGTTACACAAGAATTTTATGGCTTATTAAAATCATTAAATGAACAAGGAATGACTATTGTCATGGTTTCTCATGACTTATCTGTATTAAAATATGCAACGCATGTTTTATATTTAAAGAAAAAAGTCCCCATTTTTATGGAAAAAGAAATGTTTATTGAAAGGTATGGAAAGGAGATTTATAATGACTAATTTTATTGCAACATTACAATATTATTTTTCTTATCCTTTTGTACAGTATGCTTTAATTGTTGGAGTTTTAATTGCTTTATGTTCTTCATTATTAGGAGTAACACTTGTTTTAAAACGTTTTTCATTTATTGGGGATGGTCTTTCACATGTTGCCTTTGGGGCAATGGCTGTGGCGACGGTTTTACAGTTTACATCACAAACTTTATTTATCATGATTGTTACAGTTATTGCAGCTATTTTTCTTTTAAGGACGGGGCAAAATACTAAAATAAAAGGAGATTCGGCTATTGCTATGCTATCTGTAGGGGCTTTAGCTATCGGTTATTTAGTAATGAACATTTTTTCAACTTCAGCTAATGTTTCTGGAGATGTTTGTTCAACGCTTTTTGGGTCAACAACAATTTTAACTTTGACACATTTTGAAGTAATCGTTTGTATTGTTATGTCATTGCTTGTTGTGTTGTTTTATGTTTTATTTTATAATCGAATCTTTGCAGTTACTTTTGATGAAGAATTTATGAAAGCAACGGGTAAAAAAGTAGAATTATATAATTTGATTATTGCTGTTTTAACAGCCGTTATTGTTGTTCTTGCGATGAATTTAGTAGGTTCATTATTAATTACAGCTTTACTTATTTTTCCAGCTTTGTCAGCAATGAAAATAATGAATAGTTTTAAAGGAGTCGTTATTTATTCTGCAATTTTATCAGTTATTGGAGCATTTGTAGGAATTATATTATCAATATTGTTTTCAACTCCTGTTGGAGCAACTGTTGTTTTTATTAATATTATGATCTTTATTATTAATTGGATAATTTCAATATTTAAATAAGTGATTGAAAATCCTTTCTTTTCAAAAAGAAAGGATTTTGTTAAAATATATGAGGTGATTATAAATGGATGGAATATTATTAATAAATAAACCTGCAGGCTATACAAGCCATGATATTGTAGGAATAGTAAGAAAAAAATTACATACAAAAAAAGTAGGACATTGTGGAACATTAGATCCTGATGCAACGGGTGTACTTGTTGTATGTGTCAATAAAGCAACAAAAGCAATTCAATTTTTAATGAGTGATACAAAAGTATACAGGGCAACTTTATCGCTAGGGAAAAGTACAGATACATATGATGCCAGTGGAAAAATATTAGAAGAAAAAGAAGTTGGACAAATATCAAAAGCACAAGTTATTGATGTTTTAAATTCATTTTTAGGAAAATCTAAGCAAAAACCGCCAATTTATTCAGCAATTAAAGTAAATGGTAAAAAGCTTTATGAGTATGCAAGAAATGGTGAAGAAGTAGAAATTAAAGAACGTGATATAGAGATTATGATGATTGAATTAATTGATTTTTCAAATAATGAGATTGTTTTCGATGTTAAATGTTCTAAAGGAACCTATATTCGTTCTTTATGTGTTGATATTGCTAAAAAACTAGGGTATCCAGGACATATGTCTCATCTAGAAAGAAGGCAGGCAGGGCGCTTTTTAATTACTGATTGTATTACTTTAGAACAGTTAGAAAATGATGATTATTCTTTACATTCAATAGATGACGCTTTGTGTGGCTTTCCTCAATTAAAATTAGATGATCCAACGCCAGTTTATCATGGTAAACAAATTAAAAGTGATTTGACTGGCCAAGTAGCGATTTATGATAATCAAAATCATTTATTAGCTATTTACGAAAGTACGGGACAAGGCTATTTGAAAAATGTTAGAGGTCTATGGTGATGGAAATCATTCATTTGTCAGTTGATACTCCCATGCAAGTTCATGATTCTGTTTGTGCACTAGGCTTTTTTGATGGTGTTCATTTAGGACATCAACAACTTTTAAAAGAGGTTGAACATATTGCTAAAGAAAAGGGACTAAAAAAAGCGATAATGACATTTTCTGTACATCCTAAACAAATTTTAGAAAATAATGATTATCATTATTTGATGTCATTATCTGAAAAAATAAATATTTTAAAACAATGGCAATTTGACTATTTTTATATTATTGATTTTGATCAAACTGTTGCAAATTTAAAACCCAATACTTTTTTACAAAATTATATTATAAATCATCAAATAAAACATGTTGTATGTGGTTTTGATTTTCATTTTGGAAAAAAAGGAATGGGTGATGTACATGTTTTACAAGAAAATAAATCATTTGATGTCACTGTCATAGAAGAGTACAGTGAGGATGCATTAAAAGTATCTTCATCGTACATAAAAAAGTTGTTAAATGAAGGAAATATTGAAAAAGCAAATCATTTATTGACACGATTTTATCGTGTCTCTGGACAGGTTATTTATGGTTTGCAAAATGGGAGAAAGATTGGTTTTCCTACGGCCAATATTGATTATGGACACTATGTTGTTTTAAAAAAAGGTGTTTATGGGGTCTATATAACTATTAAAGGAAAGCAATATAAAGGAATGGCTAATATTGGTTATAATCCTACAGTAGGGCTTATTGATAACTTATCTTTAGAAGTCAATATTTTTGATTTTGATCAAGATATTTATGGTAAAGATGTGGATGTGGATTTTGTGTTTAGGGTAAGAGATGAAAAGAAATTTAAATCTTTAAATCATTTAAAAGAACAATTACAAAAAGATAAAAAACATATTGATCAATTTTTGGATTAATATGTTTTTCTTTTGTCTAAAATATAAGAGGTGAAGAAAATTGCTTTATATTCATTTATTTCTAGCAAATTTAATATGGGGATTAAATGTGATTGTTACAAAATTAAATTATGATTCTTTTCATCCTCTTTTTTTAGCAATGCTAAAGATAATTTTTTCTGTATTAGCGCTTCTGTTTTATATTTATTATAAAAAAATTTCTTTTGAAAAAGTATCTATAAAAAAATTAATAGTGCAAACAAATTTAATTAATGTTATTAATTTTTTGTTGACATATTATGGTATGCAATATGTAGAAGGGACGATGACAGCAACGATTAATTGTTTAGCACCAGTTATGATGTTTATTGTATCTGTTTCTTTGTGCAAATGGAATTGGAAAATTCTGATCTCATTCATGATGAGTTTTTTAGGGTTTTTAATAGCCATTCATTTTCGACTTTTTAATATAGGAAAGGGAATCTTTTTTTTAATAACGGCATTGTTTATTTGCAATTTTGGTAATTATCGATTAAAAGATATTACACATAATCCATTCATTTATAACTTATATATGTTATTAATAGCTTTTTTTGAATTTATTGTTATTTTGTTGTTTCAAAAGAATGATTTATTTAAAACAGTAAACACTTTTTCTTTATGGTTATTTATTTTAACTTCTGGAATTGGATATGCCTATATTCAATGTGTTTATTTTTTATCAATTCATTCAATAGGTCCTTTAAAAACAAGTTTTTTTATGGCATTTAGTCCTGCTTTTACCTATTTTTTCTCTTTGATTTTATTAAAAGAAAAATTTGATTTTTTTGTTTTAATTGGATTTATAGTGATTTTTACAGCTTCGTTTTATTTTATCTCAAAGAAAGAAAATTAGATTTAGACAAGTATATGACTTCATGATATACTTATATGTAGAAATGTGATTAAAAGAGGTTGTTAACATGAAATATTTGAATGAAATTATAAATGTATTAGGAATGAAAACAATTATTATTATTTCGGTAAGTATTTTAGTTTTGATATTGGTTATTTTGACATATCGCTTGTTAAAATTAAAACATTATCGTAATGAAATCGTTGATTTAGAAAATAAAATGAATGCAATTAAATCCTTACCTATTCAATATCGACTAGGAAGGGTAAAAGGAATTGCTAAAAATATGCCAGAATTGCAAGAAAAATATGAAACTTATGATGCAAAATTTGCTGAACTAACAGATCTTCAAAATGATGAAATCATTCCGCTTGTTAATGATATTGATGAAGCACTTTATTATCGAAAATTACGAGGTGTTCAAAAAAAGATGAACTCTTTAGAGGAAAAAGTGATTCATTATGCAAAGGAATCAAAACAACTTTTAAAAGATATAGAAGTTATTACAGAAATTGAAAATATTCAAAGATTAGAAATTATCAAAGTTAAAGAAAAATATCGTGCTACAAATGATAACTATGCACAGATTCGTTTTAAAGTTGAAGACTACGTTCCTAAAGTACAAGATGTATTTCATGATATTGATGAACGCTTTGTTGAATTAGAAAATTATATGAATAATCAACAATTTGAAGAAGCTAAGACATATACAGAAGATATTTCAAAATATATCGATGCTTTGGATCAACAGTTAAGTGATTTACCTACATATATTTCTGTTGTTCGTCAATATTTACCAAAACGCTTAAACGAACTAAAGTCAATTATGCAAGATATGCAAGAAAAAGATTTTGCTGTTGAAAGAATGAATGCTACGATCCGTATTTCTAAAATTGATAATGATTTACACGAGACAGAAAAAAATATAAAGAATTTAAAATTGGAAAACGTTGGACAAAATATAGAAGTCATGACGGATGAGTTAAATCTATTGTATTCTGATTTTGAAAAAGAAAAGAATGCATATGCACTCTACGAAGAAAAACGAAATGAATGTTATAAATTTGTTAATAAGATAGAAAGCGGACTTTTAGAGGCTAAAGAAAGTATTCATGAGTTAGAAAAAAACTATATTTTAGGTGATTATACGATTACAATAGAAGATGATTATAATCAATTTCAATCAATTGTTGATGATTTAGCGGAAATTACAAAGATTATTGAAACTAAAGATTTTTCTTATATAGAAATGATTGATGATTTTTCAAGAATTGTTGAACAAAGTAAACCATATAATGATTCTTTGATTAAACATATTGAATTAGCAGAAACATTACGTATTCAAGAAAAGAGAGCTTTGGATGAGTTAGACAATATTAATATTGTTTTATTAGAAATTAAATCTGAAATTAGAAATAAACATTTACCAATGATTAGTGAATCTTATCAAGATTATATTGATGACTCTTATCAAAAAGCAGATTCCATCTTAAATTTTATTAGAAAAAGACCAATTGATTTAAAGAGTTTGTCACTTCAAGTAGATGCTGCAAGAGATGTTATTTATAAATTGTATGATAATGTGCATAATTTGATTGTTACTGCTGAAATGGTAGAGGATGCAATTGTTTTTGGAAATAGATATCGTTCTTCATTTTTAGAAGTTAATACAGAGCTTACAAAAGCGGAATTACTTTATAGAAATGGGGAATATACAAAAGCATTATCCACAGCTGTTGATATTATTGAAAAAATAAAACCAGATTCTTATGAAATGTTGGTTAATAAAAAAAGTCCTAAGGCTGAATAGGACTTTTTTCATGAGGGTCATATGTTATCGAAAATTGAATAAAAATAAAATATGGAGGGAAATATGGTATATCTAGATTATGCTGCGACCACACCTTATAATAAGGATGTTTTAAAAACATATACACAATTGTTAGAAAAATATTTTTATAATGCTGATAGTATTTATAGTCAAGGAATTGAAGTGAATCGCTTATTAGAAAAATCGAGAGGTTTACTTGCTAAAATGTTAGATGTTGATGAAGAAGAAATGATTTTTACAAGTTGTGGAAGTGAAGCAAACAATATGGCTATTAAAGGAATTGCTTTTCAATATCAAAATAGAGGGAAACATATTATCACAACTTCGATAGAACATTCTTCAGTGTATGAAACATGTAAAGAATTAGAAGAAGTATTTGGATTTGAAGTAACTTATTTACCTGTTGATCATACGGGACATATTCATATTGATGATTTAAAGAAAAGTATTCGAAATGATACGATTTTAGTGAGTGTCATGTGTATTAATAATGAAGTTGGATCTATTCAACCCATTGAGGAAATAAAAAATGTACTCAAAGATCATCCGCTTGTTAAGTTCCATGTTGATATGGTGCAAGCTTTAGGTAAGATAAAGATAGATTTAAAAGGTATCGACTGTGCATCGTTTTCTGCACATAAAATAAATGGTTTAAAGGGGAGCGGATTGCTTTTTAAAAGAAAATCTACTACTTTAGTACCACTTATTAATGGAGGACAGCAAGAGTTTGGTTTACGTGGAGGAACTAGTAATGCTTGCACGTATATTGTTCTTGCTAAAACTTTAAGATTAGCATTAGAAAATTTTGATCAAAAAGAAAAATATGTTTCGAAATTAAATAAATATTTAATAAAAGAATTACAGACAATTCCAGATGTTATTATTAACACTAGAGGTAAAGTGTCAAGTCATATTGTTAATTTTTCATGTATTGGTTATAAACCAGAAGTTATTTTGCATGCTTTGGAGGAAAAAGATATTCTTATTTCTACAAGAAGTGCGTGTAGTTCTAAAACAAGTGATGTTTCTAGGGTGATGCAACAATTGCATTTGCCTGATGAAGTTGCAAAAAGTGCTTTGAGAGTAAGTATAAGTGATTTGACAAAAGAAGAAGAAATTGATAAATTTATTTATTGTTTGAAAGAAGTATTAGATTCAATAAAAAAACAGAGGTAAGATATGGAAGCAAATTATATTGTCGTTCGTTTTGGAGAACTTACAACAAAAGGTAAAAATAGAAAATTATTTACACAAAAATTATTAAAAAACGCAAAAGAAATTCTTTTTGAATTTCCACAATTACAATATCAATTACAATATGATCGTTTATACATTTATCTAAATGGTGCAAATCATTTGTTAGTCAATGAAAAATTAAAAACAGTTTTTGGTATTCATTCTTTTTCAAATGCCTATAAATTTGAAAAAGATCTAGATGTTGTTAAAGATGCAATTGCTAAAATGATCAACGAAGATACAAAAACAACATTTAAAATCAACACAAAACGTAGTGATAAAACATTTCCTAAAAAGTCACAAGACATTAATAGAGAAATTGCAGGACATGTTTTTCATCATGTAGATAGACAGTTAAAAGTAGATGTTCATCATCCAGAAATGTTGGTTACAGTTGAGATTAGACATGACGCTATTTACGTTATGACAAATGTTATTAAAGGGGCAGGTGGATATCCTGTTGGTATTGGTGGAAAGGCATTGTTAATGTTATCGGGTGGAATTGATTCTCCTGTAGCAGGATATTTAACTTTAAAACGTGGTGTCGATATTGAATGTGTTCACTTTGCAGCGCCACCATACACAAATGAATTTGCTAGAGAAAAAGTTTTTGATTTAGTAGATAAATTAAGACATTATACACATGGTCAGATTACAGTACATGTTGTTAATTTTACAAAATTACAACTTGCAGTTTATGATCATTGTGATGAAAGTTATGCCATGACAGTTATGCGTAGAATGATGTATCGTATTGGAGAAAAACTTGCTATAAAAAATCATTGTTTAGCACTTGTTAACGGTGAAAGTATTGGACAAGTGGCTTCACAAACATTAGATAGTATGAATGTAATCAATCAAGTTATTTCAATTCCGGTATTAAGACCTGTGTTATGTCTTGATAAATTAGAAATTATTGATATTGCTCAAAAAATAGATACTTATGATATTTCTATTAGACCACATGAGGATTGTTGTACAATTTTCACACCTAAAGCACCTGCTACAAAACCAAAAAGTTATAAGGCTGAAGCTTTTGAAGCAACTTTTGATTATGAAACATATGTTAATGAATGTGTAGAAAATGTTGAAACAATTGTTGTTGATGCAAACTATAAAAATGATGAAGAGATTTTTTAAAAAAGGCGTATAGTTTTTTATTCCTGATGCAAAATAAAAGTGTCAGGAGGTGACACAACATGGCACAAAGTAATAATAGCAATAGATTAGTTGTACCAGGAGCTCAAAATGCGATCGACCAAATGAAATATGAAATTGCAAACGAATTTGGTGTTAATTTAGGTCCTGATACAACTGCTAGAGCGAATGGCTCTGTTGGTGGAGAAATTACTAAAAGATTAGTTAAAATGGGACAAGAACAAATGTCTCGTTCTTCATATAATAACAAATAGTAATATGAGAATAGTTTTCTTAATAAAAGAGGACTATTCTTTTTTTATAAGTGTTGAAAGAGCTTACATTTTTTTGATAATTTCACTTAGAAATATTGTTTTTGTGTACTAAATTATGTACAATATAATTATATTGCTAGGAGGTAAATTATGGTAAAAGTAATGGCGGTAAACGCAGGAAGTTCCTCTTTAAAATTCCAATTGATCAATATGCCTAGTGAAGAAGTTATCACTTCGGGATTAGTTGAAAGAATTGGACAAGAAGTTGGGAATTTTGTAATTAAAGTAAATGGAGAAAAAATACAAACACAAACACCAATTCCTGATCATCAAGTGGCAGTTGACTTATTATTAAATGCTCTTGTTGATCATCATATTGTTGAAAGTTTAGAAGAAATAGATGCAGTGGGACATCGTGTTGTACATGGAGGAGAAGATTTTGATGATTCTGTAGTCGTTGACGAAGAAGCAGTAAAAAAAGTTGCAGATTTATCAGAGTTAGCTCCTTTACATAATCCAGCAAATATCATTGGTTATAAAGCATTTAAAGAAGCTTTACCTGATCATGTAGGACATGTTTTTGTTTTTGATACGGCATTCCATCAAACATTAGATAAAGAAAGATATTTATATCCTTTACCACTTGAATATTATACAGATTTAAAAGTAAGAAAATATGGAGCACATGGGACAAGTCATAAATATGTTTCTCAACAAGCTATTGAAATGTTAGGAAATCCTAAAGAATCAAGAATTATCGTTTGTCATTTAGGAAATGGAGCAAGTATTTCAGCTGTTCAAGATGGTAAATGTATTGATACATCTATGGGATTTACACCACTTGCAGGTGTAATGATGGGAACACGTTCTGGAGATGTTGATCCTTCAGTTATGCCTTATTTATGTAAAAAATTAAATAAAACAGCAGATGAAGTTTTAGAAATCTATAATAAAAAATCTGGAATGTTAGGAATTTCAGGCATTTCTTCTGATTCTAGAGATATTGAAAATGCCTTATTTAACGAAGGAAATGAACGTGCTTTATTAACTGGTTTATTATATGCACGTATTGTTTCAAAATATATTGGACAATATTACGCTGAATTAGGTGGTTGTGACGCTATTTGCTTTACAGCGGGAGTTGGTGAAAACGCTGCTTATTTAAGACGTTTAATTATTGACAATGTTTCAAGAGCATTTGGTGTTTTCTTAGATGAAGAGCTCAACAGCATTAGAAGTGATGAAAATCGTGTGATTTCACACCAGTATTCTCAAATTAAAGTGATGGTCATTCCAACAAATGAAGAAGTCATGATTGCAAGAGATACAGTTCGTTTGTTAGATTTATAAACCTGTGCAAACAGGTTTTTTCTTTGTCTAAGGTATGTTATTATAAAATAGGGTGAAAATTATGATAGAAAAGATTTTAAATAAAATAGAAGAATATGAATGTATTTGTTTATATCGTCATGTTAATCCGGATTATGATGCTTTTGGGAGTCAATTCGGAATGTATGATTTAATTCAAAATACTTTTGAAAATAAAGAAGTCTATTTTGCAGGTGATTTTTCTTCTGATTTAGTGGCTAAATATCAATTTAATGGAGAAATCAATGAACCGAATTTTGAAAAACCAACTTTAGGAATTGTTTTAGATACAGCTAATCAAGAAAGAATTGATGGTGATATTAGTTTATGTAAAGAAATTATAAAAATTGATCACCATATTGTTGTTGATTCTTATGGAAATTTAAATTTAGAAGATAGTACAGCTTCTTCATGTAGTCAAATAGTGGCTTTGTTTTTAAAAAATAAACGTGTAAAACTTTCAAGCTTTGGAGCTGCAGCTCTTTATATGGGAATTATAGGGGATACAAATAGATTTATGTATTCAGCTACTGATGAACGTACTTTTGAAGCGGCAATGTATTTATATAATTATGATTTTGATATGCAAGCACTTTATGAAAGAATGTATATGAAACATGCGAAAGATTTAAAAGTGAATGCTTTTATCCTAAATCATTATATTGAAGATGAGGGTGTTGCTTACTATGTTTTAAAAGATGAAGATTTAAAACATTTAAATATTTCAAGAGAAAGAGGCTCTGATTTTGTTAATTTATTAAGTTCAGTTGATGAATATAAAGTATGGTTAGCTATAACAGAAAATACAAAAGATCATAATTGGCGTGTTTCAATGAGATCGAGACATATTCCTGTTAATGAAATTGCGAATAAATATCGAGGTGGCGGACATGCGTTTGCTTCGGGGGCAACACTTTTATCTTTAGATGAATTATCTTTATTATTAAATGATATCAAGGAGAGAATAAATGAATAATTTTATACAAAGTATCATTGACGAAATAAAAAGACATTTTTCTTCATCTAAAATACAAACAACTAAAAAATGGAGCTATTTAATTCCATTGATTGTCGTTTGTCTTTTAGGTATTATAGGAGAGTATGTTTTATTACTACCAATTCATTATCAATCTCAAACATTTATTTTCCATTTGATTTTTTTAATTGTTATCTTTGTTATTTTACATGCGATATTATTAGGTACATTTGATAAAATATCTAAATATTTAATGTTTGTAGTCGTTGCCTTATTTGTTTATATAGGTGTTGGTTCGGTATATAGTTTACCTATTTTTCATGCAAAAACATATCAAAATCAATTACAATTAAATAAAAAAGCTGATTTTTATAAAGATAATGAGACGATTTCTTATCAATCAATTCCTGTTGTAGATCGTGAAAGTGCTATTAAACTAGGTGATCGAAAAATGGGACAAATGATAGATTATGTTTCACAGTTTGAAGTAGATGAATCTTATGAACAAATTAATTATCAAGATACTCCTTATCGAGTTACACCATTAGAATATAGTGATTTAATTAAATGGATAACAAATCGAAAAGAAGGCTTACCAGCTTATGTTAAAGTGAATATGGTAAGTCAAGAATCTGAAGTTGTTGAATTGAAAGAAGGCATGAAATATTCAAAATCTGAACATTTTGGTAGAAATATTAATCGTCATTTAAGGATGAATTATCCTACGAAAATGTTTGAAGAATTAGCTTTTGAAATTAACGATGAAGGTATTCCTTATTGGATTGCTCCTGTATTTGAATATAAAATAGGTCCCTTTGGTGGAAAAGATATTGTAGGAGCAGTTTTAGTAAATGCTGTTGATGGTAAGCATAAATATTATGATATTAAAGATGTTCCTAATTGGGTAGATCGTGTTTATCCAGCAGATTTAGTTATTCAACAGTTAGAAAATTATGGAAAATATACACATGGTTATATTAATTCTGTTTTCTCACAAAAAGGTGTGTTACAATCAACAGATGGATATAATTATATTGTTATTGATGATGATGTTTATTTGTACACAGGTCTTACAAGTGTTTCTAAAGATGCAAGTAATGTTGGATTTGCATTAATTAATTTACGTACAAAAGAAGGCAAATATTATCATATTTCTGGAGCAGAAGAATATTCGGCAATGTCTTCGGCAGAAGGAAAGGTACAAAACTTAAAATATAAAGCAACATTTCCAATTTTAGTCAATGCAGGAGGAGAGCCTACTTATTTCCTTTCTTTAAAAGATAGTAGTAATCTTGTTAAGATGTATGCTTTTGTCAGTGTTAAAAATTATCAAATTGTAGCAACAGGAAGTAGTGTATCTGAGGCTGAAAAAGCTTATTATGAGGTTTTATCTCAAAATGGTAAAAGTCATGAAGAATTTGAAGAAAATACTTTAACTGGCAAAATTTCTTCAATTAATAGTGCTGTTAAAGAAGGTAACAGTGTCTATTATTTTAAACTAGAGGGTGATGATCATATTTATATTGCGGATCTGTCCCTTTCTAATTCGTTACCGCTTGTACAAGCTGGCAATGAAGTTGAAATTCATTTTATTTCGAATGAACATCAAAGTGTGGTTATTAGTCAATTTAAAGCTAAATAATTTAAAATAGGAATACGAGTTATTCCTATTTTTTGCAATTTTATGAAATAATTATAATAAATAGAAAAAAAAGAGTGTATTTTTTATAAATATTTATTATAATGATAAAGCATTTTAAGATAAGGGAGAGGTTTAAATAATGATTCAATTTTTCAAAAAAAATATCGAATCTAATAAAAAACTAAGAACATTTGAAATAATTGTTTTATGTTTACTTGTTTTTACTTCAATTGGTTCAGTTTTTTATGGTTTGATGCAAATTCATAAAGACGTAGGAGATCTGCAATATGTTCAATCTGTCACGATGGATAGAGATAAAGATGAAGAAGATTATGATTCGGATAACAAAGTTTGTGATGTCATTTATCGAAAAGGTGATCAAAAACTTGTGGTATCTTATGATTATGAAGATTATGTTAAATTAAATAAAAATTCAATCAAAGCATATGAATTCAAAACAGAAAATGGACAAAATCTTTATTTTGATCATAAAGATGTAAGTCACCAAGAAGCAAGTCATACTTATAAAGAAATGATGGCAGAAGAAACATTATCTGTTTTCAATTTAGCGAGTGCAACATTTATTTTAATGTTATCTGTTGCGCTTATGATGTTATTCTCTAAACAATTTACAACATATGAAAAATCATGGTTTATCTCAATTATGGTGTTAGCTACGATTTTATCTGTGTTATTCCCAGAAGATAGTGCCAATGGTGTAAACGGTATTATCATTATGATTCTTTATTTATTAGATACATTCTTAAATATTTTATGTGAACTACTGATATCTAAACAATCAAGGTATAATTTCTTGGTTTCTGTCTTGGTAGAAATTGTAGAAATTGTTTCTTCTGTTGTTTTAATGTATCGTTTTGCAACAATGGCAACAACTTTATTTTTCTGGTTACCTATTGATATTATTAGTTATATTAACTGGTCTAAACATCGCGATGATGAAGAAGATGAACTTACAATGGTAAGAAAATTAAAAGGATATCAAGAAGTTTTAGTTATTATTGGTATTATTGTTTGGACAGTTGTTGTAGGTTATTTTATTAGTGGTTTAGATATCGCTACTGATTTTTATAACAATAAAACATTAGAAACAGCTATTATTTATATTGACGCTTGTGCATCAGCAGTTGGAATCGCCAACGGTCTCTTTATTTTCTTTAGATTAAGAGAACAATGGATTGCTTGGTATATATGTGCATTTTTAGAAGCAGTTATTAACATAATGTCAGGACAATATGTTTTACTTGCTTTAAAACTAGGTTATTTTACAAATACAACTTATGGATATATTAAATGGAGTAGATATATCAAAGAACACCAAAATAAAGAAAAAGTATCTTTATTTTAAAAAATAATTTAAAATCAAATGTTTTCAAAGCACGAGGAGTTTTTCAGGAGTACTTGAGAATATTGATTGAAACTGCTACAATAGGACGTGTAAAAAATTATTAATAGGAGAGATAGTATATGGCAATTAGTGCAGGAGACTTTAGAACAGGATTAACTTTAATTATTGATGGTGATCCTTGCCAAGTGTTGGATTTCCAACATGTTAAACCTGGTAAAGGAGCAGCTATTTTAAAAACTAAAATGAGAAACTTGAAAACAGGAGCTATTCAAGAAAAGAACTTCAATGCTTCAACTAAATTTGATCAAGCTAATATTTCTAAAAAAGCAGCTCAATTTTCTTATGAAGCAGACAATACCTTCTACTTCATGGATATGGAAACATATGATACATATGAATTATCTGAAGAACAAGTTGGTTATAATAAATACTTTATTGTCGAAGGAACTGAAGTTTATTTAGTATTCTTTGAAGGATTATTATTAAACGTTTCTGTTTCTGAAAAAGTAGAATTAACTATTGTAGAAACAGATCCAGCTATCAAAGGGGCACCATCTAACCAAACAAAAGACGCTAAAACTGAAACAGGTTTAACTCTTAGAGTTCCTCAATTTATTGAACAAGGTGAAAAAATCGTTGTTTTTTCAGCTGATGGAAAATACGCAGGAAGAGCTTAATAAAGCTCTTTTTTATCATGGGTAAAGTTGTATTAATTACAGGTGGGGCCAAAGGTATTGGTAGAGCCATTGCTTTAGAGTTAGCGAAGAATCAATATGATATTGTTATTAATTATTTAACGTCAAATCAAGAAGCAGAATGTTTAAAAGAACATATTATTCAACAATATCATGTACGTTGTTTGGCTTTAAAAGCAGATGTTTCTAAAGAAGATCAAGTTGAAAAAATGATTCAAGAAATTGATAAACGATTAGGTGGTGTTGATATTTTAATCAATAATGCAGGAATTGATTTATCTAATTTGTTTCATTTAAAAACGGCGGATGAATTTAGAAAGACTTTAGATGTTAATGTTGTGGGGGCTTATAATTGTAGTAAAAGTGTTTCAGCACATATGCTTAAACAAGACTATGGACGTATTATCAATATTTCCTCGACAAATGGCATGAATACATATTATCCTATGTGTATTGATTATGATGCTTCTAAAGCGGCGCTTATTTCTTTAACACACAATTTGGCGTTTGAGTTTGGACCCTATATTCATGTAAATTGTATTGCTCCAGGATTTATTGGTACAGAAAATGAACTTGATGGCTATGATGAAGAATTTTTAAAAGAAGAACAAGAAAAAATTATGGTTAAACGCTATGGCAAACCTGAAGAAGTGGCTTATTTAGTGAAGTTTTTGATTAGTGATGAAGCTAATTTTATCAATAACTCGATTATTCGAATTGATGGTGGACAAATAGGAAGTATGTAAAAAAGACTCAATTGTTGATTCAACAGTTGAGTCTTTTTTTTATTTGTTTTTCATTTGCGTTAAGGCAAGTAAAATAGAAAGCTTACCATATTCGATTGATAAACCACCTTGCATATATAAAGTATAAGGTTCTTTTACAGGGGCATCCGCGCTTAATTCAATAGTACTTCCTTGGGTAAAACTTCCACTAGCCATAACTTCATCAAAAGGATAACCAGGCATTGGGGCAGGAAGAACACGTACAAAGGAATCAATTGGACTTGATGATTGAATTCCTTGAGTGAAATTCACTAATTTTTCCTTACTATGTAAATCTAATGTTTGGATAAGGTCTGTTCTTTTTTCGTTATAACATGGTGATACATGTTCATATCCTAATTTTTCTAACATGTATGAAGTAAAAATAGCTGTTTTTAAAGCATTTTTTACAGCATTAGGAGCCATGAACACACCTTTAAAGAAAGCATTGTTAAGATTAAAGTTCGCGCCTAAGTCTTTACCAATACCAGGGGCAGTAAGTCTTTGTGCGACTTCGTAAATTAAATCTTTTTTACCGGCAACATAACCACCTGTTGGAGCAATTCCACCGCCTAAGTTTTTCATTAATGATCCTACAACAATGTCAGCGCCAATATCTCCAGGTTCTTTTGTTTCTACAAGTTCACCATAACAGTTATCAACCATAATGATGACTTCTTGATTAACTTCTCTAATTTTATGAATAATTGATTCTATTTTATCGATTGTAAGTGATAAACGTTGACTATATCCACGAGAACGTTGAATTTCAACAAGTTTTACATTTTTTTGTTGGAGTCTTTCAACAATACTTTCTTCATCAAATTCATTATCAATTAAATCGATTTGTTCGTAATTTACACCATAGGCTTTTAATGATTGATTTGAATCACCACTTATACCAATCATTTCTTGTAAAGAATCATAAGGTGCACCACTTATAGAAATCATGGTATCACCATGTTTTAATAAAGCAGAAAGAGTTAAATATAATGCATTTGTTCCTGACATGATTTGAGGTCTTACTAAAGCATCTTCACATCCTAAAATAGAGGCGAAAATTCTTTCTAGTTTATCTCTTCCTTCATCATAGTTACCATAACCATTAATATCGGTAAAATCACTATAAGAAACTTGATTTTCTATAAAAGCAGATAAAACTTTATTTGAATTAACAAGGCAAAGTTCATCTACTTGGGCATAAATGTCTTTTAAATCATTATCTGATTGTTTAGCTAAAGCTAATAAATCTTGGTCTATTTTTTCTAATATCATTTTTACATCTCCTTTAATCTTGATATATTATACAATAAATAATTTTTTTGTGTATCTTTATCGACAAACTTCTTAGAAAGTAAATCCTAGTAGATTGTATTATTTTATTGTTTTATGATATAATTTTGAATTGAATTGAGGTGTATAAGATGAAACCAAGGGTTTTAGTTGTTGATGATGAACAAGATATTAGAGAATTGCTTAAATTTTATTTAAATAAAGAAGGCTATGAAGTGATTGAAGCGGCCAATGGTGAAGAAGCATTGACCATTTTTGAAAATGAATATATTGATTTAGGAATTATCGATGTCATGATGCCTAAAATGGATGGCTTTGAACTTGTTGAAAGTATGAAAGAATTTAAAGATGTTCCTTGTATTATGCTTACTGCCAAGGGGGAAAGCAAGGATAAGTTACGTGGCTTTTCTTCAGGGGTTGATGACTATGTTGTTAAACCTTTTGATCCTAATGAGTTAATGGCTAGAGTTAAAGCAATTATGAAAAGATATGATATTAATACATCGCATATTGTACGTTTAAATGAAGTTGAATTGGATGGGGATAAATATGAAATCAGATATAAAGATGAATGTATTCATTTGCCACTAAAACAATTTGAATTATTATTTGAACTTGCTAAACATCCTAACCAAATTTTTTCAAGGGAACAGTTGATTGAAAAGATTTGGGGTATGGATTACGATGGGTTTGATCGTACAGTAGATGTCCATATTAAAAGAATTAGAGAAAATATCGGGCATTTACCAGGTTTTAATGTTGTAACAGTCAGAGGATTAGGATACAAAGTTGAGGTAGAGTAGATGAAATCTATTTATTCAAAATTGATTTTTGGCTTTTTTATTACAATCGTAGCTTCCTTTTCAGTAGCAGGTTTTGTATCTTTAAGATTAAATGACCAACAAATTGAATCCACAGTAGAAGAAGATTTGATTACAACAAATGATTATGTTTCTAAAGTGATTTCAAATATTAATATTGAAAATAGGGATGATATTATTGACTTATATGCAAAAAGTAGTGAAATGGCCATAACATGTTATTCAAACAGTGAAGGCTATGTTGCTTATGGAAACAAAAAATATAATCCAACACCTGAACAGATGACGGCAATGTTTAAAAGTACAAACAATGAGCTTTCCTTTAAGCATCATAATGAGGTGTTAGCGTATGGTACAAAGAATATGATCAATGGGCAAGAGTATTATATCTATGTTCAAAAAGATACCAGTGGTCAAAAAAGTGCAATTGCTAATTCAGCAATTTTGATTTTGGGGTGTGTTTTTTTAACAGGAAGTATTGTCTTTTTAGTAATTGCCGATATTATTGTTAAACCTTTAACACGTTTAACAAATGCAATCAAAGAACTGAGCAATGGGAATTATAATGTTCGTGTTGATAATGTTGGACAAGATGAAATTTCTAAATTAAATCAAGGATTTAATCAAATGGCGAGGCAACTTGCAAAACAAGATGAAACAAGGCAAAAGTTTATTTCAGATATTTCTCATGAATTTCAAACACCATTGACATCTATTCAAGGATTTGCCAATATTTTAAAAGAAGAAGACTTGCCAAAAGAACAAAGAGTAAAATATGCGAATATTATTTTATATAATAGTAAAAGATTATCTTCTCTAGCAAAAAATATGTTACAATTGACCTTGCTTGATAGAGAAGAGATTGAATTAGAGTTAACAAATTATTCATTAGTTGAACAAATGAATCGAGTTATTTCTACTCAAGAAAATCAAGCAATGGAAAAAAATATAGAAATTGTCTTTGAGATGCCTAAAAAAGAAATATTTATAGAAGGAGACGAACAACGTTTAGAACAAGTTTGGACCAATATTATTTCAAATGCTATAAAGTATACAAATGAAGGTGGACTCATTACAATTACGATGAAAAAAAATTCTAAAGATATAGAAGTGTCTATAGAAGACACGGGTATTGGAATGTCTAAAGAAGTCGTTTCTCATATTTTTGAAAGATTTTATAGAGAAGATAAAGCAAGAAACGTTGAAGGAAATGGACTCGGCTTGGCAATTGTAAAATCTATTGTTGATTTACATCATGGGAAGATAGATATTTTATCTCAAGTAGATGTGGGTACAAATTTTATTGTAAGACTGCCAATTGAAAAACAAAAATTAATTGAAAGATTGAAAAGGTAAGGGGATTAGTATGTTAGAATTAAAAGAAAAGATTTTAAGTGATGGAGAAATTATTGAACCAGATATTTTAAAAGTAGATAGTTTTATTAATCATCAAATTGATCCAAAAACTTATAGATCAATTGCTAAAGAAATTAAAAGAAGATTTGCGGGGGAAAAAATCGATAAGATTTTAACAATTGAAGCATCAGGAATTGCACTGGGATTAGCACTTAGCTATGAATTAAATGATATTCCTGTTGTTTTTGCTAAAAAAGGAACATCTAAAACAGTTAATGATGATTTATATACAAGTGAAGTATATTCATATACTAAAGGAACAAGATATATTGCTTGCGTTAAAAAGAAATATTTAAATGAAAATGAAAATGTGATACTTGTAGATGATTTCTTGGCTGATGGAAATGCAATGCTTGGATTAGTCGATATGTGTAATCAAGCAAAGGCACATATTGTTGGATGCGGTATTATTATTGAAAAAGGATTTCAAAAAGGACATCAAAAATTAGTTGATTTAGGTTATAGAGTAGAATCGCTTGCGATTATTGAATCGTTTGAAAATGGTAAAATAGTTTTCAAATAGGCTAGAAAGGAGCATCTATGTATTTAAAAAAAATAGAATTACATGGATTTAAATCATTTGCAGATAAAGTTAATATAGAATTTCAGCCGGGAATAACAGGAATTGTAGGGCCTAATGGATGTGGAAAATCTAATATTTCGGATGCAGTTAGATGGGTATTAGGTGAACAATCTGTAAAATCTTTACGTGGAAGTAATATGGCAGATGTTATTTTTGCTGGTTCTCAAGATCGCCGGGCACAAAATTTAGCTGAAGTTACTTTAATATTTGATAATAGTGATCGTATGCTCAATTATGACTATAATGAAGTTGAAATTACTAGACGTCTTTATCGACAAGGAAATGAGGCTGAATATCTTTTAAATCGGCAACAATGTCGTTTAAAAGATATTACAGATCTGCTTTTAGATACGGGACTTGGAAGAGATTCGCTTTCTATTATTTCTCAAGGAAATATTTCTAATTTTGCTGATAGTCGTCCTGAAGAAAGACGAGCTATTTTTGAAGAAGCAGCAGGAGTTTCTAAATATAAAAAAAGAAAAATTGAGGCTATTAGAAAATTAGAGAGAACAACGGATAATTTAAATCGTATAAAAGATATTGTTTATGAATTAGAAAAACAAATAGCACCATTAAAAAAACAAAAAGAAAAAGCAGAAGTATTTTTAACGTTGAAGGAAAAACTTACTTCAATCGAAGTAAATGTACTTGTTCATGAAGTTTCGGAATTAAAAAATCAACTAGATACGCTATCTTTACAATTAAAAGACCTTAATGAACGACATAGTTCATTAGATGCAGAAATTTTATTGAAAGAAAGTGCTGATGATGAGATAAAAAAGAAAATGTTTGTTTTAGATAATGAAATAAACTCTCTACAAAGTCAATTATTAGAATCGATGTCTGAAGTTTCAAGACTAGAAACAAGTAAAATAGAGGTTGATCAAAAAAGAAAACATGCTTTACAGTCTCAAAACAGTGATGATATAAAGAAGAAATTGGAT
Source organism: Faecalibacillus intestinalis (assembly GCF_015097455.1). Classification (NCBI taxonomy): domain Bacteria; kingdom Bacillati; phylum Bacillota; class Erysipelotrichia; order Erysipelotrichales; family Coprobacillaceae; genus Faecalibacillus; species Faecalibacillus intestinalis. The sequence goes on along the minus strand of NZ_AP024085.1, from coordinate 1,497,799 downwards.
AACTTAAAAGCTATTTTGACGGATTTGATTGAAGAATATAATGACCGTGTTGAACGATTAAAAACAACAGAAAAATCCCTTGAAGATTTATCCCAAGAACAAACGGTTTTAACATCCAAAATCAATCATAAACATCAATCTATTAATGATCTTAATCAAGAAATTACTAAAAATAAAAATAGACAAGAAATATTAGTGGATTTAGTAGAAAATAAATCCAATTATCATCATGGTGTCAAGGCTATTATGGAACTTGCTCGTGATAATCCGGATATTATTGGTGTTTTTGGAGATTTACTAGAAAATGATTCGAAGTATGATTTAGCGGTTTCTGTTGCTTTAGGAAGTGCTTTGCAATTTATTGTTACGAAAGATAATTTACAAGCTAGATTAGCAATTAAGTTTTTAAAAGATAATAAGGCAGGACGTGCTACTTTTTTACCTTTAGCGGATATGGAACCACGTTCTTTAAGAGAAGAACATGCTATTTTATGTCCAGCTTTAGAAGGTTATTTAGGTGTATTAAGTGATTTTGTTTCAAGTTCTAAAAATATAGATAATGTTATTTTGAATCAATTGGGAAATGTTATTTTAGCTGATGATATTGATCATGCTTATGAAATATCAAAGGCAACATATGCTCGATATAAAGTTGTTACTTTGGATGGAAATATTGTCAATGTTGGAGGTTCACTTACAGGTGGAACAGTTAATCGTCAACAATCATCCATTCTTCAAAAAAGAGAACTAGAAAAAGTTAAAGAAAAATTAGATGAATTAGAACAAAAACTTGTACGTGAAAAGAATGAATTACTTAAACTTGAAAACGATGCTAAAGAATTGGCACATACACTTCTACAAAAACAAATGTCGTATGCCAAGTTAGAAGTTGTTGTTCAAGGAAAAAAGGAAGAACTTGTAATTGCTAAAGGTGAATATGAAAGTTTATCGCATCAAAGCGTTGAATTGGATGAGTTTAAAAGTGGTAAAATTGATAATCAACTTGTTTTACAATTAAATGAAGCCATCAAGCATCGAGATGAATTAACAGAAAAAATAAAATCAAAAAGAGAATTAAGAATGTCCTATGTTAATGAAAATGAGCAATTAGAATCAAAATTGAAAGATTTAAGAAGGATTCTTAAAGATATTCAAGGACAAATTAATGAAAAAGCTATTTTATCTACTAAATATGAAGGATCATTAAATAATTATTTAAGTCGATTATCTAATGAATATTCCATGACTTATGAGTATGCAAGTGAAAATTATCATGATGAAGTAGATATTGAATTTGCTAGAGGAGAGGTTGCTACACTTAGAAATGAAATAGTAACACTTGGTCATGTTAATATTGATGCTATCGAAGAATATAAAGAAGTTTCATCGCGTTACGAAAATATGAATAGTCAACGACTTGACTTAACACAAGCTCAGGATAAAATAGTACAGGCAATTGATGAAATGGATCAAATTATGATTGAGAAATTTTCAACAACATTTGAAAAGATCAATAAAGCATTTAATAATGTTTTTAGAGAATTATTTGGTGGGGGAAGAGCACAAATCAAATATACTGATCCAGATAATATTTTAGAAACGGGAATTGATATAGATGTACAACCACCAGGAAAAGCTGTGTCGAATATTACATTATTTTCTGGTGGAGAAAAAGCGTTGATTGCAATTTCATGTTTATTTGCTATTTTAAAAGTAAGACCTGTGCCAATGTGTATCTTAGATGAAGTTGAAGCAGCATTGGATATGGCTAATGTTGAAAGATTTGCAAAATTCTTAAGAGAATTTTCTAAACAAACACAATTTATTGTAGTAACACATCGTGAGGGAACGATGGAAGAATGTGATTTGTTATATGGTGCGACGATGCAACAAAAAGGTGTTACAAAACTTGTAAGTGTCAAACTTGAAGAGGCAATAGATTTTTCTAATGAAAATCGTAAGGGAGGTATTTAGATGGGATTTTTTACTCAAATAAAAGAAAAATTAGTTGGAAAGTCAACTAAGCAAAATGAAAAATATGTTGTTGGTTTAGATAAATCTTCTGAAACATTTTCAGATCGTATTAATGAATTAGCTGCCCGATTTAGAGAAATCAATGATGAGTATTTTGAAGAATTAGAAAATATTTTAATTATGGCTGATGTTGGTGTTTCGATGGTCATGAAGATTGTATCTGAAATTAAAACAGAAGTAAGAATCAGAAATATAACTGATCCAAGAGAAATTAATGATATTATTGTTGATAAAATGTTCGTTATTTATGCTAATGAAAGTGTTATGTCAACTAAAATCAATTACGCAGCAGAAGGGTTAACTGTTATTTTAATGGTTGGTGTCAATGGTGCTGGAAAAACAACAACGATTGGGAAACTTGCTCATCGTATTGTTCATGATGAAGGTAAAAAAGTCGTTGTTGCTGCGGGTGATACATTTAGAGCAGGAGCAATTGATCAATTGGCAGTTTGGGCAGAAAGAGTTGGTGTGGATATCGTTAAAGGAAAAGAAGGAGGAGATCCTTCGGCCGTTGTTTTTGATGCTTTAAATAAAGCTAAAGAAACAGGAGCGGATGTTTTAATTTGTGATACAGCAGGTCGTTTACAAAATAAAGTGAATTTAATGAACGAATTGGAAAAAATGAATCGTATCATTAAGCGTGTTGTTCCTGAAGGACCACATGAAACACTTCTTGTTGTAGATGCAACGACAGGACAAAATGGTGTTTCACAAGCTATTGAATTTTCTAAGATTACTGATATTACAGGGATTGTTCTTACAAAAATGGATGGTACTGCTAAAGGTGGAATTGTTTTATCTATTAAAGATCAACTAAATATTCCTGTAAAATTTATTGGGTTAGGTGAACAAGTTGATGATTTACAAGAATTTGACTTAGAACAATATATTTATGGATTATGTAAGGGGTTAGTTGAGGAAGCATAATGGAAAATAGTTTAGAAAAAAAGCAAAGAGTAAATCTTTTGATGGATTTATATGAAGATTTATTAACTGAAAAACAAAGAGAGTATTTAGATTTGTATTATCATGAGGATTTGTCTTTGTCAGAGATATCTTTGATTAAAAATGTTTCTAAAAATGCAGTTTTTGACAATTTAAAAAAAGCTTGTTTACATTTAGAAAATTATGAAGAAAAATTAAATTTATTAGAAAAACATCAAAAAAGACTTGAAATTATAGATGATTTAGAAAAAGATATAAAAGAAGAACATAAAAATATTGATGAACATTTACAAATGTTAAGAGATTTATAGGAGGTATATATGGCGTTTGATTCGTTATCTGAAAGATTGCAGTCAACTTTAAAAAAGGTATCTGGACAAGGTCAGTTGACTGAAAGTAATATGGAAGAGATGTTGACAGAAATTCGACTTGCTTTACTTGAAGCTGATGTCAACTATCAAGTTGTAAAAGAGTTCATTGCATCAACAAAAGAAAAAGCAATTGGTGCAGATGTCGTAGGTTCATTAAAACCTGGACAAGTTTTAGTTAAAATTGTACATGATGAATTAGTACATTTATTAGGTGATGAGGTTTCAGAAGTTGATTTTAGTAAAAAGCCAACAGTTATTATGATGGTAGGGTTACAAGGTTCTGGAAAAACAACAACTTCTGGGAAAATTGCTAAATTAATTAAGACAAAATATGCTAAAAAACCATTATTGGTTGCAGGAGATATTTATCGTCCAGCAGCCGTTGATCAATTGGTAACATTAGGAAAGCAATTAGATGTGCCTGTTTATGAAAAAGGAACATCTGAAAGTGCGGAAAATATTGTTAAAGGTGCTATGAATTATGCAGCTTTAAATAATAATGATGTTATTATTATTGATACGGCAGGACGTTTGCACATTGACGAACCTTTAATGCAAGAACTAGCAAATGTTAAAGAAATTGCAAAACCTGATGAAATTTTACTTGTTGTAGATTCATTGACAGGTCAAGATATTGTCAATGTAGCTGCTTCATTTAATGAAAAATTAAGTATTACAGGAGCTGTGCTTACTAAATTAGATGGTGATTCTCGTGGTGGGGGAGCACTTTCTATTAGACATATTACGAATGTTCCAATTAAATTTATTGGTACAGGTGAAAAATTAGATGCTATTGATTTATTCTACCCAGATCGTATGGCAGATCGTATCTTAGGAATGGGTGATGTAGTCTCTTTAGTTGAAAAAGTTCAAGATGTCTATGATGAAAAAGAAACAATGAAAGCTATGAAAAAAATGCAATCTGGACGTTTTGGATTGGATGATATGCTTGATCAAATGCATCAATTAAAGAAGTTAGGTCCACTTTCAGGAATTTTGAAAATGATTCCTGGTATGCCATCTATGCCTAATTTAAACGATGAAACAACAGATAAGAGAATGAAAGAAACAGAGTCTATTATTTATTCTATGACTTTAGAAGAACGTCGTGATCCAAGTATTATTACATTATCTAGAAAACAACGTATAGCTAAAGGATGTGGTAAAGATTTAGCAGCTATTAATAGATTATTAAAACAATTTGAACAATCTAAACAAATGATGAAACAAATGTCAAATATGGATATGGCAACAGGACTTCCAAAAATGGGAGGAGGTCACTTTGTAGGTGGTCCAAATCGTAAAAAAGTACGTCATAAAAAGAAAAAGAAAAAATAATGAAAGGTGTCAAGTAAAAATGCTTGACACCTGTTTCTATCTATGTTAAATTATACAAGCAATAAGAAAACAAGGAGGAAATATAAATGGCAGTAAAATTAAGAATGACAAGAATGGGTGCTAAAAAAAGACCTTTCTATAGAATCGTAGCAGCTGATTCAAGATCACCAAGAGATGGTAGATTTATTGAATTATTAGGTACATATAATCCATGTACTAATCCAGCTCAAGTTAACTTAAAAGAAGAAGAAATCTTAAAATGGTTAAACAATGGTGCTCAACCATCTGATACAGTTAGAAACTTATTATCTAAACAAGGTATCATGAAAAAATTTGCTGATTCAAAACAAGGTAAATAATTATGGATTATGTAAAAACACTAAAAGATATAGCGATTGAATTAGTTGAGGATAAAGAACATTTAGAAGTAAGACAAATGCCTTCTTTAGATGAGAATGTTGTTGTTTTACATGTTTATTCAGCAAAAAATGACATTGCAAAATTAATCGGTCGTAAAGGTGTTATGGCTAATTCTATTCGTCAATTAATGTCTGTTGCAGGACGTCTTTCTGATAAAAAATTAGATATTAAATTCGAATCATATGAATAGATGTGTAAAACACATCTATTTTTTTTGGAGGTTGTATGGAAAAATTAAAAATTGGAAAAATTGTTGGAACGCATGCACTTAAAGGAGAACTTAAAATACGTTCTTTTAGTGATTTCAATGATCAAAGATTTGTTGTGGGACATAAGCTTTACTTAAATGAAATTGTAGACCCTTTTATTATTAAAACTGTAAGAGTTCATAAAGGAAATTATTTAATCAGTTTTGAGGGATTACAAGATATTAATCTAGTAGAAAAATATATTGGTTATAATGTTTATGGTTTAAAAGAAGATGTTGAATTAGATGATGATGAATATTTTTACGATGATTTAATTGGTTGTCAGATCATTAATAATGATCAAGAAATTGGAAAAGTAGAATCTGTTTATTTTAATGGTGCACATGATGTTTTAACTGTACAAACAGCAAATAAAAAGATTGCTATTCCATATGTTGATGCATTTATTGAAAATGAAGATATTGAAAATAAAAAAATATTTGTTCATTTGATTAAGGGAATGTATGATGAAGATTGATATTTTATCACTATTTCCAGAAATGTTTGAAGGTTTTTTAAATACCTCAATTATCAAAAGAGCTATAGATAAAGAAGTTGTTGATATTAAGATTCATAATTTTAGAGAATTCACTCAAGATAAGCATAAACATGTAGATGATTATCCTTATGGAGGAGGACAGGGAATGGTGTTGATGTGTCAACCAATCATTGATTGCTTAAAAACATTAACAACGGATGATTCACTTGTTATTTTAATGTCTCCTCAAGGGATTACTTTAAAGCATCAAGTAGCACAAAAGCTTTCATTAGAAAAGCATCTTATTATTATTTGTGGGCATTATGAAGGATTTGATGAAAGGATTCGTGATTATGTTGATTTAGAATTGTCTATTGGTGATTATGTACTAACTGGTGGTGAACTAGGAAGTATGGTTACTTGTGATGCGGTAATAAGATTACTTGAAGGAGCTATTCGTCAAGAAAGCCATGAAGATGATTCATTTGCAGATGGATTATTAGAATACCCACAATATACAAGACCAATAGAATATGATGGGAATAGAGTGCCTGACGTATTGGTCTCTGGTCATCATGAAAATATTCGTAAATGGAGAAAATACCAATCTCTAAAGAAAACCTATTTAAAGAGACCAGATTTATTAGAAAATTATGAATTTGATGAAGAATCGGCAAATATGTTGACAAAAATTAAAAAAAAGAGTTGATATTTTTTTGAACGATGTTATAATAGCATAGGTCAATGTGACTGCATATGTTCCGCTGGTTAATCGAATGAACATACAAGACTATAAATGAAAAGGAGAAGAAAGATGAATTTAACATTAGTAGAACAAATTACTAAAAAACAATTAAAATCTGATATCCCTGTTTTCAAAGCTGGAGACACTTTAAAAGTTTATGTAAAAATTAAAGAAGGTAATAAATACCGTATCCAATTATTTGAAGGGGTTTGTATCGCAAGACAAGGTAAAGGAATTGCTGAAACTTTCACAGTTAGAAAAATTTCTTACCAAGTTGGTGTAGAAAGAACTTTCCCAGTTCATTCACCAATCATCGATAGAATCGAAGTTGCTAAAGTTGGTAAAGTACGTAGAGCTAAATTAAATTACTTACGTGGTTTATCTGGTAAAGCTGCTAGAATCAAAGAAATTAGAAAATAAGAAATGGGTAACCATTTCTTTTTTTCTACCATTAATTGTTGTATAATAGAACAGGTCTATAAGATAAAGATAGGTGATGTCTATGAAATATAGTAAAAAAACAATGATGGCAATATTAGAATTTATTGTTGTTTGTTTAGCAATTGTTTTTGTTTTTAAAGGCATAATTATGCCGATCAAAGTTGATGGTTCTTCAATGTATCCAACATTACATGACGGAGATCTTGCCTTTATGTCTCGGCTTGATTTGAATTCAAAACAAATTAAAAGATTTGATATTGTCACATTAGACTGTAAACAATTAGACAATGTAATTATTAAAAGGGTTATAGGGTTACCTGGAGAAAAAATTGTTTACAAAAATGATTGTTTGTATGTTAATGGAAAGTATATTAAAGAAAATTATCTTAATAAATCACATATAAAAGATGTAAAGAGTCGATATAATATTTCTTATTTTACTGATGATTTTGAAATTTCAGTTGGTGAAAATGAAATTTTCGTTTTAGGTGATAATAGAGTAAATTCACTTGATTCAAGAGAATTAGGATGTTTTAAAATTGAAAATGTTTTATCAAAAAAAGGAATTATACTATTTCCTTTTAATCATATGAAAGGAATGAACTAATATGGCACAAATACAATGGTTTCCTGGCCATATGGCTAAGGCAAAAAGAGAAATCGCTGATAAAATAAAATTAATAGATATTGTTGTTGAATTGGTGGATGCTAGAGCTCCATATTCAAGTAAAAATCCATTATTTAATAGTGTTGTTAATAATAAGCCAAGATTAATTGTAATGACAAAAGAAGATTTAGCAGATGATAAACTAACACAAAAATGGATAGATTTTTACAAAAGTAAAGGTTATTATGCTATAAGTGTTAATCTTAAGCAATTTAATGAATATAAAAAGATCATACAAGTTTGCAAAGAAATTTTGAAAGATAAAATGGCACGAGAAGCAAAGAAGGGATTGAAACCTCGTGCAATGCGAGCAATGGTTTTAGGTATTCCTAATGTTGGAAAATCTACTTTCATCAATCGCTTAGCAAAAAGAAAAGCAACTGTTACGGGGAATAAACCAGGTGTAACGAAAGCTCAACAAATTATTAAGGTAGATAAAGATTTTGAATTATTTGATACACCGGGTGTTTTATGGCCTAAATTCGAAAGTGAGGATATTGCTAGAAATATTGCTCTTATTGGCTCTATTAAACAGCAAATATTACCAAGGGAAGATTTATTTATTTATGCAGTTGAATATTTAGTTAAAAATTACCCTGGAACTTTGGAAAATCGTTATCAAATAGCTGTTGATTTACAAAGTGATTGGGTTGAAAAATGTTATGATGATATCGCATTTAATAAAAAAATAAAACCAGTAAGAGGGATTACTGATTATGAGCGTGTCATGGATATGTTTTTTACTGATTTATTTGATGGTGTTATTACAAAAATAACATGGGAGCTTCCAAATGAGTAATTTATTAGAATATGAAAATAGATATTATGATTTAGGTTATGATTATATTATTGGTCTTGATGAAGCTGGAAGAGGACCAATGGCTGGCGAATTAGTTGTTGCAGGAGTCATTTTTCCTAAAGGATTTTATGATGAACGTATTTTTGATTCAAAACAATTAACAGCAAAAAAAAGAGAAGCGATGTATCAAATAATTATAGAAAATGCATTAGCCTATCACATTGAAGTTATTTCTGTTGAAGATGTTGATCAATTAAATGTATATAGCGCAAGTCAAAAAGGAATGGAAAAATGTTGTCAAATTTTAAAGAGAGAAAAAATGTTTGCTTTAACAGATGCGATGCCTTTACACGATATTGAACATTTATCTATTATTAAAGGAGATACCCTTTCTATATCTATTGCAGCAGCAAGTATATTAGCTAAGGTAACAAGAGATCATTTGATGATAGATTATGCAAAAAAATATCCACAATATGGTTTTGAAAAACATAAGGGCTATGTAACCAAGGCACATAAAGAGGCACTTAGAAAATATGGTCCATGCCCTATTCATAGGAAATCTTTTAAACCAGTACAAGAAGTAATGAAAGAACAAATATCTTTAAATTTAGATATTTAGTTCTTTTTTTATAAAAAAAAGAAGAAAAAACAAATTTAAATGTCTATATAAATAGTGAGGTGATAAATATGGAAGAAATCTTACTATTTTTTGCTTTGAAGTATCAAGGTGATTTTCAAAGTATTTTAAAAGCATTGCAAGCAAAAGAGAAAGTTTCCCAAGAAGAAAGGAGGGAAGCAGTTGCTAAAGTAAATTCAAAATATACAACGATTATTTCAAGTGATTATCCAGATGCTTTAAAAGAAATATCTTGTCCACCATTTGTATTGTTTTATCATGGAAATTTGAATATTTTAAATGGTAAATGCATAGGTGTTATTGGTAAACGTGTTCCTAGTGAATATGGATCAAATATTACGGATAAAATTGTATGTGATTTAGTAAAAAATGAATATACGATTGTAAGTGGTATGGCATTAGGAATTGATACTCTCGCTCATAGAAGTGCATTAAAAAACAAAGGGAAAACAGTTGCAGTATTGGGAAGTGGAATTAATTATTGTTATCCAAAAAGAAATCAAGATTTATATGCTCAATTAAAAAGTAATCATCTTATTATTAGTGAAAAACCAGGTGATTATGTACCACAGGCTAAGGATTTTCCAAGTAGGAATCGGTTAATTGCTGGCTTAAGTGAATCTGTAGTTGTTACAGAAGCTGAAAAACGTTCAGGAACAATGATTACTGTAGGATATGCATTAGATCAAGGAAAAGATATCTATTGTATTCCATCAAGAATTGGGGATCCAATGGGGTGTAATTTATTGATTCAACAAGGGGCCAAGTTAGTATTGACTGTAAATGATATTATTGAAGATTAATGAAATGGAGTTGACAAAGTGAAAAAAAACAATAATAATAGTTTTTGCGATAAGGGGGTTATATTATGTATGATAAATTAGTCATTGTGGAATCTCCTTCTAAATCAAAAACAATAGAAAATTATTTAGGGAAGGAATATCATGTGACTTCTTCTAAAGGGCATATTAGAGATTTATCAACATCTGGTAAAGAAGGGCTAGGGATTGATCAAGAAGATCATTATAAGCCAAAATATGTTATTTCTAAGGATAAAAAAGATGTCGTTAAGGAATTGAAAGCAGCTGTTAAAGAGGCGAAAACAGTTTACCTTGCTACCGACCCTGACCGTGAAGGGGAAGCAATTTCATGGCATTTAGCAGATGTTTTAGGTTTAGATATGGATGATGATAATCGTATTGTTTTTAATGAGGTAACAAAAGATGCAGTTGTTGATGCATTGAATCATCCTCGTAAAATTGATCAAAATCTTGTAAAATCTCAAGAAACAAGAAGAGTATTGGATAGAATTATTGGATTTAAATTATCTAAATTATTACAAAGAAAAATTAAATCTAAATCAGCTGGTCGAGTTCAATCGGTTGCTTTAAGATTAATTGTTGAAAAAGAACGTGAAATCGAAGCCTTTGTTCCAGAAGAATACTGGAAAATCAAAGCACAATTTGAAAAAGATGAAATTGAATTTACAGGTGAACTTAATAAAAAAGGAACAAAGAAGTTAAAAATTTCAAATGAACAAGAAGCTTTAGAAATCTTTAATGCACTTTCTAAAGAATTTGTTATTGATAGTGTAAAAAAATCAAGTAAGAAAAGAGAATCAAAACCACCATTTATTACTTCAACATTACAACAAGAAGCGTCTTCTAAATTAGGCTTTAAAGCAAGAAAGACAATGATGATTGCTCAAAAGCTATATGAAGGAATTGCTTTAGAAGATGAAACAGTAGGACTTATTACTTATATGCGTACAGATTCGACTAGATTGTCAGATTTATTTGTAGAAAGTGCTACAGAATATATTAAAGAAAAATATGGTCAAAATTATGTTGGAAAAGTAAAAGTAAGTAAAAAGAAAGAAAATGTACAAGATGCTCACGAAGGAATTCGTCCAACAAGTGCAATGCGTACACCTGAGTCTGTTAAAGAGTATTTAAGTGCGGATGAATTTAAATTGTATTCTTTAATTTATGCTAGAGCATTGGCGTCATTAATGGCACCATCTCGTTTTGATGCAACAAGTGTAGTATTAGAAAATAATAACTATTATTTTAACGCAAGTGGTTCAGTATTAAAATTTGATGGTTATTTACGTTTATATAGCCCATATGAAAAACAAAAAGATGAAATTTTACCTGAATTAATTGAACAAGAAATTTTAGAAAGTCAAAATATTGAAAAAACACAACATTTTACAAAACCACCTGCTCGTTATAGTGAAGCAAAACTAATTAAAGAAATGGAAGAACTTGGAATTGGTAGACCAAGTACTTATGCGATGATTATTGATACGATTCAAACTAGAGGGTATGTGGAACTTGTTGATAAAACATTTAAACCTACTGAAAGTGGAATTTTAACAAGTGATCGACTAACACAATTTTTTAATGATATTATTAATGTCGAATATACTGCACAAATGGAAAAAGAACTAGATGATATTGCAGAAGGACAAGATGATTATTTTGATGCTATAGATACATTTATTAAAAAATTCCAACCTTTATTGGATGAAGCAAATGAAAAAATGGAAGTCATTTCACCTAAAAAAACAGGAGAGAAATGTCCTGAATGTGGACATGATCTTGTTGAAAGACATGGGCGTTATGGTAAATTTATAGCTTGTGAAAATTATCCTGAATGTAAATACATCAAAAAGGAAAAAGTTGAACCTGAATTTACAGGAGAAAACTGTCCTAAGTGTGGAAGCCCAATGGTTTTTAAAACCGGAAGATATGGTAAATTTGAAGCATGTTCAAATTATCCACAATGTAAATATATTAAGAATTCTAAAAAGAAAGCAGAACCTGTTATGACAGATGAAGTTTGTCCTAACTGTGGTTCTCCAGTGGTTATTAAAAAGGGACGTTGGGGAGAATTTAAAGCTTGTTCAAATTATCCAAAATGTAAAACAATTATTAAGTAGAACATTTGTTCTACTTTTTTAAAAAGGAGAAAATATGGAAAGTGAAAAAATAGTCAATGTAATTGGAGCTGGTCTTGCTGGAGTTGAGGCGGCTTATCAATTAGCAAAAAATAATATTAAAGTAAAGTTATATGAAATGAGACCTATTAAAATGACACCGGCACATCATACATCATCATTTGCTGAACTTGTTTGTTCTAATTCGTTAAGAGGAGATAATTTCAATAATGCCGTAGGTGTATTAAAAAATGAAATGGAAAAACTAGATAGTGTTATTATTCGATTTGCTAGAAAAAATAGTGTTCCTGCTGGTGGAGCACTTGCAGTGGATCGTGAAAAGTTTTCTGCGGATGTTACTGAGTTTATAACAAATCATCCAAATATCGAAGTGATTCATGAAGAAGTTACAGAAATTTCCCAAGCACCAACAATTATTGCAAGTGGACCTTTAACAAGTGATGCTTTGTCTACGAAAATCAAAGAATTATTAGGAGAAGAGTATTTTTATTTTTTTGATGCTGCGGCTCCAATTGTTGAAAAAGATAGTATTGATTTTAATATTGCTTATTATAAATCAAGATATGACAAAGGAGAAAATGAATATATAAATTGTCCAATGAATGAGGAGCAATTTACTGTATTTTATGATGAATTAATGAAAGCAGAGGTTGTTAAACCAAAAGATTTTGAAGAAAAATTTTTTGAGGGATGTATGCCTTTTGAGGAAATGGCAAGAAGAGGAAAACAAACTTTATTGTTTGGACCTATGAAACCGGTTGGGTTAACAAAACCTGATGGCACAAAACCATATGCAGTCGTACAGTTAAGACAAGATAACGTACAAGCTAGTTTATATAATATTGTTGGTTTTCAAACACATCTTACATGGCCTGAACAAAGAAGAATTATTCATTTAATTCCGGGATTAGAAAATGCAACATTTGTAAGATACGGTGTCATGCATCGAAATTCGTTTATTTGTTCTCCAAAATTTTTAAATCAAGATTACAGTTTAAAAAATCATTCTGGAATTTATTTTGCTGGACAAATGACAGGAGTTGAAGGATATGTTGAATCAGCTCAAAGTGGAATCGTTGCCGGAATGAACATGGTTCGTTATTTAAATAAACAAAAACCTGTTATTTTTCCACAGGAAACAATCATGGGGGCACTTGCATATTATATTACGCATTGTGATGAAAGTAATTTCCAACCAATGAAAGCTAATTTTGGAATTCTACCAGATTTACCTGTACGCGTTAAAAAGAAACTAAGAAAAGAAGCTTATGCTAACAGAGCAATAGAAGTAATGGATCAATTTATCAATGAGTTATAATCAAGATAAAAAAGAATTTATAAAATATCTTCAATTTCAAAAACATTACTCAATCAATACAGTTGAATCTTATCAACGAAGTTTAAATGAATTTATTGATTTTTTAAAAAGTGAAAGTATTTCTCACTTTAACGATGTCAAGTATACAAATATAAGAGGATATTTAACTTATTTAAATGAAAAAAAATTGTCAAAGAATTCAATTAATAATCGAATCAGTTGTTTAAGATCATTTTATAAATATCTAGTAAAAGAAGAATTGGCTGAAAATAATCCAATGATTCTTGTTGAAAATATTAAAACCACAAAGCGTAATCCTGATTTTTTGTTTCCTGAAGAAATGGTGGATTTATTGGATGGTATTGATACACAAGATGATTTAGGAATTCGTAATAAAGCGATGCTAGAAATCATGTATGCTTCTGGGTTAAGGTGTTCTGAAGTAGTAAATTTAACCTTGGATTGTATAGATTTTCACAATCGAGTTTTATTGATTCATGGTAAAGGGAACAAAGACCGTTATGTTCCTTTCCATGAATTTGCTAGTGAATGGTTATTAAAATATATAGAAGAAGTAAGGGGAAAACTTGTAAATTCAGAAGATCATCCATATGTTTTTGTTAATAAAAGAGGAGAACAACTGACCAATAGAGGAATACAGGATATTGTAAAGCGTATTGGTAGAGAATATGATGCAACCAAGAAAATACATCCACATACTTTCAGACACTCCTTTGCCACGCATTTATTGAATGCGGGAGCAGATATAAGAACTGTACAAGAATTATTGGGCCATGAAAACCTTTCGACAACACAAATTTATACTCATGTTACAAAAGAACATTTGAAAAATGTTTATTTAAAGGCACATCCTCGAAATAAAGCATAAAAAAGGGTTGTTTTGTTTTAAATCTTATGCTATTATGTTTCAGGTATTAAAAAATACACACATTATGAATTCATTTATCTAGTGCCTAATGGTGGTAAATGTTTGAAATAATGGAGGAAAAAAACGAAAAGGAGGAAATTACACATGTCAGTAATTTCAATGAAAAAATTATTAGAAGTAGGTGTTCATTTCGGACATCAAACAAAAAGATGGAATCCTAAAATGGCTCCATACATTTTTACATCAAGAAACGGAATTTACATTATTGATTTACAAAAATCATCTAAAAAAATCGATGAAGCTTATAAAGCAATGAATGAAATTGCCGAAAAAGGTGGAAAAGTTTTATTTGTAGGAACTAAAAAACAAGCTCAAGAAGCTGTTAAAGAAGAAGCAATCCGTTCTGGAAGTTTCTATGTTAACTCACGTTGGTTAGGTGGAACTTTAACTAACTTCAAAACAATCCAAAAAAGAATTAGAAGATTAGTTGAATTAGAAAAAATGGAAAAAGATGGTACTTTCGATTTATTGCCTAAAAAAGAAGTTATCTTACTAAAAAAAGAAGCTGCTAAGTTAGAAAAGAACTTAGGTGGTATTAAAGAAATGAGAAGATTACCAAGTGCTTTATTCGTTGTAGATCCTAAAGCTGAACACAACGCTGTTGCTGAAGCAAGAATCTTAGGAATCCCTGTATTTGGTATTGTTGATACTAACTGTGATCCTGATGAAGTTGATTATGTAATCCCAGCAAATGATGATGCTATTAGAGCTGTTAAATTAATTGTTGCTGCTATGGCAGATGCAATTTGTGAAGCTAAAAGTGAACCATTAACTGTTGCTTATGTTAAAGATGAAGATGAAAAAGAAGTTACTATGAATGATGCTGTATCTTCTGTAGAAAACAACAACAGAAGAGGGCCAAGAAATAAAGCTGGTAGACCAGCTCAAAGAAGAGAATCTAGACCAACTCAAGAATAATCTCAAGGCTGGAAATCATAAATATGTTGTGATGGGAAAGCAAAGCTTTCCCTTTTTAATAAAATAAAATTCATGGAGGAAAAGAAAATGGCAATTAGTGCAAAATTAGTAAAAGAATTACGTGAAAAAACTGGTGCTGGAATGATGGATTGTAAAAAAGCATTAGAAGCATGTGATGGTGACATCGAAGCATCATTCGACTGGTTAAGAGAAAAAGGAATCGCAAAATCTGCTAAAAAAGCTGATAGAATCGCTGCTGAAGGGTTATCTGCTTTCGCTATTAACGGAAATGTAGCTGCTATGGTTGAAGTTAACTCTGAAACTGACTTCGTAGCAAAAAATGCTGAATTCGTTGCATTAGTAAATAATGTATGTGAAGCAGTTGCTGCAAATAACCCTGCTGATTTAGAAGCTGCAAAAGCAATTGAAGTTGATGGAAAAACTATTGAAACTACAATTGCAGAAGCATCTGGAAAAATTGGTGAAAAATTATCTTTAAGAAGAATTAAAACTTTCACTAAAAATGATGATGAAGTATTTGGTGCTTATTCACATATGGGTGGAAAAATGGTATCAATCGTTAAATTAGCTGACGGTGATGAAGAAAAAGCAAGAGACATTGCTATGCATGTTGCTGCTATTAATCCAAAATATATCTCACAAGATGAAATTCCACAAGTTGAAAAAGATAGAGAAGATGCAGTTCAAACAGAAATTATGGCTAATGATCCTAAATTAGCTAACAAACCTGAAAAAGTATTAGAAGGTATCAAACGTGGAAAATTAAATAAAGTATTCTCTGAATGGTGTTTATTAGATCAAGAATTCATTAAAACACCAAAAGAATCAGTTGCTAAATACTTAGGAAAAGCTAAAGTGTTAGAAATGGCTCGTTTCCAAGTTGGTGAAGGTATCGAAAAGAAAGAAGAAAACTTTGCTGAAGAAGTAGCTGCACAAATGAAACAATAATTTTTAAGGACACTACAAGTGTGTCCTTTTTTTAAAAAAGGAGAACATTTTATGAAATATAAAAGAGTTTTATTAAAATTAAGTGGTGAAGCATTAGCCGGTGATGATCATTTTGGTATAAACGCTAATACTGTAGCCGATATTGCAAGACAAATCAAAGAAGCTAAAGATTTGGGTGTTGAAATTGCCATCGTTTGTGGTGGTGGTAATATTTGGCGTGGTGTTACTGGTGCACAAATGGGTATGGAACGTTCTTCTGCTGATTATATGGGAATGTTAGCAACAGTAATGAATGGTTTAGCTGTTCAAAATGCTTTAGAGCAACTAGGAATTCAAACACGTTTACTTTCAGCAATTGAAATGAGACAAATTGCAGAACCATACATTAGAAGACGTGCTGTTAGACATTTAGAAAAAGGTAGAATCGTTATTTTTGGAGCTGGAACTGGAAGCCCATATTTTACAACTGATACAACAGCTGCATTAAGAGCTGCTGAAATCAATGCTGATGTTATTTTAATGGCTAAAAATGGGGTCGATGGTGTTTATTCTGCTGATCCTAAATTAGATGAATCTGCAGTAAAATTTGATGAGATTTCATATAGTGATGTTTTAGCAAAAGATTTAAAAGTAATGGATCAAACAGCTATTACATTATGTAAAGATAACGATATTGATTTATGTGTATTTAATATGCAAGAAGATGGTAATATTGCCAAAGCTTGTGATGGACAAAAAATAGGAACAACTATCTCTGGAGGAAAATAATATGATAAATATGATTTTAGATGATGCAAGTGATAGAATGCAAAAAGCAATCGAAGCTTACCAAAGAGATTTAGCGACAGTTAGAACTGGAAGAGCTACTCCTGCAATGTTAGACCGTGTAATGGTCAACTATTACGGATCACCAACACCAATTAATCAAATGGCTGGTGTTTCTGTTGTAGAAGGTAGACAATTAGTAATTAAACCCTATGATAAATCTGCTTTAAAAGATATCGAACATGGAATTTATGAAGCTGATTTAGGTTTAACTCCTCAAAATGATGGAGAAATTATTCGTATTACTGTGCCAGCATTAACAGAAGAAAGACGTAAGGAATATGCAAAAAATGTTTGGAAATTCGCTGAACATGCTAAAGTTGCTATAAGAAATATTCGTCGTGATGCTAATGATGAAATTAAAAAATGCGATGGTAGTGAAGATGAAATTAAAGACGGTCAAAATCGTGTTCAAAAATTAACTGATAAATTTGTCAAAGAAGTTGATGAAATTGGTAAAGTAAAAGAAAAAGATATTATGACTGTATAATTATTGAAGCGTCTTATTAGGCGCTTTTTTATTTTATGGTTTTATGTTATAATCAATCATGACTTTAAGGAGGATTATTCTATGAATGATCAAATTGAAAACTATGAATTAGACATGAATAATATACCAGCACATATTGCTTTTATTATGGATGGCAATGGACGCTGGGCTAAAAAGAGAATGATGCCAAGAACTTATGGCCATAACGAAGGGACAAAGACAATTCGTAAGATTGCTTTAGAGGCTAATAGACTTGGTGTTAAAGCAATGACAGTTTATGCTTTTTCTACAGAAAATTTTTCTCGTCCTGAAGAAGAAGTACAATTTATATTTAAATTACCCAAAAAATTTTTTGAACTTTATTTAAAAGAATTAATTGAAAATAATGTTCAAATTTGTATGATTGGGCATTTAGAAAAAGCTCCAAAGGCAACAAGAGATATTATCAATACTGCTATAGAAAGAACAAAGGGTAATACTGGACTAAAACTTTGCTTTGCTTTTATTTATGGTAGTAGAGATGAAATCGTTTGTTCAACTAAAAAAATAGCACAAGATGTAAAAGATGGGAAACTTGATATTGAGGATATTGATGAAAATTATTTTGGTTCAACATTAATGTCTGCGAATTTACCTGATGTTGATTTAATGGTAAGAACAAGTGGAGAACAAAGATTATCTAATTTTATGTTATGGCAACTTGCTTATGCAGAGTTTATTTTTACTCCTGTTTGTTGGCCGGATTTTGATAAAAAAGAATTACATAAAGCAATTTGGCTTTATCAAAATAGGGATCGTAGATATGGAGGTTTAAAATAGTGAAAGAAAGAATTATTACCGCACTGTGCTTGATTGCAATTGTAGTTCCAGCAGTCATTTTTGGGGGTATTTTTTATAAAATTGTTATAGGGGTTGCAATGGGTCTTAGTGTATATGAAATGTTACATATTTGTTCTAGACCACGTATTGGAATGTATATGTATATCATTGTTGGTTTATTTTTTGTTACAGGATTTTTATTAAACAGAAATCATTTACTTATTTCTAGCTATTCTATTTTGGTTTATTTAGCGGTTATTTTAGCATGTATGATTTTTGATGATAAATGTAATATTGAAAGAAGTGCTTATGTTTTTACGATGGGTGTTCTTGTTTGTTCTGGATTACATGCGTTACTTGTTTTGAGAGTTGACTATGGTTGGGAATATTTATTGTTATTAGCAATTGCAACTTTTGGTAGTGATACAGGAGCTTATTTTGCTGGTATGGCTTTTGGTAAACATAAGTTGATTCCAAGATTATCTCCTAAAAAGACAATTGAAGGGTCAATTGGTGGAATTGTTCTAGGAAGTGTTTTAGGATTGGTTTTTGCATATTTTGCAGGAATATTGGCACATCATTGGATTATTGTACCAGCAATTATTGTAATGACAATGACAAGTCAAATAGGAGATTTGATTTTTAGTGCCATTAAAAGATATTTTGAAGTTAAAGATTATTCAAAATTATTACCAGGACATGGCGGAATTTTAGATCGTATTGATAGTTTAACTTTTAATGTATTGATTTTTAGTTTCTTTTTAATGATTGTGGGGTTATAGATAATGAAAAATATTACGATTTTAGGTGTTACAGGTTCTATTGGTCAACAAACTGTTGATGTTTGCTTGCATCATCAAGATGAATTTAATGTTGTTGCAATGTCTGCGGGCAAAAATATTGTATTACTTGAAACAACAATTCAAAAAATCAATCCACAAGTTGTTTGTGTTATCGATGAAAAGGATTGTAACTATCTTCAAGAAAAATATCCACATATTCGTTTTGTTTTTGGTAGTGCTGGTTTAGATGAAATTGCAACAATTGATCAAGTTGATATTGTATTAAATGCAATTGTAGGGTTTGCAGGTTTGTTACCAACAATTCATGCTATTGAATCTAAAAAAGATATTGCTTTAGCTAATAAAGAAACACTTGTGGTTGCAGGACATATTATTACAAAATTAGTTAAAGAACATGGTGTAAAATTATTACCAGTAGATAGTGAACATTCAGCGATTTTCCAATCGCTTCAAGGAAATGAAATGAATAAAATTAAACGTATTTTATTAACAGCAAGTGGTGGAAGTTTTAGAGATAAAACAAGAGAAGAACTTGTAGGTGTTTCTGTTAAAGAAGCGTTGAATCATCCTAACTGGTCAATGGGGGCTAAAATTACGATTGATAGTGCTACTTTATTTAATAAGGGATTAGAGGTCATGGAAGCAAAATGGTTGTTTGATGTAGATTATGATCAAATTGAAGTCTTGATTCATCCAGAAAGTATTTTACATTCTGCTGTAGAATTTGAAGATACTTCTGTCATTGGGCAAATGGGAACACCTGATATGCGTTTAGCTATTCAGTATGCGTTAACTTATCCACAAAGAAAAAAATTAATTAATGGTAAATCATTAGATTTAACACAACTTGGTTCGCTTACTTTTAAAAAGCCAGATTTCAATAGATTTCATGCGCTTTCTTTAGCATATCGCGCTGGAAAAACAGGTGGAAGCTTACCATGTGTTTTAAATGGTGCAAATGAAATGGCTAATCTTTTGTTTAGAGAAGGAAAAATTGAATTTTTACAAATAGAGGAATTAGTTGAAAAAGCTATGAATGCTCATGAGTTGGTTAAAGATCCAACTATTGATCAATTATTAGATATTGATCAATGGGCGAGAGATTTTGTTTTAAAGGAGATAAATGAAACATGCAGACGATTATAAATATTCTTGTCTTTTTTGTAATACTAGGAGCTATTGTATTAATCCATGAATTAGGACATTTTCTAACTGCTAAATTATTTGGTGTTTATTGTGCTGAATTTTCTATTGGAATGGGTCCTAAACTTTTTTCTAAGAAAAAAGGAGAAACAGATTATCAAATTCGTGCACTTCCTATTGGTGGTTATGTTGCAATGGCAGGTGAAGCTGATCAAGAAGACAGCGAATTAATGAAAGATGTTCCTTATGAAAGAACTCTAAAAGGAATTAAAACATGGAAAAAATGCATTATTATGTTAGCTGGTGTTTTTATGAATTTTGTACTTGCCCTTGTTTTATTAATTGGTATTTATTCGTTTGTTGAAGTACAAACAAATACTTCTGAAATTGGAAGTGTTGTTAAAAACAATGGTGCTTATAATGCTGGAGTTCAAGCTGGAGACACCATTAATAAAATCACAATTAATGGTGAAGAACATATCATTGCGTCATTTTCAGATATTCAATCTGTCTTATCTAATGAAAATTTACAATTAGATACAGATACAGTTACAATGCAAATTTTCCTTAAAAGAGGGAATCAAAATATTGAAAAAACAGTTGAAGGAAAGTACAATAGTGAATCCAAGTCTTATGTCATTGGAATAACAGCGGCTACTAAAAAATTGACTTTTATTGAGGCTATAAGACAAGGAATTAATCAATTTATAGAATATGCATTATTGATTTTTACAACATTAGGAAAACTTATTACAGATTTAACACATACTGTTTCACAACTTTCTGGTCCAGTAGGAATTTATACAGTGACTGCACAAGTTACACAATCTGGTTCAATTAGTACATTGTTGTCATTGACTGCTTTACTATCAACAAATATTGGAATGTTTAATTTACTTCCTATTCCAGGACTAGATGGTAGTCAAGTATTATTTGCATTAGTTGAAAAAATTATTCGTCGAGAAATTCCAACAAAAATGAAATATGCTTTACAAATGGCAGGACTAATTCTTGTTTTTGGCCTAATGATTTTTGTAACTATAAATGATATTGGAAAATTTTTCTAAAAAAAGGGCGTAAGCCTTTTTTTGTGTTATAATAGGTAAGATTTTTGAGGTGTAATATGAATAAATTAATAATACTATTAAAACAATTGAATATAATCGAAGATGTTAATGTTTTATTACATGCTTCATTGAAAAAAGTTATTGTACATCATGATAACCATTATACATTTTATATATTGAGTAAGGATTTGATTCCATTTACAGAGTATCAACTCTTACTTGATCATGGCCTTGATTTTCCTTACCTGGCTGAATTTGTAATTTGTTATGATGATTTTAATTTTGAGTCAAAAGATGTTTCACTTTATTTAGGGTATATTATTGAAAAACTAAAACAAATTTCACCATTATTTTCTTCGTTGAAAATCGAAGATATTGAAATTAAACAAACTATATCGATTGGTTTGTTAAATGAAATACAATTGGAACAATTCCAACAATTAAAATCAACAATTAAAAAGTATTTTGTGGAAATTGGAATAGAGAAAGATTTTAGTTTTTATGTTAAACAAGATAATGATGAATTAAATCATTTATTACAAGAAATGGACAGCTATGAACCAATGAAAATAGATATGTCCGAAATAAAAAAATCGGAACCAGTAAAACCAACTGTAGATTATAAAAATAATTATCGAAAACCAAAGGGTGATGCAACTTTTTTAAAGTTATCTGAAATTAACAGTCAAACGATGGAAAATAATTGTACGATTCAAGGGTATGTCTTTAAAACTGAATTAATCAAAACACGAGCAGGAAAACATATTCAAACATTATGGATCACTGACTATACGGATTCAATTATGGTAAAACGCTTTGAAAACAATACAACTAATACTTTAGAGGATATTAAAGTACTAGATAAAGGTAAAGTGTGGATCAAAGTAACAGGAGAAATTCGTTTAGATAATTATGCGAGAGAAACAGTTATGATGGCTCGTCAAATAGAAGTTATTAAAGAACCAGCAAGAAGGCAAGACACTGTGGAAGTTAAAAGAGTTGAACTTCATACACATTCTAAGATGTCAGCAATGGATGGAATAGGCAATGTTTCGGATTATATTAATCAAGTGGCCAAATGGGGACACAAAGCAATTGCAGTTACTGATCATGGAAACGTTCAATCATTTCCTGAAGCTCAAGCAGCTAGTTTAAAAGCGGGCATTAAGATGATCTATGGTGTTGAATTAAATATGATAGAACCTTATTTTAATATTGTTTTTAATGAAAAAGATATGTCTATTGAAGATGCCACATATGTATCATTTGACTTGGAAACAACTGGTTTTTCTGTTATCCATGATGGGATTACAGAATTTGGTGCAGTTAAAATTAAAAATGGTGAAGTGATTGATCGCTTACAAAGTTTTGTAAATCCTGGTAAAAAGATTGGAACACGTGTTTCTCAACTTACAAATATTACAAATGAAATGGTTGCTGATGCACCAACAATTAAAGAGTTTTTACCACAAATATTAGAATTCTTTGGTGATGCTATTTTAGTGGCTCACAATGCTAAATTTGACATTGGTTTTTTAAATGAAAGTTTAAAGAGGTTAAATCAAAAACCTATAACTAATCCGGTTATTGATTCTTTGGCATTAGCAAGAGCTATTATGAAACCAATGAAATCTTATCGTTTAGGAAATGTATGTCGTGTTTATCGTGTAAATTATGACGATGATGTAGCACATAGAGCTGATTATGATGCTGAAGTTTTAGGTGCTGTATTTACAACGATGTTACATTCTATTATGCAAAGTGGAAATTATAATTTACTTGATTTAAATAAATTACAAAAAGACGATGCTTATAAAATCGTTTTCCCATATCATATGACAGCACTTGCTTTAAACAAAGAAGGTTTAAAAAATATGTTTAAAATTGTTTCTGAAGCAAATACAACTTATTTCCATGATGGTTCTCGTATTCCAAAAGAAAGATTGGAATATTATCGTAAAGGATTGCTATATGGGACTAGCTGTTATCGTTCAGATGTTTTTGAAGCAGCTTTGAATTCTTCGGATGAAAAGTTGGAACAATTGTTAGAATTTTATGATTATGTGGAAATACAACCTTTTCAAGATTACTATCATTTAATTGATCGTGGACAAATTGAATCTGAAGAAAATTTAATTATTTCAATAAAACGTCTTATTACAGCAGCAAAAAAATTAAATAAACTTATTGTAGCTACTGGAGATGTCCATTTTTTAGATGAAAAGGATAAAATTTATCGAGATGTTTTTATATCACAACCCAAAATTGGGATTGGACATCGTGCTCATCCTTTATGTGACCGAAAAAATCCACGTGCATTTACACCATCTCAATATTTAAGAACAACAGATGAAATGTTAAAATGTTATGATTATCTACCAGCGGATGAAGTATATGAATATGTTGTAACAAATACAAACAAAATCGCAGATATGGTTGAAGAAATTCGACCAATTCATGATAAATTATTTACACCAACAATTGATAATGCAGATGAAAATTTAACAAAGATTTGTTATGATACAGCACATCGACTTTATGGTGAAAAACTACCTGAAATTGTGGAAAAAAGATTAGAAAAAGAATTAAGTAATATCATTAAACATGGGTTTGGGGTTATTTATTATATTTCCCACTTACTAGTAAAAAAATCAAATGATGATGGTTATCTAGTAGGTTCCAGAGGTTCGGTAGGATCTTCATTCGTTGCAACAATGTCAGGAATTACAGAAGTAAATCCGTTACCACCACATTATCTATGTCTTCATTGTAGTCATAGTGAATTTTTAGAAGAAGGTGTTGCTGCTGATGGTTATGATTTACCTGATAAGATTTGCCCTGTATGTGGTAAACCAATGAAAGGTGAAGGACATAATATCCCGTTCGAAACTTTCTTAGGTTTCAATGCGGATAAAGTACCCGATATCGACTTAAATTTCTCGGGAGCGTATCAAGCAAATGCTCATGCATTTACTAAAACTATTTTTGGAGAAGATCATGTCTTTAGAGCGGGAACAATTTCTACAGTTGCTGAAAAAACAGCTTATGGTTATGCAAAAGGATATGCTGAAACATTAGGAATTGATAATGAAGTACGTAGTGCTGAACTTGAAAGAATTGCTCGAGGGTGTGGTGGCGTTAAACGTACGACTGGCCAACATCCAGGGGGAATTATTGTTATTCCTAGAGATTATGATGTTTTTGATTTCACGCCTTACCAATATCCAGCAGATGATTTATCTGCTGAATGGCGTACGACTCACTTTGATTTCCATGCTATTCATGATAACGTTTTGAAATTCGATATTTTAGGACACGTTGATCCAACCGTTATTCGTATGTTACAAGATTTAACAGGTGTTGATCCTAAAACAATTCCAACAAACGATACAAAAGTTATGTCACTTTTTACAACGAGTGATGCTTTAGGTGTTGATTTATCCTATATCAATTGCAAGAGTGGTGCTTTAGGATTACCTGAATTTGGTACAACCTTTGTACGTAGTATGTTAGATCAGACAAAACCACAAACTTTTAATGATTTAGTAATCATTTCGGGGCTTTCACATGGAACAGATGTTTATTTAGGTAATGCAGAGACGTTGATTAAAAATGGAACATGTACCTTAAAAGAAGTTATTGGATGTCGTGATGATATTATGGTTTATTTGATTGAAAAAGGCCTTCCTAATAAAGATGCTTTTGACATCATGGAATGTGTTCGTAAAGGAAAATCACCTGCAGTTTTCCCAGAAAAGAAATACGAGGAATTAATGAAAGAATACAATGTTCCTCAATGGTATATTGATTCATGTAAGAAAATTAAATACATGTTCCCTAAAGCCCATGCGGTAGCCTATGTTTTATCAGCTATTCGTGTAGCTTGGTGGAAATTATATTATCCAAGAGAATATTATGCAGTATATTTTTCCACAAGATGTGATTTTTTTGATATTGAAACATTAGTTGCTGGTAAAGATGCTATTCTTTCAAGAAGAAAAGAAATTGAAATGTTAAGGGAAAACAGACAATCTTCAAATAAGGATGAAGGATTGTGGGATGTGTTTGAAATTGCGTTAGAAATGATTGATCGAGGATTCCATTTTAGTCCTTTAAACTTAGAAAAGTCTGATGCCAATAAATTCATTTTAGATCCAGATGATCCAAGTGGCTTACTTCCACCGTTTAGTTCAGTTGATTCATTAGGTGAATCGGTAGCTAATACTGTTATTGAGGCACGTAAACATGGTTCTTTCTTATCTAAAGAAGACGTGATTAAAAGGACTAAATTGAACAATTCGCATATTAAACAACTAACAAAAATGGGTGTTTTTGATGGTATGCAAGAAGAAAATCAATTATCACTTTTCTAGTGACTTGATTATAAATGAAAAATGTGCTATATTACTTATAGTTTCATAAAGAGAAACGAGTGGGGGAACCCACTCTTTATTATTGAATGGGGTGAAAAAATGGAGTTATTGGAAAGTATTAAAGAAATGGTCTTACCTTTGATCGAACAAAATGATTGTTATTTAGATGATATTGAATATGTAAAAGATAATAATGAAATGTATTTACGTATTTATATCGAAAAAAATGAAGGGTATCTAGATATGGATACATGTGTTGCGGTAAGTGAGTTAATTAGTGATAAACTTGACGAAACTGATCCAATTAAAGATGAATACATTTTAGAAGTCTCTTCACCTGGAATTGAAAAACCATTAAAAACTTTTGAACAAGTTCAAAAATCTGTTGGTGAATATGTTTATGCAAAATTTAAAAATCCTAAAGCCGGATTATATGAAGTTGAAGGATATTTAAAATCTGTTGATAATCAAGAATTAGAATTTGAATATCTTGTAAAAAATATAAAGAAAAAAATTATTGTCAATTATGATAACATTCAATTTATACGATTAGCTGTAAAATTTTAGGAGGAAATAAAAGTGGCTAGTAACAGAAAATTTATGAGCGCCTTAAATGCTTTATGTGAAGAAAAAGGTATTGAAAAAGACGTGTTTTTAGAAATGTTAAAGGAATCAATTGCAAAAGCTTATAAAAAAAATTATATGGTTCCAGAAGCAAATGTACGTGTAGAAATTAATGAAAAAACTGGAAAAATTAGATTATTTGAAATTAGAACAGTTGTTGATGATTTAGAAGATGAAGATTTAGAAGTATCTTTAGATGAAGCACATGATATCAACCCAAATTATCAAGTGGGTGATATTGTAGAAACTGAAGCAGATGTAGATCATATTGGTCGTTTAGCAGCAATTCAAACAAAACAACTTTTCAGACAAAAAATACGCGAAACTGAAAAAGAAACATTATATAATGAATTTGCTGATAAAAAAGATGATATCATTACAGGTATTGTTGATCGTGTTGAACCTAAATTTGCTATTATCAATATTGGAAAAACTGGAGCATTTTTAGGACTAAATCAACAAATCCCTGGAGAAACATTACATGAAGGACAACATGTCAAAGTATATGTAAGTGACGTTGATCGTGGAACTAAAGGAACACATATCGTTGTAAGCAGAACAGAACCACAATTTGTAAGAAGATTATTTGAATTAGAAGTTCCTGAAGTTTATGATGGTACAGTTGAAATTAAATCTGTTTCTCGTGAACCTGGTGAAAGAAGTAAAATTGCTGTATACACTGCAGTTGAAGGATTAGATCCTATTGGTTCTTGCGTTGGACCTAAGGGTTCAAGAGTTAAAAACGTTGTTGATGAATTACATGGTGAAATGATTGATATCGTTGAATGGTCAAGTGACCCAGTTGTTTATATTTCACATGCATTATCACCTTCAGATGTGTTAACTGTTTCTGTTGATGAAGAAAAACACAGTGCGTTAGTTATTGTACCTGATGATCAATTATCATTAGCTATTGGTAAACGTGGTCAAAATGCTCGTTTAGCAGTAAGACTTACTGGATGGAAAATTGATATTAAATCATTATCTGAAGCAACTGAATTAGGGTTAATGGAACAAATTCAACAAAAAGAAGAATTACCTGTTGATGAAACATTCCAAGATGAATTTGCTCAAGAAATGCTAGATAACCAAGAAGAAAAAGAAACTATTGTTGAAGAAAAAGAAAATATCGAAAATGAAGTTGAAGAAGTCACTTCAGAATCTGATGTAGAAGATTATGAAGATTTTGATGATTATGAAGATGATGAATACAGTAAATATGATGAAGATATCGACTATGACGAATATGACAAATATTATGATGAAGATTAGGATGAGATAGAATGAGAAAAATTCCACTTAGAAAATGTCTTGCAACAAATGAACAATTACCTAAAAAAGAGTTAATTCGTGTTGTAAGAAATAAAGAAGGTCAAGTATTTGTAGATGCTACTGGTAAAATGAATGGACGAGGTGCTTATTTAAAAAGAAGCTTAGAAGCAATCGAAATTGCTAAAAAGAAAAAAGTTTTATCTCGTTCTTTACAAGTAGAAATTCCTGATGAAATTTTTGAGGAGTTAAAAAAATATTGTGATGAATAAAAAATATTTAAATTTATTAGGGCTTGCTAATGTTGCAAAGGGAATTGTTTCAGGAGAAACTTTGATAAAAAGTATCGCTGCAAATGAAACAAAACTTGTTGTTATTGCAAATGATGCTAGTGCTAATACTAAGAAAAAAATTACTGATAAATGTCATTTTTATCATGTTGATTATTTCATTGTTGATGAAAATATTGAAACCATTTCAAAAGCAGTTGGAAAAAATAATCGCGTTGCATTAGGTATTATAAATCAAGGGTTTGCGAAAAAAATAAAAGAATTGATAGGAGGTTGATTTTATGGCAAAACAATTTAAAAAGAAAAAAGGTTCTCAAAAGAAGAAACAATTACAATCAAACTTTCCTGCAAAGAAAGAAACATCAGTAATAAAAGATGGTGTGATTTCCTATGAAGAAGGAATTACAGTTGGTGAACTAGCTGAAAAGCTAGGACAAACACCTGCTAATGTTATAAAAGTATTATTTTTATTAGGAACTATGGTAACAATCAATTCAGCATTAAATGATGAACAAGTTGAATTAATTTGTTTAGAATATGGTTGTGAATGTGAAAAACATGTTCCAGTAGATGAAGTTAATTTTGAAAATATTGAAGTTGTGGATGATGAAGCTGATTTACAACCAAGATGTCCAGTTGTAACAATTATGGGACATGTTGATCATGGAAAAACAACATTACTAGATACTATTAGAAAATCTGCAGTTGTTGATGGTGAATTTGGTGGTATTACTCAACATATTGGTGCTTATCAAGTAGAAGTAAACGGTAAAAAAGTTACATTTTTAGATACACCAGGGCATGAAGCTTTTACAGCAATGAGAGCACGTGGAGCACAAGTGACTGATATTGTTATTATCGTTGTTGCTGCTGATGACGGTGTGATGCCTCAAACAAAAGAAGCCATTGACCATGCAAAAGCTGCAGGAGTTCCTATCGTTGTTGCAATTAATAAGATTGATAAAGAAGGTGCTGATCCTGAAAGAATTAAAGCTGAAATGGCTGAAGAAGGATTATTACCTGAAGAATGGGGTGGAGATACTGTTTATTGTGAAATCTCTGCTAAAAAGAAAATTGGTATTGAAGAATTATTGGAAACATTAACTGTTGTTGCAGAATTAGCTGATTTAAAAGCTAACCCAAATAGATATGCATATGGTAGTGTTGTTGAGGGTAAACTTGATAAAGGTAGAGGAGCTGTTGCTACATTATTAGTAGAAAATGGTACTTTACGTGCAAGTGATCCAATCGTTGTTGGTGCTGCTTATGGTAGAGTAAGACAAATGTTAGACGATAAAGGACGTGTTATTAAAGAAGCATTACCAGGTACACCAGTAGAAATTACAGGTTTAAATGAAGTTCCTGTTGCCGGTGATAAATTTATGGTTTTCGAAACTGAAAAACAAGCACGTAGTGTTGGTGAAACACGTATGAAAGCTAAAATTGAAAAAGATCGTAATTCTGGAGCTGCTTTATCTCTTGATGATTTGTATTCTCAAATTAAAGAAGGTCAAATTATTGATTTAAATATTATTGTTAAAGCGGATGTACAAGGAACTGCAGAAGCTGTAAAAGCTTCATTAGAAAAAATCGATGTAGATGGTGTGCGTGTTAACGTTATTCGTTCAACTGTTGGTGCAATTTCTGAATCTGATGTTATTTTAGCAAGTGCCTCTCAAGCAATTATTTATGGTTTTAATGTAAGACCAGATGCAAAAGTTAGAAATAAGGCAGAAGAAGAAAATGTTGAAATTCGTCTTCATAATGTTATTTATAAAATGGTTGAAGAAATTGAAACTGCAATGAAAGGTATGTTAGCACCAGAATACCATGAAGTAATTACTGGTCAAGCAGAAATTAGACAAGTTATTAAAGCAAGTAAAATAGGAAATATCGCAGGATGTTATGTTACCGATGGTTCAATTAAAAGAAACTGTGGTATTCGTTTGATTCGTGATGGTATTGTTGTATACGAAGGAAAACTTGCTTCACTTAGACGTTTTAAAGATGATGTTAAAGAAGTCAATGCTGGTTTTGAATGTGGTTTAAACATTGAAAACTATAATGATATTAAAGAAGGCGATATCATTGAAGGTTATGTTATGGAAGAAGTAGAAAAGAAATAGGAGTTGAGTCTTATGTCATTAAAAACAGATAGAATAAATACTCAAATTTTAAGAGAAGTTTCTTTGATTTTACAAAATGAAGTACGTGATAGAGATTTACGTATGTGTACAATTACCGCTGTTGAAACAACAAATGATTTATCTATTTCTAAAGTGTATGTTACTTTTTTAGGAAAAAATTATAATCAAGAAAAAGGAATGGAAGCATTAGAAAGATCTAAAGGATTCATTCGTAATTTACTTGCTAAAAAATTAAAAGTAAGAAAGTGCCCTGAATTACATTTTGTTTTAGATACTTCTTTAGAATATGGAAATAAAATTGAAAGTATTATTAATTCATTACATGAAAAAGATTAGAAATAATCTTTTTCTTTT
Organism: Faecalibacillus intestinalis; assembly: GCF_015097455.1. Classification (NCBI taxonomy): domain Bacteria; kingdom Bacillati; phylum Bacillota; class Erysipelotrichia; order Erysipelotrichales; family Coprobacillaceae; genus Faecalibacillus; species Faecalibacillus intestinalis. The sequence goes on along the minus strand of NZ_AP024085.1, from coordinate 1,467,353 downwards.
TTTTAGAATTTATTTTATGATATAATGAAAATACTGATAGGAGGATTATTATGGTAGAATTATCTAATGATTTATTAACTGTTTCTTTACATCCAAAAGGAGCAGAAATTATTTCAATTAAAGGAAAAAAAGATCAATTGAATTATATGTGGAGAAGAGATGCATCTCAATGGGCAAACAGTGCACCTATTTTATTTCCAATTGTTGGAGCATTAAAAAATGATACATGTGTGATTAATGGTAAAGAGTATCATATGACACAACATGGTTTTGCAAGACACAATGAATTTGAAACAAACCAAGTTAGTGATACTGAAGTAATATTCTCATTAAAATCTAATGATGAAATTATAAAACAATATCCTTTCTTATTTGAATTAAATGTCACATATAGACTTGTTGAAAATAAATTAACATGTCATATTAAAGTAAAAAATACGGATCATCAACCTATTTATTTCCAAGTTGGAGGACATCCTGCTTTTGCTTGTCCATTTATGGAAAACGAATCAAGCAATGATTATTATTTGGAATTTTCAGAAAACGAAACATGCAATCGAAAAATAATTGATGTTGAAAAAAGAGGTATGTCAAGAGTTGAAAAACCTTTCTTTGATAATGAAAAAAGATTTTTTGTTAGACAAGAGCTTTTTAATACAGATGCAATTGTTATTAAAAAGTTTAAATCAGAAAATATTGCGCTTAAATCATTAAATCATGATAAATCAATTGTTTTTCATATGAATGGTTTTGATCATGTTGGACTTTGGGCCGCAAAACATGTTGGTGGATTAATTGCTATTGAACCATGGGTTGGACATGCTGACTATACTGATTTTAATGGTGAATTTAAAGAAAAAGAAAGTTGTGTTGAATTACCTGTTGGTAAAAATTTTGAAGTTGAATTTGCTGTAGAAATTAACCAATAATGACAATTTTTTTAACTTTTGTAGATTATACTTTGTTTATGAAAGTTAAACTTATAGAATGTACTCATGAATTAGACTTACAAGATGAAATTAATGATTTTCTTAAACTGGGATATCATATAATACGGATGCATTATTGTGTTGCAATGTGTTTTTCATCTGAATTAGAATACTCTTTTAGTTGTTTAATTGAATATGATGATAAAGGTCCTAAATAAAAGGACTTTTATTTTTGCATAGATTTTATATTATTGGTCAAAATAATTAACGGAGGTGAAACATATGGCAAAAGATGTAAGATGTTCAGTTACGACATGTGCATATCATGATTCTAATAATAAATGTTTAGCCAATGAGATTAAAGTTTCAAAATGTAATTGTAGTTCACCATGTGATGAGCAAGAAACAGAGTGCGGAACTTTTAAATTAAAATAGGATTATTTCCTATTTTAATTTTTTTTTATTGTCTCTATGTTATAATATAAAAGGTGATTATATGAAAAATAGATTAATTATTTTTTTATCTTTATTTATTTTATTAGGTTGTTCAAGTCAAAAAAATACAACATCTTATTCAAAAAAACAATATAATGAATATGTTAGTTATTATAATCGTTTAAAGATGTCTACTTCATTTGATGAAAGCTGTGATGATTGTTCAATTCAATTAATTACTAATAAAATATCAAATAAAAAAATACGGTATGATATTATCATTAATAATCCTGTTATTGAAATGAAAAATATTAAAGCAATCGCATTTATTGATAAAAAGGATAAAAATATTCCGAGTATTGGTTTATTAGAAAAGGATACTTTTTCATTAAAGCCTAATTATATTGATAAGAAGAATGGTTATTATAAAGGCATCAATTTATCAGGAACAACATCAAAAAATAAATTTGATGTTAAGCTCTATTTAACATATAACACAGAGGATAAACAAATAGAAAGGTATATTATTTTACATGGTAATGCGACTTGATAAATTATTAGCTCATTATGGTATTGGAACTAGAAAAGAAGTAAAAAATTATATTAGAAAAGGTTTTGTTACTGTTAATGGAAGTATTATAAAAAAGGATGATTTTAAAGTAGATTATGAAACAGATAAAATTATCTTTGATGGTGAGCTTATTACATATAAACCATATGTCTATATTATGCTTAATAAACCTGCTGGTTATGTTTCTGCTACAAAAGATAATGTTCATCCTACAGTTGTTGATTTGATTTATGGGTATGAACAGTATGATTTATTTCCAGTAGGAAGGTTAGATTTGGATACGGAGGGTTTATTATTACTAACAAATGATGGAGATTTTGCACATAAGTTATTAGCACCTAGTCGACATCATTCTAAATTGTACTATGCATGTGTCGAAGGAATAATGGATGAAAATGATATTTTAAAGTTTAAAGAAGGAATTACTATTGATCATTATAGATGTCAAAGTTCAAATTTATCCATTATAAAAACTGAAGATAATACATCTGAAGTATTAATTGAAATTTTTGAAGGAAAGTTTCATCAAGTGAAAAAAATGGTAGAAAGTGTCGGTAAAAAAGTAACTTATTTAAAAAGGTTACAGATGAAGAATTTAAAATTAGATACTTCTTTACAAATTGGAAAATTTAGAGAATTATCCGAAGATGAATTAGTCGACTTAATGAATGATTTGTGATACTATTTGTATAAAAAATAAGGAGGATTTTTTGTGAGATTAAGAAACAACCCAAAAGCTTATGAAATTATGGAAGAGAATGCTGATTTAGTTATCTTAAAACCTGAAGAACATAAAGGTCATTATCATGATATATTTGAAATAAATCAGCCGTTATATATAGAAATTGGAATGGGGAAAGGCGATTTTATTTATCAAAATGCTTTAAAACATCCAGAAAACAATTACATAGGGATTGAAAAATTTCCAAGTGTCTTAGCAGCAGCAATTAATAAAATTAATAAAAATCAATCATTGCCTAATTTAAAATTGATGCATTTTGATGCAATTGAATTAGAAAATGTTTTTGAAAATGGTGAAATTGATCATTTATTTTTAAACTTTAGTGATCCTTGGCCAAAAAAAAGACATGCAAAAAGACGTTTAACGTCTTCAGCGTTTTTAGATGTTTATCGTCGATTATTGAAAAAAGATGGTGTTATTGAATTTAAAACAGATAATCGAGGTTTATTTGAATATTCATTACAGTCAGTAACAGAAAACAATTATCATTTAGATTATGTTTCTTTAGATTTACATAATTCTCCAGAAGCAAATGATAATATTATGACAGAATATGAAAGAAAATTTTCAGTAAATGGACCTATTTATAAAATGATAATTAGTGATTGTAAGGAGTAAAAAAATGGATCAATTAATTGAAATAAACTCATTAGAAGAATATGAAAAGGCTATTCAAACAAAATCAATCATCTTATTTACAGCTTCTTGGTGTCCTGATTGTATGTTTATCAAACCTTTTATAGGTAATGTTGTAAAAAAATATCCAAATTTTACATTTTATAGTATTAATAGAGATCATTTTATTGATTTATGTCAAGATTTAGATATTTTAGGAATACCTTCTTTTGTCAGCTATGAAAATGGACAAGAGACAGGTCGCTTTGTAAGTAAATTAAGAAAAACGCAAGAAGAAATAGAAACATTTATACAATCAATAAAATAAAATGTATTGAAGGAAGGAGTTATTATGTTTAAACATTTTTTTAAAAAATCAAACGATGATGATATTTTTGAAACTGTAGACCCAATTGTTGAACAAAGAAGAAATGAAAAGTTTTCTAAACCACTTATTTATGACGAAGAATTTAAAAAAGAAGAAGTTACTAAAAAAAGTGAAGGTCAACAAATACCAAAAGAAACTACTTCCAAAAATGTTAAAAAGGTTGAAAAAAAAGTAGCAAAGAAAGAAGAACCCGAAGTTAAGAAAAATTATGAAATGATGGATATCATTTCTCCAATGTTTGGAATGCATGAAGAAAAAAAAGAAACAGTTAGAATAGTTAAGAAAAATTCAGTAAAAAAACCAAAGAAAAAAGATAATTCACTTGTTCAAGTAATATCTCCGTATTATGGTAATTTTGAAGAAAAAGAAGAAACAGATAGTGAAGCTGTTCTTACTGCTGTTGAAGATTCAAAAGATTTTCAAGATGAAACAAATACTGATGCTGAAAAAACAATAGAACCCGAAATCGTTGAAGAAGAAAAGCTTCCAACAGTTGAAGATAATTTAAGAAATATTGCTAAAATTGTTGAAGAAGAACAAGATCAACTTAAAATTATTGAGGAACGAACAGGGGAGTTTAAACTTGATTTTGGTCAAAAAAAATCAGAGGAACAAAATTCTTTAATTGATGAAATTGATGACAATATGTCTTTAGATGAATTGATGAGTCTGTATGAAAAGAAATTTAAGGATTAGTGATGATTAAAGGAATTGGTGTAGATATTTGTGATTTAAGAAGATTAAATCATTTGGATCAACTTGCAAAGAAAATTTTACATGTAGATGAATTTTCTTTGTATTTATCAAAAGGTAACGATAAAGCAAAAAGAGAATTTGTGGGTGGTAGATTTGCAGTCAAAGAGGCATTTGTAAAAGCAGCAGGTTATAAATCATTTAAGGAGATATGCTGTTTAAATGATAAAAATGGTAAACCCTATATTAAAGATGAGCCTTGTCATGTTTCTATTTCTCATGAAAATCATTATGCAGTTGCCTTTGTTGTTATTGAAAATAATGATCCTAATCAATAAAGTATAGAGTAATAAAACATTAATAAATATATCTTAGGATATAAATATTAATGTTTTTTATTTGTTTTTTAGTCGTTTAAATAGACCTTTTAGTCGATTTAGCATGATTATTTTTTTATAAGAACTATGATAATACTAAGGAGGACTGTTTATGTTAAATTCAATTTCTTTAGTAGGAAAAATAGTAAAAAATGTATATCATGTTGAAAATATGGCTTTTATTGACATTGAGGTTAAAAGACCATTTCCTGAGGAGATAGGAAAAGAAAAATTTGATGTTTTTTCTATTGCTTTGTGGAAGGGACTAGAAGACATGATGTCTGATGTTGCTCAAATTGGAATGATCATTGCTGTTAGAGGGCGTTTAATAGCTAATAAATTTACAATGGCTAATTATGATTTTAAAGAAGTGATTATATATGGAGAACTCATTGAAATTTTAAACAAATATTTTTAAATAAATAAATTGTCATTTATATTGTTTTTTGATAAAATCTATTATTGAAAGTCGGTGAAAATAAATGACAATTAATCAAGATAAAATAAGAAATTTTTCAATCATAGCGCATATTGATCATGGGAAAAGTACTTTGGCGGATCGTATTTTAGAAATGACCGGTGCGGTTTCAAATAGAGAGATGAAGGCTCAACTATTAGACAGCATGGAGTTAGAACGTGAAAGAGGCATTACAATCAAATTAAATGCTGTTCAACTTCAATACAAAGCAAAAGATGGAAATACCTATCTTTTACACCTTATTGATACTCCTGGCCATGTCGATTTTACTTATGAAGTATCTCGTTCATTAGCTGCATGTGAAGGAGCAGTGTTAGTTGTAGATGCAGCACAAGGTGTGGAAGCACAAACATTGGCAAATGTCTATTTGGCTTTAGATAATGATTTGGAAATTTTACCAGTTATAAATAAGGTAGATTTACCTAGTGCAAACCCTGAACATGTTATTCAAGAAATCGAAGATGTTATTGGATTACCTGCAGACCATGCACCTCGTATCTCGGCTAAAAGTGGCTTAAACGTTGAAGATGTGTTAGAGATGATTGTTAAAGAGGTTCCTGCACCAAGTGGGAATATTAATCATCCTACTCAAGCACTTATTTTTGATTCATTTTATGATAGCTATAGAGGTGTTGTTGTATTCGTTAGAATTAAAGAAGGATCTATAAAGGTTGGAGATACAATTAAATTTATGGCTACAGGAGCTACTTACGAAGTAACTGAATTAGGTGTAAGAACTCCTGCGGAAGTTAAAAAAGATAAATTAGTTTGTGGGGAAGTTGGATGGATATCAGCTTCTATTAAATCTATTCAAAATGTTCATGTAGGGGATACAATAACAACTTTAGAAAATGAAAGTCATGAGCAATTGCCAGGGTATAGAAAGTTAAATCCTATGGTTTATTGTGGATTATATCCAGTTGATAATTCTAAGTATAAAAATTTACGAGAAGCATTGGAAAAAATACAACTTAGTGATTCGTCTCTTGTCTTTGAACCAGAAACATCGCAAGCATTAGGATTTGGTTTTAGATGCGGTTTTTTAGGATTATTACACATGGATGTTATTCAAGAGAGATTAGAAAGAGAGTTTGATTTAGAACTTATTGCTACTGCACCATCTGTTATTTATAAAGTATTTTTAACAGATAAAACAATGGTTGAAATTGACAATCCTGCAATGATGCCATCTCCACAAGTAATAAATTATATTGAAGAACCTTATGTAAAAGCTTCAATTATGACTCCAAATGAGTATATTGGATCTATCATGGAACTATGTCAATCAAAACGAGGAGAATATGTTGATATAGATTATATTGATGAAACACGTCGTAATATTATTTATAATATTCCTTTATCAGAAATTGTTTATGATTTCTTTGATAAATTGAAATCTAGTACAAAGGGATACGCCTCATTTGATTATGAATTAATAGGATATCGAGAAAGTAAATTACAAAAAATGGATATTTTATTAAATGGTGATGTTGTAGATGCTTTATCATCTATTGTTCATAAAGATTTTGCTTATTCAAGAGGAAAAGTAATTTGTGAAAAATTAAAAGAAATCATTCCAAAACAAATGTTTGAAGTTCCTGTACAAGCAGCATTACAAGGTAAGATCATTGCAAGAACTACAATTAAGGCAATGCGTAAAAACGTCCTTGCTAAATGTTATGGTGGAGATATTTCGCGTAAAAAGAAACTTCTAGAAAAACAAAAGGAAGGTAAAAAGAGAATGAAGGCAGTTGGAAGTGTTGAAATTCCACAAGAAGCTTTCATGGCAATATTATCAGTTGATGATGAGTAAATAGCAGCAATTGCTGCTATTTTAAATATGTTAAATATGTTAAATAAATTTATATTATCGATTAATTCAAATTTACTAATAATCTAAAGTATAATATAATTGTTCAAGGAAGGAGGAAAAATATGCCAAAGTTTTTTAACAAAAAAACTGCTACTGTAAGATTTCATGGATTTAATGAAGAAAAGAAATATCAAAATAGTAAATCTGATATAATTGTATCTAAAAGATTAATTGAATTAATTGCTGTGACACTTGTTTTAATTTTTATTTTAATTGTTAGATTGGCTTATGTACAATTAACTCAAGCTGATACATTAGAAGTTAAACTGGAAACTTATGGAAGTACAACATATACAAATGATGCACCGCGTGGAGAAATCTATGATCGTAATTATACAAAAATCATGGGTAATCAAAATGTTATTTGTGTTGATTATTATGCACCTAAGAAAATTACAGATAAAGAAATTACGTATATTGCAAAATTTTTAAGTGAAAAAATTACAATTGACTTTTCTAAAAATAACGTTAATAACATTACTGAAAGAAATATAAAAGATTATTTTATTATTGCTCATGAAAAATTAGCAGAATCTTTGTTAAGTGACAAAGAGTTAAAAAAATTAAAAATAGAAAATCCTGATGATGCTGATTATTCTAAGGCAAAAACCAATTTGATTGTTTCTAAATTATCTATGGAATATATATATCAAAATATGACACAGGATGAAATAGAACAAACACGTTTTGAATATTTAATGAAACGATGTAAAACAGGTTCTGTAACTTTAGTAGAAGGGATTACAGTCGAAGAAGCTAGTGTTATAGGAGAAAATACAAATATTTTAAAAGGTATTCAAATAAGTAGTGGGTGGTCTCGTCAATCAATGGTGGATGGTCAACTTGGCGCGTTGGTTGGAAAATTAACAACTAAAAGACAAGGATTGCCTACGGAATTAAAAACAGAATTACTTGCAAAAGGGTATACTGGTAATTCACGAGTCGGTACAAGTGGTTTAGAAAAACAATATGAAGATATTTTAAAAGCATCAAATTCATCATATTCTGTTAAATATAATAGTAATGGTGATCCTATTATCACAAATAATGTGAATGGTGAAAAAGGAGATAACATTCGCTTATCTATTGATTTAGAGTTGCAATCTTTTGCTGATGAACTTATTACTAATGAATTAACGACATGTAATAGCTTTAATACTTATTTCAATAAAATGTATTTTGTAATGATGAATCCTAATAATGGAGAAATTTTAGTTATGTCAGCTAAAGAAATTAACAAAGAAACTGGTGAGGTCAAAGATATTTCTACAGGTAACTTTTTAGAAGCGGTAGAAATTGGTTCTACTTCAAAAGCGGGTACATTATATACAGGATTTAAAGAAAATATCATTGTTCCTAATACTTATTTTGTAGATGAGCCGCTTTGGTTTAAAGGTTCTACAAAAGCAAAAAAATCATGGAAAACAATGGGAAATATTAATGAAATAGATGCGCTTGCTTGGTCATCAAATGTTTATATGTTTAGAATTGCTATGAAGTTAGCTGGTGTTGAATATGTACCTCATGGCGCTTTAAATGTTGATCTCAATCGTTTTGTCAAAACGCTCTCTACTATCAGAAGGGATTTTGGTGAATTAGGTTTAGGTGTTAAAACTGGATTGGATGTTCCAAATGAAAGTGACGGATATAAAGGAAGAGATACTGCCCCTGGGCATTTATTAGATGCATGTATCGGACAATATGACACATATACTCCAATTCAATTGGCACAATATACATGTACCCTTGCTAATATGGGTAAAAAAGTTCAACCTCATTTCCTTATTGAATCATTTAAAAGTGATGGAGAAGGAAATAGATATACAACATATAAATTTAAAACAAATATTCAAGATGATGTTTCTTCACAGGCAGATGCATTTAAACAAATAAAAGCTGGAATGCGCGCATGTGTTACAAGAACAGATGGAACATCACATACGTATTGGTCAGAAAAGCCATATGCTGTTTATTGTAAGACAGGAACAGCTGAAAAATATGATGGTAATTCAAATGTTGACCACCCAAACCATTTACAAATTGGTTATATTTCAGCAACAGAAGATAGTAAACCATTAGTTGCATTTGCTAGTATTGCATTTAGAGAAGATCGTTCTTCATCGGGTGCTGATTCATCTGCACCAATTATTGCACATCAAGTTGTTGATAAATATGTAGAAAAATATGGTTTAAATTAAAAAAATGCTAGTATTTCATTAATTAATATGTTATTATATTTAAGAAAGTTTTAGTGATGCGGAGGTGTAATCATGAGAGATAATATCATTTTAAAATGTACAGAATGTGGAGAAGAAAATTATATCAACACTAAAAATAAAAGAAATCATCCAGATAGAATGGAAGTAAATAAATATTGCCCTAGATGCAATAAAAAAACTGTACACAAAGAAAAAAAATAAGCTTAGGCTTATTTTTTTATTGGAGAATATTTTATGGAAAGATTAATTATTAAAAAATTTGTACTTGGAATAATGTCAACAAATTGTTATTTGATAGAAAATAATAATCATTCGATTCTAATTGATCCAGGGGATAAGGCTGAGCTACTTATAAATTATTTAACACAAAATAATTTACAATTAACTGCTATCTTATTAACACATGGTCACTTTGATCATATTGGAGCTATAGATGAATTAGTAGAAAAATATAATTGCCCTGTTTATATTCATCAAGATGATTATGAAATGATTTACAATGATCAATTAAATTTATCTAACTATTACGGTGAATTAAAAATTAAATCTAAAGTAACAGCTGTTGATAAGAATATAGATATTGGTGACTTTCATTTTGAATTTTTACATTTGCCAGGACATACAATTGGTTCATGCTTTATCATCTTAAAAAATTACCATGTTATTTTTTCAGGAGATGTTTTGTTTAAAAATGGAATTGGTAGATTTGATTTTCCAACATCATCTTCAACAGACACAAGAAATAGTATAAAAAAAATCAAAGAAATAAAAGATGATTATGAAATATATCCTGGACACGGTGAATTGACAACTTTAATACAAGAAAAATTAAATAATCCATATCTTCAGTAGAATAACAATTTATTCTACTTTTTTTATAACATTTTTTTCTTTATCCAATTCAAGATAAAATGTGATATTGAGTTTATATCGATCATTTTTTAATCTTGTTTCTATTAAAAAATAATATCCCATATCATCAACAGTATACGAAATTGTGTAATTTTCAAGTTCTAAATAATTACTTAATAAAATACTATTTTGATTTTCGTATTTATAATTTGCAATAAGTATATTTTTAAGTAGTCTTATATCATTCGTTTGTTTCATAGATTGAAAACCTTGACTATTTAGAATTGTCAAATGACATAATGAAAATATATTAAGAGAAAGCATGAGCAATAAAATAAGGGTGATTTGTAGAACATTTCCGTTATTCTTCTTTTTTTTCATAATCACTACCTACAATAAATTGATATTCTTTATTATTACTCATTAAATTTATTTTGATAAATCCATTCGTATTTTCAAAATATACAGAATCAATGTCATGATATAAAATATGATGTCCAGGTGTAATAACGAGTCGTTTATTTTGTAGTATTATTTTATGAGAATCGTCATTTTCATCGAGAAAACTTAAACTATCACCATATTCTATATTTTTAGCCGTTATAAGTTCATTACTAAGTGAAAATATTGCATTTTCTAGCGATGTATCGATATATTTTGATTGATTAGAAATTTTTAAAACTTTCACTAGTAATGAACAGTTTAAAACAATAAGTAATGTGATAGATAAACTCAATAATACTTCTACTAATGTAAAGCCTTTTTTAGACATGTCTCTATTCCTTCATCTAAATTAAGTGTATATTCTATTTGTTGTTTCTTTGACTGATAAGTTTCGTATTCTTGATTGACTTTGATGTTTGTTTTTGAATTTGTTACATATAAAGACACTAATAGAATAATAACAGTAGTAAAGATACTAAAAGCAAAAAGACTTTCAATCAAAGTAAAACCTTTTTTATTTAAACTCATAATCACCAGCTCCAAGATGAAAAATAAGGGTATATTTCTTTTTGGGTGCAATGAGATCAATATGATTTGCTTGATTTATATTGCCATCTTTATTGAAATATATTTCTTTAATATTATTGAAAAAATAATTATTAGGTAAAACTACTCTGTATTTTTTTTGATGATCAATAAAAGATATTTCTTGTTTTGATACAATTAAACTAACTTTTTCATGACTAATTATTGCCTTACTTTTAGCCTGATTAATAATCATTCCTATTTGTTTTTTTACACATTCATCCGTTATATAAATTGTTTTTGTATTCATAAAAGGGAATGAAAGTACTGACAATGTTAATATAATAGATATTACTAACAACATTTCAATCAAAGTAAATCCTTTATTTTGAAACATAGGCTTCACCATCACTTATTCTTATGGCAAGTCCTGAAGGACAAACAGCTTGTTTTTCCTTTAAATAAGGATGGCTGCCAGAAGTTAATTGAGACATACTAGTTGGTAATTCTCCATGCTCGATTTCGTACAAAATGATTTGTGAGTTAACAACTTCAATTTGCGCATCACAACTTTTTTCTTTTACTAAACGATTTTTACTTGTAACATTTGGAATAACAAGCAGTAAAATAACTAGTATTACAGAAATACAAAAAATCATTTCAATGAGTGTAAAACCTTTTTTATTAGAATTCATAATCCTTATAATCCTCCTTTTTATAAATTTGAGACAACATTCATCATAGGAATTATTATTGAAACATACACAACAATTACAAATGTAGCAACAAAACCATAAATCAATGGAACTATGATTTTTATAAATTTAGAAACAAATTGATTTAATTGCATAAATGTAAGTTGGATATAATTTTCTAAACTTTGGTTTTCATGACTATTTTGAATAATAGATATAAATTTTTTAAAATCATCTGAAAAGTAAGGAAAATCATTAACTGCTAAATTAAAATCATGACCATTTACAATTAAACGATAAAGTTCATAAACAATCATTTTAATATCACTATCAGTTATTTTATCATATAAAGTTTCAATAATGGATGTTGTATCATAGTGCTGTATGAGTAATTCATTATAATAAATTGCAAACTTTAACGAATAATACTTACAAATCAATTTTTTAATAAAATGTGTGTGATTAATCAAAAAATCTATCTGATTGAATTTTTGTTTTGCAATGCTTTGATAGATAAATATCATTAAAATAATATTTATTATAGTAATTAGTGTTAAAAAAATAGGAATTGCATGTAATAATACAAATAGACATTGAATAATAAATGATTTTTGAATATCAAAATCGTTAAATAAAATTTCAACCTGTGGTAATAAGTAAAAAACAGTAAAAATAGAAAAAACAAATAAGAAAATAAGCAATATAATTGGATATGCCAATTTTTTTAAAAAAATATTTTTATACTCATCTCTTTTTTTGCAAATTTCAATTGACTTTTTTAATGCAGTTTCTAATGTGAATTCATTTTTAAAAAATGAATAATATTCTTTAAATAGAGTAGGAAAGGGAAGCGTTATAAAAATTTCGTCAAGAGAAAGACCTTGATTTAAATAGTTCTTTATTTCCTTTACTTCTTTTTCATAGTTAAGCAAACTGCAAAAATCAAGCGTTTCTTGTAATGAATATCCTTGATTAAAGAAAAAAATAAGTAGATCAATAAAACTAAGTAATTTATTTTTCATTTAAAACACCTACATTTTTTAGTGTGCATGCAGCTTTTGAAAAATCATAGTAATCTATTTTCTTTCGATCAAAATATTTTAATAAATTTTTTTGATCAATGTATTCACTTAAAATAAATACTTCTTTTTTATCGTTAAAACGCATTTTTTGTGTCATGATACCAAGAAGAACGTCTTCTAAATCAAGAGATGAAATGTTTAAGTTTTCTAATCTTTTAATCGTATTTATACAATTACTTGCATGAATAGTTGTTAGTACAAGATGTCCAGTTAAAGCACATGTAAGTGCTAATTGAGCTGTCTTTTCATCACGTACTTCACCGACCATTATGACATCAGGGTCATGTCTTAATATTTGTTTTAACGATTCATGATAGCTGATACCTTTTCTGTCATCAATTTCAATTTGCAAACAATAATCTTTATTGATTTCAATAGGATCCTCTAGTGTAATAATATTTTTTTTATACATCTTATTAATTGTATCTAAAATAGCATATAATGTTGTAGATTTCCCAGAGCCAGTTGCACCACTTATTACAAATAATCCGCTATCCTTTTGGACAATCTGTTTTAAAAATTGATAAACATGAATATCTTTACTAATATTTTCTAATGATAATTTTTGATGATTATTTAGGATACGAATAACAATGGAATCCATATCTTTTCCAATAAGTGAGGAAATTCTTAAGTTATATTTTTTATTATTTAAAACATACACATAATGTCCTGTTTGAGGTTTACGGTAATAATTTAAATCAATTTTAGAAATGAAACGAATATAATTCATTAATTGAATAATATTTGTTTTTTCATAGGTTTCATAAGTAAGTAGTTCCCCACAAATCCTAAATTTAATCACTCCTTTCTCTGTACATTGTAAATGAATATCACTTACATTTTTTTTAATAGCTTGATAAATAATCTGTTCAAATAGTTCCTCCATAAAAATCCTCCTATTATTATATAGACAATTTATTCTTAAATTTCTTTTTTTTAAGTTGATTTTTTTCAAAAAATATAAATAGTAAGAATATCGATTGTAAAAACAAAAAAACTATTCCATTCATAATAATTTTTTGTTACAATCAACAAGGATATTATTAAAAAGGAGATTATTATGATTAACGTTAGTGATTTAAAACCAGGTGTTACTTTTCAAATGGATGGAAATTTATTTGTAGTATTAGATTATTCTCATAATAAAACTGCCAGAGCAGCAGCAAATATTAAAGTTAAAATGAAAAACTTACGTACTGGATCTACTACTGAAATGACATTCGGTGGAAATGATAAAGTAAAAAGAGCACAAATCGATAAAAAAGAAATGCAATACTTGTATAATACAGGGGATGCATTTGTATTTATGGATGGAGAAACATATGAACAAATTGAAATTCCAGCTGAAAATTTAGAATGGGAAAAGAATTTCTTAAAAGAAAGTGATACAGCAACGATTAGAAGTTTTGAAGGTGAAGTATTAGGTGTACAATTACCTGATAAAGTTACTTTACAAATTACCGAAGCAGAACAAGCGGTTAAAGGAGATACAGCAACTGGAGCAACAAAAAATGCTGTTTTAGAAACTGGATTCCAAATCAAAGTCCCTTTATTTATTAATGAAGGAGAAATGGTCGTTATTTCAACTGCTGAAGGAAAATATTCAGGCAGAGCTTAGCACTAGGACAAAACCTAGTGTTTTTTCATATTCTAAAACGGGATTGCATATAGTAGGTAATGAGGGGATGTTCATGAATAAACAAGCTATAACATTTTTATCATTATTTACATTGATTCTTGTTTTATCAATTTATTATTTATTAGTACCACCAATTGATCAAGATGACACAGTCTCAAAAAAATCATTAAGCAGAATAGAAATTTTACAAAGTGAACTTAATAAAAATCATGAAAATAAAATTAATGACAATAATACGGTAATTGCCTCTTCAAAAGCATCTGAAAAAGAAATTTCAACAGCACTTACTTCTAATGAAAAAACAAAAGCAATTATAAAAAATGAAAAAGATATCTGTCAGTTATTAACTGATAAAGGGTATAAAGAATGTTTTTGTGAGATTGATGGTGGACACATGAAAGTAGTTGTAAAATTAAAAGATGCAACTTCGAAAGATGCTAATAAAATCATCAAGCTTATTCATAATAAATATAATGGATATATCATTGAAGTTAAATTTGTAGAAGACTAATGATACTTCTAACTTGAATAATCAATGATTTTTAGATAAAATAAGGTATAGAGATATAAAGGAGTAATTTTATGGAATACTATACAGTAGAAAAGAAAAATAATTTAGGTGAACAATATATTGAATTATCTGTTTTTCAAGCAATTACTAATCATGAAGTGAGTAAAATAAACGGGATTGATTTTGATGGTGGGAAAAATTCTGTAAATATTGAAATCAATGATCATAATCAAGTAATCATCGGTATTGACATTGTCATTGATTATGGGCTTAATGTTGGAAAAGTTGTTAGTGAAATTCAAAACGAAGTTGTAAATGCTATTGATAGATATATTGGCTTTAGAAATGTTAAAGTGAATGTTAATGTCAATAAAATTAAATTCTAGGGATTGTCTAGCAATTCCTTTTTTATTGTGTTTATTTATTTAATTTCGTAAGAAACTATGATAGAATATGAATATATTTTGGAAGGAAATGTGTATGGAAAAAGTAAGAAAAAAATTAATTAGAGAAAAAGCTGTTATTGCAGTTTACCAATATCTTTTAACAAATTCAACAGAAGAAGAAATTATGAATTATTTAAACGAATGTTATAAACCAAGAATGGATGAAAGAGAAATTGAACTTTGTAAAGAAATTGTTTTCAATACGATTGAACGTATTGATGAATATGTGCCTCTTATTGAAAAAAATTTGAAAAAATCATGGTCAATTGATCGTCTTTCTATGATGGAAAAAGCAATTCTTTATGTAGCTATTTATGAACGAAATGAAGTTTCTAAAGAAATTTCAATTAATCAAGCAGTTGAATTAGCAAAAAAATACTGTGATGAAGATGCTTATAAATTTATTAATGGAGTTTTAGGTGCCATTGGATAAAAAATATATAACAGTTTCTGCTTTAAATAACTATTTAAAGCGAAAAATAGATGTTGATATGCAATTACAGCATGTCTTCATCAAGGGTGAAATATCTAATTTTAAAAGAAATATGAGTTCTGGTCATTTGTATTTTACACTAAAAGATGGTAAATCACATATTAGTGCGATTATGTATAAAGGATTTGCTGAACAATTAAATTTTGATGTAAAAAATGGTGATTCAGTTTTAATAGAAGCAACTGTTTCTGTTTATGCAGTTACAGGATATAATCAATTAATAGTTAAAAATATTGAACCTGATGGACTAGGTTCATTATTTTTAAAATTTGAGAATTTGAAAAAATCATTACTACAAGAAGGTTTGTTTGATGAAAAATATAAAAAAAATATTCCTTCTTACCCTAGCAAAATTGCTGTTTTATCAGCATATCCTAGTGCTGCATTAATGGATGTAATGCGTACTTTAAAAAAACGTTTTCCTGTGTGTAGAGTTATCATTTTTCCTATACCTGTACAGGGGAAAGACGCATATTTTAAAATTATTTCAACTTTGAAATTCGTAGATGAACTTCACTTTAATACCATTATTTTGGCACGAGGTGGTGGCTCGTTAGAGAATTTATGGAATTTTAATGAAGAAGCATTAGCAAGAACAATTTTTGAATTAAAAACACCTATTATTTGTGGAATAGGGCATGAAACAGATTTTACAATATGTGATTATGTATGTGATTTAAGAGCGTTAACACCTACTTATGCAGCTATTGAAGCCACACCTAATATAGAAGATATGTATAAGCATTTATCAATGTTAGATGGTCTTTTAAAATCAAATATGAAGTATAAAATTGAAACATTGAATACAAGAATAAATCGCTTAACACACTTTTATTTATTTAAAAATCCCGAAAAACTATATGGTGATCACTTACAATATGTTTCTTATTTACAAGATAAAATTTCTAATTTCATGGAAAAACGTTTAAATAATAATATGGTTATTTATACAAAACTTAATTTACAATTACAATCTCAAAATAAAGTATTTGTAAGTCATTATCAACAAAAGATTCAAACATGTGAAAATTTATTAAAAATAAATTTTCATAACAAACTTAAAGCTAATCGAAATAACTTAAGTATGTTGATTTCTAAATTAAATGCATTAAGTCCTTTACAAACGTTAGAAAGGGGCTATGCTTTAGTAAAAAAAGAAAATCAATATGTTTCAAGTATAGATGATTTAAATAATGAAGATAATGTTTCTATCTATTTAAAAGACGGTTACGTTAAAGCAACGATTTATAAGGAGTAATGTATATGAAAAAAATGACATTCGAACAGGCAATAAAACGATTAGAAGAAATTGTCGATTTATTAGAAAATAACGAAACATCTTTAGATGATAGTGTTGAACTTTTTCAAGAAGGCGTACAGCTTTCTCAATATTGTTCAAAAAAATTAGGAAATGTAGAAAATAAAGTTTCTAAAATACTTATTGATGGTCAATTAGAAGATTTTGATGTAGAGGTAGAAAATAATGAATAATGTTATAAATGAAATTAATCAAAGACTTGAAAATATTTTATCTCAATATCCTGATAGTAAGGTTAAGGAAGCTATGTATTATTCTTTAAAAGCAGGGGGAAAGCGAATTAGACCATTAATTGTTTTACAAGTGATTAGAGCATATGGTCTTGATTATAGAAAGTATATTGATATTGCTTGTGCATTAGAAATGATACACACTTATTCATTGATCCATGATGATTTACCTGGAATGGACAATGATGATTTAAGACGTGGAAAACCAACATGTCATAAACAATTTGGTGAAGCAACAGCAATTTTAGCAGGAGATGGTCTTCTTAATGAAGCAGTAAACATCATTTTACAAACCAATCTAAATGATTCATTAAAACTTTCACTTGTTTCTTGTTTATATACATCAAGTGGCATAAACGGGATGATTTTAGGACAAGAATATGATATTGAAAATGAAGAAAAAAAGCTTTCAAAAGAAACATTAGATAAAATTCACCATTATAAAACAGGAAAATTATTATCTTGTGCCTTTCAAATGGGGGCTTTAATTGCCTCACCAAACGATTTAGAAATTTTAAAACAAATAGGTTATAAAATTGGCTTAGCATTTCAAATTCAAGACGATATTTTAGATGTGACATCTGATGCCAAAACATTGGGTAAAAATACAGGAAGTGACGAAGCAAATCATAAAGAAACTTATGTTACACTTTTAGGAATTGAAAATTCTCAAAAAGAAGTTGATTTGCTATTTAATGAAGCTCAGCAACTTGTGTATTCTTTAACACTAAATCATGGATTGATTTTGGAAATTATTGAAAAATTATGGAAAAGAGTGAGATAAATGGATTTAACAAAAATTAAAGGTCCTTCTTTTTTAAAAGAATTAACAGAAAAGGAATTGAATGACTTAGCAAAGGATATTCGCCAATTTATTATTGAATCTGTTTCTCAAACAGGTGGACATTTATCAAGTAATTTAGGAATTGTTGAATTAACTATTGCTTTGCATTATGTGTTTAACTCACCTGAAGATAAAATATTTTTTGATGTAGGACATCAATGTTATGTTCATAAAATTTTAACAGGACGTGCAAAAGATTTTACACATTTAAGAAAATTCAATGGTTTATCAGGCTTTCAAAAACGTTGTGAAAGTAAACATGATGTTTGGGAGGCTGGTCATTCTTCTACAGCTCTTTCGGCAGCTGTAGCAATGGCAATTGCAAGAGACTTAAATAAAGAAAGTTTTAGCGTTGTTCCTGTAGTAGGCGATGGAGCTATTGTAGGCGGCGAATCTTTAGAAGCTTTAAATCATCTTGGTTCAATTAATAATAAAGTAATTTTAATTTTAAATGATAATCAAATGTCAATCTCTAAAAGCATTGGTGGTATGAACAACTTTCTAAATAATGTGCGTATGTCTAATACATATAATAAAATGAAAGATGACTATCGTTCGATTTTACAACATGGGAAATTAGGAGAAGGTGTTTATAAAGCTACAAAATATATTAAAGACTTTGTAAAAAGAGGTTTTATAAATGATACTATTTTTGAAGACTTTGGTATTGATTATTTAGGTCCGGTGGATGGACATAATATTGTTGAATTGATAAGAGTATTGCAACTTGCACAAAAGAATAAAAAGAGTGTCGTTGTACATGTTGTTACTGAAAAAGGAAAAGGTTATTCATTTGCTGAAAATGATCAAGAAGGTAAATGGCATGGAACTCCACCATTTAATGTAAAAAGTGGCCGTGTGCTTTCTTCTGGAAATCCTTCAAAAAAATCATGGTCGGAAATTATATCTGATCAGGTTTTACAATGGATGAAAATTGATAAGGATATTGTTTCAATTACTCCTGCAATGATTAAAGGATCTGCAATGAATAATTTATTTAAAGTATTCCCAGAAAGATGTTTTGATGTAGGAATTGCTGAAGAGCATGCTCTTACTTTTACAGCAGGTTTATCTATTTCTCAAAAAAAACCTTTTATTTCTGTCTACTCTTCTTTTTTACAAAGAGCTTATGATCAAATTAATCATGATATTGCTAGAATGGATTTACCATGTCTTTGCAGTATTGATCGTGCAGGTATTGTAGGAGAAGATGGCCCAACGCATCATGGGGTATTTGATGTAAGTATTTTATCACCTATTCCTAACATCGTTCTTTTTGCTCCTAAAGATGCTAGAGAACTTCGTCAATTTGTAAATACAGCATTTCATAATTTTAATAAACCTTATTTTATTAGAATACCTAGAGGAAGTATTGATGATATAAAAGTTGATTATAATAATCAATTAGAATTAGGTACCTGGACTATTGAATCTTGTAAAGATGACTATAAAATGACTTTAATTTGTTATGGTGATAATGTTGAAAAGATAAAAACAATAATCAAAAGTAAACATTTAAATATTAGAATTATAAATGCGAGATTTATTAAGCCTATAGATGAAGATATGGTACATAAAATATTTACTGAAAATAATAAACCGATTCTTGTATATGAAACTATTTTAAAAACAGGATCATTAGGTTCGATATTATTGACTTATTGTAATGAAAAACATATTTTAAGAACTTTTGAACATATTGCACTTGCAGATCATTATTCAAAGCAAGGATCTGTACAAGAAATATATGATGATGAAAAAATTGATTTAGATACTGTTATAAATAAATGTGAGGAATTAATGAATGGAAAAAAAGAGAATTGATGTATTACTAGTAGAACAAGGATTCTTTGACTCGCGTGAAAAAGCAAAACGTGCTATTATGGCTGGAATAGTTCATAATGATCATGAAATTATTGATAAACCTGGTACAAAAGTCCCTGTAGATATGGAGCTTTTTGTAAAGGGAACGGTTATGCCCTATGTTTCTAGAGGCGGTTTAAAATTAGAAAAAGCACTAAAAATATTTGATATTTCAATGCAAAATCGTGTTATGGTTGATATTGGTTCTTCAACAGGAGGATTTACAGATTGTGCTCTTCAAAATGGTGCACAATGTGTTTATGCTGTAGATGTAGGTACGAATCAACTTGTTTGGAAATTAAGAAATGATCCACGAGTTATTGTTAAAGAAAAAACGAATTTTAGATATGCTACCCGTGATTTGTTTGAAAATGGGATACCTAATATTGCAACGATTGATGTTTCTTTTATTTCTTTGAAACATATTTTTATCCCTCTTAAAGATATATTAAATGAAAATGATGATATTGTAGCGTTGATCAAGCCTCAATTTGAAGCAGGAAAAGATGAAGTTGGGAAAAAGGGAATTGTAAAAGACCCTAAAACACATTTAAAGGTTATCGAAAATGTCATTACGTATGCAAATGAATGTCATTTGAGCTTACAAGCATTGTCTTTTTCCCCAATTACCGGTGGAGAAGGTAATATTGAGTTTTTAGCTCATTTTAAAGTTGGTGGAGTAAATAATCCTATTGATATTGAAAATGTTGTAAATGAAGCACATATTTGTTTTAAAGGGTAAAGGATGGGTGATACTATGATAGAAAGTTTATATATAGAAAATTTTGCAATCATTGATCAAGTTCAAATAGACTTTCAATCAGGAATGACAGTGTTAACTGGAGAAACAGGTGCAGGGAAATCAATTATCATTGATGCTATTGGTCAATTGATAGGTCAACGTAGTCAACCATCATTTGTAAAAAATGGGGCTGATTATGCATTTATTGAAGGTGTTTTTTCTTCTAATAAAGAAATAGATAAAATTTTATTGGATAATAATTTTCCCATTGATGAGCATCTTGTTATTTCAAAAAAAATTAATCACGATGGTAAATCAGCAATCAAAATTAATTATCGTAATTCTAGTCAATTATTATTAAAAAAAATAATGTCACAAATTGTAGACATACATTCTCAATTTGAAACACATCAATTATTTAATGAATCCTATCATTTAAAGCTATTAGATAATTTTATTGGAAATGAATTAATTGATTTAAAAAAAGAATATCTTACTCTTTATCAAACGTATAAAAATCTAAATCAAAAATTCCTTTCTTTAACAAAAGAAGAATTAACTGATGAACAATTAGATTTTTATTTAGCTCAATTAGAAGAAATAGAAGAATTAGATTTAGAAAATTTTGATGAAGAAGAGTTTTTAAAAGAGAGAAATAATCTATTAAATTATGAAAAAAATTCTCAACATATTAAAAACTATAAAGCATTAATGGATTCTTCAAAAGGAATAATGGATCTCTTCAAACAAAGTTTAAACGAACTTTCATATCTCGAAATTGATGATATTAAGCACAATTATGATCAACTATATGATCTTTATTATACAGTAGATGGTATAAATCAAGATATTTATGATCAATTTTCTCAATCATACTTTAGTGAAGAACGTTATAATGAAGTACAAGATACCTTTTTCAAATTAAACAAGCTTAAACGTAAATATGGCCAAACAATTGATGCTATTATTGATTTTAAAAATAGTTTAATAGAAAAAATAGAATTATTCAAAAATAGAGATCAAATGATTGAAAATATCAATTTAAAACTTAAAGAAACAGAGAATCAATTAATTTACTATGCTAAAAAAATTTCTATTTTAAGAAAAAATAAAGCATTAGAATTAGAAAAAGAAGTAAAATATATTTTAAATCAAATGTATCTTCAACAAGTTCAATTTAAATTTGATTTTCAAATTAATGATTTTAATGATAACGGAATAGATAATGTTAAAATTGTTGTTTCAACAAATAGTGGTCAACCACTTCAACCACTTCAAAAAATTGCTTCGGGTGGAGAATTATCACGTATTATGCTAGCAATTAAAGCTGTTTCACAAAATTCAAAAGATGGCGGTACAATCATCTTTGATGAAGCAGATACAGGAGTCAGCGGTAAAGTTGCTGAAAGCATTGGGTACGTTATGAAAAAAATCTCAAAAAAACAACAAGTTATTTGTATTACACATTTAGCTCAAGTCGCATGTTTTGCTAATAACCATTTGTTTATTGAAAAAGAGCAAATGGATAACACAAGTAAAGTACATGTAAGATTGCTTAATGAAAAAGAAAGTGTTTATGAATTAGCCAAAATGATTTCTGGTAAAGAAATTACACAACAATCTATAGACCATGCAAAAAAATTGAAAGAAATAAGTGTATAAAATTAGAGCATAGATACCAAAATATGTTGTAGCAAAAAAAAGCTACAGGAGGTATCTATGCTTTTTAAAAAGCTTAAAATATCCTTCTATACCTGTTGTCTATCTATTATATTAATGATAGTACCTATTAATGCAATTGATGTTTTAATTGGAGGAGAATCTGTTGGAATAATATTAAATTATGATGGTGTTTGCATTACTGGTTTCTATAAAATAAAAGTTGACAATGAAATTATTGATCCATCTAATTATTTTGAAATTAATGACATTATTACCAGTGTTGATAAGAAAAATGTTAAAACAATTGATGATTTAACAAATATTATAAAAAATTGCAATACAAGTAATTTAGAATTCACAATAAAAAGGGCATCGAATATTTATCATAAAACTATGAAAATTTATAAAAATAATGCTGAATTTAGTACAGGGTTATATGTAAAAGATTGTGCTAAAGGAATAGGAACTGTTACCTATTATCAATTAAATACAGGAAAATTTGCTTGTTTAGGGCACAATATGGTTGATGATGATCTTGATATAAGTGATGGTTCACTGTATTCTGCTTCCATAAAAGGTATAAAGAAAACCGAGTCATACAATATAGGTCAAAAAATTGGTAATATTGATAATCAATCTATAGGTGAGATAGAAAAAAATAATAATTTTGGCGTTTATGGGAAAATTAATAATCTTCCAAATAAAAATGTTTATAAAACTGCTACCATAGATGAAGTTAAATTAGGAGATGCCTATTTTCTTACGGTTTTAAATGAAAATAATGTAGAAAAATGTAAGATAAAAATTACTGATCTATTAAAACAAGATAAACCTATGGAAAAAGGAATAAAATTTATTGTTACAGATCAAAAAATCATAGAACAATGTCATGGTATTATTCAAGGTATGAGTGGTTCTCCGATCATTCAAAATAACAAATTAATAGGTTGTGTTACACATGCAAGTAAATCAGAAATATTGGAAGGGTATGGCATGTATATACAATGGATGATAGATAATGAATAAAAGCCATGTTTTTGACATGGCTTTTATAAAAAAATAATACTAATTTTATCTTATTTTTAACAAAACATGTAATAATTTTTATTTCTTATTTTTCTAAAATTCGACAAATAATAAAAAATACTCAAGAAAAATGTAGATATATTTTTAAAAATGCTAAATATTAGTTATTAAATTTATAAATTTATGTTATTTTTTATCTAAAATCTAAACATAAATTAGAATACTTTATATAATATGGTTGTTGGTAGTGGATGGGAGGTAATTATGGAAAAAAAGAAAATCTTTATTATTGTGGAAAATCATGAACTGTTAGAAGGTATAGCACAACAATTTGAAAAATTTTCCAATTATCAAATTGTAGGTACTGCTAATAGTGCAGGCGATGCAATTACTTTTTTTAAAACAAACAATTGTGATTTATTAGTTATTGATCTGATGCTCACTGATATTGATGGTGTCGGAGTATTAGAGAAAGTGAATGAAGTCAACAAAAATGCTTATCAAAAAGTTGTATGTATTACAAGTTTTACTAGTCCATTGATAAGTAATGCACTAGAAAAATTAAATGTAAGCTATTGTTTTAAAATTCCTTTTGATTTTAATTATTTTATGGATGTTATTAAACGTGTTTTTTCAGATGAGATAAAAATCAAAAAGTTAAAATCGAAAATGAAATCACAGAAATTTTACATGAAGTGGGTATTCCTGCTCATATAAAAGGATATATGTATTTAAGAACAGCAATTATGAAAACATATGATAATATTGATATTTTAGGTCAAGTAACGAAAGTACTATATCCAGAAATTGCAAGAAATTATAATACCACTTCTTCAAGAGTAGAAAGAGCTATCCGACATGCAATCGAAGTTGCATGGAATAGAGGAAATACTGAGGCCATTGATGATATCTTTGGATACACAGTATCTGCTTCCAAATCTAAACCAACAAATTCTGAATTTATTGCAATGATTGCCGATAAATTGAGATTAGCACATAAAACAGCATTAGCAAATAAAGGGCACTATTTATAATTAAAATATGTTACAATGTTGCTAAGGGAGTGAGCTGCTATATGCAAATTATATTTCATATAGATTTAAATGCATTTTATGCAAGTGCTGAAATGGCAAATGATTCTTCTTTGGAAGGAAAACCTTTAGTAATATCTGGAAATAATAGGCGTGCGATTGTTTCTACTGCTTCATATGAAGCAAGAAAATATGGAATCCATTCTGCAATGCCATTATTTCAAGCTAAACAATTATGTAAAAATTTAATCATAAAACCCGTAAATTTTGATTTATATAGACGTTTATCAAGTCAATTTTTTGAATTGATTTCAACATATAGTCCTTTGTTAGAAATAGCAAGTATTGATGAATGTTATGTTGATTTTTCTAATTACATTATCGAACATAATATTCATCCTTACAAACTTGCAAAAATCATTCAAAATGATGTTTTAAATACATTAAAATTAAAATGTTCTATTGGAATTGCTCCTAATAAATTTATGGCTAAAATGGCTAGTGATATGAAAAAACCAATGGGTATTACCATTTTAAATAAATCTAATTATAAACAATTACTTTGGCCCCTTGATGTTTCTGAAATGTTTGGAATCGGTAAAAAAACTGCACCTAAACTCAAAGAAATGGGTATTTTAACTATTGGAGATGTAGCTAATTATGATAACTATAATAAATTACGTCAGATTATTGGGAAAAATGCACTTCTATTATATAGAAAAGCCAATGGAATAGATATTTCTAAAGTTAATACTGAAAAAAACGAATTAAAATCTGTAGGTAATTCAACAACCTTACAATACGATACAAATGATATAGAGACTATTTATGAAACTTTACGTATATTATGTTCTAAAGTTTCATTTAGAGCAAAAAAAAGAAATTTGATTGGCAATTCGATCAGTATTACGATTAAGTATTCTCGATTTGAGTCAGTTACTCGACAAACTCCTTTAATTGATTATTTCAATGAATATGAGATAATACTTTCTACTGCAAAATACTTATTTGATAAAAATTATAGTGGAAAACCTCTTAGACTTATTGGAGTTTCGTTAAATAATGTTATCAATCGAAGCAGTTATAAAAAACAAGTAAGTCTATTTGACAAAAATATTGAGAAAAATAAAATAAAAACAACAGAGGCTGTAATCAATAAAATTAATAGTGAGAATAAATATCATTTGACAATGGCTTCTGCTTTATTAAATAAATCAAAAAATAAGTACAGAAAAGAATAATCATAAAAAAAAGAAGACATCATATCCTATGCTATAGGAGGAGATACGATGTCTTTTTTTATTCAAAAGAAAAATATGTATTTGCATCAATATTTATTCTTAAATTTTCTTTATTCAACAATTATTTCAATTATATTTTTTTCATTAAATAAATATTCTCTTTATAAAATTTCGGTTGATCTCATATTCTTTAAAACACATCAACTAAATTCGTATCTATTATGTACGTTTTTGTACATAATAATCATCATGGTTTCAGCAACAAGTTTTATTGGTGCTCCCGTTATATCAATTGGAATCATTTATAGAATTTTATGTATTATTTCTTTTATTTTTAAATATTATCAATCACTTCTTTCGTTTCATAATATTTTTATTATTGTATTACCTCAAATGATTATTGAAATTTTAATTACGTATGTGATGTCTTTTATGTCAACTTATCTTTCTATACAAAGTTTCAAATTAACTTTCATACAAAAAGATAACTTCAGTTTAAAATATTTATTTAATTATATTTTAAATTACTTAATTATTATATGTTTTTTAATATTCATATCTGCACTATTAAAAATTTACCTTATATAAAATTGTTCTTCAATAATCATTCGTGATATAATAAATATGGTGGTAATATGAACATATATGATGCACTTAACGAATATAAACAATATTTATTAATAGAAAAAAAGGTATCAGATAATACATTAAAAAATTATATGCGAGATCTTGAACATTTTATAAACTATATTCAAAAACAAAATCAAGTTGTTTTAATCAATCAAATTGATAAAGATATGATCAGAAAATATTTACAACAATTTACATCTTTAGCAGCATCTTCTTTATCACGAAAAATGGTTTCACTACGCTCATTTTATAAATTTTTGATGAAAGAAGAAATTGTTGAAAAAAATCTTATGGAGACTTTTGATTTACCAAAAAATACGAAAAGACTTCCACAGGTTTTAAATGTGGAAGAAATAAAAACATTACTTGATAGTATTGAAATGGATAATTTTAAAAATGCTAGAACGAGAGCTATGCTAGAGCTATTATATGCGACAGGTATAAGAGTTTCTGAATTGTGTAATTTAAAATTATCACAACTTAATTTAAAAATGAAATATTTAAATGTAATTGGAAAAGGGGATAAAGAAAGGCTTTTGCCTTTAAATGACTATGTATGTAAAATTTTATCATGTTATATTTATGATTTTAGATATCCTAAATTAGATTTTAAAGATAATGATTACTTGTTTTTTAATAATCATTTAAATAAAATATCTAGTGAGTATTTTTATAAAATCCTAAAAAAAGCATGTATAAATGCAAATATCAAAAAGAAAGTGTCGCCTCATACTATTCGACATACATTTGCAACTCACTTGTATGAAAATGGTGCTGATTTACGTTCTATTCAAGAATTACTAGGGCATAGTGATATTTCAACAACCACTATTTATACTCATGTTTCAAATAATAAAATTATTGATGATTATAATAAATATCATTTAAGAGCAAAAATAAAAAAAGGAGATAGTATTCATGAAATTTAATAGAATTTTTCTCATTGTTTGTGATTCAATGGGAATTGGAAATGCAAAAGACGCAAAAAAATATAATGATTTTGGAGCAAATACCGTTGGTCATATTTGTTCAATATGTGATGGTTTAAATATACCAACATTGCAAAATTTAGGATTTGGTAATTTAGGTGATTTTAAAGGTGTTACCAAAACACAAAATCCACAAGCTTATATTTTAAAATTAAATGAAGCATCGAATGGTAAGGATACAATGACTGGACATTGGGAAATGATGGGGCTTAAAACAGAAAAACCTTTTATTACATTTACAGATACCGGTTTTCCTAAAGAATTTATTGACCTATTTGAGAAAAAAACTGGTAGAAAATGTGTAGGAAATATTGCATGTAGTGGTACAAAAATTCTAGATATGTATGGAGAACATCAAATCAAAACGGGGGATTGGATAGTCTATACTTCTGCCGATTCTGTTTTTCAAATTGCTGCAAATGAAGATATTATCCCATTAGAAGAATTATATCATGCATGTCAAATTGCTAGAGAAATAGCTATGGATGATAAATGGAAGGTTGGTAGAGTTATCGCTAGACCATATATAGGAACAAAAAAAGGACATTTTACTCGTACATCTAATAGACATGATTATGCATTAGCCCCATTTTCTAAAACTGCGCTTGATTCTTTAAAAGATGCGGGATTAGATGTTATAGGTGTAGGGAAAATAC
Source organism: Faecalibacillus intestinalis (assembly GCF_015097455.1). Classification (NCBI taxonomy): domain Bacteria; kingdom Bacillati; phylum Bacillota; class Erysipelotrichia; order Erysipelotrichales; family Coprobacillaceae; genus Faecalibacillus; species Faecalibacillus intestinalis. The sequence goes on along the minus strand of NZ_AP024085.1, from coordinate 1,439,111 downwards.
CAGATATATTTGTTGATCAAGGGATTACAAGAAAAATTAAAACAGTAAGTAATGAAGATGGTATGAATAAAACTATTGAATTAGCAAGTGACAATTTTAATGGTTTAGCGTTTATTAACTTAGTTGATTTCGATGCGGTCTATGGGCATAGAAGAAACGCTGCTGGTTATGGAAAAGCAATTGAAGAATTCGATGTACAATTAGGAGAATTAATAAACGAATTAAAAAATGATGATTTATTAATGGTTACTGCTGATCATGGAAATGATCCAACATATAGAGGAACAGATCATACACGTGAACAAGTACCACTTATAATTTATTCAAAACAATTTAATGAAATGAAAGTATTAAATGATAGTAATTCTTTTGGAATTATTGGTTCTACAATTTGCGATAACTTCAATGTTAAATATAACGGTATAGGTTCATCTATATTAGAATTATTAAAATAGGGATAGAAAAATGGAAAATAGAAAAATCCTTCTTTATTCATTATTTGCGGATTTATTAGGAGTTTTATTATTTATATTTGCAATTCAAATGCACAGTAATATTATTTTATATTCATTTTATCTTATATCTATATTATTATTTATCGTTTCATTTCTAGCTTTATATAAAAATCTTAAAAGTAATAATAAACCTATATTCATATTTGTTATGTTTATTTCTGTAATACTTATCATGTTATGCACATATTTTATTATTATATAATACAAGTATATAAATAGTTAAAATAATAAAAAACTATTTATACATTATAAAAGTTATATAATATACATTATGCGAAGTACTAAGTATATAAAAATAAATCTTTAGGTGGCTAAATGCCACCTTATTTTATAGCTTATTTTTACATTAATTATAGCCTTAATTCTTCCCATACCAAATTACCTAATATTTTTTTGGCTATTCATAACTTCTGTTTCGACGCCTCCTGGGAAAATAGTTAAAATTTAAAAGGAAAATAAATGCAAGATGCAAATTATTTTCCTTCTATAAATAATAGATCTTAAAAATTATAATAGTCTTTTTATTAAAATTTATTCATCCATTAGTTTTTTAGCATAATTGTATACCTTTTCACCATTCATCGTTCCATAATCTTTCATATCAATAACATCTACTGGAAGTCCTGGATTGACTTTGGCAGCTTCTTCTTTAATTTTTCCTAAATTGAATCTAACTTGTGGGCCAAGCAAAACACAATCCACAGTTGAAAGTCTGTTAATTCCATCAGACATTGGAAGAGCAAAGATTTCTACTTCATCTCCTGCTTTTTCTGCTGCTTGTTCCATTTTTGTTACTAATAAACTTGTCGACATTCCAGCCGAACAAACTAACATGATTTTTTTCATTTGAAATTCTCCTTTATCTTTTATCTACTATAATAAGTTTATATTTTTTAAGCAATTTAATCTACTTGAATTCAAATTTTGTAATTTGATTTCAAATATTATCATTTATAACAAAAATTATTAAATTTATTTTCATAAATAACTTACCCTGTTCGATTTCATACAAAATAATTTGTAAATTAACAACTTCAATTCGTGCATTTTAATCTTATACTAAATGATTTCTATTTTTAACATCTAGAATGCTAAGCAGTAAAACAACAAGTATTATAGTAATATAAAAAATCATTTCAACGAGTGCAAATATATTTTATTTATTTGTATATAATGTTGTTAAAATAAAAAGCAATATTAAAAATAAATATTGCTCTTTTAGGATATCTCTAATTTTAAGATGATCCTACTACCAACATCTAAAGAATATAGTAAAAATTGAAATATTTCAATAAATATGATCAATAATTGTTGAATTGTTGAATAATATCAAAATAAATTATTTTTCAAATTTATTTGCTTTATCAAATGAATCATATAGATTAGTTACATAATTTCCATTAAAGCACGACATACATAACCCACATGTATGTTCTTTTGAAAAATGAATAGATTTTTTTAATCCTTCTTCACTAATAAACGCAAGGCTATCAGCTTCAATATATTTACATAATTCTTCAACATTCATTTTATTAGAAATTAATTCTTCTATTGTAGATGTATCTACACCATAAAAACATGGATATTTAATAGCTGGAGAAGCAATTCTAACATGTACTTCTGTTGCACCAGCATCTTTTAAATGTCTTACGATTCTTTTCGAAGTTGTTCCTCGTACAATTGAATCATCAATCATAACTACTTTTTTTCCACTGACAATTGCCGATACTGCAGACAGCTTCATTCGTACACCTTGTTCTCTCATTTCTTGAGTTGGTTGTATAAATGTTCTACCCACATATTTATTTTTTACCAATCCCATTTCATAAGGAATTCCTGATGCTTCTGAATATCCAATTGCTGCTGAAATCGATGAATCTGGAACACCAATAACAACGTCTGCATCGATAGGATTTTCATAATATAATTGCTTACCTGCTAATTTTCTTGTTGTATGAACGTTTATACCATCTAAATTACTATCAGGTCTTGAAAAATAAATATACTCCATAGCACATATTTTATCTTGTAATGGATCTTTTGTATAAATCTTACTTAATAATTTTCCATCTTTTACCCTAACAATTTCACCTGGTTCAACATCTCTTACAAATTTTGCTCCAACGACATCTAATGCGCATGTTTCTGATGCAAACACATAAGCACCATTTGGTAAAATTCCAATTGATAAAGGTCGTAATCCATATTTGTCCCTTGCAGCATAAATTCTATTATCAACCATGATTAAAAATGCAAATGCACCATCTAATTTATCTAAAGAAGTACATATTCTATCAATCATATGTCCACTTTGTCTTTTAATAAGATGCCCTAATACTTCAGTATCAGAAGTTGAGGAGAAAATGCTTCCTTGTTCTTCTAATTCTTGTTTTAGAATATTTGCATTAACTAAGTTTCCATTGTGACATATACTCATAGATCCTTGCATAGTTCTAAATACAAATGGTTGAACATTAGCAATTCCACCTCCACCAGCAGTAGAATATCTAACATGTCCAATAGCTGAATTACCTTGTAACTCTTTTAATTTATCTTGGTTAAATACTTCTGTAACAAGTCCTTCGCCTTTATGAAAAATCATTTTACCATTGTTTTCACAACAGATACCAGCAGCTTCTTGACCTCTATGTTGTAAGCTATGTAATCCATAATAACATATTTGTGATGCATCTTGATGACCAATTATCCCAAAAATACCACATTCTTCGTGTAATTCTCTATCCATATAATCCATATAATACCCCCGTGACGTAAATATTGTATAATGCAAATTTATTATCGTCAATATTTTTTATATATTAAAAAATTAGAGTTTCCTCTAATTTTTAAAACTATGAATTGGTGCTGGTATTCTTCCACCACGATTTATAAATTCTGAACAATCAAATTCATTAACAGGCATAATAGGAGCATAACCTAATAATCCTCCAAATTCAACCGTTTCACCTACATCTTTTCCACTTACTGGAATGATTCTTACAGCTGTTGTTTTTTGATTGATCATACCAATAGCCATTTCATCAGCAATAATACCAGAAATAGTAGCTGATGATGTTTTACCAGGAATAGCAATCATATCTAATCCGACACTACATACACATGTCATTGCTTCTAATTTTTCAAGTGTTAATGCTCCATTTTCTACCGCATTAATCATTCCTTGATCTTCACTTACAGGAATAAATGCACCACTTAGTCCCCCAACATAAGATGATGCCATTACGCCTCCTTTTTTTACTTGATCATTAAGTATTGCTAATGCTGCAGTAGTTCCAGGTGCCCCTACACTCTTTAATCCCATACCTTCTAAGCAATCAGCAATACTATCACCAACAGCTGGTGTAGGTGCAAGAGATAAGTCAATAATTCCAAATGGGATATTTAACATTTTTGAAGCTTCTTGAGCAACAAGTTGACCCACACGAGTAATTTTAAAAGCAGTTTTTTTGATTGTTTCGCATAATTTGCCAAAATCTTCACCTTTACATTTTTCTATTGCGTTTTTCACAACTCCTGGACCACTTACACCAACATTAATAATACAATCAGCTTCACTTACACCATGAAATGCTCCAGCCATAAATGGGTTATCATCAGGTGCATTACATAAAACAACAAGTTTAGCACATCCAATTGAGTCATTTTCTTTTGTTAAATCAGCAGTTTCTTTAATAATTTCACCCATTAATTTAACAGCATCCATATTAATTCCAGTTTTAGTAGAACCAACATTTACTGAACTACAAACATTGTTTGTTACTTTCATTGCTTCTGGAATAGATTCTATTAAAAGTCTTTCAGCAGGTGTCATTCCTTTAGAAACAACAGCGCTATATCCCCCAATAAAATTAACTTTAAGTTCGGCAGCACATCGATCTAAAGTCTTAGCAATTTTAACAAAATCCTTTGTTGATTTACATGCATTAGAACCTACAAAACCAATAGGTGTAACAGAAATACGTTTATTAACAATTGGAATACCATATTTCTTTTCAATTTCTTCACCCGTTTTAACTAAATCTTTTGCTACAGTTGTTATTTTGTTATATATATTTTTGCATAAAACATCAATATCATGATCCATACAATCTAATAAACTGATCCCTATAGTAATTGTACGTACATCTAAATTTTCTTGTTCAATCATTTTATTTGTTTCTGCAACTTCAAATAAGTTAATCATTCTAATCTCCTTTAAATTCGATGCATTTTATTAAAAATATTTTCATGTTGTAACTTGATATTAACACCTATTTCATTTCCTAATTCATTAAGTTCATCACAAATAGCACCAAAATCTTTTGTTGCATTTTGTAATTCAATAATCGTCATCATATTGAAATATCCTTGAATAATAGTTTGAGAAATATCTAAAATATTAAGTTTGTTATCAGCTAAATAAGTACAAACTTTAGCAATAATTCCAACTTGATCCTTCCCAACAACAGTAATAATACCCTTTTCCATAATTATCCTCCTTATACTTTTGGAATATTATAGCATATGAAAAAAAATTAAAAAAGACTAAAATAAAAAACGACTGTTAAACAGTCGTCTCTAGTGAATTATTCACCCATCATAGCTTTAGCTTTTTTATAAACAGCTTCACCATTCATCATTCCATAATCTTTCATATCGATTACGTCACATGGTTTGCTTACACCAGCAGCTTCCATAGCTTTTTCAATAGTATTTTTTTGGAATCTAACTTGTGGGCCAAGTAAAATACAATCTACATCACCAACACGTTTTTCTCCTTCAGAAATTGGTAAAGCGAAGATTTCAACTTCATCACTCATTGCTGCAGCAGCTTTTTCCATTTTAGTTACTAATAAACTAGTAGACATACCAGCAGCACAAACTAACATAATTTTTTTCATAATAATAAATACCTTCCTTAACTAATTTTTTAAAGGGTTAACCCCAATTTTTACTATTTTATGTGATTAATCACCAATTAATTTTTTAGCCATTTCAAAAACAGCTTTACCATTCATTGTTCCATAATCTCTCATATCGATTACTTCAACAGGAATTGGTCCTTTTTTACGTCCAGCAACTAATTTTTCAATAGCAGATTTTTGGAATCTAACTTGTGGGCCAAGTAAGATAACATCAACGTCTTCTAAAACTCTTGGTGCATCAGAAAATGGTAATGCGAAAATTTTTGCATCATATCCAGCATCTTTAGCAGCACCTTCCATTTTAGTTACTAATAAGCTAGTAGACATACCAGCTGAACAAACTAATAAAATTTGTTTCATTTTTAACACTCCTTCTCATTTATAACCTGTATATATTTTATCAATTATCCTTTTAAATGTAAACCCTTTCCGCTCTTTTTTTTCTATTTCAGAAAATAGATTTTTTATTAAAATTAGACTATAATAATTTATATTGATATAATGGAGGTTTTTTATGAAGATACTTTTGGTAAGCGATAGCCATGGCTATGATGATGAATTAAAAAAAGTTTTAGAAAATGTAAAATGTGATCTAAAAATACATTGTGGAGATAGTTGTTTTGATGAAAATTCTCCATTTATAAAAGAATTTGCTGCTATTGTAGATGGAAATCATGATCAAGGTTTTTTCCCTTTAACTACAACATTGCCAACAGCATTAGGCAATATATTAATTACACATGGCCATAAATTTAATGTTTATGCAGGATATGATTATTTAGTTGACTACATGAACAAAGCGGATATTCATATTTGTTTTCATGGACACACACATGTCCCACATTATGAAATATATAAGAATAAAATATTTATTAATCCTGGTAGTATTATGTTTAATAGAGGGCAATCTCAATGTGGAAGCTATGCTATTGTATCTGTTGATGATAAACTTCATGTTGATTTTTTTGACTCAAGAACACAAAAAAAAATACCCCAATCTTTAATTGATAAAGATCAAGATATTTTGAATGAATTTAAACGTTTTGCTTGTCAAAAATAATATTATTTCAAATGACGTTCTTCATTTCTTTTTCTTTTGTATTCAATAATAAACATGATTTCTTTTAAATCATCATCAGGAAGTTCAGTAAGTAAACGAGCAATATTGGCAATATTATAATAATCATATTTTTTCCCGCTCATAATTTCTTCTACACTTCTACCATATAAATTTGAAAACACTTTTAACTCGCTAACAGTAATGTCTCTTTTACCATTTTCTATATCGGAAATTGCAGAATGAGGAACATTTAAATGCGCAGCAACATCTTTTTGTGTTAAATGTTTAAAATTACGATATGAACGTAATCTTTTTGCTAATTCAGTATCAATCGCCATACAATAATCCTCCCATATAAAAATTTTAGCATTTTCATTAAAGACATTCAATTATATTTTTTTAATTATTATTTTTTAAAAAAACATTTAATAAAAATTATTTTTTATTTTGTAAAATACCCTTGAAAAATATCATAATTATTCTTATTTTTAGATAATAAATGTTTTGTAATATTAAGATAATCATTAACAATTGTTTGAATTTCTTGAGATGTTTCATCTAAAAAATTCAATAAAATATAATCCACATTTAGATCATTGATTTTATCAAAGTAAAAACGATGTGTATGTAAAACATAATTATTACAGTATTGATCTGTTACTATTTTAAAATTCATTTCTTTTCTATCTTTTAAACAATATTGATGTTGTTTGCACAAATAACATCCTTTTTGTTTTCTAGAAAAATAATGATTTGAAATAATACAATGTTTTAAATTCATATTAATAATTTGTGAGTAAGCTGTAAAATAAATGTCCTGATTTGTTTTAAAAGATTGTATATCATTTTTCGATGCTTCATAAGAAACAACAAATGGTAAATTAAATTTTTGAATTGCTTTATTATTTGTAATATTCATATGATATCCTAAGACTATATTTTTATCACTAACAAGATTCAATGCACCAAAATCATTCACTTGAATTGATTGACACTTTTGATAATAAACACTATTTAAAAATTCAATAAAATCTTGTTCATCATATAAAAATGGCACATAAGGTATATATTTATCGCATTGCGCTTGATATTGGTAAAAAGGAACAAATACTTGCTCAACACCATGCAAATCAAGCTGTTCAAGTTGAGAAATATCAGATACTTGAATTGCTATTTTCTTATGATCTTCTCTTTTTTTAGAAAGGCAATTAAATTGTTCTAAATCATTCATCTTTCTAAAAGACTTATCTAACATTTCTTTTTCAAGTTCATCAATAGCCACTCTTCTTAAATTATTTAATTCTTTAATGGAAATAATTCCATCATTTGGAAAACGTATTGAACATTTTTCTAAATAAAAAGTTGTATTTCCTAATTTAGATAATTGTTCTTTTATTCTTTCATTTGTTAAAGGTACGTTTTGTGCTTTTTCAATGCATTGATCGCTTTTAACACTAATTTTTTTATTTTTATAAATCACTGTTAATTGTAATGGTAAACCAATTAACCCAAAAACTTTCATTTGAATTGGTAATTTAATATGTTCATTTTTTATATATTTACTATTTTCTTCAACAATTTTTGCATCAACAACCTTATAAATATCTTGAAAATCCAATAACTGATCCATTTCAATAGAAACAAGATCACCTTGATATGCAGTATTAACTAATCGATTATTTTTATATAATTTAGTAATTGTACGTGTAAAATCATTTTTAGGAAAATAAATACGATCATTTTGATAAAGGGTATCTGATAACTTAATATCCAGCATTTTTCTTTTTTTAGAATAATTAATCATTTTACCAATTTTGATGCCTTGGTTTCCAGGTATATCTTGTGCTAGATTAAGATAATCTTGAAATAGAAATCCCTGTGTAAATCCTCTATTAAATACTTTTTTCATCTGTAAAATATTAGGCGTGTAATTTTTTTGGTCAAAATAATAATCTATAGCTTGACGATATGCTTTTACGACTTCACCAACATATTCAGGTCTTTTCATACGTCCTTCTATTTTAAATGATTTAATACCCGCATCAATAAGTTTAGGCACTTTTTCAATTGTACATAGATCCATTGGTGATAATAAGTATTTTTGTTTTTTGATTATTTTATTATCTTCTAATAAAGAATACGGCAATCTACATGGTTGACCACATTCGCCTTTATTTCCACTTCTTTTTGCAATCATTGATGACATTAAACATTGACCAGAATATGACATGCATAATGCACCATGAACAAACACTTCAATATCAATTGAACAATTATGACATATTTCTTCAATTTCACGAATGTTCATTTCTCTTGCAAGTACAACACGATCTATATTTTGTTTAGCAAAATATTTGACTCCTTCAATATTTCTAACACTTGCTTGTGTTGACATATGTATCTCTATATCAGGAAAATGATTTTTAATAAGAGAAAAAAGCCCCATATCTTGAATAATAAGAGCATCTACACCAATATGGTAAAGATATTTTAAATAATCAAAAATTTCATCGATTTCTGCATTATTATAAAGAGTATTTACAGTAACATATAATTTAACATTTCTTAAATGACAATAATCTACAGCCTCTTTTAATGCAGCATAATCAAAATTATGAGCAAACGCCCGTGCCCCAAATTTTTGGCCACCTAAATAAATAGCATTAGCGCCATTTTGAACAGCAGCGACTAATGCTTCAAAGCTCCCTGCAGGAGCTAATAATTCTATATCTTCTCTTTTTTTCATGAAAACCCTCCTTAGGCTTTTACTAATTCAACACATAATTTAGCCGAATTTTCACTAGCAATTTTTAAATATTCATCAAATTGCATAGAAGATTCACCATGACCATAAACATCCGATAAAGATCTTGTTATAATAAAAGGAACTCCAAATTTATAACAAGTATGTCCTACTGCAGAAGCTTCCATTTCTGAACATAATGCATTTGGAAAATCTTTTTTTATTTTAGAAACTTGTCCTTCTTGAGCAATAAATTGATCTCCAGAAACAATTAATCCAACATTTTCATGAATATTCATTTTATGAAGAATATCTTTTGCTTTATTAACCAAATTTTCATCTGCAGGAATGAATACAGGAAGTTCTGGTAATTCACCCATAGGACGCCCAAAAGCTGTTAAATCAACATCATGATATGATACATGACTAGAAATTACAACATCACCAACATTTTGATAATCCTTTAAACCACCAGCTGAACCAATATTAATAACATATTCAATATCATAATTTGTGAGTAATAATGTTACACAAATAGCAGAATTTACTTTTCCTATTCCACCTTGTAAGATAACGACTTGTTTATTATCTATTTTTCCTTCGTAAAAAACACAATCTAAAATTTTATTTTCATGAATATCTTCTGTTTTATCTAACAAAGCCTTTACTTCTTCTTCCATTGCTCCAATAATACCTATCATAAAATCACCTCTTTTGACATACAAATATAACTCTTTCACATTCAGTACCATATTTAGAAAAATCACTATATAACTTAATGTTTTTAAAACCAATTTTTTCTAATAATTCAATATAGGTCTCAACATCATACGTTTTTTGATAATGTTCTTCATAAACTCGATCATTTTCTACTTTATCAATAATTTCTACACTATGTTTTACATATCCTTTACTGATACGATCAATATGCCAATGAAAATAAAAATCATCTTCATCATTTTCTTCATCATAATCTTTTAAAATTGTTTCCATTTTATACATAGAATCAATATCAAAAATAAATGATCCACCTTTTTTTAAAGCATTATACGTATTTTCAAATGCTTGTTTTACATTTTTTAAATCAATAACATAATTTAAAGAATCACATAAACAAAGAATAAGATCTAATTGACTATCAACTGCAAAATCACACATATCAATACGTGATAACATAACATCCGCTTTAAAATCAATACATTTGTATTTAGCAACCTCTAACATATCTTTTGAAATATCTGTAGCACAAACTTGTTTTCCTAAATGAGCCAAACGTATTGCAATTTCTCCTGTACCACATCCAAGCTCTAATACAGTTTGATAATCTTTTACATGCTCATTAATAAATTGAATATAATCATTATAAAAATCTTGATCCATTAAACTATCATAATAATAGGCAAATGCTTCGTACGACATTATAAAATATCCTCTACTTGAACAAATGGCTTATCAGACCATAGTTTTTCAATTCCATAATTTTTTCTTTCTTCTGGATCAAATAAATGAACAACAATATCACCGTAATCCATTAAAATCCATTTACAATTTTTTCTACCTTCAATATTTTTTACATAGTATCTTTCTTTATCACAAGCATCTTCAATATGATCTTTTAATGCAAGAAGTAATCTTTCGTTACTTGCACTTGCAATTACAAAATAATCACAAATAGGACTGTCAATTGACATATCAATAACAACAATATCCTCTGCTAATTTTTCATCTAATACTTTTACAATTGTTTTTAATTTATCCATTTAAATCTCCTTTACAATATACTTGATAAACATCAAAAAAACATTCATCAATAGGTCTGTTTTTCTTCTTCGAAAATTTATAAAAATTCTTTAGTTCTCCTTTAAAACCTTCTATGATATCTTCCTTACATAATGCAATTTGTTTTGAAGAATCATATCCTCTTAAAGGATCAAGTTTATCTGCACAATATACACACATATCTAACAAGGACATGTTTATTGAAGCTGTTGTGTGATGACGAATTGCTTGTAATATTTCAGCATCTTCAATCATAAAATCTTTTTGTGCTAAATATGTTGATAACCATTGATGATAAATTGCTCTTGGTTTATCAACATATTTACTAAAATACTTTTCCATCAAATCATCTTCTTGTTTTTTATCCATTTCTTTGGCAATATCATGCAACATTCCTGCAATATATGCTTTTTTACCATCAATTCCATTTGCAACAGCAAATTCTCTAGCAAGTTTTGCAACAGAACATGTATGCTTAAATCTTTTTTCACTCATATATCCTGAAACAAAATTTTCTAAATATAAGCCATTTTGAAATGCATATGTATAAACATTTCGATCAACGATTTCTTTATTTCCCGCTTTAAATTGAGTGCTTGATTCAGCCGTTGAATCAGCTTGAATAAATTCAAAATGATAATCATTTAAAACATCATTTTTTTGATATCCTTTTCGATTAAAAGCTACTAATTGAACAAGTTCACTAATTTCTTTAGCGGATTTCCATTTATCAAATTGGCTTGCCTGATCCATTCCCATCATAAAATAGAGCTGATCATTTTTATATATTTTTTTTAATTCTTTAATTGTATCTATCGTATAATTTTTTTCATTATCTTGTCGATCAATTTCTAATGTACAAACTTCACATTTTGAATTATCTTTAAGTGCAATTTGAATCATTTCTATACGTTGTTGATTATTTGCAACACTGTCTTCTTTCCAAGGATTGTGTTTGGTAGGTACAATTAACATCTTATCAAGTTGAAGAGATATAATTGCTTCATTAATGATTCTTGTATGACCTAAATGAATAGGATCAAAAGAGCCTCCAAAAATTCCTATTTTCATGGTAAACGATAAATTTCCTTTTCGCTTTCACGGTATAAAATGATTGTACGCCCTAATATTTGAACAACTTCAGCATCAGTTTTTAAAGATAATTCTTGTGCGATTTCATTTTTATCTTGTTGACAACTTTCTAAAATTTTTACTTTAATAAGTTCTCTTGATTCTAAAGCTTCATCAATTCCAATAATTTGATTTTCATGTAAACCATCTTTTCCAATTTGAAAAATAGCGTTTAAATGATGCGCTTCATGTCTTAAAAATCTTTTTTGTTTTCCAGTTAACATAATATATCCTCCTTTAAATTAACACTTCTCTTATAAAGACTCCAACTTGTTCGGGAGCTTTCACTTCTATTAATGCATTTGGACAATGAATTGTCACAAATCCTAATCCTGAAATAACAACATCGACTTTATTTTCAGGTAATCTAAATTGATATGTTTTAAATGATTGAATATCTTTTAATTCTTCAACTTCAGGTTTTAATGTTTTATGTCGATTATAAAGAGCATCCGCATTTTCTAATTTTGTACGGTGAATTTGCAATCTTCTATGAAAATAACATGTCATCGATGTTTTTGAGCCATTTAAAAAATCTAAACGTGCTAATCCACCAAAATATAAAGTTTGTTTACAATTCAACTGATAATTAACAGGTCGTAATTCACTTTGTGGTAAAATATCTTTTAATGTATTTTCATCAACAAGATGTGCTATTTGATGTCTATTGACAATACCTGGACTATCATAAATGGATGAATTTTCATCTAATGGAATTTCAATAAGATCCAATGTTGTACCAGGAAATTCACTAGTTGTAATTAAATTATCTTGAACATCACTATAGGCTTTTAATAAAGAATTGATTAAAGATGATTTACCAACATTAGTAACTCCTACAACATAAACATCTCTACCTTTTCTATATTGATCGATCATTTGCATTAATTCATCTAAATGATAATTCTTTTTTCCACTTGTAAGTAACACATCTAATGGTTTAATTCCCTCTAATTTAAGTTGTCTTCTCAACCAATGAATAATTTTCGTATCTTTGATTGAACGAGGTAAAATATCCCTCTTATTACCAATAACAATGACATCATTATAATTAATATGACGAACCAATCCTTGAATTAAACTTCCATTGAAATCAAATAAATCAACAAGATAAACAACTAAACAATCCTTTTCTCCAATTTTATTCAAAATTTCAAGAAAATCATCATCTGATAAATTTGTTGCTTGTAATTGATGATAGTTTTTTAAACGAAAACATCTTTTACATAATACTTGACTTCGATCTAGTGCATTTTTAGGAACAAAACCAATCTTTTTTTCATCTTCACTTTGAATAATAGCTCCACAGCCATAACATCTTAACTCTTCCATAAATTACCTCTCTTTATCACATAACAATTGTACCCTATTATACTTGATTTTTAAAGAAATGTTAAGCAAAAGAAATATTAATTTTATTTATCATTTTTTGTCAAAAATAGCATTAATTATAATGAGGTGATCAACATATTTTCTTTATTACTTTCATTATTGAATAATGCTTACTTTATATCTTATATCAAGTCTAAAACTTTTGATTTACCACTCACTTTCAAAGAAGAACAATTTTACTTACAAAAAAAATGTAATGGCGATAAAGCCGCCAGAGATCTACTTATTGAAAAGAATCTTAGGCTTGTTGCCCATATTGCAAAAAAATATAATAACAATAGAGATTTGCAAGAAGATCTCATTTCAATTGGCACTATTGGACTTATTAAAGCCATCGATAGTTACAGTATTGATAAAAAAACCAAATTAGCAACTTATGCTTCAAAATGTATAGAAAATGAAATTCTAATGCATTTAAGATCAACAAAAAAAATAAATCAAGAAGTTTCTTTAAATGAAGTAATTGGAGTTGATAAAGATGGCAGTGAAGTTGTTTTAGAAGATTTAATTGATAATAAGGAAAAAACTATTTTAGATCAAATATATGATGCTGATAATCTTCAAAAGCTTATTCAATGTTTTGATGTATTAACTTCAAAAGAAAAAGATATTTTAATAAAACGCTATGGTCTAAATTCATCTAAAAAAATGACCCAAAAAGAAATTGCTAAAGAGTATCACATTTCACGTTCTTATATTTCTCGAATAGAAAAAAGAGCATTAATTAAATTATTAAAATGTTATTTACAAGAAAAAGAAGGATAATCAATCATCCTTCTTTTAAAATTCGTCATCATTTAAAATATCTTCTAACGTAATCTTTTCATATTTAATTGTATTTTTCTTTTTTGAATTAGATGTTTCTTTTTTAATAGGAACTTCTTGAATATCAAAATCATCTAATAAAGTTTTTTCTTTACTTTCTTTTAATTCAATAACATCACTTTGTAAATTTTGATTTTCTTGTTTTACATCGTAATCATTTGTTGTGATTACTCGATTTATTTGACTCCATAAAATAGTTTCGTCTTTTTCTAACTTAATAAACGATGAAAATCTTGATTCTAATGAAGCGTTATTGAAATCTGTTGGCTTAAATGAATACTCTTTAGATTTTGAAGTATAGACAGAAGCACTTTCTTTAGATGAAAGTACAAATGCATTCTTTACATAAATTGTTTTCGTTTTTAAATTTTTATACAATGTTATTCCTTTAGTTGTACGTTTACATGCTGGTATATCATTCAATTTTAAACGTTTCATTTGACCGTCTTCACTAAGAATCAATACTGAATAATTTTCTAAAGGATCAAACACATCAACCGCTGCTATTGAATCATTTTTTAAATTAAGAGCTTTTATACCTGCAGCTTTTAAACCAACAATCGATACTTCTTGTTCACTATATAATCCACCATAGCCAGCTTTAGAAACAATAAATATTCCTTGTTGGTTATCAGTAAGTAAAGCACAAATCATAGTATCTTGTTCTTTTACTTTCATGCATGTGATTGCTTTTGAATATCTAGAAACTTCAAAATCTTTTATAAGCGTTCTTTTGATTTGACCATTTTTTGTTGCCATTAAAACATAAAGAGGTAAATTAAAATCTTGAACAAGAATTGAAGAAATAATTTTTTCATCTGCACCTACTTTTACAAGATAACTTACATGTTTACCTAAATCTTTCCATTTAAATTCTTCTATTTTATGAACTGGTACAAATAAATAATTTCCTTTATTAGTAAATAATAATACATGATTTAAAGTATTTGCATGATGTAAAGAAATAAGAATATCATCTTCTTTTTTACCAAATGGAATATTCGTACTTGCTTTCATTGATCTTTGTGAAATACGTTTAATATAACCATCTCTAGTAACAGATACATAAATATCTTCAGAAATAATCATAGCTTTTTCATCAATTTTAATTTCACTAACTTCTTCTTTAATTTGTGTTAAACGAGGCATAGGATATTTTTGTTTGATTTCTTTAAGACGTTTAATGATGACTTGTCGTAAAACATCATCACTTTCTAATATTTCATTCAATCTTTGAACACGTTTTTCAAGTTCTGCTTTTTCTTCTTGTAAAGAAACAATATCAGTATTAGTCAATCGATAAAGTTGTAGCATCACAATTGCTTCTGCTTGCTTTTCAGAAAATACATATTGTTTTATTAAATTGTTTTTTGCATCGCTTTTATCTTTTGATGCACGAATTGTTTTAACAACATCATCTAAAATAGAAATTGCTTTAATTAACCCATCAACAATATGCAAACGTTCATTTGCTTTATTTAAATCATATAAACTTGCTCGTGTTACAACATCAATTTGGTGATCAATATAACCATCTAGAATTTCTTCAATTCCCATTAAAACAGGTCTTTTATCCTTAATGGCTACCATATTATAGTTATAGTTTTTTTGTAAATCGGTATTTTTATAAAAATAATTGAGAGTATTTTGAACATTTACAGTCTTTTTCAAATCAATAACAATTCTCAAACCTTCTCTGTCTGATTCATCTCTTACTTCTAAAATACCATCAATATTCTTATTAAAACGAATCTCATCAATTTTTCTTACTAATTCAGCTTTATTGACTTCATAAGGAATTTCAGTAACCACAATTTGATTCATGTTTTTTTCTTCAATAATTTCAGTTTTTGCTCGAACAATAACTTTTCCTTTTCCTTTTTCAAAGGCCTTTTTAATACCATCTAATCCTTCAACAATAGCGCCTGTAGGAAAATCAGGTCCTTTGATAAATTCCATTAATTTATCTAAATGACAATGAGGATATTTAATTCGATGAATTGTTGCATCAATAACTTCTTGTAAATTATGTGGTGGAATATCTGTTGCATATCCAGCTGATATTCCAGTAGATCCATTGACTAAAAGATTAGGATATGCAGCTGGTAAAACCGTTGGTTCATACTCTGTATCATCAAAGTTTAAAGACATTAATACAGTATCTTTATCTAAGTCTCTTAATAATTCACTTGCAATTGGTGAAAGTCTAGCCTCTGTATAACGCATAGCTGCAGCAGGATCATTATCAATTGATCCATTATTTCCTTGCATATCAATTAATGGTGCTCTGATTTTCCATTCTTGCGAAAGACGAACCATTGCATCATAAACTGACGTATCACCATGAGGATGATAATTACCAATAACATTCCCTACCGTTTTTGCCGACTTACGATAAGGTTTACTAGCCGTATTTCCTTCTTTATTCATTGAATAAAGAATTCTACGTTGAACAGGTTTTAATCCATCACGTACATCAGGAAGTGCACGTTCTTGAATAATATATTTTGAATATTTTCCAAAGCGATCACCCATGATTGCTTCTAAATTCATTACAATTTTTTTATCAGACATAAAAACCTCCTAAATTTGATAATTATCTTCTAATGTAAATTGTACATTTTGTTCAATCCATTCACGTCTTGGCTCAACTTTATCACCCATTAAAACAGTCACATTACGTTCAACCACAGCAGCATCATCAATTGAAACTTGAATCAAGGTTCTTGTTTCGGGATCCATGGTCGTTTCCCATAATTGAGAAGCATTCATTTCCCCTAGACCTTTATAACGTTGAACATTGTATCCTCTGCCAATTTTCTTTTTAGCATCTTCAAGTTCATAATCTTCCCAACAATAAATAACCTCTTCTTTTTTTCCACTTTTTTTAGATACTTTATAAAGAGGTGGAAGAGCAATATAAACTTTCCCTGCTGTGATCAAATCTTTCATATAGCGATAGAAGAAAGTTAATAATAATATTTGGATATGGGCCCCATCCGTATCTGCATCGGTCATAATAATAACTTTATCATAATGACTATCTTCAACTTTAAAATCTGCACCAAATCCAGCACCAATAGTATTGATTAATGTCGCAAGTTCTTCATTTTTCAAAATATCTTGTAAGGATACTTTTTCACTATTTAAAACTTTTCCTCTTAAAGGTAAAATTGCTTGATATTTTCTATCTCGTCCTTGTTTAGCACTACCTCCGGCAGAATCTCCTTCGACTAAATAAAGTTCATTTTTCTTTTTATTTTTAGTTTGAGCAGGAGCTAATTTCCCACTTAATATTCTTTCTTGTCTTGCACCTTTTCCTTTTCTTGCTGCTTCTCTTGCTTTTCTTGCTGCATCCCTTACTTGAGCAGCTTTAATCATTTTTTTAACAAGATTATCTGCAATTTCTTTATTTTCTTCTAAGAAATAAGATAATTTTTCATATACGATACTATCTACAATATTTCTAGCTTCTGGTGTTCCTAATTTTGATTTTGTTTGCCCTTCAAATTGTAAATAATGTTCAGGAACTTTAATGGAAATAATCGCTGAAAGCCCTTCTCGTACATCATTTCCTTCTAAATTTTTATCTTTTTCTTTTAATAGACCATATTTTCTCGCATAATCATTGAATGTTTTTGTAAGTCCAGATTTAAAACCTGTTTCATGTGTTCCACCATCACCCGTTCTTACAAGGTTAACAAATGATAATGTCGTTTCTTGATATCCAGAAGTAAATTGTAAAGCAATATCTACTTCCATCCCATTTTGTTCACCTTCAATAGAAATTGTTGGATGAAGTACATCTTTATTAGTATTTAAATAATCAATAAATGCTTCTAATCCATTTTCAAAATGGAATTCATCCATTTTTCCAGTTCTTTCATCTTTTAAAACAATTTTGATGCCTTTTAATAAAAAAGCACTTTCCATTAGTCTTTCACTAATTGTTTTATAATTAAATTCTATTGTTGAAAAAATTTGATCATTTGGTAAAAAATGAATCAATGTTCCCGTTTCTTTTGTTTTTCCAATAACTGTTAATTTTCCTATTGTTTCTCCGCCATCTTCAAAACGTTGCTTAAAAATCTTTCCATCTCTACAAACAGTCACTTCTAACCAATGAGAAAGTGCATTAACAACAGAAGCACCTACTCCATGAAGTCCTCCCGAAGTCTTATAACCACCATCTTCAGAGAATTTACCCCCTGCATGAAGAATTGTCAAAATAACTTCTGTTGTTGGCCTTCCTGAAGCATGCATACCTGTTGGCATTCCACGTCCATGATCTTGTACCATAATACTATTATCTTTACAAATAGTAACTTCTATTAAATTACCATATCCAGAAAGAGCTTCATCTATTGCATTATCAACAATTTCCCAAACTAAATGATGTAATCCTCTACTGTCTGTAGATCCAATATACATACCAGGTCTTTTTCTAACTGCTTCTAATCCTTCTAGAATCTGTATATTTGACTCATCATATGTATTCTTTTTTGCCATATAATCACTCCTTTTGTTATACTTGAACTATTATATCAATACTCTTGTTTTTTTTCAAAGTTTAATTGCATTTTTATAGGATAACTGTATAATTTAGCTTGGTGATAAAAATGTATGAAATATTATTGATTCTATTAGGTTATTTATACGGTTCTATCCCCTTTGCCCTTGTTATTGGAAAAGTATTTTATAATACGGATGTTAGAGAAAGTGGCTCGGGCAATTTAGGAGGAACAAATGCTGGCAGAGTCTTAGGAAAAAAAGCAGGTATTTCTGTAATTGTACTAGATGCTCTTAAAGCAGTTATTATATTTTATTTAAGTAGTTATTTATCTTTAAAATTCAATTTAAATCCTGATATTAAATATCTCGCTGGATTAGCATGTATTTTTGGACATTGTTATCCTATCTTTGCTGAATTTCGAGGAGGGAAAGCTGTTTCAACAAGTCTAGGTTATTTTTTATGTATTGAACCATTATATGCAGTTGTTGCTATTGTTGTATTTTTACTTGTTTTAAAAATTTCAAAATATGTATCTTTATCTTCAATCTCTACTGCTTTAATTGTTTTATGTATTACACCGTTTCTAGCGGTGTCCATAACAGCAAAATTATGCATGCTTGTAGCTGTTATCTTATTAGTTTATAGACATAAAGATAATATCAAACGTATTAAAAATCAGACTGAATCAAAAATTCAATGGATGTAAAAAAGATTAGTTTATGATAGTTAAACTAATCTTTTTTATTTATAACTAATTTTTTCTTTTAAAGGTGTTAAAAAACAATCTTTCCCAATAAAATCTATTTTATGTTTTTTTCCATCAAATTCAAACAACGAAAGCGAACATCCTCTTACAATTTCTTGATTAACTTCATTTAATCGTTCAACAGGTAAATCTAAAAAAATTCCATGTAATATTGTAAATAACATACCATGAATTGTTATAAAAATTGTTTGTTGAGGATTTTCGTTATATTTTTCTAAAATAAAATCATTTAAACGAAAAACAACTTCTTCATATGTTTCTCCATTTGGCAAAGAAAATGACAATTGCGGTTGATGCCACAAACAAAAATAATCATGTTTCTTTTTTAAATCTTGAATATATTCTCCTTCATAATCACCAAAGTTCATTTCCTTTAAACGACTATCTTCAATAATATTTTCATTTTTAAAAATAAGTCTCGCTGTAGATTTTGCTCTTAATAAAGGCGAAGAATATACTTGATCAATATGTATTGTTTTCATATATTCACCTAATTTTAAAGCATCTTCTTTCCCTTGCTTAGTAAGCGGTGAGTCTTTCCATCCTTGTAGTCTTTTTTCTTCGTTCCATGCAGTTAAGGAATGTCTAGTAATATATATTTTCATATAAACAAAAATAAGGGTATCCCCTTATTTATATTGTGATTTAACTGAAGCCATGATTCTTTTAATTTGAGCCTCACTTGGTTTTCTTCCCATTTCCATATACATAGCACGAATCATTTTTTCATTGATAGGTGGATTTTTTTGTAATTGTTTTTTAAAGAAATAACGAGACGCAAAGAACCCAGCAATTAATCCAACGATTAATCCAAGAATTGCATATAACATTGATAATACCTCCCTTACAAATTCTCATCTATTATAACATAACTTTTTAAATTATGATAGAGAATATCAAAGAATATGTTTGTTTTATCTTTCGATTCAATAATAATTTTATAATTTTCAACATATAAACGACTTATTTCATGTGTAAGTTCATTTTCAAATATATGCATTTTCCCAACTCGATGATATTCTTTTCTATTGTGCAATTCTTTATAAATAAGTTCATTCATATAATCAACACTGTTATAGACGCAATTTATAAATTTATTCATAAAATCATTATCTAACGTAAGATTATCAAAATATTGTTTTAAATTTGGATACTTTTCAAATAATTGTTTTATACCTTCTTCGTATTCATATATAACATATTTCATCTCAATCACCTATTACTAAGGTATCATAACAATCAAGGGAAGAATGTAAAAAAAGGGAGTACTCCCTTTATTTTAATAATTTTTCAATATTTTCTACGACTCCATCAACAGTAAATCCATAAGATTGGATAACATCTTGTGCTGGTGCACTTTTACCAAATTCATCAATAGACATTGTTATACCATCTAAACCAACATATTTATGCCATCCAAATGAACTAGCCATTTCTACTGATAAACGTTTACGCATTGCATTTGGTAAAACAGCTTCTTTGTATTGTTCATCTTGTTGATCAAAGATTTCTTGGCATGGCATAGATACAACACGTACATCAATACCTTTTTCAAGAAGTACTTTTTTAGCTTTCATAGCTAAGTTAACTTCTGATCCGGATGCAATAATGATAGCATCTAAATGATTTTCTTCTTTACCAATAACGTAAGCACCCTTGCTTACACCTTCAACAGAACTATTTTCCATTGTTTCTACATTTTGTCTTGTAAGAATAAGTGCTGTAGGGTTTTCAGTTGATTCAATCGCTAATTTCCATGCTGCTGCCATTTCTACGGCATCTCCTGGACGAATAACATGCATATTTGGAATTGATCTTAACATAGCAAACTGTTCAATTGGTTGATGAGTTGGTCCATCTTCACCAACTGCAATAGAATCATGAGATAATGGTAAAATAATTGGTAATTTCATTAAACAAGCCATTCTTACTGCTGCTTTGAAATAATCAGAGAATACTAAGAAACCACCAGCTGAAACTTTTACACCTTTATGCAATGTCATACCATTCATAATAGCAACCATTGCAAACTCACGAATTCCAAATACTAAATTACGTCCATTATAATTTTCAACACTAAAGTCATCTTCATCTTTAATTTTTGTTTTTGTTGAACTAGCTAAGTCTGCAGTTCCCGATAAGAAAGTTGGATTTTGTTTAGCAACTTCTTGAATAACTTCTAATGAAGTATTTCTTGTAGCGTCATTATGTCCTACAGGATAATTCTTTAAAAGTTCATCAATGTTTAAAGAATATTTACCAGCAATAGCATCTTCTAATTGTTTTGCTTCTGTTGGATATTGTTCTTTATACTCATTGAATAATTTATTCCATTTATTAAATTTAGATTTTCCTCTTTTAATTGTTTTCTTTTTAAAATCTTCATATACTTCTTCAGGTACATAGAATTCATCATGATCAAAACCATAAGATAATTTAGCGTTTTTACCATCTTCTTTACCTAATGGTGCACCATGAACTTTATTTGTTCCTTGATTTGCTGAACCAAATCCAATAACTGTATTTACAATAATTAAAGTTGGCTTGAATTGTTCTTTTTTACCTTTTTTAATAGCTTTATGAATTTCATTAATGTCATTTCCATCTTTAACTTCTAAAACTTGCCAATTACAAGCTTCATAACGTTTTTTTACATTTTCGCTAAATGACATTGATAAAGGTCCATCCAAAGTAACCTTATTTGCATCATATAAAACAATTAATTTACCTAATGATAAATGACCTGCAAGAGATGCCGCTTCATAAGTAACCCCTTCTTGCATATCGCCATCACCACATAAAACATATGTATAATGATCAATAATATCAAAGTTTTCTTTGTTATATTGACTTGCTAAAAATTTTTCAGCCATTGCCATTCCAGCTGCCATTGGAATACCTTGTCCTAATGGACCACTTGAAGCATCAACACCATGTGTCATTTCAATTTCTGGATGCCCAGGTGTATGAGAATTCAATTGTCTAAAATTCTTTAGATCATCGATTGTAACATCAAACCCTGTCAAATGTAACATGCTATATAAAAGTGCAGAAGCATGTCCACTTGCTAAAACGAAACGATCTCTATTAATCCATTCAGTTTCTTTGTTATAAATGTTTAGTTCTTTATTAAACAATGTATATAAAGCAGGTGCTGATCCAAGAACCATTCCTGGATGTCCAGAATTTGCTTTATTGATTGTATCGATTCCTAAACTTCTAATTGTTGCGATTGATAAATTTGAAATATCCATTTACATTTTCTCCTATTTTTAAATAAGTCAAGACATATTATACACATTTTCTATAAAAATTAAATATCTTCTACTAGAATTCCTTAATTTTTTAATTTTTCTTGTTTTAATTTAAGCGGTGTTATATCATTTCCTTTTTCATCTACAACTTTAATTGCTTTTAATTGAGATTTAAATCCTTCTCTAAAAAGCTTAATATATTCTTTTCTCAATTTATCCTGTTCTTTTAATTCTTCAGGAGTAATTGTACCTTCTTTTTTCTTTTTAGCTAAAACATTTATTCTATCTATAAGTTTTTGATCTATTGCTGCCATTTTGATTTCTCCTTTTAAATAAAAAACTAGAGAGCTTTTAGATTATCCCTGTTACGTACAGGTGGGCACCTTTAAATAATTTTAGGATTCCTATTCAAAGATAGGCTTTCAACACCATTATTTAGATCAGGTTCCCGTATCTAATGTGTAGGAAATTTATTTACACTCTCTAGTCGCATTACATTATACCATAAATTATTTTTAAATATACCCCTTTATTTATCTTTTTTAACAATATAGCTTGAAGCATATTCCTTACTAAAGTATCTTTTTACTTCATTTATATCTGCCAATGTCATTTTACTTACATAATCTACTAAATCAAATGAACAAATTCCTTCAAAATAATAACGGCTAAAAGTATTCGCAATACTTTCTGGACTATTGTAACTATTGATGAAGTTTCCAATTGTTTTCCTTTTAATTCTTTCAAAGTCATCTTCTGCTATTTCTAAATCTTGAACATGATCTATAAAATTAAAAATTGTCTTTTGCAATAATTCATAATCATCTTGATCTCCACCCATTAAAATAAAAGCATAATCTCTTTCTTGCGTAAAACTTGCACTAAATGTTTCATTAATATACCCTTTTTCTAACCATTCGTTATATAATGAAGAACTTTTAGAAAAACATAAATCAAATAATAAATTTAAAGCTAATTCTCTTTTAATTTTATCTTGAGGATCATCCAGAATTTCATTAATTTTAATAGAAACAATCAATTTATTCATTTCAACTTGCATTGTATCAATTTGTTCTTTAACAGCTACTGATGTTGGTTCTTCTATTTTTAATCTTTGAATTACATTTTCAGATAAGAAATGCTTTTTATTTTGATTTTCTTTAATGACACCTATTAATTCTTCAGGATTAATATTACCTACAACAAAAAGCATCATATTATGTGGATGATAAAAAGTTTGATAACAAAGTTCCAACATATCTTTATACGTATTATTAACAGTTTCACAAGTTCCAGCAATATCAATCTTAACAGGATGTTTATGATACAAGTTGGCAATAGCTCCAAAATAAACACGCCAATCTGGGTCATCATCATACATTTTTATTTCTTGACAAATAATTCCTTTTTCTTTTTCTACGCTTTCGTCTGTAATATTTAGACTTTGTACAAAATCTAGTAAAAGTTCAATACAATCATTTTCATTTGTTGTCGTTGAAAATAAATAGGCCGTACGACTTGATGATGTAAATGCATTTGAACTTGCCCCAAGTTTAGCAAACTCATCAGCAGCATCCCCATTTTCCATATCAAACATTTTATGTTCTAAAAAATGAGCAATTCCGTCTTCGACTTTTATCATTTCTTTTTGTCCTAAGGGTACAAAAGTTGTATCAATCGATCCAAATCTTGTTGAAAATAAACCATATGTTTTTTCAAAACCAATTTTAGGTAACAAATATACTTCTAAACCATTTTCCAATTTTTCATGGAATAACGTTTCTTTTAAAGTTTGATAATATATTTTTTCCATTACTCATTTCTCCCCTTCAACAAAAATATTGTATCAAGTTCAATATTTTGACAAACATCTACAATATCTTGATAAGTAACATTTTCAATTTTTTCTAAATATTGTTCATTTGTTTCTTTTTTTTCCGTAATATCTCTATTGTATTGAACGGCAACTTGACTTAATGGCTCATCGTTTGTTTTTTTCATAGAATTTTTAATCATTAATTTTGCAGTATCAATATCATCTTGATCAAAGCAACCATCTTGCATTTCTTTTAATTGTTCTTTAATTAATTGAACGGTTTGATGATAATCTTTTCCTTCTATGCCAGCTGTAATGACCATCACTCCATTAAAAGCATCATAACTTGAAGAAATATAATAACATAATGAATTTTTCTCTCTAACAACTTTAAATAATTTAGATTGACTCATTCCACCAAAAATCGCATTAAATACTACAAAAGCATAATGATTTTGGTGATTGTAATTTACTGATATACGATATCCCATATTAAGCTTAGCTTGTGTAACATCTTGCTTTTCTATGATTTCTAATAAATCTTTTCTATTTTTTTCAAATGAATATACACTTTCAAAAATTGAATTATTCTTTTCAAAAGATAAACAATTTTCAAAGACATGAACAATAGATTCATCTACATTTCCAACTACATAAATATGTTTTTGGTCATTTTTTATACATTCCTTAAAATACGAAAATAATTCTTCATTTTCAATTTTTTTTATATTTTCAATATTTCCATGAGAAGAAATTCCTAAACATGTCCCCTTTCCCATATATTCAAACATTTTTTCTAAACTATAATAAAATTTATCATCTTGATTATTAATAAGACGTTCAACCAATTCTTTTTTCTTTCTTTCAAACATTGTTTGATCAAAAGCCATTTTTGAGGCATTAGGTTTAAAGAAAATATCATTTAACAGTTGGATTTGCTGTTGAATAAGATCTTCTTTGTAAGGTAAATATTCTTGATTAATACAGATTGAATTAATATTAATAATATGACTCTTACCTTTAGTAACAACATTAGCTCCTAATTTCATGCCATACATGCTTTCTAAATATTTAGAAAGTTCTTGTGTTGAGGGATATTTTTCTGTACCCGTAGTCAACATAAAAGATAGTAATGTTCTTTTAGCAACCGTTTTTTCATCTAGTGTATTTTGTAATTTTAATGAAATTGTAATATTTTTAAATTTATTTGTAGGGAGCAAATGTAAATCATACCCTGGCATTTTATAAACTTTTTCCATAATCATTTCCTTTCATTCTCATCTATTATACACAAATAATCAAAAAAATAAAAAAGTATTATTTCTTAAGAAACAATACTTTCAAATATTTTAACGTTTTGATTTATCATAAGGAATCCCCGAAGCCTTAGGAGCAGCAGAATTTTTAGAAGTAAACGCTAATAAAATCAATGTTGCTACATAAGGAATAAGTTTATAAACAACACTTGGGAAACCTAATGCTGATAAAAATGGAATTGCTGTATAAGTATATGCTAATGTCTTCATAATTCCAAAGAATAATGATGCAGCAGCAATACGATATGATTGCCAGTTACCAAAAATCAAGATTGCAAGAGCTAAGAATCCATAACCACCAACATCACTATTAAATACAGTTGAAATTGGGATGATATAAATAAGTCCACCTATACCACCTAGAAAACCAGATAATAGAACACCCATATAACGATATTTATAAACACTTACACCTGCAGCATCAGCAGCTTGAGGATTTTCACCACAAGCACGTAATCTTAATCCTGCTTTTGTTTTATTTAAGAAAATAACCGATAAAATCAAAATAACAATTCCAAGATAAGTTGTAATATAAGCACCTTTAAATAAGATAGGTCCTAAAATTGGAATTTGTGATAAGACAGGAATTTCATGAATTCTAAATGTATTTGAAAAAGGTACACTTGAATTTCCATTGAAAATCAATTTAGCTAAGAATAAACCCAATCCAGGAGCTAACATATTAATTGCAGTTCCGGAAATTGTTTGATCGGCTTTTAAGTTAATTGCTGCAAAAGCATGAAGTAAACTTAATAGAGCCCCAAAAATACCAGCTACAATTAATGCTAAAATCAATAATAATTGCGGATTCATTGTTGGGTTTGCTGATTGCATTAAATAAATGAAATAAACCCCCACGAATGCTCCACCAATCATGATTCCTTCTAACGCGATATTAACAACACCACTTCGTTCACTAAACATCCCACCTAAAGCAACTACTAAAAGAGGCACTGTAAAGACTAATGTTTGATTTAAGACATTTAAAATAATATCCATTATTCTTGACCCCCTTCAACAGCAACTTCTTTTTTATGTTTTTTCTTTTCATGATTTTGTAAATATAAACGGATCATTAAAGCAAATGAACTAAAGTAAATAATAACCGCTGAAATGACATCAATAATTTCAACTGGAATATTACATGCTTGCATATAGTTTCCACCAACATTAATATATGAAACAAATAATGCCGCTAAAATACATCCAAGTGGACTGTTCATTCCTAACAATGCAACTGGAATTCCATTAAATCCTTCTGGAAGTGTGACTTCAGCAGTTGTAAAGGCTCTACCTGTTCCTCCGATATAAACAAGTCCACCACCAATACCTGAGAAAAATCCTGCAATAACCATTGATAAAATAACAATTTTCTTTTCAGACATTCCAGCATAACGACTTGCTTCTGGATTATAACCACATGCTTTTAATTCATAACCAAATGTTGTTTTATTTAAAATAATATAAGCAACGATGCATAATGCAATAGCAATAATAATACCACCATTAACATCTGAGCCTGGGAAAATATGATTTAATCCCATTTTAGGAACAGCAATCTTAGATGTTTGGGAACGAGCACCAGCTGAATCATAAATAAAAGCTTTAACACCCTCAATAACAAGATACATACCAATATAGTTAAACATGATACCCGAAATAACAATATTAACATTTCTATACGCTTTTAAAATTCCGGGAATCAATGCCCAAATTGCTCCAGCAAGTCCTGCAGCAATTAAACAAATGATCCATAATAATGAATCAGGTACAGTTTGATAAAGCGTATTGGCTAAAAATAATGCCACAAAGCCACCAACTGTATATTGACCAGTTGTCCCGATATTAAAGTTACCGCATTTAAATGCAAATGCAACAGATAACCCAGTCATCATAATTGGAATTGCAGAATAAAGAACTTGCCCTGTACTTCTTAATCCTTTATAAAATCCCCCAGACATCATAATACCCATTGCTCTAAAAGCTTGAGATGGATTTGCTATTAAAATAACGATAAATCCTATAAGCAATCCAATTAATATAGCAAGTAAAGAAGCTATCAGATTTTGTTTTGACTCATTATTTTTCATATCCTTCACCTCGTTTACTTCCTGACATATAAAGTCCTAATTCTTTTTCATCAATTTGTTTTGGATCTAAATTAGCAACGATTTCACCTTCATACATTACTAAAATACGATCTGAAACATTCATAACTTCATCTAATTCTAATGAAACAAGTAAGACAGCTTTATTTTCATCTCTTTGTTTAACAAGTTGTTTATGAATAAATTCAATAGCACCAACGTCTAATCCACGTGTTGGTTGTACAGCAATTAATAAGTCCGAATTAGATTCAACCTCTCTAGCAATGATTGCTTTTTGTTGATTTCCTCCTGACATTCCTCTCGTAATAGATTTTGCACCTTCACCAGAACGAACATCATATTGTTCAATTAACTTATTAGCTGTTTCATACATCTTATCAAATTTAATAAAACCTTTATTTTGATATTTTGGATCAAAATAACTTTTTAAGATAAAGTTTTCGGCTAGATTATAATCTAATACTAAACCATGTTTATGACGATCTTCTGGAATATGAGCCATCCCTTTTAAAGAACGTGAACGAATACTTTCATGAGATAAATCTTCTCCATTTAATAGAATTTGCCCACTGTTATGTTTAATAAGACCTGATAATGCATAAACAAGTTCTGTTTGTCCATTTCCATCAATTCCCGCAATACAAACGATTTCTCCTCGACGTACATTGAATGAAACGTTATTTAAAACATTCTTGGACGAATGAGCTGGTTTATAACATAGATCTTTTACCTCAAGAACTGTATCACCAATTTGAGGTTTATCTTTTTCTACAATAAAGTTAACTTTTCGGCCAACCATTAATTCTGATAATTTTTCAGCAGATGTTGAAGCTACATCAACTGTACCAATATATTTACCTTTTCTTAATATTGTACAACGATTAGCTACCGCTTTAATTTCATTTAATTTATGAGTAATAAAAATGATAGATTTACCTTCTTTTGCTAAATCTTTCATAATCATCATTAGTTCATCGATTTCTTGAGGTGTTAATACCGCAGTAGGTTCATCAAAAATCAAAACATTATTATCTCTAAATAACATTTTCAAAATTTCAACCCTTTGTTGCATTCCTACAGTAATATCCGAAATTAAAGCATCTGGATCAACATTTAATTTATACTTTTGAGATAATTCAATAACTTTTTTTCTTGCCGCACCTTTTTGAATAAAAGTATGCTTTGTTTCTTCAATACCTAAAATAATATTTTCAAGTACTGTAAAGTTATGTACAAGTTTGAAATGTTGATGAACCATACCAATGTTATATTTATTGGCATCGTTGGGATCATTAATTTCAACAGGTTCTCCATTAATTTTTATTTGTCCTTCATCTGGTTGATATAAACCAAACAAAATAGACATCAGCGTCGATTTTCCGGCACCATTTTCTCCTAACAATGCATGTATTTCACCTTGTTCAACTTGCAAGGTAACATTATCATTTGCTTTGATACCAGGAAACTCTTTCATTATGTTAAGCATTTCTATTGCATATGACATTAAGCTTCCCCCTTTTCGATACAATTATACATGAATTTATAAATATAGAAAAGAATTTTTGTTTTTTCATAACAAAAAAGGATGTTATGATTTTAAATTATTTCATAACACCCCATTTATCTTATTCAAAATTAACTGTTAAATTATCAAATGAAATTCCTGAAGGATCTCCAGTTTTTTCATCAACATCAGCAGATGATTTTAATTCTAAAGAACCATCTTTGATTTTTTTATCAACAGTATCATGATCTTCTTTAGAGAAGTTCTTTAATAATCCTGGATAAACAATACCACCTGTATTTTTCAAAGTAACTGTTTTTCCACC
The DNA here is from genome assembly GCF_015097455.1 of Faecalibacillus intestinalis. Taxonomy (NCBI): domain Bacteria; kingdom Bacillati; phylum Bacillota; class Erysipelotrichia; order Erysipelotrichales; family Coprobacillaceae; genus Faecalibacillus; species Faecalibacillus intestinalis. The sequence goes on along the minus strand of NZ_AP024085.1, from coordinate 1,409,139 downwards.
TTGGAATTTATCTTTTTTATATGCATTTAAAGCTTCAATAGTAGCACCTTTTACATCTTTTAATGCAGAAGTAATAACAGTATCAGAGTCACCACTTTGATCAGTATCTACACCAATAGTGTATTTACCTGCTTCTTGTCCAGCAGCGAAAATCGAGTTACAAATTTGTCCACCACATGAGAAGATGACTTCAGTTCCACCTGCATACCATGATGAAGCTTTAGATTTGATATCTGGTGATTCAGAGAATGTACCAGTATATGTATAGTTAACATCAACATTAACATTCATTTCTTTAGCAGCATCACTAGCACCTTGTAGGTAACCAACACCATAGTTTTCTACAGCTGGTAAAGCCATACCACCCATGAAACCTAATTTAGTATATCCTTCTTTAACAGCAGCATATCCAGCAACATATCCAGATTCTTGTTCAGAGAATAAATAACTTACTGTATTATCTCCAACTTTTGTTTCTCCACTACCATCTTTTTGTGGTTCAAAGTCGATAGTAACGAATTTAACATCAGGATATTTTTCTTGAGCTTGGTATAAAGCCCCAGAGAAGTTGAATCCTGGAGTTACAACAACTTTTGCTCCATTATCTACAGCATCATCAATTGTAGATAATAATCCAGCTTGATCAGTATCTTTTGGCGCATAATATTTATATGAAATATCATTTTTTTCACCAAATTCTTTTACACCTTCATAAGCAGATTGATTGAATGATTTATCAGTAACTGATCCAGAGTCAGTGATCATTGCGATTTCATAAGTATCATCGCCACCACTTGTACATCCAGTAGCACCAAAAATCATTCCTAAGCATAAAATACTTGCGAATAATTTTTTCATGTTCTTCTTCCTCCATTTAATTTTCCTCTACCATTGTAGCATTAAAAAAAATATTTGAAAACAGTTAACATAATAAAAAAACGGTAAATACCGTTTTTAAATTTCTTCTTCATTATATCCACGTACATATACTTCACGTGGTTTAGATCCAATTTGTGGACCTATAATACCATCCGCTTCTAATTGATCAATAATTCTGGCTGCTTTGTTATAGCCTATTCTAAATTGTCTTTGTAAAAGTGATGTGCTCGCTTTTTGTGCTTGAATAACAAATGCTCTGCACATTTCATACTCTTCATCTTCTTGTTCTTCTTTAGAAGCAGCTACTGCAGAAATTGGTTTTACATTTGTGTATCTTTCATCATATGATGCTTCTTGTTGTTTCGTTGTATAATAAGTGATTGCTTCCACTTCACTATCATCAACATAAGCTCCTTGCACACGAATCGGCGAATTCGATCCCATTGGTAAAAAAAGCATATCTCCTTTTCCTAAAAGTTTCTCTGCGCCTGTACAATCAAGAATCGTTCTAGAATCAATACTTGAAGAAACAGCAAAAGCAATTCTTGATGGAATATTAGCCTTAATAACACCTGTAATAATATCCGTTGATGGTCTTTGTGTAGCTACAATTAAATGAATCCCAGCCGCACGTGCTAATTGAGCTATACGCATAATACAATCTTCAACATCTTTACTAGCTACCATCATTAAATCTGCAACTTCATCAAGGATTACTACAATATATGGAAGTTTTTCTAATTGATGTTCCGCATCATTTTCTTGATTTTTCTTTTCAACATATTGATTATACGTTTCAATTTTTCTAACATTTGCCCCTGCAAATAAATCATAGCGTCTTTCCATTTCCGAAACAGTTTCTCTTAAAGTGGCCGCTGCTTTTTTAGGATCAGTAACGACCGGTGCTAATAAATGAGGAACCCCATTATAATTGGATAACTCAACCTTTTTAGGATCAACTAAAATAAGTTTGACCTCATCCGGTTTCGCACGCATTAATATGCTGCTAATAATCGTATTAACACATACAGATTTACCTGAACCTGTTGCCCCAGCAATAAGTAAATGAGGCATTTTATTAAGCTCTGCATAAATGACTTGACCATTAACATCCTTTCCTAAAGGAACAACAAGTTTATTGTCTTTATATTTATCAGGAATGTTTTTAAATACCTCTTTAAAAGAAACCATTGATGATACTAAATTAGGTATTTCAACTCCAACCGCTGGTTTTCCAGGGATAGGCGCTTCAATACGAATATCTTTAGCTGCTAAAGCTAATTTAATATCATCTTGTAAAGACATTATTTTATTAACTCTTGTCCCCGTTTCTAATTTTAATTCATATTTTGTAATTGAAGGGCCAATAGAAATATTATTAATAGAAGCATGGACTCCAAATTCATTTAAAACAGCTGTTAATCTTTCAGCACTTTCTACAGCATGATTTTTATTTTCACCTTGTTTTTTATTAACCACATTATGTAAAAGAGATAACGGTGGTAAATGATAATTTTTATTTATATGCTCTATGACTGGTTCTTCAATTTGTGATTGATCATTTTGAACTAATTCTTCATCCACCGATGGAATAGGAGGCTCTTTATCAACAATTTCTATTTCTTGATGTTCATCATTAAAAGTAAAAGCTTGTGGCAAAGTCACATCTTCTTTCGCTATTTCTTCAAATATAGTCGTTGGGGTTTCATCATCTTCGAAAATAGCATCATCAAAAAAAGTTGTCTTATTTTGTTCTTTCTTAAAGAAATTTCCAAAATAATTTGAATGCTGTTTTAAAGAATCTTTTGTTTTATTAAAATTATTTTTTGCTCTTTTTTGAATTTCTTTTTTGTGTTCAAAATAAAACTTACTTCCTAATAAAATAATTCCTGTTACAACAATAAAAACCGCTGCAATGATTGCTCCCATATAATCAAACAATGCACTTAAAAAGCCATATAAAACTGCCCCCAATAATCCTCCTCTATTTAAAGGAACTTGATTAAAATAAGACTGTATGACTTTTATCCCTGTAAGTGATGGCGTAGCAGAAATAAATAAAGTTAAACCTATAAAGAGCAAATAAAGACCTACCGCCTTAGGACCATTAAATTTAGGAAAATCCGCCTTAACAACAATATATCCTAATAAAAGAATACAAGTAAGATAAATAATCCCATTTAAATTCCCAAATACATACATAAAAACATAATTCAAGTGGTCTCCAATCACTCCTAATTGCATAGCAGCAATAATTACTAAAAAAATGAAAAATAAACAAATAATCCTTAATTTTAATTCTTCACTCACTTGTTCTTGCTTACTTTTTCTTTTTCTTGCGGTCTTAGCCATCATATCACCTCTTTACATATCATATTTAAAAAACAAAACAAAAGCAAGATATTCCTTGCTTTTATAATTCTATAATTACTGGTAAAATGACAGGCCTTTTACCAGTCTCTTTGATAATATATTTGTTCACTTTATCTTTAATATTTTGACGTACATCTCTAATATCTTCTTCCGTCTTATTTTTATAAGACTCTAACTCAGTTTCAGCGATATTCATAATTCCTTTTACAACATTTTCTGAATCCTTTAAGTAAATAAAACCTCTTGTTTGTACATCTGTATTGGCAACAATTTCTCTTGTTTTACCATCAATTGTCATACCAATAATAACAACACCATCATTTTGTAATTGATTTCGGTCATCAATAACTTTAACACCAACATCACCAATTCCAAGACCATCAATCATCACATCTTCAATTGTAATAGAATCTCGATAACTTTGTAATTTTCCATCTTTAAAAGTAATCATTTCTCCATTATCAACAATAGCAATATGATCATCATTTATATTCATTTTTTTAGCAACATCACTTGCAGCTATAAAATGTTGATATTCTCCTTTGATTGGTACGAAATATTTTGGATTTAAAATTTGAATCAATACTTTAATATCCTCTTCACTTGCATGCATGGATTGCAATTCTTTGTTTTTCAAAACATGAATATGTGTATCAGTTTTATAAAGTTCATTGATTGCTCTATTAGCTATTTTTTCAGTCCCTGGTAAAACAGGTGAAGCTACAATAAATGTATCACTATCTTGTAATTTAAGCTTATCATCTCCTCCATCGATAATATCTAAAATATCATGATAGATACGACGAGGACTACCACTTAATAAAACAACCAATTTATCATTATCTTTATTTTTTTGAATATCATTATTATCACCAATACAAGCTGGATGAATATCCAAGATTGGTTTTTTCTTATTTTTAGCAATTCTCATTAAAGAATTGGTATTATCATATTTATCTCTTCCATAGAAACAAATCTTACGATTATATTTTTTAGCTAGTTGAGCAATTTCTTGAGTTCTAAAAGCATTTTGTGCATAACTTGAAATAATAATACGTCCTGAAGCATCTTCAAAAATACTTTCTATTTTAGCAGTTAACTTATGATTAGGAGAAGTATAGCCATCGTTTTTTGAATATGATGATTCACAAAGTAAAGCTAAAACTCCTTTTTTACCAATTTCCATCATCTTTTGAATATTACATCTAAATCTTTCAGGCGCTCCAAAATCAATAATAAATTCACTACTATAGACAATATAACCATAATCTGTTAAAAATGCTAACCCTACACTTCCAGGAATAGAATGCGTAATTGGGAAAAAGTCCACTTCAACTCCAGCAACTTTAATCGTTGCATTCATATTTACTCTTTTGATTTTATATTTATATGAAACATGAGAATGTCTCATATATCTTTGTAATAATTGATCAATTAAATCAGCTGTAAGATCTGTTGTATAAATAGGAACATTCACTTCTTGTAATAAATAAGGAAGTGCTCCCATTACATCATCATGACCATGCGTAATAAATATAGCTTTAATTTTATCTTTATTATCTTTTAAATAATCAAAATTAGGAATAATAACGTCCACTCCTAATTTATCTACTTCTGGAAAACGATAACCTGCATCAATAATAAACCAATTATCATCTATTTCTAAGCAGTACATGCTTTTACCGTTTTCAGCTTGACCACCAATTGGCATCAATTTTATAATACTTTTTTTCATTATTTCCTCCTTAATTATATCTTCTTACACTCACTTTGCTATTATTCTAACAAATTATTAACAAAAGAAAAAGTATCATTTACTCTTTCTTCATTAAAAATAAAGGCTGAATTTGTTTATCAACCAATGCATTGATCATCGTTTGAATAATTAAATCTCGCCGTGCAATCAAACTATTTGGTTTCTTGATTACATCATCTTGATACATTGGCACCAAATAAAAATGCTTTGTATTAAAAATCTTCATCATATTCATTCCGCTTGTTGAAAGTAAGTCATTACTACATAAACCAAGAACGATATTGTGTTGATTTCTAAGTGTTGATTTAACAGCCATTGTCACCGCATTATCATTGATTCCATGTGCCATTTTAGCTAATGTATTGGCACTGCATGGATAAACCACCATTAAATCCAAGGGTATTTGTGGCCCAAAAATTTCTGCTTCAACAACTGAACAAATAACCTTCTTTTCAATAATTTTTTCAACTTCTATAATTAACTGATTCGCCTTAAAAAACCGTGTATCACAAGAATTCACTTGATCACTTATAAAAACATAAATATCTACAGGATATTTTTTTAGTTCCTTTAAAAATTTCAAACAATTACTTAACGAACAAAAAGAGCCTGTAATCCCAACCCCTATTTTCATTCCATTAAACATGTCTCATCACTCCGTGAATATATTGAAACATCAATAATGCCGATTCATATGGAAAATACATATTAGGTATATTTCTTAGTGATTGATAATCTTTTCCCTCAACTGTTTGTGCCAAATCATAAATTTGTTTATATTTTAATTTTTTATAATTGATTTTACAAACAGGAATCGTATTAATAATTAAATCATACTTTCCTGATAAAGCATTTAAATCCAAATGATGATAGATTTGTTTTATTTCATCTAAATCCTTGTTATTTCGATTACAAATTGTAATATCATAATTACTTTTTAAAATATTTGCAAGCTGTTTTGCTAAATCTCCATAGCCTAAAATAAGTATATTATTATAATGTGCTTTATCTTGTATTATTTTTAAATAGAGTCCCATTGCTGTTAAAGTATTATTTAAATGTTTAAAAACTTTATCTTTATTAATAATATATTTTGTATTTATATTATTAAGAGAAAACGTATTGTCATGATCTATCTTTTGATTTTTAACAACATAAAAATCAAGGTTTTGTGATTGTTTATCATTTATTTGATAACCATGACTTAAAAAAATATCTTTTAAAAATTGTGTTCTTTGATCATATACTTCAATAAACCCTTTCATATGCCACCTCATTATACTATATGAAAGGGTTTGATAAATGTGAAATTAGCTCGCTTTATTTTTAATTTGTGATGTCATCAAAGCTATAATTTCTTCTACTTTTGGACTAATAACACTTACAGCTGACATGATCATCTCTTTTTCATTTTGATAATCATGACATAAAAACGCATACTCACATTTTAGATGAAATAAACATTGTTCCTTTTCATTAACAGTCGTTAGAAACATTAAATTGATTGCATTACTATCGCAAATTTTGTAAGAAACAGACATGACTGCCCGAATATCTTCTAAATTACGAATAACACTGTCTTTTTCAGCATTTAAGTGTACACTTAATAAATGAATTTGTGATATACTGTTTTCCATATTTATTTTACCTCCTTCACTATATATATTGTTATTTTTTTAGGTTTTTTCTTTTTATTTTTTTAGAAATGAGGAATTTTATGCAAATTATTACACTTATTTATTCAATCATCTTATTATTTTTTTATCATCCACTTTATCAAAACTACACAAGTTTAATGAATACATCATTTTCTTTTTTTTATTACATTTGGTGTGTTTTATTAACTCTTTCTTTATGCTTAACCTTTTTTAAAGTAACTTCTTTAAAAAAATTCATTATTTTTCTTTCTCTGTTCTTTTTTATTGGATTAATTTTACCCTATCATAAAAATTATCCAATCTTTTCAACTTTACATGTTTTTATTCCTTTATCTTGCATTATCATTGCACTTTTATTCTTAGCATATCTTATTAAAAATAAACAAAAAAGTGAGCCAATTTTAGCTCACAAAATTTATTTATGGTTTTCCTACGGTCTTTCAATCATTGCCATGTTCATTATTTTCTTTTCTCAAATCAATGGTCTTATCGAAATTAGCGTCTTACTATTTATCAATTTTATTCTTTATGTGCTTCAACGTTCATAAGATATTCATATTGCATACCTTGTCTTAAGTTTGATGAATCGTACCCTAAACTTTCTAAAATAGTATATCCAAATTCTAAGGCAGCCGCTGGTCCTTTACCTGTAATAATATGATCATCTTTTTGAACAATAGCTTCTTGATAATTAGCTCCGGTAAGTTGTGTTTCAAAACCTGGAGAACAAGTACAGATTTTATCTTTTAAAATACCTGCTTTAGCTAAAACAATTGGTCCTGCACAAATAGCAGCAATCAATTTATGTTCCTGATTGAATTGTTGAACAATTTCAATAACACGTGCATCATCTCTTAAATTTGTTGCTCCAGGTAAACCACCAGGAATAACAATTCCATCATATTCTTTGATTTGATCATTAAAGACGCAATCCATTTGAATTGTAATTTGATGAGAACTTGTCACCTTTAAATCATCCATCCCTACTAAATCAACATGAACATTTGCTCTTCTTAAAACATCAACTGGTGTCAATGCTTCGATTTCTTCAAATCCATCTTTACATAATACAGCTATTTTTTTCATAAACACTCCTCTTTTCTTTTAAAGATATTTTATCATGAAAACCAAAAAATAAAAGAATGAAATACATTGTATGGGATTTCAAAATATATTATAATGTTGCATAGATGTAAAAATCACCCTTGGAGGTTTTATGAAAAAAATTGTTATTGGTATAACAGGAAGTATTGCAGCATATAAAACATGTGAACTTATTTCCCGTTTAAAAAAGAAAAATTATAATATTGAAGTTATTATGACAAAAAATGCAGCTCAATTTGTAACACCACTTACCTTTGGAGCACTTATTCATAAACCTGTTTTAATTGATGATTTTGATGAAACAGGTTATCAAATTAAACACATTAACATTGTTAAGGATGCTGATTGTTTTATTATTGTTCCAGCAACTGCAAATATTATTGCCAAAGTTGCTCATGGTTTAGCAGACGATGTTTTATCTTCCGCCTTTTTAGCAGCAACATGTCCAAAAATCATTGCTCCTGCAATGAATGTACACATGTATGAAAATACTGCAACTCAAAAAAATCTTGATATTTGTAAATCTTATCATATTAAGATTGTGGAACCTGAAATTGGTGAACTCGCATGTGGTTATCAAGGAAGAGGACATTTAAGTGATATTGAAGATTTACTTGATGCTATTGAATATGCGACATATCCTCATCCATTAGCTGGAAAGCATGTTCTTATTACCGCTGGTCCTACTCAAGAGCCACTTGATCCAGTGAGATTTATTTCTAATCATTCAAGTGGAAAGATGGGCTATGCACTAGCAAAAGTTGCTCGTCAATTAGGAGCTCATGTCACGTTGATTAGTGGTCCATCATCTCAAAGAGCTCCTTACGAAGTAGATGTAATCAAAATTCAAAGTGCACAAGGTATGTTTAAACAAGTATTAAGTTATTTTGATTTTCAAGATTATGTTATCATGTCTGCTGCTGTTGGTGACTATCGGCCTTTAGAATATAGCAATCAAAAAATAAAGAAAAAAGCTGACGAATTTTATTTAAAATTAGGAAAAAACAAAGATATTTTATCTTATATTGGAAAACATAAAACAAAACAAACTATTTGTGGGTTTGCTATGGAAACAGAAAACGTTATTGAAAATGCTCAAAATAAGTTTTTTAAGAAGAATTGTGATTTATTAGTTGTTAATGATTTATTTGAAGATGGTGCTGGGTTTAAAACTGATACAAATAAAGTTGCTTTAATTACAAAAAACTTTGTTGATTATTTAGATTTAATGAGCAAAGAAGATCTAGCGCATATTATTTTAGAAAAATTAATGAAAGTTAAAGGAGAATAACAATGCTAGTAGTTGTAGATATGGGAAACACAAATATTACAATGGGACTTTTTAAAGATGATCAGCTTATTGGCAATTATCGTTTAACGACTAAATTGCAAAGGACATCAGACGAATATGGTTTTATGATTCTTGCTTTTTTAAGTGCCTATAATGTAACCGTTGAAGATATAAAAGATGTTATTATTTCTAGTGTCGTTCCTAAAATCATGTATTCTTTTACAAATTCTATTCGTAAATATTTCCACAAAGAACCTATTATTGTTGGTCCAGGAATTAAAACAGGCATTTCTGTAAAATATGATAATCCTAAATCTTTAGGAAGTGATCGTATTGTTGATGCTGTTGGTGCCTACTATAGTCACTATTGTGCTTGTTTAGTAATTGATTTTGGCACTGCTACGACATTTGATGTTATTTCTTCAAAAGGTGAATTTATGGGTGGTGCAATTGCTCCTGGTATTGGTATTTCTGCAGAAATGTTATCTAATCGTGCTGCTCAACTACCTGAAGTAGCAATAAAAAAACCACAACATATTATTGGTAAAAATACTGTTGAAGGTATGCAATCAGGGGTTGTTTATGGTTATATTGGTTTAACAGAGAAACTGATTGAAGAAATTAAAAGCCAATATCCTGAACCATTAAAAGTCGTTTCTACAGGTGGTCTAGGTAGAATGATCTATCAAGAAACAAATTTGATTGATGCCTATGATAAAGATCTTACATTCAAAGGTTTAAAAATTATATATGATATGCAAAAAAGGGATTAAATAAAATCCCTTTTTAATTCGTTTTTTAAATAAAAATGTATTGTTTGTTGTCCATCTACATACAAAATAACAATTTCTTGAAGATTAATTCCATGAACTTTCATAATTTGTTCTAACCACTTTTGGTTATGATGAATCAATTCTAAATTTTCATAAATAATCGTTCCTTGTAAAATAAGAATTGTTGGTATAAATTCTTTTTGAACTTCTTGATGTAGATCACCTAATTTTAAAGGCCTTGACGATGTCTTGGGATAAAAAGTAAATTTCCCATTTGTTTCTAAAATAATTTTATCTAACTCATTAAGCTCAAAATAACCATTCATTCTGCAATTCATCAACAATTCATTCAAATCAATTTTTGCTTTATCCAAACTTTTTAAATATATCTTATCATTTTCAAATAAAACAACAGGTTTTCCTTCAACAAAAAAACGAAAATTTAAATACCTTTTTGTTAAAACAGAAACACCCCAAGTAAAAACACCATAAACAATCATTCCAATCAACGGCTTTAAAATATCATTAAAACTTCCCATAACCATTTCAGCAGCAATAGAACCAATTGTAATTCCAATTATATAATCATATAAAGATAACTCTGTTACTTGCCTATAGCCCATTAATTTCGTTAGTAAAAACAAAACAATCAAAGAAATTAAGGGCAAAACAAAATATTCAAGAAAATTCATTTTAATCACCCTTTTAAGTATGGACAAAATAAAAAAAAGAAGTCAAAATTATGACTTCTTATACAAAATTCTCATTGAGTTACAAATAGCAATTAAAGTAACACCTACATCAGCAAAAACACCCATCCACATATTTGTAAGTCCAAACAAAGTAAGAACTAAAACTCCAATTTTAATTAATAACGTAAAAGTAACATTTTCTTTTAAAATAAAATTTGTATAATGAGAAACTTGAATGGCTTTAGCAATTGATGTAATATCGTCACTCATTAAAACAACATCCGCAGCTTCAATAGCTACATCACTACCAACGCCACCCATCGCAATACCAATATCACTTCTAGCAAGAACAGGCGCATCATTAATACCATCACCAACAAAAGCTACGACATGATCATTACCCATTAATTTTTCTAATTGTGTAACTTTATTTTGTGGTAATAAATCACTATATACTTGATCAATTCCTATTTTAGAAGCAATATCATGAGCAACAGTTGCATGATCTCCTGTAAGCATAACCGTATTTAAAACATGTGCCTTCTTTAAGTCTTGAATACCTGGCATTGTAGATTCTTTAATAACATCTGCAACAACGATATGTCCTAAATATTGTTTTTGACATGCTATATGAACAATTGTTCCAACAGATTGAGGTTGACTCACTTCAATACCTAATTCTTGAAAATATTTTTCATTTCCTAATTCATATTGTTTTTGATCAATAACAACAAAAAGACCTTTTCCAGCGATTTCTTTAAAATCTTCTATTCTTGTACTATCGATTTCTTTATTATAAGCTTTAACAATACTTCTAGCAATTGGATGATTTGACATATATTCACCATATGCACCAATTTCTAATAAATGATCATCTGAAATTTCAACAACTTCAAATTCACCTTTAGTAAGTGTTCCTGTTTTATCAAAAACAACAGTATCAATATCTTTTAATAATTCTAAATAGTTTCCACCCTTAACTAAAACACCTAAAGCACTCGCTTTACCAATACCAGCATATAAACCTAAAGGTACTGAAATAACAAGTGCACATGGACAAGAAACAACTAAGAATGTACATGCACGATAAAGCCAATCATAGAAATTTTGATTTGGTAAAATAATCATCGGAACAATTAATAATAAAACAGCAAGTCCCACAACAGTTGGTGTATAAACTTTTGCAAAACGGGTAATAAATTTTTCAATTTTAGCTTTTTTACTTGCAGAATTTTCGACAAGATCAATAATACGACTTACAGTACTATCCGCATAAGGTTTTGTTACTTCAATATAAATAACATCATTTAAATTGACAACTCCTGATAAAACCTCATCTCCTACTTCAACACTTCTAGGGACTGATTCACCTGTTAAACTTGCAGTATCTAACATACTGTTTCCTTTAATAACTTTACCATCCAACGGTACTTTTTCTCCAACTTTAACAACAATTGTATCTCCTACTTGTACTTCTTCAGGAGTTACTTGAATCATTTGATCATCTTTTACAATTGTAGCATATTCACTTTTAATATCCATTAAAGAAGAAATAGATGATCTTGTCTTATTAACAGCATATCCTTGGAAAATTTCACCAATAGCATAAAATAGCATAACCGCAATTGCTTCACTGTAATCACCTAAAGCAATCGCTCCAAAAGTTGCTAAACACATTAAGAAATTTTCATCCAAAAAGTCTTTTCTACCAATATTTTTAATTGCTTTTAAAATGACTTTATAACCAATTAATAAATAAGCAAACAAATATAAGAAAGTAGCAAAACCACCTGCAAAAAAATGTGCCCCTATAAAAATAATAACACCTTCAACCAATTCCATATTTTCTTTTAAATCAAATAATTTTGGTTTACTATATTTTTTTTGATTATCTTCCTTTGATAAAACAACTCCTTCTTCAACAGAGTCAACAACAGCTTGTAACTTTTCCATTAAAGAATCATCGTTTTTTACTTTAACCATTAACTTTTGAGTAGAAAAATTAACAACTGCATCTTCAATGTAAGATTGTTTTTTTATCTCAGCTTCTACTTTACTTGCACAGTTTGCACAATCCAAACCAACTATATTAAATTTGATTGAATTAGCCAATTCACGATGATCTTCCACATGTTCATGATGTTGCCCACATCCACATTCATCGTGATGATGTTCATGTTCATGATGGTATCCGCATCCACATTCATCGTGATGATGTGTTTTGTTTGTAGAGAGGTTATCAATTGTTACTTCATCTTCAATGGATTGCATAAAATAAAGCAGCTCATTATCATTAATTTCTTGATTACTTTCAAAAGTCATCATGCCTGTTGCAAAAGAAATTACACAATCATTAATCTCTTCTTTTTTATTTAAAGCATCTTCTAATTTTTGTGTGCAATTAGCACAATCAAGGCCATTAACCTTATATTTATATTTCATATTATTTATCCTCCATGATATGACTATAACCAGCCTCAAAAATTAGTTTTACATGCTCATCATCTAACGAATAATACATCATTTTACCATCTCTTCTATTTTTAACTAATTTATTGGCTTTTAAAATTCTAAGTTGATGAGAAATAGCTGACTGCGTCATATCTAAACAAGCAGCTAAATCATAAACACACATCTCATGATCAAATAATGCACAAATAATGCGTATTCTTGTTGAATCACCAAACACTTTGAATAATTCAGCAACATCATATAAAGATTCTTCTTCGGGCATTGCTTTCTTTACTTGTTCAACAATCTCATTATTAACGATTTTATCCATTTTTTCTCCTTTCATATGAATATATGTTCATATGAATATTATATGATATTTATTTATAAAGTCAATATATATGATAAGATTAAATAAAAATGATTGGAGAAATTTTATGAAAAAATTACTGATTGTAGTAGACTATCAAAAAGATTTTGTAAATGGCAGTTTGGGATTTAAAGAAGCTGAATATTTGGATGAGTATCTTGCTTCTTTAATTGATCAATATCATCAAAATAAAGATGATGTTATTTTTACTTTCGATACACATCAAAATAATTATTTAGAAACTCAAGAAGGGAAGAATTTGCCAATTGAACATTGCATTAAAAATAGTGATGGTTGGAAACTATATGGCAAGGTAAATACTGCTAAAAAAGACCATGATATTTGTATTGAAAAAACAACTTTTGGTTCTCTTGAATTAGGAAATTACTTAAAAGATAAAAACTACCAAAACGTTACTCTAGTAGGTGTTGTTTCTAATATTTGTGTTTTATCTAATGCTGTAATTGTTAAAAGCGCTCTACCTGAAACACCTATCTTTATTGATGTAAAAGGTATTTCTAGCAATGATTTAACAATGCAGGCAAAAGCAATTTCAATTTTAGAAAATTTGCAATTCAATATTATTAATAAATAAAATACAATTAATAATTTCTTATTAAAATAAGTTATAAATTATTATTGACACTTCATCTGATGAGGCGTAGAATTTGCCTAAAGATATATATAGGAAAGGAAGTATTAAAAAATGTCAAAAAAAGATATTGATTGGTCAAATATCGGTTTTGGATATATGCCAACAGAAGCAAGATTCGTATCAAATTATAAAGATGGAGCTTGGGATGAAGGCGTGCTTACTGCTGATGACAAAGTTGTTATTAGCGAATGTGCAGGTGTTTTACAATATGCACAAACGTGTTTTGAAGGGTTAAAAGCTTATAGAACAAAAGATGGGAAAGTTGTTTGCTTTAGACCTGATTTAAATGCAAGTCGTATGGCTGACTCTTGCAAACGATTAGAAATGCCAGTTTACCCTGAAGATAAATGGGTAGAAGCCATTGAAAAAGTTGTTAAAGCTAATATTGATTATGTACCACCTTATGGGTCAGGAGCTACTTTATATATTCGTCCATATATGTTCGGTAGTAACCCAGTTATTGGTGTTAAACCAGCTAACGAATATCAATTTAGAGTATTCGTAACTCCTGTAGGGCCTTACTTCAAAGGAGGAGTTAAACCTATTACAATTCGTGTATCAGACTTCGATCGTGCTGCACCTCATGGTACAGGACATATCAAAGCTGGTTTAAACTACGCAATGAGTTTACATGCAATCGTTGATGCACATAATCAAGGATTCGATGAAAACATGTACTTAGATGCAGCTACTAGAACTAAAGTAGAAGAAACTGGTGGAGCAAACTTCATTTTCGTAACAAAAGATAATAAAATCGTTACTCCAAAATCAAACAGTATCTTACCTTCTATCACTCGCCGTTCTTTAATGTATGTTGCTAAAGAATACTTAGGATTAGAAGTTGAAGAAAGAGAAGTTTATTTTGATGAAGTAAAAGATTTCACTGAATGTGGTCTTTGCGGTACTGCTGCTGTTATCTCACCAGTAGGTAAAATCAATGATCATGGTAAAGAAATTTGTTTCCCAAGTGGAATGGATGAAATCGGACCTGTTCTTAAAAAACTTTATGAAACTTTAACAGGTATTCAAATGGGTACAATTGAAGCACCTGAAGGTTGGATCAAAGTTATTGAAGAATAACAATTTTAAAGCTTGTCATTAACTGACAAGCTTTTTCTTTGCTTAAAAGCAAAAAAGCATTGTATTATCAATGCTTTTAACGATTTTCCATTTTAATATATTCTTTTTTTTCACCAACGTATTTTCCTGCTGGACGAATAATTTTTCCTGAATAAAGTTTGTTTTCAATATTATGTGCAACCCATCCAACAGAACGTCCAATAACAAACATCAAAGTATAAAGATCTTTAGAAAGCCCTAGCATGTCATAAACGAGACCACTATAAAAATCAATATTGGCACATACGTTTATTCCCTTTCTTGCTTTAATTTCAGCAACCGCAAGTTCTTCAAAACGATGGTATAGTTCATATTCTTTCAAACGATTTTTTTCGATAGCTAATTGTTTACATTGTTTAGAAAGAATTTGACAACGTGGATCGCTCAATGTATAGACTGCATGTCCAATTCCATAAATAAGACCTGATTGATCATTAAACTTCTTATCTAAAATATCCTTAATGACCTGTTTTAATTGTTCATCCGTTGCATTAAGTCCTACTTTATCAATAACAAGTTCCATTTGTTTAGCAACCGCTAAGTTAGCACCTCCATGCTTAGGACCTTTTAATGAACCAATAGCTCCTGCAAAACAAGAATATATGTCTGTTCCTGTTGAAGACATAACAACATTTGTAAAAGTC
Organism: Faecalibacillus intestinalis; assembly: GCF_015097455.1. Classification (NCBI taxonomy): domain Bacteria; kingdom Bacillati; phylum Bacillota; class Erysipelotrichia; order Erysipelotrichales; family Coprobacillaceae; genus Faecalibacillus; species Faecalibacillus intestinalis. The sequence continues at coordinate 1,393,374 of NZ_AP024085.1, read as the reverse complement.
GAGTTGTTCCCTCCACCATGATCAGCATGTAAAACTAAACACATATCTAGAACACTCGCTTCTATTTTTGTAAAAGAACGATCTATTCTTAACATTTGGAGGATATTTTCAGCAATTGAATATTCAGTATTTACTGGATGAATAAACAAACTATCACTATCAAAATAATGTACTTTAGTACGATAAGCATAACAAACAATTTCTGGAATCTTAGCAATTAAATCCAAGCCTTTATTTAGCGTTGCTTCTGGTGAAATATCATCAGGGTTTTCATCATATGTGTAAAGCATTAAAACTTCTTGTTGAAGTTTATTCATCATATTTTGCATTGGAAATCCTAGTATACGTGCTTGTAAATAATTCAAAGGTAAATCATATCTTGAAGCTAATTCTTTTTTAAATGCATCTAATTCATCTTTATTAGGTAAATATCCAAAAAGAATTAAAAAACAAACTTCTTCAAAAAGAAAACGATTTTTTGGATCATGTCCCTTTATAAAATCAGAAACTTTAACACCCCTATAATAAAGTTCCCCTTCTGTATCAATTTTTTTACCATTTTCTTTTTTATATCCCACGACATCTGATATTCTTGTAAGTCCAACAAGAACACCTGTTCCATCTTCATTTCTTAAACCATTTTTTACGTTGTATTTAGAATATAAAGAATTGTCAATTTTATTTAATGATGTACTTCTTTGAAATACATAATCAATAAATTCACTCATATTTAAGCCCCCTTATCATAGTGTTAGGAATATCATACCACAAATTTGTATAATTGTATACAATTATTTACTTGTCTTATTTTGTTAAAGATTGTCAAATGACAAAAAGTATTCTAAAATAGAATACAAGGTGATAGTTATGAAAATATTTGATAGAGAATTCTCAGGTCTATCTCAAGAAGACGTTTTAAAAAGGCAACAATTTGGGAAAACTCATTTTGTGGAAAGTAAAACAACAAAAACATATAAAGAAATTATTTTTAATAATATTTTTACATTTTTCAATTTAATTAATATTCTACTATTTGCATGTCTTGTTTTTGTTGGATCTTATCGTAATACCCTTTTTATCTCTGTTATCTTTTTTAATACTTTAACAGGAAGTTATCAAGAAATAAAAGCAAAAAGGACATTAGATCAGTTAAGTATTTTAACAAAACAACAAATTGATGTTTTAAGAGATAATCAATTATCTAAAATCAATGTTGATGAAATTGTTCAAGATGATCTCATCATTTTAAATACAGGAATGCAAATACCTGTTGATTGTGAACTTTTAGAAGGTCATATAGAAGCAAATGAATCACTTCTTACAGGTGAAAGCGATGCTATTTTAAAAGTCAATGGTGATTCACTCCTTTCAGGAAGTTTTGTTACATCAGGACGTGCAATTTGTAAAGTAATTCATGTAGGAAAAGAAAGTTATATTCATAAGCTTACCGCTCAAGCAAAAGAATTTGAAGGCAAAAAATCAGAGCTATCAAAATCGATTGACCAAATTTTAAAAATTATCTCAGTTATTATCATTCCTTTATCAATTTTACTCTTTTTTAAAGAATATTTTATTGGTCATTATCCATTTAGTGATGCAGTTGTTTCAGTTGTAGCTGCTGTTTTAGGAATGATTCCATCTGGACTTGTATTACTTACAACAATCGCTCTATCTTTAAGTGTTCTAAGACTTGCTAAAAAAAATACTCTTGTCCAAAATCTATTTTGCATTGAAACTCTTGCTCGTGTGGATACTATTTGTTTAGATAAAACAGGAACGCTTACTGAAGGTAAGCTTAAAGTTGATGATGTTATTTGTTTTGATGATCATTTTAATATTGATCAAATTATCAAAAATATGAATTATTGTTTAGAAGATGGCAATATGACATCTATAGCACTTCATCAATACTTCTCTAAAGAAAAAAATTATCAGCCTTTCTTTGTTATTCCTTTTTCATCGCAAAGAAAATACAGTGCTGTTTCTTTTAATGAATTTGGAACCGTTTATTTAGGAGCAAGTCAATTTATTTTTGAAAATCTAGATTCTAAGATTGAAAAGAAAATTAAAACTTATACCTCTCAAGGTTTTCGTGTTTTGTGTATTGGATATACTCCAATAATTATTAATGATAATACTTTAATAAAAAATTTAAAATGTATTGGAATTTTAATTTTATCTGATGTTATTCGTCAAGACGCTAAAACAACATTAGATTATTTTAAAAGACAAGATGTTGATATTAAAATTATTTCTGGAGATGATCCTGTTACTGTTTCAGCAATTGCTAGACGTTGTCATCTTTTAAATTATGAACATTACATAGATGTTTCTTCTTTATCGGATGAACAAATAAAAGAGGCCATTGAAAAATATACTATTTTTGGACGTGTTTCTCCAAAACAAAAACAATTGATGGTCAATGCTCTTCAAGAAAATAGCCATACGGTTGCAATGACAGGTGATGGTGTTAATGATGTATTAGCTTTAAAAGCAGCAGATTGTTCAATTGCTATGGCTTCAGGAAGTGATGCAGCTAAAAGCGCTTCACATATTGTTTTATTAAAAAATAACTTTAATGCCATGCCACATATCGTTAATGAAGGAAGACGTGTCATTAATAATATTACTGCTTCTGCATCAATGTATTTAATTAAAACAATCTTTTCAGTTGTTTTATCAATTGGAATGATCTTATTTGGACATGGTTATCCATTTAAACCTATCCAACTAACTGTTATTTCTGCTTGTTGTGTAGGCATCCCGACTTTCTTTTTGACCTATGAACCAAATTTCAAAAGAGTGTCTGGTGATTTTTTAAAAACAGTCTTTAAAAACGCCTTCCCTTTTGCCTTTATGATTGCTATTTGCTCAACAATTATCGTTAATGGTGGTCGTGTCTTAGGTTTAGAAAAAGAAATGCTTTCAACAATTTGTGTTTTACTTACAAGTTGGTGTTATTATAGTGGTTTAAGACATATTTATTCACCCTTAAGTCATTATCGTAGCTTTGTAATCCATATAATGCAAATTGTTTTATATATTTCTTTAATTGTTGGTCATCAATTTTTAGGATTAGGAAATATTGATTATATTGGTGCCATTACTTTAATGTTTTTAGTTACTTTTTCAAAAGTCATTTATTTATTAAATTTTGAATTATTTGATTATACTTATTTATTCTTACAAAGAAAACGAAATAAACACAAATAAAAAGGACAAATGTCCTTTTTATTTACATACATTTTTCTTCAACATAACTTTGACATGTTTTTTCAACAAATAACATATCTTCTTTTAAATCTCCTGTAAAATGTAAACGTTCCATATTTCTATGTATATAATCATTCTCTCTGATAAACAAATAACTTGATTTAAAATTTAAGTCAAATACGAAAGCCATATAAGAAACCCACATATCTACTTCATTGTGCCTATTTTCTTTTAAAATCAAAGTATGATTTTCAATATCTTTCAAAATATTTTGAGAAACTCTTTGACTATAAAAGTCAGCATCTGAAATACTAAACAAAGTTTGTATTGATTCTATATTTTTTACTCGAAAATTATCTAATTTATCACTATCTCTAATAAGAAGAACTTGTTTTAATAAAGAGGGTTCTAAATTATTTGGTATTTTGTATAAAGAATGATAAGCAATCGCCTTTTCGATAATTTCATCATATTGATCATCATCAATAAAATTTCTAATCATCCCCTCTTTAAATAAAACCTGCACCCCTAATTTAGCATGATCAATATTTCGATCATCAAAGCTATTAAAACGTTTTATTTGTTCAAAACGTCCTATATCATGCAATAAAGCAATTAAATAGGCTAAGTCTCTTTCAACACCTGTAATATTTTCATAGAGGCATAGATATTCAGTTGTACGTACGACTTCCAATGTATGAACAAGTTTTAAATGAATTTTATCATTCGTTAAATCAAATTGACGCACATAATTCATAAAACTCTCTTTTGCTTTTAAAATATCAAACACCTTGACCTTACTCCTTTCTTTATTTTATACTATACCATAAAGTGAGGTAAAAATATGAATGATTTATTATTAAAACAATACATTGGTTTAATTGAATGCAACAATGAAAAAATTTCAATTCTAGCCAATACATCTGCTTTTATTATGCAAAATTTTCAAGATATCTCTTGGGTAGGATTTTATTTATTTAAAAACACTGAACTTATTTTAGGACCATTCCAAGGTAAAATTGCTTGTACTAACATTCCTCTAGATAAAGGAGTTTGTGGTAAAGTAGCATCTACTCGAAAAACTGTTATTGTAGAAAATGTTCATCAATTTGCAGGACATATTGCCTGCGATAGCGAAAGCAACAGTGAAATTGTAATTCCACTTATAAAAGGAAATCAATTATATGGTGTATTAGATTTAGATTCTACATCATTTAGTAGATTTTCTAAAGAAGATCAAATTATTTTTGAAGAAATTTCAAAAATTTTAGTTCAACATTTATAATTATTTACATATCTTTGATATGAGGGGAAGCCATGAAAAGACATCTTTTATTATGTTGTTTAATAGGAATAATGAGTATACTGGGTTACTTTTATTTTCAAAGAAAGATTATATTTATTGATCATCCAACAATTGAAATCAATAGTCCATTTTATTATAAAAAATATATTAAAAAAGTTAAAAATGGTTCTATTAATGACGTCACTTATAGTGCAAAGGATTTAAACAATCAAACTTTAGGACATTATACAGTGACTTATTTTTTTAAAGGAAAAACATATCATTTGAAAATAGAAGTTATTGATACAAAAAAACCAACTATTAAAGAATCTGAATCTTTAAAAATTGAAAAAGGGAAATCTTATGATTTAAAAAAAGGAATTATTATTAAGGATAATTCTAATCAATACAATTTAACAATTGATACCAATGATTTTAATCCCAATCAAATTGGAAACTACACAATTTATTATAAAGCAAATGATCTTTCCAATAACCAAACAACTTTCAAAAGAAAAGTAACTGTCGTTAAAAAAATAGAAATTGGCACACATATAGAATCTAATAAAAAAATAGTGTATCTTACGTTTGATGATGGTCCCAGTCAAAATACTGATCGCATTTTAAAAATATTAAAAAAATACAATGCTAAAGCAACTTTTTTTGTTACAGGATGTCATCAAGAATATAATCAATATATTATTGAAGCTTATAAACAAGGACATACTATTGGTTTGCATAGTTATTTGCATGAATATCAAGATATTTATTCCTCTAAGGATGCTTATTTCAAGGACCTTAAAAAAATAAAACAAATGGTTAAGCAACTTATTGGTATTCAAGTCCACTATATTCGTTTTCCAGGAGGAAGTTCTAATCGTATTTCTAAAAACTATTGTCATGGTATCATGTCTCAATTAACACGTGAAGTCATTAAACAAGGTTATCAATATTATGACTGGAATGGTGATACAACAGATGCAAGTGGCGATCATATCCCAACTGCAACAATCATTAAACAAGCTACAAGTGAAACACATCAAAATATTGTCCTTTTAGCTCATGATACAGATGCTAAAGATACAACTGTAGCTGCTCTTCCTTCTATCATCCAATATTATAAAGAAAAAGGTTATCAATTTTTAGGCATTGATGATGAAAGTTACTATGTACATCATGATATACAAAATTAGCAGTCATTTGACTGCTAATTCTTTTTTAAATCCTCTAATAAATAATTTTTCATTTGTTTATTTTTTCTTTGAAATTCTTCAATTTCATGAAGATGTGTTTCTTTAACCAATAATTCGAATTCTCTTGCAGAAATACGCATAGCCCCTCTAGAAGAAACAATAATTTGTTCTAAAGCATCTGAAGTAGCTACATAAACACGATATTTTTGTGATAAATCATGTGTTACTTTCTCTATGTAGTTATCTGCAGTTTGCGCTTCTTTTGTATAAACAACATAAATATTATCATTTTTTTCAATTGAGCCAATATTCTTTTTAATTTTATAAGCATCAAAAACAACAATCAGCAAACATTTTCGATAACCTTGATAATTATTCAAAATATCTATTAAACGATGTCTAGCATGGTCTAAATTTGTTTTAGCAAGTTCATTTAATTCATCCCATGAAAAAATAATATTATATCCATCTACTAATAAACATTCTGGTAAAATTGTCTTTTTTTCTTCAACCTGTTTTTCTATTTTACGATTCATTTCTTTAGAAAGTCGTCTTTTAATTGGTCCATATGTTCTAATAAATATTTCCTCTAACTCTTTATCATCGACTTTATAATTTTTTGTAACTGGACGTGGTTTATTTTTTTGATATACATAAGGTAAATGCATATAATTTTCTACTTCATCATAAGGGACATAAAATCCTGCACCCTGTTTACAAAAGATAGAGCCTGTAGGAAATAAAGCATCTTCTTCACTATTATAGTCAATTTCTTGAATAATTTTTTCTTGATCATGACATTCAAAGTAACCAACCATTTGATAGAACAGCTTCCCATTACCTTTTGTAAGCGAAAGAAAATCCTTTTGATACGTCATTAAATAACGAACAGGTGCTTTTCCTTTAATGATTGTTAAATCCTGTTCATAACTTATTTGATAATCGCTATGAAATGTATCTAAATCATAAATAATCTTACTTGAAATATGATTTTCTACAATCATCTCAAATTCATAATAAGGTTCTAATAAAAGAGATTTTGTCTTTTTTAAGCCTTGTCGAATTGCTCGATAGGTTGCTTCTCTAAAATCTCCGCCTTCAGTATGTTTTAAATGGGATTTTCCTGTAACAAGAGTCAATTTCATATCTGTAATAGGCGATCCTGTAAGAACACCAAGATGTTGAATTTCTTGCATATGTGTTAAAACAAGATTTTGAAAATTAAGCGGTAAAGTATTTCTTTGACATTGATTTTCAAACACAAGTCCTTTGCCCCTTTCTAAAGGTTCTAATAAGATATGCACTTCAGCATAGTGACGTAAGGGTTCAAAATGACCTACTCCTTCAACTTTATCCAAAATCGTTTCTAAATAAGTAATTCTTCCTTCATCATAATGAATTAAAAATCCATAGCGTTCCAAAATAAGATTTTGTAAAGTATCTAATTGAATTTCTCCCATAATTTTAACTGAAAGAATTCCTAATTGTTGATTATATTCAAATTGTAAACTTGGATCTTCTTTACCAATACTTAGTATTTGTTCAATAGCTTTACTTTTTTCAATATCATCAGGAAGTAAAATTTGATAAGACATAAAAGGCTTTAAAATATTTTGTTGTGTCTGTTTTTGATTTCCAAATGTAAAACCAATAGGTAACTCATCTAACCCCAAACAAGCTACTATATCACCTGTTGAAGCACTCTGAACACTTTGATAGCCTTGTCCTGTATAAATTCTTAATTCATCTACTTTACTTTCACTAATAACATCTTTAACATGCAAAGTCCCACCTGTTACTTTTAAATGCGTTAAATGTTTTTGTTTATGAAATGTCTTTTTAAAAACAATTCCACTTAAAATATCTAAAGCTTCTTTTTGACAAGTATATAAATCTAAAGCTTCCATAAATTCTTCTACACCTTCATCTTTTAACGCTGAGCCAAAGAATACAGGAAACATTTGTCTTAAAGAAATAACTTTTTGAATATCTTCTTGTTTCATTTGTTGATTAAGATACTTTTCTAATAATTCATCATTTAATAAAGAAATGTTTTCATAAAAGTTTTCATCAATTGCAAAACAATTTTCATTTAATTCTTTTTGAATATTTTGTAATAATTGCTCTTTGGTTGAGTACGTACTATCTATCTTATTAACAAAAATAAAAGTAGGAATTTGATAAGTTTGCAATAATTTCCAAATTGTTTTTGTGTGCGCTTGTATACCATCCTTAGCCGAAATAACAAGAATAGCATAATCTAACACTTGTAACGTTCTTTCCATTTCACAACTAAAATCATTATGCCCAGGTGTATCTAAAAAAGTCATTTGACTTTCTCGATACATAAATGAGATCTCTTTTGAAAAAATAGTAATACCTCTTTTTCTTTCTTGTATATCATAATCTAAAAAAGAATCTTCTTTATCAACTCTTCCCATTTTTTTAATAACACCTGCATGAAAAAGCATTGCTTCAGATAATGTTGTTTTTCCAGCATCAACATGTGCTAAAATCGCAAAAGTTACTTTTTTCATAAATTTCACCTTCTTTCTACTTTATATGTAGTAAGTCTCTTACAACAACACTTGCAATGATCAAGCCTGCACAACTTGGTACAAAAGAAATACTACCAGGTGTTTTTTTATGTGTCTCAGGATCTACAGGTGCATCTGTTTCAATGGGCTTTTCTGTAGAATAAACAACTTTTAAAGCAGGTATTTTTCTTTTCTTAAGTTCCCTTCTCATAACTCTAGCAAGTGGACAAATAGAAGTTTTATAAATATCTGTTACTTCTAATTTTGTAGGATCTAATTTATTTCCTGTTCCCATTGAAGAAATAATAGGAATCTTTTTTTCTTGAGATATTTCTACAAGTTTGATTTTAGCAGTAACAGTATCTACAGCATCTACAATATAATCAAATTCATCAAATGGAAAATGGTTTGCTGTTTCTGGTAAAAAGAAATCATCATAGATTTTAACATTGCAATAAGGGTTAATAGATAAAATACGTTCTTTCATAACATCTACTTTTTTTCGATCAATCGTTTGATGTGTTGCTATGATTTGTCTATTTAAGTTGGAAATAGAAACCGTATCATGATCAATGATATGAAGTGTCCCTACACCAGCACGTGCGAGTGCTTCAACGACAAAACCACCCACACCACCAACACCAAAAATAGCAACCGTACTGTTTTGTAAGGACTCTATTCCTTCTTTTTTTATTAATAATTCTGTTCTTGAAAATTCTTCCATAATAATCACCTGTAACATCATACCATAAAATAAAAAAGGCTTCCGCCTTTTTTATAAACCTTTTTCAGTTAATTCACGTGCAACATCATCTTTGATGGTAACACCTGATGCTTTTAACTCGGCAATCTTATCTGCAAATTGTGGTAAATATTTTTCATGAGCAATCAATAATTCATTTAAAACATTAACCATTTTTTGTCCTGATACTGTTTGTGGATTTAAAATGAATGCTTGCATTAATAATCCATAATCTCCTGTTACAGCTGCCTCTTCAACACATAATTCCATGTTTTTCATGCATTGTAACCATCCTCTTTGAGCTGGTTGTAATGACCCAAAGGCAATAGCTCTTGCTCCTGTTGAACCAATATAAGATGAAACTTCTACTGCACAGTCAGCTGGTAAGTCTGGGACAGATCCATTATTTTTAGTTGTTACTACGATATGTGATAATTTATTTCCATAGATTGAAGCAATTGTTTCACAAGCCGCATCTGAATAATGTGCTCCTCCACGTTTTGCTAATTGTTCTGGTTTATGATCTAAATCTGGATTTTTATATAATTCAAATAACTCATGTTCTGTTTGTTGTACTTGTTGTCCACGAGTTCCTACCTTAGGATCATTATATTCTTCTAAACCATGAGCCAACATTTCTTCTTCACGATAATAATATCTATGATATCCGCATGGGATCATATTCATTTGAAGTAATTGTTCTTTAAAGAATGGAATATCATGAATGTTTGCAGGAATTCCCATATCTTTTCCTTCATACATTGCTTCAATGATATCTTTAGTCACTTCTTTACCATTTTCATCATATACTTTATGCCAATGGAAATGGTTTAATCCAGCAAATTTATAAGTTAATTGATCTAAAGTTTTACCAATTGTTTTTGGTTCATCTAACATTGCTCCAACAGGAACATTACATAAACCAATGACTTTATCCCATTTACCAAATCTCATAACTGCTTCTGTAACCATTCCTGATGGATTTGTAAAGTTAACAAGCCAAGCATCTGGGCATAATTCTTTCATATCTTCAACGATTGATAAAATAACTGGAATCGTTCTTAAAGCTTTAAACATACCTCCAGCACCATTTGTTTCTTGACCTAACATACCATAGCTAAATGGAATTCTTTCGTCTTTAATACGAGCATTTAATAAACCAACTCTAAATTGAGTTGTAACGAAATCAGCATCTTTTAATGCTTCTCTACGATCTAATGTTAAATGAACTTTAACATCATAAGGAGAAGCATCCCACATACGTTGTGCCATTTTACCAACGATTTCTAGTTTTTCTTTCCCATCTTCAATATCGACAAGCCAAATTTCTTTGATTGGAAGTTCATCATATCTTTTGATAAATCCTTCCATTAATTCTGGTGTATAACTACTTCCTCCACCAATTGTTACAATTTTTACGGGTTTTTTACTCATTTTTATATCCTCCATTTTTTGATATATTCATTATAACATAGAGGTCTATACAAGAAAGCTTATTTCATTTTATGAAAAAAAAATAGAAGCGTGAGCTTCTATTTTAAATTATCTAATACTTTATAGATTTCTTCAGCAACTTCATCCATTGATTGATTTCCGTCAACATTAGTAAGTTCACCTAACATTGTGTAGTAATCAATTAAAGGTTTTGTTTGTTTATTGTAAGTATCAATACGTACTTGAACTGCTTCTTCACTTTCGTCAGAACGTTGTGTTAATTCTCCACCGCATGCGTCACAAACACCTTCTTTTTTAGGTGGATTGTAAACGATATGATATGATTTACCACAATCAGCACAAGTTCTTCTTCCTGATAAACGTTTAACTAATACATCTTCAGGAATATCTAAGTTGATTACAGCATCAATTTTAAAATTGAACATTGAACAAATATCAGCTAATTTTCTAGCTTGAATGATTGTTCTTGGGAAACCATCTAAGATGAAACCATTTTTAAATTCTTCAGTGTTAATATTTTCTTCTAAATATTCTTGAATCATTTGAATTGTAAAATCATCTGGCACTAAATAACCAAAAGAAATAAAATATTTAGCAATAACACCAAATTTTGTTTCTTCTTTAATTGCTTTTCTAAATAAGTCACCTGTAGAAATTTGTTTTAAACCATATTTTTCCACCAATTTAGCAGCTTGAGTTCCTTTACCAGCACCTGGTGGACCCATTAAAATTATATTCATTACTATCTCTCCTTTAAGCAATGACTATTATATGCTTTTTTTTCATTAAATGGAACTAATTTATGAAAAAAAGAAGACTTTTTTAACGATTCTATAACTCTTTTTAAAAGAAAGGGTTTTCATTTATTTTTTCCATCTAAAATAAAACTCTACACCGCCTTGTAAATTATAAACTCCATAACTCATTTCATGAAGTTCTAAAATATTTCTAACGATTGCAAGACCTAAACCTGTCCCTTTTTGATCATCACTGACAAAAGATTCCCAAATAGTGTCCATTCTATTTTCATCAATTTGTTTTCCCTTATTTTCAATCGAAAATTCATTTTCTTTGATTTTAATTTTGATCGTACTATTAATAAATGCATGTTTGATTGCATTTGATAAATAATTTTGAATAACCATTTCTATTCGTTTTCTATCACCTACAATTAAAACATCTTCTCCTTGTATTTCTATCTTTAATTTTTTATCCATTAATAATTGTTCATAATCATCAATAATATCTTCAGTTAGCTCTCTTAAATCAATTTCTTTTTTATCTAAAGTAATCGCCTTTGCTTCAAGTTTTGATAAATCTAACATTTGTAATACTAAATCATTAATAACAGCAATTTCTTTATTGATAACCTCTATATACTTATCTTTTTTTTCTAAATCCTCTACATTTTCTAATAAATCAATATTTCCATTAATAATAGCAAGAGGTGTTTTAATCTCATGAGTAAATTGAGCAATAAATTCTTTCCTTAATTGTTCCATCTTCTTCACTTGATCTATTTCTAAATTCAATGCATCTATATTTCTTTTTAAGTTTGATGACATTGTATTAATATGACTTGATAAAGATGATAATTCATCATGCCCTTTTGTATCTAAGATACCCTCAAAATTATTATTTGCAATTTCCATTGCAACACGATCAATTTCTTTAATACGTCTTGTTGTCATATAAGAAATGAAATATGAAAATAAAACAATAAATAAGAACCCTCCTAAAAATGAAAGTAAATTTTCACTCAATAACTCATCTCTCAACTGATGAAATCCTCTATTTTGAAAATTATAAAAAATGGCAATAAATGCTTTAGGTGCTGGCTCTTGACCTTCAGAATAACCACCTTCTTTATCCAAAGGAAGAAGACGTCCAAAATAAGAATAATCTTCTAATACTTGTGTAAAAGTGGCATAAGTTAATGTTCCTTCTTTAATAGATGTAGCAATTTCATCTGATTTTTTATTAGCTATCTCTGCAGTAACTGAATCTTTATCTAAAAAAGTAGCCAAACGTATATAGACATTTGAAAAATGTTCATTTACAGCCTTTTTAGATAATTCATTTATTTTTGATGTAGAAACTCTTGTATCCCCATAAACTTCCTCTTCACTTTTCTTTAAATGTACTTCGCCATTTTCTACATAGGCTTCATAAAATGCTTCAACAGTATTTCCTTTTTTTTGACCAAAGATATCTGTATTATAATGTATAAAAGTCGGTTTAACCTTATAATACCGATTTTTTGTATTATATGTTGATTGTGCTGTATCTTTAAAGTTCTTTAATTCTTCAATTTGTCCTTCAAAGTATAAATGAATATCATCATATTTATTTTTTTCAACATCTTTAATTGTTTCTATTAATAACTGATATTGTTCACTTGATAAAGATGACAAATCAATATAATAACGTGCATCATAGAAATCATCAGAATAATCTGTATCTACATCACTCTCATTAATTTCTACAAAAGGATCATGTACAATAAGTAAATGATCATCTTTTTCATATCCGTATTGTTCGATTGGATTTCCATAAGTATCTAAAAGATATATTTTAGTTGAATCATCTTTAGGTAATTCACTTAACCCTTGTTTTATCTTATCTAAATCAAACTCTCTATACTCTCCATTTTTATTAGAAATAGCTGTACAATAATTTATATAGTCATCTGAAGTACTACTTTGACTGTAATAAAGGAGTTCATTAAAACTTTGATCATATTTAGTTTTTACAATATATCCAAAAACAACCATAAAAGAAATAAACAAACAAATAAACACCTTAAACTGAATGCTTCTTATTCTTTTCATAATTCTTCTCCTTTCCACACATATCCAGTTTTAACAATAGTTTGAATATAATAAGAATATTTTCCCAATCGTTTCCTTAAACGTTTTATATACGTATCTACTGCTCGTCCATCACCATAATAATCATAGCCCCATAAAGCATCTAAAATTTTTTCTCTTGATAAAACAATTCCCTGATTTTCCATTAAGTATCGAAGAAGTTTAAATTCTTTATCGGTTAAAACAATATTATTTTCTTCAATCACTAAAATATGTTTGTCTAAATCCAAAATCACTTTTCCTGATTGAAGTTGATTCGTTTCAATCTTTTTATTTCTTTTTAAAAGTGCTAAACATTTTGCATACAATAAAGAAGGTTTAAATGGTTTAGTAATATAATCATCTGCCCCATATTCATAAGCTTTTAATTGGTTTTCATCTTCTGATAAAGCACTTATAAAAACGATGAGTGTATTATATTGACTTCTAATTTGTTTACAAACTTCATAGCCATCGATTCCAGGCATCATGATGTCAAGTAAAATGATATCGATTGTATCATCTAATATTGCTAATCCTTCATAACCATTTTGAGCTTCTATAACTTCTATTTCTTTATGATCAAAATACTCTTTAACAAAGTCTCTTACTTCTTTATGATCTTCAATCATCAACGCTTTATACATTACTACCACCTCTTTAACTTTATTGTAGCATGACTATGTGTAAAAGATGTGAAAAAAAGATGACGGTTAGTCATCTAGTGCTTTCGTATAATTATAATGTAATTTTTCATAGCCTTGTCTTTCATAAAAGCGATGCGCATCTTTACGATAAGTAGAAGTAGAAAGTTCAATTTGTTCAAGTTGTTTTTCTTTAGCAATCTCTTCAATTTTTTCAATCAATTGTTTACCAATTTTCAAATTTCTTTTTTCTGGCAAAACAACCAACTCTACAATTTCACCTGTATCACGATCATGATGTAGATAATGATGTATTTTAAAACTTAGAAATCCTTCAATTTTTTTATCTCGATAAACTAAATAAATAATATCTTCATCTTTTAATGAACTTTCAAAAACACAATCAAAGTGTTCTTTATTAATTTCTTTATTTTCTAAAATACAAATCAAATTATAGATTTCTTCTTTATCTTCTAATTTAGCATATTCAATCATATTCTTCTTCCTTTATAAATTTTTGTAGATCACTTTGATAATCAATATCATATAGTTCTTTTTCATTTTCAATTATAAAATAAAAACATTTTTGAGGATATTTATTAACAATCGTTCGTCCTCCTTGATCTTCTTTTAAAGAATATAACTCATTGAAATAGTCTTTAGAAAAAATTACCGGATTTCCAACTCTATCTTTAAACATTAAAGAACATATAGAATAAGATGATTGATTAAATATATCAATCATCTTATTAAGTGTTTGATAAGAAAGATAGGGTTGATCGGCAACCATAAACATCATTTGATAGTCATCTTTTTGATTGATATGATCTAAAGCAGCTTTAATAGAATAGGAAATTCCTTTTTCACTTAAAGGGCTTTTATAACTATGAATACCTTTTTCTTGTGTATCAATTGTATTAGAAACAACGATAATTTCTATATCATTACGATATTTTAATAATTGTTTCAAAGTATCAATTCCATAAAGATAAAGCTCTTTTCCTTTAAAAAGCGCATGTAACTTATCTTCCTTAAAACGACGACTATTTCCAGCCGCTAAATAAATAATATATGTTTTCATTACTCATCAATTGCCATTAAGATTTTTTCAGGAGTCATTGGAAGATCCTTTAGATATTTACCTGTTGCTCGATAGATAGCATTGGCAATTGCAGGAGATGGTGTATTAATAACAATTTCACCTATCGATTTTGCACCAAATGGACCAGTTGGTTCATAGCTACTTTCAAATTCAACTCTAATTTTCCCCATATCCAAACGTGTAGGAATTTTATATTGCATAAAAGAGTTTTCAGGAATAGCTCCACGTTTTGTATATTGAACATCTTCATAAAGAGCCATACCAATTCCTTGAACTAAGCCACCTTCTGTTTGAACACGTGCTAAATTTGTATTAATAACAGTACCGCAATCGACAACAGCAACATAATCAAGAATATCAACTTGTCCTGTTTCTTTATCAAGTTCAATTTCAACCATCCCTACCATATAAGGTGGTGGTGAAACTGGAGATGAATGTGTAACTGTAACTTGTGTTTCAATATTATTTCCACACATTGCTTTTAAAGCAAGCTCCTTTAAAGTTAAAAGTTCGTTTGTCTTTAAATTTTTAACACCTTGTGAGGTGAATTCAACATCTTCTTTTTCACAATGGAATGTTTGTAAAGCAAGATCACATAAATTATTTTTTAATTTTTCACAAGCTTGCTCTACTGCCTTTCCTGTTACATAAGTTGTTGAAGAAGCATAAGAACCTGAATCATAAGGTGAAATATCTGTATCTGCCCCAAAGACAACAATATGGTCAACATCACAGTCTAAACACTCAGCTGCCATTTGTGCAAGAATGGTGTCACAACCTGTTCCCATATCGGCTGCGCCTATATGAAGTGTATAATAACCATCGTCTTCAAGTTTTAATGTAGCAGAACCCACATCAACCCCTGAAATACCAGATCCTTGCATGGCCATGGCTACTCCAGCACTTCTAATTTTACCGTTTTCTAAGACGCGTACCTTTGATTTGTTTTCCCAATCAAAAAGTTTTTTAGCATGATCCATACATTTGTCTAGTGTACATGCTTGAGCAACCTCATTATAATAAGCCCCCATTGTTTGACCTTGTCTAACCATATTCTTTTCTCGAATAGCCACAGGATCAATACCTAAAATGCCTGCCATTTCGCTAACAATCGATTCTACCGCAAAAAGTCCTTGCGTAGCGCCATAGCCACGATAGGCACCAGCCGCTTGACAATTGGTATAAACAACATCATAAGAAAATTTAAAGGCTTCTAGATTATTTGTATAAAGTGGAATCGATTTATGTCCCGATAACCCTACTGTTGTTGGTCCATGTTCACCAAAAGCACCACTATTTGAAAGAGTATAAACGTCCATTGCTCGAATTGTTCCATCATTCATTGCTCCTAATTTAACAGTCACTTGCATTTCATGACGTGGTGTAGAGGCAATTTGTGATTCTTTTCGACTATAAATCATTTTAGAAGGTTTCTTGGTCATCCATGTTACAAAAGCAGGATAAACTTCAGCTACAACAGTTTGTTTAGCCCCAAATCCTCCTCCAATTCTTGGTTTTTCAACACGAATTTTCGATTGAGGAATATCTAATGCGTTAGCAAGAATTCTTCGACAATGGAAAACAATTTGAGTGGAAGAAATAACATGAAGTCTTCCATAAGGATCGATTTCACAATACGTTCTAAAAGTTTCCATCATTGCTTGTTGGTTTGCTCTTGTATGATAGGTTCTTTCAATGACTTGATCACAAGAAGCAAACACTTTTTCTAAATCACCTTGACTTGAAGAATCTGTTGCCACAAGATTTCTTTGATTATCAGCGCCTACTGGACATAAAGCTTTCCAATTTTCTTCAGGATGAACTAAGATGCTATTATCTTTTGCTTTCGTAAAATCAAGAACAGGTGTTAAAACTTGATATTTTACTTTAATAATTTTTAAAGCACGATCAACAACCTTTTCATTAATACCAGCAACAATAGCAACAGCATCTCCTACAAAACGAACTCTTTGATCTAAAATTAAACGATCATAAGGACTTGGTTCCGGAGATGTTTGACCTGCCATGGTAAAACGTTTTTGAGGAACATCTTTATACGTATAAACAGCTTCAATACCTGGGATTTTTTGAGCTTTAGAAACATCAATTTCTTCAATCAAAGCATGAGCATGTGGTGATCTTAACACTTTAACAACTAAACAGTCTTGACTTGTTATGTCATCTACATAAACAGGTTTACCAAGCAAAAGATTCATCGCATCTTTTTTCATGACCGGTTTTTCAATATGTTTATAAGCCATTATTCATTCCCCTTTTCTTCAAGATAGTTTAGGTAGTTTTTTATTCCTCTAAGTTGTCCTTCATAACCTGAACAACGACATAAATTTCCAGCTAAAAATTCTTTAATATCATCATCACTTGGATGAGGATTTTCTTTTAATAAAGCAAGTGTATTCATCATAAATCCAGGATTACAAAAACCACATTGTTCAGCTCCTTGACTAGCAATAAATGTTGCAAGTGGCTTTGCTTCTTCCTGCAATCCTTCTAAAGTAACTACTTTTGCACCATTTGCACGCATTGCAAGAACACTGCATGAAAGCACTGGTTTATCATTTAATAAAACCGTACATAATCCACAATTACTTGTATCACAACCACGTTTAACACTATAGCAACCATTTTTTCTCACAAAATCAATAAGTAATAAATCAGGTTCTATATCTTGTACAATTCTTTCTCCATTTAAAGTTAATTTAATTTCCATATACATCCTCCTTTAATTGAAGAAAAGCTCTTTTTATTAAAACTTTTGCAATCTTTTGACGATATTCTTTAGATGCTCTTGAATTGCTTCCTAATTTTAATTCTGATAAAACACATTTTGTAAAATTTTGAATATTTTCTTCAGTAATACCTGTTTCAAAATAACTATTTCCATTAAATGCTACAGCATGTAAAGGTCTAGCTCCAATGATACATGTATAATGTTGATCAACACAGCTTACAGCACAAGTTAAAACTGGAAAATCCGTTGAAATATTTCTTTGTGATAAATAAACCACTTTTGTTGGTACTTTTTTAATAATAACTTTTGTAAGAATATCTTTTGTAAATTTCATATTTGCAAATTCTTTGATAGAAACCCGCCCAGTTGGATAAAGTTCTACCTCACAATCAAGCGCCATAAAAAGTGTTAAAACATCAGAAAAACCAAACCTTCCATAAATAGATCCGCCAATTGTCGCTAAGTTTCTAAATTGGACACCGACAATATGACGCACACTTTCTTTAATAGCTCCTTGTGTAAAATGGTTTAATTGTTCATTTGTTTCAAGTTCTCTTAAAGTAACCATAGCACCAATATGTATTTCATCATCTATTTCTTCAATTTGATCTAAATGCAAATCAGATAAATCAATAGCAAAATTAACATTTCTATTTTGCATTTTAAGCCATAACGTACCACCTAAAACAACACTCAGCGGTTTTTTTGCATATTCATAAGCTTCCTCAATTGTTTGAGGTCGCACATAATTTCTAATCGATAACAAAGAAAGCCCTCCTTTATTGTTTTTCTTTTGGTAATAAAATATTTAAAATAATTGCTACAAAAGCAGCAGGTACAATTCCTGATTCTCCACAAATCATTTGAATTGCTTGTGGAAGTTGTGCTAAAATTGCACTATTTGCACCTATACCATAACCTAATCCTAAAGCAACTGAGACAATTGTCATTGAACGAGCAGTAAGAGGTTCTTTGGTAATCAATTGAACACCAGACATAACAATCGATGAAAACATGATGACTGCTGCTCCACCTAATACTGATTGAGGCATAATTGAAACAAGTGCCGCTAATTTAGGAAATAAACCACAAATAATTAGGAAAATCGCACCACACGCTAAAGCAAAACGATTGACAATTTTAGTCATTGTTACTAACCCAACATTTTGTGAAAAAGATGTATTTGGTAAAACACCAAATAAAGCAGCAATAGATGAACCAATACCATCACAGATAACACCACCTGATAATTCTTGGTCTGTAGCTTCTCTTGACATTCCACCTTCCATAACACCAGAAATATCACCAACAGTTTCAACAGCTGTAACAACAAACATAATTAAAACTGGTAGGATTGCTCTTAAATCAAAAACCGGTTTTACTGGCATGAGTTTTGGTAAAGCAAACCATTTTGCTTGAGCCACCTTATCCCAATTTAAAACCCATGATTTAACAAACTCTGTTCCATCACTGGCAACACCTGTTGTTGAAATAAACAATGGTAAAACCATACATAAAACATAACCACAAACAATTCCAATTAAAACAGCCGAATTACTTAGCATTCCTTTTGTACCATGCTTAAAAGCTAAAATAACTACTAAAACAAATAAACCAATCAAAAGATTTTCTACTGATCCATAATCTTTAGCGCTACTTCCTCCCCCGAAAGAAGCAACACCAACACCAATTAAAGATAAACCAATCGATAAAACAACTGTTCCTGTAACAACAGATGGAAAGAAACGACGCAATGGTTTTAAAAGAAAACCTAAAACCGTTTCAAATAAACCACCAATAA
The DNA here is from genome assembly GCF_015097455.1 of Faecalibacillus intestinalis. Taxonomy (NCBI): domain Bacteria; kingdom Bacillati; phylum Bacillota; class Erysipelotrichia; order Erysipelotrichales; family Coprobacillaceae; genus Faecalibacillus; species Faecalibacillus intestinalis. The sequence goes on along the minus strand of NZ_AP024085.1, from coordinate 1,373,804 downwards.
TACTTGCTCCCATAATGGCACCATAACCTAAAACACCACCACCCATAACATGAGCTACACTTTGGAAAACGCCAATAAATCCTGAACTTGTTCCCATGATAATTGGGACTTTCCCACCAATAGGACCTATTGAAAATAATTGCACTAAAGTAACGACACCGGCAATAAGCATTGCATTTTGTAAAAGCGAAACTTGGATTGCAGCAAATACATCTGCATCATGCGTTGCAGCACAAGCTCCCGTAATAATAAGTACGGGTGTTAAGTTACCAACGAACATTGCTAGAACGTGTTGTAAACCTAAAATAATTGCCTGTTTTAAAGGAATTTTCCCTTCAAAATCATAAGGACTTGTATACTCTTTTTTCTCCATATTCTCTCCCTCATATTTAAATTAACCTTCTAAAAACAAGAAAATTGTAGCATAACTCTATTTTTTCATCAAGATAATACAAAAAAATAGATTTATAGACATAAAAAAAGCAGCTAATGCTGCTTTATAGGAAGAAATAAAACATCATTACTTCCTCCACAAATCATTCCTAAATTGGCACTTTCGCTATTATTTAATTCATAATGTTTCATCATTACCTGATGACAATTCTTAGCATCTAAAATAGCTTGATATTCTTCTCTTCCCCCACCAATAGAACCAATAATTCCTTTTTCATTGACAAACATCATACTACCAACTGTACGTGGTGTTGATCCTTTTTTATCAATAATAATACATAAAACACCATCACCTTGTACTTCTAATAAGTCACTTGTTATACTTGAATATTGATGTTCATTTTTAATAGCTATAATTTCAGACATGATACTGACGGCAATCTCTGCAGGGGTTACCGCTTTTATTGGAAGTCCAATAGGGGCATGTACTTTATCAAGTTCAACTTGTTGATACCCTTCTTCTAATAAAGCATCATAGGTTTGTCTAACTTTCTTCTTGCTTCCAATCATTCCTACATAAAGACTTTGTCGAAAAAGTGTCTTTTTTAAACACAAACGATCATCTTTATGTCCTCTTGTCACAATGACATAACATGTATTTGCTTCCTTAGGAAAATAGGAATCAGCTTTATCAAAAGAAACACAATGAATTTCATTTGCTTCTGGAAATAATTCTTTACATGCAAATTCTTTTCTTTCATCAATAACAATCGTATAGAAATCCAACATAGAAGCAAGTTTACTTACATATTGGCTCACATGTCCTGCACCCAAAATAACAAGTTTCGGTTGTGGTAAGAACCATTCTTCATTAATAAGTGTTACTTCCTTTTGATTTTCTAATAACGAAGCTAGTGCTTTTTCATAAAGCGAACTTGCTTCATTCACTTGAATTTCTATGGGAACATTATATTTTTTAATTTTTTCTAAATAGATGTTGATAAGTTGTTGAATAAAAAGACTATCTACTTTTTGATTTCCATCAATTTTCATTTCTTGATAACCATGAACAACATCTTGAACAGGTTTTCCAAGTCCCTTTAAAGAAGTAATTAAAATAATTTCATTACTATCTTTGTCTACAACAGGTTCATTATTTCTTGGATATTTTAAAGGTAATCCATGAGAACCATCAGCTTCAATTAAAATTACATCTATTTCTTTTTTTAATCTTTCTAACACTTCATCATCTAAAGCTTTAATTTTTTGATTTTTGGCTTTGCTACCTGCATGTACGTAGCCACGCTTTTTAATTTCATTTATAATTTCTTCATAACTCGGATCGACTAGTGTATTTTCTTCAATTTTCATATGAGTAGAAGTTGTCATTAAAACAGTCTTACCTTCTTTTAAGTATTGATCTTTTAACTGTTTTATTTTTGTTGTCTTTCCACCTGAACCAATAACACTAATTATCATAATTACCCTCACTAATTTCTTTAATTGCTTTGATGAAAAATTGTATTTCTTCTTTTGTATTCATAAATGAAAGTGATACTCTTACGATTCCACTTTTCACTGTATTGAGATGTTGATGCATCAAAGGTGCACAATGAGTACCGCAACGAATCGCAATATCATACTTATTATTTAAAAGATCGGCCACTTGAAAACTATCCATTCCTTGTATATTAAATGCAAGAATTGGTGTTCTTTCTTTGAAATCACCATATAAAACAACTTGTGGAATATTTTTTAAACCATCATATAAAAATTCAACTAATTCATTTGTGTATTTTGATTTTTCATCTTGATATTTCATTAAATAACAAACCCCTGCCTTTAAAGAAACAATTCCTGTCATATTACGTGTTCCTGCTTCAACATGTTCAGGGTAGTAATCACTTTGAAAATGATTAAAAGAATCCATTCCTGTTCCACCACTTATTAAAGGTTCCATTTCTATAGATTGAGCTAAACAAAAACCACCAACTCCACTATTTCCAAGCAACCCTTTATGACCACTAAAACATAAAATATCTAAATTCATCTTTTCCATATCAATGAGAAGATGTCCCGCACTTTGAGCAATATCACTCATCATCAAAATACCATTTTCGTGCGCTAGTTTTCCAATTTCAGCAATTGGATAAATTTCACCCGTCACATTGGAACTATGTGTTACAATAATCATTTTTGTCTTTTTTTGAAGATGTTTTTTAATACCCTCTACTGTAGGTGAGGTAATAGATAAGGTAATAATATTCGCTTTTTCTAATTGATAAAGCGGTCTTAAAACACTGTTATGTTCTGCGTAGGTCGTAATCACGTGATCACCTTTTTTGAGAATACCTTTAATACATGTATTGAGACTTTCTGTATTTCCACTATTTAAGACCACGCATCCATCTTGAGGTACATGAAAATATTCTTTAATAAGTTTGCGTGTTTGATAAATCAAACGACTCGCATTTAAACTTGTCGTACTGGTAGAACGATTCGCATTGGTACAATGATTCATACAATCAATTACTGCATCTTGAACTTCTTTAATTTTAGGAAAACTGGTTGCTGCTTGATCAAGATAAATCATTTCTATGTCCTTTTAAATAAAAGATTGCCTCAATGACTCCACCAGCAATGCAGCGTGCTTTATCGGAAATAGTAAAACAATTTTCATATTCATCTTCACGTGGATCAATATCTGCCATTTTAAAACCTTGAGTGACTACAAAACCTTCTTTAATTAAGCCACGAAGTAATCCATCCATTGTCGCATAAATCGGTGTTTGATCAACGTAAGCAATCACTTCACCTTTTTTAACAATATCTGTTAAATGCCTTACATGTTTTACAGTTCCTGCATTAGGAGAATGGATAACACGTTCTTTTCCATAACCTTTAATGACTCCTGGTACACCTGTATTTTTTAAAGCAGTTCCTTGATAAATCGGTCTTCCAAGTTTATGCCCTCGCATCGTTTCAATAACAACATCAACATCTTTACCTGCCATAAATCCCGGACCTAAAGCAATGGTAATTGGAGCCATCTTTTTTGTTGTTCCTAAATTCTTTTTGGCAAGAATGGCATCAACAACAACCTCTGGCTTGAAATAATCAATGGCTTTAGCCTCTGGATCAATCAATAACGTCACTTTATTTTCCGTTAAAAATTGTTTTGCTTCATTATAGTCATGTGCTAGATAACAAGTGACGTCTTCTACTTGTTTTTGCGTATCGTAAATAGCTTCACAAAAAGCAACATTTCTTCGAATGGCACTAGGTTTTTCAATTTCTAAAATCAAGACTTTAAATCCACATTTAAAAAGTTTATAAATGGTCCCTGTAGCAATATCGCCACCACCTCTTACAATAACTAAATCTTTCATTTATCTTTTATGGCTTAATAATTTTTTCAGCCTTCTCCATTCTTTCAACAATATCATACATATTTGTAACAGTTCCTACTTGTAACAACTCTTTACGTTTAAAGAAATCGAGACATGTTCCACAACTTACAATATCAACACCTTGACTTTCAAGATATTTTAAATCATTTAAAATATCTCCCTCATTTGTAGTAAGGAAAATACCTTCATTATAAAAAATCATTCCTTTAGGTAACTGATCTTGTTTTGTAAGTGCAAAAATAAATGATTTCATTAAAATAGCACCAAGTTCTTCATTATTTCCCATTGTTTCACTTGAAATAACAACAACATCTCCACTTTTTTCATTAAAATCTAATTCTTCATCAATATCTTCTTTAGCAATAATTGCATAAAAATCATCTCCGTCATCACCTGTAACAATTTGATAATGTCTTACTCCTGCAAATTTTGTTAAATTTTCAATCGCAATCTCATTATCAACAAGTACTTTTACTTTATCAATTTCTTTTAATAATTCCTTTGTTTTAACAACTGGTAATGGACATTCAAGTCCTCGAGCATCTAAAATTTCCATAATAATCTCCTAACGTACATAAATATTAAATTGATCTTTTTCAACGATTTTACCAATCACATAACAAGCAAGTCCTGCTTGGTTAAAATCATTTAAAATATTTTCTATATCATCACTTGCAACACTGGCAAGAAGTCCTCCACTTGTTTGTGGATCATAAAGAATTTCTTCTAAAATAAAGTTTTCCTCGTCAAAACAAACTTTATTTTTCATTGCATTACGATTATGCTGAGCGCCTCCACTTAAATAAAATTCATCAACATAATAAGGACAATCCTTAAAATAAGGAATACTTTTTTTATCTAAAAAGGCACTTGCCTTTTCATTGAGCATTTCATCTAAATGAACAAGGAGCCCAAAACCGGTCACGTCCGTTAAAGCATGAAGTGTATATTTATTTAAAACATCGAATGCATATTTATTAAGTGTTGTCATACTCTTAAAAACCTCATCAAGTATTTCTTGACGTGCATCATTTAAACGATAAGCATTTAATGTCAATCCTACTCCTAATTTTTTAGTAAGAATTAATGTATCTCCCACTTGTACACCATTATTTTGAATCATTTTATTTGGATCTACTATTCCGGTAACACTTAAGCCATATTTTGTTGATTCATCTTTGATGGAATGTCCTCCTGATAAAACAACTTTTGCTTCTTTTAGTTTATCATTTCCACCTTCAATGATTTTTCCTAAAATATTTAAATCATCTTGATCGTTAAAACAAACAATATTTAACGCTGTCAAAGGAGTTCCACCCATAGCATAAACATCACTTAAAGCATTCGTTGCTGCAATTTGTCCAAATAAATAAGGATCTTCTACCATTGGTGGAAAGAAATCAAGTGTTGAAACAATGGCTTGATGTTCATTGATTTGATAAACAGAGGCATCATCATGACTATCAAAGCCAACAAGTAAATTAGAATTGGGATATTTATCGATTTTTTCTAAAATATGAGTTAATTTTTTAGCGCCTAATTTAGCACTACAGCCACCACTTTTACAATAAAGTTTTTCTTTCATTTAAAACACAACCTTTACTATTTTTTCATAATGAATTTGATTTTCTTCAAGAAAAATCTTCCACTTTTCCATTTCTTTATTTTGACAAGAAAAACACATGCCACATCCTGCATCAATAACAGATGGTTTAGGAATAAGACGTCCTTGCATTGAAATAGTTTGTTTAGCATCTAAATCCATTGCATCATCTAATGAATGAAAAGTAATAATTAAATATTCCTGTTTATTCATCTTCAAAAATCTCCTTAAACCGAGCACCTGCATATTCATTCATTTCTTGAATAAATTTTTCATACTTTTCTAACAATTCTTCGCCTTCTTGAGTAAGTTTACTGCCACCGCCATCTTTACCACCACTAATACGTTCAACAAGAGGCATGTCTAAATCCTCTTCCGCTCTTTTTAAAATTTTCCATGCCTTTGAATTTGACATTTTCATATCTTTGTAAGCTCCTGATAAGGAACCAAAACTTTGTGTTTTTTTCATCAGTTCATAAACACCTTTACCAAAGCTTTTTTCTTGGTTATAAAGACGAATCTTTAAATCAAATTTCTGTGGATTTTTATAGGTCATTTTTATCCTTTCGAAAGTCCACAATTTGGAAAAGTGCAAATAGGACAATTTAAACAAAGTCCTCCTTCACCAAGCAAGGCAAGTTCATCACTGGTAATTAAATCTTTAGCAAGAAGTCTTGGTAAAACAACATCAAAAATTGTTCGACGTGAATACATGACACATCCTGGTAATCCAACAATCGGAACATCGCCTTTATAACTTAATAAAAACATTGCTCCAGGAAGAACAGGTGCTCCATAGCTTATAATTTTTGCACCTGTATTTTTTATCGCCAGTGGCGTTTTATCATCAGGATCAACAGACATTCCTCCTGTACATAAAACAAGATCCACTCCTTGTTTTAAGGCTTCATTGATTTTACTAGTTGTCATTTCATGATCATCTAGTGATAAACTATGGTAAATAACTTCCACCCCGTATTCTTTTAATTTTTCTACGATGACTGGCGTAAATGTGTCTTTAATTCTCCCTTTATAAACCTCTGAACCTGTGGTAATAATTCCTGCTGTTTTTATTTGATAAGGCATGATTTTTAAAATAGGTTTTTGAACTATTTCTTGGATTTGTTGCATCTTTTCTTTTTCAATAACAAGTGGAATAATACGCATGCCTGCAAGTTTATCCCCTTTTTTTACAGGTACATTACCTTGTCTTGTCGCAATCATCATTTGTCCAAAAGAATTGACCTTAAAAAGTTCTTCTCGATTTACTTTAAACAATCCATCAATTGTACTTGTAAGTTTAATCTTTCCTTCACTAATAGCGCTTTTTTTCATATATTCATTGAAACAAAGATTACATAATATTTCTGCTGCATCATTTTCATGCATCATTGTTTCATCTTTTTCAAAAACATAAAGATGTTCTTTTCCTAAATTCAATAATACTTCAATATCTTCTTCTTTAATAATATGGCCCTTCTTAAAACGAGGACCTTTTCTTTGGTCTTTTACAATTTCTGTGATGTCATGGCAGAGAACACTGCCAATAGCATCTTCTGTTTTAATTTCTTTCATATTATTTATTAACAGTAAACCCGTAATTTTCAAATTGTTTTAAAGAAGATTTCTTTTGAATGAATTTTATGAATTTTTCAGTTTCATCACTATGTTTTGTTTGAGCAAGTTTTGCAACTGGGTAAATAACAGGTTCAGCTAATAAACTATTTTCACATGTTGCAAGAACTTTTACATCTTTACTGCTTTTAGCATCCGTTGAATAAACAATACCTACTTCACTTGAAGAAGAAGCAACCCAGTTTAACACTTCAGTAACGTTTCCACCTAAACTATATTTTGAAGTTAAAGCATCATATAATCCTAAATGAGTTAATGCCATTTTTGCATATTGACCAGCAGGTACAACTTCAGGATCACCAATAGCAATTGTTTCTGCTTTTGCAATATCCGCAAAATCTTTAACTTCTGTTGTAGTTTGTTTTCCTGTAATTAAAACAAGTTTATTTTCTAATAAATTAACAACATCTTTATCATTGATGTATTTTTCATCAACTAGAGCATCCATTTGTTTTGTTGCTGCAGAAAAGAAAACATCTGCCTTTAATCCTTGTTCAATTTGAATTTGTAATTTACCACTTGAATCATAAACTCCTTGCACTTTGATACTTGGATTTTCTTTTTCAAATTCAGGAATAAGTTTATCTTCAAACACATTTTCCAAACTTGCAGCAGCAGCAAGTGTCAATGTTACTTCTTCTTGTTGATCTTGAGTTGAGGAACAGCCACATAAAGTAACAATTATTAATAAACTACACATTAAACTTAATAACTTTTTCATTTTTCCAATCTCCCCCTTTTTATTTTTAATTTATTACCACACATCATTTCTATTTCCTTTGGACTATGTGTTACAAACAGACATTTTTTTTGATACTCAACAAGTTTTTTCTTTGTTTCATTAAGTAACTGTTCTTTCAGTGTTTCGTCTAAAGCACTAAAAGGTTCATCTAACAAAACAATCTTTGTATCATAAACAAGTAAACGTGCTAAAGCAACACGTTGTTTCTGTCCTCCTGAAAGCTGACGAGGATATCTTTTTTGTAAATCATCTATTTGAAAGTCTTCCATGATTTGTTGAACTTTTTCTTTAATCACTTGTTTATCTTCGTGACGTGCTTTTAAAGGAGCAGCAATGTTTTGATAAACATTCATATGGTCAAATAATGCGTAATTTTGAAACATATATCCTATTTTTCTTTTTTGTGGGGAAATATTAATTTTTAAATTGCTGTCAAATAAAACTTCATCATCTAAAACAATACGTCCTGCATCCGGTGTTATAATTCCAGCAATACATTTTAAAACCATACTCTTACCGCTTCCACTTGGTCCCATTAAGACAAGTCGGTCTTCATGACTTTCAAAACAGACATCTAAATCGTATTCTGCCAATTTTTTAAAAATTACAACTTCTAATTTCATCTAAAAACTCCTTTTTTTCTTAAGAGAGTATTGATAAATATTGACACCAATAACAGCTATTAAGCAAATAACAGCGATAATAAAAACATAAACACCTGCATTATCGTAATTTCCTGACATAACTTCACTATAGACCGCTAAAGGTAAAGTTCTTGTTTTTCCAACTATATTTCCTGCAAGCATAGCCGTTGCTCCAAATTCCCCTAAACCTCTTGCAAAAGATAGAACACCCCCACTAATAATACCTGGCATAGCTTCAGGTAAAATGACTGTAAAGAAAATGCGCTTTTCTGACATTCCTAGTGTTCTTCCTGCATCAATCAAATCATGATTTACTTGTTCCATGGCCGCTTTGGCACTACGATACATTAGAGGAAAAGAAATCACGACAGCAGCAATAACTGTTGCTGAAAAACTAAAAGCAATTTTATAATGAAAAACATGGAAGAAAAGTTTTCCAATCGGTTGATTAACCCCAAAGATCATTAGTAAGAAAAATCCCATAACAGTTGGTGGTAAAACAAGAGGCATGGTAAAAATACCATCTAAAATAATTTTCGTTAAATCATGTTTTCGATTCAATGTCCATTTTGCAAGAAATAAACCGAAAAAGAAAGTAATGATAATTGTAATAATTGCTGTTTTTAAAGAAATATAAAGAGGTGATAAATCAACCATCATTTCGAGCACAATCATGTGCCTCTCCTTTTAAAATTTCTAAGCCATGTTTTAAAGGATCAATAATAATATCTAAACTTTCTTTAACAGCTTTTAAACTTCCTGGCAAATTAATAATCAATGTTTGATTTCTTAAAATAGATACGCCTCTTGAAAGCATGGCACGATTAGTATATTTCATTGATTCATAGCGAATTGCTTCACTAATACCCGGTACATTTCGTGTTGCTACTTTTAGTGTGGCTTCTGGAGTAACATCTCGCATACTTAATCCTGTTCCACCAGTGGTAATAATCAAATCATTATGACAACGATCTGATAAATTAATCAATGCTTGTTCAATTAAAGCTTGTTCGTCAGGAAGAATTTCATAAGAAGTGACATAATAGCCTCTTTCTTTAAAATAATCTTGGATGTAAGGACCACTTAAATCTTCTCTTAAGCCCTGACTACCTTTATCAGAAAGTGTTAAAATTGCCACACGTAAACGTTTATCTTTTTCTTTTAAAACTTCAACTGAATCATTCAATTGAATCGTTCCTCCTTTTAAAACACGTGAAAATAAGCCATTTGTGGGCATAATACATTTTCCTACTTGATGATAAATGGCACAGTGATTATGACAGCTTTTTCCAAGTTGAGTAATTTCAAGGATAACATCACCAATTTTAAGACAGGTTCCTACTTCAATTGCATTAAAATCAATTCCTGAAATAAGTAAATTTTCACCAAAAGAACCATCTTCAACAGTAGAACCCATTTGTTTAAACGCTTCTCTTGTTTCATAAGATAACAAGGAAACCTGACGATGCCAAGAACCCGCATGTGCATCATTTTTAAAACCATAATTTTCAATAACTTCAATTTTTTCAACAGGTATTTTTGCTGTACCTTTTTTTTTACTTAAACAGATTGCTTTTACTTTTCCTGCCACTTAAAATCACCACTCTTTCCACCACTTTTACTAACTAAATGAATATTTTTAATTTCCATTTCTTTACTAACAGCCTTCGACATATCATAAACCGTAAGTAAGGTTGCACTCACGCCATGAAGTGCTTCCATTTCAACCCCAGTCTTTCCTAGACATGTAACTTTACAATAAGTCTCAATCACTTCTTTTTCATGATTAATATTAAAGTCCACTGTAATCTTGCTTAAAAGTAAAGGATGACATAAAGGAATAATCTCACTCGTTTTCTTTACTGCCATAATTCCAGCAATTCTTGCCACTGAAAGAACATCACCTTTTTTCATTTGATGATTTTCAATTTTCTCAAGTATTTTTTTACCAACATATATTTCACCATAAGCAATAGCACTTCTTTGAGTGGTGTCTTTGGAAGACACATCCACCATAATAGCATTTCCATTTTCATCAAAGTGTGTAAAATCCATATTATCCTCCTATTTCATTCATTCTTGTATAAGAAATATTTTCTTCGAAATGATGTTCTTTTGGTTTTAATTTAATTGCTTTTTCAAGATGTAAACGCAATTGTTTTTCATTATTAAGATATGGCTTCAAATCATACATTTCTTCATAGAACAAACATGGCTTGATCTTTCCTGTACTTGTTAAACGAAGACGATTACATTGGTGGCAAAACTTATAATGTAATGCTTCAATAAAACCAATATAACCAGCATAACCTTCTATCGTATAATAATGTGCTGGGCCATTTCCTAATTTATCTAGATATTCTTGAATTGGATATTCCTTTAAATACTTTATAACATCTTTTATTTTTTGATTTCGTTGTTCTCTATTTAAAGGCATGAGTTCAATAAAACGCACTGCAATTTTTTTATCCTTAATCAAATCCATTAGATCATTCAAACGCTTTAAATGAAAAGTATCATCCATCACACAATTAATTTTTACAGGAATTTTAAGTTGATAAGCATAAAACAAATTATCTAAAACTGTTTCCAAACAATCTTGTTGCGTCAATAAAAAATATTCTCTTAAATCTAGTGTATCTATTGAAAAATTAATACCATCTATTCCTATTTCTTTCAAACAATCTAAATCTTTTTTAGTAAATAAAGAACCATTCGTCGTTAAAGTTACTTCTACCTCTCTTTTCTTTAATTCTTTAATAAAGAAAAGATAATCTTTTCTAATTGTTGGTTCCCCACCTGTAATTTTAAATTTATTAATTCCTAATTGGATAGCTTGGTCAACAATGAGTAATAATTGTTCATAAGATAAAATATCTTGATGTTTTAATTTTTGTGGATGATCACTTTTACAATAAGCACATTGAAAATGACAACGATCTGTAATGGAAATACGCATATAATCTATTTTTCTTTGATATGAATCTAACATAAGCCCTCCGTTATTTTCAAATGAGAATAACCCTATAAATAATTTAATAGATTATCTTACAAATTTCAACAAAATATTTTAGACAAAATAAAAAAACTAGAATTATTTCTAACCCTGGTTTTTTTGAAAACTAATGTGTATGCCCTTCAATAGCAACAATATCTTCTGTATTTTCAGCAATTGCTTTACAAGCAGCTTCAATTCCTTTAACAATTGTATCAAGTGATAAACTTGGTGTATTCGTTGGACGATTAACAACTTGGCTTGTAATAAATGGTACATGCATAAATCCACCACACATTGATGGATATTTTTTAGCAATTGTATAAAGAACACCATACATTAGATGATTACATACAAAAGTTCCTGCCGAATTGGAAACACTTGCAGGAATATCTGCTTTTCTAATTTCAGCAACCATCGCTTTGATTGGTAAAGATGAAAAATAAGCATTTTCTCCATCTTCAAAGATTGGTCCACTTAATGGTTGATTGCCTTCATTATCAGGAATTCGTGCATCATTAATATTGATAGCAACTCTTTCTGGTGTTATGTCAAATCTTCCACCTGCTTGTCCAATACATAAAACGACATCAGGATGTTCTTTTTCAATAGCATTTGTAACTGTATCAATTGATTTATAGAAAACAGTTGGTACTTCTAATTTAACGATTTCAAGATCACCAATTTTGTCTTGAACACGTTTAACAGCTTCTAAAGCTGGATTGATTTTTTCTCCTCCAAAAGGATCAAATGCAGTTAATAATAATTTCATTTCATTTCCTCCTAGAAAGCTAATACATACATTAAAACAATGTGTATTGCTAACATAATTAATGCAACTGGTAATTGTGAAATTATTATAGCATATTTACTTTTTGTTTCCAATAAAGCCGCTGGCATAATATTGAAATTTGCTGCCATTGGTGTCATTAATGTACCACAATATCCTGCAGTTAAACCTAAAGCACCAACAACAACCGGATTAGCACCTTGAGCGATTAAGAATGGATAACCAATACCCACTGTAATAACCGCAAAGGCAGCAAAACCATTACCCATAATCATTGTAAATAAAGCCATTCCAATACAATAAACAGCAACGGCAATAAAATGATTTCCTTCAGGAATAATAGCACCTACTCCTGCAGCAATAACAGCACCTACTCCTGCAGCTGTAAATAATGAACCTAATGCAGCTAAAACTTGAGGTAAAATACCTGTAGTTCCTACATTATCAGTTAAACGAATACCATCTTTAAATGGTAAAGAAAATTTAGGTTTGAAAATAAAGTAAGCAACAATTAAACCAATAGCAGCACTAATACCAATGGCATTGTTTGCTCCTAAATCTGTAAAGAATGTAGCCACAACTACTGCTGATAAAGCTAAAACAACAGGTGGAATAAATGATTTATATCCATATTTATCTGCATTTTCTCTTGTTTCTTTAGCAGTAGGAATATGCATTGCTGCTGGTTGTACTAAACCAACAGCAGTTAAGATAGCTAAAACAATAATACATGCTCCTGTAATCCATGTAGGAATATAAGGCCCAGCAATGAAAGTAATAGCTAAAATAAACCAAAAGATTGCTGTTGTTGTTCGTTTTTCAACTTCTTTATTTTTTAAAGCATTGACTCCAGTAAAAGCAAAAATAAGTCCAATAATACAATAGAAAACTTCTGCTAAAATTGTACTTGTATTCCAATCTATTTCTAACATACTATTTTTCTCCTCCTTGCTTTTTACCAAAACGTTTTTTTAATTTACGATCATACCATAAAGCATAACCAATACCCACAATAACTGAAATAACAGCAATTGGAATTGAATTTAAAGCAATTTGATTAGCAGTTACTTCTTGAGCAATATTGTTTGATTTGAAGATTTCATTTAAAGTCGAAACAATTAATAAAGTTCCTGATGAGCCCATAAAACAGTTTTGAGCAAAGAAATTTCCATAGTTTTCTGTTCCTGCAGCCATCCCTTTAATTTCATCTTCAGTTTTTTCATCAATTTCCCCATATTTAGCAATTGCACATGCTTGTGCCATTGGATTAATTAAAGGACGAATGAATTGTGGATGTCCTCCAATACGTAATGAAAATGCAGAAGCAATAGTACGAATAACTTGCCAAATAGATAATAATCTACCTGTAGTCGCACTTTTAATGCCACTGATAAAATCAACGGCCTTATCACGTAGACCCATACGTTCACATAATCCAATAACTGGCAATGTTAAAATAAATAATGTTGCTGTTCTATTTGTTAAAAAGGCAGAGCCAAGTGTTGATAAAATATCCATAATAGACATTCCACCAACTAAACCTGTAACAATACCAGCAACAACTACGGTAGCTAATGTATCAAATTTTAAAGCAAAACCAATGATAACAATAACTATCCCGATTAATTTGATAGCGTCTCCCATTATATTTTTCCTCCTTAGTGACTTGCAAATTATATACTGAATTACATTTTTTTGCAAATAATCACAAAATAAGAAAAAAATGACATATTCTGCCATTTTTCAACTCTTATTTAATTGGATATTTCTTTTCATTCATTACCATTTTCATTTGAACAATTTCATCTACATCTAGATTTAATCAATCCAATAAATCTTGACAATAAATAATCACATCTGCTAATTCTTTTTTTATCTGCTGTAAATCGTAATTATTATCATCCCATTGGTAGCATTCTTAAAGTTTGCTTGTCTCTATAGATATAGATTTAGCCAAATTAGCTAGTGAATGAAAGACAATCTTCTGTAAACTTTCTAAACGTATTAGTGTTTCACCTTTCATTAAAGCTATCTCCTACTATTTCTTGTTCTAACTTGACATTATTTTTTAACATGTAAGTAATAACTTCATTATTTTTCATAGATTTTAATCTTTTTCTATCATTTTTAGTTAATTTCTTTGTATATATATAATATTTTTTTAACGTATCTACATCCATATGGTACGTTTGAAAAGGAATATGTGTCTTTTTACACAAATCGTTATATATATGAAAACCACCAGCATCAATATCACCAAAATGAAGATAATTCACTTCATCACCTAAAAAATCATAAAGTTTTATTAAAAATTGTTGAATCGCATGATTATGAAAACCATTTGTATAAATATAAAAATTATCATTTAAAGAAAGATCATGAAAAGATGTTAAATTCTCAATTGTCATTACTTGTTTTGCATCAATATTTTGAATTGTTAAATCTTTAATACATAAACTTGGTAAAACAAAATATTGCTTCATTTGTTTTAAATCAATCAGTTGATTATTAATTTTAAAAATAGCATTTCCTCTAATGTAAACATAAGCTGGATTCTTTCTAATGTAAAAAGTTTCAAAGACCTCATCTTCATTTTCTAAAGAATCATCATAAAAATCATGTACAATATGTAATATTCTTTTTTTATACTTTATTAATTTCTTAGTATCATTTAATATTTTCTCAGAAAATTTTCTAAATGAAATTTCTTCATCTTGATAATACATTCCATTAAGTATTTTTATAACAGAATCTAAATCTTCTAAATCATAACTTTTTAAATAAGGAGAAAGACTTTGATCATGCATGATTTTCTTTTTCATTTCATCTATAAAGTCTTTCACAAATCCTTCGACATGATATTCATCAAGCTGATGTAGATAATTCATTATTTTTTCTTTAATTGAGACTCTTTTAAGTTCCTGATATATTTTTTTAATACTGCTTTCTTCTTGATTTAAAATTATTTCTCTATTTCCTGGAATACTTTTCTTAGAAAAAGTAACTATTCCTTCTTCTTTTAATTGAAAAGATATATTTTCTAGTTCTTCAGTAATTTCATAAAAGAAGCTTTGTCCATATTCTGGAAATCTTTTATGCAATACAATAGATATTTTCCTTGGACCATCGCTTTTACCTTTATAGTAACTACTATTTTCATAACGATTAATAAACTCTATTAAGATCAATTGACGATAATCATTCATCTCTAAATCCTTCGACAAAGGATTGTTGTCCCTGTTTAATGACAAGCAATCTTGTATTAACATAAGGAATAATTGTACCTGCTCTTGAAGGTGGTACAGCAATAAATGTTTGTATTTCACGTTCATTATAGAACTTAATCATTTCTTGTATTCTTTGTTCATCCATATTATTGAATGCTTCATCAAAAATAACGACACAACCAAAATCTTCATTTTGATTTCTATTACGAATAACTTGTTCAAAACTTGCTGCCATAATGACATAGAATGGTGTTTGTGTTTCTCCACCAGATTTTTCTTTATTAACTTTAGAAAAATATGCATAATCTCCACTTGCATATTTGATTTTAATATCATAATCTAAATAATTTCGATAATCTGTATATTCCATGAGCATTTGTTCAGTTTCTTGATCATTTTCTACAGATGATAATTTTACAAATAAATCATCCATAATTCTTCTTTGACTTTCACTTAATGTTTCAGATAAAAGATTATTCACCATATATTCTTTTCCTGATTGGATGATCTTATAGTATTCTTTAAAATCATCTCTTGAAGTTGGTGAAACACAGAATTCATAGGTTTCACCATTAAAATCTCTTTGTGCTAATCCTTTATTTAATTCAGCAATATCTTTTTTAGCATTTTCAATTTTTTCATTTAATCCAGAAATAAAAGATGTTTTAAAAGATTCCTCGCATTTAAGTTTTGCTTGTCTTGTTTTTTCTTCTTTAGAAACAATATCCATCTCCTTTAATTGATGGTATCTTTGTTTATAACTTTCAATATCTGTTAAAGCATTTTCAAAACCAATATTATAATCATCATTATAATCTTTCATTTTCATGACTATTTGATTTTCAATTTGGTTTGCCTTTCGTTGATAACCATTTCCTTGTTGTTCAATATCATTTTTCATACCATTAAAATCTTTAGAAAAACGTTTTAAATAAATAACGACTTGTTGATCAGCTACTTGAGTAACATCAACATGCTCCATTTCAAATTGAACTATTTTTTCATGTAATAATTGATATTCTTCTTGCGTTTGTTCAAGTTGTTCTTTAAATGTTTCTAGATTATTTTCAAGACTTCCTTTTTTCATAAGTGAGTCTTCTTTTTCTCTTTTTGTTTTTTCAAGTTGTTTTTTTACTGCATCACATTCTTCTTGTAAAGAAATAAGTGAATCATCTAAAATTAATTTTTCATAGCGATCATTAATTTCTTGATATTCTTTTAGTAAATTATGATATTCATCAATTAAATCTAAGCGATAGAAGATATGATCTGCTTTGGATTGATTTAATAATGCTTGACCATTTTTTAAATCTTCATAATTTGCTTTTTGTAATTTGATTTCTTGTTTTAGGTTTTCCAATTCTTGTTCAATTGTCGCTAATTGAATTTTAATAGCACCTAATCCAATGTATGGTTTATTGTAAATACGTGGATTGATTGCACGTGCTGTGTAATTTTTATAAAGCATACATGTTGGCGTAATCGCTGTAGCATAATTTCTAAGTTGTGTAACATCATCGACACATTGTACTTTAGAAAGCAACATGTTGACATACCATCTAGCATATGTATTTTTACAATCTAATTGACTTGCAAGTGTGTCTTTAACATCCACATCTTCATATCTTGACATTTTCGCAACATCAACAATTCCTACACCATATATACCTCTTTTATTTTTATATTCTTCATAAACAAGCAATGCATATTCAAAATATTCTGGTTCAATAATTAAATCAAATCTTTGACTATTAAGATATCCTTCTAATGCATTTCGCCATTTTTCATCTTTAACTTCAATATATTCACATAATGGTTTAACTTCAATGGTTTTTCCATAATGACTTGTAAGTTTTTCATTTAGTAATTGAATTAATTCTTGAATTTCTTTTCTATAATAAAGTTGATTTTCTTTAAGAGAATCATATTCTTTACAATATTCATTAAAACGATCAACTGTTTGTGTCATTTCAATTTTTAAATGTGATATTTTTTCAGTAACATCCTTTGTTCTTTTAGAAACTTCTTCTACAATATTTCTAAATGCATGTGTCAATGTTTCTGTTTGATAATCTTGATTTTGAAGAATTTGGATATAACTATTTGGTATTTTTACTTTCTTTAATAATTGTATTTCTTGTTTAATTTCTGTTATAAGAGTTTGATAACTGTTTTCTTTTTTTTCTTTTTCTTTTTTGAGTTGTTCACTTTCTTTTTGTAATTCATTTTTTAAGTTATAGGTTTCGTTTTCTCTTAATGATTCATCTAAACGATGATATCTTTCTTGATAAGTTTCTTCATCTTGATTTAATTGTGTAAGTTTTTGTTGTACAAAATTTAGCTGATCATTTATTTTTTGATATTTCTTTTGACTATTATCAATAATAGCTTGTAATTGCTTTTCTTGTAATTTTTCTTTTAAACATTCTAAAACATCCATTTGAAAGTGCGTATCTAAATAAGTGTCATATTGACTTACAACACCTTCTAATGATTCACATTCTTTTTTAGATATTTTTAATTTTTCTTCAAGAACTTTATAGTGTTTGATACTGTCTCTTAAATTTTGAATATCAACAAAGTCTTCTTTTAATAAAAAGTCAACAATGAATTGATAAACATTATCAATTGCTTTAAAAGCAAGTGCTCTCGTTACTAAATCAAAATATTTACTTTTAACACCTAAAGCATTTCCAAATAAACTTTCTCCTTCTTTAATTGTATCTTTAAAAATACCTGTTTGTTGATGATCAATTAAAGCTTTTTTAAATTCTTTTCTCGTCAAAACTCTTCTTTCTTCAATAAATGCTACATCGCTGATTTTACAATCAATAATTTGAAAAAAATCTCTATTTAATCTTCCACCAGCTGGTAAATCAATAACAGTTCCAATAATTTGATATTTTTCTGTTTTTTCATCATAAAACTCTAATGCAATATAGGTTGTCACATCACCATTTCTAGCATATTCATGCCCTTCAATTCCTGTTTTACAACGAATATAAGACTCTAATGTACGATTTCCAATATCACTTGCTGCTTTATTAAATTTACATTTACCAGCAGTTAAAACATATTGAATCGCATCTAAAATTGTAGATTTCCCTGTTCCATTTTCTCCAGTAATTAAGGCATTTTTATAGATTTCAAATTCTTCATTAGAAAAAGTATGCCAATTAATCAGTTTCACTTTCGTTAATGTTTTCATCGTGATCTCCTTTTTTATATTGTTGAATACGTTGATTGATTTCATCAATTTTTTGAATTGGTAAAATATAATTAATTGTTGGATAAATAATTAAACGTGTATCATCTTCGTTTAAATCACCAATACGTTCACATATATTATACCTTGACAAGAAATGATAGATATTTTTTAAATCTGTCTTTTTTAGACGTTCGTTATAAATACCAGTTGCTTCTATTTCACTATGAAGTTCCCCAAGGGAAATATGAATAAATTCAGTATCTTGTAACTCTTGTGATTTTTGAAAATAAAGTTTTCTAAGTAACAATAAAACAATTGTTTGCATTTGATTAAGATTTAAATGATTGTAATTATTTAAATTATGGATATAGATTACACGGTCTGCTTTATATAAATGAAAATCATAATCAAGCATCATTAAAAAATCTTTAAATAGTTGTTCATTTTCACTAATAAAATAATAATCTTCGCGATCTCTTTTTCTTCCACCACAAATAAAATTAACCGCTAATAACCGATTTAAAATACGTGAAAATTCTTCTTTTCTTTTTTCAGATAATAACAAATATGCCTGTGACATATTTTTCATCAGTTCATTTTTATTCATCTTCAACTCTCCTTATTATAAATTCTCTAAATTGATAATGATCTTTCTTTATAATATTTTCTTGTGGTTCTATTTTATATAGAGCATTTTGACTATAACCATAAAGCCATGTCAAAATAAATAAAGATAAATCTTTATTTTGATCATAATAATTTGAACCCAATATTGTTTCTTGTTGATCCAAACATTGTAAAACATTTTTTTCAATGGCTGTTTTTGTATATTTTTCATTTTGTTTTAGTTTTTCAATCGCCATTAAACGTGTTTGTTCATCTAATTGTGTATCTAAAATCAAATCCGTATTTTTAACTTTTTTTATTTGTCGTGGTAAATATAAAGAATTTTGATCTAAGTATTTATTAATTGAAATCTTTGCTACTTGATCAAACACTTCTGGACATTCTTGCCCTTCTTTAATGATGTCATTGATTTTTCCACCAATATCTTCTTTTACATTCATTAAAAACATAATACGATTTGTTGCTGAAGCAACAAACTTTTCATTTTTACGATTGATTTCATTAATTAAATCTAAAATACTTTCAAAGGCATCAATAATATAAGATGTTTGTTTATAAAACAAATCCATTGCCTCTTGATAAGTTAAATCTTTAGAAAGCATGATATTTCCTATAATTGTTTCAGATGTTGCTTGATCATCTTGTATTCTTTGAATTTGAGAAATGATACTATTACGATATTTTAAAGGATGATCTTTAGTTGTTAGATTATAAAAAGCACGATCTACTATCTTTAATTGATAATCACTTAATAAAGAATCTAAAATTTGATTTAAATCATTTTTCATATTATCTTGAACAAGACGTTTGATATAACGCTTAATATTTGTATTCAAATTTTTTAATTTTGTCATTAAGCTTTTTGTCATACTATATTGTGCATCAAGAATCTTATATCCATTTTCAATATCAAAATTTTTAAACTGCGAATAAATACTATAAACCATACTTGAATACTCAATATCACGATCTTCTTCTAAATTTATTAATGTTTCAATGATACTAATAGCATAATCTTCAAAACTAGCATAAACATGGTAATTTTCACCAACTTCTTCACTTAACCATCCACATTCTTTTAATCTTCGATAGACATAAAGTGCGCGCTCTCTTGGTGATTGACTTTGAAGTTCTTCAAGTTCAATTAAGTGACTACTAAAATATTTTGTTAACTCATAAATCAAGTTTTCTTTTAAAGATGCAAAGGATGCATCATCCTTAATATACTCATAAAGAACACAAATACATTCACTGATAACAACACGATCAGCTGTATTAAATATATTAAAAAAGTTTCTTGGTAATGTATCAAATATATTAACCATGGTTACCTCCAATCATTAAAAACTCTTTTTTATTTATAAATAGCTTCGCAATTATAACATTTTTTAAGTTATTAAAAAAGATGCTTTCGCATCTTTATCCTTTTAATCCTCTTGATTGTCAATCCATATCTTCAATAACAATATCATAGATTTCACCAAGTGTTGAACAATATTCTAAAACCTTCTATAGTTCATTTGTATGAAAATGAATTTTAATCAATTAATCATCTTCAACAGCTAACAAGCAATCTCCCTTAAAATGTGTTGTAAAGTATTCACTAATTTCATCTTCATTTAAATTTTTTCCTTCAATTAATAATTGTGTATCAGATTTAAATTCTAAAATAGTTAGCTTCTTTATTTTAATAATGTATAAGCAATAGACGCCATGATTCGTGGGCCTTTATTAAGTACTTCTTCATTGAAATTAAATGATGTGTTATGAGGTGAAGCTGTAATATCTGTCAATAATTTCATATAAGTAGCTTTACCCCCATGAACTTGGACATATTCCATCATATAAGAAAAATCATCACTTCCTCCTAATGGATTTAAATTTTCTGGAGGTAATTTTAAATCGGGCATTTCTTTAACACAAATATTTCGTATTTGATTCATAAAATCTTCATCACAATTTAAAGCAAATGCTTTCCCCATTTGTTTAATTTCAACAACAGTATCATGCATCAAAGCACAGGCGTTAATAATATCTCTTGCATAAATTTCCATATAACGATTTAATTCTGTCGTTACACCACGTACTTCTATTTCAAGTTTTGCTGTATCAGGAACAACATTTCTACCTGTTCCTGCATGAACCGTTCCTACATTGACACGTGTTTGTCCATCACTGTTTCGAGGAATCGAATGCAAATTAATAATACAGTTAGCTGCTGAAAGCAATGCATTCTTACCGAATTGTGGAGATTCTGCCGCATGTGTTGAAACTCCATGATAAATGACATCTAATTTCGTTGTTGCAAATGATTCATTCATTCCAAAATAAAGATCGTAATCTTTAACACGAGGCATAATATGCGCTGCAAAAATATAATCGACATCATCTAAAAAACCACTTTCACAAATGGATTTTGCTCCTCTTACACCTTCTTCAGCCGGTTGAAAAATAATTTTCAAAGTCCCATGTAAGTGTTCTTTAAGCTCCATCAATATTTTAGCAGTTGTTAAACCAATAGATGCATGACCATCATGTCCACAAGCATGCATTGCTCCTAAATGACAAGAAGAAAAACCTTCTTGTTTTGGATAATGCCCATCTGTTGAATCTTCAACAAGCCCTAAAGCATCAATATCAAAACGAATAGCCACAACAGGCCCTACACCGTTTTTTAAGATACCTGCAACAGCTGTCATTCCATTTTTAACTTGTTCTAAATATTTAGGATTTGCCCCTTCTTTTTTAGCACGTAAATAATTAATATTAAAAATTGCTTCTGGCGGTAATCCCATACGCGCATCTTTATCCATAATTTCTTTTCCTACTAAAACCTCATAACCTAAGTTTTCTAAAGTAGTTGCAATTTGACATGCTGTACGTATTTCTAACCAACCTCTTTCAGCAAAGTGGTGAAAATCTCGGCGCTGATTAATTGTTTCTTGATGGTATTTTTGTGCAAGTTGTTTGATTGCCTCATACATTTTTATCACTTCCTTGTTGATTTTATTATATCTCAAAATAAAAAATGATGATAGCTTTTTACACTATCATCAATAAGTAATACGATGTTTTCCATCTCTTTTTGAAATATACATTCTTTGATCACATTTATTTAATAAATCTTGTATTGTTTCTTCATCACGAATACCAGCAACGCCAATACTTAATCTTACGATATCATGATAAGCACCAGCATGTAAAATAACATGATCAAAGGCATCTTTAATATCTCTGGCAATTGAAACTGCCCCATCTTTTTGATAAGCTGGTAGAATAACTAAAAATTCGTCTCCGCCATAACGACATGGCTCCATAGTTGGATATTTTTGATGTTTAATATTATTTAAAACAGTTCCAACATGTTTAATAACTTCATCTCCAATATGATGTCCATAATTATCATTAACACTTTTAAAGTTATCTAAATCTAATAACAAAATAGAAAATGGTGTATTATTTTCTAAATATTCTTTATGCAATGTATCTAATTCTGCATGAATAAAACGTCGATTATAAAGTTGTGTTAAAGCATCTGTAGCGTTTTCTTGTGAAAGTTCAACATTAAGCTTTGTTAAAATTTTGGCTTTTTCTTGATTTTCTCTAAGTGCCTTTACATCACTTGTCATATCTTCTGTAATAACAAAAACACCGATTGTTTCTCCTTGACTATCATATAACGGATATTTTCTTGTATGTGCAATAAGCGTATAGCCATCATGATTTTTTCCTTCAGTTTCTACAACATTAATTGCTTGTCCTGTTTCCATGACACGTTGTTCATCTTCAAAAGCTTGTTTAGCGTGTTCTTGTGAGTCCGGAAACAAATCAAAATCAGTTTTACCAATAACTGCTTCCTTATTATTTTTAAACTGTGGATGTTTTTGATAAAACTGATCATTAACATATAAGATTTCACTTTTTCTATTTTTAAACAAAATAACTGATGATCCACCAGCATGAACAATTGACTCAATGAGTTTTAATGGATTCACCTTTAATTTTATAAATAATTCATCAAATTCCATTTTCCATCACCATTACTATTTTATCTTTGAAATAGCGAAATGTAAAGCCTTTCATCGTGTAATGTTTGTTAGAAATTTTTGATTTGGGCAGTATATATAGATTTATTTCCATTAACTAAATAAGAAAAAATACATATAATAAGAAATGCTATCATTTGATGCCCACCAAAGACTTCTAATCCAATCATCATTGGTGCAATTAAAGTATTTGTTGCTGAAGCAAAAACTCCCGTATATCCTAAAGCTACACATAATTCAATAGGCAAATGAAAAATTGGGGCAAGTATAAATCCTAGAGTTGCTCCTATTGAAAATAAGGGTGTTACTTCTCCACCTTGAAATCCAATTGCAAGAGTTACAACAGTAAAAATAAGTTTTAAAAACCAATCATAATAAGTCACATTTCCATAAAATGATAAATCAATTAAATTTGTGCCTAAGCCACTGTATCTTCCTTTAAAAATCATTAGCCCTATCACCAATAAAATAGAAATATAACCTATTCTTTTATAGGGATTTTCTATTTTATTTTTAAAAAATGTTTTTAAAGCACTCAACGACGTTGAAAATATTCTTCCAACAATTCCCAAAATAATTCCTACTAGAATCATTAACATCATATTTTTTAAATCATTCATATTAATACTTTGTTGAATATTTACACTAAACTTTTCCAATCCTAAAAAATGTGACGTATAAGAAGCAGTAAAAGATGCTATAACCCCTGGAAGTAAAGCTTCATACTCTATTTTACCTATAACCATAACTTCCATAGCAAAAAACAAAGCAGTAAGTGGTGTTTGAAATAATCCAGCAAATCCAGCTGCCATTCCGGTAATCAACAAAACTTTTCCATTCTTAGGAAAATGAAAATATTTTGTAAAATAATGAGAGAGCGTCGCTCCAATTTGTACAGCCACCCCTTCTCTACCTGCACTTCCTCCAAATAAATGAGTTAACCATGTTCCAATCATAACTAAAGGAATAAGTGCTAAAGGAATCCCTTTTCTTTTTTGTTGACCTGTTTCAAAGACAAGTGTCATTCCTTTTAAACTCAGTTCATTAAAGTGATAGTAAAGCCAAGTAATCACTATTCCTGCAATTGGTAAAAAAGGAATTAAATACCAAAAATATTTATTTCGTATCTCACCTATTAAAATAAGTCCTTTACCAAAAACAGTATCAATACCTCCTACAACGATTCCCATAACACCTGCAAATATCATATACTTTAATAATTCTTTTTTATTTTCCATGTTTCCTCCTACAAAAAAAGCTAATCACCCTGTGTATTACACAGAAGTCATTAGCCAAATAGCGGTTTCGATATAAATCGAGGGAGAACCTCATTCCCATGGATTAAACTTATCATATTTTTTAAGATAAAACAATAATTATAATAAATTTTTATCTCTTAAAATACGTCCATTTGTATAATCAATATCATCAACATGATCGATCATTCCTTGATGATATCTCTTTTGATTAATATTATGATAACTTACAATATTAAAATGAACTTCTTGATCTACTGCAACAACGATTAAGTTTTGTCTTTTTTGATGCTCATTCTTTTCTTGTGCTTTAAAGACATAAATATATTTAAAACATTGTTTGAGTGTTTTTATAACATTCTTTATATTTTGACTATATTTACCACTTAATGAACCAATGATATTTGTTATATAAATTCCTTGTGGGTTTAAAGATTCTTTTATTCTTTTGATTGCTTCCAATGAATGAAGTTCTAATACTAAATTTTCACCAATAAAGACATCATTTAAAATAGCATCATATTTCTTTTTGTTCCTTTTTATATAATCTCTTCCATTTTCAAAATAACAATGAAATCTATTTTTATTCTTATCAAATTTATTAATAGTTTCTTCTAAATAGAAGTATTTATTAGAAATATCATAAAGAACTTTGTTAATTTCAACAACATCAATATTTCCTTGATGATGTGCTAAAAAATATTTGGGATAATGAAAAACACCACCACCAATTAATAAAACATCATTAATTTGTCTATCTTCTAAATAATTTTCATCAAACATTAAATCAAATAAATACATATATTCAAAAAGTAATTCATTTTGTAATTCTTCTTCTATATAAGTTGCTGATTCCATACCACCATCTATATCAAGAACTCTTACTCGATGCTTATCATGTCGACCATAGCTAATGGTAATATGTCCATAAGGGCTTTCTATTTCAATCTTATCGTTATACAATTCTTATTACCCTACCTTTAAAATTTAAATGGATCCCAATTTGGTTTTCCACTATCATAGTAATCACATGATTCTTGCCAAGATTTCATTTCATCTTTAATGGTATCGCATAAACATTTATAGTCATCTTTTTTAAATTTATCATGATTCATCATTGATTTATAAAACTTTTTAAAACTAGCTGCTGTTTCTTTTATAGAATTTGGTGAAGACCACATACATTTTCTAATAAAGAAATCTCTAAAGAACAAATCAACTTCATTATTAACTTCTTCATAATTTGCATTATTACGATTTAATAAATATTCATTGATAAAAAAATCAACATTTTGTACATGTTTCTTAATTGTTTTATCAGATAGATTTGAGAGATCTTCTTTAAAAATATTTAATAATTCTTCATGTTGTTTTTCAATTTTTTCTTTGTCAAACGGTTCTTTAAAATACATAGACATATCTCCTTTGGTTTTAAACTATTATAATCAACTTTCTTTTATCTAATTTTATCATATTTAATAATTGTTCTATACTAATTCTAAAAATAATTTAAAAACAGGAATATTACAATAGAATTGTTGTTCATCCTGTTTTATTATTATTTATTAATATCTAATACTGCATAACATGCATCTCTAAACGCATCAAAGCAAAATTTGCTTTTTTACAATCACCAATAATATGAGTTGATATGTCAAGTTTTTCATAATCACTTGTGTCATTTGATTTAAAACAACTACCATAATAACACCATCTTATAAATATTCTTTTCCACTTGCAATAACAACTTTTTTAGGATGTAAAGTCATAGAGAGACTATCTGTTGCTTCTTCTAATAATCCTGGATTTCTTATTCACGTAATATGTTTGATACTTGGATTATACAAAGAATTACAAAAGTAATCATAACAGCCTTGATTACATCCAATACAATAACGAATTTGATTCACTTGACCATTTTTAGCTTTATTACAAAAATTTGCATCGACAAGTTGCGCACGCGCCATTACAATTAAATCTGCTTTATCATCTTCTAATATCTTTTCAGCAACTTCAGGAGTATTGATACGTCCACAAGGCATTGTAAACTTTCCTGTTTCTTTACGAATACGTTCACCATCTTCTACATTGAATCCATTTTTAATATCTACAGGAGCTACTTCATAAAGAGTTACAGCTGTTATAATATTTCCACGTGATATATTTAAAACATTGACACCATATTCTTTGGCATCTTTACAAAAGTCAATCACTTCTTTAAGAATTAATCCACTTTCAAGCATATCATCATGACAATCTATTTTCAAAAATAGAGGCATGTCTTCTGGTATATTTTGACGAATAGCTTTAATACATTAAAGTGGAAATTTCTATTGATTTTCAAAACTCCCACCCCATTCATTACTTCGATGATTGATTCCACTAGAAAGCATTGAGTGTGGTAAATAATTATGAGCACAATGAAATTCTAAAAAATCAAATCCAGCTTCAACTGAACATTTAGCTACCTCACCAAACTTATTAATGACATCTAATAATCTCTCAAAAGTAATTTCTTGCATAGTATATTCTGCATTTACTGGTATATCATTTGGAACTAGAATTTTTGCTTTTTAATCTAAAGCAACAGCTAAACCTCCTTGCCAAAGTTGAATACATGTTTTATCACCAGCATCATGTACTACATCATTTAATTTTTTTAAGCCATTAGTATACTTATCTTCAGCTATAAATAAAAATCCAAAATGTGCACTTGCTTTGTCAACAGCAGTAACCTCAACCGTATTTAAACCATTGCCACCCTTAGCACGTGCTACATGATAAGCAATCAACTTATCTATAACACTTTTTCTGCCTTCACTTTCCACACTTTCATGCGTGCCTATCGCAGACATCATAACACGATTTTTTAATTCCATGCCACGAATCTGTATCGGTTCAAATAATTTATCAAATATTTCTTTTTCCTCCTAAGCGTTTGCTTTTTTTCTCTTAATCATAGCATTATGCAAAAGTGGTATCAAACAAAATATAGAGAAATTAATTTTTAAATCCATTTTTTTATGTTAAAATTTATAAAGAAATAATATTAAATATTTGGAGAAATAAAATGAACAGCTATATCAAACAATGGTTAGAAATTATAGAAAATATGAATAATGATAATACATATAAACTTGCATGGGGAAGAGCTATTATTGAACTATGTTTTGAAACAAATCAATTAGATAAACAAGTAACTTTTACATTTCAACATATTGCAAAAAAGATGATTAAATATTATTGGAATCAAACCTATTTCTTTCATCTTGATCAAAGTCCAAACAAAAAGAAAATTCCCATTTTAGTTCAAAATGTCAATCTTCTAATTGATCTATATGAATCTGTTCAACGTACTCATGTTCCTGTTTGGTTTGATAAAGCTGAGACTATTTTAAAACATGAAAAACAATATTGTAAAATTATCAACGACAGTGCTAAAACATTAAAAAATGATGTTTCCTGGAGATTTAAATTAGCAAATAAAAAAGAATATGATCTTTATTATTTAGATAAAAATTGCATGTTTATTTCTTTTACTAAACAACAAGTACTATCGCTTAAAGAATATAGTTTTGTTTTATCTCAACTTATTAATTTTAAATGGGCTCAACTTCTTGAAAAATTTAATCATTCTCCAAGAATTGCTTCTAAAGTAAAAGGCATTTCTGATAATACTATTAAAAGAAGCAGTTTAACAAAATATAAAAATATTCTTTTAAAAAGCAATAACTATCAGGCAATTGATTTTTATACTGGAAAAGTATTACAAGAAAATGATATTTCTGTTGATCATGTCATTCCGTGGTCTTTCATGTACAGTGATGATATTTGGAACTTAGTTTTAACAAGCAAATCAAACACTTCATCAAAATCAAATATCATTCCTTCTCAAGATGTAATAGAGAGTTTAAAAGAAAGGAATGCTCGACTAGTTAAATTAATTAATGATAGCAAGTATAAAGATGAATTACTTTTAGCTATAGAAAATGATTACGTTGATAAGTTTTATTTAGCTATGAAAATCTAGTAACATCAATTTGTCTTCTTTTTTGAATATCACTTTTTTTAAAATAAAAAGTACACCTTGTTATTTTAAATCACCTATATTTAAGATTTTATTTAGCATATTAATAATTTTTTCTCTTTCCCCACTACCTGTTGTAGTAAATCTTAATAAAGGAATATAATAAAGTTCAAAAATATGATTTTTTAGCAAATCTCTCTTTGCTTGTGCTGTTTCCTTCTGATGAAAAGCATAGCCATCTACTTCAATGGCGAGAATTGCTCTTTTGCTTACCCTATTATAAACAAGAAAATCAACATGCGTTGCTGGATTCATAGCATATAAGCACTCATCATCATTTAATAAATAAGGATTTTTTATAAGCATATTGACAGGAAAATGGCACACAAAATCTAACATTTTATAATCATCATTTTTTAATATTTCTTCTAACAAAGTATACATTAGGTTTTCTGAATCATATTCTAATTTTCTATTATTTTTGTTCAAAAATAACTTTCTTTCTTTTGTGTATTGTTTATATAAATAATCAAAAATAGAATAAACATTACTCTCTACAACTTCAAAATTATTATATTGAATGTAATCTATTAAATCCATTATATTTCTTTCTTTATTTTGTTCATTTCCAGTAACAACCAATATCAATTTTTTCTTTGCTCTTGAAACAGCAACATTGAGCAAATACGGATCATCAACAAAATCAGTTATTTCATCTTCGACAGTAGAAATAATAATAGTATCCTTTTCTTTTCCTTGAAATTTATGTACTGTTGCTTGTTCAATGCCATCTATTTGTTCTTTCAAAGACTGAACTTGGTTATTATAAGGTGAAATGATACCCGTTTCTTTCTTATTTGTAATATCATTTGGTATGATTTCATTTTTTATAATATCAATTTGTCTTTGACTAAAATGATTTCGAGAATGATTTCCTTTTACTGTTTTAATTACTTTTAAAACATCTTTTTCGCCATGATCTTCTGTCATAATAATCAAATTGCCTCGATAAAACTTTTGATTACAGAACTCAATTATTTTAGGATGGCAACGATAGTGTTCTCTTAACATCGTTTGTGTCACATTTGGCATAACTTCTAAAACAGATTGTAAAAAACTGTTTGTAAATCGATATCCTTTGCTTAAATTGTATTGATTAAATATCACATCTGCTCGTATTTCAGTATGTTTATCTACAACATTTGGTAATTGATTTGTATCCCCAACAATGACCATATTTTTAGCACAGGACATAGCAAGTGCTCCAGTAGCAATATCAACTTGTGAAGATTCATCCATAATTACATAATCATAAACGACATTATCATTCAAACTATCTCTTGAGGAAAATGTTGTACTTAATATTACCGGATATTCATTTAATATATCATAAGGATTTTTCAAGAAATCTTCTGATGTAAATAACTGCCTGTAAGTATTTTTTTCGTACTTGTTTGCCAGATAATTTTTTAAGAATTTCATCGAATCATTTGTTAAATTATCTAATAAATGATTACTTGTATTATTTAAATATGCTGTAATGTCATCCAATTCTTTTAAGATTTCATTTTCTCTTGTTTCATAATAAAAAGCTTGGAAAGTTGTTATAATTTGAGATATTTCTAATGAATAAATACTAAAATTGTATAAACCATATTTAAAAAAGAATTTAAGTTTTAAAAAGAAATTAATATCCTTTTTTACTTCTGAAATACTTTGACATTCTTGCCATAACTTCATCCATTTATTCGACTTCATACTTCTTTTATATTTTGTATAATCCACAGTTACATTTGTTTCATTTAAATATTCATTAAAATACTTTCGTTCTATTTTAAGACGATTCAGTTCTTGATTTAATTGTGCCAATCTTTCTTGTTTATCAAATACTGTTTTTAATTTCTTTGATTTTTCTTGAACCTGTTGCATAAAACCATCTTGAATATCATCACTTTTCCATGACGTAAAATCTGGGTAATTTGTTTTTTGATTACTAATAAAATTTGTTTTATTATCACTTTTCCCTAACGTTGCGACAATAAATCCCAAATTATATTTTGACGATGAGAGTTTTTCAAAAACATTTTCAGTTGCGGAATTATTGTTAGAAACAACTTGAACAGTTTTTCCTTGAATTAATATATTAGCAATAATATTTAAAATTGTTTGCGTTTTTCCAGTGCCAGGTGGACCTTGTATCACGCTTATTTGATTTTCCATAGCCCGCTTAACTGCAACATATTGACTATTATTACAGCCAAATGGGAAAATAGGCATGTATTCTCCATCAATACTTTTTTTTAATGATTTTGGATTAAGATATTTGGTAAGTGCAACATCACTTCTAAGAAATGAAATTTTTTTAAACTTTTTAGGTAACAATTGTTCCCCATTACTTTCATTTTTTAAATTACTTAATTTTGATATTTCTTTAATATAATCAAATACATTTGCTGCATCTTTTTTATTTAAGTAGGATTCTTGAATATCTAATTGACTTTTATAATAATCTCTTTCCACATTATTTTTGAAACAAACATGAATATAAGTTGCATCTTTTCCTACAAATTCATAAATTGCTTCTACACTAAAAAAATTTTTTCCATCCTTACTTAAATGATATTTCCTTGGATCAAGAAACTTAGGATTCTCTAGAAATTCAACACTATCCAAAGTATAAGAATATGTTTTTCTATTATTAAACGTAACATTCATTTTGTGACTTGCATCATCTTGTTCCAAAAATTTGACATCTCTTGTTTTTATTTCACCTTTTATAATGATCATGTATTTTGTTGTATTCATCTTTATCACCGCTTTAACTATTATTAAATACATCATACCTTATTAAAAGAAATTTTTAAATGCATTTTCTTTATTAAGTAATTGTCTCATATTGCTAGATTAAATCTTTGCATTTTATTTCTTATACATTCCACACAATGACATCAACAAACACCAAATTGCTCTTAATGGCAAAACAATGATGTAAAAAAATAATTTAAATATTGTCCATATAACCTATCACCTCTTTATTCTATATTCCAAATAACTGTTACTGTGTCTGTAACATCTATATCATCTATTTCTACATCTATTACATAATCAGATTCATCATTATCTTCTTCAAAGAACCATTTCTTGTTTTCAAATGGTGATGACGATATTCTAAGTTCACTCCATGAATAATCTATTGATAGAATATTTCCTAATTTAACACCTGAAGCATTTGCTAGAACAATTGCTTTTTCCTTAGAATTATTAATGGCGTTTTCTAATAATTTATTTTTATATTTTTCTGGATTTGATACTGTATATGATATAGAAAATGATGGATAAGACGTACTTTTAGATAATGTATATAAAACACGGCCTAGCATTTTATTATTTGCTTCAAATTCTATTTTCATCTTATGAATAAAACTATACCCTTTAAATTCTTCAACCCATTTATCATTTTTATCTCTATAACTATCATATTCTATATTGATATCAAAACTTTTTGTTTTGATATTTTTTCGTTCAAAGCCAATTTTTTCAAGTAATTCTTTTACTTCATTTGTCGCACTTGACGATCTTTTTAGTAGCTCATCGTATTCTTTTTTTATATCTTTTATTGATAAAATTAACTCTATTAAATCTGGTTTGACCGCTAGTTTTCCTTTACCTGTTACTCTTATTGTTCTTTCCATAATATTCTTTACCTAACTGACATATTCTTTATAAACAGAATGTCCTTGTTCCTTTCCTAAATGATTAATTAAACATTCTTCTAATGGTAGATTTTGTATTGATGCTTCTTCAATATAATGTCTAATATGAAGATGTCTTGATTTTAGAAATCTTTCATGAGATTCATATTTATCATAAATATGATGAATTTTTGCAATACATTGGTGATATTCATAGAAAACATCCTCTTTATTTTCAAAAGAGCCAACATGTGTTCCAGAATAATAAAGTTCATAACTCATTTGATAAATATCAAATTCAATAAATGTTTTAACCATACCAATTGTATTAATATATTCTTCTACAACAAATAATTTCTTTTCATTTTTACTTAAAGCATTTTTCAAAGAATCCATACATGTATAACTTGATATTTTCTTTCTTAAAGAATCATTTGTCTTTGACATAATAGAAAGGTAATCCTCATTTCCTTCATTATAATAATAACAAAATGATCCTGGATGTCTTGAAACTAATCGTTTTGGATATTTTTCTTTTAAATATAAGATACTTGCATCATAACCTCTATCTTTTGAACAAATGACAATTCTTGTTTTCTTTGAAACATAAGAAAGTAAATTTGTAAGTTCTGCAACAATACAAAAATCCATAATATTTTTTGTTACACATTCTTTTCTGATATTTGAAATATTGATAAGTTTTATATGTTTATTATTTTTATAGTTCTTTATCTTCTCATCAATAAATGGATCACTGATAAAAAGATAAACTAATGTATGCTTTGGTATTTCTTCTGGTATTTGATAACCAATATTTTCACTATCTACTAAAACAATTTCTTTAATCAAATGATATTTAATTTTATTTATGATTCTTTTTAACATGCAAACCCCCCTTTTCTTTGAATCTATTATATAATGATAAAAAGACTAATACCGTCTTATATAAGCAGGTATTAGCGAATGTTTTCGTTTATGATATTGATACGAGGTGATTTAAATGAATAGAAATAAAGATCATGATTCATATATTAAATATATATCTGTGATTGATTTAATTATTAAAAATAGTGATGAAAAAAATCCAATCACGATTAATCAAATTCAAGATTTGATTTATGATAAAGGCTATGATTTTAAAATAGACTTTAGAATCGTTAAAAAATTTGTAGAAAACTATAATAATTATTATGAAGATACAATCATTAAAACTTATAAAGAAGGAAGAAATAATTACTTTTATTATGAAAATCCAAATCTAGACTTAATGGAAGCCAAAGCGATTATTGATCTTGTTTATAGTTCTCATTTCTTTACTTTAAAAACAAAAGAAAACTATAAAAAAAGAATGCAAGATCTATTTAGTATTCATAACCAAGCTTATTTTCAAAAAAGACTAAATCTGCATGTTGTTAAAAATGAAAATGAACAAGTTTTCTACCAAGAATTAGAAGTCATTACCAAAGCTATCAAAGAAAAGAAAAAAATTCGCTTTGAATATCAAAAACCTTCTTTAACATTTAATGAAAAACATAAATTAACCGAATTAGCTCCTATCGATACTGTCTTTTCTAACAATGAATATTATCTTTTATGTCAAGGTGCAAAAGATCCAAATACATGCATTCAATATCGTTTAGACTATGTAAAAAATGTTGAGATCGTTAAAGATAGTGATGTAAAGTTTGATGATTATCAATTAAACTCATTTGAAAAGAAGCTCAATAATATGACTTATATGTATGGCGAAGGGAAAATCGAAGTTATTGAACTTGAATTTACGCCAAGTGTCTATTCCAATATGATTGATAAATTTGGTAAAGATATTCATCCAAAAAAAATAAATGAAAATCTTTATTGTGTCCAAGTAAGACTTTCCATGCCTTTTCTTTTGAAATGTCGATAGCTATACAGTAGCTATCCAGTAGAGTATCAGTCACAGTTTTAGCCAATTTTTAATAAAAAAATCCAAAACGCCAGTAGACATACAGTAGCTATCCAGTAGATAGCAAGTTAGAAATGTGTCAAAAATATGCCAAAAATAAATTTGATCGCTTTTTTGTAATTATTATCCCTATACACAATAAGGATAGAGAAATTAAAAAATGCATAAAAATGCCTCCTACCCTTTACATAATGGTACTATTATGCTATGATAATCTTGTAAAGAGAGGAGGTAAGGATATGAATTTAGATGATTTAAAAAAATTGAGCGAAATCTTTAATAACTTCGCCCAACCCATAGCAACTCTAATTGTTGGTTACATCGGTTCAAAATATGTCAGCAAAAAGAGTTCAAAGAAGAGAAAGAAGAAATAATCTTCTTCTCTCTTTCTTCATCTAAATTATATCAAATAATATGAAAAAAGAAATAAAAATAATAATTCTGTTTTTAGGTATTATCCTTACACTGTTTAAAACTTATTGGTTTTTAGGAATGATATTAATGATTTTAGGCTTTTATTTATTAGGAAAGGAATAATTATGAAAAATAAAAAATTTGATCAAGCAAAATACATGAGAGAATGGCAAAAAGAAAACATGAAGCAAGTAAAAGCATCGTACAAAACTGAATTTGTAGATGAATTCAAAGAAGCTTGCAAAAAACTTGGGATTAAACAATCAGATGTTTTTAGAAATGCAATGTATAGTACAATTAAGAAAGCAGAGGAAATAAAAATGACAAAAGAAGAAATTAAACAAGAAATTATTTTAGATTTAGAAAAAGCGTATGAAGAAAAAAATGAATGTAGATATTATTTGGAACAACTTCCTATGGAAGGCGACTATGATAATGAAGTTCATGAATATATTAATAATTTAGAAAATGAAGTTAGACATCAAAATAAAGAAGATTTTGATTATTATGTAGATCAATTAGTTGATTACTATTATCAAAATCAAGAAATTTACTTTGATAATAATGCTGAATAAATAAAAGAACCTACCCAAATTAATGAGTAGGTCTTTTTAATGTAAATATTCAATTGTTTCTTGACGTCGAATAATTTAACTAAAGTATGGATCAGTTATAATACAATTAAATTTTTACAACTTTAATTATACTACTTAATTATTTACTGTACACTCCCCATTGTTCATTCATTTTTTCAATTTGATATTGATATTTCAAATTTTCTTGTTTTAATTTCTCAATTTGATTATCTTTTTCTATGATTTGAGAACGATATTGAGTATTTTTGGCAAGTAAACAAATATTCAATAAAAGTAATATAATGATGATAATCTTTAATCTTTTCATTCTAAACACCCATTAATTTCAAAATAGTGTTTCTTCCTGCAATTCCATCAACTTTCAATCCTCTATCTGATTGGAATTGTTTTACTGCAGCTTCTAATCCACTACCAAATTTACCTGGACATTCAACACCAGATGGATCATATCCTCTACACATTAACGCAATTTCTACTGCTGTAACCATGTATTGAGTTTCTTTACGTTTGACATAGTGTTTACCTAAAGCCGATTTACTGTTTTTACCAAAAGCACCATCAACCTTTAATTTAGCTCCATAATCTTTGTTGATTGCAACTTGGAAGCATCTAGCAATATTTGCTTGAGTCTTAGGACCATATGCACCATCAGTTGCAATTGAATGACCTGTAAAGTTGATTGAATGTTGTTGACCTCTTGCAATCAAACTGTCTAAGTTATCATTTTTAGCAGCAGATGGAACTACAGTGCCTGTGCCTAGTGCTCCAGTTGTAGAGTTAACAATGTTATTCTTGAATGTTTGCCATACGTTATCATTTAGTAAACCATTACAGTTTGGGCATAATTTACCATTGACATCGTAATGACGTACAACGTGATCAATATCAATATTGTATTTTTTCATCAATGCACGTGCTAACGCATAAGTATTAGCAAGAGTTTCATCGCAAATATGAACAGTACCATCTTTATGGTTATCACACATTTCGATAGAGATTGAGTTAGCATTTTTAATTGTGCCATAATATGGATGGTGAGCTGATTGACATTTACCACCAACTGCATAAGCAGCATAATTGTCCGGTACAGATTGAGTAACACTATTGTCATCTACGAAATAATGAGCAGATGCTTTAACAACTTCCCTAGCAAAGTATTTTCCATTTGATTCATCGCTATCACCATCATTTGAAGTATAGTGAATGACTAAATATTTAATATCAGCTGTGCTACGTTCACTACCATAATTTTCTTTACGCGCTAAATTTTGTTTCATAACATATCCCATATATGTTAATACCTCCTTTTTTAAAATAAAAAGAGAGCTATTCACTCTCTTTCTCTAATTCCCCTTTGATTTCATCAATTCTTTTCCATATTGCTTTAGTTTCACGCTCTTGAAGCGCCATACGTTCAACTACGTTATTGTGCTTTTCAACTTTTTTTGTCAGCTCATCAATGCGATAATTCATTAATGTATTAGCTTTATTGTTTGAAAACATTGTAGTGATTACACTAGGCACAGCTACACATAGACCAGAAATCAAAGCAACTGTAACTGCTTCTGTCATATGATTTCACTCCTAACTTTCATCTACAATTTCTTCCAACTCTGGAAGTCCTGCAACGCTTGTTAGAATAGAAACAACACCAGATAGACAACTTGCACTAACGATCATCGCCCAATTGACTTCATTCATGACAGTAGATGTTCCAATTAATGCTACAGCAGTTTGAGCTACCGTTTTGACCGCTCTAACCCCTGCGGCTTTTACCCATTGATTAAAATCATATTTTTTAACTTTCAATTCAATCACCCTTTCCAGATAGTTTTATTTTTTTGTGTAACGAATAGTTGCTTTAAATTTATAATTTGCCCAACTATAATTGTTCGCAAAACGAATATTGTTTACATTCAAAATGAAATACGTCACATAAAATGTTCCTGTATTACCACCAGAATAATAAACAACAGGAAATCTATAGAAATCTTCTCCATTGGAACATGTGACTTCATAATCAATAAACTCGTTTAAATTACTGATTGAGTGATCTATAGTGCTCACACCAATTCTAAGTCCGGCCCATGTAATAATTTTTTCATAGATTTTCTTGCCATCAATCCAGTACTTTCCAGTCCAATGTTCGTCAGCGGACATTTGTAAATTAAGCAATTCATTTTCATCTTTATCAATAAGTTTTGGCATAGTTATTGTCACCACCAATCTTTATTTATATTTTTAATAACTAAAAAAGAGCAGAAATAAATCTACTCTTTGTAATATACTGCATCCTTTAAATCAGTTTCTAATTCACTGACTGTCTTTTCAAGCTGTCCAACTCGCTTTTGCAATGATGTTAATTGTGACTTCAAAACAAACGTATCTTTTAACTTTGTCATAAAAGTTTTTAAAATATCACTTGTTAGAAACTTAGTGCTATTAGCTGAAACAGTTGTTGAAGATGCGTGCTCACTTACATTTGAAAACAAAACTCTTTTAAAGAAATCTTTCATATATAAGACCTCCTAGTTGATTATGCTCCAAATACTTCAGTCCACATTGTATTTAATTCAGTATCAGTCATTACTACTAATTTAGCATTGATAGCTGAAGTTACTTGTGTTGCAGTTTGATATCCTGAATCATTTGTTAATGATGATACTTTTGTTGGAATATCAGTCTTTTTAGCATAAGAGCTTAGATCCATTTCTCTTGAACCTAATTTTTCAAATTTAGAATTGATATAGATGTATTCATCATAGATATTATTACCAGAATCACTATTAGCAACTAAATAGATAATACCTTTTTTACCAGTTGAAGGTAATGATTCGACAACTGAGTAATCGATTTGAGTTACTCCTGATACTGCAGATGCGATTTCTTTTGTTACATCAGCTGATTTAGCATAAGCTGTTAGATCAACATTTACAGCTTTCGATGAATCAGGAGTTAAAGCTGTACCATTTACTTTTACAGTTTCAATTTTGTTTGCTTGAGCACCAGTAGCAACACCGTTTAATTTTGTTTTATCAGCATTTGTATAATCATTTGTAGATAAACCTTTTCCAGATTCTTGCGCTACAAATTTTCCTTCGCCCCATGCTTTAATTTTTCCTAGGGCTGTTTTTAGAATTGAATCAGTTACAAAACTCATAATATATATCTCTCTTTCTATTTATTTTTTTATTCAAATACTTCTTCCCACATATTGTCTAATTCATCATCAGACATTTCAGTGGCTGTTCCCTGCATATCTTTCCATGCAAAGTCATAATCGATATTGCTTGCTTTTTGCAATACTTGGTCTTTATTACCACCTGCAGGAAGAGTCGCAAGTTCTTTTTGTTGTAATTCTTGTTTTAAATTAATTAATTGTTCATACAGCAACTTCATGTTTGGATCCATTGGTTGTTGTTCCTTATCATCCTGATCATATTCGACATCTTCGATTTTCAATCTAAACGGTTCAAATGTCTTAGTAGAATTATCATCACTGTTTCTGCCAATCAATGTACAGGTTAATACCCCTGCTGTTTGAGTAAGATTTTCTCCAATGATAAATAGATTTTGAAGTAATGGTATTTCAGTTACTTCATCGTCCATATCTACTTTCAAGTAGAAGTTCCAGCCATCAATGAATAGATTTTTGTTGGTGAATTTGACAGCTGTATTGTTGCTATCATACTTTCTTCCAGCATAGAAGATATTTCTAGTACATGAATGTGATTGATTTTCATTCAGATAGATTTCAATAATTCTCATATGTTAACCCTTGTAAAAGATTGCATCACTAAATGAATTGACTGTCCTAGCAATCCTGTCGACACCTGAAATATTGATTCCATTCAAATGAACTCTGAACAATTCAATTTGACGTAAAGCACCACCGTTTTCAAGATCATCTTTTGTTAATGACGGAACTGTTTCTTGTTCTCCAGGTGTACCTTGGATGACAACAATATCGTGTGATTCTCCGCTTTCATCAATTTTAAATTGAGCAACGATACAATCGCAACGTTTCATGTTTTGAGTACCATTTTCAATTGGCACATCGCAATACATTCCTGGTTTGATTCTAAGAAAATGTCCTTGGTTTATAAGCAATCCATCAGCAATCCTTACTTTATTATTGCTGACAATAGAAGCTTCCATTTGATTGCCTTTTGTAAAAATACCATCAACTGAATATAGAGCATCAAACAAATATGCATCGATACTTGCAGATACTTCTTTTCCTGTCAATGTAATTGCCTCAACTGCATCACTTGAACTTGCCATCTAATCACCTACCTTGTAATCAATGTCACAGTCTGTGTAGTCTTTTTCAAACGTACATTTAACGATTTTTTGTACAATAGGCTTTTGCATAGAAATACCTGTTATGTATTCTTTTGCTCCTACGATATCACCAATTTCAGGAGATAAATTATCAAATGTAATTTCTAAAGAGTTATCAGTCTGTGCTTCTTTTAATTTTGTTTTGGTTCCATCTATTAATTCTTGAATGCTTTCAACATTTGAATAGTCATATGTCATTGTATTCAGTTCACTTGGAATCATAGAGTCATCATCAATTTCACTCAGTTCTAAGTATTGATCATTGATTTTAAAGACATGAACAACCTGCCTTTCTTGCAAATCGCCTTTGCCTAATCCAATGCAATGATTACATTGATTTATATCTTTTTTAGCGATAATCTGCAGATTGTAATCATTGTCGAATTGGAGTTTTTCGGAATAATTAATAATAGGCTCAACTGAAAGTTCAATATGTCCATCTTTATTCCAAATAAGTTTAAGTTTGGCATTTGCATCATTTAGCATTGTTTCAAATGCCTGCAACGTGTTGTAATAACGTGCCTGATAATTAATGGTTATTCCACTATCTTCTTGTGAAACAACAAAAAAATCAGCCAGTTTCTTTTTTAAACTTACTGATTTAGATTTATTTTCAATATAATTGAAAAAATCAGTTGATGAATTGATATATTCTCGAATGCATTCATTTGCTTCACCTATGAATTCATAGTATTCATCAGTTCTTTTTTTAGGTTGAATAATATCATTTGCTAGCAATTTTCTTGGGCATATGCCACCTATTTTTACTTCTTCAGCTTCAGTATCTATTTCGATACTTTTTACTATCCCACCAAATTCGGTACCGACACAATAAAACTTGCTGTCATATGTCAATTTGCGGTCCCAGCTGTCCGTTGAAACGGTTATTTCAAAGTCGTTCTTGGCTTTGTCATATGTTCCAATTTCCAAGTCTAGGCTACAGTTTAACAATGGTCCTTGTTCGATTCCGTTAGGATCCGTGTAGATGAACTCCATCATCATTCATCACTCTCCCATTTTGGCTCGCTTCTTGCATCATAAATCACAATATCAAATGAAAAGGAGTTGTTCCAAACAACGATATTTGTACCAGGTGGGATGGGAATATACAATCTGTTGTCTTTGTTCCTGTCATTGAAAACATTGATTTCATCACCGTGTACTGTGATTTTTACAGCTTTCTTTTTCATTGTATCGATTTCAAGTCTTTCATTTGCTTCAAGAGTCGTATTGATTTGATAAAGGTTGTCTCCTATTTTAATGGCTGGGTCTTGTGCTGGACCATATATTCTTAATAAAATATCATTTTCAACGACTCCAATGTTTCTGACTGTCATTTGTCCTTCGCTCGCACCATAGACATAAGGATATTTATAGGAATACTTCTTTGTTCCAGTTTTTCTTCCTTTACCACTGCTGTAAAAATGGTAGGTATCTTCCTTGATCCATTTAGTTGAATCAGTTACCAGAGTTAAATCTACCTTTGCGTATGGAAGAATATATGACTTCATGTCTTTTTGGTTTTTAAAGATATTGCACTCTAAATAGTAGTCATTATAGAAGAGTTTCCCTTTGACATTGCTTACGTTATCTACATCAAATATCTCAACGAGTCTATTTAGAGCACTGTAGAAGTCTTTTTGATTTTGGCTAAAGATATCTACACTAACCTTTTTCGTTTCGACATCACGATAAAAGCGTGTGACCCTTCTATTTTCAGTTTCATATGACCACTCAAAGTTAAAAAAGTCAGTTTCTACAATATGATAAGGAGCACTTAACAAATCTATTTGCTCATTGTTTGAATTGACATAATATACTTTCATAAATGCTCCTTTCTAAATAATTCTGGCAAATTCACGCTTGTCTACTTTGAAAGACATTCCACTGTTTTTAATTGCTTTAGCAGTTGAATTTCCCATCTTATCATAATCAATTTTTAATTCATTTGTGACATTGCTTTCAAATGCTGTTTGTCTTGCGATATCAAGATTTGTTTTCAGTTCGATATCATCCAAATTGAAGTTCATGATACCATTCAAGTCACTTGTCATTTTTTCAAGTTCTTTGTTCATGGATTTTTGAGCTTTTGGCATGGCCACTTCAAACCCCACAGCAATACCTGGTGGTAAGAATTTACCAATGGCATCTCTCATGACTCTTGATGGCGAATTAATTCCAAGTGCACCTTTGAAGCCGTCTATAACACCTTTTGCAAAATCTCCAATTTTTCCAAGCAACCAGTCTTTTGCATTTTTGATACCGTTCCAGATACCTTCCACGATATTTTTACCAATATTTGCCATTTTACCAGGCAATCCAACAAGAGTATCAACAATACCATTCCATAGTGATTTGGCTGCTTCAATCCCTTTTGAACCCAT
This sequence comes from Faecalibacillus intestinalis, assembly GCF_015097455.1. Taxonomy (NCBI): domain Bacteria; kingdom Bacillati; phylum Bacillota; class Erysipelotrichia; order Erysipelotrichales; family Coprobacillaceae; genus Faecalibacillus; species Faecalibacillus intestinalis. Next base: position 1,331,826 of record NZ_AP024085.1, on the reverse strand, counting down.
CTTGACAGCGAATTCAGCAACCTTTCCAATAGCATTTGACAATACGCTCCAAATTTGCCCAGGTAATCCTGTAACAAAACTGATGATGCTTGATACAAAGTTTGAGCCTGCTTCATATCCTTTGGAAATCAAATTCAAAGCAAACTCAGCTACTTTTCCTATGATATCAGTTATATACGTCCATATTTGGCCAGGTAATTGAGAAATCCAAGAAATAAAACCTGTTACGAAATTTGGAACATCAACCGTTAAAAATTCAACGAATTTAATTCCTAAGCTAACGATAAAACCAATTATCGAACCAATCGCATAGCCAATGTTGTATGGCAACTGATTGAAAAATTCGATTGCTGAGCTAATAAATCCTGTTAATATTTCAATGAAACTGTCAAATGCTTGCGGTATCGTTTCAGTAAAAAATGATGCAATTGATTCTCCAAGCCCAGAAAAAAATTCAACAATCGTTTGACCGATATTGCTGAAAGTCTCTACAAGCGTGTCAATTGCACCTGGTATCGATTCAGTAAAGAATGAGACGATTGTATCTATCACAGGCCCGCATGTTGATGTTATAGAATTCCATAGATTTATCCAGAACGACCTGAAATCATCGCTTGTATTCCATAAATAAATGAATCCAGCTACCAAGGCAGCAATAGCTGCTACAATTAGGCCGATTGGATTCAACATCATTTCGCCATTTAATAGTTTCTGCGCTAATGCTAATCCCTTGGTTACTCCTTCGGTGAGAAGAACTATTCCTTTGTAAGTAGCAAGTGCTGTTGCTACAGTAAGAATAACAGCTGATAATGGTGTAAAGTTATCAAGTGCAACTCCTGCTACATCATAGAACAAATCACCTAAAGGCTGTAACTGATCTTTGACCTTTCTAACTTTTGATTCCAATTCTTGCATTGGAGTCGTTGTTTCATCAGCAAACTGTTGTCCTTTTCCTGAAACATCATCAAAAGTAGTTCCAACACTATTCAACGCTTTAGCAAATGTAAGATTAGCATCTTCTCCCATTGTACCGAAAGCAGTAGCTGACATTGTCAATGCTTTTTGTTGATCATCACATTTAGTAATGTCACTTACGATACTGTCGATAACATCCTTTTGAGTGGCTTTTCCATCCTGCCATGCTTTGAATGTCTTTTGTGTTTCGCTTGAAAATGAACCTAGAGCACCCTCAATAGTTCCATCAGCTAAACGAGTAGTTACTTCATTGATGGCATCATTTACCTTATCGAGATTATACGCTCCACTATCGGAGCCATTTTTCAATAATTGGAAATATTCACTTGCTGAATATCCCGCTTGAGAGAACTTTCCTGAATACTCTGAAATGTTATCTCCTAGTTCATCAGTCCAGTCCAACCCTTCTTGAGTTCCTGCGACAATATAGTCCATTGCTTCTTGTGCAGTTAACCCAAAGTTTTTCATCAATCCTTTGACACCACGCAATGTTTCATTCATATCTACATCAAATGTATCTTCAAGAATGATTGCTTGTTGTGTAATAGCGTTTAGAGTTCCGTCATCCATTTCACCAAGATTTCGCTTGATTCTTACAACGGCTTCGGCCACTCGGTCCATACTTTCACCAAGTCCAGCCTCATAAACATCCTTGATGACCTGTGCAGTCTGTCTCGCTTGGTCATCTGTTTCTCCTAGAGCGCCTTTGACACGTGCAACTGAATCTTCAAAATCTTCATAGACTTCTTTTCCAATTTCAGTTCCTTGTTTAATTGCTTCTCCTATTGCTAGATATCCTGCAATCTTTGCACCGAATGATTTGATTTTATCTTCCATTTCTTGAAGCTTTTTCTCAAAATCATCAGAGTCAGGAGGCTCAATAGGTTTTGGCTTGTTTTTTTTGTTTAAGAAATCATCTATCTTTTTCTTTACATTGTCTATTTTAGATGATGCTTTATCTTCGACATCAACTTTACCATCAACATCTATAGCTTTTTCAACCGCAGATGCTTCTGATTTTACTGTCTGGGCACTCTTTTCAAAATTGGAAGTGTCCATTTTTGCACTACCTTCAACTTTTGCATTGTCAGTAGCTTCTTTTGAAAAACTTTCAACCTCGTTTGATGCTTCATCAAGCTTCTTTTCTAGTTTCTTAGTATCAGCATCAACGTTAGGTTTAGCTTCTTTTTGTGATACATCTTTAGCAAATTTATCTACTTTTTTATCAGCTGTATTGAGTTTCTTATCAACGTTTTTATCATTGATTTCTAAATCAATTACAACTTTACCATCTGCCATCATACCACCCGCCTTTAATTTATTCTTTTGGAATTCCTAACGATTCAAACAATTCCGCTTCGATTTCTTCCTGAGTTCTTTGGAATGGGTCTCCCTGTTCTTGAATAGCATAATAATCTTGAAGTTCTTTCATTCTCGCGCGTTCCTTCTTGTCTTTGATTTTTGATAGATCCGCAGTTCTATATCCAACGACCTGAACGAACTTGGTGTCGTCATTCAATCCATTAAGTAATGCTTTGAATTCCCACCAGTGCATATTGGTTCTCAATAGATTTATGCCATACTGCTGCATGAACGCAGCAAAGATGAGGTCCATATCATAATCAAAAAGAAACCCAACTTTTTTATTAGGTTTCTTCTCAGGTTTATCCGGTTTATTACACTTGTAAAAATCAAGAATTCTTTTCAACAATTCCAATGAATCAACATTTTCCATGTACAATTCATAGTTTGGAATCACCAAATCAAACAGCATAGGGATTTTATAATTTTTATCAATATACTTGTCAGAAACGATACAAGAGAATTGAATCCATGTTCTAAAATCAGTTCTTATTTCTATTTCTTGATTTTCTATTCTTATTGTTTTTTGAAGATCTCTTTTGTCTAGAATTAACATAATCTTTTAACCCGTATTTGTTTTTTGTGTAATCCATTTGCTTTTGAAGGTTTCCAAATTCCCTTGTAAGTGAGTTTAAACTGTCAAGCTCATTTTTGATTCTGTCTTGCTTTTCTTTTTGACGTTCAGTCGTAGCGTGTTCATCAAACTTGGCTTGAATTTCTTCTGCAAGAGCTAGGATTACGTAGTAAGGTTTTAAATCATCCTTATCAAAAAGATAATCATATGAGCCTTTTCCTAATAATTCATCAATGACGAATTGACAGTCTTCAATAAAGGTATCGTCAATTGTACGATTGCCTCTGTATTTTTTGATGAACTTGTCAATCAGCAAATGATTATCGATATTGTCAGCATCGATACTGAAAATACGATCTTTAATTTTTACATCGAATAAATTCTCTTGAATCTTGATTTCTAACATAGTAATAATCCCTTTCCTATTTGATTTCTATTTGCCTGCTGGTGTAGATGACGCACCTGATTGAGGTGAAGCAGCTGTAAATTTACCAGTTGTGTAGTCATATTCACCTGCAGTAAATTCACCAGTAGCCACATTGTATTGGCCATGTTCGGAAGCACCTTTTTGAGCAAAAGTTCCTTCCAATGCAATTTTCCCTCCACCTTCTCCAGAACCAGGATTAGATGGTTGAATTTCATATTGTCTGTGATGTGCTGCAAAACATCCAGTTGAACCTTCAACAGATGCCCATGTTTCAATTTCATATTCATCAAACATGGAACCAATGACTTCTTTTTTACCGACTTCATAGATATGTCTTACAAATTCATTATTAGGAATCAATTCTCCTGAATAAGAAACCGATGGTGTGTATGCCATCATATTTGAATGAGAAGTCTTTTCATTGATATATTGTCCGTCATCAGTTGAAGGATCCACAGCTTGAGTCCAATCAGTTAAACCAGTACCAGCCAATACAGGTTTTGATACACCATCGAATTTGACGTAGTGTAGGTTTTCATGACGGTTTACTACAGTATTTCTTAATGTTTGTGCCATTATTCAAAAGCTCCTTTCTTGTAGTAAGTTAATTGATACAGTGCTGAAAAATTAGCAATGCCATTGTCATAGGTTTCAACACCAGGATTGGCAATCATTTCTAATTTCTGTGGAACTATATCATCAGGAAAAACAATGTTTTCAAATTTATTCATTGTTTCCATTTCAAATCGGTTTGCTAAATCATCTAGAACATCCGTAATTTTCTTGACACTCTTTTCAGTTTTAGCACCTGATTGAAAGTTAATATAAAAAGGCAATACAGCAGTATAGCCTCCTATAATGTTTTCATTTATTTTTTCAGCACGATTAGATATTCTTTGAACCATGATTTGGTCATCTTTGTTTGAAGTAAAGAAATCTAATTTCCACATATTTTTTTGTACATTTTGAATATCCAACTTCTTGCAAAAGTCATAGATACAATCCAATACCCTGTTGTATTCTTCATATGTCAGTTTTTTATATGATTTATTTTCCATTTCTAAACACGTCCTCTACACTTTTAATCCATTTCTTGATGTTTGCTTTCTTTGATTTTTCAAACCATTTGGCCGTTGCTTTTGGATGCCGTGACTTGTCAAAGTTCATCCCTGTACCTTTATACACACGTTGCGCATAATCAGTATCGTAAATGACTTGTTTTTTCTCTTTGGCATTATCTCCAATATCAGGCGTTTCTCTCAAGTGGGTGTGATTCTCCAGATTAGAAAAAGGAACGTAAGGATCAGTATCTCTTATTACAGCATTCTTAAGAGTATGATAGGCTTTCTCCTTAGTCACTTCTAAATCCTTCCTTACTCGAGAAAAGTCAACATCAATAGAAATCTTCAAGAAGCATACACCTCAATAAACTGGATTTCTTTCGTTCCTGGCGGGCGATAACAGGCATATTTATTGATTGAATAGACATTTGTTGTCTTTTTCAATTCATCGTAGTCTGTTTCTTTTACTACATCCAAGACAAAATAATCTTCATTTCCAATCGTAAAAGTATTCTTTTTTGACTTGTAATCATGCTGATCAACAAATGTAAGCTCACCACAATCACTCAAATCAATCGTTAAAAGAACACTGTCCGCATCAGAAATCCCCTTGTTTGATTGTGTAATGCCATAGTTTTCATCAAATCCAACGTTTTCAAGAACGTATGGAATAAAAGTATCTTCGTCAACTTTATGAATCAAAGTAACAGTAAAAGGTCTTAAAATACGAGGAGAGCTAATCATATCGTTTGGCCACTCTGCACATAAGACCTTTTCTTCTCAATTCACTTTTAATCATATAAGCTGAAACGGATGAAAAAGGAACACCATTGAATTTGTTGCCCCTATCGCCATAGCTATAATTAAATCCGTCTTTCGATACACTTTGTAAATCTAAATCGCTTGTACCATTTAAGGCATTCAAACCACCATTTGCTTGAAGATAATCGATTTGATAGCATACAGCTCGTTTAAGCTCCAAACAGTAATAATCGATATTTTTCTCTAATGCCCATGGTGCAATGAATTGTTCAGCGTAACCCTTGACTAAATCAATTACAGGTTCAACAAGGTCCTCAAATTCAGGTTGACATATTTTTCCTTTGAATGTATCTACGTAATATTCATACGAAACCTTCATACTATTCTTCTGCTGTATCTTTCTTAGCTTTAGATGCTTTTGCTGGAGTTTTAGCATTTGCTTCTAATTCTTCAACTTTTGTTGTTAAATCAGCGTTTTGTGCTTCTAATTCAACGATTCTTGCATCTTTTTCTTTAATTTGTGCTTTTAAAGATGAATATTCTCTTTTAAAATCCGCTAAAGAAACTGGGTCACCTTTTTTAATGACTTCACCAGATTCTTCATCAATATGATCATAACCACGAGCAACATAGTCATCAACTCTATGTGGCTCGATTGTAAGGATTCTATTTCCTTTTCTTACTTGTGACATAGATCATCCTCCTCTTTATTATTTTTCAACTGCAAATTGAATTGAATTTACTTTTTTCTTTAAAACAAATACATCTTCATGTGATTCTTCATAGTAGACCCATTTTCCTTCAGACATTGCAGATGGTTCATCCAATTTAGCAAATTCATAGTTGATTGGTGTAATGACTGCTAATGGATGCACCATGAACATTTTGATTTGTTTTGCAGAAACTGCAGGTTTATACCCTTGTGTGAAGTCATATACAGTTTTCATTAATTCTGATGGAACTTCAACGATTTTAACCAAGTCTAAGTTAGCGATAGTTCTGTTTAATTTATTTTCAGCATCACCAATGATTACAGTTCTAGCTAATTTTTCAGCTTGTTTTAACATTGCATTGTAAACTGGTGTGATATATAAGATTCTTCCTGTAGATGGAACACGTGCTTCAGCCATGTTGATCATCATTTTATCAAAATATTCTAAGATATTTGCTGCTGTGATTTCATCAGTAATAGGTGTTTGACCTAATTCTTGATATTCAGCATAGATTTTAGAAACACAATATACGTCCATTTCAGGGAATTTTTGTTCTTGGTTGAATGTTTCAGTAATATTACCGATTGAAGCAACCATATTTGTTTGATCAATATCTTTTGGGTGTACCAAAGTAGACCATTTTCTTTCATTAGTTAAAGTTAATGGTGTCCATGCGTTATTGTAGTTTCTAGTTGCATTGGCAATTGTATCTCTTGTTGAATCTACACGTCCTGTAGTTTCTAATGTTGGGATTTCAATTGTTCTTGCATTGACCCATCTATATTTTTGGTTATTTGGAGTATTGAATAAATCTCCGAAATAAAGCGCATAAGGCCAAGCTTGTTCTAACGCTTGTTGATATGCATGTGCATAGTTTACTGCTGCCATATTTAATTTCCTCCTGATCTGTTATTCTTTTGGCATTGCTCTAACACCTGCAAAATGGAAACCGAATGCATTTGCATTGTTTTCTCCACCTGGTGCTCCTTTAGAAGCAGTACCTTTTGTAAATGTTGGTAATGAAGGTTCATCTTTAGTTTTTTCAACAACGAATGCTCCTGCATCCGATTCTTTTAAACCATTGATATATTCATCCGCTCCAATGAATTTGCCGTCTTTCAATTCAAAGTTTTGTTCCTTGAATTGAGAAATGATTCCACGTTTGGCACTTTCAGAAGTAAAGTTCATTCCTGCAAAGTATGAGTTAGTAGCAAAGTCTCTTTCTTGTTGAGTCAATTTGTTGTTCAATTCTGCAGTTTCATCTTTATATTTCTTTTCCCATTCAGCAGCGGAATTTTTGATACCTTCAATATCCATGTCCTTGTACGATTTGATTTGCTTATTCGCATCATTCAAAGAGTTTTGAGCTGATTCATATTTTGTGTTCAATGTTTCTAGCTCTTTTGTTTTTGATTCGACTTCCTTGCGGTATTTTTCAATGTCATTACCGTTTTCAGTCATGATTTGATTAACTTGTTCATCTGTTAATCCTAAATTCTTTAAAAATTCTCTTTTCATAAGATCCTTTCATTCACTACGCTTTAGTACGCTGGTTGCATCAGCCTGTGTGGTTGCAGTTTTACGAGTTGCCCACCTCAAAAATTTTGTTTTATTCATGTCTTGCTATGTTGTTTTCAGTTTTTGGGTACAAAAAAAGGAAATATCAGCTTCTATTGCCGTATTTCCTTTTATTTCTCTCTAGTGCTTTTGTTTTGCTTTTAGGTGGCGGTACGTAGCAATCGTATTTTTCATGACGAACACGACCGCAAATCATACACATATACTGTATCTTCTTAACAATAACGTGTCTTTTCTTATCAAAATATTGAATAGTATGATATTCAAATTCTTGATGATGATGTGGTCTTAATCCTTCAGCCATTGAAAAACACCTCCTTTCTCTAAAATTGCGTATAGAAAAAGCGAGTCTTTTGAACTCGCTTCATATTCATATTTAATTTTTAATCTAATACCATTGATAATTGACTATTGTATTCTTTGATTTTCAAGCTTGTATTGACTTCAGGAGACCATGATTCCAAATAATTTTTAGCATTTTCATAATCAGTCTTTAGGGTATCTCGATATGAGCCTAATTTGAAATACTTTTTATAGTCTCTCCAGATATTGCTAAAAATCTTTCTGCTCATTAATTGGTAAGCTCTTGAATCAATACCGCCTAGTGCACTTATTACAGTTGTTTTAGCAATTCTTTCAAGCGTATATTGTTGTGAACTGTCAATCGTTGTTGATTTTTCTAAATCAGATACCTTTTCTTCAAGAACATCAACTCTTTGAGCTGTTTGTTCTTGAACTTTAACACTCAAGAACAAGATTTCTCTATCAGTTTTTGGAAGTTTGATTTTTTGTTCCATTTCAGCAAAACGATTAACATATTTAGCAGTGAAGATTACACCCTTTTCACCAGTCAATTTGTTTGCTACCATTTCACAACCTTTCTTGGTTAATAAATAACAAGGTTGTTCTTTATTTTGATTATTAACATATGTGCTTGGTACAAAGAATTGAGGACTGCTTAATTTTGAGCCGTCCAATATTTCAACGTATTTTCTAATTTTTGATAATAAGTTTTTATGCTCCATATCTACCATTTCAGCAACTTCTCTACTGTCGATTGTTTCAATTGCTGACGTGTTAATCAATTCATTATCCATTAGTTCTTCCATATTGCTGCTCCCCTTTCATTAATTAACCAACTTCCATGTTGTCCTAACTCAGGAGCGTTTTGTCCTTGAGTTTTTACCACGTTCCCATTTTGGGAATACGATAGCGTTTGCATGATTTTACTTTCATTTATTAGAAATCTTTTGGTTCCATTAACGGTGAACAAATCGTTAATCGTGGGTAAATGATTACCAATGGTCGCCAAATCCGACCTTTGAATTAATTGCTTATCATCGCAATCAATAACACATGGGGTAACGTTTTGGACCCCCATCTTTTGCTTTCCACCCATGGAGTCGTGAATCACGACCCCATCTCTTTTATCATCAGAATCAATATGTCGGTTAATATCTCGACTACCGTTTTGGTACCCGAGGTCAGTAGCAACATCTTTACCAACAAGCCAAGGTTCATTGTCAATCATCAAGCTTCTTACATTTCCAAATTCTTCATTGTTAAATATTTGTAGTTCGTTCATATTGACAATCTCCTTTTTTAATTGTTTCTTGAATGTTTCTTGTTAAAGCATTGCACTTTGAAACATTTGATCTAATATCATCATCTAAGGAATCAATTTGTTCTTGAATAAATACCATGACATTTGCAACATCATATTTAATATCATTTCCATTTTCACATGCATCACATGTAACGATAACCATAGAATTAATTCTTTGTAATTCATTTAGCTTATCATCAATATCCATGAGAGCATCTAATAAACTATCTAATTCTTCTAACATAACTTTTACCTCTTTCTTCAATTGTGTTCAAAGGCAAAATGTAGTACAATAATCTTGCCTTTTGGTAAAGAGTAACAAGTGCTTGGTCGTGCTGATGTTACTCTTTTTTATTTTGATATTTCCTCATCAATTTTACTTTCTAGCCATTCCTTTTTTGATTGATTTCTTTGCTGTAAAATAGATTCTAACTTTTCTACTTTATCTTTATCAATCAAGGCTCCAAAAGTTTTTTTATTTTCTCTTCTTTTACGGAAATATTCAGCTCTACTTTTATTTGTCATAAACCCTCCTTCCTTGTAGTGTACAACATTATAATAGAATGTATCACGCTACAAAGTCAAGGCTTTTTTATTTTTTTATATCATTTCATATCTTTTCATATTGTTTCAATAGCGCTAACCATAATTGAAATCAAACATAAAAACTTATTGAAAAAGATTCGTAATTATCAACAAATATTGGACTCCTCAAAATTAAGGAGTCAAGATTTCTTTATTCCAAGCACTTATAAGCAAATCTTTTTGCTTTTAATTTGTGCTTTGATTTCTTCAAGAATAAAATCATTGACTTCAAAATTAAGTGCTTCTTCTGGAAGCTCTTTTTTTACTATTTCAAAATAAGCTTTTGTAATTTTTTTAATTGTCGAAGAATTAATATGTACACCGCTCTTAAATGCATATACCGTATTCATTCTATTCTTCCCCCTGCTCCTCTACATGTTTAATTGAGTATCTAACACAACATTCATGTTCGATACAGCATCCTCTGTATTTCTCCCAATCATTACAAAAATAAACAAAATCAGCTTGTCCTAATAGCTTGATGGATTCTCCTATATACCAAAGAGGCGTTTTTGGTTCACCATCAAAGAACGAATCAATCACTTCAATTTCTTTATCAGGAAATAATTCTTTTACATTGTGTAAAATCCTTTCTCTTTCATCTAGGATTTCTTTATCTGTTTTTCCTGCCATTGGTTGGCTAATGAATAATTTCATTTATGCACCCTCCTATTCAAAAAATACCCAGTCATCCGCTAACATATCTGTTTGTGATGGTGCCCAAGGTACAATATTTTTCTTTGCATCTAGATTATCAGTTTGTAAATTAGATGAATCTATACAAACAAAAGGATTTGTTGTTGCATCTGTTTCACATAAATGAATAAAGATTCCTTTACCGTTCCAACCTTTTCTAGCAAGTTTCATTCCACGCTTTAGATATTTGATAGCTTCATCAAAACCAAAAGTAGCTTCTCCACCTAATTCTGGGCAGTTTTCTTCATCAGCAAGAATCCATCCATCATCAAGAATATTAGATAACGTATAAATAACTCTTTCGGTTTCTCTTAATTCTTTTTCCATTCCTTCTTTGGTATGCATAATGATTGTTTCTTTTTCGTTGTCCCAATACCAATAACCACCCCATGAAGGTAATTTCATTTTCATTCCTTGTTTCATTAAATCAAATGCTTTTTTAAATTCCATAATTATTCTCCTTCTAACATTTAATACATTTATTTTCAATTTTCTTATAAGCATTAATATAGAGCTCTTTCTTGTCTCCGTTGTACGTACATTCATACAACATAGCTCCTTTATTTGATGCACTTAAAATAGCCTTATGGTTTTGTAATGTCTTACATTGCCATACAACAAAAACTACAAAATCTTCTTTTTTATCCATGTGTTGCTATGTTGTTTTCAGTTTTTGGGTACAAAAAAAGGAAATACGGCAATAGAGACTGATATTTCCTTTTATTACTCTCTAGTGCTTTTGTTTTGCTTTTAGGTGGCGGTACGTAGCAATCGTATTTTTCATGACGAACACGACCGCAAATCATACACATATACTGTATCTTCTTAACAATAACGTGTCTTTTCTTATCAAAATATTGAATAGTATGATATTCAAATTCTTGATGATGATGTGGTCTTAATCCTTCAGCCATTGAAAAACACCTCCTTTCTCTAAAATTGCGTATAGAAAAAGCGAGTCTTTTGAACTCGCTTTATATTCATATTTAATTTTTAATCTAATACCATTGATAATTGACTATTGTATTCTTTGATTTTCAAGCTTGTATTGACTTCAGGAGACCATGATTCCAAATAATTTTTAGCATTTTCATAATCAGTCTTTAGGGTATCTCGATATGAGCCTAATTTGAAATACTTTTTATAGTCTCTCCAAATGTTGCTGAAAAGCTTTCTGCTCATTAATTGGTAAGCTCTTGAATCAATACCGCCTAGTGCACTAATTACAGTTGTTTTAGCAATTCTTTCAAGCGTATATTGTTGTGAACTGTCAATCGTTGTTGATTTTTCTAAATCAGATACCTTTTCTTCAAGAACATCAACTCTTTGAGCTGTTTGTTCATGGGCTTTAATTGTCAACATAAGCAATTCTCTTGGGTCAGTTGGTACTTTAGCATATGAACCAGTCTTTCTCAACGTTGGAAGTACTTCACTTGTTACCCAATGTTTGAATTTCTTTGCTGATGGTAACTTGCTACCAAAGACTAAAGCATATAAGCCTGATTCATTAATGATGGTCACATTTTGCTTTCCACCAGGGGTCATCATTTCAGTGACCCCCTTATCTTCATCATCGACATGCTTAGCAACTGCGTTATTTAATGACTTTCCTTCACCATACCCTAATGCTCTTGCAACATCTTTACCAACAAGCCAAGGTTCATTGCCAATCACCAAGCTTCTAATATTTCCAAACTCTTCATTGTTAAATATTTGTAGTTCTTCCATATTGACAACCTCCTTTTTTAATTGTTTCTTGAATGTTTCTTGTTAAAGCATTGCACTTTGAAACATTTGATCTAATATCATCATCTAAGGAATCAATTTGTTCTTGAATAAATACCATGACATTTGCAACATCATATTTAATATCATTCCCGTTTTCACATGCATCACATGTAACGATAACCATTGAATTAATTCTTTGTAATTCATTTAGCTTATCATCAATATTCATGAGAGCGTCTAACAAACTGTCTAATTCTTCTAACATAACTTTTACCTCTTTCTTTTGAAATTTGAGTTTAGAGGTATTTAGTGCTATAATCTAAATGCCTCTTTTGTAGGTGGTATTCGTGTTTAGTTTTGACGGACTAACGAATACCTTTTTTATTTGTCTTTCAATCCTGCTAACTGAATTTCTATCCCTTTTCTAACAACATCAGTTTTTGTCATGCCTGTTTTTTCGGCAACATAACTTAATTTGTCTAAATCCTCTTGAGACATTCTCATTTTCAAAAACTTATTTTTAGGTTCAGTAGTAGGACGTCCTGTTTTTGGACTCATACTGCCCTCCTTTCTTTGTACCCTACAATAATCATAATATGTTTGTAGGGCACAAAAGTCAAGAGATATTTAAAAATTCATAGCACAATACCTCTGTTCATTTGAAATTAGAGGCACTAAATGTTATACTATTAGTGCCTTGATTAGGTGACATTCGTTAGTCGGTCAAAACTATTTGCGAATGTCTTTTTTTATACCTAAATCTCTTTTTATCAATGTGGTTATATAACCTTTTATGGTTTGACCATTTTCGGTTGCACGAATTTTTATTTGCTTATGTAACTCTTCATCGATTTTAAGTATTAAGTTTTTCATATCTATCCCTCCTTTCATTTACATTTATTATCTTACAATTATAAATATAATTAATCAATAATATTTAATACTTTTTATTAACTTGTATTTATTTTTATTAAAAACTATTTATAATATAATAAAAAGGTGGTAAATATGAACGAACAAATACTAGCAAAAAGATTAAAAGAACTTAGAGAGTCTATGAATTTAACACAAAGCCAATTTGGAGATTTAATAAACGTAGCTCAAACTACACTTTCTTCATATGAAAATGGATCAAAAACACCCAATATTGATACTTTGTACAATATCGCAATAAAATGCAATATTTCTATAGATTGGCTTTGCGGGCTTTCTGATATTCATAAAACAAAAAATTTCTCATCATATTCTGATATTTTCAATTTAATAGTAAATATCTGTAAATCTATTCATATTGACATAGAAGAGTATCATTACTCTCAAGATGAATACGATATGTCTTTAATAGTCAAAAATCCTATATTAAATGAATTTTTAACAAAATGGTCAAAAGTAAAAGCTATTTATGACGATAAAACAATTGATGCAGATACTTACGAAATTGTTGTTAAATCATTAATTGATAAATATACTACTGATACTTTAAAATATGATAATTTTGTAATAGATGATATGCACTTTAGCTTCCTCTCAAATGAGTAGGAGCTTTTTTATTTTTTATATCATTTCATATCTTTTTATATTATTTCAATAGCGCTAACCATAATTGAAATCAAACATAAAAACTTATTGAAAAAGATTCGTAATTATCAACAAATATTGGACTCCTCAAAATTAAGGAGTCAAGATTTCTTTATTCCAAGCACTTATAAGCAAATCTTTTTGCTTTTAATTTGTGCTTTGATTTCTTCAAGAATAAAATCATTGACTTCAAAATTAAGTGCTTCTTCTGGAAGCTCTTTTTTTACTATTTCAAAATAAGCTTTTGTAATTTTTTTAATTGTCGAAGAATTAATATGTACACCGCTCTTAAATGCATATACCGTATTCATTCTATTCTTCCCCCTGCTCCTCTACATGTTTAATTGAGTATCTAACACAACATTCATGTTCGATACAGCATCCTCTGTATTTCTCCCAATCATTACAAAAATAAACAAAATCAGCTTGTCCTAATAGCTTGATGGATTCTCCTATATACCAAAGAGGCGTTTTTGGTTCACCATCAAAGAACGAATCAATCACTTCAATTTCTTTATCAGGAAATAATTCTTTTACATTGTGTAAAATCCTTTCTCTTTCATCTAGGATTTCTTTATCTGTTTTTCCTGCCATTGGTTGGCTAATGAATAATTTCATTTATGCACCCTCCTATTCAAAAAATACCCAGTCATCCGCTAACATATCTGTTTGTGATGGTGCCCAAGGTACAATATTTTTCTTTGCATCTAGATTATCAGTTTGTAAATTAGATGAATCTATACAAACAAAAGGATTTGTTGTTGCATCTGTTTCACATAAATGAATAAAGATTCCTTTACCGTTCCAACCTTTTCTAGCAAGTTTCATTCCACGCTTTAGATATTTGATAGCTTCATCAAAACCAAAAGTAGCTTCTCCACCTAATTCTGGGCAGTTTTCTTCATCAGCAAGAATCCATCCATCATCAAGAATATTAGATAACGTATAAATAACTCTTTCGGTTTCTCTTAATTCTTTTTCCATTCCTTCTTTGGTATGCATAATGATTGTTTCTTTTTCGTTGTCCCAATACCAATAACCACCCCATGAAGGTAATTTCATTTTCATTCCTTGTTTCATTAAATCAAATGCTTTTTTAAATTCCATAATTATTCTCCTTCTAACATTTAATACATTTATTTTCAATTTTCTTATAAGCATTAATATAGAGCTCTTTCTTGTCTCCGTTGTACGTACATTCATACAACATAGCTCCTTTATTTGATGCACTTAAAATAGCCTTATGGTTTTGTAATGTCTTACATTGCCATACAACAAAAACTACAAAATCTTCTTTTTTATCCATGTGTTGCTCATTGTGCTTTCTAACTTCTTCTTTACAAATTTCAATAAATTCACCTGAACTCATTTTTTTCTCCTTTTTTACTAAAAAATTTCTAAAATAAAAGCAATTATCATAATTAAACCGAAAATAAAAAGTGGGATAAGAATTTTCCATAACCCACAAATGAATAGATCAATAAGCTTTAAAGCGATTAAAAAAACGAATAATACTTTGATTACAGTTTTCATATCATATCTCCTGATTTTGAGCAAAAGAAAAAGCCAACTTTCGTTGACTTATTATTTACTGTTTTTGTTCCCAAAACCATTTTTTTGCTTTGTTATATGCATCAATCACTTCTTGTGGAAGCTTATCTAGCTCACCATTGGCAATTTGAGAACCATAAGGATCATAAATATCTATGCATTTTTGAATTTCTTCTGGGTACTTTATATACGCTGACATTCTATTTCATCCCTTTCTTGTTTTTTACAAGTGCCATGTACTCTGCTTCTACTTCGTCAAATCGACCAGATAAATAGTTAGCTCTTGCATATTCACTAATCTCAATTACATTATATTCTTTTATACCTTTTTTATCAATGAATTTCTTTGCCTGTGCACACACAAAATCAATATAGTCAGTATAGTTTTCAGCAGTAATTTCACCAAACTTTTCTATATAATTTTGTGCCTGTTTCATATGACACATTTCATGTAAGAAAACTTCAGTTTCTTCAATGACAGATTTTTTATATGCATGTGAACTATAATAAACTACATTGTGAACTGCATCGTATTTACCGTAGGCTCTATCATATTCCAACGGGTCAAATATAATAATTTTTGGTTTCCTTGTAATTCCATATAATTCTCTAGCTTTATTATTGTTGTTGACTATCTTATGTAATGCTCTTGGTTTAACAGTTGCCCTGTTTGAAATATAAACCTCGTCACCATAGCTTGTTACTCTTTTTGCCTTCAAATCTATATCTCTTGAATAGCGGAATTGAGTTTCATCTTTGCTATGAATAATAGGTCGATACATTTGACTGGTATTTTTATTGATAGCTTTCTCTCTTGGATAAGCCTTTTTAAGAACATTATCAATACCATGTTCTTTCTTGAATTGAATGTTGCTTTCTTTAATGAATTGAGAACGCTTATCTTGCCATTCTCTAATCTTTTTAGCTTCTTTGGTGGAATCTACACCGCATTCATCAAGAATATTCTTCCTTTTCTTCCAAGAACGAATCTGACGCTCATAATATCTTTGCTTTTGTTCCAGCTCGTATTGATCATCATTCCTGTTCTTGTCAAATTCTTCGGTATCGACTAGATTGTTCTTATACTCATAATCAGTAACCTCATAAAAAGAATGCCTACAGTTTGCTCCACCTAGGCCATCAACACGGCCGTATCCCGTTGCTTTTTTAAAATTTTGTAGACCTTTTACAGGAGTATGAAGATAAAATAATTTACCTTGCCACTCCTGATGGGATGGTCGAGCACCTCCATGACTTGAAGTCTTTACAATGTTGATGCCCAATTCTTTGCAGTTATCCATTTTAAACTTCAAAGACGTTTGATTGACACCACTTGTAACTGCTCTTTTAACTGCAGTATCCATTGAAGTTGTATGATCAGTATAACCAACTACTTCAATACCTCTTTGAGAAAGCTTTCTGATTGAGGATTCAATGGCCTTGTCAGCATTGTTTCCTGCAACGATTTTTGAATATGCTTCATCACATGCCTTTATAAACTGCCTGTTGGTGCACTTTCTTGAAATGTTGCAAAGGTTTTTGATTTCACCTTGAGTATCCTTGATACCTTTGTTCAAATTCTTGTTTGACCTGTTCAACATGTCTTTTTTAGAAGTTTGAGCATCAGTATCTTTCAATCTCGAAAAAATATTGCTGACCGTCATTGCTATTCCGTTTTTGATAGCCGATTTTACTTTGTTTTGAGACGATTTCTTGACCTTTTGAAATTCAGTACCCGAATATTCAAAAAACTCTCTACAGGCTTTATTTTTCCATTTTGGATACTCTTCTTCGATATCTTCTAAAGATGCAAGGTTTCTTAAACGTAAACCCATCCAAATTAAAAGAAGAGTTTCTAATGTGCTGAAGTCATTTGAGACATCATCACCCGACTCTTCTAAAAATTTATCAGTTAACATTTACATCCTCTTCTGCATCGTCATATTCATCATCATATTCAATGCCTTCATCAGAATTTTCAGCAACTTCTCTTTTTGCTTCTTCTTCACTCATACCTTGCCATTTGACCTTGTACTTCCATTCAGGCATCAAACCAGCGTTGACTTCTTGAAGGTCGATATTTCTTTGTTTTTCAGTATCAGTCAAAATACTGTCTCCCCAGTCAGTTTCAACAACACATTCCATGGAATTGGATTTACCCATTCCAATAGCATAAACATTCATTGCATACGCTACATCTTCAAGTACAGTATTCAAATTGTCTTGAATTGCTGAAACAGTATCATATTTTCTTTGTTTAGATGACTTGATTTCTTCTGCGGTTTTATCGACTTGCTGTGGGTCGCTTAAATCCCCGTACGATAAACCACATTCGAACTCAATTCTCTTTAGAATATCATTGAATCCTGCAGCATAATTGGCATCTCTTAATTGTGGTGCGTGTACTTTGATTAAATCATTGATGTTAGTTGTTTGTCCTGAAGAATTATCAATATCATATGTTCTGTACAATCTCTTCTTTCCTTCAGGAAGTTTTGGCTCATGGGTGTGTGAATCAATTTCAAATGCGTCACCAGAAGCCTCAACAGCCATTTCACCAGCGATAAATTCCCAAATATATCTGCTGTATTGTTCCTCTGCATCTTTAATCAGATTGATTGCCTTGACATAACATGGAACCCCAAGAGGAGACATCTTATCAATCGTATTGATGACCGGTGTTTTGAGGTAAGAAAAAAATGGCCTGTCAACATTGCCAATTTCAAAATGTTCTTCCAAGTCTTTCCACTCGGGAACGGTTTCCAATGGAATTTGATTGCCAAAATCCGTATAGAAATTGTAATTTCCTTGAGAATAATCTTTTTTCATAAATGCATAGTTTTCAAACATATTTACTCCATTTTCATATTTTTGATATTCTAATCGAGTATACACGTTTTTGCCTTTAAAAATCTGTTCTACAAAGATACCTGCGGTGATTTTCTTTCTTCCATTAAACGTAACAGGAAAAAACTTATCAGCATGTACAACATCAACAAATATTTGATTGTCACTTACATATGGCTTAAAAACAACACCGCCTTCGCCTAAAGCCCATTGAAGATTTTCATTCATATCTTTGATGAATTCTTGATATTCCTGATTGACAAAATCATTTGATATGACTTTTGATATCAATTCTCTTGTTGAAGTTTTAGAAAGTTCCTCACAGATTCCTTGTGCCAATGCTAATGATTTGACACCTTTTTCTTCACTTAGCCAAGGCTGCTTGTTTTCTAAAATCTTATTCCATAAATCAATTGAATTGACCATGTCATTCGACATTGCAATATCGATATCGAAAAATTTATTTATATCTTTTGTTGCAAACATTCTGTTCTTAATCCTTTCTAGAAATTTCTTTATTGCTGTAAACACTAATCATCCTCACCACCTTCATTCTTCTCGACATCAGGAAGATATCTTTTAATGTATTTCCAAATGCCCATGATGTAATATCTCAATGCATCCATACAGTGATCATCTTCCTTAACAGGTTTTTCAACACCATTTTCTATGCTCTTTTTGTCATAGCTGTATATTACGATTTCATTCAAAAGCATTTCCTGACGTGCACCAAACAGCACTTTTTGAAATGCTATTGCTTTTTGGACTCTTGAAATCCCTAATTTGACATCATTTTGAGCACCTCTTATTTTGATGAATGGACAAGCCCTTTTGATTTCTTCAGCAAGCCCTCGTGCGCTTGGGTCAATATAGAGGTTTCGAGGATATTGTCCAAATTCTTCCTTGATTTTTTCACACATCTTCTTGAATTTAAAAGCATATTCACTTGGTGTCAGCTGTTTACCACTTTCACGTCCTGAATGATAGAATTCATCAAGCCCAAAAATGATTTTCTGTGTAGGGTTGAGTCCCCAAAACTCAAATACTGTTGCATTCATTTGGCCATAATCACAAGATGCATCAATTCTTGTAATTCCGTTGATTTCATCATTCGTAAGTTCTCTATTAAGAACATGCTGATTTTCATTGAACATGTAATAGATGATTTCATCTAAACCGATTGAAATTCCAAGCCAAATCCAGTTGTACATTCTTTCATCGACTTTTTTCATTTCCATTGCTGATTGAATAAGCTTTTTACCAAGCCACTTTTCTGGAACATCTCTATAATCAACATGGATATGAATGCAGTCACTACGTTTTTCCATCTTTTTGACCCATTTAAAAATAGAAGCATTAGGATTTTTGGGAGGGTTGAAATAATACTCCATGCAGAATTCATCATCATTCCCACGAACGAATGTTGCTTCAATATTGGATATTTCGTCTTCTCCTTGGCCACGTTCGAAAAACTCGGTCAGCTCATCTAAAATAACAAGTTTGATAGGTTTTTCTTCATCAATGATCCCTTTTGTATCATCAATAGAGTCGTTCCCTGTAAAATAAACCGAATTACCATTTTTAAGATATGTAATCTTCATTGGATTCTTTGTTATCTTGAACTGTTTTTTCTTCAATCCTAGACGTTTGATTGCTCGTTTGAATTCATTGTAGACAGTCTTAGAAAGCTTATTGTGAAACTTTCTCATGACGATTACTGAACATTCATCTTCACTTACAATCTTGTAAATACCATGAATAGCAGCGTAACTTGATTTGGTACCAGCACGTCCGCTGTCCATAATCTTATGAACATGTGAAATGTCATTGAAACAGGTCAAAAACTTTGGAATGACAATATCTGAAATGCGAACCTGTTTTTTCTTAGTTTTCTTAAATTGGTGCATCATTTATGATTTCAACTCCATCATCTTCTTGATCGTTCGTATTCAATCGCTTTTTCAATAGTTCAATCTTGAGTTTTTGCTCTTCGTTGGCCATGTTCAAATGACTTGATAACCATTCGAGAGCTCTAAGAGAATCTGACATTTTAATTGCCTTCCCATCCAATTCATCGGAATCTAAAAAAGCAATATCAATGTATCTTTGAACAATATCGTTAGGATCCAAAAGAATATCAGTATATAACTCTTGCTTTAGTCTTTTAATTTCTTCTTGGATTTCAGGTTTTTTAAACCATCTTGATGCCATGACACAAGCACTGTTATATTTAGCTTTAGGTTTTATTTTTAAATAAGCTTTGACCTTGTTATGATATTTTAAATAATAAATACAAAAGAGCTGATGTTCTTCATCCAGCTCACTTGTTTCTACTATTTCTTCAGCTATTTTTTTGCATTCTTTTTTGGTGTGCACACTTTTATTTTGGTGTGCACCCTTTTTCTTCTTTTTTGACCATTCATAGCGACGGCTCCATGACTTGACAGTATTGATTGTCGTACCATATTTTTTAGCAATTTCTTTTTGCTTCATGCCGTTTTTATAGTCTTCGAATGCTAACTCGTGTTTTTCCAAATCATGTCACCACCTCCATTTTTTTATTTATAGAAATAGCAGTTAAAACTGCATCGTTGTTTTTGCAAAAGAAAAAAGCTCCCATAAGGAACTTTTTAGCAAGGGGTTTAACCTATATGTCTGAACTGTGATTTTAAATTAAATGGGATTGTTTCATTTCTTTAAAAACCACAATAGCATAATAACATGGAAATAAGGGTTCATTCTAGGTCCACTTTGGGTCCATTTAGGGCTCACTTTGGGTTCAGTTTGGGTCCAAAATGGGTCCACTTTTAATAAAAAATTATCACTTGTGATAAAAATGTTCTTATTTATGGCTTTTGATACTATTTCTAGAGATTCGAAACACTGCTTTTATTCGCTTTTCTGCACCACTCCCAAATAGACATTTTAAAACAAAATGTGATAAAATAAAAAAGCACATCCAAAGATGTGCAAAATATACTACGGAGGTACTAGCAACATGCTATTTACATCAAGCAAGAATATTAGCTTTGGTGTAAGGAAAGGAGCAAGTATTCATGGAATACCTAGTAATGCTCTTTTTAATCTTAGTAGCAACTAAAATGTTGTTGAACTAATCCCACACTTACTTAAAGCTAGTATTCGAAGTAGAAAAAGAGGAAGAATTGCCGTTCTTCCTTTTTTCTTTTAGCATGCTATTTTATTCCCATACTTACAAAAAGCATTGTAGCTATGTTGTTTTTACAATGATTTTGATACTTCCAAGCTACATAAATAATATAACACAAATAAGAAAAAAATGAAGATTTTTTAGATGAATTAAGGTAAAGTTAGTTAAACTTAAGCGTATTTAGGTGTATTTATAGACATATATAGACTTTTAGAGATTATTTTGACGAATAAAAAAGAATGAAATTCCTATTCATTCTTGATACTTTCATAAAAGATATTATTCAATTTTTCAAGTGATGGGCGGTGTTCCATGTCAAGATATTTGGATAATTCTAAACACGCTTTTGGAAACTCTCTTTTGTAAGTTGATTTGCTGATACAAAACGACTCTTCTAATGTATCAATCATTTCATTGTACCCTCTTGAACATACATACGTTCTAATGATGTTTCTATGTCCTGCATTGAGCAAATACACCAATGGCATAAATTTATCAAGTTCTTTGTTAAAGAGCTCTAGGCGCTTTGTTAGAAGCTCCCTGCGCAACATATTAGAAGTGATTTGTTCTCCTTTTGGTTTTGAAAAACCTCCAGGAGCTTCATTTGAATATTTAATTGATTGAGGGCTTGGAATGTCCTCAATTTCAAATGTTAAAGAGAATTTTTCAATATTTATTAGGCGTAATTCTCTAAGATATTTTTTAACTTCATCAATGATCTTCTTTTCTTCATCTGTATATTTCATTCCTTGCCCTCCAAAATAATTAATTATTAATTTTTGTGCTCTTGATAAATTGCATAAGCAATTATTCCTACCAATTCAGCAAAGATAGTTGCTGCAACTCCACACCAAAATGGGTTAATGTACATTATTTATCACCATCTTCTTTTATTTCTACATTGCCTTCTTCAAGGTACTTTCTTTGTATTTCGAGCTTTTTAATTGCTTTCAGATGCAATTCCTTATCAAAATTAGTTGCACACGTTAAACGACCAATAACGTATTTGATTTCTTGATTAGTCAACTGACAATCATTAAGCTTTTTAATTAATATATTCATTTCAATCACCTTTTTTTGAATTTTTGACTACATAAATCAATACCATACACAATACTTACGACCGAGAGAAAATAAAACATGAGTGAATTTCGATATGATTGATTAATGATTGCAGTGATTATATGAGCTATGATGATTACAGTATAAATCGCTAACAGTTTTGTATTTTGTTTTAAAAGCTTTTCTTTTTGTTGACGGTATTCTCGAAGCAAACCGTATAGATTGCTTATTGTTTCATTTGCAAGATCCAATCCACTAATCAATGCTTCATTTTGTTCTTTTAAATTTTTGCAACGTTTTTCTAAATCATTTTCAGCTTCTAATTTAATCTTCTGCATTATTTACCACCTACTCACTTGATTTGATATCAATAACACCATTTTCAATAACTTCTTTTGCCGGAAAGAATTGAATGTCATAGGCATAAGGATTTTCTTTCTTAGCTTTTGTTTGAATACAAGTGTATGTAACATCATTTGACAAATGCGCATAGAACAGCTTGTACTTTCCTTTTCCAGTTTTGATTGTTACGTTTAAATCTCCATCTTCATCACTATCAAGGGAAATTTTCCCCTCAACAGTGAATAATGGATCATTTGTTCTAGTATTAAGAGCAACGACTTTTCTTGTAATTTTAAAGTTGTTTGCATCTTCTCTAATATTCCAATTAACTCTAGATGCTTTTGAACATCCAGTTAAAACAAATACACTTGCTAATATGATTAATACTTTTTTCATTTATTTTCTCTCCTCTTTCTTTTTGATGTGGTGTCTTTCTTCATACCATTCAATATCTTCTTCAACACGTTTTAATAAATTCTTTTCTCTTACTAGATCCTTTTCACTTGCTCCTGGTCTAGTGATATAGTATTGCAAAGCATGTTTTACTGTTTGCATTCTTCTATACTGATTACCCATTTTTATCTCCTATATTTGGAATAGTAATTGGATAAAATCTTCCTTCTTGAAAAAATGTATTAGATAAATCATTGGATTTTATACATTCAAGAAATATCCATTCATTAGATTCTATTTCTTTAATTCTTACAATTTCTTCATAAGGAGCATCATATATCCACATTCCTTCTTTTAAATCTTCAAATTTAAGGGGTTGAGGATGCTTGATTTCATTCATTGCATCCTCATAGCCTTCATCATATTGTCCTCTATCATAAATTAGAGCTTTTAGGAGTTCTTCTTTATCAACATTTATGCCGACTTTTTGTACAGCTTTAAGTACTGAATTTTCAAAATCCTCATTCATCTTTTGAAACACTTCTTTCATTACTGTTTCTATTGGTGACTTATACATTCTTCATACCTCTCTATCAATTCATCAATGGTTTCATCATCTTCGGCATCTTGAAAGTAGCCTCTCATCCTCATGCCAACTAATGTACTGATTTCATCAAAGTAATCTCCACCACATCCATCATCAGAGAATTCTTTTAATAGATCCAATTCAAATTTAGTCATCTTTCATTACCTTCTTTTTCCAATATTCTTTATCTTTTTTAGATTCTTTATCCGTTAAAACATCAATGCAAAGATATAAACCTTCTAGTTTGTTGCAAGCGTTATCTAAACCTTTTTTTACATCTTCGTAAGCTTTTTCTAATTGCTCACAATATCCTTCTAGAGCTTCTACGTACTTATATGTTTCGTCGACACCGAGTGCAGCGCCTCGCTCTGTATATTCTTCTCTACTAGGCTTTTTCAATTTTCAACCCTCCCAATCGATAGCTTGTCCACATTTTGTACAATAGTTTTGCTTTCCTGCTAAAGCCGAACCACAAGTTGGACACTTTCCAAAAGTTACATCTATATTTAACATTGAAAGAGTAACGGTTTCTTTCTTGATTGGCTTCTTAGGCAATTTTGTTTCTAAAATGTTTCTAAGAGCTTTAAAATCAATGCTACCTAACACATGTGCAAATGTTTTATTAAAATCAACTAATTCTTGTAGTACTTCTACTTCTTCAACACAATGACAAAACGTACTTTTAGGAATTGTTTCATATTCGTCAATTTCCGTTGTTTTTTCTTTGATACTGTTTAATGCTTCTTGATATTTATTCTTCATCTCTCATACACCATTCTTTCCATTTTTGAGTATTTCCGCAATCAAAATCACAACTATCATATTCACAATTAAATGGACATTGAACTAAGTCACATTCAACTGTATGTGATGATAATTCTTTGCACGCTTTATCTAGTGCTTTTTCTAATTGATCTATGTAACTATTTAGCGCTTGTTCATATAATCCACTATCAAATGTTATATTGTATCCAAATTTATTAGCAAACTTAAACTTTTCATTTGTAAAATAATCTTCTATTTTTGGTCTATCCATTTTCTTCAATCCAATCTAAACGTCGTCCACATGAATAACGATACCTCATGCTTTGATTAACTAATGTATGACATTTTCGACAAACTCCTATGAATTTGTTCTCTTTTTTTTGAATAAACAATGTCTCTAGGTTTTTCCATAGTTTCTTTCTCAACCAATTCTTGTAATTCTTTAAATGTTTGGGGCAGAAAATCTTCTGCCACTTTACCATTTTCTAACTTCAACCTTGCTATTCTGCCTAAATCTTCTTGATATATATTCATTTTCCATCGCCTCCAATATTGATTAAAACAAGTGCTATTAAGAAAAAGTAGAGTAATATAATAATTAGAATTGTTTCCATTATTTCTACATCCACCCCAATTCCTTACATTGTTGGTTGATTGCTTTTAAAAGTTCCATATCAACTGCAGGCGGTTCATCATAGCAAAGATCATAATTTTCAGAATACTCATCATGGTATACTGTTGTTATTTTTTGCTCTTTATCAAACAAAACTACAAATGTATATAAGTATTCTTCTTCATATACGATTGGTTTTTTATAAATAAATCGATCTAATCCAAAATAATCAAATTTATCTTTTTTAAATCCCATTGATTCAAACATTTCTTGTGCTGTCATTACAAAGCACCTCCTAAATCCAAGCGAAGTTTAAAACCTAAAACAACATAACCCTCTTTGCAATATTCTTCATCATTTAAAATATAAACAATTTCTACATTTATAGATTTTCCTGTAAACTTACCATTCTCAAATTCTCTTAAAGTTATGATATCTCCAACCTCAAAATTGCGATCGTTTTTACGAGCTTCAAATGTCTTAATATCACAAATTACATCCCAAAAATATTGAGGTTTGATTTTTAATTCATGTGTTTTCATAATTCCTTAACCTTTCTTAACGATATCCTTCATGTCATTCTTGTAATAACATTCTTCACATACTACATAGCCAAATCCACCGCTATTAAAGATGATTCTTGATGTATAAGACATCCCATATTTGATTTTCTTACCGCATTCAGCACAAGCAATGTCTTTGTTCATATCATCTTCATAAAGACTAGCTCCTTCAGGCAATATGTAATTTTCATAAGTGTTATTTACTGGATCATATTTTCTAGCAGTTGTCATAATTTCAAGTCCTTCCTACTTTAACAATTTTAATTTCTTCGCTTTTACGGCCATTTGGAGACGCATAATTCTGCATTACACTTACTGATTTTCCTACAAATTCAGCACATTCTTGAATCGTTCCTACCACAATTAATTTTTCTTTTTTCTTTCTATCAAATACAGCGTAGATTGTTTTTCCCTCGTCAGGAGCAATAACGTTTCTTCCTTCGAGAATATCTTCAAGTCTGTTATTCTTGTGCCTTAATCTTGAATTTTGCTCACGAAGTCGATAATTTACTTGTTTTAATTGCTTTGCTTCTTCAAGAAGAGGCAAGTATTTGCTCTCGCCCCATTCAAGAAGTAGAGTTCTTAGTTCATCAAATTGTGACATCTTTCAATTTCCTGTTCAGTTTCTTCAATAATTTGTATGGGAATGGATTATCTTCTAGATACTCAAAATATTTAATTGTGCTAGAGAAACCATTGATTCCATTGAATGTATTGTGTGAGTAAGGAGTTGCAATGATCTTATTCAAAGCCCCCTCTACATCACCATCTTTTATTGTTCTATCAGCAGTTCCAATACACATTCTGTTTTCAACAAGGACATTTGGCATAGCATAGTCATAAAGTTCCGTTTCTTCACCTTTGTACTCTTTATAACAATAGTTTTTAATGCTTTTGATTTGCTTAGAAGAGTGCAAAACGATATAGATTGAATTAGGAAAATTGATTTTATAGCTTGTTTGGTTGAAAGTAACATACTGTACATGTTCTGGTTGTCTAATGACTGTGTAACCTCCACCTTTCGCAATAACATTTTCAGGCAACAGTTTAATTTTCTTTATCATTAATGAATTAGTTGCACATTCTTCTATAGCATTTAAAGCATCTTCTATCGCTAACTTTTTGAAGGTGATTATGTCACCTTTTTTGATACATAACTCAGCATCAGACTTGACATTTGAAAATTTTATAATTACCTCTTTCATTACATGATTACCTCCTCGTTCGTGCTCAAAGTGTCAATAAATGTATTTATGAGAGCTGATACTCTCAATCTTTTTAATGTTTTTCCGTTTGCATCACACAACAAAGTTTCTAATTCATCAGAATCTCCTCTTTGCTTTTTTGAATGTTCCGACATGATATTTATAGCTTCATTCATCAACGAAAAAGCAGTTTCAAACTCCTGGATATCTTCACATTCGATATCAGTAACATTGCCTTTTGCAAGTTGTCCGTTTCTAAATAAAAAGCCAAATTCATTAAAGAGTGCCCTTATTTCATAATGTTTTTTATAAAGCTTCCTGAATTTTCTTGCTTTGGATTTATCTTTAAAACGTACATGACAAATGTTTAATCTTACAGTTCCCAAAAGATATTCATCAACATTACCTTTCTCATCCGTACAACAATCAATAGCAGCAAAATACAGTTCCTTTTCAAATTCTTTTTTGATCTGTGGAATATAATCCGTACCCAAATCAACAAATTGCTCATTATGCTTGTCATACCAGCTTTCCATTTGAGCATCATCAGATGTAATGGCTAAGTCTTGTTCATCAAAAAAAGGTGAAAGCAGAGCAAATATCATACCTCTATCAATGATGATGTCCTCAAAAACATGATCAGCGAGATAATTCTTATCTTCAATGAAAGAAATGTCCTGAAACTCAAGTTCATTTTCAAAATATTCAGTTGCATCATCAATGGTTGTCTGTGGAAGATAACTGATAAGATTAGCTATGAAACTTTCTATTGTGTTGTCATGTATTATTCTTGGCACATAATCAGTTGTAAAAAACTGTCTCAAATCGATTGACAATTTGAACACCCTCTTTCAACTCTCTAATAAGCAACGCATTGCAATGTTCCAGAATAGAAACCGCCATTTTTGCATTGGTTACAAGAAATTGAACATTCCCGTCTGCAGCCTGTTCCTGACATGATTTTTCTAGCGGGTGTCTGTCCATATCAAGCTTATAGCATTGACTTCTCAATTTTCCTTTTTGAATACCGTCTTTTTTAGATGCTACATAGATGTTTCCTTCGTATTCGCTATTTGCTGAATCAATGTAAATAACGTTTTCAAGCTTATTAAATACTTGTTCTAGTATCTTTCTAGTTGCATCATTATCAACGCAACCAATTATTACTGGAATATATCTTTCATCTTTGGTTGCCATTTTGTAAAGATCATCAAAAGTGCAGTAATCATCATCAAACTCACATTCCATTGAATAAAGCGAATTGATTTTTCTCGATAACGATATTGCTTTATTCGTTCCAATATCCTGTTCCTGATAGCCTTGACGTTTGATGTTTTTTCTCTCAACAACATCCCCATCGACTAATTTCATCTTATGATTGGTGTTTAAAAGGAGTTTTGGAAGGTCTCTTGCAAGAAGAGAACCTGTTCCACCTACCCCAATCACATAGAATCTATACTTGGTTATTTTGGTCATTTTGAATCACTATCCTTTTCTGTGTTGAGCAATACTTACAACAAGAACGTTATCTTCTTTGATGAAACTATATTCCATTTTTCCTGCGAATTCATAATGTTGATGTTGCAACATGATCTTTGTAATTTCATCTTCTTTGTAAGTTTTTCCTGGAACAAATCCATAAGAAGAAATATCAATAATTCTTCCTTCAGAATAGATTGAGAAAGGGTAAAGGTGTTCACCTTTCTTACCTGCAGGTTTCTTTTTCTTAGGTGTTGCTTGTTTTTCTTCTGATGCATCTTTAGCATCAACACCTGCTTCTTGCTGCGTTTGTGCAGCAGTTGCTTGTTCTACCGCTTGTTCTTGTGGTTCAGTTGGTTGTTCTTCTACAACCTCCGCTTCCTTGACCTCTTCAACTGATTTTTCATCTTCAGTTATTAAATCCCATAATCCCATTTTAATTTTCCTCCTGTTATTTTGGCTTTCTTTCGCCAATTTCTTCTAGACATATTTTTAAACATTCATTTTCAGCGAATTCACGAATGATAACAAGTTCACATACCTGGATATCGTCGTAATATGCTACGTCATTGAGTGCATCTAAAACCACTTTTATAATGTTGTCGATATCCGGCTTGACTGTACAAAGAAACGTTTTATCTAATAGCCAAGCTCTTAATTTTTTAGTGGTCGACTTAGGAATTTCTCTGTATGCAAATATCTTCACTCTCAACGCTTTATCACTTTGATAACTTGTAGTTTTTCGATAGCACATTGCTATTTTTTGTTCGTAATCTACTGTGGTTTGTGGTGTATATACCTTTACTCTTGTTACGTATTTGTTTTTCACTTTATCGAACACTTTAAATGTAGTAAATCTTGGTCTTCCCTTGCCAACTATCTTTCCAGGTACGGTAAACCAAAACTTCTTGTAATCATCTTGTATTCCTACATCAAGCGAGCATTGGGTCAAAGTCATCTTCTAGCTCCTCTGGAACAACAGTGTCTTCAAGAAGTGCATCCAATTGTTTCTCTTCTTGATAATCATCTTCAGGTTCTTCTACATCCATATCTTCGAATTCGTCATAGTTCGTAGGTTGTTGTACAAGTTCTATTTTTTGTTGATCACAAGCGCTTTTCTTAGGATCCTCTTTGATATTGAAGTAAACTGTCATTGTGATAGTGGTTTGTCCACCATTTAGCTCAGTTTGATCACACGCTGCCAAATAATATGGATTCCAATCACCAGCAAGCGTAATGAATTCATCAACACGTTTTGCATCCAACATATAGATATCAGGAAATCCTATCTTGTCCAAAATCTTATTATCTTCTTCAGAGATCCATCTTTGTGTCACTTCAACAATTTTAGGAATCTTGTAAGGATCACCTTTATCTACAGAAAAAACTTTTTTCGACATGTAACCCGCATGCTTGAAGAAATTTCTAACTGCAATCAAATATGATTCTTGACAGCTGAAATGTTCAGCTTTCGCCAATTTCATATCTCCGTTAGGTAATTGTGATAGTTCATAAGGGATTTTTCCAAACTCTCTTAATTCATCATCTAAAAGCAAATTACTTTGAAAGTCATAAACTGCAGCATAGTTGTTACATACTAAATAGAGCTTTTCATCATCACCATAAAATACTGGTGTGTAAGTCTTGTTTTTTCCGATGATTTCTTTCGCGATTGAAAGAAATTTGTAGAAAAACGGTTCTTCATCCTTTTTTATCAGCATTTTCATCTCTCCTTTTTGTTTGATTTATTGTTTTTGCGGTCAAATCTTCATCCTAACGAATGTTTTTAGATAATTGGTAAAGTTAATCATCTTTAAAACAAACACTCGCTAGAAACGAAAATTTTAAGTTTTTTATTTTAGACTAGAATTGAATGTCATCTTCCATGATGTTGAAAGGTGGATTTTCATTCATAAAACTGTCTTGTTGCTGATTTTGTGTTGGTTGTTGGTACTGATTTGGATTGTAAGTTGATTGTGAATGATTTTGTTGTTCAGTATATTTATCGCTGTTTCTTGTATCCAGGAACTGAATTGAATCGCATACAACTTCAGTAACATAAACACGTTGTCCTTGAGCGTTGTCATAGCTTCTTGAACGAAGTCTTCCTTCAACTCCAACTAACGAACCTTTGGAACAGTACTTTTCAACATTTTCAGCAGTCTTATTCCAAACAACACATGAAATGTAATCCGCTTGTTGCCCATCTGCAGAGTTATAGTTACGATTTAACGCTAACGTAAAACTTGTAACTGCAGCCCCGTTTCCAGTTCTTCTAAGTTCTGGATCACGAGTCATCCTACCAACTAAAACTACTCTGTTTATCATATCTTCTGTTTCCTTTGTTTTGATTTTGAAGTTTCATTTCTAATCTTACCTTTGCTTCTCCCCTGTATGTAAGAACTCCAGCATTTCGTTTTCTAACATGTTCTTCATGTAAGATCTTGATTGACTCCTTGTCGTAACTGCATTCTTTAAATTTTTCGATATTTTTCTTAGCTTCCTGAGAATTGAAAAATCTAAATGGAAAGTTTCCATATTCTTCATCTTCAAAACTAACAATTACGGTGTAGGGTTCAATTAATTCAATTGTGTATTCAGGAACTTCAATGTTAGAAATGATTTCAGCAAGATTAGGAATGTATTTATTAGATTTTGAAAATTTGATAATAGCTCTTTGAACTTGTTCATACGAGTAATCTTCAAACATCAAATACCATGAATTAACTGTTTCAATATTCAATTCACTTAATTTGGAATTTGGATAAATACTTTTGTAAAATTTCAAAATTTTTTTAATTTCAGTTTTTTTCAAAATTTCTAAACTCCTTTCAAAATGTTGTGTGCTTACTATATATAGCAATCTGCAAAGTCGTATGCGAAGGATTGTTATTTGTGAGTGTGCACACACCACTCTTGTTTTATCTTGTTTTTTTCTTGTTTTATTTT
The DNA here is from genome assembly GCF_015097455.1 of Faecalibacillus intestinalis. Lineage (NCBI taxonomy): Bacteria > Bacillati > Bacillota > Erysipelotrichia > Erysipelotrichales > Coprobacillaceae > Faecalibacillus > Faecalibacillus intestinalis. The sequence goes on along the minus strand of NZ_AP024085.1, from coordinate 1,300,657 downwards.
GTTTATATTGTTTATATATAGAAAGGGGTGTAGGAATTTTTCCTATACAGTATGGGAATTTCTCCTATACCATGTAGGAATTTCTCCTATACCATGTAGGAATTTTTCCTATACTAATACCCTCGCCACTTCTTATAATTCAGCATCTTTATAAACGTATTTTGAGGAGTTGTTTTATAATCTATATAACCTTTGTTTTTTAGGAATTCCATAAATTTTTTTAAGGTTTTATTGTCCCAATTCAAATTCTTTCTCATTTCTATTTGTGTGGTTGTAAAGGTTCCTGCCTCTCCATACTTATCATCAAAATAAGCTTTAAAGAGGCAATAGGAAAACAGAGTCCATGCTTTTGAATTTTTAATAATAGGATCATTCACCAGCTCGTTTGAAAATCCTGTATACCCTTTCTTTACCTCTTTTTCAGCCATTGATTAAACCTCTTATTCTACATACTTTTCTTGATAATCACTTATATAGATTTCTCTATGATTTCCTTGTGTATCACCATAAATCAATCCTTCATCATATAACTTCTTCAATGATGCTTTGAATTTATTTTCACTGATTGGCAAGCCTAGATTTCTAATGTTCAATTCTAGATGCCCATCATTATCACAATTGAACAATAGATAAGTGAAAGTCCATAGAGAATAAGTATCTCTATAGGCTTTCGTGTTTGTAAATGATCGAGGAAGTATAACGTATTCTTCTTGCATCTTGTTACCTCCTACATCGACATTGGATCAAAGTCATCAACTGGAACTGGTTCAGCTTGTTTTTCTTCATTGATGATGTCTTGCATTGTTGGTGCAGTAGTTGCTTCAATTGCTTGAGGCGTTTCTTTTTCAGTAGCAACTCCATCAATGATGTTTTCATCTTCAAAATGAGGATTTAAGTTTTCATCTATTACTGCATTATCTGAAGTGATAGCTTTTTCAATTGCTTCAGTTGATAATAAAGCATGTTTTGATAATAATTGACGAAGCATTGTTTTCTTGGCCATTTCATCAAAGTTCTTATACCAAAAACTTGAATATTGCCATTCAGTTTTAGGATCATATTTTCCAGCTTCATAATCAGCAAATGAAACTTTAGGATATTGTCCTGTTGTTGCTTCTTTAGAAAATGCTTGTGAATACTTATCAGCGTGATTAAGCATTTTTTCTTTCGACCAATATAAACGTTTGATATATCCATTTTTCATTTCAAAATAAGCCATGTAACCAACTACTGGCAGATTTTCTCTTACATCATCATCTTGAACAAATTCAAACTCTGGCTTACCAGTTAACTTATTGCGCCCTTTATATTCTCCTTCTCTAATTTCCATAGCATCAATATCAACATATTCGTTGGATCTGATTGCTAATTGAAGATATCCTTTATAACCAATTTGGAATTGTGCTTCTGTACATTTCTTTTTTTTGTTTTTATAAGGGACCATGTAGAAATAGCCTAATTGAGGGCTAGGTTTAAGATGTAAACTTTGCCCTAGTAATGCTGCACTGATGATTGTTTGTGGATCGCATTCAGCTAATGCAGGATTTGTATTAACCGCACTTGTAATTGATGTGATAAATTCTTGTGAATCAGTTGCACCAACCATTTGATGGATTTTAGTTCTCATGATGCTTGAATTGATTAAATTGTTGAATTTTTTGATACCAGTTGTTACTGGATTTTTAGTTGCTTGTTGCATTACACTTTGTACTGCCATATTAATTATTCTCCTTTTGTTTAGTGTTATAATTTACCTCGAAAGTGAGGTGAAATAGTGTCAGTAGTGCTAACAAAATTAGCTGATAAATTCTTATGTTCTACATATAAAACATTTCTAGAAAGGCGTGCTCAAGGTTATTCGTTAGACAGATCAAAACAATTTAAAAATAACTTTGAGCAACGAGAACCATATATTTTAGATTTTAATATCGAAGATGTTGGCGACATTCTAGATGAATTAAAATCCATTGGTTTTGTTAAGGAGTGGGTAAGTGGCGACTTCCTTCTCACAAATAATGCTATTATTTATATGGAAAAAAGATTTAAAAATGGTTTGATAGAACTTACAGATTTTATCGCTAAGTTTATTCCTTAGGACGTTCAGATAACGAATGTCCTTTTCTTGATGAAATAAAATCGCATTTGTAATCACCTTCAAACTTTAAAACTATTTGTGTACCTAGATAATCTGTTTCTGATGAAACAGACATAACTCCCTTAATTTCATGACCATTAACGAATAATTTTCCATCCTTATCTAAATAAACCTTATTCATAATTTCACCTCATAACTTTCTTTAATTGATTTCTTTAACGTTATATTTATTGACCACTCCTGTTCGAGGATCACTGAGCTCTTTTTCAGTTAGCTTCACTTCACCGAAATTGAATGTTGGATTGATGTTCTTAATTACATCCATGTAACGATTAAGCATTTGAAGTGCTGCTAAATCACCTTCAAACTCAAACGTTTTTTTCCATGTTCTACCTTGGAACTTTTCAGGCGTTTGCTTGATCTCAGTAACGATATACTTATCATTTACGTTAGCAATCGTTTCATCACCACGCTTGATTGGTGTGTATTTAGGTTGGTTTTCAACTGTTTGAGAAACTTGTTTTTTGACTGCTTCCAACTCTTTTTGGTGTTGAAGTTCTGCTTCTTTTTGTTTCTTTTCAAACTCTTCCTTTTGATGTTGAAGTTCTGCTTCTTTTTGTTTCTTTTCAAACTCTTCCTTTTGATGTTGAAGTTCTGCTTCTTTTTGTTGAGCAACCGCTTGTGATTGCTTTTTGATGTTGTCTACTTCATCAGTAATCATTTCAGTTACTTTAGGAAGACCTTCAGTATTTAAAAGAGCTTGATATTTTTCTCTTGAAATGAGTTGTTCATCAACATTTGCGATAAGACATGCATTGGTGATTGTTTTTTCAATCATTTCAAGATTCAATTTGTCATTCTTTTCTTTTTCCATTAAAGAATTGATTTGAGCTTCAACTTGCTCTTCAAATTTCTTTTTGGATGTTGAAGCGTTAAGCCATTTTTCATCAAAAACGAACTGATCAGCATATTCCTTTGAAATCATCTTTCTAGAAATCAATACTTCTTTTAGTTGATCAATAGCTGCTTGACGTTCTTTTCTAAGAGCTTCTTTTTGCTTTTGAACAAATACATCCACATTTTCAGCCACAACACTTGCAGTATCATTTAAAGCTTTAACAACTTTATTTACCTTTGCTTCAAATTCTTGATAAGGCTCAATGTATGCTTTTTTGACTGCTTTTCTTTCAGTTTCTAATTTTTTAGCATACGAACGATATAATGGAACCATTCCAGTTTTAGCTTTAACAAAATCTTTGTAGTTCTTTTCATCTACAACCACACCTTTCTTAGCTTCAATTGCTGGAATCAATTTGACCATTTCATCAATATTTGAAACAATCGCTTCATTTGCTGGTCTTTTTTGAACTTCTAATGAAAGGTGTTTTTCATCAATGTCAACGTGTTCTTCAATAACTTCAGCTTTTGCTTCAACAACCTTTTCTTCTTCAGTTGGTCTAAAGAATTCGATAACGCTGACAACTTTATAACGTTCATCTAACACTTGATTAGCTGGTTGCCAGAAGATTGCATTGTCTTGTTTTAAAATGACAAATGCTTTATCTCCTGGATATGTTAGTTTGACAACTGGTTCACCATTCACAAGAAAGCAGTTATTGATTGATAAGAAGTTGATAACTTTATCAAATTCTTCTTTGGTTGTGATTTTTACAGCTACTAGCTCATTAAGTAGCCCTGATTGAAACTCATTCATTTTCTTTTTTCTCCCTTCTACGATAAAAACTTATTTATGAAATACACTTGACCTTTACCTGTTACTTTAGTAGTCAATGTAATCCTTGTACTTCCATCTGGATTAGTATTTGTTCTTTCTTTGACTTCAAACAATCCAAGATCCATTGATTTTTGAGTAGGCTGATTGTAACGTTCACCCTTTTTAATTAGATATTCGTTTTCTCTCATCCACTCAAACAAACGATTTTGACCAATCTCATAGCCATTTTGTCTGATTAATTTAGCTAACTGACCAATCAAAATTGATTCATTGCTGGCACTTACTGCATCAGCAAATAGAGCTTTAGGCTTCAATTGATTATTTTCTTCAATCAAACCTTGTTTTTCTTCCATCAAGGCTTTTACTTGCTTTCTTGAATACTCAAGCGCTCTATTCATTACAGCTTCAGGACTGTTCCATCTTCTTTCCAATTCCAAGAAGTATTGTCTTACTTCTTTTCCTTTATCACTGCGTTGGATCATTGCAATTTCTTTTGCCATGTCTAAAGTGATTTCATAATCTGTTAATGGTCGACCACCAGAACTTTCTTCCAAAATTGGAAGAAAGTCGTTGCTTTCTTGAAATCCATATTCGCACATACGATTAAACCATGTTGTGAATACTGATTTGATACCTAAAAATTCATGTAATTCTCTTGCTGACAATGTAATGCGGTCATTGTCATAATTTACTTTTAATAGTTCATTCATATAGGTTCTCCTTTCTAATTGACTTCTTTTAATTCCTTATTCCTGTTTTCTAAAAATGGAGGTGGAGTTTTAGTTTTTATTAAATTCCAATACCACAATTCCGTTTTGAATAGATATTTAGCATCTAGCACCAAATCATCATAGTGAAGATAAACAACTCTTGTTTCTTGCTTCCCTGCACCATTGTTAGCCCAAGGAATATCAAGAATTGCGTATAAGACAAAATGCCTTAATCCAGTGGTTATCATGTAATGCAATACTTGGAAATAGTAAGTAATTGGAATGTGATCATTGGCCCATTCTTTTAACATTGCACCATTTTGAATAGTTGTTGATTTGATTTCCAATCCCCATTTTTCTTTTGTTGCAATTTCAATCATTGCACCATCTAAATTAGCTCTTAAAAATGGATATTTCTTGTTTGATAGGCTGATATCTTTCGTATCAATCAATTCAAACTTGTTTTTATAAAGGACACCAAACAATTCAATGAGGATGGGTTCCAATGCATTCCCTTTTTCAATTGCCTCACTAATTTGAAATACAGGCTTTTTAGCACCTGTCTTTTCCTCCCACAATTCATAAGGTGTTTTGTAATTGTTTACGTTCATTACAATTCCTGCATCAGAACCACCAATTCCTTTTCCTCTTAGGCTATGCCAATGTTTTTCATCTTCTACATAATCGACATGGCAATTAGGAAAAAACTCCTCATAGTTCGTAGTTTCCATTTTCTAGATCCTTTTTGCATTTAGTAAGTTCTTGCTCCATCGTAAACAACTCTCTGTGTTCATCGTCCCTTAATAAATCCTTGCAACTTAAACACATGATGTTTGTTTCTAAATCAGCAACTCTTTCTTCTAATTCTTTCTTTTTCATCTTCTAACGCCCCTTTATATTGTTCTTGGATGTAGTTATTCAGTTCATTACAGCAATGATTGAAAGCATTTTTTGCTGGTGTAAACATTTCTTTGACCTTTTCAATGTCAATATCAATTGGTGCCATTTCTAGAAAAATACTTCCTAAGAAACACCAATCATCAGTTGGCATAACTTTAAGTTCATCACCTTCTTTTTTGATTCCAACTTCTAATTTAAATAATGGAATTTTTGGTCTTTCTACAGGTTCATTTTCTGCTGAACCAACTTGAACAACTTTGACATTTGCACCTGCAGCTTTAGCTGTTTGGATAATGTCTTCTAAATCTTTTTTTGTCATATTCTATTCCTCTCTTTTTATATAGATTTCTACTGTGTACTTTTGCATTTTTGGACTGTCAACAAAGATATCTATCTTGTTTCCTTTGATAGCCCCTCCGCAGTCTTGAGCCACGTATTCCTTGCCATTGATTAAAACTATGGAACCATACGGAATGATTGAAGGGTCTACCGCAATAGTTCTTTCCTCTTCAGCAATAGCACCTGTAGAAGTTAAACGACCGTAAATATCTTCTCCGGGCCAATAGTAAGTAACAGTAAATTGGCCAAGAGCTCTTCATTTTTGAAGTTCTTCTAATTGAGCTATAAGATACTTGTTATCCTCTTGAACACTATCATATAAATCTTCAAAGCGGTTCTTATCAGATAAAGCATCACTGTAATAATCTTCCAAAAGAGAAATCTTTCCCTTTTGTTGCTGAATCTTTGTTTTATATGCATCCAACTTGTTTTGGTAATAACAGATTGGAGCAAGGATACAAAACATCACTAATATTGAAATAAGAAAATATGTTCTTTTTTTGATTTTCATATTGCATTTTCTCCTTGGATAACTTAAAATTTATTTGCTATGTTGTGTGCCTAGATATAGGCACCTTTTTTATATACTCCTGACCAAGATTGCTAAACAATTAGCGATAAAACAACCGATAACAATAATCGTGGCCAAACCTCTTGCTGATAGTTTCATAAATCACACCTCCTTTTCGTTCACTTCAAACATTGCAATGTACTCACATTTTTTAAGAAACTTTTCCTCATGTGTTGTAAGACCACCTGATAGAAATAAGTTTTTAACTTCTACTTCAAATCTTCCTGATTCATAGCCCAATTCAAAACGATTTCTTGGATAATCTTCTCTTTGAGAAATTCTAAGAATTGCTAGAAATTTTTTATCTATTTCACTCTTGATCATTTCTCTATCCGCACGAACCAGCATTTTTCTATCTCTTCTATCTTTGACAATTTTATTTGCCAATTCATAGTAGGATTTTTGATACCATTTGAATTCCTTTAACATGTGTACTAAAACCGCAATGACAACAGCCAAAATACAGCAGATGATAATTAATGAATTTTTACTCATAAATTTTCTTTTCCTTTCCATTACTAGCCATCAAGGAACCAACCTCTTAAATAAAAACTTGTATGGTATTAGTTCTTTTTTTATGTCTGTAGTTAGTAAATCATCAATGCTATTTTGTTATCGGAGGCCTTTGAGATTGGCTCCTTGATGACCAGTAATCTATTTAATTTTTTTTAAGCTAAACTATCTACATATTCTTTAGCTTTTTTTGCCTTGTGATAATTGCTTACGTCAAGACCTGCATACTTTCTTTGAAATTCCAAGATTTCTTGTTGACTGAATTTTCTACCACGCCCTAATCTGATAGGACGAAATATTTCAAGGTCAATAAAGTTAAGCAACTGGTCTCTTGAAATTCCTAAATCTTCACGTAGTTCTTTTTCGGTGAGCATCTTTGTTGGTCTGACTTCCATGTGTGTTTCCTCCTTTCAAAAATTTCCAAATTGTGATAAAATATTGTTATACTACGATATCGAAAGTTAATATCTAGTTAGGAGGTGGTCGCATGTTAAAAGCGGCTTTAAACTCCCCTATTCTTCTAAAATAAAATTTACACATTCATGTGCTAGCAGGTGATGCTTGTTTGTACTAGTGACAGCCAATTTATTTATATAAACGACTAGTACGTTTTCAAGAAAAACGGCTATTTTATAAACTGTAGCTTTAAGGTAAATTCTATTTGTCTCATTGTAGGGTAACAAAGCAGATGCATACTGCTTTAAGTTTGAGACTTGATAAGTGTTGGATATCAAAGAAGTAAACAAATCGTGCAGCCGTTAGTACCAACACTACTAATGGCTTTTTTATTTACTGAAAAATATTTGATCAACACTCGCATTTGGAAAACTTCTCTTAAATTTTGCTAGAAATTCATAACTGGGATTTTGATAACCACTTTCCACTTTGTAGTAGTACGATGGAGAAACGCCTATTCTCTTAGCCATGTTCTTTTGAGACATATGCAAGCTCTCCCTGAATTCCCTTAATTTGTCCATTTAGATTTGTCCTTTCTATAACGTGTTTGATAAAGCAATAACAACACGTGCAATTTCACATTGCTTTCTTAATTTTGCTTGTGGGGTTACGTTTTTCCAATTAGTAATTCTATCTGCAGCATTTCTTAAAACAGCCATGGTAATTGGATATCTTTGTTCAACATTTTCCATTTTTCTTTGCTCCTTTCTTAAACTCCAAATTCTTGCGTTTAATAAAGTGTCTTTTTAAGAAACTTTATTGAATATCAGTTAAAATATGTTTGTGCTTGATAGAAATAAGCGTTGTAAATCATGGTTTACTTATCGTTAAAAAAAATATAACTTACAGATTTCCCAAGAGCGTTTGCTATTGAGTTCATTGTTGTATTTTTTATAACCGACTCCTCATTATTTTCTAATTTTGAAATATATGGTCTTGTTAAGCCAGATTTACTTGCAAGTTCCCCTTGTGTCATTTTCTTTGCAACACGAGTCTCTTTAATTCTATTTCTCATATTCCACCTCCTGTAACTCATGTTTTACAATTAAAGTATAACGTGGTTTACATATATTGTCAACTATGAAATACATTTTAATAGTACTTTTTTGTTTGTATTAATGTTAACTGTGGTTTACACTTATATTAAGGAGATGTTATTTATGGAAAACACACTAGGAAAGTATTTACATAGCGAAAGAACAAAAAGAAATATGAGCCTAAGAGAATTCTCTGAATTATTAGGAATAAGCCATACATATCTTAATAAACTCGAAAATGGAAAAGATCCAAGAAATGGAAAGCCTGTTTCACCTACCATAGAAACTTTAAAAGAAATAAGTAAAGCTCTTCATGTTTCGTTAGAATATTTATTGGAAGTGTCTGGATATGTAAAAGGAGAAAATATTGATACCGAACATCAATCGTTTGCAACACCTCAAGAAGCACTATCGTTCATTTTAAAACAAGAAATGATTGCTGATTTTGGTGGGTACGACTTAGAATCTATGTCTGACGATGAGATTAACGAAATGGCTGAGGATGTTGCTAATATGTTAAAAATCGTTTCTAAAAGGCATAAAAAGTGATGGATAATATATTTTATTCTAAATTAAAATCATTAAGACAAGCAAATCATTTGACACAAGAACAACTAGCAAACGAATTAAATTTACGTTATCACCTCAACGAATCCAAAGCAACAATTTCTCAATTTGAGAACAATAAGCGTATTCCTGATTTAGACAGATTGATTAATATTGCTGATTACTTTCATATATCTTTAGACTTTCTTTGTTGTAGTGCTAATAAAGCTAAAGATTTAGAGGAAGTTACCAATAAATCATTTTTTTCTCACAACCTACGAAAACTGCGTGAAAAAAACAATTTATCGCAATGTGAATTATCTAAAATGCTAGATGTTTCTAATGGCGCTATTAGTAAATGGGAAAATGGGCAGAGGGAACCTGATTTAACTACATTACAAAAGATAGCAACATATTTTGATGTTTCTTATGATTATTTATTAAGAGATAGAACGGTTTTGCTTAACTCAAATAATATCATAGATGAAAATGTTATTATGACTTACGACAAACCAGGAGATCGAATAAAAAAATTAATTAAGAAAAATGGATTATCACAAAAAGAATTTGTAGAAAAATTCAATGAAAAATATGGTTATTCTGATTCCGAAGCAACAATATCACAATATGTAAACAATAAAAGAACACCTGAAATTGATAAAATGGTAAAAATTGCAAATTTTTTCAATGTAACGCTTGATTACATAATGTGTAGAACTGATATTGATAGTGATATGTCTATCTACAATAAATCGAGGCAAGACGAAAACAAAACGAGCTTATCCTTCTCTACCCCACAAGAAGCATTGAGTTTCATTTTAAAACAAGACATGGTAGCTGATTTTGGTGGCTATGATTTAGATAATATGTCCGACGATGAAATAATGGAGATGGCAGATGATATTGCTGATATGTTGAAAATTATATCTAGAAAGCACAAATAATATCTAAGGAGTGTGCTTATGAATGAATATAGAATATAAAGTCAAAGATTTAATTAAAAAATATAATACTTCAAACATTAAAGAGCTTGTAGATCATCTTGATATTTCAATTGAATGCCAAGATTTCAAAGCAAAAACTTTAGATTCAAGACTGATGATTGTTGATTCTAAAGGCTACATATTTGTAAGAAGTGATTTAGATTGTGCGTATGAAAATTTTCTTATAGCACACGAGTTAGGACACTACGTCCTGCATTATGATGAAAACATCAGTTTTAATTTTCTAAGGCGAGTCTATAAAACTCGTTTAGAAAGAGAAGCAAATGAATTTGCTATTAGATTACTGATGTATGAAGAACTACATAATATAAAAGAACTAGAAAATATTGAATTTATTGTAAAAGAAAAAGGAATACCGCTTAAAGTATGGTATTCACTGAATGAGAAAATTTCGGAGGTTTAATTATGGGAACGAGATATAGAAAAAGTATAAATCTTGGTGGAGGATTTAGAATAAATATTTCAAAATCTGGAATTGGATATAGTTGGGGTACAAAAGGATATAGAGTTACAAAAACCGTAAATGGAAAAACAAGAAAAACCTACTCTATACCTGGAACAGGGTTAAGTTATGTTGAAGAACAAAAAAACCATCAATCTCAAAATAGCCATCAATATAGTAAAAATCAAAATAAATCTTTTAATTCTTATGACGAGCAAAAACTTTCTAAAATTTCGATAGAAAAATATAATGATGAGAATTATGAAATATTTTTAGAAAAACTAAATCTTACATTGAAATTAAATAAAATATATAACTGCTCATTGATTATATGTCTATCATTAACTATCATTTTACCTTTTTTTATTGTATTTGCATTAATGGCACTCATTGGTAAATTGCATCTTATATTATTTAGAAAAATCGATATTACTTATGAAATAACAGATGATATTAAAGATGTCCTTCAAGAAAAAACAAATGCATGGAATTCATTGCTTGATTGTGATGGCTTATGGATTGAAACAAAAACATCAAAAGTAAAAAATAAAAAAATTGCATCTGGAGCGAAAAATTATATTTCAAGAGAAAAAGTAAAGCTTGTCAAAAAAATACCATTCTATTTACAAACAAATATCAATACTATACGTTTTGATGCAAATAAAGTATCTTATTACATTTTCCCTGATAGATTAATAATAATATCAAATAATAAGGCCGGTGCTATACCATATGATGATATTGAATTTGATGGAAAATCAACAACATTTGTTGAATCTCAAAAAGTTCCTAATGATACAAAAATAGTTAATTATACATGGAAGTATGTAAATAAAAATGGCAGTCCTGATAAAAGATATAAAAATAACGTACGCTATCCTATTTGTGAATATGTAAATATCTACATGAAATCAAAAACAGGATTAAATACAGTATTTTTATTATCCTCACTTGAAAAAGCAAATAAATTTTATGGTGTTATGGCAAACATAAATAATTAAAATGAATTGTGAAAAAAATAAATTTAGTCTTAATAAAAACAACTTATTTTGACGATTTAATAAAAAAAGAATACCTTTAAAAATTTGGTATTCATTGAGTGAAAAAATATATAAGAAAAGAGGAAAAATACATGAACATAATATATTGGATAAACAAAATCATTAGCTCAATTGTGATTGTCATTTTAATAATTGCTTTTATAAAATTTATAACAGCCTATTCAAAAGAATCATCATCTTCACTAAAAGAATATATCAATAAAAAACTAGATACAATATTTTACTTCTTTTATATCTTGTTTTCTGTTTATGGAATATTAAATATGATTACCAGTTTAATAGAACAGTATATGAATGTATCAGATAACGCCGATATTTTCAACGGTTTTGCACTTTTAGCATTTGGTATTACGTTATTTAGCATAGGTGGATCTATACAACAAACAAGAAAAAGTAATGAGGAGACCATTCAGTTTAAAAATGGCATTAATAGTAAACTTGATGAAATATCCAATAAATTGGAATCGTTAAATCCATCAAATGAAGATTTACATAACGAAATTGAAAAACTGAAAGAACAAAATCAAGAAATAATAGGTTTATTAAAAGAGAAAAATCAAACAAATGTTCATATTTATGTAAATGAAGAAGATAAAAACAAAAAAACAAGAAAAAATGGTGAATACAAAAAATAATCAAAATTAAGAGGAAGGAGGGATTGTAAATGGATGAAAAAGACAAACAATTATATGAAACAACATTAGTCGTAGAAAGTGCAAAACAAACAGCAAAGTTAGGAAAAGAAGTAGCTAGTGATATTATTAGACCAACTTCAAAAAGCATTGGAGAAAATATTGGATATTTAGTTGATGGCACATTGGGTTGGCTAGGTGTGTGGGGACAAAAACAAAAAATAAAACAAAAAAAATATATAGAAGACTATAAAAATGAAATAAATAAGAATATTGAAGCAATCCCACAAGAAAACTTAAAAGAACCAACAATGTCAGTTGTTGGCCCAGCAATTGCGTCCTCTATATTCTATTATGAAAATGACTACTATAAAAAAATGTTTTCAAAATTAATTGCTGCTTCTTGTGACAAAACTAAAAGTGTCCATCCAGCATATACAACAATCATCAAAGAAATTGATCCTTTAGATGCTCAATTACTTATGAAAATCAGTAACAAAGCATTACCTTACGTAAAAATATTTAGTGAAAGCACACTAAATGGAAAAATTCAACCGTTATATCCAAATATCATTATATATGATACTAACTTAAGAATTGATGAATATTTTAATCTATCAAAATCAATTGATAATCTTGATAGATTAAAATTGATATCTATAAGAAATGATATTATTTGTTTTGAAAATGAATATCAAACATTGAATGATTGTTCTATATACCAGTTACATCTAAAAAATCTTGAGCCCAATGAAAGAATTTCCATAAGAAAATATAGAGTAGAACTAACAGAGCTAGGTCGTAGCTTTGTTCAACTAGTTCTTTAATTTACTTATTTCGTCTATTGCAATTTTAATTAGTTTTTTTTCATGGTTCAGTACAATTGTTTCTAATTGATAGCTAATAATGTTGCAACATATGAAAATAGTACCTATACATAGCAATGTGCATATTATCAATTTCATTTTTTCACTGCCTTTCTAACTGTTTCAATTATCTCATTTTCAAGCCTATGTTGATTTGAAATGACTTTTGAGACATAAAAGATACCATACAAACTACATATACCGACTGTGATTAAAATTACTAAAATATAAATAGAAATATCACTCATACTTATACCACCCTTCATTGATATAAGTATAACTAATATATGATATCAATTCAAACTATAACAAACAAGAAAAGAGGAAAAACAAATGAAAAAATTATTAAGTCTAGCATTAATTGGAGCTTTAGCTCTATCTCTAACTGCATGTGGAAATAGCGATCCAAAAGACAAAACAACATCTAAAGAAACAACTACAACGAAAAAAGAAGAAAAGAAAGAACCTTTAAATTTAACAGGGACTTGGAAATCAGATGAAAATGAGGGCACATGGATGGAAGCTACAATTTCTGATAACGTTATTTCTATCGATTGGGTGACGGATGAAGGAAAAACAAAAGCAACTTATTGGGTTGGTTCATATGATGCTCCTACTACTGACACTAGTGAATATTCATGGGTATCTAATAATGACCATGAAAAAACTAAAAATGCACTATTAGCTTCAAATGATGATACAAAAGAATTTACATATAAAAATGATATTCTTTCATTTACCGCTTCTATGCAAGGTGTCAGCAAAGTAGTTGAACTAAAGAAACAATAATATGAAAAATACCAACCACAATAAAAACCTGGATTATATTTATGATAATCATCCTGATTTGCTGGATTCTTATATAGATGTCTATGAAAATTCAATATTTGCTGTTGATCATGAGATATCTCCTGAAGATATGGCTGACATCATGCAAATGATAGAAGCTTTCAAGATAGACAAGTTTAGAAGTTTAAATTAGATATTACGCCTGTTTTTTCCGTTATGGGCGTTTTATTATACAAAATATGAGAGGAGTCGTGATATATGATTAGAAAAAGACCTGCAAAAAAAGCAAAAAACGGATATACTTATCAAGTTTATTTTTATTACAGAGACATGTTTGACAAAAGAAAGTATTATTCTAAAAGTGGGTTTTTAACAAAAAAAGAGGCACAGATACATGAGACTGAAATGAAGGCTAGATTAAAAGAAAAAGGCACTTTGAATCAAGGAACAAATAAAACATTTAATGATGTGTTTGAAGAATTTATGGAATCTGAAGGAAAAAACTTATCATTAAACACAATTAGAAGAAAGAAAGTTACATTTGACAAGTATATAAAAAACTCGTTTGGAAATTCTAAAATAAACTTGTTCAGCAATTATGCTTTTTTACAAAGTATTTTCAACAGCTTAGAAGAAATGACATTTTCAACAGTTAAAACTGTCAGATACATCGTTAAAAATGTAACTTCATTTGCAATTAAAATGGAATATATAGACAGTTCACCCATGAACCTTGTAACATTTAAATGGGCTGAAAAAGAAGAAAAAGAAAAAAAGATAGTTCCTTTTGAAACTTTTATTCAAGCATATAATGAGTTGGATGATAGCTATGCAATTACCATTGCTATTGGATATTATACAGGCATGAGAATCGCTGAAATTCTAGCATTGAAAGAAAGTGATATTGATTTTGAAAATAATGAAATAAACATTCATAATCAATTGATCTATTCAGGAAGGAATATAAAGGAATATAAAGTTGTTTCAAAATTGAAAACAAAAAAATCAAAAGACACTATACCTTTGAATAACCAATTAAAAGAAATATTATTGGAATATTTGAAAACGCATCATAATGAATATATTTGTCAAAAAAATAATCAATTCTATTATGTTAGCTATTTTAATAGGATTTTAAAAAATAAATATGGGTTTACTTGTCATGACCTAAGACATACATTTGCTTCCACTTTATATGAAAATAATGTAGATATAAAAACTACCCAGGAATTATTAAGACATAGTAATATTAAGACTACTTTAGATATCTATACTCATCTAAAAGAAAACAAGAAATTAGATACTGTAAACGATGTTTTCAAAGCAAAAGATGTCAAAAGTATGCCAAAAAGCAAAATTAACTAATATGTAATCAGCTGAAAGTATTGATATATCAACGTTTTTTATCATAATAAAAAGAAAATAGATAGTCCAAGTAAGACACATTATAAATAGTACATTTTATTCATGGATCATCGGTTTTGGTGGACGTATTCAAATTGCGGATAATGATGTACATAAAAAACAATTTAAAGATTTTTTAATGGAAAATTTTATAAATAAAAATAATGCTGATTAAAACGTATTCAGCATTTTTTCATCTAATATACTTATAACAGGTGTTTTACAATTACACTGAAAATCCATTATTTTTCAGTGTAATTGTAAAGATAGAGCAATAAAATATTCATCAATATTTACAGCTTCTTCAATTGCAACAGCAATGGCAACAGTAGCTCCAACACAAAAAATTCTTCTTATTAAAAAAGAAGTGTTTTTCACACTTCCTAAGCATTTTCTTTTTTCATTTTTTTACTTAAATAAATATAGAAACATACATTTAGTATAATACCAACAATTGTCGCAATTGGTGCAGCTAAACCAATATTTGTTAAATTTGCATGAGGTTGAATTGACATATAGTAAGAAAGTGGTAAACGTACAAGAAGTGTTTGAATAAGTCCTTGTACCATGACCCATACCGTTTGATAATGACCGTTAAAATAACCAACCATACTAAATAATATTGCTGTTACAATTGTTTCTAAAGCAAATCCTTTTAAATAAGCATACCCTTGTAAAATAACGGCTTTTTCTGTTGTAAAAATACTTGTAAGTAAATCTCCTTTAAATAAAACTGAGATAAAGACAACAACACCAATTATTAAGCCAATACCCATTCCTGTAAACATTGCATGTTTTGCTCTTTTTTCATCACCAGCACCCACATTTTGGGCAACAAAAGAAGCCATTGATTGCATTAATGAACTTGGTACTAACATGGCAAAGTTAACGATTTTACAAGCAACACCATAACCGGATGATGCTTCTAATCCTAAACGGTTAATAAAAGCACATAAAGCTAAAAATGAAATTTGTGTTAAACATTCTTGAAGCGCTAATGGTAATCCAATTTTTAAAGCTTGAACACAATGTGGATTGATTTTAAAATCATGCTTTGTAATTTTAAATGGTAATTTTCTTTTAAATAATAACATTAAAGCAAACACAACACTGATTGCTTGGGCAAAGACAGTGGCCATGGCGGCTCCTGCTGCATCTAAGTGTAATCCTGCAACAAGAACTAAATCACCAATAATATTAATAACACAGGCAACTGCCACAAATAAAAGAGGTGATTTACTATCGCCTAAACCTCTAAAGATTGCTGATAATAGATTATAAGCAACAATAAAGAAAATACCTGCCCCACAAATTCTTACATAAGTAGCAGTTAAACCAAGTGCTTCTTTAGGTGCTTGCATCAAAGTTGAAATTGGTGATGCTAACGTAATCATAATTACAAATATAATTGCAGAAATAATTGCAAAAACTACCGTTGCTCCTCCTATTAAAGCACCAATCGAATTCATTTTCTTTTCACCAATATATCTTGCAATTAAAACTGTAATTCCCATCGCAAATTGTGTTACCACAAATGTTATCAAGTTTAAAACTTGACTTCCTGTAGAAACTGCTGAAAGTCCTGCTGTTGTTCCAAACCTTCCAACAACAAGTAAATCAACCGCTCCATAAGCCGCTTGTAAAATAAGCGCACCTAAAACAGGAATCATAAACAACGTTAATTTCTTTAAAATACTTCCCTGTGTAAAATCCGATTTAGAGTGATCCATTATTTTTCTCTCCCTTCACACATAACTTCATAAAACTTTTTAATAGTTTGAATCATACAATCTGCTTCATCATTAGAAACATGATTCAAACACAAGGCTAATTTTTGAAAATAATCTTTATTGTATTTTTCAAAAATCATTTTTCCTTCTTTTGTAACGGTCACATAAGTGACACGTCCATCATGTTTAGCTGTTTCTTTTTTTAAATATCCTTTTTCTTCCATTGCATTAATTGTACGTGTAACTCCCGGACGAGGAAGATTTAAAACTTCACTCACATCTGAAACCTTCACTTTTTGATTTTTTTCTTCAAGTTCGATAATCGTTTCTAAATAACGTACATAGGATGGTAAAACTCCTTCAGGAAGTTTAGGCAACATATCTAAAATCCTTTTAGCCATGTAACAGCTATCTAACATTTCTTTTACTTTTTCGCTTTTCATTAATTTCTCCTATTAATTACCAATGTTAATTATCATTGGTAATTATATAATTATAAAAAAGATTGTCAAGAAAAAAGATACTAACAAATTGTCAATATCTTTTAATCGTTATGCTCTATAGCAAACCCAAATAACATCACTTTTAAATCTTCATCTAAAATAGAAGTATTAGTAGCTGGACCATCAATAAAATCCATGTGTTCTGCACGAAATTCTTCATATAAAATTTCACAAATTACTTTTAACTTTCCTTCCTTATAAACATCTTCTAAAACTTTACAAGCAATTTTATTCCCTTCTAGATAACGATCATCACTTTGATTGACTTTCTCCTAAGGTTAAGCTCTATGAATAATCATCCTATCTAAATAACCTAGTCCCGTTGTTTCAATGGTTTGGACAATACTTTCTTTGGTTACTTGACATGTTTACGGATATCTTTGCCTATACCTTTTTCATTACCATATGATTGTCCTATATCAAAATGATGATAACCTAACTTTATATTTTAATTTCAATGTGAATAAAATGTGCATAATGTGCACAACTTGTAAAAATCTATTTTATTATATGTGCCGTAATAATGGTATAGCTTGTTGCATTAATTGTTATTTTTATAGCACCATTTTCAATATACCAGTTTTTCCCTTTACGATATATCAAACTCTTTTTATCTAAAACTTTATTCTTACAAAATTCTACAACATCTTCTTCAATTCCTAAATTTCTTTTAATTCTTGATATACCTAAATATGTTGTGTGAATTTTGTAAATATTTATTAACAATTCATTCTTTTCCATTTTTATTACTTGTCCTTTTTAAAATAGTATCCTATTGCTTCCCATTAACATTCCTAAACTTAAATAACGATCTTTTGATATTTGTTTCTTTGTATTCATTAAAATAACAATGACAACAATTAATAGAAATTCTTTCATATACTCACCCGATCTTTTGTTTTCTTTTACTAATCATTAAGGTAATCAAAACAAAGCTTAAGGTAAATCCTAAAACAATAATACCATTAATAATTATTGGTTGTAATGTTTCTAATTTAAAATATTCTAATGTTTTAATAAGTTCATTATTTTGTACAAAATAATACGTTGGTAAAATATGAGCAATCTTTAAAACATAACTTGGCATAAATGACATTGGCACAAAGCATCCACAAAGAAACGATGTTCCTAAAGCAACAACATTGACAATACCTCCAATAGCTTGCTTATTATGGGTAATCGTTCCAATTAAGAATCCTACGGCCAAACTACATATTGAAAAAACAAATGAATTTAAAATATAAGCAATCCCATTCCCACTTAACATAATTTCTTTAAATAAGATAAAACTAATAATCATATAGGCTAACCATACGATAAAAAAAGCAAGACCTAAAGAAGCAAAAACGATCCAATTATATTTACGATATGAAAAACTGCTCATAATTGTTCTTTTACGTACACCCTCTTGATTTAAACTTGCAAGAATCATTGTCATACAATAAACTCCCCCAGCAAGTAAGGCATAGTTTAAGAAATTAAAATAAACATTTACTTGATTCAATTTAGAACTATCTAAGCATGTGTTGAGTTTTACTTTTGTTTTTTGGTTAATCACTTGTTTGACTTTTTGATTTAAAGCTTTACCTTGATAATGTTCTTTATAAAGATTTACTGTCTTTATATATTTTTCAATTAACATTTGGGTAAAAGATGCATTTTCATTACCATTTGATTTATATTCAATCGTTGGATTTTTATCATTTACAAGATCATCACCAAAGTTTTCAGGAATATACACAACATAACTTATATCACGATAAAACAATGCATCGTCTACTTTTTCTTGATCATTGATGTCAATATCTTTTAATGTCGCTTGTTCTTTTAAATACGAAACAAATCCTTTGGTTATTTCATTGTTTTGATCCTTATTTACAATCAAAATATCTGGTTTTGTTGCCTCATAATGATTCATATTACCAGAAGTTGTATTAAATAATGTAATTGCAAGTAAGATCACTGTATAAAGAATTAAGTTTCCTTTTAATTTATTTAAGATTTTAAAAACGGTACTAAATATAATCATATTGTTCCCTCCTTAAAGCCATAAAAGAAATAAATAAACATACAATAATAAATACTCCTAAACAACAAATATCTCTGATATATCGATTAAATGTATTGTAATAATATAAAGCATAAAAACCATCGGTAATCAAATTATTAGGATTGATAAGATTAACAATAGGTATATTTTTATCAATAACATATTTTAAAGTAACACCCATCATCCCAGATAGAACCGAGAAAAACATAGAAATCGCAATATTAATTCCTGTTTTTGCTTGTTCAGAAACTCTAAAAACAGAAGCAATAAATATTCCCATCGAAATACCTGCTAAATCACCAACTAAAGAAAGAATGATTATATAAAGCCATTGACTACCAAATTCAACATTTAAACCAAATTTTAAAAAGATTAAAAGAATTGCTAAACCAACAAGGCTTACTAAATAAGAACCAAGTGCTGAAGATAAGACAAGTATTCCTTTTTTATTTGGTGAAACAGAAACTCTTTTCCCTTTAGCGGACATATTCGCCAATTGATTATTAATAGCTGTTAAACCTAACATCCCACCATACATACAAGCCATGGCAATTAAGGTATAATATTCAATTTGCATATAACTTAAATGACTACTTGATGTGTCTTTTAAAGATACTTCTTGGTTATTGAGCTTTTGAAGAATATCATGTACAATTTGTTGAACATTAAAATTATAGTTTCCTTGTTGTATTTCATCTTCAATTTGTTTCTTTGTTAAATCTTCTATCATCCTCTTATTTTGTTTAATTTCATCCATAACAAATTGCAAGATTGTTTGTTCCATACCATTTTCTTTAATCACAATTTGTGGTTCTTGTTTATTAAAGAGAACATATCCTTCTATTTCATTATCTTCTAAAAGCTGTTCCGCCTCTTTTTTATTTACAAAATGAATATGAAATAACTGATCCTTATTTTTTTATCAGAAAGCTCTTTAAAGGTTTCTTGATAAATTGTTTGGTTTTGATATTCCTTATTGTCAATAACTGCAATATCAAAAACTTGTAAAGCTTCGTCTTTTTCAATATTTTCAAAAGCCATGTGAAAGAAAATACCTAAAATAATAGGAAAAGCAAACATCCAAAAAATAAGAACTTTATTTTTAAAAAGTATTTTAACTGTATACTTTAGATTATGAATAAACATCAATCCCTCAATTCCTTTCCTGTTAATTTTAGAAAAACGTCATTAAGAGTTGGACCTACACGTTCAATCTTTTCCTCAATATTTGCTTCTTTCTTTAATTCATCACTTGTTCCTTGAGCAATGATCTTTCCTTTATCTAAAATAATAATACGATCACAAAGTATTTCTACTTCTTCCATATAATGTGTTGTATAAACAATTGTAGCCCCTTGATCTCTTAATTTTTTTATACCATCTAAAATATGATTACGACTTTGTGGATCAACTGCAACAGTTGGTTCATCTAAAAAGATCAGTTTAGGCTTATGGGCAATCCCACAGGCAATGTTTAATCTTCGAAGTAAACCTCCGGAAAGTTGTTTAGGTAAGAACTTTTTAAAATCATTTAATCCTACTAAGTTAATTGCATCGTCAACATATTGTTTTCTTTGTTTTTTATCTCGAATATATAAACCACAAAAATAATTGATATTATCATAAACATTCAATTCATCAAAAACAGCTACTTCTTGAAAAATAACTCCTATCTTTGCTTTTAAATCATAAGAATCAGGTTTCATCTCTTTACCAAAAACCTTAATAAATCCTTCTTGATATTTAAGTAATGATAAAATAGAGTTAATAGTTGTACTTTTTCCACAACCATTAGGTCCTAATAATCCTAAAATTTCTCCTTGATAAACATTAAAGGATAAATCATCAATTGCTTTTAAATTTTTATACTCTTTTGTAAGATGTGAAACCTCTATTACTTTTTCCATCATTCTTTTCCTTCCTTATTCTTTTTTGCAAGTTGTACCAAAATTTCTTCTTTTACATTTCCTTTTTTTACTTCATAAAGAAGCATTGAAACATATTGATCCTTCAACAAATCTATAATTTCTTCATCATTAAATTCAACGGTCTGATTGGCTGCTAAACTAGCAATCCCATTGACATATAACCACATTCTTAAATGGAATTGTTTGGCATCTTCATTTGACATACCCGTTTGTTTAGAGATTGTTTCAAGGATTGTCTTTGCTGATCCTGTTAAATCAATAAAATCAAATGCTCCTTCATTTATTTTTCGGTTAAACATAATTTTAAATAATTCATGCTCTTCCTTAGCAAAACGAATATAATTGATTCCAATATCCTTGTATTCTAATTGACCTGTTTCACTTTTTAAAACTTCTCGATCAAAAATCTTTACAATTTCATCTATCACATCTTTTTTTAAAACATCCATATTCTCATAAATATAAAAAAGTGGTTGTGTTGAACAGCCCAATTTCTTTGCAATCTTTCTGGCATTTAAAGCATTGAGTCCTTCATGGCTAATAATCGAAATACTTGCTTTTAAAATATCTTCTTTTTGTATTTTTCTTTTTGCTGGCATAAAAGCCTCCTTTCTATAACCAATGTTATATATAACTCTTGTTATAATTATAACAATATCTTCTTATCATTGTAAAGAAAAAGGATATTGCAAAATATCCTAACCATTTAAATAAGCTGCTTTTAATAAGTTTTGTACAACTTCATTTTCACTTTTATATAATTGTTGTATTGTTCCTTTTTCTATGATTTTTCCATCATTTAAAACAAGAACCTGATGGCAAAACTCATGAACCAATGAGAGATCATGACTAACGAAAAGAATAGCCATATGATATTTATAAACACATTGTTTTAATAATTCGATAATATCTCTTTGAATCACTTGATCGAGACTGCTGGTAATTTCATCACAAATAAGTAATTGGGGTTGTATAATCAATGCTCTAGCAATTGATATTCTTTGTAACTGTCCTCCACTTAATTCATGAGGATATTTTCCCAAACAAGTCTCATCCATACCTACTTGTTCTAATATCTTTTTAATAGCAGTCATCGCTTCTTTTTTATTTAAATGATAAAAATAATGATAAGGTTCATAAAGAAACTGTTTGATTTTCATTCGTGGCGAAAAGCTTTCAATTGGATTTTGAAGAATAAGTTGTATATCTTTACGACTCTTTTTAAAATCAACTGTTTTTCCTTGATATAATAAAGAACCTGAAGAAGGTTTTTCAATACCTGAAACAAGTCTTGCAAGGGTACTTTTTCCACATCCACTAACACCAATAATACCAACAACTTCACCTTCATCAATGCTAAAATCAAGATGATTTAAAACAGTCTTATCGTATTTTTTTGTAAGATCTTTAGCTTCAAATAAACGCATTATTCTTTTCCTTTCATAATAGTGACTTTGTATAGGGATGCTTAGGAGCATTAAAAAGAGTCTCTACATTTCCTTTTTCTACAATCATTCCATCTTTAATAACAACTATTTGATCTGCAATATAACGTGCTACTTGAATATTATGTGTTACAAACACAAAAGTTGTTTGTTTTTTTAAATTTAAAAGATAATCTAAAATTTGTTTTTGAATAACGACATCTAAACTGCTTGTCGGTTCATCAGCCAAAACAAGTGAAGGTTGTAAACATAATACTAAAGCAATCATCACTCTTTGAGCCATTCCTCCTGATAATTCAAAAGGATACTTGTTTAAAATAGTTTTTTCTAGCCCCATTTGTTTTAAATAATGAATAGCTATTTCTCTTGACTGTTTTTTAGAATATTTAAAATGAGTATGTAAACTTTCATAGAAATGTTCTTCAATATTTTGATAATCATCAAAATAAGTTAAAGGATTTTGAAAAATCATGCCTATTTTTTTCCCTCTATAACAATCTAAATCCTTTTCTAATAAATTATCTTCTTCAAATAAAATTTTACCCTCTATAATTTTTGCATCATCACTTAACAATCCCATTGTTGCTTTAAGTAATGTTGATTTCCCACTACCACTTTGACCGACAATAACTGTAATTTGATTTTTAGGAATCATTAAATCTATATGATGTAAAATTTCTTGTTCATTATAAGTCAATGTTAAATTTTGATAATTTAATATACTCATTTAAGATCAATATCCTTTGTAATCATATAATAATCAACCGGATGGCAAATAGCTCCTTTGACCTTAGAAGAAGTTACCGTATTTAAAGGAACATAAGAAACATAAATATTGGCAGCATCATCTAAAATCATTTCACTTGCTTGAATAGCAAGTTGTTGTCTTTGTTTTAAATCATAAGTTGTGGAAAATTGTTGAATCAAATTATCAAGATTTGAGTTTTTATAACGTCCTGTATTACTTGAACCCGTTGATAAATAACGTTGTTGAATAAAGATTTCTGGATCACCTGTAGGTGCACTTGAATCATTAGCCGAACATAAATCAAAAGTTCCTGCTGCTTTAATATCATTCACATTTTCAACTTGATTAAGTTTAATTTTAATACCAATCTTTTTTGCTTCACTTTGCATAGATTGCGCAATAATATTTGCATCTGCTGAACCATGATCCGCGCTTTCATAATAATTTAAAATGATTTCTTGTCCATCTTTTTCTCTGATACCATCATTATTCGTATCAACATAGCCCGCTTCATCTAAAAGACGATTGGCTTCTTTTAAATTAAGACTATAGCCATTAGAAACATCTCCATAAGGTAATGCACTTGAATAAAGACCAGTTGCTTCTTTTCCCCCAATCAATTTAACAATACTTTTACGATTTACACTATAAGATAAAGCTTTTCTAATCGTTAAATCACTTAAAAATGTTGTTTCATTATTCATATAAATAACATTTGTACGTGGCCCTAAAACTTCTAAAACCTGATAATCTTTATTATTTCTAAATAATTTTAAACTTGAATAATCAATCGTATTAGCAAGATCAACTTCACCCGATTGTAACGCTAAAACACGTGCATCAGAATCTGCCACTTGACTAAAATGAACATGATCAAGTTTTGCTTTACCATCGTAATATTTTTTATTTTTGCTTGTATCGATTGTTTTTTCTGAAACAAAATCATCCACCACAAAAGGGCCGGTACAAATTGGATGACTCGCAATATCTTCTTCACTTTGACTTGCATCATAAATAGTAAAGAGTGGTTCACAAAGATTATTTAAGATTGCCCCACTTGATTTATTTAAATAAAGATAAATATCTTGCCCCTTTGCTTCAACATGATTTAAATCAAAATAATCAATCGCTCTTGTATTTTTTTCAAAAGCTCTTTCTAAACATGATTTGACATTTTCTCCTGTTACTTTTTTACCATTTGAAAAAGTAATAGAATCTTTTAAAGTCAATTTCCAAGTTGTATCATCAATTTGTTCATAGGATTTTGCAAGATATGGTTCCACTTCATATTTTTCATTAAGTTTTAACAATGTTTCTCCTACCCCAATACGACTTAAAACCCAACCATCATAATTATTTGTAGGATCTAAAGATGTTGAAATCCAAAACATAGCAGCATTAAGTGTTTTACTTGATTCATTTTTGTTTGAATTAGAACATCCACATAAAGTTGTTAACATAAATAAACAAAGTAATAATTTTATTTTCTTCATAACTTCTCCTCATAATGTTTAGGATCTAAATAATCCCTTATATCTTCTGATAATAAATTAAAAATAAGCACACAAATAAATAAAACAAGTCCTGGAAAAAACATCATCCAAGGAGCCACTTGCATAAATTGTTTACTTTCATAAAGCATCGCTCCCCATTCAGGTTGTGGTGGCTGACTAGCAAGTCCTAAAAAGCTTAAACCTGCAAGTGAAATCATCATATTTCCAATATCTAAAAAAGCTGTTACAAGTATTTGTGATAAAATATTAGGTAACAGATAACGAATGATTCTTTGAAGTGGTGGGACACCCGACATTTTAGATATCACTAAATAATTCTTTTTCTTTTCTTGTTTGACAAGAGCAAGAGTCAATCTTGCATATTTTGTCCACCAAATAAGTGCTAAAGCAAATACTGTATTAAAGAGACCTGCCCCGACGATTCCTACTATTGCAATGGCAAAAATCGTATCAGGAAAAGCAAGTAATCCATTAATTATATTATTAAAAAAAGATTCAACTTTATCATTAGACAAGCCTGCAATTAAGCCAACAATCATTCCAATAAAAACAATTAAAAACAACATCAAAAAAGTCAAACCAAAAGAAGTTTTTGCACCACAAAGAATACGA
This sequence comes from Faecalibacillus intestinalis, assembly GCF_015097455.1. Classification (NCBI taxonomy): domain Bacteria; kingdom Bacillati; phylum Bacillota; class Erysipelotrichia; order Erysipelotrichales; family Coprobacillaceae; genus Faecalibacillus; species Faecalibacillus intestinalis. The sequence continues at coordinate 1,275,027 of NZ_AP024085.1, read as the reverse complement.
CTAAAAACATCTCTTCCTAATTTATCTGTACCAAAAATGTGTAAGAAACTTGGTGGTTGTAAAGAGAAATCATAATTAACTTTTAAAGGATCATAAGGCGCTAAAAAAGAACCAAATAAAGCAATAAGTAATAATAAAACAGCAAGACCAATCTCAATTTTTAACTTTCTTTTCATTGAAACGCCTCCTTAATCGTGGATTTAATACTTGTTGAAAAATATCAACAAATAGATTAACAAAAACATAGATCAATGCCATATAAATTGCATAAGCTTGAATAATTGGATAATCACGATAACGAATAGCTTCTACAACCATGTTACCTAAACCTTGATATGAAAAAATCGTTTCAATAATTGCCGTTCCACCAAGTAAATGTCCAATAGAAAGACCTAATAAAGAAGAAAGTGTCGTAAAAACATGAGATAAAACATGCTTTAATAAAATTTCTGATTGTTTCATTCCTCTTGCTTTGAGTCCAATAATATAATCTTGATTTAATTGTTCTAAAATAGCATTTTGAATCATTCTTGTATAAGAACAAATCAGCGGAAAACTTAAACAACAAACAGGTAAAACAAGACCTTTTAAACTACTTCCACTAATAACAGGAAACAATTGAATCTTTACTGAAAAAAGCAGAATTAAAAGAAGTGCTAACCAAAAATTAGGTAAAGATAAACCTAAAAAAGAGATATTTTTTAAAATAGAATTAATCAAACTATGACGATGAGTAGCACTATAAATTCCTAAAGGAATCGAAAAAGCTAAAACAACAACAAATGAAAACATCGCTAATTTTAAAGTATTTGGTAACTTTGATAACATTTGTTGATTCACATCTTGTCCATAATGATAAGAATAACCTAAATCACCATGAACAAAATCATTCAACCAGTCAACATAGCGAACAACAATATTTTTATCGAGACCCATTTCATGTCGTGTTTCATTTAAAACTTCCTCGCTAGGTGTAATTCCTTTAGATAAATAATACATTTCAGCACTATCACTTGGTGCCAAATTTGTCATAATAAAGGTAACAAGTGTCACCAAGAAAAGAACTGAAAATAATGATAAAATTCTTTTCATTATTTAATCGCATGTATTAAGAATTGTCGAATCAATTCTTTTCCTTCCTTTGTTTTTTCTTTTGAAAGTATTTCACTTTCAATTTGTTGAAAACCGATTTCTTTTAGAATTTCTATATCATATTGAGGTCGTAAAACATAAGATAACTTTAATTCTTTAGCAATATTATCAATAATAGAAACATCAATACCTTCCATATGTTGATGATCACTATGACCAGCTCTACTATAATCTTGATCTTGATAATGATAATAATGATTGCCATCAATATTTAAAAGATGTCCTTGTTTTTTTAAAACTCTAACCATCTCTTGATAGGCTTGTACAGGCTTTTCTAAATTCCATGTTACATTACGTGTGATAATCAAATCAAAAATTTCATCTTGAAAAGCTAAATCTTGAACATCCATCTTCTGAAACTCAACATTTGCCTTAAACTTGCGTGCATTGTTTCTAGCCTCTTCTAACATCTTATCACTATAATCAATGCCAATAACTTGGCATCCTAAATTTGTAAGCATAACAGAAAAAAATCCTGGGCCACACCCTAAATCTAACACTTTCATTCCTTTATTTATTTTTAGATAACGATTTATTAATTCTATCCATTTTCCTTGATCATGTAAAAGTTCTTCTTGGTTATCCAAAGAATAACCAAAAGAACGTTGATTCCAATAATCTGCAATTTTATTTAACTGACTTGTCATAAATTCTCCTTTATTTAACAAGATGATATATTTCCTGTAAAGAACATTGATGTTTTAACGCTAATTTTTTAGCACTTTCATATTCTGGATAACATCTTTTTTCACCATCAATTTCTACTTCTTTTACTTGAAGTTTTCCAAGAGGTGTTTCGATTTCTTTAATTTGTCTTTTTAAAACAGTTCTTTGTTCCTTACGATACCGAATACCAATAGTTGTTGTTTGCGTAAAAATCACTTTTTGTAAGAGACCCATCTTTTCTTCATTACAAACGACCGTCAAGCGATAAGCTGGTCTATTTTTTTTCATAAAGATAGAAGTAAAGAAAACATCTAAAGCTCCCTGATCTAAAAGCTGTTCCATTACAAAACCTAGCATTTCTCCACTACAATCATCAATGTTGGTTTCCATGACTATAATTTCGTTTTTTTTTTAATTTCTCCAAGGGATACTTTTAAAACATTTGGAATTACCAAATCTTTTGTACCCGTTCCCCAACCTACTTTTTGAACATTCATAGCAGGCATTGTAGTAAATTCACTCGCAATTTCTGCGATGATTGCAGCACCTGTTGGTGTAACAAGTTCTGTATCTACATCAATTTGTCGAGTGATAGCATTACTTGCTGCAAAGATTTCAGATGTTGCAGGTACAGGGACAGAAATCATTCCATGAGCACATTCAATAAATCCATAACCATCATTAACGACACTACTATAAATAACATCCGGATTAATTTTACATAATAAAATCGCTGTTCCAATAATATCAACAATAGAGTCAATGGCTCCTACTTCATGAAAATGAACATTTTCTAATGTTTCATTATGAACTTTGCTTTCAGCTTTGGCAACTCTTAAAAAGATACGTTTAGCCAAATCTTTTGCTTTTTCGTCAATTTCACTTTCATCAATAATTTTATTAACATCGAATAAATTACAATGTTCATGATGATGGTGATGAGCGTGTTCATGATGTAAGTGTTCATGCTCATGTTCATGATGATGTTCGTGTTCTAAATGAACATCAACATAAGTTCCTGTAATCCCATTTTTCTTTTCTTTAGAAATATGGATATGATACCCATCTACATTTAATTTTTTTAATTCATTAACTAAATAATGAGGGTCATCAATCAATTCAGATAACGCTCCTAAAGTCATATTTCCACTAATTCCACTACTACAATCAAAATATAATACTTTCACTATTTCTTTCCTCCTAAACAATTAATGGTATGAGCCATAAATCCTGCCCCAAATCCATTATCAATATTAACAACACTAACCCCACTCGCACAGCTATTAAGCATCGCAAGAAGAGCTGATAATCCTTCAAAATTAGCACCATAACCAATGGATGTCGGTACAGCAATAACTGGTTTATCCACAAGTCCTCCAACAACGGAAGCAAGGGCCCCTTCCATTCCTGCACATACAACTAAAACATTTGCACTTTGAATGATATCTAAACGATGAAACAAACGATGAATACCGGCAACACCCACATCACTGACAAGTTCAACTTCGTTACCTAAAAATTGAGCTGTAAGCATAGCTTCACGAGCAACTGGCAAGTCTGATGTTCCCGCACAAACAACAACAATTTTTCCTTTATTGATTTCTTTTTGATCTTCATCGATATAACAAATGTGCGATAAAGAATCATAAATCATTTGTGGAAATTCTTTTAAGATAGCTTCACTTTTTTCTTGGTCGACACGTGTAATTAAAATAGAATGGATATCATGGTCTAACATATTTTTTACAATCCCAATAATTTGTTCTTTGGTTTTACCAGCACCATAGATTACTTCATTATTTCCTGTTCTTTTTTTTCGATTATAATCAATCGTTGCATAATCTAAGGGTTGTTCAATCAGTTTTTGAGCTTGTTCAATTGTTAGTTCATTATTTTTAACCTTTTGTAGAATTTCTAGTGTTTTCAATATCATAACCTCCACTTCTAATTCCTTCTAAATCAAGTGTTACAAATCTAAATCCAAGATTTTTAATATTTTGAATCAATTCTTTATTTTCAATGATTTTCATAAAATCTTGTGGTTCAACTTCAAGACGTGCCACATCTCCATGTACTCTTAAACGTACATGAAGCATTCCTAAATCATGTAAATATTTTTCACCTGTTTCAACAAGTTTTAATTTTTCTAAAGTAAGCTCTGTATTGTAGTCAAAACGAGAAGCCAGACAGGCATTGGATGGTTTATTATAAGTAACAATACCAAGCTGTTTAGAATAATCTCTAATTTCTTGTTTTGCTAAATCATTGTTCACTAAAGGTGAAATAATACCTAATTCTTCACAAGCTTTTAATCCTGGTCGATACACTTTTTCATCATCTTTATTTTTCCCATCTAAAACATAAGCAAAGTCATGTTCTTTAGCAACGGCAATAACTTTTGACATAATGCTTCTTTTACAATGATAACAACGATCTTTATGATTAAAATGAAAAGCTTCTACGTCTAATGGATTGACTGATAAAACCACATGATTTGAATCTTTTAATTGTTCAAGAGCACCTTCAATGTCTTCTTTTGACATCATTGCTCCTCGACATAAAACAGGTAAAACATTTTCTTTTCCTAATGTTTCAAGAGCTACATGGAATAAAAAGTTGGAATCAACACCCCCACTATAAGCAATCGCAACTTTTCCATAATTTCTTAATTCTTCTTGTAATAATTCTAATTTATTCATATAAATCTCCCTAAACTCCTCTATGACTTCTACTTAAAGGCTTCATTTAACATTGAAAAAAGTTATATTTATTATTTTACTCAAAAAAATATCGTATACATAAGTAGTTTATAGTTTCAACTATAATCGATACTTCATGTATACGATATCCTCTATTTTTCTAATTTTTCAATCATAACAACAAGGTCATCAATATATTCAGATATTGATTTTGATGCAACACCTACGACTTGAGCACTGCATTTAGAAACAGGAATAAAATATTTACGCGCTTCACTTTCTCCAATAGCTTTTGCCATAGCTGGTGTAATTTCACCATACATTGAATTTGCAAAAGCAACTCCAATCGGACCAACAACAATAGAGGCATGTTTAACATTATAAACAACAGCATTTTCCCCCGTTGCAATAATATCAGCACCACCCTTTTTTAGCTGTGTTGTTGCCATACTATTGGTTCCAACACCAATGATGGTATATTCTGGATGCTTTTCTTTTAAAACTTGTATAATATTTTTTCCAATTCCGCCACCTTGTCCATCAATAACAACAATTTCCATTTTCCCTCCTGATATATAATAAACTTCTTGTTTATTTTCGATTTCGTATCTCTATATCTTATTTATGAGAATAATCAGTAATTTCTTGCATATGTTTACTCTGTTGAACATGAAATGGACATCGTTTATCACAATGGTGACAAACAATACAATCACTTGCTTTTAAAGCTAAATGATGATAATGATCTGTAGCAAGTTCATCTTTTAAACGAGCAAGATCATAATATTATTAATCAAGGTAGTGTCTACCCCTTTTGAACAAGGATGACAATGTTTATAATAAACAAATTAATTACAATTTTCTAATATTGGAAATATTTTTAAAATTGAATAATCTTTTTCTACATCAGATACTTCTAAATAATGAAGAATACGTGTTAAATCATCATTTCTAATTCCTGGCAAAACTGTTAAAATAGACAGTTTATCTAAAGCATACTGCATATATTGAGTTTCTGTCAAGGCTTAATGAAATGGTGACTCATCTTCTTCTCAAAGTTTTCCTCCACAAAAGGCTTTCATTACAGTAATACCTACGCCTTCTTTTTTAAGACAACGATATAAATCCATACGTTCATCAATGGCGAAGTCTTCAAACTTCAAATCATAAGTTGAATCAATACTAAACATGTCAATATCTAAAACTTGATGAACAAGTTTTAGCGAATGTGATGATAAATCAATATGATAAATAATTGCTTTTTTTAATCTAATATATAATCTAAAGCACCATAATAGGTTTTAAATTCGTTGTCCAACCGTACTCTTCTGATGAATATTCAACACTAAAATGAATTTGTAAGTAAATTTGATTACTTCTTGACTTACTTATTCTAAAGAACCTACCCCTAAACTAATAATATTTATTTCTTCATTTCTATGTAGCAATTTTCTATATTCCGTTATTTTTCAAAATGACCTGCAACATCTTTTAAATATTGAATAATTGATAAATGTTGTGGACATACGCCTTCGCATTGACCACATTCAACACAGTCACTGGCTTTACCAAATGTTTTTGTTAAGTTGTTGTAGTATTCTCCTTGTGGTGTCCATCCTTTTTCTTCTACTTCTTGTAAATCTGCATTATATAATGAGAAGTATTTTGGAATGGCAATATTCATAGGACAACCATCAACACAATAAGCACATCCTGTACATGGGACAGTAATTGTTGAATTAATGGCAGTAACCGCTTTTTTAATTAAAGCATATTCTTCTTCATTTAATGGTTTAAAATTTTCCATATAACCTAAGTTATCTTCTAATTGTTCCATATTAGACATACCACTTAAAACCATCATAACGTTTTCTTGACTTGCTGCAAAACGAATAGCCCAAGAAGGAATTGACATATCCGGATGATATTCTTTAAACATCTTTTCAACTTCTTCTGGTACTTTCGCAAGTGTTCCACCTTTTACAGGTTCCATAACGATAACAGGTTTATGATGTTTTGTAGCTACTTCATAACATTTTCTTGATTGAACGCCAACACTGTCCCAATCAAGATAGTTGATTTGTAGTTGTACAAATTCAAATTCTGGGTGTTCTGTTAAAACTTGATCAAGCAATTCAGGACCATCATGATAAGAAAAACCAATAGTTTTAACTAAACCTTTTGCTTTTTTATCTTGTATCCAGTTAAAGCAATCTAATTCATTATAAACTTCAATACTATGGGTATTGATATCATGTAATAAATAGTAATCAAAATAATCAACACCTGTTTTTGCACATTGTTCATTAAAAATACGATCACGATCTTCTTTTGTTTTAATAAACCCTGAATGTAATTTTGTAGCAAGTGTATAAGCATCTCTTGGATAACGTGAAACTAATGCTTCTTTAGTCGCATTTTCGCTATTAAATCCACAATACATCCATGCTGCATCAAAATATGTAAAACCTCTTTCAATAAATGTATCAACCATCTTTTTGGTTTGTTCAATATCAATTTTTGAAGCATCATTTGGATCTAACGATGGTAAACGCATTAAACCAAAACCTAATTTCTTTTGACTCATTTCCTTTTTCCTCCTATTTATTTTCCTTAAATTAGCCTTCAAGTAAGTATTCTTACCTTTTATTATTTTATCATTCTTGCATAGTTGAGGCAAATACCTCTTTTAAATAGCGCACTATGTCTTTTAAGCATGGAACAGATTAATCATCAATTTCAATAAGTTCATATTCTCTTGAACCATAACCAAGTTTTGCTGCTGCTTCAATGGTATGAACACCATTACGTGATTCAATTCTTTCAATCAAATGATCTCTTCCTTTATCATTTGAAGCATAAACAAGATCAATACATGCTTGATCGATTGCTATTGGATCAGTAGAAATTAAAATACCAATATCATCCATACATGGATCTTCTGCCACTGCACAACAATCACAGTCAACAGACATATTTTTCATCACATTGATATAAACAATATTATCTTTAAAATATTTATGGACTGATTTAGCCGCATCGGCCATCGATTCTAAAAATAAATCATGCTCTGCTGTCCAAATTTTTTCAGGTTCCCCTGCTCCATGGATATACGCTTTTCCATAAGATGATGCACAACCAATTGAAAGTTGTTTTAAAGCACCACCATAACCACCCATAGGATGTCCTTTAAAATGAGATAAAACAATCATTCCATCATATTTAACCATATCTTTTCCCACATAGTTTTTTTGAATCACTTTTCCTTCAGGAATATCTAAAACCATATCAGGGCCTTCAGCATCCATTAAATCAACATTAAAATATTTAGACCATCCATGTTTTTCAATAGTCTTTAAATGTTTTTCTGTTGTATTTCTAGACCCTTCATAAGCTGTATTACATTCAACAACTGTTCCATTTAATTTTTCAATGATTGGCTTGAAAAAATCAGGTTTCAAAAAGTTTTGATTTCCTTCTTCCCCTGAATGAAGTTTTACTGCAATATTACCTTTTAATTCTTTACCTAAAACTTCATACATTTCTAAAACTTTTTCCGGTGTTATTGTTTTTGTAAAATATACTTTTGATTTCATAAAAATCCTCCTATCTCTATTTCACTATAAACCTAAAGTCCACTTTAGGAGCAAGAAATATTTTCATATTTTTAAATATTCCTTTAATAAGTTTTACTTATTACATCTATTAAGAAAAGATTGTTTCTTCAGTTATCTTTCTTTTTAATAGTCGTTAAAGGAGAAAGGAAAAATGAATACATATTTTAATGAAATAAAGAAAAATTTGGGTTTTGGCTGTATGAGATTTCCAATGAAAGATGATGAAATCGATTATGAATTAACTTCAAAAATGGTTGATTACTTTATCCAACAAGGATTTAATTATTTTGATACAGCCCATGGTTATTTAGGAGGAAAAAGTGAAATTGCCTTAAAAGAATGTTTAACTTCACGTTATCCTAGAAATCAGTATATTCTTACAAACAAACTTTCAACACATCATTTCAATAAACAAGAAGAAATTTTTCCTTTATTTGAAAGTCAATTAGAAGCTTGTGGTGTTGATTATTTTGATTTTTATTTAATGTATGCTCAAAGCGATGAAATCTATGCAAAATATAAAAAATTACACGCTTATGATGAAGCAAGTAAATTAAAAGAAGAAGGAAAAATTAAACACTTTGAAATTTCCTTTCATGATAACGCTGATGTTTTAGACATGATTCTAACTGAAAATCCTGATATTGAAGTAGTTCAAATTCAATTTAATTATGTTGATTATGAAGATCCTGCCATACAAAGCAAGGCATGTTATGAAGTATGTCGTAAACACAATAAATCTGTTATTGTAATGGAACCTGTTAAAGGTAGTAACCTTGTAAATCTTCCAAAAGAAGCAAAAGCTGTTTATGATAAATTAGGAACAATGTCTTATGCAAGTTATGCTTTACGCTTTGCGGTTGGATTTGATGGTATGATGATGGTTTTATCGGGAATGAGTGATATGAATCAAATGAAAGATAACTTAAGTTTTATGAAAGATTTTCAACCATTATCTTTAAAAGAACAAGAAGCTGTTAAACAAGTAACAGAAATTTCTCTATACGCTCTACGTTCAGATTTCATATTAAATTTTTGCGTCTTGTGAATCATTTACCAGTCCTTCTAGCTCTTTTTCATTTTTTTCATCTTCAACAGGTTTCTTTCCGGTAATATCCTTATATGCTTCTTTCACACCATTCTTCACAGCCCACTTAATGACAAAATATAGTGCTATCAAAATAACAATTGCGGTTCCTCCGCTTATGCCTAATTCATTCCACATAATTCAATCCTCCAAATTCAAATTCCTCAGTTTCAAAAACTGGAATTTCTATTTGTGTTGCCATGTCATTACATAATCTTTTTCTCCGGTAGCCTCATCTAAGCCACTATGCTGAATCTCAAATTCTTCTCTCTTATAAAAAGATATTGCACGTGCGTTCTTTTGGTATACGTTCAAGTACAACTTATTCCTTTTATCCTTTGCATAATTCAGCAGAATTTTACCTAGACCCTGCGATTGCATTTCACCAGAAACAAAAATGCCCTCAACATATTCATCATTTAACCCTAGGGTTAAACTTAACTACTATTTTTTCTTTGCGATATAAAATACATAACTGTAATAATCTACTACTAATCTAAAATAAAGCGATTATAAGCTATCCTTTTTCCTGTGTTTGTTTTAAAGTTTTCATCTATACACTTTTTTATCTTTTCCTGTTCTTTTTCTTTATCCATAACCGTTAAATTTTCAAGCAAATCAGCTTCCCATTGTATTTGAAAATCAAGTCCATCAATTTTAGATGGAGTATGATGGTTGCCTATTATAAAGCATATTCTATCAATATTTTTGTTATAGCCTACCTTTTTTAATATTTCTTTCGCTACTTCTGGTCCTTCCTTTTCTTGATAGACACCATCAATAGAACCGTATTTTTTTTGTGCTTCAACCGCACCAATATCATGTAGTATAGCAATAATACTGATGAATTCTTTTTCTTCCTCTCCGATATTTTCTCCTTTCATTATATCTTCTGCATTTTTCAAAACTTTGAGAGTATGCTCTATGCCAAAAGGAATTTCTTTGAATACTTCTTTCATCTCTATAATAATTTTTTCTTTAAACATAAATTACCTCCATTTATACCTTATAGGTGTTTTAGTTCTATCTATCCACTTTTTTGTTCGCCGATACAATCAGCATCATGGGACGGCGCATTTCATCCTGCATCCCCGGAATATCCATCATGTATTCCGGCGGCTGCGGCTCCACAATATGATTTATTATAAAACCATTTGAAAGCAGTGTATTTAGATATGTGGTCAGTGTTCTATGATATTTTGTAACCTTTTCTCCCAAAAACACAGCTGTCCGTTTGCCCTCATAATAATAATTATCCACCGGAAAATGCAGTATTTCTCCTTTTTAGTTATAATGCCAGTCTTGTGTTCCATAGGCAGTAAAAACAGGATCTATGTTTTACCTTCCCAACTTCTAATTTTTTACATCATATCCCAAAAGCCTTGTCGTACTCAATAACTCCATTTAATTTGTTTTGACTTCCGTTAAGATTAAGTGCCATAAAACTTTCATCGTCAACTTCAAATGGCGCTTTTATTCCACACTCACTTGCCGGAATATATCCTGCCTTTGGATAGTATTTGGAATGTCCCAAAACAACTGAATATTCATATCCCAATTTATGTGCTATACTGTGTCCTTCTTTCATCAAAGATAATCCGATTCCCCTGTTCTGATAATCGGGTAATACAGAAAGAGGGGCAAGCGCAAGAACCTCAACCCCTTGAACAACTGCTTTTGTAAAAAGAATATGTCCTACAATTTTTTCGCCCTCGACAGCAACAAGAGAAAGTTCCGGAATAAACGATTTGCTTTTTCTTAACGCAGCAACTAAGTTCTGTTCATTTCCATCTGTATATTCAGCATTTTCAAATGCTTCTTTTACAACATGATATACCGTATCATAATCTTCTGGTCTTTCTTGTCTTATAATCAAAATAGATACCTACATAGTTTTAAGCTTTTTACAATTACAGGAAATGGCAAATCTACTATCTACCTCTCAATTTTTATGGCTCTGACAATGATAATATCCGGGATTTCTTTATTAAAATAGCATTCTTCGTAAAATCCGTCTATGACAAATCCGGTATCAAAACACAGATTAAAAATATCCTGTAAAGAACGATGATAATAACATTGTTTTTGCGGCTGTCCTTCAATCGCAATATCGTAATAGCTGTGCGGCGTCATATATTTTTCTGTAAGCGTTACAAAACAGGGGTGCTGTGTCGCAAATACAAATACTCCGTTATCCTCAAGCAATTTATAAACAGAGGTAAAAAGCGGCTTAATATTGGTAATATCCATGATCGCCATATTGGAGACTGCTTTTGTAAACGGCTTATTTCTTTTTAATGCCATCAGACTTGTTTCATTCGTGGCGTCTGCTACACAAAACTCAATGTGATCAGCATACCGTTTTTGGCGCTTTTTTGCCAGTTCCACCATTTTCTCACTATAATCAAAAGCCAAAACAGAGACAGCTTTTTCTGCAAGATATGCAGAATAATTTCCATTTCCACAGGCAATATCTAAAATATAGTCTGTTGAATCAGGATTTAGAAGCTCTGTTACTTTGGGGCGGACAACTTCTCTGTGAAAATCATTTGATTCATCCCCCATTGCACAATCCCAAAATTCAGCGTTTTGATTCCAGATTGCTTTACTTTCTTCCTTTGAATACTGCATAATATCCCCTTTCTGCAAAATTACTTTTTCTCCTTCGCCCCATGGCTCCTGAAATGCGTGATAATGATGTTCCAATATTTCATCTGTTATCACAAACGGCGAATTGGCATTTAAGACCTGATTTCTTTTATATAGTCTTTTTTTCAAAAGCTCCTTACTGGCTTTCATGTAGACAAGTTCCGTTTCAGCGCCTGCTTTTTGGATCAGCTCTTTATAAAAATTCCGATTTCTATTTTGTTTCCATAGCATGGTGTATTCTTTTTCACCAGTGGCTTCATCCAAACCTTCACCTTCAATAATGAACCCTTCTCTTTGGTAAAAAGAAATTGCTCTGGCATTCTTCTGGTATACATTTAATTGTAATCTTTCTTTTTTATCCTTAATATAATCCAATAAAAGCTTCCCTATGCCACATGACTGCATTTCATCAGAGATAAAAATACCTTCGATATATTCATCATTTAGTCCTACAACTCCTTGTATCATTTTATCCACTTCAAACACATAGACTTCGGATTGTAACATCATTTCTTTCACTAATTCATAATTACTTTTCCAGTATTGATTGGAAATAAAATAATGTGCTTTCAGATTTGTCTTTAACCATATGTCAGCGACTCTATCGATATCTCCGTTCGGCAACTTTCTAATCATAACAAAAATTCTCCACAACTACATCCTTTATGCTTTTCTCTTTTTTCTATTCTATCACAAGCTCACCATTAATCATCATTTTTTTGATATTTTTTCTTTTCCCCCACTGTAAAACAGCCTCTGAGCGTTTCGTTATATAGAGGGGTACACATACAGAGCAAGATCCACCCATGTTTAACGGTATTGCCATTTAGCTTCCCGTCAACCTATGGGTTTTATCTTGATGGGGATCTCCCCATACTCTCTTCATAACAGACGTTTCACTTGTCTGTTGGTTCCACCTAAAGGTGTTCACAGCACTATTTCTAATATCGGAAGGGACAGCCGATACTAAAATACGTGGACTCCCGGTGGGAGGAATAGTCACAGCGAAAGGAGGAATATGAGAACAGAAAACAAAGATAAAGAACTAAATCACAGACATTTTATAGGATTACGTCTTACAGATAAGACACTGAAAGGATACTGTTTTATGAGCTGTAAGACGGTCTATGTCATGATCAGCAGTTTCCCTTCAGAAGAAGAGAAGATGATCGTTGCCGCCCATGAATTAGGGCGCATCATCCTGCATCGTTCCCAGCTGAAAATGGCTCCGATGCAAGATGATACACTCTACAATATGACGGATAATACAGAATACCAGGCCAATCTGTTTGCTGCCGATCTGCTGATTGAAGATGAGGAAATCGAAGATATGGTTCAGAACGAGGACCTGGATTATTTCGGACTCTGCAGTTCATTGAATGCGACTCCGGAACTAATGAGCTTTAAATTATACAGCCTGACAAAACGAGGCCAGGCTTATCATATGCCGATGGAGATTCAGAGCAATTTCCTGGCGAAATAAAGTAAATAAAGATCCTATTCTATATATCATAGTATGAACAGGATCTTTTTATAATGATTTATTTTCTATCTAAAATTTTATTAAACCGACTAAATACTCCATAGTTTGTGTGTTTGACTTACTGTTTATATCTATCTTCTCCTAAATATTTTTCTAGTCATTGCAATATAAAATTGCTTATACAGTCTCTCCCTTAAGAGTCCTGGTATTCTGGATAATATACAGAGCGACCGATATGACCATCATTATAGCGCACAAACCAATCAACAGATCTGATACCATCGGTGTAATGTGGAACCATATAATGTGCACCGCTGCAGTTCCATATAATAAAAAGGTTACTATCTTTCCATGCCAGTCTGCACCATGTACTTTTCCTGTCTTTCGTATCACAAGACATCCACTGACTACCATATACAGCTCCTTACCTGCCATTATTACGATTAAAAGAAGCACATGCGGAAAACGAGTAAACAGACAGATTAACACCGCTGCCTGTGTCAGCTTATCAGCCACCGGATCAAGTATTTTTCCTAAATTACTAATCCTATGGAATCTTCTTGCGATATATCCATCAGCAAGATCCGTAAGACCAGACAGCAATAAGATTTCACCAGCTAACAGAGGATTTTTCTTTACACAATAACTCCATATAATTACCGGAATCAGACAAAGCCGAAAAAAAGAAAGAAGATTAGGAAGCGTAATAATTCTATTCAAATTTTCTTCCTGATTCACTTCACTCTGCATGTACGGTCACCTCACTTTCCTTTTTTTAGACATAAACCAATAAAATATAACACAAAATGCTAAAGCAAACACAACACCAAAAACATTTTGAATCACTCTAAGACTAACCGCTCCTTGTAGTCCATAACTCTCTGTAGCAATGGCCAAAGCACCAAATGTGTTAAATACTGCCTGCCAGCCATATTTTGCAGAAAGTCCTACACCAATTCCGCCAAGGATTCCTATATATGCATAGATTGACGAAGGAAGCAGAAAATATAATACTGTAAAACATATAACACCTGCAATATTTCCGACAATCCTTTTACGGACTCTGTAGTGCATATCTTCCATAAACGGCAAAATTACGGACATGGCCGCAATACCAGCCCACATTGCACGTGGCATATTACAAAGTTCTGCAATGCAAAGGACAATCGGTACGCATAAAATCTGACATATCTGCCATTTTGTTCTGGAAGAAGTGATATCAAATTCTTGTATCAGATCTTTCAGATTTCTTTTATAAGTTCTGTTTTTATGATTTCGATAAAATACAAAGCAGGTAAGTGCTGCACCTAAAGCCATTCCGGTTAATCGCATCTGATAGCTTTTTCCCGTAACATCATAACCATATAGCAGCAGATACCCAAGAACCAATGTAGATTGATTAAACATGAATGGATTATGGCATCCGAACAGAATCAACACAGCCAGTGCCGCAATATTTAACAGCATTCCCAATACCGGTGAAAACTGATTTGCTAAATGCGGACATACAGTCATAATTACAAAGAACAAAGCCAAAAGCATCGTAGATTGTCCGGTGTGGATCCCCAGATCCGCATTTCTAAACACCATGAGACATAATAAGACTACTACACCTACAATGCTGTTCTCATTTCCAAATAGGATGCTGAAAATACTAACAAAGAAAAAACAAAATGCCATTGTAACAGCTATCTTCACCAGATATACCCACATATGATATAATTTTTCTTTTAGTGTTTCACTTTTTTTCAACAGGTTTTTAGAACCTGCCTGATTTAACTGCAACTCCTGATAAAATGTCATATAAATCCTCCCATCTTCTAATTTATCTTAAAACTATATAATCTCATCTTTCTGCTTTGGCAGCTCTATAACAAATCTGCATCCACCATATTCACGGTTTTCTGCTTTGATTGTTCCTCCGGCACTATCTACAATCCGTTTTACAAGTGCAAGACCTAGGCCATTTCCTTCTGCTTTATGAGATCCATCTACCTGATAGAACTTGTCAAATATTCTGGATTTTACATCATCCTCTATTCCTGGTCCTTCATCTTCCAGAATGAACTTAACAGAATCCTGTTCTTGTTTCAGAAACATCGTAATTGTCCCCTTTGAAGGGCTGAACTTAATCGCATTATCCAAAAGATTTATCCAGATATGCATAAAAAGTCCTTCATTCCCAGTATATTTAACTTCCTCCAATTCTACCTGAAAACCAATTTCTTTTTCTGTCCATTTTGTTTCCAATGAAAGAAATGCCTGGCGGATCTGTTCATCCAGACGATATTCTGTTTTTTTCATTGGTATATTCTGATTCTCTAACTTGGATAACAGCAAAATATTACCAACCAATCCGGAAAGTCTTTGGGTGTTAAATAAGATTTTTTCTACATATTCCTCTTGATCCGGAGACAGTTCTTCTCCCTGAAGCAGCATTGTATATCCTTCAATGGCATTAATCGGGGTCTTAAACTCATGAGAAACATTAGATACAAAATCCATCTGCAGCACCTCTGTTGCACGAAGTTCTTTTGTCATAACGTTAAAACTTTGATAAGATTCTCCAACTTCTGCTATACGGCTGTTCGTTTCCAAATGCTGTTCAAAATCTCCCTGAGAAACTTTCTTCATTGCTTTACTAAGTCTGGCAATTGGTTCCAGTAACTTTGCGTTGATAAAGGAAGTGATCAGCCCTGCAATCAATGTATTGAAAATCAAAAGCCAGCCAAGCACAGGTATGCTGCCCGGCAGATTAAGAAAATGATTCAAAAAAACAAATAATAAAGCAGATATGACTGTTGAAAATACAAGTGCCAGCCAGATTGCACCAGTCAGACAGGATCGGATCCGCAATCCTTTTTTTTTCTTTTGTTCCATTATTTTTTCACCACCTTGTATCCAATTCCACGCATTGTTACGATTTCAAAATCCGGGTTATCTTTAAAACGCTCTCTGAGTCTTCCTATATGCACCTCTATTGTATGTGGGTCTGCCTCCGTCTCGTATCCCCATACTTCATCCATCAACTGTTGTTTTGTAAATGTTCTGCCTGGCGAAGCTGCAAGCTTATATAAAAGCAGGAATTGTTTTTTAGGTAAAACAAGACTTTCCTTATCAGTTGTAACCGTCATTGCATCATAATCAAACTCTGTTGAACCGATCACAATTTTGTGTTCACTCAATATCTGTGCACGGCGAAGCAGTGCTCCGACTCTTAAAACCATTTCATTCACATTTACCGGTTTTACCATATAATCATCACTTCCCGAAAAAAATCCCTGACGCATATCATCAAAGGAACCTTTCGCAGTGATCATAAGCACTGGTATCTGATATCCTGTTGAACGAAGTTCTGACACCAGTTCATAGCCATCCATAACCGGCATCATAATATCAGAAATGATCAGATCAATATATTCCTTATCCAATACTTCTAATGCCTGTACTCCATCCGATGCACTTTTGACTTGATATCCATTCTTCTCAAGCACTTTTTGGAATAGCTGGCTTAATTCTTTATCATCTTCTACAATCAATATTTGAAACACGTTTTCCTTCCTCCTTATTAAAACAGACACCTTGCCCATCCAAGCAGATGCTGTACCAAAAATATTTTTCTCTGACGTTTCTTTGTTAATTCGATCGGCTCTACATGATATGGATCATTATAAGTTCCGCCTTCTAATATCTGGCGGGATACTTTTTCATATTCCATCATGCCCTCTTCCAACTGTTTATTAATATCTTTACTGCGTATTACAAGCATCAGTTCCGTATCCAGATATGCACTTCTCATGTCCATATTAAGGGAACCGATTACAGACAGATCATCGTCAATCAGAATACTTTTTCCGTGGTATGAATAACCGCCTTCATATTCTCAGATATTAATTCCTGTACTTAAGATTCTATTTTTGTTTTTCGCATAATCGGCAGACCCAAATGGATTCCCATTATTCGCAACTGAATTTGTCATGATAGAAAAATCTGAAACGTTCTCTGCAATCTCCTCCCATGTATTATACATCATATCATTACAGATAATATATGGCGTGTGGATCTTCACACGATTTTGTGCATTTTTCATCAATTCTCCCAACTGATACCACACTACTGGTTCTTTGGAACCTGTGTGAATAGGATTTGACACTAATGTAATCTTTTCTGTCTCAAAAGTTTCGTCCGTATAATCGGTCTCGCAGATTCTTTCCTTATTCTCTTCAAAATATTTCTGATAGCTGTTCTGCAGCTCTAAAACTGCGTTCTTTACAGATTTTCTTTTTGCCAGTTTTTTATTGTTATGAAAATAACCACTGTCTTCCTGATTCCATATGATTTCAAAATGCTCTGACAACTGGTTAACTGAATTTTCTTTCTCAGGTTCATCGCAAACCACTAACACGTCTCTGTCATAGTTCTTATGTCCCGGAAAATCACCCAAGAAATAATTGTATGTATTTCTTCCCCCAAGAATATATCTCTTTCCATCTGCAATCAAATATTTATCATGCATTCTACCCATCATTTTCCACGATTTCAACGGATTGGCCTTATTATACAGTTTAATTTCAACATTCTCATGGGAAGATAATCCATAGAAATACGGATTTCCTTCCATATCAATCCAGCTCTCCATTCCATCTACTAACAGACGAATATGTACACCTCTGTCTGCCGCATCATGTAGTGCTCCTAAAATCAATTTTCCACTTTCATCGGATTGAAATGCAAAAGTAGAAAGAATAATTTCCTTTTTTGCATTCTTGATCAAACGCACTCTTTGTAAAAGCGCTTCTGGATTCTTTTCTATGATTACTGCCCGTTCTGTATTTTCACTGCATTCGTTCCATGACCCATTTTTTGTTTCTTTTTTGGTTGTATTGGACACTTCCGGCTGCTTTTTATATGCAACGCAGATTCCGAGCAATTCATAAAAAGCCACACATAAAAAAATTGCCAGTATAACAAGAAGGTTTTTACATATTTTATGCTTTTTCATTGTACATTACCTGATTCCTTTTTATTTCATACTTATACAATACAAAGTCAATCTCAATTTAACCTCAACAAGGTTTGTTTTTTTCATCCATGCAAAATCTTCTTTGTACAACAGATTGTTAGATATAGCAATCCAGCAAATAATCTCATAAATAATTGTCCCAGTCGCAAATATGCACTTCGTCCGGTTTGATATTGGTCTGTCACACTCATTTTCGCATGACAGAAACCAGGAGTCCACTCATAAACACGAACACCATGTTTAACTAATCCATGATAAAAAGAACGAGTTATATTATAAATGAATTTTTTATCAGGGATACCAGGTGTGATAATTCTTACGTCTACCCCTCGCTTAGCAGCCAGACATAACGCATGCTTAAAATGGAATCATCTTAACCTAATACCCGGATAATCACCGGTACTTTTCGGTATCCCAGTTTCTCCGCAGCATATTTTCTTCTGTGGCCGGATATGATCTCATAGTATCCATCCAGTACCGGTCTGACAATCAGCAAATTTAAAATACCATACTTCTCAATGCTTTCCTGCAGAAGAAACATTTCCTTATCATCTTTTATCTGAAACGGGGGCTCTTTGAACGGCCGAAGACGCTCAATCTCAATTTCTATGATTCTTTCTTCGTTTTCTCCTGATTGTCTGTTTGGCTCAGTCATCTTAACTCCTTTCCTCCAGGATTCAGGATACTAAAAAATGCCTGCCTGGAACTTTTATAAATAGTAAAGTTCCAAACAGACATTGCTGTTTGACCATTAGCTGTAGCTAATAGAATTGAATACTGTTTCAGCTAATTTATGTTTGCAGGTTTGGGAGAGATTGTTTCTTTTCCCGCCTTTTCTCTGATTTACATCCCCGAATAAGGGGTGACAACGGAGCGGAACCCAAATGTTGTAAGTGCAAAATATTGCTACGTTACTCATGAATTACGCTTGCACCAAAATGATAGATACAAGCGTTTTACTTTATTTTAGTTTTGACAGTTCGCTTTTGCAGTCTCGCTCCATGGAGCAAGTTGTTCCAGCTGTTCATCTGACATTTTATCGTTTGGCCGTTGTGATAAGAGATATGTCAGATATTTATAGATATTCAGATCATTCGCTTTTGCCATCTCAACCATTGTATACACAATAGCACTAGCAGTGGCTCCTTTGGACTGGCTGTTTTCAACTTCTACTAAAGGAGCTGAAGCAAGTGCTGCAGTCTTCAGCTTGATTGAAACAGCTAAATCCAATAAACTTAATCCATATGATTATATTGAATTCATTCTGGATTATTTACCTCAACAAGATCTGGTTGAAGATCCAAAGAAATTGGATTGGTGAATACCATGGAGTGAAGAAATAAAAGAAGAATTTGAAATAAAAGCCGACTAAATTGATTATTATATCAATTCAATCGACTTCTTTAAATACACTATTTTATTTGGCGCTTACTTTTCCTCTACATAATCTTAAAAATTTTAATGTCTAATATTTTCCCTATTAAACATGATAAATATTATAATAGACATAATCATAAGTAATAACCAATATTCAGGATTATAATAATCTCCTGTTTTTAATTTTTGATTATCCTTGTAATTAGATGTTTGACTGAAATTTTTTTCTTTCTTAAAATTCTCATCATTTCTAGGAATTTTATCATCTGGTTCTTCATCAATTCCAGGTCTCATTCTTGAATACTTCGGTTCAACATCTACATCATAATCCTTTTCATATGATCCGTCATCTTCTTTTTCAAGAAGTGGGATTGAAATAATAAAAGGTTCCATCTTATATGCAAATTCACTTTCATTATGTTCATAGATTATATATATTCCATAGTCTAAATCTCTAAAAGTAGCTTCTCCTCTTTGATTGGTTATTAATTCTTCATCATAATCAATATTATTTTTTTTAATATAATCCATCAATTTAGTAGTAACTCCATTTTGCTCAGACGCTGTCATATCTTTTTTAATTGTAACAAGTTTAGAGTATTTATCTAAAACTTGATAGTCATTACCATCATAATCAGCTATTTTTATCAACGCAATATGATCTTGACTAATATTAAAAATATGGTTGTGTACATCTAAATAATGACAGTGAATCGTTAAAGAACCATGATTTTGAGCATAAACATTATTAATTGAAAGAGACAATAAGCATGTAAATACAATAATAAATATTCTTTTTGCATTTATCATGTTATCGCCTCCTCCAAATAAATATAATAATTCCTATAATAATAAAACTTAAAAATGCTAATTTTACCTCATAAGGAATATGTATACCATTATTGACCTCATTCGGTGTTTTCTTTATCGCTTCTTTATAATCTGTTCTTTTTCCTCTTACAAGCAATCTATGAGTATTAACAGAATAAGGTGTACAAGTAACAAGCGTAACATAATCTTCATCATCTACAATTTCAATATCATCCGTTTGAGAGGGCAATACTGTTTTAATTTGATCTACTTCATAAGCTAACGTATCACCTAGAACAGAAATATAGAAAATATCTCCAACTTTCATCTTGTCAAGATCTGTAAACAGCTTTGAATTTGGTAATCCTCTATGCCCAGATAAAACAGCATGCGTACTTGTTCCACCTATAGGCAAAGAAGAACCTTCCATATGCCCCACACCTTTTTGTAAAACACCATTATTTGTTGAATGATAAATAGGTAACTTCACATCAATCTTAGGTATTTGTAGATAAGCCATCATGCCATCACTAGAAACATTAAGCAAATTCATGTATTCTTCACTTGGTTTACCTGTTGTAGAAAATGGATCATATAATTTAGTATTTACTAATGATTGATTATATTCCTGTGCTTCTTTTAACATTTTATTTTTTGTAGCTTTATCTATTCCTTTAACTTCATCATTGTAAGAAGTTATAGCTTTCGAGCTATGTATTCTTCCTAGGTAATCACTTACTGTTGGATAAAGCAATACACCTAGGAAAAACACTAATAAAATAGCTCTAATAACATCAAATAATTTGATTTTTCTTAATATATCTTTCATACATTTAATATCTATGAGATACTTTAATTAATAATTCAATTAAGCTTCTTCTTTTTTACCTTTTTTAAAGTAAGTTGAAAGAATAACTAACACACCAACTACCCCTACTACTGTAAAGATAACTGTACCCATACCACCAGTTTCTGGTAACCATGATTCTGTGCTGTTTTCTACAGTAATATCATTACCGCTTACTGTTACGTTTTCACCATTATCAGAAGATTCTGCTTTAATATTAATTTCTTTTGGTGATTTTAATTTGTTATAACCTTCTGGTGCTTCAGTTTCAACTAATCTATAATCTCCATCATCTAACCCTTTAACATTAATAATACCAGTACTTGGTGTAACTAATTCAGTAATTCCATTTTCAGCTGTTGTTACTGTATAAGTGCCATTAGCACCTTGAACAAAATGAATTGGCTCACCTGTTGTACTAGTTCCTTTATAAAGATTAAATTTTGCACCAGCCAATGGAGTATCTGTACCTGTTTCTACTTTAGTAATTCTTAAATTATGTGTTTTAATAGTAGTTGTATCTGTTTTTGGATCACTTAATGAATCAACATCATGACCATATTGAATTGTAGCCGTATTGGTAGTTTTATCATCTGTTACAGCATTAGAATTTAATGTTGCTTGATATTCGAATTTTAAAGTTTCATTTGCATGTTCTTTATATTTAATAAAATCACCAAAATCAACTATAATTTTTTGATTTTCAACAGTTACAGTATAATCATTACCTGCTGTTAATTCTGTATCACCCATGGTAATTTTCATATTTAAATCAGCTTCTGATACAGTTAATCCTGATGACATTGCATCAGTAAATTTATATACATAATGATCAAACCCTGTCATATTTGGAACCATTGAATCAACAGTAAAGCGAACAGTTTCACCAATTTGTGCTGAAGTCCAATTTTTACCATCTGCTTTTTTATCAACATCTGGTTCTAAACCTTTTAAATATACTGTTTGGTTACTATTTGATAAAGTTGTATACATTGGTTTATATGTATCAATTGATGGAATAATAGCATAATATCCATATTCTAAATTATTAGCTTTCAAATTACTTTGTAACAAAGTAACTTTAGAAATATTCTTACTAGCTACATATGTTTTTAATTTAGTTGTAAAATCATCGTTTTTAACATGATTCTTTATATAATTGTATACCACTTCATCATCTTCTGAATTTGCTACATCAGTTTGTTTAAAAAATTCTTTGAAATCGCTATTTACCGTATAAGCAATTTTATCATTAGCTGAAGTTGCATCCATTAGTTTATATACACTAAATGTTGTAGCACCTATATCGTGTTGAGCCACATTTAATGTGATACTGCCTGTACTTGCTGCAGATACTGAACCAATATTCATTGCTGACATTGTAAATAGCATCATAAATGAAAGTACATATGCTACTACTTTCTTTAATTTGTTTTTCATTTTCATATTCCTCTATTCTTTAATATTGTTCGCTTTTTTACTTTTTTTGTACGATAACAAAACTGCTAATACACCTACTATACCTACTAAAACAAATAACATTGTTCCTTTTCCACCTAAATCTGGTAAAAGAGGCATATCTTTATTTGTTATCGTAAACGTATATCCATCATCAGATTCTTCAATAGATGTTATATAATTTTCTACTTCAGACTCTGTAACTGAATAAGTATAATAAGCTTTACTTCCATCTTCTAATGTTGTATAGGCATCTAATCCTTTAATAATTGTTTGCCAAGTATTTTTAGAATCAGTTACATCATTAGTTGATAAAGTATAATCCCCTACTTTCTCTGATATTTCATCACTTCCTTTCATATATGTTCTTGTTAACGTCACTGTAATCGTATCTGGACGTTCTTTTTGTTTATCACTTAAATCTTTCCATAGCTTATTGATAGTAATGTTTACTTTTTCATTGCAAGGATCTTGTGTATCTGAAGGGACAGGTGTCGTACCATCTTCGTTATCAGATACTTCTGTATCATCCATCAATACAGCTTTTGCTGGAGAGACATAGGCATTTAAATCAACGGTTTCACTTTCTGTTTCATTTGCTAATTTGGCATCTTTTAAGTCATCATATTTTTGTACCTTATCATAATGGCTTATTTTGAAGACATTCCAATTATCAAAATCTGAATCCTTTTTACTATACAAAGATGAATTTTTTATAATATCAATCAAGGAATCACTCCTTGTTCTATAAATCCTGTACGTATTATCTTTACCTTCAATATTCTTCTTTGTATTAAAGTCATAACTAGAATTTAAAGACGTTGTTCCAGAAAAAGGTCCTATTTGATTACTTGTTCCTCTAATCGTATCAGCTAAATACATTTCATTGTTTTCAATCAATCCTTCATTGTTATAACCAATAAATCCACCTGCTTGACCATTTTCTTCACTTCCATCATGTGAATCATTTGCTTTTCCACCAAAAACATCATATCCATCATGAATACCTGTTATCGAGCATCCATCTACTTTTGTTCTGTTTGATTTGATAAGTCCTACTTTAATATTTTCTTTCTCACTGTCAGCAATATGATTTCCATCAATATTTGAACATGGGATTTCTATATAAGAATCACCAATTGTTATTTTTGCCAGGTCACTTGTTCCATCTCCTCTATCTTTATCAAGTGCTACTGAAATAGTTAATCCTAACAAAGTAACTGATAAAGCATTTCCTTTAGCTAAAACTTGTAATTTTAATAGTGAACCTAAATTGATATCTATAAGGCCAACATTTTCTAAATCTCCCACATATAGAATATCTAGAAGTTTATTGACGATTGAAAGTATCGGATCCAATAAATAGCTAGAACCTAAGTCAATATCAGCTAAATATTCAAAACTTGTTTTACCAACAAAGCCTCCTGCTATTTGATCACTAGCCACTTTCTTTATGTTTTCTACATTGCAATTGCTCATTCTTCCTAAATCAGCATAACCAACAAAACCACCAGAAATAGGTTCCTTACCACTTTCACTTGAAATAGTAAATCCAACTGGAATACCAATAACTGAACAGTTGTCACTATGAGAACCAAAAATATCTAAGACACCAGCTGTGGCATTTAATAATTTTCCTGTACCAACACCAGCTTCATCTAGATCAACCACACCACTCTTTCCCATGTGACCAACAAAACCACCGGCATAGTTTTTAGCTTTGACTTTATTTAATCCAGTAACACTCGAATTTTTTATTGAACCATCTAGCAAGCTTCCACCAAATCCACCTGCATTTCCTGTCTGTACTTTACTGTCCAATGTTCCTTCCTGACTTTCATCATTTGCACATACTGAAAGTCCATTATCATTTGATCCAGTTACTTTTGCTTGATAAACATAAGTTCTAAAGGCATCTAATACATCAATATTTCCTAATTTAATCAAATTTAGAATTTGATCAGAATCATCATTTCCAACTTGAGCAACAGAAGAAACATCCGCCAATCCAAAGAACCCACCAGCATGTCTTCCACCAACAACATTTCTAATATTATTTGCCTCAACTCTTACTGAATTTGCATCTTTATCACCAAAAATTGCTCCTCCTGCAGTACCTACAAAACCACCTGCTTGATTTGCATATTTTGTATTTTCATCATTTTCTAATGTATATGAACCGTTAACACTTAATCCATAATCATTCCATGCATCCACCTTGGCATAATCAACTATTGAAAGAGTCGCATTCAATACTTTGGCAAGATTTCCTGCATTGCCTAATAAATACTTAAGTAGTTTTGATAATAATCCTGTATTGGATGAAGTATTCAAAGTCACAGCACTTCCTGGTTGAATATTACCAGCAAAGCCACCGACATTTTGACTTCCATTGATTACTTTTAATTGATCAGCCAAACAATACTGATCTTGTGTTCCCTGTATTGTTCCACCAACAACTTTTCCAACAAATCCACCACTGTTTCCTTCATCATTATCAAAATCAGTTCCAGTAGTAGATATTGTTGCTCCTGATTGATAACCTATAACAGACGAAGTTTTTACCACAGGAATGAAACTTTGCAATATTGGAAGTGAGCCTACCACATTTAATTTATTACCTAAGTTTATATCTCCAACATTAGCAACTCCTGATGAAATCATTTCACCAGCAAAACCACCACTGCTTTTTAAAGCTGTAACATCTTTTAAATCTCTAGCATTAGCAAAAGTTACTTCTCCTCCATTCATTTGACCAACATAACCACCAGCAATGCCGCCTTGATAATCGTTTGAACCAGCATTTGTCCTTCCAGCTTTTACTTCATAGCCATAGGCATATTGATCAATAATTTTATCTAACTCGTCTTGATTATCAACTTCTCCAAGTTCTTGGAATTTTTTACCATAAGCACCATTGACTCCTACTGCTTTTACCCAAGAATTCCATACTTCAGTTGTTAAACCTCGAAGTGGTCCATAAGTTGCTGTATTCGTTTCAGTTGGATAAACAGCACTCAAAGCTGATAATGGATTATCTAAATTAATGAGTCCATAAAGAACACTGATATTTCCCGTATCAACTGTATTGGCACAATCCGTTCTGCCACTAAATCCTCCAGCATATTCATATCCATAAACAGCTCTTAATCTATAGACTGCACATTCTTTTTGAACTGTAGGTATTTCACCATTCCATTTTCTTGTAGAATTACCTTCAATACGCCCACCAAGGTTATATCCTACATAACCACCTGCACATCCTTTTAATGATTCATTACTTATGGCATCTGCACGAACTGCTCCACCACAAGGAATACAAGTAGTTTGAGAGTTATAAATCATAGGAATAAATGATTGCAACACACTTGTTAAACTATCTACTGAAATTAATCCTTTTAAGATTTCCGTTTTACCTAATACATCTGCAACACTTCCTGGTTGAATATTTCCTGCATAACCACCAGCAGTTTCTTGACCTATGATGTAAGAGAAATTATTGACATTACTATTTTGAATTTGTGAACCATAATCAGTTCCAACAAAGCCACCTGCATTACCAATTGTTTTATTTTCAGCCAAACCATTTGCTTTAACAGAAAAACCACCAACCGCACCAGTTACATCTGAATTTTCAATTTTAGAAGCTGTTACATCTAACGCAGATAAAATATTTGCCAAATTTATATTTGTTCCCAATGCCTTCAATCCACCACCAACAGATGCCGTAGAACCTATATCTAATTTTCCTACATAGCCTCCAGCATTTTTAGGTGCTGAAATGGCATAACTTGAAGACTCTCCAAAATAAGAAGAACTGTCTGTATCATTAATATTTGCATTAGGTGTTTTTACTGTTGTATGTTTTAACTTAGTTACACTACTATTAGAAACTCTTACAGCACTACCATAACCTATATATCCGCCAGCACTACCTGAATTTAAATCCGTTGACTTATATGTATCACAGCTAACGACCAATCCATTAGATTGAACACCAGCATTTTTAATAATAGGAATATAAACCTGTATTAAACTCAATAAATCAGAGATTTGAATATTCAAATCTGCTAAACCGCCTAAAATACTTATTCCTTTTGTTGAATCTGCTAAAGCTCCAGAATAAACCTTTCCACCAAAGCCCCCTGCATAAGTTTTTCCTTTAACATACGAAATATTTTGTATTGCATAAGCATTATTTTCATCATTTTCTACAATACCACTTTGGAAATCTCCAACAAATCCTCCTGCAATATCTCCTCGTACACCACCATTATCTACATAACTTACATAACATTGTTGATATGACGGAATTAAATATCCTACAGCATTTAATAATCCATTAGCCGAAATCAATTTTTTTATTTCTGTTTCATCTCCAACTTCAGCTAAACCACCTGTTTTTGAAATACCAATAAATCCGCCAGAGTAACCTCCATCATCTGTAGAAGTTACTGTTTTCAAATTATTAACTTTTGCATCATTTATTTTTGTACTATTACTTTTAGCAACAAATCCAGCTGCTACATAATCAGTTGTTGAATTATCTTCTCTTGATCCCGTAGCTTCTACAGTAAATCCAGAATTAATCCCACTTACAGACGAAGAATCTATATTGACTTCAACTGCTTGTCCTAAAGAAAGAAGATTGCTTAATTTTAAAATATAATTTAATCCTAAAAGATTTACTGTCAAACCATTATCAGTTCCTGCAAGATCACCTGGACCAGATACGCCTATAAATCCACCTACAATATTTTCTCCTGAAATATTATTTAAATTTGTTACTGTAACCGAACTAATAGAACCACCGATTGCTTCACCAAAAGCACCACCAACTCTTTTTCCTTTACCACCAATAGTTATACCTTCTGTAGAACCAGTAAGTGAAATAGAATTAGCATTAAATCCTAAATATTCTGCAACACCTAAAGTTGTATTTAAAAGTCCTGCTACACTTGCTGTTCCCACTGAGCCAGAAATACCACCAACACAATTTTCACCATCCACGGATTTCAAACCATTAATAATGATATTTTTTTCTTCGATTCCATCCATTGAAAAGATATTATTTTTAAAATATGAAACCTTACTTAAATTATCGGTATTAGATTTTGTAAGATAAACACCATCACCTCTGCCTATCAATCCACCTGTGTAATTTTTTCCTTCAACACTGCATGGAGCATTTATTTGACATCCTAATATATGAGAAGGACTCACACCAGCAAGAGAAAGTAATGATGATGTTGCATTTTGATTACTGCTTAAAAGTTTCACAACTAAGTCAACAACCCCACCTAATAAGTTATCTTTCGTATCACCTTTTCCTAAATCAGCAGCCCATCCAATTGTTGCGATTCCAGCAAAGCCACCAGAATTATCTCCACCGGAAGATACCGTTAATTTATCACTAACATTAACATTACAATTTATAGCCGACGTGTTGGCCATTGCTCCAGCAAAACCACCTTGATATCCATTGCCCGAAATTGTCAAATCACTCGCAGATACTGAACAATTTAAAAACAAACTTTCAGAATTCATTTTAGGCAATATTTTAGGCAATTGAGTTTCTATATCTAAAGCACCCGATAAAGTACCTTCTATGACATCATCTCTAGCTAATCCTACAAATCCGCCACTATAATTATTAGCTTTGACATTGAAGTTGCTGTTTGTAATTTGGCAATCTTTTACGACAGTTCCTTTTTGTTGACCGATAAATCCACCAGAATTTTCAATCTTATCATTATTTGTTCCTATATTTCCTGTTAAATTATTGATTGAACAATTTTCAACATAAGCATTGATATACTTTGTAGGAATCAATTTATCTACTGGAATAGCGTTTCCTAAAAGAATGGTAATCAAATCACCTAAGCCAAGACCAGGAATCACATTTAAAATTTTTGCCAATAGAGTAGCCGTTCCACCTAATCCTTTTGATAACCATCATATTCCGTCTTTCCAGATATGTATCCAATAAATCCACCTGTATTACTATTGACATTTGTTACTTTCACATCATCCAGTTCACAGTCAGATATTGCTACATCCCCCACTACACGACCTGCAAAACATCCCGTAGCTAAAGCTGTTGGGTCATCCTTACGAGCATTTAATATACTGCTGAGTGTGTCTCTTAATCCAGCATCAACAGTTCCAAAAGTAAGTAACCATGTTAATCCATCTAATAGTGCTCCTAATGTTAATCCTAAAGTTGAAGTTAATCCACTTATTAACGTTTGATCAAATTTTGTTTTTGTTGTTTCATTATCAACATTTATTTTATTGAATTTAAGGTTTTTTACTGTTACAGTTCCTTTGCTCAATCCTAAATCACTGTCACTTGCTTCATTTGATAATGTGGCAAAGAAACCAACTCCCATTTGTTCTCCAACATCCAATTCAGATGTTTGACTAACATTCACATTAGAAATAACTGGTTTGTCTCCTATATTTAAATCAGTTGCTTTGCTATAATCGATAACGCTAGTATCATTATTCCATAACGTTGATTTACCATCGGCTTTTGCACCAATCATTGTTCCTTGGAACATCAACGGTGTCCAATTTTCATTGGATAAATCAATATTTCTAAAGATAATATAATTAGCATTTGTTGAATATTTTTGATTGGTAGCTTTATCTATATCCAATGTTGGATCAATTTCACCAGTAGATTGATTGACTCCGCATCTTCCCCATATATATGGATACAAACTATATTTACTTTGTTTTTTATCCTTATCATGTATATTCTTTTCTCCAAATCCAAAATCTTCATTACCATTTTGAGATTTTTTTAAATCAGCATCTCCACCGTATAGCATTATCGGATTACCATTTTCATCTTCATCTACATACCATTTGGCAGCATGTAAATAAACTTGATAAACAGCACCATAAACAGTTACACCAGATCCTATTTTTCTTAACTGTTCTTCATTACCAATAAGAATATAAGTTTTGTCACCAATCGTTTTAACAACTTGACCATTAAAATCTCGTCCTTCACAATTTTCAGTACTTATGTTTGATATTTGATTTGCTTTAGTTTCTGGCATCTCACCTGTAAAGTTTTTCGATAACACATAGTTATGTGATTTGCTATAAGTTAGATAATTAGAACTATTATCTGAATAAACAGGTTGTCCCATCCCAACACACTCTGGTAACATATCTTGAGACATGACAGGTTCATTTTCAGAATTATCCGATTGAATAATTTTTAATTGATAATCATTATAAATATAGATTGTATCTGTTGATGAATCATACAATGTTGAATTTTCATCTACAGTTCCATGATTAAATGTGCCTGTAAAGTCGCTTGGTAAAGTCCATATGTCATTTCCATTTAATGAAATATCTTTCATAAGTTGATACTTGGAAGAAAGAGAATATGTTATATATTCATCATTTACTGAAATTTGTTGACCAGTACCGTAATTACTTTCATCATTATCTGTAGATGTAACAATTGAATTTGAGCCAATTGCTTGAAGCTGTTTTGTATTATAAATTTTTATTACATTATTTTCATAAATATCACTGATATCTATTGAATCATCTGATTGTGAGCTTGTGTTATTTTCAACAATAGTTTCCTTTGAAATTGAATCATCAGATGAATTTAACGCATAGACAACAACAGTTTGTAAAAACAAAGAGATAACACATACCCAAACCATTATGTCTATACAAATTATTTTTTTAATTTTGTTTAACAAACAAATCACCTTACTTCCATGAAACTAGGAAACTTTTAAAATTTTAGATATCTTCGTTTTTCTACAATAAAGTGATTGATGATTTAGTTATACGCTACCTCTTATATCGACTTTTTATAAAATTGCAAAATTTATCTTAAATAATAATTATTTCTGAATATTATTCTAATATATTCACAATCTTTCTATAATGCACAGAATAGGAAAAGAATTCATACATTTTTTGTAAACTATGTGTAAAAAGCAATGTAATAAAAAAAGCAATCATAATTTACAAAATTAGATTACTCTTTAATATTTAAATTATTTACTTACTTTTTCAATCCACGTTTTATTCATAGAAGCAATAATAAACGAAAGAATAACTTTTGGTGAAAAACTTCCACACTCACCATTAACAATCATTCTCACAGCCTCACCATGATTAATTTTTCTTTTATATGGTCTTTCACTGATTAATGCATCATAGGCATCCGCAAGTCCAACAACTTGAGCTTCAAGAGGAATGTCATCACTTTTAAGACCTTTAGGATAGCCATGACCATCATATCTCTCATGATGATACAAACATATATTATAAGCATAATGAACTAGTTTTTTTGTTGAATTACATTTCGGTAGTTTTAATGCCATATTAGCTCCATCTTCAGGATGTTTTTTTACTATATCCATTTCTTCTTTTGTCAGTTTTCCTTTTTTATTAAGTACCTCATAAGGCGTAGATATTTTCCCTATATCATGAATAGTTGCTAGTTTAGAAATATTTTCAATTTCATTATCCAATATGCCATATTCTGGAAAATTTAATTGTAATTCCTTATATATTTGTTCTGTAAAGAAAGAAATATTATGAAGGCTTTCATGATCTTCTAATTTATTATGAGCTAACACAGTTTCTAATAAAGATACCATATCCCAAAATTCATTGACAATCATCATGTCTTGTTGTAAATAAGAAATATTCGTCTTGTCTTGATTTCCATAAATGTACTCATATGATTTAAACATCAATACCATTTGCGTATCATCTATACGCTTGTCTAAATCCATCCATGTTTTTCCATCCTCTGAGCGATATTTTACTTTTGAATCTTGATAATATTTTTCACTATTCTTAAAATCAATTAGAAAAGATTTTACTCTATCTCTGTCTTCTTTAGAAACACAATGATTGATAAATTTATATAAAAACTCATCATATGTCATATAGTTATTAAACAAATCACTAAATTTAGATTTGATACTAATAATATTCATATCTAAACTGTTTAGGTCAACTTTTAATAATAAATATCTTTTTTCAATGATTTCAGATTGATTAAATGAATTTTCAAAAGTAATGTTTTTAAGATTTTGATTAATATCTTCTTGAACTTTTAATAATACTTTCCTTACATTGCACGTCTCTATACAATTTCTTGAACAAACGCCATTTCTTTCTAAACATTTATTCAAGTTCATAGAAGACTCAGTTGCAGAGATAACATCAAAATAACTTATCCTTTCAGGATTCTTAGCAAGAGAATAGCCACCATTAAATCCCATTTCAGAATTAATTAGATTGTTATTTTTTAAAATATTCATTATTTTTGAAATATTTCTAATTGGCATCTTTAAATTATCAGCTAATTCTGCTTCTGTAGCTAAATTTCCTTTTTCAGATAAATAATCAATGATACGAAGCGCATAATCTGTTGTATTAGTAATTTGCATAGTTTTTACCTAGAATTAAGTTAATTTTTAATTCTTCCATCTTTCTTTTAATTTTTCAATAAGTTAAATATAGTCTTAATGAGCTGTCCAACATATTATCTAGGAAAATTATACGTAATATATCATAGCATTATTATTTGATTACATCCTATTACGCAAACTAAGCAAAACTATTTTAAATGTGTTTTATATGATCAATAAGAATAGTATTAATTTATCTATAATTTTATTTTAAATTTTAATAATGATTTTTATAATGCAACAAATAGGAAAATCAATAATACTTTTTTTGTAAAAAAAGTGTATATTAAAATAGCATTTCAATAAAAAAAGACAGTTTTTAATAGTAATAACCGTCTTTTACGTAATAATCTAATAAACCTTAATAATATCAAAAATTATTAATCCATTTCTTATTGAAAGTAATTCTATGTTGTCATCAAAATTAATATTTGTAATCTCTTTTATCTTTTTAATGCGATAAGAAGCTGATCGATATTGAATCATTAAATCTAGAGACGTCTTTTTGACACTTAAATTATTTCTTATGTATGAATTTAAAGTATGTAATAACTCTGTATTATGTTTTCTATCATAATTATCGAGTTTAGTAATTGTGTATGGTACATATTTTTTTAATTTATTTATGTCATCCAATTCAATAAAGGATTGGAATATTCCTAATTTTGAATAATAAACAATTGATTTATTTATATCTCCAGTAATCCTTCTAGCTATTTTCATAAATTTCATTGCTATTCTTGATTGTTTATATGAGTTTTTTAAATTTCTATATCCTTTAACGATTTCTCCTACACCAACATTAAAATTTGTGTTTTGATCTCTTTTGCTGATACTTTTTTTTACAATATCTATCAGTTCATTTAAACATCTTATACTAGCATCATCCTCTTTATCAGAATCCATTTTTTGTAACATAACAATTTGAGATACATTTTTATAGATGTGCTCTTTAGGATAAAACATTGATATTTCATTAGCAATAATGTCAACTTCATCTAATTGTTCCAAAGAATACTTTTCCTTTTGATCTTCTGGAATAGAATGAAATGATACAATTCGATAATAAGCATCCTCTTTAAGATTTAACATATTGGCTGCTTCAGTAGTATCATCATAATTTAACTGACTATTTACTAAATTAAAGAAAATATCTCGATGATACTTTTTATGGATTTCGTTTTTTGCAAAGTCAAATGTGAATGAATACCTTAATGCATCAATCGCATTTTCAATCGCAACAAAATCAAAATTTGTTAACTTTCTATTTTTTTCATCAATCACAATTTTAATAGGTATATTTCCTATAAAAGTAATAGGTATAATATATTGATTATATTTTCCAGCATCTTGTTTTAAATAATTATACCTCAATCTTATCTCTGGACTATATTCTTTAATGTTATCTAATAAATCAAAACTACTTTTTTCTTCATATGTTGTAGCAAGACAACTCAAATTTTCATAATACATTGAAATTGGATTATCAATTATTGTATAAAGAAGCTCTATAATATTTTTAGGTGTTGCCTCCTTGTGGAAAATATATTCTTTAAGGTTATCATTTGTAACTTTGTGATACTTTAATAATGCCATTTCTTGATCAAAAACATTATCTAATATATATCTAATAATATCCCAATAATAATTTTGTCGAAGTAATTCAAACAGGGCAACCTCATTTTCAATACATAATCTTTTAAGTATATCTAGTTTGATATTAAAATTTTTTATGTTTCCACTATTTTTTATAATAAATCCAGATACACCTTTATCTATCAAATTTTGTATATGTGTTTCATACTGAGAAATTGTACAACTTTCATATATGAAAAAACTTGTAAGAAGTATTTCTCCTCCTTCTATGTACTTTTCCATATTTTCAACTTCTATGATTTTAATACCTTTTATTTCATTATCCAATCCTTTTTGTTCACTTAACAGTTTTAAATGGAATTTTCTTTGTAAATCTTTCATTTCTTGTACCAATAATACCATCTATTCTCTCCCCCCCCCCCACGAATTTTATGATATTCTTTTCATCATTAATATTGCGTTATTTAATAATTGTATTTATAGACCATGCATAATGTAAATAATTTTTTATGATTTATATAAAAAATTCATTTTTTCATTAATAACATGATACTCTATAACAGACAGATTAAATTCACAATATAGTAATATATATAACATATTATTAAAAATAACTATAATTATTTTCAATAACTGCAAAAAAATTTCTCATAAACAACTACTGTGTTCAAAAAATAGATTTTTGTTGATATTAAAAAAATAAGCAATCTTTTTCAGATTACTTACTTAATATGATGTTTCTCATTATAAACTTTTAAAATAAAATTACTAATTAATAAAGTCAAAAGTCCAAATAATTCTTAAAAATAAAAATCCAATTTCATCTTTTGTAAAACCTAAAGAATCAGTCTAGATTATATTTATTATAAATATGAATAGGAAGATAGTTTTTTCCTTTTGGAAGTTCTGTTCCATAAATCAAATGTTCGCATACTTTATGTACACATTCATAACTTTGCATATAAGCACTTTGATCAATGATATAAGTAACTTTCCCCTGTTTTAATGCTTCCTTATTTTGTGGCATTAAGTCAAATCCAAAAATATTGATATCATCATAACCTGTTTGTGCTATAACTTCTCCCGCATTTGCAAGCCATGAATCTACCATGACAATTGTCTTATAGTATTTCTTTGAAAGCATTTCTTTTAAAAGTTTATTTGATATTTCAAGTTTATCTTCTGTATAAATTACATTAATTAATAGAATTTCTGGATATTGTTTCATTGTATCAAGAAATCCATTGACTCTTTGTGATTGTGAATGAATTGTTTTTGAACCAGAAAGAATTAAAATATTTTCTCCTGACCTTGTTAGATTATGCGCAAGTCCTGCAAGACAAGTTCCTGCTTTATAATCATCAATTCCAATAAAACCTATTCTATAAGAATCTTCTAAATCAATATTTAAAGTCATAACAGAAATTTTTTTGCAATTTGATTTACTTTTTCTA
Organism: Faecalibacillus intestinalis; assembly: GCF_015097455.1. Lineage (NCBI taxonomy): Bacteria > Bacillati > Bacillota > Erysipelotrichia > Erysipelotrichales > Coprobacillaceae > Faecalibacillus > Faecalibacillus intestinalis. The sequence goes on along the minus strand of NZ_AP024085.1, from coordinate 1,239,639 downwards.
CAATACGTTTTGTTTGTAACCCCGCTATAATTAAAGCATTTACGTTATTTTCTAATTCATCAAGTACATTTAAATATTCTTCTTCGCCTACACCATTAATATGTCTAAAATAAACTAAAATTGGATAATCTCTAAATTGAGAGATTGCTTCTTTCATTCCTGAATGAATCAATTGAAAAAATGGATTTCCTTTTTCAATCATAATCATTCCTATTGTAAGTGGTGTTTTAGAAACAGCTAAAGCTCTTCCTAACATATTTGGATGATAATCATTTTCATCCATAATATCACGTATTCTCTTTTCTACTTCGGGAGCAACGCGTCCTCGTTGATGAATAACACGATCAACGGTTCCTCTAGAAACACCTGCAAGTTTTGCGATTTGTGTAATTGTAATACTCATAGAATTTTTTCTTTTTAGTGAATATAAAATAGTGGGATTGTTTCAATAACAACCCCAACTATCTCACTTCAATTATTCAAACTCGTCTTTTACATTCGTACAAACGCTTATAAAGTGTATTATTAGTTCGTTTTATATGTGTTTTGTGATTGATTATCCGCACAATCCGATTCGTTCGTAATGTTTTTGTAGCCAAAATGTAGCCACTGTTTTTATTCACCTCATTTTTATTTAATGTTTAATAACAGTACTCCTTATCTTAGATTTTTATAAAGAAACATTTAATTTTGATAGTAAAAACAAAAATAAAAACATCAAAATTCCTCTAACAGTATCTTCTATAAAATCCTTCTTCTTTGATTTTGCAACATTATATCTATTAAATAAACTAGTAATAGCATAATATCCATCACTTTTTATTATAGGCAAAAAATTAATCAGTATTGTAGAAATAATGGCATAATTATACTTATTTAAAGAAGGGAAAAAAATAAAACAAATCAATACATAAATACAATTCATAAAATTCCCTGCTAGATATACTGCTATCCTTTTATATTTAGGCAGTAAATAACTATCTGATGTATCCACATAAAATGCTGGATAAATAAAATAGATTTTAAAACCTATTTTTATTTTTCCACTTTTATAAAATAATTTAAGAAACAAAACATGCCCTAGTTCATGTATAAATATATTCGCAAATAAAATTATGTTTGCAATTATAAAATTAGAATCAATAATAACATACTTTTCATGGAAGAAATACATTACTATTGTCAAAGAAATGATACCCACCATAATTATTGCGTATATTGGATTTTCTTTAATTTCTTCTCGAAAAATCAATTTTTCTTCATCACATATCTGAATAAAATCCTTTTTTTTCATTTTATAAAAGTCATTTTGATATTTTAGAATATAATCATCAGCAGATTTTCCAACTATAATACTATTATCTTCATTTTCTAATATTTTCATAATAATTAACAGAGGCTAATAACTGTAAAAACCAATCGTCCTTAAACAAAAATTCACAAAACTCACAAGGACTAGCTAATTTATGCGGATAATCAATTTTGTTATCTTCAAGCAATTTTATAAATGGTGTAAATCCTTCTGTAAATACCGTATTTAAAACATAATTACTTTTGATGTCTGTAATTATTTCTTTTAAACTGTTTTCATTCAAGTTACCCATTTGTAAAATAGTATTTTCAATAACCTGCGAACAACATGGATAAACTTCCAATCTAGGATTGATTAATATATTAGGTTCAATACATCCTACACATCTTAAAACATCATTATCTGAGTCAAGTAATTTTATATAACTATTTTCTTCAAACAACTTTCCTGATCCAGTTGCAATTACTGGCTGATAACAAAACTTTGTATAATATGCACTTTCTCCCAATTGATTTAATATATCTCCCGGTGTCATCGAATCTTTTAAAAAACATCCAACTACATCCGTTGAAATATTATACGATTTTGCTACCATAATAATATTTTTCAAGCACTGTATATCAATAAAGGGCATATGAAATTCATCATAACTCAACGATATATACGAAAGTTTTGTCTTATATTTTTCTATGAATTTTTCAACATCTTCTATATTTTTTCCCCAAAAACCATTAGTTTTAATCGAAATTTTTACATTTCTGTCGAAAGGAAATTCCATAATTCTATCTATTAACGCAGGATATAACATAGGTTCACCACCAGTTATACCAATATCAGTTATCTGTTTACATTCTTTAACATCATTAAGAATTTTATCCAATTCTCTTTCTGTTAAAGTCTTTCCTCTCACTATTCCACGACTATCACAGCACATTTTACAATGTGCATTACAATTCTCTGTTAACAATATAGCTAAATGACTAAATTCCATTCTTTGCCCACCTCCTACGTAAACATAAAACAGCCATAACACAAATTAAAAATACTATCAAATCATATACATAATTTCCAGCAATGTAGTGTAACAAACTTGTTATTTCAATTTTCCCATCCAAATAAGATATTAGATGATGATAGTCCGTTGTTGATGCATCATAATATGCAAAATACTCCATAAAAGGAGAACCAGCTGAAACTACTATTCCTGCGATCCACAAAAAGAAACTTGAAAAAAATGCAACCAAAAAATTGCTAAATATAAATCCTATTGTCGATATGATAAGGGTATAATAAATCATTACCCCTTCTATTTTTAGGAATACCACTGGCAACATTCCTAATTTTGCATATGGTACACAAACCAAAATTGAAGAAAAAGCACTGCCAATTATTGTTGCTAATAAAATCATGCCAACCTTTGTCAAATAGTATCTTAACTCTGAAAAACCTAAAGTTTTATAAAAAAATATATTTTTTTCTTTATAATCCACATAAAACTGCATTATTATAAAAGCCGAAAATAACAATGTTCCAAATTGCGTATAAACAGTATATACACTTTCAAACATATCTTGGAAAGTCACATTTTGAACTTTGTCTATAGTAACCAATAAAATGTATCCTAGCAAAACATTTAATAAGTTAATCAATGTAAAAATTACATAAAATTTGTTTCTTACAGCCCTTTTCATTTCTAGCTTCATTCTAACCATCACCCCTTAATATAAGCATTTACAACTTTCTCTTTAGTCATATTTGACAAAATATTTTTATTTTCTATCAAATAATATGCACCTTCAAGATATTCTATATCTGTCAAATTATGAGTAATGTTGATAATAGTTGTATTACTCGTTTTGATGTATTCATTCAAAAAGCTATATATATCAAAGCAACTTTTTTTATCCAAAGCATTTGTAAATTCGTCTAATACTACAATTTCTGGCTGTGTCGCTAAGAAAAATAGTAATTTAATTTTCTGTTTTTGCCCATCACTTAAATTTTTCATCTTATTATCAAATGAAATTTCTTGTATATTCAACTGTTCAATCAATTTTTGGGCAACTGTAACATTAAATTTACGTTTAGTCACATCTATAATGTCTTTAACTTTTAAATCTGATGGCAAATTAGTATAACTTCCTATAACACAAACCTTCTTATTAACACCTTCTATATCTCCATCAAACTTCATTGCTCCAACAAGTGCTTTTGCTAAACATGTTTTTCCAGTCCCATTTTTTCCTAAAATATGATTGATTGTTTTTGATTTAAAATCTACATTTACATTTTCTAACAGGCACTTTCCTTTTATTGAAAGAGAAAAATTTGTAAGCTTCATATTTTTCGCCAAACAGTATCAAAATACTTATTAAAGTGGAAATACCTCTAAACTCCTTTTTAGAGAATTTAGAGGCATTTCTTCTACGGTTATTTATGATTTACTTCCAACAATCGTAGCCTTACCTGATGAACGGACAAAATACCAAAGGCTCAGAACTTTTTCAAGTTTAAAAGAATTCAGCTTTTTTTCCAGTTCTTTTTTGTCTTTGTCATCTGTTGCTTTAAAGTCATTAATACGCATTTGGCTTTCCTCCTTTCTTCATATCAAGCAGTATAGCACTCTTGTTTAAAAATTCAATATCTTTTTCGTATTTTTTATTGTTTTTTCATATTTTTTCCAAAACAATTTATTATACTTTATCTTCCTCTATCCATAGATTTTTTCTTAACTGACCGTTTTGGTTGCTGTCTGCCTTCATGCTGATAGCGGTGCAGTTTTTCCAGTACGCTTGCTTTTTTCGGCTGTTCTAACGGATTTTCTTTCTTCTGGTCCGTCTGATTTTTCCATGCCCGCAGTTCTTCATTGTATTCTATAATCAGTTCTTCTGCCTTGTTATAAACCTTCTGAAAGGATTGCACATTTGGATACCCTTCACGTTTTACGATCTGCTCCATACTCCTGTGCAGACGCTTTTCCAAATCCTCTAACAATTCAATTTTCCCTTCCAGAGATTTTCTCTCTTTGCCTTTAAATAGTCCTCGTAACTCTGACAGTTGCTTTTTCAAAGAAGAAATATCCTGCTGTGTGCGTTTTATCTCTATTGACTGTCTCTGCAATTCATACATGAGCTTCTGCATATCTTTCCACTCCTGCAAGTCAATCTTGGGTACAGGTTTAGGCGGTAGCTTAAATTTGAAAATTACTTCCTGTAAAAAGTCTTTCGCACCTCGGATAATCTGACGGAACATATCCGGCAACCAACCGTATGCCCTTATAGATTGCAGCGTTTTATCTGTGATTTTTTCCTGCTTGATCTTCAAAATATCTTCTTCAGGAACACCTTCAACTAATGCCACATCAACTGTCCGATTCCATTCCTGCCTTGCCGCATTGTCTGCCTTTATCTCCTCTGCTTTCGGATTGTTCTTTCCAATTTTCTTCGTTGCTAAATATACGCCGCCCTGTTGAAATACGGATAGTTTTTCAGATTCTTCTTTTACATATCGGTTGATCGTATCAGTAAACAGTTCCTTGACTTCTTTGGTAAATGCTTTGTTCTTAAACCATTCATCCTTTTTCGTGAAAATATGGCTTTCATAGACTTCCCCTTTGGGGATAATACTGCATCCCACCCGAAGATTACCCTGCTCGTCTAAAACCTCTTTCTTTGTGCGTCTATGCTTTCCCTGCTCATCATAAAACATATTTCGGGTAGCAATCTTTACTTCAGGCTGTTCCAACATTTTCCGTTCACTGAATACCAGATGGATATGATAATTCGTCTTTGCCTTGTTGTGATGAAGGGCTGCACTACACTCCACACCATACCTTTTATGAAAACTCTCCGTAAAAAGCCTTACCACATCATCTGCCCTGTACTGAACAAAACTTTCAGGAAGTGCAATGATAAACTCACGCCCTTCAATACATTTCCCTGCCGATCCACTCGCCTTAAAATCCAACTGATTTTCTCTTGCAAGATTTTTCCAAAACTCCGGTGTTACTCCTTCTGTCTGATAGGTCGCATAGAGATATTCCTGCCGTTTCGGATTGGAGATATAATCAATCCTTCCTTCCACATCGGACAGCTTGCTTTGTCTGATAAATGAATGTCTGCCTATAAGCATCCTCCTTCCTCGGCTCCCGCCGACTTTGTTGTGAGTAGGTGCATAGGCACCTGTTTACGAACTGATTGCCGTATCCGGCATAAGCCTCGCAGAGCGAAATACACAGAGTACAAACCATAGGTTTGTGCGATGAGTGTATTTCGCTCTCAATCGCCGAGGGCTTGTCTTTGTTTAACATAATCCGATTACTTCTCGGACTCACGCTTAGATTTATGGGCGTATCCGCCCTTTTTTTCTGCCCGTATCCGGGCTGTTTTTTCTATGACTGATAGCAAATGATCCACAGTACTTTCTTCCCATCCAGCAAGCCATATCATGGTTCTTTCCTCTGCTTTAGTCAGTTCCACGCCTTCCAGTACCTTGTTCATTTTCTGTATCTGTCTGCCCTCCATCTCATAAAACAAATCATTCACATTTCTGCTTTCTCTTTCCGGCTGCTTTAACATCTGCAACACTCCCTTCTGCTAAAAAATAAAATAAATTTAAAAATTACACGTATAAGCGTATAAACGTATCTTCCACACTTTTCAGAAACCTGTAACCCCTTGATTTTCCTGAAGATATACGCATATACGCTTCTTTGGAAAATTCTTTTTTATCGGTTTTTCATCCGTATCAACGGTAACTGTCTATGCGTATCTGCGTATGGATTCCCTGAAATCCTCTGGCATTTTTCCCATTGTCTGAGGGAATATTGGTAGAATAATGAATGTGATACTTCTTTTCATTTTCTTTTAAGTACCCCGAAAAACTTTTTGCACTCATAGGTTTTTCCGTATTGTCTTCACACCAGCGGCCGTATGCCTGATATAAATTTTTAGAAGTTGCCGTTGTATTTTCTTCCAAACGGATATACCCAGATGACTGCATAAAAGCGATAATATTATTTCCAGATTCCATAGCTTCGTGCAGATTTTTCTTTGCACGTTCACTGATGGTAAATCGGTATTTATTTTTCAGTAATCGTTTCAATCCCTCCAGACACCAGAGAAAAATATCGTCTGCTTCTCTTTGCAATTTCTCGATCAGATAGGGATCATCTACTCTGTCCGGTGGCACATCTTTGACCGTAAGGATAATCTGTCTGCGGTAAAATCCATAGGAACGATCATGCAAAGCACTCAGACTCCCGTTTCCAAAGCAGAGAAATCTGACATATAAATTCCCCTGTACGCTCTGCTTTGACTTCCTTTCCAAATCCATCTTATCCTCCAGCGTGACTATGGTTTTAATGTAGTTGGTGTCTTTCAATGCTTCCAGTTTCATATCATCATCCACCATCAAAAGTCGGTATTCCAAATCCGCCCTTGCGAAACGATTATGTTCTACTTTCTGAATATTACTTACATTCATATTCGTTCCGAGAATTTTTCTCATAACCAAACCTATACGGGATTTCCCCTCCCCTCCTTTTCCTAAGATAATCAATAACTTCTGTGCCTTGTTGGATGGAATTAAACAATATCCCATATATTCCTGCAAGGTAGGAATATCATCTTCCTCCAACAGTTCTGAAAGAAATTGTAACCACCGTTCCGGCTTTGCTTCTTTCATTTCATAATTTACAGGCAAGCGGTTCAGACAGAACTCCTTCTTTTCTGTAAAATCTCCATTTAGAAAATAAGTTCCGTTATTCACATGGATACGATCCATTTGCACCGGAAGTTCCTCTGAATAGGCTTCCAGTTTCAGAACCTCCAAAAGCTGTTTTACTTTCTTGGAAATTCCTTTCGTAAGAACTGGTTTTACCATTCTGTAAATTTCTTTTTCTACCTCGCTGTCCGGCAGCATTCCGTCATAGCTGAAAAAGATACCGTTGATACATTTCAATGGCATTCTTTGCAGGAAATTTTCACAAAATGCCACCTCATCAATCTGCCCATCCTCAAACCATTCCTGAGAGTACCCTTTAAAGTTCATTTCTCTCTGATCCAATGCTTCTTCCAGTCTATTCCTTGTTGTTTCGTCTATATTCTTCCATTCGTTTCTCAATTCTTTTCACATCCTTCCCACTATCCAGTAAAAATTCAATTCTGTCCTGTAACTCTCCAAACACCAGTAAATCCAGATAGTAATTTATCTTTTCTGTCTGCTGGCAGGCTTCTATAAATTCTGCTTTCCATTCTTCCTCTGGTGTTTTTGGTGCGTATCTTATTTTCCATTCTTCCAGCAGATGAAGATAATCCGATAAAATACGGATACTTTCCCGTTCCCATTCTTCAAATTTCTTTTCCGTCTGGTAGAATGTTCTTTTCGGTTTTTCTTTTTTCTTACTGGCATTCCTTTTTCTTGCGTTATCTGTAAAAACAGGTATCTGAAAATCTTCTGCCAGTTTCTTTGCTGCTTCCAATGGTGCTAGATGAAAGAAATCTGCCACAAATGTGATCACATCCCCTTTCGCACCACAAGCAAAACAGCAAAAACCTCTATCCACTTTCATACTGGGATGCCTGTCATCATGAAAGGGGCAACAGACCATCCCGTTTTTATTGACTTTCAACCCGTACTGTTCGGCTGCCTGCCTTGCAGTTACGTTTTCTTTTACTGTCTGAAAGATATTCATTCCATTTTCATCTCACAGCCATAATATTTTTTCTGGAAATACCTGACCGGAACTTTCCCCTTGATGATGTTATATCCGGCATTTTCCAGTTCTTCATTCATTACCCGCACAATTTCATAGGCTTTGCTTCTCCCAACCCCGAGAATCTCCATAATGTCATTTGCGGTAATATAAGATACATTAATCTGCATACAATCTCCTCCTTTTCTTTTTTCTATTTATCGAAAGTGCTATTGCAATACGCCTCTATTTCATATTTATTATTCAATACGTTTTTTATATGCACTTTTAATTCGTATTTACATCATACGTTTATTCTTCACATTTGTCAATATATATTTTTAATATTACGCACTTGCAATTCGTTTTATTTCATGTTATATTATCCATGAGGTGAATAAAAAATGAACAAAATGGAAGTTTCAACAATAGGAGAACGGATTAAAACACTCCGAAAAAAAAGAGGATATAACCAGAAAGATTTAGCAAACCTTCTTGGAAAATCTCTCCGTACCATCCAGAAATATGAAAGCGGGGAAATTGAAGTATCAATCGCAATGGTCAATGAATTGGCTAAAGTGCTTGATACGACTTCTACCTATCTTCTCGGACATCAGACAGGGGATTTCAAATTTGACTGTCTCTCTGATGTTATGGAATGTTTGTTTCAACTGGAAAAAATCAGTGGACTGCACTTTTCCATAGAAACAAAAAGACCGCCACATCATGACGGCTGGCAATGTTCCATTACTTTTGATGGGAAAGACAAATCCGCTGATCAGAATGCAGATATGTGCCTGTTCCTTGAGGAATGGGAAAACAACAGGGAATCTTTTCAGCAGTATTGCATGGCTAAAGATGCCTATGAAGAGTGGAAAGATAAAACTCTTGCCTACTACGCTTCACAGGGTGTAGAGATGGAAGAACCGGAAAATCTCGATACTGAGGAACGGTTAAAAAGAAAGAATGCTCTTTTTTCTGGCAAGTAGACCTACATAAGACGAGTTGAAAACTCTTATGAAAGGAATGATGTAATTGTCAGTAACAAAAGATACAACAGGAAAATGGATGTCACAGGTGCGTGTCAAAGACTACACAGGAAAGACTATCCACAAGAAAAAACGTGGTTTTACCACAAAAAAAGAAGCTCTGGAATGGGAAAGGGACTTTCTCAATAAAGCCAATGCAGATATGGGTATGCTGTTTCGGGATTTTGTAGATTTGTATTTTGAGGATATGGGACACCGTCTGAAAGAATCCACCATCATCAGCAAGCGTTATATGGTAGATAAAAAAATCCTTCCGGTGTTTGGGAAAATCCCGATCAATGAGATTACACCAAAGGATATCCGTAAATGGCAGAACGGATTGACTGCATATCGTGATAAGAACGGAAAGCCTTATGCTCAGACCTACCTTAGAGCAATCAATAATCAGATTACCGCTATGTTCAATTATGCAGTGAAATATTATGATTTGCGGGAAAATCCATGCACAAAGGCTGGGAGCATGGGAAAAAGCAATGCAGAAGAAATGCAGTTCTGGACAAAAGCGGAATTTGAACAGTTTATTACAGCCGTACAGGATAAGCCAGCTTCTTATACAGCCTTCATGACCATGTACTATACTGGAATGCGTGTAGGCGAACTGTGTGCTTTAACGCCGGAAGATGTGAACTTAGAAAATAATACCATCACCATCAACAAAACCTTCCAAAGAATCAATGGCAGGGATGTTGTCTGGCCTCCTAAAACGCCAAAAAGTAACCGGGTTATCACGATACCTCAGACACTTGCTGATTGTTTAAAAACCTATATGGATAAGTGTTATGAGATTCAGCCTAACGACAGACTTTTCCCTTACACCAAACATTTCCTGAACCATGAAATGCTCAGAGGATGTAAAAAATCCGGTGTAAAGAAGATTCGTGTGCATGATCTCCGTCACTCCCACGCCAGCCTTTTGATTGAGATGGGATGCCAGCCACTTCTGATTGCTGACCGTTTAGGGCATGAAAAAATACAGACAACCTTAAATACTTACAGTCATCTGTATCCAAACAAACAAGCCGAAGTCGCACAACAGCTTGAAAACCTTATCAACGGAACAGCAGTCCCAGATAGTAGCCAAATGGCAGATGTAGCCAATTTGTAGCCAACAAAAAGAAAAATCTCTGGAAATCCTTATAATTCAAGGCTTTCCAGAGATGTAGCAACTATTCAAACTCAATTGTTCCTGGTGGCTTACTTGTAATATCATACATTACTCTGTTTACCCCACGAACTTCGTTTATAATACGTGACATAACTTTATTTAATACTTCATAAGGAATTTCTGCAGCTTCTGCTGTCATGAAATCGATAGTATTAACCGCACGTAAGGCGATTGCATAATCATAAGTTCTCTCATCACCCATAACTCCTACAGAACGCATGTTTGTAAGAGCAGCAAAGTATTGACCGATTGAACGGTCTAATCCTGCATTAGCGATTTCTTCTCTATAGATTGCATCTGCATCTTGCACGATTTTTACTTTTTCAGCATTAACTTCACCAATGATACGAATACCAAGACCTGGTCCTGGGAATGGTTGTCTAAATACTAAGTATTCAGGAATTCCTAATTCTAAACCAACTTTACGTACTTCATCTTTGAATAAATCACGTAATGGTTCAATAATTTCTTTAAAATCAACATGATCTGGCAATCCACCAACATTATGATGTGATTTGATAACCGCAGATTCTCCACCAAGACCACTTTCAACAACATCTGGATAAATTGTTCCTTGTACTAAGAAATCAACTGCTCCAATTTTCTTTGCTTCTTCTTCAAAAACACGAATAAATTCTTCACCAATGATTTTACGTTTAGCTTCTGGTTCAGTAACACCTTTTAACTTTTCATAATATCTTTCTTGTGCATTTACTCTAATGAAATTTAATTCATAATTACCATTTGGACCAAATACAGCTTCTACTTCATCCCCTTCGTTTTTACGAAGTAAACCATGATCTACAAAGACACAAGTTAATTGATTACCAATGGCTTTAGAAAGTAAAACGGCTGCAACAGATGAGTCAACACCACCTGATAAAGCACATAAGACTTTACCATTACCAACTTTTTCTTTGATCGCTTTGATTTGTTCTTCAACGAAAGAATCCATGCGCCAATCACCAGCACAGTTACATACATCTAAAACAAAGTTAGAAAGCATTGTTTTACCATATTCACTATGTAAAACTTCTGGATGGAATTGAATCGCATATAAATCTTTTTCTTTATTTTCACAAGATGCTACTGGACAATCTTTTGTATGTGTTGTAATTTCAAAACCAGGTGCAATTTTTGAAATATAATCAAAATGTGACATCCAAACTGTAGATGTTTCAGGAATACCTTTTAAAATTTTAGATTGTGGTTGATCAACTAATAAAATTGATTTACCATATTCTCTTACATCTGCTCTTTCAACTTTTCCACCTAAAACATGTTGCATTAATTGAGCACCATAACATAAACCTAATACAGGAATACCTAATTCAAATAATTCTTTAGAATAAGTTGGTGAATCTTCTAAATAACAACTATTTGGTCCACCTGTTAAAATGATTCCTTTAGGATTCATTTCTTTAATTTTTTCTAAAGGTGTTTTATAAGAATAGATTTCACAATAAACATTACATTCACGAACACGACGAGCAACTAATTGATTATATTGCCCTCCGAAATCCATGACAATGACTAATTCTCTTTTCATGAAAGACCTCCTTTATTAAAATTTAATATCTTTTAAAACAACTGTTTGTTCTCTATCTGGTCCAACACTAAACATTCTTACTGGACAATGAACAAGTTCTTCGATTTTACGAATATAATTTTGACAATTTACAGGTAATTCTTCAAAAGATTTTACATGTGTAATATCTTCTTTCCATCCTGGTAATTCTTCATAAACAGGTTCACATCTTTCAATATCTTTAACAGTTGCAGGTAAACCATAAATTTCTTTACCATCTAATTTATAAGCTTTACAGATTTTAATTGTATCAAATCCACTCATAACATCTAATAACATTAATGAAATACCTGTTAAAGAAGACATTCTTCTTGATTGATTAACAACTACAGCATCAAACCATCCAGTTCTTCTTGGACGTTCAGTTACAGTACCATATTCATGTCCTCTTTCTCTAATTAAATCACCTGTAGCATCATTTAATTCAGTTGGGAATGGTCCTGATCCAACACGAGTTGTATAAGCTTTAATAATTCCAATTGCTTCTTTGATATATAAAGGTCCAATACCAGCCCCTTCAGATACCCCATTAGCTCCTGGATGTGATGATGTAACAAATGGATAAGTACCATAATCAATATCTAACATTGCTCCTTGAGCCCCTTCAAATAAAACCTTTTTATCTTCTTGTAAATATTGATCTAATAACATTCCTGTATCACAAACTAAAGGCTTAATAATTTTAGCGTATTCTTTGTATTCTTCAAAAATTTCTTCTACAGTAAACATGTCTTTTAATTCAGGATATTCTGCAACTTTCATTGGGAAAGTTTCTTTTAATCTTTCTAAGAATAATTCTTCATCAACGAATTCTCCCATACGAATACCAATACGACTATATTTATCTACATAAGCAGGTCCAATACCTCTTTTTGTAGTTCCAATACTTTTATCACCTTTTCTCTTTTCTTGTAATTCATCAATTTCAAGATGATAAGGTAAAATCACATGACAACGATCAGAAATTCTGATTTTGCTTGTATCAATACCACCATCATTTAAATATTTCACTTCTTCTAAAAATGCTTTAGGATTAACAACCATCCCATTTCCCATAATTACTTCATGCCCAGAGAAAATACCTGATGGTATTAATTTCAAAGCAAATTTCTTACCACCATAAACAATGGTATGACCTGCATTATTACCTCCAGCATAACGACATACAACATCTGCTTTTTGTGCAAGATAATCGGTAACTTTTCCTTTACCTTCATCTCCCCACATACTTCCTACAACAACTACACCAGCCATAATTCATTTCCACCTTTCTATCATTGGCTTTTTCATACATTTTTATTATATGCTATATTTTAATATAAGTAAAATTAATATATAATATATTTGATATAAGGAGTACTAATATGATAAAACTAGAACAATATAAGATATTTAACGAAGCGGCTTCTACCCTATCTTTTTCAAAAGCAGCCAAAAATTTATTCATTTCCCAATCCGCTGTTTCTCAAACAATTCATGCTTTAGAAAAAGAACTCAACACTCAACTCTTCATTCGTTTAAACAAAGGTGTTACTCTTACTAAAGAAGGTATGCTCCTTCATAAAAACATTACTGAAGCCCTTGCTTTAATTACCAGTGTTGAAAATGAACTTTCTCATTATAATGAATTACTTTCAGGACAGTTAAATATTGGTGCTGGTGATTCAATTTGTGAAAATTACTTAATTGACCTATTAAAACAATTTCATCATCTTTATCCAACAATCAAAATCAATGTTGTCAATGGAACTTCTATTGAAACAGTTGAACATTTAAAAAATGGAACGATTGATCTTGCCTTTATCAATCTTCCCTATGATGATGAAAGTTTAGTTTTAAAAGAATGTTTGACCATACATGATATCTTTATTTCCAAAAAAAAAGATGAACATTTGTATACCTATCAAGAAATCTCAAAAAAGAATCTTATTCTTTTAGAAAAATCAAGTAATTCTAGAAATTATATTGATAAATATTTTGCGAAACATGGTATTTTATTAAAACCCGAAATGGAACTCGGAGCACATCATCTTTTATTAGAATTTACCCATGCTAATTTAGGAAATGCTTGTGTTGTCAAAGAGTTTTCTCATGATTTTTTAGATAAAAATAAAGTTTATGAGTTAAAACTCAAAAAGCCTCTTCCTTCAAGAAGCATCGGTTATGGCTATCTTAAAAGAAGAAGCTTATCACAAGCTACTTTAAAATTTATCGAATTAATTGATCAATTTGATAAATCAATTTAGATTCAAGTTTAGATAAAGAAAGACTTGCTTTAACAAGTAAAGGAATATCGAAAGATATTTCTTTTTCTTTGTATTTTAATAACACATGAACAATTTCTCCAAGAGCATGTTCTTTTAACGTTAAATGAATAAAAACAGGTCCTCCATTATTAATAAAATAATCACTTAAAGAAAAATCACATTCATTTAAAATCGTAAAACCATTAATCTTTTTCATCACTTCTTCAAATAAATTAGGATTTTCAACAAGATAATCCTTTAATCTTTCTTCAATCAATTCTTTTGTTTCTTTCACTAAAACATCTGCTTCATCTTGATGTTTTGCTTTAACTCCTAAACGAATTCTTACATACTCTTCAGAAGCATACAAAGCAATAGAAATATCTTTTTGACTTTGAACAATATCATCAATCAAAGTAGCTGCTGCCGATTCACCAACACCTTGAGTTAAAATATCATACGTATAGATTTTAGCTTGACGATATTTTTCTAAATAAGGTTGAAGTTGATGATCAACAACATATGTCATTTCTTTTGGTGGTCCAGGAAGATTAACAATCATTTTTTTATCTTTAGACATCACACAACCATTGGCTGTTCCAATAGGATTATCTAAAACATAACAATCTTTTGGAAAATAAGCTTGTTTAAAGTTATTATCCGTAACTTGATCTAGTTGTGATACAAAGCAACATTTATCATTCACTTTTTTGGCTTCTGCTTCATTAAAAATCATTTCTAATCCTAAATATTTTGCAGATAATTCTTTTGTAAGATCATCTTCAGTTGGTCCTAGCCCACCTGTAGTAATAACACAATCACATCCTCTATTAAAAGCAATATTTAAACAATCTAAAAATCTTTGTGAATTATCTCCTACTACCGTTTGAAAGAAAACATTAAACCCTAATTCTTTACACATTTTTTGTAAATAAGTTGCATTTGTATTGACAATTTCTCCAAGTAATAACTCTGTTCCAACGTTAATAATTTCTACATTCATAACCGTCCTCCTTTACAAAAAAAGAAGCGTAAAACACTTCTAAATTAATGAAAATCCTAAAAAACTAACCACCATCATAATTACACCAGCAAGTAAAACTCCTAGCATAACAGCAATCGTTGTTGATTTAAAATCCATATCTAAAATACTAGCTGCAAGTGTTCCTGTCCATGCACCTGTCCCTGGAAGTGGAATTCCTACAAATAATAATAAAGCAACAAAAGTACTTCTTCCTACTTTTTCTTGAAGTTTTTTTCCACCTCTTTCACCTTTGTCTAAACACCAAGTGAAAAATTTACCAATAACTGGTTTATCGCAACCCCATACTAAAACCTTTCTAGCAAATAAGTAAATAAAAGGTACAGGTACCATATTAGCAAGAATACAAACAATATAAGATGGAATAATTGGTAATCCTAATCCTTGAGAAACAGGAATTGCTCCTCTAAGTTCAATTAAAGGTACCATTGATATTAATGCAATATATAAATAATTCATCTAAAATCTCCTTTTTAACATTCTCATTATAACAAACCAAACGGATTTGACAACATCCTTTTATTTTCTACGATATGCAACTTGGTTAAAAGTATACTTGTCTACACGATAATAAGTATACCCATATTCAATACATTTACCATTATGTAAGCATGTAATCGATAAAACTCTAAGCAAAGGTGTCACCGGATCAACTTGTAAATATTTTCCTAGTTCTTCACCCGCTAAAACCGCATCAATTTGTTGATCGGAAAAAGCAATATGTAAATTGAGATCATTTTCAAAATGATTAAATAAAGATGTACTGGATACTTCTAAAGGAATATCTCCTGTTAAATCATAATTACAGTAATCATCTTCAAAACATAAAGGCTCTCCGTTTACAAGTCTTACACGTTTAACGTGCCATACTTTATTATCTTCTAAAGCCATTTCTTTTCTCATTAAATCTGTAGCTTCTTCAAGTTCATTTAAAACGACATGACTTGTACAATCTTCTTTTTTCTTAGCACAGTCTTCTGTAACACTGTTTAGTCCATCAAAACTTTTAAATCTCGATTTCTTACAAACAAAGGAACCTACTTTAGGTACAGAATAAATCACATTTTCATTAATCAATTCCGTTAAAGCTTGGCGCACTGTCATTCGGGTAACACCAAAAAGTTCACATAAAGCATGTTCACTTTCAATTTGTTCATTTTCATTATATTTTTCATCTTCAATATTTTGAATAATATATTCTTTAATTTTGACATATTGTGGTTTTCTTTTCACCATAACATCATCCCCTCGGCTTGTACTATACCATATATAAACATGTTTTGAAAAGAAAAAGAAGCAAATTTCTTTGCTTCTAAATTTCGCTACCTTCAAATTGTGATTGATAAAGTGAGGCATAGAATCCACCTTTTTCTAACAATTCATCATGATTACCAATTTCTACAATATCGCCATCTTTCATGACAATGATTGTATTAGCATCACGAATCGTTGATAGACGGTGTGCAATAACAAAGCTTGTACGTCCTTCCATTAATTTTTCCATACCTTTTTGAATAAGCACTTCTGTACGTGTATCAACTGAAGAAGTTGCTTCATCTAAAATAAGAATTTTAGGATCTTTTAGAAACGCTCTAGCAATCGTCAATAATTGTTTTTGTCCTTGTGAAATATTTGATGTTTCTTCATCAAGAACCGTATCATAACCATCTTCTAAGGTATTGACAAAATGATCTACATACGCCATTTCACAGGCATTTTTTACTTCTTCATCACTGGCATCTAATTTACCATACATCAAGTTTTCCTTAATTGTTCCATTAAAAAGCCATGTATCTTGTAAAACCATTCCAAACAAACTTCTTAAATCATGTCTTGAAAAATCTTTAATATCATGACCATCGATCATAATTGAACCTTTATTTAATTCATAAAAGCGCATCAACAATTTAACAATCGTTGTTTTTCCTGCTCCTGTTGGACCAACAATAGCGACTGTTTGTCCAGCATGAACATGCATATTGAAATCATGAATAATTGTTTTTTCTGGTAAATAACCAAAATTAACTTGATTGAAAGTAACTGAACCATGTAATTTTTCAACTTCATCTGTTTCAATTTTAACGGTTTCAACTTCTAATTCTTCTTCCTCTAAGAATTCAAAAACACGTTCCGCAGCGGCAGCTGTACTTTGTAACATATTCATTGTTTGAGCAAGTTGGGCAATTGGTTGATTGAATTGGCGTACATATTGGATAAAGGCTTGAATATCACCAATCGTAATCGTATTACCCCCTGCTAAAAAACCACCTAATAAACAAACACTTACATATCCTAAGTTTCCTACAAAGTTACTTAAAGGTTGCATTAAACCTGATAAAAATTGAGATTTCCATGCTGAATCATAAAGCGCATCATTATATTCATTAAAAGTTTTAACAGAATCTTCTTCCCCATTAAATGCTTTGACAACATCATGAGCACCATACATTTCTTCAATATGACCATTGACATCCCCTAAACTTTTTTGTTGTCTACTAAAATACTTTTGTGAATGTTTCATAACAAACATAATAAGTAACATCGAAAGTGGTAAAACAAGTACCGCAATCAAAGTCATCTTTACTGAAATCGTAAGCATCATAATAAAGATTCCAACAACTGTAACAGAAGATGTAATCACTTGCGATAAACTTTGATTGAGTGATTGTGCAATTGTATCAATATCATTGGTTACTCTACTTAAAGTATCTCCACTAGAATGTCTATCAAAATAACTTAAAGGCATTCTTGACATCTTCTTAGATAAAGAGCTTCTTAAATCATAAGCAACTTTTTGTGAAATCGAAGATGTAATAAATCCTTGAATAAAACTAAAGAGTGCACTGACAAGATAGAAACCAACAAGAATCAAACAGATCATACCAATATAATCAAAATCAATTCCTCCTGTATTACTTACCTTGGCCATAATTCCTTCAGATAATTTATCTGTTGCTTTTGCTAGGATCTTTGGTCCTACAATCGTAAATACTGTTGAACCAGCTGCAAAAATAATAACAACCGCTAATTTAAAATAATAAGGTTTTAAATAAACAAATAATTTCTTTAATGTTCCTTTAAAATTCTTGGCTTTTTCACCATTACCTCTCATTCCATGACCCATTGGTCCACGAGGCCCTTGTCTTCTTCTTTCATTACTCATGACTTAGTTCCTCCTTAGATAATTGAGAATAGGCAATTTCTTGATAAACCTGACATGATTTCATTAATTCCTCATGTGTCCCTTTACCAACAATTCTTCCTTCATCAAGGACAATGATTTGGTCTGCATCCATAATAGAAGCAATACGTTGTCCTACTAATAAAACTGTACTTTTTGTCTTTTTAACAAGTTGATTTAATTCTTGACGAAGTTTAGCATCTGTTTTGAAATCAAGTGCTGAAAAACTATCATCAAAAATATAAATATCTGGATTTTTCGCAATAGCACGAGCAATCGCAAGTCTTTGTTTTTGACCACCAGAAACGTTTGTTCCACCTTGTGAAATTTCCATATCAAAACGTTCTTCTTTTTGATCAATAAATTCTTTTGCTTGAGCAATTCGAATCACTTCTTCTAATTCTTCATCTGTTGCCTCTGGTGCACCATATTTTAAATTAGAACGAATTGTTCCAGAAAATAAGTTTCCTTTTTGAGGAACAAGTCCAATACGATCACGTAATTCATGTTGTGTCATATCACGAACATCAACCCCTGCAACCTTAATATTTCCTTCACTGACTTCATAAAAACGAGGTACTAAATTAATAAGTGTTGATTTTCCTGAACCAGTAGAGCCAATAAAAGCTGTTGTTTGTCCTGGTTTAGCAACAAAATCAATATCTTTTAAAACCGGTTCACTCGCCCCTGGATAAGCAAATGAAACATGATTAAATTCAACAAGTCCTTTTTTACTTTCATCTAAAGCAACTGGATTTGTTGGATCTTGAATTGTTGGCTTAGTTTCAATAATTTCATAAACACGATTAGCAGCAACACTAGCTCGAGGTAACATAATAGCAATCATTGCAATCATTAAAAAGGCCATAATAATTTGCATTGCATATTGCATAAAGGCCATCATTTGTCCAATTGCTAAATTACCTAAATCGATTTGTTTAGAACCATAATAGACAATGACTAAAGTAACGACATTAAAGATAAACATCATAATTGGCATAATAGAAGCCATTGATCTATTAACAAATAAGTTTAAATTTGTAACATCTTTGTTGGCTTTATCAAAACGATCTTCACTATGTTTTTCGTTACCAAAAGCACGAATAACAAGCATTCCTGATAAATTTTCACGCATTGTGAGATTTAAACGGTCAATTAAATTTTGAATAATTTTGAATTTTGGCATAACTACAGCAAACGCAACCGCCATCACACCAAAAATAACAAGAATAACAACTGCAATTATCCATGTCATTGATGGTGATTCTTTTAAAACTTTAATTAAAGCCCCAATACCAATAATTGGTGCAAAACATACAATACGTAAAAGCATCATTGTCACCATTTGTACTTGAGTAATATCATTTGTTGTACGTGTAATAAGTGACGCTGTTGAAAAATGATTAAATTCTTCATTAGAAAAGCTTTCTACTTTTTCAAAAACATCTTTTCTTAAAGCTCGCGCTACACCAGCACCAACTTTTGTCGCAAAGAAAGCTACAGAAATGGCAGCCACTGTTCCAAGTAAAGCAATTCCTAACATCTTTAAACCTGTTTTAAAAATATAATCGGTTTGTACTTTGTCAATGTCAGCACCTAATTTTTTATATTCAGCTTTAACACCATTACCGGCTGCAATTTTTAAAGTACTTTCTCCCATGGTATCCATCTTTTTATCAATGTCTTCAAACATCTTTGCTTTTTGACTTTCATCCATAAAAGAAATAGCGTCATAAATCGTCATATTTTGAGGTAATTGTCCAAATTTTTCTTGATACTCTTTACTAGAAGTATCCATACTATCAAGCGAAGTAATAATTAACATCGGTTTCATTAAAATACTTTCTAACTTACTTTCTTCATCACTTGATAAATCTTTCAATTGATATACTGTTTTGCCTTTAGCCTTAGGAAATGTATCAATGATATCTTGATTGACTTTACTAATTTTTTTATAATCTTTTTTTACTGTTTTTTGATCTTTTTGATCAACAAACAATAATAAATGTTGATAAGTTTCTTCCGTTAAAACATCTGAAACAGGTGAAGCAAATCCTCCCGCTTGAATTCCTACTGAAATAATATCACTCATATAATCTGGTAAAGTTAATTCTGTTTGCGCTTGTACAAACAACAAACAAATACAAGCTAAAATCAAGTACCAGAATTTCTTTAAATATCCTTTAATCTTGAACATCTAACTCCTCCTTCATTAAACGAATATTCTTTTCAAAGATTTGACAATACGTTTTCATTCTATCTAAATCTTCTTTATTTATTCCTCCAAATAAGCGTGTTGTAAACATTTTCATATCATCTTTACAACTTTTAATTTCTTCTTTTCCCTTTTCCGTAATATGTAATGAGACATTTCTTTTATCATGTCTACTTACAACTTTTTCAATAAAACCTGCTTTTTCTAAACGTTGTAATCTTACTGATAAAGTAGCTGGTGTAATTTTTAAACGTTCTGCAAGAATTTTTTGATTAGGATGACCAAAATGATCAATAAGACCTAACAAATAACACTGATCAGCAGATAATCCTTCCCTATTGCTTTTTTTACTAGTAAGTTCTTGAATATTTTTATGGAGAGATTTAAATTGTAAAAAGATTTCTTTAATATCCTCAAATTCCAATAGATCCATAAGACACCTCCTATTAGTTAGTATACTAAACATTATAGTTAGCGCACTAATCAATGTCAATATATTTAGTACGCTAATTATTTTTTTATAAAAAAAAGGAGTCTTAACTCCTTACTTGTCCATTTCCATAAATCATATATTTTGTAGAAGTAATTTCCTGTAAACCAAGTGGGCCTCTAGCATGAAGCTTTTGCGTTGAAATACCAACTTCTGCCCCAAAACCAAACTCTCCCCCATCACTAAAACGTGTAGAAGCATTATGATAAACACAAGCTGAATCTAAAGAATCCATAAAATATTTTGCTGTTTCTTTATTTCCGGTAATAATCGATTCTGAATGTTTTGTTGAATAGTTATAAATATGTTCAATCGCTTCTTCAATATCATCTACAACTTTTATATTACAAATATAATCATCATATTCTGTAGCATAACTTTTTTCAGTAGCTTCTAAACAATCAATGATTTTTCTTGTTTTTTCATCACCATAGATTTGTACATTTTTAAATATTTCTTGAAGTTTTGGTAAAAATTCTTGAGCTACTTTTTGATGAACAAGAATCGTTTCAATTGCATTACATACAGATGGTCTTTGGATCTTTGCATTTTTTGCAATTTCTAAAGCCATATCAAGACTAGCATCTTGATCAACATAAAGATGACAAATTCCTGCTCCTGTTTCAATTACTGGAACAGTTGCATTTTTAACAACATATTGAATAAGCCCTGCACTTCCACGAGGAATAATGACATCTACATAATCATGGGCTTGAATTAAATCTAAAGTTTCTTCACGCTTTTTTGTTTCAATAAGAGTAACCGTATGTGTTGGTAAAACATCTTGAATAGCCTCATTTATAATTTGAACTAAGATGCGATTTGAATGAATGGCTTCTTTACCACCTTTTAAAACACAAACATTGTTTGTTTTAATACATAAACTGGCAATATCTACTGTTACATTAGGTCTTGATTCATAAATTACCCCAATCACTCCTAAAGGAATTCTGATTTGTTGAATCACTAAACCATTGGGTCTTTTAATTTCTCTTACAAGAGTTCCAATAGGATCTTGTAAATCAATTACTTTTAAAATATCTTTTGCCATCGCTTCAATACGTTCTTTATTTAATAATAAACGATCAACCATCGATTCTTTAATACCATTATTTTTAGCTTCTGCAATATCTTTTTGATTTTCTTGAATGATCAATTCACTTTTTTGAATTAATGCCTCAGAAATATTTTTTAAAGCTTTATTTTTTACTTTCGGTTTAACATTTTGCATAAAACGACATGCTTTTTTAGCTTCTTTAAGTTGTTCCTTAATCATAATTTCACCCCTTATTAATGACTAGATTATCTGCATGAATCACTTCATCATAATCTTTATAATGTAAAATACTTTCTATTTCATTACTATGATGATCTTTAATCAATTTTAACTCATCACTTGAATAATTCGTAATACCTCTAGCAATGAGTTGTCCTTTAAAAGAAAGAACATCAATGACACTACCTTGCATAAATGAACCTTCAACTTCTTTGATTCCTTTAGGTAGTAAACTTGTATGTGTTTTTAAAGCCTCACATGCACCATCATCAACAATGACTTTTCCCTTAGGAGAACTACGATACATGATCCAATGATCTCTAGCACTTAAAGTACGCCCCGCTTTTCCACTAAAATATGTTCCAATTTGTTTTCCTTCTAATAAATCAATAAGAGCTGTTTCATTATTGCCATTAACGATGGCCATATCTCCTCCATAATCATTAACGATTTTTGCAGCACGTAATTTTGTCACCATCCCACCTGTACCAAATTGACTACTTGAATCTTTCGCATAGTTCATAATTTTATCATCCACAAGTTCAATATCACTTAATAATTTTGCATTGGAATTGGTATGAGGATTATCATTATAAAGTCCATCAATATCTGAAACTAAAACAAGTAATTGTGCATCCACAATAGGTAATAGTAAGGCAGATAATGTATCATTATCTCCTACTTTGATTTCATCTACCGCTAATGTATCATTTTCATTAATAATAGGAATCACATCATAATCTAAAATAGAAGATAAAGCATAGCTTAAATTCATCAAACGTTTACGATGATCAAAATCATCATGATTTAATAAAATCTGTGCACATTTTAAATGAAACAATGAAAATAAATCTTCATAAATTTGCATCAAATGAGCTTGTCCAATAGCCGCAAGTGCTTGTTTTTTAGAAATTTCTTTAGGTTTTTCACTTAAATTTAAAACACCCATTCCTGAAGAAATCGCTCCTGATGAAACAAGTGTTACTTTTAACCCCTTACGTTTTAAAATAGCTATTTGTTGGATGAGTTTTAAAATTCTTTCTTTATCTAGTTGTCCATCTTCATTACACAAAGAAGTCGAACCAATCTTTATAATAACATGTTTGACATGTTCTAAATTTCTCATGTTTACACCTACTTTTCATTTTTTCTTATTATACAGAAAAGAAAGGCAATTGACAACAAGTGAATACATTTGAAACACTTTTATAGCTATTATAATTTTTTATTATTATCTTTCATATATCTAGATAAATGATAAAATAGAACATATTATTAAGGGGGAAAAAATTAAAATGAATCTCATTATTCCAGAAAAATATGATCCTGTGTTATCTTTAAGGCAAACACAAGAAGCAATTAAATACATAAGGGATACATTTCAAAAAGAATTTGGAAGAGCTTTAATGTTAGAAAGAATTTCAGCACCTCTTTTTGTCCAAAAAAGCAGTGGTTTAAATGATAACTTAAATGGTGTTGAAAAACCTGTTTCTTTCCAAATCAGTTGTTTTGAAAACGATGATATTGAAGTCGTTCATTCTCTTGCTAAATGGAAAAGAATGGCACTTAAAAAATATGGTTTTGGTGTTCGTGAAGGACTTTATACAAATATGAACGCTATTAGAAAAGATGAAGAAGTTGATAACCTACATTCTTACTATGTTGATCAATGGGATTGGGAACGTGTCATCGAAAAAGAAGATCGCAATATTACAACATTAAAAAATCATGTTAAAAAGATTTTTAAAGTCATTAAACATATGGAACATGAAGTTTGGTATAAATACCCTCATGTTGTTAATCGTTTACCAGATCGTGTCCATTTCATTACTGCACAAGAATTAGAAAATCAATATCCTGATTTAGCAGCTAAAGAAAGAGAAAATAAAATTTGCAAAGAATTCGGGTGTGTCTTTGTTATGCAAATCGGTAATGTTTTACAAAGTGGACAAAAGCATGATGGACGTGCACCAGACTATGATGATTGGAAACTCAATGGTGACTTGTTATTCTGGTACGAACCATTACAATGTGCCTTAGAAATCTCATCAATGGGTATCCGTGTGGATGAAAATTCTTTAGTTGAACAATTAAAGAAAGAAAACTGTGAAGATCGTTTAAATCTTCCATATCATCAAGCCATCGTGAATAAAGAATTACCTTACACTATCGGTGGTGGTATTGGCCAATCAAGACTTTGTATGTTACTTTTAAATCGTGCTCATATTGGTGAAGTACAAGCAAGTATTTGGCCTCAAGAAATGATTGATGAATGTGAAAAAAATAATATTCATTTATTATAAAAAAAATCTATCCATGCGATAGATTTTTTATGTCTAAATAAATAATAAAGGATTCCTACAAAAATAAGGAATCCTAAAATAAAGAAAGCAAATAACCCACTTATAACTCCACAAAGTAAGACTGTCATCAATAATATGATTATAATATAAACTAAAAGAAATATTTTTTAAATTTCCTACCATTTCCTTTAGGAAATGTACTCTTTGTTTCTTTTTTTATCTCTTGTTTAAAATCATCAACAACTTGTTTGTTTTGTTTTTGTTGTTTCATCTTCAAAATGAATAATTACTTTTTCTTCTTTCATAGTTTTTCTCAAAAAAAGAATTATAGCTTAAAGCTATAATTCTAATGTATCACTCTTTTTATATCATAAATTCCTTGAATACGTTCAAGATTAGCAATTGCACGATTTAAATGTTCAGCATCATCAACACCAATCTTTAATTTAATTAAAGCTCTACCATCATCTGATGCATCCGCATGAATATTTAAAATATTGATTTTCATTTGTCCTAAAACCGTAATAATATCATTTAATAAATTTGTACGATCTAAGCCATCAATTTGTAAATCAGCATCAAATTTCAAATTAGAAAGTGATGCAAAATCCCAATAAACATCAATTAAACGGCTTTGAATTTCTTTTTGTTTAATATTTGGACAATCCACACGATGAACTTTGATTCCTTGTCCTTGTGAAACATAACCAGTAATTTGATCTCCTGGAATTGGATTACAACATTTAGATAATTGTATTTTTAATCCTGAAACACCTTTAACAACAACTCCATTATTAGATGTCGTTTTTTCTAATTTTTCTTTTTGTTCATTATTTCTTTGTAAGATTTTAGATAAGTTATCAAAGAAACCTGTTTTCTTTGGATTTACTTTTTCTAAAAGTGTCGCTACTGAAAGATTTTTCTTTCCAATAAAATAGAAAATATCATCTAAACTTCTTGCTCCAAAAGCACCTAAATATGTTTTGTAAGTTTCTGGATCCAAGAATTTCTTTTCATCAAGTCCACGTTTTTTGATTTCATCTTTTAAGATTTTCTTACCATCTTCAATCGTATCTTTCTTAGTTTCAGCTTCTTTTTTAGCGAGGAAAGTACGAATTTTATTACGAGCTCCTGCGGTTCTTACAAATTTCAACCAATCTTCACTTGGTCCAGCGGATTGTTTGTTGGTTTTGATTTCACAAACATCCCCTGTATTTAATTTTGTATCGATAGGCACCATGACATTATTGACAATCGCACCAACTGTATGATGTCCTACTTCTGTATGAATACGATAAGCAAAATCAACTGGTGTTGAACCGTTAGGAAGTTCAACAATTTTTCCTTGTGGCGTTAAAACATAAACATTGGCTTCAAAAATATCACGAGAAATGGAGTCATAATATTCTTTGGCATCGCCATCTTTGATATCATCTGACAAAGAAATAAATTCTCGTAACCATTGAAGTTTTTCTCCAATTTCTTTTTGTTCCGCTTTGGCAGAATAACCTTTGCCTTCTTTATAACGCCAATGAGCAGCAACCCCAAGTTCAGCAAGCTCATCCATTTCTTCAGTACGAATTTGGATTTCAAAAGTATTACCATCTTCACCAATAACAGAAGTATGAAGTGATTGATACATATTTGGTTTAGGCATAGCAATATAATCTTTAAAACGTCCTGGAATTGGACGATAATGATCATGAATCAATCCTAAAACACTATAACAATCAAGTTTATTTTGTAAAATAATACGGAGTGCATAAAGATCATAAAGTTCATCAAAACGTTTATGTTTTTTAAACATCTTCTTATAAATACTATAGATAGATTTCGCACGACCTAAAATACGATATTGATAATGATTTTCCTTTAATAAGTTTTCAACTTCTTCCATCATCTTCGCCACAGATTCTTTTCGCTCATCTTGTTTTGTTTGAAGAAGTCTCGCAATATCATGATAAGCAATTGGATCTAAATAAGATAAAGAAAGATCTTCCAATTCTGTTTTAATATCGCTCAACCCTAAACGATGAGCAATCGGTGTATAGACTTCTAAAGTTTCTCGAGAAATACGTTTTTGTTTTTCTGGGGGCATGAATTGTAATGTACGCATATTGTGTAAACGATCGGCAAATTTGATCAAGATAACACGTATATCTTTAGCCATCGCAATATAGATTTTACGATGATTTTCAGCATATACATCTGCTTCATCTTTAAATGGCATTTTAGAAATCTTCGTAACACCTTCAACAAGGGTCGTTACTTCTTCTCCAAATTCTTTCACCATTTCTTCACGTGATACATCACAATCTTCCATGACATCGTGTAAAAGACCCGCTGTAATGGTAAGTGGTCCTGTTTGTAATGTTGATAAAATATAAGCAACCCAAATCAAATGAATTGTATAAGGTTCTCCACTTTTACGTTTTTGTCCTTCGTGTTTAACCATGATATAATCATAAGCTTTTTTAATAAGCTTCATATCATCTTCATTGGTAATATAGCGTCTACATGATTCATAGACATCTTCTATAGTGACTTTATCTCCAGCTTTTTTAAACTCTTTCATATTATAACCCCCTCATATGATAAAAGAGAGTTTCCTCTCTTTTATTTAATAAGTTAATACTGAATAGACATTATAGTCTTTTAATTTTTCTCTACCTTTTAGAGCTTCAAGTTCAATTAAAAAGGCAATTCCTACAACTTTACCACCAAGTTGTTCAACAAGTTGAATAGTTGCTTCAACTGTTCCACCTGTAGCAAGTAAATCATCAATAATAACAACATTTTCACCAGGTTTGATACTATCGGCATGAATATGAACTTCATTTTTTCCATATTCTAAATCATAACTTGCTGAAACTGTTTCTCTTGGTAATTTTCCTGGTTTTCTAACAGGTACAAACCCTGCATTTACTTTGTAAGCAACAGGACATCCAAATAAAAAACCTCTTGCTTCAGGACCAGCAACAACATCTACTTGAACTCCAAGTCCATCGATCCATTTAGCGAATGTGTCAATTGATTCTTTATAAGCTTCTTTATCTTTTAATAAAGGTGTTACATCTCTAAAGATAATTCCTTCTTCAGGGAAATCTTTAATATCTTCAATATATTTTTTAAAGTCCATTTTATGTACTCCTCCTATTTCTATTATAACAAACTTTTATTATCAAGGAAACTATTTCATATCCTCTATAATCATATTTATTGATTCTGTATTTAAATATTTATTAATTTTTAAAGTTCCTATTAAAGAAATTGTCTTTTTTTGTTGTAATTGCTCAATTTCATTCGAACAATTAAAATAAAGTGCTTGTAAATTACCTTTATTTAAAGGAATATCGAAACGTAAATGTTTCCCATCAGATAATACACGACTGGTAAAATTCGTAATATCTTTTAAAACAAATTTCATTTCTTCATTACATTGACCATACGGCTCTAACAACTCTAATTCTTTAACAGCTGGTAAAGTAAGCTCATTTAATTCAATTTGAATCCCTTCAAGAACTTTTTCATTAGAAAAAGTATGTGTTGTTAAGTAGGTATGCAATGTTTCTTTTAAAGTTAACACTTCATCTTTAGCTACTTGAAAGCCACCCGCTAAAGCATGTCCACCATATTGTACAAAATAATCTTTTAAATCATCAAAGATTTGATTTAAAGGAATACTTTCAATACTTCTGGCACTTCCTCGATAGACTTCATTTTTTTCATCATATTTCATCACAAAACTCGGCTTTTGAAATTCATGAGTATACTTTCCCGCAATTAAACCTACGATTCCTTCATGAACTTCTTGATCATAGCTATATAAAAATTCATCTTTTTGGCTATTTTCTAAAATGTTTTTGTATTGTTCATTTGTAAGAGATTGTCTTTTACTATTGATTTTTTTAGCGTATTGAGAAATTTGGATTGCAAATTTTTGATCGACATCCTTTAAAAAATAACGTACTAAATGATTTGGATTAACAAGTTCTGGTAGTCTTCCAAAGGAATTGATTTTAGGTGCAATATTAAAACCTAAAGTTGTTGTATTATATTTTTGATTTTCACCAATTAAAAGTTCTAATTGAAGATATTTTTCTTCATTCATAAATTGCAGACCTCGCGAAACAAGCGATTTATTTTCATCAACTAAAGGCATCATATCTGAAATCGTCGTAATAGCTGCTAAAGAAAATAAATATTTATCATGTTTTCCAAGCAAACTACTGGCAAGTTTATACGCTAAAAAACCTCCACATATTTCTTTAAATGGATAATCCGGTGACATTTTTGTATGAATGATTGCACATGCATCCGGCAATTCGTCATAATCATGATGATCAATAACAATAACATCAATACCAAGTTCATTCGCTAAATCAATAGCTTCATACGCTTTAATACCATTATCTACTGTAATTAACAAAGAATACCCTTTTTCATACATTTGTTGAACTCTTTCTTTATTTAGTCCATAACCATCTTCAAAACGATTAGGAATATGATACCCTACTTTTTTCCCTAATTCTAAAAAAGCTTGAACAAGAATGGCTGTTGACAAGATTCCATCACAATCATAATCTCCATAAATACATATTTTTTCATCATTTTCCAAAGCTTCTTGTATACGATCTAAAACTAAATCCGCATCTAAAAACAATGAAAAATCATGATAAATCAATCTTTTTGAAGTATGTCCTTGAACATCTTGTTCATTATATTTTCTTTGTGCAAAAATCTTTGCAAGTAAAGAATGTATTGAATACTTTTGCATATATTCATTATAGTTATGTATTTCTTTTATATCCCAGTTCATAAAATCTCCTTAAATAAAAAATAGTTGTTACCAACTATTTTGAAATGAATTCTTGAAATGCTGCTAAATCGAGTGTACTTGCTTCTTTAACTGCTTGTATACTTAAATAATCAAAAATTTCCGAAAATTGTAAATTCATTACATTATCAATAATATCACACATTGGTAGACTCTTTTGAGATTTCCATTTAATATTGAATAAATAATCTCTTATTTCTTTTTCGGATATATTATCTATTTTTTGCTTACGAAACTCATGAGCTTTTAATTTGATTAGAAAATCTAAATCATATTTACCAAATTTATAATCCAGTTTTTCATTCATGATAAACCAACTCCCACTTCGTCTATTATAGATGAAAATTCGACATAAAGGAAGTCTTTTATGAAAAGAAAACTTATCAATTCATTCATTATTCTTTCCGCTAGTTCAGCTATCTCTAAAATATTTAGTATTTTAAATAGAATGTTGCTTTCCAGGCTTCTTCCTTTAGAAGCTATGTCATTATATCTTGTCATTATGCCAACACTTTCTTTGTGTTTAACACTTGGACAGGTTGGGATTCCTTCTGCTGTTTTTCGTCTTATATTACATCCAAAATATAAAAACTACAAAGTCATTATTACCGCAATTATTCTATCCTTTTTTTCTGTCATTGTTATTTGTGGAACCCTCTTTATTTTAAGTCCTTTCATTGCTCATTCTTTATTAAAAAACGATTATACTCTTTATCCCATTTTATCCTTTTTAATTTTTATTCCATTGATTGCTATCAGTGGTATTATTAAAAACTATTATTTAGCCAAAGGGCATGTCTATGTCATTGCTAAAAGCCAAATTGTCGAAGAAACTTCACGTTTATTATTTACCTATTTATTTTTAGAAACTCCTTTAAGTTCATCCTTACCTTTTTTAGTAACAATCGCTTATTTATCAATGAGTTTTGGTGAATTGATGTCAATTATCTATCTACTCCTTTTAAGTCGTAAAAGATATTCTTTTACTCCTTTAAAAAACATAAACAAGCAAAACTTGATTATGAAAGATCTTTTAAACATTTCTTTACCTTTGACAGGTTCACGTCTTTACCATTGTTTTATGAATTTTTTAGAGCCCATTCTTTTAATTCATGTTTTAACTCGACTTGGTTTAACTCAAAACTTTATCCAAGACCAATATGCCATCCTTTCTGGCTATGTCGTCTCGATGCTTGTCACGCCTACTTTTTTTTGTACGATCATCTATCGCCTCTATTTGCCTATTGCTACAGATGATCTTTATTATCATAAAAGTAATACTTTTTTACATCTTCTTTATGCTTTACTTATTTGTTTTCTTATCGGTCTTCCTTTTACTTTAATTTTCTATTTTTTTCCAAAACGATCCCTTATGATTCTTTACAATACAACAAGTGGCTATCAACAATTAAAATACATGTCTTTTCCTTTTTTACTCTTTTATTTACAAACGCCCCTTTCAACTATCCTACAAGCTAAAAATAAAAATAAAGTGATGTTTATCATCTCTATGATTGAATGTACTTTAGAAATTATCTTAACTTATACTTTATCTCATTATCTTTATGTTAACGCTATTTTGATTAGTTTATTTACAGGATTGATTACAACCTTAACTTTAAGTGCAATTTATTGTTTTAAAATAATAAAAGACACTTCTTTATCTTGAAGTGTCTAATTTTTTTAACCAATTTGAAAATACTTCTAAACCTTCTTTAACAATTTGTGGATCATTTGCAAGTCCAAAACGCAAATGATTTTCCACATCAAAACAACATCCCGGTACAAAGAAGACCCCTGTTTCTTCTTGTAACTTTTCACAGAAAGTATTTGAATCTATTTGATAATCGTATTTTAGGAAACAAACTGTTCCATATTTTGGAATAACACAAGAAAGATGAGGATGAGCTTTTAACCATTCTTTCAAGTAACACTTATTTTCTTCTAAAATCTCACGATTTCTTTTTAAAATCTCTTTACTATATTTTAAAGTAAGTGCCCCTAAATAATCATTGATTGGTCCACTACTAATAATTGAATAATCACGTCTTTCATTGATTAAACGAATAAGTTCTTTATCTTTTGTTTTGATCCAACCAATACGAAGTCCAGGAGTTGATAAAACTTTAGAAAGTCCTGAGGTTGCTATTCCTTTTTCATAAAGATCACTAATGGATTCTTCTTGATAAAGTCCTCGATAGATTTCATCCACAAGAACATAGAGATCATGCTTTTTACATATTTGAATCAGTTGTTGCATTTCTTCATGATTTAAAGTTGTTCCAGTAGGATTGTTTGGTAAATTCAAACAAATCATTTTTGTATTTTCTCTAATATTTTTTTCTAATTCTTCAAAATCGATTTTCCATTCATTTTCTTCTTTTAAATGAATAAAATCAACTTCTACCCCTAAAGATTCAGGAAAACTATAAAGTTGTTGATACGTTGGTAAAAATGATAAAATATGATCATTTGTTGAAAGTAATGTCATTAAAACAAGTTCATTGGCATTGACACCACCATGGCAAATAGCAATTTCTTCATCATCACCACTTTGATATAAACTTAAAATACCTTTTTTTAATTCATGAGAACCTTCAATAGCACCATAATCTAAAGAAAGATTCATTAAATCTTCTAATGAATCTTTTTTATCATACGCTAATAATTCCTTTAAAGTTAAAGATTTAGCAACTGTATCTGCCAAGTTATAGCGACAGTTATTTTCATGCAAAGTCATATAAGACTCTACTTCAAAACGTTGTAGTTTCATTAGTGCATAACCTTCTTTAAGAAATCTTGAGCACGTTCAGTTTTAGGATTTTCATAGAAAGCTTTTGCATCATTTTCTTCAACGATTTTACCATTTTCTAAGAAAATAACACGATCTGCAACTGTTTTAGCAAAGCCCATTTCATGAGTAACAACAATCATTGTCATTCCTTCTTTAGCAAGTTGTTGCATAACTTCTAATACTTCAATAACCATTTCTGGATCCAAGGCACTTGTTGGTTCATCAAAAAGCATGATTTCAGGGCTTGTACATAAGCTTCTCGCAATCGCTACCCTTTGTTTTTGTCCACCTGAAAGTTTATTTGGATACTCATCTTTTTTATCTAATAAACCAACTCTTGTAAGATAGTTACAAGCTATTTCATTGGCTTTTTCTTCCTCCATGTGACGTACTTTTGTAAGTGAAAGTGTTAAGTTTTCTAAGACTGTCATATGTGGAAATAAATTGAAATGTTGGAAAACAAATCCCATTTTATTTCTTAATTCTTGATAATTAGATTTCTTTGGATCTAATACTTCCCCATTAAGGTATACATGTCCTGTTTCTGGTACTTCTAAACCATGAATACATCTTAAAACTGTACTCTTACCTGAACCAGAAGGTCCAATTAAACACACAATTTCTCCTTTTTTTACTTCAAGAGAAACATCATCAACTGCTTTTACTTTTTTAAATTGTTTTGATATATGTTCAACTTTAATCACTTTCAGCTAACCTCTTTTCTACATATCTACCTAAATAAGAAATACTAATTGTCATAATTAAATAATAAACTGCAACAATACAATAAGGTGACATAACATCATAATATTGTGCCCCCACTACTTGAGCTGATTTTAATAATTCAACGGCACCAATACAACTGATCAATGAAGAATCTTTAATCAATGTAATAAATTCACTGATCATTGGTGGAATAATTCTTTTAAACGCTTGTGGTAAGATAACAAGTCTCATTGTTTGTTTATGAGAAAGTCCTAAAGTTTCACAAGCTTCCCATTGTCCTTTATCAACTCCATTAATTCCACTACGAATTAATTCAGTTGAATAAGCCCCACTGTTAATAGACATAGCAACAGCACCAATTAAAAAGACATTAATTCTTAAAACATTTCCTGTAAACGCTGTATAAATAGATGGAATAACTGAGAATAAAATCAAGATTTGAAGTAACATTGGTGTCCCACGAATGACTTCAACATACACATTTCCAATAATTCTAAAAATTTTATATTTAGATCTTTTTGCTGAAGATCCTAAAATCCCAAAAACAATACCAAATAAAAGGGATACAGCAGCGAGTAAAAGTGATACTACTGCACCCTTAGCAAAGTAAAGTAAGTTTTCAGGAGTAAACACTTTTGAGAAAGCTACAAACATTTCTATACCCCTTTTCTATAATTTTTTATTTTTCTAATGGTGATAAATCATATTTTTTACATAATTTATCGTAATCTTTTGAAGCTACGAATTTTTTAATACATTTATTCATTAATTTGATCATTTTTGTATTACCTTTTTTAGCGATAACATAGTTCTTTTCATCCATTAATGAACCATTTAATTGTGTAAAGTTTCCACTAGATACATATTGTTGAGCAACACCTAAATCAACGATTGCTGCATCATATTGATTACTTGCTAAACCATTGAAAATATCTTGTACGTTTTTCATTGAAACAACATCAGCATTTTCAACTTCTTTAGCAGCTTGTTCACCAGTAGCTCCAGTTTGAGCAGCTAATTTTTTACCAACCAATTGATCATTTGAAGTAATTGAAGAACCATTTGGTACAACAGCAACTTGTTGAGTTCCTAAATATGGATCAGACCATTCAACAACTCTATCTTCACTATAAGTAAAACCAGAAATACCCAAATCAATTTGATCCCCTTGAATTTGAGTAACAATGTTATCAAAATCCATTTGTTTGAATTCTAAAGAATAAGTTTTACCTTCCATATCAGATAAATAACCTTCAAATAATTTGGCCATATCCACGTCAAAACCAACGATTTCACCTTTTTTGTTTAATGATTCATAAGGTGCATAATCAGGTGATGTCCCAATTGTAATTGTCACATCGGCATCATTTTTACTGCTTGATGAACATCCAGCAACAGCACAAGTCATCACAAGTGCTAACATTAATTTTAATACTTTTTTCATATTCTTTTCCCCTTTTCTACCCAATAAAAAACGTCTCCTAGCGATTGCTAAGAGACGAAAGATTCCGCGGTACCACTCTTGTTGATATGATAAACATATCCACCTCACCGTTAAAGCTGGTTAGCTTGTTATCCTATGTATTCAGATAACCCCCTCCAAAGTGCGCTTCATTTTATTTTCAATATCTAATTTCCACCAACATAGACTCTCTAACATATCCAATAAAACTACTCTCTTTTTCATTGAGTTTATTTATATACCTGTATTATAGATAATATTTAAGCTTTGTCAACATTCCTCGATTATTTTTTTGATAAAACTTTTTCATTAAAAGAACGTACTGCCTTCATTGCTTTTTCTAAAGGAGCATTCATTTCTTGTAATTGTTCTAAAACATCATCGAGTTGTTGATTGGTTTCTTGAATACTGTCTCTTGTATCTTGAACTGTTTGCTTGGTTTTCTTTTTGGCATCACCACTATGAAGTAAAAAGAAAATACCTAAAGACATACATACAAAAATACCAATAATGATTAAAAAATCTTTAATTAGTTCCATAATCTCACCCATCTTTAGTATAGCCTATTTTGTTTAATCAATCCAGCCAAAATGACGACAAGCATATTCAATACCGTCATCATCATTTCTTTTGGTTATAAAATTTGCGACTGCTTTGACTTCATCGATTGCATTACCCATAGCAATACCTAAAGGAGCTTGGTCAATCATAGAAATATCATTTAAGCCATCCCCAAAGACCACAATATCCTTTTCGTTTCCCTTTAATAAATGAACCATTTCTAAAATACCTTTATATTTATCTGCTGGTTCGATGATGATTTGTCCTTTAAAATAACGCATATATTCCAAAGTTCCTAAATCCAATAATTTTTCTTCTTGTTCACTACATTCAATAAAAACCTTATAAATTTCCTTTACTTGATGAAAATCTATACTTTCATCAACAACTAATTTTACCGGAAGTTTTTGATCTTTTTGATCACTTTGATTCGTATACAAAACAGCTTCATTTCCTAAAGCAACTGCAAATGGGAAATGATGTTCAATACATTGATCAATGACACGATTGGCTTGAACAAAATCTATCGGTTTAATATATTGAAGTTCATTTTGTAAAGTAATACCATTTCCCCCATCTGTTACTAAACAATCAATATGGGCTTCTTTAGCAGCATCCATCGCCATATATTGTGCTCTTCCTGTCGCAATAGCAACAAAATGCCCATTTTCTTTTAACTTATCTAACGTACGATATGTGCTTTCTAAAATCTTTCCTCCTGGATTATCATCTAAAAGTGTTCCATCAATATCAAAAAAAATATATTTTCTTTCCATGTTACTTTTCTCCTTTAAATTGCATATTATATAATCTTGCATAATTTCCATTTAATTTCATCAATTCTTCATGGTTTCCTTGTTCTTCGATGCCATTTTCCGTTAAAACACAAATATGTTTGGCATTTTTAATCGTTGATAAACGATGCGCAATAACAAAAGTTGTACGATCTTGAGATAATTTTTCTAAAGATTCTTGTACAATACTTTCACTTTCATTATCTAATGCACTTGTTGCTTCATCAAAAATAAGAATTGGTGGATTCTTTAAGAAAACACGTGCAATCGAGATACGTTGTTTTTGTCCACCTGAAAGTTTGACTCCACGTTGTCCACAATCCGTATCGTAACCTTCTTCTAATTCCATAATAAAATCATGAGCATTCGCTTTTTTAGCGGCTTCAATGACTTCTTCATCACTCGCTTCTAAATTTCCATAACGAATATTATCCATGATGGTTCCTGTAAATAAGTAAACATCTTGTTGAACAATCCCAATATTTTCTCTTAAAGATTGTTGTTTGATTTCTTTGACATTGATTCCATCAATCAAGACATTTCCTTTCGTTGCTTCGTAAAAACGAGGAATCAAAGAACAAATCGTTGTTTTACCAACTCCTGATGAACCAACAAAAGCAATATACTCTCCTGGTTTTACATCCAAGTTAATATTATTTAACACATAAGGTGTTTGTTCATTATAGCGAAATGAAACATGATCAAACATGACATTCCCTTCAACATGTTGTAATACAACTGCATTTTTTGTATCTTGAATATCTGGTTCAATTTCTAATATTTCCATAAAACGTTCAAAACCAGTAACACCTTCTTGAAATTGTTCAGTAAAGTTTAAAAGTTTTTTTACAGGATCTATTAAGTTCGTGACATAAAGTAAAAAGGCAATTAAATCTGCAACATTAATACTTCCATAAGAAATAAATAAGGTTCCAAAAAAGATAACCGATACTGTAATTAAACTTGTAAAAGAAGTAAGTCCTGCATTGTATCTTCCCATATAATAATAACTATTTTTCTTAGCACTTACATAATGTCCATTTTGTTTATCAAAACGTTCTAACTCTTGATCTTCATTCGCAAAACTTTTAACAACACGAATTCCTGATAAATTGTCTTCAATGCGTTCATTGATATCACCAATTCTCTCTTTATTTCTTTTAAAAGCTGTTTTCATCTTTTTATTATAATACCAAGCAAATAAAAACATAAATGGTAAGATTGCAAATAAAATTAAAGTCAGCTTAACATTAATATAGGAAAGTAAAATAAAGGCCCCTATAAACTTAATAATTGAAATGACAATATCTTCTGGTCCATGATGATAAAGTTCAGTTAAAGAAAATAAATCATTCGTTAGACGTGACATCAATTGTCCTGTGTTTTGTTCATCATAAAAGCGAAAAGATAATTTTTGATAATGACTAAATAACTCATTACGTAAATCTCGTTCCATATAGACACCCATGACATGTCCTAGATAACCTATAAAATAATTACAAAAATATTCAACAACGATCAAACAAAGCATAAAAAGTCCTAATAAATAAATTTTAGAATAATCAATTTTTGGTTGATTTAAAATCGTTCCTGTAATATAGCGTGTTAGCATGGGATAAACAAGTGTGATAGCTGCTGAAACCATCGCACAAAACATATCTTTAAAAAACAAAACCTTATAGTTTGTATAATAAGATAAAAATTTCTTCCATCTTCCTTTCATATTAAAACACCTCCTTCATATATTTTTACAAAGAATGATTATTTTTTCTAGTTAAAAATGATTATTTTTAAAATATGAAAAAGGAGGCTTTTTCATGAACCAAGTTTCTTGGACTTCTATTCTAATCGGTCTGGCACTTTTTTTATTTGGTATCGACTATCTTTCTCTTTCTTTACAAGAACTTTCACCAACCCGTTTAAAAAATCTTCTTGCTAAATGTACTTCTTCTACTTTTAAGGCTATTCTAATTGGTTGTTTTATAACTTGTATCATTCAATCAAGTTCTGCCACAACTGCTTTAACAGTGAGTTTAATCAATGCAAACCTCTTGACCTTTTCGCAAAGTATTGGCATTATTATGGGAGCCAATATTGGCACAACCATAACAGCGATTATTGTAGGTTTTGATCTTTTTCAATATGCTTCTTTCTTTTTGATTATTGGTGCTTTTTGTTTATTATTTTCTAATCATCCTAAAATAAAAGGCCTTGCACAAATTCTTTTTGGGCTTGGTTGTTTATTTTATGGATTAGAACTTATGTCAATGCATCTTGAAGCTATTACTAAACTTCCTGAATTTATGAAATTAGTAACACTTTTTACAAATCATCCAATTCTAGCCATGTTTGGTGGAACCATCACAACTGCTCTTATTCAATCATCAAGTGCCATGATTGCTATTGTCCAACAAATGTATCATTTAAAAGCCATTTCCCTTTATGTTTCTATTCCTTATATCTTTGGTTGTAATATCGGTACAACCATTACCGCTTTTCTTTCTGCCCTTAAAACCAATTCATCTGCCAAAAAAGCCGCCCTCTTTCATTTTCTCTTCAATGTAATTGGAACTACTTTTTTTATGTTTTTCCTGACTCCTTTTTATCATCTTTTTTTAACATTTCGCTTTTATATTCCTATTTCTCCTCGTCTGCAACTCGCTTTTATTCATGGCTTCTTCAATATTGTTACTACACTCCTTATTTTTCCTTTTTATAAGCCTATAATTACATTGATTGAAAGTTGTTTCAAAAAGAATTGTTAAGGTTTTGTAAAGAAACTTAACATAATCTTTACACAAATTTAACATTCCTTTAAAATGAGACGTATAGGAGTGTGATTTTATGACATTAGCAGATATCAACTGGCCTTTAATTCTGGCAGGGCTTGGCTTATTTTTATTTGGTATCGATTATATGGGTGATGGTTTAAAAAGTTATGCCGGAGATAAATTAAAGGACATTATTGATAAATACACCTCAAGTCCTGTAAAAGGAATTTTAATTGGGGCTTTAGTTACGTGTTTAATTCAATCAAGTTCAGGAACAACAGCCCTTACAATTGGATTGATTCGTTCTGGTTTAATGAATTTAAATCAAGCAGTAGGAATTATCATGGGGGCCAATATTGGAACAGTTATTACTTCTGTTTTAGTTGGTTTAAAGATTTCTAAATATGCGGTTTATTTCATTATTATTGGTGCGTTTGTTTCTATGTTTTCTAAAAATAAAAAGTCAAAATACTTATCACAAATTATTTTTGGATTTGGTTGTTTATTCTATGGATTAGATTTAATGGGTAACAATTTATCAATGATTTCTGAAGTTCCAGAATTTACACAAATTACAGAATTCTTAATGAAAAGTCCTTGGCTTGGTTTACTTGGTGGAACAATTCTTACATGTGCGATTCAATCATCAGCTGCAACGATTGCCATTGTTCAACAAATGTATGGTGCCGGCGCTATTGGTTTAAATATTGCTTTACCATTTTTATTTGGATCAAATATTGGAACAACGATTACAGCGGTTCTTGCCTCTATTGGTGGATCTATTCCCGCTAAAAGAGCAGCGTTCTTCCACGTTTTATTTAACGTCATTGGTTCTGTTTTATTTATGATTGTTTTATCACCATTTACAATGTTGATTCAATATATTAATTCAGTAAGTACCATGTCTCCTGAATTACAACTTGCAGTAGCTCATGGTATCTTTAACATAGTAACAACCATCTTGTTCTTTCCATTTATTAATAAGATTGTTGTTATTATTAAAAAAATCATTCCAAATCATTCAAAAGAATTACAAATGGATTTATCAGAATTAGATCCTCATGTGGTTCAATTGTTCCCTTCTCATGCTTTAGCTATCGCTAAAAACAAGATTTTAGAAATGGGTGCTATTACTGTTGAAGCTTGTGAAAATGTTAAAGAATACTTTATTTCTAAAAGTTCTACTGCAAAAGAAACAGTTGAAGAATTAGAAAATGCAATCAACTTATTAGATAAAAAGATTTCAGAATACTTATTACTTATTTCACACGAACAATTAAACGATCATGATTCAAAAGAATATTTTGCTGATATGAAATCAATTAAAGATCTAGAACGTGTCGGTGATTTATGTATTAACTTAACTCAATTCTTTGAAGCTGTTTATGATGAAAAAGATGATTTTTCATCAGAAGCTAAAGATGACATTATCGCCATGATCAATATGGATATTGAAATGTTGAATCATGCAATGGTTGCTTTTGATAAACATGATTTAGATGATATTATTTATGTTGATGATCATGAAAGTAATTTAGATTATTATAATAAAAAAGCAAAACAAAGACATATTCAACGTGTTACTAATAAAACTGAAAAATCAGTTATTGTCAATTCTACATACGTTGATATCTTATCTAACTTAGAGCGTATTGGTGATCATTGCCAAAACATTGCTGAATCTTATATGTTAGAAGAAGAAAACTTCAAACCAGATTATGAAGTTGATTCTGCATTTAATCAATAGTCATGGATTTCCATGACTATTTTTGTTATGATGTAACAGTCAAAGGAGTCACATATGTATAAATTATTAGATTATGATATAACTGAATATAAACAATTAGAAAATACTTTAAATGAGTTATCTAAACAAGGTTACAATCCTACTTCTTTAGGTAAAATCAGCCGTTTTGAAAAAAATGAGAAACACTACTACTTCCATGTAGATTTACTAATCAAAAAACCGGCAACTCCTAAAAGAAAAGCATTACATGATTTTATTAATGAATATGAAAAACAAATGTTTGATTATTATGGTAAAATAGGAAAATTTATTATTTTTACAACAGATAATAAACGTGCTTTACCTAAAGAAAGACAAAAAGCAATTGATGAATACTTAAGTACTCGTAAAATCTCTGTAACCACTTATTTTGTTTTATGGATTTTCTTTTCTTTTTTTGTCGCACAGCTTGTTTTACAAAAAAATCAAATTCAAGAATTTCTTACAAATGGAAGTATTTTAATTCATTACTTACCTCTTCTTCTCTTTGCGACAATTCTTATTCGTTGCCTTTATAAAATTGTTTTAGCCTGTCAAAAAAGCTTTGGAAAGATTATTAAACATATCTTCTACGCTATGACTATAGTTACTTGTGTAGTTGCTATACTTGGATGTATTTTAGATATTACTGATAGAAAAGATATTCCTTTAAATCAAAATATTTTAACATTGCAAACATTTGATAAAGAAACAAATTTAAAAAAATATCCAAACTACAAATATACTAAAAGTTTTATTGTTGAATCTACTTCTTATTTTGAAGAAAACAACCAAGGTGATCTCATGTATAGTAAAGATTATTGTTTTAAATCAACTGACAAAACAAACACTTTCTTTAAACGTTATTTAAAAACGTATGATGATGTTCCTGTTATTAAAATTGATAAAAACACTTATCTCTTTAAACTTGATACATCGTATGATACTTTACTGTATAAAAAAGAAAATCATTTCTATTTTGTTTCTGCAAATTTCAGTTTAAAAAATGATTATCAAAATATTATTGAGTTTTATAAATAAACAAAAAATCCACCCCAAAGTGGATTTTTTATTTACCTGTAATAATAAGATAGATAAGAAGTAAAGCAATAATAATCATTGTTGAAATAAGGACACGTCTTTCAAATTCGCTATAATCATCATGATAAAGATAGTGTGCCAAATAGTTAAGAACTAACGCTATAAGCAAAAAGATTCTTCCAACCATAAAATAAGACGTATTCATCACCACCGGTTCAATAAGCAATAAAACATCAACCAAATTGATTTTATATTTATGATGTGGTTTGCAAATTTTATACAGTAATTTCTTCATTAATAAAACGTACTCACTTCTTCTATTGTTTTTCTTTTTGGCATACTTGGTTCAATATCTGGATAACCCACACCTATGACAGAAACAATTGTTTCTTGTACAGGTATTTCTAAAAGATCACGGATCGCTCTTTCATCCCTGATTCCCATAACAAGTGTTCCTAAACCAAGTTCAGTTGCTTTAAGAATTAAGTTTTGATTAGCTAATCCACAATCATAAACACCCCAACCATTTTGTAATTCGTTGTCAGGACTTCCGTTTCTTTGAAAACCTGCACGATCTTTAACAAATGTTGTCACAATTAAAACAGGTGCATCAGCTATATTTTTTTGATTAAATTCAGGTAAACATTTTTTCTTAAATTGTTCCAACATTTCTTTTGATTGAATAACATGATATCGTGGTGTTTGACTATTTTTCCAACTTTCTGAATAGATAGCTGCTTGAATCATTTCTTCAATTTTTTCTTTTTCCACAGGTTGTTGTTTATATTTACGAATACTTCTTCTTTGTTGTAAAACATTTTGTAACTCCATAATTTTCACTCTCCTACTTTTATTATAAAAGAAAAGACTATCGAATGATAGCCTTACTTATTTAATTCAATCATAAGCTCACAAATCTTATTTGAAAAAGCCACTGGATCTTCAATAGATAATCCTTCAATCAATAATGCTTGATCGAATAACAATGAAGCATAATCATTGATCTTATCTGCATTATTTTGATAAACATTTTGAATTGCCTTGAAAATATCATGATTTGGATTGATTTCAAGAATTCTACCTGCTTTAACATCTTGACCATCAGGCATTGCATTTAATACTTTTTCCATTTCAAAAGATACACCTTGATCAGATACTAAACATACTGGATGAGATTTTAATCTATTTGATACTTTAACATCCACTACTTTATCTTTTAAAGCTTCTTTTAATGATTCTAATAATGATTTATTATCTTCATTGATCTTTTCTAATTCTTTCTTTTCTTCTTCACTATCTAAGTTTAAATCACCTTGAGCAACGTTTTTGAAAGCTTTAGAATCATAATCTCTCATCATTTGAATCATAAATTCATCAACATTATCCATCATGTATAAAACATCATAGTCACGATCTCTAACAGCTTCTACTTGAGGTAAATGAGAAATCTTTTCTTTTGTTTCACCACTTGCAAAGTAGATTTCTGTTTGTCCTTCTTTCATGTTTTCAACATATTCTTTTAAAGTAATCATTTTTTCTTCTTTACCAGAGTAGAATAAAAGTAAATCTTGTAATTTATCTTTTAACATTCCATAGCTTTGATAAATACCAAATTTTAATTGTAACCCAAAGTTTTTAAAGAATTTTTCATATGTTTCACGATCTTTTTTCAACATATTTGTAAGTTCACTTTGGATTTTCTTTTCAATACGATCAGCGATGACTTTTAATTGACGGTCATGTTGTAACATTTCTCTTGAAATATTTAATGATAAATCTTGTGAATCAACTAACCCTTTAACAAATCTAAAGTGTTCTGGAATTAAATCACTTGCTTTATCCATGATAAAGACACCTCGACTATAAAGTTGTAAACCTTTTTCATAATCATTTGAATAGAAATTCATCGGTGGTTGACTTGGAATAAATAACAATGCATCATAAGAAACATTTCCTTCTACTGATGTATGAATAACTTTCATTGGATCAGAGAAATCATTGAATTTATCTTTATAGAATTCATTATATTCTTCATCTTTAATATCTTTTTTATTTCTTTTCCATAAAGGAACCATTGAATTTAATGTTTTATTTTCAACGACATCTTCATATTCATCACTATCTTCTTTTTTCTTAGATGTTGTCACATCCATTTTAATTGGATAATGTACATAATCAGAATATTTTTTAACAAGAGATTCAATATGGTATTGATCTAAATAATCATCATAATTTTCTTCTTCTGTATTATCTTTTAAATAAAGTTTAATTGTTGTTCCTGTTGGTAAGTTATCTGTTTCAAAGATTTCATAACCATCACTTGCTTCAGATACCCAAGTATATCCTTGATCACTACCATAAGCTCTTGATGAAACTTCAACTTTTTTAGCTACCATAAATGCTGAATAGAAACCAACTCCAAATTGCCCAATGATATCAATATCATCACTTTCAGTTTCATTTTTAAATTTGAAAGAACCGCTATTAGCAATCGTACCTAAATGTTCTTCTAGTTCTTCTTTATTCATTCCAATACCATGATCAGTAACAGTCAATGTTCTATTTTCTTTATCAAAAGCTAAATCAATTGTAAGATCACTTTTATTGATTTCAGAAATATTTTCTGTTAACGCTTTATAATAAAGTTTATCTGTTGCATCACTTGCATTAGAAATCAATTCTCTTAAAAAGATTTCCTTATGTGTATATATAGAATTAATCATTAAGTCTAATAATCTTTTCGATTCTGCTTTAAATTGTTTTTTTTCTGCCATAATATATCCTCCTTTAGCACTCCTGTCGTTTAAATGCTAAAGATAGTATATTACTTTGTTTTAGCATAGTCAAGCACAGAGTGCTAATTTTTTAAGAAAATAAAATGATTGACTTACAATCATTTATTTCGACTACATTTTTGAGCATCTATCGCAAGAACAATCATTAAAACATAAAAAGCATCTTCGTCATGTTCTATTGTTAAAGAATATGTATCACTCATATGAAAGATTTCTTTATTAATTAAACCAATAATATTTCCTGAATAATCCACGATCTGATAATCCCATTCCCAAAAATTTCCTTCTATTTGCCAATCTTTATAATCTAAAATAAATTTAGGTTTAAAGAAAGTAAACTCTTTGGTAATTTTACCAATATATTCATCATTTTCATATAAAGCAAAACGTGGTAAAAACGTTAATATTTCTTCTTTGATCGTACCAAGATGTTCACCATACTTATTATAAATAAAAAGTTTATGTCCAAAACTGAGTTGTCCTTTCACTGTATAGACAGTTTCCCCCTTTTCATCATATATATCATAACTGTCTAGCCATGAAAA
The DNA here is from genome assembly GCF_015097455.1 of Faecalibacillus intestinalis. NCBI lineage: Bacteria > Bacillati > Bacillota > Erysipelotrichia > Erysipelotrichales > Coprobacillaceae > Faecalibacillus > Faecalibacillus intestinalis. The sequence continues at coordinate 1,194,987 of NZ_AP024085.1, read as the reverse complement.
AATACGCTGTTTAAATAATAGTTTCATAAGATTCCCTCCAATTTTTAATAATGTCTATTTCTTCTTGCTTTTTCAATATCTATTACAGTTGTTAAAATGACGAAATTTAAAATATCTTCCTTTAAATCAACTGAAATATCATATGTATCTAAAATATTTCATAATCTTTTTTCAATTCTTCCAATAAGATAATCATTTTCATCTTTTACTTCATAATTATATTCAACATATTCTCCACCAACATTCCATTTTCGATAATCCACTAAAAAATAAGGAATAAAATAAGAAAACTCTTTTTCTACAGCACTAATATATTCCTCATTTTTATAAATAAAAAAACAGCTGATCTAGGATTTTCTTCAATCTTAGCAACAATATTTTCATGAGCATCATATATATAAAGTTGATACATAATTGCCATTTTTCTTTTTATAATATAGAACAATTCATTATTTTGATTTGTTACATAAAGTGGAAAATAAAAGATGGTTGTTGTCTAAATAACAACTTCATAGAACTCACCTCTTATCCATATTGTAGCAAAAAAACAACAAAACAAGCAAAGCTTATTTTGTTATAAAAATTATAAGTATTTAACTGTTTCAGCCAATTCTTTTTTTAAATGATGATTAGGAAGTGGTTCTTTTTGATTTCCATATCCTAAATTCAACATCATAACAACTTCTTCATTTTCAGGTAAATCTAAAGCTTTTTTCATTTCTTGAGGATCAAAGAAATTGATCCAACAACTATCAATTCCTGCATTATAAGCAGCCAACATTAAATGAGTGGCTACAATGGTAGCATCTTCAATTCCTGAATTTCTTTCATTACCTGGATAATCAAAAACATTGTTTTTATCATAAGCTACAACTAAAACAGTAGGTGCATGATAACGACAAGGTGTACATGCATCTATTTTATCTAAATATTCTTTTGATTGAACAACATAGATTTTTTGTTCTTGCAAGTTTTTAGCCGTTGGAGCAACTCTTCCTGCTTCCAATATTTCCATTAATTTTTCTTTTTCTATTTGTTGTGTAGAAAAATCTTTACATGAATATCTGTTTTGAATAACATCTTTAAATTCCATAATATATCTCCTTTTTTATTTTCTAATAAATATATTAAATATTTGAGTACATTTGGTAAAGAAAAATTATCAAATACTTGATGTTCTCTATAGAAAAAAGTTTACTAAATAACTTTAAAAATTTTTCTTACTTTCAAACTCTCCTCTTATCATGTTCTTACTTTTTATTGGTTTAATTTCTATATAAAAAGCCGTGGAGCTTCAAATTTTAAGTAATTGGAACGAAGTCATCCACGACATATATATAATAGTATATATTTCAACTTAACAAAAGAAAAAACTGTTGATTTTTTATTTTTTTCAACAGTCTAAACAAATCATTTTATTTGATTTGCTTTTTTACTTATATATTAACTTATTAATTAATGATTTTTAAAACATCTTCTTCATTTGTAATATTAAATATATTACGTGTTAATATATTTAGTTTTTCTAATGTTGCATTGGTTAGTTGTAATTCTAGATTATTTGAAATAGTTCCTAGTTTGATTTCTAATTGTTCTTTTAGTGTACTTCTCTTTTCTTCAAGTTTTCCTTCACTTCTACCTTCATTTCTAAATCCTTCTGCCATTCTTTCCATTCCTTCACACATATCGATTTCATCTCCTTCTGGTAAATCTCTAATTAAATCTAAACTTCCTGTAATGATGGCTGCATAAATAAAGTTATCTCTATTCATCTTTATTCTTCGATGTAATCCTTCATAGTTTCCTTTATACATTTCTTGGATAGCTTCTATAAAATATCTTGTTTGTTCATCTTTGATCTTACTGGCATCTATTTCTTTGACATCGACAACTTTGATTTTCCAATCATTAACATATTCTTTTAATTCTTCTGGTATATCAAAGTAATCATTTAATTCTAAAGGGGTATTCCATTTTTTATCTCCTGTATAAAAAACAATCATAACTTGAGGAACTAATCTTTTAAGCTTTTTGTTTTTTAACTGTTTTAAATACTCCAACATTTCATAGTTGCTACATCGTATCACCATATTTTTATCGATCGTACTTTGATGTTCAATACTCAAGAGACAACAGACACCATCAACATCTGTTTTTACGACAATGTCCCTTCTTCTTTTTTTATCTTCTGCACTCTTTGTATCATCGATAATAAGTGACATATCATTTTCATAACGTACAAGTCTTTCGGGACGAATGACTTGTTTGCCATCAAACAAGATAGCATTAGAAAAAGAAGCAAAATAGATATCATTACTGAAGAAGGTACGACAGGCACTATCAGGTGTTAAGTTATTTGTTAGGATCAATTATTATTACCTACTTTCTTTTTTATTTGAGGTAACTTATCTAGATTGGTTACAAATAAATTGTATCATATGTCCTTCTCTATTTCGTCTCGAATTTGTTTCGTATTTGTCTCAAATTTAATTCACAAATATTTCTTTTTTTATTATTTTATCTTTCCTTTTTCCTTCTTTCAATGGACGGATAGTCCAATGAATAATTGTTTCTTATACAATAAAAGCCTGTCAACAAATTATTTTGTCAACAGGCTAAATACATATTATTAATCTAAATCAGCACCGTTTGATTCGAATGCTTTTTTGATCCATTGATATGATTTTTTAGGAATACGTTTCATATCTCTTAAATCTTTATTTGTTCTATTTACATAAACAAATCCATAACGTTTATCCATATTACACATACTTGCTAGAATATCAATTGGTCCCCAAGTAATATATCCTAAACAATCAACACCATCTTCAAAGATTGCATTTTCCATTTCTTTGATATGATCTCTATGATAATTAATACGATAATCATCTTCAATTGTACGACCTTCAGCTAACATTTGATCTACTTCTTCTTGACTCATATCTTCACGCCAACCAATACCATTTTCAAGAACGAATACTGGAAGACCTGTTCTATGATGTAAATCATTTAATGTCCATCTAAATCCAACTGGATCGATTTCCCAATCCCATTCATTTGCTTCACAATGAGGATTTTTAATTTGTTTTTCATTTACACATTCATGAGCTGGTCTTTCATAATCAAATTCACCTGTTTTAACAGTGTTTGAACGATAATAAGAGAAAGCAATATAATCAACAGTGTATTTTAATAATTCTTCGTCACCTTCTTCAAAAGTAGGCATCCATCCTCTATTTTCAAGATAAGCATTCCAATAATCAGGATATTTACCTTGAGCAAAAGTATCTACTAAGAAACCATTTAATAAATTATATCCTTTAGTAGCAAAGAAATTATTTTCTGGACTATTTTCATAAGCATAAATATTAGTAATAGCACCCATACCACAGAATTTAGCATCTGGTTGCATTTGTCTTAAAGCACGTACTGCTTTACAGTGAGCCATCATAACATTGTGGTTTACTTGATATAAGTGTTTTGGATAGCTAACTCCTTCAGGAATAACTTCAGCATTAGAAACACGTAACATCATACTGTGTAAGTTTTGTTCATTGAATGACATCCAATGTTTAACACGATCTCCAAATCTTTCAATACAAACTTTAGCATATCTTTCAAAACAATCTACAACATAACGAGATGCAAATCCATTATATTCTTTTACTAAATGATAAGGCATATCAAAATGAACTAATGTAATCATTGGTTCAATACCAGCAGCTAATAATTTATCAATTAAATCACTATAAAATTTAACTCCTTCTTCATTTACTGGTTCATCTAATGTTCCATTAGGAATAATACGAGACCAACAAATAGAGAAACGATAAAAGTTGAATCCCATTCCTTTCATTAATGCAATATCTTCATCATAACGAGTATATTCATCAATAGCATCGTTCCAATCAGAAAATTCAGGATTCATAGGTCTTACATCATAAACACATAAACCTTTTCCTCCTTCATTTCTATGTCCTTCTGTTTGGAATGATGAAACTGATCCACCCCAATAAAAATCTTTTGGTAATTTTCTTTCCATAAAATGTTCTCCTTTTTTATATCCACCTAACATTTTAATCATCTCATCTTGAAAGTAAATATCTTCGATATTCCTTTTTATAATGTTTCATATTTAATTAAAATAAAACCCATTTCATGAAACTTTGTTCCATGTTATACTATAAATGGTGATATAAAATGAGTATAATGACACAATTAGAATTTGAGTTAGATTTCTCTCATTCAGAAAAAGAAATCGCCCATTATATATTAAACGAGGGAGAAAAAGTTTTAAATCTTTCTATCAAAGAACTCGCTAAAAAAACATATACCTCTCCAGCTACTATCGTAAGACTTTGTCATAAATTAGGTTTGGAAGGTTATGGTGATTTTAAAATCAAATATTCTGCTGAATTACAATTTGATTTAGCTCATACAGATCGTATAGATGTTAATTTTCCCTTTAATGAAGAAGATAATGATTCCATGGTTGCTTATAAACTAGCTAGTTTAAATCAAGAAGTCATCGCGGAAACCATCCAATTGATTGATTTTGAACAACTTAATCAAATAGTTGAACTACTTGATCAAAACAAAGATATCGATATCTATGGAACAGGAAATTCATTACTTGCAGCTATGTCTTTCCAACATAAAATGATGCGAATACAAAGAAACGTTAATCTCAAAACGCTCGCTGGAGAACAAGTCTTTATGTCTTATAATTCCAATGAAAACAAAATAGCAATGATTATTTCTTATTCAGGGGAAACCAATGAACTTATTAAAATAGCAAAAATATTAAAAGAAAAGAAAACACCTATCATTGTCTTAACTTCAATTGGTGATAATCGACTTTCCCATTATGCAAGCTATATTTTAAATATTGGATCACGGGAAAAGATTTTTACCAAGATAGCCCCTTTTGCTTCACAAACATCGATTGAATATATTTTAAATGTGATCTTTTCTTGTTTATTCAAAAAGAATTATCAAAAAAACATCCAAAATAAAATAAGCTATGATAAAGAAAATGACGTTCGTCATCCTTTACATAGCCCTGTTAATGATATCATAGAATAAAAAAGGGACAAAATAAATTTTGTCCACATGGTAATAATCTTTGAAGATTATTACCTTTTTCTTTAAAATGTTAGTTGGTGATTTTATGATTGATGATACTAACTATGCTGACTGCCTTGCTTTATACAATTTTAGTCATGTCGATAAGATCAAAGGCAAGGAATCTTTTTCCTATATCTTTAATGACAATATCAACTATATCCGTTCTCTTTATAATAGAGGTAAGATCAGAAATGTTACCTATGATACCATCCAGAAAACTATTCTTTATGGTTCTATCTATCTTGGCTATGATCTTTTTGTCTGCCCTCATTGCGGCAACGAATCTATCGTTCCTCACAAATGTCACTCCAAGCTCTGTACTTCTTGTGGCTCTAAAGAGGCTAAATTACGTGCTGTTCATATTTCCTCTATCGCTCTTGATGCCAGGCATCGTCATATCGTCTTTACTATCCCAAAACACTATTTATAAAGAAAATATGAAATATTAAATAATGCACTTTCTAGTTCATTATCTTGTATTTCATTATCGACATACTTTTGAAAAAGTTTCTTTTCAGAATCCAATAAAATATCACTGTTAAGTAATTCAAGAAATTTTTTAGCACATAAACAAATAACTTCTTTAAAGCGGTTCATTTGTTTTTCATAAGAACTTTTTGTCATATCTTTCAAAGAAATAAATATTGTTGGATACTTATTTTGATCTTTTAAAGCATTTTTATTTTTTGAAATATTTAAATAATCAAATAAATAAGCATTTTCTTTTTCTTTAATAGAAAAGAAATAATACAGCATCAACATATTAAGTGTCTTACTAAATCTTCGCGGTCTTGTACAAAAGACAACTTGTTCATTTAATACATCTATAATTAGATTTGTTTTATCTACATAATATGCATTTTTATCAATCATTTCTTTAAAGTTTTCTATTCCTGTAGATATTAGCTTCATATAATCAACTCATTTCTTTATTTACATATTATATGTGATATAAACCCTGATTTATATTGGATTATTTGTCCAATAAAAAAGAAGTCTCATCAAGAAACTTCTTTTTACTATTATTATTCATCACCAAATGAAATACCAATTGCTTTAGCTGCTTTAACAAGTTCACCATTTGGATCAACATGTTTTTGTTGACCAATCTTAGCTGCTCCAATAACTTCTTCTAAAGAAGTATAACCCATCTTATCACCATTAATTGTAACTACATTACCAAACTTACCTTCATTAATAAGTTCTACAGCAGCTACACCATAACGAATAGATAAAATACGATCATAAGCTGTAATATCACCACCACGAATAATATGTCCTGGATTAACTGAACGTACTTCATGATTAGGTATTACTTTTTCTAGATCATCTGCTACTTTAGCAGCAAGTCCTGAATATCGTACTGGATCTGGACTATCTTCTACGATTTTACCAATGACTTTTGTTCCGTCTGCATATTTAGCTCCTTCAGCAACAGCAACAACAGTATAAGGTAATCCCATTTCATCACGTTTTTTAATTGCTTTAGCAATATTTTCAATGGTAAATGGAATTTCTGGAATTAAACATACTCCAGCATTTCCTGCTAGACCTGCGTATAAAGTAATCCATCCAGCATCTCTACCCATTAATTCACAACAAATAACACGATGATGTGATTTTGCTGTTGTTTGTAAACGATCAATAAATTCTGTACCTACTGACATGGCTGATATAAAGCCATATGTAACATCTGTACTTGCTAAATCATTATCCATTGTTTTAGGTACACCAATAACATTGACACCTTTTCTTGAAAAATCACGTGCACTTGTAAGCGTTCCATCTCCACCTAAAATAACTAAAACATCAACACCATCTTTTTTCAAATTTTCAACAGCCACATCAGAAACATCTTTCTTTACTTTTCCACCATGACCATCATCTACTAAATAATCAAATAAATTATCTTTATTAGAACTATATAAAATAGTTCCTCCTTCTTTATAAATATCTTCTACCGATTCTTCAGTAAGTTCTACATAATTATTATGGTATAAACCTCTATAACCATAAACAAATCCAATCACTTCATAACCATATTTAGAGATTGCAGTTTTAGTAATTGTACGAATAACAGCGTTTAACCCTGGACAATCACCTCCACCAGATAATAATGCAATTTTTTTGACAGTACTTCCCATAATTTTCTTCCTCCATACTATATAATTATAAATTCACCTAGAGGAAAAAACAATACTTTTTTGTAAGCGTTTACAGTTATTTTATTATTTGCTTTATTTTTGCATCATTTGGTAGATACCTTCTAAAGAAATAACTTGTTGAACAGGTTTAATATTTGCTCTTTCTTCTACTGTATTTCCATAATCAACTTCCATCAAAACACCTGAAGCATAAGTTGCCATTTCACTATTCAAAAACACTATAGGACCAGCCATTTCTTTTGAATATGCTAAACGATTAGCATATCCACAATGTGATAATAATCCTTCTTCACCATGCGCCATTTCTGTAAATTCACTTTTCATACCTGTATCTGTCGATCCAGGTAATACAGCATTCACTCTGATTTTCTTACTGGCAAAAGATTTTTGTAAATATGCTGTATAATAGTTCATTACTAATTTAGAATAAGGATAGCCTAACGTACCTGGTAAATATTGGAATCCGGTTTTCATAATCGCCTCTACTGTTGCATTCCAACCTGATGCTAAAATAGCATCTATATAATATTTTTTATTTTCTTCCTTTTCCCAACCATTTCCACCAGTTGAAGTCATAAATGCAATTGTACCATTTTCACTCATAGCATGAATAAGATATTCTTCACAAATATATTTATTAGCAATAAAATCTATACTGACCGTTGTCATAAAATCATTTTTCATACCTGATACTCCTGCAATTCCAAAATATGAATCTATATGGCTAGGCAACTCTTTCATCGCTTGATCGATAGATTCTTTCTTTGATAAATCTACATGTACATATTGTCTTATTCCTTTTACATCACATTCATTCCAATCAAGTGCATATACTTTCGCACCTAAATCTACTAACATTTCTGCTGTTGCCTTTCCCATTCCTGAACTTGCTCCTGTTACAACAACATTTTTGTTTTGATAACCAAAATAATCTTTCATTTAATCATTCCTCCTTAACTTCATTATATTTTTTTGTAGATTTTCTACAAATAAATATGAACATATTTAGACATTATGTAAGGATTATGTTATAAAAAAGATAGGTGATATCATGAATAAATCAATTAAGACAAAAAAACAAGTATCAAAAACACTTATTAAACTATTAAATTATAAACCGCTTGATTTAATTACAATAAAAGAACTTACAGAAAAAGCAAATATTAGTCGAACAGCTTTTTATAACAACTTTCATACATTAGAGGATGTTCTTAAATATATTTACCAAAACGCTCATAAACAAGTCTTCAAAGACAAATATTCTCATCTTAGTTATGTCTATAGTGATGAACATATTAAAGATATGATTCACTTTTTTGATAAAAACAGTAAATTACTCCTTGTTCTTATAAAATGGAATCTTATAGAATTTATTGCAAAATATAATACCGAAATCGTGCTTAGTTATACTCAACACTATAAAAATAAATTCGTACGTGAACATGCTTTTTATTTTATAAGTTATTATCATGGTTCATTGTTCAATATTTGTACCTATTGGATTGCAAGTGGTAAGCAAGAATCTTCAGATACACTCTTTAAAATGATTAAAGAATTCGAAAAAATAAAATTTGTATATAATCAAAAAGGATAATCCATATACAATTACATATATGGATTTCTTTCTTATTGAATAGGTAATTCATAAGTAGCTTTTGTTCCTGAATAATCCAATTCTACAATCAACTTAATCTTAGAACTTTGTTGCTTTAAACCATAAGCCTCTTCCCCTTCACTTTTTGTCCCTATAGGTGCTGTTTGGGGATAAGTATTTATAGAAGCTGGATAAGTTTCACAAACATTTCCACCTTCATCAATAACTTTAAAGTTAATACTTGAAAAATAAATATCATCTTCATTTGCTATATTTTCATAAGAATAATGTATGATAATGACTTGTTCTGGTTGACTATCTGCAAATTCATTACGATCATCTGTATTTCTTACTGAATCAACTGTAAAATGAATCAAATCTTTACTATTTTTAGTATATGTTACAGTTTCACCTATCGTATATATTTTTTCTTCTTTCTTTTCTTCTGTTTTTGTAGGTTTATTTGTATCTTTTTCTTCACTACTTCCACATGCTCCTAATGTAAGTGTTACAAACAAAACTAAAACTATCTTGATTATTTTCTTCATTGTTGTACTCCTTTATTTTGTTTAAAAATTGAAATAATTGCTAGAACAGCATTTATTAAACACCATCCTGCCCAAATATTTAAATCACTAAAACTTCCAGCAAGTCCTATACCTAAAAAACTTGCTAGTAAAAATAAAATAACAACTGCAATATTTCCTCCATTTTTTTGACTATTTCTTACAGCAATTGAAACAATTCCTCCTGCTAACATAAAAATAGAGACAAAAACACCAGCACTTCCTCCTACTTCTCCATTAGCTGACATTGTATTAGCAGTCCCTACTAATACAGATTGAAAAAAAACAAATACACTTAAAATAATTGATAAAATACCTGCTACTAATTTCCAAGTTTTCATATTCCCTCTTCCTTTCTTTTTTGTCTATTCCTTTTCTAATATCTCATATAAAATACATAATTCATGAATACCTAATTCTAAATCATTTAAAATCGTAAATATTTGTGATTCAACTTGATTAAACTCTTCTCTTTCATTTAATACATCCAAATGATCTTTTATCCCTTTAAACAATGATGCTAAATAAAGAATCTTCCCAGCTATATCTTTACTTTGGTATTCTTCTATATCCATACATAACCTCCTTATCTTAGAAATAGACTACATCTATAATGTATCTTATAAGACAAAAAAAGGTGCCCCCTCGGGGCACAATTAAAGATACATTAAAAGAGTTCCAATAATAAGAGAGATAAATAATAAAATAAGCCAAGAAATAATCGTTGTTAAAACTTTAACAACAATCCCATGATTTTTATAATAAGGTAAATAGTCCCTAACAGATAAATAGTTTGTAGAAAATAAAAGTGTTATAATAAACCAAGAAATTAAAATCAAGCGATAAACAAAATACTGATACTGGCTTATTGGTTGATTTTCAATCTTAAAACTTATTAAAATCCATATAAATAAAAGATAACCCATAATCGCTACAATCATCTTCCAAAGCTTACCACTTCTAAATCCCGGTAAAGCTTTAGGATGTTTGATTTTCTTTTCTTTCTTTTTTTCAATATGAAATAATTGATCTAAATCTTTAATAATTTCTTTTACATCTTGATATCTTCCTTGAGGATCAATAGCAATCATCTTATCAATTATTCTCTTTTCTATTCCTTGTAAGTCATAATCTCTAGGCAACTTATTAGTAAGTAAAACATGATATAAAACTCCCAAAGAATAAATATCATTTCTTATGTCTGTTTGATAAAAACCAAATTGTTCAGGAACTGCATAACCTTGACTTCCTAACACCGTAGTATCTCTTTTTTGATTTTCAATATAATTTCTAGCTATATCAAAATCAAAAAGATAGACTTGTTTTCCATCATAAAAGATATTTTCGGGTTTAATATCACGATGAATAATTTGTGGATCTTGTTGATGCAATACATCTAAAATAATACATAATTGTCTTATAATTTGATAAGCTTCTAAATTTGAAAAAGTATGTTCATCTAAAATATCAGATAATGTTTGACAAGCTAAATATTCTTCGATGATTTCTAAACCGTCTTCATTTTCTTCTATTGAATAAATATGTGGTATTCCTTCCATATCTAATTGCTTTAACTTTTCCCAAATTGTTTTATTATATGTTTTCAATTCTTTTTTTATATAAATATTTCTTTTATCTAATTCTCTTACTAATTTGACACTCCCCATGTCTAAAGACAGTAGATTCTTGCTACCTGCCAACATTGTTGGCTGACCAGTTCATTTCTGATAGGTCGCAGTGCAAGATAGGGGTATGCCATTACCCTTCCTAGAGCAGAACCTATAGTTCTCTAGGCAGTATATCTGTTACCAATATACTCAGTTGAGTTGTATATATTTATAGCTCCTAGCAAATCCCTGTGTGTTTGATATCCACATCTGCATATATAATTTCTATCTTTTGCATGTTGGATTCTTCCACTTATCGGACAGATCTGACTTGTATATACTGGATCTACATACTCAACTTTTATGCCTGCCAGTTTTGCTTTGTATTCTATAAATGTAGCTAGTCTATAGAACGACCATGTATGCAGGCTATGATTGTTTTTTCGACTTGTTCTTGTCGTTGAGCGGATGTTTTGTAGTCGCTCTAATTTGATTACTGAGATATCATGTGCTTTTGCTGTATTTACAATTTCACGACTTAGCTTATGATCTATATCTTTCATGATACGTTGTTCTTTGTTGTTGATCTTAACAACTGCTTTTGGCTTCTTAGCTTTTTGAAATCTTTTTCTAAGATTATTGTAGTGTCTTCTTATATATTTGTTTTTTCTCCCATTTCCATAAAACTTGATACTTCCATCTGGACAGTAACTTACCGCAGGACATTTGATTCCAAGATCAACACCCATGACATTGTCGTTTGAAGAAACAGCATCTTCTTTTGCATCATAGACGATTTGTGCTACGAGATCATGCCCTTTTACAACAATACGCATCGTTCCTAATTTACTGGATGAAAAAATTGATTTCTGTCTTTTGGATATTTTTGTCTTGACTGATATACGTTTTGACTTTCCATTGATCATTACTGGAAAGCTTATACTGTCATCACTGATTCTAAAATTTTGATTGTTGATATAACAGCGCATTTTTTTCAAAACAGGAAGTTTTACTTGAGTATCTGAATTTCTTAATGCCTTATTATATTTTCTTATGATGGATTTGGCATCTCGAATACATTGATTGCATCAAGAACAAGATGATTGACTGTAGAAATATACTCTGTCATCGTTGCCTTGATCAATTCTGTCTGATATTTATTTGGATAAAGCTTGACTGTTTCTGTTAATTGCATAGATATCACCTAAACATTTTTTTGATCTTCAATATATTGCTTGATTACAGAAAGTGGTGCACCACCTACTGTAGATACAAAATAGCTATTGGTCCATAGCGTTGGGATCCTTGATTTCAACCAAGGAAATTCCTGTCTCAACACTCTAGAAGAATAGCCCTTGATTCTTTTAACTGCTTTGTGAATTCCATATTGTGGAGCTACTTCCATAAGCAAATGTACATGATCTGTCATGATTTCCATTTCAATGATTTCGACATTCAATTGATCACAAGTTTCTTTAATCAACTCCTTTAAGCAATCATCAACACCATCTACAAGAACGGGACGTCGATATTTTGGACAGAATACAACATGATATTTACAGGAATAGATCACATTATTATTTGATTTGTACTTCATGAACACATTATACTACTAAAAGATATCTAATTATATATGTTATTGATAAAAACTTAAAAAAGTTGCCTTATATATCCACAGCTAAAGCTGGGAGCTTTACGGCAACATTTGGTAAAGAAAAAGCTTAACGATTTCTCGTTAAGCTTCTAAATATTTAATGACTTTATACATTGGCATCCCAATGACATTTTCTAAATCTCCATCAATCTTTTCTACAAACTTTGAAGCAACCCCTTGGATTGCATAAGCACCCGCCTTGCCTTGCCATTCATTTGTATCAAGATAATCTTCAATTTCGTGATCAGATAATTTTTTAAATGTAACAGTTGTTGCATCTGTAAATGTTGTGCTTTGTTGATCTTTAATGATACATACTGCTGTAATAACAACTTGTTTATTATTTGATAACATATTAAGCATTCTTTTAGCGTCTTCTCGATCTTTTGGTTTTCCTAACATTTCATCTTGGAAGGTTACCATGGTATCTGCTGAGACAATGATATTGTTTGGATATTTTATTTGAAGTGGTTTGGCTTTTTGTAAAGCAATGTTTTCTAGTCTTTTAAAAAGTGTTAAACTTTCGTCTAACACTTCTTCTGTTTCTACAAAATCTACTGTGTAGTCTATTCCATATTTATCGAAAAGTTCTTTTCTTCTTGGAGAACTACTTGCAAGTATGATTTTATTTTTCATTTTTTTCAGTTTTTTCTTCTTTTTTAACTGGTTTTGGAAGTAAAGCTTTTCTAGAAACATTTACTTTACCTTTATCATCAACTTTAGTTACCTTAACTTTGATGACATCTCCTACCTTACATACATCTTGCATTTTGCTTGTTCTTTCATAAGACCAATCAGAAATATGTAAGAATCCATCTGTACCTTCAAATAAAGTAACGAATGCATAGTTATCATTTACACGTGCGATTGTTCCATCATAGATTTCACCAACTTCAGCTTTTTTAACAATTCTTTCAATTAAAGAAACAGCTGTGTCGATTGCTTCTTGATCACTATGGTAGATAACCACTGTACCGTCTTGATCGATATCAATTTTAACATCATTTGATTTTTCAATGATTTCATTAATTGTTTCTCCACCACGTCCAATAACATCTCTAATTTGTTCTGGATCAATATGCATAACATGCATTTTTGGTGCGTATTTAGATAAATGATCACGTGGTGCAGGAATAGCTCCTAACATACAATCCATGATTTGAGCACGTCCTACTTTTGCTTGTGCTAAAGCTTCTTGTAAGATTTCTTTTGTAATACCATCAATTTTGATATCCATTTGTAAAGCACAAATACCGTTTTTAGTACCAGCTACTTTGAAATCCATATCTCCTAAGTGGTCTTCCATACCTTGGATATCTGTTAAGATTGTATAATCGTCACCTTTTTTAACAAGTCCCATCGCAACCCCAGAAACTGGATTTGAAATTGGTACACCAGCAGCCATTAATGCCATTGATGATGCACAGATTGAAGCTTGTGAACTTGAACCATTTGATTCTAAGACTTCAGAAACAACACGGATTGTATATGGGAAGTCTTTTTCACTTGGAATAACTTGTGCTAAAGCTCTTTCTCCTAAAGCACCATGTCCAATTTCACGACGTCCAGGAGCACCCATTCTTCCTGTTTCACCAACTGAATATGGTGGGAAGTTATAATGATGCATGAAACGTTTTTGATCTTCTAATCCTAAACCATCGATTTTTTGAACTTCTCCCATAGCTCCTAATGTACATACAGATAAAACTTGTGTTTCACCTCTTGTAAATAAAGCAGAACCATGAACTCTTGGTAATAAATCAACTTGTGCATTTAATGGACGCACTTCATCAATTTTACGACCATCTGGTCTAATTTTTTCTTCCGTAATTAAACGTCTTACTTCATTTTTTTCTAAATCATGTAAGATAATTCCAACTTGTTTCATCACAGATTCTTTTGTTTCTTCATCTGCATATTCTTTTTCATCATATTGTGCAGTTACACGATCCATGATTTCATCAATGGCTGCATATCTTTCAAGTTTTCCTGGAATAGATACAGCAGCAACCATTTCATCATTACATAAATCTGTAATTTCTTGAACTAAAGCTTCATCTAATTCAAATAATGGAATTTCAATTTTTTCTTTACCACATGCTTCAACAACTTTTTCTTCAAAAGCAATTAATTCTTTAATAGCTTCATGTCCAAACATTAAAGCATTTAGCATTGTATCTTCATCAACTTCTTTAGCATCTGCTTCAACCATGTTGATAGCATCTTTTGTACCAGCTACTTCTAAGTTAATTAAACTTCTTTCCATTTCTTCAGGACCAGCATTGATGGTAAATTCACCATCAATTAAACCAACATTAGCACCAGCAATTGGTCCATTGAAAGGAATATCAGAAACACATAATGCAAGAGAAGCCCCTAACATTGCTGCCATTTCTGGAGAAGCTTGTTGATCTACTGATAAAACAGTATTAACAACTTGTACTTCATTTCTAAATCCGTCTGCAAATAATGGACGAATTGGTCTATCAATCATTCTTGCAGTTAAAGTTCCATGTTCACTTGGACGTCCTTCTCTTTTTAGAAATCCTCCAGGAATTTTACCTACAGAATATAATTTTTCTTCATATGTAACTGTTAGTGGAAAGAAATCTACACTTTTTGGTTCTTTTCCTGCAACAGCTGTTGATAAGATGACTGTATCATCATATCTTACTAAAACACTACCATTAGCTTGTTTTGCTAACTCTCCTACTTCTACTGTCAGATTTTTCCCGTAAAAATCTGTACTAAACACTTGTTTACTCATTTTTTCACCTCTTAATTTTCTGCATCATTATAGCATATAAAAAATGTTTTTAAAAACATTTTATGTTATTCATGATAAATAAATGATATAATAATGCACGAGGTGAATTTTATGAACGAAAACGAATTAAAAAGTATTGAAAGATATTTCAATAAATTCAATGAAGATGCTGCTTCTTTCAATGAATTTGAAGCAAATGATTTTATTAAATTATTAAAAAACAATGGTAGAAATGATGATGCAATTGAAGTAGGAAATACATTTTTACAAATGGCTCCTTCTTTAAAAGGATATATTAATCAATATGGGTATGCTTTATATAATAAGTTTATTAATATTGATGATGAAAAAATCAAAGAAAAAGAAAGTTTATTCTTTGATATCCTTGAAGATATTTTAGGTATTTGTAAACAAGAAAAATATTCTCCTGTTGAACCAGCAATTAATAGAGCAATTAAATATGCATTAAATCAAACTCCAATCAATTATGATTTAATGATTAAAATGCTTAACAAATTAGATGTTAAATTATTATCTGATAAACCTTTTGTTAATAACGAAGGTAGAGAATTTGAATCTTTCAAAGAAAGATACTTTAGATTAAAAGTACGTGCTTTATTTGAAACAAAACAATATAAAGCATGTGTAGAATGTGCAAATCAAGCATTAGCTACACCACTTAAATGGCATTATAACGCTTTACAATGGATCAAATATTATAGAGGATGTGCTTTATTAGAATTAAAAGAATATGATGAAGCTAATAGAGAATTTATTTCTTTACATAATCGTATTAAAGGAGTTAACTTCTACGAAGTTTTATATAAAACAAATGCTACTGTTGGTAAAGTAAAAGAAGCAAATGCTTATTTACTTTATGAATTCTTTGAAAATGGTTATGCCCTTGAACAACTTCCTTTATATCAAAGATTAAATGAAGCTGTTGAAAATAGTGGTAATGAATTATTGGTCAAAGTTGTTCATTCATTTATTAAAGCATTATGTAATGAAAATCAAAAAGATTGTGATTTTGTCATTGATGAAAAATATCAAGATAAAGATTCAAGTACTCTTTATGATGAAATGTATGATTTGATCATGTCACATCTTGATAGTTTAGTTACTCGTAAATCAGGTAAAGTTGTTTATTACAATGAACAAAATCAATTTGGTAATATTTCTGTTTATGATCATGATCCTATCTTCTTTAGACAAGCAGATTTTGCTTACGATGAAGAAGTAGAAAGAAATATTCGTGTTAATTATACTGTTTTACCTACTTATGATAGTAAAAAACAAAGATTAACTGAAAAAGCAATTTTAGTAACTATTGATGATAGTGACTATGACTTTATTAATAGATAAGCCTAGATAAAATGATAAGACCTTCATAGGATACTATGGAGGTCTTTTATGTTATCAAATTTACAACTTTTTTTACTTGCTTTAGTACTTTCTATTTTTAATTGGTTGATGACTTTTTTAGGTTCAAGCCTTGTTTATTTTGTTAAAAGTAAAAGTCAAAAACTTGTCAGTATTGCTTTAGGTTTAGCTGCTGGTATTATGATTGCTGCCACTTTCTTTTCTTTGCTTCTTCCAGCAATCCAACAAGTTGAAGATCATCTACTTTTACTTTTTTTGATTCCACTTGTCTTTTTTAGCGGTGGCTTATTTTTAAGACTATGTGATAAATTTCTTCCCCATGAACATATTATTTCTCATCAAAAAGAAGGTCCTACAAATACTCTTTCTAAAAATAAACTTTTATTACTAGCAATGACCTTACACAATATTCCCGAAGGTTTAGCGGTTGGAATTGCCATTGCAAGCGTTAAAACTAATCTTGTTCCTGCCCTTATTTTATCTATTGGTATTGGTATCCAAAACTTTCCTGAAGGTACAGCCATTTCTTTGCCTTTACATGAAAGTGGTATCTCACGTTTTAAAGCAATGATGTATGGTCAATATTCTGCCCTTGTAGAAATTCCAAGTGCACTTTTAGGGTTTTTATTTGCTCAACTTTTTAGTAGCATTCTCCCTTTTGCTTTAAGTTTTGCAGCAGGAGCGATGATGTTTGTTTGTATCGAAGAACTGATTCCTGAAGCAAATGCCTTAAAAGAAGTAGATGTCGGTACAATGAGTTTTATGGTAGGTTTTATGATTATGATGATGTTGGATGTTATGTTTGGATAGTTATTTTTTTATCACATAAAGATCCTTTTTTTCTAAAACACAATAAAGCACATCTTCTATATGAGAAATGTGTTTTTTCTTTAATTCATTTTTCAACCACGCTTCATCTTTATTTAAAATTTGAAGTGCTTCTTGATTAATACAGCCATCACTGATCAATGCATCAGGTAAAAGTGTTTGACTTTCTTGTTTTGGAATAACCGATAAAGAACCATTTGTTTCTAGAATAGCAAAATCCACTTTAGAAACACTATCGATATCACTTACTCTTAAATGATGACATAAATCATCTATACTATAGCGTAATTTTTTCATATTTTGATATTGTATCTTTCCTCTATAAATGATATAACACGGTCTTCCTTCAAAAAAATCTCTCAATTTTTTTGAACGCATCGTAATAAAAGATTCTATTCTATCTAAAATAATGAGTGTCAGTGTGGCTATCACACTATCTAAAACAGACAAATCTTGTGTTTCTAAAGACATTGTCGTGATTTCAGAAATCACTAAAAAAACAACAAAATCAAAAACATTGAGTTGACTAAATTCTTTTTTTCCAAAAAGCCTAAGTAAAACTGTTAGATAGATATACATAAAAACACTAATGATAAATATTTTAAACATATGTTCTCCGTTCTACTTACTCTTTTTTTTCATATTCTCTATTAGGAGGTTTCTATGAAAAGAAAGTTAATGCCTTATTTATTATCTTATGCATTTTTATTTGTAAGTTATTTAATCATTAGTTTTATTATGGCTATTCTTTTTTCTTTTATGCATGTTTCATCTTTTATTTATCAATTACTGATTACTTTTTTTAGTTATCTTATCTTAGTTGTTTTCACTTTTATTTTTTATAAAATGGTAAAAGAAAAGCCATTGATCCACGGAATGACCCTTTCAATGACTTATTTAATTATTCAATTTATATTTCATTTAAAAGATATAAATATTCAAATTTTAATAAAACCTTTATTTGTTTTTATTATTTATTATTTACTTTATTATATAAAGAAAAAACAACAATAACTTGTTGTTTTATGCAGTAAATTCAATATCTACAATTTTTACATCATATGCTTCAGCAACCCCAACAGTCACGATTTCATTAACTCCATGACCAATAAGTGCTTTAGCAAGTGGTGATTCATTTGAAATCTTACCATTAACAGGATCAGTTTCGAAAGAACCTACAATTGTATATTTTTCTTCTTCAGGATCATCTAAAGATAAATCTAAAATTGTAACTGTTGTCCCAGGTTTAACAACATTTAAATCCATTTGTTCTTCAGAAATGATTTCTGCATTTTGAAGCATATATTCAATTTCTTTAATTCTTTGTTCGATTTGAGCTTGTTTATCTCTAGCTGCATCATAATCAGCGTTTTCTGATAAGTCACCTTGAGAACGAGCTAATTGTAATTCTTCAATGACTCTAGGTCTTTCAACATTAATTAAATTATCTCTTTCTTCTTCAAGTTTTTCTACACCAGATTTCGTAAGTAATACTTTATCTTTATCCATTTTAAGTCACCTCGTAATCAATAATATAGCATATTTATATCTAAATATCTAGTCTATTTTTATGAATCATAAGCATATTTATTCAAATCATTTTGAATAAGTGCTCTTGCTACAATATTTAATCCAAATATTCCTAAAATCAAATAAACAAGAGCACGATAACTATCTACCATTTCTCCTTGATAAGTTTGAAAATCACTTAATCTCTCTCCAACTTTATACAACCAATAAAGTTCATATAAACCTAAAGTAATAATACTTAAAATCAAGACTTTAAAACCTGAAGAATCTTCTTCTCCAGTAAGTGTATTGACATCACTAGCAAGACAATAAAGCCAATAAAGTCCATAAATTCCAAACGTAACAATTGATAAAATAATACACATTGGAATACTACGTCTAGAAATTGCATAATCTACTCTTTGTTGATTAAATTCATATTCATTAAATGTTTTCGCTCCACAATAAGGGCAATAACGTTCTCCATCTTTAATTTTTCGACCACAATTTGTACAATACATCTTTTACTCCTTAGCATCAATAACACTTGAAATCTTAGTAATTAAAAGATCGATGGCTACTGTATTATTTCCCCCTTCAGGGATAATGATATGTGCATATTTTTTTGAAGGTTCAACGAATTGTTCATGCATTGGTCTTACTGTTTCTAAATATTGATTACATACTGAATCAATAGAACGTCCTCTTTCTTCAATATCACGTTTTAAACGACGGATAAAACGTATATCAGCATCTGTATCTACAAAGACAAGAATGTCGCATAAATCTCTAATTTTTTCATCATAGAGAACAAATAATCCTTCTAAAATATAAACATCTCTTGGTGTAATTGTTTCAACAACATCACTTCTTGTATGTTGAGTATAATCATATGTAGGTTTAGAAATTGATTTTCCTTCTTTTAATTGTTTTAATTGTTCTACAAGTAAATCATTATCAAAAGCAAAAGGATGATCATAGTTTGTTTTCACTCTTTCTTCAAAAGAAAGATGACTTTGATCTTTATAATAGTCATCTTGTTTAATGATACATGTTGTATGACTTCCTTTAAAAAATTCATAAACTTGTCTAGAAATAGAAGTTTTACCCGAAGCACTTCCTCCAGCAATTCCAATAATAATACTATTTTTCATCTAAAATAACCTTCCTTCCCATATCGAACTCAAACAATGGTTGATCACATTTTAAATAAAGAATTTCCATTGGATGATTTGCTACTTCAACTGATTCTCTATCTTCATTATATATTTCTTTAACTTGAATTAAAATATTTTCATGGTGTGGTGAGAAAAATTCAATTTGATCCCCCACTTTAAAATAATTTCTTTGTTCAATCATAACTTCATGTTTATCTACATCATAACTTAATACACGCGCACAGAAATCTTGTGTTGGATGTTCATCTCTTTGATTATAAAGTTGATATTGGCTGTCTGGAAAATCTTTAAAGAATCCTGTACATAAAGCACGATTCGCTGCTTTTTCAATTTCCTTACGATAACCTTCTTTATTAAAGTGATCTGGATCAGCACAATAAGTATCAATCAATTTACGGTAAGTTGAAACAACAGTAGCAATATAATGAAGAGATTTCATTCTTCCTTCGATTTTAAAAGAATCAACTCCTAATTCAATAAGCTTAGGCAATTCATCAACGAGTGACATATCTTTACTTGACATACTAAACGGTACAATTTCATCATGATTCAATTGTTGATCCTTTTCAAAAATATCATAATACCAACGGCATGATTGCGAACATCCTCCACGATTGGCATCTCTTCTTGAAAAATAATTAGATAACATACATCTTCCTGAATAATGGATACACATAGCTCCATGAATAAAATATTCTAAATCAATATCCACTTTTTCCCTAACTTCTTTTAAATCTTGATAATCCACTTCTCTAGCAAAAACAACACGATCAACTCCTAAATTTTCATAGAAATGAATCGCACTGGTATTCATGGTTGAAAGTTGTGTAGAAACATGAACTTCTAATTTTAAGTTTAATTTTTTTGCCAGTGACATGATATAAGGATCCGCTACAATAATGGCATCAACCCCAATTTCATCTAGCTTTAAAAGATAATCTTCTAACCCTTCTAAATTATCTTCATGTAAAATAATATTACATGTTACATGAATTGTCGCATGATGTGCATGCGCAAATTCAACAGCTTCTTTAATATCATCTAAAGAAAAATTAGAAGCACTTGAACGCAAAGAAAACTCTTTACCCCCAATAAACACTGCATCTGCACCATAGAGGATAGCCACTTTTAGTTTTTCTAAGTTTCCTGCTGGCGCTAATAATTCAGGCTTTTTAACAATGACTCTTTTTCCATTAATAACTTGACTAACTTCTCTCATTTTCTTCTCTCTTTCTTACATCAGAAATTTTATAAACAGTTGAATCAAATAAAAAACTATGATAATAATGAACATTTGGTGTTAAACGATAAAGTAATTGCATCAACTCTATTGATTCTTTATTGTATGTTTGATTTTTAATTGCTTCTATAGCTTGTATATAAAGATGTGTAATTTCTAATAAATCTGTTTCATTTATATATTGACCATCAATATATAAATAATCAAAATCATTGAATTGATTAAGAACATCTAGTGCACACATTTGATTAGTTGAAGTAATGTGGGTTCCATATTGATCTTCATAAATATGACAATGGTCCTCTACACCATTGGCTTTGATTTCAATTTGTGCCTCTTTATCTACATTAAAATCAAGATGTGTATACTCTTTATAATTAGACAATAACTTTCTTTTTGAATAAGCCATATATTCAACCCCATGTACTTGAACCATTGTTTTTAATTTACAATTTTGTCCAATCATTTGTTTTTCTTTTAGCGGGATTTCTCTTGCTAGAAAAGCGCCATCTATTCCTTGTTCTTTTAAAACAGATAATGTGAGATGATTTGTATTTAATGTTTCTGGATCATAGATTTTTTCAAATGAATATCCTTTTTCATTACAAATTTGTAAAACTCCAAAATCTTGAAAAATAATCCCATCTATTTGACATTCATTTAATTTATCTAAATGATTCTTTAAATCATCTAAATATTTTTGTTCAACTAACGCATTAACTAAAACAAATAAACGAATCATTGGATATTTTTCCTTTATTTCTTTTAATTCTATATAATCAACTGTTAAAGCTTGTCGGCATGAAAATTGATTTGTTCCTACAATAAAATCATGGACACCTAAATCCAAATAATCATAAAGGTATGATAAACTATTTATATTAATTATTAATGACACTTATTTCACTTCCTTTTTATTACACAAATTCCATCACCTATGCCATAATAAGTGACTTGATATTCTTCATGATTGAAAATCCAATCTTTAAATCTTTTAATTTTTTTAACAAGTTGTTTTGTATTTCTATTTTTAATATGATCAATATCAAAAATCATCCCATGAAAATCTAGATTATCAACAATGCAAATTCCATTTTTTTGAACTAAAGGCATGTATTTTTCAAAGAATTTTTGATATTGTGCTTTCGCTGCATCAATAAATAAACAATCAAATTCTTGATATTTTAAATCATTGATATCAAATGTTAATGCATCATCATGGTGGATTTCTATTTGATCTTCTAATTGTTGTTCTTTAATGTTTTGAATAGCTTCAAGATAACGTGCATCATCTAACTCAATTGTTTCAACAACAAAATCATCTATATTTGAAACCATCATCATTGCTGAATAACCAATAGCACTGCCAATTTCAAGACAGCGATGACATTGATGTTCATTGAATGTTTGTATTAAAAATTCCAAACCCTCTTTTTCCATGACTGGAATATTTCTTTTTCTTGCACTTTTTTCTATTTCATCAAAATACTTCATTTTAATACCACTTATTACTATTTACATTTACTTGATGTTCTTGATATGTTTTCGCATATAAAACTTTTCCATCTTGTGTCGCAAAGAAATAATAATACTCACTTTCCTTATAATTTAAAACATTTTTTATAATTCCTGTTGAAATAGAACTAATAGGACCAACAGGTAAACCATTATATTTATATGTATTATATTTTGTATCTTTATTTAAATCAGTATGTTTAACATCAATTTTAACTTCTTGATTTCCATAATTAACAGTGACATCACATTGTAATGGCATTTGTTTATTTAAACGATTAATTAAAACACCACAAACAAGTTGCCTATCTTCGTCATTGACTGGTGATTCTCTTTGAACAATAGATGATAATGTCATAAATTGGTGAACTGTTAATGGTTGTGAGTTCACTTTAAAATCTAATATTTGTGTTTTATATTTTTCTAGATGTTTTTGTGTTTGATCTAACATCATTTTTGTAATACTTTCAATCGTATCTTCTTGTGTTAGAAAATAAGTTTCTGGTGCTAAATATCCTTCCAATGGATAATAAATACCATCACTTAAAATATCATCTGTTAAAAACCAATATTTTTTAATTAACTTTTGAAGATATGTTTGATCTGTCCATTTTTGAATGATCTCATTATATTCTATTCCTGTTTGTTTAGAAATAATAGAAGCGTATTCAGGAATTGTTTGTCCATCTAAAACTGTTATTTTAGTATTAGAAATATATTTTTTATCTTTTCCTTCAATTGCTTTAAAAATTGTTTTTAAATCCATTTTTTTATTTAAAATATAAACATTACTTTTAAAATCATGTTGATTCATTTTTAAATATATTTTGGCACATGTAGAACTTTTTATAAGTTTATTTTTATCTAATATTTTAATAATATCATTTCCACTACTACCTTTAGGAATAGTGACGATCACTTCCTTATTTTTAGAAGATGTAGCCTTGATTCCTTGCTTATAATATACAAAACTTCCAATAAACAAAGCAACAATAAAAATAATAATGCCTACTGCTATTTTAACTTTAATATTCAATTTCTTTTTTTCCATGTTGAGTCCTCACCTTGTATCATTATATGTTATTTTTTGTCGATATTCAACCAAAGAAAAAAGGCAAATAAATTGCCTTAGAAATTATTAATAAATGATGTTAAGCAAACAGGTTCATTTACCATACAGCTATATTCAGTTTCATAAACTTGTCCACCTTTTTCCTTACCAAAACGATAAGATTCAACAATTCCACCTTTTTGACAAGCCACAACGATCCATTCATTTCCTTCCTCATTATAAACAAGCATATCTACTGGATCATAAGAAGTATCTTCAAAGTCAATATATGTAAGAGTTCCATCTTCATTGACTTCGAACAACACAAGAGAATCATGTCCTTTATTAATTGCATATAAATGACTATCATCACTATTAAACTTAATATCACTTAAAGAACTTACAAGTTCAGGATCATCATCTTTTGGATAACTATCGATTGTTTGAATTAATTCAAAGTTTAAATGATCATATTTATAAATACAAATTGTGCTGTTTAATTCATTCATTACATAAGCACGATCACCTTTTTGATTAAAAATCATTTTTTTAGGACCACAACCTGGTTCTAATTGTAATGTATGTACATTATCTAATGTTAATGTTCCATCTTCACCAACATCAAAGAAACATACTTGATCTAATCCTAAACAAACAACATAAAGTTTATCTTCATCTGGTAAAAAGCCCACATATGTAGGATAGGGTTGTGCTTGTTTAACAGGATCTTTTCCACTTCCATTCAACTTAAAATGAGAAATACATTTTACAAGTTTTTTCTTAACAATAGAAATTACCGAAATTTCACTATTAAAATAATCGACACAAAATACTTTATCAGCAGTTTCTACATCACCATTTGCACAAGCATGCACATATGTCTTTCCTTTATCTGTCACACGTGAAGCAAGTGCTAATGTTTCAGCAGTTGCTGCATAAGAACAAATTCCTCCATCATCTACAGAACCCGTTCTATTTCTATAAGTAATACATGAAAAACGTCCATAATTGAATGCATAAACTGGATCCGTTGGTGTTACAAAATATTTTTTAAATATCAACTCTCCATTTTCCACATCGATTTGAAATGTATAGATTCCTCTTGTTTGTTTATTTCCTAAAGAATTAGCAAAAAAACCTTTCGTAATTCTTCTTTTTCCTCCAAATAAATTAAATGCCATTTCTTTCACCTCATTGATTATTCTAATTTCCTTCCATGAACTGTTCATGTCTAAAAAAGGAAAAAGCTAATTTTCATTAGCTTTTATGAATTACAATCTTCATCTTCTCCTTCACAATATTCAGTTTCATCTTCATCTTCTTCTGAAACAAATGATTGGAAAACTTCTTCAACTAATTCCCATTCTTCAGGAGTTTCAATTGGAAATAGTCCACCTTCATCATCAAAGATTGCTGCTTGTGCTTCTGGTTCATCTTTTTCAGGATCGAAGTAAACAACATATTGATGTCCATTTTCTTCATTTTCAAATGTAAATAAAATTTCATACTCTACTTCGTTTCCTAATTCATCAGTTACAACAATTGTATTTTCATCCATAACTTATCCTCTATCTAAGTAACCTTGTAAAATAGCAACTGCCGCCATTTTATCAATTACCTGTTTTCTTTTCTTTCTTGATACATCCGCAAAAAGAAGTTGATTTTCAGCAACTACCGTTGTTAATCTCTCGTCAACTAAGATCACATTGATTCCTTCAATCATTTCTTCTAATTGTTTTTTAAATTCAATTGAAATTTGTCCTCTTTCACCAATATCACCATTCATATGTTTTGGTAAACCTAAAACAATCGTTTCAATCTCATTTTCTTCAACAATTTCTTTAACATGTTTTGCACATGTTAAATAATCATCAGGTTTAAAACGAAACGTTTCAACACCATGAGCAATCATTCCTAGAATGTCTGACATGGCAATACCACAAGTTCTAGACCCTAAATCAAGACCTAATACTTTTTTCATTATTCTTTCTCCAAATAAGATTTTACTAATTCTTCAATAATTTCATCTCTTTCAACTTGTTGAATAATATTTCTTGCATTTTTATGAGAAGAGATGTATGCAGGATCATTAGATATGAGATAACCCGCGATTTGATGTACAGCATTGTATCCTCTTTCATTTAAAGCATTGATAACTGTTTTAAGATTACTGCGTATCATTTCTCTACGCATATCTTCTGAACTAAATACTCTTGTTTTTGTTAAATCTTCCATCTAACTCACCCTCTTTTCTATAATATATATTATACCTTATACTGTATTAAATTACAAAATATTTTTTAAAGCACCTTTGATTTTAGAAATATTATCATTGATAGCACATCCACCTTGAGCAAAGTCAGGTTTTCCACCACCACGACCGTCAACAACTTCATTGATTGCTTTAATGATATTTCCTGCTTTATATTGACCAACTAAATCTTTTGACACAGAAACAAAGTATGAACATTTTTCTTCATATTTTGAAACTAAAACAACGATTCCACTTTCTAATTGATCTCTAAAATCAAATGTTAATTGTTTTGCTTTGGCATTTTCTAATTGTTCTTCAACATAAAGAACTTTAACTCCATTGATCTCTTCAATATCATTTGCTTTTGATGCAGCTTGAATTGCATTTAATTTAGCTGATAATTGTTCAATTTCTGCTTTTGCTTCTTTTAAGTCTTCTTTTAATGCTTCTACTTTGTTTATAACATCTTTTCTATTTTTAAGATTTAATGTTGAAGCAATTGTATCTACTGTTTCTTTTTCATGAACCATTGCATTATAAGCAGCTAAACCGCTTTGTGCCACAATACGTCTAATTCCACTACCTACAGATTCTTCACTCACGATTTTAAATAAACCAATTTCAGAACTGTTTGAAACATGGCAACCACCACATAATTCAATAGAGTAATCTCCAATGTTGACAACACGAACAACATCTCCGTATTTTTCATCAAATAAAGCCATTGCCCCTGATGCTAAAGCTTCTTCTTTTGTCATATTTTTAATAACAACAGGACGTCCTTCAAAAACAATTTGATTAACTTTTTCTTCAATTTCTTTTAATAATTCAGCAGAAATTTTTTCAAAATGAGTAAAGTCAAATCTTAAAACTTTATCATCAACATAAGAACCTGCTTGGCTGATATGATCACCTAAAGTTTCTTGTAAAGCTTTTTGTAAAATATGTGTTGCACTATGGTTTGCTGTAATTTGACGACGTTTTTGTTGATCAATTGATAATGTAAAAGTATCACCTAAATGAATAGCTCCTTCTTTTACTTCAACAAAATGCATATGTTGTTTATTTGGCGCATTTAAAGTATTAACAACATTTGCATGTGTTGTCTCATTATTTAATGATCCAGTATCACCACATTGTCCACCCATTTCTGCGTAGAATGGAGTTGTATCAAAGATAACTTCTCCTTTATCAGTGATTTCATCTGTTTTAACACCATCTTTGAATAATCCAATAACTTTTCCTTGGACTGATGTAAGATCATAAACAAATGTAGAAGGTTCAACAAAAGCCATTAAATCAGGTTTTTGACTTGCCATTGATTCATTGTTATCACGTGATGCACGAGATCTTTCTTGTTGAATTTTTAATTCTTCTTTAAATTCTTCTTCATTAACTGTTAAATTTGATTCTTCAGCAATTTCTAATGTTAATTCAAATGGGAAACCATATGTATCATAAAGTTTGAAAGCATCTTTTCCACTGATTTCTCCATTTTCATTTTTATCAATTAATGATTTTAATAATTTTTCACCATTTAATAATGTTTTATGGAAAGCTTCTTCTTCCTTTTTAACCATTGTTGAAATAAAATCTTGTTTTTCTGGTAAATAATCATAGAAATCTTTCATCATATCACAAACTAATGGTACTAAATCATACATAAATGCTTTTTCAATACCAATTTGTTTACCATAACGAACAGCACGTCTTAAAATACGTCTTAAAACATACCCTCTACCAGCATTGTCAAACATTGCTCCATCAGCTAAAGCAAAAGTTACAGTACGAATATGGTCAGCAATAACACGATAAGCCATTTTATTTTCTTCATAAGAAACATTGGCTAATTTTTCAGTAGCATGAATGATTGGTAAGAATAAATCAGTATCAAAGTTTGTTTCTCCACCTTGAATAATACTTACTAATCTTTCAAGTCCCATACCAGTATCAATATTTTTTTGTGGAAGTTCTTTATATTCTTTACGATCAATCGCTGGATTACAATCATATTGAGAGAAAACAACGTTCCATACTTCAATATAACGATCATTTTCCATTTCTTCGAAGAATAATTTTTCTCCTAAACCTTCAGGATCATATTTTTCTCCACGGTCATAGAAAATTTCTGAGTCAGGACCACCTGGACCTTCTCCAATTTCCCAGAAGTTTTCATATGTTTTTAAAATATGACTTGGATCTACATGACATACTTCTGTCCAAATACGATAAGCATCTTCATCATCTGTATAAACAGTAACATATAATTTTTCTTTATCAAAACCAATCCATTCTGGACTTGTTAAAAATTCCCAAGCAAATGGAATCGCTTCTTCTTTGAAATAATCTCCAATTGAGAAGTTTCCTAACATTTCAAAGAAAGTATGATGTCTTGCTGTTTTACCAACATTTTCAATATCGTTTGTACGAATTGATTTTTGTGCATTTGCAATACGATTACATGCTGGTTTTTCACTACCATCAAAATATTTTTTTAGTGCAGCAACCCCTGCATTGATCCATAATAAAGTTGGATCGTTATGAGGAATAAGTGATGCACCTGGTTCGATCATATGTCCTTTAGATTTGAAATAATCCAAGAACATTTGTCTAACTTGATTTCCGGTTAATTGTTTCATTTCTTTTCTCCTTTTTTGACAATATAAAAAGTCGTCCTTATCTAGGAACGACTTTATCGCGGTACCATCCTAGTTCATGTAAAAATACATGCCCTTAATTAAACTTTAACGCAGTTCTACGGTAATCATTAATTACTCTCCAAAGTAGCTTTCCTATATATCCTATAAACATTTTCACCCACCATGTTCTCTCTAAAATATTCTATATAGTACTGATCTTTTTCAACGATTTATTTGCATTATACACGAAATACAAAAGTATTTCAATATCTTACATTTTTTCTTTAATTGTTTCCATAACATGGCAACCACATTCAGTTTCACTAAATAGAAGTGCTAATGATGTAAGAGTTAATGCCATAATAATATTATTGCGTTTCATTTTATCACCTCTATTTGAGTATGTCTTTATTTTACAAAATTATACAGTTTCATCATCATTTAAAAAATCTGTAATATTTTGTTTAAGTTCTTGATTATATGAAGATTCTTCATATGTTTCAACATTTTTATTTTGATTGATTTTATTTACTAATGTTGTTTTTCTTTTACTATCAGAAATATTTTTTATACCATAAAGAAAAGCTTGTGGATTACCTAAAATAAATAAAGCTTGTTTAGCTCTTGTTAGACCTGTATAAATCAAATTTCTTTTAAGCATAATATAATAATCATTTAAAACAGGCATAATAACAATTTTAAACTCATTTCCTTGAGCTTTATGAATTGACATACAATAAGCCAATGTAAAAGTCATAAAATCTTTTGATGTATATTCGACTAAATTACCATCATAATCAACAATAAGCGTATCTTCTAAATATTCAAAACCATCTTTACGATTAATTTCAACTAAAACACCAATATCTCCATTATAAATATCATCATCTGGTCTATTTTTTAATTGTAAGATTTTATCTCCTTCTCGATAAACTTTCTGTCCAATACGATATTCTTCTTGATGATTCTTAGGATTAAAAATTTCCTGTAAAGCCAAATTTAAAGCATTGATTCCTGCAACGCCTTGATAAATTGGTGCTAAAACTTGTATATCATTTTGATCATAGCCATTTTTTATTGCTTTTTTTACAATTGTTGTCACATTTTTAATAATTTCAAAATTGGTACTATTATAAAAATGAATATCTTTATATTGTTCAAACAACGATAAATCATTCACTTCTTGATGAATTAATTGATGTGCCAATTGCACAATTCCTGAATCTTTTGATTGACGATAAATCTCATCCAATTCAATAACTTTTAATTGACTTTCAATAAAATCTTTTAAAACATTTCCTGGTGCTACTGAAGGAAGTTGATGATAATCACCAATAAACAACACTTTATGAACACGTCTGCTTGCATCAAACAATTTAGATAAAAGTAAGCTATCAACCATCGAAAACTCATCAATAATTAAAACTTGACTACTTAAAGGATTATTTCGATTCATCGCAAATGAATTTTTATGTAAATCCCATTTAAGTTCTCGATGAATCGTACAAGCATCCAAACCTGTTAATTCACTTAATCTTTTCGCTGCTCTTCCTGTAGGTGCTACCAGAGAAATTACATCTTCTGGATAAAGTGTTCGATAGATTTGAATCAGTGCTTTAACAACCGTTGTTTTCCCCGTTCCTGGTCCTCCGGTTAAAATCATCATTGGATATTTTAAAAAGTATTCGATTGCTTCTTTTTGTTTTGTTGAATAGACAATACCAAATTTATCCTGATAGTTATCAAGCAGTCTTTCTAATTCATTTTCATCATAAAATTCTTCTGGATAATCATTTATTTTGTGTAAAAAATTTGCAATGATTTCTTCACTTTCATAAAGCTCTTCATCATAATAATATTCTCCTTCTTTGATGACTCTTCCTTCTTCTACTAAAGTATTGAGATATTCATCAAAAACCTCATCATCAATATGATAAATAATTTTATGAAAAGCTTTTTTTATTTCATCATAAAGTACATATGTACTTCCTGATGAAAAACAACTTTGTTTAATACTATAAATAACTCCTGCTTTTAAACGATCCGGATTATTTAAAGTTCCTCCTGTTTTTAAAGCAAGTTCATCTGCTGTTTTAAAACCAATACCATCAATGTCTTCTACTAATTGATATGGATGATTTTGTAAGATTTCTAATGTTTTTTCTTTATAAGTTTCTTGAATAATACCAATATGCCTTAAAGAAATACCATGTCCCATAAAGAATTGTGTGACTTCTTGATCATAATCATTAGAAGTCAATACTTCATAAATAAGTTCTCTTTTAGCCACTGTCATTCCTTTAACTAAATCTAAATGATGTTTATCTTCTTTGATTAAAGAAAGTGCATTTTCTCCTAATGCATCAACAATGTATTTTGCTTGTGTAGGACCAATTCCCTTAAATAAGGGACTTGATAAATATTTAATAATTTCTTCTTCATCTGTACTTAAAACTATTTCATAATGATCCAACTTAAATTGTTGACCATATTTAGGATGAATTTCAAAATCACCATAAAAAGCATATTTATCATAATCATTAAAATTTGACATATAACCATTCATTGTCAAAAGTTCCTGATCTTCCTCTACTTCTAATAATGCAACTATATAATGAGAAGATTCGCTATAATAGCGAATCTTTCTAATATATCCTGTATATTTTAACATTATAGATATTCAATCTCTTTTCCGTCTTTATAGACTTTTTCAATCGTTCCTCCACCTAAACAAACATCTCCATCATAGAAAACAGCTGCTTGTCCTGGAGTTACAGATTTAACAGGTTGATCAAATTCTAATTTTACAGTATTTTCATCAATAAAAGTAAGAGTTACCGGATTATCTTTTTGACGATATCTAAACTTTGTATTACATTTAATAGCTTCTTGAGGTTTAATACTTGGTATCCAGTTAACATCTGTAATTAAAGCACCTGTAGACATTAACCAATCATTTTGGTCACCTTGACAAATATATAAAATATTTTGATCATAGTTTTTCCCAACAACAAACCAAGCATCACCTGAACCACCAATACCTAAACCTTTTCTTTGACCAATCGTATAGTACATAATTCCAATATGATCACCAATCACTTTACCAGTTTGAATATCAACCATCTTTCCAGGTTTTGCTGGAATATAATTTTGTAAGAATTGTTTAAAGTCTCTTTCTCC
Source organism: Faecalibacillus intestinalis (assembly GCF_015097455.1). NCBI lineage: Bacteria > Bacillati > Bacillota > Erysipelotrichia > Erysipelotrichales > Coprobacillaceae > Faecalibacillus > Faecalibacillus intestinalis. Next base: position 1,162,730 of record NZ_AP024085.1, on the reverse strand, counting down.
AATAAAACAAATTCCTGTACTATCTTTTTTATGAGCTACCGGTAAATCTAATTCTTTAGCAATTTTTCTAACTTCTTGTTTTGTAATATTTCCTAAAGGAAATAAAGAAGCTTGTAATTGTTTTTGATTAAGTTGACATAAAAAGTATGTTTGATCTTTATTTTGATCAATTCCTTTTAACATCACTGAATCTTTACCTTCATGATGTTCAACACGCGCATAATGTCCTGTTGCGATAAAATCTGCATTAAGTTCTTCAGCGTATTCTAAAAACGCTTTGAATTTAATATGTTTGTTACATAAAATATCAGGATTTGGTGTTCTTCCTTTAGCATATTCATCAATAAAATACGTAAAAACTTTATCCCAATATTCTTTAATAAAATCGACTCTTCTAATTTCTATTCCAAGATGTTTAGCTACTGCTTTAGCATCATTATAATCTTGTTCTTGAGGACAAATATCGTTATCATTTGTGGGATTACCTAAAATATCATTATTTAATTGGCTATCCCAGTTTCGCATAAATACGCCAATAACTTCATATCCTTGTTGTTTAAGTAAATAAGCTGCTACAGCAGAGTCAACACCTCCACTTAATCCTAAAACGACTCTTTTTTTCATAATCGTCCTCCTTCTCGTGTATTATATCAAAAACAAAATTAAAGTAAAACAATAAGACACAATAATAGCCCCTTAAAGGGGCTATTTCTTATTAATCTAATTGAGACATTGGTAACATGGCAGCACCGATTGCACCACAATCATCAATTTCTTTAAATAATAGAGGAATATGATTTCTCATACCTACATGAATTTTACTATTAAATCTTTTTTCAAGTTCATCCCAGAAATAAGCTTTAGATTTGAAAACTCCTCCACCTAATACAAAACAATGTGGATCTACAGTATGAGCAACATTAGCAAGTAATGTAGAGAAACCATCAATAAATTCTTCAGCAATTTTTTGACAAGCTTCATCTCCTTCAGCGGCTAATTTGAAAACATCACCTGCATGTTTTACTAAATCGCCTTTAGCTTCTTTACCTTTTCTTGTAAGAGCAGTACCAGAAATTTCTCCTTCAACAGCTCCTGGATTTAAAGCACCTTGTTTATAACCACCTGGTACAAGAATCATGTTTCCAATTTCACCAGCGTGACCTCTACCACCAGATACTAATTTTTTATCAACAACAAATGCTCCACCAACACCAGTTGAACAAGTAATAAAATAATTTGTTTTATAATCTTTTCCTGCACCTAATACAGCTTCCGCTAAACCTGCAACATTGGCATCATTATCAATAAAAGTTGGTAATCCAAATTTTTCTTTTAATTTATGACAAATTGGATAGTTTTCAAATCCTGGTAAGTTACTTGCCATAATCATGATACCAAGTTCTGTATCTACTGGCCCTGGAGCACCAATTCCAATACCTTCAACACCTTGCAAACCACCACATACAGATGTATCTAATGCTTCGATTTGTTTTATTATCTTATCACATACATAATCCGGACCATTTTCACATTCAGTAGGTCCTTTAACTTCACTATAAGATTCACCATTTTCATCTACTAATAGTGTTCTTACATTTGTTCCACCTAAATCGATACCGATATAATATTTCATTCTATTTCCTCCTAAAACTATAACTAAATTATACAATAAAATATGTATTTAGAGAACGCTTTCAAATAAACTTTTTTCAATTTTTTTAAATTGTGTTGGCTTAGGACAAATAATTATTTTTCCTTTTAGATAACTAAGTGAACCAAACGGATCAACAAAATTAATTTTATAGGCATGTAAAAGTTGATTATTTAATCCAAATTGTTGTTTCATTTGTTTATTTAAAGCAAAATCACCATATTTACGATCACCTATAACCGGATGATCAATACTTGATAAATGTATTCTTATTTGATGCATTCTTCCTGTAATAATTTTAACTTCAACTAAAGAAAAATCATTTGTAGTTCTTATTGGCTTTACAATTGTTTTCATCATTAGAGCATCTTTATCATCTTTTTTAACAAAACGTACACGATCTTCATTATCTATCTTTTTAACATATCCTACGAGTTCTTGTTGTTTAGTAAGCTTTCCTTTACAAATCGTCATATATGATTTTTCAATATGATGTCGTTTTTTCATCATTTCATTTAAATCCTGTAAAGCAGCTAAAGTCTTTCCAAAAATAACGATCCCACTTGTATTACGATCTAAACGATGGACTGGTCCTGGAGTAAACGTACTCTCTCTGCCTACATCCAATTCACCTTTTTCTTTTAAATAACTTAAAACTTGATGAGAAAGCGTATTTACATTTTCTTTAGCATCCCCATGAACTAATAAACCTACTGGTTTATCAACAATTAAAATATTTTGATCTTCATATAATACTTTAAATTCTCTTTTTAAATCATAAATATCTTTTTCTTTTGTAAATTCATTAAATTTATCATCATAAAGGAACATTTCTAAAATATCATCTTTTTGTAGAATATATTTTTCATTTACTTTTTTACCATTAATTTTAATATCTTTTTTTCTAAACATCTTATATATAAAATTACTAGGTGCATTACATAATAATTTTTTTAAATATTTATCGATTCTTTGATTTGCATCGTTTTCTTTAATTACTATTTTTTTCATTTCTATCACCAACGTCATTATAACATAGACTAAGCTAAAGTTAGCTTTTATTTTTATGAAACCCTTTACATTTAAAATAAACATGTTATAATATATTTGTTAAGTGAAACGCATTCACTCTAACATACCCCCTATTATCATCCTTACGTAAATAATAGATGAAAAAAAGTATGCACCCCCGCATACTTTTTTTATTTTATTCATTTCAAAATAACGTATAATAGAATTATAAAATATAAACGAGGTAAAAAAGATGGAAAAAAAAGTTAAAAGTGAAATAATCTACGATGGAAAAATCATCAAAGTCTATAAAGATCAGGTAGAATGTCCTAACAAAAGGCTCGCAACAAGAGAAATAGTAAGACATCATGGCGGTGTAGGTATTTTAGCAGTCGTCGATGATTGTATCTTGCTCGTCAAACAATTTAGATATGCCTACAATAAAGATACTTTAGAAATTCCTGCTGGTAAATTAGAATTAGGTGAAGAAGCTGGACCTGCCGGTAAAAGAGAATTGGAAGAAGAAACTGGTTATAGTTGTAAATCCATGGAACTTATTAATGAAATATATCCAACAACAGGATATTGTGATGAAGTTATTCATTTATATGAAGCAAAAGGTCTATTTAAAGTTGAAAATCCCCTTGAAGGAGATGAAGATGAATTTATAGACGTTATCTCTATGCCAATAGATGAAGCCTATAAAAAAATCATGAATAATGAAATCCATGATTCTAAAACAATCATCGCTATTATGAAAGCATACAATGATAAATATATAAAATAAAAACTGCTGTATAAGCAGTTTATTTTTTATTTGGCGGTCTGGACGGGACTCGAACCCGCGACCTCCGCCGTGACAGGGCGGCATTCTAACCAACTGAACTACCAGACCAAATAAAATGGCGGAGACAGAGGGATTTGAACCCTCGCGCCAGTTTCCCGACCTACACCCTTAGCAGGGGCGCCTCTTCAGCCTCTTGAGTATGTCTCCATCACATCAGTGCCCATTTATAATATCATCTAATTTTACATTTGTAAATAGTTTTTTAAAAAAAAGACTATTTTTTAGTCTTTTTTCAACATTTGAACAATTTTCTTAATTAAAGTTATTAAAATAAAATTTGAAATAATAGCCAATAACGCAATTACTGCCATTGATGATAGCGATGAATTATGATAAACAAACATTTTATATGATGGTATTACACTTATAAAACTATGTAAAATATCAAACAACACACCAAAAATAAAATTTATAATTCCTACATAACCATCGATTATCATATTGATAATTTGTGAAAGTTTAGAAGAATCTCCTTGAAATAAAATTTGTACAATTAAAGCAAAAAATACAATAATAACCGAAATCAATAAATTATAAACAACATCAATTACTTTATTTAACCAATGTTCTTGTTCTATCGTATTATTTTTATTTTCTTCATTTGTTTTATTCTCTTCATGACTTTTTTCATCTACGGCATCTCCATTTATAATATCCATTAATTCACTCATTCTTTGGGGATCCAAAGAAGATGCCTTAGAAAATAGAAACGTATCATCCTGTTCATCAGGTAAAATTTCATCTTCTTGCTCTTGTTCTAAAACAACATCATTAAATTTATCATGAACCTCTTGAACGTTATCATTTTGTTCATCATCAAATGAAAATCTCTTTGTTTCTTGTTTTTCTAACTCATTAATTAAAAATTGTTTTGATAAGATTTCATTGAAATAATCATATGTTCTATTAACCAATGCAATTAATTGTTCATCATCTTTATATTTATCCAATAATTGATTTCGAGTATGTGTCAAAGTTTCCAAATCCATTTGTGCATTCATTCCAAGAAGCGGTGAAAACAATTCCACAGAATCATACTTAGAAAATAAAAACATATTCATAATTTCTAAATGATTTTTAGTTATTTTATAAACACTGGCCTTTATCTTATCACTGGCTGGCACTAAATCTGGCATGTAAATAACATTTACAAGTAATTGATTAGCCGCTTCAACCATTGATTCAAAATTAGCAACCACCATTGTATGAGAAGGATCAATGTTCATTCGTTGACACGTCACCTCTAAAATATCCACTTCAGGTAAAGGTTTAAGTCGTGAATCTCCACCAATTAAAAAATCAATTTTTTCATAGATCTTTGCAAGTTGTAAATATTGAATAGCTCTTTTTGTTTTATGAGTCGTATATACTGCAATCTTGATATCTTTTTGTTTACAATATTGAATCAACTCATCAACACCTTCTCTTTTAATATTAGGTTTTAATTTAATATATTCAAATAAATCCTTTTCAACCATTCTATTAAAATCTTTAGCAGAAATATAATCAGACAGTAAAGAATGATCATACATCGTATTCATATTTCCAAGCATTTTGGAAAAATCTTCACGAGTAGCAACTTTATGATAGGTTTCACATGTACTTCGATAATAATTATATCTTAGTCTATTGAGATCTAATAAGCCACCATCTAACGTAAAAATAATCAATTTTATATTTTCACATGTTTGACTATAAAACATAAAATCACCCTCTCTTTTGTAATTATAGCATACATTTTATTAAATATATGATAAAAAAATGTAGAACTTTCACTTAGAATTACATTTTTTCATTAAATATTTTGTTATAAGATTATATTTCATTTTTTTGCACACTTTTAGTTCAACCTAATATGCCCTAGTTTAACCAAGCAAAGCACCTAAAACAAGATATAAAAAAAGCTCAAACCTCTAGTAAAACCTAGTGTTTAAGCCATTTTATCAATTGGTCTCCCCGCACGGTCTCGAACCGTGGACCCTCTGATTAAGAGTCAAGAATCATGAACGTTCAAAACCCGCATTATAGCGTTGCTTTTTAGAAAATAACTGGCTTTTGACTACCAATTTGACCACCATTAATAAATAGCATACCAATTTATATAACAAGGCAAATAGTTAAAAAATATTTACTATTTGTTTACAACAAATTTGTATTATTTATATCAAATAAGTATTGCATATAATACAAATTTGTATTATAATATAAGTGTAGAAAGGAGGATAGAGATGTTTGGAATTTATAATTTAAAAGATTTCTTGGAAACCCTAGCATACGTTGTAGCGATCGTTCTAGGAATCAAAGAAATCTTAAAAGACAGGAAAGGGAATTAAAAAATCCCTCTTCCGTTTATATTATATTCCACATCAAAATATTATGCAAGGCGGATTAATAGCGGTATTGGTAATTTTATTTATATGTATAAAAAATAGAAAGGAAAGATAGAAATGGAAGATTTAAAACAATTCATTTTAGAAAAATCACAATATTTTAATATGAAAGTAATTTGTGAAAAAGCTGGTGTTAACTATTCAACCTTTAGAGGTTGGAAAAATAATGGAAATGCTCTATCAGAAGAAAAATTAAGATTATTAAAAAATACAATGATCAATGTTTGCAAAGGAGAAGAAAATATGAATGCTACAAGTCAAGAAATCAGACAATTTTTAATTGATAATGGAATTAAAGAATATTCTAGAAAGATTCAAGAATACCCTTATAAAGATGGGACATTTACTGTAATTGATTTTTTAGATAAAGACAATAATGGTGTTGCTATTATTGCTGAAAACTTAACACAAGACATTGAAACAGAGCTTTATGAAAGATTTAATAAATTATATGATAATACTTATAAAATGGAATTAATCGATGATTAATTGAGAGGGTGAAAAAAATGAAAGAAATAAATTTAAACCATGACATGTATATAAATATTGATAGTTTAAGCTGTGGAACAACTGATTTAAAAGTTAAAATAAGCAGAAACTATTATTTTGTAAGAGTAGAAAAAAATAAAATCAATTCTTATATTGATATCAAAGTACAAGATGGCGATTTCAAAAAACGCTTAGGTGGTTCTTCTATAAAAAACAATGCTTTTATATCAAAAGAATTTATTTTAAACATCAAAGAAATAGACGATGCACAAAGAATTGTGAAAAAATATAATCGTTTGTTGAATATGGATTATCTTTGCAAATAGGAGAAAAAATATGAATGGAATATTAGAATTTATCAAAGAAGTATGTGAGGATCTATGTATCTCTATACCTGATAGTATAGTTACAGATGATAAAAAATTCAATCAAGGTACTCAACTAGCTGCATTGGCTTATGAAAATGAAAAATCAATTCTGTATTTAAGAACCAAATATGAATACGGTGATGTTGATATGGCATTTGCTATCGCGCATGAATTAAGACATAAATATCAAATCGATACACATGTCTTTGATTTTGATAATTATAAAACTAGCGATAAGCTTTCTATAAGAGAGTATAATCTTCAAAGTGAAGAAGTAGATGCCAATGCTTACGCATACATCGTTTTGCTAGATTTTTTTAAATTAAAAGTTGATTTCAAATTGCTCTTAAAAGATGATGTCGTTGCTGATACAATTATGAAACGTGTAGATGTTATCGTTGAAAACGAATACGAATATGAATAAATAAAAAAACCTACTCTTGATTGAGTAGGCTTTTTTTTAATGTAAAATATTCAATTGTTTCTTGACGTCGAATAATTTAACTAAAGTATGGATCAGTTATAATACAATTAAATTTTTACAACTTTAATTATACTACTTAATTATTTACTGTACACTCCCCATTGTTCATTCATTTTTTCAATTTGATATTGATATTTCAAATTTTCTTGTTTTAATTTCTCAATTCGATTATCTTTTTCTATGATTTGAGAACGATATTGAGTATTTTTGGCAAGTAAACAAATATTCAATAAAAGTAATATAATGATGATAATCTTTAATCTTTTCATTCTAAACACCCATTAATTTCAAAATAGTGTTTCTTCCTGCAATTCCATCAACTTTCAATCCTCTATCTGATTGGAATTGTTTTACTGCAGCTTCTAATCCACTACCAAATTTACCTGGACATTCAACACCAGATGGATCATATCCTCTACACATTAACGCAATTTCTACTGCTGTAACCATGTATTGAGTTTCTTTACGTTTGACATAGTGTTTATCTAAAGCCGATTTACTGTTTTTACCAAAAGCACCATCAACTTTTAAGTTTTTGCCATAGTCCAAATTAATAGCGTGTTGGAAGCATCTAGCAATATTTGCTCGAGTCTTAGGACCATATGCACCATCAGTTGCAATTGAATGACCTGTAAAGTTGATTGAATGTTGTTGACCTCTTGCAATCAAACTGTCTAAGTTATCATTTTTAGCAGCAGCTGGAACTACAGTGCCTGTGCCTAGTGCACCAGTTGTAGAGTTAACAATGTTATTCTTGAATGTTTGCCATACGTTATCATTTAGTAAACCATTACAGTTTGGGCATAATTTACCATTGACATCGTAATGACGTACAACGTGATCAATATCAATATTGTATTTTTTCATCAATGCACGTGCTAACGCATAAGTATTAGCAAGTGTTTCATCGCAAATATGAACAGTACCATCTTTATGGTTATCACACATTTCGATAGAGATTGAGTTAGCATTTTTAATTGTGCCATAATATGGATGGTGAGCTGATTGACATTTACCACCAACTGCATAAGCAGCATAATTGTCCGGTACAGATTGAGTAACACTATTGTCATCTACGAAATAATGAGCAGATGCTTTAACAACTTCCCTAGCAAAGTATTTTCCATTTGATTCATCGCTATCACCATCATTTGAAGTATAGTGAATGACTAAATATTTAATATCAGCTGTGCTACGTTCACTACCATAATTTTCTTTACGCGCTAAATTTTGTTTCATAACATATCCCATATATGTTAATACCTCCTTTTTTAAAATAAAAAGAGAGTATTTAACTACCCTCTTTGCTTTGTAAATGCAGAAGCTCTATCTCATTTTTCATTTTGGTAACCATACCATTACCACCGAGCGCATGGTATGCATCATACATTTCATTGAAATTATCATATGCATATGTAGGGATTGAACCCCTCTTCATATACTTTTCATGATATTCAATCAATTTCACCCTTAATAAAAGCATTGTACCTTTTGAGTTAGCTTCTCGCATTTCTCTTTCTTTTTTAATTCTTTCATCTCTTACAATCGCATCTTGTTTTGCTTTTTTCTTTTGTTCTTGTAAAAGCCACACAATATACGAAAGAATAACTGGAAGAACAATCGTATAAGTTTTTATTAGAAATTCATACATAATTACTCACTTTCAATTTCTTCCAACTCTGGAAGTCCTGCAACACTTGTTAGAATTGAAACAACACCAGATAAACAACTTGCACTAATAATCATTGCCCAATTGACTTCATTCATGACTGTAGACGTTCCAATTAACGCAACTGCTGTTTGAGCTACTGTTTTGATTGCTCTAATACCTGCAGCTTTCAACCATTGATTAAAATCATATTTTTTAATTTTCAACTCAATCACCCTTTCTAGATAGTTTTAAGCCGTGTCCAGGGCATCAAAAAAAGGACTTTCGTCCTTTAATTATTTGCTTTTTATATATTTCAATATTGCATATCCTGTAGCATCAGCAAAACCATTTGATTGTCCAACTTGCAATATTAAATTTGTTTTAGTTATTTGAATAGAAATACCATCATGATCTTCATCTTGATGTGCTCGCGGTATCATGTGGTTTGTTCCATCACTCGTTTTCATAAATAAATCACAACTCAATACTCTGTATAAATCTGATATATTATGTTGTACATATTTATCCTTGCTATCAAACCCATTTACGAGTATTACTTTGCAATATATTTTTTTACCATCAATCCATTGCATCCCTGTTTCCTGTTCTTTTAAAGAAAACTTAAGATTTAATAATGTATTTCCATTTGCATTAACAAATTGAGACATAAGTTCCTATTTGCTAGCAATCAGTATCCTATTACTTGGTATATTGTTCCTTCAACCTCAGTTATATACACACCACCAACGACTTTAGTACATCCACTTAATGTAACGTTTTTGCCACTGAAAACAAGAGTCATCTCATATATTGTAATAGTATTTTCACTTGCATGTACATCTGATAAATGTACTCTTGCACCTGCTTTTAATGACATTCTTGTACTTTTAGGATTAACCCAGTTATGACTTCTATAGAAGATTTCTAGATAGTCATAATTAGAAATATCATCAGTTAATATAAAATCACTTTGAGTTGTACCATCAAAAAGGACAGTACCAACTGGAATTTTAGTCCCATCATTTTTAATAAATTTCCCCATATCATGAGAACAGCTTTTATTTATGACTAATATCTTCCAATGACTTTAGTAACAGTTGTACCTTGATTGTTAGATGAATTTGTCCATCTACAATTATCAATGTGTAACAGTTTTGATGCCTGATTATATTTAAAAGCCATATTAGTAACAGTCCAGTTGTTAACAACACCAGAATATATGATCTCTCCATCAATAATTGGTGCAATAACTGCGCTATTATCACTAATTATGATTAACTCTTTAAATTTCAAAGCATCATCATTTAATGTTAAATCGTGACCATAGCCGAAATGACTACCACTCCAAAGAACAACATCAGCATTGATTTCATCTCCGCTAGAATTAACAAATTTAGCCATAAATAACACCTCTCTTTAAAGAAGTACAGCTATTCAACTGCACCTCCTTTTTTAGAGATAATAGGTAAAAGGATACTGTTTTTACTATTGCTAGTAAACAGTACCCCCCCCACACGAATTTTTTAATTTTTGACATTTGTATGATCCTCTCTTTCTTTAATTCTTTTAATAAAAATCAAATAAGAAAAGATACTAGTGCCTTTATTTTTTTGTGTAACGAATAATTGCTTTAAATTTATAATTTGCCCAACTGTAATTGTTAGCAAAACGAATGTTAGCTACATTCAAAATGAAATACGTACAGTAGAATGTTCCTGTATTACCACCAGAATAATAAACAACAGGGAATCTGTAGAAATCTTCTCCATTTGAACATGTGACTTCATAATCAATAAATTCATTCAAATTACTGATAGAATGATTGATTGTACTTACTCCTACCCTCAATCCAGTCCATGTAATGATTTTTTTATAGATTTTTTTACCATCAATCCAATATTTACCCGTCCAATGTTCATCTGTAGACATTTGTAAATTAAGCAATTCATTTTCATCTTTATCAATAAGTTTTGGCATGTTAACATCTAGGTTAAAACTAACCTAAATGCTTGTCACCACCAATCTTTTTAAAGAATGAGAAAAGGCACTTTGATGTACCTTCTCTAATTTGTGTAAGTTGTGTGTGTGTGTGTGTGTACAACGCACTCACGTGTTTCAAAATCTTTCATATTTTTCTCCTTCCAAAGAAAAAGAGCAGATATCAATCTACTCTTTGTAATATACTGCATTGTCTAATTTTTTATTTTGTTCAGCATCAACATCAATCAATTGATTGACTGCTTTATACAATGCAATTATTTCATCTTGTAATTTTTTAATATCCGCAGGATCTGACATTGTAATATCACTTGGAACTGTTAATTTTGATGGGATATCAGCCAATCAAATCACTCCATTTGAATTTGTTTTTCAATGAATTCCATGTCATTTGTTTCTTTAACCAATCCCATGTAATGATATCAACTGAAATTGTCAGTCTTTCTCCTGCGCTTACATTTTGCTTTGATAATGCAACATTATATATTTTATATCCCATTATCTCACCTCAATTTCAAATTTATTTTTAATGACTTCATCTGCAATAACATAAGTAATAATCATTTTGTAATTTCCACTTTCTTCGATGCCTAATAAAAAAATAAGATCATGCTCATCGATTTCACATTCAATCGTTTGCATCAAATCACCATAGAGATAGATTTCAGCTTTTGCATTTCTAATGATAAAAGTATCTTCGGGCTTTTTTCTTGAATGAACAAAAAGACGTATCTTCCTTTTTTCTCCTGCATACATTTTTATTAAATTCTGCATGGTAGCACCTCCTTGATCTCACAAATATAATCATTACAAAGACTGATACAGCTTTGATAATTGATGATTTCAAGATGGAAGCATAGGTTAGATGTATCTACAGTAAACATTGCTGTTGCCATATATCCCACATTACCTGCATCGTCGTAAGCAAATAAATCCATGATATATTCACCTGCAACGTTTGCAGGAACTAATGCATTCCATCTTTTTTCATCGATTCTATCAAAGATTACAGTAAACGTATCAGTTTTTCCTATAACCTTTACAACCATAACTAGTCAGTTACAGATACAGCAATGACAAATGTCTTACCACCATCAACTGGGTTTGGTGTGATTGAAACATCAGTGATTGTTGGTGCTTTTGTATCTAATGTAACTTTTCTAGTAACTGTAGTAGCTTTACCAGCACCATCTGTTGCTACAACTGTGATTGTATTTGAACCTTCAGTTAATGTAACTGTAGTTGAGAAGTTACCAGAAGCATCTACTGTAACTGCAGTTCCATTTACTTTAACAGTAACTGGTGATGAAGTTGCATCGTTTGTAGTACCTTTAACAGTAACTGTTGCATTATTAGTAACTAAACCTTCAGCAGGACTAGTAACATTTAATGTTGGTGGTACAGTATCAACTTTGAATGTAACTGATTTTTGAGTAGCTGCATTGCCATCATTATCAGATGCATTGAATTTAACTGTATGTGATCCATCGCTTAAAGCTGTGGCTGGAGTGTATGAACATTCGTATCCACCAGTAGTAGCTGTTTTAGTGATTCCAGATGTAATTTTTGAACCACTATCAATTGTGATTCCAATAGTACTTGAATCAACTCCAGAATCATCATCAGTAACTTTCCATTTAAATGTCGGTTTATTATTTGTAGTTGTTGCTGATGCAGTTGGATAAGTAACTGTAATTGTTGGTGCAACTTTTTCTTTTACAACTAATTTTAATTTGCTTCCTAAAGTTGCATCAGTTGCATCTTTAGATGTATTGTTTCCTGCTGTATCAGTTGCTTTAACTGTTACATTGTAATATCCACCGCTTTGATTGTAACTGGATTTTGTCGGAGCAGTAATCGTAGCTTCATACTTTCCAGTTTGTGGATTTAAAGTAAGAGTAGTAGGTACTCCATTAATTGTTGCTTGTACTGTTTTAATTGCCATAATATTTTTCCTTTCAATTTACTTTTTTTAATCTTTATAAAATACGGCATTTGCTAGAACAGGCATGACTTTAGCTGAAACTGAATCAATAGTCATCGTTGTTTCATTGATCAATAATGTAGCTAATTTTTCTTGAATAGTTGTTCCATTGTTTACCAAAGTCGGTTCAACAGGATTAGCAGATGAATAAGTTCCATTTACAACTCTAATCTTAGCTACATCATCACCCGTTCCATTTCCATTTTTAATGTATTCTGCAATAATGATATCTTTTCTTTTTTGTCCTAAAGTACCACTTGTAATTGTAATGTCCTCATAGTTTTCGATTCTTATTAGGACACCATTAGACATCATATACATTCCATCCATGATTCTTATTTTATTGTCTGACTGTTTAGATATCACCATTTTTGAGCCGACATTTAAAATTCCATTCATTCCAAAAATAGCACTAAACAAAAGAGCATGATCACTTGCGTCAACATGCCCTGTATCAGTAGTATTGATTGTAATTCCCTTTTGTGACAAATTACTCACCTACCTTGTATTCAATTTTTTTCATTCCATTTTCAATTGTTAAAATCTTTCTAGTGATTTCTGTTTCAATAGAAAGTCCCGTGATATCGTCAACGCTTGTAATGATATCACCTAATTCTAATTCTTTTTTTAATGAAGTAACACCTAAATTGATTTCTTTTGTTTCCAAATGATTTTTAAATTCTTCAATCGCTTTTTCTACTAAATCATCATCACTTTCACATGACTTATAATCATAGACATACATTGATGAATCTATATTTCCTATTTCATCTTTTGACAAGTCCGTAATCTTTTCAAATGCATCATTTCCATCTTCATCGATAGAATGCTTAATCAAAACGATTTTTCTATCGTGCAAGTCTCCTTTGCCTAAAGCAATCATTGTATCTACTGAGTTGGTAGAATCAATACTTGAAGTGATTTCTATACTGTAATCTCTGTTATATACATCATCGATGACATTTTTTTCAACTGCTTCAACAACAATATTTCTATCATCGTAATCATAAGTATGATAGACCTTTAATCTCATATTTTTTTCATCAAGCACATTGATGATCTTATCATAGAGATAATCATATCTTGATGAAGTAGTCATATTGATTTGAGTATCCTTATCACTTACTCTATAGAGTTTTAAAAAAGCACTATAGAAAACATTATTGAATAATATTTCAAGAGCTTTATGGATTTCTTTATTATCAATAGTTAAATAATCATCCCTTGCTTTATAATTGCTGTTATATTTTGGAAATATAACAAAGCGATGTAAGAAGTATCTCCAATTTACTCCCGTGATTTTGACAGTTGAATCATCTGCGTTCTGTATCTTTTTAGCAAATCCACCAAATTCACTGTTAGGAATATAAATCAAGTCATTTTTTTGAATATCCATTTTTTTAAAATATTCTTTTGATAATTCAATATAGAAATCATTATCATCTAGTGATGCTTTCTTTCCTATAATGAATTCAGCTTTTTTAAATTTTGCAATAACTGGCATTTCCTTTAAATATAAATCATCACTGCGTGTTGATGAATCAATTCTAGCGTGCATTATTTCCATTCTGGAGTCCCTCTTTCGTAATAAAGAATCACTCTTACAGAGAATTGAGTCGTTTGTTCAAATAGATTCAATCCAATTGGAATCAATTTAAAAATACTTGATTTTTTATATCGAACATCCATTACATCGATTGCTACACCATCTGCGGTATACTTGAGAACTGTTTTTTCAAAGGGGTCAATTTCTATTCTCTCTTCTTTTAAAAGTTCTGTATTGACTGCATAAATGTTGTCAGCAATTGAAATCCTTGGATTTTTACAAGGTCCATAGAAAATAATCTTTGCTTTTGAAGAAGCAAAATGTATATTGTTAACAAATCTATCTTTTTTTACCGCTCTGTATGAAAAGGGATAAGAAAAAGGATATTTCATACCAGATGATGAAGTGATATCATCATTCATATTGAAATCAATCACAGTTTCCTTTATCCATTTTGAACAGAATCTAACAGTATAGGTTAGCATTTCTAAATTGCTGTACTTAGCAAAATAATTAGGTTTAGGCTTAATAAAATAACAATAGGCATAGTAATCATTTATATAAAGCTTACCTGCTTTAACAATCTCACAATCATATCCAAAAATATAATCAAGATCATTAATCAATTCTTCTTTGTTTTTTCTATATACTTGGATTTCAATTTCCTTTTCAGTTCCATTAAAATAAAAGCTGTCTATATCATTACGATTGTCAAGCTGATAAGAAGTAGAATTGAAACTAATTTCACTTTCAAATAGTGTTTCGATATTTTTGATAAGATAAGGAGCAGTATTTAAATCTACTGTCCCTTTGTTACCAACATATCTAATATCATATTTTTTCATCAGTACACCTCACTTCTTATCAACTTTCCTAGTTCACGTCTATCTAGTTTAATTGACAATCCTGCTCTAACAAGAGCATTTACAAAGACATCTGCAAGTCTTTGATAATCAATCAATTCTTGTTTATTAGAACCACCGGAATTTGTTAATGGAGTTACTCTTGTTTGAGTCCCCATTTGAGTTAACAACTCTGCACCCCGTTCTCCTACGATAGCACTTCCTTTTAATAAGTTACCACCAGTAGCGAGCGCCGGAATCTTTCCTAAATGACTTAAGCTCAATCCAAAGCTCTTACCACCGAGTGCAGGAACCCAATCGGGAATATCAAAATGAAGCGTATTCAATCCATCAATCATTTTATTGATTCCGCTGATTGCTCCATTCAAGCATCCTATAACTGCATTGATTGGTGCCCTACATACGTTTCTTATCGTATTGAAAATCGCACCAAAGATATCAATGACACCTTCCCATGCTTTTCTCCAGTCTCCTGTAAATATTCCAGTAATGAAATATATCAATCCTCGAATAGCTTGAATTACAGCATCGATTATTCCAGATACACTTGATAAAAATGAACCTAACAATCCCGCTGAACTTGTCACAAAACCAACTATGACTGTCAAAAGTCCTTGAATCAATGGAATAACAATTATTTCTATCAATGAAACAATTGCATTGATAATAGGACTAATTCCATCGAACAGCCATGAAATCAATGTAACGATGTTCGCTATGACAATTTGAAAATTTTCCCATAAGGGAACTAATGCCTCTTGCCAGATTGCAAGAAGTGCAATTTTCAATGTATCAAATATCGGTTGAACAACGACTGCTAGATTTTGTAGTATCGACATGACTTGAGTTACAATATCGACAACTGCATTTCTAAATCCCTCGTTTGTATTCCACAAGTTAACAAGTGCAGCTACTGTTGCTACAACAAGTGCAATGATTGCAAGTACTGGTCCGCTCAATGCACTGACTACTGTACCTATTGCTCCTGCTGATTCAGTTGTTCCAAACAATGCCAATTTGAATTTTCCAAACAAGGATATCGCGGTGGATATTGGTCCTGCAAGCGTTCCAATAACAACCAATAATGGTCCAATTGCAGCTACAACAGTTCCAATGATTACAATGATATTAGTTATTTCATCATCCAAGCCATTAAGCCAAGAAAACAAATCAGTAATTGCTTCTACAATATCACGTAATGCTGGTTCTAATACTTCTGATACTTTGATTCCTACACCTTCTAATGCAGAAGATAGCGTAGTCAAATCACCTTGCAAGTTATCTTGCATCGTATCAGCCATATCTTTAGCAGCACCATCTGCATTCTTGATATTTTCATATAAAGAATTGAAATCACTGTCACTTGCATTGATGATTGCAAGCATTCCAGACATCGATTCTTTTCCAAAGATTGTACTTGCAGCGGCTGACTGTTGTGCACTGCTTAATTTTCCAAATTTAGTTCTTAATTCTTCTAGGATTGTAATCAATGGTTTTACTGATCCATTCGTATCAGTAATTGAGATGCCTAATTTTTTCATCTGTTCTTTCATTGAATCGGTTGGACTTGCTAAATTGGCAATAGCTGTTTTCAAAGCAGTACCTGCTTGTGAACCCTTGATACCAGCGTTTGCCATCAAACCAACTGCAAGAGCAGTATCTTCAACGCTGAATCCTAATGTTCCTGCAAGAGGAGCAACATATTTAAATGTTTCTCCCATCAAGGAAACGTTCGTATTTGCGCTCGATGATGTTTTTGCGAGAACATCGGCAAAGTGCGATGAATCTTCCGCTTTCAATCCAAAGGCAGTTAATGCATCCGTTACGATATCACTTGTATTTGCAAGACTTTCACCAGAAGCAGCTGCAAGATTTAAGATACCTGGCAAGCCATCTATCATCTGTTGCGTGTTCCATCCTGCCATTGCCATGTAGTTCA
Organism: Faecalibacillus intestinalis; assembly: GCF_015097455.1. NCBI lineage: Bacteria > Bacillati > Bacillota > Erysipelotrichia > Erysipelotrichales > Coprobacillaceae > Faecalibacillus > Faecalibacillus intestinalis. Next base: position 1,145,509 of record NZ_AP024085.1, on the reverse strand, counting down.
TAGCTTCGGCAGCTTCACTTGCACTAAATTTAGTGGATGTTCCCATTTCCTTTGCTTTATCTTTTAAAGCTTCCAAATCTTTTCCAGTTGCTCCAGAAACAGCAGATACTTCACTCATTCCTGCTGAAAAGTCACTACCTACTTTTACAGCTGCAACTTCTAATCCAGCAATAGGAGCAGTAACATTTTTAGTTAATCCATTTCCTATTTCTTTTGTCTTATTTTCAAAAGCTTCAACCTTTTTAGCATACTCTTCTATTTGAGCTTGACCACTTTCTAAAGCAGCGTTTACTTCGTAAAGTTGTTTCTTATATTTATTCAAACTTGACTCTGCGTTATTCAATTGTTGCTTTTTATTGGCAATAGCCTTTTCATCTTTGTTTTCTGCATTTTCAAGTTCTTCTAGTTGACTTTTTAATGCATAAACTCTTGATGAATAAGTTTCTGTTTGCTTTGTCAAATATGACTGTGTATCTTTTAGCTTTGTCAATGATGATGTTGATTTATCCCATTGACTTTTAGCCAAAGAAAAAGCACTGTAGTTTTCCCTAGTCAGTGCGTTGATTGTTTTTAATGATTTTGTAAAATCAGCTGTTCCATCAGCCTTGAACACAAGACCAACTCTTTTTAGATCATCAGCCATGTTCTATTTTACTCCTTTCGAATTCAACATGAGTTTCTAATAATTCATCAAAAGTAATTGGACTCATGTGCCAAAAATCATCTTCTGATAAATTAAGCTGTGTCAAAGCAAGATAAAGATTCTTCGTGAAATCTATTTCTTGCTCTTCACAAAATTCTTCATATTGTCTTTTTTTTTGAGAATTTCCATTTTATTTTCAAATTGCTTGATTATATTTACAATCGCATCTGGTTCAATTGGGCATAATGCCAATGCATCTTCAAATTCAACCTTTTCACGATTAGAACGTAAAATTACATAAATCATTTTTGCAGCCATATAGAATTGTTTATCTTCTATTTTTTCATGCAGTTTTTTAGCAGCAACAGATGATTTATCATCCATCTTTTCATATTTATCAGTCATTCTTCTTAAAGCTTTTGTTTCTTTATCAAGATTATTGTTTTTAATCAAATAAAGAGTTAAAAAGCTGACTTGAATTTCTATGACCCTGCCATCCGTTAACTTGATGTCTTGTTTATCCATCACTAATCACCTGCAATTACTTTTTTTAGATCTTCATCGGATGTGATAACTTGATTAAAGAATTTTTCTTCTGTTAATCCAGTTGCAGTTTTTACAGCAGTATCAAATTCAATAGCAATTTGTCCCTTATCATTAAATGGATAAGCTCTAATTGTAACTGTATCATTTTGCTCACTGAATGATTCTTCTTTAGTGTTCGTATCATCAGTATCAGCTGTTAATTTGCATTTTGGATACCATCTGAATTTTTTTCTGTTTTGACGATAGAAAACAGTTTGACCAAAAGCAAAGAATGGACGTTCGCTTGAACCGCCTTTTAAAATCAAACCGCTTTCTGTAATTTCATCTCCTCGCATTTTTGCAAGGTCAGTAGGATCAAATGCAACCACTTCTACTTCACTGTCAACGGATGAAGTATCAGAAACTGTATCATAATCTCTTCCAGATGCGTATACCGGTGTCGTATCTCCGTTTTCAGTACGTTTGATGCTTTTAACAACGTTTGAAACAGCGACCTCTTCTTCATATTTACCTGAAAAGATTTGAGGGTCTACTTCGTTTGTTGTAGCAAAACAATATCTCAATCCACCGACAGATTCTTTTATCGATGGTCTTTTTTCTTTTTGTGACATCTTTCTACCTCCTAGTTTTTATAAGTTGTTTCTTTTTTTAAAACTATCTATATATCTTTTTGAATTTCTATCCCATAAAGGAACTAAATGAGGATGACTACTTCTCATCTTGACAGTTCCCCTTTCAACCATAGGACCATAATATTTACCCCACCCTATCTCTATTTCCTTTGATTTTTTTCTATAAGAAAAAGTGGATATCAAATGTGTATATCCACTTTTAGAAATCTTTGATTTAGGACTGGGTAGTTTCAATAAGTCTTTGACAAAATCTTGTGCTATCTTTTCTTCCTCTTCCAATACATTATCAGATACTTTTGCATATTCTTCTAATGCTTTTGAAAAATCAAGAAGTCCATCAAATTCACTTGTATCACTCATCATTATCAACTTCTAACTCTACCGTAAAGTAAGAATGATAATAATTTCTATCTTTGTTTTTTTCTTCTACATATTCATGATAGATCGTAGGATGCAATCCTAATTTTCGCATAATGTCTCTTAATTCAAGCAATTTATCATGTCTAGGTTTTCTAGAAAAGAATGATACTTGAATCGTTTCAATAGTGATATAGACATCATCACTTGCTAGTTTGTCATCCCATGCAATTTCCCAAAAAACGATTCTAGGATATTTACTTGCATTATTGACAGAGCTTTGACCTTCGTTGATTGGAATATCTAACTCACTTAATGCATTGACAAAATCCGTTTTCTTCATCATATTCTCCTTCCCAATTCACAAGAGTTATATCAGATTGTTTAAATCCATTACTATCAACAAAGTGATAAATGTTATAAACCTTATAATAATGTTCATCGATTTTCAAAACACTCATTGAATCAATAAATCCTTTGACGTATGGAACTCTAATTTTTAGTTGAATATCAATATCATGAGAGTCTAAATCGCTTCTTAATCTGTCTGATATACCTAATTCTTGATATGTCATAGAAATATCTTTTGATTGCAATGAAGTATTTGCTTGAACGCTATCATCTTCTATGATTTCAAAAACTTCAAAAAGCCCATCATTATAAATGGGCATATGAATTCTACTAGTTTTCTTCATCATTTTTAATCAAAGGAACTTTGTCCATTTGCCAAGACAAAATCTCATCACTGTAATTTTCAAAGAATTCATCTGTTCTACTATTATATGCATAAAGCACATAGTTTTTTAATAGCGCTCTGGCAGTCAAATCTTCATCATAATCAATAGTTCCAACTAGTTTTGTTAAGCGATAATTTCCCTCACGGATATTATTTCTAATAGATGAATCTTCATAATAAAAAGGAATAAATTTCTCTTTTCTAATTTCATCTATCAAGTTATCAATAACTTTTTTATCCATTTTTTCAATTATTCAGTTGCTTGTGTTTGCGCATTTGTTTGGAAATATTTTGGAACATATTCAACTAATTTTGTTGGATCAAAGTAGAAACATACATCATCATCTACTGCTCTACCATTTCCATAAGCTTTTGCAATAATGACATCTGCATCATCCATTGCTTTTGTTTGATCATATTCTTTAACTTCAATTGCTGATAATCCCATTGTGTAATAATCAGGCTTATCAATAAATAATCCTGCTTGTCCTTGAGGACAATTTGCAGTTGGAATTGTTCTAATTTTATCTTTAGATACTTGCACATATCCTCCAGCTAGTGCTTGTACATATAATGCAGGATCTACATAAGCAGCTTCATCATTTGGATTACATACTAACGCTAATGATGGAATTGCTCTTTTCCCACCATGCGATAATTGTGTTTTTACGGGAGCTAAACCTTTAGGTGTAAATTCAGTTAATTTTGAATTTTTAGTTTTCATTTTATGTTCTCCATTTGTTTCGACTTCATTTATTTTTCGGAAAACACCGATAGGTTGTTCAACTCCAGTTCCTAATAAGAATGCATATTCTAAACCATCATTCATTGTTTCAGCTAAAATTGCTGTAAAGTATTTATCAACAAATGGATTTGATAAATCTCTAATTGCTTTAGGAAGAACTAAATATGCTGTGATTTTTCCTAATTCGATATTTAATGCTTCAAATGCAACGCTTAATTCACCTTTAACAGCATCAGTCAATTTTCCCCAAGCATAAGTTCCAGTTTTGGATGCTGATAACCATTTTTTTACGTCAGCCGGAGCAAAAGATACTAATGATAATAAATCACTTGCTTTTTTTACATCAGCTAAAGTGTTATCAATGATTGTTGTTGGGATCAAGTCGATTTGTTTTCCATCGATAGCTTGTCTGACATCTGTTTTTAAAGCATCATAGAATTTATTTTCTTCATCGCTTAATTGTCTTAATCCTAATTTATTGAAGTTTTGAGCTTTTGCATTTGCATTTGCTGATTCTTTTAAGATTTGTTCAATCAAATCCTTATTAGCAGCTTCATTGATTAATTCTACTGCTTCTAAAATTGCTTGAGATTTATCTTCTGCTTTTTCTAAAATCTCTTTTGCTTTTTCTAATGTAGCTTTATCTACTTTATTAAATTTCATTTTTTTCTCTTTCCTTTCTATTTTTTTGTATTAAAAAAAGCATTCCAACCTGTTAATGGCTCTTCATTTTTTGCCTTTTCAAGTTTCAATGCTTCTTTTACCTCATTCAATTCTTTTTCTAAATCCTTATTCAACATAACTTGATGATTCAAGTACATTTCATTGATTGATTGCTGTGCATCATCATCTTCTTTGATTGATGTAGCAAATCCCATTTCTAAAGCTTCCTCTGCAGTAATCCATGTTTCATTGTCCATCAATTCAACTATTTCATCTCTTGAAAGATTTGAATTTTTTTCATAAATAACAATCGATGGTTCTGTGATTTTATCTAGATCATCTGCTTGCTTTCTTAAATCTTTAGCATTACCGCTTGCCCAAGTCCACGCATGATGAATCATCAGCAATGAACCTTTATGCATGACTCTTTCCTTTCCTGCCATAAAGATGACACTTGCAATCGAACATGCAAAAGAATCACATACAGTAGTTACATTTCCTTTGAATTCTTTAATCATATTATGAATTGCAAGACCTTCACTTACAGACCCACCATATGAATTGATATGAACTGTTAAATTGTCTGTATCGACATCATTCAATTCTTTTAAAAAGTCATAGGCACCTACATCACTTTCATCCCACTTGTATGAGGTGATGTCTCCATAAATATAAAGATCTGTCATTTCTTCATTTGATTTTTTGAATTCATAGAACTTTTCATGTCCTTTCTTCATTATTCATCACCCCCTTTCGTATTTTCATCCATGCCTGTAGCATAGTTTTTAGTAAATCTTCTAGCATTTGCCCAATCTTCATCGATTGGTGGTTTACCACGTAATTTTAAAATATCGTTGTGAGACCAGCCATTAGAATATAATTTATCAAGATTAGATGCTTGCTCGATGACATCAATATGCTTGATTGCATCTGTATTGATTAAAATCCTATCTCCTCTTTCCCATTCGAGCTGAGAAAGCCAACATCCATTCATCCCATCATTTAACTCTTGAATAATTGGATCAGCAGCATACGTAATAAATTCATTGTTAGCATCACTTTTTTCAGTAACTTCTCCATAAAAGACACTTTTTGGAATTCCTAAAGCAATCGCTACATTTGTGAACACTTCATCTTTTAATGCTTTGACATCACTAGCAGTCATCGTTGACTTGCTGTCAATCGCACTTATGTCGAGTCCATTTCTAGAAAAGATAACTCTTATATCATCACTTGAAAGGTCCTTTCTAATTTTTTCTGTATACTCATTTTCAGTTATTGGTTGTCGGGTTTTTTCACTATACACTTGTATATTCCCCGGCATTTGAATTTTAAATTTTGAAAGTTTTGACTTTACTCCTTTTATAGCAGCACTCCAAGCAATCGCATTTTCTTGATTGATTTCATTTAGATAAGCTAACAACTTTTCATTTTTATACTTAAATAAGACTGCATCATTTGATGTAAATATCCTATCCAGTTTATAAGTTCTATTCCCGCTTCTAATAACCACATTTGAAAATGTTCTAGGATATAGAACATCATCCGACTGCACAAAGCTTTCAGCTCTATAAATATTTCCATCACTCATTTGTACAACTAAACATCCATCACTACTTGTACACATTTTCATAACAACTTGTTTCCAAAAATCAGTAGCAAACTCATTTGGGTTAGGTCTAACATTTAAACAATATTCAGTTTTGATTGCATCGCTATCCGTTGAGTAGACATCAATAGGACATTTCGATATCAAATCAGCAATCTTGTTAAACCCAATTTCTAATGCCAACTGCGAAAGTCTATTTTTTTCAGCCATCATATCGATATAGTAATCAACTAATTGACCATCTTTATTAAACAATTTCTTTACAAATTGAAACATTGATTCACCTCCTCATTTTTTCTATATATAAATAATCGTTTCATCTAACATATCTTCTGCAGAAATACTACATACAAAAGCCATAAAACCATCATTTTTTCTTAGTTTTGGTTCTATTTTTCCATATGATTTATTTCCATACTTGTCCATTTTCACAGCGGTATTATTGGTATACCATCGCATTATGGCACTGTTTCCAAAGTTAATATTTCCATCTACAAATGCTTTTTCGATTAGAGGAGCTACATATGTATTGATTGCACCTTGATTTCTAATCATTCTTACAAGTCCAGCTGGATTTTTCTTATCTTCTATAATAATCCCTTTTCGTTCAAATACTTCTCTAAACAACTTAAATCTATACGTATCCATGATGATTTTAACCACATTGTATTTTTGCATTTGTTCAATACACCATTCGACAATCGCATTTATACTTAAACTTTCTGAGTTGACTATTTCATAATCATCAAATCCTTCCAAACCGATATTTTGTTCCAATGGAAATTTTATCGATTCAAAGTAAGGACTGTTCCTGCAAATCCATGTCTTTTGTCTCCAAACGTAAACACCATCTATTTTAAAAAGCAAGCCAGCAGATGCAAAATCTCGGATATCTGCATAGTCAATTCCTATAATGCAAGGATGATAGTTTATATCATCTGGAATCGCTCTTTCTATCTTATTTTCTACATCACTATAACAAGCTCTTAAAATATCTTCCCATTTGGCTACTGTTATTTCTTCATTTCTCGCAGGTAGATTCATTCTCTTAGTTAAAAATTCTGTCATCATCGATGGTAATTTTTGTGCTTCTTTAAAATCTCTTAAAATTTGTATTTTTAAATCTGGAAGAAATTCCATCGATGGATTTGCTAAAACAAAATATTTAGGATCATTAGCTTGCTCTTTTGAATTAATTTTACAAAAAAAGGGAAAATAACCTAAATCATTTTCTCCTGTTTTTAATATATCATTGCATAGTTGAATTAAATCATCCAAAGGACCATCTCTAACATTCCCATTTGTAGTAATAATAAATTTTCTTGCATGCTTTATTTTTCCTAATTGAGAATTAAATACTTTTATCTGATCATAATTTTCATACCCATGATATTCATTAAAAAGAATAGCTCCCGATTTCTTACCATCCTTCGTCTTAGCGTTAGAAGTATTATAACGTAACTCAGCTCTTGTCTTTCTATTTTTAATAAGCTCTTTTGTTTTATAGAATTTACTTCTAAATTTATTCCATTGAGCATCTAACATTTCATAAACAACATTGAAACTGTCTTTTGCTTGCTGTTCATTATTTGCGATGATATCAATGTGATAATTTTTAATTCCGTATAATGGTGTCTGAAAAAAATTCATCAGTGGCATGATAAAACCATCTTTCCCATTTCCACGTCCCATCAATATAATGATTGTTGTGAAAAGTGGGACATCATCGACATACATAAATACAAAAGCATATATGAATTTTTGATATGGAAACAAAGGATAATAGTTATTTTCGCAATATTTTAAACAATTTTGATATGTTTTTTCATCAAAAAAAACATCATTTCTAGCCAATGTAGGCATAATGATGTTCTTTATTAGCAGTTTTCTTTCTTTGTTTATCTTATCTGGATTCTTTTTTACATAGTCGATATAATCATTGATTTCTTGACATTCAATCAATAGTAATCATCATCCGAATTATCAGAGGTGTTGATTGGATTTTGTAAACCTAATTCATCAAGGATTTTCAACATAGTTGTTGTTATTTTCATTAAATTTTGCACGGATTCATTAGGCTTTTCGCTTTTAAATCCATTTCCGGATGTAACTGTATATCGCAATCCTTTTTTTCTGATGTCCTGTTGGCATTTTCGTTTAAGATCATAATATTTCATATAATCTTCAATCAAATCAAGATAGTAATTTTGATACTTACCTTGAGCTTCCAACTGTTCAAGCAAGTCATCCTTGATTTCTTTTTTTGTCATAACAACACCCCTTTCAATATTTTTTCTAATCAACCACCCGTTATCACGCACGCGCGAATATTTCTGAAAAGTTAGGACCACATGCCCGTTCTCCGTGTTTCAAATTCGCATGAGAATTTGACGGGGGGGTATACTGAATTACCACATTTCTTTAGTCAATTTCTTTTTATACTTGAATTTTTTCCAAGTTCCATCTCTACCTTCAACTATCTCATGACATTCAAAGCAAAGACTTACTAGGTTATCATCATCCAATGCTAATTCAAAACAATCTTTCATCGGTATGATGTGATGTACATACTTTGCACGTTTGATTTTAATTCTCTTTATTGGTTTTGATTCAACAACATAATTACCTTTGCATCTTTGACATTCATAATGATCTCTATTAAGTATCTCTATGCGTTTATCTTTCCACTCACGTGATACATAGAATGCATGTACATCACCATCATTGACTAGCTGCTTTACTTCTTCTAGCGTTCTTCTTTTCTTCATCCACTTTATTGTAATAGATATTCTTATATCCTTTGTCTTTTAGTTCCTGTAATGATTGGTTTATGTTTTCTGGAAACATATCCAATTGATAAAAGACTCCATTATATTCATAACCATAAATATAATCTTTATTTTGTGCTTTGACTTTTGTTTCTTTGATCAGCCATTCATCAGTCACTATTTTCTTTTGAATTCCATGATACATAATATCTACCTCCTTTTTTTGTAAAGAAAAAGAGATAGACATAATCTATCTCTTTGCTTTCAAGACAAAGCATTGATGTTGTTTTCATTTAAACCACATTACCATAATAACACATTTTTCCTTAAAAAAATTATCAAATAATTATCAATTTTCTTTTTCAGCTTTTAAAATCTTTTCTACATCCCTATTTTTTAAAGCTAAAACCTCATCTAAAATATCAAATGCTTCATCAGCAATTCTATAAAAAGTTGCTTGTGAATATCCTTTTTTAACAGCTTCATTTATTCTTTCAATACTGTTATTAGGATAGTTAGAATATATTATAATTACTTCCCTTTGCTTTTCGTTTAGTAATTTAGTAATAGACTCTTCTAAAAAGTCGACAACAGTATCATACATTTTTATATGTTCGTCATATTTATCAAGATTTTCAATAAGCTTATTATATTTTTCATAAATTGTCTTGTGTGAACCTCCTGGTAATTCATTTGAATATGATATAGCTTGTGTAGTATTTTCCAACTCTTTTTTTGTTTCTTTTAATAGAATTGCAGTTGCTTTCCATCTTTTCCAATTCAACACTTGATATTTAGATTCTTTCATATGCTACTCCTTTCACTTCTAATTGATGTCATCATTTTCGATATACTCAATAGTCCTATTTCCTTTGTTATCAACAAAGAAAGCAAATTCACCAGAAAACTTATCATTCATTTCTAATACATGATTTTTTAATGCATTAGATTTCTTTTTTAGCTTTTTATTTAATTTATTAGCTTTGGTTGTATCAAACGTTCCAAAGTTATCTCTAACTTGTTTTCTTGCTTTATCAAGCTCTTCAACTAGAAGATAATACTTTCTATCTTGAATGGAAGCACGATATATTTTTTTGCATGAAGGACAATAGAAATAAATTAGATCAAACTTCAATCCTTTTACTTCCATCTTTTCTTTCATTATCGATTCTTCCTTTATTACAAATTCATGATTGCATTTATCACATGTAACAGATGCATCCATGATTTCTTTCATTTGTTCTTTAATATCCATAGACTTACCTCTTATAAATTATATTGTATCTTCATTGACATCTTTACTTCTTGAATATTTGCATCATTTAAATGACACATTTTCTCTTTCAGCCATTTTTTTGGAATGGTTGTTATCTGCTCTGGTAAGATATAATTTTTTCTACCTCGCAACATTATACTTCTATGTTGTGGTAAATTATCCTTTTTAGTAGTAACTGGAATGATTGTCACTAAATCACAAAAAGAATTATTAAAATCATTACTTACAATAATACATGGTCTCAACCCACTTTGCTTGTGCTGATAATATCCTGTGCATTTGTTATTTAAATCCACCCAGAAAACATCACAATAGTGATATTTATTTGCTACTGATCCACATATAGAATACATTTCTATTGCTCCTTTATGATTGGAATTTGGATTGGATAATATCTATTTTCTTCAAAATTACACCATTCACAGTTCGAATCTCTATTGCTCATTGGATATCTAATAATCATCATTTGATTATCAACAGTAAATTCTTCAATATAAATACAACATTTATTTTTTACATCATAAACCCACATATTTTCATGAAGTTCTTCAAACTTAAGAGATTGAGGACTGAAATGTTCTTCAATTAATCTATCAAAAGTATCAAATGCAGATAACGGAATATTAATTCCACCATACATTTTGATATTATTGAGAGATTGCAAACAATCATCTTTATTTATTATTTTCATCTTCAACTCTCCAATCAATCGCTTGTCCGCAATTTACACAGTAGTCATCTTTTGCCATTACAAGTTTTTTACATTTGGAGCAAAACCAAAACTCATGACCATAAAGTTCATTGATTTTGCTTTGTACTTCTTCATGGATTGGCTTTGCTGGTATTGCTTTTTCTACTAATTCTTTTAACGGAGCATATGAATTACAATTTTCATTAAATCCATTACATATACAATAACGAACTTGATTACAGTCGCTACACATTATCTTTAATGCTTCTTGATATTTATTCATCTTCCATTTCTCCTCTCAACTGGAATTGGATAACCATCAGGCAATGACTTGATTAATTTTTTAAATTTATTAATTGCATTTTTTTGTAAAACTACATAAGAGTTGTTTTCACAACTATTAAGTTCTTCTAATTGTTTATTAAGGCTTTCTAGAATATCACTTCTAAATTGAGGTGTTAGTGGCTTAATCATCTAACCACCCCAATTGTTCATAATTTTTCTTTTTTCTTGGCTTGTATGTCTTATCAAAATTAAAGACATCTATTTCATTAAATTCAAAATCTTTGCAATTATTTGTTGATCTAATTGTGCTATCTCTCATTACTTTCTTTTTCATGCCACAATAAGCACCATCACCATAAGTACAGTTAGCACAATATCTACAATACTGTTTCATCTAACCACCCCAATTCCTTACATTGCTGATTTATTGCTTTTAAAAGTTCCATATCAACTTCCATAACTATATCTGAACACATACAGTAAAAAGTTTTATTTTGCAAATCAAATTCAACTTCCCTAACTTTGACATCATTGATGTGCATGAAATAAATGATTTCACGATCATCATGACATATTTCTTCAAATCCTAATTTTTCAAACATTTCTTGTGCTGTCATGATCAATACCCATTCTTAAGTCGTTCGTAATTGATTTTGTTTTTGTTAAGATATTCTTGATATATTTCATCGAATGAAAATCCTAACATTTCAGTTAAATCTAAAAGATCATTTAGCTTTTCAAAATTACTTGCTACAGCACCGATAAAGTTGCCTAACACACCTGTTACACCCATTCCAAATCGAATGATATAATAGCCATACTCTTTAATAATAAAATCTATATCATTATCACTTTGGTAAAGTTCCCATGTCATTACGAAATGATAAACATCAACCAATTCTTCTAATACTCTTTGACGATTGACAGGTGGTTGTGTTTTTTTCCACCAGCACCAAGCTCCTTTACATTCATGAGTTAACTCCCCTAATTCGTCGATAATAGCTAACTCTAATTTTTCTTCTGTCATGCTATCTTCACCGAATTCTTTTAAAATGTTTTCATTCAAATCTTTTTGCATTGTAAACATTTCTCTTAATTTTCCTTTAATATTTAAATTTTCCATTTTAATAATCTCCTTTAATTTCTTTCCAATCTAGTACTTGTCCACATTTTGTACAATAGTTTTGTCTTTCTAGTAAAAATGAATTACAAGAAGGACACACTAACGCTGTTCTTCCAACAATTGAACCATCTAGAGTAATACTATCGGCAAAAACTGTTAATGGTTTTTTTGGTATAGCTTTTTCTATAGCTTTGCATATTATTTCATCATCACCCATATAATCAAACATCTAACCACCTCATAACTATTTAATATTTAATAATTTTCTATATACAGTAATTGCTTCTTTTAAAGTCATATCATCACTTACATTTTGAAAATAGCCTTTATTTTTCATAATTGATAGTTCCCATACATTTGAAAATATTTCATTTTCTTCTAATACGTTATAGGCTATTGTTTCCAGTAAATCTAATTCAAATTTCATATTTTTTCTCCTTACATCGCCTATATAACTATGACGTATAACCTATTATTATACGACATCATTTAAACCTCTCTAAACCCTTATGTAGTAAGGGTTTCAAGAGATTTTACTTTTAAAAAACTTTTTACTGTTTTTTTAATGAATTTTTCATAATTGATTGTGATATTTCATTACTAGTCATATGATCATACTTTTCATCAACTAGCTTATCTGATATCTTCTCTTGTATTTGTTTAGTAATATCTATATCTTGTGTTTTTTTAGAATCGTCTTTTTTTAATTCCAATTTGATTTCCCATTTTTCTGGTACAATATCTTTATTAAAAAAGCTGCACATAAAGTTGTATAAACACCCTTTACATTCATCATGATTTTTACAAAAGTTCTTGATAGTTGATAATGTTTCATATTCTGCAATGTTATCTACTATAATCATCTTCTTCCCCTCCTAGAGAAATAATTTATTGATTATCAAAGCCAATAGAACACATAATAATAATTTCATTTTTTTACTTCCTCTAATCTTTTCTTTTCTCTCTTAGCTTTTAAAATTTTACAGCTTTCAACTGCTTCATTTGTAATGCCGAACATTTCTTTCAACTGAAACAGCATGATTTCTACGTCACATATTTCTTCAATTAAATTATTTTTACATTCTTCCTTGTTTGGATAACGTAAACACTTATTGATTGCTTGAATGAGTTCAGCACACTCTTCCTTCGCGTGTTGCATAATATTTTCTGGCTTTTTTTCCAGTTACTTCTCCTATCAATATGCCATCCTTTTCATCATCTTCTACTAGGATGTATTTTTCTCTAAAAATACCTTGATTATTTAAAAAGCTAACTAACTGATATTCTTTAAAACCCAATTCTTTTAACAATTCTTTTTTTGAAATCTTTCCATATGACTTTGTAATATCATCTTTATCTAACATCAGATAATTCATTTCTTTTTACCTTTGCTAGAAAATTCATTATAGAGTTGATTCAATAAAAGAAATTCAATGCAGCCTAGACACAATAGAATAGCTAGAATATTAGCAACTCTACCCGTCAATAAAAGCAAACATCCAAAAAACATAACTGCTACAATCAATGCTTTCATCATGATCTTTTTCTTATTTGTCATTTTTTAGCTCCTTTCTTAATAAAAATAGTTCTTGTCTTAAACGTTTATTATCTTCTCTATATTCCACTGCCATCTCACGATATCGCAATCTTTCATTGTCACATTGCTTATATCTAGTTTCTTGATAATCAAGTTCGATTTTTTGATGATTGAACAATTCTTTTTGACGTTCTACTTCATTTTTGAGTTTTTTATTTTCATACACTAAAGGTAAGTGTTTTTCCTTTGTCCAATTGATTAAGAAATCTTCTAGCTTTTCTCTTTTTGTTGGCTCTTTTTCTATTTCCTTTTTAATATCATTTGTCAAAATAAACTCACCTGCTCATATCCACGTCTCTTTTTATCTTCTTTCCATGTATACCGCATCTGGAAAGACTTTTTTTACATATTCTTCTGCAGGTTCTAGATTATAATGATTCATTACTTTATCTTGATGTTTATAAAGAATGTTATTTATCCAGATAGCTTTCATAATTCAAATAATGTAGGTTGATTTAAAGAGCGCTCTAAGTTTTTAATAAAATTCAATCCCGTTTTAAAATAACTTTCTTTGATTTCACAACCTATTCCATTTCTATTTAACTGCTGAATAAGGAACTGACATAACTCCGCCAAATGGATCAAATACTGTTTCTTTTTCATTTGAATACCATTTAATAAGATGTTCAATCAAATCAAGTTGAAGTGGTGTCATGTGCTTTTCATCTTTTTCTTCCTTGGCAATTTTAGTGTTTAAGACATTTGTTTTTGATACTTTAGGTGATTCTTTACCAATTCCCCAGCAAGGACTAGCTAAACGTGTCCATTGATGAAACTCATCATCGATATTTTCGTGTATTACATGAACCCATTCATCTTCTCGCTCATGTTTTTGCATCAATATAACGTAATCCGGCATTCCCGTACGTGTGATTTCAGCAAACTTCTTATAAGAGTTCCACAAGATAGATGCTGATTTAGTTCTAGTAGCTTCAATTTGAGGATCCTTAAATACTGTGATTTCTCCGTGATAAGTCCATCCATGCTTTTGAAAAGCTTTGATGGTCATTCCTCTAAAATCTATCAAGCCCATTGCTCCATCTCTTCCTTTGAAAGTTGGAATCTGCATCACGTGTAAAGCAATAATGCGCCCCGGTCTCGTTATTCTATAAAGTTCTGGGATCAAGTAATCCATTTGTTGGAAGAATTCATTTAAATCTTTTACATTGCTAAAATCTCTAGGATCATCACTGTAAGTATAAAGGTTAGCAAATGGAATCGATGTGATTGTTAAATCGATACAATCATCTGGCAACTGTCTACATACATTTACGCAATCATCATTGTATAATTTGTAACTCATAGAAAGTTCGGTATTTCAATCTTCTGTAGTTGAAACACCTCATTCACCTCTTTTCCTTCAAAATTTAATAATTGTATTTCTTGAACTGACATATCCATTTGATTTTTGAGATTATGTTGCAGTTCTTTCTTTTTATTTACCGTTTCTAAAATATGCATTTCAGTTGTTCCTAATACGATATAAGAATAGACATCTTGTTTTTGTCCAAATCTATAAATTCTTCTCAATGCCTGATGATAATTTTCATAAGAATAAGTCAATCCACAAAAGATAACATTATGACATTTTTGGAAGTTCATTCCGTAACCAAAGATTTTAGGTTTTGAGATCAAAACTCTTATTTTTCCATTTTTGAAATTTAAAGCGCATCTTTCTTTTCTTTGTGGTTTATCACTACCTCTAACCTCAACTGCTTCTGGAATGTATTTTTTTAATAGATCCGCTTCTAAATTTGTATCACACCAGATTAAATACTGTTCATTATCTTTCATTGCTATTTCAGCACATTTTTTAGCTCTCACATCAGCTGTTCTATTCTTTTCTTTGTGAAAAGATGTAGCTGATGTTCCTATTTCTCTAAATAATCCATGTTCAAAATCATCATCGATGACATCAATATCAATCATGATGTTTTGTTCAATCAATTTAGGAAGCACATAATAATCCGCTTCATATCCCAAATCCTTAGGACTTTCTATATTGATCGACCAATTACAGCACCATTTATAAAAATCCTTTGTAGCGTGTCCTTTTAAACGATATGAACCAGTTTTCATATCATTGATAAAATAAGTTGCCAGTGCCTGTGCAGTTGTCATGATTCCTAGAAAATCCGCATGATTCAATAATTCCATTAAATCATTTGGTGCTGGAGTTGCTGTACAACAAAGACGATATTTTGTATTTTTAAAAGCATTTGTCAGTTGTACTCTTGTTTTGCCTGTGAAGTTTTTTAAAACACTTGATTCATCTAAGACGATACCAGCAAATAAATTTGTATCAATATTATCCAATTGCTCATAATTTGTAATATAAAGTCCGTTATCAATCGAAAAATCATCTCTCAATACTTTTACTTCATAACCTAGCAGTGGAGCTTCCTCATATGCGGTTTGAACTGTTACACCTAAAGGGGCGAGGATAAGAACAGGCATATTCGTTTCTTTGTTTACCTTATGTGCCCATTCTAATTGCTGCAATGTTTTTCCCATTCCACATGCTTCAAAAAGTGCAAATCTTTTCTTTTTGAGTGCTTTTTTAACAATAGCTTTTTGATAATCGAATAAAACAGGATTTAGATCATCCAATTCAATATCAATTCCATCTGTTTCTTTTATCTTCTTTTTTGATTCCAAAAATTCTTGATAGTTCATAATGCACCTCCTAAAGTGTATTTGTAAGCATAGAGTTATCTATTATTCTTTTATGACACCAATCATTGATAAAAGACATTTCAACTGTGGTTGGTTCTTTATTGTCATATCCTCTAGCCTGCAAAAGAATCTTATTAACTGGATCTATTTCAACAGTAACCAGTGATTTTTCTTTTTCTTCCTGTTTTCTAACAAAGAATACTGCAGATTGATGTGCCGCAATTTTAGGAATGTAATTTCTAACACAATGATTCATTTGGCTTGATTCATTCACTAATTCCTCAACAGTTCTTGCAGCTCTAATAACGTAATCATAATTTTCATAATTGTACGGTCTTATCATGTTTTCAAAATCAATGATTTCCTGCTCATACTCTTTGTTGTCAAGGACTTCAAGATTATTAAACATCTTGTCATGTTCTTTTTTTAAATCCTTTGGAAACAGTTTGCTTTTATCTATTTTCACATGGAGTTTTTCAAGAAAATCAATGTAATCCAGCCAAAAAGAAAAGTTTCTTTTTTGTTTTTTTAGATATTGAATTGTTTTTTTGTCATTTGCATAAAGATTTTTGCTTTTTCTATATCCAACTTTCAATGCATCTCTTGCATACTCTATATCAAAAGTATCTAAATCAACCATCATCTGCATTTCATACTTATCAGGGTTGATTTTTGACCATACTCTAAAAAATTTTTTATTTTCTTTTAAAAACTTTCTTACATCATTGACATCGTTTCTTTTCATATACCGCATGATATGTCTAAAGTATTTTGTCATTCCCATCTTGTAAATCATTTCTATTTCAGGAAATATGTCATAAATAAAAATGTAATTTTCTAAATACCATCTTTTTGATATTTCTAAAATATTTGCATACCTATATTTTGATTTTTCTATACATTTTTTTACATTGCTTCCAATAAAGTAACCTGCTTTTGGGACCTTTTCTTTCCATATATAGGCATCTGTTAATTCTTTCCATCGATCTTTTTCATTATATTTAAATGAAACAACATAGTTATTGCAGTTAGCGTATCTTTTAACCGATAAATTCTTGTCTAAATTCCATCGAAATACTTCTAAAACTTCATGATTGATTTTTAAAAGCTTTTTATTGTACATTTTTTTAAATGAAAACGTTCTTAAAATAAGCTCATTTCTTTTATTCAAGGTTGTAATTGTTAAAAAGCAGCAATAATCCATTAAATTTCTATTCTTTCTATAAACTTGAGACTTTGATTTACAAACAGGACATTTCTTATACTCATTTATTTTGATTTTTTTATCCTGGTGCGTTGAATTACAGTTCGTACAGAAATATGTATGATCATCTAATCTAATCAGCTTATTCCATTTATCTCTTTTTGCCTGTTTATTTCCTTCTTTGATCAGATAATCAATATTTCTATACTCAGGTATCTTAATCAGTTCATCAACGACTTCTTTTTTTGTTACTTTCATAGATCAAAACCTAGTTGCATGTCATTTACCTTTGATTTTTTCTTTTTAGCTGTTCTCTTTGGCTTTGTTTCCTGTTTCATCTTTTCAATTTCTTGTTTATACTCATCACATTGCATTTGTAAAAGCTGCATTTTACTGTTTTCTTTTTCATCATCATTTGCATTACTAGGATGCATTAGCATGATGTTTTCCATTTTCTTTTTAATTGCATCCATATCAATGTTATCTTCATCAAGATAATGAATTACTATTCCATATAATTCTTCATCTGGACCACCAACACATGTCATACGTTGATTGCTTTTTCCTTCCAAATACTTCACATAGAGCTCATGACTGATAAAAAGCATCATGTCATCAATGTTCTTATTTTCTTTTTCTAGCAAGCTACTTATATCATTTCTCGATAAAAGATAGTCTTTAATCATTACAATCATTGAATCATTGCTATTTTCTAGTTGTTGTTTGAAACTCATCTATGCCCCTCCTTATTTTTTTGTCCAATTCATCTCTATATTTTTTTTGAATGACGAACAATTCATCTTCAGTTATCTCCTTGACTATTCTTAATCTATTTGTTGAAGCTCTTGTATCTAATCGATCATCAGTAGAAAGCAATCCAAGTGCTTCTACAATGCAATAGCGGTTTCCTTGATTTTTAGGATAATATTGTAAGACTCCAAATGGCTCCATGCAAAAATGCATACCGTTTTTAGCAGTTTTAGGATCCCCTTCGGTTTCGTAGGTCTTACCAACCTCAAACTGCATATTTCTACATCTAAGATTTGTATCAAATCCTTTATATCCATATACTCCCATTATTTCACCTTCTTTTGATGCATTATTAAGATTGCCCTATGTGATACTTCGTTTATTCTTGTAAGTCTATAGCTTATCAATCTATATTTATCAGCATAATTCTTTCTAAATATTTCTTTCATGTCCTCATAATCGATGCATTCAAAGATGGCTCTTTTGTATGTTTTTTGCATATTTGACCTCCTCAAACACCTATATAGCCATGACGTATAACCTATAATTATACGACATCACTTAAACCTCTCTAAACCCTTATGTAGCAAGGGTTTCAAGAGATTTTGCTATCAAAAAACTTTTTCTATTTTTTCTTCTACTTTTTTCATTTCCTGTATGATTTCTTCTATTTTTTCATTAGAATGCATAAACAATGGATTGAGTATTACTTTTGCATACTCACGTAGGATAAGATTACTGTTTTCATCCACTCCTAAATGCAAAGCTACTTCTTTGATATAGCCATCATTTCTGGTCTCTTTTAAACTATTTTTAAAACCAGTCATAAACTTAATTAGTTTTTCTTCTTTTACTACAGTTGTTGCTTCAAACTGCATCTTTTGTTTAGCAAGTATCTCTACTGTTTTTACTTCAATAATCATTTTTTTACCTCATTTCTATATTTTGACTTCTATAACTAATCTTTCATCATAATCATTGATAGCAAAGCCACTTACAGTTGAATTTAAGATTTTGTCTTTTATACAGTCCTTATATTTCTTATCCGTAGTGATTAATACATAATCTTCATCACTAGAAACTCTATTACTGTTAACAATACTGATTTTGTAATTTTCATTTTGAAAAGCTTCCAAAAATTCTTTTAATGTTTTCATTTCCATCACCTCTTTAATATTTGATTCTTTCAACATTCTTTTTCTTTTCCTCTACAGAAGTATTCGCATATATTTCAGTCGTTTTAATATCTGAATGTCCTAAAATCCTAGCAAGCTCTGTTGAGTTGCCACCGGCTTTTAAAAATTGTATAGAAAACATATGTCTGAATGAATGCGGATGTGCCTTTGCTAAATCAATACCTCGGCACATTCCACATATCTTTAAAATTCTTCTTTCGACTGTTCTTTCTGTTATCATTGAACCATCATTCTTTTTTTCTGATGGAAATAACGTACCAGATTCAATCTTTTTATCTTTGGCATATGCAAGTAGCTCTCTTCTCAAATCTCCTCGCATAGGAACACTACGTTCCTTTCCTTTGTTGAATACAGTTACATATTTTTTTGATTTGCTCTCTTTGATATTTTCAACTGTGTAATATTTAAGTTCTGATACACGAATACCGGTGTATCCAAATATCTTCATGATCATGTAAGTTTCCATATTTCCAGTCTTTTTAGCCTTTGATAGCATACGTTTAAATTCTTCTGGTTTGATGACATTTTCAATCGATGTCTTTTCCTGCTCTTTGATAACTTTCAAACGATAGTCACTTACATATGTTTTTGCTTTTGTAGAGTTGTATTCTCCTTTTTTATTGAGTTCTACATATTTAACAAACTTATTGATAATGATGATGTAGTTATTGACTGTTTTAGTAGAAAAGTTTTCTACTATTTTTTTCTTGTAAGAAATCAAATCACTTTTTGCTACATCTTCCTTATCGAAAAAATCAACAAAATCACTTACGACTTTTCTATACTTGTTATAAGTAGATGATGCTTTTTCATCCATAACTTCATCTTCAATAAATTCATCTATGTATGATTTAAGCATCGATTTTGTCAATTTTATTTTCATCTCAGATGTTTCTCCTTACGTTCTTTTTTTCAGTAAAGTCTTTCTTTCTCATACGTACATAGATGTAGTACATATGATTGACTTTGTTATAGCGGATTTCATGATCAAGATAGGTTTTAGATTTATAATTGCTATTCATATAAACTGATACATTTGTATCATCAGCAATCATATTTCTAATCTTCTTCTTAGAAAAAGAAGTATAGCTTTTTCTTTCTTTTGGCTTTTTAAGACCTTTCGAGGATTTCCACCTCTTTTTTCCTTTTGGATCTTTTGACAAATAATTAGCAAGACCAGACAGTTCATATTCATCTGGTTCAAGTTCTTCGACTTTTGTTCTTATTCCATTTGTCCATAAGTCCTTCATCACTTTTCTATCGATACCTCCATCAATAATCAAATGATGATGAACCCTAATTTTCTTTTGAAGATCATACTCCGTCACATAGATATATTTGGCATTTTGAAGCTTCTTTTTCTTTCTTCTATAGTTGATTTTTCTAATCAACTTGTAAACTTCCTTTTCAGCATCTTCAATGCTTGGTGGAAGATTTTCATTTGAATAAGTCAAATGCATAATGTAATCATCTTTAGTGAAGTTGGAATTAATCAATCTAATGAATTGCTTTCTTGAATTTCTATCATTTAGATTTTTCTGCGCTTTCCTTGATTTTCTTTTTACCTTGAATTCTTGAAAATCCTTTTTATTGAAAATTGGATAAAGTTCAACCTCAAACATATTTCCAGCACTTATTGTTTTAGCAACATAATGATGATCAATGCTGTTTGTCCTTAGAAGATTTTCTATTTCCTTTTCTTCTAGCTGATTGATAGGTGTATCATACAAGGATTCATAGTCATATTCTTTATCTGTGTATTTCTTTTTCGTCGACTTGTTAGGACGCATTACAAGAGATACAAGGCATCATAGAAACTATATTTTTAATAGAATATATCTACTTTTTTTATAGAAATATGCTATAATAATTGTGTTAGGTTAATATAATTTCTAGATGCCATTGACCATTGGTTGATGGTTTCTTTTTTTATTGAAAATATTTATCTATGAAATCCTTGCTTTCTTGATACATCTCACCTTTTATGAGTTCATTCGCTTCCAAAAGCACTTTTCTTTTATTTTCTTGCTTATTCAAAATCGCACATAGCTTTCCAAAAATCATTACATCACTCAAATAATAATGCGCAGCCAATGTATCAAAATCATCACATACACCCGCATTTTCAAAATTTTTAATGTTTTTCAATACATAAATATTTAGAAAATCATTGTATGTATCTCTTTGCCCATCTTTTGATTCGATTGATGACAAATCAAGAAACAATTGAGTTGCTACTGGACTGCAGTATTTTTCAGTATCCATATATTTTCTCTCCTTTCAAAAAAATAAAAAGCTATTATCAAAACGTATTTATCACTTAAAAACATCGTATTTTTCTCTTTTTATGTTTGTAATCAAAATCATTTTGCAAATTTGGAGGTATGAGAATGATTGATAATAGCTTTTCAGAGGTTATTACCTCTTAGCAATCATAGAATTTTTGTAAAGGGACTTGTGTATCGATTGTAGTAAGAGTCTCTATGATTGCTAACAGATAAGAACTATCTGTTATATTTAGAAAATGATTGACAATAGCGCATCAGCTATCATTGTTAGCAATTTTGCAAAAATCAAAAGAACAACTATGATTGTGATCAATCCTCTAGAAGAAAGTGTTTCAATTTTCATTTCTTTAATTCTTCTATTTTTCAACCATGAAATTACTATTTTCATTTTTTAGTTCATCCATTTCTTTTAAAATGCGTTTCTTTTCAATATGCATTTCTCTAACTTGATACTTTAAAGCAATTACTTTATTCGTTAATTGAAACCACATTTCTTCTAATTTTTTGTAATTTTTTATTAAAAACATGATTATAATTACTTGAACTATATTAGCTATAAACTGAACTATATTAGCTATAAACGAAACCAACAGAACCATATGTATTCTCCTTTCAATGTTAATATTGAAGTTTCTCAACTGAGAGGAACCTGCCATCTGAGGGAAGTTCAACAAATGAAACACATACGTACAAACAAATACTAGTAAATGGCATTTAATGACAAGTTCCTTTCAGCTGAGAAAATATTTTTATTAAACTTTATTTAAGATTTCTTCCATTTTTAGTGACAAATCTAATGTTCTTGCTTCCTGAATAGCGTTAAATAAATATTGATATTCTTCTTTGCTGATAATGTTTTGAAGGTACATGATTTCAACGTATGCATCTAACTTTCCGCTAAAATAATCTTTCAAATTTTCAGTTCTTAGAAGATCTAAAAAGCATCTGTCAAACCTAATAATCCAAATAGTTCGTCTATTTTTTATAACTTTCATTTTATGAATCCCCCTTTGTTCCAAATCTTCTCATTAACCAACTGTCTAGCTTAGTTGTATCTATATGCCATTTAGAAGTCTTTCCCGGCGCTTTATATGCAGGAAACCCTTTTATTTTTAAAAACTGTTTCAATTGATGTTCAGTAAAACCATATGGAACAAGTTCCTTAATTGACATGTATCTTTTTGGATATAAATTATTTGTGGTAGTATTTTCCATTTTCACGTGTCTCCTTTTTTATTTTTAGTGGTAGTATTTTTTGAGTAGATTATTTATCTACCGCTTCCGCAAAAAAAATATGATCCCTTTGCTCATTGGAAAGTTCTAAAATCTTTTGAATATGTTTTATTTCTTGTGCATTGAATTCAACTATATTATTGATTTTATAACTTAATGAAGTGCGCGAAATCCCTATTTTTTTCGAGAGTGTGTCTAAAGTAAAACCTTTCATTCTAATAATCTTTTTAATTTCTAATGTATCTGTCATTTTATCACCTCCATTTTAGTAGCTAATTTATCTACCTCACAAACATAGTACATCTAAGTAGACTATATGTCAACTATATTTGAAACACTTTTCAATTAAAGTTGAATATTTAGCCACCACATGTTAGTATAATCTTATAAAGGAGGTGTTTGAAATGGGCATAGGAGATAGAATAAAGCAACGAAGAATTGAATTGGGAATGTCACAACAAGAACTTGCAACTGCAATGGGATATACTTCCAAATCAACAATAAATAAGATAGAACTTGGAAAAAATGATGTATCACAATCTAAAGTAGTCAAATTTTCAAAAGTTTTAAATACAACTCCATCATATTTAATGGACTGGGATTTAGATGATGAAAATAATGATGTTCCAGATTATTCTAAAGAAAATAATGAATATATTGAAATAGGTCAAAGAATCAAAAAATGTCGTTTAAATTTAAATAAATCCCAATTAGACTTAGCTTCCTCATTAGGAATTGAACGATCAACATTACAAAAATATGAAGCAGGAAAAAGAGCTATCCCTATCACTGTATTAAAAGAGCTTTCAATTATCTTTTCAGTTTCTATTGATTATTTAGTAACTGGTTTAAATTATAACGGAAACGTAAAAACAACATCATATCCTATAAATGAAGAATTATCATATATGATTAAGAACACTTTAAATACAGAAGCTACAATCAAACTAATAGAATTTGCTAGATTTTTATCACAAGACAAGAAAAATTTAAAATAGTTAAAATTATTTAGATGATTATGAATGGAGAAAAATATGAAATATGTTAGAAAAATAATAGACAATTACTGTGTATTAGATTTAGAAACTACTGGGCTTTCACCAAATTATGATAGTATTATCGAAATAGGAATTATTAAAGTAAAAGAAAACAAAATCGTTGACAAGTATAATAGTTTAATCAATCCAGGATTTCTTATTAATGAATACATTACTTCTATTACTGGAATTACAAACGAAATGTTAAAAGGTAAACCAAAAATTATAGATTTAAAGAAAGAAGTACTTAATTTCATAGGTAACGATGTACTAGTAGGTCATAATATCTCTTTTGATGTTTCTTTCTTACAAAAGGGATTTAACGAAGAGTTAAAAAATGAATATATTGATACATTACAATTTTGTAGAAAGCTATTTAAAGAATTAAGTCATCATAGATTAACTGATATGTCTAATTATTTAGAAATTTCTAGAAATGAACATCGCTCTATGAGTGATTGCTTATGTACTAAAGAACTTTATGACTGTATTAAAGAAAAAATGAAAAATAATGGTTTAGAAATCAATGATATATTTGCTAAAAAAAATTATTCTAGCAAAAATATAGATATACATGCCATTAAACCAGATAATATTGAAATTGATGAAGACAATTTCTTTTACAATAAACATTGTGTCTTTACTGGCAAACTTGAAAAAATGATTAGAAAAGATGCAATGCAACTTGTTGTTAATGTTGGAGGAATACTTGATAATTCAGTTACTAAAAAAACTAATTATTTAATATTAGGAAATAATGATTATTGTTCATCCATCAAAGATGGAAAATCAAGTAAACACAAAAAAGCTGAAAAATATAAATTAGAGGGTCAAGATATTGAAATCATAGATGAAGACACTTTCTATAATTTATTTAATTTAAATTAAAAAAGTCAGTGGCTGGCACCACTGATCTACACATGAAAATGGAAAATACTACCACATATTTTCAAAACATAAAGAAAGGATCTATTATGCTTTTTCTTCATGAGCAAATTTATTCTATCATATTTGCTCATAGATTTAAAGCAACAAATAAATGAACAAGGATGATAAATTATGGCTAAATATAAAAAAAGAAAAGATGGCAGATATGCTACTTCTATCTATTTGAATAAGAAAAGATTTTATGTCTATGGAAAAACAATCTCAGAATTAGAAAAAAATAAACGTCAATTATTAATAGATTACGAATTAGGACTTTCATTACATTCAAAGGACGTCCTTTTTAAAGATTATAAATATGTTTGGTTTGATAATAAAAAGCCATCTATAAGCGCTAAAAGTATTGCTAGTTACGATTCAATATTAAAAAATCATTTTACTTTAATCGATTATATGAAAGTGACCGATATAAAAAAATCACATATTCAAAAAGTAATTAACGAATTAATTGATAAACCAAATACTGCTAATAAAACTTATATGACTTTAAATCAAATAATGGAGAATGCTGTTGATGATGAAATTATAAATAGAAATCCATGTAGAAGAATTGTATTACCTAAAGTTGAAAAAAAAGAAAAAAGAATTCTAAGTGATGAAGAATTTTATTTAACAGAAGTTGCTGAATTTAATGATCGTGAAAAAATGTTTGTAATCATGAGCAAGTATTGCGGACTTCGTCCAGAAGAAACAAGAGCACTTACTAAGGATGATTTTTTTCTTACTCAAACAAGTGGATATGTAAGAATCAATAAAACTGTTGTCTACGTTTCAAATCAAGCAATTTTTCAAAAATTCACTAAAAACAATACTAGTGTTAGAGACATACCTCTATTTGCTAATATTTTGCCTTTTGTAAGATATTATTTATCAAGTATACAAACTAATAAGCTATTTACAAATCTTTCAAGTAAGAAAGATGAATACCTCTCTTGTCAATCTTACAAATGGTTGATAAAGAAAATCAAAGATAAAATTAGAATGAAGGCATTGGAACTAAACATTGAATTTAAAGAAGATGGATTTACCCCTTACACATTTAGACACACCTTTGCCACCCTACTTTATTATTCTGGTGTAAGATTAAAAGAAGCTGAATATTATATGGGGCATGCTGATAGTAAAATGCTCACTCAAGTATATATTCATTTAGATAAAACTTCATTAAGAGAGAATAATCCATTAGAGGATTTTATAAAAAATAAATTAGAATTAAATAAAAAAAACATTTATGAAAAACTACTCTCAAATGAGTAGTTTTTTTGACAACTTTTTGACAACGCAAAAACCAACCAAATCCATCTAAACTCATTCTAATTCATTTAAATAAAGTATCTAAAACAAGATATAAAAAAAGCTCAAACCTCTAGTAAAACCTAGTGTTTAAGCCATTTTATCAATTGGTCTCCCCGCACGGTCTCGAACCGTGGACCCTCTGATTAAGAGTCAGATGCTCTACCAACTGAGCTACGGAGAGATAACAATGATATTCTAATACAATCTATTTTTAAAATCAAGGAAAATCATTAAATTTCTTAAAAATCTATTGAAATATAAAAATGATTTTCTTTTTTATATATTGTAATAACTTCTTGATTATAAAACTTCTTTAAACTAATTAGATTATGAAACCAATCATCATTTGAATTATATTGAAAAAGAATATTTTGTTTTGTATCTACAATAATAAAATCATAAAAACTAAAATGTTGTAATAGATTTCTTAAAGTAATTTTTTCATCAAAAGCATCTGTTGATATTTCACCAATCCCTTTTAAAGTATACATTGCCATTTTTGATCACCTAAATCATATTATACGTTATTGTGTATATATTCACAATATTTTTGCAAGAATAATTCTATATAATTATACATATAAGGAGGACATAACAATGATTGATTATTCACCGTTATGGCATACAATGGAAGAAAAGCAGATTTCTCAATATGTTCTTCTAAAAAGTGGTATTGATCATAAAACTTTAGACAGATTAAAAAAGAATAGTAATATTACAGCTCTCACTCTTGAGAAATTATGTTTGATTCTTGATTGTCAACCTAATGATGTAATTACCTTTGTACAAAAATAGTTTTAATAAACTATTTTTTATTTTACCTATATCATCTTATATCTTAAGCATATAAGTACTATAGGGAGGTGAACTATGCAAATCATTCGTAAAAAATACAACTGGGCTTCTCCATTGTTCAAAAGAAATAAAACAAATAGAATTATTTTGCATCATGCACAAGCAAAAACATGTAGTGTAGAAGATATCCATCAGTGGCATTTAAAAAAAGATTGGAGTGGAATTGGATATCATTTCTTAGTAAGAAAAGATGGTACGATTTATCAAGGTAGACCTGAAGATACAATTGGGGCGCATGCTAAAGGTGCAAATCATGATTCAATCGGTATTTGTGCTGAAGGAGATTTCATGAAAGAAGAAATGAATCCTTTACAACTCAATGCCTTAATTGATTTAGTTTCTTATATAAAAAATAAATATCACCTTTCTAGCATTAAAAGACATAAAGATGTTGCTTCTACAGATTGCCCAGGAACCCATTTTCCATTTTCTACAATTATTTCTTCAAATCATATTGTTTTAGAAGATACTTGGTTGCAACGTTTAAATCAAGAAATTAAAAAACAAGGTTTTCGCACGTATCCTACTGTTAAAAGAGATGCCCAAGGAAAAATTACAAGACTCATTCAAGAACGCCTTAACTTTGTAGGATTCAACTTAAAAATTGATGGTATCTTTGGTGTCAATACCGAAAAAGCTGTTAAGAAATTTCAAAATAATAGAAATTTAAAAGTAGATGGCATCGTTGGTAAAAAAACATGGCCTTATCTAATAAAAGGTATAAAAGTATAAAAAAACTCCTATACGGAGTTTTACATAAAAACTAATAATATAATAGCAACCAAATTATTGATCATATGCATTAAAATAGGTACACAAATTGTTTTTCTTTTTTCATAAGCATAGGAAAAAGCAAACCCCATTCCACCATAGGAAAACAAATAAATTAGTTGCGATAGATCACCAGAAAATAAAGCAGAATAAATGTGTAAAAAACCAAATAAGAATGAACTTGCAAAAATAGCTAACCATTTACTTTTATCTCTAAGGCTTCTAAAAACAAGTCCTCTAAATAAAAGTTCTTCTAATATAGGTGCTAAAATAACCGATTGAAAAGCCATCAATAAGGCACCATTATTTAGATAATCTTCAAATAATAATTGATTGGCAGAATCATTTGACCCTCCACCCAATACAAAATTAATAATCATATTAGCAACAATTGAAATTCCATAAATCATTACAATACCAATTGTAATAGAATAAACAAAATTATCTGTAAAATGTTCTTTAAATCTTTTTATATTATCTATCAAAAAATCTCTTAAAAGCCATACAACCAAAACAAAACTCAATAATGAACAAATCAAATTTAAGTAGATTCCTAAAACTGTCGTATCTCTTGTAATATTTGTATACTTTAATAAAAGATAAATACCAAAATTAGCAAACCTTGGTATGACATATAAATATAACGGAAACAAAAGAATAAATCCAATTGCTTTTTGTTTTCCATTAATCTTTCCTGCAAAGCTTTCAGTCATCATAAACATCCCTTCAACTATAGCTCAACACTATTTTTATCTGCATAATCTAATTCTTCATAGAAAACAGCCAAACATGTATTAAGCTTTACATCATAAAAATAAGCACTAAAGAAAGTAGAAACAACCCCTGTTATAAATGTTACTAAAAAAGGAATAGGCATAATCGTTTCTACAAACATTGCCACAACGCCTGAAACCAAACCAGCTAAAATCATCCATCCAAAGAAAGAAAATTCTAATTTAAACAAAGTCCATTTATTTCCTTTCATTAAGCGACTGGATTCTTTTAAGGCTGTTAATCCAGTATAATTATATTTTTGTAAAATGTAGTTAAATAATCCAAATGTTAATGATAAATAAACAGATAAAATCGAAATAATAATTACGAGTATAAAAACAAATGAAAACACATTTGATAATGAAGCAACAATATTAACAATTTCATCTTGAGAAATCGTTGATTTATTAACATACATTAAAACAAGTTGAGATAAATTTGAAAATTGTGCATCTGTAATCATTGTATACATCAAAAGCATTCCAATAACCCCTACAACAATACCCGCTAAGGCAACAACAACTCTATACAAAAAATATGTTGGAAAAAGTTGACCAAATCGTTTAATTCCTACAAGTGAATCTTCTTTTTCATCAACTAAATTTCCATTATTATTAACAACCTTTAAAGACGCTACAATAATTCCATGTCCCAAAGTAACTGTTAAAATACTTAAAATTAAACTTATAATACTTCCTAAAATGCCATCAAATAATCCTGATAAAGCCGAAAACAAAGCTTGAATAATACCAACATATAAAATAACCTTAAATAACTGATTAGGTTGTCTTAATACTTCATTTGCTTTATTTTTGATATCATATATATTCATTTCTTTCACCATCCTATAAAGGCATTATAACAAATATTATATTTGATGAAAACTATTTTAAATCTAAACTTGTTTTAATAGCCTCATTGACTTTCTTCATAAAATAATCATCTAAAGTACCTAATTTTTCTTGAAATCGAACTTTGTCAATCGTCCTTATTTGTTCAAGTAAAATAACAGATTTCTTTTCTAAAGAATCACAACGAATAATGACATGCGTGGGAATAGGATTTTTGGTGAGTTTTGACGAAATCGGAGCAACAATAACAGTTGTTGAAAATTTATTTCCTTTATTATTTTGTAATACTAAAACAGGTCTTATTCCACCCTGTTCACTTCCTATAACCGGTGAAAGATCAGCATAATAAATATCTCCCCTACTAATCATAAAATAACCTCCTATTGAATTTTATGAGTCGTTTTTCAAATTATGATAATCGCTTCTTTAACACCTTGATTTATGCTATGATATATCACGAATAATAAAAAGAGGAGATACTAAAATGATTAAAGCAATAATATTTGATATGGATGGTTTAATGATTGATAGCGAACGTGTTACTTTTGAATGTTATCAAGAAAGATTAAAAGATATGAATTTAACAATGGATGAAGAATTTTATAAAACATTATTAGGGAAACCTATTAAAGGAATCTATCAAAGATTTTATGATGTTTATGGAAATGATTTTCCTATTCAAAACGTGATTCAAGATGTACATCAATTAATGGCTGAACGTTTTGAAACAGAAGGAGTTCCTGTAAAAAAAGGACTTGTTGAATTATTACATTATTTAAAAGATAATAATTATAAAACAATTGTTGCTACTTCAAGTAATCGTGATCGTGTAGATAAAATTTTAGCACAAGCTAAAATTACAGAATTCTTCGATGATTCTATTTGTGGTGACGAAGTTACTAAAGGAAAACCAAATCCTGAAGTTTTCTTAAAATCTTGTCAAAAACTTGGCGTTAATGTTGATGAAGCTATTGTTTTAGAAGATAGTGAAGCAGGAATTCAAGCAAGCTATGATGCAAACATCAAAGTAATTTGCATTCCTGATATGAAATATCCAGAAAAACAATATGAAGAAAAAACATTTAAAATTTTAAAAGATTTAACTGAAGTTACAGCGTATTTAAAAAGTCTCTAATTAAAGAGACTTTTTTAATATATCATAAATCAATTCAACAACACGTTTTGTATTTTTACCATCTTGATATTCAAAAAATATATTTTTAAAAGCTTCTAAATTTCCCACTTCATTCTTTTGTATTCCTTGAATCAACTCATCAATATTTTTACAAATCTTTCCTGGAAATAAATCTATATTTACATAACATCCAACATCTTTTAAATAATCATTTAAATCTGGAACATAAAAATACATTGTTTTATTTAAAATAGAATAATCAAAAACAATCGATGAAAAATCTGAAATCAAGAGATCACTTAAAGCAAACAATTCATGTGTATCTTCATTAAACATATCAATAATACGAGGGTGTTGCGGAAGACAAATATTTTTTAACAATGGATGTAATTTATAAATGAGATACGTATTTTCATCAAAAGAATTTATTAACTTTTCACCATCAAATGGAAGCATTGAAAAACCTTGGTAA
This sequence comes from Faecalibacillus intestinalis, assembly GCF_015097455.1. Classification (NCBI taxonomy): domain Bacteria; kingdom Bacillati; phylum Bacillota; class Erysipelotrichia; order Erysipelotrichales; family Coprobacillaceae; genus Faecalibacillus; species Faecalibacillus intestinalis. The sequence goes on along the minus strand of NZ_AP024085.1, from coordinate 1,114,355 downwards.
ATATTTCCCCTAAAAGTAGGAGCATATAAAATAATTTTTTTATCCTTCAGCATTGGATACTTAGCTAACAATTTATTTTTAGATACTTTTAAATAATTATCATCAAATAAACAATCTACCCTTGGCATACCAGTAACAACCACATTTTCTTCTTTAACAGAAAAAGCTTCACTATACGGTTTTTTCCAATAAGAGCTATTTGCTATCACATAATCATAATTTTTAATTGGATATTTTCTAGCAAGTGCATTCCCAAATTTTTTTATCGCACCACAAGCATGCCATACTTGTATCACATTGACTCCTTCTCTTTTAAACGTAGAAACAACATAATTATTATCTCTTATAATAACCACTTTTGATGTATTAATTATAAAAAGCTGTTGAATACAATTAAGCATATATAAAAAGTTTTGTTTTATTCCTTGTTGATCATACTCAATAACAACTTTTTTGAGATTTAATTGTTTATCTTGTTTTAAAACATCATAAATCAATTTCATATCAGAATCTAAATATTTAGATTCCAAAGAAACAAAGGCAACTTGATTTTCTTTTATTTTAAATCTCTTAACAAAAATATTTAAAAATCCCAAAATAATATTTAATATTAATTTTTGTAATCCCATCTTAGCACCTACTTAAAAACAATATCAACTACTCGTTTAGAAGCTTTACCATCTTCATGATTATTAAAACGTTGATTAAACTTATCTAAACGTTGATAATCGTAACCTTTTTTAATTTCTTCTAATAGTTGATTTTCATCTTCAATAATATCTCCAGGTAAATCATGATAAATATCTAAATAAAAACCTCTTAATTCGTCTCGATAATGAATCAAATCATACATATAAAAATAAATAGGTCTTTTTAAAATAGCATAATCAAAGAAAACACTTGAATAATCAGTAACTAAAGCATCTGCAATAATATATAAATTAGAAATATCTTCATTAGCTTCTACAAAATAAACAAATCCTTGATATTGATCAATATCAAAATCATTAACAATTAAATAATGAGGTTTAAATACAATAACATATTTATCCCCTAATATTTTTTGCCATTTATCAAAGTGAACTTCTAATTTAAAAGTATACCCTTTGGTTATATAAGAATTATCTCTCCACGTTGGTGCATAAAGAAGTACCTTTTTATCAAGAGGAATTCCTAATTTTTTCTTAATATTTAAAACATCTTCTTCTGTATAATTTGTTAAAAAATCATTTCGCGGATAGCCAGTTTCAATCAATCTTTCTCTATTAATTCTAAAAGCACTTTGGAAAACCTCAGTTGTAAAAGCACTTGGAGAAATCATATAGTTATACTTTTTAACATCTTGTGCGTATGTTTCATGCATCATTTCTTCATTCATGCCACTTCGATAAAAAGTAGTTCCTTCAGGAACTTCTATATCAAAAGCCAATTTTTTAAGCGGTGTTCCATGCCATGTTTGTAAATATATTTGATTTTTCTTTTTTAAAACATACATTGGTAATTTACAATTTGCAATCCAATATTGACTTCTTGCAAGATAAAAGAAATAAGGAATTGAAAAATATTCAATCACTTTAGCATTTTCAATAGAAATGTTTTTCTTTTTATGGTGCTTAATAGCCCATATAAAACGATAATCTTTAAATTGATCTTGTTGTCTCATATATTCATAAATAGCTCTAGGATTATCGCTATACCCCCTACCATGGAAGGCAATAAACAAGACTGTTTTTTTATGAGTTGGTATTAACTTATAAGTCATTCGATAGATAAACTTAATTGTTTTACCTAAGATATTTTTTATTAATCTAAGCATTTTAAACCTCCTTATAAAAATAAGGGGTAACCCCCCCTTATTTAAAAACTGCTTCAACTGCTCTTTGTGAGGCATTTCCATCATCAATAGAACAGAATTTATCATAGAATACTTCATAACGTTGAGCATATTTTTGATTCATTTCATCAAGATGTTTAATTTGATCAATCACTTCTTTAGTCGAATAAACTAGTGGACCAGGAAGTTCTTTTTCCATATCAATATAAAAACCTCTTAAAACATCACGATATTTATCTATATCATAAGTATAGAATAACATTGGTCTTTTTAAATTAGCATAATCAAAGAAAACACTTGAATAATCTGTAATACAAATATCAGAAATTAAGTAAATTTCAGTAATATCATCATATTTAGATAGATTATAGGCAAAATCTTCAACTCCTGTAACATCTAACGCATCCGCAATATAATGATGTGTTCTAAGTAGAATGACATATTCATCTCCTAACTCTTCTTTCATCATTTCTAAATCTAATTTTAACTTAAATTTATATTGCCCTTTTCCATAGTATTCATCATCTCTCCATGTTGGTGCATATAAAATTGTTTTCTTATCTAATGGAATATGAAGCTTCTTTTTCAAATCTAATGCAATTTGATCTTTATTTGGTGCATACAATAAATCATTACGAGGATATCCAATTTCTAACATTGTTCCATTGGTATACATAAAACAACTTTTGAAAATATCACTTGAAAATTTATTAGCTGCAATTAAATAATCCCATTCTTGTTTTTGACGATAAAATTGAGATTTATAAGTTGGAGAAGCTGCAGTCACCTCTTCTTGATCAAAAGCGAGACGTTTAAGTGGTGTTCCATGCCATGTTTCTAAGAAAACTTGACCTTCTCTTTTTCTAAACCATAAAGGTTGTCTGATATTAAAAACAAAATATTTAGATTTAGCTAAATAATAAGCATATTTCTTCGTAAATCTTTTAACAATGATTCCTTCATAAGGCAGTTTTTCTTTAGGATCATTTAAAACCCAAATAAATTTATATTTTCCTGGATAATTTTTAGCTAAATATTCATAAATATACTTTGGTGAATCCGCATAACTTTTACCCATAAAAGTTTCAAACATGATCCAATTTTCTTCAATTGGTTCATTGATATATTTATGACGATATAAATACTTATTAATTTCATTTTTATTTTTTAATATCTTTTTCATCTTATTTTTAGCAAGATGTTTAGCAATTACTTTTTGTGTTTGTTGTAGATCATGATTTCTAGCAAGTTTCACCATTTTTCTTTGATAATGAGACATATTTTTCAATAAATCATCTCTTACATCCTGCATTAAAATAGACATTTGATCAAATCTTTCATCTCTCCAAAAATCATCTTTAGATCGTCTAATTTTCTTAGCAAAGAAATTACTATAATATTTAATCATTTTAGAATCTAAATAATAACGAATTCTACTTTCTTTATCTACTAAAGAAATAGCATACTTATAGACATTAATAAATTCATCAAATTTAGTTTCATCTTTAATTTGCGACAAGGCAGGTGTATTGATTGGATCATTATGTTTTCTTTTTGCATAGAGTGTTTTGTCATTGAAATTTATCTTATGACCATACATAACAAGTCCTTCTACAAAAGGTAAATCACTATAATAAATGAAATCTTCATTAAAACGTAAATGATTTTCTTCAATTAAACTACGTTTAATTAAAATATTTAAAACTGAAATATTTCGAATCCCTTTTTTCGCTCTAATTAATAAATCAATTCTTCTTTGTTCATCACTATCATCTATGTCAGAATAATCTTTTTCTAAGAATTTATGATTACGATCATCATCTTTATCCTTCAAATTTAATTCTTCATTTTTTTCATCACCCATGGTTTCAAAAACTTGTTTTTTAAACCATGTGATCCATCTTCTACCAACAACTAAATCTAAATCTTTTTGCATAGCATCTTGAAGCAAACAAGATAATGTTTGAGGCATAATATAATCATCACTATCAATGAAATAAATATAATCTCCTGTTGCATTTTCTAAACCAAGATTTCTTTTTTTAGCAACACCTTCTTCTATTGAACAAGGAATAACATTCAAAGATATTTTATCTTTATATGTGTCTACTAATTGTTGAAATTTTTGGTCATCTTGACTTCCCACTAATAATGTTTCAATTTCAACATTTTCTTGTTCACTTAAACTTTCTAAACAATCTTTTAAATATTGATAATATCCTTCATAAGGGACAATCACACTAATTTTCATACAACTCTCCTTTATTATAATTTATCTTTTAAATCATCTTTGATTTTAGTTGTAGAAATACCTTCTGTACGAGGTAAATAAACTACTTCACAATAATCTTTTAAGAAATCAAATTGGCCTTTCCAATCATCACCCATAACAAAAACATCAACATCATGTTCTTGAACATCTTTTATTTTTTGATCCCATGATTCTTCTAAAATAACTTCATCTACATATTTAATAGCTTTTAAAATAGCCATACGATCTTGATCACTATGATAAGCTTTCTTACCTTTTTGGGCATTAAAAGCATCACTGCTGACTGCTACAATCAAATAATCTCCTAATTCTTTAGCACGTCTTAAAATATTTAAATGACCAACATGAAACAAATCAAAAGTTCCATATGTGATAACTTTCTTCATCCTATTTCTCCTATCTCTTCATTTTATCTAATAATTTTTCCCAAAAACCAATTTTAGGATTTTGAACAATTCGACTTTCAAATTTTTCATCATTTAATTTTTTCTTTTCTTTTTTCTTTAAACTATTATAAAAATCAACATATTCGGCATACTCATCGCATACTTCTTCAACGTCACCATATTCTTTTAAACGTCCACCTTCAATCCACATAGCCTTTTGACAGAATCCTCTTACTTGTGGCAAAGAGTGAGAAATAAAGATAATTGTTTTTCCTTGATCTTTAAGTTCATTCATTTTGTCTAAGCACTTTTGAGCAAATCCTTTATCCCCAACCGATAAAGCTTCATCGACAATGATGATATCAGGATTTAAATAAAGTGAAATTGAAAAACCTAATCTTGATTTCATCCCACTTGAATATTTCTTAACGGGTTGATATAAGAAATCACCAATTTCAGCAAATTCAATAACACCTTCCGTAATTTCTTGAATTCTTTTTCTAGAAAGTCCAAGCAATGCTCCTTTAACATTAATATTTTCAAGCCCTGTAAGTTGCATATCCAATCCTGTATTGATTGCAATTAAAGCTTGTTCTCCATTGATATCCATTGTACCCTCATCAATTTGTGAAATACCTGCTAAAATCAATGATAATGTTGATTTACCCGAACCATTTGTTCCTAAAATTCCTACAACTTCTCCTTTAGGAATTGTAAAAGTAATATCATTTAAAGCATAGAATCTTTGTGTAACTGAGCTTTTTGATTTACCATCATTTTTCTTTTTTAATTTATATATTTTTGAAACATGTTCAAATTTAATTGCATAATCTTCCATTATTACCACCTAAATCATATCAATAAATTTATGTTTAAATTTATACATCATCATACTACCAATTGTAAAAATCACAATGACAAACACCCAAAAGAAAAGCATTTGTTTCCAATAAAATAAGATTCCATGATGATATAAGAAACAATCTCTATAACCACATACAACATAATAAATTGGATTAGCTTTCATAATATATCTTACTGTCATTTGCCACCCATATTTGTGTAAACGTGAAATTGGCCATAAAATTGGTGTTAAATAAAGTAATAAACGCATACACGCTAAAATAAGCTTTCTTGTATCACGAGCTAACATATTTAAAACAGATGTAATCATCGCAAGTGAAATTGTTAAACAAATTGCTGCAAAAAGATAATAAATAAGTTCAAGCCAATAAAGTGAAGGCATGATCCCTTGTGTAAGCAAAAAGACAACTAAGATAGCCATCAAACAAAAATGATTAAACAATTCTTTTCCAACAACTGTAGCTGGTAAAACGGATACCGGAAATTTCATTTTTGTAATGACATTACGTTTAGCATAAATGGCATTGGCACCATTAGTAATACATGGACTAATAAAAAACCATACCACCATCCCACATAACATCCATTGAATAAAAGGAATCTTTCCTACAGCCTTTCTATTCATAATTAAACCAAACACAAAATAATACGTCATAATTTGAATTGCTGGATTAGCAAAATTCCAAAAAACACCTAATCTTGAATCTCGCATATCAGAAAGCAATTCATATTTTGAAATACAATATATACGATACAAATTTGTAAAGTTTTCTTTTAATACATATCGAATACTTTTAAACATACTTACCTCCAAAAAGTAAACCTACTATTACTTTTACATCATACCACTATTTTTTGCAAATAAAAACAAAAAAAAGGAACAATGGCTTTAAATAACCATCATTCCCTAAAAATACTTATTTATTCATCCATGATTCATCACTTGGATCAACTTTCCAAGCTTTTAATTTTTCCATATCTTCATGTTTAATATAGTCATGTTCTTTTGCTACTTCAATTAAAGTATCATAATTTGATAAAGTCACAAATGGACAATGTGCATTTTCAAAATTAACTGTTGCTTTATCTAAACCATAAGTAAAGATAGCAATTAATCCTAAAACTTCACATCCAGCCTCTCTTAAAGCTTCAACACATTCTAAAGAAGAACCACCAGTTGAAATTAAATCTTCAACAACAACAACTTTCATTCCTTCTTTAACAACACCTTCAATACGGTTATTACGTCCATGAGATTTAGCTCCTCCACGAACATACCCCATTGGTAAATCTAAAATATCAGCAGCTAAAGCAGCATGTGCAATCCCAGCAGTAGCTGTTCCCATTAAACATTCTGCTTCTGGGAAATTATCTTTTACAAGTTGAGCAAGTCCTTGTTCAACATCTTTTCTTACTTTTGGATAAGATAAAGTTAAACGATTATCACAATAAATTGGTGATTTAATACCACTTGCCCAAGTAAATGGTTCATTTGGTCTTAAAAAGACAGCTTTAATATCTAATAAATCTTTAGCAATAATTTTTTTCATTTCTATTCTCCTTGAAAATCTTGATAAACTTTTTTATATGTCGCCAAAGGATCTTGACTTCCTGTAATTGTTCTACCAACAACAATATAGCTTGAAGTAAGTTCTTTTGCCATAGCTGGTGTTGTTACACGTTTTTGATCATTGACATTATCACTTGCAAGACGGATTCCTGGTGTAACTGTCAAAAATTCTTTTCCTAAATGATCATGAATGATTTTTGATTCTAATGGTGAACATACAACCCCATCTAATCCTGCAGCTTTTGCATTTTCAGCCCATTTTAATACAACATTTTCTAATGGTTCATGAATAAGTAACTGATTATCTAAAACATCTTGATCTAAAGATGTTAAGCATGTTACAGCAATACATAATGGTCTTTTACCACTTGTTTTGCCTTCTTCTAATCCTTCAATAGCAGCTTTCATCATTTCAATACCACCTGAAGCATGAACATTGACCATATCGACATCTAACTTAGCAAGTTGTCTCATGGCACTTTTTACAGTATTTGGAATATCATGTAATTTTAAATCTAAAAAGATTTTATGTCCCATTTCTTTAATCATTTTAATGATTTCAATTCCTTCTCCATAAAACAATTCCATCCCTACTTTTACATAAAGACTTTCTCCCTCAAATTGTTTTAAGAAGTTTTCAACATCACTTTTTGTCTTAAAATCAAGAGCAATACAAATTCTACTTTCGTTCATAAAAACCTCCTTATTATTCTTTTACTATTATACCAAAATTACTACCTCTATTCTACACGATTTATTTATTTTTTTGATATTCTTCTAGTAAATGTAAAACTAACTTTTCAAATGTCCAATTATAATTTGTTGCTGTTACAACAGCTTTTAAACAAAGTGTTGAATTATTTTTTAATTTTGATAATATTTGATCCATTTGTAAAGATGCAACGTTTGAAAAAACAACAACCGCTGCTTCTAAATTATTCTTTTTTGTTTTTTTAATCTTTTTATTTAAAATATCTTTAACTTTATTTTGTGTCATCTGTTCATTCAATAAAATTATTTCAATGTTCATCAACAAACATAATTGTTTTAATGATTCATAATTTTGAATCTTTTCCTTACGATAAATAATGAGCTTTGCGTTCATAAATTCTCCTTTATATACAAAAAAACAGCTATAAAAGCTGTTTTTCTTATTAACCAAGTCTGTTGTAGTATTCAACGATTAATGATTCATTGATTTCTGAGTTTAATTCAGATCTTTCAGGTAAACGAGTTAATTTACCAGTTAATTTATTAGTATCAACTTCAACGAAAGCTGGAGTTGCAACTTTGTTTTCTAAAGCTTCTTTAATAACTGCTAAATTTAATGATCTTTCTCTTACTTCGATAACATCTCCAACATTTACTCTGTATGATGGGATATCAGTTTTAACACCATTTACTAAGAAATGACCATGGTTTACTAATTGTCTAGCTTGTCTTCTTGTAGAAGCAAAACCTAATCTATAAACAACATTGTCTAATCTTCTTTCTAATAAGCATAAGAAGTTGTAACCATGGATACCTTCCATTTTACCTGCTTGATTAAATGTGTTGTGGAATTGTTTTTCATTAACTCCATACATATGTCTTACTTTTTGTTTTTCTGCTAATTGTAATCCATATTCAGTTTGTTTTTTTCTTTTTTGTCCATGTTGACCTGGAGCATAAGCTCTTCTGTTTAATTCTTTCCCGTTTTCTAAGATTGAGAATCCTAAACGACGAGAGATTTTCCATTGTGGTCCTGTATAACGTGCCATAAATTTTCCTCCGTATATTGTTTTATTTGCATAAAGCAATAACATTGCATAGATCAATTAATAAGTGTTAATATTAAGCATTTCCCATTGCAGCCAGGTACTTTGCAATCATTTGATATTAACGCATTTTTTAATCCTCTATGTGCTGCTATTCATTTACTGCCTTGTCATCATACTATATATTTATAACAATGTCAAACATTATTTTCCTTCATTAATTCATTATTTTTTATTAATTTTACATATTGGATGACGAATCACTGTTTTCCATTTTTCCGGAGCAATTTTTCTTGCATCTGATAAATAAATTTCATGATGCAATCTTGATTTACTAAAATCATTTTGATAACCCTTTTCTTGAAGAAATTGATTCATTATTTCCACTGTATTTATTTCATCATCAAAAGATCCTTGATGCATCATTTGCACACATAATCCTTCTTCAAAGGTAAAAAATTCCGCTTTTGAACAATCTATCTTCTTTTTAATAGATGCTCTTTTTACTGCCCAATCAAAATCTTTTTTTGTAATAAAGTCAGGAAGTCTTATGACTGAAATCCAGTTAAAATTTTCTTTATGTAAATAATCAATATTTTCTACATTTTCTTGCCACCAAAAACCTTCAAGTGGCGGTACAACATATTGGTAAAAGCCTTTAATTTGATAATCTGTTTTATAACTCATTTTTAAAGTATACGCCACTGCATAAAGTACCTGAATGGCTTGTTGATAACTTCCATCTTCTTCATTAGGATTGCCTTTTCCTCTTACTGCGATATAATTGAATGAAGGTATATTAATAATTTCCGGTTTATTTTTAGGCCTATAATATTCTTTATATTCTTTTTTTAAATCAAAAATCATCTTTCTTTTCTCCTAAACAATAGGTATTTGAATTTCTGTAAGCCACTCATCAACTGATTCTTTATTCCAAATACCATCAATATAACATTCTCTTGATCGTCCCGATACTTGATAACCATTATCCTCTACATATTTCATAAGAAAACTATACGCCACACCAATTTCATCATAAGCTCCTTTATAAAAGATACTTAATACCTTTGTTTCTGGTATCTTTTTAAACATAATTCGTGTACTTTCTTCGCCCATACATTCCACTGCTTCATTATGTCGGATCCAAATATCACTTTCTTTATGTTCATTATCCAAATATTCACAAAATTCATATGGTGGCTTTGTACATTTTACATGTGGATTCAATTCCTTGCATTCTTTTTTTAAGCTTGGAATAATTTTCATCATATCCGAATAACTTTTTACTTTTACTTCACTATAATAGACAATTGTTTCAGATATCATTTTTTCTATTACTTGATATTGTATTTCATTATCATCCAAAAGATGATGAATCATCAAAAGACGGCTTTCAATTTCTTCCTTTTGACTTTCTAATACTTTTGATTTAGAAATAAGTACTTCCTTTAGATTAGTACCTTGATTAATTGCTTGTATTTCTTCAATTGTTAGCCCTAATTGACGATACGACTTAATTCGTGCTGCCTCTTTTAGTTGACTTGTTTCATAAAAACGATACCCTGTTTGTTCATCTACTTTTCGCGGAATCAAAAGACCTCTTTTTTCATAAAAACGAAGTGCTTTGATTGTTAAATGAGACAACTTTGAAAATTCTCCGATTTTTAACATGATTTGATTCTCCTTTTCTCTTTCAAATTATGAATTGTCCCCTAAGGGGAGAGTCAACAATTTTCTATGATTAAAAAATACGGAGTGGTGTTCACTCCGTCATTTTATTACTTTTAATCATTTTCTTTTATCCAACCAAAATGAACACACGCATTATAAATACCATCTTGATCACATGGTGTTGTTACATAAGTCGCTTTTTCTTTTAATTCATCGATAGCATTTCCCATCGCAATACTTGTCCATTCATCTCTAAACATGCTTAAATCATTTTTTTCATCACCAAAAACAACCACATCTTTATAGTCACCGTTAAAATGGTCAACCATCATTTTAATACCAACTGATTTATCTCCTGGTTCCACAAATAAATATTCTTTATGAAAACGACACCAAGGAAGTTCTTTTAAAGTTTCAAGCTTTTGTTCTTCAGAAGCAAAACACGCCACATAAACTTTATAAATTTGTTCATAATTTCTAGGATCAAGTCCTTCTACAACTTCAGTATCCATATAAACATCATGAGTAAAATCATAGAAGCGAGAATCAGGTGCTAATCTTCTTGTTTTATTATCAGGTGATATAGCCCAAATAAAGTTCTTTTCTTTACATTCATTTATAAGATTTAAACATTTTTGATAATCAAGGGGCTTAATCGTAATTAATTCATTATTAATGGTAATTCCATTGCCACCATCACTGACCATATTTTCAAAGCCAAGTTCTTTCATATGATCTACAGCCATAGCATAGCTTCTTCCTGTCGCAATAGCTACAAAGTGTCCTTGTTCTTTTAACATGCGAATTGCTTTTTTTGTTGATTCAGGAATGTATTGTCTTCCTGGTGTTCCTACTGCTAATGTTCCATCAATGTCAAAAAAGAAAAATTTTCTGTTCATAACTAACTCCTTATAAATACTTATCTAATTCTGTTTCTACTGTTTTATTGATTTTTACCTTTGGATAATCAATTAATTTACCACGTGTAAATACTTTTTCAACATATCTTAAAGCTTTTAAATCATCTAAAGGATTTTCACTTACAACGATCATATCTGCATCCTTACCAACATCAATACTTCCTGTTATTTCTTCTAAACCTGCGTATTTAGCAGCCAATGATGTTGCGCTATAAAGTGCAAACTGATTAGAAACTCCAATGTATTTATGAAAGTAGTAAAGTTCTCGCCAGAAGTCATATTGACTTACCCATGGACATCCTACATCATTTCCTAAAACAACAGGTATATCATTTTCTAATGCTTGCTTTGCACAATCAATAATACCATTGAAAACGAGTTCACCATTGTATTTTTCTATTTCTGAAACATTGGAAATACTTGGATCAAACAACGCAAACGGAAGTGCTGGTGAAATCGTCGTACATAAAAAAGCCTTCTTTTCTTTAAATAAAGCAATCATTTCATCATCTAATTTTGCTCCATGTTCAATCGAATCAACACCATTTTCTAAAGCTACTTTTACTCCTTCAGGTGATTCAACATGAGCTGCCACTTTATAACCTAAAGAATGCGCTTTGTCACATACTGCTTTAACCATTTCTGGAGCCATCTTAAGTTCCCCAGGAACACCTTTTTCTTTAGCATCTAAAACACCGCCTGTAATCATTAACTTAATTAAGTCTACTTTTTCATTTTTAGCCTTATCAACTAAAGCAAGTGCTTCATCAATCGTAGAAGCTGCAATTGCGACCGAACCTGCCATATGGCCATGAGGTACAGAAATTCCTTCATTACTAGCAACAATTCTTGGTCCTACAACTTTTCCACTTAAAATTTCATCTCTTAATTTTGAATCAAAATGAGAAATACCGCCTACAGTACGAATCGTTGTAACACCACTTAATAGTTCTGTTTTAGCAAAATTAGAAACAACCTTATAAGTTATTTTTCTAGATAAAGCTGTAGACATCAACATTTTAACTGTCTTTTCATTATCTTTTTGTTTCTTTTGTGGTTTCCCATTTCCGGCAAGATGGACATGCATATTGATCAGTCCTGGCAAAATATATTTTCCTTGTAAATCAATAATTTGATAAGATTTATCTAAATTACGATAAGGTTCAATAGCCACAATTTTTTCATTTTCAATAAAAATTGCTTTCCCTGTTTCTACTTCCATATCCTGATGACCATTTAAAATTTTTCCATTAATTAATGCATACTTCATAACCATTCCTTCTTTCCTATATATTCATTATAAAAGAATACATAAAAAAAATCACTCCTAAGAGTGATTAATGATTAAGGTCTTAAACCAAGTCCACCTTCTAATGTAAGTGTTTCTCCTGTCATATATTTAAAATCAGGATTAGCAAGTTGTACACAGACACGTCCAATTTCTAATTCATTATTTCCAAAATGTCCCATTGGTGGTGTTTTAACATTTGCTTTGAAGGCTTCTGGATATGCTTTTTCAAATTGTTCTAATTGTGCCGTCCAAGCTAAAGGACATACCACATTGACATTGATTCCATCTTTTGCCCATTCATTAGCAGCTACACGTGTTAATCCACGGATTCCTTCTTTGGCAGCAGCATATGAACATTGTCCATAGTTTCCAAATAATCCTGCTCCAGAAGCAAAGTTGACAACTGATCCTTTTGTTTCTTTTAAATATGGATAACATGCTTTCATATAATAGAAGGCTGCATAGAGTCCTGAATACATTGCTAGATCAAATTGTTCTGTTGTATGATCAGCTAATGTTACTCCTGATGCTGATGCTTGCGCATTATTGATCAAAACATCGATTCTTCCATAAGTATCCATTGCTTGTTTAACAACATTGTTAACAACGGCTTCATTATCAGCACCAGCATTGACATCTGCTTGAACTGTTAAAACTTTGATACCATATAATCTTTCTAATTCTTCTTTAGCAGCTTCTAATTTTTTAACATTACGTCCTGTAATGACAAGATTAGCTCCTTCTTTAGCATAAGCTGTCGCAATTCCATAACCAATAGAACCACAGCTTCCATCTTCTAAGACAGCACGTCCTGCTCCTGTAATAATTGCTGTTTTACCTGTTAAAAATCCCATTTATATTTCCTCCTTAAATACAATTTTTAAGTGTTAATATAATTATAGCACTACCAAAATAAAAAATCTATAGCTTGTGATATTTTTAACAAACTATAGACGGATAAAAATCATGTAAACAAGAGTTGATAAAATAATACTTAAAAAAGTATTATTCTTCCATTTATAAGTAAACACGACAGTTAAACACGCTAAAAGATAAGGAATAAAAAGAGTTGTTAATTGCATTTTTAAATCTTTTAGACAATAAACAATAAGAACTGCCATAATAGTCATTGGTAAATGCTTTTCTAGTTTTTCTAACCATTTAGGAAGTTCTTTTTCTTTAAATAAAAGAAAAGGAAAAGCTCTTAATAAAAAAGTAATTAAAGCAGAAAGAATAATTGCTGAAAGTACATAACTATTCATAAAATGTTCCTCCTTGTTTAACAAGTAAAATCATTGAAGAAATAATCAATGAAGGTAACATAAAGTTTTGACTGCCAAAAACAATCAAACAAATAATAGCGATAACAATTCCTACAACAGCAGGAAAATGATCTTTATTTTTCTCTAATTGATCCATAAAAATAATAATAAACAAGGCTGTCATACAAAAATCAATTCCTGTTAAATCAAACGGAATCAAATTACCAAGTACCGCTCCTAAAACAGTTCCAATAAGCCAATAACACCTTGAAAAAAGTGCGACATAAAACATAACTTGTTCTTTATCTTGATCTTCTAGATTACAATTAACCGCATAAGTTTCATCAGTCATGGTAAAAATCATATACCATTTTTGCTTCATTTTATTAAAAACATCTATAAAAGATAAACTATAAAAAAGTTGTCGGCTATTCATTAAAAGAGCTGTAACACCAATTGTAAGTAAAGAAGTTCCCCCACTTAATAAAGTAATCAAAAGAAATTGAAAAGCACCCGTATAAATCAAAAAACTCACAAGTAATGCTACATGCCAAGCAAAGCCCGCTTCGTTCATCATCACTCCATAAGCAATCGATACAAAAAGATAACTACACAGAATAGGTATCGATTTTTCAAAAGCTTTTTTTATAATTTCTTTATTTTTCATAATCCTCTAAAAAGCTATGATAAGCTTTATCCTTTTTCGTTCCTAAAATACAATCTAAATTAACATTATCTAAAGCTTTAAAAATATTTTGATCAACATTTGGGTTTACTTGTTTCATTGTTTTAATGAGTTCTTTGACTTCTTTTCTTTTACTTGTTCCATCATTAATTAAAGAACATCCTTCAGTAAAACGACATGCACAATTGATAAAAGTCAAATCATTATGTTTACGCCAAGAAATAATACTTTCTTCTTTTACTAAATATAAAGGGCGAATAAGCTCTAATCCCTCAAAGTTTTCACTATGTAATTTAGGCATCATCGTTTTGATTTCAGAACCATAAAACATCGAAAGAAGTGTTGTTTCAATCACATCATCAAAGTGATGTCCTAAAGCAATTTTATTACATCCTAACTCTTGTGCTTTACTATAAAGATAGCCCCTTCTCATCTTTGCACATAAATAACATGGACTTTTATCAACTGTTGAAACCACATCAAAAATATTACTTTCAAAGATTTCAATAGGTACATTCAATAAATCTGCATTATCTTCAATAAAATCACGATTATAACTGTTATATCCTGGATCCATCACAACATAATGAGCTTCAAAAGGAACACGCCCATATCTTTGTAATTCTTGAATACACTTAGCCATTAAAAAAGAATCTTTTCCACCACTAATACAAACCATAATTTTATCATTTTCTTGGATAAGTTGATAATTTTTAACAGCTTTTATAAATTTAGACCAAATTTCTTTACGATATGTTTTTATGATACTTCTTTCTATTTCTTTATATTTTTCCATTTTCAAAGCACTCCTTGTAACATTGATCAAAGATTTTTAGAAAATCTTGAACTTCTTTTTCTGTTGTTAAATGCGATAAACTAATTCTAAAAGAAGACAT
Source organism: Faecalibacillus intestinalis (assembly GCF_015097455.1). Lineage (NCBI taxonomy): Bacteria > Bacillati > Bacillota > Erysipelotrichia > Erysipelotrichales > Coprobacillaceae > Faecalibacillus > Faecalibacillus intestinalis. The sequence goes on along the minus strand of NZ_AP024085.1, from coordinate 1,098,947 downwards.
CGCTCTTTGACGATCTTGATAAAGCGCATAAACCATTTTAGAAGGTGTTTCTACAGGACAACATGAAGTTTTAGTAGAAATATAGATACCTTGTTGATCGAGCATTTGTGCAAATTTTGTAGCTTTCATTCCTTTTAAGGAAATATTAATAACATGAGGTAAAGAATATTTTGTACGATTTATTAATACTTGATCATATTGTTTTAATGGTTCAAGCATTTGATGATTGATCGATTTTACATAAGTTTCTCGTTCTTGTTGTTTTGAAAGAGCAATCTCTAAAGCTTTTTCAATCGATACAATATGTGCCAGTTCAGGCGTTCCACTTCTAAAAACAGTTGTTGACTTTCCCCCATCAATTTGTGTTTTTAAACCAACTTTTTTCTTTTTAATTAACATACCAGTTCCTAACATACCATAAAACTTATGAGGTGCAATAGTAACCAAATCAACATTTTGATAATCAATAGCTACTTTACCAATTGCTTGAGAAGCATCACTATGAAAAAAACAATATTTATAATCTTTTAAAACTTCTCCAATTTCTTCAATCAGTTGTCTAATTCCAAGTTCACTATCCACACTACAAACACTTACTAAAATCGTATCTTCTTGAATCATTGATTTCATTTTTTCAACATTGACTTGTCCATCTTCTTTTAAAGGAATCATTTCAACAATAAAACCATTTTCTTGCATTTTTGTAAGACTTGATAAAATTGAATTATGTTCTAAAGGTGAAATTAAAACATGTTTACCTCGATGTTTATATCTTTCTAAAATACCTTTGATTGCAAGGTTATTGGCTTCACTCGCTCCTGATGTATAAATGATTTCTTCAGGTAAGACATGTAATTGTTCAGCAATGTGCTTTGTTGTTTGATCAATAACTTCTTTTGCTTGTAATCCTAGTGTATGACTTGCATTAGGATTAGCAAAATATTTCATGGTTGCTTGATAATACGTATCAAGTACTTCTTTTTCTATTGGTATATTGGCTGCATAGTCTAAATAAATCATAAGGTACCTCTCTTTTCCTACTAATATTATAGGAATTATAAAGAAGTGTCAATAATGAAAAGAACTCTAGCTGATTGCTAGAGCTTTTCATCAAGGGCTTTCCCATTTGTTTCAATAATATGTTTCATCCAATTAAATGATTTTTTCTTTGTACGTTTTAAAGTTCCATTTCCTTTATCATCCATATCAACATAAATAAATCCATAACGTTTTTTCATTTCTCCAGTTGATAAAGAAACAAGATCAATTGGTGCCCACATCGTATATCCTAAACATTCAACACCATCTTCATTAATCGCATCAGCCATAGCTGATAAATGTTTTTGTAAGTAATCAATACGATAATCATCTTCAACATATCCATTTTCATCTGCTTGATCAATAGCTCCCATACCATTTTCTACGATAAAAATTGGTTTTTGAATACGATCATAAATTTCATTCATACAATGTCTAAGCCCAAGTGGATCAACAGGCCATCCCCAAGGTGTATTTTCTAAATAAGGATTTGAAGAACCTCCAACATTAAACCATGGATCATCTTTTTTTACTGTATTTGAACGATAATAAGAAAATGAAACAAAGTCTAATTGTCCTTCTTTTAAAATTTCTTTATCTTCTTCTGTGATTTCTAATGAATCAAAACCATGATGTTTCCACACACTTTTAGCATAAGGATGATAATAACCTCTTGCCATCGTATCAATAAAATACCAGTTTTCTCTTCTTGCTTGAAGACGTTTAAACATATCTTCTGGTTTACACGTTGCTGGATAAAGTTCACTCATTGCATACATTGTTCCAAACATGCTACCTGGCATCATTTGATGTCCTAAAATAACAGCTTTAGCACTAGCAACAAACATATGATGATCTGCTTGATATCTCACTTTTCCATCACTTTCTCTTGTTCCACATGGCCCAAATCCTCTTACAGCATTGATTTCATTAAAAGTAAGCCAATACTTACAACGTTTACCATATCTTTCAAATAAAGTCTTGCAGTATTTAACATAACAATCAATCACAAAACGATTAGACCATCCCCCATACTTTAAAGCTAAATGCATTGGCATTTCATCATGACAAATTGTAATCAATGGTTGAATATGATATTTTTCTAATTCTGAAATTACATCATCATAGAATTTCAATCCTTCTTCATTAGGTGTTTCTTCATCTCCTAAAGGATAAATACGACTCCAACAAATACTAAAACGAAAAACATTAAATCCCATTTCAGCCATAAGTGCAATATCTTCTTTATAACGATGATAAAAATCAACAGCTTGATGACTTGGATAATATTCATCATCTAAAAACACTGGTTTTGCTTCTTGTGGAACAGGATCTGCATAAAAAAATGAACTTCTTGGTTTAATAATACTACCATCATTCATTTCCATTGTATGATGTCTTGGGTTTTCCATTGACCCATCTGTTTCAAAGTCATGTGATAAAAGTCCTCTTCCTCCTTCATTGAATCCTCCTTCATATTGGAAATCAGCAGTTGCGCCACCCCATAAAAATCCTTCTGGTAATTGTTTCATAATAGTCTCCTTGTTACTTTTTACATTTTGTTTTGACAATTTTTACAAACAAATCATAATCTTATTATTCTCTTTTGTCAATAGTTACATATTATTTTGACAATTTTATCATTTTTATATAAAATAAACATGAGGTGAGACTATGAACTTAATGGAAACCATCCACTTACATAAAAATGATTTTTCTAAAACAGAACGTAAAGTTTACGATTATATTGTTCAAAACCCTACAGCTATTGAAACAGCGACGATTACTAAAATTGCTGAACTATGTCAGGTTTCAACTTCTGGAATTTTAAGATTTTGTCAAGTTTTAGGTTATAAAGGTTATAAAGATTTTCGTTTTGACATGCTTCATTATTTGCATCAAGAACATGTTGAAGTAAATTCTGAAAATCTATTTGATGAATTAACATCTAAATATTTATCAGTCATTCGTCAATTCAATAACATTGATCAAAATAAGCTCAACCAACTTATTAAACAAATAAAAAACACCAAAAACATCTATGTCATTGGTGTTCATTATTCATCTTTACCAGCAAAACATTTAGTTTTAGGATTACAAGATTTAGGTATTAATACTTATTTTGCTTATGATTATATGCAAGCAAGTCATCTTTATAATACAATTCACGAAGATGATCTCTTGATTTATTTTTCTATTGAAGGTAATCAAAATAATGTTTCTCGTTTTTTTGACCTTACAAACGCCTCTAAAAATACGTATATGATTACTTTAAATCCAAAGCCTAAATTATTGATTGAAAATACACTTATTCTTCCAGGATATACTTTATCTAAACAATCAATTGTTGATTTACAATCGATTGTTGTAATCTTTGTAGAATTACTTTTAAATATGTTTCATAATACTTTAAAAGAGGATTAAGTTTTTTTTACTTAATCCTCTTCTTTTTTTAAAAATGAAAGTATTTTTTCATTAAAAGCATCATCTTCTTTAATTTCATTTAATTGTCCTACTTCATTAGCACATTCTCCACAAATATCAATTCCAATTGTTTGACTGTTTTTAAATAAATAAGCGAGTAATATTTTAAATTCCATGAGTTGCATAGAACCTTGATCCCAATCTGTTTGAATAACATTTTGACTCAAAACATCTTTATCAATTGAAATATATAAAGGATATTGACGTAATAAATCATCAACTTTTTTCCACACTTCTCTATTTTCTAAATCATCATCTGTTAAATAGAGAACCTGATCTTGACGTTTAATCAATGAAACCTGTTTTTCATCAATACCTATTAAAATCACTTTTTTTAAATATTTATTATTTTCTAAACTATTTAAAATCCAAGATCCACAACTTAAAATATCATCAAACATCGGTTGCATCATATCACTATGATGATCAAAAACAACTAAAATAAAATCATGTTTCATTTTTTCTATCCAAAACTCACTAACATAATGAAAATTACCAGAATCTATAAAATGTATGCCTTCAGGAGATAGATTACTTATTTTAGCTTCTATTGTTCTTCTTGCTTCTTGACTACAATAACCATAAACACCTTGTAATTCATGTAAATCAAGCCATCTAATATTTTTATGTTTATAAAACTTTTCATTTTCATAAATTCCTGTAAAATCCATGACCGTCATGTTATTTTGTTTTTTAAACATTTTAAACACTTCCTTTGTTTTTATCCTAGCATAAAAAAAGTAACTTCCGTTACTCTTTTAATAAATATTTTTCAATTGCTTCAACGCACCCATCATGATCACAATCACTTACAATAACATCACCATATTGTTTAATTTCATCAATCGCATTATCCATCACAACCGCAAGTCCTGCTACCTTTAAAGCTTCAAGCTCTGCAGAGTTTCTTCCTGTATTTAAAATCACAATTTTATTATACGCAACCGCTCTAGCAATTGCTTCTTGAGTTTTCTTTGAAATTTGTTTATTAGAATTTAATAATGTTCCTTCCATATCAAAAGCTATTAGTTTATATTCCATACGACTTTCTCCACTACAAATGGTAGTGTATCATTTTTAATCAATTAAAAAAGTCTCTTTCCATTTTAGAAAAAAGACTTGTTTTTCTACAATACATCACAATTTACATGCTCAATAAATTCAAGAAATGCTTTAGATTTTTGCGTATTCTTTAAATAAGCCATATAAAATGTTTGTTTTTCATCTATATCTTTAATTTTTATTTTTTTGATTGGCAACAAATCATAAACTGCCATATCAGGAACAATCGCTACCCCTAAATCATGACCTACAAAACCACCAACGACTTCATCTTCCTCTAATTCCATTGATATATGAGGATGTATTTTTGACTTTTCTAAAAGATGATCGATCATTGGACGAATTCCACTATTTTTAGTAAAAGTAATAAAAGGTAGATCTTCTATTTGTTTTAAATCAATTTCATCATTTTTAGCAAGTGGATGATTAAGACTGACGATTACATAAAACTCTTGTGTTACAACAGGTTTAAAAAATATATCTTGATCATCTACATAGGAACAAAAAACAATATCTAAATCATTTTTCTTTAAATCATGAATAAGATCATAAGAAAAACCACTATGGCATTGAAAGGTCACATTTTCATTTTGAAAAGAAGAAATTAGTTGGGGAATATAGCTCATCCCTAATCTTCTTACAAAACCAATATTTAAAGTTTCTTTTCCTTTTGAAATTTGTTTAATATTTTCTATAGAATCATCTAAACGATTAAGAATTGGCTCGATTTCTTTTAAAAATAGTTTTCCATACTTTGTTAGAACAACATTTCTTCCCTTTTTTTCAAACAACGCAACATCTAGTTCATCTTCCAATAAATGAATGGCATGCGTTAAACTCGGTTGAGTAATATGTAATTTTAAAGCTGCTTTTGTATAATGTTCTTCTTGTGCTAATGTCGTAAAATAACGTAATTGATATAAATTCATTGTCATCACCTAATATGATTATACTAGGACTTCTTTTTCTTTTCGAGTACGTTTTTTAAATAATAAGCTAATTAAAACACCAACGATAATAAAAGCTGATCCCAATACAAATGAAGTTGTCAAAACTTCATGAAAAACAACAACTCCTAAAAATGAAGAAGTTAATGTTTGAATTGGATAAAAAGCACTACAAGTATTAGCAGGTAATAATGATAAACTTTTATTCCATAAAATATTCGTAAATGCCGTACAAACAACTCCCATATAAACAAGTCCTAAAACAGCACCTAAATCTACTTGAATAAGAGGGTGTGTCACTTGTACTTCTAAAAAGGAAACTGGAATATTACAAACTGTTGCAATCAACATTGATACTTTTGTAAGTGTTAATGCACCGTATTTATTAGAAATCTTTCTTGAAATAACGGACATAAACGCCCAACCAATAACTGCAATAAAAGAAATAAGCACACCTAAAAATTGAATATTAGCTCCTGTCCCAATAATCATATAAACACCAAACAATGATAAAATAATTCCTGCAATTTTATTCATTTCTAATTTTTCATTTAAAATAATCATGGCCATCACACTAATAATCACTGGATTTAATGAATTAATAAGTGAAGCCATTGATCCACCGGCAATCTTCGTTCCTAAAAGTTGGCAATCAACAGAAACAAAATAACCAATAAATCCCATAATAAAAAAATATTTATAATCACTTTTTTCAATTTTTTCTTTCTCACTTTTTAATGAGATTAAACTTAGTGCTATAAAAGCAATTAAATAACGAAACATTGCTACTGTAAACGTAGGAATCTTTCCTAAAACAAATTGACTGACAACATACAAACTTCCCCATAACATAAATGTTGTCAATAAATATACATAAGATTTTTTCATTTTCTTCTCTCCCTTAGTTCTACAGTATACATTTCTATTTATATAAATAAAAATAGATAAAAATTATCAATTTGATAGTTTTTATCTATAATTTATTATTTTGTATAACATGTATAACCATTTCTACCTTGATTCTTTGTTTGATACAAAGCCTGATCAGCTAAATTATACAAGTCTTTAAATGTTGTTCCATGTTCAGGATAAAAGGCAATCCCAATACTACAAGAAATTGTTCCTTTAAAATTGTCAATTTCAATATTTCTTATCTTTTGACATATTTCTTGGGCTTTATTTATCGCATTTCCATGCTCTTGAATATCTTTAACAAAAACAATAAATTCATCACCACCTGCACGCCCTACAATATCCTCTATTGTAAAAGATTCTTTTAAAATTGAGCCAAAGTTTTTTAAAACTTCATCACCAATAACATGGCCATTTAAATCATTTACTGTTTTAAAATTATCAACATCGATCATAAAAAGTGCCCCTAATTGTTGAGAAGAATCATTTTTTAAATATGTACTAATTTCATTTTGCAATGTTTCCTTATTTTTTATACCTGTTAATGCATCGATACGTACAAATTCTAATAATCTTTTTTGATGTTTATTGTTTACTTTATAAATTGTAAATAACAAAATCACTAACGCAAAAACAAATAAAGTAAAAAGCAAATATTCAGCATAAATGATAAATGTATAAGATTCCTGTGCTACATCTGCATCAATGTTATAACACATGATCCAATCATTGATTTTTAATGGATAATAAGCCATATAAGATGTTTTATTATTATAATTTAAAGTCATATAACCATTTTCTTGTTTAATCCATTTTTGTTTTAAACTTTGAAGATCATCCGGAGATAAAACATTGTATTCAGCAAAATAACTAAAAATACTTTCAGAAGCTAAAAAATCTTTATTTTTAACAGCATTATTATAAGTAATCAACTGCCCTTCTTTAGAAACAAGAAAGGCCGATCCTTTTCCATCATAAATACCTCTAAAAACAATTTTATTTAGATTCCCAATATCATAGCTACCACCTATAACTCCTACAATTTCTTTTTGTTGATCATAAATAGGTACCGCTATAATAACACGTGCCTCCCCTGCAATAACACTTTCAAGTGGAGCGCTTAAGACTCTATTTCCCTTTAGTGCTTCTTGAAAATATTCACGTTGACTTACATTCTTTACGGCACCATTATCATAATGACTTTCTCCATTTTTATCAATAATTCCAACATTTTCTAATTTTGTATATTCTTTAATGGAATGAATTAAATTTATATTATCTTCGCAAAATAAATCTTGCTGGCTTATATGATTACCAACACCTTCAAGATATCAATATTGAATATCTATATACTGTTTTAAACTTTCAGTTTGTTTTTCTGTATTAGCAACCACTTTATTAACAGATTCATTTTCTATATCTTTTTTTATATAAAAGAAAAACGAAATAGAACAAATCATTATAAAAACAATAAAAATCATCATTGCTTTTAAATATGCTTTAAAAGAGAGTTTATAAATTGCTTTTCTTTTCATATCGTTCACCATCTTTTCTTTAAAATATTTTACCATATTTAAACAAAGGTAAACAAAGATTTTAATAAAAAAAGAATTATAGTATCGCTATAATTCAATTAATTAAAAAACCTTGAGGATTTCTTGAGCAACAAATAACTCAGGAAATCAACTTTTGGCTTTTCTGTTGGTTATCAACTTTTTTAACTATTCTATTATTTTCACAAATGTTATATCATCTTCTTAAAATCAAATATATTTTCCAAATTCAATACGATAAAATCATTAATAACTCTTAGTTCTTTTCTACTTGTTTTTTTAATAAATCCATTAATCTTTTTTGTTTAGCGTAGAGTTTAATTATATTATAAACACGTCGATAAACAATTCGATAATCAAAAGGTCTTTTAATGTAATCAGATGCTCCCATCGCAAAACCTTTATTAATGACATTTGCTGAATCTTCACTTGAAATTAAAATAACAGGTATATCATCTAACCATTTTTCTTGTTCCATCCATTGTAAAACATCAAAGCCATCAATTTCAGGCATAATAATATCTAATAAAATCAAAGAAATTCCCGAACCATATTGCTTAATATAGTCAATACATTCTTGCCCATTTGTAGCTTCCAATAAATAAAAATCATCTTTTAATATTTCATAAAGAATTGCACGATTTAACTCAGAATCATCAACAATAAGAATTGTTTGTTTAGTATCATTTCTATCAGAATAATACTGATGATCTAATTCTGTAAATATGCAATTCTTTTTTCTTTTAGCATGGTATAATAAATGATCTGCCAAAGAAACTGCTTCTTCAATTGTCCCTGTTTGATACATTGTAATCCCTGCACTCAAAGAAAATTGAACACTTTCATACCTTCTGATTGTTGCATGATGAATATTTTCTAAAATATTTTGCATAATTAAATAAAGATCTTCTATTTCAATATTTGGCAAATAAATAATGAATTCATCTCCACCATAGCGAATAAGTTTATCTTGATTTCTAAGTGAATTCTTAATATGTTCAACAATCATTTTAAGAACCCTATCTCCGAAATCATGACCAAATGTATCATTATAAATCTTAAAATCATCCACATCGAGCATAACAATTCCTGCAGGAGTTGTTTGATGTTTTATTTTTTCTTCATAAAAACGTCTATTATAAGCACCTGTTAATACATCTAAATAAAAATCATCGTGTTTACCCAAATACTTTAAAATAAGATTGCTATTTTCTTGTCGCGATAACTCTAGTTGTTCGTCTAAACAACAAATAATTTCCATTACATATTCTTTTTGATCTACAACATAGTATTTAGAAATGACATGATAAAGTTTATCTTTACAATATTCTAATTTTGTACAATCTTTTTTTAAACGAAATGCTTCTATTGTACTGCTTAAACAATTAGAGTTCATTTGATTTAAATCTGTTTTTTCAAAAAGATGTACATTTGGATATAGTTCTTGATAACAAGCCATTTTATATAAAAGTTCTTTCATTGTTATTTTACTATTTTGCATGTTTTTTCCCTCAATATGGTTTTATTTTAAAAAAAGAAGCATAAAAATTCAATGAATATATCTAAAAAAGAGAAGAATATGTGATTTATAATAAATAACATCCTTTTTCTTTTTATTGAAAATATTATTTTAAAACAGAAATAATAACTTCCTCAACCTTTTTTACATCAATTGGTTTAGCAATATGATCATTCATTCCTTTTGAAATTGCCATTTTTCTATCTTCTTCAAAAGCATTAGCAGTTAAAGCAACAATTGGAATATGAGCCTTTCCTTCATCAGATAATTCTCTAATTGTTTCCGTTGCCTTATAACCATCCATATGAGGCATTTGAACATCCATTAAAATCAAATCATAGCCTTTAGCAGGCATTTGTTCCATTTTAGCCACACATTAAATCCCATCTTCAACACGTTCAACTATTAATCCCATATCTTCTAAAATCGTTATCGCTATTTCTGCATTCAAATCATTATCTTCAGCCAATAAAACGTATTTCCCTTTTGACACTCCCCATGTCTAAAGACAGGAGATTCTTGCTACCTGCCAACATTGTTGGCTGACCAGTTCATTTCTGATAGGTCGCAGTGCAAGATAGGGGTATGCCATTACCCTTCCTAGAGCAGAACCTATAGTTCTCTAGGCAGTATATCTGTTACCAATATACTCAGTTGAGTTGTATATATTTATAGCTCCTAGCAAATCCCTGTGTGTTTGATATCCACATCTGCATATATAATTTCTATCTTTTGCATGTTGGATTCTTCCACTTATCGGACAGATCTGACTTGTATATACTGGATCTACATACTCAACTTTTATGCCTGCCAGTTTTGCTTTGTATTCTACAAATGTAGCTAGTCTATAGAACGACCATGTATGCAGGCTATGATTGTTTTTTCGACTTGTTCTTGTCGTTGAGCGGATGTTTTGTAGTCGCTCTAATTTGATTACTGAGATATCATGTGCTTTTGCTGTATTTACAATTTCACGACTTAGCTTATGATCTGTATCTTTCATGATACGTTGTTCTTTGTTGTTGGTTTTGACAACCGCCAGCGTGTAAGAAATCAAAGATATAATCCCCAAAATTCCTAAATAATTAATCAATGTTCTTTTCATCTTTACCACCAAATTCCTTACTAAACCAACAAATATAATTATCTAATATATCCTCGTTAAATTTATTTCCTGCACTTTTCCTATCTAATTGATAATCAATCAAAGAATGTATTGTCATTGTAAAAGAGATAGCTGCCTGATCAATGTCTTTTACAAATATTTTTTGATGAACTTGTAATGCATAAAAAAGATTTTTTGTTGCTAAAATCATTTTTTCTGTTTCCTCACACATAATTTGAGCAGCCACAACATTTGTAGTGCGTGTGGAATAAATGATTTTATAAAACGAAAACATTTCACTTTGTGTACTCATCTTACAATAATTATGAACCATTAATTTTAAAACTTCTTCTAGACTTTTATCTTTGACAAGTTTTCCATAATCAAGATCCGTTATTTTTAGTTTTTCTTTTGCTTGTGTTCTTAAATAATCATACATTGCCTTTACAATTTCATCCTTCGAACGGAAATGATTATACAATGATGGTTTCTTTATCCCTAATTGCGTCGCTATTTGTGACATTGAAACATTGTCTATTCCATTTTTAGACGCTAACATAAGTGTCGCCTGAATAATTTCTTCTTTCCTCTCCATATCTATCCGCTTCCTTATGTTAGTTATATTACTACCTATTGTTAGTTTAATCAATAAAAATTTAACAATTTCCTAGCTTTAACCATTATTTCATGACATTCTCATAAAGATTTTATTTTATTTGTCACCCAAAAAATACATATATTCACAAAAAAGTAGAGACACTTTTTCAAAAAACTTGATTTTTCAAGGTTTTTGAGACGTATCTCTACTTAAATATTTGTAATATTTTATTTAACGACAATGTTTACAATTTTATTTTTAACCACAATTACTTTAACGATATCTTTACTGTCAGTATGTGCTTTAACGTTTTCTTGTTGGAATGCTAATTCTTTAACAGTTTCATCATCTGCATCTTTAGCAACTTCAATTTTAGCTCTTAATTTACCATTAACTTGGATACCCATTTGAACAGTATCACTAACTAACATTTTTTCATCATATGTTGGCCATGGTTCATAAGCAATTGAATCATTGTGTCCTAATTGTTGCCACATTTCTTCACAAATATGAGGTGCAATACATGAAAGCATTTTAATAAAGTTTTCAGCATATTCTTTATAAACATGTTCAGCTTTATAACATTCATTAATGAAAATCATCATTTGTGAAATAGCTGTATTGAAACCTAATTTTTCAAAATCATCAGTAACTTTTTTAACTGTTTGATGATATACACGATCTAAACTATGATCATTTTCATCAGATAATTTACCAGTTTCAATCATTAAACGATAAACACGGTCTAACCATTTACGAGAACCATCTAATCCATTTGTTGACCAAGGAAGTGATGCTTCAAGTGGTCCCATGAACATTTCGTATAAACGAAGTGAATCTGCACCATGACTAGCAACGATATCATCAGGGTTAACAACGTTACCTCTTGATTTAGACATTTTTTCGTTGTTATCTCCTAAAATCATACCTTGGTGTACTAAACGTTGCCATGGTTCTTTACATTTAACAACACCACAATCATAAAGAACTTTATGCCAGAAACGAGAATATAATAAGTGTAATACCGCATGTTCTGCTCCACCTACATATAAATCAACTGGTAACCATTTATCTAATAATTTTGGATCACAAATTTGTTCACTATTATGTGGATCAATATAACGAATATAATACCAACATGACCCAGCCCATTGAGGCATTGTATTTGTTTCACGACGTCCTTTTTGTCCATCAATTTCTACTTCTAACCAATCTTCACAATTAGCAAGTGGCGATTCACCACTATCATGAGGTTGGAAGTTTTTAGTTGCTGGTAATTCTAATGGAAGTTCTTCTACTGGAACTGTACGCATTGTTCCATCTTCCATATGAACGATAGGAATTGGTTCACCCCAATAACGTTGTCTTGAGAATAACCAATCTCTTAATTTATAAGATACTTTCTTTTGTCCACAATGATGTTCTTGTAACCAATCTACCATTTTATCAATAGCTTCTTGTTTTCCAAGACCATTTAGCCATTCAGAGTTAATATGAACACCATCTTCTGTATAAGCTTCTTCTTCGATATTTCCACCTTCTAATACTGGAATGATTTCAATACCGAATTTTTTAGCAAATTCATAGTCACGATCATCATGTGCTGGAACAGCCATGATAGCTCCTGTACCATAACTTGCAAGTACATAATCAGAAATCCAAATTGGGATTTTTTTACCATTTACTGGATTGATTGCATAAGCTCCAGTAAAGACACCTGTTTTATCTTTATTAAGTTCTGTTCTTTCTAAGTCAGATTTACTAGCACAACTTTCTTTATAAGATTCAACATCTGCTTTTTGTGCTTCGGTTGTAATTTCTTCAACATATGGATGTTCTGGTGCCATAACACAGTATGTTGCCCCAAATAATGTATCACAACGTGTTGTAAAAACTGTAAATACTTTATTTGTTCCATCAATTTTGAAATCAACATTTGCCCCAATAGATTTACCAATCCAGTTACGTTGCATTTGTTTTGTAGCTTCTGGCCAATCTAAGTCATCTAAATCAGCCAATAATCTTTCTGCATATTCAGTGATTTTTAAAACCCATTGACGCATTGGTTTACGAATAACAGGATACCCTCCACGTTCACTCTTACCATCAATAACTTCTTCATTTGCAAGAACGGCTTTTAATTCTGGACACCAGTTAACTGGAATTTCATCAATATAAGCTAATCCTTGATCATATAATTTTGTAAAGATCCATTGTGTCCATTTATAATATTCAGGATCACTTGTTGCAATTTCACGATCCCAATCATAAGAAAATCCTAATGATTTAATTTGTTTTCTAAAAACATCAATATTTTTCTTTGTAAATTCTGCAGGATGATGACCTGTTTGAATTGCAAATTGTTCAGCAGGTAATCCAAATGAATCAAATCCCATTGGATGTAATACATTATATCCTTGCATTCTTTTCATTCTTGATACGATATCTGTTGCAGTATATCCTTCAGGATGTCCTACATGTAAACCATTTCCAGATGGATATGGGAACATATCCATACAATAATATTTAGGTTTTGAATCATCATAACAATCTGTTTTAAATGTTTTGTTTTCGTCCCAATATTTTTGCCATTTTGGCTCTATTTTTGTGTGATCGAACGGCATAATTTTTCCTCCTTAAATATAAAAAAGCATCCTTATCTAAGGACGCCAATTTCAACGCGATACCACCTTAGTTCTAGAATAAAATTCTAGCACCTCAAAACTTTAACGCAGTTCTACGATATTTTTTACTTTATTCAAAAATACATCTCATAGGCGAGTTCACAAATACTATAATCAGTTTGCACCACCCACTGACTCTCTAAATATAGGGGATTTGCTAGTACTCCTATTCATTGATTTTGCTTTTCTATTATACCACATCACATACTTTATGCAATAAAAAACTCCCTAACTCTTTAAAGCTTCTATAATTTCTATCTGTTTTACTTTTTTAATTGGGATCAAACAACATAATAATGTTAAAATAAGTACTCCTATAAAAACACCTAAAAGCACATTATTTTGTATAACAAAAAATTCATCCATCAAATCTGAAATACTTTTTTGAATCAACTGATTAGCAAAAATAAATAACTTTTTTAAAACAATCATTGCTTCTATAAATGCTGTGCAGGAAATACCTAGACCTTGACACAAAACAAGAGTTATCATCTGCCATAATGAAGCCCCCAATGTTTGTAAAATAGCAAAATATTTTTTTCTTTTAATGACCATCAAATATAAAACAACACCTAATAAAAAGCAAGCTGTTACAACTGCTAAAGAACTAAAACAATAAAGGATCCATTCAATTTGTTGAAATTTTTCATCGATGCTTGAAGATAATGAACTATTTGCAAGTTTAAATTGATATAAAGGATATTTATTTTTTAAATCTTTTAAAATATTTTTATCTTTCACTTGTAAAAAAGCGGTTTGCCCTACTTCTATTTGATAAAGTTCTTTTAACATTTGACTCATTGCATATTCATTAAAATAAACGGTCTCCATTAAAGTCTTTTTATTTTCAATCCCTACAATTTTAACTTTATAAAAACAAATTCTATTTTGATATTCAAAAAACAAATATACATCTTTATTTATTAAATTCTTCTGATGCGATAAATATAAAAGTTGTTCATAAGTAGACTTAGATAAAATGATTTCTTGAGCATTTTTTATCTTTCTTCCTTGAATTTTCTTTTGTGGTTGCTGAATATAATCAGAAATATAAAGTGTTTTTTTCGTTTGATATTTTTTAGAAAAAGAGATTCCTAAAAAATCCACCTGATCATTTTGTAAAAAACGGTATTGAATTGCTGGATGTTGAATTTGTTTCAAATCATCCATCTTGATCATTTGATTATTTTTCTTTTTTAACATAATGGTTGTTGAAGGAATAATTTGTTCTAATTGCTGATGAATTTGTTTTTGTGTTGATTGAGTCAATGAAAGGGTCAATAAAATACTTAAAAGTGCTAAAAATAAAACTTGTACAACAACAAAAGAACTCTTCCACGTCATTTTCAATTCTTTCAATATAAATTGTAAAAAAGATCTTTTACTTGTTTTTTCTTCTTGTTTTTTTCTTTGCGTTATTGGATTTTGATGAATTAATTTTAATTGATAATCTTTTATTTCATAGAGATAATCATGGTATTTTTTAGCAAGTATTTCATCATGACTAATAACAATCACTAATTTTTCTTTAGACAGTTGTTTTAATATTTTAAAAATTTCTTCACTATTTTTTGCATCTAAAGCACCTGTTGGTTCATCACATAAAATAATGGGATGCTTAGCAATAAATCCTCGATAAATAGCGACTCGTTGTTTTTGACCTCCAGATAAAATTGCTGTTTTATAACGTTGTAAGTCTTTTATTTTTAAACGTTCTAAATAATATTCTTTTTTAAAAATCATTATTCTTTTAAAATACGAAATGAGATTTACATTTTCTTTAACATTCATTTCTTCTATTAAATAAAACTGTTGAAAAATAAAACCAATGTATTTTCTAATATAATGTGGTATTTGTCGAATATCTTGCCCATCAATTTCAATCACACCTTGATACTCATTATCCAAACCTCCTAAAATATTTAAAAGTGTCGATTTGCCACTACCGCTTTTACCAACAATGACATACATCCCTGTTTCTTGAAATGTCATAGACATCTCCTTGAATAAAGGTCGATCAAAAGACTTCGTTACATTCTTAATTTCTAACATCCTATTCCTCCCTTAAACACTCATACATTTTTATTTTTTTCATCTTTAAAACTATAAATAGACTTAATAAAATTCCTTGCACGATATATCCCAAAAGATAAAAGAAATATAACATAAATGACCATTGAAACTCTCTTGGTAAAACAAACAAATGGTTTATGCCCCATATCTTTTTAGAAATATCAAAAAATGAAATGATTTTTAAAACTCCACTAGAAACCAAACAAGAAACTATTCCAATTGAAATCATCATTAAGCTTATTTTTTTTAAAATAAAAAATGCTAAATGATTATTTTGATAACCATTAGCAAGCATGATGGCATATATTTTTTGATTTTCATAAAACATCGATAAAACCATATATCCCATTAAAACGATTGCAATCATAAAACTTAAAAAAATAAAAACAAAACTAATCTTTTTAAAAAGATCAATAACTTTAAAATAACTTTCATATTCTTCATAAATAGGTGCTATACCTTGATATTGAACTGATAAATGCGTTAAATAATCTTTCATATATTTATGATTTTTAACATAGACAATACACGTTGAAACATCAATGCATTGAAGGACTATTTCATTGGATAATGAATGATAATAAAGAACAGGTTCTTGATAATCATCTTGAATCACTCCTTTGATTTTTAATGTATATTGATGATGATTAAGTTTATAAATAAGTTTATTTTGTTTTATTTTGGTAATTAAAGCGTGATTGACATAAACTTCATTTTGCTTTGTTTTTTTGTTAATTGAAAAAGATTGAAAGTTTTTAAGGCCTTCAATCTTTCCTATATCTAAATGATATTGATATTTTCCTTTCAGTTTTGTTATTTCTTTTTCTTTAAAGGGTTCTTGATTTTTCTTTTGAATCATAACTAAATTATTATTCATTGCTTGATTATATTGTTTTTGATAATAGCCATTAAATCCTTCTAAACCAGTAATAATGAGCGTCATTGCTAGTACCATATAAATTTGTGAAACAAACATCATCACCCATTTCTTTTTATCTTTTAAAATCATTTGGATCATTTCTTTAAACAATAATCCACATTTTGTTTTTCTTATTTCATAACGTGAATATAATTGATGGTTCCAATCATAATGATGTTTTAAACATTCAAAATTCAAATGACAAGGTGTATATTTTGAAATTTTTTGATCATGAGAAACAATAAGAATAAGGCGTCTTTGACTCGCTTTTTTAAAAAAACGATAAACTTTTTGACGATTTATTTCATCTAAAGCTCCTGTCGGTTCATCACATAAAATAATAGGACTTGAACATAATAAAGCACGAATAAGGGCCACGCGTTGTTTTTGCCCACCTGATAAATTCTTTACCTTTTGATTTACTAGTTCATTTAATTCAAAGATTTCTAATAATTCTTGTAACTGTTTTTCTACAACCTTTATTCCTTTTAAGTGACAATAAAATAAACAGTTATCTTTAACACTCAAATAATCAATTAACTGATAATTTTGATAAACAAAACTAATAACAAGTTGTCGATAATCTTTAATATCTTCTATTTTTACTTGATTAAAAAGAATCTTTCCCTCATAGTCTTGATCCAATCCTGCTATTAATTGTAAAAGTGTTGATTTTCCACATCCACTTTCCCCTGTAATAGCAATCAAACCATAATCAGGAAAATGAATATTCAAATTTTCAAAAATAACTCTTTCTCCTTCAATTGTTTTAAATTTTTTTGTGACATTCTTTAACTCTAATCCCATTTTCTTACTCCTTATGTTATAATTGCTTCGGTGATAAAATGAATCAATTTAAATACTCTTTAGATAACAAACGTTATCATACTTATAACTATTATTTAAAAAACAAATACCATCAAAAAGTCGCTAAAGTTGCACTAAATGCTGATTTTACCTGTCCTAATCGTGATGGAACAAAAGGCTATGGTGGTTGTATTTTCTGTAGTTCATCAGGATCTGGAGATTATGCTGGAAATGTTCATGATCATTTAGAAAAACAATTTCAAACAATCTCTCAAGTCATGAAAAGAAAATGGCCTGAATGTGCTTATATTGCTTATTTTCAAGCCAATACAAATACCTATGGTCCATTAGATAAAATAAAAAAAATGATTGCCCCTTTTTTAAACAAAGAAGATGTTAAGGGAATTGCCCTTGCTACAAGACCTGATTGTTTAAATGAAGAAATCGTTCAATATTTAAGTACCATCAATAAACAAAAAGATGTCTATATTGAACTAGGTTTACAAACGATCCATGAACAAACAAGTAAACTTATTAATCGTGGTCATACTTTTCAAGAATTCTTGGACGGTTTAGCATTATGTAGAAAATATAACCTTGAAGTATGTGTCCATATCATCAATGGTCTTCCTTTTGAAACAAAAGAAATGATGATTGAAACAGCTAAAACCTTAGGTCAATTAGATATTCAAGCACTTAAAATACATATGTTATTCGTTGTTAAAAATACAAAACTTCAACAAATGCATGAAAATCATGAATTTAACATGCTCTCTCGTCAAGAATATATTGATATCGTAGTAGAACAACTTCGTTATATTAAACCTGAAATCGTTATCGAAAGATTGACTGGTGATGGTAAAATTGATGATTTAATCGCTCCTTTATGGTCCATTAAAAAGGTAACTATTTTAAATGATATTGATAAAAAAATGAAAGAACTTGATATTTATCAAGGTGATCTATATAAAAAATAGCCCAGTTTTTCTGGACTATTTTTTTACACTATTATTATACATCATTTTTTAAGCTATTTTGTCTCAAATTTGTTTCAAATTTGTCTCAAAAAACACTAACCTATTATAGTTGGTTAGTGTTTTTACATCATACCTATTCAGTTTCGATAAGACCGTAATCTCCATCATTACGACGGTATACAATACTAATAGCATCTGTTTCAGTATCACGATATACGAAGAATGAATGTCCAATTAATTCCATTTGCATAATTGCTTCTTCCATATCCATTGGTTTTGGAGTAATTGTTTTTGTTTTTACTAATACGTCTTCTTCTTCATCTTCTAAAGGTTCAATTGATGCTAAATTGAATGCAAGTTTATTATCTTTAGATTTTCTGTTTAATCTAGTTTTATACTTTCTAATTTGACCTTCTAATTTATCGATAACTAAGTCAATTGCATTGTATAAATCTTGATCCACAACTTCTGCTCTTAAAAGTACATATTCAGTAGGAATTGTCACTTCAATTTTTTGTCCGTAAGGATAAGTTCTTACAAGTACTTTGGCTTCAACATTTTCACTTACAATGAAGTATTTGTCTAATTTTGATAATTTTTCACTGACTTTTTCTTCAATTGCTTCAGTAATTTCAATGTTCTTTCCTCTTAATGTAATTTTCATAATTAATTCCTCCTTTTTGATAACTATATTATACTATAAACTTTTCTAAATTCCTACTTTAATATGCTTTTTTATCCTGTTTAAAAAATACACATAACAAAAAAAGCTCAATTCATGAGCCTTTTTCTACATATATTTTTTTAAATTTTCCACCTTATCTAATTGTTCCCAAGGTAA
Organism: Faecalibacillus intestinalis; assembly: GCF_015097455.1. Lineage (NCBI taxonomy): Bacteria > Bacillati > Bacillota > Erysipelotrichia > Erysipelotrichales > Coprobacillaceae > Faecalibacillus > Faecalibacillus intestinalis. Next base: position 1,079,428 of record NZ_AP024085.1, on the reverse strand, counting down.
ATTTGCTTCAGGTCTACCAAAGTGTCCATAAGAAGCTGTCTTTTTATAAATTGGTGTTCTTAAATTTAAGGTATGAATAATTCCTGCTGGTGTTAAATCAAATTCTTGTTTAATTGCTTCAAGAATCACATCATGAGGTACTTTTTCAGTTCCTTTTGTATCAATATAAATAGATGTTGGTTCTTTTACACCAATTGCATAAGATAATTGGATTTCAAGTTCATCACACATATTGGCTGCAACAACGTTTTTAGCAATATAACGTGCCATATAAGCAGCAGAGCGGTCTACTTTTGTTGGATCTTTTCCAGAGAAAGCTCCTCCTCCATGACGTGCATATCCACCATATGTATCAACAATGATCTTTCTTCCAGTAAGACCTGTATCTCCATGAGGACCACCAATAACAAAACGTCCTGTAGGATTGATTAAAACACGATAATCTGTATTCATATCATATTTTTTAACAACGGCATCCATAATGTTTTCTTTAACGAATTTTTTAAATTCTGCTTCATCAAAATCATCATCATGTTGAATGGACATTAAAATAGTATCAATTACTGGTTTTTCATCTGTATAATCAATTGTCACTTGTGCTTTCATGTCAGGTCTAGCCCATTTAAAAGTCCCATCATGTCTTAAAGTTGAAGCGTAACGAACTAAATGATGCGCAATTGAAATAGCAAGAGGCATATACCCTTCTGTTTCTTTTGTCGCATAACCAAACATAATACCTTGATCTCCTGCTCCACCAACTTCTTCATTTGTTCCAAGAGCAATATCACTTGATTGACTATCCATGACAACTTCAACTTTACAAGTTCTATAATCCATTCCTTTAGCTTCATCATCATAGCCAATTTCTTTTAAAACATTTCTTGCCACAGCTTTATAATCCACTTTCGCATTTGTAGTAATTTCTCCACCAATGACAACTAAATTTGTTGTCGCAAAACATTCACACGCAACACGTGAGTTAGGATCTTGTTTAAAACATTCATCTAAGATGGCATCACTGATTTGATCACATACTTTATCAGGGTGTCCTTCTGATACAGATTCTGACGTAAATAAAATTCTTTCTTTCATTTTCTTCCTCCTTAAATAACAAATAAAAAAGCTTCCTAAAGAGAAAGCCGTTAGGAAGCTTTCTCTTATTGTTCAAGAATAAACTTGCTCAGTAAAGGCACCTTCTAACATATAGGGTTGCCACCACTTCATCGATCTTCATCTCATGGTTCTTAATAAGAGTCCTTTTTATTTTATTGATATTCTTCTTTTTTTAACGATGTCATTTTCTCTATGAGTTCATCTTCCAAACCAATTTCTTTCAAAATGTGAGCGATTTTGATTTGTTGTACTTTTCGATCATTCAATTTAATCACCTAAAATAAGTGTGTTTCATAAATTGAAATTTATGATGAATTCAACGACTAAAACATAATATTACAAACTCTCTATAAATGCAAGACATTTGTACTATAATGTACTAGAAATATTTTGAACTTCTAAAACACCAGGTACTTCTTCCATTAAAATTTGTTCAACACCATCTTTTAATGTTTCATCAATCATGGTACATCCAGCACATGCTCCTAGCATTCTTACATAAACAATCCCATCTTTAAAATCAACATATTCAATATCTCCACCATCTCTTTGTAGATAAGGTCTTAATTTATGAATGACATTTTTTATTTGTTCTTCAATATTTTCCATTTTTGCAAACTCCTTTTTTACTTATTAAGTATATCATATAAATCCTACCATATTTTATATTTTTTCCTTATTAAATACAACACATATGCTTAAATTGTGCTATAATAGTGCCGCAAGGAGTGAAATCAAATGACAAAACTCATCAAACGAGGGGATATCATTGATGTTAAAATAACCGGTATTCAACCTTATGGCGCTTTTGCACTCTTGCCTGACAATTCAACTGGATTAATTCATATTTCAGAAATATCAGATAAGTTTGTTAAAAGTATTGCCAGTTATGTGCATATTAATGATATTGTTAAAGTAAAAGTCATTGATTTTGATCATTCTAGCAATCACGCCAAATTAAGCTTGAAAGCTGTTGACAATCGTTTTCGAAGAAAAGACAAGAAACTCGTCTATAAAAATCCACGAAAACCAATTGTAGAAACACCTAAAGGTTTTTTACCTTTAGCTCAAGCAATGGAAGAATGGTTAAAACAAGGTGTAATGGAGGAAAACTAAATGATCACATTAGATTTATCAAAAGCAAAATTAGCTGAAGATTTAGGATCATACAAAGAAAAAGTAGCAGAAATTCATGATATGATTCGAAACAAAACAGGTGCTGGTAACGATTTCCTTGGTTGGGTTGAATTACCAGAAAACTATGACAAAGAAGAAGTTCAATTAATGAAAGAAACTGCTGCTAAATTAAGAGAAAAAGTAGACGTATTATTAGTATGCGGTATCGGGGGATCTTATTTAGGAGCACGTGCTGCTATTGAAGCAATCAATGGTTTATATTCAGATGATAAAGTTGAAATCATCTATGTAGGAAATACTTTCTCTTCAAATTATATTCATCAAGTTGCTAAATATATTGAAGACAAAGATTTCGCTATCAATGTTATTTCTAAATCAGGAACAACAACTGAAACATCTATTTCTTTCAGAATCTTCAAAGAAATGTGTGAAAAGAAATATGGTAAAGAAGGAGCTCGTGAAAGAATCGTAGCTACTACTGATAGAGAAAAAGGTGCTCTTAAAAAATTAGCTACTGATGAAGGTTATGTAACATTCGTTGTACCTGATGATATCGGTGGACGTTATTCAGTATTAACTGCTGTAGGTTTATTCCCTATCGCTATGGCTGGTATCGATATTGATGAAATGTTAAAAGGTGCTAAAGATGCAATGGTTAAATATAACGATGCAAACATCGAAACAAATGATGCTTATCGTTATGGTGTAGCAAGACAATTATTAAATAAAGCTGGATATTCAGCAGAAATGTTTGTAACTTATGAATTACAATTAAATAACGTTGCTGAATGGTGGAAACAATTATACGGTGAATCTGAAGGTAAAGAAAATAAAGGTATCTTACCTCATAGTGCTGTATTCTCTACAGATTTACATTCATTAGGACAATTTATCCAAGAAGGTTCTAAAGTTTTATATGAAACAATCTTCGAAGTTAAAAATCCACAAAATGATATGATTATTCCAAGTGATCCAGATGATTTAGATGGTTTAAATTACTTAGCCGGAAAATCAGTTGATTATGTTAACAAAAGAGCTTGTGAAGGTACAATCGATGCTCATGTTAATACTGGTAATGTACCAAACATCATTATTTCATTAGATAAAATGGATGCTTATGGATTTGGTTACATGGTTTATTTCTTCGAAATGTCATGTGCAATGTCAGTTTACTTCTTAGGAGTAAACCCATTCAACCAACCTGGTGTTGAAGTTTATAAGAAAAATATGTTCAAATTATTAGGTAAACCTGGTTATTAAAATCAAAGAAAGTAGATTTGTTCTACTTTCTTTTTTTTTACATATTTTATAATGGTGATATGATGAAAAAAGAAAAATATATTTTAATTATGCTTTCACTTTTTATATGTGCTTATCTTTTTTCAAATCGTATGACCCCTAGAATTGAAAATATTGCCAGTAAAGAAATAAATCAATTTATTCAGATACTTATCAATCATACTTCATTTACTCAAAAAATAGATACACATAAACTCTATAAAAAAGAAAATAATTCCATTAGTTTTCAAATGAATTATATCAATGATATTGCCTCTAATTACATCAATAATCTTGAAGAAACTCTTTTAAAGCTTGAAGAAGGCTCTTACCAAGAAAACAATCATTCTCCATACAATAAAAAACTCTTAAAAATCAATCAACAAAAAGGTATTGTTGCACGTATACCTATCGGTTCTCTTACCAATAATATTTTCTTACAAGATCGAGGTCCATCTTTTTCCATTAAATATAAAACACTCTCTTTAACTTCTTCAAATATTAATAAAAAAATTAAAAATTATGGGATCAATCATCTTGCTATCTCTATTGATTTAAATGTTACAATTGTTTTACAAATTCTTTTTCCCTTATATCATGAACATTTTAAAGAAAATTATACGATTCCTCTTGTTTATGAAGTCATTGAAGGTGAGGTTCCCTCATGGTATCAAAATTAAGTATTTTAAAAACATATTATCATCTTCCTTTAGAAGATCAATTTTCATTTACTTATGAAGATGAACATTATTATTTAACAAATAAACCTTTTCCTTTATATTATCAAAAATACATTTCTTTACTTCAAATCAATCCCTTCAAAATCATTAATAATATTTACCAACAAAAAAACTCTCAAGGATACATCCTTTATCAAGTACAAAGCATTCCTCTAGATATCCAAAAAATCATTTCCCTATCACTCATCCCTCAAGAAACAAAAACAATAAAAGAAATAAAAAAAGAGTGGATTCAATATTATGAATCTATTCTTATCTACACACCTTTAAATTCTCTAGAATATCAAATCATCTATTATTCTCTATTTACTCTTTGTCAGCTTTCTATCGAACTTTTAAATCATTATTTCTTGTCCACAACAGCCATTAACCTCTCCTATCAACATAAAAATATTCATTCATATGAAGATGTTTATCTTATAGAGAATATAAACCTCAATTTATACATTCATGATATTTTCTATTTATATCTAAACAATACAATCACAATCAATCAATTAGAACAAATAATCAATGAATATAATCTCACTTCAAAAGATCTACAAATTCTTTTATGTTATGCGCTTTTTCCTCAAATGTGTCTTGTACATTTCCATGAAGATTCTTTAACAAAAAAAAGGAGAAGATTAGTAAAATATAATAAAAAATTGTATTCTCTCATTCTTCTCCTTCAAAAATATATTCAAATCCCACCTCTTAAATGGATAAAATAAAACTACCGATAAAATTTTCGGTAGTTCTCTATTTATAATATTATGTACTTATTTATTCATTTTTACATATTCTTCTAAACATATTCCTAATTCATTGATCTTTTTAGCGTGAACTTTTCCAACATAACGATAATGCCATGGCTCATAGCCTACTTTAGTAATACTATTTTTATTTATTGGATACCGCAGGATAAAACCATATTTCCAACTATTTTTAATCAACCATTGTTATTCGGCTGTTTTTTCTTGACTAGGATCAAGACGTTGATTTTTCATAGAGACAATATCTATTGTTAAACCTAATTGATGTTCACTTGTTTTTGATCTTGCTACCCAAAAAAACAGCTTTATCTAAATCTTCTGTTTTTGAATATCCTTGATTTAAGTATTGATTTACTTTGTTTTTATAAAGATATTCTTGCTTTTTTTGTGTTCGATAGAAAGAACAAATCAGTAAGTTTAAACCTTCTTTTTTTGTCGTTTGTAACATCTCCATTAAATCTTTATAAATTCGTCGATCAACTACTTGTCCATTGTTCAACGATACTAAATCAACTTACCAATTTTCAGGTAGACTATTTTCATAATTAACCAATGTCAACAATTCATCGTGATTAACACTATTGTCTGAATTTTCTTGTTTGTTTTTGATTTTACCAGCAGCAAACAATTGATTACTATTTTGCTGAAGTTGTTTACTCATTAAAAAAATAAACTTGTAATCAATCCACCAATTACCCACACAACAACTAATACTTTCATTTTTTTCGTTTTGTGCTCCTTTCAATAAAAAACGCATCTTTTTTACACTTTTCAGTGTATAAAAAAGATGCGTAGAAACATCACCAAAGAAGTATCAAAGTTGTATCAATAACTAGAACTATCTGTAATATATGTTTGATTATCACCCATTTTAAATAAATATTTATGTATTTCTTTTTCAGTTAAACCTAAATGTTTTCTTCCAAAAGTATATATTTCTATATTTTCTTTATCGCCATGTTTTTTATTGTAATAATCATATTGATATATCAAATGTGTATCTGCATCATTTATAGCATTAAAAAATCCTTGTTCATTTGTTTGTAACATACATAATTTTCATTAAAATCAAATTCTGTCAAAATGCCTAGATTTTTTAACAACCGAAAGCTTACTCGTTTAAACATCTAATCTCTCATTTTTTATTTTTTCAACTTGAAGATGTCCAATTAATTGATTATTTTGTGTTTTAGAAACTGTTAATGGAACTAATGGGATAATGATCAATAAAGTGACAGCAAGCAGAAACTTCATTCTATATTTACACTTCTTCATGCTTCTTTGATCTTACTTAATTCATTTGTTTCCATACCACAACCATTATCTTCAATTATAAACTGATACCCCCTTTCTACTGGATGACCTTTTAAAGATATTCTAGCATTTCCTCCTACTGCTTTACGGGCGTTATCAAGTAAATTTAAACACACCGTTTTTATCAAATCCGGTTCAATAGAGAGCTCTCCAGGTTCAATTATAGTAGAAAATCGAATATGATTTTCTTTCATCAATAAATCCACTGTATCCTCAATTCCTTGGAAAAAAACTTTTGCAGAAATCCTATACACCTTAAAATATTGTTTTTTTTAAAACAATCAATTCCAATAACTTCATTGACATTGATTCTAATCGTTTTCCCTCTTCAACAATCAATATTTTATACATGGAATCACCTCAATTTCCACCTTACATCTAAGTTGCATCATACTTCATCATTTTAATAAAAAACACACACCTACATAGTAAGTGTGTTAGCTCCTTCATGGAGCGGGTGATGGGAATCGAACCCACGTAGTCAGCTTGGAAGGCTGAAGTTCTACCATTGAACTACACCCGCATTGAATGGTGCCCAGGGCCGGAGTCGAACCGGCACGGATTTTAAGGTCCGCAGGATTTTAAGTCCTGTGCGTCTACCAATTTCGCCACCTGGGCTTATTCAGTTAAATGGTGACCCGCAGGCGACTCGAACGCCTGACCCTCTGATTAAAAGTCAGATGCTCTACCAACTGAGCTAGCGGGTCATACCTTATGGCTGGGGTAGCTGGATTCGAACCAGCGCAATGACAGAGTCAAAGTCTGTTGCCTTACCGCTTGGCTATACCCCATTCATTAGATAGATGGTGGAGAGGAGTGGATTCGAACCACCGAACCAAAAGGAACTGAGTTACAGTCAGCCGCGTTTAGCCACTTCGCTACCTCTCCATCATGGTGCCGGCTAAAGGACTTGAACCCTCAACCTACTGATTACAAGTCAGTTGCTCTACCAATTGAGCTAAGCCGGCATTTTATTTATTTTAAACACTATTTTTTAATGGTGGAGGCTAACGGGCTCGAACCGCTGACCCTCTGCTTGTAAGGCAGATGCTCTCCCAACTGAGCTAAGCCTCCTTGACTAGTGCCCACTTATAATAACATCTCTATTCCCTTACGTCAACAGCTTTTTACATTTTTTTCATATTTTTTTATCAGTTATAATATCATCTAATGGAATATCAAAATCTTCAGATTGATAATGCTCAATATATTGAAATGAATAAGCCAGTCCTATTGTTGGTGCATTAAAATCTTTAAGATATCGATCATAATAACCTCCACCATAGCCCAAACGATAACAATTTGCATCATAACCTACAAGTGGAACAATCATTAAATCAAGAAATTCTTTATTAATTTCTTGTTTATCTATCGGTTCATCAATACCATATTTATTTTTTATCATTTTATCTTGATATAAAGTAAAATACATTTCTTTACCGCGAACTATGGGAACATAAAATTCTTTTTGAGTTTTAAATTCTTCAATTAATTTCCAAGTATCCACTTCATGTTTATAAGATAAATAGATTCCTATTTTTTTACTTTTAATGAAACGTGGATCTTTTTTTAACTTTTCTATAATGAAATGAGATTGTTTTTGATAATCATCAAAAGCCAATCTCATTTGTATCAATTGTTTACGTAATTGTTTTTTATCCAATTCCATTTTCACCAAAGTCCATTTTAATCAATTGATTTAATTCAACAGCATATTCCATTGGTAATTCTCTTGAAAATGGTTCAATAAATCCCATAACAATCATTTCTGTCGCATCTTTTTTAGAAAGACCTCTAGACATTAAATAGAAAAGTTGTTCATCTGAAATTTTAGAAACAGTTGCTTCATGTTCAATTAAAGAATCATTATTTCTAGCATAGTTTGTTGGCACTGTATCACTTGTTGAAATTTGATCTAAGATCAATGTATCACATTCAACTTTACTTTTAGCGTTGATTGCCTTTGGATTATGTTGTACTAACCCACGATAGTTTGTTTTACCACCGTTTTTAGCAATTGACTTAGAAACAATACTACTTGAAGTATTTGGTGCTAAATGAATCATTTTAGCTCCAGAATCCATAATTTGATTTTCTCCAGCAACAGCAATTGTAATACAAGAACCTTTCGCTCCTTCTTCCATTAAAACACAAGTTGGATATTTCATTGTAACAGCAGAACCAATATTTCCATCGACCCATTCCATTTGTCCATTTTTATAAACCTTCGCTCTTTGTGTCACTAAGTTTAAGATATTATTAGACCAGTTTTGAATTGTTGTATAACGGCATTTAGCCCCTTCTAAAACAACAATTTCAACAACTCCTGTATGTAATGAATCTTTTGAATAATTTGGTGCTGTACATCCTTCTACATAATGAATATCAGAACCTTTATCAACAATAATCAATGTTCTTTCAAATTGTCCCATTTGTTCAGAATTGATTCTAAAATAAGATTGTAAAGGTTTTTCTAGTTTTACTCCTGGTGGTACATAAATAAATGATCCCCCAGACCAAACAGCTCCATTTAAAGCTGAAAACTTATTATCATTATAAGGAATAACTGTATCAAAATACTTTTTAAATAATTCTGGGTATTCTCTTAAACCACTATCAATATCTAAGAAAATAACACCTTTTTCTTGAACTTCTTTCAACATATTATGATAAACCACTTCTGATTCATATTGAGTTGTTACCCCTGATAAATATTTTTGTTCTGCTTCAGGAATTCCTAGTTTATCAAAAGTATCTTTAATCGTTTCAGGGACTTCTTCCCATTTATTTGTTTGTTTATCAGAAGGTCTAATATAATACGTATACTCATCAAAATCTACTCTACTTAAATCGACACCCCATGTAGGCATTGGCTTTTTCAAAAAACAATCGAGTGCTTTTAAACGATATTCCAACATCCATTCAGGTTCACCTTTAATGGCAGAGATTTCTCTAATGATATCTTCATTAATTCCTTTAGGTGTTTTAAAAACAGACACATCTTTATCAGGAATCATAGTTTCATCATTTTCCATGAGTTTCCTCCTTTTCACTTTCATCAATTAATTGTGTAATTCCTTTCCATCCAAGAGTTGCACATTTAATTCTATTGGCCTGTTTATGAGTGTTATAAAAAGCAATCGCTTCTTCTAATATTTCAGGATCATAATCTTTTTCAAAAATCATATTCATATAATTTTCAATAATAACCCTTGCTTCATCAATTGTTTTACCAATTAATAATTCTGTCATAATAGAAGTACTTGATGTACAAATCGCACACGCTTCTCCATCAAAGCGAATATCTTCAATCACTCCATTTTCTATTTTTGCTTGTATATCAATATTATCAATACAAGTTTCACTATCCATATTGACTTTTTTATAGCTATCGTCTTCAACTAATTCACGATTACGTGGATTTTCATAATGATCCATAATAATTTGACGAAGCATCATATTATCCAAAGAAGGCATCTAAAAAGTCATCCCCTTTCTTACATACTTCAATAAACTGATCTATTTCTTCTTTTGTATTGTAGAAATAGAATGAAGCTCTTAATGTTTGTGAAACATGTAAATATTCATCTAATATTTTTGCACAGTGTTGACCAGCACGGATGGCAATTCCATACGTATTAAATAAAGATGCACCATCTTGAGAAAAAACATTTTTAATATTGAAAGCAATTGCTCCAACACCATTTTCATTGTAAATTTCAATGTTATCTAATTCTTTCATCTTTTCAACGGCATATTTTCTAAGCATTGCTTCATGTTCTTCAATATTTTTCATACCAATATTTTGTAAATATTCAATGGCACTACCAAGACCAATGACCCCTTCAATATTAGGTGTTCCCGTTTCAAATTTTGTTGGTGCATTTTTAAGCTTTACTAAACCACAGCTATTGTATCTTGCATTACTTCCTCCACCAAAACGTGTTGGTGTCATTTCATCCAATAAATGATATTTTCCATATAATACACCTACTCCTGTAGGTCCACACATTTTATGTCCTGAAAAAGCAAAGAAATCAACATCTAAATCTTGAACATCAACAGCATAATGAGGTGCACTTTGAGCCCCATCAGCACAAACAATAATATCGTGTTCATGAGCAAAATTACAAATTTCTTTAATTGGTGCTAAATATCCTAAAACATTTGTAATTTGCGCAAGTGAAATAATTTTTGTATGTTCAGTCACTGCTTTTTTGACATTTTCTAAAGTCACTTTTCCTTCTTCGTCTAGATCAATATATTTAATGATAGCTCCTGTATGTTTAGCCACTTCAAACCAAGGAAGCGTATTGCTTGCATGTTCAGCAAGAGTAATCAATACTTCATCTCCTTCTTTTAAATGTGTCACTCCATAACCAAAAGCTACCATATTCAAACTATCTGAAGAACCATAAGTATAAACAACTTCCTCTGGTTTACAATGAATAAAATCAGCAACAATACTTCTTACATATTCAAATTTTGTATCTACTTCATGTGATAAATCATAATCTCCACGATGTGCATTTCCAGAATAATTTGTTAAATAATCACAAACACTATCAATCACACATTGAGGTTTTAAAGTTGTTGCCCCATTATCTAAATAAATAAGAGGTTTTCCATGCATAGTCTTTTTAAGCATTGGAAAATCTTCTCTAATTTTTAAAACATCTAACATTATAGTCCCACCTTTTCTTTCAAAACATCTGAAAATCTTTCTTTTAAAGATTCTACACTGATAAATTCTAAAACAGGTAAGAAATAACCATAAGTGACTAGATGCATAGCATCTTGTTTAGAAAGACCTCTAGACATTAAATAATAAAGATGATCTTCATCAATCTTTCCAACACTTGCTCCATGGCTTGCTTTAACATCATATTCATCAATATATAAATACGGATTAGCTTGTGCTTTGCACCCTTCATCAAAAACAATAATTTTATTTGTTTGATGTGTATCTGATCCAGACATACCTTTATAAATACGTCCCACACCATCAATAATTAAACTTGCTTTTGATTTAACAATACCATAGTTATCCATATCACCATATGTATGTGGTGCTAAATGTTCTAAAGTCATTTCATAATGTTTATTTTCTTTTTCTTTGCTTAAAGAAGCTAAACGAAGTTTAACACTTGCTTCCTCTTCAAGTAAACGATATTTTATTTTTGATAAAGTTGTATAATCTGTTAATTCTACATAAGCGCAAGACACTCTTGCATACTTATAAACATCAACATTTTCATCTAAATCAAGTTGAATATTTTGATGACTATTTTTTTCAACATATCTTAAAACTTCACTTGATTCATTGATTTTTATATTTTTTGTATAAGAACAAGACTTTGATGCTTCATACATTTCTACAAGATCTACATGTAAACGATCTTTAATTTCAATATTAAATTGATAAGTTCCTTCTTCTGTTGTCTTATAAATAATTTGTACTTTTGCATCTTCATTAATCATTAAAGTTTGATTTTGAATTTGAATATCTTGTTTAAAAGATGTTTCTTTGATTGTTCCATTTTCTAAAACAAGATAATTATCAATATCTACTAATCGACTCATTATTTAGCTTTAACCTTATTTCCACAACTACCTAAAACAATAGGTTGTTTATCTTCTTCAGTTTCAAAATCAAAACCTAGTTCTTTAACCCAACGATAACCTTCTTTATCAATACGATCTATTAATTCTTGTCCTCCACTTAATACAATTTTTCCATCTACTAATATATGAACATGACTAGGTGGTACAAGTTCAAATAATCTTTCATAGTGTGAAACCATCACACAACCAAATGAATCTGATTTCATATCATTTATAGCTTCAGAAACAATTTTTAAAGCATCAACATCTAAACCAGAATCAATTTCATCCAATAATGCAAATTTTGGTTTTAATAATTTCATTTGCAAAATTTCATTTCTTTTCTTTTCTCCACCAGAAAAACCTTCATTTAAATAACGATGTGCTAAATTTTCGTCCATTTTTAAATCAGCAATATTTTTATCTAATTCTTTAATAAATTTAAATAAAGATACTGGTTTTTCTTGATGAGCATTGAGTGCAGCTCTTAAAAAATCAGAAGTGACAACTCCTGGAATTTCTTGAGGATATTGCATTCCTAAAAAGATTCCTGCTTTCGATCTTTCATCGACTGACATTTCTAAAACATTTTGTCCATCCAAGTAAATACTTCCCTCTGTTACTTGGTATTTAGGGTTTCCCATGATAGCTGATAGCAATGTTGATTTACCATTACCATTAGGTCCCATTAATGCATGTATTTCTCCTGTATTGATTGTTAAATCAATTCCTTTTAGTATTTCTTTATTATCAATACAAACATGTAAATTTTCTATTTTTAAAGTTGACATAAATCAAGCCCCTTTCTACCCACAACATTCTACTAAAATGTCAAAAAAAAAACAATCAATGTGATAATCTTTTGTATTAACAATTTATATTATATCCAAAATATGGTATATTATTTAAACAAAAGGAGTGATAATGTGAAATTTCTGAAATCTTTATTTCAAGTCATATCATCCAAAAAAATTACACAAACCCTGTTAAACTTACTTATTTTATTTTTGATCGTTCTTTTATTAGATATTACAAAAGAAGTATGGGGTGGCGCTTTTAGTATTTTTTGGAAGATTATAAAACCATTCTTTGTAGCATTTGCAATCGCTTATGTTTTAAATCCGCTTATTGAATGGGTACAAAAATATGTAAAAAATCGTGGATTATCTTTAATTATTGTTTATGTAGGAATCATTGCTTGTTTAATACTTATTTTATCACTAGCAATTCCACTTGTAATTAATAGCGTAACAGACCTCTATCCTGCTTTTGAAGACGGTTTGATTTTTATTTCGCGCTTTGTACAAAGTCATTTAGGCTTCAATATTTCTGAAATAACAACTTATATTCAAACAGAAGCAGCGAAACTTTTACAAGATATGACAGTTATTAATACAACGTTTGATGTTTTAAATTCTGTTATTGTAAAAATTGGAAACGGCTTGATTTATTCAATCCTTGCAATCTATATGTCTATAAAATTTGATAGTATAAGAATTGCAATTAATCATTTTGCAGGAAAATTTGATGAAAACTTACCTGTTTATTTAAAGGAAATCAATATTTCTTTAATTGAATATATTGAAGCTTTTGCTTTAAGTGCTCTTATTCAAGGTCTTACAACAGCTTTTGTCTATTTGGTTATTGGTCATCCAAACTGGATCTTACTTGGTATTTTCTCAGCTATCAGTTCGGTAATCCCTTATGTAGGTCCAATTGTTGCTAATTTACTTGGAATTGTCACTTCAATTACGATGGGGACAACAAAACTTATTATTTTATTTGTACTGATTTTTATTCAATCAAATGTTGTTCCTTATGTCATTCAACCAAAAATATATTCATCAAAAATCGATTTATCGATTATGTGGGTATTATTTGGTATTTTAACTGGTTCAACTTTGTTTGGTGCATGGGGAATGATCATCGCAATGCCTATTCTTGTTACTATTAAAATCAGTTATCGTGTTTATCGTCAACATAATCCTCAACCTAAAAATGCTTAGCAAATTGCTAAGCATTTTTTATAACATATTACAAATAATCACTAATAAAATAAAAAGTACTAAAACAAGCGTAAAAGAATTTTCACACTTCATATAAACCCCTCCCTTATATCCTTTTAGTATAAATTATGTAATAAATATGTTTGACCGTGTGTTTTTGCCCATAATATTGAAATAAGTGGGAAAAAATAGTATACTTTTTAAGTCTACAAGAAGGAGGAAAATTATGAAATTTAAAAAATGTGCTGCCTTATTACTTGTAAGTAGCTGCCTTTTGACTGGATGTACAACTTCATCAGCAAAAAAAGTTGATTCAAAATACGTTGTTGCATCTTTAGAAAAAGGAAATAAAACAAAAAATATCTTTGCTGATAATTTATATAAAGATATTATTGATAATTCAAGTAATAATTCAACAGTCTTTAATGCTGTATTACAAAACTTAGTTGATCAAAAATTCCCTGTCAACGATGATATGAAAGAAGATGCTGCTACAATTATTAAACAAATTAAATCAGCATATAAATCTAATTATGGTGATAACTATAAAGATTCATTAAATCAAGCTTTAACATCTGCAGGATATAAGAATTTATCTGAATATCGTCAAAAAATGATCAAACAAATTCAATATGCTAATTTCTTATTAGATTATATTGATGATCATTTTGATGATGTCTTTAATGATTACTATCAACAATGTGCTCCAAAATATGTAAGTTTAATTAAAATTTCTGTATCTGATACAAGCTCACCTACAGATGATGAAACTTCTAAATTAAATGAAGTTAAAGAATTAATCAGTAATACGGATAAATCATTTGGAGATATTGCTCAAGATTACTCTAATGATTCTACTTCAAGTAAAAAAGGATCATTAGGTATCGTTGATAGTAAAGATACTTCTGGTATTGCTAATAGTTATGGTAAAGATGTCTTTAATGCTATTGAAGCATTAAGTGAAGGACAAGTTTCTGATGTTATTACTGGTGATAATGGATATTATTTTGTAAAAGTAACAAGTACTGATAAAAAAACTTTAAAGAAAGAATTAAAGAAAACTGATATTGATTCTCCTTTATTAGCTTATGATGATTATTTACAATATGTTGTCTATAATTCTTATAAAATCAATTATAAAGATAAAGATATTAAAAAAATCGTTCAAGAAGTTGTTAATAAAGCCTTAGAAGAAAGAAAAACAGAAAGAGGTGAAGCCTAATGAATTCATTAAAAGATAAGCTTTACCAATATAGATTATTAGTTATTATCGTATGTATTTGTCTTATTGGTGGTTGTGGTTATGGTCTTTATAAAAGCTTTAACAAAAAAGATGATTCCTATGTAACCCATGTAAAAGATGGTGATTCAGCAGTTGTTAAAACAGGTGATGTAACAATTACTAAAGATGATCTTTATGAATATTTCTTAGATAATGATGGGTTAAATATGACTTTAAACAGTGCTATCAATTATGTAGCTGATCAAGAAATCACTGATGAAGATGCTATTAATTCTAAAGTTGAAGAATTAAAACAACAATACCTTCAATATGCTGGTACAAGTGATCTAGAAACTTACGCTAAAGATGCTGGCTATGAAAGTGAAAACGATTTTGTAAAACAAATTTTAGAGCCTAATGCAAAAATTCAACTTCTTCAAGAAAAATATGTTGAAGATAATTTCAAAAGTTTAGTTAAAGAATATAAAGTAAAATATCTTAAATATTTTACGGTTGATACTGAATCACAAGCTTTAAAAATTATTAAAGATTGTACAAGCGAAGAATCTTTCACAAATTATTTTAATGAAAATAGTGGAACAGATGCTGGTTTAGTTACAAAAGAATCAAGTAGTGTTGATTCTAAAATCATTAAAAAATTAGATAAATTTACAAAAGATGGTATTTATGCAAAAGCAATTAAAACATCTGAATCTAAATATGCAATTGTTTGGGTTTACAATACGGATAAATCAAATTTAAAAGATGAAATTAAAAAAAGTTTAACTTCTATTTCTAATTTTTCTACAAAATGTGAAACTTCTTATTTAAGAAAGTATAACTTTGATGTTTATGAACCATCAATCAAAAAGAAAATAAAAAAATCTTCTAAAGATTATTTTGAATAAGGTCTCGACCTTATTCTTTTTTTGTTTTAAAATAGAGCTATGGAGGAAAAGAAAATGAGTAACTGTATTTTTTGTAAAATTATTAATAAAGAAATTCCTGGAAAAATCATTTATGAAGATGATGTATGTATTGCTTTTTTAGATTTATCACAAGCAACTTATGGACATACCCTTGTTATTCCTAAAAAACATTTTGAAAATATTCTTGAAGTTGACGCACAAACATTGGCTCATGTAATGCAAGTCACTCAAAAATTAGCTAAACAAATCGTTGAAAAACTAAACGCTAAGGGATTGAATATTTTAACAAATACAAATGAAGTTGCAGGTCAAACCGTTCATCATTTCCACGTTCATATTTTACCTCGATATGATGAAAAAGAACTTGTTATTGAATTTAATGATCATAGTCAAGATGTTGATTTAGATGAAGTTTATCAAAAAATCGTAAAATAAAAAGATGGTTTTCCATCTTTTTAGAATAAAGAAAGTTGTTCAAAGTCATGAATATCTTTCTTTTTTATTGGTGTTTTTTCTTCAAATTCTTGTAAATATTCAAATATTTCTAAGTAATTACACATCATTTGATATTCTTGGCATTTTTTAAAGAATAAATTCATTAAATCCCTATTATGCGGGCTATTAAGCGTATATTGATCATTATACGTCATTTGATACTTTTCTTTCATACCAGGAAATAAACGATCTAGTTGCTTATAATAATATTCTCTGCTTCCCTCTCTTAAAGTAACTCCCATACCAAAACAAATAATTCCTTTAACTCCTGCTTCATGACATTCTTCTAAAATCTTTAAAATATTTTCTTGACTATCATTAATAAAAGGCAAGATTGGTGTTAACCAAACAATTGTGGGAATCCCATTTTTATGGAGTTCTTTTAATACTTCTATTCTTCTTTGAGTTGTACAAACACCTGGTTCTAACTTTTGACATAAATTTTCATCAAATGTTGTAAGCGTCATTTGAACAACACATTTTGTTTGTTGGTTAATTTTCTTTAAAAGTTCCAGGTCTCTTAAAATTAAGTCTGACTTCGTAATAAGTGTTACTCCAAAATGATATTGTTCAATAAGTTCTAAAGCTTTTTGTACATGCTTTAATTCTTTTTCTAAAGGCATATATGGATCACACATAGATCCCATTTGAATCATACATTTCTTTCTTTTATGTTTTAAACCATTTTCTAATAAAGAAAGCGCATTTTCTTTAACTTCTATATCTTCAAAGTCATGTTCAAAATGATAACACTTGCTTCTTGAATCACAATAAATACAGCCATGTTGACATCCCCTATATAAATTCATTGTATTATCATTAGATAAAATTCCTTTTACTGCTTTATAATGCATATTATAACCCCCATTGCTTATCATTTTAACATAAATTAAAACAATAAGTTTGTCATATTTCAAAAAATACATCAAAAAATTGGATTTAAAAACGATTTTGTATTTCAAAAATCGTTTATTTCTTCATTATTCTCTTAATTTTATAATAAAGTGTTTTCATATAAGGAATTTCAAACAAATAAGCTGGATGTTCCCAATAAATATACATAATCATTATAAAATAAACAAATACGCCTACAACAACAGATAAAATAAGAGGTAAAAAGACTCTATGAGTAAGTGTAAATAAACCATAATAAACACCTAAAACAATCGCTCCCATAACCAATGAAGCTAATAAAGGAATCACATAAGTTCTTTTTATTTCTTGTTTATAGCCTATTTTTTGACGTAAAGCTTTTTGATTTAAATAACACACTTGAAGCGCATATGTACAGTTACCAAACACTAAAACATAAACCCCTAAAGGTGTAATAAACAATAATAACGCAATAATGATGATGTGACAGACAAGTGAAAATGCTGCATTTCTTAATGGAACATTCACTTCTCCTAAAGCTTGTAAAATCCCATTTGTAAGTGTTGATAAACCATAAAAGATAATCGCTGGAGATCCTAAAGCAAGCAATAATGTAGCTGTCATAATTGTCTCTTTTTGAGGAAATAAAACACCCATGATTGGATAAGATAATACTGCCATTCCTACTGCCGCTGGAATTAAAATCAACATTGTTACTGATAGCCCAGATGTAATATGTACTTTTGCTTCTTTAACATTTCCAAGTGCCCAAGCAGATGAAATAGAAGGAATAGAAGCTGTAGACATCGCTGAAGCTAGAGCAACTGGCACATTTTGTAAAACAACATATTTTCCTGCATAAACACCATAATTTGAAATATAAGTAATTTTATCAATATGATGAAATGATTGAGCAAAATAGAAAATATACATATCGATCGTAGTGACTAAATTATATACACAAGTTGCTAGAATGATGGGTGCAATAATATGCATGATCATTCTAAAAATTTCTTGATACGAATCTACTCGTTCACTCGCTTCTTCATCTTTTTCTTCTACAAAAGTATTTTTCTTTTTTAAATACATAAAAATCATGTAGATCAAACCAACTAAAACACCAGCCCCTGTTCCAATTGCAGAACCAGCAGCACCATATGATCCTACTTTTGTTGCATCTACACCAAGATATGGTTGAATAAAAATATATGCAGCTAGCAATGCAACAACTGCATTAAAGATTTGTTCAATGATTTGTGAAACAGATGTATAAACCGTTGTCTTATGTGCTTGAAAATATCCTCTAAATACTCCTAATAAGCCCGATAAAAAAATTGTTGGACATAAGACCCTTAGTGCAGGAACAGCATTAACATCCACAATGAATGGCGCCAAGATAAATAATAAAATTGCTGCACTCCCAGCAATGGCACAAACATAGATAAATACACATTTTAATATTCTTTTAACATTTTTATATTCTTTTAAAGCAATCTTCTCTGATATCAATTTAGAAATAGCTGTAGGAATACTATACGATGAAATAAGTAAAACTAACGCATAAATATTATAAGCTGTTGAATAATACCCATTTCCTTCGTCTAAAATCATCGCAGTTAAAGGGCTACGATATAAAAGCCCAATGATTCTAACTAAAATTCCTGCAAGTGCTAAAATTGATGCTTGTTTAACAATTGAATTAGAACGACTCATAACGACCTCACTTTCCAAAATTCATTATAACAAATATTACCATAAAACAAAATAAGCAATCTTATGATTGCTTATCTTTTATTCATCAATACCTGTAATGATCCATTTGTCATTTTTCTTTTCTAAAGTAAATGTTGCTGTTAGTTTTTCAGTAGGTGCGTTTTTATATGTTTCTGTCATGCTTTGATAAAGAATAGGTGCAATACCATCATATACTTTAATTTGATATGCTGATAGACCTTCTTCTTGATAGACTTTAGCAAGTTCATCTTGATGTTCTTCTACATATTGTTGTGCAGTTGTGTTTAATTCACTTTGATCAAAAGATACTTGTGAGTAATCTTTTTGTTTTCCTGTCACTTTAACTGTTGTTTTATCCCCATCTGCTTTGATATCTTTAATTTTGATATCTGTAAATAAATCTTTGAAAATAGCTTTTTTGAATTTATTTGTTTCATCAACAAAAACTTTACCATATTCTTCTTCAGTATATTGGCTTAATTCTTTTTCCATTTTTTCAAGATCCATTCCTGATAAAACATCTTCACTCGCTACCTTTTTAAGTTTTGTAATGTCGCATTCCTTTACATAATCAAAAAAGTTTGTTACAACTTCCTTTTGTTCATCTGTTGATGAAGAAGCACCACATCCAGCAACAAATACAAGTGCAAATACGCACATTAACTTCATTAACTTTTTCATACTATTCTTATCCCTCCATAGGATAATTATATCATAAAAAAAGAATGAGGACATCCCCATTCTTATAATTCTTCTCCGTTTGTTTCGATAACATGTTTATACCAATCAAATGATTTCTTTTTACTTCTAGAAAAATCACCTTCATGATTATTATTATAGTTAACATAGATAAATCCATAACGTTTATCATATTCACCAGTTGAAGCGGAAACAATATCAATTGGAGACCACATTGTATATCCAAGTAAATCAACACCATCATATTCAACAGCATCTTTCATTGCTTGGATATGTTCTTTTAAGTAATCGATACGGTATTGATCATCAACTGTACCATCTGCTTCTTTTTTATCGTAAGCACCAAATCCATTTTCAACAATCATCATTGGAAGTTCAAAACGGTCATTGAACCAGTTTAGACACCAACGTAATCCAAGTGGGTCAATTTGCCATCCCCAATCTGATGCTTTTAAGTATGTATTTCTTACGAAATCTTCAGGTACATAATCAAATGTTTTTTCATTACGTCCTTGATATTTTGTCGCAAATGACATGTAATATGAGAATCCAATATAATCTACTTTACCTTCAGCTAAGATTTTCTTATCTTCTTCAGTAATGAAATCATATCCTTTTCTTTCAAATTTCTTTAAGATATGACGAGGATAATGACCTCTAGCATGTACTTCTACATACCAATATTTTTGATGCATTGCACCTAGAGCATTCATTACATCTTCTGGTTTTGGTGAAGCTGGATAAACACCATTCATCCCAATCATACATCCTACTTGTAAATCAGGATTGATTTCATGTGCTGCTTTTACAGCTAATGCTGAAGCCACTAATTCATGATGTGCTGATAAATACATTAAATATTCTGCATCGTCACCTTCTTGAAGTAAAACAGCACCTTCTTGAATTAAGTTATGTTGTGTCGCATCAGCTTGGTTATTGATTTCATTGAAAGTCATCCAATATTTTACTTTATGTTGATATCTTTCAAAACATACTTTCGCAAATTTAACGAACATATCAATTGCTTGACGATTTCTAAATCCACCATATTCTTTAGCTAATGCCCAAGGTAATTCAAAGTGTGATAATGTAATAACAGGTTCAATACCATATTTATGACACTCATCAAATAAATCATCATAGAATTTTAAACCTTCTTCATTTGGTTCTTTTTCATCTCCTCTAGGGAAAATACGAGTCCATGCAATAGAAGTTCTAAATGCTTTAAATCCCATTTCTGCAAACAAAGCAACATCTTCTTTATAACGGTGATAGAAGTCAACACCTACATGGTTTGGATAATCTTCACCTTCAATAATACCATCAGTTAAACGTCTTGGCGCACCTGTAACGTTATCTCCTGCAGTTTCGACATCGCTACAGCTGATTCCTTTTCCACCTTCTTGCCAAGCACCTTCACATTGATGAGCAGCAACTGCTCCACCCCATAAAAAATCTTCTCTAAATCCCATTCTATTTCCTCCTTAAAATACACATCTATCATACCATTTTTTAGTACCGTTTTCATTAGTATAATAAAAATTGGTAAAGAAAATTTTGCCAACTATAAACTATTTGCTAGACACTCTAAAATATACAAAACAGGAACTTGGGTTACAGAATTAGCATAATATTTATCTTTTACATTAGGTAAATGGTAATTGATACATAAATCAGCCATTTGAGCCGCTTTATTATGACTATTTTCAGAAATTAAAATGACCTTCGTTCCATAACTTTTTAAATTCTGTATTCTTCCTAATACCTCTGTTGTATTTCCTGAAACCGATAAAATAATTGCGATCGCTTTTTCATAAAAATCAAGTCGCATACTAAAATCTTCTATATATAACGATCGTATTCCTTTTCGATTAAACAAACCATGGCCATATTGTGCAAGAATGCCTGATAAACCAATTCCATAAAAAATAACATCTCTTGCTTCTTTAATTAAAGCTACTGCCTCTTGAATTTCTTGATAAAACATCTCATTATCAACACTATAAAAAAAATTAAAAATATGTTCTAATTGAAATGTATTGGTATTTACTTGTTCATGTTCTTCTAATTTTAAATAAGCTTTATATTCTCCAAATCCTTCAAAGCCTAATTTTTGGCAAACTCTTGTAATCATAGCTGTTGATACATGTAATTGATTTGCTAGATCTTTTAATTTCATTGAAATAACCATGTTTTTATTTTGTATTAAATAAAAATAAATATCATATTCTAAAGGATTTAAATTTGTTATTACTTCATTTACTTCCATTTACATCACCAAATACATTTTACTAAAAAAAAACTACTAATCAAGTATGATTAGCAGTTATATATCTTTTTATAGTTTGCAAGTGCACCTATTAAATTTGAATCATTATCATATTTACAACGAACAATGTTTACTTGAGGAATTGGAACATCAATTGACTGATAAATCTTATCCAGTGATTTTTGAAGATATTCTAATAAAATTGGTTGTTTACTAATACCTCCACCAATAGCAATTTTATCAGGATCAATAACCGCTTGTAAATTATATAACCCTGTCGCTGTTATATTACAAAATTCTTCTAAAGCTTTTAAAGCATCTTTATCTCCTTGATTACAATATTCAAAAGCTTGTACACCATCAATTTCTTCTACTAATCCTTTAGCTTTAGCTATCATTTCAACCAATGTAAACGCTCCAAAATCAGTTCCCCATTTATTTTCAAAGCCTAAATTCTTTTTCCAATCTATTGATAAATAACTAAATTCTCCAGCAAAGCCATGAACACCGGTAAAGACTTTATCTCCAATAGTTACACCTCCACCGATACCAGTACCAATAATACAAACAGCACCTACTTGGCTGTCTTTTAAACTGCCATAAACAACCTCGCATAAAGCTGCACATTTAGCATCATTTTCAATTGTTAAACGATCTGTTGTAACTGATTTCAACTCTTTTAAAATGTCAACATCTTGATTATAAAGTAATGCTCCTGGTATTTGCATTTTATTCGTTTTTTTATTAATTAAACCAGGAAGTGACATAGCAATTCCATCTACACGTTCTTGATATTTTTGATAAAGATTTTGAACTTCTTTTTTGAAATCTTCTAATGATGTTTTAGGTGTTGGTACTTGCCCTTTTTCAAGAAACTCTAATTCATCATTCATTAAAGCATATTTGATTGCACTTCCACCTACATCTAATACTAAATATTCCATAACTTTCCTCTAAAAGAAAATCAGGCTACTTACCTGATTTTCTTTTTACTTTCTTTCTTTTCTTTTGATAATATGTATAATCATTGCTTTCAAGATATACTTCTCGTGTATCAGCAAATAGATCATGTAACGGTCTTCTTGATTTTAAAACAATCATTAAAATCACTGAAATAAGTGTCATAAATATTCCAAAATAAGCATAATACTTTGGAATATTTAAACCTGTTACAACTTGTAATAATTGATGTAATATATTACTTGAAGTAAATACACTTCCTTCAACTAATAAAATCATTATAAATTGTCGAATAAATAATTGTTTATTTGTTACTTCATCATAATTATTTGCAATAATTTTTAAATGAAAGATTTTTTTCCCTAATGTTTGTCCTTTAAAAACAAACATTGGAACTAAAACATAATATCCACTAGCAACAATAAATGATAGACTTCCAGCAATGATATTGTAAGGTGCATGAAAGATGGATAAATTTTGAGGTATATACGTTGCATCTTGATGTAACATCATATAAATAACAATCACTGGTAAAGAGGCAATCATTCCTCCAATATACCAATCAAAAGCATAAGATAAAATTCTTCTAATCCATCCTATATCATTAGGAATATCTTTTTTTAGTTGTAGAAAGTAATTGTTCATATAATTCTCCTTTTATAACACTTCACCGTTGGTTTCAATAACTTTTTTATACCATTCAAAAGAATCTTTTTTACTTCTTTTTAATGATCCTGAACCATCATTATTTTTATCAACATAAATAAATCCGTAACGTTTTTTCATTTCTCCAGTTGAAAAACTTACACAGTCAATACAACCCCAAACAGTATATCCTAATAAATCAACACCGTCTATATCTACAGCTTTTTTCATTTCTTGAATATGTTCTTTTAGATAATCAATACGATATTGATCATGAACTGAACCATCAACTTCTTTTTGATCGATTGCACCAAAACCATTTTCAACAATAAACATTGGAAGTTGATAACGGTCATATAACCAATTTAATGTATATCTAAGACCTTTAGCATCAATTGGCCATTCCCATTGTGTTTTTTGAATATAAGGATTATCGCATAAATCATTTTCTTCATCATAATCAAGATTAATATTACCATCACCTTTTGTTGCAAAAGACATGTAATAACTAAAACCTATATAATCAACACAACCATGTTTTAAGGCTTCTAAATCTTCTTGAGTTAAATCTAAATCATATCCTTTTCTTTTAAAGAATGATTTCATATAACCAGGAATAATTTCTCTAGCATGAACGTCTAAATACCAGAAACGTTTATGATTCGCTCCTACAGCTTTTAACATATCGTCTGGATTACATGAATAAGGATAGATTGGTGTCATGGCCATCATACATCCAATCATTAAATCAGGATTGATTTCATGTGCTATTTTTACAGCTTTTGCACTAGCAATTAATTCATAAAGTGCTGCTTGATAAACAATTGCTTCACGATCTTCTCCTTCTTCAAATAAAATACCTGAGTTTGTAAAAACTGCCACATCTGCTTTATAGTTTGCTTGATTATTGATTTCATTGAAAGTCATCCAATATTTGACTTGATGTTGATATCTTTCAAAACATACTTTCGCAAATCTTACAAAACAATCGATCAGTTTTCTATTTCTCCAACCACCATATTTTTTTACTAAACCATAAGGCATTTCAAAATGGCTTAAAGTAATAACGGGTTGAATACCATTTTTTAATAATTCATCAAACATCTCATCATAGAATTTTAAACCATCTTCATTAGGTTCTAATTCATCCCCTTGAGGAAAGATTCTTGCCCAAGAAATAGATGTTCTAAAACATTTGAATCCCATTTCTTTAAACAAAGCAATATCTTCTTTATAATGATGATAAAAATCAATAGCTTCATGATTAGGATAAAATTCATTAGGTAAAATCGTATCTGTAATTTGTCTTTTTTTACCAACACCCCCAACTGTCATCATATCTGAAACATTGAGACCTTTTCCTTTTTCATTATAGCCACCTTCTACTTGGTGAGCAGCAACAGCTCCACCCCATAAAAAATCCTTACGCATTTTCTGCTCCTTCTGCTTTTAGGGCTGCTTTTGTACTTGCGATAACAAATGGTAAATAAATTAAAGTACTTACACCAACACAGACAAAACCAATAACTAAAGCCATGATATTATTTGCTCCTGAACCTAAGAAAGGAATCAAGAAACCTGGTGTTGTCCATGCAACACTATAAGCAACTGGTGGAATGATTTTAATGACACATACACAGAACCATCCAATAATGTTACATACGACCGGTGATAAAATAAATGGAACAATATACATTGGATTCATAACTAATGGTAAACCAAAGATAATTGGTTCATTGATATTAAATAAACCTGGTGCAAGTGACATTTTACAAATTTGATATTGTGCCTTATTCTTTTTACCAACAATAAATGTTGCAATAATTAAACCTAAAGTTGCTCCGGAACCTCCTGTATTACCAAAAGCATCATTAATAGATCCCCAGTTAATTGGATAAGGGGCACCCCATGCAGTTCCATGTGCAGCTACATAAGCTAAGTTCATATTTTGTTGTTCTGTAAAGATCACTGAACGTAATGCATTTAAAGTGTTTGGACCATGGATTCCTAAAACCCATAAGAATTGTTGTACAACAACAAAAACAATAATTGTTCCCATTGAGCTTCCTAAGCTTGTAAGTGGTGCTTGAATCATGTTATAAATCAATACTTGAATACCATCACTTGTAATATTATTGAAAATAAAGTTAAGAACACCTGTAACCGCTAGAACAATCATAATTGGTAATAATAAATTAAATGATTGAGATACTGCTGGTGGTACTTGTTCAGGCATTTTAATAACAAGTTTTTTGTTATTCCCTAAACGTGTTAATAATTCAGCGACAAATAAGCCAACAAATAAAGCAACAAATAAACCTTGTGCTCCAAAATATGTAGTCATTAAACCACTTCCAGATTTATCAGCAAAATTTCTTGCTGCTGGATATAAAATGAAATAAGCAGCTAAAGCTGTAATTCCACATAAAACTTGATCTCCTTGCATTTCTTGTGCTAATTGATAAGCTACTAGAAAAGCAATTAAAATTGCTAAAATA
The DNA here is from genome assembly GCF_015097455.1 of Faecalibacillus intestinalis. Lineage (NCBI taxonomy): Bacteria > Bacillati > Bacillota > Erysipelotrichia > Erysipelotrichales > Coprobacillaceae > Faecalibacillus > Faecalibacillus intestinalis. The sequence continues at coordinate 1,053,157 of NZ_AP024085.1, read as the reverse complement.
TTTGTTGTCCCATTAATAACAGAACTCAATACTGCTTGATAATCAGCTAAATTAGGAATTAAATCTCCTAAATGTAATAAACTTGCAACAAATCCTGTTGGATCTAAAAATACATAGTTTATTAATAATACCATCGACCCTGCCATTGTAAGCGGGAATGATAAAGTAAAAGCATCTCTTACTGCAGCAACATGTCTTTGACTATTAATTTTTGCAGCAAAAGGAACAAAGAATCGTTCCATGAACGCTTGCATTTTTTCCATATAATTTCCTCCATTAAATATTTATATTTGGCCAAATGATCAAGATATCTTCTTGATACAAAAAAAGAATATCACGCTTATATTTTTCATTCAATAAAATTGTAAGCGCTATATTCTATGTTACATTTCTGTTTTTTGTTATTTTAAAAAAACGTTTGTTTTTTAATCGTTACGTGCTAATCTTTCAATAATAGCAACTGCAAGAATTTGACTTGTCAGATCTATTTGATCAATATTATCTATTTTTAAAAAGTAAGGAATAGATATATCACTCATTAAAGCAAGCGGTGATTTCATATTGGCTGTAATAGAAATAATACAGGCGCCAAATGTTTTACACGACTCTACAATACGAAGTAATTCAGGTGTTTTCCCTGATATAGACAAAGCGATAATAACCGTATCTTCCATTGAAGCATTAATACGCATAAAAGGATCATTGATAACATTGGCATATTTTCCAGCACTTGAAAAAATACGTGCTCCATATGCTCCTATCAATCCTGAATTTCCAACACCTGTAAAAATCAAATTATTATGATTGCCTATCATCACCTTGGCAAGATGTAATTTTTCTTGATAGTATTCATTGTCTAATTGAATTAAAGCACCTATAACTTGTTTATCATCATATATTCTTTTAGATTCTCTTGATTTTCTTTCTTGCAAGCGATAAGCTAATTTAAATTCTTTAAAACTTTTATATCCCATTTTTTTTACATAATTTAAAATAACAGTTGTAGAAACTTGTACTTTATCTGCTAGTTCTCTAATTGTCATAAAAGGAAATTCTAGTGAATGCGCTAAAATATATTGATATACTTTTATTTCCTTTTCATTTAATTTTTCAATTGCTTTTTCTTTTTCTAACATAACTTTCACCTAAAAACATTATAAACAAAAATAAAAATTGGTAAAGAATTCTTTACCAATTAGACATATCTGCATATTTGCTCAACGCTTTCTCCTTGATTAAATCTTTTACATAATTCATGTGTACATTTATGATATTTATCAAATGTATGCTGACAATTTTTAACATGACTATAAACTTTCCAATAACCAACACTTAAATGTTCTTTCCCTTCAATAAAACCTAAAACATCTGTCATAGGATATCCTAAAAACAAACCGATTTCATGAGGAAAATCATAATCATTGAGGCGTTTTTGTAAATCTAGGATAAGAGTATCTAAAGATGTACAATTGTAATCATATTGTTTAAAGATATTTTGGATTTGTTTACATGCGCATAATTTATTTAACTTTTCTTTTTGATAAACATAAATCATAGAACGTTCTTTTATTTTAAGTACTTTTAAATAAATATCTTTTTTATTTAAAAGTTCATTATAATATTGGATACATTCTTCTAAATCATCAAGATCATTTAAATTATAAATACATGCAACTTTAAGTTTTGTAAGTGTTGGTGAAGCATAAAAGATTAATCTTCTTTCAAATTCGTAAGCAGACAATGGCATAATTAAGCAATCATTTTTTTGATAGCTTCGATATCTTCGTCACTACCATCATTTTCTACTTTATATAAGCATGGTACATTATATTGTTCAGCAATGACATCTCCTGCTTTACAATAAGCTTCTCCATATCCAGTATCACCACTTACAACAACACCTTTTAGATGTTCACTTTGACTTTGTAAGAATTCATCTACTTCGTAAGGAACATCTCCAAAACCATCAGTATAAGTAAATAAGATATAGTCTTCTTCTACTGTTTCACTTCCATCTTCAACTTTTAAAGCATCTTCAATTCCTAATTTAGAAATAATACTTTCAACATTTCCTGTTCTTGATGCATATACGACTTTCATTTTCTTCCTCCTTTAGTTAGCTACAACTAACTCACGATATTATGTTAGCATAAGCTAACTTAACTGTCAAATATTTTCATTTCTAGTTTGTCTTATCTAATAAAATATATACAAAAAGCTATAAAGAATTTCTTGATTGACAAGATTAGATTCTTTATAGCTCATCTTTTAATTCATTAAATTTAAAACATCTTCTTCACTATTAATATTAAAGATATTTAATGTAAGTTCATTCAATTTTTCTAGCGATGTTTCTGTAAGTTGTTTTTCTAAAGGACTTGATAAAGTTCCTAGTTTCACTTTAAGCAGTTCTTTTAAAGTACTTTGTTTTTCTTCTTGTCTAACTTTTTTAATTCCAATACTTTCTCCCTCGTTTCTCATTCTTTGAAATAATTGATTCATTGCTACACACATATTGATTTCATCTCCTCCTAGTAAGTCTTCTTCTTTAATGTCTGTATGCGTAAAGATGGCTGCCATCTTAAAACTCTCTGCACAGATCATTCGATTTTTTCTTAATCCTTCATAGTCTCCTTTAAGCATACTTTGACTGATCTCTACTATTTCTTTTAATCGCTGACTTTTAAGTATTCTAGTATCTCTTTTTTTATATTGATGTAAGGAATTTTCTTGATTTAATTGTATTATATGTTTAATGATAATTTGTCTCATATTTGTTTCATTTCTATTATTATTTTATCTTCTTTTTTCCTTCTTTCAATGGACGGATAGTCCAATAAAAAAGATGCTCTACATTTAATTGTAAGCATCTTGATTTTCATCTTCATCTAAATAATCTTTATAATCTATACTAAAGAAACGATGTTGATTCATTTTCCATAAATTGGGATTAAAATCATCTAATTGATGATTAATAATAATTTCATTAATAAGTACAGACAATCCTAAAACATCTACTAATAAATCTGGTTGGTTTAATATTTGAATCGTATTAGCAATAAATATTTGAATCAAATCTGTTGGTTCATCTTGATCAAAGAATAAATCAACAGCTTCATTTATTGCATCAATATCACATTTTTTTATAGTTCCTACTGTTTCTACAAATATTTTATTTAACTCATAAGCTGCATCTTTATATGTGTCTAATTCCACAGAAATCATTTCTTCATTTAATTGTGGATTAAGCCTTATAAACTCTTGAATATATTCTTCTTTATATTCATTAATTGTATTAAAGATCGTATTCGTACATGCTGCTAAAACAGGTGCATCAAGCCCTATATGATGAATAAGTTGATCAAAAATATAATCAATTCTTTCAACATCATTATTTGAAATACGCTCATGATACATGATTTCTGTAAATTCATCTGTTAAATTTTGGATACGTTCTCTATTATTTGCATACGTACTGATTTCGTTTAATACTTTTTGATTGATATTATTCATTTCATAAATAATTGATGATTTTTCAACATCATCCATCATTGTTTCAACTTCACTTTTTTCAAATAAATCATTAATATTAATTTTAAATTGTTTCATGATTATCCCCTTTCAATTATTCTTATTTAATCATATATTTAAAATAATGTGAATATTATCCGTATACTATTATATAACATTATTTCTCGATAATCATTAGCTAAATAATCCAAAAAAAGGGGATGTTACGAAATAATTTTAAAATGGATCCTGTAAAACGGACACAAGAAAAAAGTACTTAAATTTGAATAAAAATGAATATATTCTCAAGGTATAAAAAACCAGGAGGATATATTTTTATGTCTAAATATTGTAAATATGTAATTATAAAAAACAATGAATTTAAAATTTTAAAAACTAAACGAATGACAGATCTAGTTAAAAGAGAACTGGGTGTCTTTGATTATCGTAATTATCTGTTTGAAGAAGATCTTTCAATCTATCTTCTTGTAAAGGATTTAAGCATTTATGATGATGATACAACTATTATCTATAGAGGGTATTTGAATGATTGTGATGGTGTATTTAATGGAACTGTAATCTTTACTAAGATGGATGAACTTGGTTATGTATCTCTTTCAGATAATGATGTTGATTTAATCCTTAAACATTTATGCAAGCTGCCTAATGGGTTATTTGAAATGAGATATTCTATTGATAACACTTATCAATCTTTTGATTGTTAAGTCCTTATTTAGATTTTGTCTGACCTGTTTGAATTTTGCTTTATATTCAGCAGGTTCTTTTGTTATATGATTCAATGGATAGTTTCCTGTCTTGTAATACTCAAAATATTCATTTGGTGACAGTTTAGCCAGTTTGTATTGATAACGTTCATTATTGTAATAATCAATGTAGCTATCAATCACTTCTTTTAATTCATCATACGTTGATGCTGCATTTATATATTTGTCAACCTCATCTTTCATATGTCCAAAGAATGACTCTTGGGGAGCATTGTCCCAACAGTTTCCTCTTCTTGACATTGATTGCCTTATTTCTAAATCTTTTAGAAGATCAATAAACATAACGCTTGTATAATGAGCACCCTGATCACTATGAATCAATGCATCAGTATGAATGTTATGTTTATGATTTTCAAATAGCTGATTTATTGTTTCTAATACAAAATCCTCTTCCAATGAAGATGACAATACATATGAAAGAATTTGTTTTGTAAAACCATCTTTTACCACAGAAAGATAAGCTTTTGAACGTTTTTGACCATAAAATAGATAGGTAATATCTGTTTCTAACACATATCCAGGTCCATATTCATCAAAATGCCTTTTTAAAATATTATCCGCATAATTTGATGTCTTCAATGCTTTAGCCATTCTTCTTGCAGGATTTGCTTTCCTTATAGGACAAAATAAATTAAATTTTTTCATCAATCTTGTTATTTTCTTATGATTCATCAAGACTCCCATATGAAGAAGACACATATGAATACCACGTCTGCCTTTATCATAACCTTTAAAATTGTAGGCCTCTAAAATCAATTCGAAGTCTTTAAGATCCTGTTCTTCTTTCTTGTTATATGTTGATGATAAATCGTTTTTTCTTTTTTTCCATGAATAGAATCCACTTCTTGATACTCCGGCATTTTCACAAAGATACGAAACTGTTAATACATTATTTTTTGAGTTTAAAGTTCTATCGATAAGTTCATATTTTTCTCTTACTGTTTGTTCTTCGATTGTTTTGAAATTTGCTTTCTGTTGATAAATCTCACTCTTTTTAAAAAATCATTCTCCTATTGGAGAACTTTGTTCTTATGTTTCAATCTTTCGATCTGTTCTTCTAAAGATAGCTCTTTGGCAGATGGTCTACCTGAATTATCTTTTCTTGTATCTTTAAATCCTTCTACTCGTTGAGTTTGTTTTTTTAAACGCTCAGTAAAAGTATTTCTTCGTTTAGCTCCTAATACATTTGGATCAAATCCATATTTTTTAAATATTTCAATGGGTTGTATTCCATTTTGATAATCAATCCAATATAGTTCTTTGAATTCTTCTGCATAAGTTATGCTTTTATTAGAAACTTTCTTTACATATGGATTCTTTTCAAGCTCTTTGACCTGTTCTTCTGTAAAATAATTAACCCCCATAAACACACCACTATTCCTTCAATTATCATAATACACAAAATAAAATCCCTGTAAAACAGGACTAAGCACCAAAGTACTTTTTTTCTTGTGTCCGTTTTACAGGGTCCATTTTATAGAAGGTATTGCTCTAATTTAACCAAAAAAAAAGCAACTCACTTAAAGTAAAAAAATAAGTGAATTACTTTTATATACAATATGTACTAAACAGTTTTTTAATTAAACCCACATTCAAAATTCATATCTAATTTTTCTTTATAAAATATAATTTTGAGGAAATAAAATAGAATATTTATTAATCTATTTTAAAAAGTACTTTTATCTCTATATTATCATTTTTTATTTGAAGCTTTCTTTTTTTTACAATACATTCATCATAGCTATCATTAAATTTAAATACTTTATCTGTACATAATGTTAAAATCTTTAAAACTACAAATTCATTGACCTCATATAAATAAAATTCAAAAGTTTTATTATACAAACAAAATTCAGCAATTTGTTTTAGAATTGACTTTATCTCTTTAACAAAATTTTCATTTTCTAAAATTCTTGTATTATTTATCGTGATAACCTTCTTTATTGAAAATCCATCATTTTCTAATGAAATAAAGTATTTAATAATTTCTTCATCAAATAATTTGACACCTGTAAAATTAGAGAATTTATAAAAATCAAATTTATTTAATTGTGTTTCTATAAGTCTTTCAATTGCATCATAATCATTCGTATCTAAATAATGCTTAAAGGACATCAAAATGTAACACATCATGTGTTTTTCTTGTAGCATTTGATAAGAAAGCTTATTAATCTTTTCATAAGTTTCTGTTGCATACTTACTTTTTACCAATTCTTCATTTAGAATGAGATTGTTTTAATATTCTTTTTGAATATTAAAATAAAATATAAAAAAAGAACAACACATGACAATTAATTGAAATAATAATTTATACATATTAGTAGAATTTACTATATGATAAAAAATCATTTCAAACAACAATGTATATACTCCTAAAAATGATAAAATAAATAAACAAAATGACCACCAGTAATTACCTACTAATAATCTATTTTTATTCAATCTATATTTATTGTCATAATATCTAAATAAATAAGCTAAAGCTAAAAATACAATTCTTGATAAAAGAGACAAGAAAATAATGTAAATATTATTAGAAGAAATTTGCATTGGATTTATGAAAAATATTGTGGAAACCAAAATAATAGACACTGTATTAGAAAAAAGTAGAATTATTATCAATATTGCCGGTACAATAAAATATATTAAATTTCTTTTTTTATCATAAAAAGAAGATATAAAAGTAAAAATTACAATCAAAATAATCATTAACCAATAATTATTTAATAGCAAATTATTAAATATAAAAGTAACTATTGTACAGACCAGTGTTAAAAAAATGACCAACTTGTTATTAATAATATTTAATGTTTTAAAATCAAAATAAGCAAGAATGAAATCTTCAATCAATGTCATAATAATATCAAAAAAAATCATCTTAAAAGAAACTCCTCATACTTTCTTACAAGCTCATCTTGATATTTCCGACCAACAAAATATTCTTCATCATTTAATGTTATAACACTTGTTTTATCCATTCTTTTAATAAAATTAAGATTAACTACTAAACTTCTTTCAATTTGAACTAGTTCATCAAAAGATATTTGATCCATAAATTTTTTTAAAGATGAATATATCAAATATTCCTTCTGATATGTATTAATATATAAATCATGACCTATGGACATAATATATTTTATATCGTTCAATCTAACAACATAACTTCTTCCATCCATTTTAATGCATATCTTTTTTAAATTTTCTTTTAAATAATCCTCTATTTGTTTCAATACTTTTACAATATCAAAATCATATTTTGTTTTTCTTATAAATTGAAAAAAACCGATAGATAATGCAGGAAAAACAAAATCCTCATGCATTGATACAAATACAATAATTATCTTAGGAAACTTAGATTTCAAATAAGCTCCTATATCAATCCCATTCATTTCAAAATTCAAATCAACATCTAAAAAAATGAGGTCAATTTGATCAATGTCCTTTATTGTATCAAACGAATCATTTAAAACAATAAAATTGATATTTTCATCTAGCTGTTTAAAATACAACTTAACATCTACTTTTAATTTATTAGAAAATTCAATATCATCATCAACTAAAACAATATTCATTATAAAAACCTCCAAAAAAGCAAAGAATTAAGTCATTAAGTAACTTAATTCTTTTCTTTCATTATATCATATTTGATATATTAAATATTAGTTTGTTTTTTTAATTTTTCTGGTTTTTTTGGCTCATATGGTCCTACAAAAGAATATGATGAACAAGATGTATATGCAAGTGAATTAAGAAAATCACATGCTTTTTTCGATACAGCTTTTTTTACCCTATTTTTACTACGTTCTTTCATAATTATCTCCTCCTTACTATAATCTAAATATAATTTAATGATATTTGTACATTTTTATCATATTATGCAATCTTTTATCATAAAAAACAAAAAATGTTGCAAATTGTAACATTGCGACCTAGAGTCGCAAGAATTTGTATATCTTTTTATTAGGTGATAAATATGTACAAAGAAATAATTGGTAAAAATTTAAAATATTTACGAGATAAGAAAAATGTTACACAAATATTAGCTGAAGAAATGACAGGCATAGATAGAACAACAATTTCTGCTTATGAATTGGCAAAAAGAGAACCAAGCGTAAGTAATTTAATATCACTTGCCAATTATTATAAAGTAACATTAGATTTTTTATGTGGGCGAAACCAAAGAATGATTATCGATATTACTGATCTTGATGAATTATCAAAAAATAAAATAATGTCTATAATTAATAATGTGGATAAAAAAAAGGAGCTATGATATGAACTTTAAAAATATTGTCAATAAGTTATGTTCACAATTTGATTCAAAAGCATATGATCAAGATATTTTAAAATACGGACTAGAAGTTTTGATTTATAATTTATTTACCATATTAATTTTAATCGTTTTGTCTATTTTATTTCAAAATTGTGGATTTGGATTATATTTTATACCTACTTTTTGTATATTGAGAATTACATTGGGAGGTTTTCATTGTAAAACAATATATGGATGTACCTCTTTAATGGTTATTATATACTCACTAACAAATATACTAAGTAAAGAAATCTTTTATCATAATTTATTAAAAATCGCTTCACCTATCCTAATTATATTACTTTTTATTATAAAGCCCTGTGAAGAAAATACTTTACATTTGAAAAATTATAATATTTACTACAAATATCTTCTTATTATTATTTTTTCTTTAGTTCTAATAATTTCTAAAAATAAAATTCTTAATTTAGGTATGTTTTCTGCTCTATTTGTTACAGAGCTAATGTACTATATTAAATATATAATTAATTTAAAAAATTATAACTAGATACCGCAATCTATTAAAAATATAATAATATTGATAAAGAATCCGAAAAGTAAAGATAGCTTTTCATTTTATTTTAACTTCCTTAATAAATATAAATATTTATATTCTTACAAAGATCATATACAAATAATTTGAATTTAAAAAAGCACAGAATAATCCGATAACTAATAACCGTGAAATTTTGTGCTTTTTAAAATTTACTATTTTTTTTACATTTTGAAAATATTTAGTTGCTCAACTTTGTTATGGTGCTTTTCTCCATACACTACTTTAAAAAATGATTCCTTTGACTTCATTGCTTCTTCTAATTTTTTTGATTTACTAAGTCCTACAAAAATTGCTACAGCTCTTGCCTGACAATTAACAGATCTTTTAGGATTAAATTCAATATCAGAAAAACTATCATATTCTAATATTCTCTTAGCCAATCCAGGATTTCTATATAAAGAATTGATATAAAGCCAATTATAAAAATAATCTTTAGGTTCTAAGGGAAAAATCATATCAAAGTAATTAAAATGTATCAATTCTCCACTTTCTTTCAATCTTTTGTCTCTTTTTGCATCTTTTGGATTTTTTGATAGTAAATCTCTATATGGTCCACCATTTTTAAAGGTCTTACTTCCTTGAAAAAGACATTCAACAAAAAAGTAATTGTTCTTATATTTTACTTTTAAATTGAAAGCACTAAGTTTAACTCCTAAATCAGAAGTACTTTTTGTTGAAATATCAATAATTTTTCTATTTTTAAATTTAAAAATATAATTGGATTGTAAACTATTCAAGCTTTTTTGTTTTTGAATTTTAGAAAAACCTGAATAATAGACAAAATCTACATCTATCTCTTCGTAAAACGGATAATAAGGTAAAGTATGAAATATTGGTCTACTAGCCACTATACTATGTCATCTCCTTTTTTATTTTCACCAACAGGAATAGTCTCTTCTAGGTAAAAAGTATCCTATATTAACACAACTTAGAATCCCAAATTTATTTAAAAAATCTTTATATTCATTATATACATCTTCCGACTCAAAATATACAAATTTGATAGATTTATATGATATTTCTTCAAATAGTAAAATTTCAGCTTGCGGATCAGTTGTCTCATTATCTGATAATTTCAATTGTTCACGAGTGAAATAATGATTGTTTTCGGAAAACATTTTTTTAAAAGAATCAACTGTCATTCTTTCTTCAATCGGTATCTTACCTAATAAATGATTTGCTGCATTTGTATAATTAAATGCACATTTTTTTGATAAAACAGAATACGCATCGATTACTAAAACCGCCCAATTTTTAGATGTATCTTGAGTTCTTATTGAATAAAACATTTTATAATTTGGAAAAGTAATAGATAAAGAAGTTGCATTTTCAAATCCGTCATATCTATATACATCATTTTCTTGAAAATTCATTGATTCTTCTTTTAAAGTACTTTTTGGAAGAAGTCCATAATTTATAATACTCTTCAAGTTTAATACATTTGTAAAATGAACACAATCTTCAATATGTCTACTTTTTGCATATTGTATAATACTTTGATTATTCATATAATATCACCTCTATTTTTTAATTCTATGTTAGAAAAGCAAGTAACTATCCTCAGCCAAACCATTCATAAATAATTTTATTCTTACTTATTTTTTTGATCTATGTAAAAATCTTGCCTTTAATTTATTTATATCATTTTTCATATTTTTTAGAGAAAAGGAGCGATTTCCGATATCTAAACTGAATTGTTTACCTACTTCACTAATGTTTTCTTTACCATTAAAATAATAATCATAATTAATAATTACATCCTTTAATACTTCTATAAATTGTTTCATTTGCTTTTCTTCTTTTTTTAAATATCCCAATAAGAAATTTGTCTCATATTTTTTATATAAATAAATAAGGAATTTATAAAAAAAATATGAACTTACTATCACAATTAAAGTAAAAACTAGAACAATAATTATATCTTTCTTATTCTCAATCTTATTAAAAGATAATAAATTTGTTAAAAAGACAGTTAAAAAAATGGTTAAAAAGGAAACATATATGTTTATATTTGATGTATTAGCTATTTCTAAAGATATGCTTCTTATAGAATTCTCCATAAATTTATATATTGTCATTAATTGTTCTTTAGAATAGCCTTGCAATTGTTTTTTTATGAATTTTTCCTTTTCTTCTTCTAAGTATTCTTTAATTGTTTCATTAACGCTAGGAACTTGTATTTTACTAATAACCTTATGAATTGCTTTCTTGTACCATTTTTTCTTAATTGATTTATTAATATCAACCTCACTAGTTTCATTAAAAATCTTTTTATATTTTTTCTCTTCAATTCCAAAGGTATCCATAACCTTGTTTGCCAAAAAGTTTTCCCCAAAGAACAAAGTAATCACTGTAATAAACATAAAAAATAATAATTCTCCTATATAACATAAAAATGATTTACCATCATGAATACTAATCATTTCAAAAGATTTAGCATTTAATTTAAATCCCAACTTATAAAAGTAATATAGGAATATCACTAAAACAATAAAAATAACTTCTATTATGTATATAAGATTTGCATATATGCCCGTTTTCTTTATCATTGCTCTACTTGTACATGTATTATCAAATTCTTTATATAATTTTTCCGCACTCTTTAATTTTACAACTTCTTTTTTCAATTTGTATTTCCTCTCTAACTTAACAATAAGACATTAGAAAAATTTTACCAATGTCTTATTGTCTATATTCAGTTTTATTCTTTTAAAATTTCTTTTAATAAAAAATTATTTTATTTAAAATAATCATTATTTAATTTAATAGATTACTTTTATATAATTCTTTCACCTCCAACAAGATTATATTAATTTATATCCATTATTTTCCAATAATGTAGATAGATTATATATATACCCTTTACCTTTCACAGGATATTTCCAAAAATTATCAAGTCGTACTATTACATAATCATTTTTTATAGATAAGCGACAAACCCCTATGTTAGTATCATCGTCAAATTTAATTTCATATTTCTTACCCTCTGTTAAATAATAAATTTCTATAATATTTTTACTATACCTATATAGAACAGGTTTATCATATTTGTCTAATATTAAATCTCCAATAAATTCCCCAAAATATCCTATGGCGAATTTAGAATATGAAACTTCTTTTTCTCCTTTACGTATTCCAAATCTACAATCTACATTTTTAACTTGCCATAATACAATATCATTTTTTAAATCAAATACACTTATATCATATTCACTTTTTTCTAATTTCAAATTTTTCTTATATTCAATACAATAATAACCATTCCTAGAAAATGTCAATGTTTTATTAGGTACCATAAAATCTAAATGATTATATTTCTTTAAATGATAATTTTCATCTATTTCATAATAAGAGCAATATTTATTCTTTTTATTTTGTAAATCAATTTCAACATCTAATTTAAATATTAGTCTACCCTTGTGGTAATAAACCTGTTTATCAATATGTTTAATCTCTTTTTTATTTATTTTTTCTAGTTTCTTTTTTTCTATATCATATACACATAATAAGATATCTTTATTACAATAGCTATCACATAAAATAAATATTTTATCGTTATTGAATTGTTGAATCAATGATACATAATGTTGCCGAGATACAGTTTTTTTTTAAATAATATTTTTTTCTTTCAAATCATAAATAAAGATATTAGAACCAGTTGTTGATCCTATCAACAACTGGTTATCATATGTAATATGTGTATTGGAAACATATTTCATATTTACCCTAAATAGCTTATTTTCTTCCATATCAAATATAGTAATGAATGTATTCGCATAAAGAACAGCGTATTTTTCATAGGGAGAAATATAAATATTATCAATAATCAAATTTTTTTCTACCATATATCCTCCTCGTATAAGTATTTAAATAAAATGTAATTCAACTAAATATATTGACTATCGTTGACTCATATCCTAAATCTAGAAATAAAATACATATCCAAAGTAAATCATTGGTCCATATAATAAACCAATGATTTACTATTATTTTTTGCACCCTAATTACTTTTTTCATATTTAACAAAAAACATGTTCTTTAGTTGTAATGATTCAAGTCTTTTAAATATCAATCAAATACTGAAATTATACTCATAATTTCATTTATACTATATATTTCTACCAAAATACTTTTGATTTCTTTTCACCTTTAATAAATTCCATTTACAATTCCACTAAAAATAATTCTATAAATAATCCACTATTATTAAAAAATGTATTTACGAATGTTGTACTTACCATACTTTTAGATGTATTCTCTTATCATAATATTTTAATTTATTCATTTATATACACTTATCTATTTGAAATTCAAATTATTATAATCAAATTTAACATCTTTCTTTAAATCAAGTGCCCATAATATCAATTCAACATCTTCATTATTATAATTAAATTGCAATGTCATATGTTTAACATTTTCCTCGTCACATTACCTATTAATTCTTCTATCCAATCTTCAAATGAAACATTATCAAAAGATGTACACCCCACAAGAATACCTAAGCATAATAATAAACATATTATTTTCCTTCTTAAAGCTATTTAATTTCTGTTAACATAGGAAATAAATGGAATAGTTCATGTTATTGATTTTGTTACAGCTTATACTATTTTTTTAGTTATTATTAAATTATTTTATAGATAACATAAGAAAAATAATATGTATCATTCAATCATTTTGAATACGATATCTTTTAGATCATCAAATCCTAGAAAAATAAATGTAAATAGCATCTCAATAACCGGTAAAGATATCACAGACTAAAAAAGAAAATCATAGATTATATCTCTATATTCCCCATTGGAATAAAGATTAATATTATGCTACATATAATAACCTGTGAATATTTCACTTTCACAGATTGGTTATATAATGCCTGTTTAGAGAATATAGATTTTCTTTTATCATTCATCTTCGTTAATAAAAGATATTATAAATATAAAGCTAATAGATATTTCCACTATTTTAATCACAACTAATAATTTTATCATTACACTGATAATTAACAAAATATTTCCTTTATAAAATATAATAATTATAACATTGTAAGTAGCATGAAAATTATTTCATTATTTTCTGTTTCCTTTTTTGTTACATTCCTAGTAGCTTATCTATAAATGAATAAATATTGTATATCCTACATATCTACTCAATCATTTTATAACAAATTGCTTTTAAACCACCTAAGCCAAAGCCAAGAAAAAGTGCATTAGACAACATTTTTGTAAAGTCGACTGCTTGTTTAAAAAAATAATCATAAACAATCCCAAAATCAACAAATAAAAACACAATAAGTAATGTCGAAAACATAAATGCTTGTATATATTTATTCTTAACTGATTTTTTATATAAGTTTAGTTTGTATGAATTAGGATCTTTCTCTGCTATTCTTCTACGGTCATCTTCAGTTATAAAAGGAATTGTATAGATAAAACTCACACTAATTTCACATAATTTCATGATAATTAACGATCCTATCATTGCAAGAAGTATAAAAAAAATATTTCCTGAAATGAATAAACAAGCAAATAAATGAATACCGATTATTCCTTTTTCCACATTGTTATAAATTAATTTAATATTTTTTTTCATATATATCCTACCTACCTATATTTTTTTATTTATTAAAGATTATACAGGTAAAATACAATTAATATTCTACCTGTATATAACTAACATGCTAAAAGTTTATTAATAAAAATATTTATTCTAAATAAAAGACCTATACCTAAATCAGCAATATTTACAATTTCAAAAACATTTTCCACACTATCGTAACTCCATCCAAACTCTATTCCTATTCCCGTAACTATTCCTAAATCAAGTTTTGTAAAGCTATTAACCATTATACTATATGTAATTTCGTAAAATACTAGCTGACATTTTATTTTATGATCGAAAGAACCTGTTTTTAAATCGATAGAAGGAAGTTGCGCACCAAATTCCACAACAGTTATCGTTTTGATTGAGCCTTTACCTACAAACTCAGTTGTATTCATAGTAAATGTATATCCATTTCCAAAATCATTAAATTTTGAAACAAAAGCATCCGATGTCTTACTTCCGTTAAGACTTATATATCTTCCGCCTAGATAACTAACTCCTATATCAGACTTATAAGGTGGTATTTTAATGCGATCTCTATATTCTTCATATTTATTCTTTATCCAAGAAACTTTATTTTCCTTATATGCTTCGTTTCTCAACTGCTCAATTGTACTAGAAATTGCTTTTTGAGTGCCTTTATCTTTATATTTACCGTAATAGTCTTTTTTTAATTTATTACAGTATTTTTCAATCGAATCACTCACTACTTTATCATTTGGACAAGGTTCTGGTATTTTTTTCTGAATGGTTTTAGCCGTTTGTTTTACAGTCTTATTTACTATTTTTCTTGTTTCTGAAACTGTTTTCTTAATTCCATTTGTAACAGATGAAGTAGCACCTTTTCCTTTACTAGGTGTTGGATTTAGATTATGATTGTTGTCATCCTTCTTTTTCTTTTTAGAATTTTTATTTGCTACTTTAATGGCTTTTTCCTTTTCTTCTCTTTTTCTTTTTTCATTAGCAGCAAGTCCTATGCCTAATAAACCAATTCCAGTATATGATAGTATTCCTAAAACAACCATTGTTGTAATTCCAAAATGTCCACTAGGATCTACATACTTGTATTGATTATTCAAACAGTATGTGTATCGGTTTTGACTTGTAATGTTATCTTGTGTTCCCTTATAATCATCTATCTGTACGAACTGTCCAATTCTTGGATTGTAGTATCTTGCTCTTAAATAGATGTTTCCTGTTGTATCAAGCTTTTCTCCATCATAACCATAACCGCTTGTTTTATCATCTGTTTTTCCAAAGTCATCATATTCAATCTGTGACATTGTCCCTTTTGATGATATTTCAGCCATTACACTTTGATTGTTTCCACTTAGATAAGTTTGTGTTCCATCTGCACTTTCTGTTGAGATTCGTTCTTCTCCATAGATATGAACATCATCATTTTCAGAAAGCACAAGTGTATTTTCAGCTGTCTTATCTAAAAGATAATCTTTGTATTCACATTTTTCATTGGATTTTGGATCCTTAATGAGATTACTTGCACACAATCCATTTTTTCTTCTGTATGTAAGCTGATATCTCATTGCATCAAATGATTCATCTGATTTTTTCGCATCCAACAGTTCTTCTACTTCAGTAAATGGTAATGACTGCATATAGTCGAACCATTCTTCTGTATCCTGTTTGTAATCTAAATCATATGGGCTGTTGATGATCTTTTCTTCATGAATTCGATCACCTTCACCATCATATTCATAATTGTAAGTTCTATCTCTGTTTGTTTTTAAAGTAGTCAATTGACCAAATTCATCATATTGATAATATTCTTTGTATCCACCTGCGTAGTAGATATCTCTTACATTTCCATTTTTATCATAATAGATATCAGTAAGTCCATCTTTTGATTTAATACTTGTCAACTGATTTTTGTCATTGTAACGATAGATTTTATTTGTTCCATCACTTGATGACTCTACTTTGTTTCCAAAAAGATCATAGCTGTATTCAGTTATGACTGTTTTTCCATCAATCGTTTTTGTTGAAGCTTTCAATTCATCCGATTCATTGTAGTCATAGCTGTTAACGACACCATTGATTGTTTCTGAAATAACATTGTCCTGTCCGTCATACTCATATTTGTATTCTGACAGCATCTTGTCACCTTTAGTATTGACATAAGCTGTTCTACGATTCAGTTCATCATAACTGTAATCTGTAGTAATACCATTTCTTTCTAATGATTTTGTATTTCCTCTTACATCATAGCTGTAAGATGCATATTCCTTGCCATTTTTAGAAACCTTGTCTATTTTATCAAACTGACTATAGGTATAGCCTATTGTATAATCATTATACTTAATTTCAGTTCTGTTTCCATAGATATCCCATTTATATTCAACATTATTGTCGTTGGCATCTTTAACCTTTGTAATATTGTTGAACTTGTCATAGGTATACTTGACACTCTTATTGTTATAGTCTGCTTCTAAAAGGTTGTCATAGGCATCATATTTGAACTGTCTTGTTCCTTCTGAAAGCTTTCTTCCCAATGCATCATATGAATAATCGATCGTTGTTCCATCGTTTTTTGTATAAGATGTCATTTGACCGAAATCATCATACTGATAAGTTTCAGTAAGTCCATATTCGCTTACTTCTTTAATAAGATTATCAGCTTCATCATATTCATAAGTTGCTTTTTTATCATTATAACTTCTTTCAACAAGATTGTTGTTTCCGTCATAATCGTACTTCATCACTCTTTCAAGAGGACTTTGTACCTTTGTCATGTTATTTAAGCTGTCGTATTGATATCTTGTAATAAAGCCATTGCTGTTTGTTTCTGCAATCATATTGCTGTTGGCATCATATTCTCTTTTGATAACATGATCATAGATATCTTTATATTGAACAGCATTGCCTTCTTCATCATAATCAACAGATACAATTGCTTTCATGCTTCCATCTTCCAATGATGGGTAAAGATACTGTACTGGATGTTTTAAAGCATCATAGCGATATTGTGTTGTAAGACCCTTTTCAGTTTTTTCAACAACATTGCTTACAGCATCATATTTTTTTGAAATGATTTCCTTGTCGTTTTGTTTTTGACTTACTTCTCTTCCTAAAGCATCATAACTGTATGTTGTCACCTTATCCTTATTTTCTGTTTTCTTGATAAGTTGTGAATTGACATCATATTTGTTAACTTTTTCATGTTCTTCATAGGTTTCTTTTGTCTTATTTCCATATTTGTCATATTCATAAGTTGAAACATATTTTAAGGCATTTGTTGATTTAACGATTTGATTCAAATCATTATATTCATTTTCTTTTGTTGTCTTATCATTTTCTTTGACAGAAACAAGTCTGCCAAGAGAATCATATTTATTAACTGTTGTCTTTCTTGGTTCAACAGTTTTTACTACCTGACCAAGCAGATCATATTCATTTTCTGTAACATTTTTATTTGGATCTGTTTCTTTGATCTTTTGACCATAAATATCATATTCATACTCGCTGACAAATCCATTTTGGTTTGTTGCTTTTGATACAAATCCTTGGTCATTATATTCAAATGTTGCTTTGTTTCCAAGCTTGTCTGTCATTTCAGTAAGCTGGAATTTGTCATTGTAAACGTAAGATACTGCAAATCCTCTCTTGTCAACTTCTTTTTCAACAAGTCCGAAGGCATTGTAATGTGTCTGTGAACTGTTTCCAAGGGCATCCGTTTCCTTAATAACATTGCCATAGATATCATATTCTTTAAGAGTTGCATTTCCAGCAGCATCTGTTTCCTTGATGACTTGACCCTTGGCATCATAATCTGTCTTGGTTACATTTCCAAGCTTGTCTGTCTTTTCAACAGCCTGTCCTAAAGCATCATATTTGACCGTATCTGTTTTATCAGTAAATGAATCGTGTGTTGAAACAAGCTGACCTTTGGCATCATAACTGTATGTTAATGTTTTCTTGCCATCTGTTGAATCACTGACTTTTCTGTTTAACAGATCATATGTCGAATCAGTTACCGAACCAAGATGATTCGTCGTCTTGACTACATTTCCATATTTGTCGTATTCATAATCTGTTGCTTCATTTGTATTGCTTACTTCTTTAACAACACGACCATACTTGTCATATGTCTTGCTTGAAACTCTGCCATATGGATCTGTTGAGCTGACTTCCTGACTGAAGTCATCATATTCATGAGTTGTTACTTTTCCACCATTATCAGATGTTTTGGTTACATTTCCATTTTTATCATATTCTGTTTCTGTAACAAGTCCTGTTGTCTGATTCGTAGACTTGATGACCTGATCAAAACTATCATATTCTTCAACAGTGACCTCACTGATCTTGTTTGTTTTTGTAACACGCCCGTATTCATCATAAGATTTGATTTCTACCGGTGTATCATTGATTGTTGTCTTAGTTACATTCCCAAACTTGTCATATTCAAATTTTGTTGTATTTTTATAGGCATCAACCGTTTCGGCTTGTTGACCCTTGTCATTGTATTTATAAGTTGTAATGTTTCCAAGTTTATCAACATCCTGAACCAGAATACTGTTGATATCATAAATTTTTCTTTCGCTGTTTCCTTTAGCATCAATCGTTTCTGTTTCATTGTCCATTGCATCATATTTATGTTGTGTAACATTCCCTAGTTCATCCGTTTCCTTAACAAGTCTGTCGAGCTTATCATATTCACTTGTCTTTGTATTTCCATAGGTATCTGTTTCACTGAGAGTGTTTCCATAAACATCATAGCTGTATGTTGTTGTCTTTTTATCTTCTGTCTTTTTAATCAGTTGACCATAGACATCATATTTATTTGAAATAGCAACACCTTGCTCATTGACCTCTTTAATGACCCTGTCAAAAATATCATATTCTTTGGTATTGGCAAGTCCTCTTTGATCTACTGTCTTAATGATATTTCCATTTTTATCATATTCTTTTGTTTCAGTTTTTCCATTAGGTAAAGTTGTTTTTACAACTCTGTTAAACTCATCATATTCATAGGATGTAACATTTCCTCTTGCATCTGTTGTCTTTACAAGATTATCTCCATCATATTCATTTGATGTTGTATTTCCTTTTCCATCAACTGTCTTGATTTCATGACCGACTGCATCATAAGTATGCGTTGTAACCTGACCATAGGCATCTGTTTCCTTTACGATTTGTCCTTTGGCGTCATACGTATATTTTTTAGTAAGTCCTTGTTCATCTGTTTCACTGATAATACGATCACGATTGTCATACTTCTTAGATGTTTTTAGATTTCCCTTTTGAGTTTGGATAGCGTTGTTATTTTTATCATATACTGTAACTGTTTTGCTTCCAAGCTTGTCGATATATTCAACAACGTTTCCATTTCCATCATATTTGTATTCTTCACTGTTTCCATAGGAATCTGTTTTCTTGATGATCTGATTGCGATTGTCATAGACATACGTTGTTGTACGACCGTTTGAATCAGATTCATTAACAATATTTCCCATGGCATCATAGCTGTAGTTTTCTACCAGACCATTGCTGTGAGTAACTGTTACAACCTGATTACCATCGTAGGCATAGCTTTTCCATACACCAAGAGCATCTGTTTCTTTGACAAGAAGGTTCTGTTCATTATATTCATAAGTCACACCTTTTCTGTCTTCACTGTTTTCATAAATCAGATTGCTGTTGCTGTCATATTTATAGGTTTCTTTCGTACCATCCGCAGATGTTTTTGATGTTACATTATCATTTTCATCATAGGTATATTTTTCACTTGTTCCATCTGGATTGCTTTGCAATGTCAGATAGCCTTTTTTATTGTACTCATATGTTGTCTTTTGACCTTTTTCATCTGTTTCACTGATCATATTTCCAGCATCATTATAGCTGTAACTTTTCGATGATCCATCCGCCTTTGTAATTTTTGTTACCTTATAGCTGTCATCAAGAACATACTTTTCTGTTTCCTTATCATTATAGGTAACACTTGTCGTATTTCCCTTATAGTCAAAAGAGACCTTGTTTCCATTGGCATCCGTTTGTGAAACGACAACTCCGTTATCCTTATAAGTATTTTGTGCCAAAGTATTCCCATTTTTGTCTGTAATACTTTTTACCTTGCCATTTTTATCATAACTGTATTGTTCACTGTTTCCATTGGCATCAATAAATACTGTAAGCTGTCTGTCTGCGTTATATTGATATTGTACATTTGTACCATTTGGCAAGTTGATTTTGCTGACAAGATGATAATCATTGTATTCAAACGTTACTTGTTTGTTTCCCATATCAATATTTGTAATAAATCCATATTCATCATAGTTGATACGTGATTCAAATCCCGTTTTCGTTTTAATAGATGTCAGAATTCCATATTCATCAAAGATATATGTAACATCTTCTTTATCATCTTTAATAGAAACATAGTCACCATCAACATTGACAGTAAGACGATCAATAAGTTTAGGTACATATTTTCCATCTTTCTTTTCAATTTTTAAGATCTTTCCATCTCCTCTGTAAAAGATCATGTTATCGTCTTTATCATAGGAAATATACTGTTCAATATTTGATGAATAATTGTTTCCAAAAATCGATGCATTATCTTCTCCATAAGAGTTATAGACACGCGTCAAGATTAATTCATCAAAATCTGTTAAAGTAAAATCTTTTGATTCATGATAGAAGTTTCCAATACTTGTATTAACTGGATCGGCAACTGCACAGTTTCCGTAGCATGCAGGCCCTCTGTAAACATATTTTGCCTCAAAAGATGAAAGCTTTAATGGTGGTCTGTAGACATCCTTAGGTACTTTTGGATTATCTTTTGCAAATCTTAAGAAAAGAACATCTCCCTCTTTGACCTTGTTTGTAGATGTATTATTGTCTTTTTTAATATCATCTACCTTCAAGCCATAGTGTGATGCAATAGATTTAAGATTATCTCCAAGTTTTACCTTATAGATAATAAATCCGTCTGTAATCAGTTCTTTTTCTGACTCAGTGCCATCCTTTTTAACTTTCATTCGATATTCATAGAACGTATCGTATTTTGGAATATCTCCAATTTTTAGATAGCTCGTTGTATAGTTGACTTCACCCTTTTCATATTTTTGGGTTCCATCAATTGGATCAGTTATATAAACTGGATCAATGAAATAAGGTGAACTTTTTTCTTTGGCCTGTTGTGATTTTACAAGTTCAAAATCTGTTTCATTTGTTTTGGCATAAAGATCAAAATCAATATCACTGTTTGGCTTAGCAATACCATCCATGCTGATTGCTTCGAAATATTGACCGTCTTTACTGTAAACTCTTAATTCATTGTCAAACTCGTTGATGTCCAGATTTGGATCGACATCAAAATCATCACAGTGATAAATTTCAACCTTTGGCAGATTTCCTGTTGATTCTGAATTAAAAACATTACATTTCCAGTTAGGCGATTCATCCGTAACTTGCAGAATCAATGTTTTCTTTTGCCCATCCTTTAATTCTTGGACGTGCTTTGTAATATCAAATTCTTTAAATCCTTTTGGTTTAGAAAACTTGGTATTTGAAATAAACTGTTTTTGGTTATCTGCCGGCTGTGTATTCCATGTAACCTTACCGGGATCAACATAGCTGGAGTTATAGATATTGATATCATTTAACTCATTGGCACGATCCAGATCCTGTTCCTTATAAAGTTTCAAAACAGCATTTTCAACTCTTTGATTTTCACCGATATTTGGCATTGCAAAATAGATAAAAGTTCTAGCAATTTTAATATTGCTATTTTTACCACCGTAGAAGTTATCATCATATCCAACAAACAAATCTGAATATTGACTTTGGATATTTGGTCTTCCTGAACGGATATAGCTTGATTCAAGATCAATAACATCCACATTTTCAACTGCCACATTTGATCTGGCAACAACAGGATAGACTCTGTCTTCTTCACTTAACCAAGATGTTGTTAATGACAATGTAACTTTGATATTGCCATTATCAAGCTCCTTATAGTCATATCCTACTTCCTGATTTCTGTTTCCATCCTTATCAACAAGATAAGGTGCATTTAATACAAAGACTTCTTTTTTATCTTTCTTAAAAACAATAGATCCTGCATCATTTTTACTGACATTATAGTCATCTTTGTAAACTTCAAATGAATAAGTATCTTTATCAAGTTCCCCATTGATATAGATATTTTGTGAAACCGTATTTGAATTGATTCTATATTCTAAATCTAAATTTTTTTCTACTTCTGAATACAGAATAACATTTTCTTTGATAGCATAATTTGTAAGACTTCCAGAAGGCATAACTGTAAGTACATTATCTTTAGGATCTGTAATTTCTAATACGCCTTTTTGAATGTTGATGTCATAAAGACCATCTTTATTTTCATAAGAAGGGGTTGATCTGAATAACGATGTTTTCTTTTCTATATCGTTATCAATCTCAACATATTTTCCATCTTCTTTTTTATGTATCTGCTCGAAATAAAAATCTGTCACATATTCCCCACTTGACAGTTTATAAGTTTTTGTGTTTTCTGTTCTTAATTTAATGATTTCCTGATCATTTTGTCTTGAAGTATCTTCTTCGTCTACCGAAGGTTCTTTTGTAATAACATCAGGATTTCCTTTTTCTATTATTTGTGCAGATGTCTTATGAACATTATTGATATTTTCATCATAATATTCTCCATATGGATCCTGTTCCTTGATTTTTTCAAGTTCTTCTGCATATACTTTTCCAAACAGTTCAAGCTGACCAATTGCCATAGCTAGAACTATCATAGAAATGATGGCTATCTTTATTTTATTAAGTCCAGCTTTCATCTAAACAGCCTCCTCATTACTATAATGTTGATAATAATAATCATGATAGGCATTGTATGCTTTTTGAAGATCATCTACATCTTTTTCGCATAGCATATTGACCCATGCCTTTGTCGAAAATGAATGAAGCTTTTTTACGATAGCCTGTTGCAGCTCCATCATTTGTCTGACATAAGGATCTTTACTGTTAGAGTTTTCCTGAATCTGTTTATTTAAAATACTCTGACATTCCTGAACTTCTTGATACCACCCATCGTCACAGAAATTACTTCCGTTTATTATTTTCAAAATAATAAGCATATTAGATACAGGTGTCATTTTACTGTCAAATTTACCACTGCATTCATAATAGCCATTATCCTCAATTGCCTGTGTTTTCTGACTTGTCTGATAATAAACAGCGCCACTTACACCAACAACTGATAAAAATACGATGAGTCCAACAATGATATTTCTTGTCGTCCATTTCTTAAAACGCATAATTTATCCTCCCTCTTTCTCTTAAATACATGATTATGTATTTTTTATTATGAATAATTTATAAATCATCCATGTACTATACATTTTAAAAAATATCTATAAAAACTGTGACTTATTCATCATAGAATGCATTTTTTTATCATAGAAAACATAATTAAATAAGTTATAAGTATGTAATGCCACTATATCTTTAAATAATTTTATAGAATATATTTATAAAAAAATGAATCTTGTCATTTGCTTACATTTTCCAAATAACAAAATTCATTTCAATTTATCTATTTTAAATTTCTATATTTAAAATAGTCCTTTATACTAAAAAATTACGTTAGTCGAACTAAAAAAATTCTTGGCCATTTTTTCCTAATATTAAAAAAAGATTATCTTTTATATGTGCTATACCATTTAATTCGTTAATATTTCTATTTATTTTTTTACAATAATTTATTAATTCAGTACAATTAAAAATTTTTTCAACTCTTTTTGTACTTAAATTTATTTTATAAATATATCTACTTTTCCACACATAAAAATTAATATCTATCTAATTAGTTTTATTTTTTATTATAAAACCATTTATAGGATTTTTTTCTGTCATTATTTCTTTTTGCTTGAAATATGTAACATGTGTATAAATTTGTGTTGTTGAAATTGAGCTATGTCCTAAAATACTTTGTATATATCTAATATCAACTCCTTTTTCTAATAATGTTGTAGCAAAAGTGTGTCTAAACATGTGTGGTGTTACATGAGTTTGTAAAGATAATTCTTTCTCTAACTTATTTAATAATATTCTCACGGTCTGTTCGGACAAGGATTGATCAAACTTATTCAAAAAAAGGTATTCACAATCTATATTTTCTCTATAAAGCTGTATATAAGTTTTACAAAGTTCAATAACATCTGTATTTCCTACATACAAAATTCTTTCTTTTGATCCTTTACCAACTATTTTTAATGATTTTTCTTGTAAATTAATATCTTTTAATTTTATATTGCATAATTCAGATATTCTTACTCCTGTTGAAAATAATAAACATATAATAGTAATATTTCTAAAAGATATTTTCTTTTGAAAATTTGTTTTTGAGTTGTCAACCTCATCTAGCAAATACTGAATAATTTTACTAATATACTCTTTATGTATTGTTTTAGGCAACACTTTTGGTTCTTTTATTTTTGTCCTTATTTTTTGAAATGGTGAATATTCTACTATTTCTATATATTCTAAGTAAGAATAAAACGCTTTAACACTCGCTATCTTTCTTTTTATGGTTTTACATTTAGTATATTTTTTATTTAAAAAGTGAATATAATCCTTTATTGTTTTTGTAACTTCTGTTGAAGCATCTATAAAATCAATATATTGTTTTAAATCAATTTTATATGCTCTTAGCGTTTTATCACTTAATCTTTTTCGCAGTAAACAGTCTTCATAATAAGTTTCTAAATATTTTTCCAATTCTTCTTTTTTCATATTTGTTTCTCCCTTCAATATAATTAAGATTATATTGAAGGAAAATACACAAAATAAAGATATTTTTATAATTTAATAATTTGGTATGTCAAGCTTCTTTATAAATTAATAATAGATAGGAATTGAATATTCAGCATTTTGTAACTCAGTTAGATGATCCTTTTTGCTAAAAAATTTTTCAAGATCATGTTCATTTTTAAATAATTGTACACTTTCATATGTTTTATTTTCATCGTTTTCTTTTAAAATCAAATGAATTTTTTTCGTTTCTTCAGAGTTTTCAATCTCATCAATAAACAAATTAAAATAACTTTTTAATTTTAATACATCTATTTTTTCCCCTAATAAATTAAAACTGTATTTTTCAGAATATTCTAAACATAAATTTCTTTCTTTATTTTCTTTTACATCTTTGATAAACCATTCTGGTATGTTCTCATACGAAAAAGATAATGTATTTATTTTTTTATTAATCCTTAATGCTTTATTTTCTATAAACGATTTATATAACAAAAGTATATTGTCTAAATCTTTCTTATCTAATAAGTCATTAGTAATTGTAAATCTTAAGCCCAGTATTTTTTCTATTTGATAAACCTTATTCCATAAATCAATTAATTTTTCTCGCTTTTCATATTTTTCGTCTTTACCTTTCGAGCCTTTAATATATGTATCATTAATATACATTCCCTTATTAAATAACGATTGCATAAAAATTAATGTTTCAAGATATTCTTTAATTGTAGTATTTTGTAGTTTATTTATTTCTATATTGAATTTAATACGTTCATTATCTATTTCGTAATCAATGAGGAGCTTTGAATTGGGTGAAGTTACAAATCTTTTTTTTGTTAAACTATCAATAGGTTTTTGAATAAATGTATAAACATATGATTTTTCTCCATTACCTATTTTTAATTCAATACTTTTATTCATTTTTTCTGGAAAAATCACCAATTTTTCAGGTATAGGATCTGCTATAATATCTTTAGAAATTATAAATTCATTATTATCGATTTTTTCATTATTAATAAATTGTTGAAAATTCTTTAGAGGTTTTAAAGTTAATGGCCTTTGAGAGTTATAAGAATAATCTATCAAATCCTCCATTGTTAATTTTTCTTTTTGACATTTATCTTTAATTTCATCTAGATTCTCAATTTCAAAATTTTTAAATCCTAATTCAACCTTTCCATTTG
Source organism: Faecalibacillus intestinalis (assembly GCF_015097455.1). Classification (NCBI taxonomy): domain Bacteria; kingdom Bacillati; phylum Bacillota; class Erysipelotrichia; order Erysipelotrichales; family Coprobacillaceae; genus Faecalibacillus; species Faecalibacillus intestinalis. Next base: position 1,026,430 of record NZ_AP024085.1, on the reverse strand, counting down.
TTGCTTCTAACATATATGTCCCATTTTCTTTATAAACATATTCCAAATTCCCATTCCATTTTTTAGATAACTCTTCCAATACAGATTGTGGTAGAAAACCATCATTATAATTTTGATTTTTAAAATTTTTAATAAAATTTGCCATCAAAAATCACCCTCCATTTCTTTCCAAATACATATTTTTGTTATTAATAAATCCTTTTCCTCTTGTGTACAATCTAATTTTTTTATTCTCTTTATCATATTTTTTCTTTGACTATCATTATTTACAAAAATATATTTAATATCTTCATAATCAAACTGTAAATAATATCCTTTATCTTTGATTATTTTATTATATGACTCTATAATATTTTGGTGATTAATTACGTTTTCTTCTACAATAATTTCTCCAAAATCTAATCCGTTGATTTCAGGTACATATCGCCATTCTTTTTCGTCTGTAAAATCTTTTATTCTTTTTGTTTTCAAATCCCTTCCAATTACAGGTTTCATATATTTAAAAACATAATTTGTCATTTCGCCTATATCTGCTAATACGTCATCATCAGATGAATATTGCATAGCAGCATTATATGACTTTCTTATTGAATTATAAAAAGAAGACTCTTGATTATAATAAATCACGGGTTGTAGGTTGTTTCTTATTCCCCATTCTTTTGTTAAACCTATGCAATATGTACCATATTCTTTCTTGTGCGCTTGAACCATATGTAAAGGAATATTACAAAAACATTTCATCGCAACACTAATATTTTTTATATCTAAATCTAAGTATTCTAGACTTTCTTTACAATATCTAGGATAAATCTTTTTATCACTTATCATTTCATTTAAATAATTAAACTTATTTACAAAATGAAAGAAAGTATTTGCACTTTGATAGGAAACAGGAAATTTATCATCTGATGTTATACCTATAGGTTTAGTTCTTATTACATTATTATTTCTATCCATTTTTATCACCTTCTATATTTCATCTTATAATTCTATCACTGTTATTTTTTATAAACAAGCTCCTCTATTCTAGTAATGATAATTGAATATTATCAATAGAAGGAGGAATTGAATATGAAAAAAATAATTCATTATTGTTGGTTTGGTAATAAAAAAATGGAAGATTATACAATAGCTTGTATTAAAAGTTGGCAAGAACATTTTCCAAATTATCAAATAATGGTATGGAATGAAAATAATTTTGATGTGAATATATGTGACTATACAAAAGAAGCATATGAAGCTAAACAATATGCATTTGTATCTGATTATGTAAGACTATATGCATTATATAACTATGGAGGTATCTATTTTGATACAGATTATGAAGTTTTTAAAAATTTTGAAGATTTATTAACTGCAGATCTTACTTTAGGGTTTGAAAGTATTGGAAAAGTTCAAACTGCTATGATGTTTTCAAAAAAAAGCAATCCTAATTTATTACATTTAATAAATTATTATAATACTCAACACTTTATTCAAAGTGATAAGAGCTATTCTCAAATAACAAATGTAGAAATAATATCAAATTATCTTTTAAAACTTGGTTTAAAAAACAAAAATGTTTATCAAAAGTTTAACAATATAGAAATTTACCCATCTGAATATTTTTGTCCTATTGATTTTAATTCTGGAAGTATTAATATAACTAAAAAAAGCATGGGTATCCATTCTTTTTCTGGAACATGGCTTGATAAAAATCAAAAAATCTATTTCAAAAATAAAAGACTACTCGGTAGAGAGGAAGCTAAAGAAAAGCAATTAATATTTAAGAACAGTTCATCAAATTTTTTAAAATATTCAATAATAATTACATTTTATAAAAACTTAAATCAATTACAAGCTTGTCTTAATGCACTTAGTATAGCCTTAAAGAATAGAAAAGACTATGAAATCATAATTGTCAACGACAATGAATTTCAAAAACTAAATAGAAATCATTTTAATAATATTAAAAATATAGACAATTTAAATATTATTAACAATGACAAAAATGTTGGATATTCTGCAGCCTGTAATATCGGTTCAAGCAATTCAAACGGAGAATACCTAATTTTTATAGATTCAGACATTATTGTGGATAGCATGTGGTTAATAGAAATGGAATTAACTGCAAAAAAACACCCTGATTTTGGCGCAATATCTTCAAAAATATTAAAACAATCAAACAATGGTATTGAGTATTTTGGTATGCTACTATATGAAGTTGATTCTATCAAACCAAAATATCAAAATAATCGTCCTAGTAAATATATATCAAAAGATAGAAAATTTAATATTGTTACCTCAGGATCAATGCTTATTTCTAAAAAACTGTTCAATTCTATTGGTGGTTTTGATGAAACACTCTATAATTCGCATTGTGATTTAGATTTATCATTAAAAATTTCCTCAAAAAATAATTACGTTTCAAATAAATCTATTGCTTATCATGGTGGTGCAACATCAGGTGATATAAGATATGTTTCTTATATCAAAGCACGATCACTATTTTTTAAAAAATGGGCTTCATTTAATATGAATGATATAACTCTAAAAGAATTAGAAGAAATGTATTCAGAATATAAAGAAAACATTTCTTCTCGATATTACAAAGTATTTAATTTTTCAAATACAAGATACGATGAGGTTTATTTAAAAGTTTTGGAAAAAGCATTAAATATACATATTGTTTCTAAAATTGATTTGCGTAACACATCTCAATCTCCAATACAATTATATAATTTATTAGATTATTCCATTGTTGAAACTTCAATGCCTATAATTTACTTTGTAGATAATTTTAATTTAATAATTAATAATAAACTTTGGTTTAATGAACGACCATTTAAAAGAGATTTAATCATTGACTGGAATGGAAATATTATACCTATTAATGAAATTTAATAGATATAATCCATTCCCTTAAAGTTCCACATTGTCCATGATTGTCCAATATCCGTATTTTTTTTACACACTTTCTTACAATATTTAATAAAAAAAGGATCGTGTATCATACTCAAATTATTTAAAACATCCTCTGTTGATTTACCTAACATTTTTATTATAATCAAATAATTAGATACTATAGGATACATTTTTAAATATATGTTTGCACTTTGTATCTGTAAATAAGCAGTTTTAATGTATTCGTATGCCATCACATTTTCATTTAATAACATATATGCTACTCCTATATTATTATTTAACTTAGCAACTGCTGCAGAATGTTGATTAACTTCACATTCTGCTTGTATATTTTTTAGTTCATTAATAGCTTTCTTGTAGTCACCTTTATACATTTGACATAAAGCTATAAGATTCTTAATGCGAAATTTTTCATATATCGAAAGACAACTATGGTTTTCTTCAAATTCTCTTGATAGCCTTTTAATTGCTTTATCATACTGTTCTTCTAAAATATCTACAAATGCTTCATGCCATGTTATTTCGTGTTTACGATAGACAGTTTCATCAATACTTTGATAATAATCTGAAATTGCCATTTTTAAATATTCTATTGTCTTTTTTTTATTTTCTTCTTTAAATTTACTATAAAAGTACATTAATGCTATATCACTATATGTTGTACTTGTCCAAAATTTTGAATTATTTTCTATCGTTTCTGCTACACGTAATGATTTTTCAAATATATCTTTTGCCTTATCAATCTTATTTATTGATAAATAAGTTACTGCTTCTCTATTATAAAGTAGAAAATCGTGAATTTTTGATTTAGGGTTTATTGTTTTATAAATCTTTATAATTTCCAAAGCTTCATCAAATCTATTAGATTGTAATTGAGAATTAATAGCGTCCCTGAAAAAATCACATATCTCTTCAATATCAATAATTGCTTGATTAGTTATATATAATTTAGACAATTCATAGAATATATTACAACTTTCATCTTTTTTTCCTAAAGATGAACATGCAAACGCATATAAGTGTGCACATTGTAAATACAATTTGATATTCTTTGTTTTTAAAGATTTGTTATTATACAAATTTTTTCCAAATTCAATCGCTTGTATGTAACTAAAATCATTTATATAATCAATTAGTATTTCTTTTGCAAGTTTTGAGTATTCGTAAATCTTATTTTGACAATAGTAAATATTGTAACTTACTAATTTTTTTTGTTCAAATTCATTGTTTTGCATAAAATTAATTATTCTATCTATTACTTTATATGTATATATACCTTCTTTTTTAAAAAATAAATACATTGAATCATGATAAAATGAATATATATTATCTTCAATTTTTATAATCGAATATTCTTTCAAAATATCAATTGCTTCGCTTGAATCAACTATTCTAAATAATGAATATGTATCAATGGAATTATTAAATAAAACTAATGTTGATATTATTTTTTTTAAAGAAGATAAAAATTCTTTATGTTGTTCGAAGATTGCATTAATTTTGTTTTTAAATATTAATTTAAATCCTGAGAAGAATTCATTTAAAATATTAGAAAATTTATCCTTATTGTATACATACCACTCTTCATTACTATGTTGTGCTAAAATTGAGTTTTGTTTTAAATAATCAGACACCATTGTGACTTCTAAAGGATTATCTCCAAATTTATGTACTAATTGTTCTACCAATGAATCATTTGCATCAAATCTTTTTAAAGATTCCATCCAAAATGTTATAACATCTTTTTCAAACCATCTAGGATTAAAAAACAAATATTGATTAGGTTTTGAATTTCGACTATGATTAATTACTTTTTTATAGTTCTCTATTATTTCTATGTTTTCATTTGATACTTTTTCGGTATTAAGCGCAGTTATCAATATAACATGAATATTATTATTTTCAAAATCTTCAATTAAATTTATAAGCAAATTTAAAAATACTGAATTACTATTTTGGATGTTATCTATTGAAATAATAATTGGTTTGTTTTTCGATCTTTCTTTAATTAAAATAGCGGTATATTGACTAATATAATTAATAATATTAATAAAATCATTACTTTGATCATTTTTGAAGATAAAATTAGATATTATTTTTGCTGCATTTTCTGTGATTTTTGGAGAAATTATTAATTTTTCTAATTGCTCTTGCGTATAAAATATATTTCTTTGTTTATATGAAATACCCGCTATATCACAAATGATTCTTCGAATTATGTCTAAATCTTGATAGTTATAACTATCATACGAAAAAAAAAGATAATCATTTTCTAGAGCTCTAGGTTTCATTTCATTGATAATTCGCGATTTTCCACATCCTGTTTTTCCTTCTATTTCAATATATTGAAATAATCCTGTTTTATTTTTCACAATAGCATTAGCAAAATCGTTACATATAAATTCTATGTATTTACTTCCCTGCAGTGGATGCCAATTATATCTTTTTAGACTTAATATTGGTAATTGATTATCATTGTAATATGTTTTATCATCGTAATCATAGCTTAAAATAATATTTGGCATTTCGATTTCTTTACCATGCAGTTTCTTTACATGACATAAAAAAGTTATTAAATAATCAGAAAATGGTTTTATTTCTTCAGATATCCATTCATCTTTGTATGTATTTAAAATTTCTATATTATCGTCATCATCCAACCAATCAATCTTAATGTTTGAAAAATAATGATTGGTTGTATTACTTATAAAAACATTTGTATAAAACATATCTGAATCTCTCAAATAAAAAGTATTTTTATATTCAGGATCACAAATACCTATTTCATTTAACTTTATTTTTATCGATAGTTTATCTTGTATTTCTTTCTGATTTATTTTATAACTTGGAAAATATTTATTTACTAATTCAGGATATTTTATTAATTCATTTTTTAAAAGTGTATCATCAAGAAATTGAACCTCAAAATTTAGTCTTCTACTAATATGGATAATTTCTTTTTTTGCCGAATCTCGAATCAGACTTGAAGAAAAAAATATTATTTTATTAATATTATGCGCTATAACAAGTACAACATTTTTACCTATTTCTTCTAAACCAATATTTCTTCTATGATGCTTACATTCTGCCCAAATTTTATATTCATGTATTTCATCAAAAAACTTCGTTTCAATATCTTTTCCGCCATCATGTGTATAACGAGTATGGAATAAAATATAATCATCTTTATTATAGATTTGTTTTGCATATTCAAAACACATTTCTTCAAAAGTAGCTGGTGTTAGTGTATAAAAATCCATATTCTTCGCCCTCCTGTATTAATGATAATATTCAATTATCTATGCTTAATATTATCATTTTTATGTATTAATAACAATTTTCTTATATCTTATTCTTGTTTTCTATAAAATACAACTTATTAAATTAATGTTTTTTCTATAATATTTAAAACCTATGTAAATCGAAATATATTTTATAGAACCTATGTCAAATTTTTATAAAAAATAGCGAGATAACTATACCCGCTATTTTTAGTAATTTTAAAGACAAAAACTAATAATTTAAATAATATAGTCCTTCTTGTTCTACTATAAGAATATTTTAACTAATAATTACTTCCTATTGTCCTCACTAAATAAGTAATAATACGTCTTTCCCATCACTAATTAGGCATTGAAAATTTAGCATATGGGGCAGAATTATACGGAACATAAAGTCTTAAATAGAATGTTGATTGTCCAAAATCACCTGTACATTTTCCAATAAAATATAATCTTGCTTGTGCCGGTGTACTATTAGTAGTCTCTGATCTTACTGTTTTTAAATCAAGACCACTAAATGTTCCACCAACAACAGTTGCGCCTTTACCCCAAACTTTATTAATTTTACCTTGTCCAGTAGCCCCAAATATATTTGCATAAAAACTTGCAGTAACTACTCCCCAAGATGCAATTACTCTTGCGCTTGTCCATTCATACTAATTTGACCCACTTGTACGAGTTCCATCAATTATACTTCCAGTAACAATTACTGGTGTAACGCTCAATGTCTTTACCGATCCATCAGGATATACATATTTTTCATATCCTCCCGTATCAGTTCATGATTTAACTGTTGGTTTTATATTATTATACTTTTCTTTCATACAATCGAGTTTTTCACCATCTTGTATTTTTGTAACCAACGAATCTATTTTATTTTCATTTACACCTACTTCTAAAAGTTTTTGCTTTATTTCATACCTTGAAACAGATGTTTCAATAGCAAATACAGATGTACAGTTTATTGATAATACGGTTAAAATAATTGCAATAATTTTAGTAATTCTTTTCATGATTTTTCCCTTCTTTCTTGCTCATAAGATAAATACAAAATGTTGTTAAGAAAAATGTACTATAAATAATCAATATTCCAATATGTAGAACAATGATATTAGGATTAAGTTTATACAAATTCATAGCCATAGAAGGATATAATATCTTAAAAACTTTATAAACAAAAAATAAAACAGATAAAGTTGGTATAATCCATCCATATTTTAAAGAACTTTTACAAATTAGATATTGTAAAATAATACTAAAAAACAATGGAATAATTATTTGATAAATTGAATATAACCAGTTTAAAAAAATACCTTGCATATTATCATTCCCTTCTCCAATTATAGAATATTAAATTTTATAAATAATACCTATATTTATTACATAAAATGCAATAATTTATCATAAGATACAAATATTCCATTATTTGCTTTAAATATAGAAATATATAACATTTAATTGCTATATTATCATGTCTCATTTTTTATAAAATATTTATCATACTCTTTAAATTTTTTTCAAAATAAAATAATTAATATGTCAAGTCTAGTTTTATATTTGAATCTTGCTATAATATATCTCATGAGGTGAAATTTTATCATGGAATCAACTATGTACTTTAAAGATATGAGAAATTGCGACCATAATAACTACCCAAATAAGATTTATAGGGTTGAACATTCAAAAATGCTAATAGAAATTTTAGATGATCAACACATTCAAGGTAGTGCTCAATATTTTAGTAGCATTCGTTCAAGAGATAATTTCATTGATAGCATTAAAAATAATATTTTAAAAATCAGCATAGATGAACTTAAAAAAATACAAAATTATTGGAAAATAAAAAACGAGGTCATAGATTATAAAATGGACCCTGTAAAACGGACACAAGAAAAAAAGAGTACTTAGGTTCTTGGTCCTGTTTTACAGGGCTTTTATTTTGTGTATCATGATTATTAGAAAAATGGTGGTGTTATTATTTATGGGAGTTAATTATTTTACGGATGAACAGCTTAGATTATTAGAAGAGAATCCTTATGTGGTAAAAGCATCTAAAAAAAGTATAACTTATTCAGAGGAATTTAAGGAACTGTATTGGATTGATTATCAAAATGGGATGCAACCAATAGAGATATTTAAAAAATACGGATTTGATCCGTACGCTTTGGGATCAAGAAGACGAGATAATTTTACAAATCGTTTAAAAAAACAGGCTGCAAGAGAAGATGGTTTCAAGGATACAAGAAGTAAAAACAGTGGTAGACCATCAACCAAAGAATTATCTTTAGAAGTGCAGCTGGAAAGACTGAAACATAAGAACGAAGTTCTCCAACAGGAGAATGATTTTTTAAAAAGAGTGAGATTTATCAACAGAAAACAAATTACAAAAAAATCGAAGAACAAACAGTAGGAGAAAAATATGGGCTTATTGATAAAACGTTAAATTCACCTAGAAATGTATTAACGGTTTCATATCTTTGTGAATCAGCTGGAGTTTCAAGAAGTGGATTCTATTCATGGAAGAAAAGAAAAAATGATCCATCATCTTTTTACAATAAGAAAGACGAACAGGATCGTAAAGACTTTGAGTTGATTTTAGAAGCTTATAACTTTAAAGGATATGATAAAGGCAGACGTGGTATTCATATGAGGCTTCTTCATATGGGAATTTTAATGAATCATAAGAAGATATCAAGGCTGATGAAAAAGTACAAGTTATTTTATCCGATAAGAAAAGCCAATCCTGCAAGAAGAATGGCCAAGGCAATAAAAACATCAAATTATGCAGATAATGTTTTAAACAGACATTTTGATGAATATGGACCTGGATATGTATTGGAAACAGATATCACTTATTTGTTTTATGGTCCGAAACGTTCAAAAGCCTATCTTTCAGTGGTTAAAGATGGCTTTACAAAACAAATACTCTCATATGTATTATCAACATCATTGGAAGAAGATTTCGTACTGAAAACAATAAATCAACTGTTTGAAAAGCATAAACATGATATTCATACTGATGCTTTAATTCATAGTGATCAGGGTGCACATTATACAAGCATCAGGTTCATTGATCTTCTTAAAAGTTTGGAAATCAGACAGTCAATGTCAAGAAGAGGAAATTGTTGGGACAATGCTCCTCAGAAATCATTTTTGGGGCATATGAAAGATGAGATTGGCAAATATATAGAAATCACTTCTACATACGACGGATTAGAAAAAGTAATCAATAATTATATGGATTACTATAATAATGAACGTTATCAGTATAAACTTGCCAAACTGTCACCAAATGAATTTTTTGAATATTATAAAACAGGAAATTATCCATTGGATCATATAACAAAAGAACCTGTTGAATATAAGAAAAAATTCAAATAGGTAAAGCAAAATTTGGATAGGAATCTAACACTCAAAAAGTTGATAAGTGTCATCGATAGAATATCTCATCTCAAATAAGCTATTGGGCAATTTATGTAGATGTTTGAGAATCAAATCAATATCATTTTCATTCAATGATACATAGCCATATTCATCCATCTTGGTAAAAATAACAGTTCCATTAAATACACCATCACAATCACCTGGATAAGATCTATAAATGATAGTTGTATCGTTATCATAAACACTTAAATCTCTTAAAAGGAGATAAATTGAAAGATCATCTTCAAAAAGATAGTCACGATAATCGAAAACACCCAATTCCTTTTTAACAAGGTTTTCCATTTTTTTAGTTTTTAAAATTTTTAATTCATTATTTTTAATAATTACATATCTATAATATTTTGACATAAAAATATATCCTCCTAGTTTTTGATACTTAGAGGATATATTTATTTCTATTTAGTTTTAAGTACTTTTTTATTTATTGTCCTTGACACGGGGTCCACTTTATTAAAATATTATTTCTAAACCTCTTTTTTATTTTAAATAATCATCATATGTCTTTTTTGATATGAATATTTTATAGTGGAAATCAAACAGAAGATTATATATATCATTACGCAATGTCTTAAATGTAGTGTTATTTAATAATTTATCAATAATAGTATCGTGTTCAATAAGGAAAATATCATTTTTTTCAAGTATTAATTCTTTTTCTTTTAAAAGCCTGATTATTTTTTTAGGACATTTTAAAGATAATAAATCCTGTAAACTTAATGTATTATTATCTAAAACTATGACAGTTAACCAATATAATTCTTCTGGAGATAATGTATCAATAATATCTTCATTTTGGGGTAATGAATATTTATTTTTTATAATTATATCTTTAATATCTTTTATGTTACCATCCCATTCCGATTCTAATAAATTTAATACTTCTTTTCTTGAAATGTAATCTTCCTGATTAATCATTTCTAATACATTATTTTTTTCTAATTTTTTAATTTCTGTTACTGATTTTTTGGCATCAGCTTCATTTTCGAAAAATTCTGCAATATCGCTTATCGTTAATCCGCCTACATTGTCTGTTTCTTCAATCAATAAATTATATGTATTTAATTGTGAAAGTATTCTAATTAATGCACAAAGTGATTCTTCATCAATTGATTGGAAATTTTCAATATTCAACACAAAATCATCATCTTTCAACATCATCAAAATAGCATTTTCAATAATTTTAATATTTGATTTATTATTATAGTTATCTAAAATTTCTTTTATTTTATCATACTCTTGTTCTATCATATCTGTTGTTTTATTGAATATTTGTCCAGCTGAGGAGGCTTCTAAAACTGATTTTAACAAAATGTATGGCATTTTTTTTAATGTATTTATTTTTATTAAGTCTTTTTTAGCGTATGTATAACTTAGATTAATATTATTAAGTGGTTCACATAGAGCACATGCTATTTTATATAAGTAGAATCCCGGAGAAATATTATCATTTTTTCTGATAACAACTTTAAATGTTGGTTTCTTATCATAGGATTTTAAAATCACTTCAGTTAAAGCACTTTTTCCTATACAAGTATCACCATGTATAATTATGATGTTCTTTTTATTAGTATCAAATTTTTCTTTTAATAATAAACGTTCTCTTTTCCTATTTACAAACTTAATCATTTTTTATAAGGATAATCACATATTATCCTTTCCTCCTTCCTATAATATATACCTTAATTATAATAGACAAATATTTTCATAACAATAAAATAAAATGTAAGATTTTTACAAAAGTATAAAAGCCTAGAAATCTAATTTCTAGTCCTTATTGGTACATAACATATATTTGTAATAATTTTTTGTATTAATACTTTGCAATTATTTTAGGAAATACAATCAATTAAACAATCTAAAAGATTTAAATATTCAAAAAGTTTATCCAATTCTTCATTACAAAAAACTAATGCCCCTATTTGATTATATAAAATTTTCGATATGTTTTCTGGACATTTTTCACTTTGATAATCAATTGCAATGTAACTGTAGCAGCTTCAAATTGTTTATTTATTCCTTTTTTTAACACTTCTAATAAGGTATCTGTCATTTTTTTAGTATCTTTCACGATTTGTTTCCTCCTACAAGAATAAAATAACATATATTGACAAATTTTATAAAAAAGAAACAAATTGGTCTTTAAATGAATCATTAAAAAAAGAGCACTTTCGTGCTCTTTGAACAATCCTGTTAGACTATTAGAGCAAAAGAAACTGCTCAATTAAAATACCATGTTAGCCATACAAATATGCAAAAGTTCATCAAAATCTTATTTTACTACTTATTATGAGATAACTTTTTTTGTGAATTTCCAATTTTTAAATACCACCCAATTAAATATCCTACAATATATAATAAAATATCATTTATATCAAAATAACCTGCAAATGTGACTAAATGAAATATTTCCTTACAAATACTTAATAATAATAAAGCACATATACCTTGTTTAAAAGTAACTTCTTTTTTCATTATCATTCCAAAAGGTACAAATAAAAGTAATTTCAAAGCAACATTTTTTACAATAATATCTAAATTAATATCATAATTAAAATTAAATGGAATTAAGTTAGTATTTTGAGCTATCTTGTCAAAGAATGGTAAAGAACCATTTATATCACTTACATTTCTTCCTAGAATATAAGGATATGCAAATAATAACACTATATATAGCAATATAATGATACGTATAATTTTTTTGTTTTTCATATAAATTCTCTCCTTTTATATTGCCTGGCCAGCTACTTACATTTTATGTATAGAATATTAAAAAATAAACATTTAAGGAATGAATGGTCTTAAATACTCATGGATGGTATTTTTTCATTCATTTAAATCATATATAATTAAATTGTAAAGTGAGGTGGTTATATGAAAGTTGCAATATTGGATGATAATATTTCATTTTGTAAAAGTTTAGAAAATTATTTGTCTAAATATCATTTTGATATTTCAATATACACAAATTATAACGATTTAAAAAATCATATAGATTCCTTTGAACTTTTATTTTTGGATATAGAAATGCCGAATATTAGCGGTATTGATATCGCCCAATCTTTATCATATAAACACCTTGATATCATTTTTATTTCAAGTCATGATGAAATGATCAAAAAATGTTTTAATAGAAATGTTGTTGGTTTCGTTGAAAAAAGCCATTTAGAAGAAATTGACGATATCATTTGTAGAATAATAAAAAAAGAACATCTAACAATTATAAAAGATGGTAAAGAATTTGATATATATTTTAATCAGATTGCTTATATTGAATATAGTTTACGTGATACCACTATTTATCTCAATAACAATTCTAAAATTAAGCTTTCTGAAAAATCCTTATCTTTTTTATCAAAAGAATTAGACGAACGTTTCTATCAAATCAATCGTAATATTATTATTAATTTAGACATGGAACCTATTTATAACAAAGGAACTGTTAAAATAAGCCACAATGAATTTCAAGTAAGTAGAAGAAATCAAAAAGATTTGAAAATTAAAATGTTAGAAAGGAGTATTTACAATGCTAGAAATATATAATTATGTTATTGGTATTCTTATAGGAATCTTATTTTCTTTCAGTAATCATAATGAATCAAAAATAATTATTATAAAAAACTGTTTAATAACAACTGTTATTTATGCTATTTCTATGAGTTTTATTAATGATTATTTTCTTTTAAGCTCTCTTCTAAAACTCATCTATTTTACTATATGTTTTATGTTGATTAGAAAATTGAATTTTTTTCAATCGTATTATAATTCTTTAATTATTGTATTATTTTATCTGCTAAGTTATGTTTTTCTTATTTTTATGCTTGAAAATTCAACTCAGTTTTCAATTTTTTATTCAGCAAACATTGACTGCATTGCAATTTTTATGAGTTTAATGGCTTTCTATTATTTAAACGAATTATCATTCTTAAATAATTCTGTGCAATTTAATATTTATGATCTTGTTCTTATAATACTGATTAATATCATACTTTTTATATTCATGTTCATTTTATCCTATAATTTCTTTATTAATAACTTAAATTATTATTTGGGTTTACTCATTTTAGGATTTCTTCTTTTATCAATAATTATAGTAGTTTCTCTTAATTACTGTTACATTCTTAAAAGAAAAGAAGATATCAATATATCTATGTATAAAGCTCAACAACTTGATAAAGCTTATTATCAAGGGCTTGAAATAGAAAATGAAGATTTAAGAAAATTAAAACATGATTATAAAAACCATTTACTTAATCTTAAGCAACTTATCGCATATCAAAATACAGAAGCTTCTTTACAATATATTAATAAATTAATAAATACAAACGTTACATCAAAAATGAATCGCTTCTGCAATATTTCTTATATTGATAGCTATCTTAACTCAATCATAGAATCTAATAATAATATCAACTTTGATATTCATTCAACAGACTTATCACAACTAAGCAACATGGGCTTTGATATTTTAATTATTCTAATGAATTTAATAGATAATGCTTTAGAAAATACATCTAACAATACAATAAATGTTGATATTGTATATAATCATGACATAATTATTAAAATTTGTAATCATTCAATAAAAAATCCCATCAAATCACACTTTAAATCTTCCAAGGGTGAAAATCATGGATTAGGTTTGAAAATAGTTAATGATATTGTAATGAAATATAACGGTGAAGCATACGACAATTATGAAAAAACACTCTACTCTAAATATATAATTTTAAAAACAGGAGCTAAAACAAATGAAGAAATCAACATATAAATATCTTTTAACAATATATCTCATATTAATGATATTCATTTCATATATAAATCAAGGTATTAACAATATAGGTGGACTTTCGTATTTTGAAGCTATTTGTCATTCAACAAATTTAGTACCACTACATAGCATTTCAATAAAACAATGTATTATTTCTTTTGTTCAATTTATGCCATTAGGATATCTTCTTCCAAGAGTTTTCTCTAAATTAAACTCAAACAAGAACTTTATCATATCATCATTCATAATTATAATTATATTCAAATTAGTAAAATTACTTACATTAACAGGATATTTTGATATTTCAAGCATTCTTTTAGGATTTGTGGGTTCATTTATAATTTATCGTATTTTGAAATAAATCTATAAAAAATAAAATGCAACTTTAATTTTGTAAAAAATGTGATATACTATAGACGTAGTCATAGGACTAGCATTAATAGACTAAAGAAAAAGGAAGAACGGCAATTCTTCCTTTTTCACTATTTTGGATACTAGCATCAATAGACTTAAGCAGTTAAAACTACTTCAATATAAAAGCGGTAATAACTAGAATTAAATAAAGAATAATTAAATATTCCATTTAATCCTCTCTTAAAGTCACATCAATGCTAGTCTCCTAGTATGATGTTTAAACATGCTAGATCCTCCATAGGCACATAAGTGCTTAAAGATTATATCATAATAAAAGCCATAATACGATAAAATATGACAATAATAAATTTATAACAGGCTATTATTTCTTAAACTCCATACCCATAAATAGATTTACTATTTAAATTATAATTTTTTCTTTTACCTCATCTTTGCTATTACCTTCTATAGTGAATACTTTTCCATTTTCAACTTTTTCAACAATACCTACATGATCTGTATGCCCATCCCGTTGCCAATCAAAAAATATGATATTTCCTGTCATTGGTACATAAGATTTATCTTTCCATCTGTTATTTTTCTTATACCAATTTTCTCCATCTGTACATAGAGAAAACTTTGGTACTGAGCTATCATCTAACATTCCACTTTCATTTGCACACCATGATACAAAAATGGCACACCAATTTACTTTTTTATTAAATCCATACCATATCCAATATTTACTTCCACTTGTTGTTCCGACTTGTGACTTTGCAACTTCTACTATATTGTTATTTCCAATATGATAATACCTTAAAACATGTACAACGTAATCAGGATCACCATAAACATTTGTTTTTAATTTTGCCTTCATTTCATCAGAAAACACCTTTGCATTTGCTCTAGTATATCCCCCAAAATGTTCATTTGCCCAACTTATATATCCGTTTCCATAATTATACCCTTGAAGGGCTAATGATATATGCTCGGTATCTCCACTTGAAGCTACTTTTGCATCATTTAAGCAACTAGCTAAATGTTGTATTCCTACCTTAATGGAATAATCAGCATCTGTTATTCCATTATGCACCCTTGGATATTTTTCATTAAATCCACATTCTGATGATTGCATAACTCTAAACATTCATAATCTCACCATCATCGTATAGTAAAATTGGGAACTTAATATAGTAATTTTAGTTTTCTAAAACTACTATAATCATTATTGATGATTTACTATACTTCTATCCACTATTTTATTTGCTGCTTACCATTAATCAGCCAAATATTTTTCTTTTATCTTTTTAACATATTTAATTTCACTACTATATTTTGAGATTTCTCCAACAGCTTCATTTAATTCAACTTCTCTATCTAACTTTTCTAAACATATAATTTTATAGTATAGGCACATAATGTACCCCAATCCCTTTTGTCCTTTTATCGCTTTCTTCAATAATTCCAAAGCTTGATCATATTCTTCGCTTATAATATAGTATATAATTTC
Source organism: Faecalibacillus intestinalis (assembly GCF_015097455.1). Classification (NCBI taxonomy): domain Bacteria; kingdom Bacillati; phylum Bacillota; class Erysipelotrichia; order Erysipelotrichales; family Coprobacillaceae; genus Faecalibacillus; species Faecalibacillus intestinalis. Next base: position 1,010,169 of record NZ_AP024085.1, on the reverse strand, counting down.
AGAAAGGTTACTATTTATTTTACTATTTAATTTAGAATTATATAGTTCTAAATAATTATTATACTCTTGTCGATCATAATAGTATAATAATTTTGTTGTATACCAAAAAGCATAGCTCTTTTCTCCAAAAATTAAATCTTTATTTTTTTCAAAAAAATCATAAAATTCATCTGTATGATTTGATGCTTCTAATAAATCACAATATAATTTCTTTAAATAACTATTAATCAATGTTCCTTTTATTTTACATATCGCATCATTTACTTTTTTTATATTTTTTTCCAAATTTATACTTTTACTATAAATTTTATAAACTATTATTAAATATATATACATAGCACATCCTAAAATCAATACCAAAATTAAAATATAGCATATTGCTTTGCTTATTTCATTTACATAGGTTATTGCAACATATAGCGCAATTAAATAATATATTAACTTTATCAATCTATAACTAAATATAATTTCATTTTTCATAGCATCATTCTCTCCTTCTTATATAAAGTATACTAATACTATTTATCTATATTATCAACAAAAGTAAATATTTTTATTATTTAAACATCTTCATTAAATCTTTATCCTAACAATAAAAAAGTGGCTATTAACAAATAACCACTTTCTATATTAACTAGCAATTAGTTTACAAAGTTTAAATACGGCTATTGGTGTTTGAGGAAGGCCATATCCTTCCAATACTTTACCAATAAGTGAAAGTCCTACACTTGTCGTTACAGATAAACCAAATATAATTGCAACTGTATAAAAAGCTCTCGCTATAGCCATATCTTTTTCTGATAAAGTATCATATGCAAAATCCAATTGTGGATCTTGTGCTACTTTTACAGTTAAAATTAATTTAACATGGCTAGTTAATCCTTTATCATCAATTACTGGAGCTGTAATAGTATAAACATAAATTGCTCCTTTAGAATATCTATCTGCAACATTTTGAGTACTAAAGCTTAAAGAACCATGATTAATTGTAACCACTACCTCTTTTACTGAAGCTTTTATTTCAGCTTTTACATCATCATTAACTTTTAAGTCAACAGTTAAATCATCTAAAGATGATCCCTTAATTTCGCCTTCTACAATATTTAAAGTCCCGCTTGCTGAACTATCATAAGAAACATCATGTTTTAATTGTAAAGAAATGTAATTACCAATTGAATCCGGACCTTGTAAAAAAACTAATTGGTCTTTTTCATAATCAATTTTTACATTAAATAAATCAGACATTTTAAGTGCAGATAAAAAATTTTTCACAACATTTTCTGTTGTAATTTTCATGTTTGAAACGCCATTATCTTTATATGAAACAGCAACCTTATCAATATTTACAGATGTTGTACTATTTGATAAAGTAATATCTGTTTTGAATTGATCAAATGCCCATGAATCAGGCATTGTATATCCTAAATTTTCACTAAATCCATACGATGCATCTGATACAAAATAAAAGTCAAATCCTACAGATTTTTTAATTCTAGAACATACGTTTCTTGTTCCATAAACACCTATATTATAATATGACGAACATTCTGAATTTCTAATTGCTGTAAAATATGGAATAATATTTTTCGAAATTTCAGAATCTGTTGCATCAAAATCAACTGCAAAATAAATTACTGCGTTTTTGGGAACTCCTAAAGATAAAGCTGCATTAAGTGCTCTATTAGCATGTTCTGTTCCAGAGTTCAAAGTAAATTTACTTGCTTTATTTCCATATTCTTGAAAAATAAAGAATAAATTTAATCCTGCATTAACAATATTCTTATATTCTGTTCTTGTTAATTTTTTATCCAATGTTCCACCCGGGGTATTAGTTAAATAGCGCCCTACATGAGTATATCCAGAATTTTTAATAAGATTAATTTGATCAATTGTTAATCTTGTAGAAGTATCGCATCCTTTTGCGGATCTATTTGGATCTCCATTACTACTTAACAATGATTTGATGATTGTATAATCAATCACATTGCTTTTTTTATTTAATTTAAGTAACTTTGCAAACTCTGTTGCTTTTGCATCTAACGTTGAATCATATGTCTTTGATGAAGTACTTACACTAATTCCATTACATACTAACGCATATCTAACTAATTTAACTACATTACTTGATTTTCCTAATTCTAATCTTGGACATTTACTAATTGTTGATGGTCCCCATGTTCCTGTTGCTGAAGCTTTAGGAATTCCTTCTTCTTTTTGTAATGCATAAATTAACATTTTATTCATATCTCTATCATATAACCCATTACATGGACAAATTTGATAGAAATCATAATAGTCTTTATTTAATTGTTGTTGAATAGTTCTAATTTCTTCTTTTCCACCTGATAATAATTTAAATGCGCTCATATCTAACAATGCTTTCATAAAATCTTTATTGATGTTACCATCAGCATCATCAAATCCTGTAGCTTTTTTAAAACGTTGAACTGCTGCGTATGTTCCATCTCCATATACTCCATTAAATCCACCTGGACTATATCCTTTACACCATAATCCACCTTGTACAATATATACTAAATTCCCAGTATCACCCTTTTTTACAGTTGGACATTTTGCATATGTTGATTGCCCAAAGTTATTACTTAAAGAAGGTAATTTTTCTTCAATTTGTAATGCTCTACGTAATCCATAGATAGTACCCCAACCAGTAATACCATCTTCTGCTACTTTATTAAATCTAGAATCATTACCATATTTTTCGTTTAACCATTTTTGTGTGGCTAAAACCATTGCATCTGCCATAATTAATTCCTCTTTTCTTTTTTATTTGTAGAGTTTATACCGGTATTTCTTCTACATCTTTATATTAACTGCTTTTCCAAGCACTTTTGTGCTTATTAAATTTTCTCTATACAATTTTTTGAAATTGCTCCCGTAACTTGACCGTTTACTCCAATTACTACCCTATCACCTTTAATTTGAATTACTTCATATTTATTATTAAATACAAAACTTGCTATTGATTGACCTTCATACCATTTTGAACCTACTTTCACACGTACACTATCTCCACATTGTAAATTAGTTATTGTTTCTTTTTGTTTATAAAATGTTTTTATTAAACCATGATCATAACTACAATCCAAAAATTTTGAATTTATTCCTTTTATACTTTTCAATACACCTTTTTTTGCATTAGAAGTAAATTGATGTAATAAGACATTTCCAAATGGATTGTATTGAATCTTATTATCCCAGTTATTATATCCATTATTTGATCCATAATTAGCAATCCATAATGTCCATGCAGAAAATCCTTGATTTACTAATTTAGTTTTAAACCAATCTTGATTAGCATAAATACCAACAGCATATCCTGCTTTTTCAATCTCATCACAAAATGACTTTGCAATTTTATAATACATTTCATTACTCAAACTTCCTTGATAATCAGAATATTCTAAATCATAATAAATAACACTCACGTTATAATTACTACATGCTTTCAATGCTAAATTTGCTTCTTTTTTTGCTTCACTTTCATTTCTCGCATAGCAAAAATGATAAGCAAACAATGGAATTCCTAATTTATTAGCCTGTGATGCATTATTACTCCATTGTTTATCAATATTTTTATCACTCCAACCATAAGAACATCTTGCTATTACACCAGAAATACTTTCTTTAGCTTTACTTAAATCAACCTGTCCATTATGGTATGAAATATCAATAATCAAATTATTCATTTTCATTAAAATTATCAATCTTTTTTGAAGCAACTTCTAATCCTTTAACTAAAACTTGCGGAACATCGCATCCAGCTTCAACAAGATTTTCTAATATACTCCTATATTCATTTATAATTAATGAAGCTAAAACATACCATCCAAGAAATGCCAATATTGATAAATCAATATTAATTACAGCTCCTAATTCTTTAAAACATACTGGAATAACAAAGGCCAATAATACTAAAATCCATTGAACTAATTTTTTCATAATTCCTTTTAACCCTGCCATTGAATTTTCCTTATTATTAATTCTTGATTTTATCCATCCTGTTAAAGTATCGATAATATTGAGCAATAAAAGTACCATAAATAAAATCCAATGCTCACCTAAAAAAAGAGTCAAAATGGTTAATATAATAGAATATAAGTTACCTATATGTTCAATAAATCTATTCATCATTCATTTTTCTCACTTTATCTATTATTTTTCTATATTTTCTTATAATTGAACTATGATTAGCATAACCAACATGTATTGATATAAGATCAAAGGACATTTTTTCAAAATTGCGTAAAGTTATAATTTCTAGTTCATCTGGTAATAGCTCTTTCACCCAATTATTAACAATAGAAATAATATGTAAATAATACAAATAATCATTTTTCTCATATTTATTAAAATCTTCTAATCTTTCAATTTGCTTTTTTTGATTTAATTTATCTATATGTGATTTAGCAATAGAATATAAGTTTAGAGTAAGCTCAATTTCTTCATTAGAATATATCATTCCCCACTTACTCCTCTTCTTGTAATTTGTAAAACGTTTTACAATTTTAATGTATTACATTTTTTAAGCACAAATGTGCTTTTCTAACAGAAATTTCTATTATGAATTATTATCAAGACTATTGATAGGAATTTTTACTGATATAATAACTAATTGAGGTGATTGTATTCATGGAAAATACTATATATTTCAAAGATATTTCAAATTGTGACAAAAATAATTATCCTAATAAGATTTATCGAGTTGAACATTCAAAAATGCTAATAGAAATTTTAGATGATCAGCACATTCAAGATAGTGCTCAATATTTTAGTAGCATTCGTTCAAGAAATAATTTCATTGATAGCATTAAAAATAATATTTTAAAAATCAGCATAGATGAACTTAAAAAAATTCAACATTATTGGAAAATAAAAAATGAGGCTATAGATTAAACTAACATTTATATTAGTTTTCTATACCTCTTTTCTTACTTACTTTAAAAAAGCAAGTAATTATTTTTTATTTTACAACATAAATAATACTATTGAAATCTCTTAATCATTAAAGTTTTATTTCTTTTCTATACTTATTACAGATATATACTATTTATTTTAATATTCATTTCCTAAAATTAATATTCCTATCTATATTCAAACATTAAATTGTCATAAAATTTTTTAGAATATAACACATCACATTCCTTTGAAAAATTATATAGATTTGTATCAAATGTAACAAAAATAATATCATTTGTGTTTATCATATTATTTGTTTTATTTATAACTATAGATTCGTCCATACATGTTACTATAGAATAATCTAATCCATCATTTTTCTTTATTTTTGCCCCACTATAAACACATCTTCGACACATTCTAATCCAATATTTCATGCAATTTTTTGACATTCCCATTTTTTCTAATTCTTCCACTAATCCTTTTAAATGATTATCATATTTTTCAAACACTGTTTTATCATCTTTTTTTAATTTACAAAATAGTTTATGAACATATTTTGTCCCTTTTACATTTTGTATTTTGGGAAATTTATGTCCATTTTCTTTTATTTGTGGCTCAATATATGAAATCATATTTTCCAAAAGAAAATTAAATAGGTCATCTATTTCTTTATCATACCATTCATTTTTTAATTTTAAATCCGAATAATATTTATATGAAATTTCATTTAGTTTTATTTCACATATTACACCTGCTACATAATAAAAATTTCTTAAGAGTAAAATACCATAATATTCTGCGAGAAATTCTGTTATTGAAAAGCATACTTTGATTAATAACTCATTTATTTTTTTCACTTCGTACTCTCTTTTACGTTCAATAAAATGATTAATATCAACTTTATTATCTTTATATTGATCTTCAAATAACCTCAATTCAAACCCACCATCTGTATCATTCAATATAGAAAATTTTACATTATACTTATTTTTAAATTTAATAATTTGATCATAATAATAAGCAAATTGATCAATTTTTTTGTTTTTTTAATACTTTGCCAAAAAATCTCATATAATGTTTGAGATGTAATAAAAAGATAATTCGCATTTTTACATTCATCATAAAACTTACTTTCGTTTATTTGTCTATTTTCTAAAGAAATAGTATTACTACACTCCTTTTCATTCCTCATCAAATAAATAAAAGCATTTGTATCTAATAATATATTTTTTTTTCAATATATTCCCTCCACATCTTTAAAAAATATTATCCTTTCCTCCTTACTATAGATATATATCATATATTATAATAAACAAATACAATAAAATATAAAATCTTATAAAGGGTATAAAAGACTAGAAATCTAATTTCTAGTCTCTATTGATACATATATTTGTTATAATTTTGTTTTAATACTTTGCAATTATTTTAGGAAATGTAATCAATTAAACCATCTAAAAAATTCAAATATTTAAAGAGTTTATCTAATTCTTCATTACAAAAAACTAATACACCTATTTGATTATATAACATTTTAGATATATTTTTTGGACATTCTTCATATTGATGTATCAATTGCAATGTAACTATAGCAGATTCCAGTTGTTTCTTTATTCCTTTTTTTAACAATTCTGTTGTATCTGTCATTTCATCAATATCTTTCATAATTCATTTTCTCCCACAGGAACAAAATAACATATACTGATAAATATTATAAAAAATAGAACAAATTGGTCTTTAATCTTAATAAATAATTCTTTATTACTTAAAGAATCATTTGATTATTAATTTGACCCACTCAATTTCTTTATCATATCCTCTGCTGAATAACTTATATCTGCATCATTCTCATCATAATATTCAATATCATCAAATATTTCTGACATTTGATAATTCAATTTTTCAAATTCTTTTAATGACACTAAAGATGTATTTACTTTAATTTGAGGCTTAAAATATTTTGGGTTCTTGATTATAAATTCTAAGTTTGGTTTAATTTCATCAACATGTTCGTACTCGTTAATGCTTCCATTCATTTCAACAATAATTCCAACAGGTTCAACACCTACAATTTTAAATGCATTAATAAAATATTCATTGAATATTTTATTGTATTTAAATTCTTTTTTTATATTATTTTTATTGTCACAAACTATATTGTTTCCGTTCGTACATAATTCAATAAAAATCCATTTGTATTCTTTATGAACATACTCAATGCTATATGTTTTTCCATATCCTGCATAACCTCGATGATACTGATTTCCTGGTACAGTTAAATCAACATCAGATATAATCTTAAATTTCTTATACTCTTCTTTGAAAGTTCTTTGAATATATTCATAAAACAATGTCCTCATTTGTTCTTCAGAAACACTAGGAGTAGAAACATATACAATCAATAGAACAAAAATTGAAATAAAAAGAATAATTATTCTTTTCATACTAATTTGGAGTATTTATAATCGCCTTTAACCCTGAAACATTTTCCCAGCCATTTGTGTCACTGCTAACCCAAGCATGATAATTCTTTGTATGCTGTGCAATTTTGAAATCCCTGTAATTACTTTTTTGTGAGCCAATAGCTGTTACAAAAGCAACATGATTCCACTTTCCATCAGCTTCAGAATCATATGCAATAAACTTTCCTTTAGAAACTTTATTTGAAAATGTTTTAAAGCTGGTTGTAGAGTAAGCAACTTTCCAAGTTTTGACAAATGTATCCGCCCTTACCCAAGACGTTGAATAACTTTGAGTAGAATTATAATACCAATTACTTCGGTTACTAATTCCTCCCGCTCTAGCAATTTGAGAAGCAAAATTTGTACAGTCCCCATTAATAAAGCATGCATAAGAATAGTTATAGCTACTTGCCCATTTATCAGCATAATTTATCGCATTGGTAACATTCATTGTAGTATAAGTATTTATTGTTGCCTTTCTTTCATACTCTTTATAATATGGGCTTGTATAAGGCATAAGTACTGCCAATTCATCCATTGAATAATCATCTGTTTTAACTATTTGTCTTATTTCATTATTAAGATCACAATTATCACAAACATTAAAAAAAGTTAACAAACGTTGTGTATGGAAAGATTCACTTATATGATTTAAACTAATTTCATTTTCTAAAGCATTTTTATAATCTAACCAATTACTTTTTTCTAGGTTATCTAGATTATAATTCGTTGACAATATACTTATTAAATCATGTTCTAGACTATTAATTGTTTTAAAAGCCTCTTCATTATCAGAAAATTCCCAGTAAGTATCATTCTTTTTTTCATTAAGATATAAAACAGGACCTTTTTTTAGTTCGATAACATCTGTTATTTCTTCATAATATGGGCATTCTTGATTTTCTATTGCAAATATGCAAACAGTAGATGAATAAAATAAAGTTAAACTTATTAGTGCTGCAATAATTTTTTTCATAGTTATTAATCCTTTCTTGTAATTAAAGTAAGCGCTTCCCTCAATTAAAGTATATCATTTAACGAGCGTATGTCAACTATTACTTATTTTATATAGGTATTGAATTAAATATGGTATACATTTATAATTCTATATAGGTGATATTAATATGGCAAAAAATACAAAAGGTTTTTTTAAAATGGAGATGTTGCTATTAAAAATAATCAGTGAGGGAGACTGCTACGGCTATCAAATAGTCCAAACTCTAGATAAAATTTCAAATGGCACAATACATATAGCCGAAGGTACAATGTACCCTATTCTATATAGATTATTAGATGAAGGCTTAATCAGTGATGAAAAAAGACTGGTTGGTAAAAGACAAACTCGGATTTATTATCATATTGAGGATAAGGGCATTACACATATGCAGAAACTATATGAAGAATATTTAATAATGATTAATAGTATTGAAAGAATTATGGAGAACAAATATGAAAATGAATAGAAATGTAAATAAATATATCAAAGATTGTAAACATTTTTTTCCATTTTTATCAAAAAATGAAAAAATTTTTTTAAAAAGATTAAAAGTAAATATTGTTGAAAATATCGATTCAACTAATATAACTTATGATGATTTATGTAATAAATTTGGTTATCCTTCTAATATTATTATTTCATATTTTGAAGATCAAGACGCTAATTATTTAATCAAACAATCTCGAATAAGAAATATTTTAAAAAAAGCAATCATTATATGTACTGTAGCCATTTTAGTATGCTGTTTATGGCGTGGAATACTTATTTATAAAAGTTACCATGATTCAAAAAATTCAAAAGTAAAACATATAGAATATACAATAGAAGAGGTGAACTAATTATGAAAAAAATTATTACATTATTAACTATAGTAAGCAGTATTTTGTTTTTATCATTACCTGTATCTGCATTGGATCAAAAAAAAGAAATAATTAAATTAGATAACGGATATTATCTAGAAACAATTATAGAAGAAACATCCATGGCAAGAGCAGCTAATCAAAAAACTGCAAGAAAAACTGCAAATTACAAAAATGCTCAAGGTGCAATAATGTTTAGTGTTACTGTTACAGGTACATTTACATATACTGGTTCTTCGTCAACATGTACAAAGTCAGTTGCTGAAGCATCATCTAAAAATACCAACTGGAAAATTTCTTCAAAAAGCGCTTCCAAGTCAGGAAATAAAGCTACTGCTAAAGCAATAGCAAAAAGATATGTAGATGGTGTAGCAGTCGAAACACAAAATTGTACCGTTACATTAATATGTAGTTCAAACGGTTCTTTAAAATAATAAATATATATAAATAGCATACATTTTTTACATATTTAAAATATATTTTGTACTTTTTAAGAGGAAAAGCAAGACAGTTCAAGTCATTCTTCTCCTCTTTTTTATTTTTTGAATTCTATTTAAATTTTGACTTTATCTATATATTTTATAGATTTCCTACTTATTCTAAGAAAGTCTAATTTTATTTCTCGCTTGTTTGAAAATAAACTATATAAAGTTTTCCTTTGCATACACATTTATACCTTCATATAACCACTCTTCAAGATATATCTATCCACTATTTTCGTAAAATATTTGAAAATTATAATTAAAATAACCAAGTATTCCAACAATACTTTTTTCATATACAATTATTTTAATTCAAGTACTACTAGTTTATATAGTTTGAATTAAAAAATAATAAATTATCGTTCTACCTTAATTTAGAGACTACTTACATAACAACTAAAAGTAGACTTCAAAATTATACGATGCTAACAAGTCATATTCTTATTTATTATTTTATAATATTACCTATTTTATATATGTGTTTATTGACAAAAATATTCTTTATGCTATATTTAAGATAGAAAACGTTTTCATTAATATTTATTTTATAGGAGGGGTGCTTAAAATCAAAAAATATGTATCTTTATTTATCTTTTTATTAGTTCTATTAATACCTATCCAAGTTTTTGCAGAATATCAGCAGTTTGTTAGAAGATCAGATACTTTTAAAGTAGGACAATATGGTCAATTTGAACAATGTGTTGTTATTAATAAAGATCTCAGTACTAAGGTAATATCCTTTAATTCATGGGGAAATTATGCAGTTAAAAACAATAATGGATATAGCATCACAATGGTTTCAAGAAAACACGAAAAAAAGAATAATAAATTATACATTTACCTTACAGTAAAAGGTTATGACTTTAATACAAAAAAATATAGTTCAAATTATAATTTTAGTTTTACAATAAGTTCTTAAAATTAATAAAGTGACTGGATCTGTAACAAAATTCTCTAAAAAAAATAAAAAAAGAACAATGAAATAGTCAAAACTATAACATTGTTCTTTTTGTTATATAATGAGCACATTACCCGCATAATTTTAATAGTCAACGATTAAGAGATGAATTTCTTAATACTATGAAAAATAATATTTTACGTATTAACTTTAAAAACTTCTAAAATATAATCTTACTAAAAAAATCATCTCAATTTTTTCCAAATGAAAAAGTGATTATAGAATATAACAATAAATAAATTAGTGACAGAAAATTTTTTTAAACTCCATACCCATAAATAGATTTGCTACTTAAATTATAACTTTTTTCTCTAACCTCATCTTTGCTATTACCTTCTATAGTGAATACTTTTCCATTTTCAACTTTTTCAACAATACCTACATGATCTGTATGACCATCCTGTTGCCAATCAAAAAATATAATATTTCCTGTCATTGGCACATAAGATTTATCTTTCCATCTGTTATTTTTCTTATACCAATTTTCTCCATCTGTACATAGAGAAAACTTTGGTACTGAGCTATCATCTAACATTCCACTTTCATTTGCACACCATGATACAAAAATGGCACACCAATTTACTTTTTTATTAAATCCATACCATGTCCAATATTTACTTCCGCTTGTTGTTCCAACTTGTGACTTTGCAACTTCTACTATATTGTTATTTCCAATATGATAATACCTTAAAACATGTGCAACATAATCAGGATCACCATAAACATTTGTTTTTAATTTTGCCTTCATTTCATCAGAAAATACCTTTGCATTTGCTCTAGTATATCCCCCAAAATGTTCATTTGCCCAACTTATATATCCGTTTCCATAATTATACCCTTGAAGGGCTAATGATATATGCTCGGTATCTCCACTTGAAGCTACTTTTGAATCATTTAAGCAACTAGCTAAATGTTGTATTCCTACCTTAATGGAATAATCGGTATCTGTTATTCCATTATGCACCCTTGGATATTTTTCATTAAATCTACATTCTGATGACTGCACTGGAATCATCTGACAAAGCAGAAAATACTCCAATAAATAAAACAATCACTACTAGAATAATCATTCCTATTCCATAAGAAATCAAATGATTCATGATTGTTATTGGCTTTTTTATAAAATCTATAATTTTATTACCTGAATATTTCATCGTGGTTGTTTGTTGAACTTATTTAATGATTTTCTATATTTGTTCAACATTTTTGATTGGCTGTTTTAGTATATAATTTTATCTTTTCATTGCAATATACACTAATAATTTCAATATTTTATATTTCTATGCTTCTTATTGCATTTATCTCATCGTTATTCAATAATTTATAGAACACTTTCGCTTTATTTAATATTTCTAAAACCTCTTTTAAATTTTTAAAAGAATGTGCACCTTTTTTAATGTATTTCTTTGGCCATGATATAGATGAATTATTAAGAGCTGATTGCGGTATTAAAACATCTCTTCCTTGTTTTAGAGCATAATCTGCTTGTTTTAAAGCACCGCTTGTTTCCCCTGCTTCCATGATAATCGTTGCTAATGAGATTCCACTCATTGTCCCATTTCTTGTTGGAAAATTCCATCTATAAACTGGATTACATGGCGGAAATTGTGAAACCACTAATCCTTTTTCTTCAATAGCTAATTGCAATTCTTTTTTTTCTTTTGGATAGTATTGGTTAATTGGAGTTCCTATAACTGCAATTGTTCTTCCACCATTTTGTAAAGCTGATTTATGAGTAGCTGTATCGATTCCTTTAGCCAGTACTGCATTAACAACAATATTTCTTTTGATAAGTGACTTTACGATTTTTTCTGTCTTCTTCATTGAATCTATTGTAGCATTTCTGCTTCCAACAACACATACAGACTTTTCATTCAATAAATGAACATTTCCTTTTAGAAATAGAAATGGAGGTGTTCCTTGTATGTCAGCTAATAACTTTGAATATATTCCATCACCTTTTTTTACTAAAATGACATCATCTGTTAATTTTGCAAAGCTATCTTTTACTTTCAAATAACAGTTATAAAACTCTTTTTCTGAAATATCTAATTTTGATGACAAATAGGGAATATTATTTTTTAATCCACTTCTAAAATCAAAATGGTCTATTTTTTCTAATTGATCTATATATTCACATGTCTTTTTATCATTATTATTAAAATATTGTTGAATCGTATAATATAAGATTGCATCTCGAACATAAGCATTGTTAATATTAAACATTCCTGCTTTTGTTGTATTTTTCACTTTAACCTACTATTCCTTTTTCTTATTTTTTTAACAGTCATATCTTTTATAACATTATCAAGATATTTACTTAACTCATCAATTGTATATTGTTTATTATTTATAATTCTCTCTGATTCAATATAAACAAGTTGTTCATATAACTCTAACATTTTTTCTCTGCGATCATATGTCTCACTACTCATAATAATTAAATTCTCTTTATCATTAAATTCAAGATAAACAGGTTCATTGTTTTCTTTACAAAATTTTATAATTTCTCCAAGTTCTTTTTGCAATTTCGATGAACACTCTCTCTTGTTCACCTTGAATTTATCATTGAAATGTATTGTCATTGAATCTTCATCAATCCAGCCTTCTTCATTTGCTGAAGCTAAGCCTTCATTTAACATTTTCATTACTTCTAGTTCTGCTACCATCTTGTCATACTTTCTCGCCTTTCTTGACATTTCTTCTTGTTCATTTATATCCATAATAGTATAACAACCATGTCCATTTTTTGTTAAATAAACAGGAGACCCAACGGTAACATCTTCAAGTACTGCGCTGTAATTTCTTAAATCAGAGATAGGTTTTATATTTGGCATATTCTCTCCTCCTTTTATTAAAGTCATTATACTATTTTGACACCTGTTGCTAAAATATCAGTAGTATTTGTTATTCCAACGGTATCTAATGCTGTTAAATAATCCGAATATTTTAAATCTAAAATATTTGACATTGATCCAAAGAATTCATAAGCAAATGCATATTTTCCACCTTTTTCTTTATAATTTTTTATTCCATTTGTACAAGTCCTAAATGCTTTATAAATAGCGACACCTGTTTGAGCTTTATAAAATTGTTCATAAGCATCTATATCATTTTGTGAAATAATATTTGCATATACAGGATGTCCAAAATTTTTTTCATCTGAAAAACTCTTATCATAGTTTATATTTTCAATATAATGTGAAGTATATAAATATATCGTATATAGATTCATCATGGTTTCCATCATTATATTCTTTATTATAGACTGATCGAATATACTTCATTCTTTCTTTTTGTTCCTCTTTAGACGCAAGTGGATTTCCATCATATGGATCTCCACTTCGTGATGATTGTATATTAACTTTTTTTGGTATAGATGTATCAAATAAATCATTTTTATCTAAAGATAAAGCGTCTAATAATTCATCATCCGTTTGAGTTAGCGTAATTAAATTGAATAATTGTCCTGATGTAACACCAGCTTAATTATATTTATCTGAAATATCAATTATTTGATCAGTCACTTCATCTAATGTAATTTCATCTTCTGCATTTACTGTTGGAATAGTTGTTAATATCATACCAGCTGCAATAATTCCAATAAATACTTTTTTAATCATAAACTTTCTCCTTCCTTTTCACTTAATCAACATCTAAACTAAATAATGTAAACTGATTATAATTATTAAACTTGATATCTACTTCTTGATTATTTTTTAATATAACTCTGTATTTATTTTCTTCACCAATTTCATATGAATCTATTTTCCCAACTAGATTTTCAATTACTGTAAAATCATCTTTGATGCTTTCATGACTTTTCATCATAAAAGTTGCATATCCCTTATATCGATAAACAAGTGAATATTCTTTTATATCTAAAACATTACATTCTACATATGCTTTCGTCATGTATAAGTAATTTGCTTGTTTGAAGAAAGAAAAACTTAATCCAGATAACAGCAGAGTAATCGTCCAAAAAATAATAGATATCTTCTTAAAATGAAAATCGAGATAAACTAATTTTCGTCTCAACAAAAGTAATGTAAAATAAACTAAACCATCGAAGGATATTATATTAAGATATTTTTCAGCAATGATAAAAAACAACAAAACTGGGTACAAAATCAAAAAATAATTTTCGCCCAATATCTCATACACTCTATCTGATAGTGTTGGATATATATACTTTTTCAAAGACCTCACAAGAATTCACCTCCATTTTATCTTTATTAAATTTTACTATGTAAGCTTTTTTATTGTCAATTTATATAATTATTCACATATATAAAATAAAAATTGTTTATTTTTCTCTTCTATACTAAATATTACTTTTCCCAGTAAGATAACAGGAAAGGGGTTCTTAGGGGAAAACCGAGTCACATTTCCCCACAAAAAACAGACTCCCCCTTCACTAAGTCTGCTGAAATAAAATGTACAAAAAATACAGTTATATATGTAACTGTCATCTTTCTTGCTCTTTATTTCTTCTTTTTGCCCATCCTTTTAAAAGTTTCAATATAACTTCACTTTTTTCTCTAGGCGTATAGTTTTTTGGAAAATATTCATTAATATCTTCCATTTTAAACGATAATTTTTCTTTCTGATTTGCTTTTTCTTCCTTCATTATTGAATAAATAACGTTTTCATCTAAACGATTTTCTCTTGATAACTCCTTCATTCTTATTGCTTGAGCATGTGACGGTGTTAAATCAAGTTCTACAATATTTTTTACAACAAATTGTTGATTTTCTTTTGAAAGATATGAAAGTTCCACAGCAGGATTAAATGCAATCTTTTTCCCATCAGTTCTTATACCATCGACCATATCACGCAATGGCTCAATTAATTCTGTTAAACGTATAAATCTTCTAATTTGGTCTCTTGATTGTTTTACTTCTTCACTTAATATATCTACTGACCACTTATTTTGGGACTTCTGTGCAACTTGCGTAGAAGTTGATGATATCTGTTTTCCTTGATGTTTCATTGCATCTAATTTCAATTTGTAAGCAAATCCTCTTTCAGTTGGTAAGATGTTTTCCCTTTGTATATTTGAATCAACCATAATGATTGTTGCTTGGTCATCCGTGAGTTCTCTTACAATGGCCTGTATCTTTTCCTGACCATTTACCATTGCTGCATTCATTCTTCTGTGACCTGAAATCATTTCGTATCCGTGACTATTTGGATGCGGTCTTACAAGAACAGGAACTAAAATACCATTTGCTGAAACACTTTTTACAAGTTCAGACATTTGTTCATCATTTCTAACTCTAAATGGATGATTTTTAAACTCCTGAATATCTTCAACAGGAACTTCCATTATCTTTTCTAGTTTTGCATCCTGTCTTTGTTCTTCGTTGGTAAATAAATCATCGTACGTAGGAACTCTTATGTCGTTTATGCTCTTTTTCGGCATTTAAGATGACCTCCTTTGTAAAAGCTTCATAAGCTTTAGTTGCCGCACCTTTTGGATCATATTGAAATATGCTTTCTCCTATACCTGTACTTTCTGCTGCCTTTGTACATCTTGGAATTGTTGTATCAAATACCTTGATATGACCTCCAAAATTTTCTCTAACTTCGTGTGTGATTTTCTTTGATAGATTTGTTCTTTCATTTGTCATCGTAATCAACACACCTTCAATTTTTAAATCATGGTTAAGATTTCTTCTAACCATATTAATCGACCTTAATAAGTCAGCCATACCTTCAACAGCATAAGGCTCTGCCTGTACAGTTATAACAACTTTATCTGAAGCAGTAAGAGCATTAATAGGTAGATTATCCAGTGATGGATTTGTATCTATAATGACATAATCATAATCATCTTTTACAGTATCAATAAATCTTTTCAATACCGTTTCTCTACACATAGCACTTTCTAATTTAGAATTTATTCCTGCAAGAGAAATATTTGATGGAACAATATTAACATTTTCATTACTGTGAAGTATTAGCTGTTCTCTATTAAGTGGTATATCTTCAATAACTGATACAATAACATCCTTCATAGATAAAGGATATTGTGTACTGTCATAAAATCCAAATGCTTTTGTTGAATGTCCTTGTGGATCTAAATCTAACAGCAATACCTTTTTGTTATTTAATGCAAGACATGCACTTAAACTAACAGATGTCATTGTTTTACCTACACCACCCTTTTGATTTGCAATTGCTATTACTTCGCTCATTTGTAATCACTCCTATCTTTATATATTGCATTAAATTAACCTCCTTTCTTTTTTGCCAATCAATGATTGGCTATGTAAAAAAGCCATCTACTATGATGACTTTTATATGCTATCTTTCTTGTTGTTTATTTTTTGTATTTTTACTGTAGTCTTTTAACGGAACTTTCTTATCCATTACATGCTCTCTAAGTTTAAAAAAATTATCATGACTTTCAGAAGCAATGATATAGTCAAAACAGAATTTTCCTCTGTCGGCTGATGGTTCAACTGTGCTTAAATACCTTTTATCATTAAAAGCAGAATAGATAAAAGCATCTCCAACCTCTAAATCTTTAGCAAGTCTTATATTACCCTCATAGAATAAAACGAATGGTGGACATGCAATTTGTTTCAAAACTGTAGGATAGTTGTTATCTAAAATTGTTACATACTTTGTTTTCAATCCTCTTTTTAATTTAATAAATTCATTTTCATCTACAGGAACTTTTTCTTTTATGTCGTTATATATTTTTTCAAAGTCACCATCATGCTTCAAAGCAAAATAAAGCAATACATTATTCATAAATTCATCACCTCCTTTATATGAAAAAAGGAGATCCATTTTGAATCTCCTATACTTATTAAATTATTTACTTAGTCCCTTTTAATTTCTAATATGTTACCTAATTTGTTAGAAAAGCCCTATTTTTGTTAGATAAAAAGTCAAGAAAAGTTCCTCACTTTGTTAGAAAGAAAAAAGGATATTCAATAAGCAATAATACCTATCAAACATCCTATTTTTAATAGAAAAACCAATAAAAATGGCGGTACTTATGGGATTCGAACCCATGACCCTGTGCTCCGGAGGCACATACTCTATCCAACTGAGCTAAAGTACCATATATTTTTTGTAGAAATTATAATCATTTTAGCTAAACACCTGTTTACGCTCCGGAGACGTACGCTTTATCCAGCTAAGCTATAGTACCAACAAATATATTCTATCATATTAGAGATAAATAATGTATCAAATATAGTATTTTAAATCAATATTTGTTAGAATGTCATCCATGGGGTGAGGTTATGAAAAAAGGAATTATTATTACATTATTAGGTGGTACATTTTGGGGTATTTCTGGAACCATGGGACAGTTTCTATTTCAAACTTATCATTTAAATACAATGTGGCTTACAACATTGCGGATGATCTTTGCTGGAATCATATTATTAAGTGTTTGTTTTATCAAAGATACGAAAAAAACATTAAGTATCTGGAATAATAAAAATGATGTCTTTCAGCTTGTTTTGTTTGCACTATTAGGATTAATGTTTTGTCAATATTCCTATATGACAGCAATCTACTATTCAAACAGTTCAACCGCAGCTATTCTACAATACTTGAATCCAATCTTTATTATGTTCTATACATGTCTTGTTTGTAAAAGACTTCCTTATAAAAAAGAACTTCTTTGTGTTATTTTAGCTTTTGGTGGAACCTTCATCCTAGCAACACATGGAAATATTCATGAAATGATCTTATCTTTTGAAGGATTGTTTTGGGGAGTGATGGCAGGATTGGCTGCTTCGTTTTATTCATTGCTTCCTCGACATATCATGAATAAATACGGCAGTTTGATTCCTACAGGCTATGCCATGATTATTGGTGGTGTCGTATTAGGAATCATCGGACGTGTTTGGAATATCTCTGCTTCTTTAGATATTTATGGCTATTTAGCAATGGCAGGAATTATTGTTATCGGAACTGTTTTAGCTTTTTCAATGTATCTTATAGGAGTCAATCTTATTGGACCTATGAGAGCTTCATTAATTGCTGCAGTTGAACCATTAAGTGCAACGATTTGCATGTGTTTATGGTTACATTCTCCTTTTACATTAATGGATGTATTAGGTTTTATTATGGTTATGTCAACAATCTTCATATTATCTTATAAAAAGAAAGCATCATAAAAATAGCATAAAGTATTTAACTTTATGCCATTTTTTATGATTTAAAATATTTTTCTATTTCTAAAACTTTATCTTTAGAAACTTTTAACAATTCAACCGCTTTTGAAAATGAAATACTTAAGCTATTCATCAAATTTGTAATCAGTTCAATATTTTTCTTTTTTTGTCCTTGTACTAATCCTTTTTCTATATTTTCTCTGGCTATCATTTCTCCTAAATTACACATCTTTTTTACCTCCTTCTCTATTTCTTCAAATCCATATTCTTTCATGATCTCATTCTTTTTCAAAAGACCATATATATTATTTAAAAAGATGACTAACGGTGTCTAGAGCCAATCACTATCTTCATACTTATCTTTGATATCATGATCTTTATTTAAGGATACCATAATCTGTTCGCTTTTATCATAACTTTCTAACCTTTCAATAGTACTTCCACTGATATTTTCTAATTTAGAGTTTATTCGATTGACATGTCCATCTCTTTTTTTAGCTACCTGTGGCAGTATCCATATGACATAGGCCTTTTTCATTCCATCATAATTTCGATAATCATATTCTTTACCATTTTGACTGGTAATTATTCTTGAAAGATAATCATTTCCTCTTGTATGCAAAGCATAGCCAGGATTCTCTACATTTTGTATTTCTACATCTAGTTAGATTCTTTTCATTGTTCCATCAACTTGTGACAGATTGATATAACAGAAATAATCAAATTCTACTTTTCCATGATGAGGTATATCAATAACATTATTGAGTTGTTGAAAATAATAATTTCCTTCCTGATCTTTCTTTCCTTTAATAATTTCAATGATTTCTTCTAAAGAGACATCCTTAGCTTCTTTAACAAAGCCTTTGGTGATTCTTCCTAAAGTTTCTGGATGTCCTAATATTCTTTTACAGAGTTTATCGATCATGATAATATGATCATTTGATGTAATTTCTAGTACTTGGTCCATTTAATTTATCCCTCCTACTATTATATAGACATTTTTTTGACGTTTTTCTTTAAAAAAGAAAAACTTTCAAAGCTTTTACTTTGAAAGTTAAATCAAATCTAAATCTTTTAAAATATGAAGTCCTTCTTGAATAGCACCATTTCCACCTGTTTTAGTAAGTGTATAGGTTGCTGCTTCTTTAGCCTCCTTACATCCATTAGCTGGTGTAAAACTATAAGGGAATCCTTTTAACATACACACATCATTTAAACCATCTCCAAAAGTTGCCACTTCATCAAGATTCAATCCTTTTAATCTTAAAACTTCTTTTAACATGATTCCTTTATCATAATCATCACAAGTAATTTCAATATTATCTTCATATGATGAAGAAATGTTTAAATGAGGTATACAATCTAAACGTTCTCTTACGTCCTTTGCTTCTTCAGGATTTAAATGTCTAGCATCTACTTTTAAAGGCAAAGCTCCTTGGTTATAAATATCATCAATTGATTTTACCGAGGTACAATCATTTAAATAACCCCATCTTCTAAAGAATGTCGTATTTGGAAGGTCTTCTAAAGTAACGCCCTCACGACCTTTCATTAATAATTTAACATGTAGATCCCAATAGCTTTCAAAATCTGTTAAAATATATTTTCCTTTTGTTGTATGAATAGAAATATGATAATTATATTTTTGTAAAATAGGAATCATCTTTCTAAAAGCATCTTCATCCATTGGATGCGCAATATTTTTAGTTCCTTCAATATTTCGATATTGTGTCCCATTATTAATAATCAAATCACCATCTACATGAGACTTTTCAATCATATCAAGCATCATATTCATATCTCTACCTGAAGCAAACATAAATTCAATGCCCTTTTTTTTATAAAAATCAATCTCTTTAATATCATCATCATAAAATTGATTATCTCTATCAATGCTTGTTCCATCCACATCTAAAACAACTAATTTAATCATACTCTACCCTCTATCTTCCAAACTTATCCTTTAATTTATCAAATAAACTTTGTGAAATACCAAATTTTTTACACATATCTTGAACATATTGATTGACTTCTTCATTAGACATATTCTTAAGTCTTTCTTCATCAATACCTAAACTTTCCATCGTTGATTTCATTTGATCATACATTCCTGTATCACCATTTTGATAATTACTCATCATTTCATCGACCCAACGTTTAGCTCCCTCTAATTGTTGGTTTTCATGACTATCTTGTTGATCAAAGAAACTTTGTGCTTCATTTAAAGCATCAATTTCATCACTATCCAATCCTAAACTTTCAAAGAAATCTAAACAATAACGACATAAAGAACGACATTCATCTTGATAATCTAAACCTTTAAGTTCTTTTGCCATTTCTAATTCATGTTCAATATCTTTAATTTGTTGGAAGTGTTGTTCGTTAAGTTCTAAATCTTCATAAACATCTTCTTTTAAATCATTTAAAACAATTGGTACAAAGTATCCTACTTTTTCATAAGCTGACATTTCATAATGAACAGGCATTTCTAAAATTTCACTTAAACATTCAATAAATCCTTTTAAATTTAAATATTTATTTTTAAAAACAAAAGTATTTGCTTTTGTTTTGATTTTCGCATAAAAATCAAAACCTTCTTCTTTTTTAATAAGTACTACTTCTTCTATATCTTCATATAAAAATGAATGTGGTTCTTTAAAACAAAAATAAATTCCTTGATCCGTAAAGATCATTCCTTTACTTCCATCACCACTTGCATCAATAAATCCTAATACTTGATAATCTGTTGTACTTCCATATAAATAAAGTGCTTGTGATATCTGTGAAGGAATATTTTGTTGACTATAAAAGGTTGCCTCATTAACAATACTTTCATCTAAATTTTCTAATATGATTTCTTTTTCCATTTTTATCACCTTATAATACTTTACTATATTTTTAAAAGAATGCAAAGAAAAAATCCTTAATTGCTTAAGGATTTTGAATACATTTTTTTACTTGTAAAAAATGCGATTACTAATATAACAAAAGTGATATCAAAAGGACTGTTATAAAACACAATTGAAATCAATAATGAAATCACAATACTTGATATTTCAAGTACAAAAGGTTGAATTGATACTTGATATCTTTTAATCAATTTTCTTTGATTAAGAAGTTGTTTAATACTTATACAAAGCATTATTACAGCAACAAGTAAATCAATATAGTAATTGATTAAATAATGATTTCCAATCAATTCTTTAACAAAAAGAAGTACAATATAGATACACATTGTAAGTAAAATACCAGACATTTCATATTTATTTAAGTCTTTTTGTTTTAACTGATTGATTTTTTCTTTATAATTTATTTTTCGATTAATTTGATCAACAAATGATTGACTACTTTGTCCAATCATTTGTTTAACTGTTTGTCCTTTTTCCTGACAAATAAGCATACAATCTAAAATCTCAGATATTAAAATATTTGTTTTTAAAACATTTTTTTGCTTTTTAAACAATGTTTTTTCAATTTCTTGATAACATTTAAAATAATCATCATTTAAACTTTTTACTTTAACACTATTTTCAAAATAAATATCGTACTTCTTTTCTTTCATTCTAATCTACCTTTAATGAATGACTGTTAACTTCACTAATATGACAATTAAAGAATTCAGTCATTACTTGAATCATATAATAAGTATCTTTAATACCCGCAGTTTCATAAGTTGAATGCATTGCTAGTTGTGGTAAACCAATATCAACACTATTCATAGAAACTTGAGCCATTGCAATATTACCTAAAGTACTTCCTCCAGCTTCATCCGAACGATTAGCAAAGAATTGTACAGGCACATTAGCTTTTTTGCATAAGTCTTTAAATACCGCAACACTTACCGCATCACTTGTATATTTTTGACCAGCATGTGATTTAACAACAATTCCTTCATTCATATAAACACAGTTTGTTGCATCTGTTTTTTGTGGAATATGTGGATGAACAGCATGAGCGTTATCCGCTGAAAGCATAAAACTTGAAGCAATCGCACAATAGAATTGTTCTTCTGTTTTTCCAAGAGCACTGTTTGTACGTTTTAATACATCATATAAAAGTGTTGAAGCAGCCCCTTGTTTTGTTCCAGAACCAACTTCTTCATTATCAAAGCAAGCTAAAACATTGATTGATTGATCATTTCCACCTGCTAAGAAACCTTTTAATGAAGTAAATGCACATTGTAAATCATCTAAATGTTGACTTGAAATAAATTCATCGTTAGCTCCCCAGATAGATGGCGCTGTACGATTATAAAGATATAAATCACTACCATAAATATCTTCAACACTTACACCTGCTTCTTTAGCAACTAATTTCTTAAAGTCACCAGGTTTACAATCAGCACCACCAAATAATGGTAACATATCAATTTGTTTATTATATGCATAACCATCATTAACAGCTCTATTCATATGGATAGCTACATTAGGAATTAATACTAAATCACGATCAATATTAATTAATTGTGTTTTTAATTCATTTCCATCTTTAATTAATAAACGTCCAGCAATAGATAATGGTTTATCAAACCAAGTTGAACAAATCATTCCTCCATAACCTTCAGTATTTAATTGTGTGTATTTACCCTTAACTTCTAATTCAGCATTTTCTTTTAATTTAAAAGTTGGGCAATCACTATGTGAAGCAGCAACATTAAAACTATAATTTTCTAAATTGCTTCCGACCTTTAAAGCAATAATACTTGAATTATTACGAGTCACATAATATTTACCACCTGGAACCATTTTCCAAGGTTGACCTTCTAATAATTCAACAAAACCTTGTTTATTTAATTCTTCTTTAATGTTTTCAACAGCATGGAATGCTGTAGGACTTTTTTGTAAAAAGTCTAATAATTCTTTTGAAATTCCCCTATACATTTTCTAACACCTCTTCTATATTTTATCACAATTATTCTGTAATAGCGTTAGCTTTTTCTCTTTTAGCAATAGCTGGTAAAATTATTCCTAATGCAGTTAAAACAACAGGAGTAATAATATTTAAAGCCATTGTAAATAAGTCAGTTGAGTAAACACCCATGATACAACATGCAGCTGTTACAAAAAGACACCATCCACCAAAGAATAAAGCAACTGGTTGACTCTTAACAAAACGATAATCAGCTGGGATCTTATCATAAGCTTTTCTTAAACCAATATAAGCTAAGAATACCCAAACATAACGCATTGGCATACATACTGAATTTAATTTATTTAATTGGGCTAATACTCCAGCAGCTCCTTGTCCACCAATGATTTGAATTAAAATAATACTTCCAGATAAAGCCATAACCATTTTAATTCCATTAACATAAGCACCATATTTGTTTTGTTTTAATAATTTAGATGGAATAAATTGTCTAGCATCTTCATTATCTAATAACATTCTAAGTGGTGCATCAATACTTAATACTAATGTTGAGAATTGTCCAATCATATTACATAATGCGTAAATAATTAGTAATGCATCTCCCATATGATAGTATTGACCTAATTTTTGGAATGACCAGTAAGCACCATTTGATACATATGAATTGAATGATTCAGGTGATGCATTGATTACAGTTGGATCAAACATCATACCCATAGCAAATGTACCTAAAATAGCACATACCATAACCATGATTGCAAGTGCAATCATCCCTTTTGGGAATCCTTTTGAAGGATTTTCTACTTTATTTACATAAGGTGAAATTTTTTCACACCCACCAACTGCAAATACTAAAATAGAAAGTGACGTAAAATAATTAACATTAAATTGTGGAACAATTTTGTCAAAACTAAAGTCTAATGATAAATATCCCCCATTTGGATTAATTGCTGGTGCAGCAAACATCATTAAGATATATAAGATTGACATAACGAACATACTTGTTCCTGCAACTGTTGTTAATTGTTTAAGTGGGTTTAACCCTCTACTAGCAAACCAACAGAAAAATAAGAATACTGCAAGTGTAGCAAGTTGCACATACAATGTTGGAAGTGAGTCATAAAATTCAGCATTTCTAAAAATTGCCCAGCTTAATGCTTTTAAACCACCACTACCTTTACTTGCAATATAAGTAACGTGACATGCCCAATATGTCCATCCAGCATAGTATGCAAGTTTAGGACCAAATGTTTCATGTACCCAAGAACTTACTCCTCCACCAGAATTTTTAAACGCAGACCCTAGTTCTCCTACCATTAAAGCGTAAGGAACAAAATAAAGTGCGAACATTAATACCCAACTAAAAACTACTTGGATACCATTGAAGTAGATAAAGCCATTTAAAACGTTTCCAAATCCCCAAACAGTAGAAAACGCCATGAAAGCTAAACCATACCACTTGATTTTTTTTGAATCTTCCATGATTTTACCTCCATATTTTTTGAATAACTTAGGTCGTTTATTCTTAAATAAAATACAAATATTGTACTTCACGATACACTATTATATCGTATTATGTCGATAAATGCTATATATTTTATTTCATTGTACTCTTTTTTAGACATTTATCCGCAAATTGTCTAAAAAACCACACAATTCAATTCAAAAACAATATTCTATTTTTATCATCAATAAACTTTTATTATCATTTTATTTGATTTAACACCAAATATTTACCGTTTAAATATTTCTTTATTTATCAAAAAAATAAGTGAATTGTTACAATAAAAACAAGAGGTGAACGATATGGAAAATACATTATATTTTAAAGATATGAATCATTGTGATCAAAATAATTATCCTAAAAAAGTCTACAAAGTAGAATATTCTAAAATGTTGATAGAAATTTTAGATACCGATCATATTCAAGGTAGACCTTTCTATTTTAGTAGTCCTCATTCTAGAGACGATTTCATCAAA
The DNA here is from genome assembly GCF_015097455.1 of Faecalibacillus intestinalis. Classification (NCBI taxonomy): domain Bacteria; kingdom Bacillati; phylum Bacillota; class Erysipelotrichia; order Erysipelotrichales; family Coprobacillaceae; genus Faecalibacillus; species Faecalibacillus intestinalis. Next base: position 984,497 of record NZ_AP024085.1, on the reverse strand, counting down.
CAAATTAAAGATCATATTTTAAGAATCAATCATGAAGAATTAGAAGATATCCAACTTTATTGGAAAAAAAGCAGATCTTACTAAAAAGAGCATCCGCTCTTTTTAGTATTTTATAATTCCATTGATATCTTAACAATCTTATTAAAATAAGTATCAAATGAATCATCTTTTTTTAATAAATGATCTTTTATTTTACCATCTTCAATATAATACATTTGAGATGAATAAGCTGCATCTAAAGGGTCATGCGTAACCATAATAACTGTAATATTCTTTTCTCTATTGACCTTTTCCAAATATTGCATCAATTGTTTAGAACGTACACCATCTAAATTACCTGTAGGTTCATCAGCAAAAATAATCTTTGGATGCATCACAAGTGTTCTTGCCACGGCCACTCTTTGACTTTGTCCTCCAGAACATTCAAATGAATATTTATCTAAAAGATCATCAATTTCTAAATCTTTGATTATTTGTTTAAAATCTTCTTCATCTATTATTTTACCTGCAAGTTTTAAAGGTAAAATAATATTTTCTTTAACCGTTAAAGTATCTAATAAATTAAAGTTTTGAAAAATAAAACCAATATTTTCTTTTCGAAAATGAGCTCTTTCAGTTTCAGACATTTCATAAATATTTTTACCATAAATAAAAAGTTTACCTTTTGTTAAATCATCAATTGTTGATAAAATATTTAACAATGTTGTTTTCCCTGAACCGCTTTTCCCCATGATCGCAATAAATTCTCCTTCTTTAACATCTAAAGAAACTTGATCTAATGCTAATTTAGGATTTAAACTTAAAGGATTATAGATTTTTGTAAGTGATTCTGTTTTTATAATTGTTTCCATATGACTACACTTCTCCCTTCTTTATATCGAGCAATTAAATACATCATCAACATTGGGATGATATAAACAAAACAGATAAATAATGCATTTGTTGATAAAACACATTTAATGATCAATGAAATTGTCAATGTTAAAATATACAAACTAACACAAATAAAAAGTGTTATATAAAAGAGTGAAATTTCTTTTTGCGAATACTTTTTAATTGTTTGCATGTCATATCCTAAGGTATATAACTTCTTATAAGTGTGTTTATTTTCTAAACGTTTGATATTCAATCTTTGATAAATAATATAATTTAAAATCATACTTGTAAAAATATACATGAATAGAAATTCTATAAAGAAACCTACTTGATCAAGATAAATATAAATCATTAAAGGCATCATGAGATTGATCAAGATACTTAATAAAATCAACATACCCATTTGATTAATAATAAAGATATAGTTTTTTAACATGACCAATGTTTCTCCTTTAACATCTTTTCTTAAAAGTATGACTTGAATCATTCTAGGTAATGTATATTTAATAATTCCATTGATTCCAAAAGTACAAAGTGAAAGTGGAACGATTAGATTTATCTTTAAAGTAGAGGTTAAGATAATATATAAACCATATAAAAATAAAGCAACATACAAAAATTCTTTAAACAAACTTTTTGTTTTTATTTTATAAGAAATCGTTTCATCCCCTTTTATTAAATGAGTTGTCGGTGTTTGAATAATATATCTAAACTCTACAAAAACAATAACTAAAATCGTTAAAAAGAAAAAAGCAAGTGTATCTAAATAACTTTTTTCAAAGAAAACAAAAACCATTTTTTCTTGTAAATAAAATGAAATAAATTTAAATAAGAGTGGTGTAACAAGCATACTTAATAATGTAAATAGAATAAAAGAAATACTTAAAATTATAGTGATTTGTATCATAAAAAATAAAACAATTTCTTTGGTCGTATATCCAAAAATCTTTAATAGACCTAATATCTTAGAATGGATCTTATTATAATAATTCGTAGAATAAACAACCACATAGATACAAATCAACATAAAAATTAAAATCACTGTCAATCTAAAAAGTTCCATAAAAAAGGCTGCTAAATCATCTGTCTTTAAAGGTGGATTAAGCGTCGTATTATAAAACATACTTAAAATCAAACTCAGTAATAACATTGCTCCTGTTATCACTCCAATCATACTGATATTCTTTTTGATTTCTTTAAAAAAGTATTTAAGTGTAAAATCAAACATATTTTTATCTCCTTTCCTTGATTTTCTTCTCTTTACACCTTCAAGATAAACTATAGAGTCCCTCTATACTCAAGTGTTTATTATAAAAAAAAGCTGAGATTTTTCTCAGCTTAACTGTTTTATTGTTCTTTTCTTTTAATAAACCATAATAATATAATTCCTACGAATAAGCTAATCGCTATACCAATTGCCATCAATTGGTAATTAAAATAAGAATATACTGATTGATCAATAATCTTTGTAACAGGATTCATACTTGCTATTAGCCAACTGAATACACATCCTATGAGTACAACAAATACTGGAACTTTTTTCATAGTAATCACCCCTCACTTGTTTTTAACATATTTCCTTCATTGTTTATTTTCATTAAAATGATAAATGTAAAACATGGTACAAAAAGAATAATTAAATTTATAATTATTAAAACACTTAATGCTCTTTCTATGATTATACTTGTCAAGACATGATATTGTAAGTAGAAAACACTCATCACTGAAACTTGTGCTAAAACAATAGATAGTAAACAATAATTAATCCTTTCTTTTAAAATAAGTTTTAAACATTGCTTTTTATTGAAACCATTGACAAGCAACAAGGCATATTGATAACGTCTTATGACAACATCAAACATTCCTATAATAAAACATGAAAGTACAAAGAGTATAAATATGATCTTTGAAAAATTGTAAATCATTTCAAATCCAAATGATGTTGTTTGACTTAGAATTGAAGAAGATACTGGATTATAAACTTTAATTTGTTGATCGTGTTTTTTAATAAAATCTGTTACTGCCTGTATGTTCTTATAAGAATTTATTTTTAAGATATAGACATTTGATTGATACGAGTCATCAGGAATACATTGATTGATGATTTTTTGATAGAGATTTTGTGAAATATAAATAATATTTTCAGTTGATTTCGTATAACGATTACCAATATCCTTATCAACAGTATCTGCATTTGAAAGTTCAAAAGGAATTTCAACAAATTCAAATTCATTGTTTTTTAGCACCTGCATTGTTCCAGTCAAATGAATATGTCCTTTTATTTTTTGATAAAGAGAATAAGAAATATAAATCTTGTCCGTATTTATTTTTTGTTTATCAATTAAAAATACAGGATTGCTGTTTTTTTTGACTGTTTTCATTTTCTTATAATAGGGTTGTATGACCACTGTTTCTTTAAAAGATGAATCATTAACCGTCATATGAGCCACATTCCATTCAAAAAAGGGAGAAATATTTTGAATCATATTATTTTGTGATAAATCTTGTACAAGTGTTCTAGAAACAGGCGTTCCAGCCATATCATAAGTATTTCCACCATCCTTATAAGAAATCCTTAATTCATTATCGATTGCTTTATTAATCATTCTTTCTGTTTCTTTTTGATAATAGGCTTGAAAACACATCATATAGGTCATAATGATCATCAAAAAGGAAATGATGATATTTCTTTTATAATGTATTTTATTTGATTTTTGTGCATGTAAATAATAATTAAGTGGAAATGTTAGAATTGTTTTTCTTGCAATCAAATTCTTATTTTCTTTAATGATATTTTTCTTTAATAAAATTTGTTGATTTTCAATATGATAGTGTTTATCTGCAATCTCTAACATACCTAAATCATGAGAAGCAATGACAACTGTTTTATGATATTTATAGCATAAATCATAAATGATTTTTCTCATACGTCTTCTGTTTTCATCATCTAAATACGCTGTTGGTTCATCCAAAAAAATGATTTCAGGTTCTTTCATCATACAGCATAAAATCAAAAGCCTTTGTTTTTGCCCTCCTGATAAAACTTTTACTTCTCCATTTAAATCAATATTTAAATCAAGTTCATCTAACAAATTCATCATTTTATCTTTCTTAAATTCAACCTGACCAAGTTGACTAAAGAATTCAATATTTTGAATGACTGATAGATCATTAAAAAGTCGACAGTCTTGAAAAACAAATGCGATTTTTCTTCTAAATGATTCCTCATCTAAATCAGACATTTTTTCATTTTCATAAATATATTCCTTATTTGCATAATCTGTAAGTCGTGCAAGTTCAAATAATAGAGTCGATTTACCCGAACCACTCTCTCCTGTAATCAATGTAATTTTCCCTGAATCAATTTTAATTTCTTGATCAGTAAATAAATCTTTATCCCTAAAGGATAAATTAATATGTTTCATTTCAATCATTGTTTCACCTTCTTAACAAAATACTTACTGTAGAATAAATACAAGATGTAAATAATGATAGAAACAGCTATTTGAATACTAAAGAAAAGTAATAAACTGATGATTAAACTTTGATCATTGACTGCAAAAAAAACCATCTTTCTTGCGATAAAGAAGCCCGGTATACCTAATGCAAGTGACAATAATAATTGAACAAAGCCATTTTCATTAATCAATGAATGAACATTCTTATCATTTAGTCCATAAAGTTTTAATAGTTTTACTTCATTTTTACGATCATCAAGTGCATTGATTTGTACCATTGCATAAAGTACAATGGCGACAAGAACCACCATAACCATGTAGATATATCTTCCTTTTCTTTCTTCTTTATAGATATCTGTCATATCAATAACTGAATTATATTGATCATAGGTTGCAAGATTTTTAGAAATCTTTGTTATTTCTTTCTCTACTATTTTTAAATTATTTATACGATCTACTTCTATAACATAATTCTTACTATGATAAGGTGTAATTGTTGCATTTAATTCTTTAGCGTCTAATAAACTATCTGGTGTCTGATTATTGTATTGATTCAATAAACTATAAAATGATTTTTCTGGCATTAAAATAGTATATCCTGCACTCAAAAATTCATTATAGTAATCATCGACAGAAATGATATGATCTACTTCTAAATCAAGTTTTACTTTTTTAGTAAGGACTTGCGACATCTCTGCCTTTAGCCCTGATTCATTCATTTCTCCTTGATAACTGTATTGTTGGACAGGTATATAGACCTCTACAGAAATCTTAAAATTCTTTTCATCCTTATCTATTCCTAGCTTATTAGCCAATGACTGACTGATAGCATTTCCTTTAAGCTTTTTACCATTTGATTTGATATTTTGAAAAGAATAATAAGGAGCTACAAGTGGACTACCATCTTTAAAATAATCAAAATTTACCTTGTTTCCTTGAAAGTAAACACTCGTCGTTGATACATTTTGCATCTGATTGATCGTATCAAAAACATCAAAAGGATAAACACCTTTAACATGCTTGATTGCTTTCATTTGTGCGAGTTCATCATCACTAATATCAAGATTATTTATCTGATCCCCTATAAAATAACCATCATTTCCAAAAAAGCATCATTCATTTTTCCTGTATAGACTTCTGCTTTATTAGCTCTTTCTATACCGTTTGCAAGCTGATTTTCCTGTAAAATACTGTCACTTATATTGATAGAAATAGAGACTGTCATAATAAATCCTAGTAACATCACCAATAGAAATTGAAACCATTGTCTTTGATTTTTATAGAAAAAATATTTTTTGATTCTTTGATGTTTTGTCTTTTCTATTTTTAAAACCTGTTGAACTTCTTTTATTTCCTGATGACAACAAAGCTGCTTATTTTCTATTTCATAAATGATATCCAAATGTTCAATTAAAAAATCATCATGGGTAGTAATAATAATATATTTATTGTCTTTTTTTAGCTTTTGTAGCAGATTTAAAATAATTTCTTTATTTTCTTGATCTAAAGATGCTGTTGGTTCATCAATGATAATGATGGAAGCATCTTTAAACATTGCAAGTGCTATTAAAAATCTTTTTCTTTGCCCTATAGATAAAGACGAAGGATAATTTTTTAAATCAATGGCATCTAATCCTACTAAATACAAGGTTTCTAACATTTTGTTTTGATTAAAATTCTGTTTTTTTAATTGACTTATAAATTCAAAATGTTCAATTATTTTCATATTTTCAAAGAATGTTCCAAATTGATCAATATAACTGACACAATGCAATAAGTAATCTTCCTTATTTTTCTCAGTGATTACTTGCTTATCAATAGAAAGTATTTGATTCTTGTATTGATAAATCAATGCTTTTAAAAACGTCGTCTTTCCACAACCACTTTTTCCTATAATTCCTGTTATTTTCCCTGGACATGTTTTAAAATTAGCATTTTTAAAAATCACTTGTTGCTTAAATTGAATATCTAAATGTTTTATTTCAATCATAAGTCTCACCTCTTTTCTAATTTCATTCTAACAAGCTTTAAAAAAAAGATAAGAGGTTGAGGACGTTTGACTTATTTTAAAGGATAATTAACAAAAAAATACCCATTATTGCATGGGTATAAGAAGTGAAATAATTAAATTTTGATTTTCATGTATGATTTTGATACTGCCTTGATATTTTTTTAGTAGTAATTTGAGAGTATCATATTTTACTGGATCAATATTTTCAATTCCTAAATGCATGGTCATTGTTATTTCAAAAACACATGTATCTTGAATAATTTTAACTTGTAACTCTTGATGATTGACACATAGAGCTGCTAAATCAAAAAGATAATTAATAATGATATTTAAATGATCATCTTGGATAAAGGAAATATCTTGAATAGAAATAATCATCGTAGGAATGATTTTTTTTAATTGTAATTGTTCAAGTTTCATATTAATAAATGAATCCAGCAACTTATTTCCTGATGTAATCAACATATCTTCTTGATCAAGTAAGGCTATTTTTTGATCAACGATTTGATTTATTGTTTCAAACTCTTTTTCTTTGATTGCCTGTTTCATTTGCAGATAATCATATTTTAAATCATGTTTTAATTTATAAAGTTCATTATTCTTTTTTTCAAGATAAGCATAATTTTGTTGATCATTTTTAAAATAAGTAATAGCTTGATTCAATAATTGTTGTTCATGATTTAATTTTGTATATTTAAAAAACATATAATAAGAAATCATCATTGTAATCACTAGTGTTGTAAGAATAATCAAATGTCGATTAACTCCTAAAATCTCAAGAAAATCATAATAAAGAATATGGTAAATACAAAGTGTACTTAAAGAAATCATCATTAATAAACTCCAATAAATATTTTGATTATCTATTAGATAACGTTGTTTTATATAAACAAGTAAAGCCATAACTGTCATATAAATTATGAATGATATAAGTGTATAAAATGGAAAAATAATAATAATATCTTTAACAACCAATAGAAAAGAAAGATAAAATAAAATTTCTGTTATCCTTCTTTTCAATGAATAAAACAAGAAAAAACATAAACTCTCTAGAAACAAAATATCCTGTAATAATAAGGAAGAACTGATCATCATCACTACACCATTAACAAATAATGACATACCAATATATCTTTTAAACAGTTCTTTAGGAATATTTAACAGGTAAATTAAAGCAATTTCTATACAACTTAAATATAAAAAAGTCATTATTGAATATACCTCCTATAGGTATGATATTTTTCGATGAGATCTTTTGCTTTTCTAGAGACATTAAATGTTTGTTGATTTAAAAGAGTTACTGATTGATGATTAATTTTAGTCACATATTTAAAATTAATAATCGTATAGGAATTGATTTTATAGAAAGCAATATTTGAACAAAAATATTCCGTACATTTTTTTAAAGTCGTATATTGTTGAAATTCTTGATCTTTAGTATAAAATGTACAAACATTTCTATGAGATTGAATATAATAAATATCAACGCAGCGAATATATTGATGATTTTTTTCATCAAGCAAATACTGTTTATTACTTTCTGCCTCATCTTTTTCTATCTTCAAAAGCAATCTCTTAAAATCTTCTTCATAAAAAGCTTTTCTAATAAAAAAATAAAGATGAATATCAAAACAATCATAAACTAACGCCTCATTAGCAGATACAAAAATGATCTTTGTCTGTTTATTTTTAACTTTTTTAGCAAGTTCAATCCCACTTGCTTGTAATAACATAATATCTATAAATAAATATTCATAATCCATCAAATCTAATGTTTCAAATTTTTCATTAAAAACAACAATCTCTGCATCTTCAAAATATAAACTTGTTTTTATCTTATTTTTTAATTGTGTGCTAAAACTAGCATCATCATCTATAATTCCTATTTTCATATGTAACCTCTTTTCATTTATTATATAATAATTAGATTTATTTTTAAAAGAAAAAGATAAGAGAAACCTCTTATCCTAACTTTACTGGATATAATTTAAATAATCCCTCACCAATAAAATTATTGATATCAAAATAGCCACAAAAATAATAGAAAGATTTATTTCACTAAAATGATAGTTAATTTCTATTGATGCAAACAGCCTTTAAACAACATCCCATTAACTTGTACCTTTTAACAATTGTTTAAAAAAGGCACCTTCATCTACTAATTGTTGATAACTTCCTGCTTCTTTTAAAGAACCATCTTTTAAAACGAGAATTTCATCAAATTTACTTAAGAGTTCCTTATCTAATTTATGAGTAATCATAAAGCATGTTTTATCTATATTTAAAAGAATACTTTCAATTTCTTTTGCAGTTGTATGATCTAAATTAGATGTAGGTTCATCATAAATCAACAAATCTGCATCTTTAAGTAAAGCTCTAGCAATACTGATTCTTTGTTTTTCACCACCTGAAATATTATTTCCATTTTCATTAATAACTGTATTTAAATCCTCAGGTAAGGCATTGACAAAATCTTTTAAGCCTGCTTTTTCTATGACTTCTGTGATTTGATTATCTGAATACTCTTTAAAGTATGTGATATTATTTTTTAAAGTATCATTTAATATTGGCGCATTTTGATGAACGATTGATATATGTTGATAAATATTTTCAATATTTATTGTGTTGATATCTATATCATTAATATATAAAGTCCCTTTACTTACTTCATAATTGTTTAAAAGTAACTTGATGATCGTTGATTTACCAGAACCGCTGTTTCCAACAAGAACGTATTTTTTATTTTTATAAAAAACATGATTAAAATCATGAATAATTTCTTTACTTTGATCATAACTAAATGAAACATCTTTAAATGAGATATTTTCTATAGAATCAATTGAATTTATTCGATGTTCGTGGCTATTTTCAAAATATGTTTCTATTTTATTTTCAATTGGTTTTATACTTTTTAATAAAGGAATTTCATTTGATAATCTTCCTAAAGGATTAGCAATATTATTGACTAATTGTGTAATTGCCAGCATTTCACCTATAGTAATCCTATTTATAATTACAAAATAGAGAGAAATAAGTGTTGTCATTACACTTACTCCTAAAGAAGATAATGTTGAAAAACCTGAAATAATTCCTTCATCGTAGCGATAATTTTGCATACTTGTTTCATATTCATTTTCTACATAATCAAATTGATGAATGACATGATGTGTAATTTGAAAACATTTGATAAGTTCAAAAGAATTGAAGAAATCTTTGATTTTGATATTTAATTGACTATATTTTTGCGTTGAAATCATTTGTTTTTTAGATAAAACTTTTCCAAATAAAATAGGAGCAAATATGGCAATAACATTGATCACAATAACAATAATAGCTAAAGAAAATTGAAATGAAAAAACAGCTACTAAACAAATAATAAATTGTGAGAGATCTGCACTAATCGTTAATAAATTATCAAAATAGTTTCTTTCAATAATTTTTAAATCATTATTAAAAATACTTAAATAGGCTGATGAGTTTTCTTGATTGAACTCTTTGACTGTTTTAAAAAAGATTCCTTTAAATAAATCATGATTCAATGAAAACATCACATTTTTTAAATATTTAGCTCTAAAAAAACCTCTTAAAACATAGATTAAAAAATTAATGATAATAAACAAAACCGCTAAGATCATAACATGACAAAATTGGATGATATTTTTATCAACAGATGTATCTACCATTTTTTGAACAATGCTTGCTAAAAAAACAGACATGATTCCTGCTGTTGAAAATAAAAGAACACATATCATAAAATAAAATTTATTTCTTTTTAAATATTTTTTCATATTCATCTCACCCTTTTATCTATTGTAACATTTTTCATAAATAAAAAGCTATTGGTTGTCCAATAACTTAAAGTATCTTTTTAAAATACAAAACATCATCCATCGGATTATGATAATACGCCTCACGTTCAACAAATCCTACCTTTTTATAAAGATGAATTGCTGATTGTAAAGGAATAATCGTGTCCAACATCATTTCCTTATATCCTGCTTTTTTAGCATACTCTAAAATTTCTAAAACAAGCTTTTTACCTAATTTATTTTCTCTATATTTTGGTTTTACATACAAGCGTTTCATTTCACAGCGACTCTTTGAATGGTGATGATAGGCAACCATTCCTATCACCTTTTTCTTTTCTACAGCCACTAAAAGTTCTCCTTCAGGAGCTGTATATTTTTTTGCTGGATTTTATAATTCCTCATCAATATTTTGAAAAGATAAATCACGTCCCAAACGCTTTGTATATTCTATAATTAATTCTTTTACTTGATCTAAATAATCAACACCATTACATATTTCCATAAAATCCTCTGATTTCAAACTAATTTTTTTCATATATATTTTCTATTATCTTTGTATCATCCCATATTTTTGAACTTTCAAAAGTGATTACTCTTTCTTTTCCCTTTAATATAAAAAGATGTTTTTGAATATCTACAAGGTCTTTATTTTGATAAAGGAAAACAATAACTTCCCCATAACATTTCTTTTTATCATTTTTTGTTTTCTTAATGCATTCATTTAATTGTTGTAAAGAAATATCAGTTATTCGATCAACATCAAAATTATTATACTCTTGATATTGGGTACTTTCTTTTGCTTCTATTTCGTCATAATAAGTATCTTTAAATTCATTTTTCTTAAAAATGAAAACACTTTGTTTACTTGCAGGTAAACATTTAATTTTTTGAACTTTTAATGATAGATCAATTGGTTCTTTTGAAATGTTTTTTTAAATCAAAATAACTTGATCATCTATTTTCTTTGTTTCAAATGAATATAGTTTATTTTGTTGATGACATCTTGTAAAAAGTGTTATCAAAATAATGAATGCACACATTTTTATAATCAATTTTTTCATAACTTTTCTTCCTTTTTATATAATCTACGTCGAAGTAAAACTTCTAAAATAAGATCAATAAATACTGTTACAAGATATATTGAATAATAATTCCAATATTTATCTTTTACTCTATTCATTTCATGAATTGGATTTTGTATAAAAGCTAATGCAATCAACAGTATTCCTAAAACATTAGAAATTCTAATAATGATCAATCCATAGTTATTTTCCTTATTTAGCAATTGTATAATTTGTCCTACAATACGTATAAGAAAAATAATTTCTATCGCTATCCAATAAAACATAAAATTTCATCCTTTCCTTTACATGCAGGCAAGTGAAAGCCAAATCAATGAAAGACAAAATACAACTACTGCTATTAAAAATAAAGTAACCCATAAAGCATATTTTCTAATATTTCTTTTCATATTTTTCTCCTTATTATAATCTTTAAAAGGTTTTATTATATATTTACTTACTTTTCAACAATACAATGGTTATTAAAATATTATTTTTCTATCAAAAAGTTTATTGCTTCTTTGGCGTTTGAAATAGGATAATAGGGCGTGCTTTTCTTTGTATTATCTTTATATTCTATTTCTAAACCTTTTTTATTTCCTTTTTTTGGTAAACTTCGATAATAATATCCTGAATAATCTTTTGCATTTTGATCATTAAACTCTAAAAACACTCCTTTTGCATAATAAAATACATAGCCTTCAAATTCTGGAGATACATATCGAAAACCCTCTAATTGTCCATCTTTTAAAAAACGTACTGCTACAAATTCTTGACAAGCTTTTTTATTGTCATCTTTTGATAAAAATATGTGATATTCAAAATAATCACCTAAACTACTTCTGCCTCCTATCAATCGATGATCTCCCATATATTTTTTAACATCTTCTTCTGTAAAATTGCTATTCAAATCCATAAACATTTTTTGATAAGGGCTATATTTTATGATTGTTTTAGTATCATCTAATAAAATATCTTTATTAGATTTTACACTACATCCACCTAATATTACTCCCATAACAAACAGTAATAAAATCATTTTTGCTTTCATTTTATTTCACCCTTCCTTGTTAAAACCACTCAAACATTTAATTATTAATTAAATACGTACGATATTTTAAATATAAAACCATATTAATAATCAAACCAACGCACATAAAAGTTATGGCACTTGAATAATGAAACATTGTCATAATTGAAAAATGATACATAACCAAATCAATTACAAGTAATCCAAATAAAAGAAAAGTATTTCTTTTAAGATCAATACATTCTTTAGAAACAACCTTTTTAATCATCATAAAAAAATAAACAAATATTATAAAATAAAACAAATAATGTATGACAACTGATAAATTATAAAGCAAGCCTACTTCCCCATAAATGGGATTTCCATCCGTTCCTATTGTAATCCAATGGGTAGAAATGTAATTATCAAAGTATTTGAATGCTAATAAACCTATTATTTCAAAAACATAGCTTAAATAAATAAGACAAACATCATATTGTTTCTTCATTTTCTTTTCCTCCATCCATAATATTATGAATCAAGGAAGCGCTTTCCTTACTTTCATTATACGTCTTTCTACCATTATGTCAATTATACTTTTATTATAATAGTATCTTGTTTATAATAATTCGTGTGTTATAATCAATTTGGGTGATAAAAGATGGCAAAATCTAACAGTTTCTTTAATATTGATATGCTTGTTTTAAGTTTGTTGAAAGTAAAGGATTGTTATGGATATGAATTAGTAAAATTAATTAAAGAAATTTCCAATGGCTCATTAGATATTAAAGAAGGTACTCTTTATCCTGTTGTACATAATTTATTAAAAAAAGAATATATTTCAAGTCGAGATGAGATCGTTAATAAAAAAATCAGAGTTTATTATCATATTGAGCCAATTGGAAAAGAATATTTAGAACAAACAATTATTGAATTTAGAAAGAATATGCAAGGTGTATTTGAAATCATTGCATATGGTGAAGGCAAAAAAGATGAGTAACGATATAAAAAAATATATAAAATATGTTAAAAAAATTATTCCAATCTATTCAAAAGATAAAAAAGAATTTATACAGTTATTAACACAAAAAATCATTGAATTTTCTAATGAACATGACTCCTGTAGTTATCAAGATATCGTAGATGAATTTGGGAGTCCTAATGAAGTTGCTGGTTCTTATATTGAAACTTTAGATAGTGACGAAATTATAAAGAAACTTAATAAAAAGAAAATTATAAATATTTTTATTTCTGTCATAATTATTTTATGCATAAGTGTTTGGGGATTTGAAAGATATCGAATCAATCAATTGATTGATGAAGCAAAACATACAAAGATGAAAACATATACAGCTGAAGAATATAAAGAAAAAATAGCAAAAGAAAAACAAGAAAAATAAGTATTTAAATTAGGAGTAAAAAATGAATAAAGAAATCAAAAAATATATAAAATATGTTAAAAAAATTATTCCTTTTTATTCTAAAGATAAAAAAGAATTTCTAAGGTTACTAACACAAAAAATTATTGAATTTTCAAATACTCATCCTAATTGTACTTATCAAAATATCATAGATGAATTTGGTAGTCCTAATGAAGTTGCTGGATCATATATTGAAAGTTTAGAAAACGATGACATAATAAAGCAACTTAATAAAAAATATATTTTTAAAACATTAGTAACCATTATTATATTTATATCTATTGGTATTTGGTGTTTAGAAATTTATCATTTCAACAAACTCTACCAAGATGCAAGAGACAGTATTCATGGATATTGGGTAGAAGAAATTACTGAAGATAGTCGTACTGAAAATGAATAAGGCTCCTTTTAGAGCCCAATGGAGTCAACTTAAGAAGTTGGCTCTTTTTTTACCTTTTTAACTCATATAGATTTCTAAATACATATTTGTAGTTAAGTATTTGTAGACTATTTATATTTAATCATATAAATATCTAATATATAATGTAGTTAAGAAAGAAGGCGATAATATGTTTGTTAGAGCTGTTAAAAATAATAAAGGTAAAAAAGATACATACTTTTGTTCACTCGTTGAATCTTATCGTGATGAATCTGGTGTCCCCAGACATCGTGTTCTTATCAATTTTGGGCAAGTTGATAAGGATGCCGTTCCTTATTTGAAGGCTGCTTTTGCTAAAAAGAAGCCTCGTCTTGTTTATGATGATGAATAGTGTAGTTAAGTCTTCTGAATTATCTCAACTTTTTTGTGATTTCAATTCTATTATACAATCTGACATCGTCAACATGCTTTGTCGTAAACAAAAAAGGATTTTACTCGTAATAGGAATATGAATTTCTATTCTGTCATCTATTATTTTATTTTTCGAAATAAAACTACTACGAATGCTGAACTTACTCATTTCTACTCTTCAATAGATAAATTTGAAAAAAGAATAAGTAAATAAGCACTCAATAAAGCTATAAAAAAGCTCAATCCTAATGTTTTTACATATCTTATCAATCAATTTGCTTCTATTTATTATGCATCTTCTCTTCCTAAAAAATATAGAGATCATTTGCTTATCGCAGAAGATGGAACATACATGGAAATCCCATATAATGTTTACAATATAAATGATTTCCAATTCTGTATGAATCAGCATGTGCATGATATTTTTGATGTTAAAAAAGTTCAGTCCAAAGCAGATGGACTTTATGATGTTACCAATAGTTTGTTTATTGACTTTTCATTGAAGCCTGCTCCATATTCAGAGACTCCTTTGGCTTTTGCACATTTATATAGGACAAAAAAAATCCTGAAAAATCAAAAAATCATTTATCTTGCAGATAGATATTATGGTTCAGCTGAAATCATATCTCATTTGGAGTTTCTTAAATATAACTATGTTATTAGAGGAAAATCTAATTTTTATAAAAAACAGGTTGCTCTCATGCAATCTGATGATGAATGGATTGAAGTTGAAGTCGATGATAAATGGCTTAAAAGATTCAGATTTTCACTAGAAGCCAAAGAATTGAGAAAAGAAAAACCAATTTTCAAAATAAGAGTTATAAAAAGAGTTTATAAATATACAGACATTAACCATGTATTCATTGTGAAAACCTTATTTATTTTACCAATCTAAGTAAAGAAGTATTTTCAGCAGATGAAGTCATTGAGCTATATTCAAAAAGATGGGATATTGAGGTTTCATATAAGACAATGAAAACAACTCAGGAAATAGAAAGGCACATAAGCTTAAATGGAGATGTTGCACGAAATGATATATATGCAAAGGTTCTGTTTCATAATATTGTTGGAGTTTTAAGAAAAGAAATAAATCATGAATTGGAAAAGAGGCAAACCGAAAAAAATATGTCGTGAACATAACACAATTGCATGTCATAGTTCATGAAATCAATTTTTTAAATTGTATGATGTATAATCTGAAAGAAAAAATCAAAAAGAAAATAGATAGTATCATGAAGATCATAGACAAAATAAAAGTGCCTGTTCGCCCAAACAGACACTATCAACGTTGGGGAAGAGTTATGCTGTCGGCACCGTCATATCGATTTAGACTCGACGGAAGAAATAATCCGAAACTTAAAAAAATCGGATCCGTTCTCATGACCACATTCCCGTAGTTAAGAATACATATATATTTTAACACAAAAAATTTAAAAAAATAGGTAATATTAAAAGGGATTTTATGCGCTTTTTTTATTGCACAAAAATATTGATAAAATAATTTTAAATTTATTTTCATAATAACAAAAATAGCACCAACTTAAAGAATGCATAATTCCTTAAGTTGACGCCATTTGGCTCCTTTTAGAGCCTTATTTTTTTATTCAACATTCTTTAATGCTTCATCCATTGGAATTTTCTTGATTTTTCTCATTTGAATCATCATAACAAATAAGTAAGAAATAACAGTCATGATAAACATCTTGATATAAACACTACCTTCTACATAGAAAGGTAACCATCCTGCATATTCTTCAAAAACTATTTTGAAAGCATAAGATAAGATCCATGTTGTTATTCCAAAAGAAAGTAATGTTGAAATCATAATAACAATTGTTGTGGCATGAACATACATCTTTTGTATTTCTTTTGATGTATAACCAAGAATTTTAACCATGGAGATCGATACTTTATTATTTTCAATAATCATCTTTGTAAGAAGATAAATAAGCATAATAAACATCACAATTGCAAATCCTTCAACTAAATAAAACATTTCTCCCATTGAAACATTTAATTGTCTTGATACTTTTGTTAAATCATCTTGAGTAATGGTTGAAGCGATATAGTCATCTTTTAAATCTGTTATTTTTCTATTTGAAAAATAACCATTGAAGTATCCATCTTGACAGTTGAAAACTTCATTAAAATAAGATTTAGACATATAAAGTGCCATACTACCAGGTGCATCATAAATGCCTTTAATTTCAAAAGTATAACGTAAATCTTTATAGCTTTCTTTTAAAGAAATACGATCGCCTTTTTTTAAATTATATTTATCAGCAATATCTTTTGAAATATAAACACCTTTTTTGGGTAATGATTTTATATGAATATATTGACTATTATTTTGTAAACCATAGAGGCTAATATCTTCTTCTATTGTACTTTCTGGAAGTGTTTTTAATGAGTAAAGAGAAAAAGCTTCTGCCCCTGTGGTTTTAGTTTTATAGTTATCATACATTTCATCATATTGATCGTCAATCAAACTTAAGAAACTATCCCTAAATTCTTGAGGAACCGTTTGGAAAGCTTGTTCAATGGCTGTGGTATCAATTGATTCTGGAGTATTTAAAATATATTGATATTTAGCAGTCATATTATTAACAACAACATCTTGATAATGATCGAGAACAGGATGCATATCCATTCCAAACATTAATAAGATAATTGCAAATAAAACACCGACAAATAATGTAACATACCCTGATAAGTTATTTAAAATAACACTTAATCTAAATTGAGAAAAGAAACCTAAACGATGTAAGACGAGTGTTTTCTTATTCTTTTTAGCTTTTTTAATATCTCTTTTCATAAATTTAAGAGGTGATAATTTTAAAGATTTCATTAAAATACCATAGTTAATTAAAACCATCATAATAAATGGAATGATCGTTGTCTTAATAAACGCATCTCCAGACCAAATAGTAACATAAGTTGGTAAACTATAACTTCCATAATACATACCGGCCATGACATCTTTAAAATATGTATAACCTAAAATATTTCCGACAATACAAGCCCCTAAAGAAACAAGAATAGGTAATGTCATGTATTGAACTAACATTTCTTTTTTTGTATATCCCATAGCGCGAAGAGTTCCAATCATTGGTGCTTCGCTTTCAATGGTATTTTTAGTAGTGATTGCAAAGACAAAAGCAAGGATTCCAATAATGATATAAAGTAAAACTGTCATCATTGCTTCATCTCCACCCATATCATCACCTGTAAAATGGATGGCTTGGTTGGCGTATTGAGGAATATAATCATCAATTCCTGAAACGTTTTTAACAAGTACGTTTAAAAAATCATTGCTGGCATTAACTTCATTATCAACCTTTTCATTATATGTCCACGCATAGTTATAGTAGATTTTAGTATCTTTAAAGCTTTCAAACCCTTCATCAGAAACAATGCCAACACCAAATTTAACAGAATCAAACATTAGATCACTATTTTTTGAAAAAAGAGCACTATAATCTGATAAAGCCACAAGTCCAGTAATTTTTAACTTCTTTTTACCTACTTTGATGGTTTGGCCTACTTGATAATTATTATTATCGGCATACATACGATCAATCGCTATTTCATTTTTACTTTGAGGAAGTTTTCCATCCATAATACAGACTTGATTGACTTTGTTTCTTGGTTTAAAGAGACGAATTGTACTTGAAGATTCTACTTTTTCTTCGATGTAATTAAGATTATAAATTGTGACACCTTCTTTTTCTAAAGCCTTTTTATTTTCTTTTGAAAGAGAATCATTTAAACGAAAATGTCCATCTTCAATATTGTATTTATCAAAACTGTCATTATAAGCTTTGA
Source organism: Faecalibacillus intestinalis (assembly GCF_015097455.1). Lineage (NCBI taxonomy): Bacteria > Bacillati > Bacillota > Erysipelotrichia > Erysipelotrichales > Coprobacillaceae > Faecalibacillus > Faecalibacillus intestinalis. Next base: position 966,237 of record NZ_AP024085.1, on the reverse strand, counting down.
TCATTGAGCCATCAGCTACTAAAAATCCTGAAATAAGACCAATAGATCCTGCCATAAACAAAAATATAATTAAATATTTTGCAATTTCATCTTTTAAAATATATGGTAATCTTTTAAATAATGGATTCTTCATTTTACCAATTCAAATCCTTTGCTGGAATTTTATGCGTATTTTTAATATTTTCACGAATACGTCCATCATGCAAATAAATCACACGATCAGCCATGTCTTTAATCGCATCATTATGCGTTACAATAATAATTGTATTACCATATTTTTTATTAACATCTTCAATCAATTGTAAAATATCTTTTGATGTATGATAATCTAAAGCTCCTGTTGGTTCATCACAAAGTAATAAATCTGGATTTTTGATGATTGCACGTCCTATTGATGTTCTTTGTTGTTGACCACCAGATAATTGATTTGGTTGTTTATAACGATGTTCTTTTAACCCAAGTGTTTGTAAGAGTTCTTCTTTATTTAATGGATTTTTACTTAAATATTTTCCTACATCAATATTTTGTTCAACATTTAAATGTGAAATCAAATTATACATTTGAAAAACATATCCCAAATGATTACGACGATAATTTGTTAGATCTTTTTCTTTTAATGTTGAAATTGTTTTTCCTTGAATCGTAATTGTCCCACTATCTGGTTGATCAATTCCTCCAATAATATTTAGAAGTGTTGATTTACCAGAACCTGAAGGCCCAAGTAAAACACAAATTTCACCTTTTTCTATTTCAAAATCAATACCTTTTAAAACTTCTGTCTTATATTCATCTTCACCAAAGCTTTTTTTAAGATCCTTGATTGATAAAAACATAATATTTCCTCCCATGGTTAGCCTTACCTAACCACATATAGAATACTATCACTTTTCTCTTTTTTCAAGTATCTCAAAGAAAAAAAACAGATTTCTCCGTTTTTATAACTCAATATGTTTCATAATAGCTTTAGCAATACCATCATTATTATTTGTATCTGTAATTTCATTAGCTACTGCTTTTAATTCATCTGAAGCATTTCCCATAGCCACACCTAAGCCAACATATTCCACCATTGATTTATCATTTTGAGCATCCCCAAAAGCCATCATTTCTTCTTTTTTATAACCCATAGGAATTAAAACACTATCTAAAGCTTTGGCTTTATCAACACCTTTTGCAGTAAATTCAAAATAGAAATCAGATGTAAACATACAATTTAGACGATCTTTAAATGGTTCCATCATTTCCTTATAATGTGCTTGTAAATAGTCTGGATCACCAAATGTAAGAATTTTATTGATTTCAAAATCAACAAAGGCTGCTAAATCTCTTTTTTCACATAAGATGTAGTTATTTCCTCTTGATTCATATTGCATAACATTAAATGGTTTTCCTTTATAAGTAATTGTATTATCAAAAACATCATTGACATACATATATTCATCTTTATCAAACATTGGTCTTGCTTTAAAATTCTTTAGATGTTCTAAGATTGCTTTACTATCTTCTACAGAAATTGCATGGTTATAAAGTGTTTCATGACTTTGACAATCAACTACTTTTGAACCATTGAAACATACAAACAAACCATGATGATTTTCCATATCTAATTCTTCAGCAAGTTTTAATAAACCACTTGTTGGTCTTCCTGAAGCTAAAACCAAACGTACCCCTTTATCTTGTGCTTTTAATAAGGTTTCTTTAGTAAGAGGAGTAATGACTTTTTCATCATTGACTAAAGTCCCATCAATATCCATAATTATTACTTTAATTGCCATAATCTATCTCCTTTTCTATTAGTATAATAAAGCGCTTTTACAACTTCAACATACTTTCATAAAAAGAAAAAGAAACAGAAAATATCTGTTTCTAATGTAATAATGAACGTGTTGAACCTGAAGCAATTAAGAATGTACTTCCATTATGAAGCATGGCGAGCATTTGTGGTGTAAGTAAACCTAATGCTCCTAAAACAATAAAGGATGTATTTAAACCAACAATCAAACGATATTGACTATGAATACGTTTAAATAAGCCTTCTGAAATCATTCTTAAAGCAACAATATCATTTAACGAATTTGATACAAGTGTAATATCTGCAAGTTCACGCGCAATATCTGAGCTATCTTGAAGTGAAATCGAAACATCTGCCATGGATAAGGCTGGTGTATCATTAATACCATCTCCTACCATCACAACGGTATTTCCTTCTTTTTTTAAACTTTCAATATAACTTGCTTTATCTTCTGGTAAAACTCCTGCTCTAAAATCATCTAAATTTAATTGTTTCGCAATTGCTTTTGCACAGTTAGGACTATCCCCTGTAAGCATAATGACTTTATCGAAACCAATATCACGAAGTTCTTGAACAACTTCTTTAGCTTCTGGTTTTAAAGGATCATAAATACTAATAATACCTGCAAGCTTTTTAGCAATGGCTAGATAAATAAGGGAACTTGAACCTTTACTTTCAAGTGAAGAAATCAAATCTTTAATTTCTTGTGTCATTTCTACACCTTCATCTTCAAAGACAAAATGACTGCTTCCAATAATAACATCTTCACCATTTAAGCTTGTCGAAATACCATGAGCAATCACATATTTTACTTCCGCATGTTCTTCACGATGTTTTAAGTTTTCAACTTCTGCTTGATGAACGATGGCATTAGCCACACTATGTGGGAAATGTTCTTCTAGACAAGCCGCAATTTTTAAAACTTCTTCTCTTGTATAATCTTGTAAAGGAACGACATCTAGTACAACAGGTTTGGCATGTGTTAAAGTTCCTGTTTTATCAAAAACAATCACATTTGCATCCTTCATGCTTTCTAAATGTTTTCCACCTTTAACTAAAACATTATGCATTGAAGCTTCTTGCATTGCTGAAATCACTGAAATTGATGTTGATAGACGAATCGCACAAGAATAATCCACTAATAAAAGAGAAGTGGCTCTTGTAAGATTTCTTGTCAATGCCCAAACCCCAAAGAATCCTAAGAAACTATAAGGTACAATGGCATCCGCCATATGTTCTGCTCTTGATTGAATGGATGCTTTTAATGATTCATTTGTATCAATCATATCAATGATTTTAACAATACGGCTATCATCTTGTAAGTTTCTGACCTTAACAAAAATCTTTCCTTCTTCAATCAATGTTCCTGCATAAACCGTATCATTTAATGTCACACGTTTGCTTAACGGTTCACCTGTAAAGCTTGATTCATTGACCATCGCTTCACCATCAACGATTTCTCCATCAATAGGAACCATACTTCCTGTTTGAACAATAACAACTTGCCCTTGTTTTAAATCAGACATCGCAATTTCTTGTTCTTGTCCATCTTCATAAATCCAAACTTTATCAAACTTACTCATCAAACTATCACCTAATTGTAAAGTAACTTTTTGACGTGTATAGTCTTCTAATAATTCAGATATTTTAAGCATCAACATAATATTGCTTGCTGTATTGAACTCTTTACGCAATAAAGAAACACCAATACTTGTTGCATCTAAAACAGGTACATCAATACGTCTATTTCCAAGTGAAGAAAGTCCTGCTTTAAAATAAGCTAATGCTTTATAAATAACAATTCCTTTACCAACAACATTTGGTAAAAAGAACTTAACAGCATATCTTCTAGCAAAAATTTTAATTAATTCATGCTTAAAACTTTGATCAAGTACTTGTAAATTTTGAGAACAATTCTCAGGGATTTCTCTGTTTTGTAAATCACTTAAATCATAATTATTTAAATAATCAAATACTTCATTTTTATAATTTTCATCAAAAACCAATAAAAGACTTCCATTTTTATAATGAGCTTCTACATATCTTACATACTCAAGATTTAAAAAATCGCTTTTTAAAATAGTTGCTTGTCCACTTGTAAAAGCATATTGTCCAAAACGAACACGTAATCTTCCATCAATTTCATGAACTATTTTAAAATTACTCATCATTATTGTGCCTTACTTTTTTCTACAGCTTCAGCATAGACGTCTTGAGCATCTTCTTTAATAGAAGTAACAGTTGCTTCTACGTTATCTTTTACTTGCATTCCACTAGCTAATCCTTTAACAGCTAATTCTCTTGCTTTATTACTTTTAGCGAACTTTGAAGTGACAACAGCAGTTACTGCTCCTCCTACAAATGTCCATAATTCTTTACTTTTGAAAAATTCTTTCATCTTAAAATCCTCCTATCATTTGTCATTATACGACATTTTCTTAAAAAATAAATATTTTTTATCTCATCTTTAAGTTTTTATTATACCTTGTTCTATTTCAATAATTTCATCACATAAAGCAAGAGATGACTTTCGATGACTAACAATAATAATCAATTTTTCATCTTTAATTCGTTTTAAACTTTCTAACAGGGCTGCTTCATTTAAACTATCAATACGACTTGTTGGTTCATCTAATAAAAGAATCGGTGTTTTTCTTAAGAAAGCACGTGCAAGACCAATTCTTTGTTTTTGACCACCCGAAATATTTTCATCATAAATCGTTTGATATCCTTGTGGTAAAGACATAATAAAATCATGAATTTGTGCTTGTTTACAAGCTTCTATTACATCTTCTTGACTATAAGCAGGATTTAATAAAGTAATATTATGATATAACGTATCTTTAAATAAAAATGTTTCTTGATCAACATAGCTGATATTTTCTTTTAAAGTGTGGCTATTGATATTTTCAATGGATTCATGATCAAATAAAATCTCACCTTCACCTTGATAAATACGCATTAATAATTTCAATAATGTTGATTTACCACATCCACTTTTACCAAGAAGACCATAGGTTTTACCAAATTCAAATGTATAATTGATTTGATGTAAAATTTCAGTAGACGTATTTGGATAATGAAATGAAAGATTTTTTATTTCAATTGGTAAATTTAAAATTGTATTTTTATTTGTAATTTCTTTAAGTAATGGTTCTTCATCTAATAGATTTAAAATACGTCTTGCACAAGGGAATACTTGATTGAGATTGTTGGCTAGATTTGCTAGAGCAATCGTTGGTCCAAAGGATGAAGAAAGTGCCATCATTGGAATCAACAATTCCTTAGAAACATGATTCTTGATCAATAAAATAGAAATAACAATCGATAAAATAATCAGCCCATCTGAAAGTATTTGTTGAAAACTTTGATGCTTGATTAATTTTTGATGTGTTTGGGTTAAATTATTTTGATGATCCATCATCTGTTCAAAGCGTTTTTCTTGTTGACTAAATTGTAAAATTTCTCTTTTACCTAAAACTGTCTCTAAAACAAAAGTATTAAAATTAGCAAGTAAAAAACGATAATTGCTTCCCTCTTTTTGACTCACTTTATAAGTAATATATGGAATCAATATACCCATGATACCATAACAAATAAAAGCAAGTATCCCAAAAACAAAATGATAAGAACCTATAAAACAAATCATAATTATACTATAAATAAAGGCAATCATCACTGGCGAAATAGTATGAGCAAAGAAAACTTCTAAGAGTTCAACATCACTTGTCAACATTGCAATAATATTTCCTTTATCTTCATTTTCTAATTTAGCTGGTGCCAATTCTCTTAATTTTTCAAAGACTAAATGACGAATATGAGCCAATACTTTAAAGGCAATATAATGATTACATGCTTGTTCTATGTATCGTAAGATTCCTCTTGAAAATGCACAAAGAATAATTAATTTAACAGCAAGTGAAAAGGAAATTACTTTACAAAAAGCAAGAATGATAAAAACGGTAATAAAGGTTGCTGTTAAATGCCCTAACACACCTAAAATAATTGCCAATAACATAATCATTAAAAAAGGACGTACTAATTTTAATAAAGAAATAATTAATTTTATCTTATCTTTCATTTTCAATAATCCTTTCTAAATTCTTTTGATTTTCCACAAGCTCTCTAAATAAATTAGCTTGATTGAATAATTCATCATAACTTCCTTGTTGAATCAATCTCCCCTCTTTCATCACAAAAGTAAGTTGACTTTCTTTACAATGAGCCATGCGATGTGTAATAAAAATAATAATTTTATCTTTAGCTAAACGTTTCATAATTTTTAAAATAATCTCTTCACTTTCACGATCAACATTATTCGTTGCTTCATCAAAAATATAAACATCACTTTCACGCAATAACGCTCTTGCAAGAGCTAATCTTTGTCTTTGTCCACCTGATATATTTTTAGCTCCTTCATTGAGTTGAAACTTTAATCCTCCTTGATTTTCAAAGACCTCAAATAGTTTTACTTCTTTTAAAACAGCCATCATTTTTTCTTCATCAATACATCCTGACATTGCAAGATGATCAAAGACTGTCCCTTTTAAAATATATGTTTCATCTTTGATCAACGTTATTTTTTGATAAAGTGTCATTGTTTCTGGTATTGTTTCTTGATTATAAAGAATTTTACCTTTTTGAATTGGATATAAATTCATTAGCAGTGAAGCAATTGTACTTTTCCCCGAACCTGATTCTCCTACAATCGTTAAAAATATTCCTTTGGATAAAGAAAATGAAACATCTTTTAAAATAATTTTTTCATCATAGCCAAAAGTTACATGTTCAAAAAATAAAGTTGAAATCGATTCCTGATAACTTTCTTGAATATCATCCAAGCTATCCAATAGTTTAAAAATTTTATCTGCTGCCGCGTTTCCATTTTGTCCAATATGAAAATAACTTCCTAACATTCTTAAAGGTAAAAAGAATTCAATAGAAATCATTACAATAAAAACAAACATCATAAAAGTAATATGTTGATTTAAATATTCTTGTAGACCCAAAACAACTCCTAAACCAAAACCACCATAAGCCACTAGATCCATCACACTAATCGAATTCAGTTGCATAATTAAAACACGCATGGTTTTCTTTCTAAAGTCTTCTGCTTCCCTATCCATTTTATCTTGATAATATAAATCACTTTGATAATATTTTAAAGTTGTAAGTCCTTGTAAATTTTCTAAAAAAGAATCCGCTAATCCTGTATAACTATTCCAATACTTCGCTAATAACCTTTTAGCTATTTTTTGTACAATAACAATAGAAACAGGAATAAGTGGTACACATAAAAGCAAGATAAGCGCTACTTTTAAAGACATAAAACCAACAACGATAAATAAAGTAAGTGGTGCCAACATGGCATAAAAGAATTGTGGTATATATTTAGAAAAATAAATTTCTAATTGATCAATACCTTCACTTGTAAGTTGAGTAAGCGTCGATTCTTTAAAAACTGTTGTTTGTTTTTGATGATATATCTTATCAAAAACACTTTTTCTTAACTTTGTCTTAATCATTTCACTTAAAGATAATGCTTGTTTATTTTGTGTTGTTTGTAAAAAACATTTTAAAGCAAACAAACAAATCACACTTAATAAATAAAAAACAAGTGAAAAAGATTGTTTTAAATAAAGACAAGATAAAACATAACTATGTAAAAATGTCAGTAGAATATGGCAAATTAAAACCAACCATTGAATCAAGACTAACCCATAAACATTTTTCATTTCCGCTTTAAAAGTTTTTAATAATCTTTTATTAAACATTTTTTCTTCTCCTTTCTTTAAGTGAAAGCCATCCATGTTTGATTGTTAGAAGTGGATGGTAAAAAAGCATATACTTTCCAGAAAAGCGCATCACTTTTTTAACTTGGCTTCGATATTCTTTTTGATAACAATGAACTTGACATCCACTACAAAAAGTTTTAGTTTCCATAAAAGGACATTTATCAATACGCAAACAAGCGTACTTATAAAGATCTTCACACATCTTACTTTCTTGAGGATGTTTTCTTTGATAAATATCAATCATTACCTTTAATATTCTTTTTTCATTTTCTCTTTTTTGATCTATTTTATTCATTAATAATCTCTACTTTCTTTAACATAATAAAATGATGAATACTCATTACCATCAGTAAACATATCTTTCCAATCCATACAGGTGTAATCATTACAGCAATCAAAAAAATAAGTGTTACTGTAAATAATGACTGATTCCTTTTCTTTCTCGTTGTCTTTCTTTCAATGACCATTTCATTGATATATTTTTGATAAAGTTTTGTTTGAATTAAATATTCATGAAATCTATCTGAACTTTTTGAAAATAAAAAAGCACTTAAAAGTAAAAATGGGGGTCGTTGGCAATATTGGTAAAACCACACCAATCGCTCCTAAAATAAATGATATAATTCCAAATATAATAAATAATATTTTCATGTTTCCTCCTGTAGTTAGTTATATCTAACTATTATTATCATATCTGTTTAAAATAAAAAAACAAGCATTTGATTTGTTTCATTCATGAAACAAAATGCTGTTTTTTCCATGTTTTATAATACTTTTTCGTGTTTCATCAATGAAACAGTATTTTTAAAAGGGCAAGATTTTCTGGCATATGTCCTTTTAATAAATTAACCTTTAATTTAACCGTAAGAGATGTTTGCATCAATCTTTCTTCTTTTGTATAAAAGAAATTTAAATCTGTAATAGGTATATAGAAACAATCATTTTTTTCAAAACAATCATATTCCTTATCCTGAATAAAATATTTCATCGATTTTAATTTAGAAGAAATCGTAATTCTTTCTTTTAATAATTCTTTTTTCATTTCAATTGGTTGAAACACAAGAAATCCTTGATGTTGTTCTATTAAAAGATAGGCTGGATGTTCAAAGCCTCGATTAGCCATTGAATGAACATTTGCATCTTTATAATGAAATAATGTAAAAGAAAAATTATATTTACCTGGTTCTAAATGATGTTCTAAATAATGTCCTGAAAATTCTACAAGGTCTCCTAGTTGATCAAAAACTTTATTAAAATGAATACGACTACAAATGCGCTCAATGGTTTCATCATTAAGTGTCGTATAGAGTTTGATAGCTTCTTGACGAGCCTCTTCTTCATTTAGGTGACTTGTTTCTTGTAGCCAATAGGTTAGATTCTTTATTTTTTCTTGAATTTTTTCAATATATTCTTGTCCTTTTTTTGAAAGCTGACATTTACCTTTATCTAAAGTTAATCCTTGTTCATAAAAAGTATTGATCATTCTTGACATTGTTGCTTTTGAAACATTCATTTTTTTAGCTAGTAATGTGACTGTTATTTTTTTATTTTCATTCATTAATAATAAGCTTTTTATTTTTTCTGTTGTCATTTTAATCCCTCATATTGTAAATTAGCACAAGCTAACTAATATGTCAATGTTAATGATATTAACATTTAAAGCTCTTACATTTTTGGGAATTTGTTAATGGAATTCAAAGTGATATCTAAATGCTTTATCTTTTTTATCATTCATTCTATAATATATTTGCATTAAGAAAGAGGGAATAAAATATGAGTATCAATGAAATCAATGAACAAGCAAAACAATCTTTAAGAAAATATTTTAAGGACAGTCAAGACATCCAACATGATGATGATGACACTAAAAAACAATTAACAATCGAAGAAATGTATCAATCAGTTGATGGTGAAATCAAAGAACAAGAAAAGAAATTAGAAGAATTACATCAAATGCGTCATGCATTACAACATAACGCTAAAGAAGCTTATGAAGCGGTTTATGGGAAAACTGATGAAGCAGCAGAAGTAAAACATACGACTGTCGAAGAAATGGAAAAAGAACTTCATGAAAATGCTGAACATCAAATGGAATATGTCAATGAATTAAAAAATAAATCTTTAAAAAAATAGGTCAACTCGACCTATTTTTCATTTATATATTCATCTTCACTTTGACGATCATCAACATATGAAGCAACTACAATTTTCGTTTCTAGATTCTTTTTATAATCATGCGAAAAGACACCTGCATATAAAATATCAAATAAATATTTTAAAGAGGTTGTTGAAGCAAAATCACCTATTTTAATATGTAACATTTCTCTTGAAGAAAGATACAAATGAACATCCGCCAATCTTGAAATAGAATTTTCTGCCATACAAGTAATTGAAATAAATGGAATATTTCTTTTATGATAAATTTCCGCAACTTCCACCATTTCTCTTGTTTGTCCTGAATAAGAAATAATGATTGCACAATGACTCTCATCGGCAAGACAGGCACTTCTTTTTTGACCCGTTACTTGATCAATGACTTGAACATCTTTACCAATATACATCATTAATGTTTTAAAATGTTTCGCTAGTAAAACATGATTGAGAACACCATAAACATCAATAACTTGTGCTTTTTGTAATAAGCGAACCGCTTCTTGTAGATCATCATGATGATTAAGTTGCTGTGTATCTTGAATGGTTTCTTTTTCTAATAAAGCAAGATTTTTTGTAATTGTCATCAAATCATCACTTAATAAAAAAGGAATAGAAGCATCTACATCTGTTTCTTCTAACATATAAGAAAGTTCTTTTAAATAAGCACTTTTAAATTCATTAAAACCACTATATCCTAACTTCTTAGCAATTCTTACAAGCAAAGGTGCACTTGTAAATGTATTCCTTGCTATTTCATTAGCAGACATTTTTTCAATATTCATTCCTTGATCAATAATATAATCAACAATTTCCTTCTCTGTTTTTGAAAAATGTGTATTTTCTATTTGATTGACAATAAGCATAAAAATCTCCTTTCTATAATTCTATTGTTTCTAAATCATTAGGAACATAAATCTTCCCACTAAAATAAGCTTTTCCTTCTTTTGTATAAAGTTCTTTACGATTTTCAATATTTTGATCTTCGCTGTGATATAAAACCACATTTTTTACTTTTAATTTTTCAGCAAGCTGACACGCATCTTTAACTGTTGAATGATGTTTTTCATAAGGATGAAAAATATCTGCTTGATTATATAAACAAAAAGCTTCATGTAATAAATAATCACTCTTTAAAGCATATTTTTCATTTGCTTCGTTATAAGGTTCATCCCCACAACAAGTAAGTTTTCTATTTTCATCTAATTCCATCATATAACCAAATTGTTTAGCTTTCGTTGAATGAATATCAAAGAAAGTTACTTTCTTACCAATAATTTCTTTCGTTTGACCATCGTTTACAACCACAAGATGTAAACGGTCATGAATAAATTTTGTTTGTTTACTTTGTAAAAGCATCTTACAAATTGTCTCTAACATCTCAATGACTTCCTCATGACCATAAATATAAGCTTCTCCCTCATATTTTCCAGCTGCCATATTTTGACAAATCAGTCTTATCATCCAAATCATTCCAAGTAAATGATCAATATGTTTATGTGTGACAAAAATATGTTTTACATCTTTCCAATTGATTCCTACTTTTTCAAGTTGATTTAAAACTGTATTACCCCCACCAGCATCAACCATAAAATAATCATTTTCATTTTCAAAAATATAACAAGTATTATAGCACTTTGTTACTAGGGCATTCCCTGTTCCAAGCATTGTTAGTTTCAAATTTAATCCCCCTCATCCTCTTTTATTTTAGCGAAAGTCTTTTCCTTTGTAAAATAAAAAAATAGAGACTAAGCTCTATTTTCATTAAAGATTTTACCAAATACAAAACGTACGATTGGTCCTGCAAAACATAATTGTAAGAAAAATGCCATAGGGAAATTCATAACTGTTGTTTGTAACCAAACAGCAATGATTTGACTTCCTGCATTTTTAAATAAAAGTGTTGCTGCAAATGACATACATGGACACATTAAAATAATAGATACCACTGAAATCACAATTACTAAATGAAATGGATGATCATTTTCTAAATCAACAATTTGAAATGCTTTCTTTTTAGCTAAATGTCCAATAATGAAAAAATCTAAAATAAAAGCAACGGGTCCCATAATCACTAATTCATGAAAAGCCATTAAGAACACTTGATTTGTCATTCCTCCAATATTTAATGAAATATTATAACAAATCATAAAATAAACCATCATGAATACCATCATAATTGTAAAAATAATTTCTTGAAATTTTGTTTTTGGCATAAAAAAACCTCCTTGAATAATAATGAATCTGTGTTGTTCGTTATCACTCAAAGAGTGTGCGTTTCCAATATAAACCAAATATTTAAGCCGAGTGTTATTTTATTAAATAATGTTAACTAAGTCAACTATTATTTAATAAAAGATTGACTAGGGCAACGAGTATGTCTATAATCAATTCATAGTTGTTTAGTATGATTAAGGAGGCTTTTATGTTAAATCAATTTTCAAGAACTCAATTATTATATGGAAAAGAAGCCATGGAAAAACTTAAAAACAGCCGTGTGGCCATCTTTAGTCTAGGTGGTGTCGGCGGTTATGTAGGCGAAGCGCTTGTAAGAAGTGGAATTGGCTCTTTTGATTTAATTGATGATGATAAAATTTGTCTAACAAATCTCAATCGTCAAATCATCGCTACATTTGATACAGTTGGTCAATATAAAACAGATGTCATGAAAGAAAGAATGTTAAAAATTAATCCGAAAGTCAACATTCAAACACATCAATGTTTCTTTTTACCAGAAAATGCATCTGATTTTTCATTTGAAGATTATGATTATATTATAGATGCAGTTGATACAGTTTCTGCAAAAATCGAGCTTGTTTTAAAAGCCCAAGAACACAATATTCCCATTATTTCAAGTATGGGAGCTGGAAATAAAGTTGATTCTACCCAATTTAAAATCACAGATATTTATAAAACAAAAGTATGTCCTCTAGCAAAAGTCATGCGTCGAGAGCTCAAAAAAAGACATGTTAAAAAATTAAAAGTTGTTTATTCTGAAGAAAAACCAATTCGCCCAATTGATGATTTATCCATCAGTTGCCGAACACATTGTATATGCCCTCCTGGTACAAAACGTAAATGTACAATTAGAAGAGATATTCCTGGAAGTAATGCCTTTGTTCCTTCCACTGTAGGATTAATTATTGCAAGTGAAGTTGTTAAAGATTTAACAACTATTTAAAATGGAAGATACTTAATCTATCTTCCTTTTCTTTTACGTTTATTTTCATACATCTTATAATCTGCAATCTCGATCATTCTTTGTAAATCAGTACTTTCTGTTCCATAACAAACACCATATGAAAATGCTAAATTTACACTATGATCATCTGCTAATAAAACGATTTGATCTCTTATTTCATTTAATTGATTAATATCATTATTTAATTTTTCCATTGAATCATAATGATGAAAAAAAGCAATAAATTCATCTCCACCCAAGCGTCCTACCAAACATTTTTCTCCCGAAATAGTTTTTAAAACATTTGTCATTTGTTTTAAATAAAGATCTCCACAATAATGTCCATAGACATCATTTACTTGTTTTAAGTCATCTAAATCTATAAATATCAAAGCATATTGAGCTATATTTTTATCTTCTAATAACTTATTGATTTTTATTTTTAAACCATTTCGATTATATATTTGTGTTAATTCATCGACATCTCTTTCTATTTCTATTTTCTTTCTTTTTATATAAGAGGTTGTGATATCTATCATAACGCCTAATGTAATATCTTGATCTTTTCGATCATTTATTTGTATATAACGTTTCATTTGAGGAAGATAATAAATATCTTTTTCAACTTGATGTGTATTTATTTTATTTAAAAAATCAATAAAATCATTAATATCTTCTTTAAATTGTGTGCATTGTTGTGAATTTAAAGAAAATATTTCTTTAAACCCATCTGATAAATACAATGTATTTAATTTTTGATTATATTCATAGAACCCGATAAGTTGATTTGTTTGAGTTAAAATATAATCCATTTTTTTATTATTAACTAATAAGCTTTGTTTCATTTCATTAATATAATGACTTAATTTTTGAAATTCTAAACTATTATTAATCGATACTTCCTCATCTAATTGTCCTTTAGAAATCTTAGATAATTGATGATTAATTTGATTTATACTATCAATCACATAAACACGAATATACTTAATAATAAGTAATCTAAATAAAATAGATATAATAATTAAACAAACGATCATTTCTAAACAATTTTTAGGTACTTCCTTAAAAAGAACTCTTACAGGAATAATACAATAAATATAATTATTTTTTATTTTCTTTGAAACACAATAGGATAATTGTCCATCAATTTCAGTAAAAAAACCATTTTTTGCTTCTTTAATTTGTGTATCTTTCAATCCAATACTAGAAGCTACATCTCCTATATGATGATGTGTTGTACCAACAATCTTATGATTTTTAGAATTGATTGCATAATATTGTGCTTCATTATTTACTCTAAATAATTTAAATAAATAAGATAATTGATTCTTTTTAGTTGCTTTAGAGGCATTTTCATGATTCATGCCTACTTGTACAATAAATTCTTTATTCTCACTCCATAAAGCAGAATATTGCATTTTTATATGAGAAGCAGTATTTTCCATAATTTTTTGAGTCAGTTGTAAATTTTGATTAGAAAGTAATGGTTTAAAAAAGCTTAGTTGTTTACCTGAATCAAATGAATAACCATAATATTCAGGATGTGTCCCAGAAATAATAACACCTTGCTTATTAAAAATATGAATTTCATCAACTTCAACATACTGTGCTATTTTCTTTAATTCATCAATATTATATAACGCATCTGGATTTTCTTGAAGACTATATGCAACAGCTTGAGCATTATCAATACAGGTTTGTCGATATTCTTTCTTTTGTTTATTTAAATCTTTTTGATTTTCATTTAAAATTTGTTCAATATGATAAAAAGTCGTTTGTGCTGTATAATTTGCTTCTTTTTTAGCTGTTATACAGTTAAAAAAAGTAACAATAATCATTAAAAAAAAGATAATAAATAATGTGATTTTTTTACTTTCCTTTTGAATTAATTCCTTTAAACTTTGCATATTCATGACTTCCTTTAACTATTAAAAAGTATAGCACAACTCATTCTTTTTTACAAAATCAACTCTATAAACAAAAAAAAGAATTGCTTTTGCAACTCTCTTTATAATTCTTTTCCATTAGACTTACATACTTTTTGATCCCCATAGAATGAATCTTACGGAGGAAGTATGTTAAATCAATTTTCAAGAACACAATTATTATATGGAAAAGAAGCCATGGATAAATTAAAAAATAGTCGAGTTGCTATCTTTGGTTTAGGTGGTGGTGGTGGATATGTTGGCGAAGCCTTAGTAAGAAGCAGAATTGGCTCATTTGATCTAATTGACGATGATAAAATCTGTTTAACTAATCTCAATCGTCAAATTATTGCTACTTATGATACTGTTGGAAAATATAAAACTGATGTAATGAAAGATGGAGTATTGTTAAATTAATACTCTATTTTGATTATTATTCATGAATCATCATCTTTATAATTTCTTTATTCGTTTCCCTCATTCCTTCTCTACCTAATCGCCCGACACTTTGAATCGTTGCTTCAACATTTTCCATCACAAGTCCATCTCCAGATTTAAATTCCTGTCCATTTTTGTACATATGATAACCTAAAATAGCCGCATCAACACTAGAAGCAATTTTTGCTGCACAAGAAGCTTTTGCTCCATCACAAACAATACCTGAAACATTGGCAAGTGTATTAACAATTGTATGAATGACAGCTTGATAATCTTCATCGTATAAATAAGCAATTCCTGCACCAGCTCCAGTAGCGGCACTTACTGCCCCACAGTAAGCTGATAAAGTTCCAATACCACTTTTTTCATGAATCGCCACAAGGTTAGATAGAGCTAACGCTCTAAACATTTTTTCTTTTGAAACCTTTAATTCTTGAGCATAGATAATAACAGGTAAAGAACATGTCATCCCTTGATTACCACTACCCGAATTAATAACAACCGGCAATTCGCAACCATTCATTCTCGCATCACTACCAGCTGCAGCATAAGCCTTCGCTTTATTTTTTACATCATTGCCAAAAGATTTTAAAAGAACTTTTCCAATATTAGCTCCATAATTATCATTTAAACCTGCACAAGCTATTGCATAATTATAATCTATTTGTCTTTCTAAAATATCTTGAATATCTGTCAATTCGACAGTCTTTATAAAATCATAAATATCTTTTATATCTAATAATGAACGATCTGCTTTTTCTTTTTTTACAACACTTTTTTCTTCTTGAAGGATTTGTCCATTTTTTTCTATACAAACAACATGCATATGAGAATCACTTATTCTCACTTTTACATACTCTTTTTTATTCCAAACCGTTATTATGTAATCAAATACTTTTGAACTATCCAAAAAATGTTCTTCAAAATCTACTTTTTCTATATATTGATCAATTTCTTTCTTTGTTTTTTCATCAATTTGACTTAATACTTCTAAATATTTATCATCATTGCCTCCTATGATTCCAGCACAAACAGCTGCTTTAATTCCTTTTAAATGATGTGTATGAGGAACAATGACACTCTTTACATTTTTTATAATACTTCCACTTGCTTCTACAACAATTTTTGTAGGTAGATGATTTAACACTTTTCTAGCAATACTTGCTCCATACGCTAATGAAATCGGTTCTGTACATCCCATAGCAGGTATTAATTCTTCTTTTAATATTTGAACAAATGCTTGATATTTTTGCTCTGTCTTTTTCATATGAATACTCCTTGATTAATTGATAACTCTAGTTTAATATGAATATGTTATCAAGTAAATTAAACGTTTTTAATAAAGCTGTTTAATTTTTTTAATACTAGGAGACTCTTATGGAAATACAAGAACTTATTTCATTTACAACTATTGTTCAACAAGGAAGTTTTTCAAAAGCTTCTAAAAAATTAGATTATTGTCAAGGATCTATCACCATTCATATCAAAAATCTTGAAAGAGAACTTGGTGTACAATTATTTGATCGCTTAGGTAAAAAAGTAACTCTTACAAATCATGGTAAAACATTTTATCAGCACTGTTTGAAGATACTTGATGATATTTCATGTGCGAAAGAAGCCATCAATCCTTCATTAGAACTTAATGGTCATCTTACAATTGGAACTATTGATTCATTATGTTCTTCCATAGTTCCTCAGCTTATTTGTAAATATCATCAATACCATCCTCATGTATCCGTTTCAATTACAACAGATACAATCGAAGGTCTATTAAAAATGCTTAAAAATAATGATATTGATTTTGCATATTTAGTTGATAAACAACTTTTAGATACAGATTGGCTAAAAATATATCAATCTAAAGAAGAAGTTACTTTTGTAGCATCATGTCATCACCCAATCTGTAAAATCAAACAGCCAACAATTCAAGATATCCTAACTTATCCCATTATTTTAACAGAAAAAAATGCCAGTTATCGTCGCCTTCTCGAAGAAAAGCTTCATGAAGACAATTTAGAAATTAAGCCTTTTATCCAATCTAAAAATACAGATTTACTTTTAGAACTATTGAAACTTGATCAATATATCAGTTTTTTACCAAAATATATTTTAGAAAATGATTTAAAAAATAAAACAATCACTCAAATCAATCTTCCTGATTACCAAATTGATGTCTATCGTCAACTTCTTTGTCATAAAGATAAGTGGCTTTCTCATGAAATGAAAGCATTCTTTCAATTAATAAAAGAAAAATATTAAAAAAGAATTGCATTTTGCAATTCTTTTATAATTCTTCTCCATTAGACTTACATACTTTTTGATACCAGTAGAAAGAGTCTTTACGTGCACGATGTAAATCACCGTTGCCATCATCATCCATATCAACATAGATAAATCCATAACGTTTTCTCATTTCACCAGTTCCTGCTGAAACCACATCAATACATCCCCAAGGCATATATCCCATTAAATCAACACCATCTTCATCAACTGCTTTTTTCATTTCAATGATATGTTGTTTCATATAATCAATACGATAAGGATCATGAATTGAACCATCTTCTTCCACTGTATCGATAGCTCCTAAACCATTTTCAACGATCCATAGTGGTTTATGATAACGATCCCATAATTCATTTAATACAATACGAAGACCAACTGGATCAATTTGCCATCCCCAATCATTTGCTTTTAAATAAGGGTTTTTAACAGCACTTTCTAAGTTAGAAGCTGTTTTTTTAGCATCCGCTTTAACAGTTGCAACACTTGTTGAATAGTAAGAAAATCCAATATAATCTACTGTACCAGCTTTTATTGTTTCTAAATCTCCATCTTCCATTTTTAATTCAATACCAGCATTTTTATATTCAATAAGTTTCCATTCTGGATAGAATCCTTTATTTTGAACATCTGTATAGAATGTACGTAATCTTTTTTCTGTAATACGTTTCCACATATTTTCTGGATTACAATCTTCTGGATAAATTTCTGAATAATTGATCATCATCCCAATTTGAAATTCTGGATTGATTTCATGACCACGAATTACTGTTTTTGCTGCAGCAACAAGCATATGATGAACAGCTTGTGCAACTTTATCTGGTCTAGATAAAGCTTCTGTAATTCCTAAGTTTGTGTAATCTTTACAGAAATTGATTTCATTAAATGTTAACCAATATTTAACTTTATTTTTATAACGATTGAAAATTGTTTCTACATAATTCATATAGAAATCAATTGTTTTTCTATTATACCAACCATCATATTCTGTTGCTAGATGAAGTGGTAAATCAAAATGGACAATTGTTACTTGTGGTTCAATACCATATTTTAACATTTCATCAAAAACATCATCATAGAATTGTAATCCTTCTTCATTAGGTTCTTTTTCATCCCCATTTGGGAAAATTCTTGTCCAGTTAATAGACATACGGAATGATTTAAATCCCATTTGGGCAAATAATGCAATATCTTCTTTATAATGATGATAGAAATCAGTTGCCACATGGCTTGGATAATATGTATCTTCATCCACATATGGTACAGCACCATCAGGTACTTCAGTTCCACGACGATCAATAAATTTTGTTGATCCATCAGCAAGCTTTAAAGCCATACGTCTAGGAATATTATTTCTTCCATCTCCACCAGTGATTACATCTTGAATAGCAAGCCCTTTACCACCACTTAAATACCCACCTTCATATTGGTTAGCAGCTGTTGCTCCTCCCCAAAAAAAACCTTCTTTAAATCCCATTGATACTTCCTCCTTGTTTTCTTATAATATTATATTCATTTTTATGTATTCGGTTTCATTTTTTCACTTTATGAAAATCTCATTTTCATAATAATACAGAATTCGTTATAATAAATATATATTCGGAGGGATAATATGAAATTACATCAATTACGTTATTTTCAATGTCTAGCTCATTATTTACATTATCGTAAAGCAAGTGAAGCCCTTTATATTTCTCAACCTACACTTTCATTTGCAATCAAAGAATTAGAAAAAAAACTAGTTGTTGCTTTATTTAAAAAAGAAGGAAGAACTATTCAACTTTCTCAAGAAGGAAAAATATTCTTAGATTATGTATCAAAAAGTTTACAAATTTTAGATGAAGGAATTCATGCTATTCAACCAAAAAAAGAAATTAGAATTTCATCTATTCCTACTGTCATTAATAGTTTTCTTGTACCTTTTATCATTCATTTACAAAAAGAACAACCTCATATCAACATACAATTTCGTAGTGAAAAGACAGAAACAATTACTCAAAAAATATTAGAAAATCAAAGACAATCATTTACAATATATTCCTCTTATTAAAAGAAAACTTGTCATTGTACTTTCAAAAGAAAATCCTTTATCAAAAAAAGAAAAAGTAGAATTAAAAGATCTATTAGATTATCCTTTCTATACTTATCAAAAAAATATGACACTTTATAGTACAATTAAAGATTTATTTATAAGTCAACATTTACCCTTTAAACCTACTAACTATTTTGATGATGAAAATTCGATGATTGGTTTAGTAAATGCTAATTTAGCTGTTTCTATTATGGAAGACAATGATACGCTTCTTTCTTATCAAAATATTATAAAAAAAGAAATTTCTCTTCCTTATAAAGAAAGAGAAATCTATATTGTATATGATCCTTTAAATATTTCTAAATTATCTTTAGATATTATTCAAGAAATGTTAAATTTTAAAAATGTTTGATAGATTTTATCTATCAAACCATAGAAATTATGATATTGTTTATAATTATCTTTTTATTTTAAAATTCTTATATAAAAGTGAGAATTTTTTATGGAAAGAAGTCAAATAATTGATATAAAACAATTTAATACATTTTATGATATTAACTATCATTCAATTGATCGATTGATTCAATTTGGTCAAATTAAACATATCAAGAAAAATACACTCATTATTGAAGAAAAACAAAAAAATGAAAATATATTTTTCTTACTTCAAGGTATTGCTTATAATTATTGCCTTTTTGAAAATGATAGTAAAAGAATACTCAATATTGAAAATCAAGGACATTTTTTAAACGAAGACGCTATCTATCAAGAATACGCATCTTCAAATATTAAAGTCTTAAAAAATTCTACTATTTTAGTAATTCCTATTTCTATCATTAAAGAGTTAATCCATGATAATTTTCTATTTTCATAAAAAATACAATCATCGTTAGCTTCTAAATATATAGAAAATCAAAATCTTTTAAAATTTAATTCTTATCAAAATAGTCAAGCGCGTTTAACTATATATCTTTGTTATTTAGCTCATAAACTTGGTATTCCTTATCAAGATGACATTGAAATTCCTTTTGATTTTTCAGTTGTTTTTCTTTCTCAATTAATTGGTGCAAAAAGAGAAACAACTTCTAGAATTTTAAATCAACTTATTGATCAAGATTTTATTTACTATCATCAAAAACACTTAGTCATTAAAAATTTAAATTTATTTAACCATTTAAAAAGTATCGCTTTTTCGTGATACTTTTTTAAAACTCTAAATTTAAAATATCTTTGATATGTTCAACCGACATTTCTTTTCCAGTCCATAATTTAAAAGTTTCTGCTCCTTGATAAAGCATCATACCTTCGCCATTAATAGCTTTTTTAACCCCAAATTTTCTAGCAACTCTTAATAATTCAGTTTCTTTAGGAGTATAAACAGTATCTGCTACATAAAAATCTTTTCTTAAATAAGTTTCATTCCTACTCCTGTTGCATTAACAAATAAGTAAGATTCATTCATTTCTTTTCTTAATGCTTCATGATCTGCTCAATCAAAAACTTTAGCTTTTGATTGAGTATTTTCATTAATATTTTTACAATTAATTAAAGCTTGATTATAAAATTCATCTTTTCTATTAAAAATAGAAATCTCTGCGACACCATCTAAAGCTGCTTGTATTTCAATAGCTGTAACTGCTCCACTAGCTCCAACAATCGTTATTTTTTTACCAATAGGATCAAGATTACTTTCTTTTAACGCTTTTATAAAACCAACGCCATCAGTCGTAGTACCAGTTAAAACACCATCATCATTAATAACAGTATTAACTGCTTGGCCCATCTTAGCAACAGGTGTTAAGTGATCTAAATACTTTACAATTGTTGTTTTATTAGGCATAGAGACATTCCATCCTCTTGCTTTCATTGCCTTTAAACCTTCTACAGTTTTCTCTAAATTTTCATGATCAACTTTATAACACATATAACAATAATCTAATCTTAACTTAGCAAATGCTTCATTATGCATTGTTGGACTTTTAGAATGTCTAATAGGATTAGCAATAAGTCCTATTAATTCTGTATTCCAGTCACTCTTTCAGTAATTCCTGCCATTTTTATTTTCCCCTCTACAATAATTCTTTTTGTTTTAATAAATGAATAATATTTCTTCCCTCTTGTGTTCCTTCAATAATACGTCTAGCTCTTTTACAGTCTCCAATTTCTAAAACATCACCATTTTTATCTTGATAATAATCTTTAAGTTGTAAATAAAGTGGATTATAAGCTTTCATTCCTAAACATACAAAGCCATAATCAAATGGAACTTTTATTTCTTGATTTTCTTTTTCTACAATAAAATAGCTTTCATGTACTTCTTTTAATTTTGTTTGTGTCATTTGTTTTACATGATGTTTTTCCATCATTTCTTTTGTTTGTGATTTTGTAACAGGATCAAGATCTCTTCCAATTTGATTCATCATTTCAATAATAGTAGGTGATGCCCCTCTATTAGCAAAATATTCAGCAACATCTAATCCTACTGCTCCTCCACCAACAATAACAATCTCTTTATTGGTTGTATCATCTGGATAAAGATCTAGATGATTCATAAATTTATCAATACTACTCACCTTATGATTATCTAAATCAATATTTTCCTTTAATCCACTAATTGGTGGAAGGATTGGTTTTGAACCAGTTGCAACAACAATATCAAGTTTAAAATTATCAACAAAATTAACGTTTGCTTCTACTCCTTTTAAAATAAATCGTGTAACTTTTCTGCTCTTTTTTCTAAATACTTAGGAAAATGAGCTATTCTTGTTTTTTCAGGTATTTGACTAATTTGTCTAGCTAAGCCACCTAAAGTTTTTTCTTTTTCTATTAAAAATGTTGTACATCCTACTTCACTTGCTGTACAAGCTGCTTCAAGTCCTGCTGTTCCCCCCACCAATAACTACTACATTCGTTTTCTTATTTACTTTTTGTTTTTTATAAAAATCATCATAGAAAACATCTGGATTAACTGTACAACGGATTGGTCTATTTAATCCAATATGATGCCCTGCACATCCAATATTACAAGAAATACATTGACGAATTTCATCTATTTTTCCTGTTTTGACTTTATGAGACCAACTTGGATTTGCAATTGTTTGACGACCCATTCCAATTAAATCAGCATCTTGGTTTTCAAGAATTTCACAAGCACTTTGAGGATTGCGAATATTTCCTGATGTCATGACTATTTTATCAGGAAAAGCTTCTTTAATAGCACGTGCCATATAACGACGCCATCCATCAGGATAATATGAAGCATCTATTTGTTTATGAATTGAATCACTTAATCCTGCAGAAACATCAATCATATCAACTTCTTTTACAAAGTATTTAAGTCATTCAATGCTATCTTCTAATGTATTACCACCATCTAAAAATTCATCTGCAGAAATTCTTATAATAACAGGAAAACGTGGACCGACTACTTTTCTTACTTTTTCTACAATGATTTTAGCAAAACGTGCACGATTTTCTATATTTCCACCAAATTCATCCGTTCTATCATTCGTAAGTGGTAATAAAAATCGTAAAATTAGATATGAATGTCCTGCATGTATTTCAATGGCATCAAAACCTATTGTTTGAGCTCTTTTAGCTGAGGTTGCATAATCATCAGCGATACTATAAATTTCCTCAACTGATAATTTTCTTGGAATAGCACCGCATTCTTTATTTGGTAAATTACTTGCAGAAACAGGTTGCATACCAATACGACTTTCCAAGGCACTTGCTCCTGCATGATTTAATTGGATAGCAATTTTAGCTCCATATTGATGAATTGTCTCACATAATTTATAAAGTCTTGGTATATAATTATCAGCATCTATTCTAAGTTGTGTAGTTCCATTACTTCCCTCTGGATATTTCACACAAGCATTTTCAACAATCATAAGCTCATAACCTCCTTGAGCTCTTCTTTCATAATAATCCATATGTAGAAAACTCATTTCTCCATTTTGTTCACCAAAATTAGTTCCCATAGGTATCATGACTAATCTATTTTCTAATGTTAATCCATTAATTTCTATTGGTTCAAATAAGTTTTTATATTGGTTCATTGATATCCCTCCACATATTATTCAAACAAATAGAAAAATAATAAAAAATAACAAAACCGTGATATATATCACAAAAAAAGAATATGTCCTTAAAACATACTCTTAATACTTAATATCTAACAATTCTTTAAAACAATTTAAATGATAATCTGCAAAAGTGCAATGATAAGCACTTGATAAAGCTGCTACATTCATAGAAGCGCTTTTAGCAGCAAAACATCCTGAAATTGCATCTTCTACAACTAAACATTCTTTATAAGGAATATTAAGCAAGTCTGCAGCTTTCATGAAAACCTCTGGATGTGGTTTTGAATACTGAATAGAATTTCCATCGCTAATTGCATCAAAGAAAGTATCTAAACCTAGTTGTTTTAAAATAAGCATTGTATTTTTACTTGAAGATCCAATAGCAAGTTTTAATCCTTTTTTTCTTAATTGTTCTAGTGTTTCTTTGACTTCTTTAGATAAATCTTTTGTAGACATTTTTAATAAATATTGTTGATAAAGCTTATTTTTTCTATCAGCAAATTGTTCTTTTTCTTTTAATGAATAGTTTTCTTTTGATTTTTCTAAAATAATATCTAAACTTTCCATTCTAGAAACACCTCTTAAACGTTCATTATCTTTTTCATCAAAAGGAATATTTAAATCATCTGCTAAAGATTTCCAAGCTAAATAATGATAATGATCTGTTGAACAAATAACACCATCTAAATCAAAAATAATGGCTTTCATCTTTTTGTATCCCACCTTCCACAATAGACATCAACTGGACTTTTTCCAACAAATTTTTCTTTTCCAAGAAGCTTATCCACTAAAACTTGTAATGTTTGATCATTGTTTGTATAACAATTAATATAGGTTTTTATCATTGGTACATCAAAAAGATGATATGGATTAGCAAGAGAGACAAAAATAGTTGGCACATCTTGCATAAACCATGGCGCATTTGCTGCCATTAATTTTATCCATTCTACTCTTCTTGTCGTTTGATTACTCGCTGTATCATAATTAGCTACATAAATGACTAAATCACATTTTTCTTTGATATCTTTTATACCGCCTTCAAATACCTCTTGAAAATCTAAACGTTTTGTATCAAATTCATAAACATTGAATCCTTCTTTTTGTAATAAATTGGTTAGTGATAGTTGTGTTCCTTCTTCTTTAAAACCACCATTATCTTGATCAGTTAGATTATATATTCTAATTTTTTTGTATTTATCACTTGTTAATGGTAAAACACCTTTTTGTTCTTTAACTAAAGTAATAGCTTGTTTAGCGCATTCTTTTGCTAAGCTTTGATGTTCGATACAACCTACAATCTTTTCAGATTCTTCTACCTCACTATGGTCAAACAAGCCATTTGCCATCTTTGTACCAATAATTCTTAAAACAGCTTCATCTAATCTTTTTTGAGATAAAAGACCTTCTTTTAAACCATTTTTTATAAACATGTAGTCTTCAGCGATATTTTTATTAAATAAAATCATATCACAACCTCTTTCAATACATAGAGGTAATGCTTTTGATCTAGACATAGCTACATTAAACCCAATCATTGCTGTAGCATCTGTTACAACTAATCCATTAAATCCTAATTTGTTTCTTAATAACACTGTTAAAATCTCTTTTGATAAACTTGCTGGCATATAGTCTTCTTCATTGCATTCAGGATTTATTTCTTTAATATAATGAGGTAATAAGATATGCCCAACCATGATTGAACCTATTCCATTATTAATAAAATGTTGATATATTTTTCCATAACTATTATTCCACTTATCAACGGTTAAATCATTTACACTACTTAATAGATGCTGATCTCTCATATCCACACCATCTCCTGGAAAGTGTTTAATACAAGGTAAAATATGGTTTTCTTTAAGTGCTTCAATTTGACAATCAGCAAATTTAATAATTGTTTCTTGATTTGAACCATAAGTTCTAATATTTGTAATAGGATTCAAAAAATTATAATCAATATCAACAATAGGAGCAAATGACCAGTTACATCCTACTGCGTGTGCCTCTTTACCTGCAATCATTCCTAAATCATAAGCAAATTTTTCTTGATTAGTAGCAGCAACAGACATTTGTCTAGCAAAATATGTACCATCAAGGCAAATGCCATTTCCCCCACTTTCTAAATTAGCAGCCAATAATAATGGTATTTTACTTTGGCTTTGAAGTCTATGATGAATTCTTTTTATCTCTTTTGAAGGAAGTGGGCGATACATCATTGCTCCTGGTTTATATTTTTGAATGAATTCGTCTATTTCTTTTTCATCTTGAACATTACCTATAGGACAAAAGATTTGTCCTATTTTTTCATCTAATGTCATATCACTACATATCTTAGTAACTTTTTGAATTTGTTCATCATTTAAATTAAATGGATATGTTGATAAATCTATCATATATTTTCTCCATTTCTTTCAATAATTTCTTTATACCAATAAAAAGAATCTTTCTTATAACGTTTACAATCCATAATATCTTGATCTGTGCGATTGACATAAACTAGACCATATCTTTTTGAAAAACCTTGGTGTGAACTAACAACATCAATAAACGACCATGGACAATATCCAAAAACAGGATATCCTTCTTCTTTTGCACGTAATACTTCTTTAATATGGGCTGAAAGATATTCAATACGATAAGTATCATGAACTCTATTATTTTCTAATACATCACTATAAGCCATACCATTTTCAGTAATAATAATAGGTAAAGCATAACGATTATAAATTTTATAGATAATACTTCTAATTCCTAATGGATCTATTCCATTAGACATCCATTTTGTTTTCTTTAAATGTTCATTAGGACAAACTTCAAACATAGAACTTCTAAAAAATGGCGGTAATTGATAATTAATACGATGTTCTTTGTTTTCTTTTACACAAATAGATGAATAATAGTTTATTCCTATAAAATCTGGTTTAGAAGATTTGAGAATTTCATCATCCCCTTTTTCTTGAACTGGATAACAATCCATATTCTTTAAAATACTTTTTACTCTAAATGAATAACTTCCTTTAACAGACATATCTAAAAGCATATACATCATTAATTCCTCAGCATCCATTGCTGCTAAAACATCTTCAGGAGATGAACTATATGGATAAACATTTTGAACAGCATTTACGACACCAATTTTTGCATTTACATCAATTTCTTTAAGTAATTTCATTACTTTCTTTTCTGCTAATGAAGCATGATATGACATTTGATACATATTTTTTGTTTGTAATACTTTATCATTTTCATGATTTCCATTTAGATCACTTGCTGCCATAGCAATCAATTGTTCATTGATTGTCACCCAATGCTTGATCGTACCTTGCCATTTTTGAAAGCAGATTTTAGCATATTCAACAAAAGCATCGATACATTTTCTACTTTTCCAACCACCAAATTCGTCAACTAATGCTTGAGGCATTTCAAAATGATAAAGTGTTGGAATCGGTTCAATATCATTTTCTAAACATAATTGAATAATTTGATCATAAAATTCAAGACCCTCTTGATTGACATGATGTCCATCTGGCATAATTCTTGCCCAACAAAAAGAGAAACGATATGCTTTTAATCCCAATTCTTTCATCAAAAGAATATCTTCTTTAAAATGATGATAATGATCACTTGCTACTTTTGTATCAGCAATACCTTCTTTAACATGACGTACATCTGTTGTTGAAAGTCCCTTACCACCTAAATTGTAGCCTCCTTCTACTTGAAAGCCACTGGTTGAAGCACCCCATAAAAATTTATTCATGTTGATCCCCTTTTTCATTCATTAATGCTTGATTATCAAGTGTTTTAAAGAATGGATAATAAATAATAATCGAAATAACAACAGCAACTAATTGGAAAATACCCCAAGATAAACTACCTTGCATAATACCTGAAATAAGTGGTGGCATTGAACCTAATCCTAAAATTCCAATTGGAGCGGTCACAATTCCAAATTGAATTAATGCATATCCTAAACAAACCAAAACAATTGGACAAAGAATAAAAGGAATAAGCATAATTGGATTTAAAATAACTGGTAATCCAAAAATAACAGGTTCATTAACACTAAAGATTCCACATGGTAATGTTAGTTTTCCAAATGATTTATATTGTTCACTTTTAGCTTTAAAGAACATTAAAATAACAAGACCAATTGTAGCACCTGAACCACCTAAATTAGCTAAATCCCATAATCCAATATTTAATACATGAGGAATTGCTTTCCCTGCAGCCATGGCTGCTGTGTTATCTCCAATATAACTAAGCCAAATTGGAAATAAAATAGGTAATACTGTCATCGATCCATGAATTCCAAAGAACCATAATAATTGTGCAATTAAAATAATAATGATAAATGCTGGTAAATTTCCTGTTAATGATTGAAGTGGTGTTTGAATAATTGTATAAATGCAATCAGTTGCATTTCCATAAGCTGTCATTGCAAATAACGCTCTTAATACTAAAAATACAATGGTAATGATAACTCCTGCTAATAAAGATGATAAAGATTCACTGACCATTTCTGGTACAGAATCAGGTAATTTAATAACAATATTTTTTTCAGTAATTAAAGCTAATAATCTAGAAACCACTAGTCCTGCAAGCAATGCTACGAAAA
Organism: Faecalibacillus intestinalis; assembly: GCF_015097455.1. Lineage (NCBI taxonomy): Bacteria > Bacillati > Bacillota > Erysipelotrichia > Erysipelotrichales > Coprobacillaceae > Faecalibacillus > Faecalibacillus intestinalis. The sequence continues at coordinate 937,940 of NZ_AP024085.1, read as the reverse complement.
CTCCTTTTGTTCCTAAATAAGCTGTATTAAAGAAACTAATTCCACTATCTGCTAAAGTTGTACTATCTAATGGAATAAGTAACATATAAGCAAATAAAGATAAAAAACCTGATGTTAAAGTATATTTTTTATTTCCAAATACAGTTGCTCCACGATATCCTACTGCAAAAGCCATATAAACAGCTAATAAATTTGTAGTAACATTTTGAACTCCTGTAAATAACTGACCTAACCCTGTTTTAGCAAGTAAATCTGTATAAGGTTGCCATGAAATATTCGTTAAAATTGTAAAAACTGCACCTAACATGATTATTCCAAGAGTAGACATACATCCACCACTAATTGCATTTAAATATTTGTTTTGTGATAATTTATTAGCAACTGGAACAAGTGTTTTTTCTATAATAGATATTAATTTTTCCATTTCCTATTCTCCTTTATGTATCTGACATTGGCCTTTGTCTACATTGAGTATAACAAGAAAAAGAAAAAATAAGTCATCAAAAAACCAGTGCTATTTTCAAAAATAAACACTGGTTTTCATAATCTGAAAATTTTATTAATAAGTAAAATAAATACAATAATACATGATGATTATTTCTAGTGTATAAAGTAATGATATGCGAGATTCAGTATTTGTATTATCTTGACTGCATAAAATAACTTCTCGATCAATAAATTCATTTATCATTTTTTGATGTTCATTCATTGTTAAAACAACAAGTTTAACTTTCTTTTCAAGAAGAATTTGTATAACTTCATTATGACGATAAAAATAGCCACCTTCAACACTTAAAATAATAACAGTACTACCTTCTTTTAAAGCATGTGCACTTTCTAACTGTTCTTCATTAGAAATAGCTACAGAAATATACTTATTCATTAAAGCAAAACGATTTTGTACATGTTGAGCTAGTAAAGTTGAAAACTCTAATCCAAGAATTAAAACGTCATCACTATCGTGTATATAAGAACAAATACGATCTAATTGTTCAAAATCAAGATGATCATAAGAAAATTGAATATTATTTATTACACGATTTGTATAATGCTGAAGAATTTCCTTAACATCATTTTTATTTGCTTTTATCACTTTAGGAGAATAATCAGTTTTTGAAATATCCAACGTATTCAAACAGGCGTTTTTAAATTCTTGAAAAGAATGAAATCCAATAAGTTTAACAAAACGTGAAATTGATGCTGGTGAAACATAGCATAAATCTGATATTTCATTAATTGTTTTTTTAGGAATCTCACTATAATGTGTTAAAAGAGCTAGTGCTATATCATAATTTGTATCTTTTTTATATTGACCATTAACATATCTTAATAATATTGATAATACTGAATTTGTATCCATAACTACTCCTCTATATCATATGATGATATTATTTTAACACATTTTTTTATTTTTATAAATTTTCTGCTAATAATTCTACTAAATGAATCGTTCTATACCACCTATTTTAAGTCCTTTTTCACAACCATTACAATAAACTAATATATTATTTTTATAATGTTTGACCCATTCTTTCATTTTCTTTTCTTGAATATTTTGTGGTAAAAGTTCAATATAGTGTTCTTTTAATCTTTGCATTGTTTGAGGTGCAATTTTGAACAAGTATATCTCCTTCCTTTAAAAAATCATCTTTACTTCGACAACACTTATCAATAATAGCGCCTTGTTCTTGCATATATTTTGTAATTTTATGAATAGCTTGTTCATGATTTTTTCTTACATCATAACCTCCTTCATATTGATTAGCAGCACTTGTTCCACCCCATAAAAAATCTTTATTCATCTTTTAACCTCCTCGTTTTTTTATTTTATATATTATTTTAATATATTAAAAAAGCGGTTATAAACTATGGTATAAGATTTCGGTTTTTATTTAAAATAACAAAAAAAGCGAAATTTAAGTTCGCTTTTAATCCAATTCATTAATAATGAAAGAGTTTCTTCCTGCATCCTTTGCTTCATACATAGACTTATCTCCTAAACGAATTAATTCTGTATAATCTGCATCCTTACCTTTCATAATAGCAATACCTATACTGCAAGATACTGAGATAGTTTGTTGACTATTCTTATCATAAAAACCACTTTTTAATAATTGAAGAAGTCTATTCATCTCTTTTTACCAACAAAACAAAAAATAAATTCATCTCCACCAACACGTCCTATTTCACCTTTAAGTTGTTCTTTTAAAACAGCCGATACAAATTGAAGTACCTTATCTCCAACTTGATGTCCAAAATAAGTATTAAAATCTTTAAAATGATCAATATCTAAAAACCCTAAAGTAATTTGTCCATCTTTTTCTGCTTGAGCTTGCAATATTTTTTATTTTTCTTGATCTCGATTTTTTTCTTTTTCTATGTAATCTAATAATTCATTAATACTTATAGCAAGTTTACTAAATTCATCTTTTTGATTGGTTTCTAATCTAATTGAATAATCTTGTGTACGTTTGATTTGTTCAAAAGCTTGTATTTCTTTTTGAATAGGAAAAGTTATCTGTTGAGCAAAGAAACTTTGAATCAATATTGCTCCTATAACTAATAAAATAAAGACCAATAAATAATATATTCTAAAAGATTGAATACTTTCTTTTTGTCTTGTATCACCTTCTTATCAAGTATAAAGTTTGCTACTTTCTTTTGGGAAGTTAATAAATGTATTGTTTCTAATTTTTGAATAATTGACATGATTTTCACCCCATTTTGGTAATTCTTTGACCTATTTTTAAGTAGATTAGTTCACCTATCATTCCTATACCTATCCCTGATAAAATACCAAATAACATTAAATAGGGTAAATAATAAATAAATACAGAAGAATTAAAGAAACACATAGCAACGAGTAGTTGTCCAATATTATGAAATACACCACCCATAATTGAAATAATAAGATGTGAAAATAGTTTTGTTTTATTAAATATAAACATTATGAATAATGATAAAATACCACCTGCTAAACTATAAAGAAACATATAAAGATTTGTAAAAGCCATAGCTACAATCATAATTCTAAGTAATAAAACAATTAAAGCTTCTTTAAAACCAAAACATAAAAGCAACGTAAGGGTAACAACATTAGCAAGACCTATCTTAGCTCCTGGAATTCCTAGATAAAAAGGAAATAGTGTTTCAATATAACTTAAAACAATTGCAATTGCACAAAACAAAGAAAGATAGCATAATTTTCTAATAGACTTTTCCATCTTGTACTTCCTCTTTTCCTTCTTTTATTTCTATTATTAAATGATGTGGTAAACAAACAATTGTTGATCCTTTTTTATCAATTGTTCCTTGTTTAATACATAAATGATCTGGACAAGTAGCTTGTATCATTTTTACTTTTTGATTTTTTATTTGAATCGTATTTTTTTGATCTATTTTTATGATTTGATCTTCATTTAAAGAATAATAACCATATATTTGATTATCTTTTGTTATTTCTATTAATTGACCTTGTTTTCTTGATTTAAAGAAAAATAATCCTCCAATGATTAAAAATAAAATAACAATAACAACCAAATCATTTCTTAATGTTTTATTTTTCATTTTTTCACTCCATGATATAATAAGATAAAGGTGGTCTATATGAAAAAAATACTTATTTCTATCATTATTTTTTCATTTTTATTATGTGGTTGTCAAAAAACAACACCGCTATCTCATAAAGAATTTTGTTTAGATACAATTGTACAAATTACTTTGTATGATTCATCCTCTAAAAATATTTTAAATAACTGTTTCAATTTATGCAAGAAGTATGAACTTGTCTTTTCAGCGAATAATAAAGAAAGTGAACTCTATAAAATCAATCATGCTCATCACAAATTAGATGAACAACCTCTTTCTAAAGAACTTTTTAAAGTCATTAAAGAAGGTCTTTATTATAGTCAACTTTCTCAAGGTGCTTTTGATATAACCATTGGTTCTGTTTCTTCATTATGGAACTTTAAAGAAAATAAACTTCCTGATGATCAACAAATTAAAACTCATTTAAATGATATATCTTATCAAAATATTATATTAGATAATCAAAAAATACGCTTTTTAAATGAACAAACAATGATAGATTTAGGTGCGATAGCTAAAGGATATATCGCTGATCAAATTAAAAGTTATCTATTAAAAAATAAGGTTAACAGTGCTTTAATTAATTTAGGTGGTAATATTTTATGTGTTGGTCAAAAAAATAATAATCCATTTTCTATAGGCATTACTGATCCTCAAAATACAAATCATTCAATACTTAGTTTAAATATTAATAATTTATCGATTGTAACAAGTGGTACGTATCAAAGATATATTGAAATTAATTCAAAAAAATATCATCATATTTTAAATCCCTCAACTGGATATTGTTATGATAATGATTTATCTTCTGTTACTATTGTATCTAAAAGTTCTTTACAAGGAGATGCTTTAAGTACGGTTTGTTTTGCTTTAGGTAAAGAAAAAGGATTAGCATTACTCAATTCAATAAAAAACGTTTCAGGATGTTTTATTGATGATCATAATCAAATAAGCTATAGTAAAAATTTTAAAAAATATCTTTCAAATTAAAAACTCCTTTTGGGAGTTTTTATTCAATAATCTTTCTAGGACATTTTTCTTTACATTTTCCACAATGAATACATTTTGTATAATCGATATGTGCTAAAAAATCATCTACTGTAATTGCTTGAGTTGGACATACCTTTGTACATAGCATGCATCCAAGACATCCTGCTTTACAATTTTTATTAACAATAGCTCCTTTATCATGACTATTGCATCTAACATGACTATTTGCTTCATAAGGTACCATTTCAATAAGATGTTGTGGGCAAACATCCATACATTTTTGACATGATTTACATTTATCCTGATCTACTTGAGCAATACCATCAATAATATGAATAGCATCAAAAGCACAAGCTTTAACACAACTTCCATACCCAATACAACTAAAACGACACTTTTTATCACCACTACCAGGAACAATGGCGGCACTTAAACAATCATGAATACCATCATATTGATATTGTGTTTGAATTTGATCACAAGTCCCTTTACATTTTACATAAGCTACTAAATGTACATGGTTTTCTACTTCTAGATGCATGATTTCACCTATTTTTTTAGCAACTTCTTCGCCCCCAACAGGACATTGATTGATGGGTGCTTCTTTTTTAGCAATGGCACAAGCAAGTCCATCACATCCTGGATAGCCACAAGCCCCACAATTATTACCTGGAAGAATTGCCCTTATTTTTTCTTCATTTTCATCTACTTTCACTTCAAATTTTATACTTGCTAGCGAAAGTAAAATTCCAATCAGTAAACCTATTATTCCTACAACAAGAATTGAAATAATCATATGCATTCCTCCTAAATTAATCCTGAAAAGCCAATAAATGCAATTGCCATAAGACCGGCAGTAATTAAAACAATGGGTGAACCTTGAAGTACATGAGGAATATCATTATCAGCAATTCTTTCTCTTATACCAGCTAATATTGTAATAGAAATTGTAAATCCTAAAGCTGTTCCAAATCCAGCAACAACGCTTGTAATAAAATTATAATGATTTTGTACATTTGTTAAAGCAACACCTAAAACTGCACAATTCGTTGTAATCAATGGTAAGTAAACACCTAATGCATTATATAAAGCTGTCGAGTATTTTTTTAAAAACAATTCAACAAGTTGTACTAAAGCAGCAATAATAAGAATAAAAGTTACTGTTTCTAAGTATTCTACATGTAATAAAACAAGTAAACGATATAAAACGTGAGTAACTGCAGAAGCAATCGTAATAACAAAAATAACTGCACCACCCATCGAAAGAGCTGTTTTTGTTTGTTTAGAAACGCCTAAAAATGGACATAATCCTAAAAATTGTGATAAGACAACATTATTAACTAAAGATACACTAATGAGTGTTAGTATAAGTGTTTTCATTTTTCAGGATCCTCCTTTAACAAGGATTTATTAATTTGGCATTGACTACCATGACAATGTAAACAATCCCCTCCACATTTTAAAGATGAATTTTGTACATTTGTTGCACTAGGTAGCTTTAATTTATTTTGAATAGCTGTTAATAAAGCTAAGATAAAGAATGCTCCTGGTGCCATTACAAAAATAGTAATTGGTTCAAAGGAAATAGGTAAAGTCATTGAAAATGCTGTTCCAGAACCTAAAATTTCTCTTACTAAACCTATTGAGGTTAATGCGAGAGTAAAACCTAACCCCATTCCTAATCCATCCATTATAGAAAGAAGCGGATTATTTTTAGAAGCAAAAGCTTCTGCTCTTCCTAAAATAATGCAATTAACAACAATTAAAGGAATATAAATACCTAATGTATCATATAATGAAGGAATATATGCTTGAAGTAGTAATTGAACAACTGTTACAAGTGATGCTACAATCACTATATAAGCAGGTATTCTCATACGACTAGGAATTATTTTTCTAAGTGCTGAAATAACAAAATTCGACATAATTAAAACCACCATCGTCGTAAGTCCCATTCCCATTCCATTCATTGCTGAGGTTGTAACCGCAAGAGTTGGGCACATACCAAGCATTAAAACAAAAGTAGGATTTTCTTTAATGATTCCATTATATAAAGGTTTTAAATACTTCTTCATATTTTCATCTTCCTTTCAATAAATCATAAAAATCTAAGGCTCCATTGATTCCATTTGTCATTGCTTTTGAAGTAATTGTCGCTCCTGATAAAGAATCTACTTCATCTTCATTTTGTTTACCATTTTTAACGACTTGGAAATGATCTACTTTTTTCCCTACATACTGATTTCTAAACTCTTCATTTTTAGCATTCATTCCAAGTCCTACTGTTTCATCAATTGATAAAATTTCAACTCCTGTAATTTCTTTTTGAAGGTTGATACCAACAATGATTTCAATATCTCCACCAAAACCATCATGATCAACAACTTGAATAATATAGCCTATACCCTCTTTTTGTTTAAAAGATTTTAAAGCTTTTTCAATTGTTATCCCATTTTTACCATACTTATTTTTTAATTGTTTAGCTAATCTATTGATTTCTTTTGAATTAATTTCTTTAAATGATGTTGCTTCTTTCATGACTTCTAAATAAGCTTCTTGTTGACTTTGTTGAGCTTGTTTTTCAATAGGGCTTAGAGTAATTTGGTAAACATAACCTAAAACACCACCACATATAACTGTAATAATACATAAAATAAGAATATCTTTTATTATTTTCTTCATTGATAAACACCGCCTTTTAAAGTGAATTTATCAATTAAAGGTACTAATAAATTAGAAAGAATAATGGCATAAGAAACACCTTCTGTACTAGTTCCAAAAAAACGAAATAATCCTGTTAATACACCTAATAAAATACCATAAATAAGTTGTCCTTTTTGATCCATTGGACTTGTTACATAATCAGTAGCCATAAAGAATGCCCCTAAAATAAGTCCTCCTCCACAAAGCTCACAAGCTAAATAGTAAAAATCAAAAGAACAAGGTGAAAATAATAATGTAAAAATAGAAAAAGTTATGATATAAGTCATTGGAATTGTTAATTTAATAACTCCTTTAATAAGTAAATAAACAACTCCTATAAGCAAAGCAACCGTAGAAGTTTCCCCTATTGTTCCAGCAGTATTTCCAATAAACATCCTTATTAAATCAAAGCTTTCTCCATTTTTTAAAATTGCAAGTGGCGTTGATGAAGTCATCCCGTCAAATGCAAAATTTGTCATTCTTCCAGTAAAGGAAATCAATAAAAAACATCTTGCTGCTAAAGCTGGATTCATAAAATTTTGTCCTAAGCCTCCATAAAATTGTTTAACCACAATAATAGCAAAGAGACCACCAATAACAGGAAGCCATAAAGGAACTGTTGATGGTAAATTTAAAGCAAGAATAAGTCCTGTGACAACTGCTGATAGATCTTTGATGGTAATTGTTTTTTTCATAAAACACTCATATAAATATTCTGCTAAAACACATGTTGTTATCGTTGTTACAATAATCAATAAAGCATTTATTTTAAATTGAATAATTCCAAATAAAGTAGCTGGTATTAAAGCAATAATGACATCTAACATAATAGAAGATGTTGTAACACGATCTTTAATATGCGGTGAAGCAGAAACATGTAGTAATTGATTCATGAATAACACCTACTTTCTTTTATTAATAGAGACTAAATATTTCATCTTCTTAAATGCCTGTGTCATATTTCTTTTTGCTGGACATGTATAGCTACAACAACCACATTCTATACATTCCATTCCACCATTTAAAATAAAGGCCTCTGTATCATTTTTTGTTGCTATTTGATAAAGTTTTTGAGGGACTAATAAACTCGGACACACGTCTTTACATCGACCACAACGAATACATGCAGAAGGTTCAAAAAGGGATACTTCATCTTGTACAAGTGCAAGTAAAGAACTTGATGTCTTAGTTACAGGTATATCTAAATGAATAAGGGCACTTCCCATCATTGGACCTCCACAAATAAGTTTTTGAACTTCAGATTTGAAACCTCCTAATTGTTCAACGATCCATTTAAAACTCGTTCCTATAGGAACTTCAATATTGCTAGGTGTTATTCCATCACCCGAAATCGTCATTACTTTAGAAATTAAAGGTTGATTATAACGAACCGCTTGATTAATAGCAATCACTGTTGCTACATTATCAACAATACATCCTACATCTAAAGGAAGCATTTTAGAATTTAATGTCTTTCCTGTTAAAACCTTAACAAGCATTCTTTCTCCACCTTGAGGATATTTTGTTTTTAGTTCTTTCACAGCAATTCTTTTTTCATCTTTACACTTTTCTTTTAATAAATGAATAGCCTCTTTTTTATTATCTTCAATGGCAATATAACAAAGAGCTTTTGGAAACATTTCTAATAGAACATGAATTCCTGCTATTAGTTCATCTGTTTTTTCAAGCATCAAACGATAATCACTTGTAAGATAGGGTTCACATTCCGCACCATTAACAATATAATATTGAACTTGATTTGAATCTTTAACAGATAATTTTACATGTGTAGGAAACCCTGCTCCTCCTAGACCAACTATACCTGCTGCCTTAATTCTTTCAATTTTTTCTTCATAAGTTAATTCTTGTTTATTATTATTATTTTCAACTTTTTGATATAATCCATCATTAGCAATAACAATTGATTCTTGAATTTTCCCACTGACATCCATTCTTTCTTCTATTTTTTTTACTACACCTGAAACTGAAGAAATAATAGGACTTGATACAAATTGATCTGAAGTAGCTATTATTTGTCCTACTTTTACATTATCTTTTATTTTTACAATTGGTTGACAAGGTGCACCAATATGTTGTTTTAAAGGAAATACAACTTCATCACTTGCTTTTATTTTAATAATAGGTAAATCCTTTGTATATTGTTTTTGATCTTTTGGATGTATACCTCCAATAAATGATTTTAAACTCATAACTTCCATCCCCTTTAACCCTATTTTAGTCCTATTATTTTCAAATTGAAAGCGTTTACAACAAGTTAAAAAATTAACTTGTTTTCTTTGAAATATATGAAAATTATGTGATTTTAATCACATTTAAATATAAAAAAAAGATAGCTTTCGCTATCTTAAAAATACTAATTTTGTTCATAAAATTCTTCGTCATCTAACATTGGATAAGTTGTAAGTTGTTGTGCATCTAAATTTACTTTATGCATATTAACTGCTGTAATTTGTCTTCTATTATAAGTTGTGTAATAATAGATTCCTTTTTGACTATTCCAACATGAAGTATAAATTGTAATTTCATATTTACCATCTGCTACTTCACAACATCCTCTTTGTTGTTCAACTGAACCTAAAATATGAAAAAATTGATTAACACTATCTCTTTCATTATCTTTTGATTGTCCGTTCATTTTAGTAAATGCAACACGTACAAAACGTGACATTGAAGATAAATCACCAGGTAAACCAAGTGCTCCCATACCTCTTGAATATGTTTGTAAATCTAATTCTTTAGAAAAAAGATTTTGCGGTTGTTTTGGAGAAAGCGACATGTAATTATTTAAGTTGAATAATTGTTTATCAAATGAAGGATTATTTGCAAGAACTCCTACAGGATTTTCATAGATTTTTAATCCTTCTTCGACTGATTCAACAGTTATACATCCACTTTGATCTGCAATAATCCAATGTAATGAAGCTACAGGTAATTGTTCATTATAAGGAGTATTCACTAAATTCATTGTTTGAATAAGTTGTTTAGCTTCTTTAAGCGTTGCACATTGACTTAAAACCCAAGGAATGAATTCATATTGAGCAACGTTGACTGCTCCTTCTTTAACCTCTTGATAACAAGCATTTCCGACAAAATTTAATCCTGCCATTCCTAAACCTTTTTCATTAACAGCATCATAGTATAATGGATAATCTTCAACTACATGAGCCATACCAATCATGGCATAATGTTCAATATTTTTTAATCCATGTCTATATTGTAAAGGATAGTTTCTCGGCATAATAGCTATTTTTTCACCATAGGAAAATTCATAATCCAAAGTTCTACCCATATAAAAATCTTTTGTTTGATAAGTTGCTGCTGTACACATATAAAATCTCTCCTTCTTTTCATTGTTTTGCTATTATATAGTATAACCCATTTATTTCATCTTTATGAATTAGAAAAGAAAAACACTCCTAAGAGTGTATTTCGAATATTATTTAACTTCAACAAGTTCTAAATAGCTTGTTGCACCTTTAACTCCTGGTGTTCCACCAGTAACTAAGATTTTTTGACCAGGTTTTACACCATTTTCTCTAGCAATAATACTTGCATAATCAATCATTGAAATACGTGAATTTAATGGTTTACAAGGAACAGCTTTAACACCCCAGTTTAAAGCTAATGCTTTTACTGTTTTTATAGATGGAGTTGCTGCTATAATACGAGATTTTGTACGATAACGCGCCATTTTACGAGCAGTAAATCCTGATTCTGTAAAGGCTATAATCGCTGCTACATTAAATTTATAAGCAATTTCAGCAACTGACATACAAATAGCTTCACTTGTATCATCTGGTGCTGTACGAATAGCTTGTCTTTGTAAGCTTTGATAATCCAAAGTTCCTTCTGTTTTTAAAGCAATTTTAGACATCATCATGACTGCTTCTTGAGGATATAATCCACTTGCAGATTCACCAGATAACATAATTGCATCTGTACCATCATAAATCGCATTAGCCACGTCAGATACTTCCGCACGTGTTGGTCTTGGATTTTGTTGCATACTTTCTAACATTTGAGTGGCAGTAATAACGATTTTACCACGTTGTTTACATTTTTTAATAATTGATTTTTGAATAAGTGGGACATCTTCAGCAGGAACTTCTACACCTAAGTCACCACGAGCAACCATGATACCATCAGCAATATCAAGAATTTCATCAACATTTTCAACACCTTCTTGATTTTCAATCTTAGCTAAAATTTGAATATCATTTCTACCATTTTCAATTAATAATTTTTTGATATCAATAATATCTTGTGCTCTTCGACAGAATGAAGCAGCTACATAATCAAAAGGTTGACCTGCTCCAAATGTTAAATCTGAAATATCTTTAGGTGATAAATAATCAAATCCTAATTTAATTCCTGGAACATTGATTCCACGTTTATTTTTTACTTCTCCATCATTTGCTGCAACACAAACAATATCAGTTCCTTCAATATGATCAACTAATAATTCTACTTGACCATCGTTTACTAAGATATAACCACCAGGTTTAACATCTTTATATAAATCTTTATAAGTGATTGTAAATCTTTCACTTGTACCTTCGATATCTTCTACACAAATAATAGAAGTTTGCCCTTTTTTAAAAGTAGTTTTACCACCAACAAAATCACCTGTACGAATTTCAGGTCCTTTTGTATCTAATAAAATAGCAACATTTGTAGATAATTCTTTATTAATTTCTAATAATGTAGTAATTTTTTCTGCATGTTCTTCATGTGTTCCATGTGAGAAATTTAATCTCATGACATTCATTCCAGCTTTTACTAATTTTGTAAGCATTTCTTTGCTTTCAGATGCTGGTCCTACAGTACATACAATTTTTGTTTTTGACATAATCTCGTTTTTCTTCATAACTTTTGCCTTCCTTTACTCTCTACAATTTTAAGTATAAACCTATTTTTTTACTTTAACAATGGTCAAAAGTAATGTAAGCACATCCACTTGAAAATATTTACTTTAATGTAAATTTGTTACATCTATTTATATGATTTATCAAAAACAAGAAAATATTTTTCTATTAAAAAAACCTTTTAAAGTAAGCTCTAAAAGGTTTAAATATTATTGGTATTCAAAATAATCTTTACTATGATGTACTGCAATTTCTAGAGGTAAAGTTTCTAATAATTCTGGTAATTTTTCTTCAATGATCACTTCTAAATGATGCCCTGGATCTATTAATAAACAATCATGATCTATCGCATATTTAGCATGACGATATTTAGTATCACCTGTAATATAACAATCTACTTGATCAGCAAGAATTTCTAAGTCGTCTGCTGCACTTCCCCCGCAAATAGCAATTGTATGTATCATTTTATTTGTATTTTTACTATATTTTAAATGTTCTATATGAAAAATGTCTTTTACTTTTTCAATGAAATCTTTTCCATTTATAGCTTCATTTAAAATAGCTTTCTTTCCAACTTCATAATGATCATAACAAGTAACATCATGAACACCTAACTTTTGAATCAACCAATCATTCATTGAAATACCATTTTGTCCTCGATCTAAACATGTGTGTAAACTATAAACAACAATATCATGTTTCATGGCTGTTGAAATAAATTTTCCTTGATGTAAAGAAGTATCTAAATTTTTAATCTTTTCTAATAAAAAAGGATGATGTGTAATTAACATTTGACAATTATTTTCAATACAGGCTTGTAATGTTTCATTATCAGCGTTTAAAGCAATATAAACTTTTTTAACTTCCTTTTCTCTACTTCCAATTTGTAGACCACAGCAATCAAAATCCATTTGAAGATTTAAAGGAAAATATTTCTCCAAATGATTCATAATTTCATAAGCTTTCATTAAGTTCACCTTCAATTAATTGTTTTTGTTTTTCTAATTCTAAATATCTTGGATGATTTGATGGCAAATCTTTCATAATCTTTAAATATGTTTGATATTGTTTTTGCCAATAACGAATAAATAATTCATCTTTATTTTTTCTTAAAACTGGACCAAACATCATATCTTCTTGATTATATTGAATATCTTGATTTGTATTTTCTACAACCATCATTTCATAAATATGATGACCATCTTTAATCATCTTTTCATCAACAATTTTAAAATGATTTTTAAATAAATATTTTCTTAGATGATCCGTATTAGCGTTAGGTTGTAAATAGAATTGTTTAACTTTGTTTAAATACGCTTTATTTTTTTCTAATATTTCTACAATTAGAAATGATCCCATTCCAGCAATCGTTACCATATCAACTTCTTTATCAAGAATAGGATCTAATCCATCTCCTAATAATGCTTCTACATTTTCTTCAAAATGATATTGCTTAATAGTAGAAAGTGACGCCGCAAAAGGACCTTTTGCGACATCACAGGCATAAGCTTTATCTATAATATTTTTTTCAACTAAATAACATGGCAAATAAGCATGATCTGTTCCAATATCTGCCAAGATATTTCCTTTTTTATGTTTTTCTACCAAATAAGCAAGTAATTCTAATCTTTTTGATAGTTTCATTAACGATCTAAGAAATCCTTTAATCTTTTAGAACGAGATGGATGTTTTAATTTTCTTAATGCTTTTGCTTCAATTTGACGAATACGTTCACGTGTAACGTTAAATTCACGACCTACTTCTTCAAGAGTTCTTGTTCTACCATCATCTAATCCAAAACGAAGTCTTAAAACTTTTTCTTCACGATCAGTAAGTTCTAATAAAACATCATTTAATTCATCTTTTAATAATTCATTTGCTGCATAATCATTTGGTGACATAGCGCCTTCATCTTCAATAAAATCACCTAAATGAGAATCATCTTCTTCACCAATTGGTGTTTCTAATGAAACGGGTTCTAAAGAGATTTTTTGAATTTCACGTACTTTTTCTGGTGTCATACCATCCATTTTTTCAGCAATTTCTTCAGCAGATGGTTCTCTTCCTAATTCTTGAATTAATTGTCTTTGAATACGTGTTAATTTATTGATTGTTTCTACCATGTGTACTGGAATACGAATTGTACGGGCTTGATCGGCAATTGCACGTGTAATTGCTTGTCTAATCCACCAAGTCGCATAAGTAGAAAATTTAAATCCTTTTGTATAATCAAATTTTTCTACTGCCTTAATTAACCCCATGTTTCCTTCTTGGATTAAATCTAAGAATAACATTCCACGCCCAACATATCTTTTAGCGATAGAAACAACTAATCTTAAGTTTGCTGCAGCAAGTTCTTTTTTAGCTTGTTCATCTCCTTCAAGAATTCTTTTAGCTAATTCAATTTCTTGATCATGATTTAATAATTCAACTCGCCCAATTTCTTTAAGATACATTTTTACAGGATCATTAATTTTAACATTACTTCCAAGTTGAGTGCTTTCGCTTTCTTTATCATCATCATGTTCTTGATACATATGTAATGTATCCCCTGTCATCATATCGAAATCACCATCAAAATCTAAATCAGGAGTATCGTCTGCATCATCTATATCAAGGTCTAAATCATCATCCATTGTAGGAACGTCTGCAAGTAACATATCATCATCTACATCTAATGAATCTAAATCATCATCAGAAATGGTAATTTGATTTTGTTGAATATATTCAAGTAATTCTTCTGCGAGTTCATCACTTAAATCATAATTCATTAAATATTCATCAATTTGTTCTTGGGTTAATACATTGTTATTGTTTTTTGCTTCATTTACAACTAATTTTTTTAAATCATCAAATGAAACTGCTTGTACTTTTTTCTTTGCCATAGTTTACTCCTTATCTTTTGATTCTATAATTTCTTGAAGAATTTTTGCTTGTTGACGAGGATCATATGTTTGTGATAGCTCCTGTTCAAGTTGTTTAATTCGTTCAATTTTAAGTTTTTCTTGTATTATTTTGATATAATCATCAATTGCTTGATTTGATTCTAATTGAGGTAAATGTAAAGATGATATTTCTAAAATTCTTTTAACAATATCTTGATCATCAATCATATTAATCAAATCAGCAACTTCTAAAATGACGTACTGACGATAATAATCAATAATATAGGAAGCAATTAAGCGATTAACTTTATCATACATATAGCCTGCTTTTGCTTCATATTCCATCGCATACTTTTTATCCTGCATCATATAATATAACAAATCTCTTTCAGCCTTTTGATACTTATCAATCAATCTTGAAACATGATCATAAGTCACTGGTCTAAAAGGTATTGGTTTTTTTACAAGAGTTTGTTGACTCATTAAATGATGAATTGTTTCTTTAGAAAATCCTGATTTTTTTTCAAGTTGACCAATATAATAATCTTGATCAACAATATCATCCAATTGCATGATGACTTTAACCATGGATTCTAAATAATTTTTTCGATCTTCATAATTATCAACATTGATACGTTCATAATAATAATTTAATTTAAACTCAACAGCACTTATTGGATTTTTAAAGAGTGCTATTAATTCATCTTTTCCTTTAGCTTCTAGAAATTCATCTGGATCCATTGCATCAGGAATAACCACGATTGATGTATGAAATCCTTCATTATTTAAAGCATCCACACATTTTATCATCGCATTTTTTCCAGCTTGATCACCATCAAGACATAAAACAATATCATTTGATAATCGTTTTAACATTTTTAAATGTTGTGAAGTTAAAGCTGTCCCCATAATTGCGACAGTATTTTTAATACCCGCTTTATATAATGCTATTACATCCATAAAACCTTCTAGAATAATAACTTTACCTTCATTTCTAACATCATTTTTTATACGATGGTAATTGTATAAGGTCTCTCCTTTAATAAAAATTTTAGATTCAGGAGAGTTCATATACTTGGATTCTTTTTGATTTTTTTGATAGATACGACCACTAAAGCCAACAACACGTCCTTCACTATTATGTAAAGGAAACATAATACGATTGGAATAGCGATCATATCCCACTTCAGATTCTATAACAAGTCCTGATTCATAAGCTTGCATTCTTGAAAAACCAGATTTTTCAAAAGCTTTTAATAAAATATTTTGTTCCGGTGCATAACCAATTTCAAAATAGTCAATAATATCTTTAGATAAATGTCTTTGACTTAAATAACTATTTGCTTCTAAAGCAAGCTTCGTCGTTAAATAATGTTTATAAATACGATTAGCTTCTTCATGCATTAAATAGTATGGTTCTAATTCTTGATTTACATGTGGTTTTTCTTCATAAAATGTAAAATCACCTAAATCAACATTTCCCATTTGAGCCACCATTTTGACAGCTTCCATAAAGGAAATTTTTAAGTAATCTTGTAAGAAAGTAAACACATTTCCACCGTGTGAACATACAAAACATCTATAGATCTGCTTTTCAGGTGAAACAGACATTGATGGATGATCATCATTGTGAAATGGGCACCTTGCTAAATAATTACGTCCTCTTCTTTCTAAAGGAAGATAATTGCCAATAACATCAACGATATCAACGCTTTGTCTTATTTCATTGATTTTTTCATTTGAAAGTCTTGGCATAATAATCTCCTTTATTAGAATGTAATTTTATCTTGAATATAACCTACTAATTGATCAATTGGTAAACGTACTTGTTCCATGGTATCTCTATCACGAACAGTAACAGCATTGTCTTCCATTGTATCAAAATCAACAGTCACACAATATGGTGTTCCAATAGCATCTTGACGACGATATCTTTTACCAATTTGACCTGCAACATCAAATTCAACAGAGAAATGTTTAGCAAGTGTTGCATAAACTTCTTCAGCTTTTTCACTTTGTTTTTTAGTAAGTGGTAAAACTGCTACTTTATATGGAGCAATGGCAGGATGTAATTTCATCACTGTTCTTGTATCTCCATTTTCTAATGTTTCTTCTTGATAACTATCACAGAAAATAGATAAGAATAAACGGTCTGCCCCTACAGATGGTTCAATAACATATGGAATATATTTTTCATTTGTTTGAGGATCTAAATATTCTAAAGATTTTTTAGAATGTTCCATATGACGAGATAAATCATAATCTGTACGGTCTGCAATACCCCATAATTCACCCCATCCAAATGGGAATTTATATTCAACATCACATGTAGCCTTAGAATAGAAAGATAATTCTTCTTTTTCATGATCTCTGAATTTTAAATTTTCTTCTTTTAATCCTAAGTCTAATAAGAATTTTTTACAATAAGCTTTCCAATAATCAAACCATTCTAAATCAGTATCTGGTTTACAAAAGAATTCTAATTCCATTTGTTCAAATTCTCTTGTTCTAAAAATAAAGTTACCTGGTGTAATTTCATTTCTGAATGATTTACCAATTTGACCAATACCAAATGGTACTTTTTTACGAGAAGTTCTTTGAATATTTTTAAAGTTTACAAAGATTCCTTGTGCAGTTTCTGGACGTAAATAAACAACAGATTTATCATCTTCAACAACACCCATATGTGTTTCAAACATTAATTTAAATTGTCTAACATCAGTGAAATTACTTTTTCCACAGTTAGGACAAACAATATTATGTTCTTTAATATAAGACATTGTTTGTTCATTAGACCAACCTTCACTATGTACAGAAGGATCATATGCTTCAATTAATTTATCTGCACGATGTCTTGTTTTACATTCTTTACAGTCAATTAATGGATCAGAGAAACCACCAACATGTCCTGAAGCTTCCCATACCTTTGGATTCATGAAAATAGCTGAATCTAAACCAACGTTATAAGGAGATTCTTGAATGAATCTTTTCCACCATAAACGTTTAATATTGTTTTTCATTTCAACCCCTAATGGTCCATAATCCCAAGTATTTGCTAGTCCATCATAGATTTCTGAACCTTGATATACAAAACCAGTTGATTTTGCATGATTTACTAATTTATCCATATCTTTAGTTGCCATAATTTTCTCCTTTTTTACGATATAAATGAATAAAGACTTGGCTTTCCAAGTCTTCTATCTTCTTTTCGCGTACAAATAAAATACCCTTATAGTGGATATTTGTCAACCAACTATAAGGGTACTATATATAGGTTCTTTCGTCTAACCAATGCATAATATCATGATAGACATCTCGATAATTATTATCATGTAAAATATCTTGTCTTTTATTATCATAAATCTTATATTGGAGATTTTTTAGACCATTTCCTTTTAATATTTGATAAAGTTTTATAGTATCTTTTCCATTTTTAGTAAGATTATCAAAACCACCTGATAATAAATAAACAGGTAAATAATCAGGTATATGTTTTAGATGATCTTCATCACTTACATATTTTATGTATTCCAATATATCATGATAGGCTTGATTTGTATAAACAAAATCACTTAAAGGATCTTCTTGATAAAGCTGTACTTCTTTTTGATTACTCATTTTATAACAACCATTTAAATTTTTTTGTAAAAATAAATCAACTGCTTTTTTTATTACTCTTGAACGATTCATTTGTCCATGTAGTAAAATATTTAAATCAACAATCGTTTTCATACGATAATAAAAATTATTTTTCATACATGTTCCAAGCATAATCATTCCATTAATATAATCTCCATACGTCATGGCATATTTAAGTAATACGAGCGAACCAAAATCAACACCAATCATAAAATAAGGAAGGTCTTCATATCTTTTAGCGATAATATGTCTTAAACGTTGCATATCTTCAATCAAAGTATCAAGCGCATTTCCGCTTCCAAAATAGCCTTGTTCAAAATGATAAAGTGATGTACCATGCCCAGGAAAATCAGGCACGACTACAATAAAACCTTCATGACTTAAATATTCCGCAAATTTTTGATAACGGTCTGAATGTTCACATAATCCATGATGAAGTTGAATGATTCCCTTATATCTTAATATCACATTTGGTTGATAAATATCAAATTTAATATGTGTTTGTGTTAAGGAGGTATACGTTTCTGTAAGTTTCATCATTTATGCCCCCTTGTATAAGACTTGTTATAGTTTTGCCTTTTTGTACGTGGTTTAATCAGGCATTTTTTACCAAATCCAATCAAATCTTTTCGATTAGCTTTGATCAAGGCTTCATATACAAGGTCATAGTTTTTAGGATTCTTATATTGAATCAAGGCTCTTTGCATCGCTTTTTCTTTAGGATCTTTTGGCACATAAACAGGTGTCATATCACGAGGATCCAACCCTGTATAATACATCGTTGTTGAAAGTGTTCCTGGTGTTGGATAAAAATCTTGTACTTGTTCTGGTTGATGATGAATATCTCTTAAATATTCCGCCAGTTCGATAGCATCTTCTAAACGGCATCCTGGATGAGAGGACATTAAATAAGGCACTAAGAATTGTTTTTTATTATATTTTTCATTAATACGATAATATTTATCAACAAATTTTTCGTAAAGCCCACGTCTTGGTTTGCCCATCTTATCTAAAGCATGATTACTGATATGTTCAGGAGCAACTTTTAATTGTCCTGAAATATGATGTTGAACAAGCTCTTCAAAGAAATGATCATTTTTATCATACATGAGATAATCGTAACGAATTCCTGAACGTACGAAAACTTTTTTAACGTTTGGAAGCTGTCTTAATTTTGTAAGTAATGATAAATAATCTTCATGATCAACTTTTAAATTTTTACAAGGTTCTGGCCATAAGCATTGTTTTGTAGGACAAGCCCCTTTGGTTTTTTGTTTATCACAAGCAGTATCTCTAAAGTTAGCTGTTGGTCCACCAACATCATGAATGTATCCTTTAAAATCAGGATCCCAAACCATTTTATTTGCTTCTGCAATAATTGATTCATGACTTCTTGCTTGAATAATTCTTCCTTGATGGAACGCTAAAGCACAGAAATTACATGATCCAAAACACCCTCTATTTGAAATAAGTGAGAATTTAACTTCATCAATAGCTGGAACGTGTTGATAACTTGGATGATAATCACGATTGTAATCATAACCATAAGCTCTATCGAATTCTCTTTGGGTAAGTGGTCTATTCGGTTTATTTTGAACCACATACCATCCTTGATAAGGTTCAACTAAGATTTTAGCATTATAATGATCGGTATTTAAATATTGTTTTTGGAAAGATTCAGCATATTTTCTTTTAGATGTTGTAATTTCTTCGTAACTAGGAAGCATTATATAATCAGCTTCATTTAAATCATCGATATTTTTTGTTTTATAAACTGTTCCATCTAAATACGTTAAATATTTAATATCTAACCCACTATCTAATGCTTCTGCAACTTCAATAATACTGTTTTCTCCCATTCCAAACATTAATAAATCTGCATTGGCATCAATAATAATCGATTTTCTAACCTTATCACTCCAATAATCATAATGAGCTAAACGTCTAAGAGAAGCTTCAATTCCTCCAATTAAAATATTAGCATCAGGAAATGCTTGTCTTGCCATTTGACTATAAACAATCACTGCTCTATCAGGTCTTTTAAAACCTTCGCCACCTGATGTATAAGAATCTTTATGTCTTCTTTTTTTAGAAACAGTATAGTGATTGACCATTGAATCAATATTTCCTGAAGAAATTAAAAAACCTAAACGAGGTTTCCCAAATTGCCTAAATTCTTCTACCTTATGCCAATCTGGTTGCGATAAAAAAGCAACCTTAAAACCATTTGCCTCTAATGTACGACAAATAATAGCTGCTCCAAATGAAGGGTGATCTACATAAGCATCACCACAAATATAGACAAAATCTACCTCTTGCCATCCTCTTTCTTCCATTTCTTTTCTATTTATCGGTAAAAATTGTCCCATCTATAAATCCTCCCCTTACTTTTGTTTCTATTATAGTCAAAATATGTTTATAAAAAAAGACAAAAGTGTCTACTTTTGTCATATTTTTGAAAGACTTTGAATCATTTTCTTTGTTTTAAATAAAATCCCCGTCATCTCATCAACATAATAATCCATAATTTCCATTAATAAATCAATAGATTCATCCGGTACTTTAAGTTGATCAATAGAATCAATCGTTAATTTATTAATATGACGAAAAGCCTTTAATGTTACCTTATCTAATTGTTTATCATGAAGTGATAAACAATCATGACAGACAAAGCCCCCATCTTCTAAACTGATTCCTGCTATATGATCTTGTCTTAAACATCTTACACAGCCATCAACTTGTAAAGCCATCCCGCATCTTTTTAAAATAAATGCATTATATAATAGATAAACCAATGGATAGGGATAACCATGATTTAGAGCATCTAATGATTTTTTTAAAGTATCAAAGATTTCTAAATCCGGTTGATTATCCTCTTCATTCTTTAAAACAAATTCCATAAAATAACTTGCATACGCTTCTAATTCAAGATTTTCTTTAATATAGCGATAAAAATCAACCGAACTTGCTTTAATCATCGTTGATAAACCATTTCTAGGTATAAAAGTAAACTCTGAAAGTGTAAGACTTTGACAAGCCGAAGCATTTTTACTTTTTAATTTTTTTACACCCCGAGCAATCAAAGTCATTTTTCCATAATCTTTAAAATACACAGTGACTAAAGAATCACTTTCTTTATAAGGATGCGTCTTTAAAACAATACCTAAAGAAACAACTTCTTCTTTTTTAATAGTCATCTTCGTTATAACCAAATTCTTTTAAATATTTTTGTTTATTACGCCAATTATTTTCAACTTTAACAAATAATTCCAAATGCACTGTTGTTTGTAAAAAACGTTTCATTTCTCTTTGTGCATTTTGACGAATTTTTTTGATCATACTTCCTTGTTTACCAATCAAAATACCCTTTTGAGATTTACGATCAACAACAATTGTCGCAATAACTTCTACACTGCCATCCTCTAATTCTGCCATTCTTTCAACAACGATTGCAACACTATGAGGAACTTCTTCTCTTGTAAAATAAAGGATCTTTTCTCTAATAAATTCAGCCATCACAAATCTTTCTGGATGATCTGTCATTTGATCTTTTGGATAATACATCATTCCTTCATTTAAATATGTTTTAATTGTAGAAATCAATGTATCCACATTTTGATCTTCTAAAGCTGAAATAGGAATGATTTCTTTAAAATCAAAAAGTTCTTTCCATTCTGTTAATTTTTTAATAACTTCATCTTTAGAAACAAGATCACATTTATTAAGTAAAAGGAAAACCGGTCCATCCGCTTCTTTTAATCTTTCAATAATAAAACGGTCTCCTCTACCAATCGTTTCATTTGCTGGTGCAATAAATAAAACCATATCCACTCCATAAATACTATTTAAAGCCGTCGTATTCATAAAGTTTCCTAAACCATCTTGAGGTTTATGGATTCCTGGTGTATCCATAAAAATGATTTGTGCTTCATCATCTGTATAAATACCTTGAATTGTATTACGTGTTGTTTGAGCAACATCTGACATGATTGCAAGCTTTGTTTTTAATATTTGATTTAATAAGGTAGACTTTCCAACATTTGGACGTCCTACAATACTGACAAATCCTGATTTAAAACTCATAAACTCTCTCCTATAAATACCATTGGTAATAATTCACCAATTGTATGTTTTTCTACTTTTTCTTTATTTGCTAGAAAGATGGGCATCTCTAAATCAACAAGTTCTGATAATACTTGGCGACATGCCCCACATGGAGAAGCAATCGGACTACAATCAGCAACAATTGCTAGTCCAATAATATCTTCTTTGCGATAACCTTTACAATAAGCGCCAAAGACAGCATTTCTTTCTGCACACATTGTTGACCCATAAGCAGCATTTTCAATATTACATCCTTGAACAAATGTTCCATCTTTTAAAGCAATACAAGCTCCTACTTTAAAATGACTATAAGGAACATACGCATTTTCTCTTGCTTTCCAAGCTAAATCGATTAATTTATTTTGGTCCATATTATTTCCTTTCAATATTTAAAGCATTCAATATTTCTTTTTGTCTTGAAAACATCACTTTTTCATCCTCTTCATTCATATGATCAAATCCAAGCAAATGTAATAAACCATGTGTAAATAAAAAACACATTTCTCGATAAAATGAATGACCATATTCTTCTGCTTGCATTTTAGCATGATCAATTGAAATAAAAATATCTCCTATTTCTCTTGGCATACCTTCAATATAATATTGTTCACTATCTTCTAAAGCAAAACTAATAACATCTGTACTACGATCAATTTTACGATATTCCTTATTGATTTCATGAATACGCTGATCATCTACAAAAATAACTGATAATTCTAAATCATCATGAATACCTAATTGTTTACATGCTTCTTGAATAATTTCTAAATAAATACTTTCATAATCTTCTTTAAAATCTTCTACTTCATTATTAAGTGCTAAATCTATTTCCATAATCTTCCTCACCCACTATTTTTCCTGAATCAATTATAACACAGTCAAACTGGCAGTTCATCATATTTATTTGATGAGAAACAATAATCACGATGATCTTTTGAAAACTTAGATAATTGATCAATAATTGTAATCTTTCTTGATCTATATTACTAAATGCTTCATCTAAAATCAAAACATCGGGTTCACTTAATAGTGCACGAATAATCATCACGAGCTGTCCTTGTCCCGATGATAAAAAGCCACCCTGTTCATCAAGCTTTAAATCTAAACCATTTACTAAATCATCCAACATAAAATAATGCAATAATTCTATCATTTTATTCTCTAAAAACAAACGATCAAAAATCATATTCGTTCTTAATGATTCTTTATAAAAAACGGGAGTTTTATTTAAATATTTAATATGACTATAATAACTATTTAAATCAAGTTCTTGTAGATTGATTCCATTAATAACAATTTCTCCTTTTGTTGGTTGTAATTGATTCATGATCAGTTTTAAAAGTGTTGATTTACCACTTCCTGTTTTTCCTTGAATAAACACTGATTTTTCTATTTTCAGTTGAAAATGATCAAAAAGAGGTC
This sequence comes from Faecalibacillus intestinalis, assembly GCF_015097455.1. Classification (NCBI taxonomy): domain Bacteria; kingdom Bacillati; phylum Bacillota; class Erysipelotrichia; order Erysipelotrichales; family Coprobacillaceae; genus Faecalibacillus; species Faecalibacillus intestinalis. Next base: position 913,723 of record NZ_AP024085.1, on the reverse strand, counting down.
GTGTATAACCATAACTAAAACTTACATGTTTTAATTCAATGCTTTTTATCTTTTTGATTTTCTTTTTCCTCTCTCTTTTTTCAGGTAACATTTCTTTATATCTTTCAAAAATAATTTGTAATTCATCATGCATCGCAATAAAGACTGATATTTTCATTAAAGGATCAATCATATAAGAAAGTAATAAATAAACAAGCATCACTGTTCCAAGAGTCATCTGCTGTTTTTTATAAATGAAAATAGAAAATAATAAAACAACCATGATCATGATTTGAATCAATGCTTCTAATTGAATTTGATGCCTATTTGTTATTTCATCATGATGATAAACATCCATAAAATAGTTATCATAGAGATATCCCAATTTATTTTTCATCATTTTTTTAACTTTAAACTGGATTGTTTGAAAATAGTTTTCTTGAAATTCTAACAAACCATCATTTAAATGTTCTTTTTGTTCTAATATTTTTTTATTTTCAATATGTAACTTTTTACTATAAAAATAAAATACTAAAAAAATGAGGACCATCATCAATAAAACAATAAAAAACAAAGATAACTGAATCGATATAATAAAAAACAATATAAAGAGTATTAAAATACTATCTATAAAGATTACATGATAAAATTCTATAAAATATTGACTTAATTCAAATAAGTTTTGTGATCTAGATAATAAAGTTCCTTTTTCTAAACCATCAATATAATCATAATCTTGATAAATCAGATTTTGCATTGTTTTTAAAGCATATTCTTGATTAAGTTCTTTACTTAATTCTAAAATTTGTTGTCTTCTTAAATAATCTAATAAAAGTTTAAAAGCATAGAGTATTGTAAAACAAAGAGAAATGAGAATAATTTGATAAATTTGATATTTTGAAAAAGAATCAATCAATAATTGATAATAATAAGAAAAAAGCATTGTCAATAGAGAAATAATAATGGTTTTGATGACCATTTTAATAATTGTTTGATAATGTTGTTTAAAATGATCTTTTAGAAAATTTTGAAAAGTATAGTTATTTCTTTTAGTAAGCGGCATTCCTACATGATTGACCATTATGATTACCCCTGTAAACTGTTTTGAAAAAATTTCATAAGACATTTTTATGAGTCCTTTGGCTGGATCTCCCACTAAAAAATATTCATCTTTGATTTTATACAAAACAACATAATGATAGAGATCATCTTGTTTTAAATGAATGATTACTGGGCAATTGACCTCTTCAAATAAATGTTTAAACTCACATTGATACGCTTTTGCTTCTAGATGATATTTCTTTAAAACTTGTATCAATCCATAAACCGTAACGCCTTCTTTTGTAAGACGACAACACTTTTTAATATTTTTAATTTCATCATCTCTTTTATAAAAGCTTAAGAGCATTTTAATACAGTATGCCCCGCAACTGTTTTCATTATCTTGTAAAAAAATAGGATATTTCAACATATATTTATCACCTCATCATTATATATGTCAAAAACATCCTATTTTTCTTTTAATTTTTTAAAATTTTTAAATATTTTTTTCAATTGCTTGATCTAAAATAGCAATTGCTTGATCAACATCTTTTTCAGTTGTAATAAATGGTGGTAACATTCTTATAACATTCGCTCCTGCCATGACAACAATAAGTCCATTATCTAAACAAGTTTGAACAATATCTTTAACTGGTCGATCAAATTCTAAACCAATCATCAATCCTAAACCACGTCTTTCTTTAATACAAGAATATTTATCTTTTAAATCATCTAATTTTTCAATTAAATATTCACTGATATCTTGAACATGATCAAGCATTTTTGTTTCTTCTAAGATTTTAAAGACTGTTCGACATGCTTGTCCAGCCATTGGATTTCCACCATAAGTAGAACCATGATCTCCAGGTTCCATCGCTGCAGCAAACTTTTTATTTGCGACAAAGGCTCCCATTGGAAAACCTGCCCCAATTCCTTTAGCTAAACATAAAATATCAGGTAAGATATCGTATTGGAAATAAGTCATAATTGTTCCTGTACGACCCATACCACATTGAACTTCATCTAAAATCAAAGCAATATCTTTTTCATCACAAAGAATTCTTAAACCTGTTAAGAATTCTTTTGTACAAACGTAAACGCCACCTTCACCTTGAACAGGTTCAACGATGATTGCTGCTGTTTTTTCACTTATTAATGCTTTTACGCTTTCTAAATCATTGATATTTGCATATTTTACACCTTCAATTAAAGGTCCAAACGCTTCTTGATAATGTGCATTTCCTGTAAGTTTAACAGATCCTGTTGTTCTTCCATGGAAAGAATGATTTAAAGAAATAATTTCACTATCCGCTTTTCCATGTTTTTGATAATAATATTTACGTGCAAGTTTTAAAGCACCTTCTGTTGATTCAGCTCCTGAATTTGTAAAGAATACTTTATCTAATTTTGTAGCTTTTTTAACACATTCAGCTGCTTCAATTGTTTCAACCGTATTAAAGTAGTTAGAAATATGCATTAATCTATGTAATTGTTTTTCCATGGCTTCTACATAAGCTGGATAATTATAGCCAAAAGAATTAACACCAATTCCTGAAAAGAAATCAATATATTCTTTTTGATTTACATCATATAAATGAATGCCATCTCCATGATCAAATGTGACATTATATCTTCCATAGGCATGCATTAAAGCATCCAATGATCTATCATAATAATTCATTTTTAGTCCCCCAATTGTACATTTCTTGCAAGTTTTTCATAAAGTTCAACAGCTTGTACTAAAACTTCTTCATGAAAATTGAAAGTTGGTGTATGTAAACCTGAAGTATATTCTTTACATCTTGTCCCCACATAAAAGAAAACACCAGGAATCACTTTTTGATAATGAGCAAAGTCTTCTGCTAACATCACAGGCTCTTCAAGTTCTTCGAAGTTTGCGCCAACATTCTTTTTAAGTTCTTCATATAAATGTGCATCATTTAAAACAGGTGGGTTAAAAGGTTGACAGGCAAAATCAATTTGACAATGATATGCTTGTTCCATTCCTTGATTAAACCCTTTCATTGCTTCTACAATACGTGAAAAGACTTCTTCACTATAAGTTCTAAGTGTTCCATGGAAACTTGTTTGACTAGCCACAATATTTCTGACCGTTCCCCCATGTATTTCACCTATATTTAAAACACAAGGTTGCATTGGCGAAATCATTCGTGAAATGATACTTTGATAATTACTAATCAAAAAACTCGCAATCACAATCGAATCAATTCCTTCATGATACTTACCTGCATGTGCACTTTTACCATGAACCGTTACATCCAATTCACCACTTTCAGCCATTAAAGGACCTTTACGACAAGCAATTTTTCCTTCATCAACATCTGGGAACATATGTAAACCATAAATTCCTTTAACATGATATTTTTCAAAAATACCTGTATTAATAATTGATGGTGCCCCATTGACCACTTCTTCTCCTGGTTGAAAAATAAGCAAAACATTATGTGGTAGATCTTGAACATCTTTTAGCTTATAAGCAAGTCCAAGAAGTGCTGTCATATGTCCATCATGACCACAGGCATGCATTTTTCCTTGATGTGTACTTTTAAATGATACACCTGTTTGTTCTTCAATTTCTAAAGCATCGATATCGCTTCTAAAAGCAAGTGTTTTTTCTTTATGAAAATCAAGATAAACAGCGATTCCCGTCTCTGTTATTTTTAAAGGCTGATACCCCATTTTTTTTAATTCTTCATAAAGATACTTTGATGTTTTATATTCTTGAAAACCGATTTCAGGAATGGCGTGTAAATGACGACGCCATGTCCTTATTTGATCTAATAATTGTTCCATAATCGTATCCTAGATTTTACGTAAATCATCCATTAATTGTGTTTTACCTTCAGTTTTTTCATCTTTTTGTTCCTTGATGATTCTTGCTGGATTTCCAACAACAACCGCACCAGCAGGTACATCTTGAGTAACGATACTTCCTGCACCTACAACTGCACCTTTACCAATATGAACACCTTCGATAACAACCGCATTTGCACCAATTAAAACATCATCTTCTAGAATAACAGGTGAAGCACTAGGTGGTTCAATAACACCAGCTAACACTGCTCCAGCTCCAACGTGACAATGTTTTCCAACTTCAGCACGTCCTCCTAAAACAGCACCCATATCGATCATTGATCCTTCACCAATTTTAGCACCGATATTGATAACAGCACCCATCATGATAACGGCATTATCTCCAATAGAAACATTTTCACGAATGAAGCATCCTGGTTCAATACGAGCGTTGATATTTCTCATATCTAACATTGGAATCGCACTATTACGACGATCTTGTTCAATAAATGAATCTTTGATTAAATCTTTATTTTCTTCAACATAAGCATTAATAGCATCTAAATCTCCAATAGCAATTTTAAAATGACTATCTCCAAATAAATGGAATGCATCTGTATCAGGTAAATTTTCACCTTTTAAATACATTTTAATTGGTGTTTGTTTCTTTGCATCACCAATATACTTAATAATTTCTTCTGCTGTTTGTAACATAAATTTCCTCCTTATATTTTTATTTTTCCTTCAAACACAGTTGTTGCTGGACCTGTCATAAAAATATGTCCCTCTTGAAGTTCAATTTCTAACTTTCCTCCAAGAAGCTCAACTGTTGCTTTTTCTTTACAATAACCATTCAAATAACTTGCATACATAACAGCACAAGCACCAGTTCCACAAGCCATTGTTTCACCACTGCCTCTTTCCCATACACGCATTTTTAAATAATGATCATTGATTACTTCAACAAATTCAGTATTGACAGATTCTGGAAACATAGCATGTTTTTCAAATTGTTTTCCTATTTTTTCAATATCAAAATCTAATGAATCAACATACGTAATGACATGGGGATTCCCCATAGAAACAGCTGTTAAAGCATATTCTTGATCTCCAATCATTACTTTTTCATTAATCATTTTTTCTTGATCAAAAATAACAGGAATGTCTTTACAATTTAAAATTGGTTCTTGCATATCTACTTTTGCGCCAACAACTTCATCCCCATCAAAAATAAGTTCTACAATACGTAAACCTGCCTTTGTTTCAATATTTAAAACCTTTTTATCTGTTAAATGATGGTCATAACAAAATTTAGCAAAACAACGAATTCCATTTCCACACATCATTCCTTCACTACCATCTAGATTGAACATACGCATTTTAAAATCATATTGATCAGACTTTAAAATAACAATCATCCCATCTCCACCAATACCAAAATGGCGATTAGAAATACGACTAATAAATTCAGCATCCATCGGTACTTCTTGATGGATCCCATCAACATAAATATAGTCATTTCCAATACCTTCCATTTTTGTAAAATGTAATTCCACTTTATCACCTCACATTGTTTAAAACAATTTTACCAAAATGATAATTTTTTTCAATCTTCTTTATCATTTAATTTTATGACATCACATAAAAACACATGATTGAACCATTGTTCTATTACAGTTTTCATCTATATTATAACCATGAAAGATCAATCATCTTTCGTTAAATAATAAATTCATATTCCCTTCCTAATTATTATTTAAACAAAAAAGTCTTTAAAAAAGGCTTTTTTTGTTTAATAAGAAATATTCAGTTCACAATTGTTTATTATGATAATAACAAGAAAGATAAATAATATTTAAACATCTTTCTTAGAAAAAAATTTTTTTCAAATTTCCTTCCCTTATAAAACATTATATATCGTAAACGAATAAAGGATCCTTCTTGGATCCTTTATTTTGTTTCTAATTCTTCTTTATATTCTAAATATTCATCGTATGTTGATAAACGATCAATCATACCATCTTTATTAAATTCAATAATTCTATTAGCAATTGTTTGTACAAATTGATGGTCATGACATGTAAATAAAATATTTTCTTTAAATTGAATAAGACCTTGGTTTAAAGCTTGAATTGATTCAAGATCCAAATGGTTTGTTGGTTCATCAAAAACAAGAACATTTGCATCTTCCATCATCATTTTAGCCAGCATACATCTTACCTTTTCTCCTCCAGATAAAACATTTGCTTTCTTTAAAGCTTCTTCTCCAGAGAATAACACTCTTCCTAACCATCCTCTTAAATCTTGTTCATAAACCGTTCCATCTGTAAATTGTCTTAACCAATCAACAAGTGATAATTCACAGTCATTAAAATATTTTGAGTTATCTTTAGGAAAATAAGATTGGCTTGTTGTCACACCCCATTTAAATTCTCCTTCATAATCTTCATCTTCACCCATAATAATTTTAAAGAACGCTTCTGTTGCTTTATCATCTCCTACAAAAGCAACTTTTTCATTTGGTTGAATAGAGAATGAAACATTATTAATAAGTTTTTCTCCATCAACTACTTTAGTAAGACCTTCAACATTTAAAACGATATTTCCTACTTCTCTTCCTGGTTTAAAACCAATAAATGGATATCTTCTAAGAGATGGTTTAATATCGACCATTTCTAAGTTATCTAATAATTTCTTTCTAGAAGTTGCTTGTTTGGCTTTTGAAGCATTGGCACTGAATCTTGCAATAAATTCTTCCAATTCTTTTTTCTTTGCTTCAGCTTTTTTATTTTGATCTTTCGCTTGTTGAATTTGCATTTGACTATATTCATACCAGAAATCATAGTTTCCAACGTATAATTGAATACGGCTATAGTCAATATCAGCAATATGTGTACAAACTTTATTTAAAAAATGGCGGTCATGAGAAACAACAATAACAGTATTTTTGAAATTTAACAAGAAGTTTTCTAACCAATTAATACTTTTTAAATCCAAGTGGTTTGTTGGTTCGTCTAATAATAAAATATCCGGATCACCAAATAAGGCTTGCGCTAATAAAACTTTTACTTTTTGATTTCCATCTAAATCTTTCATATACATATCATGAAACTCAGAAGTAATTCCTAAACCATTAAGCATTGTTTCAGCATCAGCTTCAGCGTTCCAACCATCCATATCCGCAAATTCACCTTCTAATTCACCAAGTAAAATACCATCTTCATCATTAAAATCTTCTTTTGCGTATAATCTTTCTTTTTCTTGCATGATTTCATAAAGTCTTTTATTACCCATAATAACAGTTTCAACAACTTTATTTTCATCATAAGCAAAGTGATCTTGTTTTAAAACAGATAATCTTTTATGAGGTTCAATAATAACTTCCCCTTTATTAGGTTCAATTTCTCCTGCTAAGATTTTTAAAAATGTAGATTTACCAGCACCATTGGCACCAATAATTCCATAACAGTTACCTTCTGTAAATTTAACAGAAACATTTTCAAATAATGCTCTATCTCCATATCTTAATGAGACATTTTGTGTTGATATCATATCGTCATTCCTTTCTTTTAAGTAGCTTTGGTATTATGACATAAAACACAAAAAATGTCTATTAAAAGTAGATAAAATGGATTTTCAATATATTTATTTAATTACAAATGACAATCTTGAAATATTTTTCTATGACTTTCCATATCATCAAAGATGGGTTTTCTTTATAAAATTGATATCCTCTATAATTTAGCGTATCCACTTCTTTCTTTCATCTCTCATAATATTTTTCCTGCTTGTCTTTCATTAATTAATAAAAGTTTCCTATTTGAACTTTCAAGTCATTTTCTAACAACAATCTAACCCTTTCTATAAATGAAGGAACACTTTCATTTATGCTATATTGCCCCGTTTTTCTAAATTATGACATTAAAATAAAACATCCATTATTTATATATAGAAATTTATTTTTTGAACATAATAAAAGTGAATCCTTCATCGATTCACTTTTATTAGATATCTTATTTATCTTGAGAATGTCTTTCACCAATTTGGAATTCTTCTTGATGATCAAACATATATCTTACTGAAATAGGTGTATCTCCTGTAAGTATTGTAAAGTCTTTTGTATGAATATCCATTTTACCTTCTCTGATTGCTTGAGCAAATGTAACCATTCCATCTGATGAAAATGGTGCTTCTGAATCTTTTTGGAATACACCATCTGTTGTTCTAGGAACACCCATAGTATCCCAAATTTGATAGTTTTCTTCATCAGTCACATTCACAAATGGAACATGATTTCCTGTACTGACATCTCCAATAGCACAGAATGTTGAAATTGTCATTAATTCTAAACCATTAATGTTCCATACTTTTTGATGGAATTCATTTGATCTATGCAAAGCATAAGCTAATGCTTTCGCACAGTCTTTACGTGAAATGTAAGCCATTAAACCATCACCTTGTGAATTTGTAAGTGGTGCATTCATATGTGCATAAGTAAAGTAGTTTGTGACCATTGCTTCAGCATATTGAGAATTTCTCATAAATTGATAATCTAAACCAACTTCTTGAATATATTTTTCAGTATAAATATGATCTTTCTTTTCTACTGATGGATTTGTTTCATCATCCGCATTGACTAAAGATGTATAAATAATTTGTTTAACACCTGCAGCTTTAGCAGCATCTACTGCATTTTTATGCGCATTTTGTCTTTTAGCACCAACAAATGGCATAGAAATCAATGCTAGAGCATCTGCTCCTTTAAAAGCTTCAGCTAATCCATCAGGATTATTAAAGTTTGTGATATGTGTTTCAATTCCTTTTTCAGCATATTTCTTTAGTGATTCTTCACTATATCCACAAAAAATTAAGTTTTCTACTGGTTCTAGTGTTAATAAAACATCAGCAGTTAATTGACCTAAGTTACCATCAACACCAGTTAATAATAATTTACCCATGATTCTTCCTCCTATTTTACAGTAATATGATAACATTTTCACAAGATAATTATAGTCCTTATTTATTAATAAAGACTATAAGTTTTACTTATGGTCTTTAACCAATACTTTTACAATTTCTCCATAATATTGACTATGAACCCCTTCTTCTTGGTACCATTCATAAACATTTTCATCAACACTCTTTTGATCAAAATCACTTTTACCCATAACCTTACATAAAATAACGACTGAACTCTCTTCAAAATAAGGAGCAACATCTTGATTATTAACAGTCATTCCACACTTTTCCATTTTATTTTCATCTCTACCAGAAACACGTCCAAAATAACCTAATTGATTTTTATGTTCTTGATCCATAAAACAAATCGAATAATATTTAGCATGATCGAAAATATGTTTTGAATAACGTGTTTTATGTACATAAACTGTAGCCATTGGCTTTCTCCATAAAACACCAAATCCAGCCCAACCAATTGTAAGCCCATTGGTTTCTTTTCCATCACTAGCAATAGCTGGTTTTAAAAGGATTAATATATTTGATTAAATCTTTTACTTCTATTTCTTTCATCCAACTCATCTCCTTAAACACCTTTATTAATACTTATAATAAACAAAAATAGGCAATGGATTTTTCAGGTATATTAAATTATCCGGTACGCTATAAATTATCGTGGGGAATGTTACGAAATAATTTAAAATCGTAACATCCGTTTTTTATAAAATCTAACTAAAAAATAGGATATTGATATCTTATCAGTAATATTTATTTCTTACCAATTAATTCCTCAAACGTTATGTTTGAGGAATTATTGTAATTAGAAACAATTGCTTCTTATAGTAGTATAATTTTATTATATAGATATTTAAAATTCCTATTTTTATTTTACAAAAGAAAAGACTGTATGAAATTAATTATTTAATTTCGTAACAGCTCCTTTTTAAATTGAATTATTCTTAAATTATAATCATTTAACACTAACAAATAATAATGTTATAAAGACATTTGAACATTGGAAAGAAGAGATACCCAACTTTTTTACATGGATAAATGACGGACGTATATCCAATGGACCATGTAAAGGTAAAAATAATTATTAAAAAAAAATCTTATCCAATGCCAATGGCATGTCCTATTTTCAACGCGCAAGAAAAAGAATCTTATATTCTCAAAATAAATTGGATTGTCAACACATTTATACTTAATGAGTCATCAAAGCATCCTAAACTTACGCTCAAAGCCTCTTCAACTTCCTCCATCTCATACTCGTCTAACCGATCTAAACATCTAATTAATCTTGATTTATCAATCGTTCTTATTTGCTCGCACATTATTATAGAATCATGTTCAAGATCTTCTCGGCTGTTAATAAAGACATGTGTTGGTAAATTTCCTTTTTTTGCTACGTGAGATGTCAGTGATGCAACTATAGTAGTGCTACTAAAATAATTTCCTGCATCATTTTGTAAAATAACTACAGGTCTTATCCCACCTTGTTCAAAACCTTGATACGGATTTAAGTCGGCTACATATATTTCACCTCTACTGATTTTTTTATCATTGCATACTCCTTTCATATAATTCCAATACTATTTAGTGTTCAACTCGCATAAATATGTTAAAAAAATCTCCTTAAATATAAGGAGATTCAATAAAGCATTTTTAAGTTATGATCTTTGAATTAATCATTAATGTTATAACTATTTTTAATAACAATTATAAACAAATAAAAAAGATCATTTAAGGGGAATGATCTTCTTTATTTTTATAGGGAATTCGTGTAATAAAAAAATTAATATCTTGGGAAACTATTACTTAAAATGTAAATATATGAGATATAAATATATATGGGTTATCTCATTCTTTTACATGTTAATTTTTATTACAATTTCATTATAATGAAATATAACAAATTGAGTAGAGACAAGCATCCTAAATTAATCATTAGTATTTGTGCAATGTGCACAAATGATGTGAAGCGTTAAGAGCTTGTTTTTATTAATAAAATAATTTAAAAAAGACTGTTAACTTCATATTTGTCAACAGTCTTAAATCTCCTTAAAATAATGAGATTTATAAAACATTTTTAAGTTACGATATTTAAATTAATCATTAATGTCATAACCGTTTTTAATTAGAACTTCTTTAATTTTTTCCAGTATTATTTTAATAGAATAGTAAACCGCAGGCATACTACAGTTTTCTTCAATAGCAATTGATTCTAGAGTCTTACATTGAACATATTTTTTTAAAATACGTTCTTTTTCTTTGACTGGTAAATCTTTAATTGTTAACTCAATAAAACTTATTAATTCTTGATGTATCAATTCTTTCAACAATAAGTTTTCGTTAACATCAAAGCCTTCTTTTTCTAATTCTAAAAATGGACTTCGATCTAACGAAAAATATCCCTTATGATAATCTACTTTTCTTTTATATGCTGCATCAATATGATCATATTTATTCATTGTCTCATAAACATCCTGATCAACTTCAACAAAGCAATCTTGATTATAATATTTAGGATACATTTCTCTCAGGTTTACCCTAACTTTAGTTGACATATTATCCCTCCCTTCTTCATAAACTGAGAGAAACAACTGTCGAACTTTAAGTTTTATAAAAAAAAGCTCTAATGATTTTGGGGTCTCATTAGAGCATACTTAAGTTATTCAATTTTTAAAAGATTGATGTGTGAGTTAATCTTCTTTTTTTAATTTGTTTGTACTGAATTTTCTTCTTCTAATTTTTGTTTTTCTAATAATTTAAAGAATGGATAATATAAAACCATATCTAAGATAATTAAACCAATAACCATAATAGCAGCTTTAAAATCCATACATCCAAGAGCAGCTCCAAGTGGTGCTGGTGTTGTCCATGGTGTTTCAATAATTCCTTTTCCTACAATATGGAAGGCCATTAAACCATAAGCAATAATTGAATTGATTACTGGTACAAAGATAAATGGAATCATCATTAATGGATTTAAAACCATTGGTAAACCAAAGATAATCGGTTCATTGATATTAAAGATTGCAGGTCCAATTGATAATTTTCCTAATGTCTTTAATTCTGCTGATTTAGATTTCAACAACAAGATACAAAGTCCCATTGTAGCTCCACCACCACCAAGTGTAATAACATATGACCAGAATGGTTGAGTAAAGTAATGTACGATTGGTTGTCCAGCAGAGAATGCTGAAAGATTAGCAATCAAATACATTTGCATAAATGGTAAACGGATTGGTTGAGTAATACTTGCTCCATGTAATCCAAAGAACCAGAATACTTGAGCAATCATGGTAATTAAACAAATACCAACTAATGAATCAAGTCCTGAAATTGCAGGTGCTAAAACTGTCATGATCATACTTGGTAAAAGTTGTCCGCTAAAGTTTTGTACAACTAAAGAAAGACCATAAAAAATGATTACACAAATAAATAATGGTAAGATTGCATCAAAAGATGAACTGATTGCTGGTGGAACACCTTCAGGCATTTTAATACGAATGTCTTTTTTAAACATAAAATGCATAATTTCCACACAACCTATAGCAACCAAGATTGCTGTAAAGATACCTTTGGCATCCAAATAGGTCGTTGGTATGTAATTACCAGCTAAAGCTAATAAGTCTGTGGCACTTTTTCCATCAACAATAAGATTTGATGCTACTGCTGAAGTTGTTGGTGCAGATACAATTAAAAATACGGCAGTTGATACGATTGCTGAATTTAATTTTGGCATTTCGTATTCATCTGCTAAATGATAAGCAATTGCAAATGCAATAAATAACCCCATTAATGCCATTGTCATATTATAAGGTAATTGCAACATTGCTTTGTTAGCTTGCGCCCAATTATACCAACCATTTAACATATCAGAGACAAATCCCCAATTTGGCAACGTTTCTGGTTTAAAAGGTGGTGTGGAAATAATTAAACATACCCCTCCTAAAATAGATAACGGAATTGCTACTACCATTCCATCACGAATAGCAGCCAAATGTCTTTGATTCCCTAATTTGTTAGCAATTGGTACAAGTGTACGATTTGCAAGTTCATTAAATTTTTCCATGAAATTCATGAAAGTTCCCTCCCTTCTCTTGCTACAGTGAAATTATATAACTGTAACCGCTTAAAATTCTTTTGATTTCCACAACAAAAAATATCTTTCCAATTGCTTGAAATCTTTTCCAAATCGTGGAAATAAATTGTTTTATTTTTTTTATTGGCATTTATTTTTTTATGTTGACACTCCCTTTTTATTTTTTATAATGAAATTGTGTGTGAGTTATATCTTCTTATAAAATAGGAGGATATATTTATGAAATTAATCATTGAAGAAAATGAACAAAAAATGAGCGAAAGTGCAATGCACATTTTACTTGGAGCAATGATGCAAGATAAAAGAGTTAATATCTCTTTAACTGCTGGGCGTTCTCCAATCAATCTTTATAAGATGATGGTTCCTTATGTTAAAGACCAAGAAAAATTCAAAGACATTCAATACTATCTTTTTGATGAAGCACCTTATCAAGATAAACCATATGGCCCAAACTGGGAAGAAATGCAAGAACTATTCTTTAAAGATGCAAATATCCCTGATGAAAGAATCCATACAACAACTATGGAAAATTGGGAAACTTATGATCAAGAAATCAGAGATGCTGGTGGTATTGATGTTATGTTGATTGGACTAGGTTGGGATGGACATTTCTGCAGCAACTGTCCAAGATGTACACCTATGGATAGTTATACTTATCCAATGGATCGTAAAACAAAAAATGCAGCTAATCCAACATATCCAGCAAGAGATCATCTACCAATCACTTTATCAATGGGACCAAAAAGTCTAATGAGAGTGAAACATCTTGTAATGATTGTTACTGGTAAAGAAAAAGCTCAAATTTTAAAACAAGTGTTAGATTCACCTATTTCAGATGAACTACCAGCAACTGTTTTAAAATTACATCCTAACTTCACTGTTATCTGTGATAAAGATGCTGCATCTTTATTAAATATGGATGATTATAAAAGATTATAAAATCTTTATAGAAAGCTTCGGCTTTCTTTTTTTATTTCCAATGTTTGGAAATAATTTCTACCTTTTGGAAAAGAAAAAGTAAATAAAGCGTTCATTTGTTATAATTTTTCTATCCTGGAGGACTACTTATGAGAAAAAATAAAACAAAAAATAAAAAAAGCAATAAAAACAGAAATAATATGGATATTATCGAAACACGTGTTAGAAGATTTGTAGCTATGATCATCGATTGGTATCTTACTAACATGCTGGCTGTTATCCCTATTACCTTCTATTTAAGAGGAAATGACTACTTAAAACCTTATATGTTTGATTTAACACACTATGATTTTTCTATAGGTCTTGCTTTAGGTCTTTATGGTGTTTTGATTGGTATTATTTACTATGTATTTATTCCAACATATCTTTTTAAAGGACAAACACTTGGTAAAAAAATATGTAAGATCAAAATCATTAAAGAAAATAATGAATCAATCAATTTAAAAGATATGATGTTAAGAGAACTTCTTGGAGCATCCTTACTTGAAGGTGGGATGATTATCATCCCAACCTATATAAGAAAGCTACTTCCATTATTTAAACTTACAATGATTGTTGATCCTTTAAAATATATTGCCTATGCTTTAACTATCGGTTCAATTATCTATGCTTATTTCCAAGCAAATACACAATCTTTTCATGATAAAGTAGCTAAAACTATTGTTGTTAAACAATAATTAACTATGGTATAATTATGCAAAATATACATAAAGGAGATTCTTCATGTTTAACCTAATAATTATACTTTTATCAACACTTAATGATGAACCAAAAGGTTCAAATAACTATAAAATAGCTAAATATATGATAGAAAATATGCGCGATTTAGAAGAATATTCTCTCACAGATCTAGCTCAGGCTTGCTATGTGTCAAATTCTAGTATTTCGCGCTTTTGTCGTGATATTGGACTTAAAGATTTCAATGCATTGAAAAATCAAATCGCAAAGTTTTCTGTTGAGTCTGCTCGCTTAAAAAGAAAGTTTGACTATGAAAAACATGAATCCTCATCAATGTTTCAATCATATGTAAAAAATGTTATTTCCAATTTAAATTACTTCTTAGAAAATGATATTGAAAAACAAATCAATACACTTGTTCAAGAAATCAGTTCTTATCAGAAAATAGCCGCTTTTGGCTATATGCAATCTGAAAGTGTTGCCTGCAATTTACAGTTCGATCTGCAAACAAGTGGTAAACTTATCTTTTCTTGTTTTAATATCAAAGATCAGGCAGACTATATTACTGACGCTGATGAAAATAATCTCATTATTATTTTTTCAGAATCAGGAACCTATTTTGATCGTATTTTTCCAAGAGCCAAGCCATTCAAAAGTAACAAAAAGAAACCAAAGATATGCATGATTACTTCTGACCAGTCAATAGAATATCCATTTATCGATTTCTACATCCGTTATAACAGTAAAGGTGGCTACGCAAGTCATCCCTATCCGTTACAGCTTATTTCTGATCTAATCAGTATCAGATATTCTGAAACTTTATAAATAATAAACAGGTTTACCATCGCAAACCTGTTTATTTTTATATAATAGGGTCTAAAATTTGTTCGAGTTTGAAATTTCCATTTGAATAATCAACAATCATTGCTGAAGCATTATTAGGAAATTTAAAAGATTGTTGAGGTAATAATGATTTGATAAATCCATATAACAAACAGCCGTGCCCTACGATTAAAACGGTATCCTTTTCATTACAATCCTCTATGATTTCTTGAAGTGCATCATGATGTTTTGAAATAACATCATGAATGTCTTCTCCTTCATAAGGTCTGTAATCCATATCCAAATCTTCTAACCAGTTTGGTGATTCAATATTGAGTTTTCTTACAAGTTCTGTGGATATTCCTTCAAGTATTCCAAAATTAACTTCTTTAAAACGTTCTTCATAAATCGGTTCGACTTCTTTTTTACTTAGAATAATATTTGACGTTTGTACTGCCCTACCCAATGGAGATGTGTATGCCTTATCTATTTGGTATTGTTCTAGTTGCTTTGAAATACTTTCAACTTGTCTGATTCCCACTTTTGACAAAGGAGAATCACACCAACCCTGTGTCAGATTGATTTCATTAAAATGTGTCTTTCCGTGTCTTACAAATATAAATCTCATTATAACTTACCTTTAAAACTAAAACGTAAATGATGTTTTTCTTTATCTAATAAGAATTCATCATGTGTCTTAGCACCCCATGTATCATCACCAGCAACACCCATTTGTTTTTCATTGATACATAAAACCGTTTGATAAACATTTGGAAGTTCATCTTTGTGACGCGCATTTTCTAATTCATAAGGTGTATAGTGTAAAGCTGTAAATTCAAAGTCTTCACCTTTGACTGTTAATTTTGTATTTTCACCTGCAACTGATAATTCTCTGACATGCGTTCTGTTACCACATTCTTGTGGATATAAATAAGGTGTTAAATTGTCTGTTACTTGATAAGTATATTTTCCAAGAAGTGCCCCTTTGTTTCGATCAATATAGTTTTCTTCTGGACCAAATCCATAATAATTTACTTCTTCCATATCTTTATATAATTGGAAGATAAGTCCAAATACAGGCATTTCAATTTCAGAAACAACCGGTTGATAAGACATATCTACAATGATTTTACCATCACCATAGACTTCATAAACTAAATGAACCTTTTCATCTTGTAAATTTGGCAAATCATAAGCATATTCAATCTTGCAGGAACAGTCTCCTTTTGAAATACCAACAAACTCACATTTTGCATATAGACTGGCAGTTAACCATTTACCATAGCGATAACCATATTTATTTTCAACATCATTATTTGTAGCGGCTCTAAAGAAATTTGGTCTGACAGGTACTCTAATATATTCTTGTTGATGATATCTATAAGAAACCAAACCTTTTTGTTTTGAGAAAATCGCATTGAAATCTTTTCCTACAACGCCTACATTCAAGTAGTCTTCAACGATATCTACGTGTTTTGTTGTATGAATGTTATGTGTTTTATTTTTTACTTCATAGATATATTGTTGTTGAGCGTATATTTCATGATTCTTTTTCAAATAGACTGTTACAGTATATTCTTGGTCTTGATCATTTATTTTAAATGGATTTTCAACAACAACTGATGATAATGGTTTACAATCTACTGTCATTGTTTTGGTTTGAACAACATTACCATTGCATAACAGATCCATTTGTAATTGATATTCATTTAAATTTGTAAACAGATAATTATTGTTGATATGAATATCATTTTCATCTATTCTAAAATCTACATATTGATAACAGTATTTGACTTCTTGCATCTTTGGTGTATTTGTACGATCTGCAAAAACAATTCCATTTCCACAGAAATCATAGTCACTTGGTCTTTCGCCAAAGTCCCCACCATAACATAATTTTCCACCATGGTATAATGCTTGATCGATGTAATCCCAGATGAATCCACCTTGATACAAGGAATATTTCTTTTCTAAATCAATATATTTGAATAATGCTCCATTACTGTTTCCCATAGAATGGGCGTATTCACATAAAATAAATGGTTTATCTTGATGTTCCTTTAAGTATTTTTCAACATCAACTGCAAAAGTATACATTTGACTTTCAATGTCACTTGTTTCATTGTAGCGACGATCATGTGAAAGTCCTTCATAATGAATCAAACGAGAAGTATCTTTTTGTTTCATAAACTTAGACATTTCATAAAGATTTTTACCACCATAAGATTCATTTCCTAATGACCAAATAATAATCGAAGGATGGTTTTTATCTCTTTCATACATGGAATTGGCACGATCTAAAATAATATCTAGCCATTCAGATTTATCATCTGGTATGATATGTGTTTTATCAAAAAGTTCACTCCAAGTTCCATGTGTTTCAAGATTGACTTCATCAATGACATAAAGACCATATTCATCGCATAAATCATAAACAAATGTTTGATTTGGATAATGACATGTACGTAAGGCATTGATATTATTAGCTTTCATATTCAAGATATCTTTTTTAGTATCTTCATAAGAAACCGTTCTTCCCGTCTTAGCAGAAAATTCATGTCGGTTGACACCATGAAAAACAATTCTTTTGCCATTGATACACATGATACCATCAATAAGTTTAAATTCTCTGACACCCACATTGTATTGACTACATTCAACTAAACCCTTTTCATCCATGATTTCTACATATAATTGGTAAAGGTTTGGTTTTTCTGCTGACCATAAATGAGGATCATCGAATTCAAAATTGATTGGACTGCAACAATCTTTGCTTTCTTTTTGTCCAATAATTTCATCTTTATACTTTAAAGTATAGACTGCCTTAAATTTAGCCTCTTTTCTTACAATCATTGGCGTTACTTCAACAGTTGCATGATCATAATTTTCATTTAAATGTGTCAAAATCTTGATATCTTTTAAATGAACGTGTGATACCATTTGAAGTTCAACATCTCTGAAAATACCTGAAAAACGCCAGAAATCTTGATCTTCTAACCAGCTTCCACTGCTGAAACGATAAACGTTAACAGCAATTTTGTTTTCTCCATTAACAATCAAATCTGTAATATTAAAACTTGAAGGTGTAAATGTGTCTTCACTGTAACCAACAAATGTTCCATTGACCCATAGAGCCATGGCTGATTCAACACCATGGAAAGTAATATAAGTATCGACATTATCTTTGATTACTGAGCTGTCAAAATAAGTGACATAACTTCCAATTGGATTTTTATCAGGGAGTTCTCCAGGAATGATTTGTTGTGTTCCTGACCAAGGATAGATTTGATTGACATACATTGGTTTTCCATATCCTTGTAATTGAATATGACCAGGTACTTTGATTTCATCCCAGTGATCTACACAATAATCTTTATTAGAAAACTCCGGTATTAATTGATTAAATCCTGTTGCATAATGAAACTTCCAGCTCCCATTTAATGAATAATTGAAACTGCTTTGTTTTTCTTTTAATTCTTTAATACTTGCATATCTATGAATCGATGCTGTTGCTCTTAAACGATTGACATTAAAAATCTTTGGATCTTTGACCCATTCATTTTTCATTTCCATTTTTCTTTCCTCCTGACTATATTATAAATTAACCCTTAAAAATAGAAATGGAACAAAGTATAATATAGAGTAAAAAAGTATAAATATGTTTTTTATTCATTATATTTCTACCTATTTATGATATAAAAAGAAAGAAGTATAATAATTATAAGCTTATATTATATAAAGTATGGAGAATATTATGAATGAATTAGAAAAATTATTAAAAGATTTATATAAAATATCAGGTTTGAATATGTCTATATTTGATTTGAACCAAAATTTATTAGCTTCTTATCCTCATAAGAAATCAAAATTTTGTAATGAATTAGAAAAAAACAACAATGCTTTTCAACATTGTATTGATTGTGATTATAAAGCTATGGAACATGTCAAAAAAACGGGTGAACTTTATATTTATAAATGCCACTTTGGTTTAAATGAAGCAATTATGCCTCTTTATTCTTATGGAAGTTTAACTGGTTATTTAATGATGGGACAAGCCGTTATAGGAACATATAGAAATTATTCTGAAATCATTGAAAAATCTAAAGAATATTTTCAAGATAAAGAAATATTAAAAAAATATATCACAGAAATTACAATTTTAAACGAGGAACAAGTTTATGCTTTTGCGAGTATTTGTGATGTATGTGCAAAATACATTTCACTTACAAACCGTATCCAAGCAAAACATGATCATCTTGCCCAAGAAGTTAAACACTATATCATTGCAAACTACAATAAACAAATTACAATTGAAGAATTATGTTCTTATTTTTTCTGTAGTCGTGGAACTCTACTTAATCATTTTAAATCAAAATACAATACAACAATCCATCAATATCTTTTGGATTATCGTTTAAAAAAAGCCACAGAACTTCTTATAAATGATGAGTTAAATGTTAAAGAAATTGCCTTTTTTTGTGGTTTTGAAGATCCTAATTATTTTTCTAAAGTATTTAAAAAAAGATATGGTCGATCCCCTCTAGAATTTAAAAACAATATAAATCAGTAAAAAAGCCCTTAGATTTCTCTAAGGACCTTTTTAACTTTATAATAATTTTATTCGACACCAATAATAAATGAATAAACAGGTTGTTTTCCTTCGATAATATCTACTTCTGCATCAAAGTTATCTTCAATGTAGCTTTCAATTTCTTCAACTTCTTCATCAACAACATCTTCACCTACAAGTAAAGTAATCAATTCAGAATCTTCATCTACTAATTTATCTAAACATACTTTAACCGCATCTAATTTATTTGGTTTACAAGCAACAATATCTTTTTCAACTAAAGCCATATAATCATTCGCTTTAATTTCAACACCATCAATATTTGTATCTTTGATTGCAAATGTTACTTGTCCAGTTTTAACATGAGATACTGCATCTTCCATTTCAGCAATATTATCTTCCAATGAAACTTCTGGATTATACATAACACATGCTGATAATCCTTGAGGAATTGTTTTTGTTGGAATAACAATAACATTGACTTCTCCTTCTAAGATTGTAGCTGTTTGTTGAGCAGTCATTACAATATTAGAGTTATTTGGTAAGATAATAACATTTTTAGCATTTACTTCTTTAACAGCTGCAACCATATCTTCAGTAGATGGATTCATTGTTTGTCCACCACTTACAACATAATCACAATGTAATCCTAAGAATGCATCTTCTACACCTTGTCCAGCACAAACAGAAATAATAGCTGTTTCTTTAGCTTCACGTTTTTGAGGTTTGCTATCATCAACACCTACAATACTTCCTTGATTTGCTGCAGCATTTTGTAAGTTATTTGCTTGTTCTTGCATATTTTCAATTTTTAACTTCACAAATTCACCAAATCTTTGTGCTAAGTTTAAAGCTTCACCTGGTTTTAATGTATGTACGTGTACTTTAACGATATCTTCATCTTGTACAACGACGATACTGTTTCCTGGAATTCTTTCTAATTCTTTCTTTAATTGGTTTTCTGAGAATTTATCAATTAATGAAGGTTCAAGACGAACAATAAATTCTGTACAGTATCCATATCCTTCTTCACCAGATTCTAATTCAGTTCCAGCATTGACTTGACCTTCTGATTTAATATCAACAAAATCAACACGATCACCTGATAAAGCAGCCATAAATCCAGTTAAAACCAACAATAAACCTGCTCCACCACTATCAACAACACCAACTTCTTTTAATACTGGAAGTAATTCAGGTGTTCTTTCTAATGAATTTTCTGCTTCTTTAACAAAATAAGAGAAAACATCTTCAATTTCCATACCTGGTTGAGTATATTCAACGATCTTTTCACTTGATTCTCTAATAACAGTTAAAATTGTTCCTTCAACAGGTCTCATAACAGCTTTATAAGCAACTTCTGCCCCACTTTTCCAAGCATTGGCAAAAGCAACAGCATCAACACTTTCATGACCTTCTAAGCCCATTGCAAATCCTCTAAAGATTTGTGATAAGATAACACCTGAGTTACCACGTGCTCCCATTAATAAACCTTTAGATAATTTTTTAGCAATATCATAAATATTGTCACTATCCATATCTTTGATTTCTGCTGCTCCAGCATTAAAAGTCATAGACATGTTTGTTCCAGTATCCCCATCAGGTACAGGGAATACATTTAAAGCATCTATTTCAGGATGATTATTATGAAGAGTATTCGCACCACATAAAACCATCTCTTTAAATAGCTTTCCTGTAAGTATTTGCATATTTTTCCTCCACTAATCGATATTACGAAGTCCTTGAACATAAACATTAACTGCCTCAACTTTGACATCTAATGTTGATTCAACAACGTATTTCACTTTCTTTTGAACTTCAACTAAAATTTCATTAATTTTAATTCCATACCCTAAAATGATATATAAATCTAAAATTAAACCAGTTTCTCCATCACTCGCAATAATTCCTTTAGAATAATTTTCTTTCTTTAATAATTCATAAAATCCATCTTTTAATTTCTTTTGGCTAGCCATACCTACTACACCATAACATTCAGTAGCAGCTCCACCAGCTACAGTAGAAACTACATCTAAAGAAATATTTACTGATCCTAAATTTGTATTTTTTTCAATCATCAAGTTATCCTCCTTAAAATGATTTCATGTTCAAACATAATTATACCTTAAAAATATAATATTTACAAATTATAATCACTCTTTTAGTATCTTTCCAACCGCAAGCCATCATATCACATATTATTAAAAAAAAATACAAATTAACTCATTTTTATCATTATATAAAGTATTTATAATCACAAATATTGATAAAAACAGCTTTTTTGTAAAAAAATGTTTGCATTATACTATAAATAATGTTAATATAACACAGTACGTAGAACAACTACTAAAGGAGGGAAAGAACATGTCAAGAAAATGCCAAATCAGTGGTAGAGGTCCATTATCAGGAAACACTCGTTCTCATGCGTTAAACTCAAGTAGAAGAAAATGGAATGTTAACTTACAAAAAGCTACTATTTTAGTAGATGGTAAACCTACAAAAGTTAGAATTTCTGCTAAAGAGTTAAGAACATTAAGAAAAGCTGGATAATAGATGAAGACAGTACATAGTACTGTTTTTTTGTTTATAAACAACTTATTAAAAAACAAAACACCTGTAGAAAGTATAAACAATACAACAAAAGCAAAATCTTATTTTCAAAAAAAAGACATCGATCATTACCTTAAAAGCCATAAATCCGATGTCTTTTATCTTTAACTCCAAATTGACTATAAAAGTCTATAACACATTTTATTAAATCATAAATCACTATATAGCCATACATTTATATGTGTTATATAGCTTTTATTATTTAATCTTCTTTATTTCTTCTTTGAAGTGCAATATAACCCCCAGCTGTTGCCATAAGTAAAATATATGGTACAACTGACATATCATCACCAGTTTTTATATGAGAGTTATTTTTTGTTGATGATGTTTTATTGTCATCTTCTTTTTTAATACTTGTTTGTATTTGATCATTTGGTTTTTGATTTGGTTGATCATTATTTCCAGTTTGAGAAACTGTTTTTAAATTCTTAATGGCATCTTGTAGAGATGCTAAAGCTTGATCAACTTCATCTTGAGTTGTATTTTCATTTTGTAAAACATCTTTTGCATGATCTAATGCTTCTTTAAATGCTTTCCATGAATCTACCGTATAATCTTTTTCAACAAAATCATTAGTTGTTTCAATAACATTTGATAATTCTTTTTTATCTACTATTACAGGAGCATCAATTAATACTTTAATAGCCTTATCTAAATCATCATAAGCCTTATCAACTTGTTCTTGAGTAGCATTACTATCTTCATTAACAATGATTGCTTCTAATAAAGCTTTTTCAAATCTTGACCATGATTCAATAGAATAGTTATTATTTTCTATTTCTTTTGCATCATTAATCTTATTTGTTAGTTTTTCTTTGTTTGAGGTAACTGTATCTCTTAATGCATTGATTGCATTACGTAAATTATTAGTTTCTTCAGTTACATCAACTTTTCCTTCAACATAAGATTTTTGAGCAACAATTAATGCATCAATCATTTCATTTACTGAGCCACTAGATTTACCAGTAATATTTAATGTTTCAGCTTCTAAAATCATATCTTTTAAAGTTGAATCTTCAGGTATTTCTTCTAATTCAAACTTAACTTCTGCAATTTGATACCAGTTCCCTTTACCTTCAGTAAGAACAATTCTAACATATTTAGTCAATGTCTTATCAAAAGTAATAGTTTTTTCAAATGCTGAATTATCTAACGTTCCTACTGTTGTCCAATTTTTTCCATCAGTGGAGATTTGCACATCAGCACCATCAATTATATCTTTACCAGCATTGCTTGGTTGAATGATTTGGATAGAACTAATATTTATTGGACGAGTAAATGTGAATTTAACTTCTTTACCAATTTCTTGGTTGCTATTAAACCAACATTTAGTATTAATATTACCATCAATCATATTATTGTAGTTATTAGATTGATAATAAGTATCAGTTGCTGAAATAGTTGGAACTTTAGCATTAGGTTTAACTAATGATTGCTTAGCTGTTTGAATTGCATTATAAGCTTCTTTAGCTTTTTCAACAGTTAATCCTTCACTATTAAGTAATGTTTTTCCTGTAGTTACAGCATTTTTATAAGCTTGATATCCACTTGAATAGTCACTTTCATTTAATGGATATGTAACTTCAACATATAATGAATAATATTCCAATTTTACAGCTTTATTTTTAGCATCTTGTAATGCTCTTAATGCGTTATTAACAGCTAATTGTCCACTTGTTTCGTCAAAATATATTTCTTTTGCCATTGTTAATGCTTTATTATAATCAGCTACAGTTTCATTAATATATTCACTTACTGCTAATGGTTCAAATATTTCTTTTTTTAAATCAGTTTTATCACAATGTAATTGATATTTTAAAGTAATTGTCATATTACCGTTATATTTACCATCTAATGGTAAATCTGATTCAATAAAACTATATCCAAATAATTCTTTTGCTTCAAAATGATAATCACTATCATTTAGACCATAGAATACATCATCTGCAGCAATAGTCTTACCAAAATTATCAATATATTTGATAGTAACTGTTGCTGTATCTTCACCCTGGAACACTTCACCCGGAGCAGGTAAAGCCTCATTGAAGCCTGGAGTTCTTCCCAATTTATCAACAGCAGCTTTAAAAACATCATAGTCTGGTTGATTATCGTTCGCGTTCCACATCTTATAAGCTGTTGCACGTGTGCGATGATAGATTTTATCTTCTACGCTTTGTTCGCTTTCATAATTTGGATCATCACACCAAACTGCGTAAGAACCACCCATTACATATTCTGGATAAGGTTCTTCAAAAGTTTGTGCTGTTCCGGATAAGTTAGAGAATTTACCAGGATGCCATTCATTATAAATACGATCACCTTCTGGTACTGCATTAGTTTGCCACCACCAAGAAAGTACATAGTACATATAAACATCAGAATAGTTGATTACTTTGTTACCATTAGCAACAAAATCCGCTACCGATGCACAGTTTTCAGGAGCTGCCCAGTAACAAACTTCAATGTCACTATCCAATGTATAACCCTCATAATCACCAAATAATAAACCATCATTCCATGCTCTTGGAGTCATTCCGTTATCTTTAACTATCTTAGAAATATCATTAAAATATGTCATAATTTGTCCGTATTGTTCATTACTAAAACTAGAGAATTTAGCTAAGAACTCATCACCGCCAATATTAAAATGTTTACATCCCGCATCACCAAAGAATTCAATAAATTCAGTCATTAAATTTACTAAGAATTCTCTAGCTTCAGGATTTGTAAAGATATTAAAGCATTGATTTCGTCGAGCATCGGTTGGGAATAGTTCTCTACAACTGTAATCAGTTGGCAGATATTGTAAAACTGCTCCCGAGTGACCTGGAGAATCTAAAGAAGGCACGATTTCAATATGATAATCATTAGCAACTTGAATAATATCTAAAATATCTTGTTTACTTAATACATCATCATATTTATATTTAAATCCTTCGATTGCATCTAGAGTATCACTTTGAATTCTAAATCCTTCATTTTCAGAAAAATGAAGTTGAACCGCATTATATTTTTGCCAAGATAAATCTTTGATTTGACGAATTATCCATTCTTTAGAGAATGGTTTACGAGCAATGTCTAAATGCATTGAACGTAATTCAACATCTGGATAATCAATAACAGTTCCTTTCTCTAATATTTTATCATTAATCTTTAACATTTGAATTACTGACATTAAACCATAATAAATACCAATTTCATCTTTAGCGGTTACTGTGATTTTATCAGTAATATCTAATTTGTAGCTTTCAGCTTTTCCTTCTAATTCAGCCACATCCTCCATTCTAACAACAATATCATTAACTACTGCATTTTCTTCTTTACCGAATACTATTATTGGGGCTTTGGATAAAACTCCAGCGGCTTCAAAATTTGAACTAGTTAATTTTAAATCTTTTAATAAAATAGTATTATTTAATGTTTTTTCATTTGCTACTACAAAAATTCGACTATTTTCAGCAAGAGTAAAATCTTGCCCCGCTTCTTTAGTATATTGTTGAACATTTGGATAAGTCATTAATGATGTTGTTGCAACATTGCCTTTAGCTAAAACTGCCTGAAAACCGACTGCTTGACAAATAATAGCAACTACCAAAAGTGCCGGTAAAACTACTTTAAGAAACTTATTCTTCGATACTTTTCCTTTCATTTTCTACTCACTTTAAATTAATAAATTAATACATATACTAGTTTTTATTAATGATGTAAATTAGGTATATAAAACCAAAAACCTTATCTAAAACTTTAATTTATGCTAATTATTATCAATTGTTTTATCAATAATAGAATATTAGTAAATTATTATAATAGAATAGTAATTCTGCTATATTTGTGAATGCCTATTTAAGCGAGTCATAAAACTATAAATAATACCCCTTAACATCAACATTAATCATTCACCAGTATTTTACGTATTATTTAAGTACTAATTTAACCCCTTTCCTAATTTTCTTTTTAAACTGCGAACATCCGTTTAAGCGCTTACATTTCTCGCTAAAAAAAGTGGTTAGGTTTAAATAAAATGACCGTATTTTTTTATAAAAACCTAACATCACATTCACTTCTATAAGAATCATATCATGATATAAATATATATTCAATAATATTTAACATATTATCCCGCTTTTTGTGATTTTTTTAACAATTAATAAAAAACATAACAAACTACTACAATTACAAAAATTTTTTTATCCATTAATAAACGCTTAAAAACTGTATTCATCCCAAAAATCCAGTTATCAATACAACTATAAAAGCCAAAAAAGTGAGATGAAACTGAACTCACCCCACTATATTTACGGTTTTATTTTATGTCATGATATTTGAAACTACTTTTCAAAATCTTGTGGTTTTAATAATTAAAATAAAAGCAGACATTTTCTGTTATATGAGGTTTGCTCTTTTTCGTAATAATAACTAACGCTAATGGATTAGCTGTTTACAATTTTTAAGTTATGTGCTATTAAAGAATTAGATATAGTTATTTTTAATTTCTCTCTTTTCATTAAATTTTTTCCTTATTTATCTTGTCATAGTTATTTTTCTATTCTTAAGCTTATTAAATGTATTTTTAAATCAATTACTTGCTTTAATTAAAGAATATTATTATTAGTTGTTAGCTATTCTTTTAATACACTAATTTTTGAGTAGGTTTACCGTTTATTGTGTTACCAATGTTAAAATCAAATTAGTAAAAAATATCTGGACTATAGCAAGACACCAATAATAGAGCATATAAAAACATGAGGTCTCCTCCATAGAAAAAACCTCATGTTATCTAATTAGCTTCGTTTTAAAAATATCATGTTATTTCATAAAGCCATAAATCCGATGTCTTTTATCTTTAACTCCAAATTGACTATAAAAGTCTATAACACATTTTATTAAATCATAAATCACTATATAGCCATACATTTATATGTGTTATATAGCTTTTATTATTTAATCTTCTTTATTTCTTCTTTGAAGTGCAATATAACCCCCAGCTGTTGCCATAAGTAAAATATATGGTACAACTGACATATCATCACCAGTTTTTATATGAGAGTTATTTTTTGTTGATGATGTTTTATTGTCATCTTCTTTTTTAATACTTGTTTGTATTTGATCATTTGGTTTTTGATTTGGTTGATCATTATTTCCAGTTTGAGAAACTGTTTTTAAATTCTTAATGGCATCTTGTAGAGATGCTAAAGCTTGATCAACTTCATCTTGAGTTGTATTTTCATTTTGTAAAACATCTTTTGCATGATCTAATGCTTCTTTAAATGCTTTCCATGAATCTACCGTATAATCTTTTTCAACAAAATCATTAGTTGTTTCAATAACATTTGATAATTCTTTTTTATCTACTATTACAGGAGCATCAATTAATCCTTTAATAGCCTTATCTAAATCATCATAAGCCTTATTAACTTGTTCTTGAGTAACTTTATCATCAGCCACTACCTTATTAGCTTCATCTAGTGCATCTTTTAATACTTTCCATGATTCAGGAGTATAA
Source organism: Faecalibacillus intestinalis (assembly GCF_015097455.1). Taxonomy (NCBI): domain Bacteria; kingdom Bacillati; phylum Bacillota; class Erysipelotrichia; order Erysipelotrichales; family Coprobacillaceae; genus Faecalibacillus; species Faecalibacillus intestinalis. The sequence goes on along the minus strand of NZ_AP024085.1, from coordinate 885,664 downwards.
TCTTTTTCAACTAATTCTTTAGTTGTTTCCATAATTTTTAATAACTCTGTTTTATCCGCTGCTATAGGAGCATCAATTAATCCTTTAATAGCCTTATCTAAATCATCATAAGCCTTATCAACTTGTTCTTGTGTGGCAGTTTTATTTTCTAAAACTTTTAATGCCTTATTATAAGAAGTTTTTAAATCATTCCATGAATCTACTGTATAATCAGCTTCGTTTAATTTTTGTACTTCTTCTATTAATCTTGATAAATCAGTAGTATCAGCTGCATTTTTTAATGCATCGATAGCATTTCTTAAATTTGTTTCTACAGTTGTAGTATCAGTAGTACCTTTAACATATTCCTTTTGACCAGCGATTAAAGCATCAACCATATTAGACACTAAAACGGAAGACTTACCGCTTATATCTAATTCTTCAGCTTCATTAATCATATCTCTTAAAGTGTTATCTTCTTGTGGTTGTTCATAAGCAAATTTTACTTCAGAAACTTGATACCAATAACCTGGTTTAGCTACAGTTAAACGGACTCTGACATATTTTACTGCTGTTTTTTCAAATGTTGCTGTGTAATCTAAATCATTTTCCGTAATTGATCCAACTTTAGTCCATTTTTCACCATCTAATGAAACTTCAATATCTGCACCTTTTAAAGCATCAGGACCTACATTAGAAGGTTGAATAACTTGAACACTTGTCATGTTGACAGCTGTAGGAAAAGTAAATTTAAATTCTTTATCCGCTGCTTGTTCTTGTCCAAACCAGCACTTAGTATTCAAATCATTATCTAACATTTTTTCATAACTATATTCTTTAGTTGGATACCATTGATTCTTTTCGTAATAGTTATCTGTTGCAGTAATTGATGGCGTATTTCCATCAGGTTTTACTAAGTTTGATTTAGCAGTTTTAATTGCTTCATAAGCTCCTTTAGCAGTCTCAGCATTTAAAGTATCGCTAGATAATAATGCTTTACCAGCATCTACAGCTTGTTTATATGCTTCATATCCACCAACATAATCATCTTGTTTTAGTGGATATGTACTTTGTACATATAATGAATAATATTCTATTTTAACTGCTTTTGCTTTAGCTTCGATAAGTTCATCATATACTTCATCAACTTCTGCTTGTGTTGCATCAGTTTTATCATTAATAGCTTTAGCAGCTATTAATGCTGTTTTATATTCACTAAATGTTTCATTGATATAATCTTTTTCTTTTAATGCATTTGTTACTTCATTATTTAAAGCTGCTTTATCTGTATATAATTCATAAGTAAATACATAAACAGCACCTTCTTTAGTATAAGTACCAGTAATTGGTTTATTATCAATTACACGATATCCATAAATAGGATCTGCACTAAATTCAAATTTTTCACCAACTGTTCCATATTTAGTTACTTCATGTTTTAATTCTTGATTGTTTTCATCTACGAAACGAATAGTAATTTTACCTAAATCACCCGCTGTTAAGAATTCCCCAACATCTGGTAATGTAGATCCTTTTTCAAATCCAGCAACATTACCTAATTTAGTATAATTTTCTTGGAAACTATCAAAATCAGTAATTGAATTACTACTTGTATTCCATGATTTAGAAGCTAATGCACGTAACTCATCAGCAATATCTTCAGTAATTACATCTTCACTACATAAATTTGGATTATCACACCAAATTGCCAATGAAGCACCCTTGATAAAATCAGAACCATCATTTACAGCTGGATTTCCTTGGAACTTTCCAGGTGACCATTCATTATAGATTTTACGATCTGCATTTAAGTTATCAAATGAATGTTGTTCTCTGCCATCTGTAGGTTTACTATTACGTAATACATAATAGAAAAAGCTTGCATTGATATTGTAAATTGTATCATGGCCTTTATTAATGAATGTTTGTAAATTTGCAATACTTGAATTCCATGACATTTGTGACCAGAAATCAATTCCAATATAGTCATGCATTTTTATTTTTTGTGCACCTTCATAAGAATTTTCACCATAATAAACACCATCATTCCAAATTCTTGGTGTAAATCCACGATTATGTACATATTCTGCTAAATCATTGATATATCCAGTAATTACATCTTTCCAAATATATCCTTGACCATATTTTTTAACTGCATATGAATTTAATACACTCTTATATTCTGTAGTAAATGGTGCACGGTCAAACTCCATATACTCATCGCCACCAATATGGAAATCAGTACATCCTTCAAATAGATCCATATATTCATCATATAAACTACGAATATATGCAATAGCTTCAGGATTAGTAACATCTAAACCAGATTTATAATGATTTCCACTAGTATTAACTTGCCCATATTCTGGATGAGCTTTTAAAATTTGATCAACATGACCTGGACTATCAAATGATGGAATAACATTAATACCATATTTTTTAGCTTCTGCTAATATTTCTCTCACTTCTGTCTTTGTTAAATATTGATCAGAAACGATAGATGGATCTGTTTCACATTCAATTCTAAATCCCATATTTTCAGAAAAATGAATTTGAAGAGCATTCATTTTCATATATGACATTTCTCTAATTTGACGAATAAACCAATCTTTAGAAATATATTTTCTAGCACAATCGACATGTACTCTGCGTTCTGCAACATTTGGATAATCTACGATTTCACCGTAAACTAATCCATCGTTAGTAATAATCAAATTTTGGATTGTTCTTAATCCGTGCATAATAGCATTTTCACTAGCACCAGTTAAACGAACTCCATTTTCTCCAATAGTGATTTTATATGCTTCTTTACTATTAGAGCTACTAGTAATTGAACTTGTTTGATCAATATCAATCAAAATATCTCCATAACTCACATCTTTTTCTTGAGCATAAACCATTGCTAGCGGAGATGAAATAATTTCTTTTTCAACAAATTCTGAATTTACTAATTTTACCACTTCTTGTAATCTTGCATTTTCGATATTAGTTTGATTTGCTAAAACAGCTAATCGACTATCGTTAGTCATTTTCCAAACTTTATGGCTACTATCTGCTTTGTAAGATTGAAGAATAGGATTTGTTAATGCTTGTAATTGTTGATCTGTAAGGTTTGAAATACTGTCGCTAGATGTTGTTGCAACATTGCCTTTAGCTAAAACTGCCTGAAAACCGACTGCTTGACAAATAATAGCAACTACCAAAAGTGCCGGTAAAACTACTTTAAGAAACTTATTCTTCGATACTTTTCCTTTCATTTTCTACTCACTTTAAATTAATAAATTAATACATATACTAGTTTTTATTAATGATGTAAATTAGGTATATAAAACCAAAAACCTTATCTAAAACTTTAATTTATGCTAATTATTATCAATTGTTTTATCAATAATAGAATATTAGTAAATTATTATAATAGAATAGTAATTCTGCTATATTTGTGAATGCCTATTTAAGCGAGTCATAAAACTATAAATAATACCCCTTAACATCAACATTAATCATTCACTAGTGTTTTATGCGTTATTTAAATACTAATTTAACCCCTTTCTTGATTTTTGTTTTCCCTTTTAAAATACAAATATTTAAAGTTAGCGCTTACATCCCTCCTTAAAAAATGTATTGGGTTTAAATAAAATGACCGTATTTTTTTATAAAAACCTAACATCATATTCACTTCTATAAGAATCATATCATGATATAAATATATATTCAATAATATTTAACATATTATCCCGCTTTTTGTGATTTTTTTAACAATTAATAAAAAACATAACAAACTACTACAATTACAAAAAATTTTTTATCCATTAATAAACGCTTAAAAACTGTATTTATCCCAAAAATCCAGTTATCAATACAACTATAAAAGCCAAAAAAGTGAGATGAAACTGAACTCACCCCACTATATTTACTCGCTATTCTATCTTTTAAATCCTTTCTTAAATGATTCAAAGATAGATTCTTTTTTACTTAATTTTTGTAATTGTTCATACAATGATTTTTCTTTACTAGAAAGTTTTGTAGGAATTTTAACTTCAACCTTAACCATTTGATCTCCGTATCCGTTTCCTCTTAAATCTTTGACCCCTTTACCTTTTAATCTTAAAGTTGTTCCAGATTGTGTTCCTGCAGGAATTTTAACTTTCACGTCACCTTGTACTGTTGGTACATCTACCTCACATCCTAAAGTTGCATCAACTGAACTAATAGGAATTGTAACATAAATATTACGTCCTTCACGAATAAAGTGTGTATTGTTTCTTACACGGATTTCTACAAATAAGTCACCATTAGATCCACCATTAGATCCTCTTCCACCTTTACCAGCAACGCGTAATTGTTGACCATCATTGATACCAGCTGGAATATCTAATTGAACAGTAACTGTTTTAGTAATATATCCTTTACCATGACAGTCAGGACATTTAACTTTAATTTCTTTACCAGTACCATTACAATGTGGACATGTTGTTTGTGTTACAAATGTACCAAATGGAGATTGTTGTTGTTTAGAAACAGTTCCTGTACCATTACAATGCGAACATGTTTGTACATCGTTTGGTGTTTTTGCACCACTACCATGACAATGTGGACATTCTGCATCATAAGTTACTTTAATATCTTTTTTAACACCATTGATTGCATCCATGAAATCAATTTCTAGACGCATTAAATGATCATCACCACGACGTGGTCCATTTTGTCTTTGACGACGACTTCCCCCGCCACCAAAGAATGATCCAAAAATATCTCCTAAATCGACATCTTCAAAACCAAATCTACCAAAGCCACCGGCTCCAGCACCACCTGCACCTTGTTCAAAGGCTGCATGTCCATAACGATCATAAGCCGCTCTTTTATTATCATCAGATAAAACTTCGTAAGCTTCTTGAACTTCTTTAAATTTTTCTTCTGCATCAGGTTCTTTACAGATATCGGGATGATATTGTTTTGCTTTTTTACGGTATGCACGTTTTATTTCATCAGCGTTTGCTGTTTTTGAAATCCCTAAGACTTCATAAAAATCTCTTTTACTTGCCATAAAATCATCCTTTCTATAATACTTTTAAAAAACCAAGGAAGAACCTTGGTTTTTTAAGTGATTAGTTCTTTTCTTCGAAATCAGCATCAACAACATTATCATCATTGTTATTTGATGTTGTTTGTCCAGCACCACCATTAGGGTTTGCTTGTTGTTGTTGATAAGCATATGATGCCATTTGTTGAGCCATTTGTTCTAATTCTGACATTTTAGCTTCAAGAGTAGCCATATCATTGTTATCTAAAGCAGTTTTTAATTCAGTTTTTAATTGTTCTGCTTGTTGTTTTTGATTAGCATCAATCTTATCACCTTGTTCAGCTAAAGCTTTATCAATTTCATTGATCATTTGTTCAGCTTTATTTCTTGTTTCGATATCTTTACGTTTCTTTTCATCTTCAGCTTTATTAGCTTCAGCTTCTTTTACCATACGATCGATTTCTTCATCAGATAATCCTGTAGAGTTTTGAATAACGATTGATTGTTCTTTTTGAGTTTTTAAATCTTTAGCTTTAACATTTACGATACCGTTAACGTCAATTGAGAAAGTAACTTCGATTTGAGGTACTCCTCTTGGAGCTGGTTCGATACCATCTAATTTGAATAAACCTAATTGTTTATTATCTCTAGCCATTGATCTTTCACCTTGTAATACGTTGATATCAACAGCTGGTTGATTATCAGCAGCAGTAGAGAATACTTGTGATTTAGTAGTTGGAATTGTTGTATTTCTTTCAATCAATACTGTCATAACTCCACCCATTGTTTCGATACCTAATGAAAGTGGTGTAACATCTAATAATAAGACATCTTTAACGTCACCAGCGATAACTCCACCTTGGATAGCAGCACCCATAGATACAACTTCATCTGGGTTTACTGATTTGTTAGGTTCTTTTCCAAGTAAACGTTTAACAGATTCTTGAACAGCAGGGATACGAGTAGATCCACCAACTAATAATACTTGATCAATTTCACTTGGTTGCATTCCAGCATCACTTAATGCTTGTCTAACTGGTCCTTCAGTAGCTACAACTAAGTCTCTTGTAATTTCATCAAATTTAGCTCTTGTTAATGATAATTCTAAGTGTAATGGTCCAGCAGCACCAGCTGAGATGAATGGTAATGAAATTTGAGTTTGCATTACACCAGATAAGTCTTTTTTAGCTTTTTCTGCAGCTTCTTTAATACGTTGCATTGCCATTTTATCGTTAGATAAATCAATACCATTTTCTTTCTTGAATTCATCTACGATGTAGTCCATGATTTTCTTATCGAAATCATCCCCACCTAATTTATTGTTACCAGCAGTAGCTAATACTTCAAATGTACCATCAGCTAAGTCTAAGATAGATACGTCGAAAGTACCACCACCTAAGTCATAAACTAATACTTTTTGTTCTTGGTCTAATTTATCAAGACCGAATGCTAATGCTGCAGCAGTTGGTTCGTTGATGATACGTTCAACATCTAAACCAGCGATTTTACCAGCATCTTTTGTTGCTTGTCTTTGAGCATCATTAAAATATGCAGGTACAGTGATAACTGCTTTTGTTACTGTTTCACCTAAATAAGCTTCAGCAGTTGCTTTTAAGTTTTGTAAGATCATTGCTGAAATTTCTTGTGGTGTATAAGATTTACCATTTACGTTTTCTTTATGATCAGTACCCATATAACGTTTAACTGACATTACTGTATCAGGGTTTGTTACTGCTTGTCTTTTTGCAGCTTCCCCAACAATAATTTCACCATTTTTGAAAGATACAACTGAAGGTGTTGTACGATTTCCTTCTGGGTTTGCAATTACTTTTACTTCATTGTTTTCTAACACACTTACACATGAGTTTGTAGTTCCTAAGTCAATACCAATAATTTTTGCCATAATATAAATCCTCCTATTTTATTCACTTACTTTTACTAAAGATGCACGAATAACGCGATCTTTTAACATATAACCTTTTTGTAACTCTTCAACAACCATACCAGGTTTAAAGTTTTCATCACTTACAGTCATTACTGCTTGATGGAAGTTAGGATCAAATTCTTTACCTTCAGCTTCAATCACTTTAACTCCTTGGTTTTCTAATAATGTCATGATTTGTTTATAAATCATTTCATATCCTTTTAAGAAGTTTGCCACTTCTTCACTTGGATTTTCAATTGCTAATGATCTTTCAAAGTTATCAACGATTGGTAACATTTGTTCAATAAAACCTTGCATCATGAACTTTAAGTTATTTGCATGTTCATTTTGCATACGTCTTTTAATGTTTTCCATATCCGCAAACACTTTATAATAATCATTTTTCCATTTATCAACTTCACCTTGAAGAATTTTAATTTGATCTTCTTGATCAACTTTTTCCTCTTCAACAACTTCAGCCTCAGCTTCTTTGTTTTCTTCAACTTCTTCAGTTACTTCTTTTTCAACTTTAGTTTCCTCAGCCAATTTGTTCACCTCTATTTCTCATCTTGTTTATCTTCTAAACAAGCCTTTTCAATATTTTCAGATATATACTCTACTAATGCCACTACTTTTTCATAAGGCATTCTTGTTGGACCAATTACCGAAATAGAACCTTTTGATGTTTCCCCTGTTTTAAATGAAGCAGAGATTACTGAAACATCATTCATTTTTCCTAGAGGTGTTTCATTTCCAATATTGATTTGAATACCATCCTCACTCGATAACGGTAGAGTTTTCCACACTTTTGAATTTTCAAAAGCACTTACAAGTCTTCTTAATTTATCCACATCATTAAATTCTGGTTGATAGAGAATATTTTCTTTTCCAGAAAAATAAACACTATTTGAAGCAAATTTAACGAATGCTTCCAAAAACGCATTAAATAATTCTTCATGTTGCTTCACTTGCGTTGTAAGAATTGGTCGAACATCTCGTTCTAAACGAAATGCCACTTCACTGATAGGTGTTCCTATCAATAATTCATTCATCACATTAACACAACTTAATAAATCTTCCATTTCTACATCACTTGAAAATTGGAAAACTTTATTTTCAACATGACCTTGACTTGTAATGATAATTGCTGTTACACGTCCATCATCCAAAGGAACAACAGAGATGCGTTGCAACATATCATCTAAAGCATTTCCTAATGCAACACTTGTAAGATGAGTTAATTCACTCAACATGTTACAACTTTCATGCACCATCTCATTTAAATTTCGACGATGCTTATTAATAATTGTAGCAACTTGATTTTTTGTTCCTTCATCCAAATCAACTTTTCCTAAGTTATGAACATAGAAACGATATCCTTCTTTAGAAGGTACTCTTCCTGAAGAAATATGTGTTTTTTCTAGATAGCCATAATTTTCTAGAAAGTTCATTTCATTACGAATCGTTGCACTTGAATACGGTAGTTGATATTTTACCATCAATGCCTTGGATCCAACCGGTTCAGCATTTTCGATAAATTCTTCAACTATACATTTGAATATCAGCATTTGTCTTGCTGTTAACATCAAGTTCACCACCTTTAGCACTCCTATTTCTCTTGTGCTAAATACATTATACATTTTATTTTAGCACTGTCAACAACTTGGTGCTAAAAAAATAAAAAAATAGCATTCCTGCTATTTCATAAAATCAATTAATATATCATTTAAAACATATTGCCCTTCTTGCGTTGCTTTTAAATAATCATTTTCAATCATCAATCTACCCTTTTCTATATTTCTAGTAACCGCTTCTTTATATAGAACACAAGCATCTTCTTGATATCTTTCTTTAAATTTTTTTAAATCTAAACCTTCTTTTAAACGAAGTGACATCATTATTTGATTAAACATCGTTTCTTCTTTTGTTTCATCAATTGTTGTTGTTTTAAAATCACCATTTAAATATTTAGTAAGTGATCGACTATGTTCTATAATTTGTCCATCAATTTTACTACATGCACCTAATCCTATTCCATAATAATTATCATAATACCAATAAGTTAAATTATGCTTTGATTGATAACCTTGTTTAGCATAATTAGAAATTTCATATTTTTCAAAACCTATTTTTTCTAATTCTTGATCAATGAATAATGTTAATTGATATTCGCTTTCTTCATCTAAAGGTTGATAATTTTTATATTTTAAAATCGTTCCTTCTTCTAAAATCAAAGAATAATAAGAAACATGTTGTAAATTTAAAGTTTGTAAAACTTCTATATCCTTTTGAATATCTTCTTTTGTTTGTTTTGGTAAACCATACATCAAATCAATTGAGATATTATCAAAACCTATTTCTTTAGCGTATTTAATAATATTTTTTACTTGTGTTGTATTATGATGACGATCTATTTCTTTTAATAAATGATCTTGAAATGTTTGTACACCAATACTTAAACGATTAATGCCACTTTTTTTTAAAATCTTTAACTTATAATAATCCATTGACTCTGGATTAACTTCCATACAATATTCTTCCACTTCTAAACTATAGGTTTTTAACATTGACATTAATTTTTCTAATTGTTCATCATTTAAAGCACTAGGGGTTCCCCCTCCAATATAAATCGTTTTTAAATGATGTTGCTCTATTTGTGATAATTCTTCATTTAATCTTTGTAAATAGAGATCACTTTGTTTTTGATCATAATAGACCTTGCAAAAATCACAATAACTACAAATAGACTCACAAAAAGGAATGTGTACATATAAACTTCTAGTCTCCATCTTTTAAACCAAATTCCTTTGCTAGTCCACCTAAAGAAGTTTCTTTATAAGCACTATTTAAATCTTTACCTGTTTCTTTCATAACATTGACAATTGAATCAAAAGAAACTTTATTTTTTCTTAAATATCCTAATTGCTTCGCATAACTTGCTGCATCGATTGCACGTAAAGCTCCAAAACCATTTCTTTCAATACAAGGAATTTGAACATAGCCACCAACCGGATCACATGTTAGTCCTAAATTATGTTCAAGCCCCATCTCTGCAGCATATTCGATTAAAGAATTGTTAAGTTCTAAAATCCAACCATACGCTGCCGCTGCCATCGCACAGGCACTTCCTACCTCTGCTTGACATCCGCCATCAGCACCAGAAATTGTTGCATTATGTTTAATAACATTTCCAAATAATCCAGCAACGGCCAAAGCTTTGATCAATTCTTTACGAGGAATCTCTAATTGTTTATAACAATAAAATAACACTGCTGGTAAAATTCCACTTGCTCCACATGTTGGCGCAGTAACAATTTTATTACCACAAGCATTTTCCTCAGAAACTGCATAAGCATAGCTTGAAACAAGTAATCTTTCTCGATCACTTTCTCTTCGCGTATTGATGGCTTGTTGATACATACTTTTAGCAACTCTTTTTAGTTGTAACCTTCCAGGAATCACTCCTTCATGATGTAAGCCATTTTGTACACAGGTAAACATACTATCTAACACTTCAAATAAGTAGGCCTTAAAATGTTCATCTTCATAATTTAAAACATAATCATAGAAGGAAATACCATTGTCTTCAATATATTGAATAATTTCTTTAAGATTTTTATGAGGATAGATTTGTTTTGTTTGTTGCAACTTACTTCCTTCATATTCAACAGTTCCTCCACCTATAGAATAAGCAGTAATTGTATCAAGAATTTCTTCATCTTGGTACACATAAAATTTCATTCCATTTGGATGATAAGGTAAACGATCACTTTTAAAACGAACAATCGTTTGCTTGCCCAATGTTTGTTTAATAATATAATCTGTTAAATGACCTTTTCCAGTTAAGGCAAGCGACCCATATAATTCAACTTCAAAACGTGAAGCATTTGGATATTGTTCTTTTATTTTAGAAGCTGCTCTTTGCGGACCCATTGTATGTGAAGAGGATGGTCCAAATCCTATCTTAAATAATTCTCTTAATGATTCCATAATTTCTCCTATATTCTTAACATAAATAATTCTAAGCCTAATTTTTTATCTATTTGTCCCGTCTTAATTTTAACATCCAATAAAGATAATTCATTTAAACATCTAAGTAGTTCATCTATTTGAAAAAATTGACCTTCTTTTCTTACATATTTTAAACGAAAAGGATTAACTGCCAACATTTTAGCAATTTCTTGATCAGTATACCCTTTTCTATCTAATAATTTTACTTGATAAATCAACCGCATAGAATTAGCTACCAAAACAATCAATTTAACTGGTTCTTCATTAATTGTCATTAAATCTTTATAAATAGACATCATCTTTTGTTTATCTTTACTTAAAATAGCTGTTGTTAAATCAAAAACATTTTCATCCAAGGGACGACTGACAAGTTCTTCAACACAATGAATATCAATATGCTGTGTATATAAACAAAGCTTTTCTACTTCACTAGCAATATCCATTAAATTTGTTCCTTTTCTACTTAAAAGTAACTCTAAAGCATCATCATCAATAGTACAATTTCTTTTTTTAACAGCCTGTCTTGCTGTATCAGAAACTTTATAATAATTTAGAGGATTGATTTCATAAAACTGTGCTTCTTTTCTTAACATCTTGACAACTTTTTTTCTTTCATCAAAATTCTTTTCATCATTAAAAATAACAAGATGCACTGTTTTATCTAAATAAGGTAAACATTGCATAAAATAATCTATATCATGATTATCTTTTTTTATTTTTTTGGTTGTTAGAAAATCTGCTTTTTTAATAACAACCATTTTTTCATCACTTAAAAAAGGAGGTGTCATTACATCTTCTAAAACAACTTTCATTCCCTCTTTAGAAACATCATAAACTGTATAATTCATCTGTTCTTGATTACAATGATGATCTTTTTTTAACTTATCTAAACGTTGATCCATCAGTAATCTTTCTGTTCCATATAATACATATAACATATCATCACCATAGATATTATAAACTAAAAACCACTTGAAGTCATGACATAATTCTTACCTCCATAATAAACAATCTTAACCATTCCCTGAAGATCACTGCGATAAATTTTCACCCCATATGCTTCCAAACGATTTAATGTTAAATAAGATGGATGTCTATAACGATTATTCTTTCCTACAGAAATAAGTGCTACTTTAGGATCAATCATTTTAAACAAATCATCACTTGAAGAACTGCTACTTCCATGATGTGCCACTTTTAAAACGTCAATATCTAAATGATGATATGTCTGATATAAATCACTTTCCACCTCTTTAGAAATATCACCTGTAAATAAGTAATTTAAATAGTTGATAGTCACGTAAATAATAGAGGAGCGATCATTTGAATTTGTATAATATTTATCTAAAGCTAAATTTTTAAAAACTAAATCGCCAATTTTCTTTTTTTTAAAATCATAGATAACCTTTTTAACTTTAAAATGTTCTTTCAAAGACGCTAACGCTCCACAATGATCATAGTCTTCATGCGAAATAAAAACGGCATCCAAATAAAAAACACCCTGACTTTGTAAATAAGGAATCAACCGAGAAGTCGCAAGATCACTCTTTTGTAATCCCCCAGTATCAATCAATACATTTCCTCTGGCATAAGGCTGTTGAATAAAAAAACAATCCCCTTGACCCACATCAATCATCACAACTTGTCCTTTCATGTTGTAATAAGGATAAAAATAAAAAGCAAGTAACACACTTAATAATAGACATACTTCATGGGTTACTTTTCTATTGACATTCAATTTATAAATTCCTTTTAAATAAAGATAATAATAAACACCTATAAAAAATAAAGTCGGTTGACTAAAAGGCAATGTAAAAGAAAAATCATAAATAAAAGCAATCATTTTTAATAACAATTCATATTCTAAAGATAAAAAAGGTAAAATATATTTTCCAAGTAATAAATAATAAAGCATACTTTTATAAATTATTTCTATATAAGGCATTAGAAGAATACCTATTAAAAAAGAAAACACCGGTAAAACATGTTGAATAGAAATAATAATGGGAATTGAACCTAAAAATAAATAATATTTCCCTGCTTTTTGATTTTGTAAAAGTAAAATAAAAAAATAAATCAAATAAGAAAAAATAAAAGATAAATTATAAACCAAATAAGGATTATACATTAACATACCAACTGTTAAAAAAGAAAAAATATCCAACTGATTTAACCATTTACCAAAAATCATTGGTAAAAAAAGCATTAGATACGCTCTTAAATAAGAAATATTATAAGGAATACTAAACATGTAAACCCCAATCAATATAAGAGATATACATTTTTGTCCCTTTTTTGAAAAAAAGAATTTTAAAAAATTCATCAACCATTTCTGTAAAATTGTAAGATGCATACCCGAAAGAGCAAATAAATGAACAATCGAGAGTTGCGTTAACTTTTGATAATATTCTTTCATTTGTTCATCTTTTGTTCCTAAAATAAATAAAGACAACAGACTTTTTACTTTGGAAGATGTCTTGATTCTTTTTTCTAAATAATGATACAGATGATCTTGATGTTGATTACTTTTTATTTTTTCAAGTTGTAAAGTATCAAAAATATTTAAACTATATAAATAATATTGATAATTAAACGCATAATCATTTTGTATTTGATGGAAGTTATAAGGTTTTCCTATCAAAGAAATGTCATCAAACAACGAAATATTTTTAAATTCTCCATAAACCTTTACTTTATGATATCCCCTCTTGACAACAATACTTTGATCATCCTTACTTACGACCTTTCCTGAAATTTCATTTTGATTTAAAGGTTGTGGTAAATAAAAAAAGAGAAATAAGAGAAATGATAATAGTAAACTTACACTCAATAGTATTTTAAAATGTTTTAAATACAGAAAAATAAAATAAAAAATAAGAAATACATATAAAATAGGCTGTAACATTTTAGCTAAAACAACCACCAATAAAGGAAGTGCTAGATAAAAACCTTTTCCTTTTATAAACATAAATACTCTCTTAATCGAAGATATGTCTTTTCACCAATTCCTTGAATATTCATTAAATCTTCAATTGTTTGAAATGGTGTTTTTTGTCGATACTCATCAATCTTTATGGCTGTTTTTTCTCCTATTCCTTTTAATGCCATTAAATCATCAAGTGAAGCATGATTTAATGAAATCAGATTTTGACCATGAGGTAAATAAAGTTTACTTTCATTTGTAAGTTGATAATTTTCATTAAATTGATAATGGTTATCTGTTTGCAGTTTTGTTAAAACATCATTAATTGTTGGTTTTGTTTTAAAGGAGAGTTTTTTTTCAAACTCTCCTTCTACATAAATGACAATATTTTGTTTGGTTTGAATATTTTCAACAATAGCTGTTGGCTTTACATAACTATAAATGAGAGAAATAAAAAATAGGACTATAAGTCCTATCTTTTCAAAACTATTCATAATCTTGTTCAATATTTAAATGACGATAAGCCTCAGCTGTTGCTATACGTCCTCTTGGCGTTCTTTTAATCAAACCAATTTGTAATAAATAAGGTTCATTGACATCTTCTAAAGTTTGTGGTTCTTCCCCAATAGATGCAGCAATTGCTTCAAGTCCTACAGGTCCTCCTTTAAAACGATGAATGATTCCTAATAAATACTTATGATCAACATCATCTAATCCTAAATTGTCTACTTTTAATCTTTCTAATGCTTCAATTGTTCTATCTCTTGTAATTGTTGCATCGCCATAAAACTGCGAAAAGTCTCTGACTCTTCTAAATAATCTATTTGCAATACGTGGTGTCCCACGACTTCTTCTTGCAAGTTCCCCTTTAGCATCATCATCCATAACAATATTATACACACGACTTGTACGATCAATAATTTGAGTCAGTTCTTCTTCACTATAATATTCTAATTTTGAAACAATACCAAAACGGTCTCTTAATGGTGCTGATAAATCACCTGCTCTCGTTGTTGCCCCAACAAGGGTAAAAGGTGGTAAATCAATTCTTACCGATCTTGTAGATGCTTCTTTTCCGATGACAACATCAATACAAAAATCTTCCATCGCTGGATATAAAATTTCTTCTACCACTTTATTTAAACGATGAATTTCATCAATAAATAAAACATCACCTGGTTCAAGAGCTGTTAAAATAGCTACTAGATCCCCTGTTTTTTCAATACTTGGACCTGTTGTAATTTTAATATGCGTCCCCATTTCATGAGCAATGATCATTGACATAGTTGTTTTTCCTAAACCTGGTGGTCCATAAAGTAAAACGTGATCTAACGACTCATCACGAAGCTTTGCAGCACCTACAAACACTTTTAAATTTTCTTTAAGATTTGTTTGTCCAATATATTCATCAAAATCACTTGGACGAAGCGAACTTTCATCATCTTCTACAATTTCAGGATCTAAAACCTCGTTCATGTTTTCCCTCCTATTTAACAATTAAACTTAATGCTTTTTTGACATAACCATTTGTATCTAAATTTTCATCTGTCAATTTCTTAACAACTTTATCTACTTCACTTTGTTTATAACCTAATGCAATTAATACTTCCATAGCTTCTTCCAATTCTTGATTAACGACCGTTTGTTTTGTAGCAGTTACTTTTCCTTGTAAATCAAGAATAATTTGTCCTGCTGCTTTAGGTCCAATACCTGGTATTTTCTTTAAATAAGTCATATTGCCACTTTCAATAGCTTCACAAATTCCTTCAACATCTCCACTTGCTAGCATTGTACAAGCACTTTTACAACCAATTCCTTTAACTGAAATCAATTTTAAAAATAAATCTTTTTCTTCTTTTAAATTAAACCCATACAATAAAATACCATCTTCTTTTACTTGTTGATAAAGATAAACAACCACTTCTTTTCCTTTAGAAAAAGCATAAGGATTGCTCACATAAATCAAATAACCAATCCCATTATTTTCTAAAACAATATGATCACTTTGAATATCAACAATCAAACCTTTAATATAACTATACATACATTTCTCCTATTACTATTATATTATAAAAAACGAATCATTTCGTCTCAAATTTGTGTCAAATTTGTCTCAATTATATCATAGTATCTATTAACTGAAAATAAAAAATCAGGCATAAAGCCTGATTCATTAATCATAGAATTCGAATTCAAAATCAAGAATAGAAACAACATCTCCATCTTGACATCCTGCGTTTCTAAGAGCTTCATCAATTCCCATATTACGCATTTTAATAGATAAACGTTTAATTGCATCATCACTTACTAGAGAAGTCATGGATACAAGACGTTCAATCTTCTTACCAGTAATTGTCCACTGACCATTACCTAAATTATGAACAACAAATGGTGCCTCTTCTTCTTCATAATTATAAACAACTGTATTTTCTTCTACTTCTTCCATATCAAACTTAGGTGCAGTTTCTAAAGCATCTGCAACAGCATATAATACTTGATCAACACCTTCATGAATAATCGCTGAAATAGGGAATACTTTAACATCTTCTCCTACTTTTTCTTTGAAAGCTTTTAAATTTTCTTCAGCATTTTCTTCATCCATTTTATTAGCTACGACAATTTGTGGTCTTTCTAATAAACGATATTGATATTGTCCAAGTTCTTCATTAATTGTACAATAATCTTCATAAGGATCACGTCCTTCAATACCACCCATATCAATAATATGAACAATAACACGACATCTTTCAATATGTCTTAAAAATTGATGACCAAGTCCTTTACCTTGACTTGCCCCTTCAATTAATCCTGGAAGGTCAGCCATAACAAAGTTACGACCATCTTTTGCTTGAACGACTCCTAAATTAGGAACAATAGTCGTAAAATGGTAATCAGCAATTTCTGGTCTTGCACGTGAAACAACAGATAAGAATGTTGATTTACCTACTGAAGGGAACCCTACAAGTCCAACATCTGCTAATAATTTAAGCTCACAGCAAACATCAAATTTTTCTCCCGGTTCTCCTCTTTCACAAATTTGTGGTGCAGGATTTCGAGAAGTTGCAAAACGCGCATTTCCTCTTCCACCACGACCACCTTTAGCAAGAACGACACGTTGTCTGTCTTCTGTTAAATCAGCCATGATTTTTCCAGTTTCTTCATTCGTAATAACTGTCCCCACTGGTACCTTGATTACTAAATCACTTGCATCTGCACCATGCATTTTTTTAGCCATCCCATTACCACCAGGACGTGCCTTATAAACACGTTTATATTTTAAATCTAATAACGTTGATAAAGATGTTGTTGCTTCAAAAATAATGCTTCCACCTTTTCCACCGTCTCCACCGGCAGGTCCACCTTTTGGAACATGTGCTTCACGTCTAAAAGCCACTGTTCCATCTCCACCTTTACCAGCTTCAATATATATTTTAGCTTTATCGATAAATTGCATACTTCCACCTCTCTTTCAAAAAAAAATCCCTTTTCAGGGATTTCATTATGCAGCTGGGTAAACTGATACTTTTTTTCTATCTTTTCCCATTCTTTCGAATTTAACAATTCCATCACACATAGCGAATAAAGTGTCATCTCCACCTTTTCCTACGTTAGTACCTGGATGAATTTTAGTACCTCTTTGTCTATAAATAATAGAACCAGCAGTAGCGAATTGTCCGTCTGATAATTTAGCTCCTAATCTTTTTGATTTTGAGTCACGACCGTTTTTAGTTGATCCAACCCCTTTTTTAGAAGCGAATAATTGTAAATCTAATTTAAACATCATGATGTTATTCCTCCTCATAGGTTATCTTGATATATTGATGATAGTCTTCTGTAAATGATTCCAAACTAATCACAAGAGTCTCTAGTATCACTTGCATTACTTCATCATTTTCATACACATCTATCATTATATTACCATTTTTTAAAATAATTGCACACTTTTTTTCTTCTAGAAATCCCTTTTTAGCAAGAGTATTGCAAATACCTGTAGCCACAGCACTTACGCCAGCACACACAAGATCTTTGCCATATTCACCAAACTGGGCATGTCCTTTTATTTTAATTTGCGTAATATATTTATTATTTCTTTTTATTTGAACTTTAATCATTATTTAACGTTGATTGCATCAACAATTAATTTTGTATAAGGTTGTCTATGACCTTGTTTTTTGTGGTAATGTTTTTTAGCGTTATATTTATAAATAGTTACTTTTCTTTCTTTACCTTGTTTTTCTACAGTAGCTTCTACAGTAGCACCTTCAACGTAAGGAGCACCAATAGTTACAGTTTCATCTCCGACTAATAATACTTTATCAAAAGTAACTTTTTCTCCTGCTTCAACTTCTAATTTTTCTACGAAAATTGCATCACCAGCTTCAACTTTTAATTGTTTTCCACCTGTTTCGATAATTGCGTACATACCGCACCTCCTATAAATTTTTTCTAAGACTCGCCAACCAAGGCAGCAAACGCATTTAATACCTCTTATGTGCGGTTGTAGTCTAGAGGTCTACAACAAGTGCATTATACTGAATATTCCAATTAAAGTCAATGCGATTTCTTAGATTTTATCAAATAAATTTTTATTGTGTCAAAATCATAAAATCGTTGATGAAAATGATAGATATTTTGATAAGGTCGAAAATATTCAAGATGTTTATTTATTTTCACTCTTTTTTTACTAAGATGATCACTCATTAATGTTTCCATATAAATCAAACGATAATTTTTAAGATATAAAATAACTTGATAAAATAAATATCCTAAAATAATTTTTCTCCCTATTTGTTTCGTAATAATCCATAAAATACAAATAAACAATAGTGAAACTTTTATTTGTATTTGCATGGCTTTTTGATAATCTATGAAATAAGATAAAAATAATAATAAAAGTTTTGAACCATCCAAAGGATAAACTGGAAGTAAGTTGAATATTAAAATATAAATATTGATTTTAGCTAACAATGGTTCTTTTATAAAAAGAAAAAAAATAAAACAAATAAGATTAATAAATGGACCACAAAGAAACATCCCTATTTCTTCATAGACATAATGCTTTCCTAAATCTTTTAACAATAAAAAAGCCCCAAAAGGAAGTATCATGATTTTTTCAATTTCAAAAGAGAAATAAAGAGCAACGAGATAATGTCCTATTTCATGTAAAATAGAAAAAAGTAAAAAAGCTACATAATAAGAAGATCTTGATATAAAAGCTAAAAACAAATAAAGATAAGTAAGGGGATGTATTTTCATTTTACATCCCCAAATATTCTTGATAAGTGATTTGTTTTCCTAAATATTCAAATATCATTTTAAACTTTTGTTGATACAAAGCAATTGTATCCCCTTGTTTTATTTTCTGAAATGTTTTTACTTGAATATCTTTTAACTTAGAAAAAGTAATTTCCGTACCGTTTTCATCTAAAATTGTCACTTGTTGTTTTTTTACATCAATCACTTTACCGTTATTCATTGCAAGAACCTGATTTCCTGTTCCTTTATAATAATCATCCTTGATCAAGGTATATTGTAATTCTTGACTTACTTTAACATCTTCTGGTAAAAAATCTAAAACACTTTGTGAAACAAAGGTAATCAATTGTTGTAAATATTTTTGATTAAATATTTTTTGTTCAAGTTCTGGATTTTTCAAAACAATCAACGAACCTAAAACAACAATCATCATGACCATCAAACGTACCATACCATTATAAAGCTTTTTGAAATTATGATCATTAAGTGGTCTTTTCCTTTTTTCAATGCGTTTTCTTACATCATCCAAATCTGACATATAATCACCTATTACATCATATGAAATCATCCCAAAAAGATACGACTTAATAAACCTCTCCTTTTACATTTAGCAAAAGCTCTTTTATGTCCTAACAAACGATGTGCGATATTATCAAAACAATCATGTAAAAGATGACCCTTCAACAAATAAACAGGGCGTCCTTTATTATTAGCTTCAATCATTTCATGATCTTCATAAACAATTCCTAAAAGTGGTAAGGACAAAATATCTAAAGCATCATCGATCGTTAATGATTTGCCATCTTCAATATCATCTAAATTCACTTTATTAATAATCAACTTTAAATCCTGTATTCCCTTTTTAAGCAATAGGCCAATCACTCGGTCATTATCTCTTAATGTTGCAAGATCAAGATTAACAACAATAATTGCTTCATCAGCAATTGATGAGGCATAAGTAAACCCTTGTTCAATTCCTGCTGGTGAATCTACAATAATAAAATCAAAATCATTTTTTAAATAATCAATCAGTGCCGCCATGATCGATGCGTCTAAATTTTGAAAAGACAACGTTTTACACGCTGGTAATAAATAAAGCGTTTGTTCTCTTTTATCTTTGACCAACACCTGATGAATTTCACATTTACCAGAAATCACATCATTTAAATCATAAACAACTCTATTTTCCAATCCCATCATAACATCTAAATTCTTTAAACCAAAATCTCCATCAATCAAACATACTTTTAAGTTTTGATGTGCCAAAGCAATTGCTAAATTAACACTGATACTACTTTTACCCACACCACCTTTTCCAGATGTCACAGTAATGATTCTAGACATGTATGTAATCCCCCTTTTCTACAACGATATCATTATCTTTATAATAAACAAGTGACATTTCGAAAGTTGTAAAATGGTGTATAGATTTTCCAAAAAAGCGAATTGTTGCATTCTTAAATCTTTGACTGGAAATACAAGCTTCTTCACTTTGGCCTTCTATAATCCCAAAAACACCTTGCATGACATATAATTTAGCATACACTTGAACAATGGCCCCTGGATTGATTTTACCTGTAATTAAAGTATCTTCATAAATTTCTATTTTTTCTCCTGCATGTATAGAAGCACCGATCATTCTTAATTCTTTTTTCTCCTCCGTTTTTTCTTCTATAAAACCACCAAACAAGAGACTTTTACATTCTACAAGAACACCAAAAAATTGTAATATCTCATCATTTTCCAAAATTCGACCCTTCAAATCAAAAAAGGCCTTTGGGTAATAATCCTTCTTTTTAAAGAAAGATTGCACCAAAAGACCTTTTAATTCATTTAATAAAACTTCAAAATCGACTTCATTATCCATTATAAAAATCAAACGTCCATTAAGATTCTTAACTAAAATATACATCAATATCACCTTCAAATTTTAATTTATCGTGGATAAAATACACTCCATTAAAAATAACAATATTGAATAGTAATGTTGGTAGTAGTCTCTTAATTAGAAATGTTGTTATCACTAATTGAGTTGTATTTGTTATCCACATTAAAGAATATAACACACTCTCCTGTACAAAAATTGTCAAAACAACGATGACAATTGCCTCAAAATAAGTCATAACAGCTTTTTTCATATAACGCTTTTCAAAAAAAGAATACATAAAGAACAATAAGACATATACAAAAATAGAATTTCCATAAATTACACTAAAATAAATTCCACAAATTCCTGCAAAAATATAACGATGATCTTCATCAATTGTATTCGTCAATAAATCAAACATCATCACACCAACATAAGGAACAATTGTCAAATTTAATTTCAAAATTGAAGATGGTAAATAAAAACGTAAAATACTGTCGATAACAAAGGAAATAAACATGATAATTAAATATCTAACAAGCTTATTCTTCATTACCATTGACCTTCTTTACTACACTTACATAAGATAAATCTTTAAACTGCGCAGCCATTTTAACAGTTAAAGTCATTGTTGTTCCATCACTTTGAGTTACCAGTTTTTTTGCTTTACCAATATAAATTCCTTTAGGACATTTTCCATCTCCACCTAAACCAGAAGTATAAACTTTCGCATTTTTTTCTAATTTATCAATTCCTGAAAGTAAAGTAATATTTAAAACTTTCTTATTAACATCATAATTTTTTAATAATCCATAAATCGTTTGATCACCATTAATAATCATTACTGGAATTTGATTTGATGGATTTTCACTTGTAAGTAACGAAACAGTAGAACTAATTTCCGTTACATGACTAACAACACCGATCATTCCTTTAGAATCACAAACTGCCATTCCTTCTTGCACATTATTTAAACTTCCAGCATCAATTGTAATTTCATCATTCCAATTTGTTTGATCACGTATTTGTACACTAGCTGCCTTCGTTTTATAATCATTTGGAAGGTAATCCATTTCTGTTAATTTCTTTAATTTTTTAATTTCCGATTGTAAAACTTCATTTTCAGATTCAACATTGACATAAGAATCTAACTTTTCTTTTAAAATCCTATTTTCATCATAAACATCCTTTAAATCATTATATTCATTAAAGATATCATTTACAAAAGAAATAGGTTTTTTAATAATATAGTATTCAATCATAGAAATAGAATTACTTAATGTCTTTTCTAAACGGGATTGTTTTCTCCCTACAAAAAAACCAATAACTGATACTAAAATAACAACGACAAAAACACCAATAATAATTCTTTTATTTCTTTTTTTTCTACGATTGTTCATATAATCACCTCTAGTATCATTCATTATATAGAGTTCACTAAAAAAAATCAATCTTCTTTATTTTGATAGATTTTTTTTGAAGCAAAACTATAAAAACAATGATTACCAACAATTAGATGATCTATGAACTCTATTTCTAAACAATCTGCCATTTCTTTAATCTTTTGCGTTATTAATTCATCTTCTACAGATGGTGCAGGATTTCCACTTGGATGATTATGTATCAAAATAATTCGATTAGCACCACATCTAAGTGTATGTTGAAACACCTCTTTTGTTTCTAACATAGAAGCGTCTCCACTTCCTATAAATAATAATTTCTCTTGAATGATTTCTAAACGGCTATTTAAACAAAGTAAAATGACTTTTTCCTGTTTTTCAAACATCAATTTATGTTTAATATATTCATAACCATCTTGAGGTTCTTTAATAACAAATCTTTTTGTATTTTCTTTTTGCATTCTTTTCGCAAGTTCTATACTTGCCATTAATTCAATTGCTTTTGCTTGTTTAATACCTTTGATCTTCGTTAATTGATAATAGTCTACATCTTTTAAAGCTTGAAACCCTCCTATTTCTTCTAATAATAAAGAAGCCAAATTTAAAACAGACATTTCTTTATTTCCTGTTCTTAAAATCACTGCAATTAATTCTTGATTCGATAAAGTTTCAATTCCATTACAAATTGCTTTTTCTCTTGGTCTTTCAAAGCGAGGACAATTCAACATCATTTAAAGCTTTACTTTTATTTTTTTACTTAAACAATAGGCTAATACTATTTTTATAAGATCTCCAGGTATAAAAGGAACAACACACATCATTAAAGAAGCACTTAAATTCATCTTCGTCACAAACATAAACCACAGTGTTCCAATAAAATAGCAGATCACACTTCCAATAATACATGCTAAACCAATAGGAACTCTTGTTTTTAATTTTGAAATAACATAGACCATTATTGGAAACGAAAAGATATATCCCCCACTATAACCTAAAAGTGATCCCATACCACCTTGAAATCCAGCAAAAACAGGTAAACCAACCGCACCCATCAACAAATAAACAACACATGCACTAACTGCTACTTTACAAGGAGCAATCAATGCAATTAAACAAACCATAAAGGTTTGTAATGTAATTGGTACATATCCCGGTAAATCAATTTTAATTTGCGAAAATATAGCCATCATACATGCCATAAGTGCGCAATAACACATTTCTTTTACTTTGAAGTTCAAAGCTTCCACCCCCTGAAAGCATATTATCAAAGAGTGACTTCCTTGTCAATTTGTTTTTAAAAATTGATAAATTGCATTATATTCTTTTTTTTCAATCTTCTTTTGATAACGATCATCTATAAAATATTCTTTAACCACACATGTATTTCCTTTTTCAGCAATCTCTTTTGCTTGTTGATGTGCCTCTTTTTGTTTTATAAAAATATCAGTAATAACAACATACTCTTGATCTTGATACATAAAACCCTTATACCCTAATTCTTCTATTTGTTTCATTGTATTTTCAGCATTTGCTTTTTCTTTATAGCGTCCTACTTGTACAACATAGATATTGATTTCTTGCTTAAGCGCTTGACTTACATAATACATAGTTAGTGTATTACATAAAAGCATCAAAAAAGTAAAAATAAGCATTCCTTTCTTTTTCATAGACTCACCTCTTTCTAGTCTATGAAAATTAATAAAGAATATGAAGGTACCAAAGTACCTTCATCTATTATCTCCATTCAATAGAAACAAGTCTTGGAATTGAAATACGACCACTAGAAGAATATAACATTTTATAAACGGCTGCTCCCACAACAACACAGACGATCCATGTTCCTACTCCTCCACCAATAATTTCCATTTGATTTGTTAATTGTAATTCTTGCATTTTCATTTCCTCCTTTTTTTATTTAAGGAACAGACACCCACTAACTTCCTCACTATTTATATAGACATTTTTTGAGTATTTTTCTTTTAAAAATTAAAAAAAATCAAGTTTTTTCAAACTTGATTTTACATAGCTGCTAATTTTTCTTTAACAGCATTATATTTAGATGTATAATCTTCTAATTTTTGACGCTCACTATCAACTTTTGCTTGAGGTGCTTTTGATACAAATTTTTCATTACTTAACATATTTGTACAACGTTTAATTTCCCCTTCAAGTTTTTGAAGTTCAGCTTGTAATTTTTGTTTTTCCGCTTCTTTATCAACATACGCACCAAGTTCAACGATCAATGTATTACCACCTTGAATCATAGCTGTCGCAATATCTTTAGAAGCTTTTTGATTATAGCCAACACAAGTTGCATTACATAATTTCTTTAAGTAAGGAACACATTGGTCTAATAAAGCTTGTAAGTTTTCATCTTTTGTTTCAATTGAGTATTCCACTTCGATTGCATTTTTAATTGTATAGTTTGCACGAATTTCACGAACACCTTTAACAATATCCATTAAATAAGTAAATTGTTTGTTGATGTTTTCATCATTGAAATCAGGATTTACTGTTGGATATTTAGAAATACAAATTGATTCTTCTAAATGTGGAATTGCTTGATAAATTTCTTCAGTTACAAATGGCATGAATGGATGTAACATTCTAACGATTGCATTTAATACATAAACAAGAGTATGGGCACTTGCTTGTTTTTCAACTTCATTATCACTATTTAAATGAACTTTTGTAAGTTCGATATACCATGAACAGAAATCATCCCAAATGAATTTATATAATTCGCTACCAACATTAACAAATTCAAATTTATCCATGTTCGCATCTACTTCTTCAATTACGTTATTTAAACGATTTAAGATCCATTTATCACATAAATTTAAATGATCAAATTTTAAATCTTTATATTCTAAATCTTCATCAATATTCATTAAAACAAATCTAGCTGAGTTCCAAATTTTATTAATAAAATTCCATGATGCTTCTAGTTTTTCAGGAATATATCTTAAATCCATACCTGGTGCTGAATTTGTAGTTAAGAAGAATCTTAATGTATCGGCACCATATTGATCGATAACATCCATTGGGTCAACCCCATTACCTAATGATTTAGACATTTTTCTTCCTTGTTCATCACGAATTAAACCATGAATCAAAACATGTTCAAATGGTCTTTGACCTGTAAATTCTAATGATTGGAAAATCATACGACTTACCCAGAAGAAAATAATATCATATCCTGTAACTAAAGTATTTGTTGGGAAGTATCTTTTAAATAAAGGATCTTCTGTATTAGGCCAACCTAATGTTGAAAATGGCCATAATGCACTAGAGAACCAAGTATCTAAGACATCTTCATCTTGTGTCCAGTTTTCGATATCTTCTGGTGCAGTTTTTCCAACATAAACTTCACCTGTTTCTTTATGATACCATGCTGGTACTTGATGTCCCCACCATAATTGACGTGAAATACACCAATCTTCGATATTTTCCATCCATTGTGTAAATGTTTTTTCAAATCTTTCTGGTACAAAGTTTACTTTAGAATCTTTCTTTTGATTAGCTAAAGCAGCTTCAGCCAATGGTTTCATCTTAACGAACCATTGTTTTGATAAATAAGGTTCAACAATAGCTCCTGATCTTTCTGAGTGACCTACTTGATGTAAATGTTTTTCAATATGATCAACAATACCCGCTGCTTCAAAATCAGCAACTAATTGTTTACGACATTCAAAACGATCCATACCTTGATATTTATGACAAAGTTCATTCATTGTTCCATCATCATTCATACAAATAGGCATGTCTAAGTTGTATTTTTTAGCTAAGGCAAAGTCATTTGGATCATGCGCAGGTGTACATTTCATAACAGCTGTCCCAAAATCCATATCGATATAACTATCAGCCATAATTGGTAATTTTTCACCATTAGCTGGGTTGATTGCATATTTACCAACTAAATCTTTATATCTTTCATCATCAGGGTGAACAAAGATAGCTTGATCGGCAAACATTGTTTCAGGACGTGTTGTCGCAATGACTAATTCTTGATCACTATCTACAATTTTATATTTGAAATAATACATTGCCCCTTCAATTTCTTTATGAATAACTTCGATATTACTTAAAGCTGTTCTTTGTACAGGATCCCAGTTAATAATTCTTTTGCCTTGATAAATATATCCTTTTTCATATAAACGAACGAAAACTTCTTTAACCGCTTGAGATAATCCTTCATCTAAAGTAAATCTTTCTTTCGAATAATCTAAAGATAAACCTAATTTTTCCCATTGAGCACGAATAATAGAAGCATATTCTTCTTTCCAAGACCAAGCTTTTTCTAAGAAACCTTCTCTTCCTAAATCATAGCGAGAAATTCCTTCTTCTCTCATTCTTGCTTCTACTTTAGCTTGTGTAGCAATTCCGGCATGGTCCATACCAGGAAGCCATAAAGCATCATAACCTTGCATTCTTTTATAACGAATAATCATATCTTGTAAAGTTGTATCCCAAGCATGTCCTAAATGAAGTTTACCTGTAACGTTTGGTGGTGGAATAACGATGGCATAAGGCTTTTTAGAAACATCTCCTGCTTTAAAATATTCTTTTTCTAACCAATGTTGATATTTACCTTTTTCAACACTTTTATGATCATATTTACTCGCTAATTCTTTTTTCATTTTCATCATCCTTTTCAATAAAGCTTTCTTTATGTTCTTTAATATATTCTCCTAATTTATCACCAATTCCTGAAGAACGTAATAAAGAAACAAATTCATTTGTAAAATCAGAGAAATTGTATGTAGCGTATTCACTTGTTTCATCAATTTCATCTTCTTGATCATTTTCAATTAAAATAGCTAATTTTTCAGCTTCTTCTAATAAATGAGCAATATCATAACATTTCATTGTTTCAAATGCTTCTTTATAATAAGGTCGATAATTACAATAAGGTTCTGTTATAAAAAACGAATGGATTGAACCTCTTCCCCCTTCTAAAGAACATTCTAATTGGTACATTGTATAAATCAATAATTCCTCATGTGTTAAATAAGGAATAATATTTCCATCATAGTTATCATCTTCATATAGACGATCTTCTTTCGCATTAATATGAAAAATAACAGCTCTTGTTAGATCAATTGGTTCAATCTTATCAAAAACATCACTTGTAAGATGAGAAAACATATCTTTTTCTTGAGCTAATTTTTCTTCATATTGCTTTCTTTTTTCTTTTACTTGTTTAAATTTTTTACCATAAAAACTAAACAAGAACACACACATGATAGCAAAAATAATCCATACATACCAATACTCTGTAAAATAATTCATCTTTTTCCTCCTTAAAATAAAAAAGCCATCCCTCTAAGGACGACTTATATCGCGATACCACCTTAGTTCTAAGTATAAAACTTAGCACCTTAAAACTTTAACGCAGTTCTACGTGTTAAACTACTTTATTTCATCTAACATGCTCCTTGGCTACCTTCACTCTTTTCATTTATCCCTTTCCAGCAAACGGGACTCTCTATCAAACAAAGAAGAACTACTCCTCCAAATCATTGCAGTTCTATTCTATCAAATAGACTATTTCTCGTCAATCATTAACTTTTTGAATATTTCTTGTAAGCCATCTAAATAACAAATTAATTTTGACATTTGATAAATATTGACTTCTTCTTGTAAATTTAATTGAACTTGCGGAACAATTGATAAAATACATTGTATTAAGATTTTTTCTTCTTTTAAAAGCTTTACTTCTTTTAAATAATATTCTAATAACGGTAAACTCTCATAGAGTCCATCATGATTTTGAAAAATATCTATCAAATCATAAATACAATAATTAATTTTCATTTGATCAATTGAAATAAGTGTTTCATCACTAACAAAAATATGTTCCTTATTAAAATGATTATACGTTAAAGAAAGTCTAATTTCATTTTTACCTTTCATTATTTCTTGATATTGACTTAAATAATAATATGCTTGATTTAAATAATGAACGATACGATAATAATTTAAAACAAGCATCCAACCTGCTGGAGATTTAAATTTTCTAAATTCAAATTCTCTCATTAATTTTTCATAATCATTTTTTCTTTGTTGAATCAAAGAAAAAAGATCATCATACTGCTTTTTAAAAAAAGCATCTTCTTCATGTTGCATAAAAAAAGAATGATTGTGTAAATACGCTAGGATTTGATAATATGTTTTTATTTTCATTTCTTTTTTTATATGATTATCTTCTTGTAAATAAGGCATAAGATAGATATATTGATCTTGAAAAGGTGTAAAATAGTGTTGTTCATTATTTAATATCAAATGAATAAAATGATGGAGATGTAAGGTATTAAGATGTTGATAAGCAACTTCTAGTTTCTTTTCATCAACAATCTTAACACAATAAAAATGATTAGCTGTTTTCACTTTATAGACACGCGGACTGATTTGAATCAGTCCAATTACGTCTAAATCATACTTTGTTTGAATGATCTTTTGGAGCATAAGGAATAATAAGAATTTGTCCTGCATCTAAATTTAGATCTTGATTATAGTCTCTAATCATTTTTTCATCTACCTGATATTGTCTAGCTATTGAAGCATACGTATCATTTGGTAAAACGACATATAAATAATAAACACCTAGATCCTCGTCATCATCAACCTTTTCTTCTTTTTCTTTCGTTTCATAAATTTTTTCTTGTAACTTTTCAACATCTTGAATTTCTTCGGGTGCCTCAGCAACGACTTGTTCATTTATCGTTTGAGTCTCAACATCCCTTGATAATTTTTCAATTTCATCAATAGGATCTTCATCAAGTTGAATATAACGATTTTCACCTTCTTCAACCCCATACACTCCAACTTCAATTTTAATTTTCAAATTACCATCAATAATATCATAATGAAAATCTTCAACCTTCAAATGAAAATCTTGATGATCTATAATCTTTTGATCATCCGCATAAACATCTAATTCCACATTTTCTAAAAAATGTCTTTTTTCTTGACTAATATATTCTCCTTTAATAGCAAGACTCCCCACCGCTCTAACACCATGATCTTCAATCTTATAGTCGATAGATTCATCAACCGTTAAAGAAACTAATTCCTTTAATTGATGTAGTAAATCAATTTCCTTTTCGTAAAATATTTTTTGCATAGTCATCCTCCTAACAAAGTCTATGCAACAAATCATCAAATATGAAAAAAAGTAGGTTTCCCTACTCAAAATCTAAATCACACAATTCATAAATTGCATTCCAAGCTTCTTGAATTCCTTTTTTCTTTAAACTTGAAAAACGAATAAATGTATCACTTGGATCAAAATGTAATGTATCTTTAATTAATTTTTCATTTTTCTTTAAATCATTACGTTTAAGTTTATCTTCTTTAGTCGCAACGACAATGACAGGTACACCATGATGTTTAACGAACTCATACATCATCACATCATCTTTTGTTGGTTTATGACGATAATCAACAAGTAAAATAAAACCTCTTAAAGTTTGTCTTTCACTAATATATTCATCCATCGTTTTACCAAATTGTTTTGTGACATTATTAGCAACTTTAGCATATCCATATCCAGGAACATCTACAAAATAAAGTGCATCATTGACATTAAAGAAATTCAAAGTTCTTGTTTTACCTGGCGTACTTGATACTTTTGCAAGACCATTTCTAGATAACATTGCATTAATAAAACTACTTTTTCCAACATTTGATCGTCCAGCTAAACACATTTCTGGAAAACTTTCTTTTGGCCATTGGCTTTTCCATGCGGCTGATAATATATATTCTGCTTTTTTAATTTTTACCATTTTTCATCACCTTTTGTATTGTACAAAAAAAATAACGAAAATTCAAGATTTCCGTTATTTAACAATTGCATGCTCTAAAACTGTATCGATATGATCAGCTAAAACAATTTCTAAATCATTTCTTACTGATTCTGGGATATCTTCGATATCCTTTTCATTTTCTTTAGGAATGATGATTTTTCTAATTCCAGAACGATGTGCTGAAATAGATTTTTCTTTCAATCCACCAATTGGTAAGACATTACCACGTAAAGTGATTTCTCCTGTCATGGCAACATCATCTCTTACAGGTTTATTTGTAAAAGCTGAATAGATTGCAGTTGTAAGAGTGACACCTGCTGATGGACCATCTTTTTTGATAGCTCCTTCAGGAACGTGAATATGAATATCTTGTTTATCAAAGGCTTTATCATCTAAACCATATTTTTCTTTATTAGCTTTTAGGTAATCTAAAGCAATTGATGCTGATTCTTTCATAACATCACCTAATTGACCAGTAATAATAAATTTACCAGTACCATCAAAATGATTAACTTCGATTGGTAAAATATCTCCACCAAATTGAGTATAAGCCATACCTGTAACAACCCCTACTTGAGGACGAGGAAGTTTCTTAGTATGATCAAATGGTGCTTTTCCTAAGAATTCAACAAGTTTATCTTGATCAATTATAACTGATTCAACTTTTTCTTTTAGGATAGCTAAAACAGTTTTACGACATAATTTAGCAATATATCTTTCAAGTTCACGAACACCTGCTTCACGTGTATAATGTTGAATGATTTCCATGATGATATCATCAGAAATAATCATTTGTTCAGGTTTTAATGAATGCGCATCTAATTGTTTTTTAATTAAATGTTCTTTAACAATCATTAATTTTTCTTGTTCTGTATAACTTGAAACTTCAATAATTTCAAGACGATCTCTAAGTGGTCCAGGAATCCCTCCTAAATCATTAGCAGTCGCAATGAATAAAACTTTAGATAAATCATATGGTTCTTCGATATAGTTATCAGAGAATTGAGAATTTTGTTCAGGGTCTAAAACTTCAAGCATTGCACTTGTAGGATCTCCTTTATAAT
Source organism: Faecalibacillus intestinalis (assembly GCF_015097455.1). Taxonomy (NCBI): domain Bacteria; kingdom Bacillati; phylum Bacillota; class Erysipelotrichia; order Erysipelotrichales; family Coprobacillaceae; genus Faecalibacillus; species Faecalibacillus intestinalis. The sequence goes on along the minus strand of NZ_AP024085.1, from coordinate 854,412 downwards.
CACTTGCCATCTTATCAATTTCGTCTAATAAGAAGACAGGGTTTACAACACCAGCTTTTTTCATTCCTTGAATGATACGTCCAGGCATTGATCCTAAATAAGTACGACGATGTCCACGAACTTCTGCTTCGTCTCTTACTCCACCTAAAGAAGCTTTAACAAATTTACGATCTAAAGCACGTGCAATACTTTTAGCAATACTTGTTTTCCCCACACCTGGTGGACCTGCTAAACAGATAATTGGTGCTTTTAAAGATTGTGTCATTTGTTTAACTGCTAAGTGTTCAACAATTCTTTCTTTTACTTTTTCTAATCCAAAATGATCTTCTTCTAAAATTGCTTCAATTTTAGAAATATCTTCTTCATCTTTAGTTTCTTGATACCAAGGTGTTTTCATCACCCAATCAATATAAGTTCTAACAACGTTTGCTTCTGAAGATGCTGGTGGCATAGCTTCAAAACGACGTAATTCTTCTTCAATTTTATCCTTGATATATTGAGGATATGGATTTTCAGCTAATTCTTTACGAATTTGATCAGCATCGTCTCCTTTATCAACAGTATCACCAAGTTCATCTTTAATAGCTCTTAATTTTTCTCTTAGATAGTATTCTTTTTGATTTTCATCAATACTTTCTTTGACTTTTCTATTGATTGTATCTTCTAATTGACTAATCATTTTTTCAGATTCAATAGAACTTGCTACTAAGAATAATCTTTCATTAATTCTTTGTTCTTCAAGAATTTTTTGTTTTCTATCTAAATCAATTGGTAAATATTGACCAATTGTATCAGCAAGTAAACTAGCTGATGTCCCATTTGAAAGTAAAGTTAAGCTTTCAGCTGGAATATGAGGCATATGACGTCTTGCTTGTTCAAAATAAGCTGTTGTTTTTCTTACTAAAGCAACTTCTTCATTTGTGTCTCCATAAATATCTTCTAAAACTTCAGCTGTTGAAAAAATTGAACCATCTTCAATTTTAAAATCTCGAAGAGCAACTCTTTTTTCTCCAGTAACAGTTAATTTGATTGTCCCTGCACTATCGCGACGGATTTTCTTTTCAATTTTACATAAAGTTCCAACATGATAAACATCATCATATTTTGGATCATCAACAATAGGATTGATTTGTGATACAAATAGGATATTGTTATCAAAGTCACGACTTGAAAGTTCAAGTGCTTTTAAACTAAGGGGGCGACCAACATCTAATGATAAACGGTTACCCGGAAAGACAATCATTCCTCTTGTGCACACAACAGGAAGGGTTAATAATGTACTTTCACTCATAATAATCCTCCTTTTTTAAAAAGACGCTTACGCGTCTTTTAAACTATTTCTTTAAGTTTTCTTTAACAACGTCTAACGCTTTTCTATTTAAAATATCAGCATCGATTTGGTACATATTTTGAGCGAAGATTTGTTTAATTTCTTCTAAGTCTCTATTATATGTATTTGCGATTGTTTCTAATTCGCTATTACGTTCTTCATCAGTTACTTCAATATTTTCAGCTTCAACGATAGCAGCTAAGATTAAGTTTAATTTAACTCTGTCTTTTGCTTGATCAGTTAAATCAGCTTTGATAGCATCTTTGTTTTTACCAGTGAATTGTTCATATAATTCAAATGATAAACCTTGTTGTTGTAAGTTCATTTCAACTTCTCTTAACATTGTATCTAATTCAGAATTTAATAAAGCTTCACTATCTTCTACTTTACAACATTCAATTAAAGCTTGAGTTAAATCAGAGAAGAATTTGTTTTCTACTTCATTTTCTTTTTGTGATTTTAATTGAGCTTTAATATGATCTTTTAATTGATCTAAAGTTTCAACACCTTCGATGTTAACATCTTTAGCTAATTCATCATCAGCTTCAGGTAAAACTTTTTCTTTAATTTCATGAACAGTTACTTTGAATGTAGCTTCTTTACCAGCTAATTCAGTAGCTTGATAATCTTCTGGGAATGTTACAACAACATCTTTTTCATTTTCACAAGTCATACCGATCATTTGATCTTCAAAACCTGGAATGAATTGTCCAGAACCGATTTCTAATGAATGATTTTCAGCTTTTCCACCTTCGAATGCTTCACCATCGATGAATCCTTCAAAGTCCATAACTACTGTATCACCTTTAGCAACTTCACCGTTTTCTTTAGTTGTTAATTCAGCGAATTGATGACGATAGTTTTCAATTTGTGCTTCGATATCTTTTTTAGCAACAGTTACTCTACCTTTTTTAACTTCTAATCCTTTGTATTCACCTAATTCAACTTCAGGTTTAACAGGACATAAGATTGTAATTTTTAAGTTATCATTATCAACACTATCAATATTTAATGTTGGTTGAGCAATTGGAGCAACTTCAGCTTTTTTCATGATATCAGCATATCTTTTTTGTAAGATTTGATCAGTAGCTTCATCATAGATAGCTTGTTTTCCAAGTCTAGCTTTAATCATAGCAACTGGAGCTTTACCAGGTCTGAAACCATCTAATTTAACTCTTGTAGCTAATCTTTTTAAAGCAGCGTCTTGAGCTTCTGCCCATTCTTTTTTATCAAATGTTACTTTAATTTGAGTAACAGCATTTTCTAATTTTTTTGTAGTTGTTCTCATTATATATTTCTCCTTATTCCGTATCAAAAGACATTATATACTAACCTTTTTTTAAATTCAACTATATTAATAAATTTTAATATTCGATTGATTGTATTGTTTCCAATACATCTTTTACATCCTCTTGATTGCAATTATATAAATATTCAATATCTTCTAATTCAATATCTATATATTGTAGAGATGCTAAATGATAATGAATAGCTCCTGCAATACTACGATAATCTTGTTCATCAATATATTTTGGATAGATTGAATAAAGATAAAAATTTAAAAATTGTTCACACATCGTAAGTAAAGATGGATTATCATCTTCTAAAGCATCCATCAACAATTTATAAATTTCAACACCAGATTCTTGATTCAAGACCATTGGGGCATAACTTGGGTTAATATCGTACTGCACACCTTTTTTGACAACTTCCAAATCTTCATCAATTTCTTGATCAATCATTAATTCTATTAATAAACTTTTGGCAAAATCAGGTTGATCATTATCTCTAATAAATTGACGAATAGGAACAATCATACGACGAATATTCATGCCTTCCATTTGTTCAATAGCCATATAAAGTAAATCTTCATTTGTATCTTTTTTAGTTAAAATATTTTCGATATCTTCTTCATTAAAGACTTTTTGAGTCACCCCATCAAAAGATGCTTCTTGTTTCGCTAATAACAATTCATCATAAGCTGCATTAAAAACTGTTTCATATTGATAAGGAATATAAGGCATTGATAATTCCTCTACAATAATATTAATAGCTTCTTCAAATTCTTCTAAATCTTTTAAAATCGATACATAAATAGCAACAACATCATAATAAGTTTCTCCAGCAAGAACTTTTGCTTTCATACCTTCTCTTTTAGCTTGTTGTAACTCTTTCAATCCATATAAACAAACAAGTCTTTGATAACGTACTTGTTCATTATCCATATCATTTAAATATTGCAACGCTTCTTTATATTGACCTGTTTCAATTAAATCTTCTATCATTTTTCTTCTTCATCCTCATCATCATCTAATTGTAAATCATAAGTGATTTCGGGTTGTGTTTGTTCTTCTTCATGTAATTTTTGAATCATTTCACTATAACCCTCTAGTTTCCCAGTCTTCACAAAATCATCATCAGTAAGTGGCACAACTATCCCTCCTTCATTTTCGCTATTATAATATAAAATAAATATTTAAAAAAGGCAAATTTTAAGACTATTTTATCACTCTTTTCATATTTTAAATAGTGAGGTGATTTCATGTATAAAAAATATTTAAGAAATATTTCAATGATTTTTTTATGTGCTTTTGCAACCTTTGTTTATTTTAAAAATGATGATGTTAAAACAGTGAAAAAGAAAGCCAATATGCAAACAGTTATTTTTAAAGATCAAGATGAAACGCTTATTCCTGTTTCTGTGGATATTGGTGTTAAGGATAATAAGGAAAATAATATTCGAGGGGTTATTGAAACAATGAAATCAAAAGATTTTACTCAATTAGGACTTTATCCTATTTTTAATAAGAAATTAGAACTTAATGCTTTAATTATGGAAAGTAATCAACTTACATTTGATTTTACAAACAACTTTAAAATCTCTAACAATCAACAAGCTTTAGATATTTGTGAAGCCCTTAGTTATTTATTTTGTAAAGATGGTATTTCTAAAATCAATATGAAAATAGATGGTAAAGCTGTTTCTTCATTTGAAAACACAACAATACCATTAAGTTGTATCACTCCTAATTTAGGTATTAATAACTTTGAAACATCCACTTTTGATCTTTATCAAACCTCTTCCGTCCTTGTTTATAACGAAAAAGAAATTGCTGGAAAAACATATTATATTCCTACAACAACACGTATTCAAAACACAAATCAAACAATTGATCAAAAAGTATCTTTATTATTAGATCATTTTGAAAATAATACTAAAGTAGAAACAACTAAAAAATCACAATTAAACGATGGCTTACTTTCTATCTATTTATCATCACGTATTCTAGATAATAGCGAAAATATTTCCCCTACTCTTTATAGTCGTCTTGAAAAATCATTTTTATCACTTCCTGATGTTAGTTCAGTCCATATCTATATTAATAATGAACTTATTCAAGAAGATCAAAATGTAAGTACATCAATCGATAATATTGTACAAATCTAGTAAAGTTTTGTTATAATGTTTTTGGTGATGAAAATGAAAAAAATAGTAGTAATGTCAGATAGTCATGGTTATCATCAAATGATTAATCGTGTAAAAGAACTAGAACCCGATGGAGATTATTATGTTCACTGTGGTGATAGTGAAGCTGAAACATATATGATGCAAGATTGGTTATGTGTTAAAGGAAATAATGATTGGTATAGTGATTTTCCAAATCAAATCAAATTTAAAGTTGAAGATTTAAACTTTTTAGTTGCTCATGGGCATCGTTTTGGATATATGGATCGTGAAACAAGTATGATCTATACTTTGCAAGAAGCAAACTATGATGTACTACTTTCAGGACATACGCATGTTCCTATGTATAAAGAAGTTGATGGTTATACACTTATTAATCCTGGATCTACAACTTTACCTCGTGGAGGAAGTAATCGAAGTTATTGTGTTATTTATGTAGAAGGTAAAGATTTGAAGGTTGAATTCAAAAATTTAGATGATTTTTAAAAAAGTATTGCTTTTTAAAAAAATATATGCTATTCTAGTTGAGCAGTTGAAAGTAAGCAATGTCTACGTAGCTCAGCTGGATAGAGCACACGCCTTCTAAGCGTGCGGTCAGGGGTTCGAATCCCTTCGTGGACGCCATTTAATAAACAACAACCTTCGGGTTGTTTTTTATTTTATATATATCTCTTCAAAATATAAATTTAAAAAAAATTGTAATTTTTTATTGCAATCATTTCATATTCATGCTAATATATATGAGCAGTTGAAAGTAAGCAATGTCTACGTAGCTCAGCTGGATAGAGCACACGCCTTCTAAGCGTGCGGTCAGGGGTTCGAATCCCTTCGTGGACGCCATTTAATAAACAACAACCTTCGGGTTGTTTTTTATTTTATACAAACGTTTAATCCAGAGATAAATATCTCTGGATTCTATTTTTACTATTTTGTTATTTTTATAAATTATTCAATTATATTTGTGGACCACATTTATTTTTTTAACTTAATCCTGACAATGATCTCATAACAAGATCAACATCCCTATTTTCTAATTCTTGTATAATATGTAAATACGTTTTTTGTGTCGTATTCATACTAGAATGTCCTAATCTTCTAGCAACACTTGCAATCGATACACCAGCAAATAAAAGTAAAGATGCGTGAGTATGTCTTAAACCATGTATCGAAATTACAGGAACTTCTGCTTTTTTACAATATCTTTCTAAAACTCCATTTACTGTAGAATTATAAACTTTTCCTTTTACAAATATTGGTTTATCCTCTGGTAAATCTTTAATCAATTGTGAAAACTGAATAACTGTTTGCCAATCAATTTGTACTTTTCTAATAGACGATTGATTTTTTGTAGGCAAAAAACCACCATCGCCTTTATAATCCCATGTTTTAGAAACAGATATTGATTGCCTTGAAAAATTAAAATCTGCTGGTGTTAGGGCAAGCGCTTCTGAAAATCTCAATCCTGTCTTAGCAATCAATAAAATCATCCATTCCCAGCTTATCTCATTTTTTAACTCTAATGTATCTAATAAAGTATGTAATTCAAATTGATTAATAAATTTTACTTTTTTTACACTTGGTGTTTTTCCTTTAATAATAGCTTTTCTAGTAGGATCTCTATCAAGCAATCCCTCATCTACTGCATCCAAAATAGAACCTTTTAACTGATGATGAAAATCCATAGTTGTTTGTCTTTCATGTTCCAAAGCATAATTATTTAACAACGCTTGATAAGATATCCTCGTTAAATCCTTTATTTTCAAATCTGGAATTAATTTTCTTAACCATCTTAGTGTCATCTTATATTTATCTAAAGTTACTTTTCTTATAGCACCTTCTTTATATATTTTTATCCATTTTTCATAATAATCACAAAATAAATCATCCTTATTTATATCATCCATCTAAATTCTCCTTTATTGTGGTCCACAAATATAAATATATATTTCATATTAAAATTCTTATAAAAAACATTAATTATCACTAAAATTTACAAACGCTGATGAAGGGTAATAAGGTTGTCGAGTTGTGAGAAATATTGACCGATTTTTGCTTGTTCTTCCTCTAATTTAGGATAAATAATATACGTATTTTGCATAGCAGATTTTGAAATTGACATAACCTTAATTCCTTGCATCAAAGGTATTAACTGATTATGATATGCACTTGAATTTAGATAATATCCCAAATATCCAGAAGCAAATTTTTCTACTGGTCTGTATGGAATAGTATGTAGTCCAGACAGTACAATTTCATCATTCAATCCTATTATTTCACTACATTTTCCAACAGATGAGTCTTCGGCTGTATCAGCAACAATCACATCTCCATTTTGCAAAAAAGAAGCTTTATATTTTTTTAAAATACTTTCATCTGAAATCATTGGTAGTTTCTCTTTGCTTACATCTAAGATATCTCCAAATTTAATAAGAACATCGCCATAATGAACATTCTTGGCAACTCCGGTTTCACTCATTAAGTTCACTCTAGAAAGTGTATTATTTTGTAAACTAATCAGTACTTCACTCAACTTACGCTGTTCCCAAGTTATTACAAAGAAAAAAAGCTAAGTAATCTCAGCTTTTTCAAAATAATCGTTATTTATTTAATTCTAAATCTTTTAATGTTTTTCCATTCTCATCTTTCCAGCTTACCAAACCATTCGCACTTTTCCCAATTACAAACATCGCTGCATAAGAAGGACTAGAAAAAGGCATATTGTCAATTAAATTACCATTTTCATCCAATTTAACTGTTTTCTTACGTTCTTTTAATACTTGTGGTACTGTATTATCGTCTTCCGTAGAAATATGACTGCCTGAAAATACAACAAATCCATCAGATGTTTGCATACCTGTTGCTTGTACTTCTCCAAATTCCTTTACCTTTCTTTTTAAGTAAAGAATTGTGTTATTTTCATCTGTATCATACGAAATATCATTTTGATTATCCACATTTGATTTTGCATACGGTTCAAACACCTTATGACCTAAAGTTCCCATAACAACCTTTGCATAATCAATAAATTCTTCCATTTCACTTTCTTTTTCTTCAGTAATATTTCCCATAGTAGGATCATTTTCATTTTTAACTTCATACCTATTAGCCTGTTTTGCAAGATTACAAAATCTATTTTCAAGATAACTTATTTCAGTTGGTCCAAAAGAATTATTAGAAGTTGTAAATACAATCGCTTCCGTCCAATAATCTTTCTTTGAATTTCGCTTATGTTCTTTTAATCTATCCAATATTCCTTCTCCATTTTTTCTTGCACCTGCTTGCCCAATATATACAATCCCTTTTTCTGAATTCTCAGATTTACCAAACAAAAAATAGACGCCACTTTGTTTCAAATCTTCTCTATTCTTACATCTATCTAAATCAATTCTAGGAATTTTGTATGCTAATCCTGTCCAATTTGCTAATGTACATTTAATTCTTCCACTAGCTTCACCATCCATTAAAAACAAATTAATACTTTTTCCTCTTGTTGCCATATTTTCCTCCTTTCCATAATCCTTATATATAATAACTAAATTCATATAACCAACAATAATATTTATCTTTTTTCTAAAATCCTTTCTTTTTTCACGCTGATGAAGGGTAATAAGGTTGTCGAGATGTGAGAAATATTGTCCTATTTCAGTTTGTTCATCTATACTAGGCAAATAAATTTTATATTCAAGCATATCACTAATTTTAAGAACCCTATTTCTTCCTGCTCCTCCAGGAGAGGATAATTCTAAATGTTTTCTAAATTTTTCGTCTAATATCAAATATTTAAAAAAATTAGATTTTAAACATTTATCGAATGAAAATTGAGGAAATCTATGTGAAACAAGCTTTCCTTCATCATTTTTATCAGTAATTGCTACAGCATGTTCCCATGCAAATGTAATATTTAAAATAAATTTATTCGCTGCAACTCTATGCATTCTTACAGAATTTAGTTCCTCTCCAGATTCAACAAAACTATGAAACGTTCCCTTTGCATGACTTCTTATACCCAATCTTTCATAACCGTCATGAGGAGTTTCAACTGGATCTTCATATTTTTCTAATAATTCTCCTAACTTACGTTGTTCCCAAACTTAGCAATATTTTTATATATTTTGCAAAACAAACACCACATATCTAATAATCGTTCCTATTATTTTAGTAATTTCATAAAATTATCTAACTCCGCTTTAGCTTCTGGTGTTGTGCCTTCTAATTGATCTAATAATTCAAATAATTCTTTAGATGTTTTTTCAATTTCTTGTCTTACATCATTTAATTCTTTCATTACATCAGGTAAAGGTATAACCTCTTCTTCCTCAAATGTATCCACATATCGAGGAATGTTTAAATTATAGTCATTTTCTACTATTTCATCATAAGTGGCAACATGTGCATATTTATCTACATCTACCCTATTTTTATATGTATCGATTATTTTATTAATATTTTCTGCTGTTAACTTATTTTGATTTTTTTCTTTAGTAAATTCTTTAGAAGCATCAATAAATAAAATATCTTTACTATTTCCCCTTGCATCTCTGCCTTGAAAAACCAATATACATGTTGGAATGCTTGTTCCATAAAATAAGTTTGCGGGTATCCCAATAACTGCATCTAATAAATTTTCATCGATAATATTTTTACGTATTTTACCTTCTGAACTTCCTCTAAATAGAACACCATGAGGTAAAACAATAGCCATCGTTCCTGTTTTTTCTAGATGGTATAATCCATGTAAAACAAATGCATAATCTGCTTTAGAAGCAGGTGCAACTCCAAAATTAGCAAATCTAGGATCTTTTTCTCTACTAATACTTTTAATATCCCATTTTTGAGAATATGGCGGATTTGCAACAACTGCATCAAATTTTAATGGTGTTTGTACTCCATCTTTTTCAGCAAATGGCCAATCCCCATCAAGAGTATCTGCCCTTCTAAGTTCCATATTACGATAATTAACCCCATGCATCATAAGATTCATACGCGCTAAGTTATATGTTGTTGTATTTAATTCTTGTCCATAAAACATAACACTCCCTTTTTTATCATGATTAGGTAATTCCTTTTGTACTGTTAATAATAATGATCCTGATCCCATTGTAGGGTCATATACCCTAAATTGCTCATCAGATTCTTTTATATTATAGGAAACCAATTTGGCTAATACTTGGCTTATTTCATGAGGCGTATAGAATTCCCCACCTTTTTTTCCAGCATTAGCAGCAAATTGTCCTATTAAATATTCATAAACATCCCCTAAAATATCATGTCCTGAATCATCTTTAAAATTAAAATCATCAATCATCAACACAATATCATTAAGGGCTTTAGCACGTTCATTTGTACTACTTCCTAATCTTGTATCCCCTAAATTAACATCAGAAAATACATTGGCAAAATCATTTTCAGCAATAGGATTACGTTTAGCATTTATATTAAATGAATCAAACATATCTTGGAAATCACTAGCTTTAATCTTATGGCTATCGATTTTAGATACAATTGATTCCCACCTATATTCAGGAACAATTGCATAGCCTAACCCTTTACTAATTTCTTCTAGATATTCATCTTGTTCTTCTTTATCTGTAACATCATAAAATTCTTCCAAGATATTTTCTTTTAAATAATCATCTTGATTTTTAGAAAGATATCTATAAAACATAAATGGCAATATATAATTTTTATATTCACTTGCATCCATAGTTCCACGTAATTTATTAGCCATGGACCATAATTTTGTAGTTATTTCAGTTGCATTACTCATTATTTTAATTCTCCTTTATATAAACATTCTCTTTAAACATGTTTTTTTCAAATTTTTTAAGATTTCTAGCTCACGCTGATGAAGGGTAATAAGGTTGTCGAGTTGTGAGAAATATTGACCGATTTTTATTTGTTCCTCATTAACAGGAACTAATAAATTGCTATTTTTTATATCATTAGAATTTAATGATTCAAAAGTTGAACCTGTTGTGATTTTTTTCCAAAAACCTTCAATATCTTTTTTTATTAAACTTTGAAATATAAATTCATTACCTTTAATTGCAGCTACTCCTCTACCAATTACTACATTATATGCGGTTTTTCCCATAGAACCAGCCGGTGCACGAACACTCATTATTAAATCACCTACATCGGCCTTTTTTGTCATTTGTGTTGTCCACAATCTAGGTTCTACCCATCCATCTTTTATATCTGAATTACCTTGTACGAGTATATAATCTTTGGGTGTTTCTGAATACGTGCTCCCATCAGGAGATTGCCCCATGATTATTTGAGTAACATCACCTAACTTACGCTGTTCCCAATCATCAGTAAATCCAGCAAATCTCACTTCAGGAATATTTGAGCCATCACGAGGAAACATTTTTTTCAACATAGTTTTCTTTAATTCTTTCAATTGATTGCACTCACGCTGATGAAGGGTAATAAGATTATCAAGATTCTTGAAATATGAACCAATTTTAGACTGTTCTTCAACAGCAGCAGTCAATATTACATCCACTTTTCCAATTTCATCTTTATTGATTTTCATAGGAACTGCAGTTTTTAATGTACGATTTGCTAATCCTTTTTGAACATAATTCGACTGCATTGCATTACTTAAAAAGTATGGATTAGTATTCTTATATTTTAATAGTGCAAGGCTAACATAGTAGGCTTTTAAAGTATTATCTGTCATAACATTTGTTGTACCAACATCGCCAATTCTTGTCATTAATATATCGTTTTCTTGAGGATAGACTTTATAATCACGCTTAAAATCTTCTTCAGATATATATTTTGTAGATTGCAAAGTAGAAATATTTTCTACTGATAAAAACATTATTCCACTATCTTGATATTTGGGAGTTTGGTGTACCCCATCGTATATCCCAACAATTTCACCCAGCTTACGCTGTTCCCAATCATCGGTAAATCCTTTAAATCTTATATCGGGTTTTGTCTTGTTTTCTTTCATTTCCATCCTCCCTCTCTTTTTAATCTATTTTCTTTATCTCATCTGCAAGAATATAAATAGCTTTTCTAAATTCTTTACGATATTTAAGCCATGATAAAACTTTTACTTCATATGTTGCAATTTCTTTATAATCATCTTTAGCTTTTATCATAATATCTGTTATTTCATTTTGGTTATCTAAATCTTCTTTACCGTAATGATGCTTATTAATTAACGCTTCTAATTCTCTAGGTTTAATTGTATTATCTAATCCCCATTTACGTACAAAATCAGTAACTAATTTTAAATTAGAATCTTTTTGTGATGAATCCATTGCTTTATTCATTAATTCAACATTTCTAGGAGCTGGATATTGGTTAAATACAAATTCTTTGTTATAGATCCTATTAACAAAATTTTGTATTTTGTATTTTTCTTTTTCATTATCAGATTTAGATAGTTCATTATGTATTTCTACTTTTGTTTTGCTTGCTTTTTCCATTTCATTTTCATGAACTTCATCAGCCATTTGAGCAATTAGTTCTGTTAAATAATCATAATTGATTGTTACATCGTGTATGTGCACCATTTCTAAATTTACTTGTGAAATATCTATTTCTTCTTGTCTTGCCTTAATAATCTTAATTTCATCAGAAATTGTTGTTGTTAAAGTAATTTCTTGATCTTCAGTAATACCTATTCTTTCGTAAAATCCTGTTGGATCATCATAAGCAGAAACCGCATTTCCTTCATCATCTTCTGTATATTGTTTCAATTGACTTAAAAGATGATTATATTTCTTTAAATTTTCAAAGACTACATCTTGTTTCTTTTCACTTTGTGGTGCTCTAACAAAATTATCTGTTAACTCAGATAAAACATTAACAACTTCTTTTAATTCATGAAGAACCTCAGAAAATGGTTTAGAAATAATACCAACATTTTTATTCAACAACTCTATTACTTTTAAATCTAATTTTTGTTGTTCATTTGCTGAATCTCTATTTGAATAAAGATAAAAAGCTTCATTCATCTCATATTCATTTTGTACCGGCCATCTATAATTAATAACATTTCCCCATGGTTTATTAACTAAATCATGCATTCTATTTGTACGAGAATAAGCTTGTATTAAATTACCACCCTTTAATGTTCTATCTACATATAAAGTATTTAATTCAGGTGCATCAAATCCAGTAAGTAATTGATCTACAACAATAACTAAATCTAAGTATTGTCCATCATCTGCTGTTTTATTTAATCTTCTTGCTAAATCATCCGTATATTGTTTTACAGTAGTCATATCAAATGTTGTTCCAAATATTTTATTATATTCTTTAATTGCTCTATGCAAATTACTATTTGTTTCTAATTGATTATTTCCATTTGATGTATCCACTGAAAAACTAATTGCAACTTTTAATCTTTCATCTTCAGGTTTTGTTTTATTTATTTCTTGAAATTTATCAAAATATTCCATTGCTCTTGGTGTAGAAGCTTTATTTCCACCCACATGTACTGTCAATAAGGCATTATATTTCCTATTATTTGAACGACTTTTCCAATTATCAAAGATATCTTTAACAACCAATTCTACATGTTCACTACTTGTATCATATACACTTCCTTTTATATTATCATCAATATCTTCATTTGTTGGATTTTCAGGCGCTTTAATCGTTTCTTTGAATTCAACATTGAATCCTAATACATTTTTATCTGCAATTGCTTCCTTTATTGTATAAGCATGTAATAAATCTCCGAATATTTCTCTTGTTTCAGGAAATTTAGGAGTTCCTGTATAGCCAATCCAAGCCGCCTTTGGAATAGCATTTCGAATTGATTCAAGCATACCTTGATTTTCACTACCATTTCCTGTGGATCTATGCGCTTCATCAACAATAAAGAGAATATTTTCATTTAATGGTTTAAAACTTTGTCTTGAAACATAACGTGACATCTTTTGAATACTCGTTACTATAATATTTTTATCGCTTTTTATAGTTAATTTTCTTTGTAAATCAGAAATATTAGCTGTATCACTTACAACCCCTGTCTTACCCTCAAATCCAGCGACAGGGTCATAAGCTCTATATGCATCAGCAGTTTGATTTGTTAAAGCAATTCTATCAACCAAAAAGATTACTTTGTCTACATTTGGTAATCTACTTGCTAACCATGCTGTTTTAAAACTTGTAATTGTCTTTCCACTACCAGTTGTATGCCAAATATATCCTAGTTTTCCATCATCATAGCTAAAATCATGTTTTCTAACCTTATCTAATACACGTTTTGTTGCATATACTTGATAGGGTCTCATTACTTTTATACTTTCTTTATTTTTAGTTCCATCTAATACCATATATCTTGTAGCTAAATCATGAGCCATAGGAATAGATAAAACTTTATCAGCAAAAGTTTTCCATGATCTTACAGGTTTTGCATTTTCTTCATTTTGCCAATTAAATGCAAATGCTTTATTAAAACTCTTTAATGTTGTATTTGCCATATATCTTATATCAAATGGTGTCATAGCTATTAATATTTGTAAGGTAGAAAAAATTCCAGAATATTGTTTTTCAGCTATATATTGTTTCATTTGATTTAAAGATTCATTTGTTGAATGCATAGCTTTTTTTAATTCTATTTGAATGATAGGTAAACCATTAATTAATAATGTTACATCAAATCTTCTATTAGGTTTCCCATCAACAATTTTAGGTCTTTCAATTTGATTAACAACTTGATACACAGTATTTCCACCACCAACTTGTGCTTGATCAAATACTGTTAAAAAAACATGTTGTCCACTATCTAAATCTAACTCTATTTCCGAAACACCATTTACTCCATATAAAAATTGTCCTGCATGATAAGGTGTATCAATATTCGAGATAATCTTTTTTACTTGATTAAATTCTGTAACTGTTAATGTTTTTTTCAAGCGCGCCCTATTATTTTGTTCTAAAATCAATTTAAAATTATTCCACAATTGTTCCGTTGTTTTAACATTTTCTAAATATTCCCATTGTTTAACACCACCTATGTGTGTTAAATAATCAATAACTTCTCTTTCAAAATCTAATTCTGATTTACTTTTATAATCACTCATCTTCTTCTCCCCCTTACTGATTCTTCTAGAATTGAATTAGCACATTTTTCCATCAAACTCTTATATTTATCTAGATAGTTATTTAAACATATAGTCTTCTTATAAGCTTCTCCTATTTTTACTTGTTCTGACATTGAAATAATAGGTATTTCTATATCATTTAATGATTTAACAGGTATCTTTAAAACAGCCCCTGTTCCTTGTAGCATTCTTTCTTTTTGCCTTTTAACCCCAGAATAAGAATTAAATAAATATAAAAAATATTTTTTATCAAGAAAATCATTATCGAAATCAACTTTTATAAAATTCAAAGTAAGTATTTTTCCATCATTACCTTTACTAACAATTGCAGCTTGACGAGTAACAACGCTAATAACAACATCTCCTTCTTTTAATTTTAAAAGATTTTCACCATCAAAAGATTTGTCTTTTATATTTACTTTATTTATAAAATTGTAGTCATTAACAAAATCATTTTGATCATAAAACTCCAAATCTGTTGTTTGTATACGTGACGGATTAATACCAGGAGTAAAAGAAACACAATTTTTCAAAAAATACTCACCCATAATTATTCTCCTATCCTAATTTTTTCAAAAACTACCCTTTATCTATCTTTAGTATATCACCTCTCGTAAATATGCACAACGATTTTTTGTAATTTAATTAAATTTCATGTTTATTATGATTGGGAACAGCGTAAGTTAGGTGATGTTACTCAAATAATCATGGGGCAATCTCCTGATGGGAGCACGTATTCAGAAACACCCAAAGATTATATACTCGTACAAGGTAATTCAGATATAAAAGATGGATGGGTAGAACCTAGATTGTGGACAACACAAATGACAAAAAAGGCCGATGTAGGTGATTTAATAATGAGTGTTCGTGCACCGGCTGGTTCTATGGGAAAAACCGCATATAATGTAGTAATTGGTAGAGGAGTAGCTGCAATTAAAGGTAATGAATTTATATTTCAAAGTTTAATAAAAAAAGATATTGAAGGTTTTTGGAAAAAAATCACAACAGGTTCAACTTTTGAATCATTAAATTCTAATGATATAAAAAATAGCAATTTATTAGTTCCTGTTAATGAGGAACAAATAAAAATCGGTCAATATTTCTCACAACTCGACAACCTTATTACCCTTCATCAGCGTTTGTAATATTTCTATAGTTTGGAGAATTTTTTTAAAAAATATAGATGTAATTTTACTTATAACCATGTTCAATCAGCAACAAAATATTTAATACAGCATCTATTATATTTAAAACTGTTTTCTATGATAAATTTTCTTCTTTATATCTATAATGAATTGAATAATAAAAAATTATAATGCACTCACTTTATGAAATTTTAAAACAAATATAATTAATCTTTTTAATATCGCTAAGGACCTGTAATGGATAAAAATATCACAAAAGAAATGTATACATTCATGAATATTATTTGATTAATTTTTAAAATATTGAAAAACAAAAAATCATTCAATTATATTGTTAATATTTTAAAAAGATTGGCTTTAAATAAAAAAATAATATGATATAATTTATTTATATTAGTTCTATCAAATGGATATAATATACATAATAGGAGGTGATATAAATGATAATAATGGATTTAAAAATAAATAACTTTTTTGCATTTGAAAATTTCCATATTAATTTTTCCTATCCAAAAAAAATAGTAAATTCTTATTTAGAAGATGAGTTTTTAGAAGGCTATCCAAATTTTAGATATCAAAAAATAAATATTATCATGGGATCTAACGCTACAGGAAAAACATCTCTTGGAAAAATGATACTCGCTATTTTTAATTTGATAAATAAAAAAAATATAGATTTAATATCTCCTTTTATTTCAAATAAAAAAAAGAATGCTTTTTTTGCAATGGATTTTGTTGAAAAAAAAGAAAATAAATATTATTTATATCGAATGAATGCACATTTTTTAGGAAACGATGAGGATAGTTACTCAATTGATAATGTAAAAATAAATGTTTATTCAGTAGAAATTAAAAAGCGTGATAATTATGAATTATGTAGTGAAAGGCTTGATTTATTAACAAATAATAAATCCACCGAAAATTACATTACCGAATTAGAAAAAATCCCAAAACTTTCATGGGGGTTTGCATTTCCATTTGATTCATTTAAATCAGAATACAGTGTATTAGATGATGATCGCTATTTAAAATTATTGGAATACACATTAAAAGTTTTAGATCCTGCTGTTAAATATGTTAGAAGAATAGAAAATGTTAAAAATGCTTTTATTATAAGCTTTGGAGATAAGGATATAATTTTACAAGATGGTAAGATTGTAAACGAAAGTTTATTATCATCTGGAACAAAAGAAGGAATTCGAATTGCTTCTATTATCGATTCACTTAAAGTAGGAAAAGAAGCAGTTTATTATTGTGATGAAATGTTTTCACATATTCACTCAGATATTGAAAAAGGATTTTTCTCATTGATGATTGATTTGCTGGGTCGAAATTCACAATTGTTTTTTACATCTCATAACACTGATTTATTGGATTTACCTTTACCTAAGCATTGTTTCACTTTTTTAAAAAAAGAAATTTATGATGACGGGCAAGTAATATCAGCAATAAATGCATCTAAATACTTAAAAAAGAATACAGATTCCTTAAGAAATGCTGTTGATAATGATTTATTTTCTGTTTCCCCAAACCTAGTATTATTAGATGAAATTGGAAATATATAGGAGTTAAAGATGGCTAATAATATTTATCATTATTATGTAGAGGGAGATGACGAAAAGAAAGTAATTGACACTTTAAAAACCTCTATGCAACTAATCATTTCAGGAAAAGTTGATGTATTTAATGTAATAGAAAGAAAATTTACAAGAAATCAAATAATGAGATTGAAACAAGGAACAATTGTTGTATTGGTATTTGACACTGATACAAATCAAGTAGACACATTATTAGAAAACATCCTCTTTTTACAAAAACAACCCATTGTAAAAAAAGTAATATGTGTACCCCAAGTGAAAAATTTAGAGGATGAATTATTAAGAAGTTGTAATATTAAACAAATAAAAGAATTAACCGGCAGTAAATCAAATTCAAATTATAAACATGATTTAATACAACACAAAAATCTTTCTAACGCTTTAAAAACTCACGGATTTAATATCGAAAAATTTTGGTGCAAAGATCCATCATATCCATTTGATACTATTAAAAATGAAAGTCTATCAATAAAAAAATAAGAATTATACATTTAATAAATCGTTAAACGTTGTACTATATTTACATTTAATTAGTCTTTTGTAAAAAACAATCATAAAGAACATATAATTTTAGTTATGACGTCTATAACGCGTAAAACGGGCAATTTGCCCGTTTTCACTTATTTCAATAAATTATCTAACACTTTGATCATTTCTTCTACTTTTTGATCACAATCTTCACTATTGACTGCATCATGTACACAATGTGTCATGTGTGCCTTTAAGACTTCTTTATTGGCTCTTTTTAAAATCGCTTCACTTGCCATGATTTGATGTGAAATATCAATACAATAGCGATCTTCTTCCACCATTTTTAAGATTCCATCAATTTGTCCTCTTGCTGTTTTTAAAAGTCTTGTGACCTGTTTTTTATCGGCCATCATACTTATTCAATTCCTTTATAAGTATATCCAGCTTCTTCAATGGCTTGTTTTAGTGTTGCTTCGTCAACTTCACCTTCTACAAAAGCACAGTTTTTTTCTAGATCAACTGTTGCTTGAATATCATCAATAGCATTTAATGCTTTTTCTACATGTGCTTTACAATGTTCGCACATCATTCCTTCTACTAATACTTTTTTCATTTTCTTTTCTTCCTTTTTCCTATTTTCTCGTATTTGAATAATTTGATGTTTTGGTTTAAAGAATCTTAATCTAAGTGCATTTGATACAACAAAGACAGAACTTAATGACATTGCTGCTGCTCCATACATTGGATCTAACAACCAGCCAAAGATTGAATAAAACACGCCTGCAGCAACAGGAATACCAATGACATTATAGAAGAATGCCCAAAATAAGTTTTCTTTAATATTTTTAATTGTGGCTTTTGAAAGTTCATAAGCCACAACAACATCTTGTAAATCATTTTTCATTAAAACGATATCAGCAGATTCGATCGCAATATCAATACCTGAAGTCATCGCAATACCAACATCACTTCTAACAAGAGCAGGGGCATCATTGATTCCATCACCCACCATGATGGCACGATGTCCTTTTTCTTGTAAGTCTCTTACATGTTTTTCTTTATCTTGTGGTAAGACTTCTCCAATAGCTTCAATACCTAATTCATCAGCAATCGCATTGGCTGTTAATTGATTGTCCCCTGTCAACATATAGATATTCATGTTCATATCTTTTAAACAATCAATGGCATGTTTACTTGTTTGTTTCAAGACATCTGAAACAACGATTAAACCAATAAGTTGACCGGCATAGCTATAGAATAAAGGTGTCTTTCCTTTAGATGATAATTCTTTATAGAGATTTTCAATCGAAGAAAGATCAACATCATTTTCTTCCATCAAACGTCTATTTCCTGATAAAAGAATTTCTCCCTTTAATTCACCTACAAGACCTAATCCTTGTTTCATTTCAAAATGATCTAATGAATCAATAGATAAACCTTGTTCTAAAACATAACTATGAATTGCCTTGGCAAGTGGATGTTTAGAATATTGTTCAATCGAACCCGCATATTTCAATAAATCATTTTCACTTACACCAATTGGATAAACTTCTGTAACTTGGGGTTTTCCTTCAGTAAGTGTTCCCGTCTTATCTAAAACAATCGTATCACATTTAGAAAGTTCTTCTAAGTGTTGTGCTGATTTAACTAAGATACCTAAGTTAGCCCCTTTCCCTGTTCCAACCATGATTGCTGTAGGAGTGGCAAGCCCTAAAGCACATGGACAAGAAATAACAAGGACTGAAATTGCACAGTTTAAGGCAAAGTGGAAATCTTTATTTCCAAGGGTCAACCATAAAATGAAAGTAATGATTGCAATTGTAATAACGGTTGGTACAAAGACACCACTGATCTTATCGGCAAGTTTCGCAATTGGTGCTTTAGAAGCACCTGCTTCTTCTACTAAACGAATGATTTTAGAAAGCGTTGTATCATTTGAAGCATGACTAACTTCTACTTGCATATAACCATCTAAGTTATTGGTTGAACCAATAACTTGATCACCAACTGTTTTATCGACTGGTAAGCTTTCTCCAGTAATCATCGCTTCATTGATTGAACCATGTCCTTGAATGATTTTTCCATCCAAAGGAATATTGTTACCTGGTTTAACAATCACAACATCACCAATTTGAACATCTTCAATGGCCACTTCAACTTCTTTGCCATCTTTTAACACGATAGCTGTTGAAGGCATTAGCTTCATCAATTTTTCAATCGCTTCTGAAGTCTTTTGTTTAGAACGTGATTCTAAATATTTACCTAAAGAAATTAATGTTAAAATCATTCCTGCCGATTCAAAGTAAAGTTGCATCATATAATGATGGGTCATATCCATGTCCATTCTTCCTAGATAATAAGCCATCATAAACGTTGCATATAAACTATAAATAAAAGCTGCTGAAGACCCTAAGGCAATCAAGGAATCCATATTTGGACTTCTATTCCATAAAGTTTTAAATCCTCGAATATAATATCCTCTATTAATAAACATAATAGGAACAACTAAACATAATTGAACTAAAACAAAGATCATCATATTTTCATGACCTAAGAGAATACTTGGTAAAGGCCAATTCATCATATGTCCCATACTGATATAAAATAAAGGAATCAAGAAAATAAATGATAAAATCAAATTCTTCTTTTTATGTTCATTTTCATCTTCTTGAACATTTGAAACCTGTTTTTCACCAATATTTTGAGCTTTATAACCCGCTTTATCGACCGCTTCAAAAATCTGATTTTCATTTATTTTATTTTCATTAAATTCAACAGTCATTGAGTTCTGTAATAAATTGACATTAACATCATCAACACCATCCAACCCTCTTACTGCTTTATCTACATGAGCTGAACATGCACTACATGTCATCCCAATGACATCATATTTCTTTTTCATTACTACACCTCCCACCCCTATAGGGTATCTATATCATACTTGAATACTAGAAAATAAGCAAGAAATATGCTTACAAAATTTCTTGCTTTTCTAAGATTAGTTTTCCCTCTTTTATTTGATAAATACGATTTCCCCATTCTTTTCTTTCATCACTTTCTTCAACCAATTCATTCATACTTACCCCAAACAAACAACTTAATGCATATAAATGATGAATTGAGGGATATGTACTTCCTTTAAACCAACGATAAATTGGTTGAGGACATTCTAAACATAAATAATTTTGGATATCTTTGACTTTATATCCTATTGTCTTAATATATTTTTTTAAATTCATTCCTAGTTTTAAAGGGTCTATTAATTTTTTATCCATTTTTATCACCAACATTATTGTAAAACAAAAAAAGAAAGCTGTCATTGAACTTATAGTTCACTAGTCTTCCCTTTTTTCAGACATTCTAAACTTAAATCACCTTTTCTTTGTAACCTTAAAAAATGATTGATTTAATCTCAAAGATAACATTTTATCATTCATTTCTTTTGCCAACTTGTAGATAAAACTTATCATAAAAGCAAAGAATAAAACTATTATTGAAAAAATACTGGTAAAAAAAAGATACCAAAAATCGGTATCTTAATCATATTCTGGCATAAGGCTTTCATCAACAACATAGGCTATTCTATTGTATAGAATTTTTAATAGATCTTCTTTAGCAACATTTTCTAAAAGCCCTTTCCCAAGTTC
This sequence comes from Faecalibacillus intestinalis, assembly GCF_015097455.1. Classification (NCBI taxonomy): domain Bacteria; kingdom Bacillati; phylum Bacillota; class Erysipelotrichia; order Erysipelotrichales; family Coprobacillaceae; genus Faecalibacillus; species Faecalibacillus intestinalis. The sequence goes on along the minus strand of NZ_AP024085.1, from coordinate 832,679 downwards.
AGATTTAACTAAATGAGTGAGACAGTCATATTGGAAAGCATATTTAAATGGAGCATAGTCATTTCTAAACATATAAATTGAATACTTATCACTGGCAAAAGGAATACCACTATCAACATGTACACCATATGTACCATATTTTTCTAATGGAAAATCATTTTTTCTATATCTATAATGTATTGTATCTTCTGTACCATAGATTTTAGAAAAAGCATAGAACTCCCTAAATTTATATATCTTATAGAGATCCCCCTCTTTTTCAAAATAAGAGTCTGAATCTAAACCAATGGTCATTGTAAATGGAAAATCAAAGACTTTTCCACTTTTATGTGAGTTAAATGAAACACTTCCTATAATATCTAAAGAACCTTGGTTAAAAGTTTCTTCATCATATATTTCATTAAACCCTAATTCTATTTCAAAATCAGGACCAATATTCCCACAATTATCATATTTATTGATATCCTCTAATAATTTGTTATGAAAAACATTATTAAAAAGTTCATTGTAAGAATAAGCACTTTTTAAATCAACATTAGCTATTTCATTGGCACTGTTTTTAAGCATGCTTATTTCTTTTTCATCTGTCATTTTTCTATAACAGATAAACTTATCAAAAACAGCTTCCTTTAAATTATTTTCAAATTTATTAAATTGATAAACAAGCTTTCCCAAAAAATTGTCTTGTATATAGATTTCATTTTGATTCAAACCTTCAAAATATTCTTTTAGGCCAGGAATATACCAATTGGCATCTTCATTCTTTACAAAATCAAAAAATTCATCAAATGTAACATGTTCCATATAAGAGTCCCCCTTAAAAATATATACTCAAATTTTAGCACAGAAATAAGAAAAGGGTAAAGAAAAAGACGATTTTAAATTTCCATCATCTCTTTGTAAAATTCTATAAATTCATTTTCAACTATTTCAAAAGCTACAAAACTTAAATCAACTTTTCTTTGCAACTTTAAATAATCTTGATTGATTTCATCATTTAATAATTCTTTTAATTCCAAAGATAACATTTCATCATCAATTTCAAAAACTAATTTAGTTTCATCTTTTGTTAAATCTCTTTGAATAAAATGTTTCCAAATAACATTTTGTAAAACATCTTCCACTTCTAAATAATAAGTAAGTTCTTTTTTTATCGGTCTTGTAACATCACTTAAATAAACTTCACTTCCATCATGCAACAAACATCCTAAAATAACTTCTTTACTATACCCTCTTGTCTTTGCTTCCTTAGCACAAGCAAGACTATGTTGAGCTACGGAATAAAAATATTGAACATGTCCATTTCCTCGACATATTAAAGAAAGCTCATGAGCAATATCTTTAATATCTAATAAACTTTCATCTACATTTAATGGATCAAAATATTTTTTTGTATACGTTGTAATAAAACTCATAAAATACTCCTATAACTTAATTGACACCGTACTTAATGCGCAAACTGTCATTAAAAGACAACAAATAATGATACTCATGCCAAATGAAAATGATAAAAAATAGGCAATAATCGAATAAACAAAATAACCTAAACAAACCATTAAAAATCTTATAAAATGTTTATACGCATACTCTTTTCTTTGTTTGCTTGTAACCGCACATGCTTCTTGATAAGAAATCCCTGTATACCAATAGATTGCCTCATTTTTATAAATCATGCCCGTAAGAATGGCAAGAGTTATAAACATATAATTACCTAAAACCAAACCTACTAAATCTATATTCTTGATATCCATAAAAATAATCGCCAACACACCTACGCAAAATAAAACCAGCCATGCCATAAATCCTTTATAACTTTTTTTCATTTTTATAAACCTATTTCCTTATAAATTTTTTCAATAATTTGTGATTTATACATACAATATTTTTCAATATCATTTGGATACAACTTTGCTGCTTCTTTTTTAATTTTACCGTATTCTTTTACAGTATTTGGATGTTTTCTTAAATAATTTCTAAAAGCAAGATGTCGTTTCAATTCTTTAGAATCTTGTGGACATACATAAAGATGATGTGTTCTTAAATGCTCTTTTCCTTCATATCTAAAAGCTTCGCGATCTTTAAGACCTAAATCGCCTTCATAAATATAACCATGATTTTCTAAAAGATAAATAACTTCTTTTAAATCATTTTGATCAATAACAACATCTAAATCAATGATTGGTTTAGCTGCTAGTAAAGGAACAGAAGTGCTTCCTACATGTTCAACAGCAAGCACTAAATCTTTTAAAGCTTCTTCTATTTCCCCTTTAATTTGATTGAAATCATTTACCCACTTCGAATCATAATCTACAACTTCAATATGTTCTGTTTTCATCTTTCAATATCTCCACATAAACGCTCACAAACAAGATTCCTACAACGCTTTTTATGTGCTTCATGTAATGAATGATTTTGAAAATTCTTTAATGCCTCTAAATTTTCAAACTCACTATAAAAAACAAGATCATAACCTGAAGTCAAGTTTTCTTCCATTTCCACACATAATAAGCCTTCAATTCCTTCTAAAGTTTGAACCGATTCTTTTAATTTTTGAAGTGTTTCTTTTTCTAAATGGTTTTCTTTAACTTCTTTTGTATAATTCCAAAATAAAATATGTCTAATCATTTTCATCACCTACTTTTATTATTTCTTTAACAATTTCTTCAATTGTTTTATTAGAAACATCAATTTTATATGTATTTAATTTTTGATACATTTCTAATCTTTCTACACTACGAGCAAGGACATCTGGTTTTCTAGTTCCTTGATCGATATCTTTTTGAATACGTTTTTCTAAAGCTTCTTTTTGACAAACTAAAGAAATCGCTATTACTTTTACGTCATTTAAATCCAGGCGTGAAAGTATATCATCAATTATACTTTGTTCATGCATCACCCAACAAAAAATAATATTTTCAAAAGTATTACATTTTATATCATTGTTCAATAAAGTACAGATATTGTTTAAAACAAGCTTCTTTGTTTCTTTATTTACAACAAAAGGATGCATATCCCAACACCAATCACCATCTAAAAATACACTTTTATCTAATTTTGTTTTTAAAACTTGGCATGTGGTTGTTTTGCCAACACCCATTGTTCCACCTATTAAATATAATTTTTTCATACAAATACCTCAAATTTAATTCTACATTAAATATTTTAACATATATTAAAATAGAATTGATTTATTTATGATTATCAATTATTATTTTTATATAAAAGGGAGTAGTTAGCATCTTCGATGTTCTAATAATCGTCATCACGCTTATAGCCGGTTATTATGAGTAAATAACGAGACTTTTATCAATCAATTTTTTTGATGCGAAAAAAGTCTTTTTTGTTGACTTTTTTCGCAAGAAAGAGGAAAACATGGAATATATTTTATTAATGATTGGTTTTATTTTTCTAATTAAAGGTGCTGATTTATTTGTTGAGGGAAGCTGTAATCTGGCAAGATTTCTAAAAGTACCCAGTGTAATCATTGGTTTAACGATTGTAGCGATGGGAACGAGCGCACCAGAAGCATCGGTAAGTATACGTGCTGCATTTACAGGAAATAACGAAATAGCTTTAAGCAATATTATTGGTTCTAATATTTTTAATGGTTTAATTGTTGTTGGTATCTGTGCTTTTTTAGCTTCATTTAAAACAGATAGAACGATTTTAAAAAAGGATCTTCCTTTTAATATCATCGTTACTTTCATTTTACTTATCATGTTATTTGATGGAAAACTTTCAAGATTAGAAGGAATATTTCTTATTTTATTAATGATTATCTATCTTGGAAGAATGATTTATGAAGCGATTTGTCACCAACAAAATGAAGATAACACAAAAACACGTTCTCTATTAACGAGTATTCTATTTATTGTTTTAGGATTAGCTTTCGTTATTTTGGGTGGACAACAAATCGTTGATCAAGCTTGTATTATTGCTAGAAATTTAGGTGTAAGCGAAAATTTCATTGGACTTACGATTGTTGCTATTGGTACTTCTCTTCCTGAACTTGTAACTTCTATTGTTGCTACAAAAAAGGGAGAAAGTGGTTTAGCTTTAGGTAACGCTATTGGCTCTAATATCTTTAATATCTTATTTATTTTAGGATGTTCTGCTACACTTTCACCACTTACTGTTATAAATGAATCTATTATTGATTGTATTATCTTACTAGTAAGTAGCATTCTACTTTATCTATTTGCAAAAACAAATAAATCAATGAACAGAAAAGAAGGTCTTCTTTGTATTTTACTCTATATCATTTATACAGCTTATTTATTCATTAGATAAATCAAAGAGAGCATTCCAAATAGGAATACTCTCTCCTTTTTAACTCGCTCTTTTTCAAATTATATAACTTGATTTGGTGGCGTACACCGCTTTTTTAACTCCCTCTTAATGGTTGGGAACACCGCTTTTTTTGGTGGATTACCACACAACTTATAAGATTCAATACAATACTTTTTAAAAATTTGAACTATTTTATAGGTATTATTACTTTTTGTTGTTTCATTTTTAATTTTGTGTTGTCTTTTTTCTGTATTTGCATATAATAATAATGTAAATGGCACTTGGTGCGGAAGAAAACTCATGAATAATCATGAGTTTTTTCTTTACATAATTCTTTAATCATATTTAAATATTTTTTCCTATCAGATACTTTTCGTAGTTCATGGGTCTTAGGATTATAAAATCTAATTAATATTTCTAAACTATTACTATGCATTACACAATTACGAATAGAAACCAAACAAAAAATTTTATTAATAAAATCTGGTATCTTTTGTACATTGAAATTCATATTAAATCGCTTTAAATCTTCAAAAATTACATCTTGTTGTTTTTTATCAAGACACGTGAAAACAGTTAACATATTTCCTAAACTCATTCTATCAAAGAAACAATAAATATCTGCATAATTAAAAATTTGTTCTTTTAGTTTTTCTAAATGTGCATTCATATGTTTTATTCTTTGTTCATTATATCTATTTTCTAAAATTGCAGCTCTTATTTTTAAGCCATCAAAAAACATCCTCAATTGATTAGAATCTGTTAATTGATTCAAAGTTAAAATATGATAAGCTGTTATTGACTTGAAATGAATTTCAAAATCTAGTATGTTTTCAATAATCATCGGATATAATTTTCTTTCATTCATAAACAAATCATAATATTCACTAAATTCAACATTTCTTTCGTAAATATGTTCTCCATTTACTTTAATCACTTCTTTTTTTTCATTTGTTTTTGCAAAGTTATGTTTATACGGAGTTATTAAATTTATATAGTTATATTCTAATAATTTCTCACCCGCTATTTTTTTAGACATTATATTAAATTGAACATGCTTTTTATTTTCTAAATACTCAATTTGATTTGAAATTTTTTTCGCTAATTTATATTTTTGAACACGATTTTCATTCATATTATTTCCCCTTTTATTAAAATATATTATATCGAATCATATACTTTCTTCCAAGTAAACCTGCAATATTCAATAAAAATAATACTCTATAAATTTATTGTCTTTTTAACTCTCATCAATTAAGATTAAATTATACGAGGAGGTCATTCTATGATTTATTTAAGTAGCTTTAAATTAAGTAACAAAAAACTTAAAAACCCTAATATTTATCCTTATAGTGTCTTTAAAGATAAATACATTGAACCCTTTTCTTTTGCACCTATTACTATTTTCTATGGAAATAATGGTTGTGGAAAATCTACTCTTTTAAATATTATTGCTGGAAAACTAAAGATAAAAGGAAAAGAAAGCCCTGCAAGCAATAATTATGGTTCAGAAAATTATTGTCAAAGATTTGAAAATGAATGTGCCTATAGTTTGGGAAGTAATGAATACGGTGTTCCTTTTTATCATCTTCCTGAAAATAGTCGTTATATCAAAAGTGAAGATATTCTCTATGAAATTAAAAAAATACAACAAAAAGCAATTTTAGAACATGGATTAACTTATGATTATATGCAAGATGGTTTATCTTTAGAAAAAGCTCAAAGTATTTTGGATCATAAAAAAGAACAAAGAATAGAAAATATTATTTTTTCTCAAGAAAAGTATTCCAATGGAGAAACCTCTTTACAGTTTTTTCAAGAATACCTCATACCTGAAGCGCTTTATTTATTAGATGAACCTGAAGTTTCTTTATCCCCTGCCAACCAGGTTGCATTAGCCCATGAAATTAATAAACTCGCACATTATTTAGGATGTCAATTTGTTATTGCTACTCATTCTCCTTTTATGTTAGGAACTTTAGATGCTAAAATATATAATCTTGATGCTAAAGAATGCCAAGTCACGCCTTGGTATCAATTAGAAAACGTACGTTATTTTTATGACTTTTTCAAAAAACATGAAAAAGAGTTCACTCAATGAGCTCTTTTTTTCTTTACCTTATTGACAAATCATTAAATGTATTATACTGTATTAGTGTACTAGTGACACTAATACAGTTAGGAGGACTCTATGTTTATAATAGATATTCAAAATAAAGTTCCTATTTTTGAACAACTCAAAAAACAAATTTTAGAATTTATCTCTATCGGCATTTTACTTCCTAATGATAAATTACCTTCGGTAAGATCTCTTGCAACAGATATTGGCGTTAATCCTAATACTGTTTCTAAGGCCTATCAAGAATTAGAGAACCAAGGTTATATTTATTCCGTTAAAGGAAAAGGATGTTTTATTGCTGATAATCAAACTGATCAATTGATTAAAGATGATAAATTAGATGATTTTAAAGGATGTGTCAATGAAATGAAAAAGCATCAAATTACCAAAGACAAATTATTAGAAATTATTGAAGAAGTATATAAGGAGGAAACTGTATGATTGAAATTAAAGATGTGATGAAATCTTTTGAAAATAAAAATGTTTTAAATCATTTAAATGTCACAATTTCCTCAGGAAGTATTTTTGGTTTGATTGGTCCTAATGGAGCTGGGAAATCAACCTTACTTTATTTATTAAATGGGATTTCTAAATGTGATGAAGGAAGTATTTTATTTGATGGAAAAGATGTTTATGAAAATCCTGATGTTAAAAAAGATATTTTATTCATTAGTGATGATCCCTACTATTTTCACTTTGCTACTATTGATGAAATGAAAGATTTCTATCTTACTTTTTATCCACAATTCAATTTAGAAACCTATCAACATTATGTTGATTTATTCCGTTTACCACAAAATAAACCTTTAAAAGATTATTCAAAAGGAATGAAAAGACAAGCAATGTTTGCTTTAGCACTTGCAATTGCACCAAAATATTTACTATTAGATGAAGCTTTTGATGGTTTAGACCCTGTTATGCGTTTAGCTTTTAAAAAAGCTATTAATCAAATCATTGATGAAAATATGACAGTCATTATTTCATCTCATAATTTAAGAGAGCTTGAAGATATTTGTGATAGTTTTGGTATTTTAGAAAATGGATGTATGACAACATCTGGTGATCTCTATGATATTAAAGATCATATTCATAAAATACAAATTGCTTTTAAAGAAGAATTAAACAAAGAAGAATTTAGTCATTTAGATGTTCTATCTTTCCATAAACAATCTCGTGTGATTAATATGGTTGTTAAAGGAGACATCAATGAAATTAAAGATTATTTAAGAATGTTCAATCCAATTATGTTAGAAGTTTTACCTGTAAATTTAGAAGAAATATTTATTTATGAAATGGAAAGAAAGGGGTATGGTGTCTATGATTAATAAAGATTATTTTAAATATTTAATAAAACAAAATAAGAAATATCTTATTCTTATTTATGTAATTGGAATCATTATTCCTTTTCTACTAATCAATAAATTTGATTATGTACCTTTAAACGATGAAAATATAACGCGTTTTGCACAAATAATTCCTTTAGCTTATGGATTTATGTTATCTTTTATTGTCCCTATTTATCTGTTTTCTTTTTTACAAAAAAAGAAAAGTAATATACTTTACTTTTCCTTACCAATAAAAAAAGAATCACTTTATTTAACAACAAGTTTATTTTCTTACTTTGCAACTATTCTACCTGTTGTTATTTACCAAATTATAAGCCAACTTATTAGTAACTATATGATTTCTTTTCCATTGGATAAATTTATTCTAGCAATAATTATCACCATCGTCCATATGTTTGCGATGAATACAATCATTACATTTGTAACACTTTCATCTCAAAATATGACTGATAGTTTAATTTGTTCGATTGCTTATATGATCATACCCTTTGTTGTTTTTCTTGCTCTTAATATTTGTGCAACCAAGGTAGCCCAAACATTTATGATGGGATATGGAAACTATTCACAATCATTAAAATTATTACTTAATTATATAAGTATTGTTTATAGTGGGTTTTTCCAAGGAAACTATTTATTATCGCCATTTGTTTCTAATACACCTATTATCTATTGGTTTATTTTAAGTATTATCTTTTCATTGATTAATTATCATTTATTTTTAAAACGCACACTCGAAAAAAGTGAAACATACACAAAATCTATCTTTATGTATCCATTGATTATTATTTTAAGTACATTATCAATGATGTTATTTGTGTATGATCTAGGGGATTTAAAAATGACAACACTCATGTTTTCTGTTATTTTCATCATTTATTTAATTATGTATTATTTTTCAAAAAGAAAAGTTTATTTCAGTTGGAAAATTCCATCTTTCTTTATTCTATTGATTATTGGTTGCATTGGTTTTTCTAATATTTATTCTAATACCAAAGGTCTTAATACAATTTATGAATTACCAAAAAACAAGGATATCCAAGAAATCTATTTTTCTACTGATCGTTATATTTTCGACGAAGATAAGCCATCAACTGTCGATAATCAAGAAATAGAGAATTTAACAACAAAAAATATTACAATTCAAAATAAAAAAAATTTCATGAAAAGTATGTACGAAATTATGAACAAAAATTTAATTACTAAATCCGCTGATTATCATGGTTATGAAAACTATTATGAATTAACGATTAGTTTTACAACTAAAAACACCATCAATCCAAACAGAAATTATATTATTAAGGATGAAAATATGGCAGCTGTACTGGATATTTTTTCTAAATATGACATCATTAAAAACAAATAGGTTGGGTATTACCTCAACCTATTTCTATAGAAGGAGTCTTTATGAAAAAAACTACACATATATTATTTACTATTTACATATTTTTAGTCATTTGGATCATACTTTTTAAATTATCTGTTTCTATTGATCAATTACCACATTTTAGAAGCATTAATTTAATTCCCTTCTATTATCCAAATAAGACAACTTATCAAATAAGAGAAGTTCTTGATAATCTGATTATTTTTATTCCTTTTGGGCTCTATTTAAAAACATTAAATATTAATAGTGATCGAACAATATTTCTTGGTTTTCTATTAAGCATTTCATTAGAATTATCTCAATATATCTTTTGTCTTGGAGCAAGTGATATTACAGATTTAATTACGAATACAACAGGAGTACTTGTCGGTGTTGGTCTTTATTATCTTTTAAAAAAGATTTTTAAAGAGAAGACCAATAAAATTATTTTAGCATTAGCAGCTATTGTAACGATTTTATTTGTTTCTTTGATCATTATTATTCTTATAAACAATTAATGCACATAAATCACAAGTTATTCACAATTGTGCATAATAAAAAATGAGGTCTCCCTCATTTTTTTATTCTGTTGGATGACGATCACCTAATAAATAATCATCTACATGTTCAAAGATATATTGAATAGATAATGGTTTTCTTCCTGTAAGTGAACTAAAATCACTAACAGGAACATCTAAATAGCCTTGTGTGACAGTTGTTCCAAAAGTAACCATTCCTTCTGATGTTGCTTTAATTGGACTTTTTGAAAAATCTCCATCCGTATTTCTAGGAACACCAATTGAATCAAAATAAGCATAAAGTTCATCATCTGTAAGTCTTGTATAAGTGATATGATTTCCTGTTACTTTGTTTCCAATAGCTAAGAAATCTTCATAAGATAGTGGTTCTAAACCATTAATATTTAAAACAGCTCGATGTAATAAATGATTATTTAAAGCACAAGCTGCTGCATAAGCGCAATCCTTACGTGAAATAAACCACACACGTCCATCACCCATATTTTTAGAAATGGTTGTTTCTTTAGCTTCTACGGCTCTTAAATAGTCACTTGTAAATGCTTCAACAAAAAGAGAATTTCTTAAAAAGATATAATCAAGCGATGTATTTTGAATAATTGCTTCTGTATAAGAATGATCTACATTTTCAATGCTTGGGTTAAATGGATGTGCTGCTGATAAAACAGATGTATAAATAATTTGTTTAACATTTGCTTTCACACATGCATCTACTGCATTTTTATGAGCTTGTCTTCTCTTTTCACCTACAAAAGGCATTGAAATCAATAAAACCTTATCCGCATTTTCAAAAACTTTTACAAGTCCTTCAGGATCATTAAAATTAGCTATAGCTGTTTGAATCCCTTGTTCCTTATATTCTTTTAAACTTTCTTCTTTAGGTGCTGTAAATACTAAATCTTCTTTGTTCATCAATTCTAAAGCGTATTTAGCCACTAATGAGCCAAAATTTCCATCAACACCATTAATAACAATTTTACTCATCGTTCATACCTCCACATGTGAAAATTATATCATGAATATTTTTATAAAATAGACCTTAAAAATTAATAAAGACTATAAGTTTTTCTTATAGTCTAAAATAATCTTCTACATATTTCATAAATTGTTGTATCGCCTTTTTTTCATTATCTCGATGATAGCCTACTGCATAATCTGCATGGTGATGACTTTCTTTTAAAGGAATAGCCACAACTTGATCATTTTCATTAATTACTTCCGTTGCTGTAAGACCAATACCTTCCCCTAAAGAAATAGCCATCATATATTCATTTAAATCATCTACTTCTTTTTTTATGTAAGGAATCATCCCATCTAAACGAAAAGATTCCATATAATCATGATAATATTCTTCTCCTTGTTTTTTAGATAAAATAATGAGTGGTTCATTTTTAATATCTTCTATCGTTAAATATTCTTTATGACTTAAAGGATGTTCTAATGAAGTGACAACACAAATATGGCTATGATGTATTGTTTGATAAATTAAATCAGGATATTTTTTAAAGTTATTGGTTAATCCAAAGCCTAAGTCTATTTCCCTTTCATTTAATTTTTCCATACATGTTAATAAATTAAACGCTTTAATATCAATAGAAACATCATGATTTTCTTTAAAACTTCTTACAATAAAAGGAATATGTTGTTTTTCAAAGGGTCCTGTTATCCCTATCGTTAATACATCCTTTTGTAAGTTTTCCTTAATATCTTCATATTCATTATTATAATCATCTATTAATCTTTTAGCCAAATCATAATAACGCTTTCCTTCTTTTGTAAGAGTTGGACAATAAGTTTTTCGATTAAACAAAGAAAATCCTAAATCTTTTTCTAATTTTGTAATTTGTTGAGAAATTGCTGATTGTGAAAGATAGTATTTCTTAGCAGCTTTAGAAAAGCTCCCTTCTTCTACTACAGCCATAAAATAATAAATCACTTGTTTAAACATCTACATCACCCTATTTATCATATCATCTTATGCACATTTTTTCATAAATTGTGCGTAAAAAAGTGAATAACTTGAGTTATTCACCTTATTCACATATTTATTCACTTTTGTACAAATAAAAAACACATCTAAGATGTGAATCAAATAACCTGGCAGGGGTAGTAGGAGTCGAACCCACATCAACGGTTTTGGAGACCGGTATTCTACCATTGAACTATACCCCTATTTGGTTTGCCTAATTAATATACCATAATAAAAATAAATATGCAATAGGTATTTTCACTATAATTGTAAAAAAAATAAACATATGATAATTTTGAGGAGGTTAAATATGAAAAATGACTTAGAATTAACTATTTCTTCTATCAAAATACAATCATTTAAAGATATTTATAAAATGAACATTGCTTTTGATAAAGGAACTATTTTTAAACAACTTGATAAACCTTGGGCGATGTGTCGTGGATGATACATTATTACAAATAAGTAAATTGGATTTTTGTATCCAAGATGTTACTTTGTTTTTAGATACCCACCCTGATGATCAAGAAGCTAAAAAATATTATAAGGAAGGGATGAAGCATCTTTTAAAGATGAAAGAAACTTATTTAAAAAATGGCGGTGCTCTTACAAATAGAGACGGAAAGAATATTGAAAACTATATTAATGAACCATTTCCTTGGATGAAAGGAGGATCAACATGTGGTTGTATGAAAAGCGCTTGCAATATCCCGTTAATGTAAGAAAACCTGATGCTAAAACAGCTAAAATTGTTATTTCACAGCTTGGTGGACCTAATGGTGAATTAGGAGCAGCACTTCGTTATCTAAATCAACGCTATACGATGCCTTATCCAAGAATTCAAGCCTTATTGACAGACATTGGAACAGAAGAACTTGCTCATGTTGAAATTATTAGTACCCTTTTCTATCAACTTACCAATGGTCTAACACCTCAAGAAATTAAAGAAGGTGGATTAGATGCCTATTTTACTGATCATACATTAGGTGTCTATCCAACAAATAGTGCGGGTATTCCTTTTAGTGCCGATACTTTCCAATCTGTGGGAGATCCTATTTCTGATTTAACAGAAGACATGGCTGCTGAACAAAAAGCTAGAACCACTTATGATAACATTCTTGCTTTAAGTAAAAATGAAGACGTCAATAAAGTCATTCGTTTTTTAAGAGAAAGAGAAATCGTGCATTATCAACGTTTTGCTGAAGGACTTGAATATGTCAAGAGTCAATTAAATAAGAAGAACTACTACGCTTATAATCCCTCATTTACTTCATCAAAACGTGAACAAACATGTGAATAAGGTGAATAACTCAAGTTATTCACCTTTTATGCACTTATTCACACTTTCCCCACAAATATTCACTTAAATTTGTTACTAAAAACATTTGTATTTCTTGAGCCATTTCCTTATTTATCTTAGAAATTCTCCCTTTATTTTCTACATAAACATCGATATATCTTTTTTTAGCCGGAATTTGTTTACAAAAAAATTCTTTATTTTTTCCTTTATAAACACAACTTAATTGTCGAAAATCATCCCATAACTGTTTAATTTCTTTATCTTTTATTAATAAATCAATAAAACTCTTTTCTTGAAGATAAAAATCATCTTCTTTAACTACACCTCTATCAACTGCTTTTTTAATAACATAAGATAAATATTGCATCGCATAACGATCTTCATCACAAATATAAACATGTGAACACTTCAACATCATTCTTGTAAAAAGAACAGCTTTGTCTTCATGTTTAAAAATAAGTTCATCTTTCTTGTCATTTACTTTGAGATCCTTATAAATCATTTGTATCATCTCTAAATCACAAAATCCATAACTATACATATTTCCTAATGTATATTCCAAACGATCTGCAGAAAGTTTAGGAGATTCATTATCAGCCAGCGGATATAAATGATAGTTACAAACATCTTCTATCGTTAAATGATACTCATGCAACAAAGAAACTAATAAGGCATCTTGTTCAATTACCTTTTTCGTATCTAATTCTGTTGATTCTTGTTTTAAATGATCTTGGTGATAGAAATCTATCGTATGTGCAAAGATAGGAGTTGCTATATCATGAAGCAAACCTGCAACTGTCTGTCTAAAATCATGTGAAAAATGATAAACAATTAATGCAACCCCTATACTATGTTGATAACGAGAATATGGTACGATGTTTGAAAAGAAGTCAAAAGCAGTATATTCCACTCCACAATTCATCCCAGTATCTTTAAGTCTTTGCATTGATGGAACATGTATAAGACTATTTATAAATTCTAAAGGCTCTTTTTCATAAATTTTCCATAAATTATTCAATTTTTTCAACTCCTTAAAATTCTAAATTACATTCATTTTATCACACTTTTTTTAAAGTATATTAAAATAGAGTAAAATTTATTTTAATATTTTTTTAAAATAAAGCTTGATTAAAGTGAAAATATATGTATAATTATAAGGGCAGTAACGGGAAGTAGCACAGCTTGGTAGTGCACCTGGTTTGGGACCAGGGGGTCGCAGGTTCAAATCCTGTCTTCCCGACCATTTATAAAAATTGGGGCCATAGCTCAGCTGGGAGAGCACCTGCCTTGCACGCAGGGGGTCAGCGGTTCGATCCCGCTTGGCTCCACCAATTAGTTTAATAAATTTCAATATTATGGCGGGATAGCTCAGTTGGCTAGAGCATTCGGTTCATACCCGGAGTGTCGAGGGTTCGAATCCCCCTCCCGCTACCATTAATATTGCGGAGATTTACCCAAGTCTGGCTGAAGGGACTGGTCTTGAAAACCAGCAGAGGATTAACGTCCTGCGGGGGTTCGAATCCCTCAATCTCCGCCATTTATTAAAAAAACTTAATATCGCGGGATGGAGCAGTCTGGTAGCTCGTCGGGCTCATAACCCGAAGGTCGTTGGTTCAAATCCTTCTCCCGCAACCAAAATGGTCTGGTAGTTCAGTTGGTTAGAATGCCGCCCTGTCACGGCGGAGGTCGCGGGTTCGAGTCCCGTCCAGACCGCCAAATGATGGTTCCGTAGCTCAGTCGGTAGAGCAGAGGACTGAAAATCCTCGTGTCGGTGGTTCGATTCCGCCCGGAACCACCATTTTTTTATTTGATTTTACGTATACAAAAAAAGCATCATTTTGATGCCTTTTTTTATAATCTTTTTTCAAACCCTCCATGAACCATTGGCCCTTGTGCTAATGTAACAAAGGCTTTGGGATCTAATGAAGAAACAATTTTATTAAGTTGTTGAATTTCATATTTATTGATTGCCACATAAAGAATTTCTTGATCTGTTTCCGTATAAGCGCCTTTGCCCATCCAATAGGTAACTCCTCTACCCATTTGTTTCATAATCGCTTCTTTAATTTCTTTATTCTTTGTAAATATTAAGACCGCTACATTGATATTTTGTAGATGGAACTTATCTGCTGTTGTATAAAGAATTGCGACAAAGACAATTGAATACATAATAATTTTAATATCATAAATAAATAAACATATTCCAAACAAAACAACATTAAATATTATAGAAAGCTGCCCTGCTTTAAAATCTGGATTTTTCTTAACTAAACAAACTGTCGCAATATCAATACCCCCACAGCATCCACTACTTCGAAGTGCAAGCCCTACTCCTATTCCACAAATAATGGCCGCAAAGGCAACATTTAATAAAGCATCTTCAACAATCGGTTCTTTGATTGCTGGAAGAATGGATAGTAATACAGTTTGGATAATTAAAGAAATAATTGTTTTAAAACAAAATTCTTTATTCATTATTTTATATCCAAAAATAAATAATGGAATATTCATTAATAAGTTGATCATTCCTAATGTATTCAATGATTTTGGTAAAACTAAAAAATTATGTATAAAATAATCAATTAATTGAGCTAAACCAATCATTCCCCCAAAGTTGATTTGATTTGGTGTCACAAACAGCCAAATACCTAGTGTCAACAATGTTGAACCTAAAACTAAATAAAAATATTGTTCTAATCTTTTACTCATATACTCCCCTCACCCATGAAAAGTATAATCTACTTTGCTTATTTCTACAATAAAAAAGAGTCAATTTAATGACCCTTCAAAAATTATTTTTTAATATATTCTGGATAAGCTTCACATCCATGTTCTTCTAAATCAAGACCAATGATTTCTTCTCTTTCAGATACACGTAATCCAAAGATTTTTTTGATGATAAAGAAAGTAATTGTAATAGTAATCGCTGTCCAAATACCTACTGATAAAACACCTGTTAATTGTTTAATTAATAAATCAAATCCACCACCGTAGAATAAACCTGTTAAAGTACTTTCTGGTGCAGAAGTTGTCGCAAATAAACCAACAGCAATTGTTCCCCAAATACCATTGCAACAATGTACAGCAACAGCACCTACAGGATCATCAATGTGTAATTTATAATCTAAGAACCAAACTCCAAGGCAAACAAGTAATCCAGCAACAGCACCAATAATAATCGATCCTAAAACATCTGTGACGTCGCATCCAGCAGTGATTGCTACTAAACCTGCAAGTGAAGCATTTAAACACATACCAACATCAGGTTTACCATATTTGATCCAAGTAAAGATCAAACAAGAAACAGTTGCAATGGCCGGTGCCACTGTTGTTGTTACGAAAATTGAACCAAGTTGTGGAACAGTTGTAGCCGCTGCCCCATTGAATCCATACCATCCAAGCCAAAGAATAAAGACACCTAAAGCTCCAGCAGTAATGTTATGTCCTGGAATCGCGTTAACTTTAACAACTTTTCCATTTTTATCTGTATCAAATTTACCAATACGAGGTCCTATGATTTTAGCACCAATTAATGCAGAGATACCACCAACCATATGAATTGCACATGATCCAGCAAAATCATGGAATCCAAGTTGTGATAACCATCCACCACCCCAAATCCAATGAGCTTCAATTGGATAAATAAGTGCTGAAATAACTCCTGAATAAACACAATAAGATAAGAATTTTGTTCTTTCTGCCATTGCTCCTGAAACAATAGTAGCAGTTGTTGCACAGAACACTAAGTTAAAAACAAAGTTTGAAAAATCAAAGTTTGCATAACTTGTAAATATATCAAATCCTGGTTTACCAATAAAACCAAGTAAATCTTCTCCTAATAATAAACTAAAACCAATTAAAATAAATGTACATGTCCCAATACAGAAATCCATTAAGTTTTTCATAATAATGTTCCCTGTATTTTTTGATCTTGTAAATCCTGCTTCTACCATGGCGAATCCAGCTTGCATCCAAAATACCAGCGCTGCGCCAATTAGAAACCATACGCTAAATGTTTCACTCATAATAAATCCCCCTCAATTTTTATAATGCGTTTTCCCCTTTTTCTCCAGTACGAATACGAATCGCTTCTTCAACTGGATAAATAAAGATTTTTCCATCTCCTACATTTCCACTTGATAAAGTTTCAGTAACTTTATCAACAATTTCTTGAACGATTTCATCTTTAACAACTGTTTCAACTCTTAATTTTGAAACAAGATTAACAGAATATGTGACACCTCGATATTGATGTGTATAACCCATTTGATTTCCAAACCCCATAATATTGGAAATCATCATACCTGTTACACCAGAAACTGTTAAAATATCTTTTAAATCTTCTAACTTTTCTGGTCTGATAATGATTTCAAGTTTTTTCATAAGTTTTCCCCCTTTTTTATTGATTTCCATTCCCTTTTAGAAATCTTGACAAAAATATATCACATTGATAAATTAGTGCCAATATAATTTTATTGATTTAATATTTTTTTATTACAATAAGAAAATAAAAAAGGAGCCTCGCTCCTAATAGTAATTTCGTATAACATTTACCATATCTTCTATATAAAGCCTTGCATTATCAATAATAAGAGGATTGATTTCCTTTCTTTGATCAAAGGACATTTTGAAAGTATATTGTTCTCTCATAAGAGGTAATTGTTGATTTTGACAAAGATGAATTACTTTCATCAATCTTTTGCTATTAATAAAAAAACAATTGATCAATGCTAGATTTTTTACATTTTGCCGACTTAATGATTGTATAAATTCCAGCAACTGTTTATCTTCAAATAACGTATCATCAAACCCAATAACAAGTAAATCAACATCATGATCGCTATGATAATGATTTAAATCTTGAGCATGTGTTTTGACCCACCTTGCCATTTCATCAGCGACACACTTTATATATTTAGATTTTGTTGTATAAACAATATCGATTTTCATTTCTATCACCTAATTTATTTTAATACAGAAATATGAACTAAAAATGTATTTAATTGTTAATAATTATAACAAAACCTATTGTTTATTTGGAGGATTCTATGAAAAAAATACTAAAAATTTGTATAACTTTATCTTTTACTTTTTTACTTACTGGCTGTGTAGACTGTTTAGTTTCTTTAAATTATTCTAAAATAAAAAAACCTACTCTTTATGGTGAACTTACAATAGAGCCTCAAATTTTAGAAAAATATAGCATGTCTATTTCACAAATAAAAAAACAATTATTGGATTATGATTTTTTTAAAGATTGGACAATAAAAAAACAAACCGATTCTTCACTTTCGATAGAATCTCCTACTTCTTTTATTAAAGAAATTTCTACGCTTACAAAACAAAACAATAAATATATTTTATCTATTGATATTCCTAAAAATATGCTCGATACTTCAGAATTGAATCATTATAAAAATACTTTACAACTTTTAAATTCTAGTAATGCTACCTGCTCTTTTAAAATTACTATGCCAGGTACAATTATTTCCAGCAATGTTGGCAAATATCAACAAAATGTAGTAACAATTAATCTCTTTGAACTTTTTATTGAAGAAAAAGCTTTATCTTTTCATATCATTTCAAAAAAAGAAAATAATCATTTATTACTTTATTTTATAACTCTCATCATTTTACTTGTTTTAATCATTATCCTTATTTTCATCAAAAAAAGACAAAAAGACTAGAAGATTACTTTTCTTTAATGCGGGTATTTGATAGAATAAAGGCGTTAAAGGAGACAAGAAGAATATGAAAAGAAACTGTATTATTGGACAATCTGGAGGACCCACAATCGCAATTAATGCTAGTCTTGCTGGGATTATTCATCGTGCTAAAGCATCTCAAGAATTTGAAAATGTTTATGGGATGATCAATGGTATCAAAGGTCTACTCGAAGGTAGATATATGGATTTATTAGAAGAATTTGATGATGGTGATAAAATCAATGCTTTAAAACAAACACCTGCCATGTATTTAGGTTCTTGCCGTTATAAATTACCTACTTTTCAAGATGACGAAGATACTTATGTTAAATTGTTTAGAATTTTAAAAGAATTAGAAATCACTGATTTTTTCTATATTGGTGGTAATGACTCAATGGATACCGTTATGAAATTAGATGATTACGCTAAATATATTAATAGTGATATTCATTTTATTGGTATTCCTAAAACCATTGATAATGACTTAATGGGAACAGATCATACACCAGGATTTGGTTCTGCCGCTAAATATGTTGCTGCTTCTATCTTAGAAGTTGTACATGATAGTTTAATTTATCAATTACAATCCGTTACAATCATTGAAATCATGGGAAGAAATGCAGGGTGGTTAACTGCCGCTGCTGCTCTTGCGAGAAATGAATATAATGTAGCTCCTGATCTTATTTATTTACCAGAAGTTGTTTTTGATAAAGATAAGTTTTTAGCAGATATTCATGAAGTCATGAAAAGAAAAAGATGTGTTGTCATTGCTGTATCTGAAGGTATCAGAGATCAAAACGGTCACTTCTTAGATGATGATAGTAAATACGCTAAAAAAGATGCTTTTGGACACGTCTTACATTCAGGAACAGGAAAATTACTTGAATCTCTTGTATTTAAAGAATTTGGATGTAAAGTTAGAAGTATTGAATTAAACGTTTTACAAAGATGTGCTATGCACATTGCTAGTAAAACAGATTTAAATGAATCATTTGTTATTGGTTCTAAAGCTATCGATAAAGCTTTAGAAAACGTTTCTGGTCATGTAATGGGATTTAAGCGTCTTTCTAATCATCCTTATGAAATCGATTATATTTCTACTGATGTAAGAGAAGTTGCTAACTATGAACAAAAAATTCCTGTAGAATGGATCAATGAAGAAGGAAATGATATTACTCAAGAACTATATGAATATTTATATCCACTTATTCAAGGTGAAGTACATGTTACTTATAAAGATGGTATTCCTTCTTATTACAGTTGTAAACATTTAGAAAAATAAAAAGAACTGCTACAAATAAACGTAGCAGTTTTTTAATGCTTTGCTTTAATATAATAATAACCAAAAATCGTTAGATCAATAGTCAAGGCAATAATAGAAATTGTGACTAGTGGTGAAACGTTAATCATTTGTATTATATTCATAATACACCTCCGCTAAAGATCTATTGTAAGAGTTACAGGACAATGATCACTTCCCATAATCTCTGTTTCAATTGTTGCATCAATAATCTTATCCTTTAAGCTATCACTAACAATAAAATAATCAATACGCCATCCCGCATTTTTTTCTCTTGCTTTAAAACGATAAGACCACCAAGAATAAACACCTTCTTGTAAAGGATAAAGATAACGATACGTATCGATAAAACCGTGATTTAATAACTGAGTCATTTTTTCTCTTTCTTCATCAGAAAAACCCGCATTTTTACGATTTGATTTAGGATTTTTCAAATCTATTTCTTGATGAGCAACATTTAAATCACCACATAAAATAATTGGTTTATCTAAACTTTCAAGATACTTTAAAAAATCATCTTCCCATTTCATACGATAAGATAGACGTTTGAGTTCATTTTGACTATTAGGAGTGTAACAAGTAATGACATAATAATTTTCAAATTCCAAAGTAATTAATCTACCTTCTTGATCATGTTCTTCTTTATTCATTCCATAAAAAACATTCAATGGTTTTTCTTTACTATAAATAAGTGTTCCACTATACCCTTTTTTAACAGCACTGTTTAAATAATAATGATACCCTTCAATCTCTAAATCTGCTTGACCACTTTGCATTTTAGTTTCTTGAACACAAAAAATATCTGCATCTAATTGATAAAAGCTATCTAAAAAACCTTTTTGTAAACATGCTCTTATTCCATTTACATTCCAACTTACTAATTTCATAATTACCTCTTTCTCCAATATATTCTATTATATAACATCTCATTCATGATTTGAACGTATATTTTTAAATAAATAGGGATATACTAAACTAGGTGAACATTATGAAAAAAAGAACATTCATTATTAGTTTGATTATTCCTTTATTAGTAGGTGCTATAAGCGCTTTTATCACAAATAATCAAATGGAAACATATAGCAATTTAAATACCCCCTTATTGGCTCCTCCAGGATGGTTATTTCCTATTGTCTGGACCCTTCTTTATATTTTGATGGGAATTTCTAGTTATTTTATTTATATCAGTCATGATCCTAAACGTGAAAACGCCTTAATTGTCTACTCTTTTCAATTATTTATTAATTTTTGTTGGCCACTTTTCTTTTTTAATCTTCATAATTATTTTCTTTCATTAATGATTTTAATAGCTTTGATTCTTACTGTTATTTATATGTTGATCATTTTTAAAAAAATTAATCCAAAAAGTTTTTATCTAAATATTCCTTATATTCTTTGGTTATTCTTTGCTTTATATTTAAACTTTATGATTTTTATAAACAACTAAAATAGAACAAAGTTTCTTCCATGGCCCTTGTTTTAAGACGATAGTATGTACTCCGAGAATAATAATCAATCCACCAATCTTTACCAACTCTCTCTATAAATTCTTTTTCAATAATAATTTTACTCTCCATCGATAAACAATCTAAAATAAATTCAAATGTTGCAATAACTTTCTCTAATTCTTCTTTTAACACCAATTGATCATTCAATTGACTTCCTTTATCTTGATAATACATCTTCTTTTCTTTAACGGTATCAAATTGAATCGATGGATAAAAATTCCTTTCTTCTAAACATTTAAGTTGTAAAACAGCACGGTGATACTTTTTAAATAGATCTTCTAAAACATCTTGTTTTTCTTTAAACGTTAATGCCTTCATAAAAAAACCTCCTATGTTTATATATGACAATAGGAGGCCTTTTTTCTTTTAAATTATGAAATTTTCTTTAATTTCTTCAATTTCTTCATCACTAAAACCAATATTTAATAAATATCCTTTAGTACTACCATAATTTTCTCTTAAATACGCAATAAATTTCATCATCACTCTTGGATCAGAACCTAAGAATTTTTCATCTTCACTTGGTATCATTTCTTCCAATTGTTTAATCATTGCCATATTATTTTCATAAGATTCTGAATAATCTTTAACAATATCATATTCATGACATCCCGCTAGATCTAATAACATGCATGCAATAACGCCTGTACGATCTTTACCTGCAGAACAATTAAATAATGTGCAGTCATAGGGATGGTTTAAAAAGATATTAAATACTTTTTTTAATTGTTTTTTATTCGCTTCAATCATAAAAATATAAAAACCACTTAAATCTTGATAGTCTTTAATATCATTTGGTAATACTGACATATTTTCATTTTGTAGTAAATTAATATGATAATACTCTATATCTTTATACCCTTTTAAACTATGCGGTTGATGAACTAATTCATAATCACTTCTTAAATCAATGACAGTGCGAATACCATATTGATAAAATTGTTCTTTTAAATCATCACTGATCCCACTTGGACATGTACTTCTAACATATTTATGTGATTTTGTATAATATCCTTCTTGTGTTTCATAACCACCTAAATCTCTTACATTGGTCATTTTTCCTATATGAAGTAATCTTTCTTCACGAGATAATTGCATCATTTTTTCTTTCCTCACTAATCTTCAAATGGTCTTATTCTTAAAGTTACCCCAATATTTTGAGCAATCTGTTTACAAATTTCTACATCTTTTTCAGGAATTGTTGTATCAACAATCGTTAAAACAACATGAGGCACATAGGCTTTACATTTTTTAGCAAAATCTAATAATTCATCAAATGAATCAATTCCATATTGGCTTCTTGTAAGTTTTAAATAATCTTCTTTATTATTTGTATTTAAACTAATAGAAACAGTATCTAACAATCCTTTAAATTCAGGCGTAATATCTCTTTTATTATATAAAGAAGATAACCCATTGGTATTCACTCTTGTAGGTAGATCGGGTCTTCTTTCTTTTAAATACTTAGCAACTTTCATTAAATCATCATGTCTTATAAGTGGTTCACCAAAACCACAAAAAACAATTTCTTTAAAATCATTTAAATCATATTTTTCAAATTCTTGAATAATTTCATCAACCGTTGGTTCTTCTTTTAACCATAAAGAATTATTTTCAATCATTTCCTTTGTTTGTCTTAAACAAAATGTACATGAACATGTACAACGATTTGTCGAATTAACATAACATGTAATCCCTTTAGTACTTTCTAAATGTGCAATATCAATATAACTATTTTTATATAATGTATATAATATCATCTTAATCCCCCAATTCTTTTAATAATGGTTCAAAACATAATCCCATATGTGGATGAGCATCAATATCTACAGAATGTTGAATGCATTTAGAAGCAAAATCTGTTGATTTTTTAACAGCTTCTAAAAAATTTTGCTCTTTCAAATAGCTTCCTGCAATTACTGCAGAAATAACATCTCCTGTGCCACTACGATCTTCTCCAATACGTTTTGCATAGATTTTTTCAACTTTTCCATGGTTATAAACAAAATTTAAAATTTGATGACCAATAGAAATACCCGTTACTACAATCATTTTTGGACCCATTTGACTTAATTTTTCACACATGCGCTTAAGTTCTTGCTCATTGCTTGTTTCATGATAAGCTTCATCAATCAAAGCACACAATTCTGTTAAATTAGGTGTAACAATTGCCGCATAAGGCATGAGTTTTCTCATTTTTTCTTGCATTTCTCGCGTATAAGTCGGATAAAGTTTTCCATGATCACCCATGACTGGATCTACTAAAATAAAGTTTTTTTCTGTTTTAAAATCTTTAAAAAATTCTTTTACTATTTCTATTTGTTTCGCAGATCCTAAAAAGCCACTGCATATTCCATCAAAATCAATATTCATTTTTTTATATGTTTCAATATAATCATTCATCTTTGATGTATAATCATCAAAAAAGAAATCTTTATGGTATGTATTGATAGATAAAATTGCTGTTGGTACAAAAGCTGTTTCAATTCCCATAGCTGAAATAATTGGCAATTGACAGGCTACTGAACATCTTGATAATCCTGTTACATCATTTACTAATACAATTCTTTTTTCTCTCATCTTTAAAACCTCTTTCATGTATTTTAGCACAATCAAGTCTTATTGAGTATCTTTTTTTCATAATTCATATTTGTTATAATATTGAAAGAGGTGAAATGAATGAAAAAAATGCTAAAAGTACTTTTAGTTTTAATGACTGTTGTTTCCATTGCTGGATGTTCTTCTAAAACAACAACAGAAAAAGCAACTAAAAAAACAAAAACTTTATCAGGAAATTATCAAGTTGAAATTAAAGTTAAAGATTATGGAACAATTTATGCTGAAATTGATGCTGATACAGCACCAATTACAGTAACAAACTTTGTAAAGTTAAGTAAAGAAAAGTTTTATGATGATTTAACTTTTCATCGTATTATTGATGGTTTCATGATTCAAGGTGGAGATCCTAAAGGAGATGGCACTGGTGGAAGTAAAGAAACAATTAAGGGAGAATTTTCAGATAATGGGGTAAAAAATCCTTTAAGTCATACACGTGGAGCTCTTTCTATGGCAAGAAGTCAAGATAATGATAGTGCTTCTTCACAATTCTTTATTGTTCAAAGTGATTCTACTTATTTGGATGGTCAATATGCTGTTTTTGGTTATGTTTATGAAGGCATGGACATTGTTGATCAAATTTGTAAAGATGTAAAAGTAGAAGATAATAATGGAACTGTAAAAAAAGAAAATCAACCTGTTATTGAATCGATTCGTTGTAAAAAGATATAATTAAAAAGAAGCTCAGGCTTCTTTTTTTAAGGCATTTTTTAATAATAAAACAGTAATAATAAACGCTGATAGATCCGCAACAGGGACAGCTATAAAAATACCATCTAAACCTATAATCGATGAAAAAATTATGATACAAGGAATTAAAATAATAATTTGTCTCAATAAATTTAAAACACTTGATATTTTTATCTTACCAATCGCTTGAAAATAGTTTGCACACATTACTTGTGCACCAATAACCGGTAAACACATAAACCAAATATGTAAAGCATGGCTACATAATTTTACAACATCTGCTTCATCATTAAACATATAGACAATACTTTTTGTAAAAAATTGTACTGCGATAAAACCAATCAAAGCAATCATTGTAGCACCTATAATTGCGTATTTTAATGTTTCTTTAACACGATCCATTTTTAAAGCACCATAATTATATGAAATCAATGGTTGTTGACCTTGCATCAAACCAGTAATTGGCATTAAAATCAATGTTTGAATGCTTGTAACAATACCAATAGCACTTAACGCTAAATCTCCACCATATTTAACAAGAGACGCATTCAAAATAATATTTAAAACACTATTCGATATTTGCATTAAAAATGCAGGTATTCCTGTTTGAATAATTTGTTTTGAAATATTCAACTGTAATTTCAATAAAGTTGTATTTAAAGGAATAATCGTTCTTTTTCCAAATAAAAATGCAAGTTGCCATAAAGCACTTAAAAACTGTCCACCAATCGTTGCAAAAGCAGCTCCTTTCATTCCCATATGGAAAATGCAAATTAAAATATAGTCAAATAAAATATTAAACCCTGCTCCGATCAATTGTGAAATCATGGCATTTTTAGGATTTCCTTGAGCTCTAGAAAAATTATTTCCTGCCATTGCAATACATTGAAAAACAGCACCATATAAAATAATACTTAAATAATTTTCAGCATAAGGCAAAACAGTTTTTGAAGCACCTAATAAACGTAACATTGGTGCTAAAAAAACATTTCCTAAAATCATAAAGACTAGGCCTAAAATAATTGTTAAAGTTAGACCATTTCCCATATACTTTCCAGCTTCTTCCTTTTTACCTTGTCCTAACGCTATTGAAAAACGAGTGGCTCCACCCATTCCAATCATTAAAGAAATGGCCATTAAAACAAGAGTTACAGGATAACAAATACTAATTCCTGCTAAACCAATTGACCCCAATTTTGGAGCATTTCCAATAAACATACGATCAACGATATTATAAATTGCATTAACAAGCATTCCGATAATAGCTGGAATTGAAAATTCTACTAATAAAGGTAATATATTTTTAGTCCCCATCTTATCATCATTTTTCATACGTATCCTCCAAATTCATTTTCATTTTTAATAAAAGTTCTTCTAAAAGAATAAGCTCATTTTGATCAATATCTTTAATCATCATCTCTGTTGTCTCTTTAATGACATCTTTAATTTTAGGATATAATTCTTTTCCCTTAGAAGTTAAAGACAAAACATGATTTCTTTTATCCTCTTTTGCTGTTTTTTTAATAATAAATCCCTTATCTTCTAATGTTTTTAAAATTCTCGTAACTGCACTTTTATCAATTTGTAATCTTTTATTTAAATCTTCTTGTTTGATATTATTTTCTTCATAAATAATTTTTAAAGTAATCGCTTGTCCATGGGATAAACCAAACTCTTTAAGTTGGACATTCATATAACTATTTTTTTGATTATGAAGAATAGAAATTAAGCGTGATAAATTCATATTTTCTCCTATAGTTGACACATCAACTATAGGAGATTTTATATCTTTTGTCAATAAAAAAAGAAATATATATCGAATATATACTTCTTTTATATTGTGTTATTTAAGAATTGAAAGAAGGCCTTTTTCATCTATTGGTTTTGATATATGTCCATTCATCCCTTGAGCAATCGCCTTTTTTCTATCTTCCTCAAAGGCATTAGCTGTTAAAGCAATGATAGGAATCGTGGTTTTGTCTTTATTTGACAATTGACGAATAGTTTGTGTTGCCTTATAACCATCCATATGAGGCATTTGAATATCCATTAAAATCAAATCATAGCTTTTAGCAGGCATTTGTTCCATTTTGGCCACACATTGAATCCCATCTTCAACACGTTCAACTATTAATCCCATATCTTCTAAAAGAGTAATCGTAATTTCAGCATTCAACAATCCCATTAGGTGCTAATTCATATGCTTCAATAATATTTTTATTTTTTTATATAACTTGCAAGCTGATTAAACTGTTCATCACTGATTGTATGTTTTGAAGATATAATATTTTTAAACATTTCAGAATTTTCTAAATATCTTCTAAGTTGTGTTTCTATTTTTCGAACAGTATCTTCTGCAGTATAACTTGCACTTATTTTTTCTTTATTTACTTCAAATTGAATTAAAACAAATAAACATGATACCCATCACTATAATAAAAAATAGGCCTGTTTTTCTTTTTAATTTATTTAATTGAACAGCCTCTTCTTTATTCATTACTTCTACCTATTTATCCAAACATTTACAAATTCATTATACACATTTATATAAATTCTCTCTATAAAAAGCTTAATAAAAAAGAGCAATCTTAATGATTACTCCTTTATACAAATTAATAAGCTTTTGCAAAGTAAACAACTTTTTTAGCTGGTTTACCACAAATTGGACAAACATCTCCAAATGGTTCTTCATCCTCTTTGATACATCTTGATGTAGCACCTGTTTCTTCTTTGATTTTAGCTTCACAAGCATCATCTTCACACCACATCATACGAATGTATCCTGCTTTAGTATTTAAGATTTCTTTAAATTCATCATATGTTTTCGCAGTTCTAATGTTTTCATCTCTAAATTTCAATGCTTTTGCATACATTTCATCATGAATTTGGTCTAATAATTGATGAATTGTATTTGGTAATTCTTCATTTAAAGCATATGTTTCTTTTGTACCATCTAATCTTTTAGCTAAGACACATTGTCCTTTTTCAATATCTTTAGGTCCAATTTCAAGTCTTAATGGAATTCCTCTCATTTCAGCATCTGCAAATTTATAACCTGGTGTTTTATCACTCGCATCTACTTTAACACGAAGCCCAGTTGCTTTTAATTGTTTTTCAATTTCATAAGCCTTATCTAAAACGCCTTCTTTATGTTGCATAACTGGAACGATCATCACTTGAATTGGTGCCACTCTTGGTGGTAAAACAAGTCCATTATCATCTCCATGAACCATAATGATTGCTCCAAGTAAACGTGTTGATACTCCCCAAGAAGTTTGATAAACATATTCTTGTTTATTATCTTTATTTAAGAATTTAACATCGAAAGCTTTTGCAAAACCTTGACCAAAATAATGAGATGTTCCTGATTGTAAAGCTTTTCCATCATGCATTAAAGCTTCAATTGTATAAGTTTCTTCAGCCCCTGCAAATTTTTCACTTTCAGTTTTACGTCCAGTAACCATTGGAATTGCAAGTAAATCTTGTGCAGTAGAGCGATAAATTTCTAACATTTGTAAAGTTTCTTTTCTTGCTTCTTCTTCACTGGCATGAATTGTATGCCCTTCTTGCCATAAAAATTCAGATCCACGTAAAAATGGTCTTGTTGTTTTTTCCCAACGTACTACTGAACACCATTGATTATATAATTTTGGTAAATCACGATAAGAATTAACAATTTTTGCATAATGTTCACAGAACAATGTTTCAGAAGTAGGTCTAATAATCAAATTTTCTTCTAATTCATTTAAACCACCTTTTGTAACAACGGCACATTCTGGTGCAAAACCTTCTACGTGATCAGCTTCTTTTTGTAATAAAGATTGAGGGATCAACATCGGCATATAAACATTTTCATGTCCTGTTTCTTTAAATTTTTTATCCATATGATTTTGAATTTGTTCCCATAAAGCATATCCATAAGGGCGATAAATAATAAACCCTTTCACACCACTATAATCCATTAATTCAGCTTTACGACATACATCTGTATACCATTTAGCAAAATCAACATCTCTAGCAGTAATAGCTTCATTTTTCTTGTTATTTGCCATCTTTTTTCCTCCTCTAAAATGCTCCTCTATTTTACTATAGAAATGATAAACAAGCAAGATTAGATCGTCTGAATCACACTTTGTTTTTGTTTTCTTTCAACTACAAGTTGTCGTTCAATACGATCTTTTAAATCACTAACATGTGAGATGATTCCAATTAATTTATTTTCATGATGCAATTCCATTAAACAATTCATTGCTTGATCTAATGATTGACTATCTAGAGAACCAAACCCTTCATCAATAAAAAGCGTATTTAATTCAATTCCTCCAGCATAATCTTGAACCATTCTTGAAAGTCCTAAAGCAAGAGATAAAGCCGCTTTAAAGGATTCCCCACCAGAAAGTGTCTTAATACTTCTAATATTTCCACTTTCTTGATCAAAAACATCTAATTCTAACCCTTGCTGACTTCTTCCTTTACCTGCATCATCTTTCCTTAATAATTGATATCTTCCTTGACTCAATTGTTTCATGATCACATTGGCATAAATCAACATATTTTCAAAATAAGTTGCTAGTACATATCTTTCAATCGACACTCTTGCATTATTTTTACCACTTGCTAGATTATAAAGATCTAAATATCTTTGATAAGTATCTTCATCTTTTTCTAATTGTTGATTGATTTTTTGAATATCTTTGATCATTTTTTCTTTTAATGAATAATCTATTTTTAATTTTTCTAAATCATCATTTTTTTCTCTCAATTGTTGATTTACTTCTTTAATTGTTTCACTTAAAGAAGATAAATCAACATATGTTGAATCTTTGACTTCATTTTCTAATGAAATAATCTGTTCATTTAAACTCTTTAAAGAAATTAAATAATCTTGATATTTCTTTTCCAAGATACTGATTTGATTGATTTGTGTTTTTAAATTTAAAAATTCTTCTTCATTTATAAATGCATCTAAAGCAGTATGATATTTATTATCTAATTCATCATATATTTCTTGTTCTTGAATAATTTGTTGATTCAATGACGAAATTTTTGTTTTTATTTCAAGATATTTATTTTTGACCTTTTCATAATCCTGTTGAATAGTTTCTATTTCTAATGAAAGTTGACGATATTCTTTTTGAACTTGTTGATAATTTTTATTAACTTCTCCAATTTCATATTGTCGCAGTGAATCATTTAATTTACCAGATAATTGATGAATTTGTACTTGAATATTCTCTAGACTTTGTGCTTGTTTTAATTCTTTACTTTCATAAGTAGACATATCTTTCAATGAAAGAGCCACACTCTTTTTAAGCTTTTGAATATATTTAAGTTCATCTTGTAATTCAAGATATTCTTTTTTCATTCTTTTTTCATCTTTTGATAAATGATCTAATTCTTTAATAAAGATTTCTTTAGATATCTCTTCTTGAATATTAAGTTCACTTGAAAGTTGTTTTGTTTGTTTAACAAGCATTTCCTTTTTTTGATTAGATAAGAGTATTTTTTGTAAGATATCTTGTAACCTATGTTCTTGTTGTTTTACTTTTTTAGCTTGTTGATCTAATTTTTCTTTTGTTATATCTTCTTTTTCAATTTGTGCCGGATGAGGATGATGTAAAGAGCCACAAATAGGGCATGGTTGATCCTCTTTTAATTGTAATGCAAAAATACCTGCTTGTTTTCTAAAATACAATTTTTCCATTTGATTATATTGCATTTTTTCATGATCAACTTGTTTTTCAACAACTGTATACTCTTCTTGTAAATCACTTTTATTTTCATTAAGTTTGAGTATTTGATCATAATAATCCGACAATTGATGAACTTTTACTTTTTGTTCGTTTAAACGAACATATTGTTGTTTGATCAGTTCATATTTAGATTGTACTTGTTGTTCACTTTGGATTCTTTCTTGATCTCTTTGCAGCCCATTTTCAAATTTTTCTTTCTTTTTTAAAAAGAGTTTATGTTCTTCATCTAACATTCTATATTGTTGTTTTAGAGTTTGTAAGTTTTGATAATCATTTTGATATTGATAGATTTGATTGATTAATTGTTTCGTTTCTTGAATTTGGTTTTGTAATTTTTCTTTTGTTTGTTGTTTGTAGTCAAGAAAATCTGCTTGTACCTTTTTTTCTTGATAATCTTTTTCAAGTTTTTTTAATTGTTTTAAAAAATCTTCTTGATTTAATTTTAAGGTTTGAAGTTTCTTTTGTTGTTTAATATAAGAAATATATAAATAATTTGTTTCTTGTGCTTTTTTTAAAGTATCTACAGTTTTATTTAATTCTTGATAATCATTTTCTTGTTTCTTTAAATCTTGAAATTGTTGTTTTAAATCTTTTAATTGTATTAATCGTTGATTTTGCAAGCGATAGAGTTGTAATTGTTGTTTCTTTTGATCTAAATCTTTTTTTAAATCATCATATTCTTTTTGTTGACTTGCGATAAGTTTTGTTTGTTTAGATAAATATTCTTGATGATCTTCAACTTGTAATTCTTGCATCAAATCTTTCCTTTTATTCAATAATAAATCATATTTATCCTGATACGTTTTTAGATGAACTTTAAGTTTTTCTTCTAACTTTTGATACGTCTCACTATGAAATAACTCTCTTAATACTTTTTCTCTTTCATCACTTGAAGCCATAATCAATTTTGTAAATTCTCCTTGAGCAATCATACAAATCTGTTTAAATTGTTGATCATCGACCCCTAATAAAGAAATCATTTTTTGATTGACTTCTTTAATACCTTCGACCATTTTGCCATCTGGTAAAATAAGTAACGCTGAAGGTTGTTTAGGTGTTTTTTTCCCTTCTAGATAATATTTAGGATTTCTTTTAATTGTATAATTTTGTTGATGCAAAGAAAATGAAAATTCAACAAAAGTAGGAATTTCATTTAAGGCATGATCACACCTTAAACTGTCCGTTTGTCTAATTTGACCACTTGTTTTACCATATAAGGCAAAGATCATGGCATCAAAAATCATCGTTTTTCCACTACCTGTAGGCCCTGTAATTAAAAAGAGACCATCTTCTTGAAATGATTCAAAATCGATTGTGATTGTATCTGGATAAGGTCCAAACGCTGATAATGTAAGGCTAATGGGCATCATCTTCACTTACCTCCTCTAGTAATTGTTGAATAATTTCTTCACTTTCTTGACTCATTGCTTCACCTTTCATTTTTTCATAGAATTCTTTAAATATTTCTATTGGAGATTGTTTTTCAACATCTAAGGAAGAAGCTGTTTGATTTGTTTTAAGTTTTTCTAGTGATTGATAAGTAATTTGTAATAAATAAGGGTATTTTTCTTTTAAAAAATCATATGCATGACCAATGACTTGTTTATCTAATAATTCTACCGCTACAAAATCATTTTCGTTATTTGGATAATGTAAAACATCTTCATATTTTCCAACGACCTTCACTAGATCTTTTTGTGGCTTTAAAGGAATAATTTGCGTAGAAACCCCAGTTTCATCAATAGTTACTTCAACCATTCCTTTTTTTTGATGAACTTCATCAAATGAATACTTCATTAAACTTCCTGCATATCTTACATAATCATATTTAATTTTTTGACTTGCATGAATATGACCTAAAGCTACATAATCAAAATCTTTACATAAATCAACATCAATAATTTCACTACCACCCACGGAAAGAATTACTTCACTTTCACTTCTAATCACTTCTTTATTTCCCGCAATAAATTGATGTGTTACAAGAACTTTAGGATGGTCTTCAACAAATGTTTGTTGACTTAAATAATATGCAAAAGCATCCTGATACGTTTTTAAATCATCTTTTTCATATAAATAACGTATATAAGAAGGTTTAAAAAAAGGAACCAAATAAAAATAAACACCTTCTATTTCAATTGGTCTTATTTCTTTTTCAGGATAAGAAACAATATACAAACCTTGACTTTGAAGTAAAGAACTTGCAAAATCAAGTCTTTCACTGCTATCATGATTTCCTGAAATGATCAATACTTTTTTATGATAATGTAAAATCATTGCTTCTAAAAAATGATTTAAAGCAACTATACTTTCTTTAGAGGCAATCGCACGATCATAAACATCTCCAGCAATTACTAAAGTATCTATTTTTTTTTGAACCATATAATTCATCACTTGATTTAATAAATCAATTTGAATATCTAATAGATTATTTTGATAAATAATTTTACCTAAATGTAAATCCGCTAAATGTATAAATTTCATAACTCCTCCAAATCCAAACAATATATTCTTTTTATATAATCACCTTGATCAAAATCTTTCTTCAAACATGCAGGTACTTCTTTTGTTTCAAGATACTTAAATGGCAATGACTCAATAATCTTACGACTTGCTATATTATCAGGAGAACATGTAATCATTAATTGTTTAAATCCTTTTTCTTTTGCTTTATCAAACAATAATAAACAAGCATCTTTACTATAATGATACCCTCGGTATTCCTTTTCTATCGTATAACCAATATGTCCATCATAATATCTTTCTTCATTACTACCTTCTCTTAAAACAATTCTTCCTACTTCTATATGATCGACCATGATTAAATATATATAATAAGGTTTCCAACCACGTGGAAGATTTTCTTTTTCATATGTTAAAAGTTCTAATTTCATAAAATCACCTATCCCTATTGTATCATGTATCTATCAACAAATTAATATAATAATCTCTTTTAAATCCATTTATTTCCACTTTAAAAATTTATTTTACATATTCTTTATTTATTTAAAATATGCTATTATAGATAGTAGGAAGTGGTAAATATGTATAATTTATATAAAGAATATCTAGAATACTTTGACTTGTTAGATAATCAAATACTTTTACGTTCTCGTGATAGAAAGCTTGAAGAAGCAAATAAAAAATATGAAAATCTAATCAATGAAACAAAAGAAAGCATTATCAGATACTCTCAACTAAAATTTCATGAAGATATAAGCAGTTCTATAAATACTCTTTCTAAATATCAAATTTTTGATCTTTTAGATCATTTATATGATTTTAAAGAATTTGAAGAATTAAAAAAACATCTTCAAAACTTAAAAATTTTAATTTTTTGATAAAAAAAAGAAAAACACTCATAAAAAGTCAATATAAATAATGGAGGACTTTTTATGAACAAAAATAGAGAGAATTTTAAAAAATATTCAAATGATTTATATTTTCATCATTTGCTTGTTGAAAATGAAAGAATTAGAACCCTTATTTGTCAAGAGCTTATTTTAGACAGAGAGATTGTTTCTACTAAATTAAAAAACGCACAACAATATGGTAAAAATTTCTATGAAAAGAAACTTATTTTAGATATTTTAGCTATTGATGATGTAGGTGATCTCTACAATATCGAATTACAAACTTATGGTTTAAATGAAGAGATACTTGTTCGTTTTGAACTTTATAATGCTGAACTTTTAAGACAACAGGTAAAACAGGGAGAAGATTATACTAGTGCTCATGTAGTAAGATCATTAATTATCAGTTATGGGCATATTTTAGACAATGCTCCTCTTTATAAATGTTACTTTAGAATGGTTGATGATGAACATCATATTGTCTATCCATTTAATCGCATGGAAATAACAATTATTCAACTCGAATATATCAATCAAGTAATTAATGAAATGACGAGTTTTAATCAGTTGATGTATCTCTTTAAAAACGAAAAACCATATGATAAAATTGAAATAGATTATAGAATAAAGGAAGCGATACAAATGCATGACAAATATATATCTTCTGAAGAATCATACCTAGAATATCTTGATCGTTTAGATAATGAAATATTGCTTCGTTCTCGTGATAGAAAAATTAAAGAAGCGAATCAAAAAGCCGAGAAAGAGAAGAAAAAAGCGGAGGAAGCAAACCAAAGAGCTGAAAAAGCAAATAACGAAATAGATAGTATTCTTGATGAAACAAAGGAAAGTATTATTAAGTATATTAAAATGCAATTTCATGAAGATATCAGTGATTTTATAAGCACTTTTTCTAAACAACAAATTCGTAATCTTCAAAAACATCTATATGATTTTGAAGAATTTGAAGAATTAAAAAATTATTTTCAAAAACCAAAGGGTTTGTCAAGAAAAGTGTGTAAGTAATTTAAAACTTACTAAAAAATAGGTTATTCAAGTTTGTAATTATTTCTTGTAGTGTCA
Source organism: Faecalibacillus intestinalis (assembly GCF_015097455.1). Taxonomy (NCBI): domain Bacteria; kingdom Bacillati; phylum Bacillota; class Erysipelotrichia; order Erysipelotrichales; family Coprobacillaceae; genus Faecalibacillus; species Faecalibacillus intestinalis. The sequence goes on along the minus strand of NZ_AP024085.1, from coordinate 797,748 downwards.
CTAAAAGAACTTGTATTTAATAAACAGCAGTGTTAAAACCTATCTTTAATACTGCTGCTTTTTGAATATATAAAAGGTTATGCAATATATGAATAATTGCATCCTTCTCAAATCAAAAGAATAAGCAGACTCGCTTATTCTTTTTAACTATCTTATTAATTGTCTTAATTCTCCAACATCAAGAGAATATCTTTCTGCTACCATACGATTTACTTTTCCAGTATTTACTAAAGTAGCAAGTGATGCATTTAATGTTGTCATTCCTTCATTTCTTCCAGTTTGAATCATTGTATCTATTTGATGACCCTTATTTTCCCTAATTAAATTTTTAATAGCGTCATTAGCAATCATGATTTCTAAAGCAGCTGCTCTTCCCTTACCACTTGCAAGTGGTAAAAGTTGTTGAGTAACAACCGCTTGTAAAACAGAGGCTAATTGAGCACGAATTTGAGCTTGTTTATGAGGAGGGAAAACATCAATAATACGATCAATTGTTTTAGGAGCACCAATAGTATGAAGTGTACTAAATACAAGATGGCCTGTTTCAGCTAAAGTAATAACTGCTTGAATCGTTTCATAGTCTCTCATTTCTCCAACAAGAATAACATCTGGATCTTCACGCATGGCACTTTTTAAAGCTGTATCAAAAGAATCAACGTCTTCATGGACTTCTCTTTGATGTATAAGAGCTTGTTTTTGTTGATATACATATTCAATTGGATCTTCAATGGTAAGAATATGACAATTTCTCATTGAAGAAATAAAATCAATCATTGCTGCTAAAGTTGTTGATTTTCCACTTCCTGTAGGACCGGTTACTAGAACAAGTCCTCGAGGAAGTAAAGCCAATTTATGTAAAACATCAGGTAAATTTAATTCTTCTAATGTCTTGATTTGTTCATTGATGATACGAATTGCGGCTGTCATATAACCTTGTTGAAAATAAATATTAACACGATGTCTTCCTAAATCATTTACATAGACAAAGTCAGCATCTTCATGTTTTTCTACAATCTTTAAAATTCGATCTTTACACATTGATAAAATCATTTCTTTTATTTCTTCATTACTAAAAGTTTGTTCAAATTCAATAAGTTTTCCATCTTGTCTCAATGTTATACCTGTATTTTCACCAATATGGACATCACTACATCCTTTAATTCTTGCTTCATTTAAAATATCATTAATATTTGCCATAACATTCCCCTTTAATCAATATAAGCAATAATCTTATTGAATTCATCTACTGTTGTTTTACCTTCTTTAACAAGTTTTAAAGCTTGATCTCTTAAAGTTTCTACTCCTTGTTCTTCAACAAGATATTTCATAATATCATCTATTTCTTCTTGATTAGAAATCATTTTACGTACTTTACTATCTATTTCAATAACTTCATGAATAGCAATTCTCCCCTTATAACCTGTTTGATTACAATGAGGACAGCCTGTTCCTTTAGATATATATTTGATTCCTTCTTGTAAAGCTAAACGATCAGATAATGAAGTAGCTACTTCCTTTTTACAATAAGGACAAACCTTTCGCATTAAACGTTGAGCAACAACACCTACTAAACTGTTAGCAACCATATAAGGTTCAACACCCATTTCTTCAAGCCTAACAATCGTACTAATAGCATCGTTCGTATGTAATGTACTGACAACCAAATGTCCTGTAATAGCTGCACGAACAGAAATTTCAGCAGTTTCTTTATCACGAGTTTCTCCAACCATGATTACATCTGGATCTTGTCTCATTAAAGCACGCAATCCTCTATCAAATGTAAGACCAGACATTGTATTGACTTGCATTTGATTAATACGATTTAATTTTCTTTCCACAGGATCTTCAATCGTTGAAATATTGATTTGTCCTTGAGCTAATTTTTCAAGGATCATATAAAGTGTTGTGGTTTTCCCACTTCCAGTAGGACCCGTAACATAAATAATTCCATGTGGCATAGACATCATATGATTCATTTTCTTAAAGTTTTCTTCTGTCATTCCAAAAGTACTTAAGCGGTCAATAGTACTATTAGAATTCAAATAACGCATAACAATCTTTTCACCAAAGATAGTAGGAATAACAGATACACGAATATTTAATTCAACTCCATCAATTACTCCCATAAAATGACCATCTTGAGGTAATCTTTTTTCAGCAATATCCATGTTAGATAAAATTTTAATTCTAACAATCAAAGCCGCTTGTATATTTTTATTTAAATCTAAATAATCAACAAGCATTCCATCAATACGCATTCTTACATGCAATTTTTCTTCAAATGGTTCAATATGAATATCAGAAGCACTTGTATTATATCCTCTAATTAACAATGAATTTAATAATTTAACAACAGGTGTATCATCTTCATTCGCATCAAATAAATTTAGATCCTCTTCTACTTCAGGTAAAGTCGATTCATCAATATCATCTACTAAATTCAAAGTATCAACATCTGAATAATATCTTTCAATAGCAATTTGAATATCTGCTTTTGTTGCAAGTGAAACACTAATACGACAACCTGAAACAAGTCTTACATCTTCTAATCCATAATAATTTAAAGGATCACTTGTTGCTACTGTTAACACATTGTCATTAAAAGCATAACCAATGACATTATATTTTTGTGCCATTGCTTCAGGAATCTTTTTAACAGCATTAATATCAAAATCTATATTATCCAATGAAACTAAAGGCTCAGCTAATTTATCAGATAAAGCTTCTAACATTTGTTGTTCACTAACAAAACCTAAATCTATTAAATGTTCCCCTAATCTTTTACTTCTATCTTTCTTTTGGGCATCTAATGCAATCTGTAACTGTTCTTCATTAATATACCCATATTCTTTTAATACTTCACCTATTGGTAAACTTTTCATGTGTCAACCTCCATCAATTTACTGTACTCCAAAAATAATTTGGATTTGGATTACCATTAACAATTTCTAACATATGTGGCCATGTTGTTGGATTATTATCTTTATTTATACTTTGCATGGCTTTAAGATATCCTAAATCTTGAGCTTCAGAATATAAAACAATATCACCCTTTAAGTATGCACTATTTTTATTCCAGTCACGAGATAAAATTTGCCATCCAGAAGATGCACTTGATCCGGGACCTCCAGATCCATCCAATACTTTCAAATAATATTGTTTAACACCGTTTTTTTCTTCATTATATATATAATCACCTATTTTATAATCCGTTTTATTAACATCATATTTAGGAATGCTATTTATTTGGCTTTCCGTGAGTCGATCCAATTTATTTAAAACTGTATCAGTTCTTCTTATTGAAATATCATCACAATTATGTACATCTTTTGTAACCGTATTTTTAGGACCAATATACTTCCAATAGGTCTGCTTTCCATTAAATCCATCTGGCGCATATCCATCAGAACTATCACTGCCAACTCCCATAGAATACATATCCTGTAAGCATTGATAATAACATTGTTCTTTTTCAAAAAAAACAATATCACCTTTAGTATATGCACTGAGTGGACTATAATTTTTATCTATCTTTTTCCACCATCTTGCTTTACTTTTATCAGGTGAAGTAGCATTACTTTTATCTTGAATTAACTGCCACCATGACCCATCACAATAAACAAAATCACCTTTACTATAATGTCTTCCTTCTACATAATCACCACGATTATTTTTCGTATTAATACATTCAACCTGTTTAGCAACTGTGATTTCACTACCCTCTTTCTCATTATCATCGCTATTATTAGACGAATCATCTTTTATATAATAAAGTTTTGTATTTTCTGATAACTGTGTCGTACTAGAAATATTACTAAATAAAGTCGTTTTATCCGTTGTATTAATATTAAAATTGACTAGCTCATATGTATTCTTTGTTGAATATGCTTCTTCTGTCCCATTTAAATACTTAAGTGTTAAATCCAAACGATATCCATTAGTAGTAAAACCTCTAACATCCATTTGTAAATCTCGATTATTAATATAATAATCATCATCAAAAACTGCTTTACCATCACGATAAAGTCTACCTTTATTTTTATCATTTTTTAATACATAAAGATAATGCCAATCTCTATCATCTGGTTTAGTATTTGATACTCTTACATCTGTTGCATAGGTGATTTCATTGCTAATAAAATCTAGAACACCATCTAATGTTTGTTTATCTAAAGATTTCTTGGTTGTTGTATCAAAATAACCTAATGAGTTGACTAAGATTCCACCAGTAATTGTCATAATAATAGAAGCAATTAAAAGTACAACAACAATTTCAACTAACGTCATACCTTTATTATTTACTTTTTTTATCATCTTAGTCACCCTCTTTTCTATTTTGATGTTGTATAATAAATCCATTCATTACCACTTATTATTTTATAAAACTCTGAATATGTTTTATTTTCAAGTATTTTTGTACTTATTTCACTTTTTGGAATTAACCAAGTATCTTGATCATCTTCAACAGTTGTATTATCAAGCAATGCCCATATATCTGTTGGACGATCTCCTTTTTTTGCCTTATCACCAACTAAAATGTATACATATTTTTTATAGCCACCATCTTCAAAAAAATCTTTATAAGTTAAATTTTCTCTAGTACTATCTGATATATACATACATGGTGTAATATATTTATACTTTTCCTTATCAAAATCTTTGTTATAAGTTCCAATAACCTCTAATAATGAATCTAGTTCTATATCAGGGTATATACTTGCATATAATTTAGGTAAATTTGTAATAAAATCTGATTTGTTTTCACCTGTTTTTTGCATCATCCACTCTTTTATATATTCTTTAGTCTTTCCTTCAAATAATTTATCATCCGACGTGACTCCTTGCTCTTTTAAATAATTCGAAAATTCTTGCATCATTTTGCAATAATTTTTATAAATATTTCTTCCTTTTACAGTTTCACTAATTTGGATAGATGGAATAAAATTTGAAAGATTAACATCCTTATATGTTTTACTTGTTGCTTTTTTATAAGTACCATTGATGATAATTGGATTACCACTCCCATTAACAGTAATAGAATAATTAGCTAAAGTATCATCCACATCAATATCTGTATCTTTATTTTCTTCATCAACTAAAGCTTTTTGTTGTTTATTTGTTACATCTTTATAATGATTAGAATCTGTAAAAAGATTAAGTGCAGTAACAAAACCAACCACAATAATTAAAGATGCTGTACTAATAATTAATAGAGAGATGATTACTTCAATAAGTGTCATACCTTTTGTATTTTTCATATTCATCCCTCCTACTCAATTTTTAACCATTGATCTGTATTGCTTACAGCATTTTTTATACTGTCTACATTTAAAAAATCACTTTCTCTAAATGATTTATTTTTAGTAACATACCAAGATTGATCATAATAAATAAGATAAACTCCTCCATTACTTGCACCACTTGAAGGAGATGCATAGATAAAATACTTTCCATTACTATTTGGAAATACATGAAAATTAACATATAAATCTGGATACCAATATTTGTTATCATTAAAAATAATATTTTGATCTTTTATTTTTTTATAAATATCATCTTCCAACTTATCAAACTGATTATTTTGTGTCATACATGTTAAATATGCTTGTTTAATATGATAATCAGAGCCCTCACTATTATTAAACCACCAATCGCAATTATAATTAGCATCCGTAGTTTTATTCATATACTTACATTGATCTTTATACCAATCAATAAATGTATAAATATTTTTAAAATCTCCATAGTATTGATTCAACATAACCGTAAGTCTTTTATCAAGTGTATCTGCTATATTACTTCCTTCTGGCAAACCAATATTATTGTCATTATCATTATCTGTACTACCATTATTTCCTGAATCATTTCCATTTGAGCTACTATCAGTAGAAATATCTCGATTTCCATTTGTATCATATTGAACACATTTCCATTGATTATCAGACTGCGTTAAATAAGCATAAATTGTATAATCTTCATCATGGTAATTAGCTTTTAGTGATGCAATAATTAAATTTTCTTTTTTTCGATTAATTTTAATATTTGAAATTGTTCCATAAGGAACAGAACATTCCATCTTTGATACATTAATTTGTTTACCTGTATCTGGAATTAGCTGCGAACTATTTTCATCATTTTCAATAGCACCAGCTAGAGATTTAATTGCCGAATTAGCAATCAATTCAACTTGTGTCTTATTTCTATTTTTAATAGATTGATTATAAGACATATATGCAAAAGACAAAGAGGCACCTACAATGACTACAAGAACCATAATCAATGTAATTGCCCATACAATTGTTGATCCCTTTTTATTTTTCATTGTTTGCACCTCTTTTACTATTTTTCTACCATATAAACTGTATATGTAATTGTTAAATCCAAGTTACCTGTTGAATTTTCATAAGCAACAGAATTAATATGTAAGCCACTCATATTTTTAACATCTTCAATTAAATTGAGTAAATTAGCTTTTGTTCCTTTACATGTTTGTGTAACAACACATGAATAAACTAAAGTATTGGATGATTTAGATTCATCTGTATTATCATTTGCGTTATCAGATGAATTATCATCACTCTTTTTACTTGATAAATCTGTTTGTGTTATTTCAGACATTGTTAAATTAGTAGGACTGATTTTATGTTCTATTGTTAGATTTGTAATCAATTGATCAATATCTTCTTTTGACATAAGATTGTAAAATTGATCATTTAAAACTTTAATTTCTTGATTAATATTCATAATTTGTGTTTTGATATCTTCTGTTGAAGAAGATGAACTTGTTACTTTTAATTCAGTAAGTTGTAATTCTAAACTATCTTTTGAAGACTTTAATGATGTATGTGATGTTAATTGTGGTTGTAATAAAATCAACCATCCAAAACAAACAATCAATAAAATCACTAATATATAAATCAATGTCTTTTCTCTAGAAGAAAGTTTTTTAAATGAATCTTTAATCTTGTCCACTTGTCGTACCTCCTTCTAATGTACATGTAATCGATGATTTATAAGTAATTGGTGTCGTATTCGTTACTGTTTGTGTTGTTGTCGCACCTGTTGTAGGATCTGTTACGGTTTCCGTTGTTTCACTAACACCACCATCTTGAGTATACCCATTGTAATCAACTGTTTTAAAAGTACCTGATTCTCTAAGTGTTCTTACTGTTTCTTCACAACCATTAACTTTAGAAGCTGTTACAGTAAGTGATATAGCTCCTGTTTCTTGATTAAATGATATTGAATCAATTGTTAAGTTCTTACATGATTTATCAATTGTTTCTAAAATACCTTTATCAATTTGAGGGTATTTTGATAATGTTTGTGTAATTGTTTGTAAGTTTGTAAGTTGTTCATTGAGCTTACTTAATTCTTTTTGTTGATCAGAATTTGTATTAGATGCTGTTGCAGCAAGAGCCTCTTCTATTTGTGTTTGCAATGTATCAACATCCTTTTGCAAGTTTCTATTAGTGATTGTTAAATAAAGTGTACTTGTCGCAAAAATAAGAATGAGTAAAACAGGTAATGCTATAAGCAAGAGTGTTTTAGAATTTATATTTATTTTTTTCTTTGTTTTATAGACAGATAAAAAATCAATATCTTTGTTACTGTTTCTTGCCATCTTATCTCCTCCATAAACTTCCTACAAATAAATATTTATGAATAGGAAAATTATTATCTTTACTACAAGTATGGTTTGTTGGTTTAAAACGAGATGTCTCAATACTCAAATTAGAAGAAATAGTTGACATCAACATATCTTCTTCATAAGTTTCTAGCCCCGCAAAATAGATTTTTTCTAATTGGGCATCTTTATAAGTACCTTTAGTAAACTGCATTAATTTAGTAAGTGAATTGGACAATTCAGTAATAAAAGCAACTGTTCCACGATCAGAGAAAATACGTATTCTATTAGCTATTTCATATTGTCCATTAATAAATAAATAATGAATAACATCTTGTCCATTGATTACTGTTAAAACATAAGATAGGTTTGTTAATTTAGGAATAGATTCTGTTAATTTAATAATTGAATTTGTCATAATATCAATTGATTCTAATGAAATTCCCATTTCATCAAACAAATCAATATACGGCTTTAAAAACTCTCTTTCCATTGCCGCACATAAAACGAGTTGACCTTCTTTACCTTCAACTTTATATTTTATGATTGCATAATCATATAATAAATCCGTATATTGACTTTCAACGTCAATAAATTCATCCTTTACAAATTGAAGAATTTGTTTATGAGAAACTTTTGGTAAAACAGCACACTTCACTAAAATTTGCCCACTATCGACAACAAGTCTCACACTATCAACATTTTCTTTTTTTAAATCAAGTAAAACATCTCTAACAGGTTGATCATCAAGAATATTTCCATCAAGCATTGTTCCTTCAACAAATTCAAATTCTTTGCAAGAAGAAATATGAATATTATTTTTTGAAACATTTCCTTGAACCATTTGTAATCCTTTTGTTGATAAAAATACAATATAACTCATAATTCCTCCTACATATTTCCTACATTGTTATACAATGTATAAATTGGTAATAATACAGATATAATAATTAAACAAATCACAACCGCTAAAAAGATAATCATTAATGGTTGAATAAGGGTAATCATTCTCTCTGATGCTTGTTCTGCTTCAAAATCAAAATCATCTGCAAGAGTTGTAAGCGTTGATTCCAAACGTCCACTTTCTTCTCCCACAAAAATACTACTTGTTAATTTAATATCAAAACCATCAATGTCCTTGATTGCTTGAGATAAACTTTCCCCGTTTCTTAATTTCTTAATAGCTCCGTCAAACTGTGATTCAATATAAACATTACCAATCGTTGTTTTAGCAATATTTAAAGCATTAACAATAGACATCCCACTTGTATATAAAGAACATAAAGTTCTTGCAAATCTGCTCGTATAAATTGTCATCAACAATTTACCAAACTTAGGAATTTTTATTTTTAATTTATCTACTTGAAAACGTACCTTTTCTACTCTAAGTAAAGCAATAAAAGTGACAACCAAACCCGCAGCAATCAATAAGACAAAATACCAATAATCTTGTAAAAACTTTGAAATACTAATATTGATTTTAGTAATCAATGGTAACTCAACATTTTGAAAAATATCAAAGAAAGAAGGAAGCACTGCTAAATAAACAATCAACAAAACAGCAATTGTAACTATAATTAAAATAATAGGATACATCATTGCTGATTTAGTTTTACCTTTAATACGATGATCCTTAGAATACTGATCAGACATCGTTAAAGCCGTTTTATCCATATCCCCACTTGCTTCACCTGAACGATACATTTGAATCATTAAATTAGGAAAAGCAACACCTTGAGCTTCCATAGCAGCGGATAAAGTATATCCTTGTTGTAACTTTACATAAATATTTTCATAAATTTTTTTTATTTTTTTATTATCTTCTCTTCGAACCATAATAGAAAAAATACGAATCAAAGATAAACCAGAAGCAAGCATTGTTCCTATTTCTCTAGAATAAGCTGATAATTCATTTAATTTCATTTTATACTGATTAACAGTCTTTTTAGTGACATCTTGGCAACTTACTAAAAACAAATTTTGTTCTTTAAGCTTTCTCACTAAATCATTTCGATCATCAGCTTCTAACGTTCCTCTTATTGTTTTAGCTGACATATCTTTCGAAATATATTTAAATGTAGCCATTCTATCACCTCTTTACATCATTAAATTTAAATACCAACTTATAATTTCACTACCATAAGATAAAGCAATAAAAATACCAATTGATAAATAAGGACCAAAAGCAATATGTCCTTTTTTATCAATCTTTTTACTTATCAATAAATAAACACTATAACTTCCTGCAAGTAAAATACCAATAAAAGCAGCAAGTAAACTATACTTCCATCCTAAAGCTATTCCTGAGACAAACATTAATTTAATATCTCCACCACCAAAAGATTCAGCAATTAAAACATTTAATAAAATCATTGGTACAGAAATACAAAACATACCCATAATACTTTCTAACAAAGACATATGTCTTACATACATTAAAACAATAGAAACAATGAACATGGCTATATTTAAACCATCAGGAATAATCATTGTATCAAAATCAATCATTGTAATCGCAAGTAAAATCATCGCAATTACAAACATTAAAATCGTTTCAATACTAAAACCAAAACGATAAAAACAAAACATACCAATCAATCCACCAAAAATTTCAATCAAAAAACCTCTAATAGGAATCGAAGTATGACAATAACGACACTTACCCCTTAAAAAAATATAACTTACAATAGGAATCAAATCATACCATTTTAAAGTCTCACCACAATGATCACAATGACTCCTTCCCTTTACAAAACTCTCATTTCTAGGAACACGATCAATCACAACATTCATAAAACTCGCAACACACATTCCTATTAAAAACATATATACATAAATCAAAATAATAATTGAATCCATAAAAACCTCATCTAATCAAAATTATGATTACTATCAGTACTTACAATCTTTACATCCTTATTCTTTGTTAATGTAGCTTCAATATGATGATCATCATCACTAATCCAATACATTGTATAAGTATTACCATTTCTTTCTACATCAACATCATCTAACTCTGTCTTTTTTGCAATAATGCCTTTTAATTGATTATTATCTGCAGTATCAATTGTATTACCACTCAATATATCTTTAATATAATTATCTATATCATTTTCACTAGGATCATCTGTTGCCTTATACTTAGCCACTTCCGTTTCAACAACTGTATAAATAGAATGTGCCTCTTGAATATAGCGAGACTCTTTAGCTTCATTTACATAACCAATTACAGAAGGTACAGCAATCGCAGCTAAAATAGCTAAGATTACTAATACAACAATAATCTCTACCAACGTAAAACCTTTCTTATTTTTCATCTTCCTCACCCTAATTAACACTTACTGTTATATCTTTATTTCTTTTAATTACAGAATAAACATTCTTTCCATCATCATTTTTAAAATTAACATAGTACTTTGCATTATCTTTTCCAATATGACTACAAGTACCAAACGTCACATTTTGAATACCCGTTTTTTTTGTTATTGTTTCTGTTAATTCTTTTTTATACTCAGTATTATTATAAGTATCATCATTTAATTCATTGCCTAAAGCTTTATACCTTGCTTCCTCTGTTTGAATAACTGTATAAATAGAATGAGCTTCTTCAATATAGCGCGTCTTTTTAGATTCATCTACATATCCAAGAACAGCAGGTACAGCAATAGCAGCTAAAATAGCTAAAATCACTAACACAACAATAATTTCTACCAACGTAAAACCCTTGTTATTCTTCAATCTTTCCTTCATATGCCCATTCCCCTTTTTTGGCTATATTATAACACATATATATAAAATTTCTAATAATCCAACATTTTTCTCTTAATTATTACATAAAAAAACCATTCTTATAAGGACTGGTCATAAACTTCTTAGAATAAAATTATAATAATTTAAATTATTCAATTGATGTAATCTTAACTTGTTTATTCTTATAAAGTTCTGCTTGTATTTTTTTACCATCATCACTTGTCCAATGTAAAAGATAAACATAACCATCTTTAGATTCATTAGAATATATCCAGTCCATACTTTTAATACCTACTTTATTAGAAATAATATTTTCACCATCTGGATTATCAGCTGTATTATTACGTAGTTTCTTATACATATCTTCCATATTATGGTATGAATCACCTTTATCTGTGTAATCTATTTCATTTTCTAATCTAGCTTCTTCTACCTGAATAACAGTGTAAATAGCTTTAGCTTCTGCAATATATTTTTCTTTTTTAGCTTCTTCGACATATCCTAAAACAGAAGGAACAGCAATTGCTGCAAGTATTGCAAGAATAACTAATACAACAATAATTTCTACTAATGTAAATCCTTTTTTATTAAATCTTTTAATCATTTAAATCACCTCGAATACATATAGAAATACCACTACTTTTTTGGGTATATTAAATTATCCGGTGCTTAGAGGTTCACTCTAAATTATTAGGCGGAGTACCCTCTAAATTCTCGCGGGGATGTGAATCATCCCCTTTTTTGATACAATTTTACTGTCTGGTCCTGATTAAATTATTATTATGAACAACGAATTATTAAAACTATTTGATATCAAGGATGATGTTGTTGAAACATTTACTGTAGATCATAAAGAATCTAATTATGAAATCGATATTAGATTCAAGCCATCTAGATTTTCATGTCCTACATGTGGCAGCACTCATTTCATTAGTAAAGGCAATAAGAAAAGATCTCTTGTATCTGTACCTGTTAATGATAAACCTGTAAAGATGATTACTTATGTTAAAAGGTATAAATGCATTGACTGTAATGCTTCTTTTTCTGATGTAAATCCTATTGCTTATGGTGATTGGTCTTTTACTAGAACAGCTATCTTTTCTATTCTAAACAGGTTAAAACCTTATAATGCTACTTATGCTTCCATTGCTAGAATGTTTGGTGTTTCTTCTACCAGAATCATGGAAATATTTGATACTTTTGTCAGAATTAAAAGACATAGCCTTCCTAGAGTTCTATTGATTGATGAATTTCATTTCTCTAGAAACTCCAAATATAAATATCCTGCTATCCTTATGAACTTTGAAAACAATTTGATTATTGATATCGTTGAATCCAGAACTCATGATATCATGTCCGACTATCTATTTAAGATTGATTTGGACGAAAGAAAAAAGGTCGAATACATATGCACTGATATGAGCTTTATATTCAAACCCTTACTAAAGACATATTTTCCAAATTCGACCTTGCTTGTTGACCATTTTCACGTTACCAGACTAATAAATGATCAACTCAATCATACTCGAAAAAGAATTATGCGTAAATATGCTAAAAATAAAAAATCCAGAGAATACAGATTATTGAAACATCGTTACAAGATACTGTTAAAATCCAAAAATAACATAGACAATGAAACGTTCAAGTATGATAAGATAATGGAATGTCATGTAACTGAAAACATGATACTTGAAACTTTACTAAGCTTTGATGGTGAACTTAGACAGGCCTATAATGCCAAAGAAGAATATTTGATATTCGATCAAGTTTCAAAAGAAGAAGTCAATAATTCTAATAAAAGAAAGGAACTCAATGCAGTAATTAAAAAATTCAAACATACACATGTGGAAGAAAGTATAAGTGTTGCGGTGACGCTTGAACATTGGAAAGAAGAAATACTCAACTCTTTTACATGGATAAATGACAGACGTATATCTAATGGACCATGTGAAGGTAAAAACAATTATGTAAAGAAGATCTTATCCAATGCAAATGGTATGTCCAATTTTCAACGTGCAAGAAACAGAATCCTATATTCTCAAAATAAATATGAAACTTACACAATGAATGAACATACAGACAGAATAAAACGTATAGGAAATCCTAGAGGAACCTACAAAAAATAAAATAAAAATAGAAAACAAATAAAAGGAGGAACACCAGGACCAGACATCATCCTAATTTTCCTCTTAAAAAAGCACTGAATATTTTAGAGGGGATACTGATTTCACATCAATATCCCCCTTAATAATTTAGAGCGAATTTCGCTAAAGCACTCGATTATTTAGAGCGCCCTTTTTTGGTAGTGGTATCATTTTATTTTTCTATTATTTACTCTTAGAAATAATTTTTACATCTTTATTTTTAGTTAAATGAGCATTAATTGTTTTTCCGTCATCACTTTTCCATGTAAGATTATAATATTTATTTGAATCAGTAGGAGCAGTAATTTCTGTTACTTGTAATCCTGTCATATCAAACGCTTTTTTACAAATACCATCTCCTGTATATTTTGTAGCATCAGCATTAGCAGTACCTGAACCATAAGTAGGTGTTGCTTCTTCTAAAGCTTTTGATTTAGCTTCTTCAGTTTGGATTACTACATAGATTGATCTAGCTTCTTGAATGTATCTTTCTTCTTTAGCTTCGTTTACATATCCTAATACTGATGGTACAGCAATTGCAGCTAAGATAGCTAAGATTACTAATACTACGATGATTTCAACTAATGTGAAACCTTTTTTGTTAGATTTTTTTGTAATTTCTTTAATAATTCTTTCATCATTTCTTTTTTTCTTCTCCCTCTTTGATATGATATTTTAAAGAAATCCTATGACAGTTAAAAACCACCTATTATTTTGGTGGTTGCTATAACTCATAGACATACGAAAATATATCTTGATAGGTTAGGGTAACCGGCGATCATAGCACTTACGTACTTTAGACCCTAGGGCTTTGCGTCACTGTTTTTCAACAGCTTTGCCTTTTTCTTTTCTTTACAAATAGATAATAATATTTTTAAAGGGAATTTGCAACAAATTCCCCTCTAATTCGACCTTTTTTCACATATTTTTATAATTGAACAATCAATTCTATTATTTTTTGATAGTTATCTTTAACTATTTGTAGAAGTTTACCTGCTTCTTCAAGTTCTTCATCATTTAAATTTTCTTTTTCTCTTAAACATTCTGTTAAATTACAACTTGCTTGATATAAATCATCAAATCCCAAATTAACACTTATTCCTTTCAAGGTATGAATAAAACGGAAGGCTTCTTTATAATCAACTTTATTAAAAGCATCAATAAGATTATCAAATGTTTCATCATCTTTAAATTTCAATACAAATTTTCTAATAAATTCTTCATTAAATAATCTTCTTTTAACATCTTCAAAGTTCCCACCAACTTGTTTGTAAAATTCTTCTAACTCCATAAACAACTCTCCTATAATATTTCTATGTCTCCTAATATCCCTAAAACTTCTTCACCATCATAAATAACTTGTACAGTTATTTTAACATCTTTAATTGTATTATTGATTTTAAGTTTTGTATTCATCGAAAACTTATCTTTTTCTTTTTCTAAATCAATAGCTTGTTGTATGAATACATTAAAATCATTATTAATAAATAGTTTTGTAACTTTTTCATTACTTAATGGATCTATAATTTTAGGTTCTATATTTAATAATAATGCATCTTTTTTAGATAATGTAAGTAATGGTGGTACAACTGAATATTCAAATTGAATATTATTAGATAATTCACTGTAAAATTTATATTTTGATTTTTCAAAATATAAATCTTGATAAAGTAAATTAGATAAATTAAGACCTTCATCTTTTAAATGTTCTTGTGTACGTTCTTCAAAATATTCATTATCTTCATAAAATTCATTAATTTTTAAATCATTTTGAATGTATGATTCAATATCCATTAAACATTCTATAAGTAAAGGATTAAAAACACCACATTTGCCTTTTTGAATCATTTTTAAAGCTTCTTCATGACTATAAGCCTCTTTATAAACACGTTTACTTGTTAAAGCATCATATGCATCAACAATTGAAACAACTTGTGCCGCAATAGGAATTTCTTCTCCTTTTAAACCATCTGGATAACCATTTCCATCATATCTTTCATGATGCCATCGACATATTTGATAACCATATTTTACAATTGGTTCATCATTATAAAATGGTAAACTATTTAACATCTTTGCACCGATGATAACATGTGATTTCATGACTTCCATCTCTTCTTTAGTAAGGGATGATGGTTTATTTAAGATTTCTTCTGGAATAGCAATCTTTCCTATATCATGTAAAGAAGAAGCCACTTCAATTGAAATCATATCATCTAAAGTTAAGGAATATTGATTTGTTTTCTTAACTAAAATATTTAATAACAATTTTGTAAGTTTTTTAATGTGTAATACATGTAAACCACTTTCACCATTACGAGATTCAACGATATGACTTAAGATCATAATCATCATATCGTTATTTTTATATTTTTCATAGATTTGTTTATTAATGATGGTTGTAAGTTTTTTTTGTCTTTTATAATGAGAAATAATATTATTTATTTTTTTTAAGACAACAGCAGATGAAAACGGTCTTGTAATATAACCTGATACACCTAATTCATAGGCTTTTTCAATACTTTTATCATCTTTATCGATAGAAATAATCATCACTGGCACTTCTTCTATCAAATGATTTTTGTTCATATACTTTAAAACTTCAAAGCCATCCATTTCAGGCATGACAAGATCTAATAAAACAAGTGCAACACTTTTGCTATCAGATTTTAAATATTCTAAAGCTTCATAGCCATCTTTTGCTTCTATAACTGTATATTGATTTAATATTTCAGAGAGTATCTCTCGATTAGACTTTGCATCATCAACAATCAGTATTTTCCCATTTTTATCCATCCTAATCACCCTCATTACGCCTTATTAATTTCAAATAAATATCTTTTCTAGATAAAATAGTATATCTTCTTTTAAGCTTATTATACCATTTTAATCCCTTTTGATTTTGATACAATAAAACAATAAAATGAATAATGATATTTAGTTCAAATTCTTCTAACTCTATTTCACCATAAAAACTCTTTTCAAACAACCTACAAACTCTTAAAAAATCACCTTGATGAATCAAATCCATCTTTTCTAAAGTCTCATCCACTTCTATAGAATCTAACCCTAATTGATAATCTATACCATAAGATTTCAAATACATTTCCATTAAACCATATAAATATTTTGTTTTATTTTTAGAAGAAGCATGATGATAAATATATTTAACACCTATATTTAAAATCAATCTTAATAATTCTAATAAAATCCATATAATAAAGATAACTACACAAACAATTGTTAATACCCCTAAAGACATCATACCTAAATTTCCAACATGATCAATTAAATCATTAATCATGCCACCATTTTGACCATCATCAACAGATTGAGAATCTTGATGTCCTTTTTCAATATTTGTATCACTTTGTTCTCCTTGAGGAGTTGCGACCATATTCATTAAAGTATACACATCATAATAATAACCAGGTGTAACATCAATTGGTAACCATCCCATACCATCAAAATATACTTCTACCCAAGCATGTCCATCTTTTGAGGTTAAAGTTGCATTTCCCTCATCATCAATTGCATCACTTTTTAAATAATAACCTTCTACATATCTAGCTGGTATATCGTAATATCTAAAAGCTTCAACTGCTACTGTCGAAAATAATACATCATTACCTGCTGTTTTTTGATTTAAGAAATCCTCTAAACTATCTTTATCACTTATTTGATCATCATATTTTAAATAACTTGTCATTGTATCTCTAACATGTTGACAAACAGAATAAATACCTGTGTTTTCAAAATCATCTTGATCAAATAATTGAGAAATTGTTTTTTCTAATCCTTTATCTACCGTTTGATAATTTTCATAAACAAATGATCTATAGATAGATTCAGTATCTAAATATTCTTTTTGTGAAGCATTTGGATTATTTAACCAATCACTTCCAACCATTAATTCGCTTGGTGAAGTAGAGGAAGTTTCTTGATAGCTATAGCTTTTACTTCCAAATAAGGCTATTGATTGTAAATTTAAATCTTTTTGAATATTTGATGATGTAACATCACTTTGATTAATTGAATAAGGTGTATATAAGTATTTTTTATTTGCTGCTACGTTATTAATGGTTACATTTTGTTTTTGATCATCATTCTTTGATAGTTTTTGATAAAGGTTATATTGATATGTTGAAGAAAATTTCTTCTTTTTCAACCATTTCAACATACCTTCATGTTCACCATTATAACTTGCTTTTGTCAAATCTTGCCATTGATTATTTTCTAATGTACTTCCTACAAATCCTTTTAAATAAAGGTTTTTTCTTTGTGAAACTGTTATTTCTAATCTCTCTTGATTATTTTCATGAATCCTAGAAGCCTTATTTAAATCACCTTGAGGTAAATTATCTTTACCATAACGAAGATCATCTACTTGTTGTAAAACATCTTCTTTAATTTGTTCAATTGTTAAATTATCTTGGTAACTTGGTATCGCAAGAGAAACAAAGATAATACAAAGAATAATAAACCATTGAATTGTTTTTGTATTAATTACTTTATTTTGATGATACATCCATACCATTAAAGCATTAATACTAAACAACGTTCCTCCTACAAAAGAAAAACAATCGATCCATAATGTAAAAGAAAATAAAACAAAGAAAAGAATAGATAACACAGTATACTTTTCTTTCTTTATAGATTGATAAATATAATACGTCATCCAAATAACAATTACTAAACTCATTGCTTGTATATGTGATGATGTAATAGAAGCAGCCATCATCATATTTCTAGCATCTTCAAATTTTGTATTATAACATTCAATAATATAATTCATTATTCCAAAGAATCCATAATAAAAACTTTGAAATGAATAAATAATTCCAATCATTATTGTCATCATGATTGGTAAAATAATTGTTTTTATTTTTTTATACGATAACAAAGATAAAGCTAGTAATAAAACAATACTCACAATTATTTCTAATAACCAAGAACTTATTACTACATTATGATAAAAACATAGAAAACTGATACCACTCATTAAAGAATAAAAGAAGGTCACAATGAAAGAAATAATTCTATTTTTTTTATTTTTTTCCATATTTGACCTCCTTATATTTCAAAATGATACATATTTTGATCAATTGAATCTAATGGTAATTCATATAACTGATTTTGAAAATGTTTGATTGTTTGTACATTTTGAATATCATTTTTAATCGTAATTGCACTAATACTCAAAAAATCATTTAATCTAGATAACTCTTCATTAAAATCTCCAGCAGTTACATAAATCATCTTTGTAAAATATAAATCTAAATGCTCACTCGCAAACAAATGAAGTGCATCTCCACCTTGACTTGTAATACCTTTAGAAATCCAATTTTCCATACCTTGATAATAATCTTGAAGACTATTCATTTCTAACCAATAAAAACTTCCTTGATCATATAAAGCAACATAATGCCCTATATTTTTCAATAATAACTTTTCAGACATACTCATCGCAAAAGCTAACGATTTAGATAAAACATGTTTATCAATTTCACTCATTTGATCTTTTAAACCAATATCTACAAGTAAAACAGTTTCAAAACTACTATTATGAGAACCTTCCTTTAATAAAACTTGTCCTGTTTTAGCAGAAAGTTTCCAATGAACATGACGAATATCATCTCCAGGATAATATGTCTTTAAATCATAAATTTCAGACATATCAGGACCTTTTTTATATTGGTACTGTAAAACACCATTTTCATAAGGTTTAGAAAGTTCATTATATAATAATTCTATATTTACTTTCCCTGGATAAACCACAAGATGATGTTTTTGAGTTTGTGAAATAGGAACTCTACAAAACCCAAAAACATCATATAAATAAACTTTTTCATATGAAATCATGACATTCCCACAATAAGTCGCAGTATATTCTTGATTCTTTCGGGCTGTTTTTATTCCTAATGGAATAAAAATATTTCTTTTAAGTTCATTTTTTAAAGTCATGTTTTTATAAACAAAAACATAATCTATTCTTCCAGAAACAAGTAGTCTATAACGACTCTTTACTTCTGTTGTAAATGATAGAGACTGACCTACTTTTCCTTGCTTTGGACCTTGGATATCCATTTGAATATATCTTAATTCCAGTTTCAATAAAGTAATTAAAATAAATGGAAAAACAATACCAATGATCCAAATAATTAAGAAGTAGAAATATGTAGAATAAATATAGGCAACAAGTACCAAGAAATTAATTATTCCATACGACAAATATTTATTCTTCATCTTAATCAGCCAAAGGAGGTTTAACTTCTTTTAAAATTTCATTTAAAATATCTCTAGCATCTAAACCTTCTACCCTTGCTTGTGGACGTAATATCATACGATGTGCACATACATCTAAAAAGACATATTGAACATCTTCTGGAATAACATAAATACGATCTTCTAAAACAGCATGTGCTTTAGCCATTTGTACAAGTGCTAATACTCCACGAGGAGAAACACCTAATTCTACTAAAGGCATTTCTCTTGTTTTTTCACATAATAAGACAATATATTTTAAAACATCATCACAGATACGTACAGAAGATAAATAGTTTTGTACTTCAATCACATTTTCTTTTGAAGCAACTTCTTTAATTCTTTCAATTGGATTATCATAGCGACGTGATTTAATAATTTCTATTTGTTTTTCTAAATTAGGATAACCAATAGATAAACAAATCATAAATCGGTCCAATTGTGATTCTGGTAAAGGTTGAGTACCAGCAGAACCCATGGGGTTTTGTGTTGCCATCGTAATAAAAGGATGTGGTAAATCATAAGTAACACCATCAAATGTTACATTATGTTCTTCCATTGCTTCTAGTAAAGCAGCTTGTGTTTTAGGCGATGTACGGTTAATTTCATCAGCTAAAAGTAAGTTACTAAATACAGCCCCTGGTCTAAATTCAAATTTTTGTGTTTCATTATTTAACATTGTAAAACCAACAATATCTGATGGTAATGTATCTGTTGTAAACTGAATTCTTTTATAATCTAAACCTAAAGCTTTAGAAAAAGCTAACGCTAATGTTGTTTTACCTGTTCCAGGCGCATCGTTTAACAAAATATGTCCTCCTGCATAAATTGTCATTAAAACCTTTTTAATTATTTCATCTTTACCAATAAAGACTTTTGAGACTTCATCAATAATATGTTGTGATTGTTCAATTATCATTTTCATCTACCTCATTTTCTAAAGCTTCTTGTTTATTTTCATCTTGTTGATCATTTTGATCTTCATCATTGACTTCTTGTTGGTTATCTTCTGGTGCTTTTTCAACATCAGGAACAACTTCCTGATTGTCATCAGGTTGAGTACCTGTTTCTGGTAAAGTATATCCTAATAAACCAGCAATTTTCTTTACTGATTGATTAAGCTTTTCTTCGTTAACACTTGGATCATTATTTTCACAAGCTATGAAACGGTACTTCCAAGCATCTATGTATTTTTGTTCTAAACCTTTAGCTGCTCCAATTAAAGTAATATGGAAATCTTCACTAGCCATGTCACCAAAAGTATATTCAGTAAATTTATTATAGAATAATTCAATTGGTGTTGCATTTTGGAAAACAATTTCACTTAAACTTTCATCCCCACCAAAAGTATTTGTCCATAAACATGCAGGATAATCTGTATCATTTCCATAAGTTTTTGGAAAAATAACTTTTGAAATATTTGATCCATAAAATGCAACTTGCCCAATTGGTCCTAAACCATCAGGTAAAACAAGTTCACCTGTTAAATTCGTTCCATAGAAGGCATAATCATCAATCCAATACATATCATCTGTCATATTAAATTGAACGGAAGTAATTGGCACATCTTCAAAAGCACTTGTACAAATTTCAAATGTACCTTCTTTAGTAGCCACATCCCCTTGAACATCTGTTGTGGCATTGATTAAATAAAATTCATCTTCTACTGTAACAGTGTTTCCATTTTGATCTGTTCCTCGAGCATATCCATAAAGAATTTCTCCACCATAAGATTCATCTATAAAATAAGCACCACTATATGTATTACCACCATTATAGCCTTCTCCATCAAACGGGATATATATTTGTTTTGTTACTGAAGGCAAATAATCATTTTCAAAAATAGCTTTTTTAGCATTAAATGCCATATAACGTAAATCAAATAACCAACTATCTGTAATTTCTAAAGCATTTTCTTGAATAGTGATGCTATCTGTATTTTCAGAGAAAATACTTTCTAACGCCTCACAGCCATAAAAAGCATAGCTATCAATTTGATTAATATGTTTAGATAACTTGACATGTTTTAAATTTTTACATTCAGAAAAAGCATGTTGTCCTATTTCTGTAATTGTAACCCCTGGAATACTATTTTCGTCAAATTGTATTAAATTAGTAGGTGCATTTAATAAAATCGTCGCATGTGATCTATCACGATAATACATTTCTAGATATTCAAAACCATTCTTTGTTTGAAAACTTGAATCTGTTTCACTAAGTAGTGCAAATGAAGCTTGATCTATTTCATTCTTCCATTTATCATCATATAATTCATAATAATTTATTGACACATTAATTGCTTTTAATGAATCCGCTTGGCTAAATGTATCACTATTTGTACCTGGAATATCTTTCGTTAAAAAATTAACTTCTTCAACATGGCTATCTTTAAAAATTTGATGTCCTAATTCAACATCACCATGAGTAAAGATAATACATATAATTTTATCATTACCACTAAAAGCATAATCATCTATTTTTTCTACTGTTTCAGGAATAACAATTGTTCCTGCGGCACTATCCATTGTACTCACTAATTCTCTTTCATCATTTAAGAAAACCAAATTATTATTCACCGTATAATCATACGATTCTCCATTTTCATTAATTAAATTTGTTACAAATCTTCTATAACTTTTCTTAAAATAATCCAAATAATATTCATCAGGGACATGAATAATTGTATCTGTTTGAATATTCTTAAATGAACTTTGATCAACCATACATGGACCATCAAAATAAACATCTGATACAAACCAGGAAACAATACCTTTAATTGCTGTAACTCCTTTAGGAATATAAATTGCATCCGCTATCGGTGTTTGATAAACAATTGTTTGATCTTTATTCATTAACAAGCCATCTTCATTAGAACTATATTTTGTATTATTTTCATCAACAATATACTTACCATAAAGTTGTAAACCACTCCATCCAAAATGGGCACTTTCAATAGAAGCAGGTATATAAAAATCGCCATAGAAATTTTGCCAACCTGCATAATTCATTTCTATACTGTTTACTTCTTCAGGTACATGAATATCCGCAAATTCATCACCACTATAACCTGTAAATGCATAATTATAAATTGTATATAAATCTTCCGCAAATACATATTCACTTTGTAATTGAACTTCATACCCTTCAGGTAAATCTTTCATTTCTAACGGAATAAGTGAAATTCTTCCTTTTTTATGAGCTATATATGCTGTTTGTGAATCAATATCGCTACCATCTTCATTTTTCCAACCCATAAATATTTGTGTTTGTGTTTGATAAGTTGGTACGATCAAATTATAGTATTTTCGTAAATCTTCTGTTTCCTCTTTTTTTAAGTAGAAATAACCTGTTTCTTGTTGATTGTAATCTTGTAATGAAATACGTGTTTGATATTCGACCTTAAATGTCACTTCATATTCTTGCCAAGGACTTGAAGCATTCATTCTAAAATAAAACTTTACTGTAAAATCTTCCGTTGCATATTGAGGATAAGACCCTATTTTAAAATTATCATTGTAATCTTCTATTCGATAAAGTTTAGGCAACTTACCTTCTTCATTTTCAGCAATTATTACTACCATATTACATAATAATTTCCAAGGAGTAATGACACAACCTTCATATAATTGATCAACACTTTCTTTAGATAAAAATTCTGTACTTAAAAATTGAATTGTATAACTAGCACCTTCTTTTTGAAGAATACCATCATTTGTAAATGTTGATGCGTCTCCATAAATTAAATCATCAGACATATCTGGTAATCTAGCTATCGGATCAGGATCAACTATTGGTGTTTTATTATCATGATTGGTATTTTTATCTACTACTTCATTTGAAATACCTGTTCCTGTATTATTTATTGGTATCTTTTGTCCAGGAATAACAACTGTAACATTACCGTCACCTGTTCCATTTGGATTAACACCTATAGTATTATTTCCATTAACACCTAATCCTGTTTGTCCATATATCTTTGTTGGATCTACTCTTCCTTGATTTTTAAAGAGATAGGGTGAATTATTTAAATTTGTTTGTGATATTTTATCTAATGATTGTTGATTTTCTTTTAAATACTGACTTTCATCTGGTTCTTGATGAGTATGAGTTTGTTGGTCTTGATTTGAAAAAATGACTTGATTATTTTTGAGTTCTAATGCTTTTGATCGCGGTGAAAAGATAGAACTGTTTTGAGAAAGTTGATAAGCAGAAATCGCACATGAAAATGATACTACTGTGACTACTGCTACTTTTCCTAAATAAGGAATTGATAATTTATATGTTTTTTTCATCTATGTCTCTCCTTGAAAAGAATTGACCCAATTCTTTTTCCATTTCATTAAAATCAATCGGTTTAGAAAAATGGCCATTCATTCCCATTTTTTTTGAATATCTTTTATTTTCAACATAAGCATCCGCTGACAAAGCAAAGATAGGAATTGATTGACTATCTTCTCTATTTAAACTTCTAATTGCTTGTGTTGCTTCATAACCATTCATTTCAGGCATTTGAATATCCATTAAAATCAAATCATAATAATGTTCAGCATGCTTTTTAAAAGTCTCTACTGCAACTTGTCCATTTTCTACACGTTCAACAAAAGCCCCTTTAGCATTTAAAACACTTAAACAAATTTCAGCATTAATATCATTATCTTCCGCAAGTAAAATACGTTTTTGATCAAAACTAAATTCTTCTACAACAACTTCTTTTTTATCTTCATATTGTTGATTAGTAGAAATTGGTAAATTTAAAAAGACAGTAAAATCACTCCCCTTTCCTTCTAAACTATCAACAACAATTTCACCACCCATCAACTTAACAAGTTGATCTGTAATAGCCATGCCTAATCCACTACCACCATATTTTTTAGAAATCTCTACACCTTCTTGTTCAAAAGGTCTAAAAATATGACTTAAGAATTCTCTAGACATTCCTTTACCAGTATCATGTACACGCATCATAATATTAGCCACTTGATCTTCTTTATACATTTGTCTAAATGTCACTTTAATTTCACCTTTTTCAGTAAACTTACTAGCATTAGACAATAAATTAACAAGAATTTGCATAATACGTAATTCATCACCAACAAAATATTTAACATCAAAATCAAAATATTCTATTTTAAACATTACATCTTTTTTCTCAATTGTTTCTTTGAAAATATTATTTAATTGAGGTTCTAAATGATAAATATTAAATGGTTTATTTTCTAATTCTAATTTTCCAGCTTCCATTCTAGACATATCTAATACTTCATTAATTAAGGAAAGAAGGTATTGAGAAATATCTTGAGCTTGTTGTAAATAATAATCTTCTTGTTTAGTATCTTGTGTATTTATAGCTAATGTCAACATTCCAATAATACCATTCATTGGTGTTCTTATCTCATGAGACATTCTTGATAAAAAAGATGCTTTATATTCACTTTCATTTTTTGTAGTTTCTATTTGTTTTAAATAATCTTTTTCTTTTAAAACATCTTCACTATGATCATAGAAAGCAAATAAATGATATTTACCATTTTCTATCGCACTTACTGTAAGTACAAACCATTGATCTACATCTTTCATTTTAAAAGAGTATTTAAAAGAATTTTCTTGATTCCATGATTGATATTGTTTCATAAAATCACGATAAACTCTTTCCTCCACCATTTCTTTTAAAACCATAAAATCTACAACTATACGTTCTTTAGCTATATGAAATACTTCTTGAAAACGTGAAGAAATAAATAAAACTTTAAAATCTTTAGTTCTAACTAAAACATAAAGTTGACTTTGATCTTCATCAAATATTTGATTAGTTAAATCATTTTTATTAAAATGAGAGTTTTTATATTTTTTATAAAAGAATGAAATCATATTTAATACAATAATGATACAAATAATCACTAAAATACCTAATAAAATTGTTTGACTATTCTCTCCTGCAGCCATAATAATCTTTTTCATACAAAACCCTCCCATTTGGCTAATTACCCATTTTCTATTATAGAACCAAACTAACATTTATGTAAATTTTCATTTTCTGTTCATAAATTATAGTTATAATAAATAAGAGGTGACTTTATGAATGTAAATCAAAAAGAGATAAAAAAATATATGTATTTAATAAGTTTTGCTGGTGTTGTACTAGCAATTATTTTAAATTTATCACAAGTATTTCATTTTATTCAAACTATATGGAAACTTATTGTTCCTTTTTTAGTAGGATTTTGTATTGCTTTTGTATTAAATATTATTACTAAACAATTAGAAAATACACTTTTAAAGAATAGTAAGAATAAAAGAATGTTTTCTTTTATTATTACATTAATACTATTATTTGCTTTTATTATTCTTATTTGTTTTATTGTTGGTCCTGAACTTGTTCATTCTATTAAAGAAATTATTAGATTAGCACCTAATGCTTATGATCAATTTATCCAAACATTAAAAGATAATAGAAATATAATGAATGGTAGTTTTAAAAATATGATTGATTCTATTATTTCTTTAGATATAGATTTATCTTCTTTATATAAAACTATTGTAAATAATTGGCAAACACTTTTTCATTCAGGATTTTCTATTTTATCTAATACATTAAGTAGTTTATATACCTTTTTTATTGGTCTTGTTTTTTCAATCTACCTTCTTTTTTCAAAAGAAACATTATCTAAACAAATAAAAACAACATCCCAAGTATTAATCGGTCAAGAAAAAACACAAAAAATATGTAATATCATACAATTATCTAGTCATACTTTTTCTAATTTTATTACTTGTCAATGTTTAGAAGCTTGTATACTTGGTAGTATGTTTGTTATTTCAATGTCAATTTTACAAATGCCTTATGCCTTGTTAATGGGAGTTGTCATTGCTGTTACTGCATTAATTCCTGTTTTTGGTGCTTTTATTGGTTGTTTTGTAGGAATTATTATGATTGGTATAGTTAATCCTCTGCAAGCTTTAGAATTTATTGTTTTATTTCTTGTTTTACAACAAATAGAAGGAAATTTAATTTATCCTCATGTAGTTGGTAATTCAGTTGGTCTTCCTTCTATATGGGTATTTGTCGCTGTTATTATTGGTGGTAATCTTATGGGTATATTAGGAATGTTCTTATTTATTCCACTTACATCTATTCTTTATACTTTATTTAAAGAATATATTAAAGCAAAAGGAGATAATCGTTCTTGATTATCTCCTTATTTTATATCTTCTACAATTTTATTAACAATATCATCTAATGTCCCATCGTTATCAACATGATAATGACAACTATCTAAATAAAGATCATGTCTTTCATCATAGAGTTGATAAAGTTTTTGAGGGCCATCTTTTAATAAAGGTCGATGTGCTGTTTCAACATCACTTACTATATTATCTAAAGGTCGATCAATATAGAAAACAGTACCCGCTTGTTTTAAAATATCACGATTTTCTTTTCTTTTAACAACGCCACCACCAGTAGAGATAATATAACCATCAAGTTGAGCCATATCTAAACAAGCTTCACTTTCACGATCTCTAAAATAATCTTCAGAAATATCAAACATTTCTGGAATAGTCAATTGATATTTCTTTTCAAGATATTCATCCATATCGATTACTGGCATATTCAGTTTTTCTGATAATAATTTGGAGATGGTTGTTTTACCACACCCCATGATTCCCACTAATATAATATTTTTCATTCTTACGCCCTTTTATAATTTCCCAATACTTTTAATGTTGTACTATTAGCTTTCATTTTATTGATCGCTCTTTGTATTCTTTCTTCATGCATATTTCCTTCAAAATCAATATAGAAGTAATATTGCCAATATTGTGTTTCAATTGGTCTAGACTCAATACGATCTATATTAATTTGACTTTGTTTAATTGTTTGTAACATGTTATCTAAGGCACCTACTTGATGTGGTAAAGTAAAGATAACTGAAACTTTATCACTTTCTTTTGGACAAATAAGTTCTTTAGAAATAACCATAAAACGTGTTCTATTATTTTTCTTATTTTGAACATTTTCTTTTAACATTTCTAAACCATATAATTTACAAGCAAGGGGTGAAGCAATTGCTGCTTTTGTTGGATTATTTGAATCTTTAACATATTTAGCAGCCATTGCTGTATCTTGAAATGGTCTTTGTTCAATATAGCGATGTTGATATAAGAACTCACTAGATTGTGCTAATCCTTGAGGATGTGAGTAAACTTGTCTTATATCTTCAATCTTTGTTCCTGGAAGTGCCATTAAACATTGACTAACATTTACAGCAGTTTCTCCTACAATATAAAAACCATATTTTCTAATTAAATCATAGTTATCATTAATAGATCCTGTTAAGCTATTTTCAATAGGTAAAACCCCATAATCAATTTCACCATTTTCTAATGCTACATAAACATCTTCAAAGTCTTTATAACCAATATTTCTTGTCCCTTCACCAAAGAAGTTTTCTACAGCACTTTGAGAAAATGCTCCAGCAATTCCTTGATATCCAACAAGGGGATCTTTTTTGAATTCAGTTTTAATATTTTTATCTAATTCAAGAGGTAATAAATCTGATTGATAAGATTTAGAAACAGTCATCATTTCTTGAATAAAACATCTTGCATATTCTTTAAGATTTTCATTTTCTAAACGATTTAAATTCTTTTCAATAACTTCTCTTTCTCTTTCAGGTTGAAAGATTTCTAAATGATTCGCTATTTTATATTCAACAACACTTTTTGAAAGAGACATTCTTTTTTCAAAAAGTTCCATTAATTGTTGATCTATTTCATCTATTTCAATTCTGCATTGTTTTAAATCTTTCATACTTATTCCCCCATCATATCAAGTATTCCTAAAGCCATCATCGCTTCAACAACAACAACTGCTCTTTGAACAATACAAGGATCATGTCTTCCTTTTATTTCTAATTCAACATTTTCTTTAGTTTCAACATTAATTGTTTTTTGTTTTTTAGCAATCGAAGGTGTAGGTTTAAAAGTCACTGTACAACTCACAGGCATTCCATTGGTAATTCCCCCTGTAATACCCCCATTATGATTAGATGATGTTTTTACATCCCCATTTTCATCATAATAATAACAATCATTTGCTTCACTACCAAGCATTTGATCAATCATTTCACCATCTCCAAAAGAAACACTTTTAACAGCTGGAATAGAAAACATTAAAGATGATAAATGACTTTCTAGTGAATCAAAGAATGGTTCTCCAATACCTGCAGGTACATGAAGTGCTACACATTCCACTTTTCCACCTACACTATCTAAATTTTCTCTTGCTTTTAAAATAGTTGCTTCCATTTTTTCAAAAACATCTTCTTTAATTGTTGGATATTGTTTTTGACTTAAACTTGAAAGTAATGTTTCATCTACATTATATGGAAATCTTTCATCTTTTACATTTCCAATCGATAAAATATGCGCTCCTACAACAATACCTTTTTGTTTTAATATTTGTTTAGCAATATTTCCCGCAAAAACGATTGGGGCTGTAATTCTTCCCGAAAAATGACCACCACCACGGACATCATTAAATCCTTTATATTTAATATAAGCTGGATAATCACTATGTCCTGGTCGCATATTTGTTTTAAGTAAAGAATAATCTTTAGAATGTTGATCACTATTATAGATGACTCCTGTAAGAGGTGCTCCTGTGGTAATACCATCTTGTAACCCTGATAAAATTTCTACTTGATCTGCTTCTTTTCTAGCTGTCGACATTTTGTTTTGTCCTGGTGCTCTTCTTTTCATATCACGCGAAACTTCACCTAAATCAATTTGAATACCGCTAGGAAGATTGCCAATGGTAATACCAATAGCTTTTCCATGGGATTCACCAAAAATTGTCAGTTCTATATTATTTTTATAAGTTGCCCCCATCGATTTTTCCTCCTAACATCTCGAAATCTTCCCAAAAACTTGGATAAGATTTTTTAACACATTCTTTATTATCAATAATGACTGGTTCCTTACACACTGTTGAAGCAATCGCTAGCATCATCGCCATACGATGATCATCATGACTTGATACATTTCCACCAGTTAAAGTTTCTACGCCATCTAATTCCATAGAAGATTCATGTTCAACTGCATGTGCTTTTAGTTTATTCAATTCTTCAACTGTTGCTTGAAGACGATCACATTCTTTAATACGTAAACGTCCAGCATTGATGACTTCACTATGTCCACTTGCCACTGCTAAGGCAAGAGAGACAACTGGAATAACATCAGGGCATTGACTCGCATCCACAATTGTTGCTTTTAAACCATGACTCACCACTTTAATTCCTTCATCATTTTCTACGATTTCACAATTCATTTGTTTTAAAAAATCAATTGTTGCTTTATCACCTTGTAAAGAATCTAAGTTTAAATCTAATAATGTAACATCATTTCCTAAAGCACCCGCTACTAAATAGAAAGCAGCTTGAGAAAAATCAGATTCCACACGATAATCTCTTGCCTTATATTCTTGTCTACCTCTTACAATAAATTGTTTATATTCATGATTCACAATTTCAATACCATAAAGTTTTAATACTTGTAATGTTAAATCAATATATCCTTTACTTTCAAGTGGTGTCGTAATTTCAATGATTGAATCAAATGATAATAAAGGTAAAGCAAATAATAAACCGGTAATAAATTGTGATGAAATATTACCTGGAATACGATATAAATCAGGTTTTAATTCACCCACAACATTTAAATCTAAAACATTTTCACGATATAAATAACCAATATTTTGTCTTTCAAAGATTTCATAATAGGTATCTAATGGTCTTTTCCCTAATTGTCCTCTTCCTATAAAACGTACTTTATTTTCTTTAGCAAGAGAAATAGGAACCATGAAGCGAAGCGTTGATCCTGATTCTTCACAATCAATTTGGACTCCTGGCATCGTATTATTTTTAGTAAATGTGTAATTACCATTAATAATAAGATAATCTTCATGTTGTTCAATAATTGTTCCAAGTGCTTCCATCGCACCAATTGTTGCTTTAATATCTTGAGAATATTCTATATGATCAATTCTTGAAATACCTTTAGCAAGACTAGCTGCAATAATCGCACGATGTGCTAATGATTTTGAAGGTGGAACAGATACTTTTCCTTTTAGTTTTGTAGGAATTAACTTAATTTGACTCATTTTATACCCTTTCTTTTTTTAATAAAAATTCTTGATTTGTTTGATAAACATAACTATCTCCTATTTCTTTTAATAAAACAACAGATAACGAATTATTAATATTCTTTTTATCTAAAGAAATAGCTTGAATAAGATTTTTTGTTTCAACTTGACATTCATATGGTAGATTGTATTTTTGTAAGATTTCTTTAATTTGCATGGAAGATTCTGTTTTTGTCAAATCTAAACTTTCAGCAAGTTTTGTAATTTGATACATTCCAATACCTACGGCTTCCCCATGTGAATATTTTTCATAGTGATAATATTGTTCAATGGCATGCGCATAGGTATGACCAAAGTTAAGTAATAAACGATCACCAAAATCAAATTGATCTTTTTCAACAACTTCTCTTTTGATGTTGACACAATTATATATGATTTCATCAATAAATTCATAGAGTTCTTCAAAATTTTGATAAGAATTTAATTGATCAAATAATTTTTTATCTTTAATACATCCATATTTAATGACTTCTCCCATGCCATCACTGATAAAATGTGGATCTAATGTCTTTAATGTACATGGATCAATCAAAACCATGGATGGATGATAGAAAGCTCCTACCAGGTTTTTCCCTTCAGGTAAATCAACCGCTACCTTTCCACCAACAGAACTATCCACTTGTGCAAGTAAAGAAGTAGGAATTTGGACAAGTTTTACCCCTCTTAAATAACTACTTGCGACAAATCCTGCCATATCACCAATCACACCACCACCTAAAGCAATGATTAAATCCGTTCTTGTAAGTTTAAAATCTAAACATGCTTTATAAAGTGCTGGTAACATATCAAAACGTTTTGATGTTTCTCCATGTTCTACAACAACATGACTTACTTCATAATCTTTTTCAAGATTTCTTGTTAATGCATCTCCATATAAAGGATAAACTTGATCATCGGAAATGATCATTATTTTCTTTCCTTTAAAGATTTCTTTTATTTTATCATTTGCTTTATCTAAAATATGTTTTTCTATATAAATAGGATAACTATGTTCCTTTAAATTAACGATCATTTCCATTATCATCACCTTATAATTCTTTCCCTACTGCATCAGCAATTGGTTTTAATTCTTTCATTAATTGTTCAAATTTGGCTGGTTTTAATGATTGTGGTCCATCACATAATGCTTTTTCTGGATTATTATGCACTTCGATCATTAATCCATCACATCCTGCTGCGACTGCTGCTTTTGCCATTGGATTTACTAACCACCATTTTCCTCCGGCATGACTTGGATCGATAATGATTGGTAAGTGTGTCAATTCTTTGATTACTGGGACTGCTTGTAAGTCTAATGTATTTCTTGTGTATGATTCAAATGTTCTCACTCCTCTTTCACATAGGATGACATTTGGATTCCCACTTGCCATGATATATTCTGCTGACATGATCCATTCTTGGAATGTTGCACTCAACCCTCTTTTTAACAAGATTGGTTTCTTTGTTGCTTTCCCGACTTTCTTTAACAAGTCGAAGTTTTGCATGTTTCTTGCTCCAATTTGAATCAAGTCTACTTTTTCAATGAATTCATCTAAGTATTCTGCATCCATCAATTCTGATACGATTGGTAATCCTGTTGCTTCTTTAGCTGCTACTAGAATATCTAACCCTTCTGATCCCATTCCTTGGAAAGCATATGGTGATGTTCTTGGTTTGAACGCTCCACCTCTTAATAGATTAGCTCCTGCTGCTTTGGCTGCTTTAGCGATTTCAATAACTTGTTCCTTGCTTTCTACTGAACATGGTCCTGCGATCACTGCTAGATGTCCTCCACCAATTTTAACGCCACCTACATCAATAACTGAGTCTTCTGGATGGAAAGCTCTATTAGCTAATTTATATGGTTCTGATACATGCATGACCTTTTCTACAGCTGGATCAACTTCAATCGATTCTGGATCTACTTTTGTTGTATCTCCAATAATTCCAATAACTGATTGTGTTGCCCCATTTACAACATTTACTCTTAACCCTAATTTTTCTACTGATCCTGATACTTTTTCTACATCTTCTTTAGATGCTGTTGATTTCATTACAATAATCATATTACTTGTCCCCTTTTCTTCATTTCCCTTGATATAAATAAAAAAGCTCTCATCCTCTAAGGACGAGAGCTATAGCTTCGTGATACCACCTTTGTTTATTAGTATATTACTATACTAACCTCATCGAGTACAATCATACTCTTCCACTTTAACGGGTGTAACCGGAGATGCCTACTTAAAACTGTTCAACACTCTACTCCAAGATGAATTCAACAAAAATCTCTACTTTCCTTTTCACCTACCAGGAAATCTCTACGCTAAAGATCAACGTCTACTCTTTCTTTTCACAGTATTTATATCAAATGTGATTACATTTTATACAAATTGTTATCATCTGTCAACCATTTGTTTTAAATATAATAAAAACTCTATTTTGTTGGTTATTTGCTTATAGGAAGTTTTATTATATCTTTAACACCTACAAAATATCAAATATATACTCGATTAGTTGTATCTTTGATTCTTTTCTTTTCAATGATTAGAATATCTAGAAAAGAGTTTGACAATATTATTGAACAGATCAATGAGGTATTGGATACTGGAGCATTTATTACAGCGGTAGTAACATTTATGATCTTTGCAATAAATATTGCTTTAACATTTTTATCTTATACCTTATTTAAACAAACTACTGTTAATAACAATATTATAAGTATGCTCTATTCAAAGCATCCTTATATTACAGGATTGATTGTTATATTGCTTCTTCCTTTTGTAGAAGAAATTCTATTTAAAGCTCAAATATTTAAAAATACAAAGTTTTTAGATAATCATAAAGTAATTAAAACAATTATTATCGCCCTACTCTTTGCATGTTTTCATTGTATAACTGAAATAGTAACATTAAATTATAAAGTTATTATTTCAATGATAAATTATATATTATTTTATTCAATAACAAATACGATCTACATACGTAGCAATTACAATATTATGAAACCAATTGCTATACATATGTTACTTAATGCTTTATCACTAATAATTTCATTATAAACGTGTAAATAATCAATTTTATAATGTTAAAAAAGGACTGTACAAAATCATATTCAATACCGTAACAGTCCTTTTACTGTAAAATCATTTATTCATTTTTTATACTACTATTTATATTTATGCACTTATTTGGTTAATATTTTTATCAGCTAATCGATATTTATGATGAGCAATTGACTCAACTGCTTGATCATGAGTAACAATAATAATTGTTTTCCCATTTTCATTTAATTGTTTCAATAAATCTAAAATAATCATTTTATTTTTAGAATCAAGATTACCTGTCGGTTCATCACATAAGATGATTTCACTAGGTTTTACAAATGCTCTTGCAAAGGCTACCCTTTGTTGCTCTCCTCCTGATAATGAGCTTACTTTTTCATTTTTTAGTTCTTCTAAATGAAGTTGTTTTAAAATAGATTCAATCTTTTTATGATGATTCCCTTTTGTATATTTTAATCCCAGTTCTATATTTTGATAAACTGTTTCATCATCAATTAAGGCATAATTTTGAAAAATATAACTGATGTCATTTCTTAAAATCAACATAGCTTGTCTAGTATTTGGTTTTACATTTTGATAATCAAGAATATTGATTGCTCCTGCTGTTGGTTTTAAAAGTAAGCCAATAATATTTAAAAGGGTTGATTTCCCTGAACCACTTTCTCCCATAATCGTGTTGATCGTTCCTTTTTCAATAGCTAGATCAAGATTTTCAAATAATACTTTTTGATTAAACTGCATTTTGATATCTTCTAGTTCTAAAGCATTCATTTTACGAACCTCCCTTTAGATAATAGACCGTTTTTACATTATAAATATAATATGTCACATATATATGTAATAATCCATCAAACAATAAGAATAATACTGGAACCAGCAAATATTCTCTACATAAAACTAAAACTGGTAGATAACATACTAGCAATTCTAAATATAAATTTTTAAAGATATCCCATCTGTTTAACCCCATGATCTTTTTGACCATTACCTTTTTCATATTTAATTTTATATAAAAACAATAATTTTCATAAAGAATCATGATTATCAACAAAACTGTCAATAAAGTAATGATTGTATTTTTAAAAATATAATATGGTGAGCGTAATTCAGTTTGTTTTATATAGTCATCTAAAGAATACCATTTCAATGTTCCTTCAAAACGACTTCCTTTAACAATTTTATCAACTTGATGAATTGTCTTTTTTATATAGATATTAATATAAGAATTTCTTTCTTTTCTTTGATAGTATTTTCCATAAACAAATAGAATTGCCTTGTCATTTGTTTCTTCACAACTACTTGCATCTAAATTTCTTAAATGAGGTTGTTCATTATTTATAACAACTTTTTCTAGTTTCATATTTCTTTCTTGTAAAAATTGTTGGATATCAATATCTTTTAACGATTCAGGAACAAGAACAAAACATTGGTCTGTCTCTAAATTAATATTGAGTTTTTTTCCGCTTATATCAATCATTGGAAATTGTTTTAAATATTGATAATTTACAATATATTCATCAACATTTTCCCTAAACGGTTGCCACATAAAAGAAATAGCACCATTTTTTTCTAGCAAGTCATAATAATACTGATATTCTTGAATACTTGAATTTAATTTTCCATCAAAAACATCATTTAAACTATAATTAAAATCCTGATAATGATAATCCATCGTATAGATATTTATATAATCTTCTATTCCTTGATAATTAGACTTAACATACTGTAAATTTTGAAAATCATTGATAAGTATTTGATTATATTGAACTATCAAAGGCATCAGAAGCAACATAAATATAAGTTTTGCTATATAATTTATATTTAAGAAAATCTTTAGGCTTTTATTTCCATATAAACCATCCAGCTTAAAATGTATTGACAAATAAATTGTCATAATAATCAATATTACAATAAGGCTTACGATTTCTAGTAAACTGATTACAAATAAACTGAAAATCATTTTATTTGTAAAAACATTGATGTTTTCTACAAAGCAAACAAATAAAACAACAGGAACTAAAACTGAGAATATCATTCCTAATAAAAATGTCTTCAAATATAAATCTTTAACAATCTCTATTACGCTTACACCATTTAAAAAATAAATCATATGTGTTTTTTTATTTTTTGTTATCCATCCTATGATAATCAATAAAAATACAATAGCGCAAATAACAAACATAGTCATATTAATACTTACATGATTATTATCACTTTCATGTTCATCTATTTCCATCTTTTCATTTCTTTTTATTGGATATTTTATATCTAATTCTTTTAAAAATGATGAAATCATTTTATTATTTCCACTAAAATAATAATCCCCTACTACATCATGATTATTATACAAATATGATATTGGTTTTATATTTAAAAATATATTTTTACCCATTGAAAACAATGAAATTGCATTTTTATTTTTGTCTAAATTAGAATAATATTTTTTTTGCTTTAAATCACCGAAATCAATATCTTTATCTACGATAATATCACATAGATCATGAATATTTTCATGGGAATAAATATAATAATTATATATTTCTCTTTTTTCATCAAAATCAGATTTTACGACAGTAACTTTATATTTATCAGCCAATGTAGATAAGTCATTTATAAAGTCTTTATTATTTTCATAATTAGTCTGTTCAAAAGTAACTATATTATTAAATTTATTATTTATCGAATCGATTCCATATAAATTATCCTCATGCGTTGTTTGATACTTATTATAAATATCATAAAACAAGAAAGATGAAACGATAATAATAATCCCTGTAAATATTTTTTTCATAAAAATCTATGATTCTACTCTTATTTTATGAGTATGTGCTTTTTTTGATCTAACAGTTACTTTTGATTTGACATAAGAACTAGTAAGACTTTGTGGACCAACAAATTCCCCACCATTTACAACGCTTACATAAGCACAAAAATATTGATTTCCATTTCGTACAGTTCTTTTTGTCCAATGATTTCCTGATTTATCAGTCAAATTATTTTGAGTCCATCCTCCTGAATAAGCTGAAAAAGAATCAGCTTGATAAAAACCTGGATAGTCCTTACCATCTGCATGATTTTTTACACCTGCATCACGAAATGCAAAAACAGAACCTGAAGCTAACATAACCATACTTAATACTAGTGAAGCAATACTTTTTTTCAACATGATTATTTCCTCCTTTATTTATTTTTAGGTAAGCGCTTTCTTTGATTACAGTCTAGCATAAATAAATCATATGTCAACAAATACTTATCTTATATAGGCATTGAATTAAATATGTTATATGTTTATAATTAAATTAGGTGATAATGATATGGCTAAAAATACAAAAGGCTTTTTCAAAATGGAAATGTTATTATTAAAAATAATAAGCGAAGGTGATTGTTATGGATATCAAATAGTACAAACTTTAGATAAAATCTCTAATGGAACAATACATATTGCTGAGGGAACAATGTACCCTATTTTATATAGATTATTAGATGAAGGTTTAATCAGTGATGAAAAAAGACTTGTTGGTAAAAGACAAACAAGAATTTATTATCATATTGAAGAAAAAGGTATTGTACATATGCAGAAACTATATGAAGAATATTTAACAATGATTAATAGTATTGAAAGAATTATGGAGAATAAATATGAAAGTGAATAGAAATGTAAATAAATATATCAAAGATTGTAAACATTTTTTCCCATTTTTATCAAAAAACGAAAAAATCTTTTTAAAAAGATTAAAAACAAATATTATTGAAAATATCGATTCTGATAATATAACTTATGATGATTTATGTAATGAATTTGGTTATCCTTCTGATATTATTATTTCCTATTTTGAAGATCAAGATGCTAATTATTTAATTAAACAATCTCATATAAAAAATATTTTGAAAAAAGCAATCATTTTTTGCACTATAGCTGTTCTAATATGTTGTTTATGGCGTGGAATACTTATTTATAAAAGCTATCGTGATTCTGAAAATTCAAAAATCAAAAATATAGAGTATACAATTGAAGAGAAGAATTAATTATGAAAAAAATTATTACAATACTAACAATCTTAAGCAGTATTTTATTCTTATCATTTCCTGTGTTTGCATTAGAACAAAAAAAGAAATTATTCAATTAGATAATGGATACTATCTTGAAACAATTATAGAAGAAACTCCTACAACAAGAGCATCTAATCAAAAAACAGCTAAAAAAACAGGAAATTACAAAAATGCTCAAGGAACAACAATGTTTAGTGTAACTGTAACTGGCACTTTCACATACACAGGTTCTTCATCAACATGTACAAAGTCTATTGCCAGTGCTACATCTAAAAATGCAAATTGGAAAATTTCTTCAAAAAGTGCTTCCAAATCAGGAAATAAAGCTACTGCAAAAGCAACAGCAAAAAGATATGTAGATGGAACAGCAGTAGAAACACAAAATTGTACTGTTACATTAACTTGTAGTTTAAACGGTTCTTTATCTTAAAAACATTATTTTAGGATAAAACATAATTTTCATCAATTTAACTTTTTACTTCTTATTCAATCATATTATCTATTTTGCTATACATAAATAATAAAAGCTTCTTGATATAAAAAAATATGAGCCAAGTTGGATATAAAAAAATATGAGCCAAGTTGGTTCATATTTTTTTATTTTTCTTCACACGTTTACGTATTTTAAATCTAATAGAGTTATTTAATATTTTTTATTTATTAGTATAAAAATACGTCCAAGACTTCTCAAAATATTACACTATTAGTATAATTTATATGTAATGTTAATAACAAAAAAAAGGTAATAAAACATGATAATATTTTTTTACATTGTAATATTTATAATTGCAATTATTTATTTTGCACATGAGTTTTTAAAAAAACTAAAATAAAACATATAATAAAAACATCTCATTAGAGATGTTATCATCACTTGGAGCGGGTGATGGGAATCGAACCCACGTAGTCAGCTTGGAAGGCTGAAGTTCTACCATTGAACTACACCCGCAAGTATGGTGCCCGAAACCGGACTCGAACCGGTACAGCTGTTACACCGGCAGATTTTGAGTCTGCTGCGTCTACCAATTTCGCCATTCGGGCTTGTGTGCCTTATCATTATAACAAGACCTTTATTATAAAACAAGCAAAAAATAAAAAAAGAGTATTCCCTACTCTAATTTATCTTTAAAATCATTCCATTTTTCTTCTGTGAAATTTTTTACACGATCAATCCCATTTTCTACATCATCTACAGCATCTTGAAAAATACCTTCCCCATTTCCATAATAATGCATCATCAATGTTTTCGTTTTCTTTCCTAATTCTAAAATTTCTTTTTCTTCACTTGATAACTTTTGATCTGTATTTTTTTCTATATACTCTAATCGACTCGCAGCTGCGTAAACTTTTTTAGCTTC
The DNA here is from genome assembly GCF_015097455.1 of Faecalibacillus intestinalis. NCBI lineage: Bacteria > Bacillati > Bacillota > Erysipelotrichia > Erysipelotrichales > Coprobacillaceae > Faecalibacillus > Faecalibacillus intestinalis. Next base: position 758,314 of record NZ_AP024085.1, on the reverse strand, counting down.
TTCTTGATTATCTTGAGTAATTCCTTCTTTTATTTTATCATAACCATCTAAAATTGTTTGTGTCAAGGCTTTAACATCTTGTTTAGAAGTATCATTTTCAACATCTTGATCTATTTGATCAAAATCATCCTTTACATCATCCCACGCAATTTCTACGTTTCCTTTAAAACCACTATCAGTTGTTTGATTTCTACAGCCTGTTAAAGTAAAAGTACAAGTTATTAAAAGTATCAAAGTTATAATATATCTTTTCATTTTATTCCTTCTTTCATTTCTAGTATGTCCTTGATATTTTATTTCATACTTTTATTGAAGAAAAAGCATGTTTTCGATAAAATATAAAAAAAGAGGAATGCTTATGACAAATAAAGAAAGATTTATAGAATTATATAAAACAAATATAAAAAGACCTGGAAGTGAAAAACTTCTTGAATATTTATTATCTCCACATTCTGATTTCTTTGAAGCACCTGCCAGTGCACGATTTCATGGAAGCTATGATGGTGGATTACTTGAACATAGCTTAAATGTTTATGATTGTTTGAAAGATTATCTTCAAAGAGAAAGAGTGAAAGATACATATCAAATGAATTATAGTGAAGAAACAATTGCGATTGTTTCATTATTACATGATTTATGTAAAATTAACTGTTATAAAAAGGGAACACGTAATGTTAAAAAAGATGGTCAATGGATTCAAGTACCAAACTATGAATATGATGATCAATTGCCTTATGGTCATGGTGAAAAAAGTGTTTATATGATTAGTGGTTATATGCGTCTTACAAGAGAAGAAGCTTTTGCGATTAGATATCATATGGGCTTTTCTGGAAATGAAGATGCTAGAAATGTTGGAAAAGCTTTTGAAATGTTTCCTATTGCTTTTGCATTAAGTGTTGCCGATATGGAAGCAACTTATTTTATTGAGGGGAAAAAATAATGAATGAATTATTTATTAAACGAATGAAAGAATTATTAAAAGATGATTTTGATGCTTTTATTAATTCTTTAAATGAAAATGAAGTTAAAGGATTTTATTTAAATCCTTTAAAAAAGGATGTTTTAAATCATTTAAATCATCAATATATAGAAAAACATCCTTATGTAGATGGTGGTTATTATTTTGATTATCTTCATTATCCACTAGGTAAAAGTCCTTATTTTATGTGTGGACTTTATTATATTCAAGAACCAAGTGCTATGAGCGTAGCCGCTTGTTTAGATATTAAAGAAAATGATTATGTTTTAGATATGTGTGGTGCTCCTGGAGGTAAGACGTGTTATGTTGCCAGCCGTCTTTCTAATGAAGGATTAATGATTGCTAATGATATTTCTAAATTACGTGCTTCTATTTTATCAAGTAATATTGAAAGATTTGGTTTAAAAAATACAATTGTGACGAATTGTGATCCTTTAAAAATGAAATTTGAAAGTTTCTTTGATAAAATCATTTTAGATGCTCCTTGTTCTGGAGAAGGTATGTTTAGAAAAGATAAAGAAGCAATTGATACTTGGTCAATGCAAAAGATAAATGAGTGTGCTTATATTCAAAGAAACTTAATTGATCAAGCATATAAGATGCTTAAAAAAGATGGCATTTTAATTTATTCTACATGTACTTATTCTTTAGATGAAAATGAAAAACAAGTTGAATATATGATCAATGAATTAGGTATGAAATTACTTCCAATTAATAAAAAAGAAGGAATGTCTGATGGTTTTATTGAAGGAACCATTAGAATGTATCCTCACATTAATCGTGGTGAAGGACAATTTATAGCCATGTTACAAAAAACAACAGAAACAGCTATTTCAAAAGAAAAAATTTTAAAACCAAATTTAAAGAAAGAACAGCTACAACTTGTTCAAAAGTTTTATCAAGAAAACTTAAATATTCCTGTACCACCTTATCTTTATCAATCAAATAATCATGTCTATGCTATTTTAAATCATTTTCCTGAACTTCCAATCAAAGTTTTAAGAAATGGTCTTTATTTAGGAGAATGTAAAAAAGGAAGATTTGAACCAAGTCTTTCACTTGCTCTTACTTTAAATAAAGATGATGTTAAAAGATCTTATAATTTTAAATGTGATAGTCAAGAAGTAAAAGATTATCTTTCTGGTTTAACTTTAAAAGGAAATAATAATAAAGGATATGGTATTATTTTTGTTGATGGTTATCCACTTTCTTTCTATAAAGAAAGTAATAATCAAGTTAAAAATTTATATCCTAAAGGACTTAGACGATGAAAAGATATTTAGAAATTGAAAAAATCGTATATCAAGAACTTGAAAAAAACTGTTTTGGAAACAAAAAAAGACAAGGCTATCGTCATCTATTTGGCGTTTCAACCTTATGTATTGCCTATAGTCAGTATGTACAATTAGACTGTGAACTATGCGCTATTATGGGACTTTTACATGATTATTCCGTTTATAAAAACAATACCTCATTTAATCACGCTCAACTTTCAAGTGAACTTGCTAGAAAGATGTTAGAAGAAAGTTTATTGTTTGAAAATGAAGAAATAGATATTATCGTTCAAGCTATTAAAAATCATTCAACTAAAAATAAAATTCATGATCAATATAGTGAACTACTTAAAATGTGTGATGTTTTAGAAACTTATTATCATGATCCTGATTGTATTTTTGATGAATATCATCAAAAATATATTGAAAAAGCATCATTACTTCTTAACAAATAAAAAAAACTTAATGGTTCTTTATTTCAGACTGTTGACAAATAAAAACAACAGTCTTTTCTTTTGTAAAATAAAAAGACATTAAAAATAGAAATTTTAAGTATCTTTATAATACAATTATTCTATTATAAGAAACAATTGTATCTAATTAAAACAATTCCTCAACTATAACATTCGAGGAATTAATTAGTAGAAAATATATATTATTGATAAGAGATCAATATTCTATTTTTTAGTTAGAATTTATAACAAAAAAGGATGTTACGATTTTAAATTATTTCGTAACATCCCCTTTATTTTAATTCTTCTAATATAATTTTAGCAATCTTTTTGTTATGAATAATATAACTGCTATGATCTTCTCCTTCGAGAATTCTAAACTCACAGTTTTTAATATGATGTGAAATACGTTCAATATGATCTAATTTAATTAAATCATCACTTCCTGCAAGTAGTAATGTTTTAGCTTCTATTTGATGAAGTTGTTGATTAGAAATATGGGGTTCTTCTAACATCATTCTAATTAAAGGATTTTTTGTTTTTTGATATTGCTCCTTCATTTCTTGATAAACTTCTAATATAACACCATTGGGTTTAACATTGACTCCTGCAAGAATTAAATGATCTACAAGTTTTGGATAAAGACTTCCTATTAATAAACCAATAATTGCTCCATCACTACTTCCCATTAAAGAAACATCTTTTAATTCAAGTTGTTCAATCATTTCTTGAATATCCTTTGCCATATCTAGATAATGATATTCTAGAACTTTATCACTTTGACCATGTCCTCTAGAATCAACAGCATAAACAGTATAATGCTTTTTTAATAATTCTATAGCTTCATCAAAAATACGATGATCTTCTTCATTTCCATGAAGTAAAATTAAAGGTTTCCCTGTTCCTTGTTTTTCATAAAACAAGCGCACACCATTTACATGTATAAACATTAACAATACTCATCCATACACGCTTGAATTCTACTTTGAACAAGAGCAGCAATTTCAGGTGTTTTTAAATCTTTATATTCATCATATTCAATTGGTTTTAAATAATGAATTTGTGCTTTTACGGGTTTAATTGTATTGTTATCAAATACTTGATAACAATCAATCATTGCTACTGGAACAATTGGACAATGAGATTTTAAAGCAATTTTAAAGGTTCCACCTTTAAATTCACCTATTTTATTACCTTGTTTAGAACGTGTTCCTTCTGGATAAATAACATAATTCATACCAGCTTCTATTTCTTTAGAAACGTTTTTAACCATTTTGGCACCATCTCTAATACTACTACGATCCAAAGCATAATAGTCTAATGTTTTAACAACATCTTTAATTAAAATTGTAGATGCTAATTCTTTTTTTAATACAAATTTAGCTGTTTTATCATGTGTTTTAAAAACAGCCACAATATCAAATAATCCTTGATGATTAGGAGTAATGAGATATCCATTTTCTTGAGGAAGATTTTCTAAACCATAACATTCTAAATCTACTCTTGCTTTTTTAACAATTTCATCAGCAACATTATGTATAAATTGATATCCTTCATCAATTGTTGGATATTTTTCTTTATTTTGATATTGTTTTAACTTATAAAACCACCAATAAGGTAATTTAAAAATACATCTTAAGACAACTAAAATTATTCTTTTCATATCATCATCCCTTTTTATAGATTTGTAAGACAAATGTTTCCATTTGTGTTTCTTTTTCTAATTGAAAATTATATTCGTCAAAACTTGGAAAATAGGTTTCACCTTCATGTTTTCCTGGTATTCTAGAAATCATTAGTTCATCTACATAAGGAAGTGCTTGCTTATAAATAGAAGCCCCTCCACAAATAAATAAATCTTCCTTTTTATTTTTATATTCTTGAATCGTTTCTACTAAATCATGTCTTACTTCTACACGTTCATCATCTAATTCACCACGGGTTACAACAATTGTTTTTCTATGAGGAAGTGGTCTTCCTATTGCCATGTATGTTGTTTTTCCCATTAAAATTGTTTGATGAAGTGTTGTTTTTTTAAAATGTTGTAAATCTTCTTTATTATGCCAAGGCATTCCATTAGAAGAGTCTTTTTTACCAATTAATAAATCATCATCTGTTGCTACAATAATAGAAATCATTAGACACTCACCTTTCCAACAAGTCTACCATGAGATTGATAATTTTCAATTTTAATATCATCTATTGTAAAATCAAAAATAGATTTAACTTCTGGATTTAAAACAAGTTGACATTTAGGATAAGGAGTTCTAGAAATTTGTTCCTTAACAACATCAAAATGATCTTTATAAATATGAGCATCTCCTATAGTATGCACAAATTCTTTTGGTTTGTACCCACATACTTGAGCAAGCATTGCTGTAAATAAAGCGTAAGATGCAATATTAAATGGTACTCCTAAAAATGTATCTGCACTTCTTTGATATAATTGACAACTTAAATATTTTTTATCATTGCTTACATAAAATTGTAAGAAAGCATGACATGGTGGAAGTGCCATTTCATCAACTTCTGCTGGATTCCAGGCACAAATAATATGTCTTCTTGAAAATGGATTATTTTTTAATGAATCAACAAGTTTTGCTACTTGATCAACACCTTCATTATTAAAATTACGCCATTGTCTACCATAAACTGGTCCTAATTCACCATATTTAACAACAAATGGATCATCTGCTGGTAATTCTTTGATTTTAGCAACAAATTCTTCTAAAGTTTCTCCATGAAAATCTTCACTTTTCTTAAAAGCTTCATAAGGCCATTCATTCCAAATCTTCACATTTCTATCAACAAGATATTTTATATTAGTATCTCCTTTAATAAACCATAATAATTCTTCAGCAATAGGTCTTAAAAACATTTTCTTTGTTGTAAGTAAAGGAAAACCATCTGTTAAATCATAACGTGTTTGATAACCAAAAACACTACGTGTTCCTGTTCCTGTACGATCATCTCTATCTTGACCATTTTCTAATATATATTGACACATATCTAAATATTGTTTCATTTCATTCACCTCTCTTTGTCAATTATATAGAAAATCATTTCAATTGTCATCTACAAAAAAAGAGGATTTCTCCTCTTAATCATATCTATGTCGATATTCTTCCATCATTCCTTTAAAGATTTCACCATTTGTAGGTGGTGTAAAGGTTACAGCATTTGCTCCTGCTTGAATAACTTCTCTAACTGTTTCTTCTGTTGGTCCACCAGTAGCAATAATAGGGAAATTAGGATCAATTTCTCTTAATTTTTTAACAATTTTAACAGTATCTTTTCCTCCAGATACATTTATAATATTTGCTTTCGTATGTAACATTCTTTTTTCTAAATCTTCATTTAAAGAAACAATTGTTAAAACAACAGGAATATCAATATCATCTGCAAGATTTTGAACAAATTCAGTTGCTGTTGGTGCATTTAAAACAACAGCTGTTGCTCCATGTAACTCTGCATCTAAAGCAATCGATTCAACACGTTTACCGGCAGTTGTTCCACCACCAACACCAACAAAAACAGGTCTTTGAGCAACTGAAATAATTGCTTCTGTAATTTGAATTGTTGGTGTAAAAGGATAAACCGCAATAACAGCATCCGCATTACAATTAGCAATCACCGCTACATCTGTTGAAAAAACCAGTGATTTAATCCTTTTTCCATTAATTAAAACTCCTGTAGCTTCACGATAAACTTCAGGTACAAGAATTGTATGACTTCTCAGTTGTGTATTAATTTTAGGTATTGCTTTATTCATAAAATCCTCCTTAATGTCTTTGAATATAATGATATGTTGCTCCAATTAAATTCGCATCATTTCCAAATTGACATACTTTAATATTTGGTCGTACATGTGCATGCGTTAATTGAGAAAAAATAATATCTAATTGTTCATTGACTTTATCTAATAAATCACTTCTTGATGAAATAGCTCCACCAATAATAATCATGCTTGGATCATAAGCATATTGTAAATTATAAATACCCATTGCAAGAGTACGATAATATTCATCAACATATTTTTTATAAACTTCATTATTATCCGCTTGATCAAAAACTTCTTTACCATCTAAAGTATGATAATCAACGCCTAGTTCCTTAGCCACTCTTTTAGTTACCGCAACTGTTGATCCATCATCTGACCATGTATAATATCTCTTTTCATCTTGATCATATCTCATAATCATATAACCAAATTCTCCACCATGTAATGCATTTCCATGATGAACATGACGATCTTTAATAACTGCTCCACCAATTCCTGTTCCACTAACAATAAAACAGCAATCATTTTCATGACATGCAACACCTTTCCATACTTCTGCAAGGGCTGCACAGTTAGCATCATTTTCAAATTCAACATCTTTATTTAAACGTTGTTTTAAATCTTCTTTAATATTTGGACCATGAATATAATCGATAGCACTTGAACCATAAATAATACCACCATCACTATCAACAGCTCCTGGCATTGATAAAGCAATTCCTTCTATATCTTGATATTCATGAGCTACATTTTCTATTTCTTGATACATTTTTTCTAATGTATCTGGTGTTTTAAATTTATTTGATGAAGACACTTCTCCTTCTTCATTTACAACAGCATATTTGACAGATGTTCCCCCAACATCAAACGCTAAATATTTTTTCATAAGCCTCTCCTTTCGTTTCTTACATTATTATAGTATATTTTTTTGAACAAATCATTAACATCCTTATTTTATAAACACCTTATTCCATTCATCACAATTTCTTTCCAATAATTCAAAATCAACCGTTGCTAATTTTATATAATTATAAGAAGATTTTCTTTTTTTCAGTTTATAAACAATTTGTGCTCGTCTCAATATATCCTCTTGATTTTTAAAACTTCTTAAAACCTGAACTTGATCTATTAATAATCCCTTATACTTTAAATCTTTTTCTAAAAAAATATTAAACTCATGATAACATCCTTCAGGAACAGGAATCATATTATTAAATAATAACTTTCCTAGATATGATTCAACCGTTGGATTTCCATTAAATATTCTTTTAATAGTTGGAACTCGTGTAAATTGAACTTTTTTATGACCATCTTGATCATTAAAATAATCTCTTTTATCAGGTGAAGATAAGGGAACAAAATACTTATAACCATTTATTAATACTTTTATAGCAATAAATTTTCTTTGATGATTTCCACTATTATGTATTAAAACTTTTGAATCTGCTTTGTATAAATATTCCATATATTGACTATCAATTTCATATAATTTCATAAATATAGTTCCTTTTAGATAATAAAAAAACGAAGAGGTTATCTCTTCGTATAAGTATTTGATTTCTTATAAGAAATCTATGATTTTTTAGCTCCCACTATTTGGCAGGGAATCTCCTGATTTTTTAGCTCCCACTATTTGGCAGGGAATCTCCTGATTTTTTAGCTCCCACTATTTGGCAGGGAATCTCCTGATTTTTGAAGACAATTTCTCCACTGTTATAATAGCAATTTTTGTCTCAAAATACAATTGATTTATTAAGATTATTCATCTATTTTTAATACATGGATTCCATGGTATCGACAATAATTCAAACATTTCTTTCTCAGTTTTTGTAAGTTTTATTTTCTTTGATAATTCTTCGATGTTTTTCATAAGAACACTCCTTATTATTTTTTATAAAAAGGTATCTTTTCGATACCCTCTACATGCGTTATCCATCGTTTTTACCACCCGCAAAACATTGATTGTAAACAATCCTATTCTTTTAAATTTTAAAACTTTACCTGTTTTTATAAATATTTTCTTAAAAATATAAACACTTATCAAATATATAAATTTTATTATCTATTTATGCTTTGACATATGCAAGAATCATTTCTTTTAATTTGATCAACTCTGGTGTGTAGTCTTCATTTTCTTTAGAACCCCAAATAAAACCTCCTGCATAATATGCACAAGCTGTCATCATTGTATGAACTGTTACTCTCATAAACTCTTCTTCTGCCATATCTGTTTTAAACGTTTTATCTTCTTTGGCTTTTTCATACATCATATGAAAACGTGTATTTGCTGAAAAAAGTGCTTGATTAAATTCATCCATTTGTAAATCTTTTCTTCCTGAATGAGATACATAATGATTGAAATTATCATTATACCGAAGAAGAGCTTTATGCGTTTGATACATTTCAATAAAACTATCTAATGTAAAAATCAAACGACCAATAGCTGGTATATCTCCTACTGAACTCATTGGTCTTTTTTGATCTAATTCATCAAAATATTCTTTCCATTCTTTTGTATTTACCGCAATAACAAGTTCTAATTTTCCTGGGAAATAACGAAACAATGTTGCTCTTCCAATTCCTGCTTCTTTTGCTATTTCTCCCATTGTTACAGATTCGATTTTTTTATCTACAAAAAGACGAAAAGCAACATCTATAATTTTCTCTCTGCGTTCATCTTTTTCTGACTTTTTTATTATCATAATTTCCTCACTTTATAGAGATACTCTATCTCATTAGTATTATATAAATAGTATTTTCTTTTGTCAATTTTATGTAAAAAGCTCAATTCTTTATTTAAAAATTGAGCTTCTACGTATACCATATCTTAAAAATATAAACTATTTTTTATCTTTAATTTGTTGTTTTAACATTGAAACAAACTCATCAATAGTAACAGTTGTTGCTTTTTGTTCACCATGTTTACGATAAGTTACAGTTCTTTCATCACGTTCATTATTACCTAAAACTAAGATATAATTTGCTTTTTGCATTTGTGCTTCACGAATACGATATCCTAATTTTTCATCTCTTGAATCAAGTTCTACTTCAAAACCTTCATCTAATAATAATTGATAAATTTCATTAGCGTAATCTAAATGATATTCATTTTTAACAGGTAATACTTTGACTTGTGTAGGAGCTAACCATAATGGTAAGTTTCCTTTTGTTTCTTCTAAGATATAAGCCATGAAACGATCTAATGAACCTAAAATAGCTCTGTGTAAAACAACAGGAGTTTTCTTAGTTCCATCTTCCGCAACATAAGTTAAGTTAAACTTAGCTGGTAAACAGAAGTCTAATTGACAAGTTGATAAAGTGATTTCATTACCAATAGCTGGTTTAACATTAACATCTAATTTAGGACCATAGAAAGCAGCTTCCCCAATTTCTTCAGTATATTCAATACCAAGTTCATTCATTACTTCACGTAATTCATTTTCTGCTTTATTCCACATTTCATCATCATCATGATATTTTTCTTTATCTTCTGGATCTCTAAGAGATAAAACACAACGATAATCTGTAATATTGAAATCTTTATAAACATCTAAGATTAAATCGATAACACCTTTAAATTCTGATTTAATTTGTTCTGGTGTTATAAATAAATGAGCATCGTTTTGACAGAAATGTCTTCCTCTTTCAATACCTTTAACAGCTCCTGATGCTTCATATCTAAAGTCATGAGCAATTTCACCAATACGAATTGGTAAGTTTTTATAAGAATGTAATTTATTTGCATAAATCATCATATGATGAGGACAGTTCATTGGACGTAAAACAAATGATTCTCCATCCATTTCCATTTGTGGGAACATATTTTCTTTATAATGATCCCAGTGTCCTGATGTTTTATATAAGTTTACTGTTCCTACAGCAGGAGTTAATACATGTAAGTAACCTAATTTCTTTTCTTTTTGTTTGATGTATCTTTCAAGTTTTTGCCAGATAGCATATCCTTTTGGTAAATACATTGGAAGACCTCTACCAATTAAATCATCAACCATGAAGATTTCCATTTCTTTACCAATTTTACGATGATCTCTTTCTTTAGCTTCTTCTAATAAATTTAAGTGTTCTTCTAATTCTTCAGCAGTTGGGAAACAAACACCATAAATACGTTGTAAAACTTTATTGTTTTTATCACCTTTCCAATAAGCACCAGAATGTTTGATTAATTTAAAGTTTTTACACATTTTAACTGTTTCAACATGAGGACCTCTACATAAATCAGTAAAATCTCCTTGACTATAACAAGTAATTGTTCCATCTTTTAAATTAGAAATTAAATCTAATTTATATTCATCATCTTTAAACATTTCTAAAGCTTCTTCTTTAGAAATTTCACGACGAACAATTCTTTTACCATCTTTACAGATTTTTTTCATTTCTTTTTCAATTTTAGCGATTGCTTCATCACTAACAACTTCATCACCTAAATCGACATCATAATAGAATCCTTCAGCTACAACAGGACCTACCCAAAATTTAGCTTGAGGATAAAGATGTTTGATTGCTTGTGCCATAACATGGGCACAAGAGTGATTTAATGTATTTAATTGTTCATTTTCTTTAAAATCTACCATTTTCCTTCTCCTTTACATAAAAAACTCTCATCCAAAGGACGAGAGTTTCGTGGTACCACCTTAATTTGCTTTTCAGCCTCAAAACTTTAACGCAGTTAACGACAATCTTTTTCAAGTGTAGCTATTAGGGAGTATCTTATAAACATTCTCAAGGTTTTCACCAACCACCTTTTCTCTAAATCAAATCATTTATAAAACATATCCTAAATCATTGCTTTTTTTATTTACGTTTTTATTCTAATACAATATTTTACATTGTCAACTGATTATTGGTTTTCATTTCTTTTATTTGCATACATTTTTTCTTAAAAGCTAAATAAACAAGTTTTGAAGGAAGGGGTTCATACAATGTGAGCGTATCACATTTAACACAATATAATCCTTCAATCCCATTAACACATATATTTTCTACCCATTCATCCGTTGCTTTGCAAATACTACAGTTTTTTAATTGTTTATCATCAATAATTTGTACTCTCATTTCCATCACCAACAATTAGTATAAGCACTCATGCATAAAAATGATGTCGAATTTTATTTTCCAACTAATTTTTTTAAATCTTTTACTTCTTGTGGTTTTAAACGACGATATTCTCCAGGACGTAATCCTTTTAAATTGACACAACCAACAGAAATACGATGTAATCTTTTTACTGGATGTCCCACACTTTCAAACATTTTTTTAACTTGTCTGTTTTTTCCTTCATAAAGTTTAATTTTTAAAACATTTGTTTTATGTTCCATATCTTTATAAGTGACTTTGATTTTACAAGGCATTGTTTTTTTACCTTCTAAATAAACACCTTTTTCTAAATGATGTAAATCTTCACCTTTAATAAGACCTTTAATTGTTACTTCATAGATTTTTTCTAAGTGGCTTCTTGGATGCATGATCATATTTGCAAAATCACCATCATTAGACATAATTAAAGCACCTGTTGTATCGAAATCTAAACGTCCAACAGGATAAATTCTTTCTTCAACTTCTTCAAAGTAATCAATTACTTTTGGTCTATCGAACTCATCATCTAATGTACAAACACATCCTTGTGGTTTGTAAAAAAGATAATAAACTTTATTTTCACCAACAATAGCTTCTCCATCAATTAAAACAACATCTCCAGATTTAACTTTAGTTCCAAGTTCAGTTACAACTTGACCATTAACAGAAACTCTACCTTCTCTAATTAAATCTTCTGCTTTTCTTCTTGATGTATAACCACTTGAAGCAATATATTTTTGTAATCTTTCCATTTATTTCACCTACTTTGTCAAAAGTTATTATACCTAATTTTTATATCTTTGCAATCTGTTTTTATTTTTTTAAAAAATACCTTTTAAACATACTTTTTTCTTTCCTAAATACTTAATAATTGTTATACTAATTTTTGGTGAAATAAAAAAATGAACGAACAATTATTAATAAAAAATATTGCTGAAATCGGTAAATTATTACTTAAAAATGGTGCTGAAATTTACCGTGTAGAAGAAAGTCTAGAACGTATGTGTCAAAGCTATGGCTTTCAAGATATAGGTGTTTTTGCTCTTCCTACTTATTTTACAATGAGTGTTACTTTTCAAGATGGAACAAGTACTTCTCTTACTAAAAGAACTTTACAAAATCGTACAAACCTTGATGCTGTTTGTGCTTTAAATGATCTTGTTAGAAAAATCTGTAATGAAACACCTACTAATGATTTTATTGAACAACAAATAAAGGCTATCAATTCCTTACACCCTATCATGCCACTTGTTTTTTTAGGGTATGGTTTAGGGGCTGGAGGTTATGCTATTTTTTTTGGAGGTGGACTTCATGAAGGAATTATTGCTGGAATCATAGGTTTTTTAATGTATTTTTTTATATGGATCAATGAGATTTTAGGAATTAATTCATTAATGCGTACAACACTAACAAGTATGTTTTTAACTATCTTAGCGATTTTGTTTTATCATTTTCATTTGATTTATAATCTAGATGCGACAATTATTGGTTGTCTAATGATTTTAACTCCTGGAATTGCAATTACCAATAGTTTAAGAGATATTATCGATGGAAACTATGTTTCCGGGCAAGCACGTCTTGTTGAAGCTTTTTTTATTGCAACAGCAATTGCTTTAGGAGTTGGATTGATACGTATTTTATTGAAAGGATTGATTTAATGGAACAAGTAATTCAATGTTTAAGTGCTTTCTTAGGGTGTTTAGGATTTGCTTTTGTTTTTAGAGTACATCGTCATCTGCCTTATGCACTTTTAGCTTCTCTTGGTGGGATGCTAGGATGGATCGTTTATTTACTGGTGATACCCTATCTAAGTAATATTATGTCAAATTTATGTGCGATGATCGTGGTAGCTTTATTTAGTGAAATTATGGCAAGAATATGTAAAGCTCCTGCAACTATTTTTATTGTTGTTGGTTGTTTTCCCATTGTCCCTGGGAAAGGAATTTATCAAACAATGCTTTATTTGATTTCACATGATCAAGATTTATTTCTTGATTCTCTTTTTCAAACAGTAGGAACAGCTTTAGCCCTTGCTACTGCAATTTTAATTGTTTCAACTTTCTTTAAAGTTATTAAAACCATTAAACAAAAGGACTATCATTTATGAAAATATTAGGAATCATTGTTGAATATAACCCTTTTCATACCGGACATCTTTATCACTTACAAAAAGCAAAAGAAATGGTAAAGCCCGATTTAACAATTGCTATTATGTCTGGTAATTATGTTCAACGAGGAGAAGTCGCAATTATTGATAAATTTAAAAGAAGTGAACTTGCTATTAAATACGGTGTTGATTTAGTTATCGAACTCCCTTTTGCATATGTTTGTCAAAGTGCCGATTATTTTTGTAAAGGAGCGATTGATTTACTTTATCATATAGGAATTACTGATCTTGTTTTTGGTAGTGAATGTGGTGACATCGATACTTTTAAAGAAATTGCCTATGCTATTAAAAATCATCCTAATGAATATGATCAATATGTCAAAAATGCAATGAAACAAGGCTTACGTTATCCTGATGCTTGTAATCAAGCTTTAAGTTTGTTATTAAATAAAAGTATTCAAACCCCTAATGATTTATTAGGTTTAGGCTATGTAAAAGAAGTCATTGAAAATGATTATCCTATTACTTTACATTGTATTAAAAGATCCAATGATTATCATGATACTACACTTACAAAAATTGCTTCTGCTACAGCTTTACGTAAAGCTTTAAAAGAAAAACAAGATGTTCATGATTACCTATTAGATATGTCTTATTATGATTCGCTTTATCATCAAAATGATTTCTTTGATTATTTGAAATATCAAATTATCATTCAAAGCCCTACACAATTAAAAAAGATCCATCTTGTTGATGAAGGCATAGAGAACTTATTAAAGAAAGTTATCTTTGATACTAATAGTTATGAAGAACTTGTAAATTCGCTTACAAGTAAACGTTATACAAAAACTAGAATCCAAAGAATGTTATTACACATTTTAATGAATAATACAAAGGATGAAATCAAAAACTGTTTTCCTATTGATTATATTCATGTTTTAAAAATGAATCAAAAAGGACAAAAGTATTTAAAAACAATCAAAAAAACATGTTCTTATCATATAATTACAAATCTTTCATCTTATAAACATCCTGCTTTAGATTTAGAAATTAAATCATCAAAATTATTATCTTTAATAGATCATCAAATGATCAAAAAAGAATTTCAAAATATTCCTGTTATCGAACTATCTAAAAGATAGTTCTTTTTTATTATTGAAATATGTGCTTAAATTAAGATAGTAGCTAAATGAAAGATTTGAATTATGATCATTCTTTATACTATTCTTTAAAAGAAAAACATAAAAGCTTAGAAATTAAAGATTTTAAAACTAAAAATATTTTAGGAAGTAATTATATTCAAAAAAACCATGATTTACCAATACAATCAACACCTCATTTTATTAATGAAAGAACAGTCAATCAACTATTAAAAAAATCATATCATTTACCAATAATCATCTTATACAAAAATAAAAAATGTCTTGTTAATCCCTTTATTTTAAACCAAGAACTCTATGGAATGTGCCATATTATCGTCATTCCTACAAATAAAGAAATTAATTATGTACAAATCAATTATCCAAACAATGAAAAAGAAAAACTCTTTTATGAAAAAAAATTTATTCAAACACTCATTCAACATATTCGTTATTATATGTTACAAGAAAATGAATTTTATTCTTTTTCAGAACTTCAACAATTTGAACAAAAATAGGAGCGCAATTTCCTTCCTATAAGCGAAGCGTAGGGAGGGGGCTAGCTCCTTTTATAGTTTTTATAAGAGATGTTGTTTTAGACGTGCAGCTGAGATATACTATAAGTATAAAAGACGCTCAGTCGTACTTGATTTTAGAAAGGATATTGCTATGGAACTTGATACTAATAATCATTCAGTGTTCATGCTTAATTATCATTTAATTATGTGTGTCAAATACAGGAATAATGTTATTGATGATGCTATCTCATTACGGCTTAAAGAGATATTTAAAAACATATGCCTTAATTATAATATTTCGTTGGAAGAATGGAATCACGATAAAGACCATGTTCATGTACTGTTCAGAGGACAGCCTAATAGTGAGATTTCTAAATTTATCAATGCTTATAAGTCAGCAAGCAGTAGACTTATAAAAAAAGAATATCCAGAAATCAAGAAACATTTATGGAAGGATATGTTCTGGTCACAAAGCTATTGTTTGATATCTACAGGTGGGGTGACCGTAGATATTATTAAGGAATATATTCAAACGCAAGGAAGGTAAAATATATGTCAAAAGCAAACAAAAGTAACAAGGCAATTAAATATAGACTCTATCCAAATGATGAACAAAAAGTCATGTTTGCAAAAACTTTTGGTTGCTGTCGTTTTGTCTATAACCAATTACTCGCCCTGCAAAAACAAAGATACAAAGATGGAGAATCCCATCTTTCTAAGCTTAAATCAAATGAGTTCGCTACTCGTACATTAAAAAAAGATTATGATTTTCTCAAAGAAATAGATAAATTTGCTGTTTCAAATGCCGTTTTTCATTTAGCAGACGCCTATGACAGATTTTTTAAAAAACAAAATCATTTTCCTAAATTCAAAAGCAAAAGAAAATCTAAAAAGTCGTATACAACAAATTTTACAAACAACAATATTCTTATTGGTAAAAATGTCATAAAGCTTCCTAAAGTTGGAATGGTCAAAGCTGTTATTCATAGGTTGCCTAAAGATGATTGGAAGCTTAAATCTGTTACTGTCTCTCAAGATAGTGTCGGTAACTATTTTGCTTCCGTTCTTTTCGAATATGAACAGGAAGACATTCCATCTGTTTCCAAATCGAGTACAAATGCTATTGGACTTGACTATAAATCCGATGGACTTTATATGGACAGTAATGGGAATAAAGCAGGAGTTCATAAATACTATCGAGAAAGTCATAAGAAGCTTGCTAAACAACAAAGAAGACTTTCACGAAAAGCAGGTTCTAAAAAGAATGAAACAAAATCAAGCAACTATTTTAAACAAATGAGAAAAGTAAACAGAATCTATAGAAAAATAGCGAATCAACGTCTCGACAGTCTTCATAAGAAATCTACAGAGATAGCCAATCAGTATGATATCGTATGTGTCGAAGACTTAGATATGAAAGCTATTGGAAATAAAGGTTTTGGCAATGGAAAAGCGACCTTTGACAACGGTTATGGAATGTTTCTTAATATGCTTGAGTACAAGCTTAAAGAAAGAGGTAAATATTTTGTAAAAGTTGACAAGTGGTACCCTTCTAGCCAAATCTGTCATTGCTGTGGAAGTGTAAAAAAACTCGACCTAAAAGACCGAGTTTATACATGTGATTGTGGTTATACTGGAGACAGAGACCATAATGCAGCAATCAACATACTTACAGAAGGATTGAGGATTCTTCAGTCCTTATAGATAAATTATAAAAGTAGGCTTGGGACTAGCCAAACTTATACGCTTGTGGACACTGTGTAAGACCTATAATGTATTGTCATTAGAGGCTATAGTGGTTGAAGCAAGAAGCTCCGACTTCTAAACGAAGTGTAAGTCGGAGTAGTTCACCTCTTACAATCTTATCAAGATGATGCATTATCATCTGTAGAAGTTCAAGAATTATTCTTAAATGAAATAAAGAATATTGAAAAAGACATCATTGATTTACAAAAAGAATACCAAAATAAAAAAGATATTCTTGAAAAACTTAAAAACATAAATCAAGAATATAATCATCTCTTAAAACAAGATGATGAAGCATTAATTACGATTCATCAAGATAATTATAAAGAATATCAAGAGTATATTTTTTCAATCATTCATAAAACTTTAATGAATTTATCTCCTGATGATACTTATCGTAAAAGAGATCTTTTAAAGTCTATTGAAAGGAAACATCAACTATGAAGCATTTATCAACTTTGATTGCTGTAAAAAATCTAACTATTATTCAATTTACAAAAATAATTCAAGATTTATTTTATTTAGATGAATTTATATTAGATTCATTGATCATTCATTTAGAGAATTGCACAATTTATCATGATGAATCAGCGATTGCTTTTTGTATTCAATATCAAAATAATGATTATGAATATATTTTTAACGAAACAAAACAAAATATATATCTTTCTATTAATAAACGTAATAATCAATTTATCGATTTAATAACATATCTTAATAAATATCATTTTTTAAACAATAATCATTTTTCATATATTCAACCAAATATCAAAAATATGAATGATTTAAATCAAGTCATTGAATTTATAGAAAATAAAACAATTCTTCCTGTTATTTATTTAAATATGTCTTTAAAAGATTTTAAAAATGAGATTCTAACTGAAATTCAATCAACAGCTTATATTCTTACAAGCGAAGATAAAAATTTTCATCAAGCATTTCAAAACCATTTTCATTTAAGAAATAATAGTTATATTCTTTATTTAAATCATGAATTTCAAAAAATTTCTTTTTTAAAAAAAGAATCTCCTCAAGAATTTATTGAGAAAGTAAAAATAAAAATTCAAAGTTATGTTTTACAACGTACATATTCATTTCCTTATAATATGAAAGATTTTCAACATCATATTATTAAAAAAATAATTGAAAATCATAAAGAAAATGATTTTCTCGAAAATTCTTCTATTGAACAACAAGTCTTAGCTTTAGAAGATAAGAAAAAGAATTTACAAAAAAATATTGATGATTTAAATAATCAAATATTGATTTTAGAAAATCAAAATGAAGAATTAGGAAGTTATATTAAACAACAAGGATATTATCCTTTAATATTAAAAGAAAATGAAAAAGAATTTTACAAAGGTGAACAAAGAGATCTTCTTCTTTATCTTTTAAAAGAAGAACTTAAAAATAATCATAATCAAAAACAACAACAAATCATTCATACAATTCTTGAACAAAATCCTCCTGTTGGTAATCGAAATAGATATTTAACAGATATTTTTAACTTATTAGTCAATGAAGGTCTTTCAAAGAAATCTATTGATACTTTAAGTCGTTATGGAATTATTTTAAGTCATACAGGTAAACATCCAACAACTACTTTTTTTAATGATTCACGTTATACTATGACATTTTCTTCAACACCAAGTGATCTTAATGTTGGTAGACAATATTATCGTCAAATTAGAAAACTATTCTTTTAACTTTTCCATAAAAAAAGAGGTGTGTTTGACACCTCTTTTGATTATCCTCTAAGTACTGCTCCAAAATCTTTTTCAACAGCTTTTAAAATTTTTTCCATAGCTTCATTAATTTCTTGTTCTTTTAATGTTTTCTTATCATCTTGGAAAGTTAAATTAATAGCTACTGATTTTTTACCAGCTTCTACATGTTCTCCAACATAAACATCAAAGATGTTTGTTGCTTTAACAAGTTTATTACTTGACTTAATGATTTTTTGACAAACATCATTTGCTGGAACAGATTCATCCATTACTAAAGCAATATCTCTTGAAACTGATGGATATTGTGGAATTGGTTGATATTTTACTTTACCTGTTTTGATATTTAATAATGCAGATAAGTTTAATTCAACTACATAAACATCTTTCACATCATATTTCTTTTCCATTAGTGGATGAACTTGTCCAACGACCCCAACCACTTCATTTTGTACTTTAATATAAGCACTACGTCCAGGGTGGAATGATTGGTTATCACTTTCAACACGTTCTAAACGATAACGTGATTCATTGATTCCTAATCTTTCAAAGATTGTTTCTACAAATCCTTTAACTAAATAATAATCTGCTTTGTATGAAATTTGTTTAAATGATAACCCATGGTATTCACCAGTACATGCAATCGCAAGGTTTTGTAATTCAACACCTTTTGAATATGTTGTTGATAATTCATATAAATGAACATCTTTCATATTTCTTGATTGGTTATAATTAATGACTTGTAACAATGAACCAATAATTGATTGTCTTGTCACTGATCTTTCTTCACCTAATGGCATTGCAAGTTTAACTGGTTCTTGATCATGGAAAATATTGAAATCATGAACAAGTGATGGTGATGTTAATGAATATGTTAATGTTTCATGTAATCCCAAGTCTTTTAATAAGACTTTCATCATATGTTTCTTTTCTTGAATTTCTGTTCTTTTTCCAATTGTCATAGACATTTCTGGTAAAGTTGATGGAATGTTATCAAAACCATACATACGCACAACTTCTTCAATTAAATCTGCTGACATTGTAATATCATTACGATAAGTTGGAATTTTAACATTAAATGTATCTTCTTTTAATTCATATTTGAATTTTAATGAATTAAAGATTTCTGCGATTTCATTTGTTTGAATGTTTGTTCCAAGTAATCCATTAACTTGTTGAGTTGAAACTGAAACATATTTATCTTCAATATAAAGAGTTGTTGAAACAGTTTCATAGATTTCTTTAGCATCAGCAAGTTCTTCTAATAAATTTGCACATCTTTCTAAAATATTTAAAGAATTAGCAGTATTTAAAGCCCCTTTAATATAATGTTGAGAGGCATCTGTTAATAAATTTAAACGTCTTGCTGTTTCTCTTAAACTTGGTCCATCAAAAGTAGCTACTTCAATGACAATATTTTGTGTGTTTTCATCAATTTTAGTACTATCAGCGCCCATAACACCTGCGACACAACCAACACCATTATCTGTTGAAACAATGATATCTTGAGGTTCTAATTTATATTCTTCACCATCTAATAAGATTGCTTTTTCATCAAATCCTGTTTTTACGATAAATTCTTTTTTAGTTAATTTATCATAATCATACATATGGATTGGTTGACCTGTTTCTAACATAACATAGTTAGAAATATCAACAATGTTATTAATTGGTTTAATACCAGAAGCAAGTAATGCCGTTTTAAGCCATGCTGGTGATTCTTTTGTTGTGACACCTTTGACAAGTTTAGCCCCAAAGAATGGACATAATTCAGTTTCTACTTTAACTTCAATATTACTTCCAGCAATACCTTTTTCTTTAATGGTTGGTAAGTTAACATCTCTTTTTAAAACAGCAGCCACTTCATAAGCAAGTGAAGTTAAAGCCATACAATCCGCTCTATTTGGTGTTAAACCAATATCTAAAATCGTATCTTTTAAACCTAAATATTCTAAAGGATCTTCTCCTACAGGTGCATTTTCATCTAAAACATGAATGCCATCTTTATCTTCAGGAGATAATAAACGTTGATCTAAACCAAGTTCTGCCATCGAACAAATCATCCCGTTAGATTCTTGTCCACGAATGGTACTTTGTTTAATAACAAAACCTTCTCCTAAATCACATCCAGGATTAGCTACAATAACTTTTTGTCCAGCAGCGACATTTGGTGCTCCACAAACAATTTGTGTTACTTCTCCAGGTCTTACTTCTACTTGACAGACATGTAAATGATCACTATCAGGATGATCGATACATTCTTTGACATAACCAATTGTCATATTGTTTCCATTAGCTAATGAATGCATTCCTTCTACTTCTAAACCAATTGAAGTAATTTTATCAGCAAGTTCTTTTGGATCTTGATCATCGATTTTTACATATTTATTTAATAAATTTAAACTGACTTCCATTTTCTTACTCCTCTCTTTGGAATTGGTTTAAGAATCTTAAATCATCGTTATAGAAATCACGAATATTATCAATTCCATATTTCAACATAGCGACACGTTCAATACCAATACCAAATGCAAAACCTTGATATTCTTTACTATCAAAACCACACATATCTAAAACTTTAGGGTTAACCATACCAGCACCTAAGATTTCAATCCATCCAGTTCCTTTACACATAGCACATCCTTTACCACCACAATGATGACAAGAGATATCTACTTCTACTGATGGTTCAGTAAATGGGAAGTAAGATGGACGTAATCTAATTTCACGTTTTTCCCCAAAGAATTTTCTTGCGAAAACTTCTAATGTTCCTTTTAAATCAGCAAGCGTGATATTTTTATCAACAACAAGACCTTCACATTGCATGAATTGATGTGAATGTGTGGCATCATCATCATCTCTACGATATGTTTTACCAGGACAAATAACTTTAATAGGTCCTTTCCCTTTGGCAGCAAGTAAGGTATGTGCTTGTACTGGAGAAGTATGTGTTCTCATTAAAGTATTTTCATCAATATAGAAAGTATCTTGCATATCTCTTGCAGGATGTCCTTTTGGTAAGTTCATTAATTCAAAGTTGAAGTAATCACTTTCTACTTCTGGGCCTTCAGCAATTTGATATCCCATACCTAAAAATAATTCTTCAAGTTGAGAAACAATGATTGATAAAGGATGCATTGTTCCTTGATCTAATTTATAACTTGGTAATGATAAATCAATAGTTTCACTATTGATTTTATCAATAATAGCTTGATGTTCTAAAACTTCTTTTTTATCTTCAACTGCTTTAGATAATTCTTGTTTAACTTTATTACTTGTTTGACCAAATGTTTTTCTTTGATCAGGGTCCATATTTTTCATCGATTTCATAGCTTCTTGAATAGGACCTTTTTTCCCTAAATAAAGAACACGAATATCATTTAATTCTTTTAAAGATGAACAAGCTTCAATTTTTTCTAAAGCTTCATCTTTAATCTTTAATAATTCATTTTCCACTTTATTTCCTCCTCAAACATAAAAAAACTCATTCCAATAGGAACGAGTTGATCGCGGTACCATCCTAATTCATGTTTAAAACATGCTCTTAATTAAACATTAACGCAGTCTCACGTCACTGATTAGGTGCTCTCCATGGTGAATTCAATAAATTATCTGTAGGAGTTTCCAGCACTTCTCCCTCTCTAAAACAGCATCATCCATTTACTAATCCATATCAACGATTTATATTCCCCACTATTATATCAAATTTTCCTAACAAAACAAGTCTCTTTTAAAAGCATATTTTCATATTTTTTCATATTTCTGAAATCGCCTACATAATAATTGTATATACATTTATAAATATGGTATAATCGATATGTAAGAGGTAAAAAAATGTCAAAGAATCCAAAATATATAAAAATAATGAGTGATTTAGAATCACAAATCAAAAACAACGAATTAAATCCTGGTGATCAAATTCCAACAGAAAAAAATCTATGTGAAATGTATAATGCGTCTAGAATGACTGTTAATAAAGCTATTATGATGTTATGTGAAAAACGTCTCGTTGAAAGAATTGCTGGAAAAGGCTCATTTGTGAAAGATTATCGAACAATAAAAAATTTACAGCTTGGATCTACTGGAAGTTTTACAGAAGATATGATTTCGACTGGCAAAGTACCCGGAGCAAAACTAATTGGATATAAACTTGTTAAAGGCAAAGAAGTTCCTCATGTAAGAGATGCTTTAAAACTATCAGATGAAGACTTTATCCACTATTTTGTACGTCTTAGAACCGGTGATAATATTCCAATAGCAATTAGTTATACTTATCTATCAACGCATATCATTCCATCTCTAGACATCCAGGTCTTAGAAAACTCTCTTTACAAATATATAAAGAAGCTTGGGTATCAAATTCAAGGTATTGATGCACAATATTCAGCTGTTATGCCAACAAAAAAACAAAAAGAGTTATTAAAGGTTGACAATATAGCTCTTTTTAAAAGTCAACATGTTACTTTTTTATCAGATGGAACTCCTTTCGAATATATTTCTACCTATTATCGAGGAGATCAATACACATATTCATTAAAAACAATCTTTAAAGATAATTAAATAACAATTCTCATTTAATGGATTATTTTTATGTGTAATTAAAAAACTGTGGGGATTTCTCAAGCTATAAATAATCCAGGGGTAGCAGCTCCTGGATTTTACTTTTGGCTGTTAATTTTTTTGGGGTATTTTCTTGATGTCTATTTTGTTATTTCCATAAATCATTTATCATACTCTTAAGGTCAAAAAATTTATAGAAAGAAAAATGGATAAACATCTAACTTTGGCAGGCGAGATGTTTATCCATTCCATAAGAACACGATGATAATAATAAAACTTTCAAACAAAATCAAGTATATTTCTCAAATTCAATATGATAAAATCGTTTTTTTGAATTTTAATCATCTTTAATGCCCAAACTGTCATTCCAATGGTTTAATCATTCATGCCTACTATGACCGCCATATCAATATCTTTGATTGAAATCACACCATCAGGGTATTAAGACTCAAATATCCTTCCTGTAATTCTACCCACGCTGTCTTGATTGAAGACATGGTCCTTACTCTGTTGCTTCTTTTGATATCATCGTTGATATTTTAAACAATGATGATTTTTTATCATCTCTCACACCTTTTTTATGTGCGTTATGAATGTTTCAAAAGTTATTTTAACACTTTCCTTTTAAAATTTCTTTTATCTTTAAAATAACGCCATCATTTTCATTACTATCAATCACTTGATAAGCAACCTCTTTAACAGGTGGCATGGCATTAGCCATCGCATAACTATATTTTACAGTTTGTAACATTTCATAATCATTCATTTGATCGCCAAAGGCTCCTGCTTCTTCTGGTTTAATCTTTAAGATTTCTAAAAGATGTGTTAAAGTTGTTCCTTTATTCACATCTTTATAAAAGATATCAAACCAAACATTACCTGTTGTTACTAATTTTAAATGTGGTTTTAGTTGTTTTTGAATCTTTTCAATTCTTTGTTCCATTTGATCATCAAAGCTTGCGATAGAGAATTTTAAGATATCATCTTCAATATCATCATAGCTTTCTACAAATTGAACATTTTTCATAAACAATGAAATAAAATCTTTTTTATCTGCAAAGCTTTTAGAAATATAAGCATGCTTGTCTCCTGAAACGACTAGCATACATTCTTGATCTTCTTTTAAAATATCTAGAACTTCTTGAGCATCTTGTTTTTCTAAAGCTTTTTTATAAAGTGTTTTTCCTTGATAAACAATCTTTGTACCATTTTCACAAAGATAATAAAGATCATTTTTTATTTCTTCATCAAATTTACAAGCAAGGGCTTCATATTGATTGCCTGAAGCAATTACAAATTGAATTCCTTGTTTTAACATTTGTTTATATAAATCATTAAATTCATCATTGTAGGCTTTATCATCTCTTAGAAATGTTCCATCCATATCTGTTGCAAGTAATTTCATTTTAAAACCTCTATTTATACATTTTTCTTTTAATTCGCGTTATTTCTTATATTGGTCTCTTAATCCGTCAAGTTTTTTACTTCCAATTCGTGCATGAAATTGTGGATCTTTTGGAATATCTGGATTAATTCCCAAATCTTGTGGTGCTAAACAAGCTAAAACTTGCATTGGAATAATGTATTCCCAAGGAGAAAATAATGGATCTTCAACAAATTCAACAATGCAATCATTTTTATTTTGGTTTTCAATCTCTTCTGGTGATGCAATCAAATAATTATGAGGTGTCCATTCTTTTAATATTTCTATAAGTTTCAAAGTACGTGGTTTATAATCACCTTTAGAAGCAAGATAAAAGATATGTGCACTTTCTGTAATAGAATTGTAAATTCCATGGAAAAATTCTTCAATATCATATCCTGTTACACCTTGGCGCACAGTTTCTAAAACTTTTAAAGCACCTTCTAAAACATCTGCATAATTACCATCATATCCTACAACGATAATTCTTTTTGCCGGTAAGAACTCATCTTTGATTCTTCCATACCATTTTGTAGCTGCATCTACAACTAATGGCATATTATGAATTACATTAAACATTCTTTCTTTATAGAGTTTGAATTTTTCTTCTTTTAAAATTCCTTTAATAATAGCAAGTTCACTTAGCATCATCATCAACGTTACGGTTGTTCCAGCATATCCTTTAGTTTTTGCACCGCATTTTTCATTTCCAACTTCAATTCTTGTTTGAGTTTGTGCATGTTCAAAAATCAAAGCAGTAGGATTTTCTGAAACAGATGCTGTCATCAAGCCTCGTTTTGAAGCTGCATCTAATCCCTCAACTGTCGATAAACTTTGTCCACCTTGTGACATACCAATGACTAATGTATTTTTATTAAATACTTTTTCACTTCTAGAAAATTGTGTAGGATACATACAAAAAACTTTTATATTTAAGATTTCTTCTAAATAATTTTTTGCAGATAATCCAGCATGATATGATGTTCCAGAACCAATCACATAGATTTGATCAATCTTTTTATCCTTATATTCATTTACAAATTCTTGAACTATTTCTTTTCTATTATTAATAATATATGTTAGAACACCCGGTGTTTCACATATATAATCATACATATTTGTTTTCATTATAAAATACCAAAGAAAGATAATACAATACCAAGGATTAAGATTCCCCATAATAATGTAGTACTTTTCATTCCTTTTTCTAATAATGCATAAATAATAAATGTAAATCCTAATGGTAAGAAACCTTTAATAATACCATCAAAAATATCTTGTAAAACAATTTTTGTTCCATTTAGTTTAAATACAAATGGTGTTGTAATTGTAACCATGGAAGCACACATAGATCCAACTACAATAAGACCAAGTATTTTAGCAACTTCAGTTAATACTGCAACCATACCACCTTCATTCATACTTGCTAAAAATCCAACTCCACTTTTATAACCAATTTTCAACCCAAAATAACGAACAATCAAATGTGGAACATTATAAATCAATAAGAATAAGATAGCTCCTAAAATGCTTCCTTTAGCAGCTAGACTTGTCCCAATACCTGCACCAATAATTCTAAATGTTCCCCAGAAAAAAGAATCACCAATTCCAGCAAGCGGACCCATCAAAGCAGCTTTTACAGCATTAATTGATTCCTCATCAACTTCTTCGCCTTTATCTTTAGCTTTTTTAAATTTTTCTTCCATGGCAATTGCCGCACCAGCAATAAAACTGACAACTGCAGGAGTCGTATTAAAAATAGCTAAATGTCTTTTTAAAGCATCTGAAATATCTTTTTTATTCTTATATAACTTTTTTAATGCTGGAATCATCATGTAAGCAAAACCAACATTTTGCATACGTTCAAAACAAAAACATGCTTGCAAAGGAAATGTTCGCCAAAATGTTTTTCTATATACATCTGGTGTCATAACCGTATCTTGAGTTTCGAGTTCTTTATTTTCCATTATAATTCTCCTCCTAAATCATCAGAGATCATATCAACAGAATTGTTATGATTCTTATTAGAGATTGTATATTGATAAATTGTATAAGCTATTGCAGTTCCAACAACAGCTGCTCCCACTGTATTAACAGAGAATAATGCTGTCATCGCCCATCCAATAAAGAAAAATGCCGCATTTTTCTTATCAAATAATAATTGCATTAAAATTGCAATACCTAAAGCTGGTAACATACCACTTGCTGCATTTAACCCATCTGTGACAAATTGAGGAATCATTTTAACAAATGCACCAATAACTGAAGATCCTAAAAATGCGCCTAAAAATACTAATAAGAAATAACTTACAAAAAATAAAATTGCGCCTCTCCATAAAGCTTTATCAATTCCAGAAAAATCCGCATTTTCAGCAGCTTTATCTGCCATATGTACAAAATAACCATTAGCAGTTCTTACAAAAATACCCACCAATTGTCCTAATGTAGCAATCGGTAAAGCTAAAGCAACCGCTGCTGAGACATCTAACTTAGATACAATTGCAAATGCTGTTGCCAAAATTGCACCAGAAACTGTATCAGGTGGTGTAGCAGAACCAATTCCAACAATTCCCATCATAATTAATTCTAACGAACCGCCAACAATAATCCCTGTTTTAAAATCACCTAAAATCAAACCTACAATTGGACCTAATACTAATGGACGATCTAACATCCACATACCGCCAATTCTACTATCCCATATTCCAATACCACCTAACAAACCAAGTAGTAAAGCATGAACTATACTCATTATTATTCCCCTTTCTATTTATTAAATTTATCTTTAATTTCTTCTGTACTTAATTTTTGGGAAGTAGGAACAGATTGCATAAAAACATGATATCCTTCTTTTTCAAGTTCATCCATAACATGAATATCATTTTTACTCATATATGAATTCATATCTATTTGTTTTTTACCCTCTCCATTTCTAAGTCCACCTAATAAAATATCTTTAATTGCTCCATTAGTTTGTTCACACACAAATTTTGCATCATTCAAATCTTTAGTAATGACCATAATTTTACGCATTGCATGTTTTGGATTATTAATAACATTAACCGCTCCTTGTAAAGATTTCATTGAAAGTGTTACTCCTGATGGTGTAGCTAATCTAAATGCAACTTGCATATCTTTATCAGTAATTAAATGATTATTAGCTACTAAAATAACATCCACCTTATAATGGCGTGTCCAAGATACAGCAACTTGTCCATGTAATAACCTATCATCTACTCTTAATACTTCTATCATTTTTTATCCCCCTTTTATAAATCATCATCGTCTGATAATTCATCATTACAACTTATAACATCATTAACTAAATAGATTCCCTTTTGTGATTCTTCAATCGCATCTCTAATTTTATTTTTATTATCTTCATCATCTTGTGAAAGTGATAAAAAAGATAAACTCATTACTAATCCTAAATTCATGCCAGTTACAACATAAAGCAACTTGTTATCTGAAATTCTTTGAATAGCTGTTTGTGTTGTACTTCCTCCAGGAATATCAGTAACAACAATAACTGGTTGATTATCATCAAACGATTGAATCATTACATCTAAGTTATTTTTAATTTCTTGAATATTTTGATCCAATAAAATATTTAAAACTTTAAAATGATTTTCTCCAATAATAAGTTTACAAGAATCTGCTAATCCTGTTGCCAGTTGTCCATGCGAAAACAAAATAATGTTTGCCATTTAATTCACCTATCCTTCTTTTAAATAACTATTCATTTTAAAATGAAATTGTGGATCACTTGGTATATTACAATCAATCCCTAAATCTAATGAAAGTTTTCTAGCTAGTACTTGCATTGGAACAATGTATTGCAATACAGCAAATTCTTGATCATCTGTAAACGGAAAAACTAAATCCTTTGAATTATTTGTGTTTTCATGTGTAATCAAGAAATTGTGACTATGTCTTTCTTCTTCAAAATATCTTTTCAATCTTAGAATACGATCATAATATTGACCCTTTGAGCATACATATAACATATAAGTATCTTCATCAATGCAATGATAAATACCATGCATAAACTCTTCTAACTCAAAACCTTGAACACTATATCGCACTGCTTCACAAATTTTTAATGTTCCTTCCATCATATCCGCTAAACAATTATCATAACCAATGACATATAAACGACGGCATTTCATTAAATCATTTCTATTTTGTAAATACCATTTTGACGTAGCTTCAGCAATATCTGGAATTGCATCCGCACTTGCTTGCATTCTTCTTAAATAATCATCAAATTCATCTTGTGTGATTTTTTCTTGCCTTAACGCAACCTTTAAAGCAAAAATCATAAATGTTACAATTGATCCAATATACCCTTTTGTTTTTGGGCCTGCTTTTTCTTCCCCGATATCAACATATAGTTTTACATCACCATGATGTTCAACCGGTCTTCCTTTTTCAGCAGTCATCGCAATTGTTCCAAAACCATTTGCCTTTGCTTTATCCAACCCCGCAATTGTTGATGCCGACATTCCCGCATGTGAAAGTCCCATAACTAAAGTATTTTTGTTGAAAATTCTTTCATCTTTAAATACAATAGGATATGAAGCAAATACTTTCATTTGTAATACTTTTTCCATTAAATTTTTTGCAGCTAATGCAGCATGATAAGATGTACCAGATCCTATCACATAAATTTGTTCATAGTTGCCATTAAAAAAGTATTCAATAGCATCATGAAAGATTTCTTCATGGTTAGAAATAATATTTCTAACCGCTTTTTTTGATTCTAATATGTATTGATACATATCTCCGTAATCTCTTTTCATTCCGTTTCTCCTTTCTTATTTGTATATACATTTTATTATACATATATACATATGTCAATGCTTTTTATTAAATTAATAATTATTTATCATAGAAGCTACTTTTTATTGTTATTTTCATTCAAAAAGCGCTTACAAATTTTATCATTAATATTTACTTTTCACTAATAAATATTGACTCTCAGATAAAAAAGTACAATACATTAAACAGATAATTTTATCTAAAAAAATAATCATTTAGTATTGTTATTGAGGATAAGTTTCATTGAAAAGGAAAAGAATATAAATAAAAGAAAATTAGTTTTAGAAGCATTACTTGCATTATCCTTAACTACACTTTTATCTACAGTTGTTTATGCAGAAAAAACACATCAACCAGAAGGAAATACTGTAATTTCAGAGAAAGATAAGCCTTCTATTACTTTAGCTATGGATAAATGGGCTGGAGAAAATGATATTGTTTTAAATGTTCAATCAAAAAAGAACACAACAATTAAATTATTGGAAATGTATGTTTGGGATGATTCAACATCTTTAGGTGGAATTTATGTAGAACCCAAAATTGATCTTGACGAAAACGGAAACGGTACAATTACTTTCAAAAATGATGATTTAAAAAATGTAAAAACATTAATCGGTTCTAATGACCCACTCGATTGGATAAAAATCAAACAAATTGAAATGTATTTTGTTTTTTGTCTAGATGAAACAGAAATCTATGACTCTAAGTCTGCATGTATTCCTGTAGAGATTTCAAAAACACCAGCTCCAGTAGAAACAGAAAAGCCAAAAACAACTGAAACAGTAAAAAAAGAAACAAAAGCCACTACTAAAAACACACAATCCAAGGCTGTAAAAACAGGTGATAATACAAATATTACCCTTTATACTTCACTACTTATTATAAGTGTTATTATTGTTGCAGGAACAACTGTTTTACGAAAAAAGAAAAGTTAATTTAATCAAAAGAATCCTATAAACAATAAATCCAGAAGTCATTCTTCTGGATTTACTTCTATTAATTTTATTTTTCATCAAGCACTTTTTCATGATAAAGTGCTTTTAAAATACCCTCTTGATCAAAATTATCCGTAATATAAGTTGCCTTTTCTTTTAAAACATCAACAGCATTACCCATCGCAATACCATGACCTACTTCTCTAAACATTGCTTGATCATTATAACCATCACCAAAAGCATAAGCATTATCTTTATCAAGATGGAAATAATCTAATAAATAAGCAATCGCACTCCCTTTATCAAATTCAATCGTTGAACAATCACAAGAACCCATTCCACCATGATCATTAATAATTAAATCTTCTTTAAAGAGTTCAACCATTGTTTGATAATGTTCTTGATTTTGATAAAACATATCAAATGTATAAAACTCCCCTTCTAAAGAATCAACGAGACGTTCAATCCCATATTCCTTTTCTAAATTAACTTCTTGTTTTTGATCCAAATGATATTTTAAAGCTTTATCATCACTAACAAACATCGCCCCTAGTTTTCCTTGATCAAGCTTATGTACATAATAATCTAATTGTTCCTTCGTAAATGCTCTACTATAAAGCTTCTTTCCTTCATAAAGAATATAGCGTCCATTACAGCTAATAATCCCACTTACAAGATTACCGAATAAACGACTTGCATAAAAAGGTGCTCTTCCCGTACAAATAAAAGTCTTATATCCTTTTTCTTTTAATAAATGCAGTGCTTTTAAATTTGATTCTGTAATAACACCATGTTGTCCTAGTGTCCCGTCAATGTCAAAAAATAATATCTTATCCATATCTATTCTCCTTGAAAATGATACATCATAACACTTCCTGCCACAGCCACATTTAATGATTCAATGGTTGTAATTGGAATATAGGCAATTTGATCACAAATGTCGATAATTTCTTTTTCCATCCCATTCCCTTCATTTCCTAAAACATAAGCCATTTTTTCTTGTTTTTTAATTTCATGAATAGGCCTTCCATTTTCTAAAGCACTGCCTACAACACAGACACCTTTTTCTTTTAAAGCAGGAATAATTTCTTTTAAATCCCCATAAAGACAAGAAAGATGGAAGTGTGCTCCTTGCATTGATCGCAGTAATTTATCATTATAAAGATCCACACATTCATTAGATAAAATCACTTGATCTATGCCAAAAGCAAGTGCTGTACGAATAAGTGTTCCAATATTTCCAGGATCTTGTAGATAATCTAAAATCAAATATCTTTTTCCATCAACTAATTTCTTATCTTTTTGAATAAAACATCTTGCCATAATAGGTTGAGGTGTTTTAGTAAAAGCAAGTTTTTCCATAATTTCTTTAGATACCACCAAATTTTCTACACCTAAATCAACCGGTTCAGTTGAAATAATCAAATCTGTTTGTTTAGCTTTAATTGCTTCCTCTACTAAATGATTTGTTTCTACTAAATAATAATCTTTTCGATATTTCTTTTGTTTTAATTTTAATAATTCTTTAACCGTTTTATTTTGCATTGACGTAATCATATACCCACATCCTTTAATAATCTTTCTCTTTCTTTATAATCTGGCATTCTTTTTTCTATTTCATGATAGAATGCTTTTGAATGATTTGCTTCAAGAAAATGACAAAGTTCATGAACAATAACATAATCAATTAAAGCATAATCAATATGTGCTAATACTAAATTAAAGCACACTCTATTTTTTTGATAAAAACAAGCACCCCATCTTCTTTTCATTTTCTTAATTTGAATTTCAGGAAAAACATGATGAAAGCTCGTACTTAAATAAAAATCTATTCTTTCTTTTAAATAATTCATCAATTCTTGTTTTAAAAACATTTCAATGGTTGCTTGGATATTTTTTGAGTAAACATAGATTTGACGATCATGAATGGCACATTTTTTGATATTCATATCTTTTAAAACAATTTGATATTTTTGATTAAACAAATAAACATAACCATCTTCTTGATAGTTATATTTAGGAACATATCCTTTTATTTGTTCAAGTATTTCTTCTTGATGATTTCTAATCAATTTTTCTATTTCACTTTGAGAAAACAGCGGTGAACAACGAATCACCACTTCTCCTTTTTCTACTCTTAAATAACAATTCTTAATTCTTTTATAATGAATTTTATAAACAATTTCTTGTTGATCTAAAATAATTATTTTAGTTTCTACCATGTATATTTTTCTCCTTTTTGGGTCACTCTTTTTAAGGAGTGATAAAATGGATATTCGACAAGCTATATTTCAAAGACTACATGCTTGTTCAAGTAGTGAACTTAAAGAGATTATTGAAAGTGGTATTGCTTCTAAAGAAGAAACCGTCTTACCAGGGCTTGGTGTTCTTTTTGAAACTTATTATAATTCTTTAAGCTCAAAAGATGAATTACTTGACAGTCTTAGTCATTTATTAAAATAGACTCTTAGAGTCTATTTTTATATATTTGTTTCAATGAACGTAAAATCATAAATCCAAACATCAAATAAGCATCTATATGAAATAATGTTGGCAATTGAACAATTTGTATAATAACAAGTAAAATAGCCATGATTACATATATCATCCATGAGATTGAATAATTATGTTCATGATACATAAATTTTAATGTTTGATAATAATTTTCATCATACCAATCATTAATGATTTTAAACAATTCAAAAAGCAAATAATTAAAAATCCATAATAAACAAAAATACATTAATGTAAAAATATTATTAAAAAAGATGTATGGTATTGTTGCTGGAAAGGATATTTGATAATAATTCGATAAATCCAAACTAAATGTAAAAAGTGTAATTAAAAAAGTCATGATTCCATTTCTTGCAAGATATAAAACAATAAAATCTTTTTTTAATTTTAAGTATCTTTCTTTATTCATACAAACCACCATTTTCCTTTGAAAAGTTTAATTTGAAAACATAACTTTTTTGACTTTGATCTTTTGATAAAATAATAACAACACTTAATTTTTTCTTTTTTAAAGATCCTTGATTTAAATCATGGTTATATGTTTGATAGATTTTTTGATTAACAATTTCTTTAGTCTTTCCATTTATTTTTTTAAATACAACATAATTCTTATCATTTTTATCATTTAATTTATTACTTTTTAAATAACGATATTCTAATGAAATATTTGGATATTTCTTCAATAAATCTTCATCTGTAGACGTTAAATACCCAAGCCTCATAAAATCATCACTGATACATGCATTTTCTACTTTAAATGTTTTTGAAGAACATGATAATTTTTCAACTTGTTTTAATTTTAAAGTATGTTGATAAACCGTCTTTTGATTATCATCTTTGATGATTAACTGAACATTTTTAATTTCTTTTATATTTTTTAAATCTTCCTTATTTTCTAAAGAATAACTTCCACCCTCTAAATATTTTAAAGAATAATCAATATGTTGTTTTCTATTTATTTGAATTATGACATCAATATCTTGTCCGTCTACAAGAGAATCGATTTTTCCTAAAACAAGTGTCCCATCTCCACAATGATAATTTGATTGATCTTTATAAAGCTCATAATCCTGTAAAGTAAAGCCTTGATGATTTAATGATAAAAAATAATCATAATACGTTTTTGTATTATATGTATGAAAAGAAAAATTATCATACATTGTTAGTAAAGAAACAAAAACGATTATCAGGCATAAACATGTAATAATTAAATTTGATTTATGTTTTTGATCCATATTTTCTCACCACAACTATTATACACAATAGTTTTGTTTTTACCAAATATGACATAATATGATATGATTTAAAAAAGGAGGATTTCTCATGGAAAAAGAAATATTATTAAAAGAAATAGAAAATACAAATCATTTAAATGAGCTTTATCAATTATGGAATGAATTTAAAGCTTATCTTGAAAATCAACCAAGTTTATTGGAACTTGGTCAACTCTTTGGATTTAATTATCATCTTCAAGAAAAATTCAATCAATTAAGTCAAC
This sequence comes from Faecalibacillus intestinalis, assembly GCF_015097455.1. Classification (NCBI taxonomy): domain Bacteria; kingdom Bacillati; phylum Bacillota; class Erysipelotrichia; order Erysipelotrichales; family Coprobacillaceae; genus Faecalibacillus; species Faecalibacillus intestinalis. The sequence goes on along the minus strand of NZ_AP024085.1, from coordinate 723,752 downwards.
TTTTTATTCAAGAAAAGAAATATCAAGAAAGTATAGAATTTCATCAAGATTTTATGAATTATTTTAAAGATGATAAGTATCTTTGCCCTTTTTATAAAAACTTAGCTTTATCTTATTTTTATCAAGATAATGATCAAGGAATTTCATATTTTCAAGAATTACTTGAACGTTACCCTTATGATTATGAAATTATGGATGCTTATTTTTCGTGTCTTTATAAACAAAATAACTTACAAGAATTAAAAAATATGATTCAAAAACATTTACCTCTATCTATCGAATATAATATTGAAACAGAAAATATTATTCATCATGTCATTGAGCTTTTTAAAGCAATAAATGAAGAAGAACTTGCTTTACAATATGCTCAAATTGAAAAGCAACAAAATGATTTTGGTAAGAAAAAACCAACAAAAGTCATCAAAGTGGGGCGTAATGATCCTTGCCCTTGTGGAAGTGGTAAAAAATATAAAAAATGTTGTGGTAAATAATGAAGAAGTTCTTTCTTATTTTTATACCGATCATTTTGATTCTTACTTACATTTTTTATCAAAGTGATCTTTTACCTCATCCAAAATATACAAATGATGATTTTGGTATTCAAACTTATAAAAGCATAAATGATCAAGATCATGATGGTATTGACGATCAAAGTGATATTGTACAAAACGTTAGAAAATATATTGAAACAAAGCCTCAATACAAAAGTAAGTATTATCAAGGTGGTTACCCAACAGACCATTATGGAGTATGTAGTGATGTTGTCGCTTTTGGCTTATTGAATGCAGGTTATGATCTACAAATTCTTGTAGATCAAGATATTAGAGAAAATCCTCAAAGTTATCAAGTTGAGCATCCAGATAAAAATATTGATTTTCGACGAGTAAGAAATTTAAATGTTTATTTTAAAAGACACGCCCTATCTTTGACTCTCGATATTTATGATTTAGATAAATGGCAAGGTGGCGATATTGTTATCTTTAAAAAACATATTGGTATTGTTTCTAATTATCGAAATAAAAAGGGAATCACTTTCGTGATTCACCATGCTTATCCTCATCAACTTTATTATGAAGAAGATATTTTAGAAAAAAGAAATGACATTATAGGTCATTATCGTATTTCTTAGTACCACCAATGGTGGTACTTTTATATTTCTTTACCAACAGCATCAGCAATTGGTTTTAGTTCTTTCATCAATTGTTCAAATTTGGCTGGTTTTAATGATTGTGGTCCATCACATAATGCTTTTTCTGGATTATTATGCACTTCGATCATTAATCCATCACATCCTGCTGCGACTGCTGCTTTTGCCATTGGATTGACTAACCACCATTTTCCTCCAGCATGACTTGGATCGATAATGATTGGTAAGTGTGTCAATTCTTTGATTACTGGGACTGCTTGTAAGTCTAATGTATTTCTTGTGTATGATTCAAATGTTCTCACTCCTCTTTCACATAGGATGACATTTGGATTCCCACTTGCCATGATATATTCTGCTGACATGATCCATTCTTGGAATGTTGCACTCAACCCTCTTTTTAACAAGATTGGTTTCTTTGTTGCTTTCCCGACTTTCTTTAACAAGTCGAAGTTTTGCATGTTTCTTGCTCCAATTTGAATCAAGTCTACTTTTTCAATGAATTCATCTAAGTATTCTGCATCCATCAATTCTGATACGATTGGTAATCCTGTTGCTTCTTTAGCTGCTACTAGAATATCTAACCCTGCTGATCCCATTCCTTGGAAAGCATATGGTGATGTTCTTGGTTTGAACGCTCCACCTCTTAATAGATTAGCTCCTGCTGCTTTGGCTGCTTTAGCGATTTCAATCACTTGTTCCTTGCTTTCTACTGAACATGGTCCTGCGATCACTGCTAGATGTCCTCCACCAATTTTAACGCCACCGACATCGATAACTGAGTCTTCTGGATGGAAAGCTCTATTAGCTAATTTATATGGTTCTGATACATGCATGACCTTTTCTACAGCTGGATCAACTTCAATCGATTCTGGATCTACTTTTGTTGTATCCCCAATGAGTCCCATTATTGTTTGATTTTCTCCTTTTGAAACATGAACTTGTAGTCCTTTTTCTTCAATAGTTTTTTCAATTCTTGTCACATCTTCAGTTATAGCTTCTTGTTTTAATACAATAATCATTTTCTTTTTCCTCCTTTATAAACAAAAAAACTCATCCTATAAAGGACGAGCTCTATTCCCGTGGTACCACCTTTTTTTCACCTAAAGGTCACCCTTTAAGCCTCATCAAGTACAATCATACTCTCATCATGTAACGGTGATCACCGGAGATGCCTACTCAATTCAACATTCTACTCATAGCTGTATTCACAAATGACGCCAAATCTTTTTCCACCAACCAAAGACTCTCTATATTTTAATCATTTGTTACTATGTCTACTCACTGTATTTATGCTTATTCTACTTGACATTGTTTCCTGTGTCAATCATTATTTAACTTCTTAACCACCTCTAATAATTCTTCATCACTATAAACAACAAAATCAATAAAAGAAGTATCCTTTTCTTGTTTTTGATGATTATACCAAATCGTCTTTACTCCTGCTTGATAAGCTCCCATCATATCTATTTCATAACCATCTCCTACATAGTAACTATCATTTCCTTGAATTAATTCAAAGATTTCTTTTTGTGGTTTTTGATAACCTACTTTTTCTGAAATTATAATAGGAAAATCAATGATTGGAAATAATGAATTAATTTTATTCATTTGTGTTTTTTCTTTTCCATTAGTAATAATACCATAAGAAATATTCTTTTCTTTTAGGTAGTTAAAAAGTTCTTTCATTGTAGAAGATAATGTTAAATGTGCTTGTTGATCTTCATAGACTTTTTGAAAATCAAGTGCTTGTTGATTTGTAATGAATTGATGAAAATCTTTAAAAGCATTCTTTAAACGATAAATAGATAATTCGTCTTTTGTGATTAATTTATTTAAATATTTTGGGTAAATTTCATTACTATAGATTCTACTTTGTTTCCATAAAGCATATATATCAAGATCTTCATGAAATACTTTTTGATAAGCTTTATAAAAAGGATCATATAAACGATAAAGTGTATCGTCTAAATCAAAATAAATAACCATAACTCCTCCTAAAAGAAAAAACAGGTCACCCTGTTTCTTCTTGGTTGGTTCTCTTTTTATATTATGACAAGTGGAAAGTAAGTTTATATGAAGTAGCCAACCTCTACTATTTTCCTCACATTTATTTTACCTCTTTTGATTTAAAAAGTCTACTTTTTATCAATATTTTTTATTATGGTCGAATAATTTCAACAAACTTAAAAGTATCATTTTCAAATGTAAAATGTAATATACAACAATTAGTAAAGCCTCCACTTTTTAATATTTCTTCAGGATCAATAACAGTGGATAGAAAACACATACAAGCACCAGCATGTGAAAGAGCAAGAACTGTTTGATGATCTTCTTTATCCATCACATCTGTAAGTGTTTCTTTTAATCTTTTTTGTACATCTTCTTTTCTTTCTCCACCATAATGTGGAAATAAATCATCATAACCAAAATCATCAAAATTAGGGTTTAAATCTTCACTTTCTCCTTCAAACATTCCAAAGTTTCTTTCTTTTAAACCTTTTAATCTTTTATAATATTGATCACCAATAATAAGTTCAATCGTATCACAACATCTTTCAGAAGTACTACTATAATAATGATCGAAAGAAATACCCTTCAAATTTTCTTTAGCCTTTAAAGCTTGTTGCTTACCAAGTTCTGTAAGTGGTGAATCACACCATCCTTGTATTTTTCTTCTTACATTAAATAAGGTTTGTCCATGTCTCATTAAATATAAATCTTTTTTCATATTCATACTCCTTATCCAAAAATTTCTTTAATAACTTCTAACAAGTCCTTTTGTTCCTCATTCATTGGTATACAAGTATTAATTTCTTGATAATATTTTTTCAACAAATCATTATTTCCTATTTGTTGTAAAGTAGTCATCACTTTATAATAAAGCATAAATCTAAATTGCGGATACTCTTTACAAATATTTTTCATTTCTTGATCTAAACAATCTGGATCATCTTTAATAAGTGTACTTAATAAATCCATACGTATTTCCGTATATCTTAAAGAAAGTCCATATTCTTTTTGTAATTCTTTAATTAGATCATAGATTTCTTTTAATAACTTAGAATCAACTTCAACATAAGCAAGATCTTGAAATACACGTGTAAAGAATTGTTCTAAATCTATTCCATAAGGATTAAAAGTATTTTGTAAATCTTGATTTTTTTCATGATTCATTTTAATAAGTCTTTTTATAATATTTTTTGTTTTATTTAACAAATCTAAATAATCATGATCTTTTTGAATAAGTTCTAATAAATCATTCGCTATATAGTTTTTATCAGCTACTTGATGAATATCTTCAAAATGTTCAATTACTTTAACAATATAATAAACAAGGGCATCATCATCAAATACTTCATTTTTTTCGCCTAATTGATCTAATTGTTGATCATATTTTTCATCAAAATGTGCAATTGTTTCATCTGTATTAAAACATTGATGATAAAAATCAAGAACTTCTTTATATCGAATATCAATATTGTTATTATTTAGTTCTTTTTCTATCATATGATAAGTTAAATTTTGAAAAAGTTTTTGTTTTTCATTTAAATAAGTTTGATTATCTTTATATTCATTTTTTAATGTATGTATTGTTGTCTTCATAAAAAACCTCCACCGTTATTTTATCATATAAAGCAAAAATAAAAAGAAGATATTTCTATCTTCTTCATCATTATTATTCAGCTGGTGAAATAGCTTCTACTGGACAAGTTCCAACACATGCTTGACAACCAATGCATGTATCTTTGTCACATTCCATTTTACCATCATCATCAAAAGCTAAAGCTTCTACTGGACAAACACCAGCACATGCTCCACATCCGATGCAAGTATCTTTATCTACGTTCATATTTAACTCTCCTTTTCCTTTTTTCCTATAATTAGTATAACACTTTCCACTTTTCAGTCAATACAAAGTCACTATTTTTCATAGCTTTGAATACAACAATTTTCGGGTAACCATGTCATTAATTCTTCATTTGTCATATCATGAAAATAACTATGAATGACACGCACGATACCTCCATGACAAACAACTAAAATGTTTTTATCAGGATATTTATTTTCAAGTTCTTCTAAAAAACTATACACACGATGGACTACTTGAAATAAAGATTCTCCGCCTGGATAATGGAGTCCATGATTTTGTTTATAATATTGAAATTCTTCATTATTAACAATTCCTTCAAATTTGCCAAAATTGATTTCTTGAATTCTAGAATCTATTTTAATTTCTAATTGATGATTTTCATTTATGATTTTTGCAGTTTCATGTGCTCTTTGAAGTGGTGAAGCAAAAATCATATCTAATGAAATATCTTTTAATTGTTCACTGGCCATTTTAGCTTGTTGCTTTCCTAAAGATGTTAATTCAACATCCGAAATGCCACAAACTTTATTATCAATGTTATAATCTGTTTGACCATGTCTTACTATATATAATTTCATTTTTTTATGTCCTTTATCTTCATTTTGTTTTATGTTATCATATTTTTGGTATTTTGAGAACAAATGAAAAAGGAGAAAATTACATATGGGTGGTATGTTTGGCGTTGTCAGTCGTAAAGACTGTGTCACTGATTTGTTTTTTGGTATTGATTATCATTCTCATTTAGGAACAAAAAAAGGTGGGATTGCAGTTTATGGAGAAAACGGTTTTAACCGTGCAATTCATAATATTTCAAATTCACCATTTAGAACTAAGTTTGAAAATGATATTAAAGAAATGTCTGGAAAAATGGGGATTGGTTGTATTTCAGACAATGAACCTCAACCTCTTTTAATAAATTGTCGTTTAGGTAGTTATGCAATTGTTTCTGTAGGTAGAGTTGCAAATATGGAAGAATTAATTCAAGATGCTTTTGATAATGGGCATACTCATTTTTTAGAGATGTCTGGGGGCGAAGTCAATCAAACTGAATTAATTGCTGCAATGATCAATCAAAAGGATACTTATGTTGATGGAATTATCAATGTTTTAAGAAAAGTAAAAGGTTCTATTTCTTTTATGTTGATGACAAAAGATGGTTTGTATTTAGTACGTGATAAATTAGGAAGAACTCCATTAAATATTGGTAAGGGTGAAAATGGATTCTGTGCTTCGTTTGAAAGTCATGCTTATATCAATTTAGGCTATTCTTTATATAAAGAATTAGGACCTGGTGAAGTTTGTTTTATGACCAGTGAAGAAGTGAAAACACTTGTAGAAGCCAATGATAAAATGAAAATTTGTTCATTTTTATGGGTATACTATGGTTATCCAACAAGTTGTTATGAAGGACGTAATGTTGAAGAAATGCGTTATGAATGTGGTCGTTTAATGGCTCAAAGAGATGATATTAAAGATATTGATCTTGTAGCAGGTGTTCCTGATAGTGGAATTGCCCATGCGATTGGTTATTCAAATGAATCACATATTCAATATGGAAGACCTTTTATTAAATACACACCTACGTGGCCACGTTCATTTATGCCACAAATTCAAGCAGATCGTAATTTAATTGCAAAAATGAAATTAATTCCAATTGCGAGCTTGATTAAAGGAAAATCATTATTATTAATTGATGATTCAATTGTTCGTGGAACACAACTAAGAGATACAACTGAATATTTATATAATTCTGGAGCAAGAGCAGTCCATATCAGACCTGCTTGTCCTCCAATTATGTATGGATGTCCTTACTTAAACTTTTCAAGAAGTACAAGTGATATGGATTTAATTACACGTCGTGTTATTAAAAAACGTGAAGGAGAAAATGATATCAATATGTTAGAAACATATAGTGATCCAGATACTCCTGAATATAATGCAATGGTAGAAGAAATCCGTAAAGAACTTAATTTTACTTCTTTACGTTTTAATCGTTTGGATGATATGCTTCAAGCTATTGGACTTGATAGTGATAAGATCTGTACTTATTGTTTTAATGGTAAAAAATAATACGGAAAGAAAATTTCCGTATTTTTTTAAAATATATTTAATAGCTTTCTAAGGAGTGCTATAATATTGAAGGAAAAAAAGGAGACTATTATGAAATATTTAATTGACCCAATGGATTTAAGTGTAGAAGAAATTGATGAACTAATTGATATTGCGAATGATATTATTAAAGATCGTACACGCTATCAAGATGTTTGTCGTCACAAAATTCTAGCTACACTCTTTTTTGAACCAAGTACACGTACAAGACTTTCTTTTGAATCAGCTATGTTATCACTTGGTGGAAGTGTTTTAGGTTTTTCAAGTGCAAGCAATACAAGCGCTTCTAAAGGTGAAAGTGTTAGTGATACTATTAGTGTTGTTTCAAGCTATTGTGATATTATTGCAATGCGTCATCCAAAAGAAGGAGCACCTCTTGTTGCTACAAGAAAAAGTACAGTACCTTTAATCAATGCTGGAGATGGTGGTCATAACCATCCAACGCAAACTTTAACTGATTTACTTACTATTTATAGAGAAAAAGGTAGATTAGATAATCTAACAATTGGATTTTGTGGGGATTTAAAATTCGGACGTACAGTTCATTCTCTTACAAAAGCAATGTCACGTTATAAAAATATTAAATTCGTGTTTATTGCACCACCTGAACTTAAAATTCCTGAATATTTAAAACATGATTTATTAGATGCTAAGAATTTAGATTATAAAGAAGTTGAAACGATTGAAGAAGTTGTTGAAGAGTTAGATATTCTTTATATGACACGTGTGCAAAAAGAAAGATTCTTCAATGAACAAGACTATATTCGTTTAAAAGATACATATATTTTAGATTTAAAGAAATTAGAAAAATCAAAATCTGATTTAATCGTTATGCACCCATTACCTCGTGTTAATGAAATTGCTATTGAGGTCGATGATGATTCAAGAGCTAAGTATTTTGATCAAGTTCAAAACGGACGTTTTATGCGTATGGCACTTATTTTAAAAATGTTAGGATTGGAAAATGAGGTAGAAAAATAATGAAGATAGATAGTATTAAAAACGGAATTGTTTTAGATCATATTACTGCTGGCAAATCTTTAGAAGTTTATAAAGCACTAGGATTAGATAAATTAGATTGTAGCGTTGCTATTATTAAAAACGTTAAATCTAATAAAATGGGTAAAAAAGATATTTTAAAAATAGATGAAGAATTTGCATTAGATTTTGATGTTTTAGGATATTTAGATCCTAATATTACTGTTTGTATTATTAAAGATGGTAAACTTGTTGAAAAGAAAAAATTGCAACTTCCTCAAAAAATCATTAATGTAGAAAAATGTAAAAATCCTCGTTGTATTACATCAGTAGAACAAGGATTAGATCATGTTTTTTATCTAGCAAATAAAGATAAACGTATTTATCGTTGTCTTTATTGTGAAACAAAAGTTGAAAAAAAATAGAAGCTTTGCTTCTATTTCTATGCTGGAGTAGCTCCAACGGTAGAGCAACTGACTCGTAACCAGTAGGCTGTGGGTTCAAATCCCATCTCCAGCACCATTATCAAAATCAACAGTCGTTGATTTTTTTTATACTCACCTTATTATTACAAACATCAAATATAAACCTTTTCTTCCCATTTCATCATGACATCTTTTCCATGATGGGCTAAGCCTATATAAATCACTTTTCCTTTTAAATCATAATCATATCTTCTATCTTTGATTTGTTGAATAGCTTCATTTGATAATTTATCCAATGCTTTTTCAAAATCTTTTTTATCTTCTTTGAAATACTTAAATTCAATAATAAACGATGTTTTCTTTTCATCATGAGCCTGGATAATGAGATCACATCTTCCTTTACCTTCTTCTCGATTATAAATAACTTTATAGTTATCTGATAGACATAAACACATTCCTAACATCATCATATGATAACTGTTTTCATTATTTAAATCATGATAGCTTGGAATCATTAATACATTTTGATAATTTTTGAAAAAATCATTTTTGTTTTCAGCAATCAAATTGTCAACAATGCGATCATATTATCCATTGTTCATTCCTAGTTGATGTTCCGTTAATCTTATAAAATATCTTCTTACCTCATAATTTGGTATCGCAATTCTAAACTTTTCTTTTTTTGGATCAATTGCTTTTACTACTGTTAAATATCCAGCACTTACAAACATCCCCCACAAGTTAGGTGTATTTGCCACTTCATAAAAGCTTGTTTGAAGGACAACTCTTGTTTCTAGATAGTTATTCTTTATAAGTTTTTCATATTGTTTTTTAAAGTCGTAGTCTGCTTTTTATATAGCTTGTTTAAGCATTGTATTAGCACTCGTATTGACCCAATAAGGAACAAGTACTTTTCTTCTTACATAATTTAAAATAGACCATGGATTATAGATTTCTTTATCTCCCATTTTATAGCCATCATACATTTCTTTGACTTCTTCATCTAATTCTAAATCATAATATTCTAACAGTTCTTTGGTTTATTCTATACTGAATTCAAAATATTCACTATAATCATTATCAATTACTGTATACACATCTAAATTATTTAAATCACTGAAAATATTTTCTTTAGCCACTCTTTGGATTCCTGTAAGCATCGCATATTTTAAGCTGGTTGATGTTTTAAGAGAATTATGAAGCAATCCTGCAGGTCCTCCTCTTACTTCATCATAGAACCCTCCTGTATGTGCTTCTACAAATGGTGTATCATATTCATCTATGAATACCATAACTTCTTTTCCATAATAATCTTCCATTCTTTCCATCAAGAATGAAATTGCATCATCTATTCCCTTAAGATTATTCTTGTTATTATCAGCTAATACTTCATAAGTCTTTCATAATTTATTTCCTTAAATCCCTTAAGATTTTCAAATACAAAATCATATTTATCCCATTGATTTTGTATTTGTGTTCTTATCGTTGAAACAACTGTTTCTTTATCTCTTTTGGCATCCGCAAAAGAGATAAAGATTGTTGGATATTGATTGATTTCAGCTACATAAGGTGTTTCCATGATTTTTGTACCTTTAAAGATTTCTTTAGAGTCTTTGGTAATATCAAAGAATTCCGCCATCATTGACATATTAATGGTTTTTCCAAATCTTCTAGGACGAGTAATCAATGTTACATCTGTTACTCTACCTAAGAACTCTTTGATCATCAAGGTCTTATCTACAAAATAATAATTTCCTTCTACAAGTCTTGAAAAACTTTTCGTTCCTATTGGTATTTTCTTCATTTCTATCACCCTTTCTTTACATATTATAAACTATTTTAGAGATGTTTACTGATGAATATAAATTCAATTTTTAATTTGATCTATATTGAATATTTCATAGTTATGATTTTTAGCTTATCTAAATCTAATGAAAAATGGTAGTTGATCAAGTATATAGGAAAACTAGAGTAGAAAAATCACGATAACAATAAAAATAAAGGAGGAAAATCAAGACTGATCATCAGTCTAATTTTCCTCCTAAAAAACATTAGATATTTTAGAGGGGATATTGATTTCACATCAATATCCCCTTAATAATTTAAAGTAATTTTTCTAAAACACGCGATTATTTAGAGCGCTATATAATCAATGTTATCTATTATTACTCAACGATCACTTTTAGCAACTAGAATAACTATTTCCCATTTAAGACATCTTTAATTGCTTGTAGATTTTCTTTAACACTATCATCATTTGGAATCATATAATAAAGTTTGCTATCAGGCATGTAAGCTCCACCTGTTTGCATAACTCCTGTTCCGGTAAATTGTTTTTGTTTAAATGTCCATGAAGCATTATCATTTATTTGCATTTTTATTAAATCTGTTATATCACTCGATGCCATATTTGTTTCAAAACATCCTGATATAGCTTTTAAAACACTACTATAATTAGTAATAACTGCAGGTGACATCATTTTATTAAGCATAGCCATTAAAACATCTTGTTGATGTTTTACACGTACATTATCTCCATCAGCAAATGAATGTCTTTCTCTTGAATAAGCTAATGCTTCTTTACCATTCATTTGTTGAAGACCTAATTTATAGGTATAACCACCCGCGCTAAAATCTCGATCAACATTAACAGTAATACCACCCAATGCATCAACCATTGTGACCAATGATGTAAAGTTAACTCTTGCATAGTAGTTGATATCTGTCCCTAAAAACTGAGCCATTGTTTTAACCGTATTTTCAGGTCCAGCAATACCTGAATGCGTTAACTTATCCTTTTTTTTCATATTCGCAAGAGTTACGTAGTAATCTCTTGGAATAGATGTTAATAAGATCTTCTTTGTATTTGGATTAACAGTAACGATCATATTAACATCTGATCTAGATACTGTTGTAATACTTCCATATGTATCAATACCACTGATATAAATAATAAATGGTGTATTTGTTACAGAAACTCTTGTTGAAAAGTCTTTGACTTTTGTTTCTATGTCACTTGTCCATATTTCTTTAACTTCATTTTGAAAATCTGGATGATTATCTTCAAACATACCATTATATGCTGTATTAATTAATATAGCATTAACGGTATTATTATAAAGATCATCCCCTAGTTTTGAATATGTCATAGCAACATCAAAATTCAAGCTTGATTCTTTCTGTTTAGCTTCAGCAATAACTTGATTCATATCTTTTTCTTCATCATATTGTAAACAATATTCAATCGATTCATTTTGTAATTCAGATAAACTGCTTATTTTACTACTTTTTAATACAACAATTGCATAATGAGTAGATTTTGTATTTGAATTCGTAATATCATCTAATGTTGAATAACCTTTATTGATCATAACTGATCCAAATACCATTAGTACACTTAATATTAAACTTAATACTTTTCCAATAATTTCTCTTGGTTTTGTTTTATGATGATGTTCTTTTTTATTAGGTTTCATTAATGCATAATTAATAAAACCTAATAAAACAAATATCATCCCAACCATAACAGCATATGTTGTTGGTAAAATATTAAGCTTAAAAATAAAAAATAATAATACTACTGTTGTAATGACCTGTATTCCTAATATTACAGGCCAAGATATAATTTTCTTTATATTTTCCATAATTCATTTTCCTTTTATTTCTATGATAGTATCATTATACACATAAATAATTAAAAATTAAACCTTTTTTCTACTCATATATTTTAATTCAGCTAAACAAATAGGCTATTCGAAGTATCTGCTGACCATTGAAATTTTAATCAATAATCAATTACTATTTTTTTATTTGAGGGTACGTAATACTTTCCAACAATATTGCCTCTTGCTTCAATAATATTATTATATTTCCATAATCTTTCATCTTCTATTAATTGGAATTCAAATTGCTGTTTTTCTTCATTAAGAATTATTTCATTTACAATAAAATGACACTCATATATTTTTCTTTTATTTATAAAATAATAACCTTGACAATAGTTGTGATTTATTCTCACTCTTGAAATTTCTAATAAGAGTTCTTTTTCTTTTACTTCTTCTTTGTCATCACTAATTGTTCCACAAATTTTTATTTTTGAAGGAAATTGATTTTTTTGTAAAAACTCGGCTATAAATTCTTTATTTGATATTATATGTTTTGAACATTTATCTTCTTTAAATTTTATTAAAAGCTCTTCATTTTTTAAATTATTAATAATTACTTTTTCATCGTCATTTAAATTATTAGAAATAAGTTTTTGTTGTAATTCAATGTAACCTATACAATCATCAATATTGATTCTTTTCGTAAAATCATCATAGGTTGCTTCATGAATTAATTTATTTATTGGGATAAATGTTTCAACAGAATATTTTTTTTCATCAAGTAACAACTGTTTTGAATCTTCTCCATATTTATAAGGTCCATAAAAGCCAAACGGTTCTTCTTTCAAAATCATCCAAATTACCTTAGCAAATAAGTAAACATCCGAAGCTTTAAAATCAATATAACTAAATGCTCCCAAATTACTAAATTCTGGTGGCGCGATTTTACCCGGACCTATTCTTTCATTTAAATCTGTCAAATTATCAATATCGTTATCACAAAATATTAATCCAAAATCTGTTAAATATACTCTGTTATTTAAAATAAGAATATTATCTGGTTCAATATCTCTATGTTCCATATCTCGGGAATGCAATTGTTTTATAACTAAAGCAATTTTCATTATATCATCTAACTTCTCATTGAGTTTTTTTCTAGTATTAACCTTATACTCCCTGGCCTTTTTCATTAAATACCAAGAATTATCCATTGAAGATAAATTACAATCCTCAATTAACATAATCCCCTCAATGTCAGTAAGCTTATTTACATATTCTATTTCCTTTTTAAAACGTTCAAATCTCTTATTACACTTTTTTAGATTTCTTTTATCTGCAGAAAAAAACTTTGCAACAAAATCCAATTTTGGATGTCCTATTATATCTACATCATATACTTTTCCATTGCCACCCGAACCTATTTCTTTCTTTATAACAAATTTGTATCTTGCTCCCTCATAAATTTTATTTTTTTTATTCATTTTCGGCAGCCATCCTTTGTTGTAAAGATTCTTCATCATAAGATTTACCTAATTCATAGAATATATCTGCTGTTATTGGATAATCAATTTCTAATGCTTTAGAAAATTTATAATATTTATTTGCTATTTCTTTTTCAGATTTTCCAGCATCAGGTGAATATACTCCTCTTTTATTAGACTCTGCAATAATAAATGACTTATTTAAATCATTACTATTATATTTTTCAATAATTTTTCTTACACTTTCATGTGGTGGATATCCATCGTTGCCTACTGGAGCATTTGCAAATAATGAACCAACTAGTCTCTCATAAAGATATTCCTGATTTTGATCTTTTAATAAATGTTTAAAATCCTCTAACCACTTACAAAGCTCTTCATAATCAACATTTCCATTTTTTTCTGAAGGGCAAAATTTCATTTTATAAAAGCAACTAGTTAAACTACTTCGTACATTTTCATCAATACCCATTTTTTTATTTCCATCTTTATCTTTGAAAATACAACAAATTAAATCAGCATAAAAAATAGGATTTCTTTTTATTTCTTTTTGAATACATTTCATTGCATCCCAGTCTAAAATACCACTGAATATCCATTCTATTTTTGCAATTTCACTACATTTTTCATCATCATTAATAAATTCTTTTTGTAATAGTTCTAACAATTCTTGCAACGGATAATCCATAACAGAGTAATGACCTTCATATTTCAAACTGGAAATTTTGATGAAATAATCATATAGTTCTTGTAAAGAAAAGTAATCTTTCATATCATCTAAAAATAAAATATAGTTTTCCTTATTTGAATACTTTAAACATTCGGCTAATGCTTTTTCAATTACCTCTTTACTAGCATTTTCAAATATAAAGAAACATCTTTCTCTTTTCCAAAAAATACTCTTTACCTGTTCATCTTCCGTGAAAATGTAAGCATCCTCATTTCCATTTACTCTTTGTAATGAAAATATATCGGATATTAATTCTGTATTATCTGTCATTTCTTTTAAATCATTAATAACACTTCTTAAGTCAATTGCTTTGTTACAGTAAAAAGTTTCTATAAATGATCTAGTTTGCTTTCCTTGAGAATCTTTGCTTATTAAAAGATTCAAAATTTCTTTATTATATTTACATTTACAATAATATTGTGCCAAAACTGTTCCAATATCATAGTCATCATCACCTACTAAGATATCTATTAAATCCTCAATTGAATAATCTTTTTTGATAAATTCATTTATTTTATCATCAATCAATTGATTTTTTAATTGTTGATTTTTATTTCTATAATCATCACCTTTATATGGAATTGGATGCAGAAGAGGCATATTATGCTTTATAAATAAATATCTATAATCAAAAATAGGATTATTAAAAGAAATAGCACTTATTGTATTTTCATAAATCATAAGTTTATCTTCTTCCATTGCCCAATCGCTCTGATTATAAAATCTATGTCTATAAACAATATAACGTATTTTTGTTTTCAAATACTCTTTATCATTGTCACACATTGATTGTGCCTTCTTAATCAATTTATTAAAAAAATCTTTTTGAAGATCAATTGAATATCTATCTAGATGCTCAATCAGAGTTTTCCAACGTTTTTTATCCATACCAGCATATTGCGTACATAAATTTAAGTATTCAATATATACATTATCTAAATCACCGTAAGTAATTTCTTCAGATTCATTAACAATTCTATATTTAGGTTGCAATAAGGGAGACATCATAGCGTGTGACTCAGGTAACTGACTTGCAAATACATTCCATGCTGTCTTATATTTTTCAATTAAACTTTGAGCTTGTTTAATTTTTTCATTTGAATTTAAGGAGCATGAATCGAACCATGGACAAAAAATGACTTCTAATGTATTTTTAGGACTATTTCCCATTTTGTAATCTATTTCAAATTCATTCATTCTAAAAAAACAATTTATTGTTCGAGAAACATATTTTCTTATATGAACTAACTGTTCTAAACCAAATATGATATTTACATAGTAATTATTACTTTTAAATATATCTCCTGAATTCTTTTCAAATAATTCTTTTAATCCTGTTGGTTTAACAAATTCAGATTCTATTCTATCCAAACATGAATTTGGTGATGCCTCACATAGTGGTATAAAATATTGAGAAATACATGCCCATTGTTCTATTCCTCTTATGTTTTCTAATATTGCTTTAACTATATTATCAACTTGATATTGATAATTTTGATTATTCTTATAAATTACTTTCATAATCAATGTTCGCAACATTCCATCTTTTAATACTTTTGAATATTTAGGCTTTTCTTTTATAACATTCACTAAATAATGCTCATTAAAATCTTTCTTAAAAATTGGCTCCAATTCTTCAAAAACCTCTTTTAACAAAGAAATATATTGTTTCCAAGTTTCAGGAAAAATCAATGCATCCAATTCCATCCATGCATCTTCAATTGAGGAAATCATATAACGTATTGATCCATGGTTATCAATTTTAATAACAAATGGTTTTTCAACTGTTGAATAAGAATTAAGTTCTTGAATAACATCATCGTACTCTTTTTCCGCAAGTTTAGAAATAATTTCTTTATCTCCTTCACATTCCGTCCATGCTCCGCAAAGTAAAGCCGCAATTACTGCTTTTGATCTATTTTTCACCCATTGTGGCTTAAAATTAATGGCACGATTAAATAAATGTTTTCTCATAAATGCATAGATGCCACTTGTATTATTTACAAGATTTCTAGCATCTTCGTGATCTAATCCTATTTTTTCTAAAGCGCTAAGTAAGTTATGAATGGTTCTTTTTCTAAGATGTAATTCATTAGTTTCATAGAAAATATCTCCTTCATTATAAATGAAGATATTTGTATTATCTTTTTTCACTAGTATTTCTTCATTATTAAAATAAGGTACAAGGATTGCATTTCTTATATCATCCTCAATAAGACTTAACCAAGATTTTTCGTCTTTCACAATTAATATTATTCTATCTTTAGAAAATCTTTTAAATAATTTAAAATGCGATACAAACTTTCCTCTTTTGATTTTCCAACTATGATAATTTTTTCATTATCTAATTGATCTTCAAAATCCATTTCAAATTGTTCATCATCAATTTCAAAAAAATCTAAACTTAATTTTTCAAAAGAACTACTTTTTTTAATATCAGATTCAATATCTTCTATTGATAAAACATGTATATTATCTTTACCAAGTTTTTTTACTTCAATTTCAATTGCATCTAATTGTTTTTTTAGAGAAAAATAGTTTTGTTCTGATTGTTTTCTCCAAATTTCTAAATAAGATTCCAAGGCTTTATCAGTATCATATTGTTTTAATTCATCTAATATAATTTGAATGAAATGGTAACTATATTCATGTGCATTTCTTTCCGATACTCCGTATTCAATAAATAATTCAACAATTTCATTTTCTAAATAAGAAATTAATTCATATCCTCTTTTGTCATAACTTTTTTCAGCTATATTTTGCATATTATCTTTAGAAAATATAACTAGTAAATCATTTTTAAACCCATCTTGATCATCAAGATTTTTAACTACTTGTTCTCCAGTTTCTAAAAATAAATTTTTCCATTTTTTTTCATTTACCTTATTATTAATAAACTGTATTATAAAGTCTAAAGTTTTGCCTATAATAGCACCTTTAATATCTAAACTATTAGCTGCTTTTCCTATTAGACTCGTTTCATTTGAATATTTCATAGATAAGTATCCTTTCTTGTATTTTTTAACGAATTCCTCATGACATCTATTATATATTAATAATAAGATTATTTCTTGTAAAACAAATTATCAATCCTACTAATTTTAAAATTATTGATTATGTTTTATGAAATGCATGAAATTATTCACTATTTAAAATATCATAAGTTAATTTTGAAAGAATTTGTTCTCCCCACTCTTCCTTTTGTAAAGAATTAAAATATAATTGATTTTTAACCTCATTCATATCAAAAAACCAGTCCGGATAAGTATCTAATAAAGATTGACAATATTCATCTGTAAAAATATACTTGCTTCTTAAAAGCTTTGATACATAATCATTATGTAAATTATACAATTCTTCTATATGCAGTATTTTTGAACTATTTTGTACTTTTTGTTTTAAATCTTCTTCTACATTCTTTGATTTAATTTTTATATTAAAATCATTAGATAACCCTAAATAACATAGCTGCTCATCTGTTTCAATTTCAAAAAAAATATCATATCCATATTCCTCTTCAAAGGGATATAATAAACTCTTATTATCAAAAGTATCTTCCGCATTTTTAGCGTTATTGCACACAGGACAATATGCAATAAGATTATACATTGATAGGGCTAAATATGGATATTTAGATTTAGGATAGTAATGATCATATTGTGGTCGTGTTCCCTTCTTGGGTGTTGTATAAATAAAACTTCTATTACAATAAGGACATATTTTTACTCCTATTTTCTTAGCCCAATTCCTTCCAAACTCTCTATTCGTAAAATTATTATATATACTTTAAAATTCATCATGTAACTTTTTATCATCTTTGTTTTTTTCTAAAATACCAATTTCTTTTATAACTTTTTCTAGAGCTTTACGATCTCCAGTAATTACTTCTATTACTTTATTGTCACATATCTTATCATCCTCATAAAAGTAATCAATTATTTTATTTCTGTTTTCAATATTATATGTATCTTTCTCATTCTTCTTTATTTTTTCTAATAAATCTGAATATGATTTTTTTACGTCATCGTAAAATTCTTTTTTATTTTTATCACATATTTTTGATATTTTAATCATTTTTCTTCACAACCTTTTAAAAATTATTGTTTCTTTAGTTCATTTATTTTGTTTTCGATTTCTCTTTTTTGTTTTTCTAAAAAACGAATCATTTCTTCATTTTGACTAGAATCTAATTTATTTTTTTTAGGTTCATTAATTAATTTTCTTAAATGATTTTGAATAATAGGCTCACCAATGAGATCAATCAAACGATTAATGTTTTCTTTATCATCAAACTTTCCAGTTTTAATTTCTTTAGCTATATTATTTATAAAAGTCCTTGAGTACTCACCAAAAGTATTTCCATTTTCTAAAAAAAAGCATCTTTATACAAATTAAAAATATTACATCCAAATGTTTGCTTAACCTCTTTTTTCATTATTATTCCTGTATGATCCTTCTTTAAAAAAATACAATTTTGTGTAGGCATATCTGATAAAACAATTGGTGAATGCGTTGAAAAAACAATTTGGAATACGTTATCTGGAAAGCATTCATTTAATTCGTTTATTAATGTCGTTATTATTTTTTGTTGCCAAGTTGGATGTAGATAAAGATCTATCTCGTCAATCAATAATAAAATATTTTTTCTTAACTTATAATCTTTATCTTTAAAATAATCTTTAATTTTTGATAAAAAATATATACGTGACATGAAATTAAGGATTGCTCTTTCACCAGATGAAGTGTACTCGTCTAATATATGAATATATTTTAATAGGAAGGAAGTTTCATTAGAAATAAAATTTTTAATGAAGTTCCAAAATGTCTTTATATTTTCTGTATAACAATTTCCATTTTTTTCAAAGCTTTTTCTTTTTATTTTATCTATCTCTTTTATTGCATTTTGAAAATATGCCTTTTCTTTATTATCTTTACTATCTGTAAATGGATATTCTTTAATAAATCCTTTGCATTTTTCATACAATTCATCAATTGTATAGTATTCCCCAATATGTTCATTAAAATTAGGATAACAGTAAATTAATTCTCCCGCTAGATTCATAATTAAAGAAGATGTTATATCATTATTTGAATTTATATTTGTAGGTAGTTTTATAAATTTCTTTTCAAATTCTTTCACATCTTTTTCGTGATACTTCTTAGTATAATAGTTTAAATCTTTTAAATCACTACTAATAAAATTATCAATCTTATCTATTTTGAATTGAATATTTGAAATATCTTTACCAATAAATTTATCTTTTAAACCTTTTACATGTACTAAAAAATCAATATCAATCAAACTTCGAAAACGATTATCCATAAAATTAGGAAATATACTTTGCATAATATTAAATTTTGTATTATTCAATCCATATTGATCATTTAACGCTCCTTTAGAAGTAAAAAATTCTTTTTCTAAAATTTCAAATGTTTTACTCGATAAATTAATATAGTCAATTTTTCCTAACTTTCGATAATAATTTTCTCCAGAAAAATTACTATTTGTAAGGTAAACTTTGGATAGTTGATCTAAATTGACATCTATTTTAGAACTTGAATATTTTACTAAACAATCTGTCGCTTCTCCTTCAACATTTACTTCCTGACTTGTTGAATTAAAAATAACAAAATCATCATCATAAAAAACAGCAATAAATTCTTTTTTTACTTTTGATTTTTGTGATTTTAATTTAATATCAGATATGCTCCCTAGTTTATTTAATAATGTAGTTTTCCCTGTCCCATTTTCACCAACTACACCACTAATATTTAATATTTTGTCTGTTTTAAAAATATTAGGTATATTTTTCTTTTCAATAAACAACTCATTGTTTAAATTATCAAAATGAATATCATATTCAGGTGTGAAACAAAATTCTTGTTGTAATGTATCAATTGGATTATCACCAATCCAGATATATAATAATTCCATAAAATCCTCCCTATTTTTAATGTGGTTTTATAGTTTTGTAACCGATTACATTATAACATAAAAAGAAAGAGCAACACTCTAGTGCTACTCTTCATAACAAATTATTTCCTTTTAGCATTATTCAAGGAAGAACAAACTTTTAATCTCTTCTAAATAAATCTCTTGTATATACTTTATCTTCTACATCATCTAGACAACTATCATAGCGGTTCGCTATGATTGCTTGACTTAGTTCTTTAAATTTATTTAAGTCATTTACTACTTCACTTCCAAAGAATGTTGTTCCATCTTCTAATGTTGGTTCATAAACAATGACTTTTGCTCCTTTGGCTTTGATTCTTTTCATGACTCCTTGGATTGATGACTGTCTGAAGTTATCACTGTTTGATTTCATTGTTAATCTATATACTCCAACAATAACTTCATTTTCTTTTTCTTGATCATATGAATCATTTGATTCATATGCACCTGCTTTTTCTAATACTTGATCAGCTATGAAATCTTTTCTTGTTCTGTTACTTTCAACAATAGCTTCGATTAGATTTTGTGGGACATCTGCATAGTTAGCTAATAACTGTTTTGTATCTTTTGGTAAACAGTATCCTCCATATCCAAATGATGGATTGTTATAATGTGATCCTATTCTTGGATCTAGACATACTCCATTGATGATTTGTTGTGTGTCTAATCCTTTTAGTTCTGCATAAGTATCTAATTCATTAAAATAAGACACTCTAAGTGCTAAATATGTATTAGCGAACAGTTTTACTGCTTCTGCTTCTGTAAATCCCATAAACAATGTATCAATATCTTCTTTAATGGCTCCTTCTTGTAGAAGTGATGCAAATGTATGTGCTGCTTCTACTAAGCTTTCATCTTCCATATCTGTCCCTACAATGATTCTTGAAGGATAAAGATTATCATACAATGCTTTTGATTCTCTTAAGAATTCAGGAGAGAAGATAATATTCTTGCTTCCTGTCTTTTCTCTTATACTTTGTGTATATCCTACTGGTATTGTACTTTTGATAACCATGATGGCATCTGGATTGATTTCCATTACCTGTTTGATTACACTTTCTACTGCACTTGTATCAAAGAAGTTCTTCTTTGAATCATAGTTTGTTGGTGCAGCAATGATAACAAAAACAGCATCCTTATATGCATCTTCTGCATTTAAGGTTGCTGTTAGATTTAATTCTTTTTCTTTTAAATATTTTTCTATATATTCATCTTGAATAGGACTAATTCTATTATTAATCTTATTCACTTTATCTTCTATGATATCCACAGCCATCACTTCGTGATGCTGTGCTAATAATGTAGCAATACTTAATCCTACATATCCTGTTCCTGCTACTGCTAGTTTCATTTTATTTCACCTTTCTATTTATATAATTTTTTGTTGCATTTTCTCTATGTTTAATAATACATGGATTTCCAAACACGATAGAATGATCTGGAATATCACAATTAACAAAACTATTTGGGGCAATTAGCACGTCATTTCCAATTTTTACATTGCCAACAATAGTACTATTTATACCAATCCATACTTCATCACCAATAACTGGTGTACCTTTGCGCCCCCCCCGATTTTCTTGACCAATAGTAACTCCTTTGTGAATATTACAGTTTTTTCCAATAGCCACTTTAGGATTAATTGTTATACAATAAGGATGACCTATATATAAACCCTCCCCAATAGTAATATCTATAGACATATCTATTAAATTCTTATTTCTATAGTATCTAAATAAAATTTTATAGACTAATCGTAAGAATTTGTTGTTAGTATCCTGATATCTTCTAAACATTTTTTGGAAAATTGGCATATCATTTTTTAAATAACGATTTTTATCATAATTTATATACTTCATGTTAAATAAGTTCCTTTTATTTAGTTTATAAATATAATATAATTCATTTGTAAAAAGTTTACTAAGTAGATAGTATAAAATATATTACATATATTTCTATTTAAACTTAATATGCTGCTTTTTAATATATTTTTATAATTTTTTGCCAATTAAGTAATTCTTTTTTTCTTTTGGCGAAAGATGTTTAGTAGAAAATATTTTATCTCTATTTTTTTTCTCGTAATCATCTAGTGTTTCTATTAACTTTGCAGGAATTCCCCCTACAATAGATCCTGAAGGAACATCGTGAGTGACAACCGCATTACATGCTACAATACAATTATCACCTATTGTAATTCCAGGCATTATAGTTGCATTTGTCCCAATATGAACATTATTTCCTATATTTATTCTTCCAAATTTATCTGCATTTTTATATTTATCAGCAAAGCCTGAATAATCACTTCTTAGTACCCACATTCCTCCATCATGGGTAATAAGTTGTACACCTGCGTTTATTCTTACATGGTTTCCTAAAGAAATTAAATATGGTTCAGATCCAAAATTAACAGACTTATATATTTCACAATCTTCACCTATTTTCACACCATTAGTTCTTAAATATGAAATATAATTAGAAGAATTCATAAGTTTTATTCTTATTTGATTTATTAAATTCATCTCTATTCATCTCCCATATAAAATTCTTTATACCATCTAGCAAATTCTCTTAGTCCATCTCTTAATGATGTACTTGGTTTAAATCCAAAGTCTCTTTCCAATGCTAATGTATCTGCATACGTTACTGGTACATCTCCTGGTTGCATTGGTACAAGTTCCTTATGTGCTTCAAAATCATAATCTTCCGGCAATACTCCTGCACTAATCAGTTCCTGTTGCAAGATATCTACAAATTCTAATAAGTTTTCTGGATGACTGTTCCCTATGTTATAGACTGCATATGGTGGTACTGGTAATCCATCTTCTCCCGTCTTTCTTTCAGGAGCTTTCTTCATCACTCTTGATACTCCTTCTACAATATCATCGATATATGTAAAGTCTCTTTTACAGTTGCCATAGTTATAGATCTTGATTGTTTCGTTATTTCTTAATTTATTTGTAAATCCAAAGTAGGCCATGTCTGGTCTTCCTGCTGGACCATAGACTGTAAAGAATCTTAGTCCTGTTGACGGAATGTTATAAAGTTTACTATAAGCATGAGCCATCAATTCATTTGACTTCTTAGTAGCTGCATATAGGCTTACTGGATTATCTACCTTATCATCTGTACTGTATGGTACTTTCTTGTTAGAACCATAAACACTGCTTGATGATGCATAAACAAGGTGTTCCACACCTTTGTTTCCATCATCGTAAGAATGTCTGCATGCTTCTAAAATGTTATAGAAACCAATTAAATTGCTTTCGATATAGGCATCAGGATTACTGATAGAATATCTTACTCCTGCTTGTGCAGCTAAATTAACTACAATATCAGGTCTATGTTCTTCAAAGATCTTATCAATCAGATTCTTATCAGATATATTTCCATAATAAAAAGACCACTTATTTGTAGTCTTCTTTACTTCTTCTTTAATTTTATTCAGTCTGTATTCTTTTATTGATACATCATAATAGTCATTCATATTATCGATACCGATAATATGAATATTTTCATTTTCTTTTAATAATTTTAATACTAGGTTAGAACCGATAAAACCGGCTGAACCTGTAACAAAAATGACCTTTTGTTTGCTATATTTTTTCCCCTCTATCATTATATTTTCTCCTTTAACTTAAGTATAGTATCCTAATATAAATCAAAAATTAGATTTATTTTTATTCAATGAAACATATAAACTATTTGCTTCCAAATTTTTATATACAACCGCATTAGGCCCAATTTTTGTATTTTTTCCGATCTCACTTGAAATAATTTTACATCCTACAGACAATAAACAATTTTCGTTAATAATTATATATTGATCTTGCAAAGGCAAATTTTCATTAATTCCAAGTGTTACTTGATGATAAATTGTTTGATTATCTTTGACAATTGCTTTTGATGAAATGACAACGCCCATTCCAGAATGAAGTAATCGAATATTTTTACCAATTGTTGCCTTATAAGATATTTGACAATTAATTCGTAATAAAAAAAAGAATATTTCCTGAAGCAATCTACAAACGAGTAAAAACAGTTTACAATATTTAGTATTATATAAGTAATTCATTATCCTATAAAAGAACAAAATCATAAAACTTCTAAAATTATTATTTTTCCAATCGCTGATTATTTTTTCTAACATATTATTCTCCCCTTATTCCTTTCCTATAATTTTATTAATATTTTTTAAAATATATCTATAATCAGGAATAATTAATACTAATATAGTGCAATAAACTATTAAAAATATTATTGCACTACATATCCATCCTAAATTGAATGAATACACAATATAGTTATTTACAAAAAAAGATACACCAGAAGAAAGGAAACAAACTAGCATTAACTTTAAAACATTTTTCATAAAACCACAATTAATTCCAATTTCTTTTCTTAATAGATTGATTTTTATCAATAATGAAATATAAAGAGAAATAGTTGTAGCTAAACTTAATCCTGAAACATCAAAATTATTTATCAAGGAAACATCAAAAATAACATTTAAAAAAATGTTAACTATTGTTGTATATAATAACCATTTTGTTTTTTTTAAAATGAAAAAAATATCATTTATAATTGTTGTGTAACACATTCCCAGTAGTCCTAATCCATACATTAACAAGACATTTGATGTGCTATACACTGCAATTAAATTAAATTTACCATATCCAAAAACTAGTTGCACAATATTTTTTGAATAAAGACAAATCAAACAACTGATAGGCAATAGTATTGCAGCAATATTAAACATATAATTATTTAAAAATTCATTAATTTTATTTTTTTCCTTTTTTGCAAACATTTCTGTAATTAAAGGAAATATTGCTGTTGTAACCGCCGTAGAAAAAATACCATCAAATAAATTAATTAATTTACTTCCATAATTTAAATAAGTAACTGCCCCAGTATTAAGAATTGATGAAAATGCTTTATCTATGATATTATTCAATTGATTAACAATAGAATTTACACACGCGATTGGCACCTGTTTAATAATAGTTTTTGTTTGATTATCTAAAATATGTTTTGAAAATTCAAATTGATAATCTTTTCTAGACAAAAACAATTCAACTAATGCAGATAAAACTGCGCCTGTCAAAAAGCTGTAAGCTAATCCTTTTATACCAAATTGTTGTGAGAAAGCTAAAAGTAAAATAATTGATGGAATATATTGTATAACTTCTTTAACTTGTGATTTGGAGAACTGCCCTGTAGATTGAAGAATTGCAGATGAAAAAGTAGCTAAACAATTAAACACAAACATAAAAACTACTATTCTTAATAGTTCTATCGCCATCCTAACATGTTCAGAATTAAAACCTGGCGCAAATACTTTGATTATGTATTGAGGATAAATGAAAATAAAAACCGTCAAAAAAATAAAAATCAACAGAAAAAATTCAATTAATTTATTAGTAATTATATTTGCCTCTTCGTATTCACCTTTAACACATCGAGTTTTATATTCAGGTAAAAACACTTTCCAGATTCCAACTGAAATCATTGGATAACAAATTTGAACAATTCCGATTACCATATAATAAACATCTGTTTCTTCCGAAGCACCAAATTTTGTTGCAACTAACAATTCAATTATAAAGGCGAATAGTTTAGCTAATAGTGAAAAAAACATTACCGTAGATATATTCTTTATGATTTTACTGAATTTCATTTTTTATCTTTCCTTTTTGAATATATTTTCTTGAATAAGCATATATAATCAAAATAGGATATATCTTAAACCACATCATATTTTTCAATAAAGAATATGATTCGGCTCTAAATACTTGATATACCGATATTAAAATAATCATATATACTATCATTTGAAAATCATTTTTTATTTTTAATTTTTTTACAAACCATCCTAAAAACATAAATATAATTATATTTCCTAAAATGCCAAAATTCATAAACGCTTCTAATATACATGAAAATCCTCTACCACCGCCAATGTTATATACCGATAATTCATAGTTTTTCACATACCATGTAGATAATGATTCAAAATTAGTAACAGGAATAAATAAATTAATAAAAGTTTTGATATACGATTTTCCAAATAGATAACTATTCTTTGAATTAGATAAAATATTTATTGAAATCTTATACCAACTATCAAATTCACTGTCAAATGAGATATTTACCTCACCCCAAAAAAGACTTTTCCACATTCCAAAAAATAAAAAAATCACTATTGACAAAATAATGATTTTTTTGTTGCTTATTACCTTGAAATAATACAATAAAAAAATCACAGGTAACAACACAGAAATTAATTCAGCACGCGAAGCACTCATTACAGCATTGAAGATTGATAATAAGCAAGTAACAAAAAAAAGAAATAAAGATTTTTTGTCCTTATTTTTTAGAAAAAAATACAAGTATATAGACATAATCATGGGAATCGTACTTTTGTAAAATGATAATAATGAATAATCAGCCATTAATAAAGCTTTACTTGCTCGTGATGCAGAAATAAAATATCTATAACCTATTTTTAAAAAAACAACATATATTTCAGCAAAAATCGAAATAATTAAAAATAAAAACAAACATTTTTTCATCCTATGAAGATTATAAATATATTTATTTTCTTTAAAAATATTTACTTTTGATACACTAGTCATACAAAACGCAATATTAAACATTAAAATCGATAAATGTGCTAACATCATTGTATTCCCTACGCTAGGAATGATTGGTTGATTTTGCAATATGAAATTTTCTAAAATATAATAATTAGAATACAAAATACCAAATATATTAAATATAACTTCAATAGATATCAACATTCTCTTAAAACAATAATATAATACAAAATATCCTATAATGAAAAATGACAAAAAGAAATCTAAAACATATATATTAAAAAAATGATAGTTTGAAAAAAAAAGAACAAAAAAAATTGTTGTAATTATTGTATAAAACATCATAACATTAATCATTTTTTTATTAACTATCATTTATTTTCCTCCTGAAAACTTCCTTTTAATGTATTTTTTATTAACTCATTTAATTGAATAATATCAATACTTGACGAAACGCATATTTTTCTTTTATTTGTTATTAAATTACATTCTGCTAAAATTTTTTTTAGCATTTTAATTTTTTTATCAGTGTTATTCTCTTTTTCCACCCTAGAATCTGTAGACTTTCTATAATTTAATCTTTTTAGAATAATTTCAATATCCTCTTTAATATAAACATATATTATAAGGTTTTCCTGTATGTTTATTAATTCTAAAAATTTTTTTTCATTATAATTTGCATTTTTTTTTCCGTATAATGATGCTGAAATAGAAGATTGTATTAACCCTTCATCCCAAATATATATTTTATTTTTTGAGGAATTATACTTAATTACTTTTGGTATAATATTAATTAAGTTTTTATATACAAGCATTGGCTGTAAATATTCATTTTCTTTAATAGATGATTTTAATTTTCGATATAATTTGTTTTCTGTAAAATAAAATAATATATATTGCAAAATTTTTTTTATTCTTCTTATTATTTTATTATTACAATGATCAAGCTCATATGTTGGTTCTTCAACACAAAAATTATTTTCTTTTAAATAAAGCGCCAATGCATGAGATATAGTACTTTTCCCGCATCCTGGCAAACCATAAAATTCAATATGAATTGTTTTATTTATATTATTTTCCATATTTCATTCATAACCTTACCTAATGATTCATTCATTTCAACAGAAGTATCAATTACTACAGAATTTTTTGATGGATTCATTTTCATTACTGCTTCTTTCTTATTTTCAATCTCCTGTTCTGTCATTTCGGGTTTTCTTTCAATTGCAATATTTGTAGGAACCATGAGTTTTATTGTTAAATCAGGTGGATTTTTATAAGCTAATTGATAAATATTAAGTTCTTTATTCGCTTTTCGATATAAGAACCCTTTACCATTTGCTAAATACTTCGAAATTAACGGTCCATCACTATATCCAGCTATCTCAGTTTGCGGATATCTGTCAACTAGCACGACCATACCATTATTTCTTGCTTTTGTAATCTCTTTTAATTTTTTCTTCTTTTCATTAGCCAACACATCTGCCCAAATCACTTTTGCTAAAGAATATAGTCTTGCTTTTAATGATATATGAGACATATCATCTTTATGTTTTTTAAATTCTTCTTCAACAGAATGTCCCAAACCTTTTCCACCTACTCTTTTTGCTACCAGTTTCATTGGTTTTCTTAAAAAAGAACTACTTCCATCTCCACTACCTAAATAAATTGTTTTAACATCTATTTTTTTACTAAGTTCTTTTTTCACATATTCTATAGTAGTTGATTTACCTGCTCCATCACATCCCAAAAATGTTATAACACATCCTCCTGATGGAGAAATTCTTCTATTAGGCTTATTAGAATTTAACCCTCCATGACGAATAACAGCGCCAATAGCCCAATAAAATTCTCTCTTTGTTCTTTTATACCATGAATATTCTCTGGTATATCCAGTATAAATTGCTAGTTCTTGTCTTAATTTCTTTTGTAATTTTAGAAATTGTTTTTTATGTGTTAGATTTGTTGTAATTAGTTTCATAACCTCTTTAGCTGATTCTTGATTCAAATAAGTCATGACTCGCACTGAAATAGTATCCAAATCTACTTTTTTCAATAACCAATCAATTTCTGCTAAGTCATCTTTTCCTATTTTTTTGCTATAATCTCTCCATCGAATTTTTAACGAATTTCTTACTAAAAGAAGTATTAACTCATCTTCGTATGATGTTGTATATATTCTCTTATCATACTTTTTTCTATTTTCTAATAATTTATATCCCCAAGGATTAACAGTATATCCCTTAAGATGTTTTTCACCTAATGTCATTCTATAATGAGTATGTAAGTGCCATATTTTATTAGTTTCAATATCAAAACCAATATAATCTTCTATAGCATTGTATTGCATTAACGGAGTTGATCTAAAACGTTTTAACCCACATTCATTTAAAACTTTATCAACAATTGAACGTTGTTCTGGTAAAAACAACATATCTAAATCAGTATCACCATTTAAAGCCGGTTCCAAATGTTCATTACTTTTCCAATGACAATACTGTATGTCATTTATTTCAAGTGCCTCTAACATGTCTTTTATAGTCTTAAGCATATTTTCTCCTTTCGTTTTCTATTTTATTCTATTGTAAATACTTATGTATTCAGTGTGCATTTTATCCAAAGAAAATTCTTTTTTTGTATTTATTTTTATATCTGAAGAAATAGAATCCAATTGTATTTCACTCAAAGAATCTATCCTTTCTATCGCGTTTACCCATTGATCAATATCAAATGGAAGGGTGAAAACATTCTTACACTTTTCCTTTATTTCCATATGAGGAGCAATATTAGATATAATAGGAATTAATCCAATAAACATAGCTTCTAAAACTGATATTGGTAGTCCTTCAATATATGAAGCAGACACATACAATCTTGCTTTATTAAGTCTTAAAAACACTTCATTTCTAGGGAGTAATCCTAAAAATTCAACTCTATTAATAACATTTTCTTCCATTGCAAATTCTCTAATACTTTTTTCTTTATCTTCTAAACCTATCAAAACCAAATTATATTCTGGAAGTCTTTTTATTAATTCTATAAGAAACCTATGATTTTTTAGGGGTATCATTCTTCCCACACAAACAAGTTCTTTTTTATTTTTCTTTTCTGAAATATTATTAATAACTGCTTCTATTCTATATGTGTCAACTCCATTAGTAATTGCAAGAAATTTCTCCCTTTTTATTTTTTTTACCAACGGCGAATATTCTTCATATGCAGAATTACTAACACAGTTAGCATAATTTGCCATTAATGAGCAAAAACAACTTGATATTTTGTATTTAATATTTCTTTTGCTATAGGTGCTATGAACTGTATACATTGAATGTCTTCTTACACTCATCCCCATTGTTGCAATGAAAAAAAGTAATGCAGATTTTTGATGATGCAAATGATATACAATAGAAGATTCATTTTCATTAATATTTTTAACAATTTTCCTGATTTTTTTATAACTCTTCCCAACATAATATACATCTACATTTTTAGGAATACTAACATTAAATTCATTTGAATCATCACATACAATAAGTATTTGTTTAAGCCCATAATTATGCAAACTACGATAAATAACAAATTCATTTATAGGCATACTAGTTGGAGAAACCGAGTCAACTATCGATATAACAGTAATCATATTTATATTCTCCTAGTTATTTTTTCAATACTATTTAAATACTCTCTTATTACAATATTTCTTGAAAAGTTTTCCTCTATATATTTTCTTCCATCTTTTCCCATTAAATGTCTTTTATCATTTTGTAATTGTAAAAAATCTTCAATCTTTTTAACCAATTCTTCAACATTTCCACCACGGTAAACAAAACCAGTTTTATTATTTAATACTGTCTCTTTACATCCGACATTATCTGTAGTAATAATTACTCTTCCAGAACTAGCATTTTCTAGAAGAACATTACTCATTCCTTCACCATAAGTACTAGGGTGTATTATTGCATGTGATCTTTTAATAAATGGCCTAACATCTTTTTGGCTCCCACGATAGCTGATGATTCCTTCTTCTTCTAATTTTTTTAATTCATCGTTATAGTGGGATTCTGTTGGCTCAACAAATCCAATTAAATTAAATTCCGTTTTTGGATATTTACTTTTAATTATTTTTGCAGCATTTAAATAATCATCAACACCTTTATCATGTAAAATTCTTCCTATATAATTGAAAATAACAGGTTCTCCCTCAATACCATTACCACCATTGGGATATTCTTGCAAAATAAATCGAGAAGTATTTACCCCAGAACCAGGAATCAATTTGTAATCTCCTCGAACTAATCCTAATTGTTTTATCATATTCATATTTGCTTCGTTTTGAAACATTATACAAGCTGCATTTTTATATGCTAACCCAAACAAAAATAATATAAATTTTTGTACGTATTTTGATTTATTCAAAACACTTCCTAATCCTGTAACATTATTTATGTAAGGTATTTTTAACGATTTAGCAGCTAAGCTAGCATAAACATTAGGTTTTGCTGTATATGTTAATACAACATCAGGTTTAAATTTTTTTAACATCTTTTTGTAATGTAATAAAAGTTTAAAATCAGCAATAAAATTCATTCCTCTTCTATCAATTGAAGGATTATCATAGTAATATTTAATATCTTTCATAAGTTCGAATTTTGGACCATAAGGGCAAGAAATGAGTATTTCATAATTTTGTTTTAGAAATGCCTCTATTAATTCTTTTCTAAAACAATAAATATCATCATCATTATTAGTAATTATTGCGATTAATTTTTTCTTTTCCATTTTCCCCTCCTACACTTTCACTACAGTACTGATCATCGTACCGAGTTCTTTTATAAAATTAAAAGAACTTATTGCCTTTAGGTTATATTCCATCTTTAAAGGCAATACTTCTTTGACATATACTTCATTTGTTTCTCTTCCTTTTGATGTATATCTTTCAAGTATTTCATCTTCATCTTTGAATTCTATGCTTGCCAGGCTTGTTACTCCCGCTGGTAATAACAACGTTGCATACATTTCAGGTGTATATTGATTTACATATTTTTGAACTTCTGGTCTTGTTCCTACAAATGACATTTCTCCTATTAATACATTGAATAGCTGTGGTATCTCATCTATTCTGTATTTTCTTATCTTTTCTCCTACTTTTGTAATTCTTGAATCATTCTTTGATGTGACAAGATTTCCAATCTTGTCAGCATTATTGACCATTGTTCTGAACTTGAAGATTCTAAAGACTTTTCCATATTGCGTTATACGCTCTTGTCTATAGAACACTGGTCCCTTAGAATCTAATTTGATCCAAATAGAAAAGAGCAAAATAATTGGAGATAATAAAACAATCAACACTAAAGAAGCACATATATCAAAGATTCTCTTTAGTATCAATTGTCCTTTTTTCTTTCTTAATACTTTATAATAAGGTTTTACTTCTTCTACCTGCATGAATTCAGGTAATTCATTCCACTCTTTTACAAGCATGAAATGATTTCCTTAAAGTTATCAATGATATAATCTACATCTTCATCACTTAGTTTAGTATGAAGAGGTAAGGTAATTTCATTAATGAATTGATTATAAGCATTTGGATAATCTTTGATATCAAATCCTAGATTCTTATAAGCTGTAAGCATCGGTAATGGTTTGTAATGAACATTACAAGCTATTCCTCTTTCAGCCATTTTTATAATAATTTCATTTCTTTGATCACCTGTAATATTTGGCACTCTTGTAATATAAAGATGCCCACTTGATTGATGATTTTCATCATAATGATTCAATACTTCTATTCCTAATGGTTTAAATGCTTCATTGTATCTTTCAATGATTTCTTTTCTTCTTTTTAGCATTTCAGGGTATCTTCTCATTTGAGCAAGTCCAATACCTCCCATAATATCAGTCATATTGCATTTATAAAGTGGAGCAACGACATCATATTCCCATGCTCCTAGTTTTGTCTTAGCTAAAGCATCTTTAGATTGTCCATGTAATGATAATAATTGAAGTTGTTTATAGATATCTTCATCATCTATTCCTTCGATTGTTCTCCAAGTAAGTGCTCCACCTTCAGCTGTAGTCAAATTCTTGACTGCATGGAAACTAAATGAACTGAAATCAGCAATCGAACCACACATTTTTCCATGCCATGAAGCACCAAAAGCATGTGCTGTATCAGCATTAACTGAAATTCTTCCCATTGCTTCTTGAATCTTATTACTTGGTTTAAATAAGTGTTTTTTCTTTTCTATGATTTCATAAATTCTATCATAGTCACAAGGAACGCCACCTAAATCAACTGGAATAATAACTTTAGTTTTTTCAGTAATTGCCTTTTCTAAAGCATCATAATCCATTTCTAAGTTATCCTTTTGTACATCAATTAAAACAAGTTTGGCACCAACATGACATACAACGGATGCACTTGCTGTATAAGTATAAGCAGGAACAATAACTTCATCACCTTCACCTACACCTAATACTCTAAGCGCCATTTCTGCACAAGCAGTTTGTGAATTTAAACAAACTGCTTTATTGACACCAACAAATTCAGCAATTTGTCGTTCAAATTCTTTTACTTTTGGACCTGTTGTAATCCATCCATTTCTTAATGTATCTGCAACTTCATTTATTTCATCTTCACTCATGTCTGGTGGTGAAAATGGTATATTTTTATGTTTCATATTTTTCCTCCCCTAAATATATTTATATACTAAAAAAGGCATAACAAAGTTATGCATAAAAAGTGTATATAAAAAAGCACAGAAATGTGCTTTTTATGATTTACTAATAATTTCTAATCCTACTTGAACTCTTGTAAGCTTTCCAAGTAGTTCTACATCAACATAAGCAATACGTTTATGTCTGTCTATTTTTGTAATAAGTCCTTCTAAACCAATGAGAGGACCTTCATTAATAATGATTTTATCGTTTTCAATAATACCATTAGAAATATCAACAACATGATCTTTATTTGAAAATTTTGTTAGAAACATAGCTTCTTGTGGATAGATGGGATAGATTTCTTTCCCATCGTTTCCAAGGAGTTTTGTAAGATCTGGTACTTTTTTTAGTTGTGTATAAAGTTGTTCTACTTGATTGGTGATCATAAAGATATACCCTTTAAATAAAATATCATCAACAATATGCCATGTACCATGATACTTCTTTTTCTTTTTCGTGATAGGAATAAAACAATCAATTAAAATATCATGGTCTATATAGAATTGACATTTCTTCACAATTTCTTCTTCTTTTCCTGTTCTTACTTGAACTACATACCAATTATCAAACATAAAAAACCTCCATTTGAGTATGCTTCGCCTATCCAATAGATTTATTGGACTCTTTTCATATATGAGATAAAGTAAACGAACGCGACAAAGCGACGATTCGTTTAACTCTTTATCCTTTGTTTTTTTATACCATGTGTTGTATTTTCATCGTAATGGTAAGTATCTACCATATGTTGAACATCTTTTCTAATATCACTATCTTCATCAAAAGCACTTTGACGTAAATCTTCTAATTGATCAAAGAAATCATCAGGTAATTGAATTGGTTGTCCAATATGAATCATCTTATTAGGCGTTGTTTTCATTCCTTCTTCTTTCATCAACATTTCTTCATAAAGTTTTTCACCAGGTCTTAACCCAATGAATTCAATTTTAATATCAACATCTGGTTCTAAACCAGAAAGTTTAATTAAGTTTCTAGCCATATCTAAAATCTTAACCGGTTTTCCCATATCTAAAATAAAGATTTCTCCTCCTTTAGCATAGGCACCTGCTTGTAAGACAAGAGAGACAGCTTCAGGTATTGTCATAAAGTATCTGATGATATCTGGATGTGTAATGGTAATTGGTCCACCTTCTTTAATTTGTTTTTTAAATAAAGGAATAACGGATCCATTAGAACCTAATACGTTTCCAAAACGTACAGCAACAAATTCTGTTTTTGAAATCTTGTTATAAGATTGTACAACCATTTCACATAATCGTTTTGAAGCACCCATAATATTTGTCGGATTAACTGCTTTATCTGTAGATATCAAGATAAATTTCTTAACACCATATGTATGACTTGCTTTTACGACATTGTATGTACCAAAAACATTGTTTTTAATCGCTTCATGTGGCGCATCTTCCATTAATGGTACGTGCTTATGAGCTGCTGCATGATAAACAATATCTGGATGGTAATAAGCAAATAAATCATTGATTTTAACAGCATCTCTTACGGAAGCAATCATGGTTTCAAGATTTAAGTTTGGATATTTATGTTGTAATTCTAATTGAATGTTATAAGCATTATTTTCATAAATATCTACAATAATCAATTGTTTTGGATTACTTGCAGCAATTTGTCGACAAAGTTCAGATCCAATAGATCCTCCTCCACCAGTAACCATAACTACTTTATCTTTTACATAACCCATAATTTCTTTTAAGTTTACTTGGACAGGATCTCTTCCAAGTAAATCTTGAACTTCAACATCTTTTAGTTTTTCTAAAGTAATTTCATCGTTCAAGAATTGATACATACCAGGTAATTTTTTTATTTTACATTTGGTTTCTTTACAAATATTTAAAATCTTAGATGTTTCTTTATCATCTATTGATGGTAAAGCTACATAGATTTCATCAATTTTATATTTTTCAACTTGTGTAAGGATTTCATTTCTTCCCCCTACAATAGGAACATTGTGAATGCATCTATTGTGTTTTGTTGCATCATCATCAATGAAACAAACAACTTTTTTATGAAGTTTTGTCGAAACAAGTGTTTCTCTTAAAATCTTTTCACCTGCTGAACCAGCACCAACAATCATGACTTTGCTTTCATTATCATCACTTCTACCAAACAAGTAATGTCTTGAAGCATAAAGACGAACAAACCGATAACCAAATCGGCTTCCACCTATGAAAACAAGTAATAATAATAAATATAAAAATATTGTACTTATCGGCGGATGGACTGGAATGAGTAAACATAAAATACAGTATAAAATTGAACTGCACATTGAAGCAATAATAACATTTAATAATTCATTAATGGAAGCATAGCTCCATAAACTATCATAAAGCTTCATTATAATAAAGAAGAATAGACTTCCTATGAGTAAAATAGGTATAAAAAAATAAGTATATTTTAAAAAGCTTAATTCCATAGAACCGTCATATGCAATAAATGCTGATAAGAAGAAAGATAAAATAATACTTATTATATCTACTACTATCAAACATAGTCTTCTAAATAATAATTGACTCTTATTTTTGTACATATTTGTACCCCCCCCCCTCAATTTTTAAAGTTAATACGACGTATTTTGGAGTTCATCTATAATCAAACGTATTATACCGTGATTTTTTAAATTATCAATAAATAATTACTGAACGGTCGATTTTTATAACCAAACGATCAAATTTATGACTTTTCCTTTCCATATATAATAAGACTTCTATAAAAAAATCTAATTCTGTTGATTTTTAAAGGCTTTTGTTAGATAATGAGCCTCGACGTAGTATCTATAATTGTTTATAAAAATATGTATTAAAGGAGATTAAGTAATGGATAATCAAGAAATCCAAAATGAAGAGATTGAAATTAATTTAGCTGAATTGTTTCAAGTATTAAAAGAACATTTACATATCATTATTATTTCAACACTAATTTGTGCGATTTTAGTGGGAGCTTTTACTATTTTCTTTGTTAAAAAACAATATGCTTCTACAGCTAGAATCTTCCCAAAACCAGAAGTTAACGAGGGTGTTGTTGATTACTCACAAATTAACTCAAATAATTCGATGACTAAAAACTATGTAGCTTTACTTGGAGGAAACAATATTCAAAGTAAAGTTGCTAAAGAATTAAACGTTGATACAAATGTTGTTTCTTCTGCTTTATCTATTTCAAATGAAACAGATACCCAAATTATTTCTATTTCAGCAACAACAACTGATCCACAACTCAGTAAAAAAATTGTTGATACAACAGTTGATGTCTTCACAAATGAAGTAAAAGAAACTTTAAATATCAACAATATTACAACAGTTGATGATGCAAAACTTCAAACATCACCTGTTTCACCAAGTGTTCCTAAAAATATAGTTATTGGTGGTTTAGTAGGTGCTATTTTAAGTATTGGTATTATCTTTATTAGATTCATGTTAGATAATCGTTTACATACTAAAGAAGACGTTGAAAAATATTTAGAAATTCCAAATCTTGGCGTTATTCCTTATTTTGAGGATTAGTTATGGCTTTTATTGATATACATGGTCATTATGCATGGGATATAGATGATGGAATGCCATCACTTGAAGATGCTAAAAAGGCTTTAGAAAAAGCTAAAAATAATCGTATTTCTACGATTGTCGCAACACCTCATGTTGTTTCTGGAAAACATACTTTAAAAGATTTAGAAATTATTAAAGATAGAATTCATGATTTAAAAGAGCTTGCTAGAGTTTATAATATTGAAGTTTTAGAAGGGTGTGAACTCTTCTTAAATCATGATTATCTAGAAGCACTTGAACAAAACATCTTTATACCTATTGAAAATACCCATTATTTACTTGTAGAATTTGATGTTAGAAAAGAATTAGGAAATGAAAATGAAGTAGAAGATCGTCTTTATGAAATTCAATATAAAAAATATACTCCCGTTATTGCTCATGTTGAAAGATACTTTAAAGATTCTTTAGATATCGAAAGAATTCAAGATTTTATAGATAATGGTTATCTTATTCAAGTTAATGCAACAAGCTTTTTGGGATATCATGGTAAACATGCTCAAAAGTTTGCTTATCAATTATTAAATCAAGGATTACTTCATGTAATTGCAACGGATACTCATCGTTGTGACGGACATCGTTCTCCTTGTTTGCAAGAAGTCTTTGATTTACTTGTAAAGAAATATAGTTATGAAGATATTCATACATTAATGTATGAAAATCCTCTACATATCATCAACAATGAAGAAGTTGATCCTATTGAAGGAAAAACATCCTTCTTTAAAAAAATATTTAAAAGGAGATAATTATGGCAAAAAAAACAAGTAAAAGAAAAACATTAAATATTTTAGATAAAAATAAAAAACATAGCCAATTTGATTATACTGAAATCTTTCGTCATATTCGTACAAACATTGAATTTTCTACAGTAGACAAAGACATTAAATCAATTTGTATTACTTCATCACAAGCTGGTGAAGCAAAAACAACACTATCTATTAACCTTGCTTATATTTTTGCAACAAAATATAATAGAGTTTTATTAATTGATTGTGATTTAAGAAAAAATACTTTACATAAATATATGGGATTATCAAACAAACATGGTTTAACAGATGCTTTACTTGAATATCGTCAAACTAAAAAATTAAATGTTGAATACTTCCAAAGTGTAAAAGATCCTTCTTTTGCAGGTACTATGGCTGTTTTAACAAGTGGGATTCATATTCCTAATCCTTCTGAATTATTAGGATCACATGTATTTAAAGATTATATTAATGAATTAAAGAAATCCTTTGATTTCATTATTATTGACTGTGCTCCTGTTGGAATGATATCTGATGCCATTCCTATAGGAAATGCCGTTGACGGGACTATTTTTGCTATTTCTTCACAAGATACTAATAAAAAAGATGCTGCAAATTGTGTAAAACTACTTCAAAGAAATAATGTAAACGTTTTAGGAAGTGTTTTAACAAAAGCAAAATCTCTATCTGGTAGTCATTACTACTATTACTAATATGAAAAAAGTTACTTTTTCTATTACTGTTGTTATTTTACTTGCTATGATTGTTGGTTTAATTGGTTATGACCGTTTTTCAACAAGTCAAAACGCTAAAAAATACCAATCAGAAGAAAAAACAACAACTACAACAAAAGAAGAAACAACAAAAACAAAAACAAAAAAGAAAAAAAATAGTCAACGTATTTATTGTATCGGTGATAGCTTTACCTTGGGAAGTGAATTTGCTAGTTACCCACTTAATTTAGAATCACTTACAAATAGTGAAATTATTAAATTCGGTGGAAACCAAGATACAACTTTTGATTTATCTATTCGTGTAGGAAGAACAAAGATTTTCGCTAATAATATCACCATCCCTGGTGATAAAGAAGCTGTAGACCTTACTTTCTATAATGAAAAAGGTGAACAAGTAGAAGCTTTAAAAAATAGTGGATCAAACTTCGATGAAGTTACCATTCAAGGTATTAAAGGAACTTTAGCTTACGATTCATCTCGTAATATTCATACATTTACAAGAGACAAATCTGGAAAAGCTGTTACCCTAACAGCTCCTGCACAAATCGAAGCAACACTTCCTGAATTCAATGAAAATGATATCGTTATTATCTTTTCTGGAAACTATGATAAACAAAACAACCAAGATGTTTATCGTACAATCACTTATCAAAGAGCTATTTTAAACCAAATTAAAACACAAAAATATATTGTTGTATCAATGACATCAAAAAGACAAAACAACCTTGTAAGAGACGATAATAACATCTTAAAAGAAGAACATAAAGATCACTTCTTAGACTTTAGAACTTATCTTCTTACAAATGGCTTAAAAGATGCAAATATTACAGCTACTGAACAAGATCAAAAAGATCTTACAAATAGCTATATCCCATCAAGTCTTCTAAAAGAAGACAAATTCGCAGGTAATGATACATTCAATCAATTACTTGCAAACCAAATCTATCAAAAATTACAAGAACTACAATATATCAAATAGAAAATACCTCCACTGGAGGTATTTTTATATAAAATAAAAGCTCTAGTCTCCCTGAACCCTTATAACGAGAGGTTACTACTAAAGCTTAGTTAACAACTTGTGTACTCATTAAGTACACTTTTATATTATGCTCATTCTTATAGCTCGATATTATCAAAGAAATAATTCTTCATATATTCATCTTTTATTACAACAAATCTTGGACAATCTGTCCAATGATTTTTAGTTTACAACAATATATAATTTAACTAATTAAAATTATATTAAACATAAGGAAATGAATAATTTATGAAATTAGTACCTATAGGAATTGAAAAATTTAAAGAAATGATTGATAAAAATGCTTATTATGTAGATAAAACAAATCTTATTGAAAATGTATTAAACGAACAGAGTGTCTTTTTTACAAGACCTCGAAGATTTGGAAAGACTCTTAATATGTCGATGCTTTATTATTTCTTTTCTATTAAAGAAAAGGAGAATGCTTATTTATTTAATGGATTAAACATTTCTAAAAATAAAGAAGCTATAAAACATCAAAATCAATATCCAACACTTTTCATTACTTTAAAAGATATGAAAAATAGTTCCTATGAAAAACAAATGAATCGCTTTAAAGAAGTTATTTGTTTGTGTGCAAAAAGTCATCTTGAATTACTTAATAGTGAGAGATTATTAGCTTCTGAAAAGAAACTTTTTCAAAAATATGTTGATAATGAAACAGAAGATAATGAATTAGAAAAATCATTATTCAATATCTCATATTTTCTTTATAAACATTATCATCAAAAAGTCATCATTCTTATTGATGAATATGATGTTCCTTTACAAGCTGCTTATCAATATAACTACTATGATGAGATGGTAGAATTTCTAAGAAGTGTCTTTTCTTCAGCACTTAAAACCAATGATGCTTTAGAAAAAGGAATCATGGCAGGTTGTCTTCGTATTTCTAAAGAAAGTATCTTCACCGGTTTAAATAATTTTAAAGCCTATTCTATTCTTTATAAATCAAAAAATGAGTAAAAAGAAATCTTACAATTATTAAAAGATTATAATCTATCAGATTATGTAGATGAGGTTAAAGAATGGTATGATGGTTATTTATTTGGAAACATCGAAATCTATAATCCTTGGAGTACACTTATGTATGTTGACTGTAAATTAAATAGCTCAGATAACAAACCTATTTCCTTCTGGGCAAATACCAGTGGAAATGATCTTGTTGTCAACTATATTCAAAATGGCAGTGATGAACTTCATGAAGAATTTGAACAACTCATTCAAGGAAAGTCTTTAACGAAATATATCAAACCTGAACTTACTTATCGAGAAATGGATAATATTAATAATATCTATAGTTTTCTTTTACTTACAGGATATTTAAAGATAAAAGAAGATTTAGGAGAAAATAAGTATAAACTGATTATTCCCAATAAAGAAGTCTATGAAATCTATAAACAAACATTCATGTCTTATTTTGAAGACTATACTTTTGTAAGAAAAGAAAATCTTTATCAAAGTCTTGTTAAAGGAGACGTTGATCATGCAAATGAAATACTAGGAGATATCTTATCTAGAAGTATTAATTACTTTGATAATGAAGAATCTTTTTATCATGGTTTTCTATTAGGACTCTTTAGTGGTAAAAAGATCAAATCAAATCGAGAAGCGGTGCATGGAAGATTTGATCTATGTATCTTTCCTAAACAAATCTTTCAGACAGCACTCATCTTAGAATGTAAACATTCTAAGAGTGTTAAGGATTTAATTAAGGATTCCAGTGAAGGAGCCCAACAAATCATTGATAATAAATATGAAGAAGAAATCATCAATGAGGGATATCTTCATGTAAAAGGATATGGCATATCCTTTTATAAGAAATATTGTTATATTGTAAAAGTGCAAGCTTAAGCCTGCACTTTTATTTATTATGTAAAGATATTTCATTAATTACCTGTTTATATGTTTTTCCTTGTCGATCAACAAATAAAACAGAACCATCATCTAATAGCTTTTGAAAACAAACTTCTCCATAATCACCATATTCTACCCATTGATCTTTTAAATAAGAAATACTATTAGCGTATTCTAAAACCTTATGAAACTGATTTGTTTGATATAAATTATAATAAATCAACATAAATGTTTTCAGTCCAATAGCAAGTTTAGATATTTTATACTCTTTATGAGTAATTTGTTTCATTGATTGAAAATCTTCATTATTAACATTCAATCCTATTCCTACAATGACTCCTTTTAAATCAGGATCTAAGATCGTTTCTACTAAAATACCACAAATCTTTTTTCCATCGACATAAATGTCATTCGGCCATTTAATCGTTGCTTTAATACGATAACGATCAAGTAAACCAACAACACTACATGTTGTTAATTGTGTCATTTTCCAAGCATCTTCTATTTTATGAAAATCTTTAAATAAAAAACTCATAATCAAATTCTCATTTGCATGACTTTCCCAAACATGACCATTTCTACCTCTACCTTTTGTTTGATATTTGGCAGTGACACATGTTTGCATAGGTAAATTTTTATATTCTCTTTTTAAATAATCATTTGTTGAATCAACTTCTTCAAGTTCAATCAGTTTCATAATGTCACCTCTTTATCATGATAAAATAAAAAAATTTGCAATTCAAGATTATTGAATTGCAAATGTAAGTTCAGCTTTGCAAACAACTTTACCATTTACTTTTGCAATAGCTTCACCAATTCCTACGGGTCCTTTTTGTTTAGTAAGAACACATTCCATTTCTAAAACATCCCCTGGTGTTACTTGTCCTTTAAAACGACAATTTTTAATACCACCAAAAAAAGCAATTTTTCCTTTATTTTCTTCTTTTGATAAAATAGCAATACATCCTACTTGTGCCAAAG
Source organism: Faecalibacillus intestinalis (assembly GCF_015097455.1). Lineage (NCBI taxonomy): Bacteria > Bacillati > Bacillota > Erysipelotrichia > Erysipelotrichales > Coprobacillaceae > Faecalibacillus > Faecalibacillus intestinalis. The sequence goes on along the minus strand of NZ_AP024085.1, from coordinate 681,205 downwards.
CTTCAACAATCAAAACTCCTGGCATGACATGATGACTTGGAAAATGTCCACAAAAATGCATTTCATTAACACTGACACATTTGATTCCTTTAGCATACTCACCTGGTTTATAATCTGTAATTCGATCTACTAAAGCAAAAGGATAACGATGAGGATTGATTTCTTGTATTTGATTACTATTAAGTTCCATTACTCTTCTCCATATTTCTTAAAAATAATTGAGGCATTATGCCCTCCAAAACCTAATGAATTTGACATTACATAATTTAATACTTGTTTTCTTCCATGATTTGCAACAATATCTAAATCGCATTCTTCATCAAAATTTTGATAATTAATAGTTGCTGGAATAAAGTTATCTTCTAATGCTTTAACACATAAAACAGCTTCAATTCCACCAGCAGCTCCTAAACAATGACCTGTATTTCCTTTTGTTGAAGATACAGCTACTTTATGAGCATGATTTTTAAAAGCTTTTTTGATTGCAGCCGTTTCTAACTTATCATTCATCGGTGTTGATGTTCCATGAGCATTAATATAATCAATTTGATTAGCTTCAAGAGAAGCATCTTGAAGTGCATTAATCATGGCTTTAGCACCTCCAATACCTTCAGGAGCTGGAGCTGTCATATGATAAGCATCACAACTAACACCATAACCTACCATTTCGCAATAAATATGTGCCCCTCTTGCTTTAGCATGTTCAAGTTCTTCTAAAACAAGCATTCCTGCTCCTTCACCCATGACAAAACCATTTCTTTCTTTATCAAAAGGAATGGAGGCACGTTTGGGATCATGTGATTCACTTAAAGCTTTCATTGATGTAAAACCACCAATACCAAGAGGTGTAATGCTTGCTTCACAACCTCCAGCAATGGTTACATCTAAATAACCATCACGAATATTTCTAAAGGCATCACCAATAGCATTTGTTCCTCCCGCACAAGCTGTTACAGGACATGTAGCAAGTCCTTGTGCTTTAAAGGCAATGGCAATTTGACCAGCTGCTAAATTAACAATGGTCATAGGAATAAAGTATGGAGAAACACGATCAAATCCTTTCTTTAAACCACGTTGATGATTTTCTTCAATAGATCCTAATCCTCCAATACCACTTGATACTACTACCCCAAAACGATCATGATTTATAGAATCTATCTCTAATTTAGAATCTTTAATAGCTTCTTTAGCTGCAATCAGTCCATATTGAATAAATTTATCCATTTTACGAACATCTTTTTTATCTAAGTATTCAGTAGCTTCAAAGTTCTTTAATTCACCTGCTACTTTTACTTTCATATTTGAAGTATCAAATGATTGAATCAAATCAATCCCACATTGATGATTTAAAATACCCTTCCATGTATCATTTACATTATTTCCAATAGGTGTTAAAGCACCTATTCCTGTTACGACAACTCTTCTTTTCATATGCTTCTCCTTTACATAGCCATGCCACCATCAACATGCAATGTTTGTCCAGTAATGTACTTTGCTTCATCACTTGCTAGAAAAACAACTGCATTTGCAATATCTTGAACACTTCCAAATGTTCCTAAAGGAATTTGACTTTTCATTTGTTCTTTAATTTCATCACTTAAAACATCTGTCATTGCTGTTTGAATAAAACCTGGTGCTACTGCATTAACAGTAATACCACGACTTCCAACTTCTCTAGCAAGAGACATTGTCATTCCAATAATTCCTGATTTACTAGCAGCATAATTGACTTGTCCTGCATTTCCCATAACACCTACAACAGATGACATGGAAACAATACGTCCATATTTTTGTTTCATCATTAATTTTGTCGCATGTTTCATACAATTCCATGTTCCTTTTAAATTGACATCAATAACTGTATCAAAATCATTTTCTTTCATGCGTAACATTAAGCCATCTTTTGTAATTCCTGCATTATTAATTAAAATATCCAATCTTCCATATTCATTTTTAATTGTTTTAAACATCTCTAATGTTTCATCATAACTTGCTACGTTTGCAGGTAAGATTTCACATTTTCCTCCAAGACTTTCAATTTCATTTTTTGTCATTTGAGCAATTTCTTGATTATTCCCTAAATCTATATAATTAATTAAAACAAAAGCACCATTTAAAGCTAATGTTTTAGCAATTTCTTTACCAATACCTTGTCCTCCACCTGTAACAAGAGCAATTTTATTTTCTAATCTCATTTTATTCTCCCTTCAAAGCTTTCACTGTTTTTTTCAATGATTCCATATCTTCTATTTGATAAAGCTGAATACTTCGATCTATCTTTCTAACAAAACCACTTAATACCTTTCCTGGTCCTACTTCAATGATCGTATCAACACCTTGATTTATCATATAGCGAATACTTTTTTCAAAGTAAACAGGTGACATCACTTGTTTTTCTAAAATTTCTGGTATTGATTGATCTTCGATTTCATGACCTAAAGTATTAAAAATAACAGGTATTTTCATTTCATGAAAAGTTTCTTTTTTAAATCTTTCTTTTAAAGCAAGTGACGCTTCTTTTAATAAAGACGTATGAAAAGGTCCTCTCGTATTTAAAGAAATCACTCTTCTTGCTTTATTTTCTAAAGCTAATTCTTTGACATTTTCCACAGCCTTCTTTTCACCAGCAACAACAAGTTGACCAGGACAATTATAATTAGAAATAGAAACAATTCCTAATGAACTTGCTTGATGACATAAATCTTGTAAAAGTTCTTCCTTCATTCCTAAAACAGCAATCATTTCACTTTCAATTCCTGATACTGCTTCTTGCATGACTTTTCCTCTAAAGCGTGCAAGATCAATAACTTGTTTCCTTTCAACAACACCTGCACAATATAATGCTGAATATTCCCCTAAAGAAAGACCAGCTGTATAGTCAGGAACAATCCCTTGTTCCTTTAATAAATCTGTAATGATTGTTGCAACCATCACCATACATGGTTGGGTATATGGTGTATAAGATAGTTTTTCAAGTGGTCCATTAAAACATAATTCCTTTAAATCTTCATTTTGATCAAAGATTTCACGAGGATAAAATGATTTTCCCATTCCCACAACTTGACTTCCTTGACCAGCATAAATAATTCCTAATTTCATTTGTCATCCTCCATTAATTCACGAATCACTTCATCAACATGTATCAAATGATCTTGCCTATAACCATGAGCTCCTGTAAAAATAAGACCATCTTCTAAATTTCCTTTAACAGCTTCTATTAAAGCTCTTGAAATACAATAAGGTGTATTTTTAACATCACAAGGAATTAAACATTGATAACATTTTTTAACAGGTATTTTTTCTTTCTTGGTTTTTTTAACAAAACTATTTTGCATTGCTCTTCCTGGCATTCCAACAGGAGAAGAAACAAAACCAATATCTTCCTTTATAGCTTTTAAGAAGGCTTCTTTATATTTGATAGAAGCATCACATTCATACGTTGTAATAAAGCGTGTTGCTACTTGAATACCATCGACACCTAGATCAAAGAAATGCTTAACATCACTTCTTTGACTGATTCCTCCTGCTACAAAAATAGGAATGTTCAATTTATTATTTTCTACAATTTCTTCAACATCTTTAAAAATTTCTTCTAAACTTTGGCATGTTTGATTTTCTAAGTCTTCTTTTTTAAATCCTAAATGTCCTCCTGCTTGACTTCCTTCAATAACAATAAAATCTGGTGTACGTTGATATTTTTTGAGCCAATGTTTTATGATTACCTTACAGGCTTTACCACTTGAAACAATTGGAGCAATTAAAACATCATGATCTTTTACCAATTCTGGTAAACGTAAAGGAAGCCCAGCTCCTGAAATAATAGCATCAACTTTACTCTCTAATGCTGCATTGATCAATTCCTCATAATCTTTTAAAGCAACCATCGCATTGATGGCTACTAAACCTTTTCCTTGAGAAAGCTTTTGTGCTTTTAAAATTTCTTTTTTTAAAGCACGAATATTTGCTTGACGATGATTACTTTCAAAATCATCTTCCTTGTATCCTGGATGCGCTGTAGAAATAACTCCCATCGCCCCACACTTAGCAACATGTCCTGCCAAATTTCCTAGAGAAACACCAACACCCATTCCTCCTTGAATTAAAGGGACAGTTAGGCTTTTTTGATTGATTTCTAACATTTTAAATCTCCAAATTTGAATAAGTTTCTTGTAACTCACTCATCATTTCTTCTAAAATTTGTTTAACGGGTTTAATTTCATGAATCATTCCTGCAACTTGTCCTGCCATCAAAGAACCTTCATCAACATTTCCCTCAAAAACAGCTTTTTTTAATGAACCTAAAGTATATTTTTCAAGTTCCATCATATCTGCTCCAGCTTTTTCTTTTTGAATATAAGCTTTTGCCATTTTATTTTTTAAGATTCTTACTGGTGTTCCATTAATTCTTCCTGTAACAGTTGTCGAAGTATCTTTCGCTTTTAAAATCGCTTGTTTATAATTTTCATGAATTGGACATTCTTTACTTGCGAGTAAAACTGTTCCAATTTGTACACCACAAGCACCTAAAGCATAAGCCGCTAACATTTGCTTGCCACTGGCAATTCCTCCTGCAGCAATAACAGGAATAGAAACATTACTTACAACTTGAGGAACAAGCGCCATAGTCGTTGCCTCACCAATATGTCCCCCTGCTTCACAACCCTCAACAATTAAACCATCCACGCCTGCACGTTCTAATCTTTTAGCAAGAGCCACACTAGGAACAACAGGTAAAATTTTAATTCCTGCTTCTTTCCACATTTTTATATATACACCTGGATTTCCAGCACCAGTTGTCACAACTGGGACATGTTCATCAATAACGATTTGTGCCATTTCTTTGGCATCTGGATTGAGTAACATAATATTGACACCAAAAGGTTGATTTGTTAATTTTTTACATGCTTGAATTTCTGCTTTTAACATTTTAGCATTCATTCCTCCAGCTCCAATCAAACCCAAACCTCCTGCATTAGAAACACTCGCAGCAAAGGCACCGGTAGCAATATTGGCCATTCCTCCTTGAATAATAGGATATTTAATATTTAATAACTCATTTAATTTCATTTTGTTCTCCTTACCATTCCATTAAAATTGCACCCCAAGTAAGTCCTCCACCAAAGCCAACGAGAATGATTTTCATTCCTTTTTGAAGTAACCCTTGTTCATTCATCTTCGCTAAAGCTAACGGAATACTCGCTGCTGAGGTGTTTCCATATTCTTGTAAGTTCATATAAAACTTTTCACTTGAACATTGATATTTTTTATAAACATGTTTAATAATTCTTTCATTTGCTTGATGACAAATTACATAATCAATATCATTTAATGTCATCTTTGCTTGGTTTAAGACATGATCAATACTTAAAGGAATTGCTTTAATAGCAAATTTAAAAACATCTTGACCTTTCATTTTTAAATAATCATTTCTTTTAGAAAATAGTACTTCTTCATTTCCATCACTATCTAAATAACTAAAAAAAAGCTTTTGACTTTTTTTAATCAGCGTAGCGGCTGCACCATCTCCAAATAAAATACACGTATTACGATCTTGATAATCTACAATAGAGCTTAATTGTTCACTTCCAATAACAAGTCCATATTGATTTTCTTCTAACAAGCTTTGAGCAACTTTTAAAGCATAAACATAACCACTACAAGCAACATTAATATCAAAACACATCATTGATTGATGATTTAAACCTAAAGCTTTTTGTACAAGACAGGCATTACTTGGCGTATTATTTTCTGGTGTCATCGTAGCTACAATAATTAAAGCAAGTTGACTTAAATCTTGATTTTGAGTTGCTTTTTTAGCAGCTTCAATAGCTAGAAAGGCACTTGATTTATCTGAAAGATGTCTTTTTAAAATACCCGTTCGTGAAACAATCCACTCATTAGATGTTTCTACCATTTGTTCAAGTTGTTGATTATCTAAAGTCTTTTCAATTTTGGCATAACCTGTAGAAACAATTTCAATTCCATTCATCTTTTTCTCCTTTAAAATACTTGTCCTATCTTTCTATATTTTTCATAACGTTTATTAATCAATTGAGATGTTGATAACTTTTGTAATTCTTTAAGATTTGTATTTAAATATTCTTTTATTTGTCGATAAACTTTATAACTTTCAACAGTAGCCCCTTTTAAATCTTCATCTATGATATGATCAATAATATGACGCTCATAAAGATCCTTAGCTGTTAATTTCATTAAGCTTGCAGCCTCTGCAACGCGCTTTCCTTCTTGATCTTTCCATAAAATAGAAGCAAATCCTTCAGGAGATAAAATCGAATAAACACTATTTTCTAACATGACTAAGCGATCACTCACACTTAAAGCCAAAGCTCCTCCAGAACCTCCCTCACCAATAACAATAGTAATAATAGGAACTTTTAAAAGAGACATTTCTAAAAGATTTCGAGCAATTGCTTCTCCAATTCCATGCATTTCTGCTTCCATTCCTGGATAAGCTCCTGGAGTATCGACAAAAGCAATAATAGGACGTTTAAATTTTTCTGCCTGTTTCATTAAGCGCATTGCCTTTCGATAGCCTTCTGGTGAAGACATTCCAAAATTACATTTTAAATTATCTTCTAAAGTTTTTCCTTTTAAATGACCGATAATTGTTACAGGTTGTTGATTAAATAACCCAATGCCTCCAACAATTGAACCATCATCTTTTGCTAAACGATCTCCATGTAATTCAATAAAATCATCAAAGAGATGATTGATATAATCTTTAATATTTGGTCGTGTACTTTTTCTAGCAAGATAAACATGATCATAAGGTGAAAGATGTTGATAATATTCTTCTTGTTTTTTGATTTGACTTTCGATTTCTTTTTTTCTTTCTTGATTGCAATCAAGAAGTTCTTTTTGTAACTTTTCAATTTCTTTTTCTACTTGACTTAAAGACATCTTTATGCCCCCTTACCATGCATTTTTAAAATTCTAATAAGTGTTGAACGCATTTCTTGACGTTTCACAATTAAATCAACAAATCCTTGTTCTTCCATAAATTCCGTTGTTTGAAAGTTTTCCGGTAATTTTTGTTTAAGCGTACTTTCAATGACACGTCTTCCTGCAAATCCAATCAATGCTTGAGGTTCACCAATAATAATATCTCCTAAGCTTGCAAATGAAGCTGTTACTCCTCCTGTTGTTGGATGGGTAATATAGGAAATATAAAGTAAACCTGCTTGATGATGTCTAGCAAGAGCGGCGGAGGTTTTTGTCATTTGCATTAAGGAATAAATTCCTTCTTGCATTCTAGCGCCTCCTGAAGCTGTAAAAATAATGAGTGGATACTTTCTTTTGGTTGCATGTTCAATAGCTTTCGTGATTTTATCACCTACAATAGAAGACATACTACCCATTAAAAAACGTGAATCCATCACACAAGTAATCACCTTTGTCCCATTTATTTTTCCACTTGCTACAACAACAGCTTCATTTAAACCTGTTTTTTGTTGTAGAAATTCTAATTTTTCATCGTATCCGGGAAATTCTAAAGGATTTACTCTTTGTGTACTTTTATAGAGTTCTTTATATTTTCCTTGATCATAAATCATTTCTAATCTTTCATAAGCAGTGATCTTTAAATGATTTCCACAATGAGGACAAACTGACATATTTTTTTTAAGTTTACTTGTAAGAATCAATTCTTTACACTTTGGACATTTTGTATAAAGTCCTTCAGGAACTTCTTTTCTTTCATTTTCTCTTTTTTTTCTTAATGACTTAAATAAATGAAGTTTTTCTTTTCTTTCCTTAAATAACTGTTCCATCATCTTTCATTCACCAACTCATCTAAATGTTTTTCAATAAAACTTGTATCAAAATTTCCTTTGACATAATCACTTTCATGTAAAATCAAATACTGTAATTCTTGATTCGTATCAATACCATCAATCACTAATTCACTTAAGACCCTACGCATTTTACGAATTGCTTCAATACGATTTCTTCCATGAACGATTACCTTAGCAATCATTGAATCATAATGAGAAGACACTTGATAACCTTGATATAAAGTTGTATCAATACGTACCCCAAAACCTCCTGGAATATGTAAACTACTAACAATCCCTGGTGAAGGTCTAAAACCTTCTTGAGGATTTTCAGCATTGATTCGACATTCAAGGGCATGTCCCTTTAATTCAATATCACTTTGTTTATAATTCAATTTTAAATGTGCAGCTATTCTAATTTGTTCACGAACCAAATCAACCCCCGTTACCATCTCTGTTACTGGATGCTCAACTTGAATACGCGTATTCATCTCAATAAAATAATATTTTCCATCCGGTGCTAAAACAAATTCAATCGTTCCTGCATTAACATATCCTACTTTTTTAGCTGCTTTGATAGCATCATTTCCCATCTTTTCTCGAAGCTCTTGACTTAAAGCTTTACTTGGAGATTCTTCCATCATCTTTTGGTTTCTTCTTTGAATTGAACAATCTCTTTCTCCTAAATGAATAACATTACCAAAATGATCAGCTAAAATTTGAAATTCAATATGTTTAGGATTTAAAATCAATTTTTCCATATACATATCATCATCACCAAAACAAGCCTTTGCCTCTGCTTTAGCTGTTAAATAAGCATTTTCAAAATCTTCTTCCTTAAAACATTTTCTCATACCTCTTCCACCACCACCGGCAGAAGCTTTAATTAAAACTGGATAACCAATCTTTCTAGCAATTTCTTTTCCTTGACTGACAGATTCAATACTGCCATCACTTCCAGGAACAACTGGAACTCCTGCTTCGATCATCATTTGTCGAGCAACGCTTTTATTCCCCATTTGATCAATCACATCGCCACTTGGACCAATAAAAGTCATACCACATTTTTCAACAAGTCTGGCAAACGTCGAATTTTCAGATAAATAACCAAATCCAGGATGAATTGCATCACACCCTGATAAAGTAGCTACTGATAAAATATTTTCCATATTTAAATAACTATCACTACTTTTAGCAGGTCCAATACAGTAAGCTTCATCTGCTAATTGAACATGTAAAGAAGTGGCATCTGCTGAAGAATAAACAGCAACGGCTTCAATTCCCATTTCTTTACAACAACGAATAATTCTAACGGCTATTTCACCGCGATTAGCAATCAATATCTTTTTAAACATTTTCTTCAATAACCATTAAAGCTTGATCATATTCTACAAGCGCTTCATTTTCTACAAGAATTGATGTAACCGTTCCATCACATGGTGCCTTAATTTCATTCATCACCTTCATTGCTTCAATAATACAAACAATATCTCCTTTTTTAACTGTCTTTCCAACAGTAACATACGGATCACTTTCAGGTGAACTTGCACCATAGAAAACACCTACAATTGGTGATTTTACAGGCGTACCTGTAGGCTCTTTAGTGTTTACTTCTGCAACCATTTTATTTTCTTTTTCTAATGGTTTTACATATTCAACTTTTTCACTTTCTTTTTCTAATTCTATTTTTAAATCATCTATTTCTACTTTCATTTTAGTGACATTTGATTGATCAAACTCACTCATAATTTGTTTAATAAAATCTAATTTCATAGCATTCTCCTTTATTTGAAGTTCAAAGTATATAGTAAAATAATAAGCTTTGAAATTCAAAGCTTATTATAAAATATATAGTCGCCTCAGCGACACCTCTTTACTATTTGTTTGCTTCAATATAATCTACGATATCTTTAACAGTTTTCATGTTAGAAGCAACTTCATCTGGAATTTCTACTTCAAATTCTTCTTCAATTTGCATAATTAATTCAACAGCATCTAAAGAATCAGCTTCTAAATCATCTTTTAAATTTGCTTCCATTGTAACTTGACTTTCATCACAACTTAATGAATCAACAATGATCTCTTTTACTTTTTCAAAATCCATTTTACTTTCCTCCTTGAATACGATTTGTATTATACACGAAGAAAGCAAAATGTAAATACTTTGAAGTTCAAATTTATTTATTTTTTCATTTTATCTTGATTTTATCAGTGCTTTTTATTCAAAAAAAAAGAAGAACATCCATATATTCTTCTTTATTCTTTAGAAAAAACCCACTTCATTTGTACATTATAACTTAATAAAAATAATAATAAATCACCTACAGGTTTAGCAAGCTTTTCAGACATAATACCTAATGTAGAAAAAACATAAACAAAAAGTGTAGACAAAATTGTAATGACTACTGTTAAAATCAAAAATCTAATTGCCGTTTGTTTAGTTTCAGTTCTTTCTTTAAAAACAATCTTTTTATTGTAAATGTAATTTTCAACAGTTGAAATAACACGGGCTACAAGACTAGCAATAGCAATACGCCAAAAATCACTTGTCATCCATATTTTTAATACATCTAATAAAAGCCAAGCAAGTAATACATCTATGACAGAACTAATTACTGAAGATGAAATAAAACGGAATAGATGTAAGAAGATAACGTAAAGGATGTTACGATTATTATTTTTTAGATGAAAACATTCTTTATTTTGATCAACAACTATTTCCTTAACTGTTATTTCTTTTTGAACACAATCAATCAATACTTGTACTTCATAACAATTTTCATCTACTTTCAACATTTGATCTAAATATTTCATAGAAAAACCAATAATTCTACTATCAACATTTTTAAATTCTTGATGATAAATCATAGAAAATATCTTTGAAAATATTCTTTTACCTTTTGTATGAATAAAAAAGATTTTTTCTTGTTTAAATAATTCATTTAATTGAGTCATTTTATCTATTGGATAATCTTCTTCTAAAATAAGAATACCTTTTCTATCTTGATTATTTTCCTTAATAAAATTTAAACCCTTTTTAATAGCATTTCCTTTTCCTTTAGAAACAGGATAGTTAATAATTGTACAATCATCAACAAGACTTTCAAAAATAGAATGATATTTTTCATCAGAACCATCATTTACAACAACAATAGAATATCTTTCTTTTTTCAATTCTTTGATATAGTTTATAATTTCCTCCCTAGGATTATAAACTGGCATTAAAATTACTATTTCACTATTCATATTCATCCCTCATTTAATAATGATACATGAATCTACTTTGAATGACAAAGGAATGAGAAAAAATTATTCTTAACAATTCTTAATTCTAATTTAAATAAAAGTATGATAAACTACTTTTGTTTAAAAGGGAGAGAGTTTATGAATTTTAAAAAGAATTATAAAGGAATGTTATTATGTTTGATTATTGCGATTCCTTGTTGGTTTTTAGGAAAGAAGTTTCCTATTGTAGGTGGTCCTGTCTTTGGAATTATTCTTGGAATGATCATTACTTTATTTATTAAAGATAAAAAAGAATTACAATCAGGCATCACTTTTACATCCAAAAAAATCTTACAGTATGCGGTTATCTTGTTAGGATTTGGAATGAACCTATCTGTTGTATTACAAACAGGTAAACAATCATTACCTATCATTCTAGCAACGATTTCTACATCACTTATTGTTTCTTATGTATTACATAAAGCAATGAAGATACCAAGTAAGATATCCACACTTATTGGTGTAGGATCTTCGATTTGTGGTGGTTCAGCCATTGCAGCAACAGCACCCGTGATTGAAGCGAGCGATGAAGAAGTAGCTCAAAGTATTTCTGTTATCTTTTTATTTAATATGATTGCTGCATTATTGTTTCCTACTTTTGGAACAGTTCTTGGTTTTTCTACAAAGAGTGGTGAAGCATTTGGTATTTTTGCTGGAACAGCCATTAATGATACATCTTCAGTTACTGCTGCAGCTTCTACATGGGATTCAATGTACCATCTACAAAGTGCTACTTTAGATAAAGCTGTTACTGTAAAACTTACAAGAACACTGGCTATTATTCCTATTACTTTAGTTTTATCTTTTTTTAAGTTAAGAAAGAATAAAGATGGTCAAAAGGTTAATTTAAAGAAAGTTTTTCCTTTCTTTATTATTTATTTTGTTTTAGCTTCACTTATTACAACAATATCCATTCATATGGGTGTATCTGCTAATTTCTTTACACCATTTAAAGAATTAAGTAAATTTTTTATTGTTCTAGCAATGGTAGCTATAGGACTGAATACAAATGTTATTCAATTAATTAAAAAAGGTGGAAAACCTATATTATTAGGATTTATTTGTTGGATCAGTATTACCTGTATGAGTTTATTTATGCAACATATATTAGGAATTTGGTAAAAGCTCTTAGGAGCTTTTTTTGTTAAGAATATGTTAAGTTTATATACATTACCTTAAGAAAGTGTTAATCTACTAACGGATTGTGAGGGATTATATATGAAACTAACAAATATTTTTTCTATGTTAGGTGGTTTAGCGCTTTTCCTTTATGGAATGAATATGATGTCTAATGGATTAGAGCTAGCTGCTGGAAATAAAATGAAAACGATTCTAGAAAAATTAACATCGAATCGTATTTTAGGCGTTTTAGTAGGTGCTTTAGTAACTGCTATTATTCAATCTTCATCAGCAACTACAGTAATGGTTGTAGGTTTTGTTAATTCTGGGTTAATGTCTTTAACAAGTGCTGTGTGGGTAATTATGGGTGCTAATATTGGAACAACCATTACTGGTCAATTGATTGCAATTGATATTACAGCAATTGCACCTTTAATTGCTTTTATTGGTGTAGCAATGATTGTCTTCTTTAAAAGTAAAAAATTAGATGCTTTTGGAAGTGTTATTGGTGGTTTAGGTATTTTATTTATAGGAATGGAAACTATGTCTAACGCTATGGTTCCGCTTCGTACTATGCCAGAGTTTGTAGGATTAATTTCTAAATTTCAAAATCCATTTATTGGTATTTTAGTAGGAGCGTTATTTACTGCACTTATTCAAAGTTCTTCTGCTTCTGTAGGTATTTTACAAGCTTTAGCTAAAAGTGGCGTTATGACTTTATCATCATCTATTTATGTTTTATTTGGTCAAAATATTGGAACTTGTATTACTTCTGTTTTAGCTTCTATTGGGACAAGTAAAAATGCTAAAAGAACAACTATTATTCATTTAACTTTTAATATTATTGGAACTGTTATATTTGTAAGTATTAGTATGTTATTTCCTTTTGCTCATTTGGTTGAAAGTATAACACCAAATAATGTTGCTGCTCAAATAGCTAATGTACATACAATATTTAATGTTGCTACAACATTATTATTACTTCCAATTGGAACAAAATTAGTTGATCTTGCTAAGATGATTTTACCTGATGATCCAGAAGATCATCAACATATGTCACTTAAATATTTAGATTTTAGTATTTTTAATAATGATTATCATATTGGAACAAGTGCTATTGCAAATACTCAATTATTTAATGAAACTCAACATATGTTAAATGTAGCTAATCATAATGTTAAACGTGCATTTGAGTTATTAGATCATTTTGATCAAGAAAAATATGAACGTTTATTAAAGGATGAAGAATATATTAATTATTTAAATCAACAAATTATTGATTTTACTACAGAAGTTATTTCAAATGAGTTTCCTACAGAAGGTTCTCAAACAATTGTATTATTTTTAAAACTATCTTCTGATTTAGAAAGAATCGGTGATCATGCTATTAATATTGCTTCAAGAGCACAAAAATTAGCTGAAGATGAAACGCATTTTTCTCAAGATGCTTTAAAAGAAATAAGTATTATGGAAAGTTTATGTAATAATATTTTAGATGAATTAATTATTTTAGATTATGATGAATTTAAAAATATTGTCGATAAAGTAGATATCATGGAAGATAATATTGATAAAACTCAACATCAATTCACTGTTAATCAATTAATTCGTTTAAAAGAAAAGAAATGTTCGACTGAAAATAGTATTATTTATACTAAGATTTTAACTGATTTTGAAAGAATTGGTGATCATGGTTTAAACATTGCTGAAAGCTTATATCATATTCGTAAAATCATGAAACAAATGAAAATGATTAAACCAGAAATAGAAGAATAAAGAAAAAAGATTTCTTATATTATATGCATAATATTTGAAATCTTTTTTTATAAATGACATGGAAATGTAATAATTAAAATAAATGAATCCATTAAATCTTGAATGAAGCATTGTCCTTGATGTATTTCTATAATCTTTTTAACACTTTTTAATCCAATCTTATTACTTTCAACTTCATGATTTATTTCTTTCTTTTCATTTTCAAAAACTATTTTTAAATTTCCTTTTTCAATACTTATTTGTAAATAAATGGGTTGCTCTTTTCTTGCATATTTTTGGATATTAGAACATATATTATCCATCATTCTTTTCATCATTGATAAATCTAATTGTAATTGTACTGATGAAATTGTTATCTCTTTTTCAATCTTAAACCCTTCTAATTCTAAATACTCTAAATGTTCTTCAATATATTGAATAAATGATTCACTACTTATTGTTTCTAAACTTGGAATTAAATCATCATTATAAACCAAAGAATATTCAAATGTCTTATTAGATAAATCTTTAATTTGTTCAGTCTTTTCAATACAACTATTTAAATAATGATCCATTTGTTTTTCATCTTTATAACAATGTAAACATAAAATATCTAAATAGCCTCTTAAAGCGGTTAAAGGTGTTCGCAAATCATGTGATAAACAAGTAATCATTTCTTGATGCGATTCTTTTATCCTTGCTTCATTTTGATAATTAGAAGCTAATGTTATTCTTAAAGTATCCATCTCTTGAGCTAAAATAGCTAATTCATCATGGCTCATAATCGTCATAGCATGACTCAAATCCCCTTGTGACATATTTAATACTTCTTGTTTTAAAATATTAATATATTTAACTTTTCTTTTAATAAAAATAAAAGTTGGTAAAAAGAAAATAAGTAAACTAACAAACAAAGCAACATAAAAATAGTATTTTACATACTTTAATAAATGCATAGAACTAACATAAACAATTCCCTCGCCATCTTTAAATTTCACTGATCCACTTATCAATCTATTAAAAGAATACTGTTCAAAATCATTTTGTAAACTATATAACGGTGTAATTCCTACAGGTTCATCCAATACTTTACCAAAATCTCCTCCTAGAAAATTATCTTCTGCATCATCATAAATATAAACATTGGTATAAATATCATGTTTTTTTAATAATTTTTTTAATGCTTTTTTATCTTCTTTATTTTTAGAATAAAGATTGATTTCTTGTGCTTCTTGTTCAAATCTTTTAAAAAATTTATCCTCATTAAAGGGTTTTTCTATAGAATCAATATAATCATAAAATTCTGTCACATTTTCTCGAAAAGCTGCATAACACAAAACAGCAAGCATAGCTGAAGAAAGAAGTAGTAAAACAATTTTCATTGATAAATTCAAGTTCTTTTTAATCAATATAATACCCCTTTCCCCAGACAGTTTTTATAATTCGAGGATTTTGAGGATCTTCTTCAATCTTCTTTCTTAAATTACGTATATGTACCATAATTGTATTATTAGCCCCATAATAATAGTTTTCATGCCAAATAGTTTCAAACAACTGACTTGCTGAAATAACTTGTTTACGATTTAAAACTAAATAATCTAATATCTCATACTCTATATCTGTTAAAGATAACTTATTTTTATTTAAATAGACTTCTTTATGTTCTTGATCAATTTCTAAATCATTTAATCTAATAATTGCTTTTGCTTCCTCTTTTTTACCTTGATATACATGATATCTTCTAAGTAAAGCTTTTACCCTTACATTTAATTCATTATAAGAAAAAGGCTTAGTTAAATAATCATCTCCTCCACTAGAAAACCCTAATGTCTTATCACTTTCTTGCCCTTTAGCTGTTAAAAATAAAATAGGAGCATTTGTCTTTTCTCTCATTAATAAACAAACCTGATATCCATTCATCTCTGGCATCATCACATCTAAAATAATTAAATCAATAGAATCATCTAATAATTCTAAAGCCTCTTTTCCATTTTTAGCTTCTATAATTTGATATCCTTCGTTTGTAAGTAAAACGTGTATCACTTCTCTAATATCATCATGATCATCTACTACCATTATCTTTTCATTCATAAACTTCTCCAATCCTTAGCCTTTACCCAATTTTCATATTTCATCATATGATTTAAATGTCTCATTACTTTCTTTTGTGATGTATAATTATTGATTAATTTCATTTTAGCATCATATTGATTTATTTTCTTTAAATTTTCAGGTACATGATTTTTTTTATAATACTTACCAAAATAATATAAATTTTGTTGAGAACACTTTATACTGACTATCTGTGAAGTTAAACGGTGATGTATATGTCCATACTCTCCTAAAGGATTATGACTTACAACACATTTCCACTTCTTTTTATGACTCAAATAAGCAACATCCTTTTCTATACTTCCTTTTACATGCACCCATGAATCTCTTTTACCATTTGTCTTATCAGGATAATCAAAGATTAAACCTTGATTATGTGTTTTTTTCATTATTTTCATAAATTCTTTTCTTCTCGTTGGATTATTTCCATTCGTTAAACAAACAACTAAATAGTGTCCTTTTAATAAATGATTACCACCCCATATCGTTTCATCATCAGGATGAGCAACAATCATTAACTTTTGACAATCATTTAAATCGATTTGATCTATTTCATTTTGATGTCTACAAGATTCATGATCTATAAAAAAACATCCTAAAACAACTAATATACAAATTAATATTCTCTTCATTTCTATCACCTCTTATACCTTATCACTTCTTTCTTAATAACAATTCATAAGAATTCTTAAGACTTTCTAAAAAGAATAACCACAATTTATAAAGTTGTTTAGGATTTCTTTAGAATTAATTAAGGCGATTATTAAGAATTCATTGATACAATTCTTTTTGAGGTAAAAAAAGATGAAAAGAAAAGATTATTTATATATATTCCTTTTAATAATGATTCCCTTGTTATTTTTATTTATTATCACAAGTCAAAACTTATTATTTGGAAATAAAGTTGATTGGTTTAATCAACATATTACAATTGCTGATGCATTAAGACATGCGATAAGAGAAGAAGGAACTATTTTTCCTACTTATCTTTCTCATTTAATGTCAGGAGTTAATATTTATTATTTTTCTTATTATGGTTCTTTAAGATTTGATGTTTTATTAGGAGCACTATTTATCAATGTTAAGATGATTGATCTTTTTATTGGTTATCAAGTATTTCTTTTAATTCTAACAAATTTAACTTGTTATTTTTTCCTAAAAAGACATTTAAAAAGAAATGATTTATGTTTTTTATTAAGTTTATTTGTTTTATTATCTTCTATCTTTTTTCAATTTCACAAACAAGTCATGTTTGTGAATTATATGCCTTTTTTATTTTTGATGTTAAGAAGTATTGATCATTATTTTATTAATCATCATTTTACAGGCATTATTATTTGGGGAAGTTGTATTGTTTTACATAGTTATTTTTATTGTATTGCTTGTTTTATTGTTTGTTTTATTTATTTCGTTATGCAATGTGCCAATCATAAAGAATATAAGAAACCTTTATTTCATTTATTAATAGCTTATGTAGGTATTGTATTACTAACTGCTATTTATACAATTCCTACTTTATATGTTATTGTTGATGGTAGTAAAAGTGTAAGTTCAACACATCTATTAGATTTATTAATGCCTACCTTTTCTTTAAAAGGTTTACTTTATAACAACTATGGTTGTGGATTTACATATCTTATTTGGATTTTAATTGTATGTGGTCTATATAAAAAGAAAACACGTTTACTATCATTAATTATTATAATTTCTATGTTTTGTCCTTTAATTTGTTTTATAATGAATGGTTTTTTATATGCTAGAAGTAAAATACTCATTGTATTTATACCTCTCATTATTTTACAAGCAGGTTTAGTTTTAGAAGATTTCACTTTTAGAATCAATTATTCTATGCTTATTTTAATTATTTTACCATTATTTTTTATCACTCAACCTTATCTTGTATGTATTGATTTAATCGTCAGCTTAATCATTCTTTATTTTTATAAGCACCATCAACAAATAGTTTTTATCTATTTATTGATTCCTTTACTTGTTGTTTATTTTAATAATCCAACAACAAGTTTTATATCAACAAAACAATATCAAAACTATTCAAATAAAGAAGCAGAAACACTCATTCAAAGAAATAAAATCAACACTTTAGTTAATTTAAACCAAAGCAAACAAAATATGAATCAAACATATCAAAATCAAATAACACGTATTTCTGGTTATACATCAACAAACCATAAATTATATAATTCATATTTATATGATACATTGAAATTGCCTATTTCAATTAATAATCGTGTTGCCCAAATAGATCAAAATCATCTCTTTTATTTAAAACTGATGTCTGTTGATTCTATTGTTTCTAAAAAGAAAATTGAAGGATATCAAAAAGTTGATGAAATAAATGATTTAAAGCTTTATCAAAGTCAAGATGTTAAACCTATCGCTTATGCGACAAATCAGCTTTATAGTCAAAACCAATTTCAAAAACTGGAATACCCTTATACTTTAGATACACTATATCATCAAGCAATTGTAAAAGATGGAAATAATGATTATCAAAGTCAATTTATTAAAGAAGATATGGGTTTAAAAAAAGAATATCAAATTAAAAATAATAAAAAAACACATATTAATTATCAACTAAATAGAAAAACAAATAATGAAATCATTGTAATTGAAGGAGATGTTATTAATCATCTACCTTTACAAAGTGTTTCTATTACTATTAATGGTATAAAAAATAAATTATCAAAAAGTACTTCACCTTATTATAATCAAAATACACATTTTACTTATTTATTAACAGCTCAACAATTATCTATTTCATTATCTAAAGGACACTATGACTTAAAGAATATTCAAACTTATTCTTTAAATAAAAATGCTCTTAAAAATATAAAAGTTGATCCTCTATCTATAAATAAAGGAAAAGATATTTTAAATGGAACAATAAATGTAAGTAATGATGGTTATTTTATTACACGTATTCCTTATGATCGTGGATATCAAATTTTAGTTGATCATCAAGAAGTTAAAAGTGAAGTTGTTAACGAAGCTTTTTTAGGATGTAAAATCAAAAAAGGAAAACATCAAATTCAAATTAAGTTTACTCCTTATGGTTATAGATTAGGTTTTATTTTATCTTATTTTGGATTTATGGTTGTTTTTATACATTATTTAATTGAAAGGAAAATAAAAGATGAAAGAAAATACTAAAGAGATTATTAGTTATGTTTTTGTAGGTATTATGACTACACTTGTTAATTATATTGTTTATTTTGTTTTATTGATGATCCATTGTCATTGGTTAGTCGCTAATAGTATCTCCTGGTTTTTTGCTGTTATATTTGCTTATTATGCGAATAAAAAATATGTATTTGAAAGTCAAAATGATATCAAAAAAGAATTGAGTTCTTTTGTTTTGTTAAGATTTTTAACTTTAATAGTTGAAAATGGTTGTTTATATATTTTTATTACTTTAATGCATATACAACCCATGTTTTCTAAGTTATTAGTAAATTTTGTAACTATTTTATCAAATTATGTTTTATGTAAGTTTAAAATTTTTAAAAAAGAAGGTGTTTATAATGGATAAAATAAGTGTCATTGTTCCATGTTTTAACGAAGAAGAAGTTTTACCCCTTTTCTATAAAGAAGTTGTACATACTTTAGAGAAAATTCAAAATATTGATTATGAAATTCTTTTTATTAATGATGGTAGTCAAGATCATAGTGAAGATATACTCAAACTATTAGCACATAAAAATAAACATTGTTTCTATTATTCATTTTCACGTAATTTTGGAAAAGAAGCCGCTATGTATGCTGGTTTAGAAAATGCGAGTGGTGATTATGTAGTCATCATGGATGCAGATCTACAACATCCACCTTATTTATTAGAATCTATGTATCAAGCATTAAAATATGAAGACTATGATTGTTGTGCTGGTAAAAGAATTGATCGTATTGGTGAAAATAAATTAAGAAATTTTTTATCACATAGTTTTTATAAAGTGATTCAATATCTTACGAAAATGGATATGGATGATGGAGCAGGTGATTTTAGAATGATGACAAGACAAATGGTAGATGCGATTTTAGAATTAAAAGAATATAATCGTTATATGAAAGGCATGTTTTCTTTTGTTGGTTTTAATACTAAATGGTTAGAATTTCATAATGTAGAACGTCCTGCAGGTAAGACAAAATGGAGTTTTAAAAGTTTATTTTCTTATGCATTTAAAGGTATCTTTTCTTTTTCTTCTACACCCATTACAATGGCTGGAGTTATTGGCGGAATATTGATATCAATAGCATGTTTTATATCTTTATACTCTATTTTTATTCATCATCTATCCTACTTAACAAGTTTAGTTTTATTTTTAAGTGGTATCCAACTTGTTTTTGTAGCTATTTTAGGCCAATATTGTTCCTCTTGTTATTTTGAATCTAAACAACGACCTATTTATATTATTAAAAACACAAATAAAAAAATGTAGTCTTTTAAAAAGGATAGCTAAACTGCTATCCTTTTATGTTAAGCTTGAAAATATTTTTTAATTTCTTTTCTTTCTTCATCTGTTAATTTTAAAATATCCATTGCCTTTTCTAATGAACATTGAAGCTCATGCATTACATTTTGTAAATGTTCTATATTCTTTGCTTGTTTTGCTTCTCTTTCAATCATTTCTCCTAAGTTACACATCTTTTCTATCTCCTTATCTATTACATTAAATCCATATTCTTTCATGATTTTTCTTTTTTCTTGATAACTTAATACATTATTTAAAAAAGCAACAAGTGGTGTTAGTATGTTATCATAAATTATATACTTTTCATTAGTATCATGTTCTTTGTTTAAGTATATCATAATAAGTACACCTTTGTCATAGGTTTCTATTCTTTCTATTGTTGTTCCATTGATATTTATTTCATCTATCTTATATGCATTGATATGACCATCATTCTTTTTGGCAGATTGTGGTAATATCCAAATTGAATAGACTTTCTTTATATGATTATAATCATAGTCATAATATTCATTTTTCCATTGTGTGGTCATGATTCTTGAGATATAAGTAAGACCTCGTGTAATCAGAGAATAACCTGGATTGGGGTCATTTTGTATTTCAACATTTAGATAGATTCTTTGTGATAAATCAATCGTACAAAGGAAATCATAATTCGTTTTACCACTATAGGGAATAAAGTTTTCTTTATCTAAATGATGAAAAGATTTCTTTTCTTTGATCAATCTTTCAATTTCATTCAGAGTTAAATGATTTGCTTCATCAATAAAACATTTAACTATTCTACTTAATATTTCTTCATGACAAATAATCAACTTACAATAGTTATCTAATACTAGTTTATGATTAGATGAACTTTTTTCAATTATACCTTCCATAAAATATACCTCCTACTATATATATCGTCTCTTTTTTTGCTTTTTTCTTTAAAAAAATAAAAAAAATTACGAAATGTTCGTAATCTCTATAAATCATTTAATCTTGCTTTAATAAACATGAATATATATAAATATTTTTTTGCCTCTTTTTTTGTGTTAAATGAAAGATCCTTTTGATTAATATACTTGATAGCATTATTCCATTCATCTAAAGAATAATCATCTATTGAAAAAAATAGAATCTTATTTACTTGCACATAAGTAAAAGCAATATTATTTCGTAAATCTGAAATATAATTTTTATCAGCAGAAATTCTTATTTTTTTAACAGTTCTATTTTTTCGTTCATCATTAAATCCTTTCTAAATAGTGGAAAACTATATTAAAGAGTTAGTATCTTTAATATAGTTTGGGAAGAAGATATAAAAATATCTAAATGTTGATGTCTAACACATCACATGATTAATATACACTCATTAAGAGCTTAAATAAAGAGATTAGCTAAAGGCTGTCACAGGTTTCATTTAATGTTACATAATGCCTAATAAAAAGAAAAGTGAGGTCTTTATCCTCACTTTAAGGCTATGCCTTTTGTTTCTTTAATAAATACAATCCAATAATAGCTAAAACGCAAATTCCTAAATATAAACCAATATTTGTATTATCTCCAGTTAATATTTTAGATAACTTATGTTGAGTTGTATCATTTTTAACTGTTGTTATAACTGGTACATAAGTATTAGTAATATTCATACCATCAATAGATGTATTATATCCTTTAACATAATCTTCACTGGTTGTATAATTGATTTCTTTTCCTTCTTTATATTTTGAAAGATTTCCAAAGTCATATGTCCAATCTTGTGATTTTGAAACATCTAGAAATGCAATTTCTTTTCCATCAGCATATAGACGTACTCTAATAGTATCAGGTCTTTGATGTGCTTGATCATGATTATCAATCCAAGTCTTAGTTCCTTTAAGATGAACAGTTTCAACATCATGACTATTTGTAATAATATAACCATCCTTTTGATTTCCAGTAATACCTACTTTATATCCTTTAACTTCATCTTCTTGAACTGTATAAACAATTTCTTTTCCATCTTTATATTGATTTAAATCATCAAATGAACTAATCCATTGATTATCATCACTTAAAGTTAATGTTTTTCCAGTATCTTTACCATTAGCGTATAAATGAACAATAACTTGTTTAGCACGTTTACCATCTTGATTATCTTGATCATTCCATTCTTTTGTTACATTTACACTTGTTTTTAAGATTTTATGTGTATTTGTAATATCATAATTATTAATTTCTGTAGTATAACCTGCTACTTCATCTTCATCTACTGTATAATTGATTTCTTTTCCTTTTTTATATTTTGAAAGTTTTCCAAAATCATATGTCCAATTAGAATCTTTATCAACTACTTTTGAGGCAATTTCTACACCATCAGCATATAATCTAACAGTAATATTTTCAGGACGTTTTCCATCCTGATCGTGATTATCATTCCATGTTTTAGTTCCTTTAACTTCTACTGTTTCAACATCATGTGTATTGGTAATAATATAGCCTTTATCTTGACTACCTGTATATCCTATTTCATATCCATTCACTTTTTCTTCTTTTACAGTATAATTAATTTTATTTCCATTGCTGTATTGATCTAAATTAACAAATGAATCTTTCCAATGATTAGTATCACTTAATGTTAGTGTCTTTCCAGTATCTTTACCATCAGCATATAAATGAACAATAACTTGTTTTGTACGTTTACCATCATTATTGTTATTATCATTCCATACTTTTTCAACTGGTATCGTAATTTTTTCAACCTTATGTTTATTCGTTATTTGATAACTCTTTGTATCTTCATCATAATTAATTGTTTTATTATAATGAGCAACATCTACTTCATCTATTGTATATTGAATTACTTGTCCTTGATTATCATATTTTGGCATATCAACAGACCATTTCCAATTATTATCTTTTGTTACAGTAATTGTTTTAACAACTGCATCACCATTTTTAATTTGTATTCCAATAGAATTTGGACGTAATCCATCGTAATCATTACTATCATCCCAAATTTTTTCACCACTAATATGAATAATTGGTTCAATTAAACCTAAGTTTTGATTTGGTAAGTTATATTCATATTGCCCGTTATTAATCATTTCTTCTTTAGAAGGCATTGTTAGATTAGGAATTGATCCTGTTACAATTCTTTGATCTGTTTCACTTTTTGTAACTATATTATCAGATGTAACTTTTGAACTTTCTTTATCACTACCTTGATTGGCAATTGTTGCTTCATATTTTTCTAAAGTTGTTTGATCAGATGATTCAAAAACAACTGTATATTCACCTTCAGGTAAACCTTCAAATTTGTAATGTCCGTTTTTATCTGTTGTAATTGTTGTTGGATGTGTAATTGTTTTATAAATATCTCCATCTTGTACAACTTCTTCATAAGCTTCAAATGATTCATAGCAATCACCATTTTTCTTAAGAATAATCACCTTAACATTTTCTACTCTTTTTTCACCATCTTCCAATTTACCATCTTTATCTTTATCAATCCAAACAGTTCCTTCTAATGAACGTTTAACAACATCTATAGATGCATCATCACTAAGCAAAGTATCTTGATGTAATGTAGAAATTGAATTAAGTAAATGATCTCCTTCTGCAGCAATAGCAGCATATTCCATTTTTAATTTAAAAGAGCAATTTCCTTTTAATTTTTTATCTTTATAAGCAATAACTGTTGGCCATGCACCAATCAAGTCCTTACCTTTAATTATTACTTTTCCATTTTCTTCAACTATTTCAGCCTTTTTCCAACTATTTTCTTCTGTAACATCAGATGCTTTTATTTCATCTGCTTTTTTTCTTCCGTATTTTTCAGCATTATTTGTATACCAAATTTCAACATCATTTATTTCATCACCAATAGCTGCTTTATCCAATGTTAATCCTGTTAATTTATAAATTCCTTTCATAATTGTTCCATCATAACCATCTTGAGGCATTGTATCAACTGCAAAAACATCATCTCTTGCATTAGAATTTACATTACTTAATAATAAATTAAAATCTCCTTTATCTTCTAGTTCTAATATTGACTTACCTGTTTTACCTAAATAAAATTCATTATTTTTATTAACTGTAATTGATGTTGTAACTTCATTATTATTATAAGTTGTAAACGGTCTTTTATCTTCGTCTGTCTGTATATTAATTGTATTTTGTAAAACATCATTATTATTTACATCTTGATTAAGATCTGTTGTATTACCAATTTTACATGAATAATAAAGTGATGGTAAAGTTCCATTAACTAAATTAACTTTTTTAATTTTCCATTTTAAAACAGTTTTTCCATTTTCATTTGTACTTATTGTAGGTTCAATCGCTTTTCCACCTTCTACCTTACCTTGTTTAGGAAATTGTGATTTATAGTTTCCACCCCAATATGCACTATTAGGTATATAAGTAAGACCATCTGGTAAAGTATCTTCTAAATAAACTGTTGTTGTAGAACCCTCCGGAATAGTTACATTATCCCAAAAACTCATTTTACTATCAATTTTATAATCTACATATCTTTCATTAGAAGAAACATTATAAAATTTTCTTGATTCTCCATTACTCTTTTGAGCTACTTGTTTTGTGATACTTGTTGTATATGGGACAACATAAATACCATCAGCAAAAGTAATATTATTATTTGGAGTTACTTTATCTGAATAAACTCCATTTTCATAAGTTGGAACAGTATATTCATTTCTATAGTCAAGTGTAGCATTTGAAGGATTTATATTTTTAAATAGTTCATCTGGTTTTTTCCCTTGTTCAGTTTTATGCCAAATCCATTGTTTCCAATCTTCTGAATTTAATTTTTCACCATTTGTTTTTCCTCTATATTCTCGAACATCTTGTTCATATGCTTGCATATCACTAATACTCCATGTGTTAGTAACAGCGGTAACCATGTATACTTGATCTGCTATATTTGGATTTTTCTTTAAATTTGATGTAAATTGCGTAAGTAAATTGACATCAGGTTTACCTTTTTTTGTTGGACAACCTCTATATTGCACATAAACAACATCACAACACGTTTGTTTACGACCATTATTCTTCAAATCATCCTTCATATCTTCAAGACTATCATAAAATTTAAAATCACTTAAATTTTTAGTTCTCATAGATTCATTAGTTAAAGCTTCTCCATCATTAGAAATACCATATGATATTTTACATTTGTAGCCAGTATCTTCTCTTGAAAAATTTTTCATCTTTACTTCATCAAAAGCATTTCTATTAAATAAAACAAGTTGATCTATAGCTACTGGATAATTATTAATATTACCATCTTCAGAAATAATATTCGTTTGATCATAGCCTACTGTAAATCCTAAATCAGTTGCTCCAACAGCAGCAATATCCCCATCTACGTTAGTAAATTTCTTTCCAGGAGTATATTCATCAGTCCATGTTTTTTTATTTGATGTAGAACTGTAAAAAATACTTTGATTTCTACTACCTGGACTTGTATTATCCCAATTTGATGTTTGTTTATTATCATCTATTTTAGTTTCTTTTGTGGTTACATTACCATCAACTTCAGAATATGCATGCATATTGATGACTTTAGCTGTTGCACTTATATTAGTTTTTCCTGTTGTATCAGGATTGTATG
Organism: Faecalibacillus intestinalis; assembly: GCF_015097455.1. Taxonomy (NCBI): domain Bacteria; kingdom Bacillati; phylum Bacillota; class Erysipelotrichia; order Erysipelotrichales; family Coprobacillaceae; genus Faecalibacillus; species Faecalibacillus intestinalis. The sequence continues at coordinate 655,058 of NZ_AP024085.1, read as the reverse complement.
ATGATAAAGATGTTGTTTCATTGTTATTAGGATATACTACTTGAAATTGTTGTGTAGAGAAAACACCTTCTAAAATTGAATTAATATCCCCATTTGAATAACCAGTAGGCATATTTTCATAGCCAGTTGGGAAATGATTAAAATCAGTATCATATCCAGTAACTTCAAAATGTAAAGTCGTACCCTCTTGTGTAACTACGTAATTTCCACTATTACTACAATAAATACGATCATTAGCATTACCAGAAGCATTTTTATTTGAATATGCTATATCAGTTACTGCATCGCCATCTCTTTTATTTTCACACACTCTATATAATAAAGGCGTAAAATCACTAGATGCATTTATACCATTTACAGTAAATTCACTTAAATCAACATCAAATTTAAATGGTTTTGTTGGATCAGGTAATTCAACTCCTCTCATTCCATTACCTGGTTTTCTTACTTCTAAAGCAACACCATAATTAATTTTGTATCCTTTAATATCTTTATCTTTTCCTTTTAATAAAGGATTATCATAATAACCTGTATGATCACTATCAAAATCATATTCAGCAAGTTTTATTGTTTCAGTTTTATTTTTTAAAACGATATTGTACATTGGGGCAGTTGTAACAATAACTGGCTTCATATTATCAACAGTAGACATATGATTTTTATCATTATCTACATAAACATTAATTGTTGGTTCAATTGTATCATCTTGATGTTTATTTTTAATTTGTAAACCAAATCCTACACCAATAGCTCCACCATTATACTCATTTACATTTAATTCTTTTGAAATCGTATAGATTTTATTATTACCATCAATGACTGGTTCAGGTATTTTATCCGATGTTACAGTTTGTGTTGATAAAACTAATTCATCATCATTTGGAATAATAAATTCATAAGTAATTGTATGATTAACATTACCTAAATTTTGAAGAGTCGTATTGACCCTATATGTAACAGTATCAAAAGAACATACGATATCATTTGCTTGAGAATTATCATAGCCTCTATTTTCTCCTGTCTCTTTGTTATAACATAATTGATTTAACTCAGGCGTTCCATTATCTCCTAAACCACTTAGTATTCCATTACCATAAACAGTACCATCATTATTTTGTAATAACTTTGAATTAACAATGACACCTGATTCCTCGGCAAATACACCTACTTGGAATGTTGCGACTGCAATACATAAACATATCGTAAAACAAAATATTCCTTTAAACTTTTTAAATATTTTTTTCATCTTTTACACCTTCCCTTAATTTAAAATACAAAAAGCCATTTACAAATCCTATTGCAACTGGCTAGCATTTTAAAGCCCCTTTAGCTTTGCGTCATAACCTTTCGATTACTTTGCTGAATATATCTAACTACGCCTATAATATAAAATATATTTTAATAAAAATGAATACTATTCATTTTCCTTGTCACAATTTACATTTCTTGTAACAAAAAAGGAGTATTGCTACTCCTTATGCATTAATATAGAACATATATATTTTTTAGCATCTAAACTATTATTAAATTCTTTATTTTGATTACTCACATATTTTGCTGCATCGTTCCATTCTTTTAAAGAATAATCATCAATATTAATTTCTTCAATTTCATGAAATTGATAGAAAGTTAAATAACGATTACATGCTAAATCTGAAATATAGTCGCTATTAGTAATAAATCTTATTCTTTCTAATAATTCCATCCCTAAATCCTCTCATATTTACATGTTTTGTATAGAAGGTGTTAAAAATTTTAATTATGATTTGTAAATATTTTAATATTCATTTTTATTTTTTAATAAGAATATGCCCATTAATGATGTAATCATCATTAATATAAAGAACATATAAGATGTTTGATCATCTGTTTGAACAGATTTTCTTTCTATATTTGATGATAATTGTTTATTTGTCTGATCATCTCCTTGTATCACATCATGATGAAATTGATCTTCTATGTATCTATCTTCTTCAATAGAAGATGGATCTTTGCTTCCATCTAAATAAGGTAATGTATAATGAAGTGGATTTCCACATTCATTTCTATATACATTTCCTAAATCTGTAAGTACACCTAATTGATTTTGATTTGATGTATCTTTAGTATTATAGAATAAAGCACTTGATGCACTTTGTAACTGCGTAGCATCAAAACTGAACCAAGCATATCTTTCTACAAAAGAAAGATCATCTAGTCCTTGAATATCATCAAAACCATTAATAACATATTTCATAAATTCTTGAACAGCTTTATTATGTTGTTCATCATTTCCATCATATGGATGCCAATATTCATTTGAATCCCAAGCTGCTACTGCAAATTCTGTTACCCAAATAGGTTTTTGATAACAATCATAAATATCATTCATATATTTCAAAAAGCTTTTTGCTGCTTTTTTAGGTGTATATTCTTCACTATCTAATCCAACATATCCTGGATAATTATGAACAGCAATAAAATCATCTTTTATTTCTAGCCGATTCCAATAGTTTTCAAACCAGCCATTTTTTTTAACTGTAGATTCACTTACTGCTGGAGAACCAACTCTTAATCCACTTGAATGGAAATCTTGATTATAACTAGAAGCTAAGTCAACCGACATATTTGCTTCTTGATCATAATCAGGTTCATTGAAACTTAACACCTTATCATACCCCTTTTCTTTTAATGATTTTAAGCGTTCACTAACATTTCCTGCATCATTCCATATCATCGGTACAAATTCTAACTCGCTATTTACTTCATCTTGATTATCATAAGCTTCTTCACCCCAGTTATAATACCAAGAAACCCCCATATTTTGTACATAGCTTAATGAATTAATACCTTGATCATCCTCATATAACCCTATTCCTTTTTTTGAAATATAAAATGTACGCTCACTTACATTTATTTCATCATTATTTTCTAAAACAGCAACAACTCTTATTGTATGTCTTGCTACTGCTGTTGAATAAATAGTTGTTTGTGTTATATTTGCTTCTACACTTTTTTCATATTTCCCATCAAAATAAATATCATAATGTTGAACTTTTTCTAAAGGACTCCATGAAATCTTGATATCTCCAGCTGCTACAAGTTGTCCTTTAGATGGAGATTTTAAAGCTGTTGTTTTCCAAGTATCATAAGGATTATCTTGTGCATTGATAGAAGTCATACAAGGTATAAGGAGGAGGGTTGCACTTAAAAGTGCAACGCCCAATTTTTTAAATCTTTTCATTTTTAATTTTCCTTATTTCTTCTACAAACAGTAACATATCCACCTGCTGCAGCCATCATTAATAATGCATATGGTACAACTTTCATATTATCACCTGTTTTTACTTTAGACTTATTTCTATTTATTGCATTTCTTTCTTGAGTTGTTTGCCCTTTTTGATTATCTCCTTGTCCATTTGTATTTTCTAATTTATCCCCTTTAGTTTCTTCTTCACTAGGAGTTGTTGTTTTAGTTTTTAATGCATCAGTAGCTTCTTTTAAGGCACCATAAGCTTGATTGACTTCTTCTTGAGTGGCATTTTCATTATTAAGAACTTCTTGAGCTTTTAACAATGCATCTTTAAATACTTTCCATGAATCAGCGGTATAGCTTTCTTCTTTAAAATCTTTTTTATCTGTATAAAGTTTATCTAATTCATCTTTATTAACTTTTATTTCTAATTGAGCTTGTGCATCTTTTAATTTTTTCACCGCTTCATCTACATCTTTTTGTATACTATATTTTAATCCATCGGTTGTTAAAATTTTTGATGCATCAGCATAAATGTCTGCATATTTTTTATAACTATCTTCTGTATATAAATTTTCATTCTTTTTATTGTTAACAAGTTCTTTTAATTCATCTAAATCTAAATCATCATCTCCTAATTGTTTAATATTTTCTATTGTATTCACACCAATATATTTACCTTTTTGATCACTATTATTAGCTTTACCAACAACAGCAGTACCATTTCTATAATTTAATAAGAATTTTCTAGACCATCCTTCTCCTGTAATACCACTGCTTACACCTGAACCAACACCATTAATAATAGAATTAAATTTTTGTAAAGCTCCATCTTCATTAGCAAATGTTTGAATACAAGCATTTTCAATTAATACATCTTTATTATTAGGAACTTCAATTGCATTATCCATTGAAATAGAAACAGTTTTACCATCACCTAAAGTTCCTGGTTGCCCATTTTCTCCTAAAGTTCCACCTGTATAAATAAATACATTATAAATACCTAATCCAACTGCATAATGTTTTTTTACATTATTATCTACTTTATAAGCTGCATAACCATTTACCGAACCATTATGAGACATCCAACTTTCTTGAGAAATAGGATCATAACATTTTTCATTTTGATAGAAATATGTTGAACCATTTTCACCATTCCATAATGTATCATATTTGTTGAAATGTTCATTAAATAAAGCGTAACATGTTACATCATCACCATTAACAATTAATCCATGATTTGAAACATTTCCATCCCAAGCAACACCAGTTCCATGATCTGCACGCCAAATCCAGAAGTGATCACATAAAACATTATGACTATTAATCTCTAAAGCATTATCTGCTGTTGTCAATGTATCTGTTGTTCCACCAACTCTAAAGAATAAATCTTGTAAAATTGTTGGATCATCTTTATGACCATTTTTACTTCCTGTTTTCCCTACTTTTAATAAATATTTTGAATGACTACCTGCATCAAAAATAATTCCAGCAACTCTTACTCCGTCAACATCATCAACTAACATAGCTGCATCATCATTATCAGGAATAATTGAAGTCATTCCACTACCTAAGACAATTGTATCAGCTTTTTTTACATGAATTATTTCCTTAGCATGATATGTTCCTGGAGTAAAGTAAATATTTTTACCTTCATCTAAAGCTTTGTTAATATCGCTTGCAGAATCTGTTGGTTTAGCAACATAGAATTCATCTAAAGAAATAGATTTTCCAGCTCCCATACCATTATTATCTTTACCTTCTCCCCAACTAATACCTTTTGTATTCTTTTGAACTGAAGGAACAAATACTTTATATTCACCATCATCATCCATATATAGGAATGGTTTTTCTGCTAATTCTTTTGTTTGATCAATATGCGTGAATACTTGTTGTCCTCCATCACTTGCTGGAATATTCCAGTTAGAAGCACCTTGTCCACTTAATAATTCTTCACCACTTGTTCCATCTGCTTTTGGTAAATTACTTGCATCTACGCCTTGGAAGAAATTATTTAAAGTAGTTCCATAAGCATTTCCTTTTAATTTTGAGTTTCTTGTATAAAATTGTTGCCCAGAGAAAGTACCTGCACTCAATTCATTTCCATTATCATTAAATGAAGCATTAATCCATGAATCTGCAACATATCCTCCACTTGCCCATCCATAATTCCAATCATAAGCAATTGGTCTTTCAGAATAAATTCTTCTAAGTGGAGCAGCTTGTGCCACTGCCCAGTTTAATTGATCTGCTCGATATGAACCATATCCTGCTTTTCCTAGTTCATTTCCTGTATTATAAACTGCTAGATTTTCAGCAGATCTCCAGAAATTACAAGTTGCATTGTCGCCATTTCCACCTAAAGCTCCTGCTGGAAGATAAGCTGGAATAGCAATATTATTTAATTTAACATCTGTTGGTACTTTTCCTAAACCACTTAATGTTGTATAGAATCCCAAATACATACATGATGTATTTGTATAATCACCTTTTTTGAAATAAACTTGATATTGATTTCCTTTAAATTGTGCATCATTTGTATAATCATTTTGTTGTTTAAATAATTTATTCAATAATTCATCAATTTTTGTTGTATCATCATTTGGTGAGAAAACAAAAGTATTTCTACCAAATAATTCAGTTTCTAAAGAAACATATTCAGATTCATCTGCTTCTTCCGCATTACTAAAATCTAGATCTCCAAAATTACCATTATTTAATGCTACAACCTTATAATAGTTGTTATATTTATTTTTAGAATCTAGTGCATTTACTTTAGCGCTGTTTGTATTAACAGTAGCAACTTCAGTATATTGACCAAACATACTTGTTGCTCCTAAAATACGATAATGTGTCGCATTTTTTGCTTTATCAAAATTAATAGTAAATTGATTATTAGATTGTTGTAATTTTAAATTTGTTACTGTTTGTGGTTTTTCACCAATTCTTGTAGAAGCCTTGATTTTTTTAGTTTCATAAACCGGATTATCAGATAATTCTAAGTTACCATTACCACTAATAAATTTTAAATAGAATTCATATTGAGTTCCTTCTTTTAAATCATTAACAGTATAATGATCGACATTTGTAATAGTTGTAACTTTATTAAATACAACTTCATTTGAAGCTTTTGCATATACTTCAATATCAGTATATAAATTCAATGGTTTATCCCATGATAAATCTATACTTGTTTTTGTTCTTGTACTCTTATCAAAAGTAAAGTGAGAAACTTCACTTAATTCTTGACTTGTATGGATAATAAATCTTTCATTATCAGGAATTTCATCAGTTGCTTCACATCCTGCTTCTAAAATATTATCATCATTTACTTTTACATAAGTCCCCTTTGCTGCATCTCTTAAAACAAATTGTCCATTACCAAGTGGTTCAATAGCAATTGATTCCCAACCACCATTTCTGTTAATAGAACCAACTAATGGTGTAGCACCATCAATCCATTTAGCTGAGGCAATTTGATATCCTGGTTTACTTACTGATTGAAATGCTACAACATCTTTAATACCATCACCATTTGTACCATAACCTACATTAAACTTTTCATTATCTGTAATATTTTCTTTATCACCCGTAACAGAAATTGGTGCATATTCTTCATCACTTTGATTTTTAAATGTTACTAATTTACCAGTAGCGACACTTTCAATATATGCTGTATTATCAATAAGTTGTGGATTTTCAACAAATGTAAATTCTGTTGCTTGGCTTGCATCATCACTTAATTTTCGAATTTCACCTTGTTCATTGACTGTTAGATAATATCCTCTTGTCATATCTCTAATAGTTCCTACACCATCATCGGTTTTAGTAATAATATAAGAACATAAATCATTTCTAAGATTTGGATCAGCAAAAATAAAATCATTTCCTTCTGAACGCATTGGATATAATTTTCCATCTACTGTTTGATATTCAATATTTACTTTTACTTCACCCTTAGAAGAATCCGCTCCACTTTGATCATCTAATGGCGTTATTTTAAAAATAGAATTTGGTAATACTTTTCCAGATTTCGTATAATCACCATCTGCCTTTGTATCATTATTTCCCCAGTTTATGTTATGTACATAAATTGCTTTATTATTTGTTTTTGAAATCACTGCATACGTCTTACTTTTATTAAATTCAATAGGCGATTGCATAGCTTGAATAGTTGCAATACTTGCCATCGACAATGTCATTGCAAAAGTGAGTACCATCGCAATGAGCTTTTTTATATAACTCATATTTTAATCCTCCCTTAATATTTACATTCATCTTGTGATATTTATAAAAGTTGGCCAAGTTTTTATAAGCTATGCACTGAACATGAATGCATATTTATCACACAAAATAAAATAGCATATAAGCCAAAAATAAGATAGCGCTTTCAAATTTAATGTAACAGGTTACATTCTTTGTAACAAAATGACTTTTTGTCATAAAATAAAAAAAGTGCCTTTATATGCACTTTTATTCTAATATTTCTAAGTTCTTTTGAGTTTGTAATTTTCGACAAATACGTTCAATAATATAAACAACAGGTACTTGAGATGAAATATTTTTAGTATTTGGTAAAATAACTTTTTTAATGAAATACGGTATTGTTAAATCTGACATTTTAGCAATTGTGCTATTTGAATCATTTGTGATTGAAATAATTTTAGATTGAACACCTCGATAAAGTCTTAATTGATCAATAACTTCTTTTGTTTCTCCACTATTTGAAAAAGCAATTAATAAACATTTTTCAAATTGATCTGTTGGTGCAGGATAAAATGGATCATCGATATATTGACTATAATAACCAACATTAGAAAAAAAACGTGCTGCATATCTTGCCATACTTCCACTTTGTCCAATTCCTAAACAAACAATAAAGTTACTATCTGTAATATACTCAACAGCTTGATTTATATGCTCATTAAATTCTTTTCCCTTAGAATAATCAAAAAACTGATTGAGCATAGTAATTTCATCATCAATTTCAGGCATCTTATTAATTTCATTAAATCTTTTTAATTCTATTTTAAATTCAACAAAGCCATCACAATCTAATTTATGACAAAAACGCGTAATTGTTGCTGTTGATACATGACTTTGTGCTGCTAATTCCCTAATATTCATTTTTAAGACTAGTCCAACATTTTTTACAATGTAATTATAAACAATAAGTTCAGTATCATTGAGTTTTGAAATTTGTTCATATGTAAAAATCATTATATCACCTTCCCAAAGTATATATTATCATAAATCTTCATTGATAAAAATATCATAGTTTTTAGGCATTAAAAATGATTGAAATCAAGTATTAGACAAATCAAATTTGAATTCTATAATATAGATAAGAGGTGATAAATTTGAAATATACAACATTAGGACAAACAAATATAAAAGTATCTAAAGTATGTTTAGGATGTATGAGCTTTGGAAAAGCAGGAACGATGCATGATTGGACTTTAGATGAAAAACAAACTGAAGAGATGGTAAAGCACGTCCTTGATTTAGGTATTAATTTTTTTGATACTGCTAATACATATTCAAATGGTACAAGTGAAGAATAGTTAGGAAAAGCTTTAAAGAATTTAAATGTTAAAAGAGAGGATGTCGTTATTGCTTCAAAGGTTTATTTTAATGAAGGTAGATTATCTAAAGAAGCTATTTTTAGAGAAATAGATAGTACTTTAAAGAGACTACAAACTGATTATTTAGATTTATATATTATTCATCGTTTTGACTATGATACACCAATGGAAGAAACGATGGAAGCATTAAATGAACTTGTTAAATGTGGAAAAGTACGAGCAATTGGTGTTTCTGCAATGTATGGATATCAATTTCATAACATGCAAATCATTGCTAGGGACAATCATTGGACTCCTTTTTCAACTATGGAAAATCATTACAACTTACTTTATCGTGAAGATGAAAAAGAATTAATTCCTATTTGTCAACAAATGAATGTCTCCTTAATGCCTTATAGTCCTTTAGCAGGTGGACATCTTGCTAGAAACACTTGGGAGTCAAATACCTTAAGAGGGAAAACTGATCGGGTTGTTCATGGTAAATATGACCATTTTGAAAAGCAAGATATGGAAATTGTTAAATGTGTTGATGAATTAGCACATAAATATCATTGCAAGATGTCTCAAATTGCTCTTGCTTGGCAATGGGCTAAAGGTGTTTCTTCTCCTATTATTGGTGCTACTAAAATGCAATACATTGATGATGCAGTAATGGCATTAGAGATTTCTCTTACAAATGAAGATTTAACTTATCTTGAAGAGATGTATGTTCCTCATCCTATTGTAGGAGCTATTAATGAAAACCCACCACAAGGAACTGTTTTATTAGATAAAAAATAAGAAGGAGTTTTACGACTCCTTCTTTAGTTTTGTAAATAGGATTAATAATATTGTTCCTACTAGTGTTGAACAAACAATTAAACTTAAATAAGAAATTGGATTTTGAACCATCCATATTAAGAATAATCCACCATGAGGTGAAGCAATAGAACAATTAAAGTACATAGATAATGCTCCTGCAAGTCCTGCTGAAAGGCAACAAGCTGGTAAAATTACTTGAGATTCTTTTTGAATAAATGGAATAGCTCCTTCAGATATAAAAGATATACCATTAATATAATTCATTAATGCATCTTTTCGATTAGAAAATCTATTTTTAGATAATGTTGCTGTTAAAGCAATTACAAATGGTGGAATCATTCCTCCAGCCATGACTGCAGCCATTGGATAATAATCATAACTTATAAGCATTCCTATTCCAAAAACATAGGCTGTTTTATTAATAGGACCACCATTATCAATAGCCATCATCATTCCTAAAACAAATCCAAATAAGATTTTTGTTGACATTTGAGATTCAACAAGTGAAACATATTGTAAAATATAGCTATGTGCTATATATAAATAACCATTTAAATAAATCATCACAAGTAAAACAATAACAGTTGATAAAATAGGATGGAATAATGATGCTTCTATTCCTTTTAAACATTGTGGTAAATAAGAAAATAACTTTCTTAACATCAAAGATACAAATCCTGCTAAAAAACCTGCAATAATTCCAGCAAGTAAAGAAGGTGAACTTGTAGAAATTGATGTGATTGAAATTCCTTGACAAACAATTAATCCCCCAGCAAATCCAGAAACCATTGCAGGTCGATCAGCAATACTATCAGCAATATAGGCTGATACAATTGGAATAATCATGATTGTTATTAATTGTTGAACATAATTTATAAGTGTCAATAATTGATTTGATAATACCTGATCTTTAACAAAATATAAAATACCATATAGAACTCCACTTGCAACAAGGAATGGTAAAGCATGTGAAATACCATTCATTAAATGTTTGTAAAATAAACGTATGATATTTTGTTTTTCTTTTTTAGTATCATGATGATATATTTCACCATCGCCATTATTTGCTTTTTGAACAAGCTCTTCAGCTTTTGAAATTCCATCTCTTACAGGAACTTGAATTACTTTTTTCCCTTCAAATCTTTGCATTTCTACTTTTTTATCAGCAGCTACTATAATACAAGTACAATGATCAATATCATCTTGTGTTAATTGATTTTTAACCCCTTCTTGCCCATTCGTTTCTACTTTAATAGAAATATTTAATTTTTCTCCCGCTTGTTGTAAAGCTTTAGCCGCCATAAAAGTATGAGCAATTCCTGTAGGACACGCAGTTACTGCTAAAACAGCAGGATGAACAATTTCTTTCACTTCTTCTTTTTTATTTTCCTTAGCATCTATTAATTGTAAAAATTCTTCTTTAGAAGATGCATTAATTAAAGCATTTCTAAAATCTTCTTCCATTAATAAAGTAGATAACTGTGCAAGAGCTTGTAAATGAGCACCTTCCGAATCTTTAGGAGCACCAATCATAAAAAATAAATAAGTAGGTTGTCCATCAAGAGATTTAAAATCTAATCCTTCTTTAACAACCATTGCTGAAAGTCCAGCTGTTTTCACACCTTCACTTTGTCCATGAGGGATGGCTACGCCATCTCCTATACCTGTGGTACTTTGTTTCTCTCTATTTAAAACACTTTCTTTATAAATTTCTTTATCATTTAATTTTCCACTTTGATCTAATAAATTAACCAAATGATCAATTGCTTCTTCTTTATTAGAAATTTGTGGATTTAAATCTATCGAATTTATATCTAATAATTCTGTAATTTTCATTTCTAACAACCTTTCTTTTTTTGTTTATCATAAAGCAAAAAAGTTGTTCAATCAAGAACAACTAATCATACTGACATAACTTATAAATATCTTTGATGCAAGTTCCTACATCTACTGGTTTATGTGCATCACTCGCTGTAATAATATCCACATGATGTTCTTTAAAAATATCTAATAATTCTTTAGAAAGACCTTTATCTTGATGATGATAACGATAATAACATCCTGTATTACATTCTCCTTTAACATGATGTTTTACTAGTAACTTGGCTAATTCATGATATGTTGGTTTTAAATCATATGTTGGATAATAGTTAAACATTTTAATTGTATCTGGATGAGCTAATTGCGTGAATAAACCACTTTTAACTAAATCAAAAATCAATTCATAATATCGATGATAAATATCATCTACATTATATTTATCCCATAAGATTTCTTTAGACCAAGGCATATCATATAAAAGTCCATCAATAGAATGAATAGCTCCTACTAAAAAATCAAATTGATAGGATTCTAAAATACGTCTTATTTCTTCTTTATATTCAGGAACATAACATACTTCTAATCCAAATAAAACTTCTATTGGAAGTTCTTCCTCTTTTACCTCATTAATTAAACGCACATAACTAGAAAGTGTATCTTTAAATTTCATTTTCTTATTAGCAAGCCATTCTCTTTGTTGATCACTTGCTTCTTTAACACCTTGATAAATAACTTCAAATTCTTTAAAACGATGTGTATGATCTAAAATTTGAATACGATCAAATCCTTGTTTATAAGCTTCATTAATAAATTCCATTACATATTCTTTAGTAAGTGGTCCGTTTTCTAAATGCATATGTCCATCTACTAGCATAGGCAATCCTCCATTCATGTTGTATACAATTATAGACTTTTTAATAAAAAAAACAATCAATTTGATAAAACATCTTGTGACAAAAAAGTAACAAAAACAGTAGATTATTTCCTCTCTATATTTTACTAATATTTGACTATTAAATTTATCATTAGATTTAAAATTTAAATTAGTAGCATATAAATATTTTAGCATACTTAGTATTTGTTAAGAACGGTCGTTCAGTTTTGAATAGTGTCGTTAGGTATTTAAAATTGAAAACAACGAAAAAGCCTTTAAGCATCAACTTAAAGACTTTTTCTATTTCTCTATTAATTTTCTTTTTTTCTTACAAATACCATCACAAACATACTGCTTACTAGTAGCATCATTAATCCTATAATATTTGCATTATCTCCCGTTTTAACCTTCTTCACTTCTTTCTTACTTTCAGATTTAACAGTTTCTTTATTCGTTACTGTTGGTGTTACTGCTTCTTTTTCTTTCGTATCTTTATAAAGAATTGCATAGTCACTGAACTTATCTGTTTCAAATGTTAAACTGTTTGTCTTTTCATTATATTTTGTTTCTAAGATATCTACTTTTCCATTATGACTTCTTGCGATATAGTATTCTCTCTTAGTTTTACTATCTTTATTGATTAGTTCTTCTGGAACTTTGATTGTTACTTTCATGACTTTTGTAAGTTCATGTATACTTTTATTTGTTCCATCTATATTCTTATATAATGTAATATCTAAGTATTTTCCTACTTTATATCCTTTTGTATTTGTTTCAATAAGTTCATTTGTTTGTGCTTCTTTTACCTCTAATACGATTTCTATTTTCTTACCTTCTGCTACTTCACTTAATTCATTTGCTGTTATTTCTTTGTTTTCAATAAGGAGATCTATAATTTCATCTCTACTTATTTCTACATCTCCTGTTGTTTTAACAGTAAATGAGCCTGTTCCTATCTTATCATTTTCTTTTGGTAAGATTGCATAGCTATATTTAAAGGATCCTGTATGGTTATTTCCTTTAGCTTTGATTGTTAGAACATGTTTTCCTTCTTTCGTTGCTTGATTATCTAATACTTCATAATCTTCTTTATTTAATGCTTTTCCATTGACTAAAACTTGTTCTACTTCTTGTGTTTGTTTTTCTCCTGTATATTTTAAGACATTTCCTAATACAACTGTTCCTTTATCAATCGATAATGGATTAATTGTATATGTTCCATCTTTAAAAGTAATATCATAATTTGGATTTGATCCTTCTTTTTGACTTACTTTTATCTTATATGTTCCTACATCTTCTCCTTCTTCTCTTGTAAGAATGATACTTGTTAATTTATCATTACCAATAAGTTTATCATTTACATATGTAAATTCAGAGTCTTCATCTCCATATGTCTTTGATGCATCATTTACAGTAACTGTAATCTTTTTAGCTTTAACAGTAAGATTTATTTCTTTAGATATTTTTTTATAATTCTTACTTTCTTTTTGACTTACTGTAATGATTGCTTTACCTGCACCTTTAATAACTACATTACCTTCACTATCTACTGTAGCTACTTTTTCATCACTACTTGCATATTCAATAGCTGATTCATGATCTTTACTTTGAGCATGAATTGTAAATGCTTCATCACCATAAGTCTTTTCAACATCTTTTTGATCAACTGTTAATTCACGATTGATTTTATTAACAGTTAATGTCACTTCTTTATTATCACTATCATAGTTATGATCAACTCCTAATGTAACTTTTAATTTTGTTGTACCAGCATTATGAATTGTTACATTACCTTGATCATCTACTGTAGCTACATCCTCATTACTACTTGAATAAGATAATTTTCCATTTCCTTTATGAGATACTTCTAATTTAAATCCTTGATCACCATATTTTTTATCATTCACTTCTTTTACTTTTAATCCAGCATCTGCACCTTTTACTACAAATTCAGCTGTATTTGTACCAATTAAATTATAGTTTTTGTCATCGATACTTGCTGTAACAGTATATTTACCTGCATGACTAGGAACTTCTGTTCCATTAACTGTTGTTCCATCATACCCTGTTCCTGTGTAAGTTAAGGTTACTTCTGGATGATCGCCATTTTCTACATCATTTAACTTAGCTGTAGCACCTGTAATTTTTTCACCATAAGTACCACCATTAGGTGTTATTGTAACAGTTATATCTTTTGGTTTAATTGTATAACTTGTTGTGACATCTTCAGGTAACTTATAATTTTGATTACTTACTTTTGTAGCTGTAGCTTCATAAGTACCTGCATTTCTATTTGCACCTGCAACAGTAACTTCACATTTATCGCCATCTGCTAAGTTATTAACTGTAGCTGTTGGTAATTGTTCTTTACCATTGTAAGTTAACTCTTTATTCCAGTTTAAATCAATTGTTCTAGGATTGATTTTATTTGTGATTTCTTGTACATCTACATCTTTAAAGTTTTTATTTCCTTCTACTTTGTAGTAAACTGTATATTCTTTGGCAGCTTTCCCTGTTGGAATTGATGTTGACCAGTTTTTGTTGTCTAAAGAATATTTTACTGTTCCTCCATTAGTAGATGCTGCATTTACTAATTCTTGTTCACTTCCATTATATGTTAGTGTTTTTGTTGTTGGTTTCGTAACAACTGGTGTTGCTTTAGTAATATTGAATTTTACTGTTGTATCAACAGTACCGTCTTCCCATCTATAATTTATAGGATCTTTTAAAGTTAATTGAACAACATATTCATTTACATCAATACCACCATTATTTTCTTTAACTGTGTATAAACCATTTTCTGAAATATTTGCAGTTAATGTTTGTCCTGTATATACTTTGCTTTCTACGGTTGGTTTTTTAACTTTTTCCCAGTTAACTGTAATCTTATTTAATGTTGTTTTATTTCCTGTTTTATCTGTTACTTCGATTGTATATGTTCCTTTTTTTGGAACCAATGTATAACTACCATTAGTAGGTTCAACTGTTTTCCCATCTACTTTTACTGTATCTAAATTATTATCAGTTACTGTAAATGTTTGTGTTTTCGTATATGTTTGATTGCTTTCTACACCTGATACTTGTGGTGCAATCGTATCAATTACGATACCATCTGTTGAAACATATTTAATATTTCCTGCTTTGTCTGTTACCTTGGCATAAATAACATAATTACTATCTTCACTAAATGTAACAGATGTTCCTTCTTTCCAATCTACTGCTTGTAATTGTTTTTCTGTTAGTGATTCTTCACTACCTGATTTATCAACATAATAATAGTATTTATTAACTCCACTACCTTCATCTGTAGCTGTAATTTCTGCTTTTTGTGTTTCTTTAAAGAATAAACCGAATGTGATTTTATTTAAAATACTTTTCCATGTTTTATTGGATACCTTTATTTCTGTATCAGGTGCTGTTATATCAGCTACTCCTTCAACTGTAATATCTGTATCTTTTTGAATATTTTTAATTGTGTATTGATTATTGTTATTTAATTGAACTGTTTCACCATTGACCTTAACAGCGAAATCTTTTGTTTTTGAATAGCCTTTATTTAATTTAAATGTTAAAGTGCTTGATTCATTATAATCAACAACTGTATTACTAACACTTAAAGTATATCCAACTTGACTACCTGGAACATTTACTTTGATTTCTTGTCCATTGGCAATATATACTTCTTTTTCAGATGATTCATAATAGTTTTTACTATCTTTATATCTTACATAATACTTACCAGTAGATAATCCTTCTACAGTATCTCCAGTAATACTATGCCATTCATTTTCACCATCTTTTCTATATTCCATTGATGAATCAACATTATTTAATTTACCATCTGTTCCACCCTTATATGTTGTTCCTGTGGCTGTTACAGATGTTGGTGCTTCTCTTTGGGCTTTGACAATTTCGAACGTTACTGTTTTTTGTGCAGGTAATTTATAATTAGAATTACTCAATCCAGTTGCAGTTGCAGTATATGTACCTACATCAGTTTGTTCACCAGAAACAGTCACGTTACATTTGTCATCTCCAACTGTATTAATGACAGTTGCTGTTGGAACATGTGGTTTACCATCATATGGAATTTTAAATGTATTTGTACCATCTAGTTCCCATGATAAAGTTGCTGTTCTTTGGGTAATAGTAATAAATTTTTGAGGAGCCCAGCCAGGCTTATAAAGATCGGATCCCGAATTATATATACTTAAATAATATTTTCCTACGTCTGGATATTCTTTATCTACCTCAACATCTGTATCTCGATAATAGTATTTAAATGAATATTGACAATTATTTAACTTACTTTCAGGGACAAGTTCTGGTTGCTCTCCATATTCCCATGTATATTTAACAATGCTAGGTGGAGTAGGTTTTGCTTTAGTCACAGTAAATTTAAGTGATTCTGTTGTTAAACGCAAATAATGATTTGTTTCAGAAACTACTCCTCTAATAAAATAAGTACCAGGTTTTAGACTATTTAACTCAGCTAATAGCTTATCTGAACTTATTGGTTTATATGTACTGTCGTCATCATCACATTTCTTGTATTCATAAGAAACAACTGCATTTGAATCTACATAATTTGGATCCATAAGATGACCATACCCATCATTGACTTTTACATATGGACCAAATTCTGATTGATATCCTTGATAAGTATATTCACAATTATCTTGTTCTTTCCAGTTCTTATCTTTGAAATATATTTTATTTGTATAATATTCTGCTTTCGTAATTGTGAATTCTCCAGAAACTGAAACTTGATTCATTGTTAGAGTTACTGAATAATCTCCTGGTTCTGTTGGTCTTTGTGATAATTGTTGTCCATTTTGATAATATGTTAATTTGTATGAATCTCCTGATATTGGAAAACTAGAGGTATTCTTGCCATTGGCATTTTCAACCCAAGCATTGTCTCCTTTCTTATACCCTCCATCTTTTGTTTTTAATACTATTTTCGCTGTTGTAGTATCTGGATCCTGATAATCACATTCACTCTTTCTATCTTCTTCACTACAATAACCTTTTATTGTTTTTCCACTTTCATCGCTGTTATCAAGTACATAGTTCCATTTGTGAACATGTTTTGCTAAATAAATATATTGACCTTCACCATCATATTTAAGATCAACCTTGTATAATTTACCACTATTTTTTACAAACTTGATTTTATTCAAATCAGCTTTACTTACTCCTCTAGGAGAAATTCTATGTTTCTTTCCATCGTTTATTTCATAATCAATATCAATTGTAATAGCATTTCCATTATATTCTGAAAGATCAATGGTACCATTACTACCAAGTTTAACGTCTGTTCCACAATTTTCAAACGTGATATTTTTAAGTTTAAGTACTGCCTCTTTAAGTTCTGTCCCTTTATTGTAAATACCTATACTATTTGCTTTAATTGTTGCATCATTAACATTCAAAACTCCCTCTATAGAGTTAAGTCCAACTTCATCAGATACAATCGTTCCACCACTACCATTGATTGTCATTGTTCCTGAATTTCCAACAAATCCGCATAGACTGTAAACATCATTTCCACTATAAGTAAATGTATGACCATTCATATTAATAGTTACATCAGTATTACTGTCAGCCCTAATAAAATCAAACCTTCCACTTTTTTCAGGATTATTAACAACATCGCCTAATATATTTAAAGCTATCGTTCCTTTTTTAGAGCTATCATATTGTATATAAACTTTTGTACCTGCATCAGCCCATGTAGAATATTTCTTAGTATAATACGTACCTCCAGGTAAATTATATGTTCCTGGTGTACTTGTACGATACGTATTTCCATCATTTGAAATATTAGTATCTGCCGCAAATACATTTACAGGCACTTGTGTAAAGACCATCATAAATGTAAGTATGCTTGCTATTATTTTCTTTATTTTTATCTTCATAACTTTCTTTTCCTCCCCTTATTAAAAATTATTATGTTTAAAACTACTTATTTATTTGTTAATAAAAAACCTCCCTTGTCTATTCATATTTTACTATTTATGATACTTTATTTTTTCATTTGTCGCGAAATGTCGTTTTTAGGGTGTGAAATGCAAAAAGACCTCTTTCGAGATCTCCTAATAAATAATTTTTAATATTTTAAAAGAAGTCCACTAGGGACTTCTAAGTAGTCTATTTTCTCCATTGAGATGGAGCAAATAATAATAACATTGGGAATATTTCAAGTCGTCCTGCTAACATATCAAAAGATAAAACAAGTTTTGATACATCCGATAATGATGAGAAATTTCCTACTGGACCAACAACATTCATTCCTGGACCAACGTTATTTAAACACGTTGCTACAGCTGAAAAAGCACTTGTAAAATCTATTTTATAACAAGATAATATAAGTAAATAATTAAAATGTTCTGTTACTTTAAATTCAACAGCTTCTACTTCACCATCAACAATTTTATAAAGTGTTTTAACAGCTGAATCATGATCTTTAGTCATTTTAGCACGTACATATCTAATAATTTGACTAGCAACAATTTTCTTTGGTGCAACAATACTATCAACCTTTAACACATCTGATAACCCTGTGTAATTCATTCTTGTTACTTTCGCAATTGTCTTTTTATGATATAAGCTTTTTGCGGATAATGATAAAACAATATTTTCTTCATCTAATCCTGTAAGTGCCAGAACTGCATCTGTATTTTCAATACCTTCTTCATTTAATAATTCATCATCACTACCATCACCATGAATAATTGTGACATATGGTAATTTTTCAGCTAAAATTTG
Source organism: Faecalibacillus intestinalis (assembly GCF_015097455.1). NCBI lineage: Bacteria > Bacillati > Bacillota > Erysipelotrichia > Erysipelotrichales > Coprobacillaceae > Faecalibacillus > Faecalibacillus intestinalis. Next base: position 635,974 of record NZ_AP024085.1, on the reverse strand, counting down.
ACAACGATTTTTATCCTTTTCAATAATTTTAACTTTAATTCCTTGAGTAGATAATTGTTTAGATAAATAATAGGCAATCTTACCGCCACCAATAATAACATTTTTAATACGATTTGTGATAACACCGATATCTAAATAAAATCTTGATAAATCTCGATGTGTCCCTGTAATATATAAATGATTGCCTGGTTTAATGGCATAATTACCATCAGGAATAATTACATCTTCATTATGACTTACAGCACATATTAAAATATTTGTTTTTGTAATTTTATGTAATTGATTTAATTCAACTCCATTTAAACGACTATGATCTTCCACAAAGAATTCAGCAAGCTCAACTTTTCCTCTTGAAAAAGTATCCACTTTAACAGCTGAAGGAAAAGATAAAACACGACAAATTTCACTTGCTGCTTCAAGTTCAGGATTAACGATCATTGAAAAGCCTAATTGATTTCTCATAAAATCACGTTGTGATGAATCATCAGGATTTCTAACACGTGCAATAGTGTGTCTTGTTCCTATTTTTTTAGCCATTAATCCTGCTAAAATATTTAATTCATCTGAAGTAGTTACACAAATAATAAGGTTAGCATCTTCTGCTCCTGCTTCCATTAATATATCATATGAACCGCCATTACCTACAACACCTATAACATCATATTGGTTTACAACTTCTTCTACTTTAGTTGCATTTTGATCAACAACAATAATATCATGATCTTCATTTGACATATGTTTAATAAGTGTTTTTCCGACTTTACCGGCTCCCAAAACAATGATTTTCATAAAAAATGAAATCCCCTTAATACAGATAGATATTTTTACCCTTTTTCTTTAATTACTCAACCTATTTTACATTAACCAAACTAAATATCAATGAAAAAATTATTTTTATACAGTATAATAAAAAACTCCACTATATCGTGGAATTTTCATTATTTTTCAACTGCATTATTTACAATAATACGGCTTGCTTGCATACGAGATAAATCTCTTTTGAATCCTTCTAAATCAATTTTTTCTAAAACTTGTTCTTTAGTCATTTGATTAGCTTGTGCAACCATATTTAATTGTTCTTCTAATACTTCTTCAGTAACAACAATATTTTCAACAGCAATAATTTCATCAATTAAAGCTTCTAATTTAGCTTGTTGAGTAGCAGATGGTTTCATTTGTTCTCTTAATTTTTCTTCATCCATACCTGTCATTTGTAAGTATTGATCTAATTGAATTCCTTGAGCCATCATTTGATTTGCCATATAAGACATTTGTCTATCTAATGCCTCATCAATTGCATCATCATCTAATTCAACTTCACTATCTGCCATGAAAGCATCAAAAATTGTATTTTCTTTTTGTGCTTCATATTGTTGATCATGTTGTTGTTGTAAACCTTCATTAATATAAGCTTTTAAATCTTCAACTGTTTTAATTTCAGGTACACCTAAACCTTCAACAAAATCATCATTTAATTCAGCTTCTTTTTTTACAGATAATTTTTTAACTGTTACTTTGAAAACAACATCTTGTCCAGCTAAATCTTCTGCTTGATAATTTTCTGGGAAAGTTAAGTTTAAATCTCTTGTTTCATTAACTTTCATACCAATCATTTGTTCTTCAAACCCTGGAATAAATGATCCTGAACCAATTTCTAAATCATAATCATTTCCTGTTCCACCTTCAAAAGCAACATCATCTTTTAAACCAACAAAATCGATTGTAGCGATATCACCGTTTTCAACAGTATCTCCATCTTTTTCTTCTGTTTGACTTGATTGAGCTAAAATCATTTGAATTTGTTGTTCAACTTCTTCATTAGATACAGGTACTTTTTCTACTTTAAATTCAATTCCTTTATAGTTACCTAATTTAATTACTTTACTCATTTATCTATTTCCTTTCATTATATGCCTGTTTATTCTATCATAAAGAAAACTTCTTGTCTTTATTTAATCTTAATATCCTTAATATTATTTAAAGTAATTGTTGAATATCCTGACATATCTGTTTCGGTTGTAATATTTTCATGATTTAAATAATCTTCAACATTTAATTCAATAATACGATCATCATCTAAAACCAATTTACATCTTGACATACGATCTAATGAAAGTGGGACATTAACAATTTCATCATCTTCTTCAATTCCTAGATCTCTCATAATCGTTTCAACTTCTTCTTGTGCGTTATAATCATCACCCATGACCTTCTTCGCAATTTCCATTGGTTTTAATGGTAAATGTTCCATTACTAAATCAATCATTTCTTTTTTGACCATAGCTGTTGGATCACCTTCAAAAACGTTATATTCACTATCAACCTTTTTAACAACTTTATTGACAATACTCATTTTTTGTTTATCTGTTAATTTAGGTTCACCTTTAATATATTGTTCATTAAGATAATAGCCTGGTTTTCCATCTATTTGAAATCTTTTTTCAATTAAAGAAACTGTGTTTTTATCAACATTGATAATAATCGCTTCTTCAACAGCTGAAGTTTTAGGTGGAAGACTTTGTCTATTAACAAATTTAATAAATCTTTTACCATCTACTTCTTCCACAATAGAAATAGGGGTCACTTTATAATTTAACTTCATGATGAGAATCATCTTTTCTCCATCTACTTTACATTCAACAAACATTAAATTACTATTAGGCATTTCTTCTACATATTTGCTGACAGCAAATAGATCTTGAGCAATCTTTTTAGATTCAGCAATAAATTGTTCATCATCAATGATCATATTTCTAGCTGCTTGTAATAAATGATGTTCACTTCCTACAACGAGTTCTTTAATGGTTGTATTCGTTAAACATTTTTCTATTTTTTTATCATAATATTCAGTTGTTCCTTCTATTAAATCAATAAATTGATCAGAATAAATAATTTGACTATGTTCCATATCGAGCATATGAATTAATATCTTATCTATAATTGTTGTATTCATCTTTATCACCGAATGTAGTATATCATAATTTTTTATTTTAATATATAATGGATGTGGTGAAGTCTATGAAAATTATAATTGCTGATGCAAAAAGTTTAAAAGAAAAGCATTTTCCTATTGAAAAACAAACACCATTGTTTTTTAATAAAGCAGAATCTTTAAGAAAACAATTAAAAGAATTAGATATTAATCAAATTCATGATTTGATGAAGATTTCTTTTAAACAATCTTCATTAATTTATGATTATTTTCATAATGAGGAAACTTTTGCAGCCATAAATTTATTTAATGGCGTTGTTTTTAAACAGCTTGATTTAAAGAATTATCAAAAAGAAGAATGGGATTATTTAGATAAGCATTTACTAATTAATTCTCCACTTTATGGAATTTTACGTTATAATGATGCTGTAAATTATCATCGTTTAGAAATGAAACATAAATTAAATGAAATAAATTTATATCAATATTGGTATAAAGAACTAAATGATTATTTAAAAAATGAAGATGTTATTCTTTCTTTAAGTACGAAAGAATATGAAAAAATGTTTGATCTTCCAATCATTCAACTTGATTTTGTGATAAGAAATGGGCATACTTTTAAACGAAATGCCGTGTATTTAAAAAAAGCAAGAGGAATGATGCTCAATTATTTGATTGAACATCATATTGAAGATATTGAACAAATAAAAGAAATTGTAATCGATGATTATCATTTTAGTGAAAATGATTCAAATGATGATCATTGGGTTTTTATAAAAGATGAAAAAATGAAATACATCAAAAAATAGGAGGTTATTTATCATGTATAAAGTTGGTGTTTTAGGAGCAGGTACATGGGGTATGGCTGTCGCAAGAGTATTATGCAATCGTCATCATTCAGTGATGGTTTGGTCGGCTTTACCTCAAGAAATTGAATATATTCAAAAAAACAGAACACATCCAAAATTACCTGAATTAGAAATTCCTGATGATATGGAATTTACAACAGATATTAAAGAAGTATGTAATAGTGAATATCTCGTAGTTGCTGTTCCTTCCATTTTTATGAGAAGTACAATGGAAACAGCTAAAGATTATATTAAAGATCAAATCTTAATCGATCTTGCTAAAGGGGTTGAAAAAGATAGTCTTTATATAATGTCTGAAATTATTCGAGATGTTTTAGGAAATCAAGCAAAAATCGTAGCTCTATCAGGTCCAACCCATGCTGAAGAAGTTGTAAGAGATATGCCTTCAACCATTGTTTCAGCTTGTGATGATTTAGAAGTTGCTGAAAAAGTACAAAATCTTTTCCAAGATACATGCATGCGTGTTTATACAAACATTGATGTCCGCGGGGTTGAATTATGTGGTGCTTTAAAAAACATCATTGCTTTAGCAGCTGGTATTTCCCATGGGTTAAATTATGGTGATAACACTCGTGCTGCCCTTATTACGCGTGGTCTTTCTGAAATGACACGTTTAGGAACAACAATGGGATGCCTTGAACAAACATTCCATGGTCTTGCTGGAATTGGTGATTTGATTGTCACAGCAACAAGCGTGCATAGTCGTAACTTTAAATGTGGAACATTAATTGGACAAGGTTACAATGTTGATGATGCTACAAAAGAAGTTGGTATGGTCGTTGAAGGTTTAAACGCTTTACCTGCTGCAATGCAACTTGCTAAAAGATATGATGTAGAAATGCCAATTACTGCCATGGTCGATGCTATTGTTAAAGGTAAAGTTAGTCCAAATGAAGCAGTCAAGGCATTAATGAATCGTGATCGAAAAACAGAGCTAACAAAGTCTGTTGCAGATATTAATTTTGAAAATAGTATTATTAAAAGTAAAAGAGGGTTAGGTATGAAAAGAGTTATTACTTATGGTACATTTGATTTATTACATTACGGACATATTAATTTATTAAAACGTGCGAAAGCTTTAGGTGATTATTTAATTGTTGCTGTTTCAACTGATGAATTTACACGTTTGAAAAAAGATAAAAAATGTTATTTCTCTTATGAACAAAGAAAAGGTCTACTAGAATCTGTACGTTTTGTAGATTTAGTTATTCCTGAAGAAAATTGGGATCAAAAAATCAAAGATATTAAAGAATATCATATTGATACTTTTGTTATTGGAGATGATTGGAAAGGTAAATTTGATTATCTAAAAGATGAGGGTGTAGAAGTTATTTATTTACCAAGAACTCCTGAAATTTCTACAACTCAAATTAAAGAAGATTTACATCATACAGAAGAAAAATAAAGGCTATAGCAATCGCTATAGCTTCTTTTTTATAAAGGATTGTTATGAAAAAATCATAACAATTCTTTTTGATTTAAATAGTTTTCTAAAAATTCAAAGAATCTTTCCATTTGTTGATCAGTTCCAATCGTAACTCTTAAATACTGATCAATCAATGGTTTATTCCAATGACGCACAATAATGCCTTCTTTTCTAAGCGCTAAAAATAATTCTTCCCCATCAATCTTTGGATGTTTTACAAATACAAAGTTAGCATAACTATCTGGAACCACAAATCCTAATTCTTTTAGTTTCGTTTTTGTATATTCTCTTGTTTGAATTACTTTTTGACATTTTTCTTTCATATCTTGACTATTTAAAACAGAAACAAGTCCAATTTGTTGAGTTATATAATCAATAGGATACGAGTTAAAAGAATTCTTTACATCATATAGATGAGAAATAGCTTCTTTATTTCCTAAAGCTACTCCTAATCTAGCTCCAGCAAAAGATCTTGATTTAGAAAACGTTTGAATAACCACTAAATTTTCATATTGATGAATAAGTGGGACACATGATTGTCCTCCAAAATCAATATAAGCTTCATCAACAACAACAATACTGTCTGGATTACTTTTTAAAACTTCTTCTATAAAATCTAAAGAAACAAGTAATCCTGTTGGTGCATTAGGATTAGGAAAAATAATTCCTGAATTTGGTTGTTTAAAATCTTCAACATACATTTTAAAATCTTGATCCAAAATAATTTCTTTATAATTCATTTGGTAAAGATCACAATAAACTGGATAAAATGAATAAGAAATATTTGGAAATAATACTGGATCACTTCCATTAAAAAATGTTAAAAATGTAAGTGCTAAAACTTCATCTGAACCATTTCCTAAAAAAACTTGTTCATCTTTTAAACCATGATACTTAGCTAAAGCATGTCTTAATTCTTCTCCATCACTATTTGGATAAAGTTTTAATTTTTCAATATCAATTTCTTTTAAAATATCTTTTATTTGTTTACATGGACCATATGGATTTTCATTCGTATTTAATTTAATCATATTGTTGATTTTTGGTTGTTCACCTGCTACATATGGTTCTACTTGTCTTAATTTATCTTGCCAACTCATTGTTATTCCCCCTCTAACATATCGTTGATGACTTCATAAACATAATCAACTTGTTTTTCTGTCTTTTCTTTTATTTGTTTTTCTACACGATTAAAAGTATAAGCATGATCAGCTTTTTCAAACATATCTAAATCATTATAAGAATCTCCTATACAATAAGAAATCACTTCTTGATTTAATAATGAACAAAGCTTTTTAAGTCCACTTCCTTTAGTACAATCTACTGTAATATCTAAATAAACAACATTGAGTGTTGCATGAATACCTACATATTTTTGGTGGATTTGTTTTTGAATTTCAAGTATTTCATCTAATTTTTCTTGTGGATGAAAAGCACATACAATATCAATATCATCTTGAGTATGATCTAATATTTCTAAAAAATCACCTGCTATTTCTTGATAACCATTTTCTGTTAAAATACATGTTTTTTGATTTATATATCCATATGTTTGTTGACCATCAAAAAATGTATAATTTAGATAAGGATATTTTTGATAACTTTCTTTAAGTATTTCTTTAGCAATTTCATTTTTTATTTGTTTTCGATAAAGAACTTGATCATTTTGATCAACAATCATTGCTCCATTATTTAAAACAAGATAATCATATTCAAAATGTGGTGTGACAAGTTTTGTTTCTTGAATATTTCTTCCTGTACAAAATGAAAAATAATGACCTTGTGTTCTTAATTTTTTTACAGCTTCTTGATCTTTATAAGTAATGGGTAAATTGTCATTAGCAATTGTTCCATCAATATCACTAAATAATATTTTTTTCATATCTTCTCCTTAAGCTAAGTCTAAAAATAATTGATATAAACGATCATGATTTTCATTTTTTTCAATTAAAGCTTCTTCAATATTTTTAGATATAATTTGATTATCTTTCATACAGATACATAAACCACTTTTTCTTTTTTCTAATAAACAAATGGCTTCTTCTGCCATTTTAGATGCTAAAATACGATCTTCAGGAACAGGTGATCCACCTCTTTGAATATGTCCCAAAACAATTGATCTTCCTGAATATCCAGTTTCTTCGCTAATACGATTAGCTAGTTTTTCAACATCTAATATTTTTTCACTTACAATAAGTATCGCATGTTTTTTATGATACTCTTCTTCACAAATTTTAAGTTCTTCAATAATTTTATTTTCATCATACTCTGTTTTATCTGTAATAACAATTTCACTACCACATGCAATTGCAGAATATATAGCAAGATTATCTGCATGATTTCCCATAACTTCAACAACAAAACAACGATGATGTGAACTAGACGTATCTCTTAATTTATTAACAGCATCGATAATGTTATAAAGTGCTGTATGAAAACCTATTGTTTCATCTGTTCCATTAATATCATTATCAATTGTTCCAGGAATAGCAATACAATCAATTCCTTTTTGACTAAGTGCTAAAGCTCCTTTATAACTTCCATCTCCCCCAATAACAACAAGCCCATCTATCCCTCTTTGTTTAAGCTGATGAATTGCTTGTTCTTGAACTTTATCTTCCTTAAATGAAGGTAATCTTGAAGATTCTAAAATAGTTCCCCCTTTAGATAATATTTCAGAAACATCACTATACCCTAATTTTTTGATATTCCCTGCTACTAATCCTTTATATCCTTCATAAACACCATAAACCTCAAAACCTCTTTTTATTCCTACACGAACAATAGCACGAATAGCCCCATTCATTCCTGGTGCATCTCCTCCTGAGGTTAAAACTGCAATTTTTCTCATCGATTCACCTACTTTTTCCCTATAATTATCCCTATTATACTTGTTTTACATAAAAAGAAAAAGCCAATTTCTTGGCTTTATATAAATTTTTCTAAATTTAAATTTGAATCATAAGAAAATTTTAAACGATATGTATCTTTATAATTAAATATTCTTATTGAAGATTGATCGTTTCCTTTTGATTGTGTCATTCCTTTTCCATAATGAGAAAGTGTTTCTTTTGTAATTTCAGCTTCATTATTTTTTAAATCATTTAATGTTTTTTGAATTAATTCTTGATTATCTTTTTCATTAAATAGTGTAATGATTTGATTTATTTTTGTAACTTGTTGATTTAATTGTTGATAGCCATCATCTAATTGTTGAATATCATTTAAATGATATTCAAACTGTAATTGGCTTTCTTTTGATAAATCATAATCATAAGAAATACTCATTGTATTTTGTTTATCTAAAGAAATATCATATTGAACAGATACATAAAGATTATTATTATTTGTTATTTGAAACAAATATTCTGAATCCATATTTTTTGTTCCAACTATTTTTTCTAAAGACGATTCCATGTTATTAATCTTATTGACATATTTTTTACTATTTTTAACATTTTTTGAAAATTCTTTTAAGGAATCATATTGATATACAACTGTTTCTTGATTTGATTTTGTATATGTTTTTAATGTTGCTGTTTGATTGATTCCACTATCAGATAATGTATTAAATGCAAAGAAATAAGAAATTCCCATAGGTAAGAAAACAAATGCAATAATCAAAATTGGATAAATGAATGCGTATTTTCTTTTAGGGGTACGTTTCATTGGTTGATAGCCAGATTGAGGTGTTCCACAATAAGGACATACTTTTGCATTACTTGGTATATTTTTATGGCATTTTGGACATTTTTTCATATTTTATCAATCCTTTCTTTTAATCTTGGTATATTTGGTCTAGCCAAGATGAAAGTTTATCAATATAATCCTGTTTCTTTTCTTTTTGTTTTTTGCTTGGTAATGAATAATAATCTTCATCTAAAAAAGTATATTGATCTACAAATTTCCCATTGATCACTAATTTTAAAGTAGGTGTCCATGAAAAATCAAGTTTTTTTCTCATTTGGTTATATCGAGATTTTTCTTTTTTTGTTGCTTCTTGACTATTCGCTTGATCTCGATATTCTTTAATATTGAAATAATAAAGATAAACTCCTTTATTTTTCTTTAAATATTTTTTTAAATAAGGTTCAAATTCTTGACAATCTTTACAATCAGGTCTTCCAATATATAAAACAAAATCTTCTTTTTGATTTATTTTCTTTAAAACATCATCATAATTGGTTTCTATGATTTGATCTTTTGATAAATCTTTCTGTATAGTATGAGTGGATGTAGTATGACTACACCCACTTAATATACCTATTAAAAATGAAATCAATATGAACTTATTGATTATTTTAATAAAGATTCTCCATCCATTTCTTCAGGAATTGGTAAACCTAATAATTGTAACATTGTTGGAGCTAAATCTCCTAATTTTCCGCCTTCTTTTAATCCTACATGAGAATTAGTAACAATTAAAGGTACAACATTTGTTGTATGTGCAGTAAATGGATTTCCATCTGCATCTAATTCTTCTTCAGCGTTACCATGATCAGCAGTAATTAACATAGTTCCACCTAATTCAAGAACTTTTTCATAGACTTCACCGATACAATCATCAACAACACTAACAGCTTTGATTGCTGCAGGAATAACACCAGTATGTCCTACCATGTCACAATTTGCAAAGTTAACAATGACAACATCATGAATATCTTTATCTAATTCAGCAATTAATTTATCTTTTACTTCATAAGCTGACATTTCAGGTTGTAAATCATAAGTAGCAACTTTTGGTGAATTAACTAATACACGAGTAGCTCCTTCGATTTCTTTATCTACCCCACCATCAAAGAAGAAAGTTACGTGAGCATATTTTTCAGTTTCAGCAATACGTAATTGTTTTAAACCTTGAGCTGATAAGTAATCACCTAATGTATTTGTAAGTTTAGGTGAAACGAATGCGATTTCTCCATTAACGCTGTCAGCATATTTCATCATACATACGAATTCTAAATCTTTAACTTGTTTTTCAGGTACATATCCTTCATAGAATGTAGGATTTGTGATTACTGTAGCTAATTGGATTGCTCTATCTGGTCTGAAGTTAGCGAAGATTACTGAATCTCCATCATCAATTGTTCCTTCAACGTTTTTGTTGTAACCAGGGATAACGAATTCATCTAAAACATCTTTAGCATAAGAATCTTTTACATATTGAACTGGACATTCAAAAGATTCACCTTCTTGACATACGATTGCATCGTAAGCTAATTTAACACGATCAAATCTTTTATCTCTGTCCATTGCATAGTATCTACCAGAAATTGATGCAATTTGTCCAACACCGATTTCTTCAATTTTTTCTTGTAATTCTTTTACGAAATCAACACCACTATCAGGAGCAACATCTCTTCCGTCTAAGAAAGCATGTACATATACTTTATCTAAACCTTGTTGTTTAGCTAATTCTAATAAACCAAAGATATGTTCATTTGATGAGTGAACACCACCATTTGATAATAATCCCCAAATATGTAATTTAGAACCATTATCTTTAGCATGTTGAATTGCTTTTAAGAATTTTTCATTTTCAAAGAAAGTTTTTTCATTTAAAGCTTTATTAATTAAAGTTAATGATTGATAAACAGTTCTTCCTGCTCCAATATTTAAATGCCCAACTTCACTATTTCCCATTTGTCCATCAGGTAAACCAACTGGCATACCACTAGCTGAAATAGTTGTGTTTGGATACATAGCCATTAAATCATCTAAGTTAGGTGTATTAGCAAGTCTTACAGCATTACCATTAATGCTTTCAGAAATACCATAACCATCCATAATACATAATACGATAGGTCTTTTTTTCATTTTTTTGTTTCCTCCATTAATACGTTATACATATTATCATTTTTGTTATCGTGTTTCAATTCATTTAGCTATATAAAATCAGTATTTTTTATTTCATTTCTTTTTAGTTTTTTGTGGTGTAGCAAGCAATGAAACACCGCAAAAAGTAATGAATAAAGGCCAGTATTCTTGAATATAATAAACAATAATTGAAACAATACCTTTGAATTCATTTGTTCGATCTAACGTTAAGATGATTCCCAAAACAATCAAAACAATACCACAATTTTTTTTAATATTCATTTTATTCACCTAGTTTTATTTTATCTTGGATAAAATAAAAAAGATGTCCAAAAAAATCATACGATTTCTTTAAATATCTTTTTTGCATAATCTAGTAATTGAATGATATTGACTTCTTCTTGTCCTTTTTGTGAATATACATAAACTTTATAATCTTCAAAAAAGTCAAATCTATTTGAATGAATAATACTATTAATATCTTTTCTTCTTTCTTGATTTAAAGTAATAAATTGATTTTCACACATTTTTCTTAGAATAATACACAAAGAAGCAAGTGATAATTCTAATTGACACTTTGTTTTTAAAAGATCCCTTTCAATTATATAATTAGCTATCTCTTGATTATTTTTTAATCTATTTAATTGATTTAAAATCATTTCTACTTTAACAACCTCTATATTTAATTGTTCTAAATAACAGCTTAACTTTATTTGCCTTTTATTCATTCTTAAGCTCCTTATAAATTGATAACAGTTGTTTAGCATATAAAACAAGTGATAATAACATCAACACAATACAAACAAAAATTGAAATAGTTGCAAAAATAGAATTTGGAATATGTATTCCAATTAATACGATTGCGACAACATCAAAGATAGCAGTAGAAATTTTCCCCCACCATGAGGCTCCTTGGACCTTTGCTCCTTTTTCATATAAATAAAGTCCCCCTAAAGCCAGCATTCCATCTTTTAAAACAATGATAAGAAGTAATAACCACATCCATGAATACGTATAAACTAAAACAAACGCAACCGTAAATTGTGTCAATTTATCAGCAATTGGATCTATAACTTTCCCAAAATCAGTAATCATCTGGTAATGTCTTGCAATGTAACCATCTAAAAAATCAGATAGACCTGAAATAATTAAAATAGTAGCACATATATAATAATCTTCTTTATTTCCAGCTAAAAAATAGCGATGTAAAAAAATAGGAATAAGTATTATTCTTAAATAGCATAAACAATTAGGTATATTAAATAATTCTTTAAGTCTTATTTTTTTCATAATTTTCACCTTCTGTATTAGTAATATAATCTTACAGTTTAATGATAAAAATTTCAACCTAAACAAAAAAAAGGGAGATTTCTCCCTCATGAATTTTAATATTCTTTTTCTAATAAAGCTGCAGCTGCTTTATCAATAATTACAGTTACATCTTTATGATTTTGTAATACACTAGCTGGTAATTCTGGAGTTACAGGTCCTTCAATCATTCCTTTAACAGCATCTTCTTTATTTTTACCACAAGCAATTAAAACAACACTTTTAGCATCCATAATATTTTGAATTCCCATAGAGATTGCTTGTTTTGGAACAGCATCTTCATCTCCATTAAAGAATAATCTTGCATTGTCTTTAATAGTACTTTCTTTTAAATCAACATAATGTGTTTTTGAATTAAAATCAGTTCCTGGCTCATTGAATCCAATATGTCCATTTGAACCAATTCCTAATAATTGAATATCAATTGGATTTTCAGCTAACATTTTATTATATTTATCACAGTTTTCTTGAATATTTCCTTGTCCACATGGAACATGAACATTTTCATCTTTAATATCAATTCCATTGAATAAGTTTTTATACATAAAATAATGATAACTTTGTGGATGACTTGCATCTAATCCAAAATATTCATCTAAGTTGTATGATTTAACATCTTTATATGATGTATGATTTTTTTCATGATCTTCTCTTAATAATTCATACATTCTAACAGGTGTAGATCCTGTAGCTAATCCTAAAATACTATTTGGTTTTTCCTTTACTTGATTAATAAAAATTTTTGCTGCTTCTTGGCTTGCTTCTTCATAATTTTCAACAATAATAACTTTCATTGCAAACTCCTCCTCGACAACATCTTATCATGTCTAGACAAACAATTCAATAAATACTTATCTTTTTTCTTAAAAAGTCCTTTCGTACAATGAAAATATCTTTATTTTTCAATAAAAATAGGTTAGAATTGGAATGTAAATATGGAGGTGTTTAATACTATGATTAAAGGTATTGGGGCTTCTAGTGGTATTGCAATTGCTAAAGCGTACAAACTAGTTATGCCTGATTTAACTGTAACACAAAACACTGTAGAAGATGTTGCAGCTGAAATCAAAAAATTTGAAGATTGTATGGCTGAAACAGCTAAACAATTAGAAGCAATTAAAGAAGCTGCTTCTAAAAACTTATCAGCTGAAGAAGCTGCTGTATTTGATGCTCATGCATTAGTACTTCAAGATCCTGAATTAAAAACACAAGTTTTAGACAAAATCAATAATGAAAAATTATGCGCTGAAGCTGCATTAGATGCAGTTGCAAATAGTTTCATTGCAATGTTTGAAATGATGGATGATGATTATTTTAGAGAAAGAGCTGCTGATATTAAAGACGTTTCTCGTCGTTTATTAGCTAACTTACTTGGTAAACCATTACCAAACCCTGCTTTAATTGATGAAGAAGTTGTTATTATCGCTGATGATTTAACTCCTTCTGATACAGCACAATTAAATAAAAACTTAGTTAGAGGATTTGCTACTAATATTGGTGGTAGAACTTCTCACTCAGCTATCATGGCTCGTTCTTTAGAAATTCCTGCAGTTGTTGCTTGTAAAACAATTACAGAAGAAGTTAAAGATGGAGATTTAATTGTTCTTGATGGTATTGAAGGAACAGTTATGATCAATCCTGATGAAGCAACTGTTAAAGAATATGAAACTAAACGTGCTGAATTCATCGCATATAAAGAAGAATTAAAGAAATTAGTTAATGAAAAAACAATTACTACTGATGGACATCAAGTTGAATTAGTTGCTAACATTGGTTCAGCAAAAGATTTAGCAGGTGTTAAAGAAAATGGTGGTGAAGGTGTTGGATTATTCAGAACTGAATTCTTATATATGGAATCTGCTGAATTACCAACTGAAGAACAACAATTTGAAGTTTATAAAGAAGTATTAGAAGGTATGGAAGGTAAACCTGTTGTTGTTAGAACATTAGATATCGGTGGAGATAAAGAAATCGAAGCTATCGATTTACCAAAAGAAATGAATCCATTCTTAGGTGTTCGTGCAATCCGTTTATGTTTCCAAAGAGAAGATATCTTTAGAACTCAATTAAGAGCATTACTTAGAGCATCAGTTTATGGTGATTTAAGAATCATGTTCCCTATGATTGCTACTTTACAAGAATTCCGTAAAGCTAAAGGAATCTTAATGGAAGAAAAAGAAAAATTAGTTGCTGAAGGTGTTAAAGTAAGTGATACATTACAAGTTGGTATCATGATTGAAATTCCTGCAGCTGCTGTATTAGCTCATAAATTTGCTAAAGAAGTTGATTTCTTCTCAGTAGGAACAAATGACTTAGTACAATATACATTTGCAGCAGACAGAATGTCTTCTGGTGTAAGTTATTTATATCAACCATTCAACCCATCAATCTTAAACTTATTAAAACATGTTATCGATTCAGCACATGCTGAAGGTAAATGGGCTGGTATGTGTGGAGAAATGGCTGGTGAAGCTATTGCAGCTCCATTATTACTTGGTTTAGGATTAGATGAATTCTCTATGTCAGCTACTTCAATCTTAGCTCAAAGAAAATTAATTAAGAGCGTATCAAAAGCTGATATGGAAGCTTTAGTAGAAAAAGCATTAGATTGTGCTACTTCTGAAGAAGTTGTTGAATTAGTTAAATCTACAGTAAAAATGTAATAATAGGCTTTATGAAATAACATGATATTTTTAAAACGAAGCTAATTAGATAACATGAGGTTTTTTCTATGGAGGAGACCTCATGTTTTTATATGCTCTATTATTGGTGTCTTGCTATAGTCCAGATATTTTTTACTAATTTGATTTTAACATTGCTAACACAATAAACGGTAAACCTACTCAAAAATTAGTGTATTAAAAGAATAGCTAACAACTAATGATAATATTCTTTAATTAAAATTCGAATAAGCAAGAAATTGATTTAAAAATACATTTAATAAGCTTAAGAGTAGAAAAATAACTATGACAAGATAAATAAGGAAAAAATTTAATGAAAAGAGAGAAATTAAAAATAACTATATCTAATTCTTTAATATCACATAACTTATAAATTGTAAACAGCTAATCCATTAGCGTTAGTTATTATTACGAAAAAGAGCAAACCTCATATAACATAAAATGTCTGCTTTTATTTTAATTATTAAAACCACAAGATTTTGAAAAGTAGTTTCAAATATCATGACATAAAATAAAACCTAATAATAAAGGCCTCGAAAAGAGGTCTTTTTTTTACTAATTTCCAATAATAATTCATACAAAAAGTCAAGATATTCAAATAATTTCAGCAAATTTATAAACATCAAATAATAGCAACTTAAAACTATCTCTATTTTATATTATGCAATAACACATATCAGAAAAAAAAGCCATACCACAAGGGTATGACCTGTCAATGATCATGTAAAAACATAAAAAAAAAGAAGGAACTGGCAACGAGCTATTTTCGCACAATGTACTATCTTCGCCGCGATGATGCTTAACTTCTGTGTTCGGAATGGGTACAGGTGTGTCCATCATGCTATCATTACCAGATTCTTCTTTTCAAGTGTCTTCAGGACACTCAAAACCAGACAGTAGTTTTTCTTCTTTCAAGCTCGCTTGCCTTTTCGGTCAAGCCCTCGACCTATTAGTATCAGTCCGCTTAACATGTCACCATGCTTACACTCCTGACCTATCTACCTTATCGTCTTTAAGGGGTCTTACTTGCTTGCGCAATGGGAAATCTCATCTTGAAGTGGGTTTCACACTTAGATGCCTTCAGCGTTTATCCCTTCCGCATTTAGCTACCCAGCTATGCCACTGGCGTGACAACTGGTCCACCATTGATGCGTCCATCCCGGTCCTCTCGTACTGAGGACAGCTCTTCTCAAATTTCCTGCGCCCACGACAGATAGGGACCGAACTGTCTCACGACGTTCTGAACCCAGCTCGCGTACCGCTTTAATGGGCGAACAGCCCAACCCTTGGAACCGACTTCAGCTCCAGGATGCGATGAGCCGACATCGAGGTGCCAAACCTCCCCGTCGATGTGAACTCTTGGGGGAGATCAGCCTGTTATCCCCAGGGTAGCTTTTATCCGTTGAGCGACGGCCTTTCCATTCAGCACCGCCGGATCACTAAGCCCGACTTTCGTCCCTGCTCGACTTGTGGGTCTCGCAGTCAAACACCCTTTTGCCTTTGCACTCTGCGCTTGGTTTCCATCCAAGCTGAGGGTATCTTTGGGCGCCTCCGTTACTCTTTGGGAGGCGACCGCCCCAGTCAAACTGCCCGACTGACACTGTCCCGTCAACGGCTCTACGTCGTCCGGTTAGAAATCCAATACAACAGGGGTAGTATCCCAACAGCGGCTCCTTGAATACTGGCGTATCCATCTCTTTGCCTCCTACCTATCCTGTACATGCTGCATCAAATCCCAATATCAACCTGCAGTGAAGCTCCATGGGGTCTTTCCGTCTAGTCGCGGGTAACCTGCATCTTCACAGGTACTAAGACTTCACCGAGTCTACAGCTGAGACAGCGCCCAAATCGTTACGCCTTTCGTGCGGGTCAGAACTTACCTGACAAGGAATTTCGCTACCTTAGGACCGTTATAGTTACGGCCGCCGTTTACTGGGGCTTCAGTTCAGGGCTTCACTTGCGTTAACCCCTCCCCTTAACCTTCCAGCACCGGGCAGGCGTCACCCCCTATACTTCGCCTTGCGGCTTAGCAGAGAGCTGTGTTTTTGGTAAACAGTCGCTTGGGCCGTTTCACTGCGGCTCATATCTCTATGAGCACTCCTTCTCCCTAAGTTACGGAGTCATTTTGCAGAGTTCCTTAGCTATAGTTCTCTCGCTCACCTTAGGATTCTCTCCTCACCCATGTGTGTCCATTTTCGGTACGGGCCATATATACTTAACGTTAGAAACTTTTCTTGGAAGTTCCTCCACTGCCTTCCGTACTCGCCGTAGCTTTCCGTACGCTTCACGCCTTCTCGTTTCGGATGGTGGATTTGCCTGCCATCCCGATATCTCGCTTGCACCAGCTCTTCCAGCCGCTGGCTGCAGCTTCCTCTCTCCGTCATTCCTTCACATATATACGGGTACAGGAATCTCTACCTGTTGTCCATCGACTACGCCTTTCGGCCTCGCCTTAGGTCCCGACTTACCCAGAGCGGACGAACCTTCCTCTGGAAACCTTGGGTTTTCGGTGCGTGGGATTCTCACCCACGTTCCGCTACTCACACCGGCATTCTCTCTTCCATGATCTCCACACGTCCTTTCGGTCGTACTTCTCCGTTCATGGAACGCTCCCCTACCATCCCTTGGGATCCATAGCTTCGGTAGTATGCTTAGCCCCGGTAAATTATCGGCGCAGAGTCATTCGACTAGTGAGCTGTTACGCACTCTTTAAAGGATGGCTGCTTCTGAGCCAACCTCCTAGTTGTCTGTACATCTCCACATCCTTTTCCACTTAGCATACATTTTGGGACCTTAGCTGATGGTCTGGGCTGTTTCCCTCTTGACAACGGACCTTATCACCCGCTGTCTGACTGCCGAGCATGTTGGCGTGACATTCGCAGTTTGATTATGCTCAGTACCCCGAGATGGGGCCATCACATATTCAGTGCTCTACCTTCACGCAACTCTTCTCTCGACGCTAGCCCTAAAGCTATTTCGGGGAGAACCAGCTATCTCCGGGTTCGATTGGAATTTCACCCCTAGCCACAACTCATCCGCCAACGTTTCAACGGGGGTCGGTTCGGTCCTCCATCGGGTTTTACCCCAACTTCAACCTGGTCATGGCTAGATCACCCGGTTTCGGGTCTACTGCATGCAACTCGCGCCCTCTTAAGACTCGCTTTCGCTTCGGCTCCGCATATCCTGCTTAACCTCGCTCCATACAGTAACTCGCCGGTTCATTCTACAAAAGGCACGCCATCACCCTTTAACGGGCTCTGACTTCTTGTAGGCATATGGTTTCAGGTTCTCTTTCACTCCCCTCCCGGGGTTCTTTTCACCTTTCCCTCACGGTACTGGTTCACTATCGGTCACTCTCTCGTATTTAGCCTTGCCGGATGGTCCCGGCTGATTCAGACAGGATTTCTCGTGTCCCGCCCTACTCAGGTGTCATCTCTCTCCAGTCTCTCATTTCGAGTACGGGGCTCTCACCCTCTCTCGCTCACCTTCCCATGTGATTCCTCTATGATCCTCTGTTTGATTTATCGATGATCCTACTACCCCGATCCTCAGATCGGTTTGGGCTCTTTCCCTTTCGCTCGCCGCTACTCAGAAAATCATTCTTATTTTCTCTTCCTGCAGGTACTTAGATGTTTCAGTTCCCTGCGTCTCGCCTCATCATGTCTATGTATTCGACATGTGATACACGGATATGACTCCGTGTGGGTTCCCCCATTCGGATATCGACGGCTCTTCACGTGCTTACCGCTCACCGTCGCATTTCGCTGTTTGCTGCGTCCTTCTTCGCCGGAGTGTGCCTAGGCATTCCCCATACGCCCTTTCTTGCTTTACCTTCTAGGTTTGCTTGCTTGAACTTTTTTTCGTTTACACTTGCTGTAAAATCTTAGTTACTTTCGACTTTTCGTACTAGACCTTATTTTTTCTTTAATGTCTAATCTCTTCTTTATCGTTTTCGCAATTTTTTTTACTACTATCCAGTTTTCAATGTCCTCTTGAATGTCATGGACATTCAAAACCAAACAAGAAAGCACAACTTTCTCTCCCTAGAAAGGAGGTGATCCATCCCCACGTTCCCGTAGGGATACCTTGTTACGACTTCACCCCAATCATCAGTCCCACCTTAGACAGCTCCTTCCTTGCGGTTAGGCCACCGGCTTCGGGTGTTACCGACTCTCATGGTGTGACGGGCGGTGTGTACAAGGCCCGAGAACGTATTCACCGCGACATGCTGATTCGCGATTACTAGCGATTCCATCTTCGTGCAGTCGAGTTGCAGACTGCAGTCCGAACTGAGAACAGTTTTATGGGTTTCGCTCCACCTCGCGGCTTCGCTTCCCTCTGCTCTGTCCATTGTAGCACGTGTGTAGCCCAGGTCATAAGGGGCATGATGATTTGACGTCATCCCCGCCTTCCTCCGGCTTGTCACCGGCAGTCTCGCCAGAGTCCCCAACTTAATGCTGGCAACTGGCAACAGGGGTTGCGCTCGTTGCGGGACTTAACCCAACATCTCACGACACGAGCTGACGACAACCATGCACCACCTGTCTTCTCTATAGCTATC
Organism: Faecalibacillus intestinalis; assembly: GCF_015097455.1. Lineage (NCBI taxonomy): Bacteria > Bacillati > Bacillota > Erysipelotrichia > Erysipelotrichales > Coprobacillaceae > Faecalibacillus > Faecalibacillus intestinalis. Next base: position 616,359 of record NZ_AP024085.1, on the reverse strand, counting down.
TCTCCATCTCTGGAGCCTTTAGATCGATGTCAAGACCTGGTAAGGTTCTTCGCGTTGCTTCGAATTAAACCACATGCTCCACCGCTTGTGCGGGCCCCCGTCAATTCCTTTGAGTTTCATTCTTGCGAACGTACTACTCAGGCGGAGTACTTATTGCGTTAACTGCAGCACTGAGATTTGACTCCCAACACTTAGTACTCATCGTTTACGGCGTGGACTACTAGGGTATCTAATCCTATTTGCTCCCCACGCTTTCGGGACTGAGCGTCAGTTATGCGCCAGATCGTCGCCTTCGCCACTGGTGTTCCTCCATATATCTACGCATTTCACCGCTACACATGGAATTCCACGATCCTCTCACACACTCTAGCTCTACGGTTTCCATGGCTTACCGAAGTTAAGCTTCGATCTTTCACCACAGACCCTTAGTGCCGCCTGCTCCCTCTTTACGCCCAATAATTCCGGATAACGCTCGCCACCTACGTATTACCGCGGCTGCTGGCACGTAGTTAGCCGTGGCTTTCTTATAGAGTACCGTCACTTGGATATCATTCCCTATATCCACCGTTCTTCCTCTATGACAGAAGTTTACATAACGAATTACTTCTTCCTTCACGCGGCGTTGCTCGGTCAGGGTTTCCCCCATTGCCGAAAATTCCCTACTGCTGCCTCCCGTAGGAGTCTGGGCCGTGTCTCAGTCCCAGTGTGGCCGGTCACCCTCTCAGGTCGGCTACGCATCGTCGCCTTGGTAGGCCGTTACCCTACCAACCAGCTAATGCGCCATAAGTCCATCATCTACCAGTCCCGTAGCACTTTTCATATAGAGTTCATGCGATCTCTACACCTATGCGGTCTTAGCTGACGTTTCCATCAGTTATCCCCCTGTAGATGCCAGGTTACTTATGTATTACTCACCCGTTCGCCACTCTTCACCGAAGTGAAGCGTTCGACTTGCATGTATTAGGCACGCCGCCAGCGTTCATCCTGAGCCAGGATCAAACTCTCCATTGTCTTATTCCTTTCAGACAATCTCTTAGTCTGTTTAGCTCTTTTTTATTTCTTTAACTTAATTGACGTTGTGTTTTATTCTTTCCTGTTCAGTTTTCAATGTCCTCTCACTTGACTCTCTCGTCGAGTGCCCATTTATATTACCATCCCCTCTCCCTTTTGTAAAGCTTTTTTTCTGTATTTTTTTATCTTTTTCTCTCTTTCCCTCTTTTTCTGCCTTTATATCAACGTTTTTTTATCTGTATTTTTTTGTCATGATTAAAAGAAACGATCTTTACAGAACGTTTCTTTGCCTTATGACTATATGATTTCTTTACTGTCCAGGATGATCGTTGTTGGTCCATCATTGATCAGAGAGACTTTCATCATCGCTCCAAAGATTCCTGTTTCTGTATGGACCCCTGCATTTTCTAATGCTTTATTAAAATATTCATATAATGGTTTTGATATTTCTGGTTTAGCAGCATCTAAAAAACTAGGTCTCCTTCCTTTTTTACAATTTGCATATAAAGTAAATTGTGAAATAGAAAGAATTTCTCCTTTGATATCCATCAATGATAAATTCAATTTTTCATTTTCATCTTCAAAAATTCTTAAATTGATAAGCTTATTAATCATCTTATCAACAATTTCTTCATTATCATCATTCGTAATACCTACTAATACCATAAATCCTTGTTTGATTTGTCCATTTATTTCTCCTTCAATTTCCACACTTGCTTCACTTACTCTTTGTACAACTAATCTCATATTCATTTCTACCTTTCTTTTTATAAAAGTGTTATAATCATTATAATTCATTTTGTATTAAGGAGGAAGATTTTTTTTATGAGTGGAACTTTAGCTTATAATATGAGACCTCAATCTCTTTTAGATATATTAGGACAAAAACATATTATTGGTGAAAATGGTTTATTTACTAAATTTGTAGAAAAGAATCATCCAATGTCTGTTATTTTATATGGCCCACCAGGTTGTGGTAAAACAACTCTTGCAATGGCTTTGGCTCATGATTTAAATATGCCTTGTCGTACTTTTAATGCATCTACAGGAAATAAAAAAGAAATGGATTTGATTATTGAAGAAGCTAAATTATCTAATGGTCTTTTTGTCATTATCGATGAAATTCATCGTATGAATAAAATGAAACAAGATAATTTACTTCCTTATGTAGAAAGTGGTCTATTGATTATTGTTGGATGTACAACAGCTAATCCTTATCATTCTATCAATCCTGCCATTCGTTCAAGATGTCAAATCATTGAAGTTAAGCCTTTAACTCAAGAAGATATTATTCAAGGTTTACATCACGCTTTAGATAGCGAAAAAGGCTATCACCATCAATATCAATGTGATGAAGAAGTCTTGCAACATATTGCTCGTCTTTCATCAGGAGATATTCGTTTTGCATATAATTGTTTAGAAGTATGTACAATTATTTCTCATGATAATCATATTACTATTGAAGATGCTAAAAATGCTTTAACACAAGCTAATGGTCAATTTGATAAAGATGAAGATCAATATTATGATACTTTAAGTGGTTTACAAAAATCTATTCGTGGAAGTGATCCTAATGGAGCTATGTATTATTTTGCAAAGTTGATAGAATATAATGATATTGAATCATTAGAAAGACGTGTCCTTGTTTGTGCATATGAAGATGTTGGACTTGCTAATCCAAATGCTTGTATGCGTACTGTTGCTGCTTTTCATGCTGCCAGAACAGTAGGATTTCCTGAGGCAAGAATTCCTATTGCAAGTGCTATTATTGATTTATGTCTTTCACCTAAATCTAAATCATCAGAAGCAGCTATTGATGCTGCCTTAGCTTCTTTAAGACAACAATCTTTGCCTGCACCTGAATATTTAAGATTAACACCTGTTGGTCTAGAAGAGGATGAAAAATATAATTATGACCGTCCTGAGTTATGGGAATATATTCAATATTTACCTGATCAAATCGCAAATAATCAATTCTATGTACCTTGGATGACAAGTCAATATGAAAAAGCATTAGCTGAAAATTATCGACGTATTTTAAAACATGGGCGTACAAGTAATATTAAAAAATTAAATCATACAAAAAAATCCTAAACTTTTAGGATTTTTTCTATATCATCTGTTACTTGTTCAATGGTTTGTTCAAAGTTTTCTAAATTCACATCATACCAATGAACATCAAATTGGTTTTTAAACCAAGTATACTGTCTTTTAGCGTATTGTCTTGAATGTTTTTTTATTAGCTCTAAAACATCATTTAAATCAATTTGATGATCATAATAATCAAACCATTCTTTATAACCAATCGCTTTCATACTTTGATGATTTCTTGTAAGTCCTTGACTATAAAGACGCTCCATTTCTTCTTTTAAACCATTTTCCATCATCACATCAACACGTTTGTTAATTCTTTCATATAAAACATCTCTAGGAAGCGTTAATCCCACAAAATAAGCATCATATAAACAAATATGCTCTTGTTCTTCTAACATTTCACTTTTCCTCTTACCTGTTGTTTCATAAATTTCAATAGCTCTTAAAACACGTCGACGATTATTAAAATGTAATGTTTTTGCACTTTCTTCATCGATTGATTTTAAATGATCATGTAATTGTTCATTTGTATAATCTTTATATTTTTCATTTATTGCATGATGATCATTTTCCATTTCATCAAATTGATAATCATATAAAGCTGCTTTTATATACAATCCCGTACCACCAACAATTATTGGAACATGTCCTCTTTGGGTAATTTCTGTTATCTTTTTTCTTACTGTTTGTTGAAAATCATGAACACTATATGTTTCATCAGAATTTAAAATGTCTACACAATGATGAATAATACCTTCTTTTTCTTCTTCTGTGACTTTAGCAGTTCCTATATCCATCTGTTTATAAATTTGCATAGAATCTCCACTAATAACTTCTCCATTGAACTTTTTAGCAAGAGCTACTCCCATTTTTGTTTTACCAACACTTGTTGGTCCAATTACAACAATTACTTTTTCCATTATACGACCCTCTTAAATAATTTTTCTAATTCATATGCTGAATAATGAATAATCGTTGGTCTTCCATGTGGACAAACATAAGGATTATCACAACGCATTAAATTATCAACAATTGTTTGCATTGACTCAATTGATAGATGACTATTTCCTTTTAAAGATGCTTTGCAACTTAATGTTGCTATAGCATGTTCTTGTAAAGAAAGTAAATCAATTTTATTATCTTTTAATATCTGTTGAATCATATCTTCAATAAATAAATGTTCATTAATTTGATTCATCCACATTGGCAGTTGTTTAATAATAAAACCATTACCAAAAGGCTCTAAATCAATGCCAACTTCTTTTAATAAATCTTTTCTTTCTTCAATCATCATACATTCACTTAAAGGATATTCAACTGTAATAGGTATTAATAAATCTCTCATTGTCATATCTGGATGACTATATTTTTCTAGAAAATATTCATAATTGATTCTTTCTTGTGCAGCATGTTGATCTATCAAATACATTCCACTATCATCTTCACCTACAATATAAGTTCCATGAATTTGTGCTTTTACAAATATTTTCTTTTTCATTTCTTTTAAAGACACTTCAACTTTTTCGAGTTGGATAGGTTCTTCAAAAAGCTTTTCTACAGGTTCTGTTATATATTCATTTTTTTCTTCATGAACAAATAGTGGTTGTTTTTTTTCTTGAATAAATGAAGCTTGCGGTTTTTCTTGAACTTTTGTAGGAATTTCTTGTCTAAAATCAATATCTAGATCCATTTGATCTAGTTGTGGCTTAAAGACTGGTCTTTCTTCTTTGACTTGGTAAGTTAAATTAACATTTTCCAAAGTTTTAGATACCGCATCAAAAATCAATTGTTTTAATTCGTATTCTTTAGAAAACTTAACTTCTAACTTGCTTGGATGAACATTGACATCCACTAAATAAGGATCAATTTCAATATTGATGACTGCAATAGGATAACGATTATCTGCTAAATATTTACGATATGCTTGATTAATAGCATCGATTGCTACTTGATTTTTAACAATACGATGATTGACCATCGTAACAATATGATTCTTACTTGCCCTATTTACTTCAATTTTGCCAATAAAACCTTCTATTTGAAATTCATCATTTCCAGCTTTTAAATTCAACATATTTTTAACCACAGATAACCCATAAATCTGATGAATAACTTCTAATAAATTTCCATTTCCATTTGTTTTATAAGTCGTCTTATCATTATGTATTAAAGTAAAAGCAATATCTGGATGAGATAAAGAAAGTCTTTCTACATAATTTTGTATATGTGCAAATTCAGCATTGACAGATTTTATATATTTTAATCTTGCTGGTACATTTTGAAAAAGCTTTGAAACAGAAATATTTGTTCCTCTATTAAGATCACTTTGTTTTTGTTCAATAAATTTACCAAATTCATAAATTACTGTTGATCCTTGATTTCCATCACTGGTTTTTAAAACAAAATGAGAAATAGAAGCAATGGAAGGAATAGCTTCGCCTCTAAAGCCTAATGTTTGAATACAAAATAAATCTTGATCATTATAGATTTTACTTGTTGCATGTCTTGAAAAACAAAGACGTGCATCTTCTTTATCCATTCCTGATCCATCATCAATAATTTGAATTAAATTCATTCCTCCTTCTTCTATAATAATATCTATTTTAGAAGAAGAGGCATCAATACTATTTTCAACTAATTCTTTGACAACATTTGCCGGTCTTTCAATGACTTCACCAGCTGCTATTTTATTTGCTAAAATATCATCAAGTTGTTTTATTTTCATAGGCCACCTCTACTTTACTAATTTCTTTAATTCGATTAAAGTTGACAAAGCATCTAATGGTGATAAAGCCATTGGATCAATTGTCTTTAAATATTTTTCAACTTCACTTTCTTTTTCAATAACTTGAACTTGTTTTTCTTCAATTAAACGATCTTCTACGTTATTCTCTTCAAGTGTTTCTAATACTAAATTAGCACGATTGATTACTTCATCTGGTAATTTAGCAAGTTTAGCCACATTGACCCCATAAGATTTATTAGAACGTCCTTTTTTAATTAAATATTCAAATACTAAATGATCATTATCTACTCTAGCACTGGCATGAACATTTTGAATTCCAAGACCTTTATCTTCTAAAAATGTAAGTTCATGGTAGTGGGTTGAAAATAATGTCATACAATGAATTTCACTGGCAATATATTCAATCATTGCCTGGGCAATAGCCATTCCATCAAAAGTTGCTGTTCCTCGACCAATTTCATCAAATAAAATCAATGATTTTTCACTAGCAAAACGTAAAGCATTATTCGCTTCTAACATTTCTACCATGAAAGTTGATTGACCACTAATTAAATCATCACTTGCTCCAATACGCGTAAAGATTTGATCAAAAATCGTTAAATTAGCATATTTAGCAGGAACAAATGAACCAATTTGTGCCATAATAACAATTAAAGCTACTTGTCTCATATAAGTCGATTTACCACCCATATTTGGCCCTGTAATTAAGACAACTGGTGAATTTTCATCAATTGAAACATCGTTAGGTACATATTTACCATGCCCCATGACTTTTTCAATGACACCATGTCTGCCTTCTTTAATATCCATGATTTTTTGATCATTAAAGACAGGTCTTACATAACTATTTTCACTTGCTAACATTGCAAGAGATTGATAAACATCTACACGCGCGATAATTTTCGAAACATCTTGAATCAAATGGACTTCTTTTTTGATTTCATTTCTAACTTGAGTAAATAAAACATATTCTAATTTTTGAATTTTATCTTGTGCTGATAAAATCTTACTTTCCATATCTTTTAATTCAGGTGTAATAAATCTTTCTGCATTCGATAAACTTTGTTTTCTTGTATATTCGAATTCATCTTTAACAAGATCTAAACTTCCTTTTGTAACTTCAATATAATAACCAAAGACACGATTATACCCAACTTTTAAGTTTTTAATACCTGTTTTTTCTCTTTCTTTTTGTTCAAAATCAACTAACCATTGTTTTCCATGATCTCTTAAATAACGTAATTCATCTAATTCTTCATTAAAATGATCTTTGATAATATTTCCTTCTTTAATCGTAAGAGGAGGATTATCAATAATAGCATCATCAATGAGTTTTGTAATATGTGATAGATCAATGATTTGATTGGCTAATTGATCTGTTAAAGGCTCATTGAATGAATAAAGTTGTTGTTTTAATTCTGGTAAGACTTTTAAAGAAGAAGAAATCCATTTTAAATCTCTTGCATTAATGTTTCCAAAAGCAATACGACTTGATAGTCTTTCTAAGTCATAGATTTCTTTTAATATTTCTTTAATACTTTCTCTTTGAATAAATTGTTGAGTAAAGATTTCAACAATATCTAATCTTTTTTCAATGGCTTCTTTTTTTAAAAGTGGTCGATCAATATAATTTTTTAAAAGTCTTGCTCCCATTGCTGATTTTGTCATATCTAATAGCCAAAATAAGGAACCATATTTTTCATGATCTTTAGAATTTTCAGTTAATTCTAATGATTTTTTAGTATAAAGATCCATTGTCATAAAATCTTGATTATTGATTTCTTCAATCATTTGAAGATGTTCTAAGTCTCTTTTTTGTGTTTCAATTAAATAATTTAATAATAAAGTAGATACTTTGATTTCTTTTAAATCTTTTATATTATGAAAAATATCTCGATATTTTTCATTAAATGTTTCATTATCATAATGAGATACCATAATTGAATCATTAAAGTTATATGTACAATCACTTTTAACAACAATTTCTTTAACTTCCATCGAAGCTAATTGATTATTTAAAAGATGATCCTTTTTATCAATATTGACGACTTGAAATTCACCTGTTGTAATATCACAAAAAGCAAGCGTATAAACAAAATCAAAAATCATCATACATGCGATATAATTATTTTTATTCTTTGTCATCGATTCATCAAAAATAGTACCTGGTGTGACAATTTGAACAACACCACGTTCAACAATACCTTTTTTTCCAGGATCTGTTAATTGTTCAACAATCGCGACTTTATGTCCATTATCTACTAATTTTTGAATATATCCACTCGCACTATGAAAAGGAACCCCACACATTGGAACTCTTTCTTTAGCGCCGGCATTTTTCCCTGTTAAAGCAAGTTCTAGTTCTTTAGAGACAATCATCGCATCATCAAAGAACATTTCATAGAAATCCCCTAATCTAAACATCACAATAGCATCTTTATTTTGTTCCTTGATACCTAAATATTGCATCATCATTGGACTGTATTTTTGTTTCATTTTTACACCTCATTCTAATTCGTTGATTATTATAACATAGAAAGAAACATCTTTCTATGTTATGAAATCGGGATTAATTTTCATTTCAAGTTCTTCATCATTTGTTTTACTTTCTACAAGAATTGTTGTATCACCAATGATTTTTAAAGACATTTGTTTTTCTATTTCGATGTGCATTGTTTTATTTTCTAAGGTTGCATGGATACATCGAGGTAAGTATTGACTTTCAACAATGATTTGATCATTTTGACTGAGTTGATGATCTTTCATATTTAAATCAATAGCATCTTGGTAATGCACTTGTTGTTTTAATAAATAACTTTCATTTAAATGACTATACCAAATATGCAAATCAAAACTTCCTTCTATAAATGGTTGATGCTCCCTAATGATTCCTTGATATTGATGATTACAAATCCAACATCCTAGTATTTTATCAATCTCATTAACAACATAATCATATTTAGAAATCGTTTTTTTCGTTCCTTTTGATAAAGTTGCCTTGGTCATGATTTCATACACTTTACCAGCCATTTTGTCACCCCATATAACAATATGTCTAAAAATAAAAAAAAGACTTCAACGAAGTCTTATTTTTGTTCTTTAGAGTCTTTTAACACAACATCATGTGCGCCACCTTCAACAATTGAAGTAGCTGATACTAAAGTAATTTTAGCTTTTTGTTGTAATTCAGGAATTGTTAAAGCACCACAGTTACACATTGTATGTTTAATTTTTGATAATGATAAACCAACGTTATCTTTTAAACTTCCAGCATATGGTACATAAGAATCTACACCTTCTTCAAAAGAAAGTTTAGCATCTCCCCCCATATCATAACGTTGCCAGTTACGAGCACGAGCAGAACCTTCTCCCCAATATTCTTTCATATATTGTCCATTAATTTGAACTTTATTTGTAGGAGATTCATCAAATCTTGAGAAATATCTACCTAGCATAATAAAATCAGAACCCATCGCTAAGGCTAATGTCATATGATAATCATGAACGATACCACCATCTGAACAAATTGGTACATAAATTCCTGTTTCTTTAAAGTATTCATCTCTTGCTTTAGCTACTTCGATTGTTGCTGTAGCTTGTCCACGACCAATACCTTTTTGTTCACGAGTGATACAAATTGATCCTCCACCGATACCAATTTTAACGAAATCAGCACCACATTCAGCTAAGAATCTAAATCCTTCTGCATCAACAACGTTACCGGCACCTACTTTAACAGTATCACCATAATTTTCTCTAATCCAATCGATTGTTAATTTTTGCCATTCTGAGAATCCTTCAGATGAATCGATACATAAAACATCAGCACCAGCTTCTACTAATGCAGGAACACGTGTAGCATAGTCACGTGTGTTGATTCCAGCACCAACAATGTAACGTTTATTTTCATCTAATAATTCATTTGGATTATTTTTTCTATTTTCATAGTCTTTTCTAAATACGAAATAATGTAATCTTTGTTCAGCATCTACTACAGGTAATGCATTTAATTTGTTATCCCAAATCATATCATTACATTCTTTAAGAGATGTTCCTAAATCTGCACAAATTAATTTATCATATGGTGTCATAAAAGTTTCAACTTTTGTATCCATTGATAAACGAGAAATACGATAATCTCTTCCAGTAACAACTCCTAATAATTTACCGTTAGCAGTTCCATCCGCTGTAACTGCCATTGTTGAATGTCCAGTTTTTTCTTTTAAATCTAAAACATCTTTTAAAGTTGATTCAGGTGATAAGTTTGAATCACTTGGAACGAATCCAGCTTTATAATTTTTAACACGTCTTACCATAGCTGCTTGGCTTTCGATTGATTGAGATCCATAAATAAATGAAACTCCACCTTCTTTAGCTAAGGCAATTGCCATATTATCATCAGATACAGCTTGCATAATTGCTGAAACTAATGGAACATTTAGTGATAATGCAGGTTCTTCACCTTTTTTAAATTTAACTAATGGTGTTTTTAAACTTACGTTTTCAGCACGACACTCAGCTGATGAGTATCCTGGAACTAATAAATATTCATTAAAAGTACGCGATGGTTCTTCAAAGTAAAATGCCATTTTTTTATCTCCTTATTCTTTCTATATTTTTGAAAAATTATAATCCCCAAATTTAAATAAGTCAATAATAAAAAGAAAAAGTAGGTTTCCCTACTTTAAAGCATTATTCATTTGTTGATTGATTGTTTGTAAAATTTCATTCACTTCATTTTGTAAATATAAATAATTAACAACTACTGGATGATTTTCATAATATGCTTTTTTTTCTTGATATTCTTGAATTGTTTTTGTAACTCGATCATCCTGTTTTGCTTTTTGATTGACAATCTTTTTTTGTAATACTTTTAATTCTTTTTCTAATTGTTTAAGTTTTTCATCATTTAAAACAAGTTTTTCATACTTTTGATATTCTTGAACAACTTCTAAAGCTAAAATTTCTTGATTTAATTTTCTAGCAAGCTCTTCAATTCTAGTCAACTTGTTCACCTTTTAAAGCCCAAGTTTTTACTTCTGTGACTTTTACAGGCACAATTTTACCAATATCTTCTTTACGCCCTTTGAAGTTGATCAATTTTTGATGTGCCGTATATCCTGTCATCATTGTTTCATCACGTTTAGATGGACCATCTACTAAAACATCCACAACTTGATTTAAGAAACGTTGATTTTGTTTTAAAGCTTTTTCTTTAACAACTTCATTTAATCTTTCTAAACGGTCTTGTTTTTGTTCAAATGGCACATTGTCTTGCATTTTAGCAGCAGGTGTTCCTTCACGAGGAGAATAGATAAATGTATAGGCTAAATCGTATTCACATTCTTCATATAAAGAAAGTGTATCTTGGAATTGTTCTTCTGTTTCATTTGGGAAACCAACAATAATATCTGTTGTAATTGAACAATCTGGCATCACTTCTTTAATCATGCGGAAAAGTTCTAAATATTGTTCTCTTGTATATCTTCTACCCATTAATTTCAAGATTTCTGTATTTCCTGATTGTACTGGTAAATGGATATAAGGCATGATGTTATCATATTGATTAATGATTTCAATCATTTCTCTAGAGAAGTCCCATGGATGACTTGTTGTAAAACGAATACGTGCAATTCCCGTTTTAGCAACTTCCTCTAAAAGAGTCGCAAAATCATAGTCTTCTTCTAAATCTTTTCCATAACTATTGACATTTTGTCCAAGTAAAGTGATTTCTTGATACCCATCTGCTTTTAATCCTTTAACTTCTTCAATAATATCATTCATTAAACGAGAACGTTCTTTTCCTCTTGTATAAGGAACAATACAATACGTACAGAATTTATTACATCCATACATAATATTGACCCATGCTTTATGACCATTAGCACGTGTAACAGGCGTATTTTCAATAACATCCCCTTCTTTAGACCATACTTCTACAACCATTTCCTTACTAAACATTGCTTCTTTTAATAAAGTTGGTAAACGATGAATATTATGTGTTCCAAAGATTAAATCTATATGTGGGTGTTTTTCTAATATTCTTTTAATAACAACTTCTTCTTGCGCCATACAACCGCATAAACCAAAAATAAGATTTGGGTTTTTCTTCTTTAAGTTTTTAACATAACCTACTTTCCCAAATACTTTTTCTTCTGCATTTTCTCTAATAGCACAAGTATTTAATAAAATGACATCTGCTTCTTCGATTTCTTTAGCAGCTGTATATCCCATCATTTCAAAAATACCTGCTAATGTTTCACCATCACGTTCATTCGCTTGACAACCATAAGTATGAATATAATAAGTTTTTCCTTTACCTACACTTACCATATCACTAGGTATTTCAAAAGCATCTTTTAAATGATCAACTTGTTTTCTACTTCTTTTTTGAGCCTCTTTTAAATTTGGCCCTTTAAAATATTCACTATAATCTTTCATTTTTTCACCACATTTCTTTCCTATTATATACATAAAGTTATCTTTTGGCTAGAAAAAAATAAGGACTTATCAGTCCTTATCATTTTTATCTTATCCAAAGAATCCGTCTGGTTGAATTGAGAAGTATAATACTTTACCTTCTGGAGTTCCTTTAAATACTCCTTTACAATGACCTGCAGCTTCTTCTGGTGATAATTCAGTTTCACATTCAAATTCAGCTTTGATTCCTACTTTTTTAACATATTTACATGATACTTTATCATCTGAATATCCATCAAAGAAATCAATAATTTTTTGAACTTGTCCTGTTTGCATTAATAATTTACATTTTGCCATTTTAAAAAACCTCCATTTACATGTCAGTATTATACAATGAATTTTTAAAAAAAGAAACCCTTTTCACTAAAAATTAACGTAATTCTATTACAAGTCTTAAGGCAGTAATCCTTTTATCATCGACCATTAAATCATGAAAAGAAGGAATACAGATAAGCTCTTTACCTGTCGGTATAATATATCCTCTAGCAATAGCAATGGATTTAATTGCTTGATTAAGTGCTGCTGCACCAATTGTTTGAATCATAAGTTTATCTTGTTCCCTCATTAATGATGCTATTGCTCCTGCAACGTGATTAGGAACAGATGTTGAAGATACTTTAATTATTTCCATATTTTTGCCTCCTAATTCACTATATGAATTATCATTAAAAAAATAACAAAAAAAGCATCCTAAGATGCTCGATATGGATGATCATCATTGATTAAAACTCTTTCAATAGAGATAGGTTGGTGTTTGTCATTAAATTCAATAACAACTCCAGCAAACTGTCCTGAATTTTCAGAAATTAAAAACTTTGAACTTAGACCTCTCATACGTGTAATGACACTATCTAAATCACATCCTAAAGAACTTAAATAAGGACCCGTCATTCCTGCATCAGAAATAAATGCTACTTTTTTATCAATAATTCTTTCGTCTGCTGTTTGTACATGTGTATGTGTTCCTAAGACCGCTTGTACTTTATCTTTACAATAATAAGCTAAACCTATTTTTTCACTGGTTGCTTCTGCATGAATATCAATGATATGAATATCTTGTTCAAGGTTTAGATAATCCTCAATATGATCAAAAGGATTCGAATAACGGTTATCCATAAAGACACATCCAAGTGCATTGGTTACTCTTATTTTTGTACCTTTAACATTAAATACTCTTGTATGGACTCCTGGTAAAATACTTGGTTGATTGAAAGGAACAACAAGGCGATCAGCTTCATCAATAAAATCAAGAAGTTCTTTTTTATCAAAAGTATGATTCCCCATTGTCATACAATCAACACCTTCAAAAGTAAAGAAATCATAATGTTTTCTATTTAATCCTTTACCATGTGTCGCATTTTCAACATTTGCGATTACAAAATCAATTTGATAATCTTTTCGAATACGATATAGATAATCTTCTATCATTTGTCGTCCTACATTTCCAACGATATCTCCTATAAATAAAACTTTCATTTTCTTTCCTCATTTCGTAAAGATATTTTAACATATATAAAAAAAAAGGGAATTGATTTCCCTTTTATTTTGCAATTTCACTCGCACGAATTTCTCTTATAACAGTAACTTTAATATGTCCTGGATAAGTTAATTCTTCTTCAATCTTTGTCTTAATATCACGTGCAATCTTATGACTTGCTAGATCATCCACTTTATCAGGTTTTACAACGATACGAATTTCACGTCCTGCTTGAATTGCATAGACACGATCGACACCATCAAAGCTTTTAGCCATTTCTTCAAGTTTTTCAAGTCTTTGAATATAATTTTCAATTGTTTCACTTCGACTTCCTGGTCTAGCAGCTGATAATGTATCAGCAGCAGCTACTAAAATAGAAATAACACTTGTTGCTGGTACATCCCCATGATGTGAAGCAATTGCATTAATAACAGTTGAATGTTCTCCATGTTTTTTCGCGAATTTTGCACCTAATTCAACATGGCTTCCTTCCATTTCATGATCCATTGCTTTACCAATATCATGTAATAGACCTGCACGTTTAGCTAATTGTTGATTTAATCCTAATTCAGCAGCCATAATTCCTGCTAAATGTGCAACTTCTAATGAATGTTGAAGCGCATTTTGACCATAGCTTGTACGATATTTTAATTTACCAATTTGTTTAACAATTTCTTTATCAATACGAGAAATACCTAATTCAAAAATTGCATTTTCTCCAGTTTTACGAATAACTTCATCTAATTCTTTTCTTGTTTTATCAACAACTTCTTCGATTCTTCCTGGTTGAATACGTCCATCTCTAATTAAAGTTTCTAACGATAAACGAGCAACTTCTCTTCTTACTGGATCAAAGCAAGAAATCGTAATTGCTTCAGGTGTATCATCAATAATTAAATCTGCACCTGTTGCTTGTTCGATTGCTTTAATATTACGACCTTCACGTCCAATAATACGCCCTTTCATTTCTTCACTTGGAAGATCAACAACAGTTACTGTTCTTTCAGTAACTTCCTCTTGAGCATATCGATTAATTGCATTGGCAATAATGTCTCTAGACATATCAGCAGCTTTGCTTTTAGCTTCTTCTTCTTGTTCCTTTATGTAAGCAGACATTTCTAATGAAATTTGTTGTTCAACTTGTTTGAACAATTCTTCCTTAGCTTCTCTTGCTGACATAGCGGCAACTTTTTCTAATTCAACAACTTTAGAATCAATTTTATCTTTTAATTCAGCCTCTAATTTATCTATTCCAGCTTCTTTAATATCTAATTGTTTAATTCTTTGTTCAAGAACGTCTTCTTTACCTTGAACAGCAATATCTCTTCGTTCAATACCTTTTTCACGTTCTGAAAGATTATTTTCAAGTTCAGTAATTTCTTGTTTTTGTTCTTTAATTTCTTTTTCTGCTTCTAATTTTAATTCATAAGCTTGAGTTTTAGCATCTAAAATAGCTTCTTTAACTAGATTATCAGCTTTACTCGTTGCATCATCAATAATCTTTTGAGCACTTACATTAGCTTTTGAAATATTTAGTTTTGCATATACAAAATAAATAAGAACCCCAACAGCGACAGCTAGAACATAGGATAAAATAGTGGCAATATTTAAACCTGGCATATTCCACCCTCCATTTTCTCTATGCACATTTTTTATGATTGATTATTCAATCATTCACCGGTTGTTTCGGTTATAATAATTAATATTTACATAGTCTTTACTATGTTTATTAAACGTGTTTTGCGCACAAGTATATTATATGTCAAATTGCTTATTTTGACAATAACAAGTTAAAAAGAGGAATTTTTACAATTCCTCTTCTTCTACAGGCATTAATGAAGCTTTAATTGCTTCCGTAATTTCATTCATTATATCAGGATGTTCAACAAGATATCGTTTTGCATTTTCGCGTCCTTGTCCAATCTTTTCACCCTTATAAGCATACCAAGCACCGGATTTATCAACAATATCTTTATCAACTGCTAAATCCAAGACTTCACCATCTCTTGAAATACCTTTACCATAAATAATATCAACTTGTGTTGATTTAAATGGTGGTGCCACTTTATTTTTAACAACTTTGATATTGACTTTATTCCCAACAATTTCCGTACCATTTTTAATTGCTTCACTTCTTCTGATTTCTACTCGCACAGAAGAATAGAATTTTAAAGCTCTTCCTCCAGTAGTCGTTTCTGGATTTCCAAACATAACTCCAATTTTTTCACGTAATTGGTTAATGAAAATAATTGTACAATCTGTTTTATTCATAACCCCTGAAAGTTTACGTAAAGCTTTAGACATCAATCTTGCTTGTAATCCCATTTGTTGATCAGCCATTTCGCCATCTAATTCCACTTGAGGAACAAGTGCAGCAACAGAGTCAACAACTACTAAGTCAATAGCTCCAGAACGTACGAGTGTTTCAGCAATTTCTAAACCTTGTTCACCACTATCTGGTTGCGAAAGAATCAATTCATCAATATTAACTCCTAGATTTTTAGCATAAACAGGATCAATGGCATGTTCGGCATCAATAAATGCAGCTGTACCACCTTGTTTTTGTACTTCAGCAATTGCATGCAATGTAAGCGTTGTTTTACCACTTGATTCTGGACCATAAATTTCAATAATTCTTCCTTTAGGATAACCACCTATTCCTAAAGCCATGTCAAGTGTTAAAGAACCTGTTGGAATAACAGCCACATCAACAGCTGCACGATCTCCAAGCTTCATAACAGAACCTTTTCCAAATTGCTTTTCAATTTGTTTGATTGCATCATTCAATGCTTGTGCTTTTTTAGCATCTTTTGTTTCTACTTCTTTTTTTCCAGCCATAAATAATACCTCCTATTCCTATATATGCTTTATTTTTCATTTTTTCTTTTATTTTTTTAAAATTTTTTCAATTATTTTCTTTTGAGCAAAATCTATTGCCTTTAAAGCAATCTCTTTTCGACTACCTTCTAAATTCAATTTATAAACAACAACATCTTCATAAGCAATACCAATATAGACTTCTCCTACTGGTTTTCCTTCCATTGCATCCGGTCCAGCATTTCCTGTAAAAGAAATACATAGATCAACATCTAAAATACTTTTACCATTAACACACATTAAAGTAGCAATTTCTTTAGAAACAACACCGTACTTTTCAATCAATGGATGTTCAATTCCTAAAAGCCTTTCTTTCGTTTCACTTTGATAAGTGACTAAAGAACCCTTATAAACCTTAGAAATGCCAGGAATATTTCCTAGCATTGTCGCAAAATTTCCTACTGTAAAACTTTCTACAGTTCCAATAGAAATATTATTTTTTATTAATAATTCAGCAAGTTCATTCATTACATTGACTCCGTTAACATATCTTTACTATCCATAAAATAATCAATACCACTTACTATTGAAATCACGCAAGCAATCCATACACTTATTTGACCAATTGGTAAATGAATGATTGAAAAAGGAAAATCATTTAATAATAAGAATATCACACTGATCATTTGTGTCACAGTTTTTAATTTTCCTAAATATTTTGCTGCAATAACAACTTGTTTATTGGCAGCCACCAAACGAATGGCATCTACGATCGTATCCCTAGAAATCATAATAATAGGAATAATGATAGAAATTGTCCCATCACTTGCTAGTAGAAGAAAAATCGTATTAATTAATAGTTTATCTGCAATCGGATCAGCAAATTTACCAAAAGTCGTAATTAATTTAGATTTTCTTGCAATTTGTCCATCAAAATAATCAGTTAACGAAGCAACTGCAAAAATAATAAAGATAACAATATTAACAAGTGAAATATCAGCATTCAAAATATGATACATAGGTACATTGATTCCAAACGTTGCATAAGGAAACATATAAATAAGAATAAGAATTGGAACAAGGATTATTCTTGTAATCGTTAATTTATTAGGTAAATTCATTATTTAACCATCGTTAATTTAAATGTTTTAATTGTGTTATTATGATCACTTTCCTCTAGTGGGAGTTTTTGATCATTAATATAATAACGATGTCCTATGTTCCAACTATATGAAAATTCCAAATATTGGAAATCATTTACATTAAATTCTAACTCAACGCTTTCACATGCAGAATCATCTTTTAAAGCATCAGACATTGAAGGAGCAAGACTACCGCTATAAACTCCTCGTTTAAATGTATCTGTTTGATAACTGTTTGGATCTCCATTGACATGTAAATCAACTCTTGTCGCAAAAGTAAAATCTACTTTTAATTTAAAAGTTTCTTGATCATATCCATCAGGTAATTTAAAACTATAATCACCATCTGCATTTTTAGTAAAAGTTATTTCAGTAGATGTTTGTTCATCTTTTTTTGTTGTATCAGATTTTGTTGTTTTCTTTTTATCTGTTTCTGTTGTTTTCTTCTTTAAAGTTTCACTTGTTTCTGTTTTAGATGTATTACTATTTTTAAATGATGAATCATTTGATTTCGTAAAGACAAATGAATATCCAAGTACAATAATAATAGCAATGACAATAATAATGACAATTGCATATTTAATATATCTTAAGATATAGTGATCTTCATAAACTCCCTTTCTTGTCGGTTGTTTTTTAGTTGGTTGAATATTTTTTACTTTATCTACAAAAGTAACAGATCCTATATCTTCTTTTTTATTTTCTAAATCTTTTAAATCAGCCTTTTTAATTTCTCTCGTAATTGCATAATAATCATCAGCAATCGTCTCATCTATTTCTAAGTATCTTGCTATTTTTTTAAGATACATTTTTACATATAGCTCGTCTCCAACAAATCGTTCAAAAGCACCGTCTTCTATATCTTTAATGATATTAACAGATAACAATGTTGCTTCTGCGACTTCCTCTATTGTAACGCCTTTGGCAATGCGGGCTGCTTTTATCTTTTCACTTATTTTGTCCATAAAGACATCCTCCTTTACACTTAGGCATAATTAAACAAATAAATTATAGCACAAATGTTTTATTTGACAAATACAAAAGCTCATTTTATTTCTAATATATTATATACATAAAAAATGTCTTTTTTATGTCCAAAAAGAAAAAAGCTTAAAAAAGCTTTTTTATAACGTAATAATTCCAAATGTTGATAAAATATAACTTAATAAAATAATTAATAATGTTGGAATACAAATATATTTCATCACAATATTATAGACTTTTTCTCTTTTAAAAGCAGATGATATTTTAATTTCATTTGAAATTGTTTTTAATTTTGTTACAAAAATAATTAATAAAACTGTACATAACGCTGAAATTGGCATCATACATGAATTTGTGACAAAATCAAAGAAATCTAATAAAGTCATTCCTAATGGTTGAATCCATCCTAAAACACCATAGCCAAGTGAAATAGGAATTCCTAAAGCTAACATTTCAATAATCATTGCTAAAGCTGCTTTTTTTCTAGAAATATGGAATTGTTCCATCAATGTTGCACAAGAACATTCCATTAAAGAAATAGCTGAAGTTAAAGCAGCAAATAAGACAAGTAAAAAGAATACCCCACCTATAAATCCACCTAATTTTAATGAATTAAAAACTTTAGGCATTGTAATAAACATTAAAGACGCTCCAGCATTTAAACTATCTTTTCCTGAAAATGCAAAGACTGCAGGAATAATCATTAACCCCGCTAAAAAAGCAATTAAAGTGTCCATAATTTCTACTTGAGAAATTGCTTTTTCCATATCAACATCTTTTTTCATATAAGAACCATATGTAAATAAAATACCCATTCCAATTGATAAAGAATAAAACATTTGTCCCATTGCTGAAATAACTGTCATAATACTAAACCTTGAAAAATCAGGAATAATATAATACTTCAAACCTTCAATTGCTCCTGGTGTCATTAAACCATAGATTGAAATAAAAATAGCTATTACTACTAAAATAGGCATTAAAATCTTACTTACCTTTTCTATTCCTTTTTCTACCCCTTTAATAACCACAATAAAAGTTAATACTGCAAAAACAACTAACCAAAAAGCTGGACTAATTGGATTAGCAATAAAATTTGAAAAATAGGTATCTTGTGTCAAGATTTGACTTGATCCTCTTAAATATTCAAATAAGTATTTACATACCCAACCACCAACAACACAGTAATAAGGAATTATCAACATTGGAATAATTGAATTCAACCAACCACCAATCTTTAATTTTTTTGCTCCTAAGATTTTATATGCTTTGATTGGATTGTTTCCGGTCTTTCTTCCTAATGCTGTTTCACTTACAAGTAAAGCAAAACCAACTGTAAACGCTAAAATAATGTAAGTAAATAAAAAAGTACCTCCACCATATTTAGCCGCAAGATATGGAAAACGCCAAATGTTTCCTAATCCAACAGCTGAGCCAGCAGCCGCCATAACATATCCTAAACGGCCTGAAAAACTTGATTTTTTATTTGTTTCCATCGAATTTCCCCTTTTTAACATATAAAAAAATTATATTGAAACCGCATAAAAAGTCAACTTTATTGTGAAATTAATAACAAAATTCTCTTTTTTTTTACATTTTAAAACAAAAAAACAGCCCTCATTGAGGACTGTCTTATTATTATAATAAAGATTTATATAATTCTTTGATTTCTTCTACACTTGTATCTCTTGGGTTACCTGGACAGCAAGCATCAGCTAAAGCAGATTCACTTAAGAATTGTAAATCTTCTTCTTTAACGATTTCTTTTAAGTCAGCTGGAATACCAACATCTTTAGATAATTGTTTAACTGCATCTACAGCTGCTTTACGATATTCTTCTTGAGACATACCAGTAGTATCTACACCCATTGCTTCTGCAATGTCTTTATATTTTTCACCAGTATATGGTGCATTATATTCCATAACTGTTGGTAAGATGATAGCATTAGCAACACCATGAGGTGTATCATATAAAGCTCCAAGTGGATGAGCCATTGAGTGAACTAATCCTAAACCTACGTTAGAGAATCCCATACCTGCAACATATTGACCTAAAGCCATACCTTCTCTACCTTCAGGAGTATTTTCTACTGCACCTCTTAATGATTTAGAAATAATTTCAATAGCTTTGATATGGAACATATCTGACATTTCCCAAGCACCTTTAGTAATATAACCTTCGATAGCATGAGTTAAGGCATCCATGCCTGTAGCAGCAGTTAATCCTTTTGGCATTGATGACATCATATCTGGGTCAACGAAAGCTACAACTGGAATATCATGTACATCTACACATACCATTTTACGATCTTTTTCAACATCTGTGATTACATAGTTGATTGTTACTTCAGCAGCAGTACCAGCTGTTGTAGGAACTGCAAAGATTGGTGTACAAGGATTTTTAGTTGGTGCAACACCTTCTAAGCTTCTTACATCAGCAAATTCAGGGTTTTTATCAATAATACCTACTGCTTTTGCTGTATCCATTGATGAACCACCACCAATAGCAATCATATAATCTGCTCCAGCATCATGTAATGCTTTAACACCTTGTTGAACATTTTCAATTGTTGGATTCGGTTTGATATTAGAATATAGTTCATAAGCTAATCCTGCTTTATCTAATAAATCAGTAACTTTTGCTGTTACTCCAAATTTTACTAAGTCTGGATCTGAACATACTAAAGCTTTTTTGAATCCTCTTGCTTTTGCTTCTTCAGGAATTGATTCAATTGCTCCTTTTCCATGATAACTTGTTTCATTTAATACAAATCTGTTTGCCATAATTAAATCTCCTCTTTTCTAACTACACATATTTTAGTATCATGTGAAAATAAAAACAAGTTACACATAAGGCTATGTGTAACATTTCACAAGTTTTATATCATTTTTATTCCATTACAAAAAGCTATAAATATGTCATAATAGAAACAAGGAGTGATATCATGAAATATTATGCTGTAAAAAAAGGAAGACATCCTGGTATTTATAATACTTGGGAAGAATGTCAAAATGAAGTAAATCAGTTTAAAAATGCGCAATTTAAAAGTTTTACTTCTAAAGAAGAAGCTTGGAACTATTTAAATGAAAATACTCAAAAAACAGATAAACCATCACTTAGTAAAGATCAATATAATGCCTATAACCAATTAATATCAGGTAAAAATATCTTTTTAACCGGTGATGCAGGAACAGGTAAATCATTTGTTTTAAAATTATTTATCAGTGAAATGGAAAAACAAAATAAAAAAGTAATTGTCTGTGCTCCTACAGGTATTGCTGCTATTAATATCCAAGGTGTAACTATTCATAGATGTTTTCAAGTATCCCCTGAGCCACAAGTTATTAAACATATCCAAAAAGTACCTCAAGTTGTACAAGAAAGCGATATTATCATTATAGATGAAATCAGTATGTGTCGTGTTGATCTTTTTGATTTTGTTGTAAGAACAATTACTAAGGCAGAAGAAAAATCTTTATCTCGTAAACAAATAGTTGTCGTTGGTGATTTCTTTCAACTTCCTCCAGTTACTACTGATAATGATCGTGAAGTTTTAGAAAAAATATATGAACATTATCATAAAGGCTACGCTTTTGAATCTACAAATTGGAAAGATTTAGATTTTCAAACAGTTGAATTAAAAGAAGTTATTAGACAAAAGGATCCTGAATTTGTTCATGAACTTAATAAAGCAAGAATAGGTGACTATTCTTGTGTAAGTTATTTTAATACTCATAGTCAAAAAGAACTTTTTGAAAATGGAATTATTTTAACTGCTACTAATAAAAAAGCAGAACAAATCAATCAAGATAAACTCTCTAAGTTACCCAATAAAGCTAAAGTCTATCATTCTAGAATAGTAGGAGATGTTAAAAATTCTGATAAACCTACTTTAGATGAACTTCATCTAAAAATAGGAGCTAGAGTAATGGTACTAATTAATGATACTGAACAAGATTTATATCAAAATGGTTCATTTGGAAAAGTATATAAATTAGAAGATGATTGTGTAACAGTTATGCTTGATACAAATAAAACATTAGTTACTTTTGGATATCATGAATGGGCTATAGAAAATTATGTTTTGTCTAAAAAGAAAGATGGAGATATTGAAGATCATCAACTATCTAAAGAAAAAGTAGGTGCTTTTTATCAAATACCTTTAAAGCTTGCTTATGCTATTACAATGCATAAAAGTCAAGGACAAACTTATGATCAAGTCAATTTAATCCCCTATTCATTTGATAACGGTCAACTATACGTAGCTTTAAGTCGTGTTAAATCTATTGAAGGTCTTTGTTTAATTAATCAATTAAGACAAGAGAATTTAATTTGTAGTCAAGAAGTCAAAGATTTTTATCATATTGGTTCATCTAAAAACAAAGATAATCTTATTTATGAACTCGGTAAAAAAGTACTAGAAACTTATCCAAAAGAAATTCAAGATTTAATAGATGAAATACATAAAATAGATAGAAAAGGATAAACATCGTATTTAAGATATGTTTATCCTTTTCATATAATAAGTTATTATTCAGTTAATTAACTTTAAAACATCTTCTTCATTATTAACATTAAAAATATGACGTGTTAATACATTAAGTTTTTCAATTGATGTATTTGAAAGTTGTTTTTCTAAATTACTTGAAAGACTTCCTAATTTTACTTTAAGTAATTCATTTAACATATTTTGTTTTTCTTTCAACTCTCCTCGCGCTTCTCCTTCTTTTCTAAATCCTTCTGCCATTCTTTCCATTCCTTCACACATATCCATCTCATCTCCTTCTACAATATCTTTAATCATATCCAAACTTCCTGTAATTATCGCTGCATAAATCAGATTATTGGTATTCATCTTTCTTTTTTGATGTAATTTTATATAGTCTCCCTTATACATTGCTTGAATGGCTTCTATAAAATAGCGTGTTTGTTCATCTTTGATCTTACTTGTATCCATTTCTTTAACATCTACTAAGATGATTTTCCAATCATTAAAGTGTTTCTTTAATTCTTCGGGTATTTCAAAATAATCACTGAGTTTTACTGGTACATTCCATTTCTTTGGTCCTGTATAAAAGGCAACCATGATTTGTGGTACTAATCTTTTATACTCTTTATTTTCTAACTGTTTTAAATATTCCAACATTTCATAGATGGCACATCTAACCACCATTGCTTGATCAACACTACTTTGATGTTCTACTCCTAGTATACAGTAGATTCCATTAATATCACTTTTAACAACAATATCTCTTCTTCTTTTTTTATCCTCTATTCTTTTTGAATCATTGATAATAAAAGCTGTATCATTTTCATAACGCACAAGATTCTCAGGATGAATGAGTTGTTCTCCTTCAAATACAACTGCATTAATAAAAGATGCAAAACTGACATCATTACTTAAGAATGTCCGACATGCACTATCAGAGGTTACCTTATTGATGGGTATCATACACATTACCTACTTTCTATTGAGTTGAAGTAACGTCATCTAGATTTATTACAAGTAGATTATAACATGTATGTACTTAATATTTGTCTCAAGTTTGTCTCACAAATGTCTCATTTCTTATACTTATTTTATCTTTCTCTTTTTCTTCTTTCAATGGACATTTAGTCCAAAAAAATATGAGGTTCATTTGAACCTCATAGGAAATATTATAATCCGTT
The DNA here is from genome assembly GCF_015097455.1 of Faecalibacillus intestinalis. Taxonomy (NCBI): domain Bacteria; kingdom Bacillati; phylum Bacillota; class Erysipelotrichia; order Erysipelotrichales; family Coprobacillaceae; genus Faecalibacillus; species Faecalibacillus intestinalis. The sequence goes on along the minus strand of NZ_AP024085.1, from coordinate 591,937 downwards.
AATTACACGATATGCTTCTGCTGTTGCATCTAATATTCTTCTAGGAGAAGCAGCATCTCCTACAACTTTTACATCATATTTTTTAGATAATTCTTCTGCAAGTTCATTTCTTGATTTATATCCAGCAGCAATAACAACATAATCACATGGAACAGTTGTATTTGATAAAACAACTTCGTGATTTTTAATTTCTTTTACTGTTTCACTTGTTTTTACATCTACTTGATACTCAGCAAGTTTTGCAAACATATGTCCAATAAATGTAGCTCCAATACCATCAGCAATATTATCTTTCATTTCTACTAATGTAACATGAGCTCCCTGATTTCCTAAATACTTACAAGTTTCAGTTCCTACTAAGCCGCCACCAATAACGACAACATTTCCTTTTAATTCTTTTTGATTTTCTAGTACATCTTCTGCTTGTAAAACAAATTCTTGTTCAATTCCTTGAATTGGTGGAATAATTTGTGTAGAACCAGTTGCTAGAATAATTGTATCAGCAGCAAATTCATCATCAGCTTTTACTTCTTTATTGATAACTTCAATATTATATTTTTTCATTTGAGATACTAAATAACGATCGAACATCATAAATGTATCTTTTTCAGGTGGTGTAGATAGTGCTTTAAATTTTCCACCTAATTCACCTTTTTCATAAACAGTAACTTTCATACCTCTTTGAGCAGCTGTAATTGCTGCTTCCATTCCGGCAGGACCAGCACCAATAATTACTACTTTTTTATCAGATTTTCCTTTTAACTTACAAGTTAACTCTTCACCAGCTACAGGATTGACCATACAATGTGCAGGCATTCCTCCAAGTACACGATCAATACATCCTTGGTTACATGCAATACAATAACGAATATTATCATAATCATGTGCTTTAATTTTATCTATTAATAATGAATCAGCAATTAAACCTCTACCAATAGCAACAATATCTGCTTCATCATTTTCAACAACATTTTCAATTAAATGTGCATCATTTAATCTTACTGCAACAATAACAGGAATATCAATTTCTGCTTTTAATTCTTTAGCAAAAGGTATAATAAATCCTTGAGGAATAAACATTGGTTGAATTGCATATTCAACAGCATCATAGCATCCTGCTGATAAAGAAATAGAAGCTACACCCATTTCTTTAGCTATATGACAAACTGTTTTTACCTCTTCAAATTTCATTCCATCGTCTACATATTCATCAACACTTACACGAATTTGTACAGGCACTTCTCCATTAACTTCATCAATAACAGTTTTTAAAACATCCATTGGATATTTGATTCTATTTTCAAAACTTCCACCATATTCATCTGTTCGATGATTTGTATGAGTTGACATAAATGAATGTAATAAATATCCATGAGCAAAATGTACTTCTACAATATCACACTATTTATTTGGTACTATAAGAAACAATAAGAAGCAGATAAAAATACATTCTTACTAATAGTCAGGATTTTAGATGGTCAAGCACATCGGCAGGATTAATAAGCTTAAGCATAGTGATTGCTCAAGAGTATTGAAATTGATAATCATGATAAATTGGAATATAACCTCTTATAAAAAGTACATCCGCATTATAATCATGCTTGTATTCTGCTAAAAAATATATTATTAATAATCAAATATGTCAAATGTTTCATTTTCTTGTTTGTTATTAAAAATTGTTCTATTGAATGTTTTAAATTTTATATTTTTGAAAAACATCTTTTTATCCAATTCCCAATTTATAAATTTTTCACCATTATATTCTAGAAAAAATTTACATATTTCTAATTTTGATTGTTCAGATTGCTTATTAGATAAAATTGTACTCATGTATTTTACAATAAAATCTTCCATATTTTTATTAATACCTTGTGATAAATATTTACATTTATAGAAAATAAAAATCCACCAAATATCTTTATTTAAAAAAATATTTTTCCCCTGTGAATCTAGGTCATCACTATCAACTATATTATAAAATATATTTAATTTACTTTGAATTAAATCCTCTATTTCCTGTTTTAAACCTAATTTTTCTTTACAAATAAAATGATCATATAAAAACAAAATTGCATAGTATAGCGGATTCATTTCTTTTCGTATTTCATATAAAATGTATTCTTCTGATTTTGAACCTATATCTATATCGTACATTATTAATAATAAAATCAAGTTTGAAACATCTGCTAAATTTGAATTTTGTATAATAAAACTATATCTTTTCATTATTTTATAAAGGACACTTTTATTTTTTGAAAATCCTATTTCATCTTCAATAATATATATAATGCTAATAAGTTTATCAGTATTGCGGTATGTAGGAGCAAATGAATAAAAATAAAATAAGAGATCATATAAATAATAAACTGCATTTTCAAAAGCCAAATTAAAAATAGTTTTCTTTGATTCATTTGAAATACATCCAAAAAACTTTCTATATATAAACGAAAAACAATACGATACTATTTTAACATTCATTTTCTCATCAGAAACTATTACAGTTTGAAACATATCTTTTAATTTCGATACTGATCTTTGAGGAAGTAATCTTTGTTCTCTCAATAAATATGTATTTTCATCACTATAAGGATAAAATATAGATTTCTCTAATTCATTTAAAAATAAATTGATTTCATTTATCCACTCAGACCATATATGTGGTAATTTTCCTTTTTCTTCTTTTTCATAGTTCAGCCTAAGTTTAAAGCGATTTGAAGATTTCGCTATTTCATTAATTATTTTATCCACGTTTTCTTCCTTTTTTACAAAAACAAAAAAATCATCAACGTATCTTTTTATTTCGTAATCTAAACCATTTTGAAGTCCCTGACAATTCAAACTATACATTATATTTCTATCAACAGATTGAAATATTATTTCAGATAGAAATCTTGAAAATTCAGGGCCAACAACAATTCCATTAGTAATTGACATATTCATATTTTGTAATAATTTATCAGTTGCACTCAGAAAATGTCCCTCATCTAACCTTTTTGCTTCCTGTACATTACTAGCAATAATCCAATTAAAAGTATGTGTATAAATACTATCAAAGCATTTGCTGTAATCTAATTTTGCGAAAAATTTATATTTTCTATTTAAATCATGCCACTCGTCTGATTTATAAAAATGATCTAATTGTTGATATGGAAATCTATCATAATAGTTTCCAGCCGACTCGTTTTGTAAAATTGCTTGGTCTGCATATTCAATAATATTATTATTCACTCTTTTAAATAATAAATTATCTCTTTTTCGGTGAGTTCTTATTGAAAAACTATCTTTTTTAAAAAAATTAAGAATTATTTTTTCATATCGCTCTAAATATAAATACACTTCCATCATTGAAAGTGGGTTAATGAACGAAATTTCTCTATATTCATTATTATCCTTTAATACAAAAATTTTCAAAGGTGCCGCATGCCAACTTGAATCGAATTTTTTTTCATCTTCATTTTTATCTCTAGATATTCTTTTCATAACTTTATTTGTTACAAGATAATTATAAAAATTTTTTAAAGTATATATTTGAGGTACTTCATTAGGTTGTAAATCAGTCAAAATTATATCTAATTGATTCCTCTTATCGTGTTTTTTGTTTTTATTCATATACACTCCTCCTCTTTTATGATAATATTTTATTGAAGAAACTACATATACGTATAAATCTTCACACACATTATCGGTGAGTGAGTCACTGTTCCATACTCTAAGCCAAACAAATTCCAGAATTCATTATTCTGGAATTTTTAATAAATAATTATAATATGTGACACACTCTCTATAAGTTTTGTTATGTACTTTAAATGTATTGTCAATCTTTCTTATTTTCTTACAAAGATATTCTACGCTCCAACCTATGTTAGGGTGAAAAACAATCGATTTATTATTTTTAAATACTGCCATAATACAATAACTTGGTTTACTCTTTTGGCTATTATAAAAATATAATTTATTCTTTAATGGATGATTTTTTATAATTTTCATCACATTTTCATATGGCTGTCTTGTTAAAAAGTATTTTGTTTTTTCCTCAAGATCGCCATAATTTTTTTTCTTAATTTCATGACTTAACAGATTATAATTTGCAGTAATCCCTGCTACATCCCATTTAGCTATTTTATTATTCGATGCAAACACATTATAATAAACCCTTCTAGATATAAAAAATAATATTCTCTGTCTAAATAATTCAACATCTCCGTTATTTAAATATTCTAAAGTAATTTTATCGATTTCTTTTCCATATTTTTCTAATTTTTCTTCAGCAATTCCAAACTTGTACTTTTTATCACTAAATTTAAATAAATATCCAAGATAAGTAAATTTTTTTAAATTATCATGCATATATTTTGTATAATATTTTTCCTTTTCTTCATTTAACTTTACTCTATTTCCAAACATTTCTTTTGCAATTTCAATTATTCTTTCTCTTATCATTTCCTGTTCAACATCTTTATTAAAAATTAATAATCCATCATCCACATATCGTGCATAAAAAATAAGGCCATCTGAACTAAAAGTATATTTTATTTTCCTATCAAAATATTTTCCAGCTATTTCAACAAACACATTAGATAATGCTAATCCTTGATAACAATATTGATTTTCATCAATATATCTTTCTAACAAATCTTTTATGTACTTTTCAAAAAAAACATCTTTAATATGATTGTTCCATATTATTTTGGCATCAATTGTTTCAAAAAAACTTTTAAAGTCAAATTTATATACTGTATAATTTGTTAAACGCTCTATTTCTTTTATTAAACTAAACAATTCTGGCATAATTTCTGATCTATTAGGATATTTTACATTAAAAATTAAATCTAATTTTTTCTTCAAAAATTTAATAATAATATACTCCTCTGTTTCTTTGTCAACTGTATATATTTTTCTTATTTTATCATCCTTCTTTATCTTTCTATGCTTTATAATTGGATTACCAAAATTAAAATTACTAGCCTTCTTCATCTTATAATATAATTTATTTTCATTATCTAATTTATATTGAAAATAATTGATTTCACTTGGCTCTATAGCAGTTAAATACAATACTTTTAAAAGTTCTGTTAGTTGCCTATCAGAATCATAATATCCCCAATTTGCAATATATTGCCTATCACAATATGAATCATTGATAATATTTAAATATTCACAATTACTTTTTGCACTTTCAATTACTTTATTTATATAGTAATTTGTAATAGATGGATTATCATTTTTTATTTGTGTCTTCATATTTTGTACCGCACAACTATTATCATTATATATTTCATAGCAAAATAGATACATACTTGCAAAATAACTTCCCACCTCATCATCATATAAAGTTAAAATATGTCTTCTTAAATTTTGTATAAAATTTTCTTCATTTTTATTTTTTATATTTTCATATATTTTACTTAATTCACAATCATCATATGTTGTCTTTGCTCTTGTTGATAACTTATTAATATTCCATTTTTTTCTTTCTAATTCTTTATACAATTCTGATAAAACCATTCCTTTGACTTCTAAATTTAAACTCATCTTTCTTCCGTGAACATTCCTTTTTAATCTCACACAAATACCACCTTCATAATTATTACATTTAAAAAAAACAGATAATACATACTATCTATTTTGTTATTTTCTCTCTCGAACAGTCTTTTATAATGCATAAGCAGTAATTATAAGTATTATTCATGAAAATCAAACAACCCTGCAAACTTGTTGAGAGCCATAATAGTTGGACTGCAAAAGATAGAACAAAATTGTAACTTAATCCTTATCTTTTTTATCACGATTTTATATTACATTTTTATCTCACATCATTATTCTAATTTATAATACATTTTTGTATATTTTAATCTTATGATTAAATGAATCTGTTCCACCTTCCATATAATTAATTATATTTTTTTTAATTTTTTTTGTGCCTGGATAGCCCTCATCTTTTATCCATCCATGATTTCCATTAGACTCCATTACACATACAAATTCAGACATAGTATTTGTAACTAATGCTGCATTATGAGTAGCAATTATTATTTGTCTTTTAGATTTTGTGTCTCTTATTTGTTTTACAAGATTCTTATAAATATATTGATTATCTAAATTATCCTCGGGTTGATCAATAATTAATGGTGTATAATCATTTGAATAATCACTATATCCAAGAATAAAATCTAACATTGCAACAACTTTTTGTCCAAGACTTAAATCTTTTACATCTCTATAATTTTCATTTGATATTTTTGAACCATTTTTTGAATCTATATTAAATTCCAAAGTGAATTCTTCATTATTTTTAAGAAAATTTATCAAATAATTTTTTATTAATTCCAAGTTTATATTTTCAAACATTTTATATATTTTATTTAAAATATCTTTTTCCCCCATAAAATCTATATTCTTTTTGTCTAAATCTTTTGAGAATTTTGAATCTTTTGCATAATTTATTAATGAATATTTAGTTGTATCAAGATTCCTTTTATATAAAAATTGTAACAAATTATTTAATCCTTCTTGATCATATACTCTTAATAAGTATTCACAAAGTTCTTCATTGGAAATTCTATAATTAAAAAATGACTTATTTCTATTATTGTTTCCAAATAACCACTTATACAAATTTGGTTCTTCATAATAATCAGTTAATTTATGTATAATTCTTAATAATCCCTTTTGATGTTCATTAAAAGGATTAATTTCATTATTAATTTTCTCTTGTCTTTTTATTCTATATGTTTCAATTATTTTTGTTATATTCTCTAAATCACTATACTTTACTTTTTTTATCATATTTGAGTATGTTCTTATTGATTTATTATTAAACATTGTTGAAAATATAAAATCATTTATTTTTTTATCACTTGCTGTATTCACTAAATCATTTACAGAATAAGTTATATTAAACATTTCATTTAGTAATTTACTCTTATTCTTACATTTATTTAAAACTGGAACAGTTGTATTAGTCACTTCATAGATTTCTAAATTATTAATAAAAGCAAATGTTTTTATTGATTCATCATATTTATATTTATATCTATATTTATTTTCTATATTTTTTCCAAAATATTGATATATATGTTTATCTTTTTCTTTATATGGCATATTCATTGCCAATACATATTCTTTTCCTTCTAAATAATATAAAATAAACACCGCCCCGTGATTACAAATAAATTCCAGTTTTCTTTCATTATCACATCGTTGTCGAAAAACATATTCAATAAGTTGTAATACTGTTGACTTTCCTGTACCTCTTCCTCCAATAAGACAATTTAATGATGGAGAAAATTTCATAATAAACTCATCATTATTTCCTGTTAAATATGGCAAATTACTATCTGCTATATTTTTAATATATATTCCTTCTATATATTTTGTGTGTTGTATTGCTTCCTCATGAAAAAAAACCGAAACATCATAATCAACCATTGCTTCTCTAAATAAATCTAGACCTAACTTTTCACCATTAAGCCACATATATTTTGAATCCAAATCTTCTATACAATGTGAATCATTATCAAGAATAATATATGCTTTATCTTTATATGATCTATCTTTTACTCTAAAGCTTGTGCCATCTTTATGTTCTTCTTTTGAAACACCTATGTAATTTAAATAACCAGAATTATATAATTGTTTCCTATATCCACTAGCCATATGTGTATCTTTAAATAAATCTGCTGTATTTGCATGAGCTATGTAAGCAAATTCATTGAAATCTTTATTAAATTTCTTTAATACACTCAGACTTGTTTTATATGTCCCATCTTTTTCACTTAATATAATCTCATTTAAATAATTTTGAATATTGCTTATTTTATTTTTATTAAATATTCCAACAACATGTAGTTTATCTGCACATGAAATTTCAATTCCATAAATAACATGTGGATATATTTTGGAAGTATTATAATTTGATTTATAAATATCAATTGCTACTTCTAATTTTTCACATCCAACAATAGTATTGTGATCAGTAACAACGACTAGCTCAACACCATTATTTATTATTTTTGCAGCCATAATTATAAATGATATTAATTCTTTTTCATTTATGAAAATTTCTTTATATTTTTTAAATATTTTTCGAAAATCCAACATTGACATTGTTATATTCTTATCATCAATTATTTTTATTAATATTTCTTTTAACTTATCTACTGAACATTTTTTATAATCTTTATCCTCCCAATTTTTTAAAAGTCTATAATCATATGAGGAAGGAGTATGAACATGAATCAATGTCTTTCTTAAATATCCATAGCAATCTTTTTTTTTCTTTATTTTTTTATAAGCCTCATATTCTAGCACCACTTTTCTATCTGACATTACATTACATCACCTTTCATCATAAAATACTTTTCTAATTCTAATAATGATTCTAGTACATATTTTCTTGCTTCACATGCCTTTGAATAAGGTATATATCCTGTATGTGCTCCAGGAATTCTATATTTATTTAAGATATTATTATTAATGATTTCTTCTATTTTTCCACTACCTAATGCTTCTTTGCCTTCATCGCTTAATAATTTTTCTGTTTTATCTTTTAATTCATTTCCAAAGGAATTGCTACTTTTAACTTTAACTATACTATTTAATAAAGTTCGAACACTTCCCAGTTGTATAGATTTTTGTCCTTGTTTTATTTTTTCTATATTTCTATAATGTCCTTTCCAAGTTTTTGAAAATTTTGTAGTATCTAAATTATTAAAATAATCATCATCAATTGATTTAACTAACGGATTAATCAATTTTTCATTTAATTCAATTTCAATAACTCTAAAAAATTGCAATGCAAGCGCACTATAATCATTATTCTTTGCTAATATTCCTTTCGTTTGAGCATAAGAAATTTCAGCATTATCCAAAGCCATTTTTGCTCTATATGACAAATGTCTTGTTAATCTTATATCAGTAGATACTTTTTCTAAGTCATATTTATAGTCATTATTCCAAATTTCCTCTATTCTATCTTTCAAACCATATTGATCATAGTTTGATGCAATTATTTCCGAATAAACATAACCGACATAAATAATTGCAGTTTGATTTTTTTCTAAATATTTATCTTTTATTATATCAAAATAATGATTAATAATTTGAGAAATTGCTCGAGGTTCAATTTGTAGAAAAGCTTCTAAAATATTACAAATACAATCAAATTTATCAATTTTTATATGTAAATTTGGACTATTTAATTGGAATATTAAATTTAAAATTTGAGTAATATATTTTCCTGAATAAAATTTTTCTAATTTATTGGGCCATATTTCTTCATAAAACACAAAATAATTGTATGATTTTATTTTTGAATTTAATAAAATACCACCTATGTTTCTTGAAAATGAAAGTATGTGAGTCCATTTATCATATTCTATAATAAAATGTTTAATGTTATTATCAATTTTAAAATTTTTAAATTGTGTACTAGATTGTTTACAATAGTGAACACACTGATTTATACATTCGCCAGCTGCTATAATTGCATTTGAAAAAATATGACATATTTCATAAAAGAATTGATATTGTTGATTGAAATCTTCTTTTTTTATCACTATAGCCGTACCCAATTGTGATATCTCTTCTTTATTATTTTCAAAATAATCTATTTTCATATGTTGTAGACAATTAATTTTAAAATATAATTCCTGCATACCAGAAATTTTATTTCTAAGTCGTTTAATAGTATAGTCTAATTCTAAGTATTTCCCTAACAATACGTAATTATCTATTAATAAATTTTGGCAAAATGAATCTTTTTTTGAATACTTATTACTTTTTTTTAAACAATCTATTGATTCATCATAGTCACCTTTAACATAAAAAGCAATACCCTTTAAATAATAAATATCTGAATATCCTAAATCCTCTAAAATACCTATTTTTTTTATACATTCATCATAGTTTGAATTTTGAAATGATTCATTAAATTCACCCAAAACTTTTTTTATTTTATTTTCATTTATTTTCTTCTTAATAAAATTCATCTGTTACTCCTTTGATTATTATTTTAAATAATTACCATTATACGGTTTACTCATCATTTCAGATACCATTTTAAGTACTTCATTTCGATTAATATCAACATTTCTCTCGATATTTGTCAAATAAACATCTATATTATTTCCAGTTATTTTTTTAGCCCGCTTGCTTAATCCCATCATGCAATAAATATTTCTTCATTAGAACAATCATAAATATCTTCTTCATTTTTTTCATTGTATTGCATATCAAAAGCTTTTAAAAATTTTGAAAATGACGTATTTCCTAAAAAGGTATTTACCTTGTGAAATATATATATAAAGATAATATTTTTTTTACTTTATCTCTACGTGCAACCTTTCTTTAAACATTTTCTCAATCCCATTAAAAAAAATCATACAATAAATCAATTCAATCAGCTTTCTTCTTATTTTACAATTATATCCCTTTTAATACCGATTGATTTCATTAACTGCATTGGTATTGTTGAATAGCCCTTTTTTTCATCGATAGCATTTTTAAAGAAGTTTTTATCCGATTCAAATATAATATGTATTTTTCCATCGTCCGTACTAAGTATTCTTTCTTCTTTCAAAGTATTTTTTCCCCCCTTTTCTACGTTTTTTGCTATCGCTTACATTTGCAGATAAAATAAAAGATAACACATATTATTATACAACTTGTGTTATCTATTTACTGTTTTCGTTCACGAACGGCTACTTTTCGTACGTGAACGACATATATTTACTTTTATTTACAACTTTTTCTTAATATTCCATTGCTTATCAATATACCTATTAAAAAACCTAAACTATTATGAATAATATCATCAAATTCAAATAAACCTCTACATAAAACTAATTGCAATAACTCAATAGAAAAAGAAATACAACAACCTATTAATAATCCTATTTTCCAATCTATCTTTTTACCATATGCTAATGGTAAAAAGATACCAATTGGTAAAAGCATTACAATATTTAATATATTTTCTAATAACAAATCATATCTAGAAGCAGTTCCTAATCTCCCTATAGGATGAATAATCTCTTTCCAAGACCAAAATACTTCCAATTGATATTTTCTAGTACTTGGTAATCTAGAAAATACTGTTGATCCATAAACATGTAAAAGATAAATAATAAACAAGATACTAAAACACATTTGTGTTTTAGTTATCTTATTCTTTTTATAATATCTTTCTAATATGATAAAACTGATAATCATTACAATAATTACAGTTATTAATTCTATTTTACTCCATTTAGGATAATGAGAAATAATGGTTTGAAATATATCCAATGTTTTAACTACTAATATACTGTATATTTATACAACATACTTTTTCCTTTCTACCAGCCTTGGTTGTTCGTCATTATTTGTATCTTATTATTGTACAAGATACAAATAATGTAAACATAAAATTTAGATCAAATAGCAAAAAAGCAGCCTCTAAATTTAAGGCTACTAGCTTATTTTATTCATTAATAATACTTTGTTAATAATCACTATTCCTATTAAAAAACCCAAACTATTATGAATAATATCATCAACATCAAACATTCCTCTACATAAAACCAATTGCATCAATTCAATAGAAAAAGAAATACAAAAACCTATCAATAAACCTACCTTCCAATCTATCTTTTTACCATATACTAATGGTAAAAAGATACCTAAAGGTAAAAGCATAATAACATTTAATATATTCTCCAAGAACAATTCATATTTTGGATATGTAGTATTCATTGAATTTAATATTTCTTTCCATGACCAAAATACTTCTAACTTACATATTCTTTTACTTGGTAATCTAGAAAAAACAGTAGATCCATAAACATGCAATAAATAGATAATAAATAAAACACAAAAAAACATTTGTATTTTATTTATTTTATCTTTTTTATAAAATCTTTCTAAAATAATAAAGCTTATAATCATTACTATAACTACAGCAATTAATTCTATTTTACTCCAATGAAGATAATGAGAAATAACAGTTTGATATATATCCAATTTAAATTACCTTCCTATCACTACTTATTATTGACAATATCTTGAATATGTTTACTTACTTGATCATGTAAATCTTCTCTATCTAAGGCAAAATCTATTGTTGCTTTGATAAATCCAAATTTATCCCCTACATCATATCTCTTTCCTTTAAAATCATACGCATACACTGCTTGTCTATCTAACAATCTTTTAATGGCATCTGTTAATTGGATTTCTCCTCCTGCTCCTTTTCCTTGTGTTTCTAACAATTCAAAGATTTCAGGTGTCAATACATATCTTCCTAAGACTGCTAGTTGACTTGGTGCTTTCTCTACTACTGGTTTTTCTACCATATCTGTTAATTTTACCAGTCTTCCCTTTGCTGGATGTGATTTTGATGGTTCTACGATTCCATATTTGCTGACATCTTTTTTATCGACTGTTTGTACTCCAATTACTGATGCTGATGTCTTTTCATATTGTTCTATGAGTTGTTTTAAAGCTGGTTTCCCTTCTTTATTGTCAACCATATCATCTCCTAGTAGTACTGCAAATGGTTCATCTCCTATAAAAGATTTAGCACAAAGTACTGCATGTCCTAATCCTTTTGGTTCCTTTTGTCTGATATAGTAGATATTGGCCATATCTGCTATATCTTGAATCATTTTTACTTGTTCTAGTTTTCCTGATTCTTTTAATCTTTCTTCTAGTTCATAGTTTTTATCAAAATGATTTTCCATTGCATGTTTATTACTGTTTGTAATAATCAGGATTTCTTCTATTCCACTGTCTACTGCTTCTTGAATGATATATTGGATTATTGGAATATCTACGATTGGCAACATTTCTTTAGCGATTGCTTTTGTTGCTGGTAGGAATCTTGTTCCTAATCCTGCTGCTGGTATAATTGCTTTTCTTACTTTCATAACTTCCTCCTCAATATAATAATCAACAGTTATAAATTATTATTTTTTATTTTTTTGACATAAAAAAATAAAATAATGTCGTTGAGTAAAAAATACTGCTGGTTAGTAATGATATAAATAAAAAGTTTTGTTTTTTTACTTATTATCGAATATCGATAATAAGTAAATAAGCTAATTGTATGATGCAGAAAAAAGACAAAATAAATATGTTGGAAAACTTACATACTTATTTTGTCTTTTTCATATTTTGAAGTACTTAAAAATTATAAGTCACTATTTTATAGTTCTAAAATTAAATATTTTTAATCAGTTAAACCTAATAACCAGTCTCTTGCATTAATACGTCTAATACCATCATATTGAATTTTTGAATCTTCATCCATTGTTAAAATAACTTTAGGATAATGATCACGAATAGCTTGGAGTGGTCTTAATTCTCTTTGAAGTGTTTTTTCATCTCTTACAATAAGAGCTACCTGATAATAAATTGTACCTTTATGACTTTGTGCAACAAAATTAACTTCATAATTATCAATTTTACCAACATATACATCATATCCTCTTCTCAATAATTCTAAATACACAACATTTTCTAAAATATGTCCTATATCCATCATTTTAGAGCCCAATAACATATATCTCATCCCAATATCCACAATATAATATTTTTCTAGTGATTTTAAATACTCTTTTCCTTTAATATTATATTTTTTAGCTGGATATATAATATAACTTTCACTGAAAGCCTCTAAATACTTTTCTACGGTCCTTGAATTTATTTTTCTTCCCAATGATGTCATTGTATCTGAAATTTTTTTAGATGATAAAGGATTGCCTATATTATCAAATACAAATTTTAAAATGCTCTTTAACATCATTGTATCTGTTATATTTTTTCTATGGACAATGTCTTTTACAACAATTGTATTATAAATACCTTCAAGATAATCACGTATTTCATCAAGTTGATTCTTTAACTGAAGAGCATATGGAAATGAACTATTTTGTAAATACTCTGTATATTTTATTCCTCTATCATTCATATTTCCTGTACTTTCCATATATTCTTTAAAAGATAACGGCAACATTTCTATTTGAATATATCTTCCTGAAATCATTGTCGCTATTTCACTTGTTAACATATAAGCACATAAATATCTACATTATCTTTAATATAAAGACTATCTAATACTTTTGGAAATTAATCTACATTTTGAATTTCGTCCAAAAAGATATACGTCATTTTATTTAGTATAAGTTTTTCTTTTAAATAATTATATAATTTTTATAATTTGTTAATTCTTCATAATCAAAATCTTCAAAGTTAATAGTTACAATTTGACTTTCTTTAACTCCGTTATTTTTTAAATAATCTTGATACATTTTTAAAAGTACTGATTTTCCACATCGTCTTACCCCTGTTACAATTTTAATCAATTGTTTATCTTTCCATGTTATTAACTTGTTTAGATACTCTTTTCTTTCGATAATCATAAATGCATCATCTCTTTATCACATTGTAATACAATAAATATTTAAAATTAAAAAGTTTTTGTACTGTGATACAAAAACTTTCAAAAATATACATTCTATTACATTATTATCTATTAACCTATTTCATTAGCAGCATGATAAGCTGTTCTAATAGCACTTGCTATATCAGCAGTTCTTTCACCAGAACAATCTCCTACACAAACATGAGGAATTGTAATAGATGAATCATCAAAGATATTTTTCTTTGATCCTAAAGCATTAATAATTGTATCTGCTTTGATTTGATCATTTGCTGTATAGACAATATTGTTTTCAATATGATCTACTTTTGTATTTACTAATTGCTTAACATTATGATCTGCAAAGTCTTTCATCATTAATGGTAAAACAGTTGTAGATTCACCAGCAGCAATTTTATCCATCATTTCTACAATTGTCACTTGATGACCTTTATTTGCTAGATATTCAGCAGTTTCAGCACCTACTAAACCTCCACCAATAACCACACAATCACCAGTAACTTCTTGTCCGTTTAAAACATCCCAGCTAGAAACAATATTGCTGTTATCATGAGGAATTGGCATTTCCATATTATGTGCCCCTACAGCAATAATAGCATAATCATAACTATTGATATCTTTCGCTTCTTCATTTAAATGAATATCAACATTTAATGTAGGTAACACTTTTTGATAATATTCAACACTTCTTAAGATTTCATTTTTTCTTGGTGGAACAGAGGCAATGTTGATTTGTCCTCCTAAATAATCAGCTTTTTCAAATAAAGTCACTGTATGTCCTTTAACTGCAGCAACTCTTGCTGCTTCTAAACCAGCAATACCTCCACCAATAACAACTACTTTTTGAGGATTATTTGTTGGTTTAATTGAAACAGTAGCTTCATTTCCATTTTCAGCATTTAAAACACATGAAATGTATTGTCTATTTTGAATTGCATCAACGCATCCTTTATTACAGTTTAAACATTCTCTAATGCATTCTCCTTTTTTCACTTTTAAAGCAATATCAGGATCAGTTAATAAAGAACGTCCATAACCAATCATATCAGCGTCTCCATCATTTAAGATTTTTTCACCAGCTTCTACACTTACCACTCTACCTACTGTTGCTACTGGAATAGAAACAACTTCTTTAACTTTTCTAGCAACTGGTAATGTCCAATTATATGGCACATCTCCCATTGGTGGAATCGTATCTCCCATATTTCCTGTATGGTTGGCTTGAGCTACTTGAATCATGTCAACGCCTGCTTCTTCTAGTTTTTTCGCAAAAGCAATTCCTTCAGCTTCTTTTAAACCACCTTTACCTCTTAAACTTCCATCTTTATTTAAAGTAATAATTGGAAGTTTATATTCAATTGTTAAATCAGGTGCTGCTTCTTTAATTGCTTTAACAACTTCTAAAGCATAACGAATTCTATTTTCAAAAGAACCACCATATACATCACTTCGATGATTTAATACTTCGGAACATAAAGAACCTAACAAACGATCGCCATGAACTTCAATCGCATCAATACCAGCAAGCATTGCTTTATGCGCACAACTCGCAATACTTTCTTTAATTTGATTTAATTGTTCAACTGTTGCTTCATTTACAAAATGTTGCATATCATGATGTAATTTAGCATACGCATCTTTTGTAAGCTTTTGTGCTAATTCTGTTTGTTTTAAAGCTTCTTTTTCATTTCCTTCTGCCTTTGCTTGAGCTGCCTTTTGACGTGCTATTCCTGCTTCCATAATCATTTTACCAACACCAGGAACATCATATTCAGGATGGAAAAGTTGTAAAGCTACTTTACAATCATATTGATGTAATGTATCAGCTAATTTTTTAAAGGCAGGTATTTGTTCATCACTATAAAGTTTAGGTGTAGGTGATGCTGTACGCACTGGTGCAACATCTCCAATAACAACATAAGAAACTCCACCTTTCGCTAATCTTTCATAAAAACTTAAACTTTTTTGACCAATAGATCCATCTCTTTCTTCATACCCTGTTGTAAGAGGTGGAAACATAATTCTGTTTTTTAATGTCATTTTCCCTACTTGGATTGGTTCTAATAGTTTCATATTATTATATCTCCTTTGTTATTTGATATGCATTTGTAATAGCATCTTTTAATGTTCCAATTTTTTGACAATCACCAATTAAATGAGCATTTTCAATTGGTGAAGAAATTGGATTATAACCTACTGCAAATACTAAAGTATCCACATCATCTAATACATATTCTTGATGATTCTTTTCATATTTAATAGTATTTTCATCAACATATGTAATCTTAGAATTTAATTCAATCTTCACACCTTTTTCCATCATACGTCTTGTAAGCAATGATTTAGTAGCTCCTGATTCCCCTGTCATTAATCCATTCGTCATTTCAATTAAAGTAATATCTCTATTTGTAGGGAATAAATCATTAATCAATGGTGCTAAATAATCTGCTGTTTCACAACCAACAGAACCACCACCAATAATTACGATCTTTCTACCTGGAAATTTTTTACCAGATAAAATATCATCAGCCGTCATTGTTTGTTTAAAGACTTTATAAGGTTCGATTTCTTTAGGTGTTGCTCCTACTGTTGTAATAATTTCATAATCTTTAAATTCATTTTCAATCATTTCTTTAGTCACTGTTGTATTTAAACGAACATCAACACCTGTTAATTGGCTCTTCATATATTTAACTACTTTAGTAATTTCTTGTTTACCAATAGGCACACAAGCAATATTTAATTGACCACCTAAACGATCACTTTGTTCACATAAAACAACTTCATGTCCACGTTTTTTTGCGACATAAGCAGCTTCCATTCCTGCTGGTCCACCACCAACAACAAGTACTTTTTTCTTAACAGGAGCTTCATCAATTTCTTCTTTTTCAACAGCTGGATTGACTGTACAACTAATTGGTTTACCAAACATAATTCCTGTTAAACATCTTCCACAACCAATACATGGTCTAATTTCATCTATTTTTCCTGCTTTTGCTTTGTTCGCAAATTCACTATCACATAAATTAGGACGACCAATCATACACGCATCACAAACACCATTAGCGATTAACTCATCTGCTACCCAAGGTTCGTTGATACGCGAAACTGTTGCCACTGGAATAGATACATGTTTTTTAATTTCTTCACTTGCATGTTTATGTGGTGCCGGAGCTGTTCCACTTGCTGGCATTGAACTTCCTTTTTTAATGGTATTTCCTCCAGAAACATGAATAAAGTCAACGGTTGCTTTTTCTAATTGTTTAGAGACATAGATCATATCATTAAGTGTTAAACCACCATCACTGTATTCATCTCCTGAAATACGCACATCAATGATAAAATCTCTACCACATTGTTTTCTTACTTCTTCAATAACTTCTAAAGTTAAACGTAATCTTCCATGAATATCTCCACCATATTCATCTGTTCTTTTATTATATAAAGGCGTTAAAAATCCTCCTAATAAACCATGTGCATGGGCTGCTTGGATTTCAACTCCATCTCCCCCTGCTTTTTTAAAACGTAAAGCAGCTTCACCAAATTGTTTAACAATCACTTTTAATTCTTCTTTTGTTACTTCTCGAGGGGCACTTTTAGCATAATATGGTCCTACATTTGAAGGAGCAATCAATTGTGGTGTCCCAGGAATTGGAAAAGCCATATAAGCTGGATGAAAGAGTTGTGATAAGATTTTAGTATCATATTGATGTACTGCATCTACAAGTTTTTTCCATCCAGGAATATAAGAATCATCATAGATTGACATATCTCCTGGTAAATATGTATATGTAGGTTCTACAGTTGTAACTTCAGTTACAATAAGTCCTACTCCACCTTTTGCTCTAGCTGCATAGTGCTTTACTAACGCATCTGTTACATAACCTTTATCTGCAAGATTAGTTGATAAAGGTGGCATAAAAATACGATTTTTTACTGTTATATTTCCTATTTTAATAGGTGTAAATAAATGTTCATAAGTATTCATAATAAGTCTCCTTTTTCCTCATGTTTATTTTATCACAAGCATTTCCCAAAAACGTTATCATTTCTAGCTATTTACATCTATTTTTTGTCATCAAAAATAAAAGCAAGGACAAAATATCGTCCTTGCCAGCAAATACCATTAAGCTTCAAAATATTTTTTTATTTCTAAAACTTCATCTTCAGAAACTTTTAACAATTCAACTGCTTTTGAAAACGAAATACTTAAGCTATTCATCAAATTTGTTATTAATTCAATATTTTTCTTTCTTCTTTCCAATTTTTGTCCTTGTTCAAGCCCCATAGAATGTCCTTTTTCTATATTTTCTCTGGCTATCATTTCTCCTAAATTACACATCTTTTTAACCTCCTTCTCTATTTCTTCAAATCCATATTCTTTCATAACTTCTTTCTTTATCAAAAGATCATATGTATTATTTAAAAAGATGACTAACGGTGTCTTGATCCAATCACTATCTTCATACTTATCTTTGATATCATGATCTTTATTTAAGTATATCATAATCTGTTCGCTTTTATCATAACTTTCTAACCTTTCAATAGTACTTCCACTGATATTTTCTAATTTAGAGTTTATACAATTGACATGACCATCTCGCTTTTTAGTAGCTTGTGGAAGTATCCATATGACATAGGTCTTTTTCATTCCATCATAGTTTCTATAATCATATTCCTTTCCATTTTGACTGGTAATCATTCTTGAAAGATAATCATTTCCTCTTGTTAGCAGGGCATATCCGGGATTCTCTACATTTTGTATCTCTACATCTAGATAAATTCTTTTCATTGTTCCATCAGCTTGTGGCAGATTGATACAGCAGAAATAATCAAATTCCACTCTTCCATGATGAGCAATATCGATGACATTATTTAGCTGTTGGAAATAAGAATTTCCTTCCCGATCCTTCTTTTCTTTAATAAGTTCAATGATTTCTTCTAAAGATACATCCTTAGCTTCTTTAATAAATCCTTTAATGATTCTTCCTAAGATTTCAGGATGTCCTAATATTCTTTTACAGAGTTTATCAATCATAATAATATGATCATTTGATGTGATTTCTAGTACTTTGTCCATATAATTTTTCCTCCTATTATTATATAGACAATTTTTGGATGTTTTTCTTTTTATTTTTTTAAAAAAGTAAAAAAATAACAATAAATAATTGTTTTTATTGTTATTTCTTTGGTTTAATAGTTAAAATGTTATTTTCTTGTAATAAAGAGAGTTGATCTATATTTTTAAATAAATATATGCTTTGTTGATTTTCTTTATCTATATCAAGATATTCATCTTGATATAGATGATGATCATTTATTAAATGTTGAATCAAGGCAATTTGTTTTTGATCCAAATGCATTCTTTGTTCTTTATTTTCCTTATTATATTTCAAGTTTTTTTGAAATTGTTTACGATAAACACTTGGTGTAATCCCATATAAATCTTTAAATGCTTGACTATAAGCCTTTGCAGACATTCCACAAGAAAATGCAATCTCATCAATTGAATCCTTTCCTGCTAACAGTTTTTCTAATGAATGTCGTATTCTTACCATTGATAAATATTTTACAAAACTAACACCTGTATATTTTTTAAATAAACGTGAAGCATAGGAGATACTAAAAGAAAGATTTTGAGCAACATCTTCTAAATGAATATCTTCTTGGTAATGTTGATCAATGAATAAAATAGCTTTCATATAATTTTCATGATTTTTAGAAGAAAGTGGTAAATTTTCTAAAGAGAATTCTTGATTCTGACTAATCATGTAAATTAATTTTGATATTACTAAATTTAATAAATAGATGTTATCTTTGTTTTCAATAAAATGTAAAAGTAAGATGCCTAATTGTTGTTTTATTTGAAATAATAGAGATTTATTTTGATTTTCTCTACAAATAAGAGATTGAAAACTATGATCTATATCTCCTACCATATAATGAGGTAAATAAGAAAAATCAATATGTAATGTTAAAATAATACTTTCTTTTTCATTCATCTTTAACATATGAATATCATTAGGAGCAATAATAGCTAATTCATGTTCATAAATAACAGTCGACATTTTTTCTGTAATAACTTCATAACTTCCTTTTAAAACATAAGAAATTTCTAAAGAAGATTGTCTTGAAAAAACTTGTCGATCAAATTGATTAATACTTAGACTTAATGGATATTCAAATTTTTGACCAGAAAAGTCATAATAATAATTCATATTTTGCATAGTCTCATCTCTTTTCATTAACATTATTATATCATAAAAAAATGGTTAGCTTTCAATACCAACCATTTCATTTTCATAAAAATTTGCTTTATTTTCATACATTTTAGTATCTGCTTCTTTGATGAGTTCATCAACATCGTTTATATTATAGCACCAAGAAACACCTACAGAACACGAAATACCATTTTGTTCTAAATACTTCTTTGATTGTTCAACTTGCTTTATAAAACTAGCTTCTTTAACATCTACTGAAAGAACAACAAATTCATCCCCACCAAAACGATAAGCTTTTCTAGGAAAACACTCATTAATCAAATAAGCAGTTTTCTTTAAAACGGCATCACCTTCTAAATGTCCTTGTAAGTCATTGATCTTTTTTAATCCATTTAAATCAAAATAAGCAATACCAATATCCTTATTTTGACTTTCTTTAATCTTATCAATTCGTTCTATCAAAGCATTACGATTAAAAATATGCGTCATTGAATCTAAATAACTCATTGTTTTTAATTTTTGTTCCTGTTGTTTTCTATTCATAC
Organism: Faecalibacillus intestinalis; assembly: GCF_015097455.1. NCBI lineage: Bacteria > Bacillati > Bacillota > Erysipelotrichia > Erysipelotrichales > Coprobacillaceae > Faecalibacillus > Faecalibacillus intestinalis. Next base: position 570,752 of record NZ_AP024085.1, on the reverse strand, counting down.
TCTCAGAAACAAAGAAAACAACCGAAGATAATAAGCTACTATTATCACATCTTCTTCGTAGATTATCAACACCCAAAAATCCAGTAATAATTTCATTTTCTATCAAAGGCGCTGCAATAAGACTCGTTATATTTTGTAATTTTAAAAGACGATAGGTTTCAGAATTTTTATCAACCTCATCTTCTAAACTTTTTAAATAAAATGTTCCATCAACCTTAAAACGATCTAACCAATATTGAATAGTTTCTAAAGAAACATTTTGCAAATTATTTATTTCCGGAGTTGCCCCTTCTTCTGTATACTCAAAAAGATTAGATGTCGTATTTTGTTCATAGTCTATTTGAAAAATATAGGCACGATCACCTTGAAAAAACTCAGTAATAAGACATAACAAATCATTAATAGCATCATCGATTTCACTATGATAAGTTAAAGCGTGAATACATCTATTTAATGTCGTTGCTGCAAGTAAAGATTCTTTTAATTCTATTTGACTTTTTTCATACTTTTTTGACATTCGATAATAAACAATTGCAAAAATCATCACAAGTAATAAAACAAGCATAAAAATAACAAGTAATGGATACCTTTTTATTGCTTCAACTACCATACTAGCACCCCCTTTCATTAAAAATTTTATTTTAGATTATTATATTCACATGTCAATTAAAAAAATGTCGGTTTTAGACTAAATAATTTTATAGGTTTTCCTACATTTTTATTTTATTCTTTACAGCAACCATCAATATTTATTACAAATATAAGTGTCTGCTGCAAATACATTAGCAGGCACTTGTGTAAAGATTATCATAACGTAAGTATACTTGCCATTATTTTACTTATCCTTACATTCATTTTTTCTTTTTTTGCTCTGGTATTTAAAATAGATTATAGTAAATAATTCCATGTACATCTTTATTTTACTATTTATGGCACCTTATTTTTAAATTAGGTGTGAAATGTCGTTTTTGAGGTGTGAAATGCAAAAAATAAATATCATATTTTTATGATAAAAAAGGGATAAATTTTGTCCACATGGTAATAATCTTTGAAGATTATTACCTTTTTCTTTAAAATGTTAGTTGGTGATTTTATGATTGATGATACTAACTATGCTGACTGCCTTGCTTTATACAATTTTAGTCATGTCGATAAGATCAAAGGCAAGGAATCTTTTTCCTATATCTTTAATGACAATATCAACTATATCCGTTCTCTTTATAATAGAGGTAAGATCAGAAATGTTACCTATGATACCATCCAGAAAACTATTCTTTATGGTTCTATCTATCTTGGCTATGATCTTTTTGTCTGCCCTCATTGCGGCAACGAATCTATCGTTCCTCACAAATGTCACTCCAAGCTCTGTACTTCTTGTGGCTCTAAAGAGGCTAAATTGCGTGCTGTCCATATTTTCTCTATCGCTCTCGATGCCAAGCACCGTCATATTGTCTTTACCATTCCAAAACATCTAAGAAGTTATTTTATTAAAGACAGATCCCTTTTGAATCTTCTTTTTATTGGTGCCAGAAACACCCTTGCCTGTGTTTTTAATGATGCAAAGTACAGAAAAATCAAAAAGAAAAAGCTCTTTATTAAAAAAGCAAATTCCCCTACTCTTATAAAAATAACAGAAACAAAATCGTTTTCGGTTCTGTTTTGACTTTACATACTTTTGGCAGAGATTTGAAATGGAATCCCCATATCCACTGCCTTGTTTGTGAAGAAGCTTTTGATACAAAAAAATAAAATGAAGAACTTTTATTTCCTGTGAAAAACTCAGAAAGACTTGAATGTATCAAATCCTTGATCTTCTCTCAAAACAAGAACTTGAGAGTTTCAATTATCTCAAACAACGTTTCTATAAAGAACTTGTAAACGGCTTTTATGTCTACGCCAAAAAGAAAGAAAAAGACAATGATGACAATAACGTTGATGATTGCGTCAACTACATTACCAGATACACTTCTAGACCTCCCATGGCTGAAAACTGCATCAAATATGAAGATGACAAAAAGATGATCAGATGGTGGTACAACCGTCATGAGGGTGAAAAATATATCGAAGTATATGAAAGTGTTGAAAACTTTTAAATGGTCAGATACTATGGCTTCTATTCAAACAGGAATAAAAAGTATATGAACTTTATGGTATAAAAAAGAAAAGACGTATCAAAAATTTGAAAGAAAGAAAAAAAATTTAAAAAACAAACTTGACCATCTAAAATACCGCACACATGTGATAGAATCATTTCAAAAAAATACTCTTTTATGTTCATGTGGCAATCTTATGAAATGTGAATATACATAGGTACCCCTAATGACAGACTCTACAGTGAAAAATGCATCAATGATTGCAGAAGATACACTTATCAAAATGAAACATACTGCTTGTGGCCATATTGCCAATGTTCCTAACTGGATCGTTGGTGAATTGGCAAAAGAAGACAGAATGTCCAGTAAACATGATGAAGTTGAAATAGAATGTCCTGTATGCAATGATCCTAGGAGAAGAATCAAATAACCACTGTATGATTGCAGGATAAAAAAATTTATACCAGATCACACAAATATGTCATGGTATTTTAGTATGAATTTTTATATGCTATTTCCCACGCATTCAAATTCTTAATAAACAAAAAAAGAGTCATGAATGACTCTCTTAATTACAATTACTGGCGGTCTGGACGGGACTCGAACCCGCGACCTCCGCCGTGACAGGGCGGCATTCTAACCAGCTGAACTACCAGACCAGTAATCTATTTAAATGGTGGTTCCGGGCGGAATCGAACCACCGACACGAGGATTTTCAGTCCTCTGCTCTACCGACTGAGCTACGGAACCATTAATTGGCGGTCTGGACGGGACTCGAACCCGCGACCTCCGCCGTGACAGGGCGGCATTCTAACCAACTGAACTACCAGACCAAAAAATAAAAATGGCGGAGATTGAGGGATTCGAACCCCCGCAGGACGTTAATCCTCTGCTGGTTTTCAAGACCAGTCCCTTCAGCCAGACTTGGGTAAATCTCCGTAATAAATAAATTGGTGGAGCCAAGCGGGATCGAACCGCTGACCCCCTGCGTGCAAGGCAGGTGCTCTCCCAGCTGAGCTATGGCCCCAATTTTTATAAATGGTCGGGAAGACAGGATTTGAACCTGCGACCCCCTGGTCCCAAACCAGGTGCACTACCAAGCTGTGCTACTTCCCGAAAAAAATGGCGCGCTAGGCAGGAATCGAACCCACAACCTCTTGATCCGTAGTCAAGCACTCTATCCAGTTGAGCTACTAGCGCATTTTCACAAATGGAGGTTCCTACCGGACTCGAACCGATGATGACAGAGTTGCAGTCTGTTGCCTTACCAACTTGGCCAAGGAACCATCCCTTGCTTTTTATTAACTTAAAGCTTGTTCATTATACTAATATATCAGCATAAAGTCAATACACATTTACTGTTTTTATAGCTTTTTATAATTTTTTATAATTATTTTTTGCAATTATCCACAAAATCTTTAAATAGTTTTAAATGATCATCACTTTTTTTATAAATCATTTCTGAATGCCATTGATATCCTATCACATACTTTTTATCTGGTAGATAAACAGCTTCTACTAATCCATCATCAGAATAAGCCATTGGCTTTAATGCTGGAGCAAGTTGACAAATAGCTTGATGATGACAACTATTCACCATTAAAGTTTCTTGATTTAAGATGTCTTTTAAAGGTGTATTTTCAACAATTTTTACTTGGTGACTTGGATGATCATAAGGAGCAGGTTGTCGATGAATACATGTAGGATGAAATTGTTGATCTAAATCTTGATAGAGTGTTCCACCTAAACATGCATTTAATAACTGAATACCTCTACATATTCCTAAAACAGGCTTATCGGCCTCTAAAACATATTTTAATAGCTTTGGTTCCATTTCATCTCTTTTTTGATTTAATTTTCCGCAATATTCTGCTTTTGCTTGATGATAAAGTTCAGGATTTAAATCATCCCCTCCCGCAAAAATAAATCCATCAAAATAATGAGCCGTTTTTTTTAAAGAAACATCATCATTAACTAAAGAAAGCATAACAGGAATACCACCTGCTTCAATAACCCCATCCATATACCCTGGATGCATCCATAAACTATCTCTTTCTTGATCATATAAAGGAACAATCGCAATTACTGGTTTATTCATCATAAGTACCTCTTTTTCATCGTTTTTTAGCATTATAACACAACTTATTATTTTATGCTATAATAAAAAACGAGGTGAAAAAAAATGATTGATCAAGAACAAGCTGCTAGAACATTGATCAATTTGATTGATGTTGTTCATCAAGAAAATTGGGTCTTATTAAATAAGGAAGATATGGCAAGTAAAACCGAAGAGTATTACATCAACTTCTTTAAAGAACATCATTTAGAAGAAGCAATCGATGAAATTAAAGCTGTGACAGAAAAAAACAAATCTTTTTTTCAAAGATTTGTTAATCATGAAGAAGTTGACGCTAAAGAAATGCGTGATTTTATGGAACCTTATCGTTTTATCAAAAGTAAATATATATTAAAGAAAAGCTCAAAGTCCTAAGACCTTGAGCTTTTATAATTAAAATTTACATTTTTCTAAATGCCAAATATCTTCTACATATTGTTCAATTGTACGATCAGATGAGAAGAATCCACTCTTAGCAATATTTACTAAGCAAATTCTAGCCCATTTAGCACGATCTTGATATAATTCTACAACATGTCTTTGTGCATTAGCATATGATTCGAAATCAGCTAATAAGAAGTATTCATCATTTTTATTCATTAATTCATCATGAATAATTTTAAATTCTTCTGGATTACTTGAGAAAGTACCATTAGTTAATGAATCGATAGCACGACGGATTTTTAAATCATTATTATAATAATCCCATGCACGATATTGATTATTCGCTTTTAAATTCTTCACTTCTTCATCTTTTAAACCAAAGATTTCACAATTATCTAATCCTACTAATTCAGAAATTTCTACGTTAGCTCCATCTAAAGTACCTATAGTAATAGCTCCATTCATCATGAATTTCATATTACCAGTACCACTTGCTTCTTTACCAGCTGTAGAGATTTGTTCTGAAACATCAGCTGCAGGCATGATTTTTTCTGCTAAAGTAACTCCATAGTTTTCTAAGAAAACAACTTTTAAGTATTTATTTGTTTCAGGATCATTATTAACTACATCTCCAACTGCATTAATTAATTTAATAACTTTTTTAGCGAAGTAATAAGCACTTGCTGCTTTTGCTCCAAAGATGAAAGTATGTGGATAAATACGGAAATCGGGATTAGATTTCATTTCTTGATATAAATAAATAACATGTAAAATATTTAATAATTGTCTTTTATATGCATGTAATCTCTTAACTTGAACATCAAAAATACTATCAACATCTACTTCAATACCATTATGTTTTTTAATATAATCAGCTAAGATTTGTTTTCTTTCTTTTTTAACTGCTAAGAAACGATTTTGTAAAATTGGATCATCAACATGTTCCATTAAGTTTTCTAATTGAGCTGGTTTTTTGATCCATCCTTTACCAATTGTTTCATTAATTAATTCACTTAATTGTGGATTACAATAAGCTAACCAACGACGATGAGTAACCCCATTTGTTTTATTATTAAATTTATTTGGATAAAGTACATTGAAATCATGTAATTCTCTTTCTTTTAAGATATCTGTATGAAGTCTTGCTACTCCATTGACACTAAAGCTTCCAGCAATTGCAAGTCTTGCCATATAAACAGTACCATCTCTTAAAATCATTGTACGATCAACTAAATTTTGATCATGATTACTTACTTCTTTAGCAAAACCTACAAAACGACGATGAATTTCTTCAATGATTTGATATACACGTGGTAATAATGTTTGCATTGTACTAATTGGCCAAGTTTCTAAAGCTTCAGCTAAGATCGTATGGTTTGTATAAGCAAATGTTTGTGTACAAATATCCCAGGCATCTTGCCATTCATAACCATGATCATCAATTAATAAACGCATGAATTCAGGAATACATAATACTGGATGTGTATCATTTAATTGAATAACATGTTTTTCATGGAAATTATCTAATGATGGATAATTTCTTAAGTGTGCTTTGATGATTGCTTGGATACCTGCAGAACAGAAGAAATATTCTTGTTTTAAACGTAACATTTTTCCTGCTGGTGTAGAATCATCTGGATATAAGTTTTGACAGATACTTCTTACATCTTCGATATATCTTTGGAAATCATGATTACTTGGGAAATCTTCACTTGGTTCAGCTGACCATAAACGCAAAGTATTTGTATTTACTGTATCATTTCCAATGACTGGTACGTCATAAGGGACTGCGTAAATTGTTTCAGCATCTACATGTTTCCATTTACCTTCATTTTCATCCCAAATTACTTTACCGAAGAATTTGACCGGAACTCTATGTTTAGGTTTACGTACTTCCCACATAAATCCTGTTTTCATCCATTGATCAGGTAATTCTACTTGATAACCATTTTCAATTTTTTGTTTAAATAAACCATATTCATAACGAATTGTATTTCCATGTCCTGGATAATCTAATGAAGCAAGTGAATCCATAAAGCATGCAGCTAAACGTCCAAGTCCCCCATTACCTAAACCAGCATCACTTTCTAATTCTTCTAAATCATGAATGTTGATTCCATAATCTTCTAAACCTTCTTTAGCGATTTCATAGATTCCTAGATTCATCATATTATTAACTAATAATCTTCCCATTAAAAATTCCATTGAGAAATAATGCATTTGTTTTTGTTCATTATTTTGAACAACAGCTTTACTTGCTGCCCAGTTAACTGATGCATAATCTCTAACCATTGTTTCAAGAACCATGAATTTTTCAGTAATATGGGCTTCTTCTACAGTACGCCCATAAGACTCAATAATTCTTCTTGAAAATTCAAATTTAAATTCTTCTTTGTTTTTAAACATTTTCCCGTCTCCTCAATATTACTCTTACGTGACCATCATACTTTATTTTTAGTAGATTGTCACTCATAAAAATATTTTTACATTGATAAAATCTTACTTTTTCCAAATAAAATAGAGTATCTAAACTACGGATGCTCTATTTTATGAACAACTTATTTTGTTTTCTTAATTACTCTTTTTGTTTTCTTTGTTGTTTTCTTTGTTGTTCCTTTTTTAGGTTTCACTTCAAAGATACATGCACTAAATGGTGCTAATTTTACTTCAATATAATGATCTTTATTTAACAATTTTGTTTTTTCATTTGGTTTTGTTTTCTTAGAGCGAATTGCTCTTGGATTAACGATATTCTTTCCAGAATATACAGCTTGATCTGTATTTAAAATTTCTTTATAACTTCCTTCAATATTAACTGGTACTTTGTATTTTTCATGCGTATTACCAACAAAATTCATCACTGCGATAATCGCATTTCCTGCTTTATCTTTTCTTTCAATTGCGAAAACACATTGATCATGATCATCAACAACAAGCCATTCAAAGCCTTTTAAATCATAATCCATTTCATATAAAGCTGGATATTTCAAATAAATTTCATTGAGTTTTTGAGCGAAATGATGGAATGCATCATGATCAGGATATTTTAAAATATCCCATCCTAAAGATTTAGATTCATCCCATTCTTTATATTCAGCAAGTTCATTTCCCATAAAGTTCAATTTCTTACCAGGATGTAACATCATATAAACATACAATGCTTTTACTTGTGCCAATTTATCTCCATGTAATCCCCACATTTTATTAATAATCGTCGCTTTACCATGAACAACTTCATCATGCGAAAACTCAAGTAAGAATCTTTCAGAATAGAAATAAGCCATTGAAAAAGTAATAAAGCGACTATCATATTGACGATAAACAGGATCTTCTTGGAAGTATTTCAATGTATCATTCATCCAACCTAAATCCCATTTATAATCAAATCCTAAACCATGTTCACCCACTGGTTTAGTAACACCTGGATAATCTGTTGAATCTTCTGCAATCATCATCACAGTTGGATGATACCCAGACATATGTCCATTTAAACGTTTCATCCATTCCATAGCACCAATATTTTCACCTAAGTTTTTATTACCTTCATAATAAATAAGATTACTTACAGCATCAAATCTAAAACCATCAATATGATAATATGTTGCAAAGAATTCTACAGAAGATAATAAGAAACTTCTTACTTCATTTTTACCTAAATCAAAATAAACACTATCCCATGGACTATAACGACGATTATAATCATTATAATCATAAACAAATCCACCATCATACATATGTAATCCATGTGAATCTTTAACGAAATGTGCTGGCACAAAGTCCATAATAACACCAATGCCTTCTTGGTGGCAGGCATCAATAAATTTCATTAATTGTTTAGGTTGACCATATCTCGATGTTGCACTATAAAAACCAGTTGCTTGATATCCCCAAGAACCATCAAATGGGAATTCAGTAAGTGGCATAACTTCTAAATGTGTATAGCCCATCTTTTTTACATAGGGAATAATTTCATCTATTAATTCTTCATAAGAATAATATTCACCATCGTCCCCTTCACCTTCACTTTCTCGCTTCATTTTCCATGAACCAAGAGAAGCTTCATATATATTAAGTGGGCAATCATAATTTTTAGTTCTATTTTTTATCCATTTGCTATCATGCCAACGATAACCTTCCATGTTATAAACTTTTGAAGCAGTTCCTGGTCTTAACTCACTAAAATAAGCATATGGATCTGCTTTATCAATAATATCTCCTTGAGGAGTTTCAAATCTAAACTTGTACATGTCAAATTCTTTGACACCTTCAACAAATATTGTATAAATACCACCATTATTATATCTTTCCATATAACAAGGTGTTTCACCCCATTGGTTAAATTCTCCTACAACTTGTGCACTTCTAGCATTCGGCGCATATGTTGTAAAACGTACACCTTTTTTACCCTCATGAGTTTCAAAATGTGCACCAAATATTTTATAAGCTTGTAAACAATTTCCATCATGGAAAGTGTGAATTAAAAAATTATCAAACATATATTTATCTCCCCTTTATGTCATTTATTATAACATATAAATGACCAACATTCACTAAAAAGTTAGCGCTTTCATTTTTATTTGCTAAACTTTTTATCAAATAAAAAAAGAAGCTAACAGCTTTCCGCTATTTCTTCTTTTTTTCTACAATTTCTTTAATATAAAAAGCTAACATATACGGCATTTTTTCTTCAAATGAATCCAATTGACATTCTGTCAGTTCTTTTATCTTATTAAGTCGATAATTGATAGTATTACGATGCATATATAAGCTTTCAGCCATAGCTTTTTGATTACTATCGAATTTTAAATATTGATAAAGAGTCTCTTCTAATTGAGTATTATGCTTTTGATCATAATCTATCAAAACACCTAACATACTACGATACATTTGTCTTAAAATACCTTGATCTTCAATAATAAACAATAATTGATAAACACCCATATCATCAAAATAAATTTGTGGATAATTAAATTGTTTAGCCATCTTACAAGCTGCAATAGCCCTTTTATAACTTAAAATCATATTTCTAAAATCCACCATCTTTGAGCCAATTCCTAAATGTAATGTATAATGCAAACGTTTTTTAGCTCTTTTATACATTTCATTAATAACTTCTACAAGAGCACTATCTTCTAAGTTATTAAAAATCATAATATAATAACCATCAAACCAGAAAAAACTATAATTTCCTTCAACTTTTTCAAAACATAATTCTAGCTGAAACTTAATACTTCTTCTTTCCATCATGCCTAATTCTTCATCGGTTTCTACAGAAATAGCCATTACTTGAAAATCATTTTCCACATCAAAATCACCTGCTAATTTATTTCTAGACTCTTCAATAATTGCTGGATTAATCAGTGTGTCCATAACAGTTTGATTAATATACTTATCATCTCTTTCTGCACGTAAACAATGATATGAAAAATCTTTGATCATATCAGCAATATGCACTTCCCAAGGAACCACTAACAAAGGAAAACTTAATTCATTACAATAATCAATAATTTCTTGATCGATATCAAAAATATATTTTCCCGTATTGATAACAAGTCCCACACTATGATATTTAACAAGTTGTTCAATGAATTCTTTTAATTTCTTTTGGCTTTGAAATCCTAGACCTGTTGTTACAACTAGTTCTTTACCCCAAAGTTGTTGTAAAATCGTTTTATCTTCGACCATTTGTACCCAGGTCATGGCATTAGAACATCCATCCTCACCTGCAAGTAATGTCATTTTATAATTCTTTTTAAATTCTCTTAAAGCATCATCTATTGTAAATCCCATATCATCACCACCATCTATTTTACACTATTTGTGCACATTGCACAAATACTTACAATCCTTTTTAGGATATTTGTCTCTACTCAATTCGTCATATTTCGCTATAATAAATGTGTAATAAAAAATGAAATGTAAATTAAAGAGATATCCCATAATATTTATATCTCTCATATATTTTACGATTTTCAGTAATAGTTTCCCAATATATTAATTTTTTATTACTCGATTCCCTATATATAAATAAAGAAGATCATTCCCCTAAATGATCTTTTTTATTTGTTTATGATTATTATCCTAAAAATACATTAGTTATGTTTCTAATGTGTTTTTTTATTAAAAAATACTCTAAAAGCCTTATAAACTGTACATTTTCAACAAACTCATTTTGACATTAGCGTCATTTATTAAAAAAAGTAAGCGCTTTCTATGGATTTTATAACATTTTTTTTGTATCATTATATGTAGGGAATCCAAAGGAGGTATATTATGGATACATTGAATATCGAAAAATATGGTTTTAATCATACAGGAAACATTTTTAGAAACAATCCGCCTGGTGCGCTTGTAGAAAAAGCTTTACTTCATAAAGAAGGAAGACTTTCACGTGCTGGTGCTTTATGTATAGAAACTGGAGAAAGAACTGGTCGTTCTCCAGATGATAAATATATTGTTGATACACCTGCTGTTCATGATTTAATTGCTTGGGGAAATGTTAATCGTCCTGTTTCAGCAGAAGTTTTTGACCAAGTTTATGATCAAATGATTCAATATTTAAATGATAAAGATTTATATATTTTTGATGGCTTTGCAGGAGCTAATCGTAAATATCAATATGGTTTTAGAGTTATCAATGAAAAAGCAAGTCAAAATTTATTTATTAGAAACTTACTTATTCGACCTAAAAAGGAACAATTAAAAGATTTTAAAGAAGACTTTTTGATTTTAGTTGCTCCTGGATGTAAAGTAGATTATAAAAAATTAGGATTAAATAGTGAAGCCGCTATTATGATCAATTTTGAAAAACAAATTATTTTAATTGCGGGCACAGGGTATTCTGGAGAAATCAAAAAATCTGTCTTCTGTGTTATGAACTATTTACTTCCACAAAAGAAGATTTTTACAATGCATTGTTCTGCCAATATGGGAATCGACGGTGATACAGCTTTATTCTTTGGATTATCAGGAACTGGAAAAACAACACTTTCAGCCGATCCAAACAGACGATTAATTGGTGATGATGAACATGGTTGGTCTAGAAATACAATCTTCAACTTTGAAGGTGGATGCTACGCTAAATGTATCAACCTTTCAAAAGAACATGAACCTGAAATTTGGAATGCCATCCGTTTTGGTGCTGTAACAGAAAATGTTAAATTATTTGAAGATACACGTATTATTAATTTTGATGATGGTTCTATCACAGAAAATACACGTGTTGGTTATCCAATTGATTATATTCCAAATACTGTTTCATCAGGAGTTGGACCTATTCCACGTACTATTTTCTTTTTAGCAGCAGATGCTTTTGGAGTTTTACCACCTATTTCTAAACTTGACCGTAACGCTGCTATCTATCACTTTGTTTCAGGTTATACAAGCAAACTTGCTGGAACTGAAAATGGTGTTACTGAACCAGAAGCAACATTTTCAACATGTTTTGGAGAACCATTTTTCCCATTAGATACAGCTTTATATGCTCAACAATTTGGACGTCGTGTAGAAAAATCAGGAGCTAATGTTTTCTTGATCAACACTGGATGGACTGGTGGCTCTTATGGTAAAGGGCATCGTATTCCATTAAAATATACACGTGCAATGATCAATGCTGCTTTAAATGGTGACTTAGATTTTGTGGAATATGTCAAAGAACCATTCTTTAATCTAAAAATCCCAAGAAGTTGTCCAGGTGTTCCAGCAGAAATGTTGAACCCTAAAAATACTTGGTCAAACAAACGCGAATATGATAAAACAGCTAAAAAACTTACAAAAATGTTCCAAGAAAATTTTAAAAAATATGATTTACCTAGTACTGTTGTTAAAGCCGGACCTGGTACTCATAAATAAAAATAGCGGATATCTCATGAGATATCCGTTTTTGTATCATTTAATCATTTCTTTAATTATTTGTAAATCTTTGTTTTCTATTAATGCTTTAAAAATCTCATTATACTGTGACAATGTTAAATTTTCTAACATTAAAATATCTTCTTGAGGATATTTACTTTTAAAAAGCATCAATGTATTTTCTTTAGCTTTCAAAAGTTCTCCTTCTTTTAAGCCTTCTTCTTTCCCTTCTTGTCGTATTCTTACTTTCTCTTGATGATGTTGTATCTTGACAAGCTGTCTTTTACTCGCTGCTAATACAAGTTCTTCATCTTCATTGAACTGATCCATCTTTTCTTTCATCATGATAACCACCTCACTGTTTAATGCCATTATATCATCTGTTATCCCATGATATAAAGTATAAATAGCTAATTCTATCTTGCTTAGATTCTTAAGCCCTTTTTCTCTTACAACAGCATCAATAAATGGAAGATAGACATTATGATGGGTAAGCAGATTATACTTTCTGACATGGTTTAGTTGATTACGTGGCATGTAGGTATCGATCAAGAGAAGATTGTCTCTGTCAATATCATTGACAAAGAGAATGGTATAGACTTCATGGACATTTTCACTGTATAAGAGATCTCCTCGATTGACTTGATGATCTATCATTCTTGCTCCATAGATTTGAAAACGATAATGAACTTCTTTAGTAAGTGCACTGTTTTGCATTTCAATGTCGATTAATTTTCCTTCATCAGTTTTCACTCAGACATCTAAAACCATATCTTTATCACTTAGATGTTCAGGATTGACTTCACTATTTAAGACAAAAAGTTCCTGACATTTAATACCAGTGATTCCTTCAATAATGACTTTAAGTAAATAATAACAGCGAGAATCATTGAGATCACTCAACATAAATTTAAAGACAAGATCATTTTTAAAATCGGTAATTCTTTTAGATTTGATTTTTGTTTCCATAGTTTCTCCCTTCATTATTTATATAGACAACAAAAATCATTTTTTCTTTTAAAAAATAAAAAAACGAAATAATTTTCTTATTTCGTTAACATCTTTTTAGCTGCTTGATACATTTTTTCATAATTTACAGTTTCACAAGTTCTACAATATCCTATTTGTAAATCCATATTTTCAGAAATATCAGATAATTTCTTTTGTGAAAACATTCTTAGAAGTTCTTCTTTTCTTACATAAGCAAGTTCCTTAGACATCATATGATTAACAAAACATACAAATTCATCTTGATCAACACGCCCTAATATATCTATATTTTTAAAATTCATCGAAATGAAATCACTCATTTCTTTTACTAATTCATCTCCTCGATGACTTCCTTCTTGTTTGTACACTTCTTCTAAACCATTTAGCTTAAATACAAACAAAATTTTTTGGCCTGTTTTATTTTCATCTAATTTTTCATCAATAAGCCATTTAGCAGTATCAAATTTATATATCTTTGTTAAATCATCAATTTGTTGATTATTCATTAAAGATTCTCGTAATTTCTTTAATTCTTTCAATCTTAAATAATTACTTGCTGCATTTTTTACTCTTTGTAAAACTACTTCTTCATAAATAGGCTTTTGAATACAATCATAGATACCATAATCAAAAGCTTGTATTAAATCTTTAGGATTATCACTTGCTGTTAAAGCAACAATAGGAACTTGTGACAATCTTTTATTCTTTTTTATTTGTCTAATCAAATCCATTGTCCCTGGCATAATTAAATCAATTAACATAACATCAAATTGATAATCTTCATCTTCAATTATTTTTTTAGCGTCAGCTATATTTTTTGATAATGTGATTTGAAAGTCATTTTCTAATAATTTTTGTAATAAAATCATATAAATCGTAGCATCTTCTACTAAGAATAATTTCATAAACATCACATTCCTCTCGCCTTTATTATATATCAAAAATATACTTTTTATAAAATAATTTTAATTAGTTCACATATAATAAAACGGTGGTAACTATGAAAAAAAGAAAAATACTTCTTATTGTATTTATTATTCTATCTATTGGTTTATTAATGGTCTATAGTTCTTCACATATTTGGGCGCAATATAAAGAAAATGACAGCTTCTATTATTTTAAAAGACAAGCTATTTTTGTAATAGTCGGTCTTCTTTTACTTTTTTTCTTTTCTAAAATAGATTATCACCTCTATCAAAAACATAGTCTTAAAATTATTATTCTTGCTACAATTCTTTTAGTTCTAGTACTCATTCCTGGAGTAGGTATTGTCAGAGGTGGTTCAAGAAGTTGGTTTAATTTAGGACTTTTTGCCTTACAGCCTTCTGAAATCTATAAAATAGCGCTTATTATTTATGTCAGTGACTATATCAGCCATCATTATCACCAAATGAAAAAACTACGTTATTGTTTAAAACCACTTATTGTTATGGGAATCGGCTTTTTTCTTATTATGTTACAACCCGATTTTGGAAGTGGCTTTGTCATGTGTTGCAGTATTCTTTTAATGATTATTATTACCCCTTTCCCGTTTCGATATATTGTTTTTTTAGGACTATCTGGAATTTTAATGATTATTTTAATGATTATTTCTGCCCCTTATCGAATGAAAAGAATTTTTGCTTTTTTAGATCCTTTTCAAGATCCATTAGGATCAGGATTTCAAATGATTCAATCACTCTATGCTATTGGTCCTGGAGGAATTTTAGGAAGTGGTTTTGATCAAAGCATTCAAAAACATTTTTATTTACCAGAACCACAAACAGACTTTATTTTTGCTATTTATTTAGAAGAATTTGGTTTTATAGGAGGGATTTTATTAATTCTTTTATATGCTTACTTATTTATTACTTGTTTCAATTATGCAAAAAAAGTAGACGATCTCTTTGGAAGTTTTTTAATGATCGGTATGACTTCCATGATTGGAATACAAACTATCATTAACTTAGGGGTCGTTGTTGGATTATTTCCTGTTACAGGTGTAACTTTACCTTTAATGTCTTATGGAGGGACTTCTTTACTTGTTACTTTGATTGAAATCGGTATTATGTATAATATTATCAAATCTATTTAAATATGGTATGATTTGAAAGAATGGATGTGATAATATGACAATTAAACTTTATGACAAAGATGCTTATCAGACAATTTTTGAAGCTCAAGTCATAACATGTACAAAAAGAGAAAATGATTATGATATTGTATTAGACCAAACTTTATTTTTTCCTGAAGAAGGTGGTCAAACTTGTGATCATGGTACTTTAAATGATGTTGAAGTCATTGATGTACAAATCATCAATCAAGAAATTCATCATTATACCAACGCTCCTCTTTCAGGAAGTGTTAAAGGAAAGATTGATTTCAATTATCGTTATAATAATATGCAAAATCATAGTGGTGAACATGTTTTATCAGGACTTGTAAAAAGTATGTTTGGTTTTGATAATAGTGGTTTTCATTTAAGTGACCATGAAATTACAACGGATTATAATGGCTTTTTAAATGAACAACAGTTACAGATATTAGAAGCTAAGGCCAATGAAGTGATTTTAAATAACAAAGTCATTCATTGTTTCTATCCAGAGGATGCTGATCTTTATGATTATCGAAGCAAAAAAGAAATCAATGAAGCAATTCGTTTGGTAGAAATCGAAGGTGTAGATTGTTGCGCTTGTTGTGCCCCTCATGTACGTTCAACAAGTGAAATTGGCATGATTAAAATATTAAAAGCTATGAAACATAAAAATGGAATTCGTCTCTATTTTGTATGTGGCCATCGTGCTTTTGTAGATTATCAAGCTAAGCACATACAAGCAATAAATATTTCTCAAAAGCTTTCATTACCACCTGATGACCTTGTAAAAGGTATTGATCAACTTTTAAACGAAAACAATCAATTAAAACAAGAACTTTCAAACTTAAAAAAACAAATAATTGATCAACAAGTACAATCATTGCCTCAGCAAGATCATTATTTAATTTTTACTAATGATCTAGATCGTTCTTTACAACAATATTATTTAAATCAATTATTTCCATTGTGTTCTAATTATGTAGCTATTTTTGTAGGAAAAGATGATAATTATCGTTTTATGATTGCAAGTAACAATGACTCTAGAGAGCTTTTAAATAAGTTAAAAGGTCACTTTGAAATCAAAGGCGGCGGTAAAGCAAATATGGTTCAAGGACAAATCAAAGGAAATCAAAAAACAATACAAGATATTTTAGAGAATAACTAAGGTTATTCTTTTTTGTTGTAACCGCTTTCTTATATAAAGAAATCATTGTATAATATAAATAGTTATATAAGAAAGGGGAATGTCTATGAATTTATATCACTCAAATAATATTGGAAATGTAGCTGTTTTAGGACATCTTGGTTCAGGAAAAACAAGCATTATTGAAGCCATGACAAAACGTGCAGGAATTTCTCAACAAATAGGAACTATTAGTCAAGGAACAACTATTTCTGACTATGACGTTGAAGAAATTAAACGTCAATCTTCAATTAATTTATCACTTATTCCCTTAGAATGGGATCATTGTAAAATTAATTTATTAGATACTCCTGGTAATTTTGATTATGTAGGAGAAGTAGAAGCTGCTTTACACGTTGCAGAATCAGCTGTCATTGTTGTTCCTTCTTATAAGGATATCAGTATTGGTACAAAGCAAGCCATGTTTAGAGCAAAAGATAAAGCTAAAATTATTTATATTAATGGCTTAGATAATCCAGATGCCAATTATAAAGAAAAATTAAATCAATTAAAAAAAGCCTATGGTAAAGGAATTGCACCAATTCAAGTTCCTATCATGGATCATGATAAAATGATAGGTTATATTAACGTAGCTAAAATGGAAGGTCGTATTTTTAAAGGAGAACATACAGAACCTTTCCCTATTCCTGAAGATATGATGGATGAAGTTATGCCTATCAAAGAAATGATTGATGAAGCTGTCGCTAATACAAATGATGATTTATTAGAAAAATTTCTAAATGAAGAACCTTTTACTAAAGAAGAAATTTCTTGGGCTTTACGTCAAGGAGTTATGAATCAAACATTGATTCCTGTTTTATGTGGAACAAGTAATATTGGTATTCAAATTTTATTAAATTCAATGGTTGCTTTCTTCCCTGCTGCAGGTGATACATGTAATTCTATCATTGTAGAAAATATTGATACACATGAAGAAGATATCATCGGTTTTAACGAAAGTCTACCACCTTCTTTATTCATTTTTAAAACAATTGTTGATCCTTTTGTAGGAAGAGAATCACTTTTTAAAGTTTGTACAGGTCATATTCAAACAGGAATGTCTTTATTAAATGTTAATAAAAATGAAGTTGAAAAAGTGAATAAACTTTACATAAAAAGAGGAAAAGAACTTATTGAAGTTGATGAATTATGTGCTGGTGATATTGGATGTATGACAAAGCTTTCTCATTCTTCAACAAATGATACTTTATGTACATTAGATTATCGTATGAAATACCAATCTATTCATTTTTCTAAACCATATTATGGTAAAGCTATTCAACCTATTGGTAAAGCAAATGAAGAAAAGATTGCTAGTGGTATTACAAGATTATTAGAAGAAGACCAAACTCTAAAATTTGAAAATAATCATGAAACAAAACAACAATGTATTTATGGTATTGGAGATATTCATTTAGAAAGTGTTGTTGCTAAATTAAAATCTAAATTTAAAATTGATGTTAAATTAAGTGATATGAAAGTTTCTTATCGTGAAACAATTCGTAAAAGTTATACTCAACGTACAAAGTTTAAAAAACAATCAGGTGGTCATGGTCAATATGGTGAAGTAGAAATTCTTTTTGAACCAACAAAAGATTATAGTCAATCTTATATATTTAAAGAAAAAGTATTTGGTGGGGCTGTCCCAAAAGCTTATTTCCCTGCTGTTGAAAAAGGATTGATTGAAAGTGTTAAAGAAGGAGTTATTGGTCATTATCCTGTTTTAGGTATACAAGCTACTTTATTAGATGGTTCTTATCATAGTGTAGATTCAAGTGAACAAGCTTTTAAAACAGCAACTATGATGTGTTTTAAAGAAGCGATGAAACATCTTGATCCATGTTTATTAGAACCTTATGTCATTTTAAATATTTATATTGATGAAGAATATTTAGGTGATTTGATGTCACATGTTAATAAAAAACGTGGTAAAGTCCTTGAAACTGATAGTTTAGACGATGGTTTAATCAAACTTGTTTGTCGTATTCCTCAAGTAGAAATATTAGAATTTGCGATTGATTTACGTTCTATTACTCAAGGTCAAGGGTTATATGATTATCATTTTGATGGTTATGAAATTGTTAATGATGATTTAGTAGAAAGATTATTGAAAAAATAAAACTTGATAAAGGTATTTAAGAAGTCCTGAGGGACTTCTTTTTTTGGACTATTTGTCCATTGAAAGGAGAAAAATAGAAAGATAAAATAATAAAAAAGAAGTCTATCCAGTAGGAAGTTTTGTGTTCTATACGGGAGATGAAGAATGGAACTTGCCAGAAACATTGAAAAGTATACCATCAGAGATGGAACCTTATATCAATGATTGGAGACTATCTGTTATCGACCTTAAAACAATGGATGCAAGAAAGCTTATGAATCGAAGATTAAGAGATGTCGTAGAAATTAATCAAAGTATGTTTGCAGGAAGTTATGAAGGATTAAGAGAAAATCGTAAAATTGAAACAGAAAGCTTCATGATGGCGGCAACATTTACACGTACAAATATTAGAAGAGAAGATTTACCAGAAGGAGATGAAATCAATATGTGTAAGGCAATGGATCAATTATTTCAAAGATTTGAAAATCAAGGAATTGAAAAAGGAAAACTCAATACTTTAAAAGAACTGCTTAAAGTGAAATTAGGAACTTTATCAAGTCCTTTAGAAAAACAACTCACAAATACATCGCTAGAAAAATTAAATGTTCTTACATTAAATATCTTTAACATCAATAGTGAAGAAGATGTTTTAAAAATTATTCATTAAAAAAGAGAGTATGCTTTGTACTCTCTTATTTTTCATTTACATATTGTTTGAAAATTCTTCCTCTTTCTTCATAACCCTTGAATTCATCAAATGAACTTGTTGATGGAGAAAGTAAGATGATATCTCCTGGTTCACTTATTTCAAATGCTTTATTAACAGCATCTTTTAAAGTTTTTTCATAATAAGCATCTTGATGATGCATATCTTCTTTAAAACGTTTACCTGCTACTCCAAAAGTCACGAGCTTTTTAATACATGAATTATAAGTAGACATTTCTTGTAAGTCTAATCCTTTATCAAAACCACCCATTAATAGAATAACTGGTTGTTTAAAAGCTTTTAAAGCAATAATACTTGCATCTGTATTTGTTGCTTTAGAATCATTATAAACTCTAACACCATTATATTCTCTAACGAATTCAATACGATGTTCAACCCCTTTAAAATGACTCACAACATCTTTAATCACTCGAGGACTTACTCCAGCAACTAAACAAATAGTAGTCGCAATCATAATATTTTGGACATTATGATCTCCTACAATCTTAATATCCTTTAAATCAATAATATGTTCCCCTCTAAAATAAATCGCTTGATCAATAATGCTACAATCAGCTGATTTATTTAAAGATTGTGTTAAAACACAACAATAAACATGATATCTTTGTAAATATTCTTGTAAAGTTTCATCATCAATATTATTAACAAAAACTTCATCATCACTTTCACAATTTTCATAAATACGCATCTTAGAAGCATAATATTCATCTAATGAAGCCATATAATCTAAATGATCTGGTGTTAAATTAATAACAGTTGAAATTTCTGGTCTAAATTTATCAATATCTAGTAATTGGAAATTAGACATTTCAATAACAATATAATGATTTTCTTCTTCTAATAAATTATTTTCTAAAACAACATCACATAAAGGTTTACCAATATTACCCGCAATATGAACATGTTCATATTGTGCTTTTAATATTTCATAAATCAAAGTAACAGTTGTTGTTTTACCATTTGTACCTGTAACAGCAATATAATGTTGTTTCTTAGCTACTTGATATGCTAACTCAATTTCTGTATAAACAGGAATACCTCTTTCTTTTAATCTTAAAATAAAAGGTTTATGATAATTAATTCCTGGATTTTTAACAACAAAATCAAAGTCTCTTTCAAAAAGCTCATCAGGATGTCCCCCTGCTACAATTTCAATTCCTGCATCTAAATATGCTTGATATCCTTCAATCTTTTCTAATTCTTTTCCTTCATTGATTGTAATTGTTGCATTTAACTTTTGTAATAACTTAACTGCTGCCTTACCACTTCTAGCAAGACCAATCACTAAAACCTTTTTCCCTGTTAACATTTTACATAACTCCTATCACAATAGCGATAATACCACAAATAAATCCAATAAACCAAAATGAAATCGTTACTTGTTGTTCAGACCAACCTAACATTTCAAAATGATGATGAATTGGTGCCATTTTAAAGACACGTTTTCCTCTTGTTTTAAAAGAAACAACTTGAATAATTACTGATAAAGTTTCCATTAAGAAGACACCACCAACAACAATTAACAATAATTCTTGTTTTGTTAGGATTGCTAAAATAGCTAAAAATCCACCAAGTCCAAGAGAACCTACATCTCCCATAAAAATACGTGCAGGATGATAGTTAAAATACATAAATCCAAGTAATGCTCCAACCATTGCTGTAGCATAACTTGCAATCGTATAATCTTTAATCATAATAGCATAGATGATAAATGGTGCAATTGCAACCATTGAAAGACCTGTCGCAAGACCATCCAAACCATCAGATAAATTAACACCATTACTTTCACCGGTAAACATAATAAATACTAAAACAGCATAGAACCAACCAAAATCAATATTTACTTTCACAATTGGAATAGTCACTTCTGTTGTAAAACCAGGTACAAAATTTTCTAGATACAAATAACATCCTACTGCCAAAATAGCTTGCATCAAGAATTTTTGCCATGCTTTCAATCCTTCATTTTGATGTTTTAAAATAATTAAAGCATCATCAATAAATCCAATTAAACTATAACCTACTAAAACAATTGTAATTAAAATCAAATTAGGATTTGTTATATTTTTATAATTTACAACAAACGCTGCAATCACTGCCGCTAAAACAAAAACAACACCACCCATTGTAGGTGTTCCACCTTTTTTCTTATGTGATTCTAATCCCTCTTCTCTTTCTACTTGTCCAAATTTCATTTTATGTAGAAATGGGATGACTTTAGGCATTGCAAGTAAAACTAATAGAAGTCCAATACCAAATGCCAACATTAACTTTATAAAGTTTTCCATAAACTTCATTCCCCTTCACTCTTTATTTCTTTTACACTATACCACACTTTTTTATCTCCTTCAAATTTCTAAAAAAAACGTTCTCTTTTTTTGAAAATTATCGTTTTTCTTATAAAAACACGTTAGAATTCACTTATTTTTATTTTTATTAATAAGGGGAAAATTATAAGAGAAAACAACACAAGTATGGAAAATCTTTACAAATTAGATGGTAAAGTTCCAATTTTAAAAGCAATTCTTTTTGGATTGAAGCATATCTTAGCAATGTTTGTTGCTAACCTTTCACCAATTACTTTAATTGGTCTTGCATCTAGTTTAAAACAAACAGAAATTGCATTTTTATTACAAAATGCAATGTTTATTGCAGGAATTGTAACTTTAATTCAATTATATCCTATTTGGAAAATCGGTCCACGTTTACCTATTGTTATGAGTGTCAGCTTTAATTTTGTAGCTATCTTAACCTATGTAGGTGCTACTTATGGTTATGCAAGTGCCATGGGTGCAGTTTTAATAGGTGGGCTAATTGAAGGGTGTTTAGGACTACTTGCACGTTATTGAAAAAAAATTATTACACCAATCGTTGCTGCATCTGTTATTACATCCATTGATTTTTCACTTTTTTCTGTTGGAACACGTTCTTTTGGTGGAGGTTACAGTGAAAGTTTTGGCTCTGCTAAAAATTTACTTTTAGGGATTATCACTTTAGCAGCTTGTTTATTATTTAATATTTTTGCAAAATCATATAGCCAACAATTATCTGTTTTATTTTGTTTAATTGTTGGCAATATTCTTGCTATTTTTATGGGAAAAGTAGATTTATCTGTTATTTTTAATGGTGGATTGATTGCTTTATCTCATCTACTTCCTTTTAAAATGAAGTTTGATCTTGGCGCGATTATCGCTGTCGTCGTTATTTTCTTAGTTTCAGCTACTGAAACGATTGGTGATACCTCAGCCCTTGTAAACTCAGGATTAAATCGTGAAGTTACAGAAGAAGAAATTTCTGATTCTTTAGCTTGTGATGGGTTTTGTAGTTCTATTTCATCATTATTTGGTTGTCCACCGATTACTTCTTTTAGTCAAAATGTTAGTTTAATCAATATAACAAAAGTCGTCAATCGTTTTACGATTGCTACAGGAGCTATTTGTATGATCTTAGTTGGTTTACTTCCACCTATTGGTAATTTCTTTTCATCATTGCCTGAATCTGTTTTAGGTGGTGGTACAATTATGATGTTTGGTACTATTCTTACAAGTGGAATTGAAATGATTGCTAAAGCTGGATTTAATCAAAGAAATGTAACAATTGTTGCTTTATCATTAGCTGTTGGAATTGGATTTACTTCAGGAACAGAAGCTGATATTTGGCATATTTTTCCACAAATCATTCAAGATGTTTTTGCTGGAAATTGCGTTGCTGTTGTTTTTGTTGTTTCAATTATTCTAAGTCTTGTTTTACCTAAAGATAAGGATATTAAAAAGATAAAATAAAAATACGCTTTTGCGTATTTTTATTATTGAATCGTTCCAATTTCAAGTGATTTGATTTTTTCAACAATCATATCCATTGCTGTACCTTCATCTTCACCTTCTACAACAATTTCAATTTTTGCCTTATGAGGAATTCCAAGAGACAAAACACCCATTAAAGACTTCATATTTACTGATTTTTCATTATAATTGAGCGTCACATGACTTTTATAAAGTTTGACCGCATCCACTAATTCAGTAGCTGGAGAAGCATAAAGACCTACAGGATTTGTAATTTCAATATTCACTTTTTTTGCCATAATAATCTCCCCTTTTCTATATATTTATTATAGCACGTTTTTACTGATTTGATTTACCTTTTTTCAATAATAACAACATATGGCGAATTGTTTTTATTCATCATCTCAAACTTTGCTACATTATATAGTTTATGATCTAAAGAACGAAAATATGCATCCAAATTTGTACTTTCTTTCCCTTGATCATGTCCAATATAAACAACCACATGCAAACATCCACCTTTGACTAAATGTTCCAAAGCTTTTTCTATTGTTTTTAAGGTTGTTTCATACTGTGTTACACATTCATGATTGCCACCTGGTAAATAACCTAGATTAAAAATTCCAACCTCAAAATCTTGAACATCTTCATCAAAGTATTCATGACTTTTTAAAAATAAAGTAATATTCTTTTTTCTCTTTACTAATTCTTTTGTATTATTTAACGCTAATGATTGAATATCATAACTATAAACATGATGACAATAATCACTTAAAAACAGTGTATCATGGCCATTTCCCATCGTAAAATCAATCCCGTTTTGATATTTATGTTTTTTTATCCTTTGATGTACAAACTCAATCATAGATTCCATTTTCTTCACCTCTTATTTTTTACCATAAAATTCTTTTGGACAATCCACCTTAAATTCATATTTCTTTTTAGTAACAGGATGAATAAAACCAAATGCATGAGCATGTAACCCAAGCCTTCTCAGTGGATTCGTTGTTGCTCCATATTTCTTATCGCCAACAATTGGATGATGAATATTTGATAATTGAACTCTGATTTGATTTTTTCTACCTGTATCTAATTGTATTTCTAAAAGGGTTTGGTTTTTTATTTCTTTAATAGCTTTATAATGCGTAATCGCAAGTTTCCCTTTTTCTTTACTTGTAACATAAACTTGTTGACTTCTACTTTCTGCCAAATAGTTTTTTAATGTTCCATTTTTTAAGCCTTTACCTTCTACTAAAGCCATATAGCCTCTTAAATAAACAATTTTATTCCAATCTTTTTGTAATAAATCTCTTATTTTTTCATTTTTACAAAACATTAAAACACCAGATGTTTCTCGATCTAAACGATGAACAATAAATACTTTTTGTTTTCTGTCTTGTTTTTTTAAATATTCACTTACATAATGATAAGCTGTTTTTTCTTTTTCTTTACCATCTGACATGCTTAATAAACCAGAAGGTTTATTGATTACAACAAATTCTTGATCTTCATATAAAATCTCTAATGAAGATGTATTTTCTTTTTTGATTTCTACTTGGTCATTTTCATGTAATAAATAATCAAACTGACTAATTTGTTGGTTATTTACATAAACTTGTTTATATTTTAATAAGTTTTTAGCATTTTTGCGATTATAAGATAATAACAGATAATCCATTAATAACATTTCTTTTTTTACTTTCATTTTTTTCTCCTAAAAAAATGCAAAGAAATCTTTGCATTTTACATTCTTACAATATTTTGTGAATTCAATAAAACAAGTATTGATTCTAAAATATAAATTAAACAAGCTACCCACCAAGAAATAAATGAAATAACTGCTAATAATACAACAAGCAAGCTAATCACAATCCCAATAAAAGTATTTCCAATATTAATACTCTTTTGTTTTCTAGCTATTTTTAATAAATCAATAATTGTATCAAAATTAGAATCCGTCAACATAATATCACTATTACGTTGTACTTTTTCATTATGCACACCACCACGAGAAATGGCAACAGAAGCCTTTTGAAGTAAAGCAATATCTTTATCACAATCTCCAATATAAGCAACAGGTCCAGCAACAAGTGTTTTATCCATAACTTTTAATTTTTGTTCAACACTATAATTGTTATAAATTGTATATTCATCATTTTCTAAATCAACCGGTCCGTCATTAAAAATAATCAATGATTTATGTAATCCTTTGATTTTTTCAAAAAGATCCATTTCTTCTTCTGTTGTTTCAATACCATCAAAACGATCATAGATAATTGTTGTACATGTATTTAAATCATCCAACCCGCTATTTTCTTTAATCGCAATTTTTTTAGAGAATGCTTTAGCTATTCCCGCAAGTAAAGTAAAGGATGCTCCTTGAACATAGGCAAAACTTCCAGAAACAGTCAACATAATAATTCCTAAATACATATATTTTAAATTATCTGTTAAATTTATTAATGGTAAAACAACACAGCATACTAAACCAACAATAATTAAAGCTTTAGAATAAACATCAGAAACTTTAAAAATAATTTTTTCTGTATGTGATGAAGACATTGGTGCATTCATCGCAATATCTAAAACTTTAGACATTGCTGAATCTTCATATAAAGCTGTTGTTTTTACATGTAAATATCCTTCTGTAACAACAGTTCCACTATAAACTTCATTTCCAATTTTAGATTTAATACATACATCACTACCATCAATGGCATAAACATCCAATTTAGCATTTCCCTTAATAATTTTACCACCTAAAGGAATGGTTTCACCCTCATTGATAACGATAACATCTCCAATATCAAAGTTACCTAAAGGAATCATTTCTTCTTTTCCTTTACGTAACCTTCTTCCTAAGTTTTGATGCGCTACTAAATCATCGATCTTTTCCATAGACCATTGTGTTACTTGCATAATCAATTGTTTACCAGCTTGATACATGATAGAAACAACCAACGCTTCAATAAATGCTCCATAGATCCATCCCATAAAACAAGCTAATAAAAAGATATTATTTTCTGATAAATAATTTTTTAACTGTAAATCTCTTTTAGCTTCAACAAGTACTTTTTCATTACAAATAAGTAAAGCTATCATCCATCCTACATAAGTTAAAAATGAAGTATCTCCAAAAGTAACCAATCCAAGTGCAATACCTACACATAATAAAGCAATTCTTGCATACTTTTGTACATATTTTTCATTAAATAAATCTTGTGATTTAAAGGGCTTTTTCCATTGTTCTACTTGTATTTCAGGATTAACATTTTCAACAATACGTGAAATACGAGGTAATGCTTTTGCTGAAGTTGTTAATGTTAAAAGTTTGTTTTGAAAATCTAATTGAACATTTTCATAAACACTATATTTAGAAAGAATGTTTTGTATTTCGTGTGCATCTTTTTCACTTTCCAAATTCGTAAACATGAAGATTTTTTCTACTTTTGCTTGATTAGAAACATACTCTCTTTTCTTTCGATTGACCATTTCTTGAAGTACATAATCCATCTTTGATTCATCTAAATAGTTTTGTATATTATCTGGTCGTGCACAATTAAACGAAATAGAATCCTTATTTATTTTAATATGTGACACTTCTTGCATACTATTTAACTTTAAAGATAAAGCATTAATATCATCATTACTTACATGATCAATATAATATACACGTTCCATATTCTTTACTCCTTTTTATGCAACTTATTTTATCATACTTCTTATAAAATTCAAAATTCCTACTTTCCTTCATTCGTCTTTTTATGTTTGATAATCAAAAAATTTTGATGGAATTCTTTTTCTGTACAAGATAAAGTGAACTCATCACCATATACTTTATAATAAAGTTGTTCATTTATTTCTCCTTTAATAACACAATCATAGATTGCTCCTTTTTCAAATAAAGTATTTTCTTCTTTTCCAATAATGATGTTCATTGACTTTATACATCTACATAAACATCTTTTCCCTGAATTTGCGATGATAATCACCTCATTTCTTTATTATTGTACATCAGCTTTCTATTTATGACAAACTTCCTTTGAATATGATATAATAAATGATGAATAAGCAAAGGGGGCATTTTATGAAAATAAAAAAATTTTTTATTTTTTTATTTCTACAATTACATGTCTTTTTTTGTATTACCGGCTGTTCAAACAATGATTCAAAAAAGGAATCAAAAAAAACCGTCTTTAGAAGTTATCACTATATTTTTTAGAACTACATTTAAACCATTTCTTTCAATATGCGATTTTATCGGCTTTTTTTATACTTTTAATTTTTTTATATTATTTTTTATGTTATAATTTATATAGTGATAGTAGTGATATATTATTGGAGGTGTTTCTATGGCTTTTTTCCTTAAAAAATCTACTCTTAAAGGTCGTACCTATCTTTCCATCGTTGAAAGTTATTACTCCCCTCAAAAGCATGGTGGTGCTCATCGCACCTATAAATCACTTGCTTCTGTTGAAACTTGGAAAGCCAAAGGTATTGATGATCCTATTGCCTATTTTCAAAAAGAAGTGGATGAACTCAACAAAAATAATAAAAACAAGAATTCTCTTAAGATTTCCGATCATTTTCCTGAACTCTATCTTGGATATTTTCCATTCATATCCATGATGAATAAAATGGATATCAAAAAGTATGTCGACTATTTCAATCTGCATAATTCTTTTGAGTTTGACCTTTACGAACTTCTTTCATCTCTTATCTATGCTCGTCTTGTTAATCCATGCAGTAAGCATAGAACTTTTCATGAGGTCCTTCCTCAACTAAGAGACGGCGTTCACTTTTCTTATGATCAGCTTCTTGATGGTCTTGAATTCATCGGCAATGACTACGGCAAGTTTATCGAAATCTTTAATGAACAGACAAAGAAATTCTATGATATCAATACTTCCAAGACCTACTTTGACTGCAGTAATTTTTATTTTGAAATAGACAGAGAAGATGACTTTAGAAGAAAAGGTCCTTCTAAAGAAAACAGAAAAGATCCCATTGTCGGCTTAGGACTGCTTCTTGATGCTAATCAAATTCCTATTGGCATGGAACTATTTCCTGGCAACGAAAGCGAAAAGCCCATACTGAGAAATGTCATCAAAAAACTGAAAGATAAAAATCAAATCACAGGGAAAACCATCCATGTTGCAGATAAAGGATTGAACTGTGCACAGAATATCGCCTTTTCCAAAGAAAACGGAGATGGCTATCTCTTCTCAAAATCAGTAAAATCCTTACCTGAAAAAGAAAAGACATGGGTACTGTTGGATAATGATGATTGGAAGGATGTAAGAAGCAGAGATGGCACACTGTTATACAGATATAAATCATGTGTCGAAAAATTTCCATACACTTTTGAAATAGATGGTAAAAAGAAAACCCTCTGCTTTACAGAAAAAAGACTTGTTACCTATAATCCAAAACTGGCCTCAAAGAAAAAATATGAAATAGTCAAACAGATTGAAAAAGCAAGAAACCTCTGTTACAGTCAGGCAAAACGATCAGAATATGGAGATTTAGGAAAGTATGTCGATTTCATTGATGAAGACGGAGAGAAAGCCAAGGCCTCAATAAACGAATCAATGATTGAAAAAGAGCTAAAGTTTGCAGGATACAATATGCTTGTTACTTCAGAAAAGGATATGGATGATATTGATATCTATAATACATATCACAATCTATGGAGGATAGAAGAATCCTTCAGAATAATGAAGTCTGATTTAGATGCACGCCCTGTATTTCTTCAAAAAGAAAACAGCATAAAGGGACACTTCCTGATCTGTTATCTTGCCGTACTGTTAGAAAGAATATTCCAGTTTAAGATATTGGATAATCAATACAGCACACATCAAATTATGAAATTCATTAGAAGCTTTAAGGTGGTCAAAGGTGAAAGTAAATATATCAATGTAACGGCATCAAGTGACTTTATAAAAGAATTTGAAAAGATTACAAATCTTCCACTTACAAATTACTATTTGACAGAGCGGCAAATTAGACAGATATTCAATTATAAGATTTAAACGAAAAAGCAATAAAGATTCTATCTTGAATTCCTACTGCTTTTTTACTATCACTATATTTTAATGCTAGATACCAAAGTCAAATCAATATCCAATACCAGAAAATAAAAGGATATCAAGATACAAGAAAGAACATTATGAATCACATAAAAATATTCCTACCAGTCAATTGGTAGGAATGGGGTTTGTCAATAATGCATACATAATTTTAATTATTTTACCTGTCTACTTGACAGGGGCGGTTCAAAACGGCGTGGTTTTCACTGCGGCTATAAGCCTTTGTTACTTGCTCGCGTCTAAAGGCGCTGCTTTCACTTCGTTCAAGCTATCGCTTTTGACTCTCGCTTTCCCTCAAAGGGAATTTTTATTTTGCTTTTTCCTGCGGCTTCTATTTTCTTCTCGAATTCCTTTTTCTTCAAACGGATTCTTATATTCTTTCACACTTAATTTATCCATTGCAATATCATGTTGCTCTTGTTCTCTTATATATTTTGCGACCGTTTAATCATTTAATCCTACTGTACTCACATAATACCCTTCTACCCAAAAATGTCTATTTCCATACTTATATTTCAAATTTGCATGTCTATCAAAAATCATCAATGCTGATTTTCCCTTCAAGTATCCCATGAATGATGACACACTTAACTTTGGTGGTATCATTACTAACATATGTACATGGTCACTCATCAAATGCCCTTCTATTATTTCTACTCCCTTATATCGACAGAGTGTTCTCAATATTTCTCCTATATCTTTCCTTAGTTGATTATATATCACTTTTCGTCTATACTTCGGTGTGAAGACGATGTGCTAAAGAATTTGCCTTTTTAGCCATTATTTCTTATTGCACCACCCTCATAGCAAGTGGTTTTCTATTTTGCACATTTCATGTGCTCAACTGACTGAAGTCATCAATTCTCTTTTCATTCGAATTGTATAAAAAAAGAACTAAAAGTTCTACTTTTAGTTCTTAGAAAATTCCAATAATTCTAAATCTTTATTTTTATCTTGAGCCCATCTTACGCCCCAATCATTAGTGAACAATAATAATGGTTGCCCTTTTAAATCTTGAACTTTTCTTGTATCAGATGAAAGATTTAATGATTTTAAATCAGTTCCTTCTTTGACCCATCTTATATATTGATAAGGTAGAGGAGATTTATGAATTTCTACATTGTATTCATTCTTTAAACGATGTTCTAAAACTTCAAATTGTAAAACACCAACAACTCCTACAATAATTTCTTCCATACCGCCACCTAATTCAGTAAAGATTTGGATTGCTCCTTCTTTTGCAATTTGTTCAACACCTTTAACAAATTGTTTTCTTTTCATCGTGTCTTTATTACGAATCATTGCAAAATGCTCTGGTGCAAATGTTGGAATTCCTTCAAAAGCAAAATGCTTTTTACCTGTTGTAATAGTATCTCCAATAGAGAAAATACCTGGATCAAAAACACCAATGACATCTCCTGCATAAGCTTCATTTACTTCACTACGTTCATCTGCCATTAATTGTTTTGACTGATTTAATTTGATTTTTTTCTTACCTTGATAATGATAAACTTCCATCCCTTTTTCAAATTTACCAGAACAAATTCTAAAGAATGCCATTCTATCACGATGTCTAGCATTCATGTTCGCTTGAATTTTGAAAACAAAAGCTGAGAAATTTTCTTGATAAGGATCAATCACTTCACCATCTGCCATTCTAGGAGTTGGTGGGGTTGTCATATTTAAGAAATGTTTTAAAAATGGTTCAATCCCAAAGTTAGTAAGAGCCGATCCAAAACATACAGGTGATAACTTACCAGCACGTACAGCTTCTAAACTAAATTCATTTCCTGCCATATCTAATAATTCAATATCTTCTTGTAATTTATCATAAAGTTCATCTTCCACATACTCTTTTAATTTTGGATCATCCGCTTTTAAAATTTCTGTTTCAACTTCTTTTTTTCCACCATCTACAGGAATAAAACGAATGACTTCTTGATCATTTCTTTCATAAACCCCTGCAAAACGTTTTCCAGAACCAATTGGCCAGTTAACAGGACAAGTTTCAATTCCTAATTCTTGTTCAATTTCTTCCATTAATTCATAAGGATCTCTTGCTTCTCTATCCATCTTATTAATAAAAGTGAAAATTGGAATATGTCTCATTGTACATACTTTAAATAACTTACGTGTTTGATCTTCGACCCCTTTACTCGCATCAATGACCATGACTGCACAATCTGCTGCCATTAAAGTACGATATGTATCTTCTGAGAAGTCTTGATGCCCTGGAGTATCAAGAATATTAATACAATATCCTTGGTAATTAAATTGTAATACTGAAGAGGTAACTGAAATCCCTCTTTGTTTTTCAATTTCCATCCAGTCACTTGTCGCATGCTTACTATTTTTCTTTCCTTTAACAGTTCCTGCTTGTTGGATAGCTCCTCCATAGAGTAAGAACTTTTCTGTTAAAGTGGTTTTACCAGCATCCGGATGGGAAATAATCGCAAATGTTCTTCTTTTTTCTATTTGTTGTCTTAAATCTTCCATTGCATCCTCCCATAATCTATATTTATTTTTTAATCTTTTATTTCAACAGTACAATTATTACCACAAAATGAACAGAATTACTACTATTATTTAATAAAAAAGAAAGCTCACTCACCTCTTTTACCAAATGTTGCCGTAAATCTCCCAGCTTTAGCTGTGGAGATATAAGGCAACTTTTTTTAAGATTTTATTGATAAATCATATCGTCAGATAGCTTTTGGTAGTATAATATACCCATAAAATACAAATCGAATAATAATGTGACCTATTCCTGCAAATATCATGTTGTATTCTGTCCAAAATATCGACGCCCCGTTCTTGTAGATGGTGTGGATGATTGCTTAAAGGAGTTGATTAAAGAAAGCTGTGATCAATTGAATGTCGAAATCATTGAAATGGAAATCATGCCAGATCATGTACATTTGCTTATGGAAGTAGATCCACAATATGGAATTCACAAAGCAGTTAAAAGAATCAAGGGTTACTCTTCCAGAGTGTTGAGACAGGAATTTCCTTGGTTGAAATCAAGGATCCCAACGCTATGGACTAATAGCTATTTTGTATCTACAGTAGGTGGTGCACCACTTTCTGTAATTAAGCAGTATATTGAAGATCAAAAAAACGTTTAGGTGATATCTATGCAATTAACAGAAACAGTCAAGCTTTATCCAAATAAATATCAGACAGAATTGATCAAGGCAACGATGACAGAGTATATTTCTACAGTCAATCATCTTGTTTTTGATGCAATCAATGTATTCGAGATGCTAAGTCCATCATAAGAAAATATAATAAGGCTTTAAGAAATTCAAATACTAAAGTAAAACTTCCTGTTTTGAAAAAAATGTGTTGTTATATCAACAATCAAAATTTTAGAATCAGTGATGACAGTATAAGCTTTCCAGTAATGATCAATGGAAAGTCAAAACGTATATCAGTCAAGACAAAAATATCCAAAAGACAGAAATCAATTTTTTCATCCAGTAAATTAGGAACGATGCGTATTGTTGTAAAAGGGCATGATCTCGTAGCACAAATCGTCTATGATGCCAAAGAAGATGCTGCTTCTTCAAATGACAATGTCATGGGTGTTGATCTTGGAATCAAATGTCCTGCGGTAAGTTACTGTCCAGATGGAAGTATCAAGTTTTATGGAAATGGGAGAAAAAACAAATATATAAGAAGACACTACAATAATCTTAGAAAAAGATTTCAAAAAGCTAAGAAGCCAAAAGCAGTTGTTAAGATCAACAACAAAGAACAACGTATCATGAAAGATATAGATCATAAGCTAAGTCGTGAAATCGTAAATACAGCAAAAGCACATGATGTCTCAGTAATCAAGTTAGAGCGACTACAAAACATCCGCTCTACGACAAGAACAAGTCGAAAAAACAATCATAACCTGCATACATGGTCGTTCTATAGACTAGCTACATTTATAGAATACAAAGCAAAACTGGCAGGCATAGAAGTTGAGTATGTAGATCCAGCGTATACAAGTCAAATTTGTCCGATATGTGGAAGAATCCAACATGCAAAAGACAGGAATTATATATGCAGATGTGGATATCATACACACAGGGATCTGCTAGGAGCTATAAATATATGCAACTCAACTGAGTATATTGGTAACAGATATACTGCCTAGAGAACTATAGGTTCTGCTCTAGGAAGGGTAATGGCATACCCCTAACTTGCACTGCGACCTATCAGAAATGAACTGGTCAGCCAACAATGTTGGCAGGTAGCAAGAATCCCCTGTCTTTAGACATGGGGAGTGTCAAATAATATATAATAGAAATCTTTTTTACTAATTAAAAAGTGGGGAGCAATCCCCACAGATCATTAAAATACAAAATTTCCATTTTCAAAGATTTTTACATGACTGCCATCTTCTAAAATACCATCAATCATTAAATCTTCTGTTCCCATCATAAAATCAACATGAACTAAAGAATCATTGACCCCTTTTTCAAACAATTCTTTTTTATCCATATCAATCCCACCTTTAATACATTCAGAAAATCCAATACCTAAAGCCATATGACATGAAGCATTTTCATCATATAAAGTATTATAAAATAATGTTTTTAATTCATTAATTGGTGAATGATAAGGAATTAAAGCAACTTCACCTAAATGTTTACTTCCTTCATCACTATCAATAATTCCTTTTAAAACCTCATATCCTTCTTTAGCTCCAAAATCAATCACTTGACCATCTTTAAAACGTAAATAAAATTCATCAACAATATTTCCACCATAACTTAAAGGTAAAGAACTAAAAACAATTCCTTCTACATCATCCTTATTAGGTGATGTAAAGATTTCTTCTGTTGGTATATTAGGAAAATTGTAAACACCATTTTTTAAATAACTTCCCCCACCAGCAAATAAATAATCATCATTCAAACCAATTGTAATTTCAGTCCCTTTACTATTTTTATAATAAAGTTTCTTTAAATTTAGACCATTTAAATAATTAACACGTTTTTCAAAAGAACGACGATGTTGATTCCATAATTCGACAGGATCATGTTCATCATCAATCTTAGCTGCTTTAAAAATAGCATTCCATAAACTATCTAACGCTTCTTGATTTGACATATCAGGATAAACTTTATTCGCCCATTTTTGCGTAGCTCCACCTACGATACACCAAGCATTTGTCATATTATCGGATAAATCAAAATATGTCTTACATGCCTTTTTAACTGCTCTTTGCCAATTAGAAATCTTTTTAGGTTCAATACCTGCAAGCATTTCAGGATCTTCATCATCAACATAAAGAAAACAAGCATTCATTAACGCATAATCATTTCTAAAAGATGAAAACCAAGTAGGTACGTGATTAAAATCTTCTACTTCCATATTTTCATATTTCATACGTGTGACTTCTTCATCACTATAATGAACAACAACTTCTTTAGCACCTACAAGATAAGCTTGTTTAGTAACCTCTCTTACAAGTTGATAACTTTCAATAGATGCACTAATGACAACGGTTTGTTTTTCTTGAACATTCAAACCTGATTGAACAATTAATCTTGCATATTTTTCTAATTTTGTTT
The DNA here is from genome assembly GCF_015097455.1 of Faecalibacillus intestinalis. NCBI lineage: Bacteria > Bacillati > Bacillota > Erysipelotrichia > Erysipelotrichales > Coprobacillaceae > Faecalibacillus > Faecalibacillus intestinalis. The sequence goes on along the minus strand of NZ_AP024085.1, from coordinate 535,795 downwards.
CAAAACTCATTTTTCCACCTCTAATTTATCTAATTCCTTTTGCGCTTCAAGATATCCTTCTTGAAGTGCTAATTGATAATATTCTTTAGCTTTTTCTAAATCTTTAGAAATACCATCACCATAATGATACATATAACCTAGCATAAAGCTTGCTTTTGAATAATGATAATGACTAGCTTGTTGATAATATTGCATTGCTTTATGCTTATCTTCTTTTTGTCCTATCCCATAAAAGAACCATCTACCTAAATGATAAAAACCTTCTCTATTTTGTTTTTGACAAGCTAATAAATAATATTCATAAGCCATCTGATAATCTTTTTCTACATAAATTCCATTTTCTAAATAATAAGCATATTTTACAAGTGCTGGTGAATAACCTTTTTTTGCACTTCTTAAAAGATAATCAAGCATTTCCTCTTTACTGACTTCTATTCCTTGTTCACCATAAAGTGCTAATTGATACAAAGACTGTTCCTCATCTTCTTTTAAAATTGCTAATTTAAAATGTTGAATTGCTTGTTGATCATCGTGTTTTTCTTTAAAATACTGTCCTATTAAATAAGCTGCAACAGGATACTGATCTTCTATTTTAATTAAGCCAGCAATTCCTTTTTCCTTATCCTGTAAAACACCCTTTCCTTCTAAATAACAAACACCTAAATAATAAAACGCTTCTCTTTCTCCAAGATTGGCTGCTTTTTGATAAGCTTCAAAAGACTTCTTTTCATCTTTAACAGTTCCAATTCCTTGACCATAGTAATAAGCCACAGCCAACGTTGATTGTCCATCTCCTTGATGACTCGCTTTTAAATACCAATAAAAACTATTTTTTTCACTTTCTGGATATTCACTATGCATTTCATAAAAATACCCTAAACAAAATTGCGCATTCATATAGCCCATATTCGCTGCTTTTAAATAATATTCTAAAGCTTTTTGACTATCTTTTTCTATCCCTCTACCAAATTCATAACAGGTTGCCATCGCTGTGATTGCTACTTCTAAACCATCTTTTGCTGCTTCTTGATACCAATGAAAAGCTTTTGGATAATTTTCATTGCAACCGTAACCCAAATCATAAAAACGTCCTAATTTATATTTAGCAAGACTATTCCCTTCATAAGCAGCTTTTTCATAATAATGTAAAGCTCTTTGATAATCCTGTCTTGTTCCTTGACCATATTCATAACATTCACCTAGAGCACAAATCGCATCATTATGTCCTAAGGCTGCTGCTTCTTCATAACGTAAAAAAGCTTCCTCTAGATCCTGAATTACACCATACCCATTTTGTAAAAAATAAGCCGTTGAAAATAAAGATCTTGGAAATCCTTCATCGACTCCTAAAGAATAAAGTTCAAAAGCTTTTTCATAATCTTGGTCAACATCTATCCCATATTCATAAAAATAAGCAAGATTACAAGAAGCAACAACATTTCCTAAATCACTTGCTAGACGATAATATGTCATGGCCATTTGATTACTTTGTTTGACCCCTTGTCCTTTTTCATACATATAACCTAACACACATAAACAATCAGAATCTTCACATTCTTCTCCTAAATAGAAACATTCTAATGCTTGATCATATTTTTTTTGGTCATAATAATATAATCCTACTTGATAATATTGATCAGGTGTTAATTCTTCTAAATCTAATTCATCATAATGATGATTATAAGTAAGTGCACATAAATCAATTCCTATCACTTGATGTTCTTCATTTTCTATCAAATATTGTTCAAATTCATGATAATCTTCATAAGTTTCCATCATCATTTGAATGGAATCTACTTGTTGTTGCAATTCATCAATACTTGCATGATGTGAATATATAGAAATTAATTTAATATAGGCAACTGATTGTTGATAATCATCTTTTTTTACACGAATCAATGTTTCTAATTCATAATCATTTAGAATTTCATCAATATAATAATGATGAAAAAAAGGTTCATATAAGTGAATTCTTTCTTTCATACCTTCACCCCCAATACAACTTGGAACGTTATTTCTTTTCATTTACTATTCTGCTGATTTCATCAGAGAACTTTCCTAAAATAACAGTAACTTTGCCTGTAGCTTGAATAACACCACTTGCACCTAATTCTTTTAAAACATTTACTTTTACTAAATCATCATTTTCTACAAAGAAACGTACTTTACTTCCTTGACTTTGGCTCTCTTTAATATTATCAATACCCCCTAAAGCATGGATTAAAGCTTCTAAATCAATAGGAATATCTTTTAAAGTAACTTCTTTAGGTTTTTTATTTTTTAATACCTTTGCAAAAATAAACCATACTCCAACAATTACAATAATTGCAATTAAAACATAAATAAAATAATCTGACATATCTATTTCCTTTCTTAATAAACATTTTCTTTTATGATATATTTATAGTATACTATAAATCACTAGGGGTGACAAAATGAAAAAATATTTAGATTCTACAATTTGTTGGCCACTTGCCATCATTTTATTTATTCTATGTCTTATTAGTTGTTATACAATTAAATGTGCAGCTGGTTATATTACTTATCCCAATCCTACAGGCTATTGGAGTAAACAACTCCTTTATTATATGATTGGTGTCGGTTTGATTTTTTTAATCAATCGTTTTGGAAATGATCGAATTTATTCGGGAATGTGGATTTTTTATGGAATCTTGATTGTCTTTTTAGTCGGTCTTGTTATTCAAAGATTTGCTATTTATAAATTAGGAATGCATATCATTCCCTTTGCAAAAGATCTAAATGGTGCCACATCATGGTATAACTTTCCAGGATTTTCATTCCAACCTTCTGAATTTATGAAAGTTGTAATGATTATATGTATGTCTAAAACTGTTTCTTTACATAATGAAAAATATTTAATTCATACATTTGATACCGATTTACAGTTAATTGGTCGTGTAGCAGCTATTTCTCTACCACCAATGATTCTAACTTATTTACAAAATGATGCTGGTGTTACTTTGATTATGGCTTTTTCAGTGGTTGTTATTTTATTTGCATCAGGAATTAATAAGAAATGGTATATTGTAGGATTTGCTTGTTTAGCAGTTGTTCTTGTGATTTTTACTTACTTATTTATTTATCGTCAAGATATATTTTCTTCAATTATCACAGGACATAAACTTGATCGTTTTTATGGCTGGGTCGATCCTGAAGGAACTTATCAAAATCAAGGATACCAACTTTATAATGCGATGATGGCTTATGGAACAGCTGGGCTTTTTGGTCATGGATTTGACACAGTGATTATTTCTTTACAAGAAGCTCATACGGACTTCATCTTTTCTGTTATTACTTTAGGCTTTGGATTCGTGGGAGCCATCATTACGCTCATTGCTATACTCGCGTTAGATGTTTGTATTTTGTATGTTGGTTTAAAAGCAACGCATCAAAGTGATAAATATTTTATTGCTGGTATTTTTGGATGTATGATTTTCCAACAATTTTGGAACATCGCTATGATTTTAGGAATACTCCCTATCACTGGTATCACATTACCGTTTCTTTCATATGGTGGGTCTTCACTTTTATCTTACATGATTGCAATTGGAATGTGTTTTGATATCCATCGCCAAACAAGTATCGCTAAATATAATCAAATAGATTAAAGCTGTAACACAAAGTACAGCTTTTTTTGTGCAAGTATGTTAATTATTTTAAAATAAATCGAATTGTATTAAGAAACGGAGATTAGTATGACAAAAAAAAGAGATGGATCTTCATCAACAAAATCGTTTTTCAATTAAAATCAATAAAATACTTCAAGATAAAAAAGATAACCAACAATTTTTAAAATTAATTGCCCCTAAATATATGGGCGTTTATGTCGTTGACTTAAAAAAGATATCTTCCGTGATATTATAGGTCCTTCCTATTTTTTAAAACTTGGAAAAGAACAACATAATTGTTTTTCTGTAACAATGAAACTTTATAATAATCTATATATTAGCGAAAACAATCAACAAAATGTTGCTCAATTTATTAATTACAACACTATTATCGAAAAACTTTCTAAAGATAAAAACATTGAACAAAAATACAGAAAAAAGATGGCACACTCGTTAAAATATCTAGTGAACCCTACTCATAAGATCCTAAAGATAAAGATCTTACTATTTGGATGTTTACCAATGAAAATAGTGCAGATGCTGTCTATGGTTCATTAGATGAAGCTAGATGGTCTATGGAATGTGATGAAAATGGAAATGTCCTTTCTATTTGGTGGAATGAAGGAACTTGTCATTTAATGGGCTATGACTACGATAAAGAACACTTTCAAACATTACCTCCATTTACCCATCTTCACGATAAGATTCAACAATTGCGATAAAAGAGGTATTTGGACGACCTCTATTATTTTTTACAACTTTTACAAACATAACATCACCATCCTATACTACACAAAAAGAAATATTAGATACTATTATAAAAAAAGGATAAAAATAAAAAGACATGAACCTAAGATTATATCTTAAGTTCATGCCATTTGGAGATTAACTCTCCTTTTTATAATGTATTTTCTGATGGGTAAAAGGATGAATAAAACTAATTTCAACACTATCCAAATAAAATAAGTAATCTTCATTTGACCCATAAAGAAGATCTCCCACTAAAGGGTGACCAATAGAAGCCATATGTACTCTAATTTGATGGGTTCTTCCCGTTACTAATTTGCATTCTACAAGTGTTTGATTATTTTTATGCATTAAAGATTTATAATACGTCTTAGCATACTTACCATGATCATCAACAATTCTTTTAATAGAATCATTACTTTTTAAAATAGGTCGATCAATAACGCCTTCCCCTTCTAAAATTCCTTCAACTAAACAATGATAAACACGTTCTACTTGTTTAATATCTTTAGAAAGCAATGCATGAGCTTGTGATGTTTTAGCAACCAACATATATCCTGATGTTTCTTTATCTAAACGATTTACTAAATGAATTGTACTTTTTAAACCAATTTGTTGATAGTAATACATTAATGCATGACATAAAGTATGGCTTTGATATCTTTTAGTAGGAATACAAGGCATTTGGCTTTCTTTATCAATGATTATATAATAGTCATCTTCATAAATGATTTTTAAAGGAATATTTTCTGGTTGAATATTTGAGTTTTCTATTGGAAAAATAATTTCTAAACAGTCTCCTTTTTGAAGTAAACATCTTACTGTTTGACTTTTTCCATTGACTAAGAAATCACCTTCCCTTTTAATCCTTTTAATCATTGCTTGACTAATTGGTAATTCTTTCAAATAATCTCTTAATAAAATCGTTTGTTCAATTTGATAACTCATGAATTAATAAATGCCCTTCTAACTCTTTTAATAAAAGACATTTCTTTATATTCAATAAAACGAACATACTTACGCCCAATCGTAATCTCAATACTTTCAACATCCTCTAATTCTAAATGAATATGATCGATTCCAATCAAAGAATGGTTAAAATGATTTCCAACTAATTTGATCGTTTGACTTTCATCTAAAATCAAACTTGAACCTAAAGAACGATATGCATTATGATGAATTCCTGCAACTTCTGTAAGTTGCATCAAAGGAATACCTGGATAAATGATAGAACCACCTAAAGATTTATTATAAGCAGTCGATCCAGAAGGAGTTGAAACACATAAACCATTCCCTCTAAAAACTTCTAATAAAACATTACCAATATACACATGAATAACCTGTGCTTGTAACCCTTGATCTAATCTTAATTCATTTAAAGCATAATATGTTTGAAAAGAGTCTTTTTTATTAATTTTAATTTCTAACATATATCTTTTCATCGTCTTAAATTGTCTAGAAGTCACATCTTTTATAAATTGATCCACTTCATCAATTTGGTAATCTGTATAAAATCCTAAAGTTCCTGTATGTATACCTACAAAACAACAACCAACATTTAAATATTGATGTACAGCTTCTAAAATAGTTCCATCTCCTCCAATTGAAATAACAAGATCTGGATTTTTTTCATCATAAATAAAAAAGTTTTGTAAACTTTCTTTAATTTTCAAAGCTGTTTTTTTAGAAAGATCATCATTTCTAACCATTAATGCATATTTCATCTTTCTTCCCTCCGTATAGATGTATTATAATATATCTAGAGCATTTAAGCAAAGAGGTATCATATGGAACATCTAGAAATTGAATTTAAAATGTTATTAAAAGAAAATATATTTAAAAAAATATTATCTGATTATAAAAATCAAATCAAAGACAGTTATCAACAAACCAATTATTATCTTTTTCATCCTCTATTGGAAAAGAAAAAATACTCACTCAGAATTAGAAAAAAAAAAGGTCATTACGAACTCACATTGAAAAGACCTTCAACTATTGGTCTGAATGAATTAAATATAGATATTAATAAAGAAATTAAAGATGCTATTTTTAATCATCAACATATCAATAATGAAATCTTTGATATTTTAGAAAAAGAAAATATTTATATCAAAGATTTAACATGTGGATATTATTTAAAAACAACACGTCATGATATTATTTTACCCGATGGTGTTTTATCCTTAGATGAAAATGAATATAACCATCATCATGATTATGAAATAGAATTTGAAGTGGAAGATTATGATCAAGGACTTCAAACATTCAAAAAAATCATTCAACCTTATCATTTAGAATATAAACAAAACTGTTTAAGTAAAATCAAACGAATGTTAGAAACATTAAAAAACGAATAAGTCACATACTTATTCGTTTTATATTTCATAGCTTTCCATAAACACACTTAAAGAAACCGGCCTACCATAATAGAATCCTTGAATATAATCTGGCTTTAATAACATAATACGTTCAAGTTCTTCCTTTTCTTCTATTCCTTCAATACAAATCTTAACACCTACGCTATGAGCCATATCCACCATATGTTTTAGCAACATATTTTCATACTCATTTGAAAGTGCATTTTTCATCAATGTTCGATCTATTTTTATATAATCTGGTTTTAAATTATAAAGATAGTGGAAATTAGAATATCCTGTTCCAAAATCATCTAAAGCAAGTAAGATATTTTCTTTCTTTAAACCATTACAAAAATCAATAAAGTTTTTATTAGATTCAATAAAACCACTTTCTGTAAGTTCTATAACCAATTGATTATTTTCTATTTTATAATTTTTTATAATATTTAAAATATCATTTAATGCTGGTGTTTTTAACACTTGAACATAAGACATATTAATTTGTACTTTAATATTTGAAAACATACTTACAGCTTTTAATGCTTGATCTAAAACCCATCTACCTACAGGAATAATCAAATCACTTTCCTCTAATAATGGAATAAATTCTAGTGGTGAAATTTTACCAAATTCATCACATTCAAATCTAAGCAATGCTTCCATACTATGAATCTTTTCTGTTTTCATATCAATAATCGGCTGAAAATAAACTTCAAATCCTTTAAATTGTTGGTTAACTGCTTTATGTAATTCTTTTGTTAATTTATTTTTTCTTAAAAACTCTTGATAAGCTTCCTGCTTAAAAATCGTATATGTATTTTTTCCATTTATTTTCGATTGATTTAAAGCAAATTCTGTCCATTGCATAATAGAATTATAACTTTTATTAGGATAATCATGAAAATCTAGAATACCTGCAGAAATCGTTAAATAAATATCATAATTAATAGATTCTACATAACGTGTAATACTTCTACGTATTGCTTTATAAAGAGCTCTTGCATCTTCTTTACTGCCAACAACATCCATCACAATAAACTCATCAGCGACAATCCTATAAAGTTGTTGATTTTTAGTTAATAACTTTTTAATACAATTTCCAACTTGTTTTAAAGCAACATCTCCATATTTTACACCGAAATTTTCATTAATATTTTTAAAATCATCAATATCAATTCTTAAAATAAAACCTTGAGTAATATCTTCATGAATTGGATAAATCAAATTCTTAAAACTCATTTCACCTAACAAACCACTATCATTATCCGCAACTTGTCTTTTTCCAATTTCATTAATACATCCAATAATAAACTTAACATCCCCATTTTCATCTTTAATTGACTTACTACGGCAATTAATCCAAATAGGTGTACCGTCTTTTCCAATCCAACGATATTGTAAATTATGAAAACTCTTTTTACCTGAAACCATTTTATTCATATCAGATAATAACATTTCTAAATCATCTTTATATACAAATTTTTTATGTGCTGGTAAAGAATCACTAAACTCATAGCTTGGTATATTAAATCTTTTTGTTGCATGTGGGGAAATAAAATAATTATCTCGATCAATATCCATCACAAATAAATAATCATCAATACATTGATCTAAAATAAGTATAATTTCTTTATACGTCTTTATAGCCTTTGCATCTAATCTATCCATAAATACCCCTTCTTTTTATACTAGTAATAATAATGATAACGATTTTTCTTTTTTAAAAAAGCATTTACAATTAATAAAATAATACCAACAAAGAAATAACTTGCTCCACAAATATACATATATCTAATAGATGTTAATTGAATGGTCATTGTAGAAGAAGCCATTGCTGTTAATCCTAAAATTATCGCAAAAGAAATCAAGAATGTCATAATTCCACAAACCATATAACTTACTGATAAACATTTTGTAATCAATCTATCTTGATATGAAATAAAAATAAGATAGGCTGTAGAAATAACTAATAAAATAGCACTCACAATAATATGTGTAGAATTTTTAAAGCTATATACTTTCTTTACGATCTTATATGTTTCTCCAGATTGTTCCATCGTATTTTCTACTCGACTTAATACTTTATCTTGTAAACCTTGTAAATCCATTTGATTGATAGCTTGATCATAAAGTGTTGTAAACGTTTCTTCATTTATTGAAGGATTCAAAATAGAATATACCTCATCTTTTTTATCTTCTAAAACTTGCTTTAATAAAGTTTCATCTAGAGTAGATGATTGATTATTTAAAACAGTATCAATATATTCATTAACAAGTTCTTGCGTTTTTTCATCTTGTTGTAAAGAAGAAACAAGTGCTTGACTTTGGCTTTCATCCATATTCATCATACTTAAAACATTTTGACAAGTATCTTCTAAAGCATTTGTTACAGCCGTTGATTTAACAACTGTTGGTACCATATCATTAATAATCAAATGATTCATAAATAATGAAATTGCTAGATAAAAACATGAACAAATTAAAATAAGTGTCATTATAACTTTTAATATTTTTTTCATATTGTCTCCTAAAAAAGAATCAATCTAATGGCTTGATTCCTTTTCTCTATCCCTTTCATATTCTTTTTTAAAATTCAAACAATCTTTATTGCTGAATTGTGGACAACGATCCATATCATGACATTCAGCTAACTTTCTAAGTTCTTTAGGAATAAAGACTCTTATTTCTTCAGCATTGTAACCAACTTGAAATCTTCTTTCATCAATCATAATTGGTCTTTTTAAAACTGATGGATTTTCCTGTATAAACTTAATTAAATCATTGATTTTCATTGAATCAATGTCAATATCATTTTCTTTAATAATTTTGCTTCTTTTGGAAATAATATCATCCGTACCATTTTCACTACGTTCTAATAATTCTCGAAGTTCTGATTCTTTTAATAAAGTAGAAAAAATATTCTTTTCTACATAAGGTATTTGATTTTCATTTAACCAAGATTTTACTTTTCTACAAGAAGCACAACTTGGGGCGGTATATATACGTATCATACAATCACTCCTTTGTAAATAATTATACAACAATTTTAAACTTTGTATATCTTTTTTTAAATATCTTGATTTTTATAGATGAGCTCATTATAATGTTTTTAAAGACTTTGAAGGAACATAAGTAAATTATATTAAATGTTATAGAAAGCTTATGGTTGATGGAAATAAGCCATTGATATAATAGAAATTGGGGTTCTGGAGTTACAAAAGGCACAAGTCTTTTGTCGCTAATCGCGTTAAAATCAAGAGCGTATATTTTATACGAATTAAGGTGGTACCGCGTTTATAACGTCCTTTTTTAAGGACGTTTTTTATTTTAAGGAGGAAAATTTATGAAAAGAATGTTGAGTGGCATCAAGCCAACAGGAAGAGTAACTTTAGGAAATTATATAGGAGCTATCAAACCTTTTGTTTCTTATCAAGATGAATATGAAATGATTGTTTTTGTTGCTAACTTACACAGTATGACAATTTATCAAGAACCAAAGGATTTAAGAAAAAATACAAAAGATTTGATTTCTTTATATTTAGCAGCTGGATTAGATCCTAAAAAAGTCACATTATTTTTACAATCTGATGTTTTAGAACATGCTCAACTTGGTTGGTATTTAGGATGTATGGTGTCAATGGGTGAATTATCACGTATGACTCAATATAAAGATAAAGCAAGCAAACTTAAAAAAGATGAATCTATTGGAGCTGGTATTTTTAATTATCCGTCATTAATGAATGCTGATATTTTAATTTATGATCCAGATTATGTACCAGTTGGTGAAGATCAAAAACAACATTGTGAACTTGCTAGAGATATTGCTGAAAGATTTAATAATCGTTATAGTGAAACTTTCAAATTACCTGAACCACTTGTTCCAAAAGTAGGTGGACGTATTATGGACTTACAAAATCCTACAAAGAAAATGTCTAAATCTGATGAAACAGGTAAAGGATGTATTTATATTTTAGATGATATTAATGTTTCTAAAAAGAAAATCATGTCTGCTATCACTGATAGTGATAACGCTATTTACTATGATGTTAAAAATAAACCTGGTATTTCAAACTTACTTACTATTTATTCTATTTTAAGTGGTGAATCTATTGATGCACTTGTAGAACGTTATCAAGGTGTTGGTTATGGTCAATTTAAAAAAGATCTAGCTGAAGTTGTAGGTAATGAATTACAAAAAATCCATGATAAATATAATGAAATCAATCAAGGTAACTATATCGATACAATTTTAAATGAAGGTGCTGATAAAGCACGTTATATGGCAAGAAAAAAACTTGCGAAAGTTGAAAGAAAAATAGGAATTACAATTAAGAAATAAGTATTGCTTATTTCTTTTTGTATTCCTTTTTAGTAAATTCATAGAATAGGATTTCATGTATAAATGTATAGCCCTTAGCTATTTTATTTTTTAAATGATTATATTTTTGGATACTTTGTGCATCTTCGATATTTAACTGTCTACATAACATCAAAAAATCATCATAATTTTCCATATAAAGTTCATCAATTCTTTGTTCAATAAATTGCTTTTTTAACCTTTCCTCTCTCGTTAGACCATATTCTTTCATTTCTCCTTCATCATACATTTGATAATGAATATTAGACAGTTCTAAAGCAGCAATCTTTTTATTCATTTTATCACGATCACAAAAATCAAAAACACTTCGATAGCAAAGCTTTCCTTGATCATCTGTTTCAATCGCTAAAGCATAATGACCATCTCCTATTGCAAATACTTTTTGACACAACTTTTGATCAAAAATGTGTAAACATCCATAAATAAAATCATGGAGTGTTTTTTGATCTACTTTAAAACATGAAAGTGTTGAAATGATTTCGATATCATCACCATTTGACCATTCATATGGCTCTAATAGTTCTTCATCTTCTTTAACCCAATTAACAATCATTTTCTTCCTCCTTTTTCTTTATTATATGTCATCTCCATTAAAAAAATGTTTTTGTATATTTTTATAATATTTTCATATATAATGGGTGACGAGGTGAAATTATGAGTTTAATTAAAGATATTATTGTCTATGCAATCTTAGGTGCTATTCAAGGTTTTAGTGAACCTATTCCTATCTCAAGTAGTGGACATTTAGTTTTATTCCAAAGTATTTTTGAAAAACTTGGTTTAATGGTTCCACAAATGAATGATGTTACTTTTGAAGTTATTGTTAATACTGGTTCGCTCATTGCTATCATGTTTTATTATCGCCAAGATATTATTCGTTTAATCAAATCCTTTTTCGGGTATATTGCTAAACCTCAAGAAAGAGATGAACTATTACCTGATTTTAGATTTTGTATGTTATTAATTGTTGCTACAATTCCTGCAGCAATTGGTGGTGTTCTTTTTAATGATTATATTGAACATGCTTTCTCTAATCCTAAATTAGTAGGTTGTTGTTTACTTTTAACTTCTTGTTTTTTAATGCTTATTCACAAATTTGGATATAAAGGAAAAAGAACAACAAAAAACATGAATTTATGGGATGCATTAAGAATGGGATTTTTCCAATTACTTGCTTTACTTCCTGGGGTTTCTCGTAGTGGATCAACACTTACTGGTGGAATGCTTGGTGGTCTTGATCAAAAAGCAGCAAGAGATTTCTCTTTCTTTATGTTTATGCCGGTAAGCTTTGGCGCAATTATTTTAAAACTTAAACATTTTTTAACAAGTTCAACTGTCGCTGCATTATGGCTTCCATATTTAATCAGCTTTATTGTCAGTGGAATCGTTACTTATTTAGCACTTAATTTATTGTTTAGTATTTTAAATAAAAGAAAATTGAATTATTTTTCTTACTATTGTTTTATAGTAGGAATTATTGCAATTCTTTTCTTATAATATACAAAAAAGAGATTTCAAAAAAGAAATCTCTTTTTTAATTATTTTTTAGCGATAACTTCTACTTCAATTAAAGCTCCTTTAGGAAGTTTAGCAACTTCTACAGCAGATCTTGCTGGATAAGGTTCTACAAAGTATTCAGCATAAATACCATTTACTGTTGTAAAATCATCCATGTTATCTAAAAAGACAGTTGTTTTAACAACATTTGAAAATGATAATCCTTGGCTATCTAATAATCCTTTCACATTTTTTAAAGCTTGATGAGCTTGTGCTTCGATTCCTTCTGGCATTTCACCTGTACTTGGTACTAGAGGAATTTGTCCTGAGAAAAAATACATATCCCCTACTTGTATTCCTTGACTGTATGGACCAATAGCTCCTGGAGCTTGATCTGTTTTCACTACATTTTTCATTTTTTAATCCTCCTTGCCATATAATTATAACAAACTCTTCATATATTAAAATGATAAAGTTGTATTTTTTTTATGAAAAAGTATAATTATTGAAAAGGATGTGTTTTTATGAAATATGGATTAGTTTTATCAGGTGGCGGTTCTAAAGGAGCTTATGAATCAGGATGCATGAAAGCGTTACAAGAATTAGGATATCATTTTGATATTGTTACTGGTACGTCTATTGGTGCTTTAAATGGGCTACTTGTAGCTCAAGAAGATTATCAAAAGCTTTATGAATTATGGGATACTTTATCATTAGAAAAGGTTTTAAAGCATCCTATTCAATTTGATTTTTCAATTGAAAATCTAATGAACAATTCTTCTAACATAGGTCCTTTTTTAAAGTCCTATCTTGATAAAAAAGGTGCTGATATTGAACCACTTGTTCAATTAATCAAAGGTCTTTATAATGGCAAAAAAGCGAAAAGTTCACCTATCAAATATGGTTTATGCACTGTTGCTTTTCCTTCTATGAAACCATTAGAAATCACAGTAGATGATATGAGCGAAGATAACATTGTAGAATATGCTATTGCTTCAGCCTCATGTTTTCCTGCATTTCCTATTCATTATATAGATAAGCAAGGATATATTGATGGCGGATATTATGATAATTTACCTATCTCTCTTGCTTTAAAAATGGGAGCACAAAAAATTATTGCAATTGAACTCAATCAAGAAGCGACCCATCCCTATTTATTACATCGTGAAAATATCACTTTTATTAGACCGTCTAAGCATTTAGGTGGCTTTCTTGATTTTAATCGAGAGCTATTGGATCAAAGAATACGCTTAGGTTATCTTGATACTTTAAAAACATTTAAAAAATTAAAAGGGCATCGTTTTGCTTTTTATCCTGAAGAAAATATTCAAGAAATAGCTTTATCTTTTCATAATCAAATTTTAAACTATGAAAATCAATACAATCATCATTTACTTACAATTTCTGATGAAACACCTATTCTTGATTTATTAAAAGAAAATACGTATTTAGATTACTTAAAATTAGAAGATTATTTTATCTTAGGTTTAGAACTTTATATGAGTGAACATGATTACGATGATTTAAAGGTTTATCATTTTAAAGATATTATTCAAAACATCAAAAATCAAATTAAACCTGATTTAAGAGAAATAGAAAGAATTGATTTTAAAAATATCGCCCAATCTTTTAAGGATCTCACAAATCATCAAATTCTTAAAAATTACTTATCTTATTTTATAAATAAAAAAGAAGAACACTTAAATTATGAAAATCTTTTCTTAAAAGAATTTGTCCTAGCGATGTTTATTACTTGTGTCTTAAGCTATGAAGTCTCATAGCTTTTTTTGACATCAGTGCTGTTTTTCTATAAACTAGTACTGATAGAAAGTTGGAATATTATGAAAAATATATTAAAAGTCATTTTATGTGTTCTTGTTTGTTACATAGCAATCGGACTTGGCTGGATGACAAAAGACATCATTATTCATGAAAACGGTAAAGATGGAATTGCTATCTTAGGATACCATGGTGTCGTAAGTGAACAAGAAAAAAAAGAAAACTATGCATCAAATCCTTATTTTATGTCTATAAGTGAATTTGAAAAACAAATGAAATATTTAGCGGATAATAATTATCAATGCCTATCCATGGAAGATGTTGAAGCCTATTATCATGGAAAAAAAGAAGTATCTAAAAAAGCTGTATGTTTAACTTTTGATGATGGATATAAAAACTTTAACACTATTGTTAAACCTATTATAAAAAAATATAATTTGCAAGCTACAAACTTTGTCATTGGTTATAAAACAAAAACCAATAACCTACTTTACTTACAAACAAATGATTTGAAAAATGATCAATATGTTGAATACTACAGTCATTCTTATGATATGCACCATATTGGCCATTTACCCTATAAAAAGAAAATAGAAACCATGACAACAAATGAAATAAAAAGAGACTTTGAAAAAAACAAAGGCCTTGTTTCAACAGATTACTTTGCCTTTCCATATGGTGTCAGTTGTCAAAATGCGCAAGATTATCTCAAATCAAGTTCTGTTAAACTAGCCTTTAGTTACAATCAAAATAGACATATGACACGCAATGATAAACAATATTTGCTTCCACGTTATCTTATGTTTTCTAATATGCCCTTCCCCCTATTTAAATGGTGGATAGAATAAAAGAACTATACGAATAAATCGTATAGCTCTTTTAATTGATAATTTTTAAAACATCTTCTTCACTATTGATGTTAAAGATATTTAATATAAGAACATTTAATTTTTCTAGCGATGTATTTGTGAGTT
Source organism: Faecalibacillus intestinalis (assembly GCF_015097455.1). Lineage (NCBI taxonomy): Bacteria > Bacillati > Bacillota > Erysipelotrichia > Erysipelotrichales > Coprobacillaceae > Faecalibacillus > Faecalibacillus intestinalis. The sequence goes on along the minus strand of NZ_AP024085.1, from coordinate 520,434 downwards.
GTTTTTCTAAAGGACTTGATAAAGTTCCTAATTTCACTTTAAGCAGTTCTTTTAAAGTATTGAGTTTTCCTTTTTCAATTCCTTGATTTTCAAATCTTTGAAATAATTGATCCATTGCCTTACACATATTGATTTCATCTCCTTCTGGTAAATCTTCTCTTCTAATATTTGTACGTGTAAATGTTGCCGCCATCATGAAGCTTTCTGTTTCAATTTTACGATTTTCTCTTAATCCTTCATAACTTCCTGCAAACATACTTTGACTGATTTCTACGACATCTCTTAATCTTCGATTCGTAAGCTTTCTTGCATCCATTGTTTTAAGGTCGATAACAGGTAGTCTCCAATCATTGATATAAGGTTCCATCTCTGATGGTATACTTTTCAATGTTTCTTTTAATGTTTCTGGCAACTTCCATTCTTCATCTCCCGTATAGAACACAAAGCTTCCTACTGGATAGACTTCTTTTTTACTTTCAACTTGATTGATATAAGTCGTTGCATCATAGTTGAGTATGCGAAAAATCATATTTTTATCAAAAGTACTTTGATGTTCAACTCCGATAATCACATAATCTCCATGAATACTTGCTTTTCTTACCACATCTCGATATCTTTTGATCTCTGTTGGATCATCTACATTTCCTATCAAGGTCGACAGATCATTTTCTCTAGAAACAAGTTCTTCTGGTTTAATGACCTGTCTTCCTTGAAAAAAAGCATAATTACAGAGATCGGCAAAACATTCCTCGTCTCTTAATAACTGTTTACAGGTTGTATCACTTGCATTTCTTATTTGCCTCATTTTTTTACCTCCTTACATGAGTGTTTTATAGTTAGCCATCATCGCTTTTTATCTCTTTTTTAATATTGATGTAAGGAGCTTTCTTAATTTAATTGTGTTTAAAGATAATTCGTCTCAAATTTGTCTCTTATTTGTTTCACATTTGTCTCATTTCTATTATCATTTTATCTTTCTATTTTCCTCCTTTCAATGGACAAATAGTCCAAAAAAAGAAGTCCCTTAGGACTTCTTGAAATACCTTTATCAAGTTTTATTTAATCACTCTTACATTAATAATTCCTTTAGCTGCTTCGATACGTTCAATAATATCTTGACGTACATCATCATTTGTATCAATTAATGTATAAGCATAATCCCCACGAGAACGGTTCACCATATTTTCTATATTTAAGTTGTGATCAGCAAATAATTTAGAAATACGTGCCAAAATATTTGGCATATTTTTATTGGTAATACATAGTCTTACTTTTGATTCTCTTGGTTGATTAACAGCTGGGAAATTCACAGAATTTTTAATATTTCCATTTTCTAAGAAATCTTTTAATTCTTGAACCGCCATTTTCGCACAGTTATCTTCACTTTCAGGAGTAGAAGCTCCTAAGTGAGGTAATACAATAATATTATCTTTTCCAATTAATTCTTGTGAAGCAAAATCAGTTATATATTTACTTAATTTACCTGATTCAACCGCTTCTAATAAATCCTCGTTTACAACTAAATCCCCTCTAGCAAAGTTCAATAAACGTGCTCCGTCTTTCATTAATGCAAACTTTTCTTTATTTAACATACCCTTTGTATCTTTAGTACTTGGTACATGGACAGTAATATAGTCACATGTTTTAAATATTTCATCCATATCTTTTGCTTGACGTACATGTTTTGATAAAGCCCAAGCAGAATTGACAGACATAAATGGATCATATCCATAAACTTCCATTCCTAGTTTATTAGCTGCATTTGCAACTAAAACTCCAATAGCACCTAGACCAATGACCCCTAATTTTTTACCTTCGATTTCAGGCCCTACAAAGTTTGACTTTCCTTTTTCTGCTGTCTTTCCTACATTTTCATCATCCTTTAAAGTATTGACCCATTCAATACTTTCAACGATCTTACGACTTGATAAAAATAAAGCACATAAAACAAGTTCTTTTACCGCATTCGCATTTGCCCCCGGTGTATTAAAAACAACAATTCCTTTTTCTGAACATTTTTCAACAGGAATGTTATTGACCCCCGCACCAGCTCTCGCAATCGCTTTAACATTTTTTGTAAATTCATATTCATGTAAAGATGCACTTCTAAGTAAAATAGCATCTTCATTTTCTAACGTTTCCCCATATTCATAATCTTCATTAAAATAATCCAATCCTACTGAAGATATTTTATTCATCAATTTAACCTTATACATACTTGACTCCTTATCGATTATTTTCTTCAAATTCTTTCATAAATGCGACAAGTTTTTCAACACCTTCATATGGCATTGCATTGTAAATAGAAGCACGAATTCCCCCTACAGAACGATGACCTTTTAAATTTGTCATGCCTGCTTCGATACTTTCTTTAACAAACTTCGCATCTAAATCTTTATTTGGTGTTGTAAAAGTCACATTCATAAGTGATCTATTTTCTTTATCACTATGTGCTTTATAGAAAGTCGATTGATCTAAATAGTCATAAACTAATTTAGCTTTCTTTTCATTTCTTTCTTTCATAACTTCTAATCCACCTAAAGAATCAATCCATTCAAGAACAAGTCCTAAAACATAAATTGCATAAGCTGGTGGTGTGTTATACATTGAATCATTTTTGATCATCAATTTATAATCTAATAAAACAGGTGTTGTTTGGGCAACATCTTGAAGTAAATCTTCACGAATAATTGCTACTCCTAATCCAGCAATTCCCATGTTCTTTTGAGCACCCGCATAAATCATCCCATATTTACTTACATCTACTGGTTTTGATAAAATATTAGATGACATATCCGCAATAATTGGTACGCCATTTGTTTCAGGAACATATTTCCATTCTGTTCCATAAATTGTGTTATTGGCACAGATGTGTAAGTAAGATGCATCTTTAGATAAATCTAATTCATCTTGTGTTGGAATATGTTTAAAATCATAGCTACTACCATCATAAACAATATGAATATCCCCATATTTTTTTGCTTCTGCAGCTGCTTTTTTACTAAAAGCACCTGTAATCGCATAATCAGCTTTCCCATTCTTTAAAAGATTTAAAGGAACCATTGAAAATTGTTGAGTTGCTCCCCCTTGAATAAAAACAATTTTATAATTGTCAGGAACATTCATCACTTTCTTTAATAATCCTTTCGTTTTTTCAAAGATATCTAAGTAGGAAGAGGATCTATGACTCATCTCCATTACAGACATACCACTGCCTTCATAATTCAACATTTGTTTTGCTGCTTTTTCAAGTACAGCAACAGGCAACATTGAAGGACCTGCTGAGAAATTGTAAACTCTTTTTTCGGTCATATATAAAACCTTCCTTTCTTATTTGTATTGCTAACATTATATTGTATACAATTTTGTTTGTCTAGCGAAATTGTATAAAATCATACAATTTATAATTTATTATCAAAGAGATAAAAAATTATAAACAAAAAGACAGATTACTCTGCCTTATATATATGCCAAACAAAAAGAATCATGCCAATCATTAAAGATACCATTGCCACAATCAAATAAGAATCAATACTTATAGATGAAATAGGAATATTTAACATCTTAATATAAAAAGATTTTGATATTTCAATTAATCCTATCATCATATAATCAATCAAGCCTTTTACTAAAAGAACTATTGAAAAAACCAAAGAAAAACCTGATTTATTTAAATTATATAATCTAAAAAAACATAACAATATCCACAATAAAATAATTATTCTAAAAAATATTGATTGCATAATCGAATAAATAAAAACAAAGATTTTTGAAAAATAACTTAACTTATTTTTCATACGATGAATCATTTTATTCCAAAACTGATTTTGTTTTAAAATATTCATAATTTGTTTTTCTTTAATAGATATATTCAATTCATCTTTGATCATTTTTTTACATGATGTAGAAAATTTTTGTAATTCTTTTTGATCTAATTTTATTTTATTTTTATTGGTATTTCGCATAGATTGATCAAAAGCATATCTATTTAATTGATAAAGAGCATCACTCTTTTTTATTTTATTTTGTAACTGATTTATTTGTTGAAAATTTGCATCTGTTTCTTCGTCTATAATTAAATCAATAATTTGATTGACAATAAGTGAATTAATATAATTATCACTGATTGTCTTTACACAAATTGTTTGAAATGTCATGGAAACCGTTAGTAGACACATTAAAACGACAACAACAATACAAGTTTTTAATTGTCTCTTTTTTTGCATTAAACTCACCTTATTTTTATTATACCTAATAATACAAAAAAAGAAACTGTTCTTTAAAGATGTAAAAAACAATTTCTATCATGATGATTATAAATCCCAATTGCTTCTAAATAAGAATAGATTGTAATACTTCCTACAAATGACATGCCTTTTTTCTTTAAATCCTTAGAAATTTGATCTGATAACGTACTCGTTGTTTCATTCTCTTTTTTTTCATAAATAATTTTATCATTTGTATAAGCCCATAAATATTTAGAAAAAGAACCATATTCTTTCTGTATTTCAATAAATATTTGTGCATTTTTAACTGCCGCTTTAATTTTTCTAGAATTACGAATGATTTTTGGATTATTCATTAACTCATTTATTTTGCAATCATCATACATTGCTATTTTATTAACATCAAATTGATCAAAAGCCTCTTTAAAAGCTTCTCTTTTATGTAAAATAGTGATCCAAGAAAGCCCTGCTTGAAATGTTTCTAATAAAAACATTTCATACAATTTTTGATCATCATAAACAGGTTTTCCCCATTCATGATCATGATAATCAATATAAAGAGGATCATCATTGACCCATGAACATCTATGCATTTTTAACCTTTCTAAAATCAGTTAATTCAATTTGATACTCTTTAAGCCAATCTTTTAACCATGATGAACATAGAAAATCACATTCCATTGCCCTAATAAGCGTAAAAGATGAATGTGTTAGAATATATTGATCTAAATACCCTGGATGGAAAACCATCACGGATACATCATGATTTCTAATAAATTCTAAACTGTTTTCAATATATTCTTTTGGATCATAAAGCATTTGTTCATTAAGCTTGGCCATTGCAATACCATAAATATTATTTTCTTTTTCAAACTCTTGATCAAATAAAACATTTTCATAAAAAAGACCATATTTTTTAGCCACATTTCTTAAAGCTATAAAAAAGTTTTGTGAAATAACAGCATGACATTCAAAATAATCAGGATCATTTCCAGTGATTTCTTTAAAACGTAAATATTGTGCTTCAATTTCCATCTCAGCTTCTTCAATAACTACTGTATCTTCTTTTCTACTTCTAATTTCTCTTGATGAACAAAATTCACCATTTTCTTGAACTAAAGATGGTATAAGCTTAGGATCAGTCAAGGGTCTTCCCGCACAAATATTTGTATGTTGCCCTAAAGCAATATCAAAATCTTTTACAAGTTCATACCCATGGTTTGCATGTTCCATATTTGTCATCATCCCAACACTTGTAATAACACCCTCTTTAACTGCTTTATAAATTCCTAAATTGACTGCTTCACTAAATCCTAAATCATCAGCTCTCATAATCAATTTCATACTTTTGTCTCCTTTTCCTATCTTTAAGATAACTTTTAGCTTTCGCATATGTTTTTATATTTTTTTCTTTAATTGTTCTAATATGTTGAATAACATCTTTATTTAAAACAATACTTCTTTCTTTATGATAAGGATTAATGATAATTCCATCAAGTTTATCTTGATTTAAACACATTCTAGAATAATCATCAAAACTATAAACTGAACCTTTTTTATTTTTACATTTTTGATCTTTATTCATTTCTAGTTGACTTGTATAAATTGGATAATATTTTTTATCATTTATTTGATAAATAGGAAAATCTTGATAATCAAATACAGCTAAAAAATAAGCTCTTGTCGCAAGTTGTTCAAATAAAATATCTAAATAATCATAGTGTTGACGATTAACTTGATCTAATAAAAATTGAAGATAAGGATTATAAACTTCTTCTCTTGAAGTTGCTAAATGATTATTTTTATTCGTAAAGATATACCCTTGATCTATTTCTTCTTGAAAACGTTGATCAATCAATAATGCATAATAATTTTGCTTAGAATCTACTTCTATCCATTCTTGAATCTCTACTTTTTCTTCATAACCATAAGGACCTATCAAAAATAAAGAATCTAATTTTTGTATAATTCCATCAACTATTCCTAAAACAAACAATTCACCATTTTTATGTTTATAAATTCCTTCAACACAAAAAGAAAAGTACTCCTCTTTTTCAATTTTACTTTCTTTCTTAAATAATTTCATAGCATCACACCCTTTAACTATTATATTTATTTTATTTGTATTTTACATGAACTTTAGATACGCTTTTAAAACTTTTAAATGGGCAGTTGATAAAGGTAAAGCCTCTATTTCCTCTAAAGTATACATTCCTTCTATTTCATGTTCTAAAACAAAATGATAAACATGCATAAACCATGTACGATGACTAAAAACATGTTTAATATCTTTAATATGTGCTTGAATTATTAAATCTTGATGATACTTTTCTTGAAAAGAAGAAACAAAACTATAGGGACTTTCAACATCATATTGTACAAAACCATAAAAATTTTCTAATAATCCTCCTGGTGGATTTTGAATAAGTAAATATTTATCTTGATAAGTGATGATTCCTGTAATATAACTTATCTCTTGTTTTTTTATTTTTTTTATATTAATAGGTAAAACATCCGTTTGTTTATTTTTAAAAGCTAAACATTCTTTTTGAATCGGACAACGAGAACAAAGTGGATGGACAGGTTTACAAATCGTTGCTCCTAAATCCATCATTCCTTGATTAAAAGCAGAAGCATCTTGATTTAAAATCAATTCTTGAACTATTTGATAGATTTTCTTTTGTACTTTTGTTTCTGCTATATTTTCTTTAAGCAAATAATAACGACTGATAATTCTTAAAACATTGCCATCTACAGCTGGAACTTGTTTTCCATAAGCAATTGAACTAATAGCACCGGCAGTATATTCTCCAATTCCTTTTAAAGATAAAATATCATTATATTCATAAGGAAATTTCCCTTGATATTTTTCAACAATTATTTGAGCACTTTCATGTAAATGCTTCGCACGTCGATAATATCCTAAACCTTCCCACATTTTATAGACTTCTTCTAAAGAAGCACTGGCAAGTGCTTCAATTGTAGAAAAGTTTTCTAGAAAACGCTCATAATAAGGGATAACTGTTTCTGTCGTTGTTTGTTGTAACATAATTTCACTGATCCAAATATGATATGGATCTTGGTCTTTTCTCCAAGGAAAGTCTCTTTTATTTTGTTGATACCATTGTATTAATTGTTTTTGCATTCTTTTCACCTTTATTTATTTTAAAGGATATTATTTCTTTTGAAAAGAAAAATATGGCTTTCGCCATATTTAAAGTAACATTAATAATGTTCCACCAACAAGAATCAAAAATCCAATTAATAATTTCTTATTTAATTTTAATAAAAGACCACCTTTCTCATACTAAGCAGACAAAAATTGTTTTTCATAAGCAAGTACAGAATTTGTTATTTGTTTAAAAGTAACAGGTGTTGACATACTAATATACTTTTTCACTTTATCCATAATTCTTTTACCTGAATATCGATGATTTATTCTCCATTCTTGTTCGGATAAGAATAATGGTAAATCACGTTTTTTAACTAATCTATATAAGTGATTGATATTTGATTGAATATTTCCTATAAAAGTATTCAATCACTTTAATTTATGATTTTCCTTTGTATAATCTACAACACTGTTTTCTAACTGTGCTAATTTATTTAAGCAAAAAAATGCTTTATCTCTATCACAGTTGATTACTATAGTTGGGTCAAACAAACATTTTTCTTTGAGATATTCTTCGATAGGTTCACCTTTATAGTTCGGTAAAGTATGAAGCTTAACATATTGGGGATAGTTGTTATCTTCTAAAGTAGACAATATTAAAAGCGTTGGTTGCTTATTTTCAGAGTCTTTCCCACGTTTTCCTTTATGATGTCCACCAATTTCAAGAATATCGATTTCATAAAATGAGCTTTGTAAAATCTTAGAATTATTACTTTCAGCCATCAAGATTCTACATTTTTTACTAAATTTACGTGCAGTTTTCACATTAGCATCCACGTAATTAGCCAATTGATTTCCATTAACTCCATTATTGGAATTAAAGAAAACATATAAGCCAATAAGAATTTTAAGCAAAGATAGATTAGAATCCTGAAAAATAGTATTAGCTAATAAAGAATGTTGATGTCCACATTTTTTACAAATGAGGAGATAGCCATTCTTAACATTCTTTCTTTTGACTAAGTAATAATCATGACAATCACATTTATCGCAAGACAAGCCAGTAGGCCATTTTAAATTCAAAAAGAAATTAATTTGTCGATCTTCTTGACCAAATTGATTAATAAAGTCAATTAAAGAAATTTTTTTAGGTTTTACAGTACTCTAGTTATATCCTCAACTTTCTATTTTGATTACAAATATATTGTAGAACAAAATAGTAAATGAAGCTGCTTATTTAACTCTTTTAACGCCTAAATACTGTAGTTATTAGAAAAGTGGTCTTTTATTTAATATTTTAATATACAAAAAAATCTAACATTTGATTGTTAGATTATTTGATACCGTGTGTTGTATTTTCATCATAATGATATGTATCAACCATTTGATGAACTTCTTTTCTAATATTACTATCTTCATCATAAGCCACTTGATAAAGATGATCTAATTGATCAAAGAAATCATGAGATAACTCAATAGGTTTACCAACATGAATCATCTTATTAGGTGTTGTTTGCATACCTTCTTCTTTCATCAACATTTCTTCATATAACTTTTCACCAGGTCTTAGACCGATAAATTTAATTTCAATATCTACATCTGGCTCTAATCCCGATAATTTAATTAAGTTTTTAGCCATATCTAAAATCTTAACAGGTTTTCCCATATCTAAGACAAAGATTTCCCCACCATGAGCATACGCTCCTGCTTGCAATACAAGCGAAACAGCTTCAGGAATCGTCATAAAATAACGAATAATATCAGGATGAGTAATAGTAATTGGCCCTCCGTTTTGAATTTGTTTTTTTAAATAATGGAATAACTGATCCATTAGATCCTAATACATTTCCAAAACGTACAGCTACAAATTCTGTTTTTGATTTCTTATCAAATGATTGAACAATCATTTCACATAATCTTTTTGAAGCACCCATAATATTGGTTGGGTTAACAGCTTTATCTGTTGAAATTAAAATAAACTTTTTAACTCCATATTGATCTGCAGCTTTAGCAACATTTAAAGTTCCAAAAACATTATTTTTAATTGCTTCATGTGGTGCATCTTCCATTAAAGGTACATGCTTATGAGCTGCTGCATGATAAACAATATCTGGATGGTAATAAGCAAATAAATCATTGATCTTATTTTGATCTCTAACAGAAGCAATCATTGTTTCTAAATTTAATTTAGGATATTTACGTTGTAATTCTAATTGAATATCATAAGCATTATTTTCATAAATATCTACAATAATTAATTGTTTAGGATGACTCTTAGCAATTTGTCGACATAACTCACTACCAATAGATCCTCCACCACCAGTAACCATGACAACTTTATCTTGAACATATCCCATAATTTCTTCTAAGTTTACTTTAATAGGATCTCTTCCAAGTAAATCTTGAACTTCTACATCTTTTAATTTTTCTAAAGTAATTTCATCATTTAAGAATTGATAAATACCAGGTAATTTTTTTAATTTACATTTAGTTTCTTTACAAATATTTAAAATTTCAGAAACTTCTTTATCATCAATAGAAGGTAAAGCAATATAAATTTCATCTACATGATATTTTTCAGCTTGTTGCAAGATTTCATTTTTTCCTCCAACAACAGGTACATTATGGATTCTTCTTCCTTTTTTAGATAAATCATCATCAATAAAACATACCACTTCTTTATTGATTTTTGGTGTAACTAATGTTTCTCTTAAAATCTTTTCACCAGCTGAACCAGCACCAATAATCATGACACGACTTTCTATATGTTCTCCTCTACCTAATAAATGGTGTCTAGTAGCATATAATCTTAAAAAACGATATCCAAATCTAGCTCCACCAACAAGCATAAGCAAGATAAGTAAATAAAGGAACACCGTACTAATAGGTGGTGTCACCGGACAAATCGTACATAAAATACAATAAAAAATCGTACTTAAAACTGATGCTATAATAACATTTAATAATTCATTGACAGAAGCATATCTCCATAAACTGTCATATAATCTTAATAAGACAAAAAAGATTAAGCTACTTACAATTAAACCACTTAATAAATAATAAGAATATCGTAAAAAGCTTAATTCTATATGACCATTATAAGCAATAATAGATGATAAAAAGAAAGCAATAATGACACTTAAAATATCAAAAGCAACTAAGCAAGTTTTTTCTTATTAAAATCTGACTTCTTTTTTTTGTCATAAAATTTCCTTCCTTAATTTTTGACATTTTTATTTTCGCTTTCTAAGCAGAATAATAAAACATTAACTATAGTCATTATAATGTCCAAAATAAAAATAACAATAATTATTTTGTTCTTTTTACTAAACGACATTATTTGACACTCAACGACACTATCATTCATTTTTTTGTATTCAAATACTACCATATCAATATTCTTAATACAATTCATTTCTATTGATTTTTCAAACTAATTGATAGATAATATCAATTAGTATTGGAGGAGATTTCATGTCTTTTATTGATATACATGGTCATTATGCTTGGAATATTGATGATGGTATGCCATCTTATGAAGATGCAAGAAAAGCTTTAGAGCTTGCTAGAGAAAATAGAATAAGTGCAATCGTTGCTACACCACATGTAACTCCTGGTGTTCATACTAAAGATGATATTCATGATTTTATTCAAAGAATTGATGATTTAAGAATGCTAGCAACTGAATATAATATTGATATATTAGATGGCTGTGAATTATTTCTTAATCATGATTATCAAAAAGCTCTAGATCAAAATCTTTTTATTCCTATCGAAAACACACAATATGTATTAGTAGAATTTGATGTACGAAAAGAAATAGGAAATGAACAAGAAATAGAAGAAAGATTATATGATGTACAATTTAAAGGTTATACTCCTATTATTGCTCATGTTGAAAGATATTTTAAAAATGGACTAGATATTGAAAGAGTAAATGGTTTTATTGAAAGTGGTTGTATTATTCAAGTAAATACTTCAAGCTTTTTAGGATATCATGGTAAACAAGCTAAAAAAATAGCTTTTCAACTATTAGATGAAGGCTTGATCCATGTAATTGCTACAGATACGCATCGAGCTACTGGTTCTCGAAAACCTTGTTTAAATAAAATATTTTATTTACTTGAAAAAAATATAATTATCATGCTATTCATACTTTAATGTCAGAAAATCCTTTACATATTTTAAAAAATGAATGGTTAGAACCGGTCTATGCAAGAGAATCATTTTTTAAAAAATTAGCTAAAAAACTTAAATCTAAATAATTCAAAAGGAGTCAACAAAGACTCCTTTTATTTATTCCTATAAAAACTTAAAAAGTAAGCGTCAATTTATAAGCATAGAATAAAAGAAGTTTAACAACTTTTATTGTTTAAACTTCTTTTGTAATTTATTAAAATACTTTTTTCTTTTTTAAGATAATAATTGCTAGTAATGATACCAAACATCCGATTGTAAGTAATTCAACTGGTGTTTGATCACCTGTTTTTGTACTCTTTTGAGTTGTATTTTTGACAACAGTCGTCGTAACATTATTTGTTTTATTGTTTGCATCATCTTTTTTATCAGTCGTTGGTTTTTGATTTGTATTGTCGTCTTTAGAATTATCTACTGTAAATGTTGTTTCAACATTTCCTAATGTAGAAGTAATTTTAATAGTATATTCTCCATTATCTAATGTTTTTAAATATTCTTCACTTAAAATAATGTTTACTTTGTTAGAAACATTTTCAATTGTATAGTATTTTGTATCTAATTCTTTACCATTAACAAATACTTTTAAAACATTTTCTTTAGAAACATTCATTGTAATTTTCAATGGTTTTGAATCTTTAACATCATATTTACTATTTTCACCAGCAATAATTTGTGCTCTTTCTTGAACATTAATTAAAGCTGTTCCAACTTTACCATCAATTTCTGAATATTTAACACTTACTTCTTTTGTATCTTTTGTGATTTTTTCTTTTGGATTTTCAAATACCCAACCTTCAGGTAATTTAATTGTATCTAATGTATCACCAACGAAACCATTTAATTCTAATCCAGATTTTTCTAAATCTTTTTCGAAAACTCTTTCTTCAACTGTAAGTAAAACTTCTCTTCTTGTTCTTGCCTTTGTTGTATTTCCTTTTTCATATACTGTGTAATATAAATTATATGTTCCTGGTTTTAATGATTTTAAGGCTTCTTGATCATCTTTACCTGTACATAATAGTGATACATGTGTATTTTCACCAACATTTGTGAACATTGGTTCATCATTAATAGAGTAATCAACTACAGTTCCTTCATCAACAGTAATACCTGCTAATAAATCTGGCATGTCTCCTTCTGTCATCGTAACATCTTTTTCACCACTAATTTTATAAGCATTTGCATAGAAAGTATCCGCATCTTTTTGTTGTTGTTCATTTCTAGCATAGCGAACATAATCTACTTCAAATTTTGTTCCTGCTAAGTTTTCACCTGCAGCACCAGGCCAAGCTCCACCTAAAGCCAAATTAAATTCAATATATTGCGGTCTATCGATACATTCTAAAGCTCTTTGATCATCACTATAATCAACTGTTCTTACAATTTGATCATCTACATACCATTCAATTTTTCCTTTTGACCAATTGATTCCAAAAACATGATAATCATCATTAAAGATACCACTTGGTAATGTATAACAAGTACCATGTCCAGCATACTTTCCATCATCTTCACCATTAGTACCATAATGAAGTGTTTGATAAACTTGTTTATTACCATTAACCCCACCAGCAGTTCCATTACCAATTAATTCCATGATATCTATTTCACCACTATCGGGCCATCCAATACCTTGAGCAATGTTACCATCTAAATGAAAATCAGAACCTAAGGTCCAAAACGCTGGGAATACTGCTTGTCCCTTAGGTAATTTAGCTTTCATTTCAATTCTTCCATATAAGAATTCTTGTTTACCATGAGTTCTTACACTTCCTGAATCATAGATAACTTTTCTCGTAGTATCTCCTTGTGTTACATCATATTGATCTTCTGTTTTTCTATTTGTTGCTTTAATAACTAAATTTCCATCTTCAAGATAAACATTATCTTTGCTATTTGTATAATGTTGTTGTTCTAAACCTCTTATATGACCTAATTCATAACCCCAATTCTTTTTATCTAATTCACTTTCATTAAATTCATCAGCCCATACAAGATTATAATTTTCATCTTCATTTGTCACTTCTGTTAAAGAAACATTATCAACAAATACTTTTCCTTTGTATGTAGCATCACTTGTTGATTCAGTCCATTTCATAAAACAAACTGTTAAATCAGTAGAATTTTTACCATTAAAAATACTTTCTTGGTCTCCTGTATCGATATCTAATTCAATATCTTGATATTGTCCTTTATTTTCTTCTGTACATTTTACTGTAATTTCATTGTTATTTACAAGATATTGTGCATTCTTTTTTAAGTTGACAAACATTGTTTGTCCTACTTCTGTTAATTGCACTTTTGCCTTTAGTTTATATTTTGTATTTTTCTTTAAATTAACTATTTGATAAATATTAGCATTTCCATTATTTTCTGGTAAAAAACCACACCAGCTTCCTTCATATGAACATCCTGGCCATTTTGTAAATCTTGCATTTGTGACTTGCCATGATGTACGACTATTTATTTCATAGCCAGATGAAGGATTTGTTCCATTTTCAAAAGAACCATTTTTAATAAGTTCTCGATCTAATTCAATTAAATCTTGTTTACCATTAGGTAAAACAGTAAGTATAACTGCTCTTCTTGTTGATGGTTTTGTAGAATCAGTACTACTTCTAGCTGTATAGTATAAGTTATATTTACCCGGTTTTAATTTCTTTAAACTTTGTTTATCATTTTTACCTGAACAAACTAAATCAACAGAAGTAAGTCCACCTTTTGATTTAAATGAATATTCATTATCAATTGAATAATCTAAAATACTATCCTGATCAGAAGTCACACCTTCTAATAAATTAGGTGTTTCACCTTCTGTCATTGTCACATCATGTTCACCATTGATTTTGATTGCATTTTCATAGTATTCCTTAGAATCTGCTTTTTGTTGAGCATTTTGACCATAATAAACATAATCAATTTCATATTTTTGCCCTGCAAGATTATCTCCAGCATCTCCAGCCCAGTTTCCACCAGTTGCTAGATTCATTTGAATATATTGTGGTCTGTTAAAACATCTTTTATATTCTTCATTATTGCTATAATCAATAGATCCTACAATTTTATTATCAACATAAAATTCCATTTTATTTTTAGACCAATTAAGACCAAAAATATGATAATCATCATTAAAGATGCCTTTTGGTAATGTATATGTTGAAATAGATTTTGAATGATCTACATCTGCAGCTGAACCAGCATGTAAAGTTTGATAAACTTTCTTATTGCTTTTTCCATTTAAGTCTTCATTTTCTGCACCAATCATTTCCATGATATCGATTTCACCGCAAACTGGCCACGAAGCACCTTGTTCACTGCTAATTCTACCATCTAACGTAAAATCTGAACCTAATGTCCAAAAAGCAGGGAAAGCACCTTTTCCTTTAGGAAGTTTTGCTTTCATTTCAATTCTTCCATATAAAAATTCTCTTTTCCCATGAGTTCTAATACTTCCTGAATTATAAATAACTTGTCTATTGCCTCTAGGATTTTTATATTGATCTTCTTTATCTCTATTAGTTACTTGTAAAACTAATTGTCCATCTTTTACATAAACATTTTCTGGATCATTTACATAATGTTCTTGTTCAACACCTCTTATTGAACCTAATTCATAATCCCAATTTGAAGTATCTAATTGACCTTTATTAAAATCATCAGCCCAAACCATTTCATATTGATCATCTTCTGAAGCATTGCTTACTTCTTTAACGGATACATCATCGATCCACACTTCTTCTTGAATAATATCTTGGTTACCATTTTCTTCTGTCCATTTAATAAAAGCAATAGATCCAGAAGTATTATCACCTGAATTAAAAGTATATTCTATATCTTGATATTGACCTGCTTTATCTTCTGATGAAGAAATCGTCGTTTCAATCTTTTTTCCATTATTATCTTTTAATCCTGCACTTAATTGACCATTTTTTACTGCTAAAAATACTTGACCTTTCGCATTAGAAATTTTTACTTTTCCTTTAACAACATAATCTGTATTTTTCTTAAAACTTACTACTTGATAAACTGCTGCATTATTAGAATTTGATGATAACTTTCCATAATAATTTCCATCACTTTCTCCAAATGTACCTGTTCCTGTTTTTTTCCATGAACCACCATTATTATCAAACCCACCATTTGTAATTAAATCACTTTTACGTTCTAATTCGATTAAATCATGTTCATGTGCAACACCTGTTTCTTGACTTGGTGTTTCAGCAAAGATTGTTGCTGAATACGAACTAAGCATTGACATTGATGTCAATACGGATAAAACAACTTTACTTATTTTTTTGTTTTTCATAAAATTTTCCCTTTCTCTTGTTGTTACCGCTTCCATTAGAGTATTATCGCATAATTTTAGTAAAAGTCAATCTATTATTTATTATTTATAACTATTTTTTACTAAAATAAATTCTAATGGGCTATTTTATAAAATTTTATATCAAATAAGTTCGATTGTTCTTTAATAAATACATTATATTTTTATTATCTTTTAGTAAAAAAAGAACTCCCGTTTGGAAGTTCCTCTATATTATAATTCTTCACCATTAGAAGCAATAACTTTCTTATACCAATCATAAGAATCTTTTTTGCTTCTTTCTAATGTTCCATTACCTTCATTATCTCTATCTACATAGATAAATCCGTAACGTTTTTTCATTTCACCTGTTGTAAATGAAACACAGTCAATACATCCCCAAGGAGTATATCCCATTAAATCAACACCATCTTCTTCAACAGCTTTTTTCATTTCTTCGATATGAGCTCTTAAGTAATCAATACGATATGGATCATGACAAGAACCATCTTCTTCTTTAACATCAATTGCTCCAAAACCATTTTCTACAATAAATAATGGTTTTTCATATCTTTCATAGAACATATTTAATGCATATCTTAATCCTTCTGGATCAATAGCCCATCCCCAATCTGATTCTTTAATATATGGGTTTTTAACTGAATGTTCACTTGAACCATCTGTTGATTTTGAAACATCTTTTGTGACTGTTGAATCTACAACATTTGTCATATAATAACTAAATCCAATATAATCAACAGTACCTTCAGCTAATGCTTTTTTATCTTCTTCAGTGATATCAATATTGAATCCTTTTCTTTCAAACATTTTTAAAGCATAAGCAGGATAATGTCCACGGCATTGTACATCGCAGAAAAAGAAACGATCATGCATTTGTTGTTGTGCTAATACTTGATCAGCTGGACGACAACTAAATGGATAAATTGGAACCATAGAAATCATATTTCCAATTTTGAAATCAGGATTGATTTCTTTACCAATTTTAACAGCTTTAGCTGAAGCTACTAATGTATGATGTCCACAGATATACATTGCTTCTTCTGGATTATCATAGTTTCCAAAATGAGCTCCACTGTTTGTCCAACCAAAGATATCATTTTTAAAGTTCATTTGGTTATTAATTTCATTGAAAGTCATCCAATATTTAACTTTATTTTTATATCTTTTGAAACATACTTCTGCAAATTTAACAAAGAAATCAATTGTTTTACGGTTCATAAATCCACCGTATTCTTTAGCTAAATGATAAGGCATTTCAAAATGTGATAATGTAATAACAGGTTCAATACCATATTTTAATAATTCATCAAAAACATCATCATAGAATTGTAATCCTTCTTCATTAGGTTCTTCTTCATCCCCTAATGGGAAAATTCTTGTCCATGCAATTGATGTTCTAAAACATTTAAATCCCATATCCGCAAACATAGCGATATCTTCTTTATAATGTCCATAAAAATCAATTCCTACATGATTAGGATAATATTTACCTTCTACCACACCATCAGTGATTTCTCTAGGTACTCCATGTGCTCCTGCTGTCATAACATCCGCTACAGAATATCCTTTAGAAGTATTTAATACTCCTCCTTCAAATTGGTGAGCAGCTAACGCTCCACCCCATAAAAAGTCTTTTTGTAAAGCCATATACTACCTCCGTCTTCTTTTTTATCATTATACCATAAGGTTATAAATCTATAAAATATTCTCTTATCATTTAAACTAACATTTACAAAAATCAGCTTATAAAAGTAATCATTGTAAATAATATTTACAAAAAAAGCCAGAGAATATTCTCTAACTTTTAGCCCTCGAGAATATCCCAAGGTTTTCTATCAATGATTGTGAGTATATTTTGATATCCTATAAATTAGAATACCCCATTAAATCTTCATCAACTGCACGTGCCACTTCACGTCCTTCTCTAATTGCCCAAACAACTAAAGATTGACCTCTACGCATATCACCAGCAACATACAATTGTTTTTGATTTGTTTGGTAATTTTCATCTGCCACATTTCCTCTTGGTGTAAGTTTTACATCAAAAGCTTTAGCAACATAATCTTCGCAGCCTACAAATCCTGCAGCAATTAAAACAATATCTGCATCTAATGTTTTTTCGCTTCCTTTAACAGGAACCATTTGCATGCGACCTTCTACTTGTTTTGATTCAAGTGAGACAATAACAACTTGTTTTACATTTCCTTTATCATCTTTAATAAACTCTTTAACAGTTGTTTGATAAAGACGAGGATCATGTCCAAAGACAGCAATAGATTCATTTTGTCCATAATCTGTCTTTTTCACACGTGGCCATTCAGGCCATGGATTTGAATCCAAACGTTCATGAGGTGGTTCTGGCATCATTTCTAATTGAATAACTGCTTTACATCCTAAACGAATAGCTGAACCAACACAATCATTACCAGTATCTCCACCACCAATAACAAGTACATTTTTACCTTTTGTTTCAACAAAAGTTTGATCTTCTAATTGACTATTAAGTAATGATTTAGTAATTCCAGTTAAATAATCAACAGCAAAGTAAATACCTTTAGCATCTCTCCCTGGTGCTTTAATATCTCTAGCTTTTTTACTACCACAAGCAAGAATAACACGATCAAATTCTTTATATAATTGTTGAACTTGTTTTTTATTTTCAATACCGGCATCTGTTTTAAAAACAACACCTTCTTCTTCCATTAATTCAATACGACGATCAATAATATGTTTTTCAAGTTTCATGTTAGGAATACCATACATTAATAGCCCTCCTAAACGATCTTCTCTTTCAAAGACTGTTACTTGATAACCTCTTTTATTTAATTGATCGGCTGCTGCAAGTCCTGAAGGACCTGACCCAATAATTGCTATTTTTTTATCAATACGATGTTTAGGTGGATGGGGTTGCATCCAATTGGAAGCATAAGCTGTTTCAATAATTGCATTTTCATTTTCTCTTACGGTAACGGGATTTCCATTTAATCCACAAGTACATGCTGCTTCACATAAAGCAGGACATACTCTTGATGTGAATTCTGGAAAATTATTTGTTTTTAAAAGTCTTTTTAAAGCGGCTTTATAATTTTTATGGAAAATTAAATCATTCCATTCAGGTATCAAGTTGTTTAGTGGACAACCTGATACCATTCCTTGAATCATTTTTCCATTTTGACAGAAAGGAACACCACAATCCATGCATCGTGCTCCTTGGCATGATTGTTCATCTCTAGATAATGGTTTATGAAATTCATTAAAGTTCTTAATACGTTTTAATGGTTCAACTTCTGTTGATACTTGTCTTTCTATTTCTAAAAATCCTGTTGGCTTTCCCATAATCTACATTCCTTTCTTAAAAGCATTGAATGCTTCTACTTTTGCTTGTTCATTTGTAAGTCCTTGTTGTTCAAATGAACTAATAAGTGACATCATACGTTTATAATCATGAGGAACAACTTTTTTGAAGTGTGCAACTTCATTTCCAAAGTCATCTAAAATCTTTTTCGCAACATTTGAATTTGTATATTGATAATGTTTTTGAATCATTTCTTTTAATTGATCTTCATCATAACGTGATTTCACATTTTTATATTCTACAAGTTCTTTATTGACATGTTCATAGAATGTATTATCTGGATCATAGACATAAGCAATACCTCCAGACATACCAGCAGCAAAGTTACGCCCTGTTTTTCCTAAAACAACAACCATACCACCTGTCATATATTCAAGACCATGATCTCCAATACCTTCAACAACGGCATGTGCTCCTGAGTTACGTACGGCAAATCTTTCACCAGCAACTCCATTGATATAAACTTCACCAGATGTTGCTCCATATAAAGCAACGTTACCAATGATAATATTATCTTCTGGTTTAATTGTTGAATCTTTTGGTGGTACCACAATTAATTTACCACCTGATAAGCCTTTTCCAAAGTAGTCATTACTATCTCCATAAAGATGTAATGTTAAACCTTGAGGAATGAAAGCACCAAATGATTGACCACCTGCTCCATAGCAGTTAACTTTGAAAGTATCTTCTTCTAATGATGTTCCATATTTCTTCGTAATTTCTGATCCAAAGAGTGTTCCAAATGAACGATCGATATTTGTAACATGGACATCAATTTCTTTACCTTGATGTTTATCTAAAGCTTCTTTAAATTGTTTATAAAGAACTGTTGTATCTTTGACTTCATTTAATTTGAAATCATATTCATTATTTTTTTCATGACGACTATGTTTACTAGATGTAAATGGATTATTTAAGATTTTTGATAAATCAATATTTTCAACATCATCCTTAGGTTCTAATAAATCACTACGACCAACCATTTCATCAACTGTTTTGAATCCAAGCTGAGCCATATATTCTCTTAATTCTTGAGCAATGAAACGCATAAAGTTTTCAACATATTCAGGTTTACCTTTAAAACGTTTTCTTAAAATAGGATTTTGTGTAGCAACCCCTACTGGACATGTATCTAAGTTACATACTCTCATCATAACGCAGCCCATTGTTACAAGTGGTGCTGTCGCAAAACCAAATTCTTCTGCTCCAAGTAAAGTAGCAATTGCGAGATCTCTACCTGTCATGAGTTTACCATCTGTTTCAATAACAACACGACTTCTTAAATCATTCATGATCAATGTTTGATGAGCTTCTGCTAAACCTAATTCCCATGGAAGACCTGCATTATAAACTGAGTTTTTAGGAGCAGCCCCTGTTCCTCCATCATATCCTGAAATAAGGATAACACCAGCACCTGCTTTAGCAACACCGGCAGCAACTGTTCCAACACCAGCTTCTGATACAAGTTTAACTGAAATACGTGCTTCTTTATTAGCGTTCTTTAAGTCATAAATCAATTGTGCTAGGTCTTCAATTGAATAAATATCATGATGTGGTGGTGGTGAAATTAAGCTAACCCCTGGTGTAGAGTGTCTTGTTTTGGCAACCCATGGATAAACTTTACCACCTGGTAAGTGTCCACCTTCTCCTGGTTTTGCTCCTTGTGCCATTTTAATTTGAATTTCATTGGCACTACATAAGTATTCACTTGTTACTCCAAAACGTCCTGAGGCAACTTGTTTAATAGCTGAACATTTACTATCACCATTAGGAAGTGTTTCAAATCTTTCTGGATCTTCTCCACCTTCACCACTGTTTGACTTACCATGTAATCTATTCATTGCAATCGCCATTGTTTCATGTGCTTCTTTTGAAATTGATCCATAAGACATCGCACCTGTTTTAAATCTTCTAACAATTGATTCCACAGGTTCAACTTCTTCAATTGGAATTGATTTTGTCTTTTTAAATTGCATTAAACCTCTTAAGTTTAAATGTGCTCCTTCTTCATCAATCATTTTTGAATATTCTTTAAATAATTGATAATCACCTAAACGTGTTGCTTGTTGTAATTTATGAATCGTTGCTGGATTATATAAATGTTCTTCTTTTCCTGATCTTTCTTTATGATCGCCGGCACTGTTTAATGAGATGTCTACATCTAATCCAAGTGGATCATATACTTGATCATGTCTATATTCGACATCTTTTTCAATATCTTTAATTGTTTTTCCTTCAATACGACTTACTGTTTTAGAAAAATATTTATTCACTAAATCACTTGATAAACCGATTGCTTCAAAGTTTTGTGATCCACGATAAGATTGAATTGTACTAATTCCCATTTTAGAAGCAATTTTAACAATACCATGTAAAATACCACTATTATAATCATCAACGGCTGCATAATAATCTTTATCTAATAAACCTTGATCAATTAAATCAAAGATTGTATCTTGTGCTAAATAACCATTGATAGCTGAAACACCATATCCAAGCAATGTCGCATAATGATGTACTTCTCTTGGTTCAGCTGATTCAAGAATTAAAGCTAAACTGTTACGTTTTTTAGTTCTTACTAAATAAGAGTTAACAGCTCCAACAGCTAATAACGAAGGAATTGGTAAATGGTTATCATCTACTGCCCTATCTGATAAAATAACAATATTACATCCTTCATGATAACGTTTATCTACTTCTACAAAAACACGATCAATTGCTTTTTCTAATGAAGTATTTTTAATATATGTAATATTAACTTCACCTACTTTAAAGCCTTCTTTTTTCAAGTTTTTGATTTTTAAAATATCTGTATTACTTAAAATAGGGTGATTGATTTTTAATAAATGACAGTTTTCTGGTTTATCTTCCAACATATTTCCATCTCGACCAATACAAATACTTGTTGAAGTAATGATTTCTTCACGAATAGCATCGATTGGTGGATTGGTTACTTGTGCAAACAATTGTTTAAAGTAATTAAATAATGGTGGATGTTTTGTTGATAAAGCTGCAATTGGTGTATCATTTCCCATTGCTACAATATTTTCATTACCAGTTAAAGCTAAATTTTTAATATAGTTTGTATCTTCATAACTATAGCCATGAATTTTTTGTAATTTAGTTAATTCTTCTCCTTCGTATCTTTCTACTCTAATACTAGGAATTCTCATATCTTTTAAATTAATTAAATTGCTTTCCAACCATTCTCCATAAGGTTGTTTTGTTGCATACGTTTCCTTTAAAACATCATCTTCAATAAGTTCACCTTTAACAGTATCAACTAATAACATTTTTCCAGGTCTTAGTCTTTCTTTTAAAATAATATCTTTAGCTGGAATATCTAATGATCCTACTTCTGAAGATAATACTAAATAATGATCTTTTGTAATGTAATAACGTGATGGTCTTAAACCATTTCTATCTAAGATAGCCCCCATGATGTCTCCATCACTAAATAAGATAGATGCTGGTCCATCCCAAGGTTCCATAAGTGTAGCATTATATTCATAGAAATCTTTTTTTGCTTGTGACATGCTTTTATCATTTTCATAAGGTTCTGGAATACACATCATGACAGCTCTTGGAAGTTCCATACCTGACATTACTAAAAATTCCAATGTATTATCTAACATAGCTGAATCGGAACCATTGACATCAACAACTGGATATACTTTTGAAGTATCCACAACATCTGTTTGCATGTTTTCTTCTCGACAGAGCATGTTATTCGCATTTCCTTTAATTGTATTGATTTCACCATTGTGAACAATAAATCTATTAGGATGGGCTCTTTTCCATGATGGCATTGTATTTGTTGAGAAACGTGAATGAACTAAAGCAATGGCACTTTTATAACTTTTATCTTGTAAATCTTTAAAGAATAATCGAAGTTGTTGTACTAAGAACATTCCTTTATAAACAATTGTACGACTTGAAAGTGAACATACATAAGTATCTTCAAATTGACTTTGTTCAAAAATTCTTCTCACTTGATATAATTTTCTATCAAAATCTAAACCACAATTTACGCCATGAGGTTTTTTAATAAATACTTGGACAATATATGGCATGGCATCTAATGCTTTTTTCCCTAAAACACTAGGTACAGTTGGTACAGCACGCCAACCTAAAAATTCTAATCCTTCTTTTTTAACAACTGTTTCAAACATTTTTTTGACACGTAAACGTACTTTTTCATCTTGAGGCATAAAGAACATTCCAACTCCATAATGTTCTTTTTGAGGTAATGTAAAATCTTTAATAATCTTTTGAAAATATTCATCTGGTATTTGTGTTAAGATTCCTACACCATCTCCAGTTTCCCCTGCTGCATCCTTTCCAGCACGATGTTCTAATTGTTCAACGATTTTTAAAGCATCATCTACTGTTTTATAAGTTTTTAATCCTTTGATATTAACAACGGCCCCTATTCCGCAGTTATCATGTTCAAATGACTGATCATATAAACCTACATTTTCTTTGTTCATAAAGGTTCCTCCTTTTTTTGTACAGTTAGAATAGCATATTTAGTAATATGTGTAAAGATTAGCACTTTTTTTATGATTTTCCTAAAAAATAGCTATATTGTATACATTTTTTAATGTTTTATCAATGATTTGATAATCTTTTTTTAGCAAATTAATAAATTTATTTCAAAAGTGAGAAAAATTTTTTTTATTTTTTTTTAATTTATTGGCATTAAATGATAAAAAGAGTAGAATAAATGTAGTATTAATATATGGAAAGAGGAGAAAAATATGGAAGATATGTTTATTGTCGAAACTTCTGCTAGACATATTCACTTAAGTGATAAAGATTTAGCAACTTTATTTGGTGAAGGTCATCAATTAACAAATAAAAAAGATTTATCTCAACCTGGTCAATTCGCTTGTGTTGAAAGAGTAAAAGTAATTGGACCTAAAGGAGAATTAAATATGTCTGTTTTAGGACCTACAAGAAAAGAAACTCAAGTAGAAATTTCTTTAACTGACGCTAGAAGCATTGGTGTTCAAGCATTAATTAGAGAATCAGGAGATATCGAAGGAACTGCTGGATGTAAATTAGTTGGTCCTGCAGGAGAAGTTGAAATTCCTTGTGGCGTGATTGCTGCAAAAAGACATATTCACTTAACACCTGAAGATGCTGAAAAATTTGGAGTAAAAGATAAAGAAATCGTTAAAGTTGAAATTAATACAGATGGACGTTCTTTGATCTTTGGTGATGTTGTTTGTCGTGTAAGCGCTTCATATGCAACAGCTATGCATATTGATACTGATGAAAGTAATGCAGCAGCTTGTGGTAGAGAAGTTTACGGTAAAATCGTTAAATAAGAAAAAGAATGGTTTTAGATATAATTTCTAAAATCATTCTTTTTTTATACCTATAATATCTTACTTCGACAAATTATGATATAATCTTCGTGGGTGATGACATGAAAATATTAGATACTCTTGGAAAGTCAAAAAAGGCTATTGGTGGTGTTATAGCAATTATAGTTTTAGTTATTGCAATCTTTTTTGCAGGTGTTCATTATGCAAGTGGTAGTAACAATGATAAAATTACTTCAACAACCATTAAAAATCAATTAACTGAAATTAATGAGCTTGCACTTTATTCATATGATTATAGTAAGGTAGGAAAATTTTCTAATAAATTATCTTTTAATGGTTGGAAAATTCCTTTAACACAAAAAACTTTTATTATTACATATGATGGATCTATTAAAGCAGGGATTGATTTAAAACAGGCTAAAATAAGTATCGATAATGAGCAATTAAATATTACTTTACCTGCAGCAAAAATTTTAAGTCATGAAATTGATGAAAAATCTATTGAAGTATATGATGAATCATCAAATATTTTTAATCAGATAAGTATTAACGATTACAAATCTTTTGCGACTAAAGAAAAGAAAAAAAATGAAAAAGAAGCTATTTCTAATGGTATTTTAGAAAAGTCTAAAACAAAAGCTGAACAAACCTTAACCACATATCTACAGGCTATTCCAGAAATTAAAGATCATTATAAATTAAATATTACAATTGAAAATACAAAAACCGATGAGTAACAAACTCATCGGTTTTCTATTATTATTTATTAACAGCTTTTTTTAATGCAGAACTTGCTTTAAATGCAGGTGCTTTACTTGCAGCAATTGTCATTGTTTCACCAGTTCTTGGGTTTCTACCTGTTCTTTCACTACGAGTACGAACTTCAAAATTACCAAAACCTTTTAAAGAAACTTTATCTCCTTTAGCTAAAGCATCAGTAACAACTTCAACTAAAGCAGTTACTACTTTATCTACATCAGTTTTTGTTAATTCAGTGCTTGAAGCAATAGCTTCTACTAATTCAGTTTTATTCATTTTTATTATCTCCATTTCTCGAAATTTAGGATAATAAATCCTAGTCATATTCTACTACGTTATCTATTTATTTACAATAAAATAGTATGTATCAATTATAATTCTTCTATAAATTGTTCACATATTTCTTTGGACGTTGCCCATGATGTAACTAGACGTATACATGTATGTTGGTTATCTATTTTAAACATATACGTTGTTATATAGTTTTTATTTATTTTTTCCAACGTTTGTTGATCGACGATTGGAAATATTTGATTAGAAGGACTTTCAATATACATCTTATAGCCTTTATCTTTGAATCCTTTTCTTAATATATCAGCACATTCATTTTCATGTTTTCCTATTTCTAGATATAAATCATTTTCAAATAAAGCATTAAATTGAACTCCTAATAATCTTCCTTTAGCAAGCATGGCACCTTTTTGTTTAATATGATATCTAAAATCGGTTTTTAATTCATCATTAATAATAACTAAACATTCACCAAATAAGGCTCCCATTTTTGTACCACCAATATAGAAAACATCACTATAAAGCGCCATCTCTTGTAAAGTTGGTGCATCTTTCAAGACAAGTGCACTTCCAAGTCTTGCTCCATCTATAAATAAATATAAATTATTTTTTTGACAGCATTCATAAATGGCTTTTAATTCTTCTAAAGTATAGTACGTACCATATTCTGTTGTTTGTGAAATATATACCATTTTAGGTTGCACCATATGTTCATCAGGATGTTCACGCATGATTTCATCAATCATTTCAGGAATCATCTTTCCATCTTGATGTGGCTTTGTTAAAATCTTATGCCCGGTAAATTCAACAGCTCCTGTTTCATGAACATTGATATGTCCACTATCAACAGCAATAACAGCTTGATAATCTTTTAATGCTGAAGAAATCATAATCATATTTGTCTGTGTACCACCTACTAAAAAATGAATATCTACATTTTCATTTTCTAATATTGCTTTTATTTTATCTTTAGCTTTTTGACAATATTGATCTTCCCCATATCCTACTGTTTGAATAAAATTTGTCTTATTTAAAGCTTCCATCACTTGTGGATGAGCTCCTTCTAAATAATCACTTGCAAAGTTATACATCTTAACCCCCTAAAGAAAATAGGAAACATTGTTTCCTATAATTCTTCTCCATTTGTTTCAATTACTTTTTTATACCAATAATATGAATCTTTTTTGTATCTATTTAAAGTACCTGAATTTTCATCTTCTTCACGATCAATATAAACAAAACCATAACGTTTTTGATATCCGTTTAGCCAGCTTAATAAATCAGTATAAGACCATGTACAATAAGCAAGAACACGACAACCATCATCACATGCTTTTTTAAGTTCTTCGATATGACGTTTTAAATAATCAATACGATATGGATCATGAATTTGTCCATCTTCTAATTTATCAAATGCACCTAAACCATTTTCGGAAATAACGATTGGTAAATCATAACGCGAAGTAATTTCACGACAACACATTCTAATTCCCATTGGATCAATTGTCCAATCCCAATCTGTTGTTGGTAAAAACTCATTTTGTGGTTTTTTATAAAGACCCGGTACACCTTGAACTTTAGCGGTACCTTTTTTACCAGTGTTATTCATTGTATGATCACTACCAACACCATTAATATCATTATATTCAACAACACATGTTTGATAATAGTTCACACCCATGAAATCAATAAGTGAAGCTGCTTTTTTCATTAATGCTTCATCACCTTCTTCGAAGACAGGAGCACATCCTAATGATTTTAAATATTGAATAGCAGCACGTGGATAACGTCCATAAGCATAAGCATCCATCCAATAATAATTTTGTAAATCATCATAGTCCGCTTTAGCCATTGCATTTTCAGGTTTACGATCATAAGCATAACTTGGACTATAAGCAAATGAAGCCCCTACTTTTGCTTCTGGATGAAGTTCTTTTAAAGCTATAACACTTTTAGCATGTGCAATATTGGCATGATGATTGACTTGATAGAATGTTTTCATATCATCTACTTTTCCTGGTGGATGCATTCCTTCTAACCATCCATGTCCTGTAAAGATATTTTGTTCATTCATTGTAATCCAATATTTTACACGATCTCCATATCTTTTAAATAATGTTGTGGCATAATTTACATAATCATCAACAATTTTTCTGCTTTCCCAACCATGATATTGGTCTTCTAAAGCTTGTGGCATATCCCAGTGATAAACTGTAACCATAGGTTCAATTCCATATTTTAATAATTCATTGATAAGATTATCGTAAAATTCTAAACCTTTTTCATTGACTTCACCATTTCCATTTGGATAAATACGTGTCCAAGCAATTGAAAAACGATATGTTTTCAATCCCATTTCTGCCATCAACTTGACATCTTCTTTGTAACGATGATAATGATCAACGGCCTTATCACCTGTTGTTGCTTTAAAAGTCTTTCCTGGAATTCTTACAAATTTGTCCCAGTTGGAAACACCTTTACCATCTGCATCCCAGCCACCTTCTACTTGATAAGCAGCAGATGCACTTCCCCAAAGAAAATCTTTAGGAAATCCTTTTGTTTCTTTAAAATACATTCTTTTTCTCCTTATTTCATATATTTTTTGATAAACTGACTTAATGTTTGTTTAAAGTCATCGTTTTCAACAAGTTCATATAAGTATTTTTCATCTTTTAAGACAAACAATACTTTTTCTCCTCTATTTTTATTATATAGCGGATAAACCATCTTTAATGGTACAAAATCGTCATCTTTTGCATGAAAATACAATGTAGGTATATCATTGTGTCTAACATATTTTGTTGTATTTTCTTTTAAATCAATATGCACAGCTTTTTTTATATGACGTGCAATAATTGAAATTGCTGGATATTTTGAAATCTTATAATCTGCTTCTAAACGATATCCAATAATATCATATGGTGACGTATAAGCCCCATCTGAAATAATAGCTTCAACATTTTTTAAAACATGTCTACCTGAAGCATTTAAAATTGTATTTGCTCCTTGTTCTTTACCATACATTAATATTTTATGATCTTTCCCATAAGTTTCTAATAGGTACTTATTCCAACATACTAAATCATTGACATCCTTGATTCCAAATCCTCTAATATAACCATCACTTTGTCCATGTGCACAAGCATCTATTAATAAGATTTGTGCTTCTGGCAAATGGTCTTCAAAATATGGAACATATAATTGCATATCTTTTGCCTGTAAACCAAATGGATGTGAAATTAAAACTGTCATTTGAGGGTTTTCTTTAGGAATCAAAATTCCTCTTAATTGAATATCTTGATCATTTTTTATATAAATATTTTGACTATTGAATTTTGTTTCTAAAATACTTGGTCTATCTTCTTGTTTATGATGTCTGTATAATAATTTTTTTGCATATTTTTTGGATAATGTGTAAACAGATGCTGCTGCAGTAGAAACACCTCCTAAAACTAATAATCCTTTAATTGCTGTTTTATTATTCTTTACCATTTGAATATTCCTCCTTATATTCTTCCATTAATAATCTATTAATATTAGCTACCTGTTCAAATGAAGTAAGACGATATTCATCATGATTCATCCTTGCTGCATAGAAACGAATTGCTTTTTCTAATTCCAAACGCATAATTTCTTTGTATTCTGGTGGAAATGTTGAAATTGGAAAACATACAAATAAGAATGTATTATAATCTTTTGAAAATAAATCGATAAGTAAATCATATCCTTCTATTTCTAAAATTCTATTTCCTATTTCTTTTTGTAAATCATGATTAGCAAAAGTCAACACATCATTCATTACAAAACGTAGAATATCTTCACATGCATCGATATATTGTTCATGATTATTTTGATAAAGTGATTTGAGATATGAAATAACAATATTATTTTCTAACTGATCTGGATTTAATCTTTCAAAATGATTAAATAATCTTTCAGCAACTTCTTTATTCAATAAAATAAAGCTTCCAAATTCTTTTATAATTGAAAGTGTAAATCTTGGCATTTGACATAAGCGCTCAAAGATTTCTAATAATTCATCTTTAGTTGATTTAAAAAAGCCATCTATATGATTTGTCATTTTCTTTATGGTCTCTTTAAAATATTCTAAATGAAATTGATATTCAGTATCTAAATATTTTGCATTTACTCCATCCCATTCATATTCATATAAAATTTTATCTAATAAAAGAGCTATTGAATCCATAAATTTTTTATAATTTTTATTATATAATAATCTATCTAAATATGGATTAAAAAATGTATAAAATTCATCTACAGTTTCTTGGTTTGTACCAGAATGATATTCTAAATAATCTAGAATATTTCGATAATCTAAAGGTTCTAATATTGTATCAACTGTATGTGTTTCAATAAAATGCTCAAAAACATGACAATGTAAAATTGTTTTAAATTGATTAAAATAAAGAATCTTATTTAAAGCATCTTTTATAATGTATTCTTGTTCTTGTTCATGAAGATTAACAGAAAATGTTGGTACGATCTCATCTCCAGAATAATCTATAGTAACAAATACATCGATTGCTTTAAATTGAATATCTAAAATATAATAATGAAATTTATGTTCAAATTTTTTTGTTTGTACTGCACTATGACACCTGTATCTTCCTATATATGTGCTTTTATGGGTTTCTAAATATTTTTCAATACATTTTCTTGCCATCATTTTTTCTCCTTTATATTCTTATTTTACCATTTTTGATTATTGATGAAAACAAAAAAAGGAAATCAATCAATGAGTTTCCTTTAGTTATCATCTTTATAAAAGTTTCTAATTATATCGGATTATAAGAACTATAATCTATTTCCTGGGAAATATAGCAAATATTGTTTTATTTATAAAAAACTTCATGCAAATATAGTCCTTGTGGTTTAGCTTTAAATAAACACTTTTTTTGTCCTTTACTTTCTATTAACTCTTCTAAAAATTCTTTAGTAATTCTGTGTGCCCCTACTTGAATCAAGCCACCAACTAAATGTCTTACCATATATCTTCTAAATCCATTACCTACAAGCTTAAAAGTAACAATACCTTGATTATTTTCAATTTCAATTTGATAAAGTGTTCTAATTGTATTGCCATATTGATCAACAGCACAAAAGGATGCAAAGTCGTGTTCACCAATAAAAATTTTTGCAGCATTCCTCATTGCTTCTATATCTAATTCTTTTCCATACTGATAAATATAATTTGTTTCGAATGGAGAATAATCATTCATACTTAACATATAATGATATTCTTTCTTAGTAGCAGAATAACGACTATGAAAATTTTCATCAACTAAGAAACTATCAATAATATAAATATCATTAGGTAAAAAGTGATTAATAGCCCTTTTCCATTGTTTTTCAGGCATTTCCCTTAAAGTATCAAAGTGAAAGACTTGTCTTCTACCATGAACTTTAGCGTCTGTTCGACCACTTGCATGAATAACAATATTTTCATCTTTACAAATATTTTTTATAGCTTTTTGAATTTCACCTTGAACTGTTCTAAATTGATTTTGAACTTGAAATCCGTGAAATTTACTACCATCATAACTTACAATACATTTTATTCTATTCATTACATAAAACTCATTATAATCACACCACAACATACACCTAATGTTATTAACATTGATAACGTATCTAAATGCGTCCATGTTAAAACTTTGTATTTTGTACGTGTTGCTTCTGGATTATAATTTCTACTTTCCATAGCGTTAGCAAGTTCTTCTGCCCTTTGAAAAGCAGAAATAAATAAAGGAATAATTAATGAAATAATTGATTTTATTTTTTCCATGAAAGATCCCTCATTAAAATCCGCACCTCTACTAGCCTGTGCTTTCATAATTCTTTTCGCTTCATCTAATAAATCAGGGATAAATCTTAATGCAATTGAAATCATCATAGCAAGTTCATGCACTGGAAAATGAAATCTTTTTAATGGATTTAATAAACTTTCAATAGCTAGTGTTAATTCTAAAGGCTTCGTTGTAGAAGTCATTAATGTTGTTAAAGTAATAATCAATACAAGCCTTATAAAAATATAAGCAGTTTGTAATAAAGCACCTGAGTAGATACTAATACTTCCTATTTTTATTATAACATCACCTGTTTTCATTAAAAATATATTAAAAATCATCAAAAACAACATCATAAAGACCATCGGTTTTATTGCTTTTAAAATATGAGAAAGTTTAATTTTAGAAACTAACGAACATAATAAAACATAAATTGCTAAGATACCGTATCCTATAAATCCCGCATCAAAAAAAACAGAAATTAAAAATATGAAAACAGCACATATTTTTAATCGTGGATCTAAACGATGAATTATTGAATTCCCCGGTATATATTTACCAAAAGTCATATTATCCATGAAGTTCACCACCAATCACTTCAACTAAAGCATCAATATCATTGATAGATGTATCTATATGATAGCCTTTTAGATTCAACTGAATAATAAGATTTGTGATTAAAGGTAAATCTATTCCTAAATTTAATAAATAATCACTATCTAGAAAAATATCTTTTACTTTCCCAGCTTTTTCAACTTGTCCGTCATTCATTACAACAACATTGTCGCAATATTCTAAAACATGGTTCATATCATGAGTTACTAAAACTACTGTTTTACCCATTTCATGAATTTTTTTAAATAAATCCATCATTTCTTTAATCCCTGATGGATCTAATCCAGCTGTTGGTTCATCTAAAACAAGAATATCTGGATCCATAGCAAGTATTCCAGCAATCGCTACCCTACGTTTTTGACCACCTGATAAATCAAATGGGGACTTTTCTAAATAAGTTTGATCTAAACCTACCATTTCAAGAGATTTTTTAGCTATTTCTTTAGCACGATTTTCGTCAATTCCAAAATTCATTGGACCAAACATAATATCTCTTTCGATTGTTTCTTCAAACAATTGATATTCTGGAAATTGAAAAACAAGACCTGATTTTTTTCTAAGACTTTTTAAATTTTGAGGCTTATTATTTTGTGAAATAATATAATCATCTATTTTTATTTCTCCACTTGTTGGTAATAATAAAGCATTTATATGTTGGATAAGTGTCGATTTTCCACTACCTGTTTGTCCAATGATAGCTGTAAATGAACCCTTTTCTATTTTTAAATTCACATTTTTAAGTGCATAATATTCAAAAGGCGTATTATATCCATATATA
The DNA here is from genome assembly GCF_015097455.1 of Faecalibacillus intestinalis. NCBI lineage: Bacteria > Bacillati > Bacillota > Erysipelotrichia > Erysipelotrichales > Coprobacillaceae > Faecalibacillus > Faecalibacillus intestinalis. The sequence goes on along the minus strand of NZ_AP024085.1, from coordinate 487,637 downwards.
TGATCTAAACTTTTGCATGTAATTGACATAGTTGTTTCTCCAATTCTTCTACATCTAATGTATCTTTAATTTGATAACCTTTTTTTTGTAATTTTCTAGCAATTTTTAATGAAAAAGGAATATCTAATTTTAATTCTTTTAATAATTTTTCATTTGTTAATATTTTTTGAGGTTTGTCGCAATCTACAATCTCTCCTTTATTTAAAAGAATAACTCGGTCAGCATTTTTTGCTTCTTCAATATCATGCGTTATTGAAATGATTGTCATATTATTTTGTTTCTTTAACTCTCTTACTAATTCATTTATTTCTTTTCTACCTCGTGGGTCCAACATACTTGTTGCTTCATCTAAAATAATGATAGATGGACTCATCGCTAAAATACCTGCAATCGCAACTCTTTGTTTTTGACCACCTGACAATTTAGTTGGTTCATGATCCAAAAAATTCTCCATTCTAACTACTTTAGAATACCTATTAATAAGTTCATCCATTTGTTCTCTTGGTACACAAATATTTTCCAGCCCAAAAGCTATATCATCTCTAACAGTAGCACCAATAAATTGATTATCTGGATTTTGAAAAATAATTCCAACTTTTTCTCTTATTTTATATAAATTTTCTAAATTTAATTGATAATCATCGATATAAATTTCACCAGATTTTTTTTCTAATAATCCTATAAGTAATTTAGCAATTGTACTTTTACCACTACCATTATGTCCTAAAATAGCTACATATTCACCTTTATGGATTTGAAAAGAAATATTGCTTATTGTTTGTAATCCAGGTTCGTATTCAAAACATAAATTTTCTACCTTAATTATTTCTTCCATTGTCTTCTCCTCATGAACGTGTTTAGTTCATTCTATAATTTATAAAGAAACAAGTCAAATAAAAAAGGACTGAATTTCTTCAGTCCAACATCATTATTTAGTTAATGATAAGATTGCCATTGGTGCATTATCACCTTTACGGTTATATGTTTTTAAGATAGTAGTATATCCACCATTAACATCTTTGAATTTAGGTGCAACGTCATCAAATAAGATTTGAACAGCTGTTTTTCCAGTTGCTTCATCAACAACTTTGTGCATATCTGCAGCAGCTTGTCTTCTTGCATGTAAGTCTCCACGTTTACCTAAAGTAATTAATTCATCAACAACACTACGAACTTCTTTAGCTCTTGTTACAGTTGTTTCAACTTTTCCGTATACAATAACTTCAGTAGCTAAACTACGTAACATAGATTTTCTAATATCTGAAGTGCGTCCTAATTTTCTATTTTTAGCCATGAGATTAACGCTCCTTTTCGAGTATTCTGAATTAATCGATAGGTTTAAATCCTAAACCTAATTCAATTAATTTTTCTTTAACTTCTTTTAATGATTTTTTACCTAAGTTTCTTACTTTAATCATGTCATCTTCTGATTTAGAAGCAAGATCTTGAACTGTTTGAATACCAGCTCTCTTTAAACAGTTATATGAACGAACAGATAAATCTAATTCTTCGATAGTCATATCTAATACTTTATTTGTAGTATCACTTTGAGTTTCAGACATAACTTCCATATTCATAGCTATATCAGTTAATTCAACAAACATATTTAAATGTTCAACTAAAATTTTTGCTGCTAATGAAATAGCTTCAAATGGTTTTAGTGAACCATTAGTTTCAACTTCTAATACTAATTGATCATACTTAGCACTTTCTCCAACACGAGTTGGTTCTACAGAGTAAGCAACTTTTTCAATTGGTGAAAAGATTGAATCTGTTGGAATAACACCAAGAGTGTTAATATTTACTTTATTTTGATCAGCAGATACATATCCACGATCTTTTTTAGCAAATAATTCCATATATAAGTGACCACCTTCTGCAACATGTGCAATTACCATGTCATTTGAAATCATTTTGACTTCAGCTGGACATTGAATATCAGCACCAGTTACAGTAGCAGGACCTTTTACATCAATAATCATTGTAGCAGTGTCTTCACTGTCTACATCAAAAACTAATTTCTTAATATTTAAAATCATTGCTGTGACATCTTCAACGACACCATCAATTGCGGAAAATTCATGGATTGCTCCTTGAACTTTGATTGCATAAACAGCAGAACCAGGTAAAGAAGAAAGTAAAACTCTTCTTAAGGCATTACCTAAAGTAATACCGAATCCTCTTTCTAATGGTTCAATGACGAACTTACCATAATTTTCAGTTTCGTCATAATGATCTATATTAAAGTTTGCTTTTTCGAATTTATGCATATGTTCCCTCCTCTATAGGAATGTTTTGTATTCTAATTTACTACAATAATACTATCCACGAGGACGTTTTGGTGGACGACAACCGTTATGTGGAATTGGTGTTACATCATTAATTGAAGTAACTTCTAATCCAGCAGCTTGTAAAGCTCTAACTGCTGCTTCACGTCCTGGTCCTGGACCTTTTACATTTACATCTACAGTTTTTACTCCATGTTCCATAGAAGCTTTAGCTGCAGCTTCTGATGCCATTTGTGCAGCAAATGGTGTTGATTTTCTTGATCCTTTGAAACCTAATGCTCCAGCACTTGACCAAGTTAATACGTTACCATGTTCATCAGTAATTGTTACAATAGTATTATTGAAAGTAGAATGAACGTGTGCAACACCTTTTGCAATATTTTTTCTTACACGTTTTTTACCACGTGTTTGTTTTACTCTAGCCATTTCCTTTCAACCTCCTATTATTTTTTCTTTCCTGCGATTGGTCTAGCTTTACCCTTACGAGTTCTAGCATTAGTTTTAGTTTTTTGACCACGAACAGGAAGTCCTTTACGGTGACGCATACCTCTGTAACTTCCGATTTCCATTAAACGTTTGATGTTTAATTGAACTTCTCTACGTAAGTCACCTTCAACTTTAATTTTTTCAACTTCTTTTCTGATTTTTGTAACTTCTTCTTCAGTTAAATCTTTAACTCTTACATCTTCACTGATACCAGTAGCTTTTAAGATTTCTTTAGCTGTAGATTTACCGATACCATATACATAAGTTAATGAGATAACAACACGTTTATCACGTGGGATATCTACACCTGCAATACGAGCCATTTTGTTTCCTCCTAAATACTAACCTTGTCTTTGTTTATGTTTTGGGTTTTCGCAAATAATCATTACGCGCCCTTTTCTTTTAATTACTCTGCATTTATCACACATTGGTTTTACAGATGGTCTTACCTTCATCCTGTCTACCTCCTTTTGGAAGATTTTTTATTTATGTCTAAATGTAATTCGCCCACGTGTTAAATCATATGGAGATATTTCAACGGTAACTCTATCCCCCGGTAAAATGCGAATGTAGTGCATACGGATTTTACCAGAAACGTGAGCAAGAATTTCCACTCCATTTTCTAAAGCTACTTTAAACATTGCATTTGGTAACGTTTCTAAAACAGTAGCTTCTACTTCAATAACGTCATCTTTTTTTGCCATCGTTCTTCAACTCCTTTTATTAAAGTTTTGTAAGAATTCTATAACCGTCATCAGTAATGACGATTGTATGTTCATAATGAGCAGCTAACGAATGATCCTTTGTAATAACAGTCCACCCATCATCAAGAGTAACTGTTTCTTTTGCTCCTAAATGTGCCATTGGTTCAATAGCCAAACACATACCCTTTTTTAATCTAGGACCTCTCCCAGGAGCTCCGTAATTAGGAACAGCGGGATCTTCGTGAACGTTTGTTCCAATCCCATGACCAGTATAATCACGAGGAGTAGTACACCCGTTTTTAGTAAGATATTCTTCAATTGCATGTGAAATATCAGAAAGTCTAACTCCTGGTTTTACTTGTTCTAATCCAGCAAATAAAGCACTTTCACAAACATTCATAAGTCTTTTTGTTTCATTGCTTACATTTCCTACTGCATAAGTCCAAGCACTGTCACCATGATATCCTTTGTAACATGCTCCAACATCAACTGAAATAATATCTCCATCTTTTAGCTTTCTATTACTAGGTATTCCATGTACTACAACTTCATTAATTGAAGTACATACACTATTTGGAAAACCATAAAGATGTAGAAAGGAAGGTGTTGCACCATGTTCCCTAATTATTTTATCACAAATTTGATCAATTTCGTTAGTAGTTATTCCCGGTACAATAACTTCTTTCAATTTTTCATGAACTAAAGCAACAATTCTACCTGCTTCAGTCATTAATTCAATTTCTCTATCATCTTTAGTAATTATCATTAATAAACCTCCAGGCTTTCATCGATATCATAAAGACGTTAAACATAACTTCTTAACTTTGATAACTGCTTCTTCAAAATTAATTTATTTCTTTAGATATTTATGAATCCATAAAAGAAATCATTATTATTTACGAATATAACCATGATATTCTTTTCTAGTAATATATGTTTTGATTTGTTTTACTGTTTCAAGTGCAACTCCTGTAACGATAATCAAACCAGTACCACCAAGTGATAGGCTTGCATTTTCAGTTTGTGTCCAAATAATTGGAGTAATAATTGGAATTGCAGCAATAATACATAAATTAAGTGAACCAGCAACAGTTACTTGATTAAGAACTCTTTTAATGTAGTTCTTAGTTTCAATACCAGTTCTTACACCAGGTATTGATCCACCATTTTTCTTCAAATCATCACTAATTTTTTCAGCATCAATTTGTAAGTTTGAATAAAAGAAAGTAAATCCTATAATCATTAAAATATATAAACAGAAACCAACAGGTTCTTGATAATTAAATATAGTATTTATCATCTTAGTTGTACTAGATGCTTTCATGAAACTTACTATTGTTCTTGGTGCTGCTAGTACTGAAGAAGCAAAGATTACTGGTAAAACACCTGAACTATTAATTTTAATAGGCATATGTGTTTGTTCCCTAGCTCTCATTGTTACACTTGTACTAGATGCATAATTGACTGGGATTTTTCTTATTGCGCCTTCAGTAAATACTACAAAGACTACAATTGAAAGATAAACCACAACAAATAATACATACCAAGCAATATCTAACCACATTCCACTATCATAAGTGACGAGGTTATTATAAGTTGTTAAGAATGCATTTGGTAAGTTTGAAACAATTCCTGTAAAGATTAGTAATGAAACACCATTACCAATTCCTTTTTGAGTAATTTGATCACCTAACCAAATAGCTAACATACTTCCAGCCATCATAATGAGCACTACATAAATATATGACCAGATTGAAGTATCAACTAATATATTATAACTTGTATCAAAGGCATAAGTTAAAACTCCACCTTGTAACGCAGCTAATAATAAAGTTAATACACGAGTAACACGGTCTTTTTTCTTCTTACCTGTGTTACCTTCTTTACGCCAGCGTGTTAACGCTGGAATAACATCCATCGATAATAATTCAATTATAATAGATGATGTAATGTATGGTGAAACACCTAAAGCGAAAAGAGAAAATCTTTCCAAGGTACCTCCACCAAGTAAATTCATGATTCCGAAAATTCCATTTGTAGCATCACTACTACTTAATGAACCTACATTAACACCTGGAATTGTAATTCCTGCACCTAAACGGTACACGAATAAAATTCCAAGTGTGAAAATGACTTTTCGACGAAGTTCACCCTTTTTGAATACATTCTTCAAAAAAGTTAACATCTTAAATCACCTCAGTTTTTCCACCTGCAGCTTCAATTGCGGCAACAGCTGATTTAGAGAATTTAGCAGCTTGAACAGTTAATTTCTTTTCAATAGCACCATTTCCTAATACTTTAACACCATCTAATTCTTTTTTGATGATTCCTGCTTCTTTTAACGCAGCAGCATTAACTGTTGCACCATCTTCAAATTTATTTAAAGTTTCAAGATTTACGATAGCATATTCTTTACGAGTATAGTTTGTAAATCCTCTTTTAGGTAAACGCATGAATAATGGAGTTTGTCCACCTTCGAATCCTGGTTTTTTACCTCCACCAGATCTAGCTCCTTGACCTTTTTGACCTCTACCTGCTGTTTTACCATTTCCTGAACTCGTACCACGTCCAACACGTTTTCTTGCTTTACGAGCACCTTCAGTATATTGTAATTCGTGAAGTTTCATTGTTACACCTCCTATTATTTTTCTTCAACTGTTACTAGGTGTCCAACTACTCTAATCATACCTTGAGTAGTAGGGTTATTTTCTAATTCAACAGTTTTATTAATTTTAGTTAAACCTAAAGCTTTAAGAGTCTTTCTTTGATTTGGTAAGCAACCAATTGGACTCTTTTTAAGTGTAATACTTACTTTTGCCATTTTGTTTGCCTCCTATCCAAAAATTTCATCAACAGTTTTTTCTCTTAATTCAGCAACTTCATTAACTGTTTTTAATGAAGCTAATCCTTGCATTGTTGCTCTTACCATGTTGATTGGTGTTCTAGAACCAATACATTTAGATAAGATATCACGGTAACCAGCTAATTCGACAACAGCACGAACTGGTCCACCAGCGATGATTCCAGTACCTTGAGATGCTGGTTTAATAAATACATTTCCTGATCCGTAAACACCGTTTACTTCATGAGGAATAGTACCATGTACAGAAGGTACTTTGATAACATTACGTTTAGCATTTTCACATGCTTTTCTGATTGCATCAGGTACTTCGTTAGCTTTACCAGTACCAAATCCAACTCTACCTTTTCTATCTCCAATAACAACTAAAGCAGCAAAACGCATTCTACGTCCACCTTTTACTACTTTTGTTACACGGTTAATAGTAACAACACGTTCTTCAAATTCTTTTTCTTCTCTTCTTGGTGCTCTTCTTTGACCATTTCTTCTTGGTTTTCTTTCACCATTGTTAGTTCTTGGTTTACGTTGTTCCATATTGACCTCCTTCTAGAATTCTAATCCAGCTTCTCTAGCAGCTTCTGCTAATGCTTTTACACGACCATGATAAATATATCCACCACGATCAAATACTACATTTTTAATTTCTTTTGCAATTGCTCTTTCTGCAATTTCTTTACCTACTGCAGTTGCAGCAGCAATGTTTCCACCGTTTTCTAATTTCATTTCAACGCTTGATGCGCTAACTAATGTAACACCATTGACATCATCAATAATTTGAGCGTGAATATGAGCATTTGAACGGAAAACATTTAAACGTGGACATTCTGGAGTTCCACTAATTTTTCTACGAACTCTAGCATGACGTTTTAAACGTACATCATTACGAGATTGTAATTTAGCCATAAAGATAGCTCCTTTCTTACTCTTAGACTACTTCTTACCAGCAGTTTTTCCTTCTTTTCTGATGATTCTTTCATCACTATATTTGATACCTTTTCCTTTATAAGGTTCAGGTTTTTTCTTAGATCTAATTAATGCAGCCATTTGACCAACACGTTCTTTATCAATTCCAGAAACTACGATAGTATTTGGATTTGGAGTTTCAACTTTAACTCCTTCTTCAGCTTCGATTTCAACTTGATGTGAGAAACCGATATTTAATACTAATGTATTTCCTTTCATTTGACCACGGTATCCAATACCAACGATTTCTAATGTTTTAGAATATCCATTATGAACACCTTCGATCATGTTAGCAAGTAAAGCTCTTGTTGTACCATGTAATTGTTTTACATGTTTTTCTTCACTACTTCTTACTACAGTAATTTCATTGCCTTCTTGTTTGAATGAAATTACTGGAGAAAATTGTTTCACTAAAGTCCCTTTTGATCCAGTAACTGTTACTGTGTTATCATCAGCGATTTCAACAGTTACTCCTTCAGGTACAGTGATAATTTTATTACCGATACGAGACATCAGTTATACCTCCTGTATAATTTTTTTATTACCAGATATATGCTAATACTTCTCCACCAACTTGTTTAGCTCTAGCTTCTTTATCAGTCATTAAACCTTGTGAAGTTGATAGAATAACAATACCTAAACCATTTAATACTCTAGGAATTTCGTTTACTTTTGCATATACACGTAACCCTGGTTTAGAAATTCTTTTTAAATCAGTGATTACTTTATCTTTTCCTCTATATTTTAAAGTGATAATAATGTTTGATTCAGCACCTTCGCCTTCAACTTTATACCCTTTAATGAACCCTTCATTTTTTAAGATTTCAGCGATTCCAACTTTTAATGTTGAAGTAGGAATACTTACTTCTTCTTTTAACGTATTATTTGCGTTACGGATTCTTGTTAACATATCTGCAATTGGATCTGTCATTACCATTTGCGTGTCCTCCTTCCAATACGGATTATTTTATCATTACCAACTTGCTTTTTTTACACCAGGAATTTCACCTTTATAAGCTAATTCGCGGAAGCAAATTCTGCAAAGTTTGAACTTTCTAATTACTGAATGTGGTCTACCACAACGTTCACAACGTGTGTATTCACGTACTTTATATTTTTGAGGACGTTGTTGTTTCACTTTCATTGATGTTTTAGCCATTTATTAAGTCCTCCTTATTTATGGAAAGGCATTCCTAATTGAGCTAATAACTCATGACCTTCTTCATCAGTTTTAGCTGTTGTTACGAATACGATATCCATTCCTCTTAATTTGTTTACTTTATCAAAATCAATTTCAGGGAAGATTAATTGTTCTTTAACACCTAAAGTATAATTTCCTCTTCCATCGAATGAGTTATTTGATACACCTCTAAAATCTCTTACACGAGGTAAAGATACATTTACTAATTTATCTAAAAATTCATACATTCTTTCACCACGTAAAGTGACTTTACAACCGATTGCTTGACCTTCTCTTAATTTGAAACCAGCAATTGATTTTTTAGCTCTAGTGACAACTGGTTTTTGACCAGTAATTAATGTTAATTCATTAACTGCATCATCTAATAATTTTGAATTAGATACTGCATCACCAACACCAATATTTAATACGATTTTTTCGATTTTTGGTGCTTGCATTTTAGAAGAATAATTGAATTTTTCCATTAACGATTTAACTACTTCGTTTTCATAACGTTCTTGTAAACGATTCATTTGCTATCTCCTTTCAATTATTTCTTTTTCTTAGAATCAACTTCTGCACCTGTTTTTTTGTTAACACGTACTTTAGTTTTCTTTCCATTTTCATCTACAGATACTTTATATCCTAATTTAACTGCAGATTTTGATTTTGAATCATAGAATGCAACATTAGAAACATGAATTGGAGCTTCTTTGTTAACGATTCCACCTTCAGGATCAGCTTGTGAAGGTTTAACATGTTTTGTTACCATGTTTACTCCTTCAACGATTACTCTTTCTTCTTTAGCAAGAACTTGTAACACTTCACCTGTCTTACCTTTATCTTTACCTGCGATAACTACAACAGTATCACCAACACGGATTTTCATGTGCCACGCCTCCTTATAATACTTCTGGAGCTAATGATACGATTTTCATGAAATCAGCATCTCTTAACTCTCTTGCAACTGGTCCAAAGATACGAGTCCCTCTTGGAGACTTGTCATCTTTGATAATAACACAAGCGTTATCATCAAATTTGATGTAAGATCCGTTTTCACGTCCTACAGCATATTTAGTTCTAACGATAACAGCTTTTACTACTTCACCTTTTTTAACAGTACCATTTGGAGCTGCTTGTTTAACTGTTGCTACAACAACATCTCCAATACTACTTGTTTTTCTATTTGACCCACCTAAGTTACGAATTACTAATACTTCTTTAGCACCAGTATTATCAGCAACTTTAAGTCTACTTTCGTTTTGAATCATTCCGGTTACCTCCTTTTAGAGTTTATTAAACTGTTTCTGCTTTTTTTACGATTTCTACTAAACGGAAACGTTTTGTAGCAGATAATGGTCTTGTTGACATGATTTTAACTGTATCTCCAACTTGAGCAGTGTTATTTTCATCATGTGCATGAAATTTTGTAGATGATTTCATACGTTTACCATATAACTTATGTTTTACATGTGTTTCAACTAGCACTGTAATAGTTTTATCCATTTTAGTAGATACAACTGTACCAGTATAAACTTTACGATTATTTCTTTCCATTTGTATCTCCTCCTATTGGTTTAATTCTCTTTCTCTAATCACTGTTTTAATACGAGCGATTGTTTTACGAACTTGTCTAATACGTGCAGTGTTTTCTAATTGTCCTGTAGCTTGTTGGAATCTTAATCCAAAAAGCTCTTTTTTGTATTCTTCAACTTTAGCTAATAAAGCTTCAGTATCTAATTCTCTAATTTCTTGCGCTGTCATAACTATTCACCCTTTCCAATGATTTTACATTTAATAGGTAATTTATGAGATGCAAGTCTTAAAGCTTCTCTTAATGTAGCTTCATCTAAACCAGCAACTTCAAATAATACTCTACCAGTTTTAACTACTGCTACCCATTCTTCTGGAGAACCTTTACCTGATCCCATACGTACTTCTAATGGTTTTTTAGTTTTAGCTAAATGAGGGAAAATTCTAATCCATACTTTACCACCACGGTTCATATAACGGTTGATGGCAATACGTGCTGCTTCAATTTGACGAGAAGTAATCCAAGCACCTTCAGTTGCTACTAAACCAAATTCACCAAATGATACTTTGTCTCCACCTTTAGTTCTACCTTCGTAGCTAACACGGTGAGGTCTTCTGTATTTTGTTCTTTTAGGCATCAACATGATTATTTATCCCCTTTCTTTTTTTCAGGAAGGATTTCTCCCTTACAAATCCAAACTTTAACTCCTAATTTACCATAAGTTGTATCTGCTTCTGCAGTCGCATAATCGATATCAGCTCTTAAAGTATGAAGAGGGACATTCCCTTCAGAGTAACCTTCAGCACGAGCCATATCAGCTCCACCTAAACGTCCTGAAACATTAGTTTTAATTCCTTTAGCTCCAGCTCTCATTGCTCTTTGAATAGCACGTTTTTGAACAGTTCTAAAAGATGCACGATTTTCTAATTGTTCTGCAATATTGTTTGCTACTAATTGAGCAACAACATCTGGATTTTTAATTTCAACAATGTTAATGAAAACTTGTTTACTACTTACTAATTTAGATACTTCTTTTCTTAAAGCATCAACTGCTTCACCATCTTTACCGATAACTACACCAGGTCTAGATGTGTGAACAAAAATTGTTACACGATTTTTTGATCTTTCGATTTCAACTTTTGCTACTGAAGCTGTTTTAAGTTTTTTAAGAATATAATCACGAACTTTAATATCTTCATGTAATAAACCAGCGAAATCTTGATCATTTGCGTACCATCTTGAATCCCAATTACGGTTAACACCAACACGTAAACCTACTGGACTTACTTTTTGACCCATTCTAGTACCTCCTATCTTTCATCAACCACACAAGTAATGTGGCATGTTCTTTTTAAAATTCTTGTTCCGCTACCTTTAGCTCTTGCAGCGAATCTTTTTAAAATTGGACCTTCATCAACGAAGATTGCTTTAACATATAATTTTTCTGCATCTGCATCATTGTTGTATACTGCATTTTGAGCTGCAGATTTAACAACTTTTGAGATTGCAGGAGAAGCAGCTTTATTAGTATATTCTAAGATACCAAGTGCTTCTTTAACTGTTTTACCTCTTACTAAATCAACTACTAATCTTGCTTTTTGAGGTGATACACGAATTGTTTTAGCTACTGCTTTTGCTTCCATGTTCTATTCTCCTCTCTATTTCTTTCCTTTTTTATCGTCAGCATCATGACCATGGAAAGTTCTAGTTGGAGCGAATTCTCCTAATTTATGACCAACCATGTCTTCAGTAACGTAAACAGGAATATGTTCTTTTCCGTTATATACTGCAAATGTATGTTCGATAAATTGAGGGAAGATTGTTGAACGTCTTGACCAAGTTTTGATAACTTCTTTTTTACCTGATTCATTTAACGCTTCTACTTTTTTCATTAAATGAGCATCAACAAATGGTCCCTTTTTTAAACTACGTGCCATTTTTTCTTTCCTCCTTATTATTTACCATTGCGACGACGTACGATTAATTTAGTCGAAGCTTTTTTGTTCTTTCTAGTTTTAACACCCATAGCTTTTTTACCCCAAGGAGTCATTGGTGCTTTACGTCCGATAGAAGTTCTACCTTCCCCACCACCATGAGGGTGATCATTAGGGTTCATTACAGAACCACGAACTGTAGGTCTAACACCTTTCCATCTCATACGTCCTGCTTTACCATAGTTTACTAAACCATGATCTTCATTTCCTACTACACCAACTGTAGCTCTACATACTGATAATAATTTTCTAACTTCACCAGATGCAAGTCTTACAGTTACATATTTTCCTTCTTTACCTAAAATTTGAGCAGACACACCAGCAGATCTTGCGATTTGTCCACCTTTTCCAGGTTGCATTTCAATATTGTGAATTACAGTACCTTCTGGCATATTCCCCATTGGTAATGCATTACCAACTTTGATATCTGCTTCTTCACCAGAAATGATTTCCATTCCTACTTCTAACCCTTTTGGAGCTAAAATATATCTTTTTTCACCATCTACATAGTTAATTAATGCGATGTTTGCTGATCTATTTGGATCATATTCAATAGTTGCAACTTTACCTGGGATATTATCTTTATTTCTTTTGAAATCGATAATACGGTATTTTTGTTTGTGTCCACCACCATGATGACGAGTTGTGATCACACCTTGGTTGTTACGTCCACCGTTTTTAGATTTTTTTGCAACTAAAGATTTTTCAGGTTTATTAGTTGTAATTTCTTCATAAGTTAATGAAGTCATATTACGACGACCGTTTGTCACTGGCTTATATGTTTTAATTGCCATCTTTAGTTTCCTCCTGTTTTTCTTATCTGGAACGAGTTATTCCAATATTTTATCAATTAATCTTCATCAAAATAATTGATTGAATTTCCTTCAGCTAATTTAACGATAGCTTTTCTTCTTTTGTTAGTTTTACCTTCATATCTACCCATTCTTTTAGCTTTAGGTTTAACATTCATGATGTTAACTTTTTCAACTTTTACATTGAATAATTTTTCAACTGCGATTTTAACTTCTGTTTTGTTAGCGTCTAAATCTACATCGAATGTATATTTATTTTCTTCAGTTTGAAGAGCTAATGACTTTTCAGTAAGTACTGGTTTTTTTAATACATCTGTCATGTGTGCCATTATGCTAATACCTCCTCAACAGCTTTAATTGCAGCTTCAGTCATAATTAACTTATCGCTGTTTAAGATATCATAAACATTAACATGTTTAGCATCTAATAACTTAACTCCTGGAATATTGCTTGCTGATTTTTCAACATTTAATGTGATTTCATCAACAACGATTAATGTTTTTACTGGAGCATTTAAGTTTTCTAATACTTTAACCATTTGTTTAGTTTTTGGAGCTTCGAATGAAATTCCATCGATTGCTGTAAATTCATTATCTTGAACTTTTGAAGATAATGCTGATTTTAAAGCTAATCTTCTAACTTTACGGTTTAATTTGAATTTATAACTTCTTGGTGTAGGACCGAAGACAACTCCTCCACCTCTCCATTGTGGAGCACGTGTTGAACCTTGTCTAGCTCTACCTGTACCTTTTTGACGCCATGGTTTTCTTCCACCACCAGCAACTTCAGTACGGTTTTTAACTTTATGTGTACCTTGTCTTAAAGATGCTCTTTGTAATAAGACCATATCAAACATAGCTTGTTTATGTGGTTCAATACCGAAAACTGCTTCATTTAATTCTAAGTCTTTAACTTCTGCACCTTCTTGGTTAAATACTTTTACGTTAAGCATTCTCATTTCCTCCTTCTTCAAATTATTCTGCAGCAGCTGCTTCTACAGCTTCTTCTACTACAGTTTCTTCAACTTCTTCTGGAGTGTAATCTACTAATTCATGTACTGGATTTACTTGACCAGCTTTTTTGATAGCAGTTTTAACAACAACTAAACCTTTTTTAGGTCCTGGTACTGAACCTTTGATTAATAATAAGTTGTTTTCTGGATCTACTGCTACAACTTCTAAGTTTTGAATTGTACGAGTTACATGTCCCATTTGTCCTGGTAATTTTTTACCTGGAGCGATTCTATTTGGAGCGATTGGTCCCATTGAACCAACAATTCTATGAGCTCCTGAACCATGTCCTTTAGGACCAATGTGTTGTCCATGTCTCTTAATAACACCTTGATAACCTTTACCTTTTGAAGTTCCTGTTACATCTACGACTTCACCAGCTACGAAGCTATCAACAGTAATTTTATCTCCAACTTCATAACTCATCATTTCGTCATAACGAAATTCTTTAATGAAGCGCTTAGGAGCTGTGTTAGCTTTGTTTGCAATTCCTTTTTCAGCTTTGTTTGCTAATTTTTCTCTTTTATCTTCGAAACCAACTTTTACAGCATCATAACCATCAGTTGCAACTGTTTTCTTTTGTAATACTACGTTTTCAGTAGCTTCAACAACAGTAACTGGGATTAAAACACCATCAGTAGTGAAGACTTGAGTCATTCCAATCTTACGACCTAAGATTCCTTTCATGAGTTACACCTTTTACCTTTCTTATAATTTAATTTCAATATCTACACCGCTAGGTAATTCTAATCTAGTTAAAACATCAACTGTTTCTGGCGTAGGATTCACAATGTCGATTAAACGTTTGTGAGTTCTGATTTCAAATTGTTCACGTGAATCTTTATATTTGTGAACAGCTCTAAGGATTGTATATACTTCCTTTTCAGTAGGTAATGGTACTGGACCAACTACTTGAGCACCTGATTTTTTTGCAGAAGAAATAATTTTTTCTGCTGACGCATCTAGAATTTTATGATCAAATGATTTTAATCTAATTCTGATTTTATTATTTGCCATGATATTCTCTCCTTTCAAATTCTTATAGGATTTGATTCACTCGTTACGAATTACCTGAAACATGCCGTTTCATGACAACGCTTTTCGGTGTTTCAGCAACCTCGCACTTCTACGTGACATCAACATGGGTATTATATGATAATTATGTCCATAATGCAATACTTTTTTTTATTTTTTTATAAAAAAATTTACAAAGAAATAATTTTGGATAAATAACCATCTTATTAATAGAATAGATACTAATTTTGAACTTTTAGCTTTGATTATTTAATAAAAATAATCATTCTTAAATGGATAGTTATTAAAGCAAGTTATCTTTAAATTAAATAATCAATAAAAAATATATCAATACTTACATTTGATCACTATAAAAAATAGAATATTTAATATCAATGATCAAATACATACTAAAAAAGCCATACCACAAGGGTATGACCTGTCAACGATCATGTAAAAACATAAAAAAAAGAAGGAACTGGCAACGAGCTATTTTCGCACAATGTACTATCTTCGCCGCGATGATGCTTAACTTCTGTGTTCGGAATGGGTACAGGTGTGTCCATCATGCTATCATTACCAGATTCTTCTTGTCAAGTGTCTTCAGGACACTCAAAACCAGACAGTAGTTTTTCTTCTTTCAAGCTCGCTTGCCTTTTCGGTCAAGCCCTCGACCTATTAGTATCAGTCCGCTTAACATGTCACCATGCTTACACTCCTGACCTATCTACCTTATCGTCTTTAAGGGGTCTTACTTGCTTGCGCAATGGGAAATCTCATCTTGAAGTGGGTTTCACACTTAGATGCCTTCAGCGTTTATCCCTTCCGCATTTAGCTACCCAGCTATGCCACTGGCGTGACAACTGGTCCACCATTGATGCGTCCATCCCGGTCCTCTCGTACTGAGGACAGCTCTTCTCAAATTTCCTGCGCCCACGACAGATAGGGACCGAACTGTCTCACGACGTTCTGAACCCAGCTCGCGTACCGCTTTAATGGGCGAACAGCCCAACCCTTGGAACCGACTTCAGCTCCAGGATGCGATGAGCCGACATCGAGGTGCCAAACCTCCCCGTCGATGTGAACTCTTGGGGGAGATCAGCCTGTTATCCCCAGGGTAGCTTTTATCCGTTGAGCGACGGCCTTTCCATTCAGCACCGCCGGATCACTAAGCCCGACTTTCGTCCCTGCTCGACTTGTGGGTCTCGCAGTCAAACACCCTTTTGCCTTTGCACTCTGCGCTTGGTTTCCATCCAAGCTGAGGGTATCTTTGGGCGCCTCCGTTACTCTTTGGGAGGCGACCGCCCCAGTCAAACTGCCCGACTGACACTGTCCCGTCAACGGCTCTACGTCGTCCGGTTAGAAATCCAATACAACAGGGGTAGTATCCCAACAGCGGCTCCTTGAATACTGGCGTATCCATCTCTTTGCCTCCTACCTATCCTGTACATGCTGCATCAAATCCCAATATCAACCTGCAGTGAAGCTCCATGGGGTCTTTCCGTCTAGTCGCGGGTAACCTGCATCTTCACAGGTACTAAGACTTCACCGAGTCTACAGCTGAGACAGCGCCCAAATCGTTACGCCTTTCGTGCGGGTCAGAACTTACCTGACAAGGAATTTCGCTACCTTAGGACCGTTATAGTTACGGCCGCCGTTTACTGGGGCTTCAGTTCAGGGCTTCACTTGCGTTAACCCCTCCCCTTAACCTTCCAGCACCGGGCAGGCGTCACCCCCTATACTTCGCCTTGCGGCTTAGCAGAGAGCTGTGTTTTTGGTAAACAGTCGCTTGGGCCGTTTCACTGCGGCTCATATCTCTATGAGCACTCCTTCTCCCTAAGTTACGGAGTCATTTTGCAGAGTTCCTTAGCTATAGTTCTCTCGCTCACCTTAGGATTCTCTCCTCACCCATGTGTGTCCATTTTCGGTACGGGCCATATATACTTAACGTTAGAAACTTTTCTTGGAAGTTCCTCCACTGCCTTCCGTACTCGCCGTAGCTTTCCGTACGCTTCACGCCTTCTCGTTTCGGATGGTGGATTTGCCTGCCATCCCGATATCTCGCTTGCACCAGCTCTTCCAGCCGCTGGCTGCAGCTTCCTCTCTCCGTCATTCCTTCACATATATACGGGTACAGGAATCTCTACCTGTTGTCCATCGACTACGCCTTTCGGCCTCGCCTTAGGTCCCGACTTACCCAGAGCGGACGAACCTTCCTCTGGAAACCTTGGGTTTTCGGTGCGTGGGATTCTCACCCACGTTCCGCTACTCACACCGGCATTCTCTCTTCCATGATCTCCACACGTCCTTTCGGTCGTACTTCTCCGTTCATGGAACGCTCCCCTACCATCCCTTGGGATCCATAGCTTCGGTAGTATGCTTAGCCCCGGTAAATTATCGGCGCAGAGTCATTCGACTAGTGAGCTGTTACGCACTCTTTAAAGGATGGCTGCTTCTGAGCCAACCTCCTAGTTGTCTGTACATCTCCACATCCTTTTCCACTTAGCATACATTTTGGGACCTTAGCTGATGGTCTGGGCTGTTTCCCTCTTGACAACGGACCTTATCACCCGCTGTCTGACTGCCGAGCATGTTGGCGTGACATTCGCAGTTTGATTATGCTCAGTACCCCGAGATGGGGCCATCACATATTCAGTGCTCTACCTTCACGCAACTCTTCTCTCGACGCTAGCCCTAAAGCTATTTCGGGGAGAACCAGCTATCTCCGGGTTCGATTGGAATTTCACCCCTAGCCACAACTCATCCGCCAACGTTTCAACGGGGGTCGGTTCGGTCCTCCATCGGGTTTTACCCCAACTTCAACCTGGTCATGGCTAGATCACCCGGTTTCGGGTCTACTGCATGCAACTCGCGCCCTCTTAAGACTCGCTTTCGCTTCGGCTCCGCATATCCTGCTTAACCTCGCTCCATACAGTAACTCGCCGGTTCATTCTACAAAAGGCACGCCATCACCCTTTAACGGGCTCTGACTTCTTGTAGGCATATGGTTTCAGGTTCTCTTTCACTCCCCTCCCGGGGTTCTTTTCACCTTTCCCTCACGGTACTGGTTCACTATCGGTCACTCTCTCGTATTTAGCCTTGCCGGATGGTCCCGGCTGATTCAGACAGGATTTCTCGTGTCCCGCCCTACTCAGGTGTCATCTCTCTCCAGTCTCTCATTTCGAGTACGGGGCTCTCACCCTCTCTCGCTCACCTTCCCATGTGATTCCTCTATGATCCTCTGTTTGATTTCTCAATGATCCTACTACCCCGATCCTCAGATCGGTTTGGGCTCTTTCCCTTTCGCTCGCCGCTACTCAGAAAATCATTCTTATTTTCTCTTCCTGCAGGTACTTAGATGTTTCAGTTCCCTGCGTCTCGCCTCATCATGTCTATGTATTCGACATGTGATACACGGATATGACTCCGTGTGGGTTCCCCCATTCGGATATCGACGGCTCTTCACGTGCTTACCGCTCACCGTCGCATTTCGCTGTTTGCTGCGTCCTTCTTCGCCGGAGTGTGCCTAGGCATTCCCCATACGCCCTTTCTTGCTTTACCTTCTAGGTTTGCTTGCTTGAACTTTTTTTCGTTTACACTTGCTGTAAAATCTTAGTTACTTTCGACTTTTCGTACTAGACCTTATTTTTTCTTTAATGTCTAATCTCTTCTTTATCGTTTTCGCAATTTTTTTTACTACTATCCAGTTTTCAATGTCCTCTTGAATGTCATGGACATTCAAAACCAAACAAGAAAGCACAACTTTCTCTCCCTAGAAAGGAGGTGATCCATCCCCACGTTCCCGTAGGGATACCTTGTTACGACTTCACCCCAATCATCAGTCCCACCTTAGACAGCTCCTTCCTTGCGGTTAGGCCACCGGCTTCGGGTGTTACCGACTCTCATGGTGTGACGGGCGGTGTGTACAAGGCCCGAGAACGTATTCACCGCGACATGCTGATTCGCGATTACTAGCGATTCCATCTTCGTGCAGTCGAGTTGCAGACTGCAGTCCGAACTGAGAACAGTTTTATGGGTTTCGCTCCACCTCGCGGCTTCGCTTCCCTCTGCTCTGTCCATTGTAGCACGTGTGTAGCCCAGGTCATAAGGGGCATGATGATTTGACGTCATCCCCGCCTTCCTCCGGCTTGTCACCGGCAGTCTCGCCAGAGTCCCCAACTTAATGCTGGCAACTGGCAACAGGGGTTGCGCTCGTTGCGGGACTTAACCCAACATCTCACGACACGAGCTGACGACAACCATGCACCACCTGTCTTCTCTATAGCTATCTCTCCATCTCTGGAGCCTTTAGATCGATGTCAAGACCTGGTAAGGTTCTTCGCGTTGCTTCGAATTAAACCACATGCTCCACCGCTTGTGCGGGCCCCCGTCAATTCCTTTGAGTTTCATTCTTGCGAACGTACTACTCAGGCGGAGTACTTATTGCGTTAACTGCAGCACTGAGATTTGACTCCCAACACTTAGTACTCATCGTTTACGGCGTGGACTACTAGGGTATCTAATCCTATTTGCTCCCCACGCTTTCGGGACTGAGCGTCAGTTATGCGCCAGATCGTCGCCTTCGCCACTGGTGTTCCTCCATATATCTACGCATTTCACCGCTACACATGGAATTCCACGATCCTCTCACACACTCTAGCTCTACGGTTTCCATGGCTTACCGAAGTTAAGCTTCGATCTTTCACCACAGACCCTTAGTGCCGCCTGCTCCCTCTTTACGCCCAATAATTCCGGATAACGCTCGCCACCTACGTATTACCGCGGCTGCTGGCACGTAGTTAGCCGTGGCTTTCTTATAGAGTACCGTCACTTGGATATCATTCCCTATATCCACCGTTCTTCCTCTATGACAGAAGTTTACATAACGAATTACTTCTTCCTTCACGCGGCGTTGCTCGGTCAGGGTTTCCCCCATTGCCGAAAATTCCCTACTGCTGCCTCCCGTAGGAGTCTGGGCCGTGTCTCAGTCCCAGTGTGGCCGGTCACCCTCTCAGGTCGGCTACGCATCGTCGCCTTGGTAGGCCGTTACCCTACCAACCAGCTAATGCGCCATAAGTCCATCATCTACCAGTCCCGTAGCACTTTTCATATAGAGTTCATGCGATCTCTACACCTATGCGGTCTTAGCTGACGTTTCCATCAGTTATCCCCCTGTAGATGCCAGGTTACTTATGTATTACTCACCCGTTCGCCACTCTTCACCGAAGTGAAGCGTTCGACTTGCATGTATTAGGCACGCCGCCAGCGTTCATCCTGAGCCAGGATCAAACTCTCCATTGTCTTATTCCTTTCAGACAATCTCTTAGTCTGTTTAGCTCTTTTTTATTTCTTAAACTTAATTGACGTTGTGTTTTATTCTTTCCTGTTCAGTTTTCAATGTCCTCTCACTTGACTCTCTCGTCGAGTGCCCATTTATATTACCATCCCCTCTCCCTTTTGTAAAGCTTTTTTTCTGTATTTTTTTATCTTTTTCTCTATTCCCCTCTTTTTCTGCCTTTATATCAACGTTTTTTATCTGTGTTTTTTTGTCATGATTAAAAGAAACGATCTTTACAGAACGTTTCTTTGCCTTATGACTATATGATTTCTTTACTGTCCAGGATGATCGTTGTTGGTCCATCATTGATCAGCGAGACTTTCATCATCGCTCCAAAGATATACTTATTTTTATAAAAAAAGAAGCCTAACATTAAGTTAGACTTTTAAATAACATATTAGAGCTTCTTTTTATAATTAACCAATTTTTTTATAAACATCAACGAATTCTTGAGCTAAGTCAATGCATAATAATGATGTCATTAAGTGGTCTTGAGCATGTACCATTAATAAGCTTAATGGTGCTTTTTCTCCTCTAATTTCAGCTTGAATCATTTCAGTTTGTGAATGATGAGCTTCATTAACTGCTTCTTTAGCGTTTCCTAAAGATTCTTCAGCTTTTTCGATATCTCCAGCTTTTGCATATTGAATTGCTTCGATAGCTGAACTACGTGCGCTACCAGCATTAACAATTAAGTTAATTACGATTTGTTCTTGTTGATCCATTTTTATTATCTCCTTCTATAAACAAATATTCAGACTACTTACATCTGCACCATTATTTTATCAAAGTCATATCTATTATTCAAGCGCTTTCGTTAGATAAAGCACTATTTTGAACAAAAAGTCATTTACTACAAATAAGAAATATTCGGTAATAAAAAAATCTTAAATATAAAAAGGTCCCGAAGGACCTTTCGTTAAAATTATTATTCAATAATTTCAGAGATGTTTCCAGAACCTACAGTTCTACCACCTTCACGAATTGAGAATTTAGTTCCTTGTTCAATTGCGATTGGGTGAATTAATTCAACTGTTAATTCTACAGTATCTCCAGGCATTACCATTTCAGTACCTTCTGGTAATTCGATTACACCAGTAATATCAGTAGTTCTGAAATAGAATTGTGGTCTATAGTTAGCGAAGAATGGTGTATGACGTCCACCTTCATCTTTACTTAATACATAAACTTGACCTTTGAATTTAGTATGTGGATGTACTGAACCAGGTTTAGCTAATACTTGTCCACGTTGGATTTGATCACGGTTGATACCACGTAATAATACACCGATGTTATCTCCAGATTCAGCATAGTCTAATAATTTTCTGAACATTTCGATACCAGTAGCAACTGTTTTTTGAGTTTCTTTGATACCAACGATTTCTAATTCGTCATTTAAGTTTAATTGTCCACGTTCTACTCTACCTGTAGCAACAGTTCCACGTCCAGTGATTGTGAAAACGTCTTCTACTGGCATTAAGAATGGTTTATCAACGTCTCTAGTTGGAGTTGGGATATAAGTATCTACAGCTTCCATTAATTCGTCGATAGCTGGAGTCCATTGAGGATCTCCTTCTAATGCTTTTAATGCTGATCCTCTGATTACTGGAGTATCATCACCTGGGAAGTCATATTCATTTAATAATTCACGAACTTCCATTTCTACTAAGTCGATTAATTCTTCGTCATCAACCATATCGCATTTATTTAAGAATACGATGATGTATGGAACACCTACTTGACGAGATAATAAGATGTGTTCTCTTGTTTGTGGCATTGGTCCATCAGTAGCAGCAACTACTAAGATAGCACCATCCATTTGTGCAGCACCAGTGATCATGTTTTTAATGTAGTCAGCATGACCTGGACAGTCAACGTGTGCATAGTGACGAGTTTCAGTTTGATATTCTACGTGTGCAGTGTTGATTGTGATACCACGTTCTTTTTCTTCTGGAGCAGCATCGATTGAAGCATAATCCATTGCAGCAGCTTGTCCTTTTTTAGCAAGACAAGTAGTGATTGCAGCTGTTAAAGTTGTTTTACCATGGTCAACGTGACCAATAGTTCCGATATTTACGTGCGCTTTAGAGCGGTCAAATTTTTCCTTAGCCATTGTTAAGGTTCCTCCTATTTTTTTAATTTTTTACAATAAACATTCTAGTTTATTTGTTCGAAAAAATCAATATTTATTTGATTTTAATGTAGATTATACATTTCCACCATTTTTCTTGATGATTTCTTCTCTAATTGATTTAGGTGCAGCTTCGTATCTATCAAATTGCATTGTATAGTTTCCACGACCTTGAGTAAATGATCTTAAATCAGTTGCGTATCCGAACATTTCTGATAATGGTACAGATGCTTGAACTGAAACAGCATTTCCTCTTTCTTCTTGTCCTTCAATCATACCACGTCTAGATGAAATATCACCCATAACGCTACCTAAATATTCAGAAGGAGCAGTTACTTCTACTGCCATAATTGGTTCTAATAATACAGGACCACATTTTTTAGCAGCATTTTTAAGTGCTAAACTTGCAGCTACTTTATATGCCATTTCTGATGAATCGACATCATGGTAAGAACCATCAAATAATGTAGCTTTTACGTCTAATACAGGGTATCCAGCAATCATACCAGTTTCAAGTGCATCTTCAAGACCTACTTTTACTGAGTTGATATATTCTCTTGGGACAGCCCCACCAACGATAGCATCAACGAATTCAAATCCTTTACCTTCATTAGGTTCAAATTTGATCCATACGTGACCGTATTGTCCACGACCACCAGATTGTTTTACATATTTACCTTCACATTCAGCTGCTTGAGTGATTGTTTCACGGTAAGCAACTTGTGGAGCACCAACGTTAGCTTCTACTTTGAATTCTCTTTTTAAACGGTCAACGATTACGTCTAAGTGTAATTCACCCATACCAGCGATAACTGTATCTCCAGTTTCAGGGTTAGTAAATGTTTTGAATGTTGGATCTTCTTCAGCTAATTTAATTAAACCATTACTTAACTTATCTTGATCTTGTTTAGTTTTTGGTTCGATAGCTAATTGGATAACTGGTTCAGGGAATTCCATTTTTTCAAGGATAACGAAATTCTTTTCGTCACAGATAGTATCCCCAGTTGTTGTGTTTTTGAAACCTACAGCTGCAGCGATATCTCCAGCGTAAACTTCATCAATTTCATTACGTTTGTTCGCATGCATTTGAAGAATACGACCTAAACGTTCTTTTTTATCTTTTGTAGAGTTTAATACATAACTTCCTGATTGACATGTACCTGAATATACACGGAAGAAAGTTAATTTTCCTACGAATGGGTCAGCCATGATTTTGAATGCTAATGCTGAGAAAGGTTCATCATCTGATGCATGTCTTTCTACTTCATTACCATCTTCATCAGTACCTTTAATTGAAGGAATGTCAGTTGGTGCAGGTAAGAAATCAATTACTGCATCTAACATTGGTTGAACACCTTTATCTTTGTAAGCTGAACCGCATAATACAGGGAATAATTCTACAGCTAATGTTCCTTTACGGATTGCTGCTTTAATTTCTTCTTCAGAAATTTCTTCACCTTCTAAAACTTTCATTAATAGATCATCATCATAAGTAGCTGCTTGATCTAACATTTTAGCACGGTATTCTTCAGCTTGAGCCATATATTCTTCAGGAATTTCTTTGTAAACTACATTTTCACCTTTAGCCCCTTCAAAATAGATAGCTTTCATTTTAATTAAGTCAATGATTCCTTCGAAAGTATCTTCAGCACCGATAGGTAATTGAATTGCAACACCTTGTACTCCTAATCTCTTTTCTAAAGATTCTAATGACATAATGAAATCTGCACCTGTTGCATCCATTTTATTAGCGAATACAATACGAGGTACACCATAAGTAGTAGCTTGACGCCAAACTGTTTCAGTTTGTGGTTCTACACCAGCTTTTGCATCTAATACAGTTACAGCACCATCTAATACACGTAAAGAACGTTCTACTTCGACCGTAAAGTCTACATGGCCCGGTGTATCGATAATATTTACACGATATCCGTTCCATTGCGCAGTTGTAGCTGCTGAAGTGATTGTGATTCCACGTTCTTGTTCTTGTTCCATCCAGTCCATTTGTGAAGCACCTTCGTGAGTTTCACCAATTTTGTGGATTTTACCAGTGTAATAAAGGACACGTTCAGTTGTTGTTGTTTTACCAGCATCAATATGAGCCATGATTCCGATATTACGAGTCTTTTCTAACGAAAATTCACGAGCCATTTGTTTTCTCCCTTCAAAATTTTAGCCGTTATATTACCAACGGAAATGAGCGAATGCTTTATTAGCTTCAGCCATTTTATGAGTATCTTCTTTCTTCTTAACAGAAGCACCTGTTCCGTTTGAAGCATCAATAATTTCGTTTGCTAAACGATCAACCATAGTTTTTTCGTTTCTTAAACGAGAATAGTTTACTAACCATCTTAAACCTAAAGTCATTCTTCTTTCTGAAGAAACTTCAACTGGTACTTGGTAGTTAGCCCCACCAATACGTCTTACTTTAAGTTCAAGAACTGGCATAATATTGTTAATTGCTTGATCAAAGACTTCCATAGCTGGGTTTCCAGTTTTTTCTTCTACTTTTTTAAACGCATCATATAAGATGTTTTGTGCAACACCTTTTTTACCATCTAACATAATGTTGTTGATAAGTTTAGAAATAGTTTTAGAGTTATACACTGGATCAGGTAGAACGTCTCTTTTAGCAACTCGTCCTTTTCTTGACATATATATTTCCTCCTATAAGTATTAATTAAGCTTTTGGTTTTTTAGCACCGTATTTAGAACGTGCTTGTTTACGATCGTTAACTCCAGCACAGTCCATTGTACCACGGATAATATGGTAACGAACCCCTGGTAAGTCTTTAACACGACCACCACGAATTAAAACAACACTATGTTCTTGTAAGTTATGTCCAATTCCTGGAATATATGCAGTTACTTCCATACCATTTGATAATCTAACACGGGCATATTTACGTAAAGCCGAGTTAGGTTTTTTAGGTGTCATAGTAGCAACACGAGTACACACACCACGCTTTTGAGGTGATTTAGTTGATGTAGCTTTTTTAGCTAATGAGTTATAACCTCTATTTAAAGCAGGTGAATTTGATTTTGTTGTTTTATCAGTACGACCTTGTCTTACTAATTGGTTAATTGTAGGCATTTCTTTCTCCTTTCTTGATAACACACAATACCGGGTGTTTCATATTTAATCAATAAATATTGCACCCAATCAGGGCACTGACAATATATTATAGTATTAAAATGATAATGTCAACAAAAAAATTAAAAAATATAAAAAAAATAGGCCTAAGCCTATTTTTTTATATTTGATCTCCAAGATTTTCATGATTATCATCTAATAAATCATATTTAGCAAGTTCAGCTGCTTTTGCTTCTTCAGCTTCTTTTGCTAATGTTTCAGGTGATTTTAAAGGACCTCTAAATCCTGTACCAGCTGGTAATAATTTACCAATTAATACATTTTCTTTTAATCCTTTTAACATATCTTTCTTACCTTTAATTGATGCATCAGTTAAGATCTTAGTAGTTTCTTGGAATGATGCTGCAGATAAGAATGAATCAGTTTCAAGAGATGCTTTAGTAATACCTAATAAGATTGGTCTACCAACAGCTGGATGTTTTCCTTCTTTTAATGCTTCTCTATTTAATTCAGTAAATTGAGTTACATTAACATGTGTTCCAGGAAGTGTTCCAGTATCTCCACCTTCAACAATTCTAATTTTCTTCAACATTTGTCTTACGATAATTTCGATATGTTTATCAGAAATTTCGATACCTTGAATACGATATACTTTTTGAACTTCTTTAATAATATAATTTTCAACAGCTTCTGTATCAGCTACATTTAGTAATTCTTTTGGATCAATAGAACCTTTAGTGATTTTATCACCAATACGTACTTCATCACCAACATTAACTCTTAATTTTGCACCATATGGAGTTAAGTAACTTCTTGTTTCTAAATCGTTAGAAACAACAACTTCCATTCTTCCTGCATTATCAATAATATTTGATACTTCACCATCAATTTCAGAAATAATTGATTTAGCTTTTGGATTACGTGCTTCAAATAATTCTTGAATACGAGGTAACCCTTGAGTGATATCGGCACCACCGGCAACCCCACCATCATGGAAAGTACGCATTGTTAACTGAGTACCTGGTTCACCGATTGACTGTGCAGCCATAACCCCAACAGCTTCACCCAATTCAACAACATTACCTGTTGCTAAGTTACGACCATAACATTTTTTACAAACTCCGCCTTTAGCAACGCAGCCAAGAACTGAACGAATTTCAACTTCTTTAATACCTGCATCACAAACAACTTTAGCGTTTTGTTCAGTAAAGATTTCACCTGCAGCAACTAATAATTCTTTAGTTTCTGGATGGTAAACATCTTTTTGTGAATAACGACCAACTAAACGGTCATATAATGGAACAATTACAGTATTGTCATCTGTATTGTATAATTCAGTAACAACGAATCCTCTATCTGTTCCACAATCTTCTTCAGAAATAATAACTTCTTGAGCAACGTCTACTAAACGTCTTGTTAAGTAACCTGAATCGGCAGTCTTTAAGGCAGTATCTGTAGAACCTTTACGGGCACCGTGTGTTGAAATAAAGAATTCTGATGCTGTTAAACCTTCACGGAAGGCGGACTTGATTGGTAACTCGATTGTTTCCCCTTTTGGATTTGACATCAATCCACGCATACCTACTAACTGAGTGAAGTTAGAAAGTGATCCACGGGCACCTGAATCAGACATGATGAAGATTGGGTTACGATCATCAGCTTCGAACTCTTGACGAACGACTTCTTGGACTTCATCTTTAACACCAGTCCATAATTTGATTACGCTTTGATATCTTTCTGCTTCAGTTAATTTACCTTTATTATAGAAAGTTTTAATTTGTTCAAGTTTTTGATCTGCTTTATCAAAGATTTCAAATTTAGCTTGTGGCACTTGGATATCATAAGCAGATACTGTAATACCAGCGATTGTTGAATATTTAAATCCTTGGTCTTTTAACTTATCAAGCATTAAACTTGTATCAGTTAATGCAGATTGTTTGAACACTTCATCAATGATGCTTCCTAATGCTTTTTTACCTAATGGTTTAACTGGTTGTTGAGCAGCAATATGTGCTTTAATATCAGTTCCCATTGGAACAAAGTATCTATCAGGTGTTCCAGATAAGTTTTCTTTACCTGGTTCATTGATAAATGGGAATTGTCCATCAAAGATATCATTAAAGAAAATTTTACCTACAGTAGTAATTAAATAACTGTTATTTTGAGCTTCTGTAAATGTTGCATTGTGTAATGCAGATGCTTTAATAGCAACTCTTGTATGAAGATTTACAGTTTTAGCAAAATATGCATGATCAACTTCATTTCTATCAGCAAAGACAGTACCTTCACCAATTGCTCCAACATCTTCTAATGTTAAGTAGTAGTTACCTAACACCATGTCTTGGGATGGAGTAACGATAGGTTTACCATCTTTAGGACCTAAGATATTTGTTGATCCTAACATTAATTGTCTTGCTTCTTGAATTGCTTCTTCACCTAATGGTACATGGACAGCCATTTGGTCCCCATCGAAATCGGCATTGAACGCTGGAGTTACTAATGGGTGAAGACGAATAGCACGCCCTTCTACTAATTTAGGTTCGAATGCTTGGATACCTAATCTATGAAGAGTTGGCGCACGGTTTAATAATACTGGATGTGCTTTGATAACTTCTTCAACGATTGGCCAAATTTTATCATCCATTTTATCAATTAATCTTTCAGCTGCTTTAATATTTGTAGCAATTTCTTGATCAACTAAACCATGGATAACAAATGGTTTAAATAAGCTTAATGCCATTTCACGTGGAATACCACATTGATACATTTTTAAGTCTGGTCCTACAGCGATAACTGAACGTCCTGAATAGTCAACACGTTTACCTAATAAGTTTTGACGGAAACGTCCTTGTTTACCTTTTAATGTATGGCTTAATGATTTTAACGCACGTCCACCAGCACCAGTAATTGGTTTAGAACGACGACCATTATCAATTAAGGCATCAACAGCTTCTTGTAACATACGTTTTTCATTTTGAACGATAATAGAAGGTGTTCCAAGTTCTAATAATTTTTTCAAACGATTATTACGAGTAATAACACGTCTATATAAATCATTTAAATCACTTGTCGCAAAACGTCCACCATCTAATTGTAACATAGGTCTTAAATCAGGTGGTATAACTGGTAATGCTTCAAGAATCATCCATTCAGGTTGATTATCAGAAGATCTAAATGCTTCAATAGCTTCTAATCTCTTCAATAATTTAGTACGTTTTTGTCCTTGAGCTTCTTTTAATTCTTTAGATACAAGTTCAAATTCTGCATCTAAATCAACTTGTTTTAATAAAGTTTGAATCGCTTCAGCCCCAATTTGAGCTTCAAATGTATGACCAAATTGTTCATAACATTTACGATAATCTCTTTCAGATAATACTTGTTTGTATTCTAAAGGTGTAGTTCCTTTATCAATAACAACATAAGAAACAAAATAAATAATTTCTTCTAGTTGTTTTGGTGACATATCTAAGATTAATCCCATTCTTGATGGAATACCTTTTAAATACCAAATATGTGCTACTGGTGTAGCTAATTCGATATGTCCCATACGTTCACGACGTACTGCAGATTTAGTAACTTCTACACCACATCGATCACATACAACACCTTTATATCTAATTTTCTTATATTTTCCACAACTACATTCCCAATCCTTAGATGGTCCAAAGATTCTTTCACAGAATAGACCATCTTTTTCAGGCTTTTGAGAACGATAGTTAATCGTTTCAGGTTTTTTTACTTCACCATAAGACCATTCACGAATTTTTTCAGGAGATGCTAATCCAATTTGGATTGATGAAAATTTATTAGTATTTGCCATTTTCTATTCCCTCCTTATAATGATTCACTTTCTTCAGTTTCAACTAATTCTTCAGATTTCATAGCATCAGTAACAACTTCTTTTTCTTCGTTTACATCTTCTTTTTCAATTGATCTTGGGAAACGTCTTTCTTCATCTTCGATATTTCTTTCATCAATTTCTTGATCATTTTCATCTAATAAACGAATATCTAATGCTAATGCTTGTAATTCTTTCTTTAATACTCTAAACGATTCAGGTAATCCTGGTTCTGGCATTGGTTGTCCTTTAACAATAGCTTCATATGTTTTAACACGTCCAACAACATCATCAGATTTAACAGTTAAGATTTCACGAAGTGTATAAGCAGCACCATAAGCTTCAAGTGCCCAAACTTCCATTTCCCCAAATCTTTGTCCACCGTTTTGAGCTTTACCTCCAAGTGGTTGTTGAGTAACTAATGAATAAGGTCCTACTGAACGTGCATGTAATTTATCATCAACCATGTGTGATAATTTAACGAAGTACATAATACCTACAGATACAGGAGAATCAAAATATTCACCCGTACGTCCAGAAATAACAGGTTGTTTTCCATCTTCATTCATTCCTGCTTCTTTCATTAATGCTTCTAAGTCTTCACGATGTAAACCATCGAAAGCAGGAGTAGCAATATATAAACCTAATTGTCTAGCTGCATAACCTAAATGTAACTCTAATACTTGTCCGATATTCATACGAGATGGAACCCCTAATGGATTTAACATGATATCTAATGGTGTACCATCTTCTAAGTGTGGCATATCTTCGATTGGTAAGATTTTTGAAATAACCCCTTTATTACCATGACGTCCAGCCATTTTATCTCCTTCAGAGATTTTACGTTTTTGAACGATATAAACTTTAACAACACGGTTAACACCTGGTTGTAATTCATCACCATTTTTACGATCAAAGATTTTAATATCATGAACGATACCAGCCCCACCATGAGGAACTCTTAATGAATTATCTTTAACTTCTCTTGACTTTTCACCAAAGATTGCAAGTAATAATTTTTCTTCTGCTGATAATTCAGCTTGACCTTTTGGAGTAACTTTACCAACTAAGATATCTCCTTCTTTAACTTCAGCACCAATCATGATGATACCATCACTATTTAAGTTTTTACGTGCTTCATCCCCAACGTTAGGGATATCTCTTGTAATTTCTTCAGGTCCTAATTTTGTATCACGACATTCAATTGAATATTCATCAATATGAATAGATGTATAAACATCTTCTTTTACTAATCTTTCAGACATAATAACGGCATCTTCGTAGTTATAACCATTCCATGTCATGAAACCAACTAACACGTTTTGACCTAATGCTAATTCACCTTGTTCCATTGCTGGACCATCAGCTAATACTTGACCAACAACAACTTTTTCACCAGCTTTAACAATTGGTTTATGGTTGATACAAGTTCCTGCATTCGAAATAGCAAATTTTGTTAAACGATATTTGTGAACAACTGCTTCATCATCCACGATTTCAATACGTTTAGCATCTACATAACTTACAGTACCGTTATGTTTACTTACTAAAGCTGCTCCAGAATCTCTTGCAGCTTGATATTCCATACCTGTTCCAACAAATGGTGTATGTGGATTTAATAAAGGTACAGCTTGACGTTGCATGTTGGCACCCATTAAAGCACGAGTTGCATCATCGTTTTCCAAGAATGGAATACATGAAGTGGCAACAGAAACAATTTGTTTTGGAGAAATATCGATAAAATCAACTTCTTCTCTTTTAGCCATAATATTTTCACCTAAATGACGGGCGATAACTTGTTCATCTAAGATTTCACCTTCATCAGATGTTTGTACATTTGCTTGTGCAATAATGTAATTTTTTTCTTCATCAGCAGTTAAATAACGTACATCGTCTTCATCGATAACACATTTATTAACTTTACGATATGGAGTTTCAATAAATCCATATTCATTGATTTTAGCATAAGATGCTAAAGTTGAAATTAACCCGATGTTTGGACCTTCAGGAGTTTCGATTGGACAAATTCTTCCATAATGGGAAGCATGTACGTCACGGACTTCATATCCTGCACGGTCTCTTGATAAACCACCTGGCCCTAATGCAGATAAACGACGTTTATTTGTTAATTCGGCTAATGGGTTAATTTGATCCATGAATTGTGATAATTGTGATGACGCAAAGAATTCTTTCATTGCGGCAGTTAATGGACGAATATTTGTTAAAGATTGTGGTGTTACTGAATCCACTT
The DNA here is from genome assembly GCF_015097455.1 of Faecalibacillus intestinalis. Taxonomy (NCBI): domain Bacteria; kingdom Bacillati; phylum Bacillota; class Erysipelotrichia; order Erysipelotrichales; family Coprobacillaceae; genus Faecalibacillus; species Faecalibacillus intestinalis. Next base: position 456,140 of record NZ_AP024085.1, on the reverse strand, counting down.
CAGATAATGACATTCTTTCTTTAACAACTCTTTCCATTCTTGATAATCCAATTCTGAATTGGTTTTGAATTAATTCACCTACAGAACGTACACGTCTATTTCCTAAATGATCGATATCATCTAATAAACCAATACGAGCCATATGAGATACTCTATCTTCAGGTGCTAAATCATAAGAATTGAAAATATCAACTAAGTTCAACATATATGAATATGCTGCAATCATGTCAGAGATTGTAACATATTTACAATTTAATGATAAATCTGTACCAATTACTTTCATAACTTTAGTACGTGATTCATCAACATAAACATGAACTACTTGTAATACACCATTACTTTCTAATCGAGGATTAGTTTTCATTTCAACAGTGTGTGCACCTGCTTCAAAAACAGGTCTTAATGTATCAATAACTTCATTTGTAATAACTGTTCCTTTTGTACAAACAACGTTACCATCAACATCTTTAACATCTTCAGCAAGAACACGTCCTGCAATACGATCTAATAAACTTAATTTTTTCTTAAATTTGAAACGACCAGCTTTAGCTAAATCATAACGTTTAGGATCAAAGAATCTAGTATATAAAAGGCTTGTAGCACCTTCTAATGTAGCAGGTTCTCCTGGTCTTAATTTATTATAAATTTCAATTAAAGCTTCTTCTGTGTTTGTTGTATTATCTTTTGCTAAAGTGTTCAAAATAAATTCATGATCACCAAAAACATTAATAATATCTTCATTACTAGAAAGTCCTAAAGCACGTAATAAAACTGTTCCTGGGATTTTTCTATTACGGTCAATACGAACATTTAAAACATCTTTTGCATCATTTTCGAACTCTAACCAAGTCCCTCTTGATGGGATAATACTACCTTCAAAGACAGTTTTACCACTTTTATCAATGGCATCAGCAAAGTATGCCCCTGGTGAACGTACTAATTGAGATACAATAACACGTTCTGCCCCATTAATAATGAAAGTTCCTGAATCAGTCATTAATGGGAAATCACCCATAAATACTTCTTGTTCTTTAATTTCACCAGTTCCTGAATTGATTAAACGTAAAGTAGCACGAATTGGTGCTGCATAGTTTGCATCACGATCTTTACTTTCGTTTACGGAATATTTTGGTTCATCAAAGGCACAATCAACAAATTCTAATGATAAAGTTTCATTAAAGTTTGTAATTGGGTAGATATCATCAAATACTTCTTTAATTCCTACTTCTTTAAACCATTTATAGGAATTTGTTTGAATTTCTACTAAATTTGGTAACTCTAAAGATCCTGAAATCCTAGAGTAATTACGACGAGTAATCTTGCTTTTTGCTGTAGTTGTATGCTTTTCCACGAATTAACTCCACCCTTCTTTATCTCTATTAAACTGTTTTTGAGCGCACAAAAACGCTTGATTTTAAATATTAATAGTCATTATTGTATTTTAGATAAAGGTTTCAAAAAAGTCAATACCTTTTTTTATAAAAAATAAAAAAAGAAATATTATCTTTTTACACTATGTAACAAGTAATATCCCTTATCTCTTTTAACAATTTCACAATTTCCAAAAACTTCTTCCATTTTCTTTTTAGCCGAAGGAGCGCCTTGTTTCTTTTGTAAAATAACCCATAAACTTCCATTCTCATTAAGATGTTCAATTGATTCTTGTAAAATTGTAGTTACAACTTCTTTGCCCGCTCTTACTGGTGGATTTGTTACGATCACATCATAACTTCCTTGAACATTTTCATAAATAAAGCTTTTATAAATATTTGCATGAATATTATTATTTTTAGCATTTAATTTGGCAAGTTCAAGTGCACGATCATTGACATCGACCATATCCACATTTAAATGTGAATAAACTTTATTAAGACATATTCCGAAAGTTCCATAACCACATCCTACATCAAGAAGTGTTTTTTCATTTGTAATTTCGATATTGTCTAATAAAACACGTGATCCATAATCTATCATGTTTTTAGAAAAAACACCATTATCACTTGTAAATAAAAGATCATATTTATGAAATCTAAAAATAAATTGTGATTGTTCACTTTTTAAATCAGTATTATCTGTAAAATAATGTTTCATTTGTATTTCCTCTATTTCCTTTTTCTTTATTATACAAATAAATAGAATGTTAACCAATAAAAAAAAGAAGAATCGTAAGATCCTTCTTTTAAATCAAAGTTATAATTATTTAACTTCTACTGTAGCTCCAGCAGCTTCTAATTTTTCTTTGATTTCTTTAGCTTCATCAGCAGATACTTTTTCTTTGATTACTGAAGGTGCTTTGTCAACTAATCCTTTAGCATCAACTAATCCTAATCCAGTGATTTCTCTTACAGCTTTGATTACAGCAACTTTAGTTCCACCAACTTCAGTTAATGTTACGTTAACTTCTGTAGGTTCAGCAGCAGCTCCAGCATCAGCAGCAGCAGCTACAGCAACTGGTGCAGCAGCAGTTACATCAAATTTTTCTTCGATTGCTTTTACTAAATCATTTAATTCTAAAATAGTAGCTTCTTCTAAGTAAGCTAAGATATCTTCATGTGTTAATTTTGCCATGTTTATATTCTCCTTTTCATTAATTCTGCTTATTCAGCAGCTTCTTCTACTTTTTCTTCAGCAGGTGCTTCAACTGGTGCTTCTCCACCGTTTTCTTCTCTTGCATCTGCTACAGCTTTTACAACTCTAGCGAATTTGCTAACTGGTGCTTGTAACATACCAAGTAACATTGAGTACATTCCTTCACGTCCAGGTAATTTAGCAATTTCATTAATTTCTTCTACTTCTAATACTTTTCCTTCAACAATTCCAGCTTTGATTACTAAAGCTTCATGATCTTTAGCAAAGTTAGCTAAAATTCTTGCAGGTGCAACGGCATCACTATGACCGAATGCAATAGCGTTTGGACCTACTAATTTATCATTGATTTCAGCATATCCAGCGCTTTCAGTAGCTCTTTGAACTAATTTGTTTTTGTAAACTTTGAATTCAACATCTTCTTCACGTAATGATTTACGTAATTCAGTGACTTCTGCTACTGATAATCCACGATATTCTACTACTACAGCAGATTGTGAATCATTAAATTTACCAGCGATTTCTTCAACAACGACTTTTTTCGCATTGATTGCTTCTACTGACATTGCTACACCTCCTATAAATTTTTATATATGCAACAATATACGCGCTATATTTAAAACTCCCATACGTAGATAGGAGTTCAAGTTCTTCATAAACTCAACACCTCGGTAACAAATTAAGGTTTCCCAGTTACTGTCTACGGTATATTGATTGCGACTTTTTTTACAAACTATTTAGTAGTTTGAACTTTGATTGCAGGTCCCATAGTTGATGAAACTGCAATGTTTTTAATATAAGTACCTTTAGCTGATGTTGGTTTTAATCTTACGATTAAATCATAAATTGTGTTGAAGTTTTCAACTAATTTAGCATCATCAAATGATACTCTACCGATTGGTAAATGAACATTACCTTCTTTATCAGTACGGTAAGTTACTTTACCAGCTTTTGTTTCTTGAACTGCTTTAGCAACATCCATAGTTACTGTTCCAGTTTTTGGGTTAGGCATTAAACCTTTAGGTCCTAAGATACGTCCTAATTTACCTAATTCAGCCATCATGTTAGGAGTAGCGATCATAACTTCGAAATCTAACCATCCTTTTTTGATGTCTTCTAAAATTTCTTTACCAGCAACGATATCTGCACCAGCATCTTTAGCTTCTTGAGCTTTTTCTCCTTCAGCTACAACTAAAACTTTTTTAGTTTTACCAGTTCCGTGTGGTAATACAACAGCTCCACGTAATTGTTGATCTGCTTGTCTAACATCTAATCCTAAATTGAAAGCAACATCGACACTTGCATCGAATTTTACATTACTTGTTTTTTTAACTAATTCAATAGCTTCTTCAGCTGAATAAAGTTTTCCATTTTCAATTAATGCAGCTGCTTCTGTATATCTTTTACTTTTCTTTGCCATTTAATTTCCTCCTTAGTGGTTATAACGGATTATCCTTCCACGTGATGCTTACGCATCGATTCCTTCAACTTTTACACCCATGTTTTTAGCTGTACCAGCAACGATTTTCATTGCAGCATCTAAATCATAAGCATTTAAGTCAGGCATTTTGTATTCAGCGATTTCTTTTAATTTATCAGCTGATAATGTTCCTACAGTAGTTGTTCCTGCATTACTAGAACCTTTTTGTACTCCTAAAGCTTTTTTAATCATTTCTGAAGCTGGAGCAGTTTTTAATACAAAGCTGAAATCTTTGTCTTCATATACTGTTAAGACAACTGGTACTGTTTCTCCCATACGATCTTTAGTTTGATCATTGAAAGCAGTACAGAATTTAGGCATTTGGATACCTGCACCTGCTAATGCTGGACCAGGTTTAGCTTGCCCTGCTTTGAATTGAATTTTCATAACTCTAACAACTTTCTTACTCACGCGACATTTCCTCCTTGTAAAAATTTGTCCGTGTTGTGGTCAAATGGGTGTTACCCTTCCACACAACAATGAATGCGCAATTAACCTATTGCGTCGACAACTAATTTACCATTATCTCTTGATAAATGCAATACTTTTTTATATTTTTTTGCATTTTATCAAATAAATTTAAAAAAAAGAAAAACTCTAGGAATTTTCCTAGAGTTTAAACAACAATTAGTCTAAAGCAGCGATCATTGCTTTGTATGAATCTTCAACTAATGAAGCTCCACCAACTAAAGCACCATCAATATCAGGTTGTTCTAATAATGCTTTTAAACCTTCAGGTTTAACAGATCCACCATATTGAATTCTTACTTGATCAGCAACTTCTTGTCCATATAATTCAGCAACTACTGAACGGATATATCCACAAACATCTTGAGCAATTTCGTTTGTAGCAGTTTTTCCAGTTCCGATAGCCCATACTGGTTCATAAGCGATAACGCTTCTTGAAGCACATTTAGGACATACATCTTTATAAGCAGCAACTACTTGAGTTTTAACAACATCTTTAGTAGTTCCAGCTTCATATTGTTCTAATGTTTCACCAACACATACGATTGGAGTCATATCATTTTTAAGAACTTGTAACATTTTAGCGTTAACTGTTTCATCAGTTTCCCCAAAATATTGTCTTCTTTCAGAGTGACCTAAGATAACCCATTCAACTCCGATTTCTTTTAACATTTCAACAGATACTTCACCAGTATAAGCTCCGCTATCTTTGAAGTGTACGTTTTCAGCAGCTACGATTAAGTTTTTAGCTCCTGCTTTTGCAGTTTGTAAAGCTAAGTATGGAGTAGCAATTCCCCAGTCAGCTTTATCAGTTACTTCTGGATCAACAGCTTCTACGAATGCTTTTGTAGCAGCGATTGTTTTATTCATTTTCCAGTTTCCTACGATAATTGGTTTTCTCATGATTACAAATACCTTCCTTATTATTTATCATCAATTGCAGCGATACCTGGAAGAACTTTACCTTCCATGTATTCTAATGAAGCTCCACCACCAGTTGAGATGTGAGAAACTTTATCAGCATATCCAAGTTGCATTACTGCAGCAGCGCTATCTCCACCACCAATGATAGTGTTAGCACCTTCTAAACCAGCTAAAGCTTCACATACAGCGATTGTTCCTTTAGCAAATGGTTCCATTTCGAATACACCCATAGGTCCATTCCATACAACTGTTTTAGCACCAGCTAAAGCAGCTTTGATGTTTTCTACAGATTTAGGTCCGATGTCTAATCCCATGTATCCATCAGGTACATCTTCACCACAAACTTTAATATCACCTTCTGCAGCAAATGCAGTGTTGATTACAGAGTCAACAGGTAAAATTAATTTATCTCCAGCTTTAGCTAAGATATCTTTAGCTACATCAATTCTATCATCTTCAACTAAAGAGTTACCAATTGAATGACCTTGAGCTTTAGCGAAAGTATAGCACATACCTCCACCAACGATAACTTTATCAGCGATTTTTAATAAGTTTTCGATAACTAAGATTTTATCAGAAACTTTAGCTCCACCTAAGATAGCAACCATTGGTCTTTCTGGATTACTTACAGCTTTTCCAATGTAGTTGATTTCTTTTTCTACTAAGAAACCAGCAGCTGATGGTAAATGAGCAGGGATTCCAGCTGTAGAAGCATGAGCTCTATGAACTGAACCGAATGCATCTTCAACAAATACATCACCTAATGAAGCCCAGTATTTTCCTAATTCAGGATCATTTTTACTTTCTCCAGCTTCATAACGAGTATTTTGAACTAAGATAACTTGTCCATTTTCAGCATTTTTAACAGCTTCTTCTAATTCAGCACCACGAGTGCAATCTACGAATTTTACATCTCTACCTAATAATTCAGCTAATCTAGGAGCAACAACAGCTAAGTTATTTTTAGCTTTGTCTTCTTCAGTTTTAACTTTACCTAAGTGTGAGAATAAAACGATAGCTTTTGGAGATTGTTCTAATAAATATTTGATTGTTGGTAATGCAGCAACAATACGATTATCATTAGTAATTTCTCCTGTTTCTTTACTTCTTGGTACGTTGAAGTCAACACGAACTAAAACAGTTTTTCCAGCGACTTCAATATCTCTAATTGTTTTCTTATCCATTTTTATAATTCCTCCATGGCTGAATTATATCATCTATAATCATTGTTTTCAATTAATTTCATATTATATTATGAGGTGAAAAATATGAAAAATACGAATGTAATCCCTATCCAAAAAATCCCATCTATGTTAGAGAATGATTATCAATTTGTCGATTTAAGAGATCCCTATGAGTATAAGAAAGTTCATCTGACAAAATTCACAAATATTCCCTATGAAAAGTTCAATCTCAATCAATATTATTTTTCTAAAAAAGAACCACTTATTCTTATTTGTTATAGCGGAGCTAAATCAAAAAAACTCGCTGATGATCTATGTCAACAAGGCTATGATGCTTACAGTATTGAAGGTGGATTCTATTCTATTTTGCATCAAAAGACATAAAAAAATTAACGGGTGTATACTCGTTAATCCAATGGTTTATTATAAAAACGTCCAATAAAGTTTTCAACTTTAGTTACAGAAACAATAATTTTAGGATCTGTTTCTTTTAAAGCTTCTAAAACATCTCCAACTTCATAACTTGATACAACTGCTGTTAAATAGCTTACAGGATGATGTGAATATCCTCCATAACCATCTAAAGCAGTAATCCCATGATGAAACTTTTCTAAATATGTATTCACCACTTCATCTTTTTTAGATGTATAAATATGTAACATAACACGTTTATATCGTGTATGGAATGTAGAAATTGTTTTTGTTGAGATAAATTGGAATAAGATAGAATACCCTGCTTTATCAAAACCAAAAATACACCCAAAGATACATAAAATCATAGCATTAAATACAAATACTTGCATCCAGATTTCTCGCCCATTTTTATTAGCAAAATATAAAGCAATAAAATCTGTACCACCTGAAGAAGCACCTGCTTTTAAAGCAAGTACAATACTCATTCCCCAAATATATCCACCAAATACAACATTTAAAACTTGTTCATCAAATAATGGATAATTTGGAATGATTTGTAATAAAAATGATGTTAAAAAGACTTGTAATAATGAAAAGAATACAAATCGTTTTGATATTTTCTTGGCACAAATAAGCGCAACAGGTACATTTAAAGCAACTAAAGTGAATGCTGTTGGAATTGATTTTCCAAATAAATCAGCAATCATATCTACAAGTAAGGCAATACCCATAAACCCACCTGACAATAAGTGTGCTGGTCTAACAAATGTTTTAGTTGTAGCAGCCATAATCAGCGAAGAACAAAAGACACACCCAAAACTAATTAAATCTCTTTTTTTTATCTTTTTCATAATCTTTCTCCCTAAATCCCACTACATTGTACTCTTTTAGAAACAATTTACAACAGGCAATTATAAAAAAATAAAGTTAATTTATTAACAAAGAAAAAGGATTAAACTTACATCTAATCCTCTTATCTATTCTTTCCATTTTTATGATAAATATTTTCAAAAAAATCGTACAATTTTAATTCATCTTGTTCAAAGAAATCAATCACTTCATCACTTGCTTGGATATCAATATTCTTATTTCTTAATATTTGATAAACCATGTTAGGATTTTCCTCAACTGATTTTCCCATATCAATGACAAATTCAAATCCATCTTGAAAAATAAAACTAAATTGTATTACATAAAATGTATATAATCCCTGATGTCCTCCACCACCTTTTGTAAAATAAAGTTCTATTTTTACTCTTCTTAAATCCTGCCAACTATATTCCTTATTTTCATTATTTTCTTTTTTAGTTATCAAACTTTTTAAAATAGATTTTCTACTTTGATAGCGATAACTACAAATTGAAATCTTATTATCTGTTAATTCAACATATTCTAATTTAGTTTCACAAATAATAAATATAATCAAAAGAATAATAAATGAAATACACATAGAAAGAATGATGAGTCTCCCTGATGCTTCATAAAAAGATATTTGAAAATGTTGTACTGAATTTTGTGTTTGTTCGTTAACATAAGAAATCATATTAGGAAATGCTAAACCAATTAAAATTCCAAAAATTCCAGATATAAATAAAGATAAAACACTAATGCCTAACAGACTCCTTGGTATCGACTTATAACCAATAACTACTGTTTGATCTTTCTTAAAATAATCAAATACTTTCTTTAAATCTCTTTTCTTGATTTTTTTATCTCCTATTTGATTATCTTCAATTACTTGATCTAATAGAGGTATATTTTTTTCTTTTAAATCTTCACACATGTTTTTAATATACTGTAATGATTCTATTTCGGTATTTACTTTTTCAATATGATTTTCTAAGACATCTTGAAATGTGACTTTATTATTTAAAATATCTTTAATATCTTCTATTGGTACATTGATATCTCTTAAAAACATGATTCTTTCTATTTTATGAATATCTTCTTCATTATAATTTCGATAACCATTTTCATCACGATAAGGTTGAATCAATCCCATCTTTTCATAATATCTTAGTGTATAAGAACTGATTTTTAGTTTTTCTTGAACTTCTTTTATTTGCATAATTTTCACCTACTTTTTTAACTATCTGTTTTTACCATTTTTATGATAGATATTTTCAAAGAAATCATAAACACTTAATTCATTTTGTTCAAAACAATCTAATATTTCATCACTAGTCACAATTTCTATATTTTTATTTCTTAATATTTGATAAGCAGCTTTAGGATTATTCCATTCTAAAAAACTTTTGCTTGAAGAATTTTCAAAATGAAATATATATTTTGGTAAATAATAATACATCGTCTTACTTGTTCCAATTCCTATTCCACCGTACTTAATTACTAATTTAATTTCTACATATTTTAAATCCTCCCAACTATAATTCTCCATAATAGTTGTTAAATCTTTCTTTAAAATTAGATAACTTAATTTTATATGTGATACTTTTTTTGCATCTAAAATAGAAATCTTATTATCTGTAAGTTCTATATACTTTTGTCGTGAGCACATATAAGAAATACTCACAATTGAAAGTAACATAACTAAAATCATTAATATCAAATAAATAGAAATATGGTTTATTGTTCCCTTTTTCAAAATATTAAATCTTTGTAAATAATTAATAGCAGCAAATGTTAGAACTGGAGCAGTAATCAATGCATAAATAAATGTTCTAAAATACATATTCAAATCAAATCTCGTTCCAATAACCACCGTTTGATCTTTCTTAAAATAATCAAATACTTTCTTTAAATCTCTTTTCTTAACTTTTTTATCTCCTATTTGATTATCTTCTATTACTTGATCTAATAAAGGAATATTCTTTTCTTTTAAATCTTCACACATGTTTTTTATATATTGTAATGATTCTATTTCGGTATTTACCTTTTGAATATGACTTTCTAAGACATCTTGAAATGTAACTTTATTATTTAAGATATCTTTAATATCTTCTATTGGTACGTTGATATCTCTTAAAAACATGATTCTTTCTATTTTATGAATATCTTCTTCACTATAATTTCGATAACCATTTTCATCACGATAAGGTTGAATGAGTCCCATCTTTTCATAATATCTTAGTGTATAAGAACTGATTTTTAGTTTTTCTTGAACTTCTTTTATTTGCATAATTTTCACCTACCTTCATTATTTCATACATTCAACTAAATAGCCATCATCCTTTAATAATTGGATAATTCCTTTTTCACCATAGAGATGTTTACATCCTACACCTATAAAATCATGTTTATTATTATGAATACTATCGGCTAAAGTATCTTTCATATGAATGTTTCTATTATATGCAAGTATATTCCAATACTTTTCAAACTTTTCTTGATCACTATCATTTAATTGTTCCAACTGATTTAACAATAACTTTTGTTCATTTTCATAATATTGTGTATTACCACTATAATAAGCATCTAAATCTTCTTTAGCACTTTTTATTACCATTTCTTTATTTGCTAAACTGTCTAATATCGTCTCTGAGTAATCCCCTGATAATTCAGTTAATAGCTTCATTTGAAATTCAATGCCTTCAACTTCTTTAAAATTCTTTTTCTTTTGTGCATATTCATAAATATAATTATCAATTGCACTAAATTTACTTATATTTGCCTTATTCAATACTTCAGGATCACTATTTATAAGTGAGTTTATTACAAATACATTATAGAGTGCATAACCAGGTTTTCCTTTCAAACTTTTGTATTGTTTCATAAGATTTTCATATTTATCTTCTAGACCTAAATCACGAATTGAATTGTACGTATTGTATTTAGTGATTTCTTCTGTTTTTTGTGGTGATGGATTCATATCACATTCTAAATAAATCGAATCACTTTCATCTAATGCCTTTTCTGTTACCTTATCCAAACTTTTAATAGGATATCTGCCTGGATGACAAGTTCCAAATAAATATGAATATTCTCCTTTTTGATTAGATACTTTGTAAAGAAATATACTTGTATCTATTACTCTTGCATTTTCTTCTTTCTTTTGTGTTGTACATCCACTCACCATCACTAAAACAAGAACCATGATTAATTTCACTAACTTTTTCATCTTATTTCCCTTCTTTCTACTTGAAACATACACTTTAGAGTAGCTAGAAGGTCAAGTATTTCATAAAAAAAGACCAAATATTTCTATTTGATCTTTCATAAATTATTTATTTTTTAAATCTGTTTCATCAAATGCTTTAGAAATAGCACCACCTGGAGCAACCATTGGGAAAACTTTATCATCTTTACCAATCATTACTTCAATTAAAACAGGTCCATTTGTATCTAAAGCTTCTTTAATAGCTGGAGCAACTTCTTCTTTAGTAGAAACACGAATTGCTTTACATCCTAATCCTTCAGCAACTTTACAGAAATCAACTTTATCATCTAAAATTGTATTACTATAACGTTTACCATAGAATAATGTTTGCCATTGTCTTACCATTCCTAATACCTTATTGTTGATAACCACTTGAATAATAGGCACATTGTAACGACTTGCTGTCGCAAGTTCATTCATATTCATTCTGAAACATCCATCACCAGCAATATTAAATACTGGGAAATCAGGATTTCCATACTTAGCACCAATAGCGGCACCTAAACCAAATCCCATTGTTCCAGCTCCACCTGAAGTAATTAATTGACGTGGACGTCGATAATGATAATATTGAGCAGCCCACATTTGATGTTGCCCAACATCTGTACAAATAATCGCATTACTATCTGTTAAATAATCAATTTGTTCAAGGACATAAGGTCCTGTAAGAGTAGAATCATCATAGTTAAGTGGATAACGATCTTTTAAATCACGAATTTGTTTTAACCATTGTGGATGATTTTGTCTTTCTAACTTATTATTTAATTCATTTAAAATACATTTAGCATCACCAATAATACCTAAATCAACTTGAATATTTTTATTGATTTCAGCGGCATCTACATCAATGTGAATAATTTTAGCATTTGAAGCAAATGTTTTTGTATTACCAGTTACACGATCAGAGAAACGTGCCCCAATTGTAATTAATAAATCACATTGACTCACCCCAAAGTTACTTGCTTTTGTTCCATGCATTCCAAGCATTCCTGTATAACGAGGTCTTGTATTATCAAAAGCCCCTTTACCCATTAATGTTTCACAAACAGGTGCATCAATTTTTTCAGCGAATTCTTTTAATTCTTGACTTGCACCAGATGAAATAACACCACCACCAGCAAAGATAAATGGTTTTTCACTTTCTTTAATCATTTCAATTGCTTGATCTAAATCTTCAACTGTATATGTTTCTGTTTTAGGTTCAATAGCTTTTGGTTGAAGTGGTTCAAATTCCATCTTTTCTGCAGTAACATTTTTAGTAACGTCTACTAAGACAGGTCCTGGTCTACCTTCTTTTGCAATATAGAATGCTTTACGAATTGTAGGCACTAAATCTTTAATATCTTTAACGATAAAATTATGTTTTGTAATTGGCATTGTCACACCAGTAATATCAATTTCTTGGAAACTGTCACGCCCTAAGATTTCAACACCAACATTTGCAGTAATAGCAACAAGTGGTGTTGAATCCATATAAGCCGTCGCAATTCCAGTAACAAGGTTTGTTGCCCCTGGTCCTGAAGTAGCCATACAAACACCAACTTTTCCTGTTGCTCTTGCATAACCATCAGCGGCATGAGAAGCACCTTGTTCATGAGAGGTCAAAACATGATTGATTTTATCTTGATAACGATAAAGTGCATCATAGACGTTAAGAATAGTTCCTCCCGGATAACCAAACACTGTATCGACACCTTGTTCAATTAAACATTCACATATAATTTCTGAACCAGTTAACATCATTTTGTTTTTCCTCCTTTTATTTTTTTTCTTCTGGTGCTTGTAATACCGCACCTTTATCTGCAGATGTTACTAAAGAAGCATATCTTACTAAGTAACCTTTTTTAATACGAGGTTCTCTTGGTTGCCATTTAGCTTTTCTTGCAGACATTTCTTCATCACTAACACGTACATTCATTGAATGATTTGTAATATCAATATCAATAATATCTCCTTCTTCAATGAAAGCAATTGGTCCACCTAAAGCAGCTTCAGGTGCTACGTGTCCAATTGAAGCTCCACGAGTAGCTCCAGAGAAACGACCATCTGTAATTAAAGCAACATCTTTATCTAAGCCCATACCAGCGATTTCTGAAGTTGGTGATAACATTTCACGCATTCCAGGTCCACCTTTAGGTCCTTCATAACGAATAACAACAACATCACCTTTAACAATTTTTCCTTCACGGATAGCAACAATGGCATCATCTTCACAATCAAAGACACGAGCTGGTCCTGTATGAACCATCATTTCTTTAGCAACTGCTGATTGTTTTACAACGGCACCATTTGGACAAATATTTCCTTTTAATACTGCAATACCACCATAAGGTGAATATGGATTTTCAACTGGACGAATAATTTCAGGATCTAAGTTAACACATCCTTCAATATTTTCAGCAACAGTTTTTCCAGTAACAGTTAATAGATCAGTTGATAATAAACCTAATTTATTAATTTCATTCATAACTGCATAAATACCACCAGCTTCATTTAAATCTTCCATAAATGTATCACCAGCAGGAGCTAAGTGACATAAGTTAGGTGTTTTCTTAGAAATTTCATTCGCAATTTCAAGATTTAATTCAACTCCTGCTTCATGAGCAATAGCTGGTAAATGAAGCATTGAGTTAGTAGAACATCCAAGTGCCATATCCATTGTTAAAGCATTGGTAAAAGCTTTTTCAGTCATAATATCACGAGGACGAATATCTTTTTTAATTAATTCAACAATTTGCATACCGGCATGTTTTGCAAGTCTAATTCTTTCTGAATAAACTGCTGGAATTGTTCCGTTTCCACGAAGAGCCATTCCTAAAACTTCAGTTAAACAGTTCATTGAGTTTGCTGTATACATACCTGAACATGAACCACAAGTTGGACATGCTTTTTGTTCAAATTCATGAAGTTTATCTTCTGTCATATTCCCTGCATTGAATTGTCCTACAGCTTCAAATAATGAAGATAAACATGTTCTTTTACCATCCATTTTACGACCAGCTAACATTGGTCCACCAGAAACAAAGATTGTTGGAACATTGACTCTGGCAGCAGCCATTAATAATCCTGGCACGTTTTTATCACAGTTAGGAATCATAACTAAACCATCAAATTGATGTGCTTCAGCCATTGCTTCTGTACTATCAGCAATTAATTCACGTGTAACAAGTGAATATTTCATTCCTGTATGGTTCATGGCAATACCATCACAAACAGCGATTGCTGGAATTTCTACGGGTACTCCACCAGCAAGATAGATTCCTTTTTTTACAGCTTCACAAATTTTATCTAAGTTCATATGTCCTGGAACGATTTCATTGAAAGAATTGACAACACCAATTAATGGTCTTTCTAATTCTTCATCTGTATATCCAGCGGCATTGAATAATGAACGATGAGGCGCTCTTTCCGTTCCTTTTTTTACAAAATCACTTTTCATCCCTATATCCTCCTATAAATGACTTACAATAAGGTCTCCCATTTCACGAGTCCCTACTAATGTTTTACCTTCAGACATGATATCTGTTGTACGATATCCTTCTTTTAATACCTTTTCAATTGCTTCTTCTACTGCTTTAGCTTCTTCATCTAAATCAAAAGAATAACGAAGCATCATTGCTGCTGATAAAATAGTTGCAATTGGATTAGCAATATTTTGTCCAGCAATATCTGGTGCACTACCATGACTTGGTTCATACATACCAAAACTATCTTCTCTTAAAGAAGCACTTGATAACATTCCAATAGAACCAGTAACCATACTTGCTTCATCTGATAAAATATCACCAAACATATTTTCAGTTAAAATAACATCAAATTGTTTTGGATCTCTTACAAGTTGCATTGCACAGTTATCTACTAACATATGTTCTAAAGTAACTTCAGGATATTCTTTAGCAACTTCTTCAACAACTTTACGCCATAAACGAGAAGTATCTAAAACATTTGCTTTATCCACGCTTGTTACTTTTTTATTTCTTTTCATTGCAATATCAAATCCACGTTTAGCAATACGACGAATTTCAACTTCACTATAACTCATTGAATCATGAGCAACCATTTGATCTCCTTCTTTTTCAGTAGAACGTTCACCGAAATAAAGACCACCTGTAAGTTCACGCATGATCATCATATCAAATCCACCTTCAGTTAATTCTTCTTTAAGTGGACAAGCCCCTTTTAATTCATCATATAAATAAGCAGGACGTAAATTTGCGAATAATCCTAATTCTTTTCTAATTTTTAATAAACCTGCTTCTGGTCTTAATGATGGTTCTAATTTATACCATGGCGAAGTTGTCGTATTTCCACCAATAGCCCCTAATAAAACACTATCACTTTTTTTAGCAATTTTTAAAGCTTCATCCCTTAATGGTACACCATAAGCATCAATTGAACAACCACCCATTAAGATTTCTGTATAATTAAATTTATGATTGTATTTTTTTGCAACAGCATCTAAAACTTTCATCGCTTCTGTTACGATTTCAGGTCCGATTCCATCACCTTTAATAACCGCAATATTCTTTTCCATTTCTAATCCCCTATTTTTTAGAATTTACGTAATTTACTAAACCATCAGCATCAATCATCTTTTGTAAGAATTCTGGGAATGGTTGACTTTGATAAGTTTCATTTTTTGTTTTATTAGTGATAACACCTGTAGAAAAATCAACTTCTACTTCATCACCAACTTCAATTTTATCAGCTGCTTCCTCGCATTCCATAATTGGGAATCCAATATTAATTGAATTACGATAGAAAATACGTGCAAAGCTTTTAGCGATAACACATTTAACACCTGCAGTTTTTAAACAAAGAGGTGCATGTTCTCTCGAAGAACCACAACCAAAGTTTTGACCTGCAACAATAATATCTCCTTTTTCTACAGTTGTAGCAAAAGTAGGATCAATATCTGCCATTGCATGACTTGCAAGTTCTTTAGCATCAAATGAATTTAAATAACGTGCAGGAATAATTACATCAGTATCTACATTATCTTTATATTTATAAATTTTCATTATTCTTTACCTACCTTTTCAGGATTTGCGATATATCCAGCAATCGCACTCGCTGCAGCAACTTGTGGAGAAGCTAAATAAATAAGTGCTTCTGTATCTCCCATACGTCCTACGAAGTTACGGTTTGTTGTAGAAACACATTTTTCACCTTTAGCCATAACACCCATATGACCACCCATACATGGTCCACAACTTGGTGTATTAAAAGCACATCCAGCTTCTACAAAGATTTCAGCTAAGCCTTTTTGGATACATTGTAAGAAGATTTTTTGTGTTGCTGGTACAACCATTACACGTACATTATTTGCTACTTTTTTACCTTTTAAGATAGCAGCTGCCTTTTCTAAATCAGATAAACGTCCATTTGTACATGATCCAATAACAACTTGATCAATATAGATTTTATCCATTTCTTCAATTTCATCAATTGTATGACCATTTCCTGGTAAATGAGGAAATGCTACTGTTGGTCTGACTTCACTTAAGTTAATATCAATCACTTGTTCATATTCAGCATCTTCATCTGCTTCGAAGACTTCATAAGGCTTTTTAGAATGTTTTTCAATATAAGCAATTGTTTGATCATCAACAGGGAAAATACCATTTTTAGCTCCTGCTTCAATGGCCATATTACAAATTGTAAAACGATCATCCATTGTTAAATATTGAATACCGTCTCCCACAAATTCCATTGATTTATATAAAGCCCCATCAACACCAATTTTATCAATAATATGTAAAATAACATCTTTCCCACTAACATATTCACTTGGTTTACCAGTAATCACAAATTTAATAGCACTTGGTACTTTAAACCATAATTCACCAGTTGCCATTCCAGTGGCGATATCTGTTGTTCCTACACCTGTAGAAAAAGCTCCTAATGCCCCATAAGTACATGTATGACTGTCTGCCCCAATAATACATTCACCAGCCACAACGATTCCTTTTTCTGGTAAGATAGCATGTTCTACGCCACATTTACCTTGTTCCATACGATGTGTTAAACATTGTTTGTTTGTAAAATCCAAAATTGCTTTTGAGTTTTCTGCAGATTTAATATCTTTATTTGGTGTAAAGTGATCTGGCACTAAAACCACTTTATCTTTATCAAAGACTTTATCTGCCATTTTATCAAAAATTGGTAATGCCATTGGCCCTGTAATATCATTTGCCATTACAACATCCAATTTTGCTTCAATTAATTGTCCCGCTTCAACATGATCTAATCCCGCATGTTTTGCTAAGATCTTTTGTGTCATTGTCATTGCCATTTTTTAAATTCCCCCTTCATTTTTAACCTTAGTAGGTTGTCATTAGAAAGTCACGACTTTCCAATGACAACACACTAAAGTGTGTTGATTAGTTATTAATTAATTTATCTTCATCAGACCAAGAATAAAGTTTTCTAATTTCTTTTCCGACTTTTTCTGATTCATGTTCTGCAGCTAATTTTCTCATTGCTTTGAAATGTGCTTGTCCTCCAGCTGCTGACATGTCTAATAAGAAGTCTTTTGCGAATGTTCCATCTTGGATATCTTTTAAGATTTGTTTCATTGCTTTCTTTGTATCTTCTGTGATGATCTTTGGTCCTGTAATATAATCTCCATATTCTGCTGTATTTGAAATTGAATATCTCATTCCTTCAAATCCTGATTGATAGATTAAGTCTACGATCAATTTCATTTCATGGATACATTCAAAGTATGCGTTTCTTGGATCATATCCTGCTTCTACTAATGTTTCAAATCCTGCTTGCATTAAAGCACATACTCCACCACATAAGACTGCTTGTTCTCCAAATAAGTCTGTTTCAGTTTCTGTTCTGAATGTTGTTTCTAGTACACCTGCTCTTGCTCCACCGATTGCTAATGAGTATGCTAATGCGATATCTTGTGCTTTTCCTGTGTAGTCTTGTTCTACGGCTACTAGACATGGTGTTCCTTTTCCTGCTTGATATTCACTTCTTACTGTATGTCCTGGTGCTTTTGGTGCAATCATTGTTACATCAACATTTTTTGGTGGTACGATTTGGTTGAAATGAATATTGAATCCATGAGCAAACATGAGCATGTTTCCTTCTTCTAAGTTTGGTTCAATTGATTCTTTGTATAATTTTGCTTGTAATTCATCGTTGATTAAGATCATGATAATATCTGCTTTTTTAGCAGCTTCTGCTGAAGTATAAACTTCAAATCCTTGTTCTTCAGCTCTTTTCCATGATTTTGATCCTTCGTATAATCCTACGATGACTTTTACTCCTGATTCTTTTAAGTTTAATGCATGTGCATGTCCTTGTGAACCATATCCGATGATGGCTACTGTTTTCCCATCTAATAATGATAAGTCACAATCTGATTCATAAAAAATTTTTGCCATTTTTAATATCCCCCTTAATCTTCTTGGCTTCCTCTATGCATTCCAACGAGTCCTGTACGGGCAATTTCTGTCACGTTGAATCCGTTAAGCATCGTTAATAACTGATTGACTTTTCTTGTATTCCCAGTAACTTCTATAATTAATGAAGTTGGTGAAACGTCGATAATATGTGCTCTAAAGATATCAACAATTGAGTTGATATTTGTTCTTTGATCAGCATTTGCATCTACTTTAATTAAGACAAGTTCTCGATAAACTGAATCATCTGGTTCAAGTTTTTCAATTTCAACGACTTCTACAAGTTTCCCTAATTGTTTTTCAATTTGCGTTAAAATTTGTTCATCACCAGTAGAAACGACTGTCATACGTGACATTCCTTTAATATTTGTTTGTCCTACTGAAATACTTTCAATGTTATATCCTCGTCTACTAAATAAACCAGCAACACGGTTTAATACCCCTGGATTATTTTCAACAAGTAATGACAAAACAAGTCTATCCATGTTTTAATCCTCCCTATTTTTTCAATTGTTTATGAATTCTATTCATAGCTGAAATGATTGCTTTAATTGTTGCTGTTGTAATATTTGGATGTACCCCTACTCCATATTCTTGAACAGCACTTCCTTTAACTCTTAAATAAACATAAGCAGCTGCTTTTGAGCTAGATCCTGATGATAATGAATGTTCACTATAATCTAAGAAATGTGTATAAACAAAGCCATTTTCATTAAATGCATCTTTAACAGCATCAATTGGTCCATTACCATAACCAACAATTGTTCTTACTTCACCATGATCTTTTAATGTAATTTCTGCTTTTCTTTCAAATTCAGAATCATCTTCAGAAATATCAATTAATTTTTGTTTAATAAATTCATATGGTTCTTTAATATCTACATATTGTTCAATAAATGTATCATAAACTCTTTCTGGTGAAACTTCTCCTTCTTCTTCAGAAATATCTTGAATCACTTTTGCAAAGTCTACTTGTAATCCTTTTGGTAAATGATAACCATACATGCTTTCCATAACATAAGCAACGCCACCTTTACCAGATTGTGAATTAATACGAACAATTGGTTCATATTGTCTACCTAAATCACTTGGATCAATTGGTAAATAAGGGACTTCCCACATCTTTGAATTTCTTTCTCTTAAAGCATGCATTCCTTTATTGATTGCATCTTGGTGACTTCCAGAGAATGCTGTAAAGACTAATTGTCCAACATATGGATGTCTTGGTGGAATATCCATTTTTGTACATTTTTCATAAACATGTTTAATATCATTAATACTTCCTAATTCTAATTGTGGATCAACTCCATGAGTGAACATATTTAAAGCAACAGTCACAACATCAACATTTCCTGTTCTTTCACCATTACCAAATAACGTTCCTTCAACACGATCAGCACCTGCTAATAAAGCAAGTTCAGTTGAAGCAATTCCACAACCTCTATCATTATGAGGATGAACAGAAACAATGACTCTTTCACGATCTTTGAAGTTACGACACATCCATTCGATTTGATCAGCATAAACATTTGGTGTATCCATTTCTACAGTTGAAGGTAAGTTGATAATCACTTTATTATCTTTACTTGCTCCCCATGTATCCATAACGGCTTCACATACTTCCATTGCATAATCAACTTCAGTTCCTGTAAAACTTTCTGGTGAATATTCAAGAATCACTTTTCCTTCAAATTCTTTTGATAAATCTTTTACTAATTGAACACCATCAATTGCAATTTGTTTAATTTCATCTTTATCTTTGTTAAAGACAACGTCTCTTTGTAAAATAGAAGTTGAATTGTAAACATGGACGATGGCTTTATCTAATCCTTTTAAAGCTTCAAATGTTTTTCTAATTAAATGTTCTCTTGCTTGAGTTAATACTTGAACCGTCACATCATCAGGAATTAAATTTTCTTCAATTAATAATCTTAAGAAATCATATTCAATTTGACTTGAAGAAGGAAAACCTACTTCAATTTCTTTAAATCCTAAGTCTACTAAAAGTTGGAACATTTCCACTTTTTCTTCTATTTTCATTGGTGTAATTAATGCTTGATTTCCATCTCTTAAATCAACCGAACACCAAATTGGTGCTTTTTCAATTGTTTTATCAGGCCAAGTACGGTCTTTTAATTTAATTGTTTCAAATCTCTTGTACTTTTCGTAATTCATTTCCATTTCCTCCTTAATACTATAAAAAAACTCCCGTCTCAAAATAGCCAATCCGGCCATTTTGAGGACGAGAGTTATATTACTTCGTGGTTCCACCTCAATTTGTGAATAAATCACTTTATCCACCTCGCTAAGTACGCTACATAATAGTTCATACTCTTACAAAATAACGGTTGCATACCGTAGCCACCTACTTAAGTTCAGCGCTCCACTCAAGGATGAGTTCAGTATTACTCAAACAATTCTTTCCACCAACCAGAATCTCTCTACGCCTTGAAATAGTACTTACTAGTTCCTATCGAAGTATTTATTTTATGGTTACTTGTAATGTTAGACTTTTTTTTTTACAAAGTCAATGTCTTTAAGATAATTTCAATAATTTAAAATATATTATTAAATTAATATTTTTTTATTATTTATCAAAAGCTAATTGAATAACACGATCTAATAATTCACTATAAGAAATACCAAAATCATTCATTAATTGTGGATACATTGAAATCTTTGTAAATCCAGGTAATGTATTAATTTCATTTAAATAGATTTGATTTGATTTCTTATCTAAGAAGAAATCAACTCTTGATAGACCATGTCCATCAACTGCTTTAAATACTCTTAAAGCATATTCACGAATCTTATCTTGAATTTCTTGATCAACTAAAGCAGGAATACATGTTTTACTTTCTTCATCTTCATATTTAGATTCAAAAGTATAGAATTCACCATGAGGCATGATTTGTCCAACACGTGAAACGATTGGATCATCATTTCCCAAAACAGCCGTTTCAAGCTCGATACAATCAACACATTCTTCAACGACAATATGACGATCATATTTTGAAGCTTCAATAAGTTTAGTCATTAAATCTTCTTTATGATCACAACGATAACATCCTACACTTGATCCAGAACGACTTGCTTTAATAAAACATGGAAATCCTAATTCTTCTTCCACTGTTTTTTCAATATCTTCAATTTCATCAAATTGTTTATTGACAACAACAAGTTTTCCATCATATCTTTTTTTAACATATAAGGATTTTACTTGAGGAATCCCTGCTGTTTCTAAAATCTTCTTTGTATAGATTTTATCCATAGATACTGCTGAAGCTAAAACACGACATCCCACATAAGGAACTCCAGCAAGTTCAAATAAACCTTGGATTGTTCCATCTTCACCAAAAGCTCCATGTAAAATTGGTAAAACAACATCTTGTTGTTTTAATAAACCAAAAACATCTTGAAGAGCTTTTGCATTGTCTAGCCATGTATCTTTAGCAAGATCTTCTTGATTTTGATCTAAAATATACCAAGAACCATTTTGATCAATTCCTACTAAAGTCACATCATAATTTTCTTTATTTAAATTATTCATTACTGAAGTACAAGACATACGAGAAACAATATGTTCACTCGATTGTCCGCCACAAACAACCATTAATTTTTGTTTCATAATAATCTCCTTATCGATATAATTCTAACCAATCATCAACAAGAGAAGTATCTGTATAATAACGTAAAACATGATATACATACTTACTATCTCCATAGACGGATACATTATATTCTTTTTTACATTTTTGCGAAAACGCTATAGCATTTTGATAAGTGTATTGCTTGTCAGTTTGTTCAACATATTTAATATATCCAATACCATAATTATAAGATTGTAAGGCTAAAAAGATGCCTTTTTCATCTTTTATTGAAGTCACATTTGCTTGTTTTAAACACTTTGCAAAGTATTGAATACCTACTTGAATGGAATATTCAGGATTATTGATGGCATTGGGCTTCTTTTCAAACTGTGTATTAAATTCACATTCTGAAGATTGCATAGGATCATTTCCCTGCCCCCCTGATTCTTGCATCATCATCGCTTGTAATAATTCTATATATTCTTCTATATCATTTTCTCTAGCATATTTTAGCATTAAATCTTCATAATTCAATACCTGAGTTGAAACCAATGGATTCTCTTGTTTAAATTGATTTTTTATAAGTTGAAAGAATGAAAAAGCCAATAAAAACAATAATGCTGCAAGAATTAACTGAAAGGGTCTTTTTAATCTTAACTTTTTCTTTTTTTTCATAACTTATATCTTTTCTACAATTTCTTTTAAATTCATAGAGTGACTTCCTTTAACTAAAACCACATCATCATTCTTTAAAAATTGATCTAATTGTTCAATAACTTCTTGATTAGAAGTAAAATAATAAACATTCTTCATTTTTTCTTTTGCTTTTTGATACATATACTTTGCTTCTTTCCCAATACAAATCAAAACATCTATTTCTTTAGTAGCAACATAGTTTCCCACTTCTTCATGAAGTTGTTGACTATAACTTCCGAGTTCTAACATATCCGCTAAAATAGCAACTTTACGTTTTTTATAATTTGCTAGAACATCTATACTTGATTTCATTGAATCTACACTTGCATTATATGTTCCATCAATAATTGTTTTATGATTTTTTTCAAGAATATCCATACGATTCTTCGTTAATTTAAATTCTTGAATTCCTTTTTTAATATCTTCTAAAGAAATATTTAATTCAATACCTACCGCTATCGCAATTAGTGCATTAAAAACATTATGCTCTCCTTGAACAGGAACCCAAATTTTTTCACTTTGATCATGATAATGAACAATAAATGTACTGTGATCTTCAAATAATTCAATATCACTTGCTTGAATAGAAGCCCCTTCATTTTTTCCAACTCTTACAACATTTAAACGAGGTAAATCAACAGTCTGTAACATATCATTATCATTATTAATAATTAAAGTGGATTGATCTTTCATACCATCAGTAATTTCTAACTTTGCTTTTAAAATATTTTCACGACTTCCTAGTTCACCAATATGTGCTGTTCCAACATTGGTAATACATGAGACATCAGGATGAGCAATCATAGATAATCTTGACATTTCATTTAAATGATTCATCCCCATTTCTAAGACCATGACTTCTTCATCTTGATATCTTAAAATTGTTAATGGTAGACCTATTTCATTATTATAATTACCTTCTGTTTTTAAAGTTTTATATTTTTGTTTAACAACACTATAGACCATATCACGTGTACTTGTTTTTCCAACACTTCCTGTAACTCCCACAACCTTTACAGGGCGATGACTTCTTAAATAAATGGCCATATCTTTTAAAGCTTGATAAGTATCTTCTACTTTAATCACAATTTTATCTGGATAACTTACATCTTTAGCGGTAATAATTGCTGTTGCTCCTGTTTGAAAAGCACTTTCAATAAAATCATGTCCATCAAATCTTTCACCTTTTAAAGGAATATACATTCCTCCATGTTTCATTTGTCTACTATCTTGACTAAAGAAACAAATCTCATCTTCTTTATTTCCAGAAACTAAAATACCTTTTGTTGCCTCTAATATTTCATATACTTTCATATTATTCTCCTATGCATCTTGTAAATTTTCAAATTCTTGTGCTGTATTTTCATTTAAAGCTTTATATTGCCCTTTAATATTGAAAACAATATATTTGACTCCACTTTCTTGAACATATCCTTTGGTAAATAAATCAGATCCTAAAACTTGTAAATCTGATACAACGATATTCTTAAATAAAATCTGATCATCTTTCCCATTTAAACTCATCATTTTAAGTTGGGTTCCTGTCGCATAGACAATTTTATTATTGACTAAAGCAATGGCTCTATTTTCTACTTTTTTGATTGTTTCTTGTTTTAATGTTTCTTTATTGATTTTTATAATTTGTGAATTATCAGTAAGATATAAATCTTTGTTATCAAGAGCGAATGTACATTGTTTTTCATAGAGTGTTTCTATATTTTCACCTGTAATTGTCATTCTTTTTAAAGCATATTGTTCATCATTTTTAGCTAAATAATAAATATATTTTCCATCTATTGTAATATCATAAGATGTTTCATCATTTAATTTTTGATTTGTTTGATCATCCAATGAATAACGATATAAACTTTCATGATCTTGATCTAATTGATAATAAATAACATGATTTTTTATAATTGGATAATACACATTTTCTAATATTTGGGTCGTTGTTTTTGTCTTTAAATCATAAGCTTGATAATTATATTGAGAATCACAATAATAAAGAACATGATTTTCAATACTTAAATAGCCCACACAATCCTCTATCAATACTTCACTTGTTTCTAATTCATCTAAATCACTTACTAAAAGTTGATTATTGATAACATAATAAAGATGTTGATTATCTTTTAGATATTGTCCACCTGCTTGATTATTAGCAGAAACATTATACGTACTCACTTTGCCTTTTAAGACATAATTTTTTTCTTGACTTGACGTTGATTGTAAAGGATGACTTGTCATATAACTTCCTAGAAAAACAGCTGATAAACATAAAACAGCTGAAAGTATCCAAAGAATTGGCTTTTTCCAATATCCTTTATAAGGATCCTCTTCTTCAACAACTTCCTCTTGTGTTTGTCTTGTTCCACAGGCAGGACAAATTTCTTCATCTTCGCTTAAAGGGAGATGACAACGAATACATACTTTTTTTATTGGTTGAAGCTGTTTTCCACATTGAGGACAAAACAGCATATCATCTTCGACATATGTTCCACATTGACTACAATACATTCTTATCACTCCTAGTGACCTTATTCTACCACAGTCATAAAATAAAAAGAATGACTAAATTGTCATTCTCCAATTGATGTATACATTCCTTCACTATTTCCAATAAAATAATGTTGACTATAATCATCATCATAGGCATAAAAAACAACATATTGACCAGCAACAAAATAATCTCTTGCATCATCGTAAATAGCATATTGCTCATCTCCTACATATGCATCCAATTGATCATCAAAGCTTTCTACATAAGCAATATCTTGTTGATTTGCTTCATCTCTTGCGAGTGCAAAACGATAAATATTATCAACTTCTTTAAGTCCTTTTTCCTCTTGTGTATCTAAATCAACATAATAGATTCCTTGATAAGTACGATAATATAATAAACCATTAGAAAAATAACAATCATCATAACTATCAACATCTTTTTTCAAAACATTTCCATTAAAATCAATTAATTGATTTTTATAATTTAAATTTTCATATAAAATACGTTGGCTTTGATCATCAATACTAAAATGATTTACATTCTCTTTGATCTTTTTATTATCTACTTTATTCATTTGATCATCTATCGTTAAACAATATAAATTATCATTTTGAATATAGAAAATAGATTGATCAAGAACATAACAATCATAAGCATCATTTAATAAAGTCTTTTTATTATTTTGATGATCTGCAAAAATCAAATCTCCATATTGTAAATAGAAATAACCTCGATCATCTACATAAAGATGATCACAACTTCCTTCTTCTAAAACTTCTTTATTTTCAAGTGTTGAATCATATTTAAGAAGTTGATCTCCTGTTGCTAGATATAGATGATTTTGATAAATATAAACTCCACCACTATTTTTTTGGAAATTATAATTATAATCACTGCGTGATGTATCTTGTTGAATGTTAAAGTCTGTTAATGAACTATTTCCACTATCATCAAAAGATGTCGTCTCACTTGTTTCTAAACTATCTCCTATAATTCCAATAATTGCTCCTGCAATCGGAATAATTAAATTAAAGGCAACAATAATTCCTATAATTATTTTAACAATTCGTTTATTTTTTCTTACATTTGGATGATTAAACGTTTTTTTATTTTTTTGAATGGGTACATACTTATTCAAATCTTTAAAAGGCTTTTTATAATCATAGGCATTCTTTTTATAATCATAACTTTCAGAAACTGTATGATAATTATGACTTGCTTCACTATGTACACTTGTATCAGGGGTTACTTTTTTTATTGGCTCAGACTTACGATAAATTGTAGGACTTCCACAATTAGAACAATATTCTTGATAAGGATAAATAAGTTTTGAACATACTGGACACGTTGTTTTCCCAATTTGTTTATGCCCACATAAATGACATTCTAAACTATTACCAATTTCTACCCCACAATATTTACACTTCATACTCCCCCTCCTTTTTTCAATCATAACATAAAAAAGACCGCTTGGGTCTTTTAAGATAATTTTTTATATAAATGATTGCCAATTGTTTGAATAATTTGTACAAAGATAATAAGAATGATACTTGTAACAACAAGATAAGGAATCTTGTAGGCTTGATATCCATAACGAATAGCAATATCTCCAAGTCCTCCTGCCCCTAAGGCACCACCCATTGCACTATAGCCAATAATACTAATCATAGTAAGTGTTATTCCTGATAAAATAGCAGGAATTGCTTCTTTTAAATAAATACGATAAATGATTTGAAAATCACTGGCTCCAAATGATTTAGCTGCTTCAATTAACCCAACATCAACACTTCTTAATGCACTTTCGATAACTCTGGCTACAAAAGGAATTGCGGAAATAGTAAGAGGAACAAGGGCTGCGGTTGTTCCAATGGCTTTACCGGCAATAAGTCGTGTAAGAGGTATTACGATGACCATTAAAATTACAAATGGAAAACTTCTAAAAATATTAACAAGAATATCTAAAATTGTATAAATAACTTTATTAGGTTTTAATCCATCCGGTGCTGTGAGTGTTAAAATAATAGCAGGAATAAAACCTAAGACGACCGCAAAGAAAGTTGATCCAATGACCATATATAACGTTTCATACGTTGCTTTTAAAATAACATCACTCATACAATTTCCTCCCATGTAATTTTTTCTTGATCTAAATAATTTTCTACGGCTTGTAGATCTTTTTCATCAATATTGATAATAAGGCTTCCCATCATGGAACCTCTAAAGTTTTCAAGTTTTCCTTGGCAAATATCAAAGTTGATATCAAGTGTTCTAGCAAGTTGTGTAATCGTATGTGATTTGGAATTATTATTTGTAAAGAATAATTTAATATTTTTACCAGTTTGTGGCAGAATTTCAATATCATCGCCCACAAATTTTTGAATTTCTTGATTTGGTGCCACAAAAAGTTCTTCCGGTTTACCCACTGATAAAACACGTCCATCTTTAAGAAAAGCGACTTTATTACAGATTTGTTTAATAACTTCCATTTGATGTGTGACAACTACAATCGTAATATTCATCTCTTTGTTGATTTTTAATAATAGATTTAAGATATCTCTTGTAATTTGTGGATCTAATGCTGATGTAGCTTCATCACATAAAAGAATTTTGGGATTTAAAACAAGTGCTCGAGCAATCGCTACTCTTTGTTTTTGTCCTCCACTTAATTGACGAGGATAAGCTTGACTTTTTTCTTCTAATCCCACCAATTTCAAAAGTTTTTCAATTCTCTGTTTATTTTCTAAACTATGAGGATCTTGTTTCCAAAACTTTAATGGTAAAGCAATATTATCATAAACATTTAATCTATTTAAAAGATTAAAGTTTTGAAAGATCATACCCATTTCTTTTTGAATATCACTCATTTGTTTTTTATTTAAAGATGAAATTGCTTGTCCATCAACAATCACTTCTCCTTTTTGAAAATTCTCTAGACCATTGAAACAACGTAGCAATGTTGACTTACCTGCTCCACTTTGTCCAATGATTCCAAAAATATCTCCTTTTTCTATCTTAAAAGAAATATCTTTGAGCACTTCTAAAGAACCATAACTTTTATACAAATTTTGAATTTCAATCATAAACCTCTTCCTCTCAACCAAAGAAACATTTTCCTATATGGCAATATCCTTGGGAATTCTTTTCTAAATATTTTTGATGATACTCCTCTGCTTCATAGAAATTATCGAGTGGTTGTATCTCAACAACCACTTTTTCTTGATAATTTTTTTGAATTTCATTTGTTTTATTTTGAATAATTTCTAAGTCACTTTCATTTGTATAATAAATACCTGTACGATAAGAAATTCCTTCATCTTCTCCTTGTTTATTTAAAGAAGTAGGATCAATTATTTTATAATAATCATCCAATATTTGATTTAAACTTCGAAGACTTTCATCATATTCAATTTTTACCGTTTCAACATGTCCTGTTTTCCCCGCTTTAACATCTTCATATTTTGGATTTTCTGTACGTCCATTGGCATAACCTACTGTTGTTTTAATAATTCCTTCAAATTGGTCAAAATACTTTTGAACGCCCCAGAAGCATCCTCCCGCTAAATAAATAACACTCATTTTAAATCTCCTTATTTTGTTGGATCTGTAAAGACATCTTTCACTGATCCTTTATATTTTTTAATATAGTTTTTCACTTTTTTAGATTGTAATGCTTTCTTTAAAGCTTTTGTTTTAGCAGTGTTTTCATTTCCTTCTTTAACTACTAAGTAATTGATATAAGGTTGTGCTTCTTCATCTGTAAAACTTTCTGTTAATAAAACGTTTGCGCTATCTCCTAAATTATGTTCTAATGCATAGTTTCCATTGATAACAGCAACATCTACATCTGGTAAGTTGTTTGATAAGTTGGCTGCTTCTAATTCTTCGATTTTATAATTATGTGGATTTGATGTAATACTTGATGTTGTATAAAGTGTATCATCGTTTAATTCAATTAAGTTCTTTTTAGCAAGTAAAGCAAGTGCTCTTGATTCATTTGAACCATCATTTGGTACAGCAATTGTAGCTCCATCTTTTAAATCATCTAATGATTTTAAGTTTTCTGAATAGAGAGCCATTGCTTCATAATGAATACCGGCCACGGCTTTTAAATGTAATTTTCTTTCTTTATTTTGTTCTTTTAAATACGCTAATGTTTGGAAATAGTTAGCATCTAAATCTCCATCTTCTAATGAAGTATTAGGTGTTACATAATCTGTAAATTCAGTCACTTCTAATGTATAACCTTCTTTTTCTAACTCATCTTTAACGACATCATTTAAGATCTCTGCATGCGGTATAGCTGTTGCTCCTATTTTAATTGTTTTATCATCGTTTGATGATCCATTAGCACATCCTGCAATTGATAATGCAAATGCTGCTGATAATAATAATTTTAATCCCTTTTTCATTTTTCTTTTCCCCTTTTTCTTTTATTACAATACAACAAACAAAAAACTCGTCCTTTATACAAAGGACGAGTTACCTCGCGTTACCACCTTAATTTAAAATAACCTCACAATTATTTCCTCATCGAGTACCATCATACTCTATCACTTTAACGGGTGAATCCGTCATAGCCTAACCAAGATCTTGGGTCGGTATGCAACTCCAAGGCCATTTTCGTTTATCTTCCATGTTTCTTTTTCACCAACCAAGAACTCTCTAGGCATTTTCGATAAATTACTTTCCTTTTCAATGTCTTTTTGTATTGTTGGTACCATAGTATACCTCTATGAATTAGATGTCAATAGTTTTTATTCATTTTCATCTTTTTCTACATAATTTACATCAATAACATCGTCACTCCCATTACGGTAAGCTTGACCTGATTGATAAGCCGCTTTTTTCTCTGCGATTTCTTTTTCAATTCTTTCATTATATTCTTTCAATTGTTTTTCATATAAGTATCTTCTAATAAAAGAATAAATCACAAGAATAGCAATAATGATCCATGTAATAGGACTGAATAATAAATTTAATAATAAACTTAAAACTAAAATAACAACTGCAATAACTAAAATAATTTGATAAATTGGCATTTTTTTACTCCTATTTAGAAAAATTAAATAATTCCTTCACTTCTACTTTCAAACCATCTGCTAATTTTGAAATAGCTTTTAAGGAAATATTTCTTGTCCCTCTTTCAACATCAGAAATATAATTCTTAGATAATCCTGAACGAAATGAAAGTTCTTCTTGAGAGATATGTGCTCTCACTCTTAATTCTTTAATTCGTAAACCAAATAAAATGTGAATATCTTTATTCATTTTGCATTTGCATTAATTGTGCTGCTTGTTCACTTAATTTTTTAAAACGATGATGCAATCCCGATTTACTAATCGTCAGACCTGTTTCATCTTGATAAGCATTACACAATTCATTTAATGTATAATCTGGATATTTTTTACGAATCAAAGCAACAGTTCTTGTTTTTTCATCAAGCATATCAAGTCCCATAAACATCTCAATAATACTGATATCTTCTAATTGTTTATTAGAAGAAGCCATTGATTTGACCTCATTAGCAATATCACAGTTATTCCATCTATTTACAGTATTTGACATACTACGATCAATACGAGTACTTTCAAAATTCATCACCGATTGGCTCGCACCAATGGCTCTTAAAAAGTCTCCTATCTTCTCTGCTGATTTTAAATATATAACATATTTGTTTCTTCTTTTTGTCATTTTGGCATTTAAATGAAAATAATTCATTAATTCTTGAATAAATAAAGCATATTCTTCTTCATCAACAGATAACTCTAAATGATAATTAGAGGTTTCTGGGTTATTCACAGATCCTCCAGATAAAAAGATACCCGCTAAAAATGCTCTTTTACAACATTCTTTTTGAATTATTTTTTTATCAGGAAGTGTATGGAAACCTAATCCATTCATTAAACCTAAATCATCTAAGATTTCTCTTGCTTTTGAGACTTTAAGAATATAGACATTATTTTTTTGTAATTTCATTTTTCTAGAAACAAGAAACTCTATATGAGGATGATACACTTCTTTTAACATTTTATGAACTTTAGATGCTATTTTTGCATTTTCTGTTCTTATTGTAAGTAATAAACCTTGATTTGATAAAGAAAGTGTTCCATTGACTTTAATAATTGCTGATAAAATAGCTTTTTGACAACAAATATCAAAATCATTAAAAACAACTTCCTCTTTAACTTGTCTAGCAAATGATACTTTCATTAATGAACAGCATCCCTATGTAGACGATGAACATGATACTTTTGACTATAGTGATCTGCAAAATAATTTGTTAAGCTCACTGAACGATGTTGTCCACCAGTACATCCAATACCAATAACAACATGTGTCTTTCCTTCTTTATCATATTCTTCTAATAAATAATCTAGTAAGTTTGTCATTTTTTGAATAAAGACTTGTGTTTCAGGTTTATCTATTACATAATCATAAACTTCTTTATCGTTTCCTGTAAGATTTCTAAGTTCCTCTATATAGAAAGGATTTGGTAAAAAACGCACATCAAAAAGTAAATCTGCATCTTTAGGAATTCCATGTTTATATCCAAAGGATACAAAACTTATTCTAAATGGATCTATAGATTGATGATTAAATTGATTTTCTAATAGTTGTTGGAATTTATTTCCTTTTAAATGAGTTGTATCAATAACCATATTTGCTTCTTTAGAAATAGGTCTTGCTAATTTTCTTTCATATTCAATAGCTTCAACTAATGTAGAAGCTTTATTAGAAATCAAGATAGGATGTGTTCTTCTTGTTTCTTTATATCTTTTTAAAATAATATTATCATCACAATCTAAGAAAACAACTGATACATTTAACCAATCTACATTGTTTAAAAAACGAATAGCTTTTGGTGCATCAGCTAAACTTACTGCCATGGCTATTCTTTGATAATTCGTATTATCTTTTAAAAATTCTGAAAAAGCACCTAACAAGGCAATAGGATAATTATCAATACAACAATAAGCCATATTTTCAAAAGCAGCCATTGCAGTTGTTTTTCCAGCACCTGACATACCTGTAACAATGACAATCTCAATTTTATCCATAATACCTCCCCTTTCTATTTTCGTATCTATTCTATCAAAATTCATCTCTAAATAAAAGCCAGATGTGACCATCTGAGCTTTTATTTTAATGAAGCAATGTATTGTCCAGCAATAGCACCATCATTTGTAGCCGTAACAACTTGTCTTAATTGCTTACTTCTTACATCTCCTGCAACAAAAACTCCTTTAACTGCTGTTTCCATATTTTCATTAGCGTCAATATACCCCTCTGCATTAACAATTCCTAATGACTTTGCACATTGTGTCATAGGATCCAAACCAATAAATGGGAAAATACCATTGATCATTAATTCTTCTTTTTCACCTGTCTCACTATTTTCTAAAACAAGACCTTTTACTTTGTTATCTTCTTCTAAAATCTCAGCTGGTTTCCTTTTAAAATGAACTTCAATATTTTCACTTTTTAATAAACGGTCTTGAATAATTTTATCAGCTCTAAAAACATCTCGTCTTACAATTAAATGTACTTTTTTACATAATGTTGCAAGATACATTGCTTCTTCAAGCGCTGAATTTCCACCACCGATGACAGCAACTTCTTGATTTTTAAAGAAAGGGCCATCACAGACAGCACAATAAGAAATTCCACGTCCAACAAGTTCATTTTCTTTTTCAAGATTCATTTGTCTTTCTTTTGTACCTGTCGCAATTAAAACATATTTTGTTTGATATGTTTGTTTAGCAGTGATAACTTCTTTGTAATCTCCGTAATCTTTAATATCTAAAACTTCACCATATTCCATTTTTGCTCCAAAACTCAAGGCACTTTCATACATTGTAAAAGCAATTTCTGGGCCTGGTGTTGGTTTAAGTCCAGGATAGTTTTCAATTTGGGCAGTAACATTTAATTTACCACCTGGAGCTGCACTATCAAATATTAAAACATCTAATCCCGCACGACTCGCATATAAACAAGCACTTAACCCCGCAGGTCCAGCACCAATAATTATTAAATCTAACATTTTTCTTTCTCCTTTATATAATTTATAAATTCTTGATAATCATTAATTAACAAATCTGGATGTTCTTTTTCTATAAGAGCATATCCTTTAGGTGACCATTTCACTCCTACTGTTTTAATTCCCGCATTTTTACCCGCTTGAATATCAGTTACATTATCACCTACGTAATAACCTTCTTGACAATTTAATTTTTTTAATGCACATAATATTCCTTCAGGATCAGGTTTTGAATGTTTCACATCATTTTCTCCAATGATGACATCAAAATATGGTGTTATATTAAATAAATCCAATCCTAATATAGCTGCTTCTTTATATTTTGTTGTAACTACAGCTAGAGGAAAATCTTGTGCTTTTAAATATTTTAACATTTCTTCAACATATGGATAAATTGTGACATAATCTTCATGATGTGCATGATTATATTCTCGATAATATTGAATTAATTCATCCACTTGATCTTCTTCTACATATCGACTAAAGGTATTTTTTAAAGAAGGCCCTAAAAATGAAAGCAGTTCTTCTTCACTTAAAGTATAACCTGGTTTATATTTTTTAAATGTGTGTATAAATGATTTTTTTATTAATAAATCTGTATTTAAGAGTGTTCCATCTAAATCAAAAATAATTGCTTTTTTCATACTTTTCTCCTTAATGTAAATTATTATATCTATTTTACAAAAAAAAGATAGTCTTATGCACTATCTTTCCTCCAATACATCTTGTCCTTTAAAATGACAATAAATAAATCCTATTAAACCAACAATAACAAATACAATAGAAACAAGTTGTGCTGTTTTTAATCCAAAAACATATAAACTATCTGTTCTAAATGCTTCTATGAAAAAACGAATAACTCCATACCAAATAAAATAAGTAAAAAACTGAATTCCTTGTTTTTGTTGGTACTTTCTAATAATAAAGAAAATAATTAAAAAACCAATCACACATCCTAAGGATTCATATAAAAATGTAGGTTGATAATATTGACCATGAATATACATTTTATCAATGATAAACTGTGGTAAATGAAGTGCTTTTAAGAAACTTAAATCAACTGCACTTCCATAAGCTTCTTGATTAAAGAAATTTCCCCATCTCCCACATGCCTGGGCAATAAGGACACCTGGCATGATGGCATCCCCCGCAACAAGAAATGAAATATTTCTTTTTTTAAAGAAGAAATAACTATAAATAAGTCCTGTGATAACTCCTCCTTGAATAGCAAGTCCTCCATGATTGATCATAATGATTTCCATCGGATTATTGGCATACAATTCATTCCACATAAAAATCACATACCAAATTCTAGCACCAATGATTCCTACAAATAATAAACCAAAAACATAATCAGAAAGTATTTCTTTTGAATAATCTAATTTTTTAAAATGATATTGCCCTAAAAAATAAGCAATTGCTGCACCTGTCAATATACAAACTGCATACCATTGTATAGAAAGTGGTCCAATTTCTATAAAGGTATTAAAACTTGGGAAAAATCTCATTGTTCTTGTTTATTACGATCAATATTTTTAAGAATACGTTCAACAAATTCTTTACTTGAATCAATACCTACGTCACGTAAACGCATATTCATAACTGCCGCTTCAATAATAACCGACATACTACGACCACTTGATACAGGAACAACTATTTTAGGAATTTTAATTCCTAAAACATCTTCTGAAATATCATTTTCTTCAACCCCTACACGTGTATATTCACGTGATGGTACCCAACGTTCTAGCTGAATCACCAAATCAACATCATTTCTATCTAAAATAGCAGAAATACCAAACATCTTAGAAACATCAATAACTCCAATTCCTCTAATTTCTAATAAATTAGCAAGAACAGCAGGTGCTTTACCAACGATTTTTTGTCCTATACGATAAAGTTCTACAGCATCATCAGCAACTAATAAATGGCCTCTTTTAACAAGTTCTAAAGCAATTTCTGATTTACCGATTCCACTATCCCCTTTAATAATGACACCTTTACCATGAATATTTAGAAAAACACCATGCATTAATGTTTCTCTTGCAAGTTTTTCTTCTAAGGTATTCATAAGTTCACTTGATACAACACCTGTAATCATTTCTGTTTGAAAAATTGGAAAGTTTCTTTCATCAGCAATATTTTTTAATACTTCAGGACAAGCATGTCCTTTACAAATTACAATACAAGGTACTTCTTCATTAATTAAACACGGAAAGATTTCTTTTTGTCTTTCTTCTGTCATCTCAGCAATAAAAGCCATTTCTTTATCACCAAAGACAATAATTCTTCTAAAGTCACTATGTTTAAAGAATCCTGCTAATTCAAAACCTGGTCGATTGATTTCACCAGTTAAAATAACTCTTTTTAAAGATTCTTCATTTCCTGTAACTTGTTGATAATTTTTATTATTCCCTAATAATTTTTCTACTGTAATTGATTTCATCTTTTTTCTCCTTAAAGCATTGATTTCAAGAACTGACCTGTATAACTTTTTTCACACTTTGCTACTTTTTCTGGAGTACCTGTAACAACAATTGTTCCTCCTCCAGCTCCACCTTCAGGTCCTAAATCAATGATATGATCTGCTACTTTAATAACATCTAAATTATGTTCAATAACAATAATTGTATCTCCTTGATCAACAATACGTTGTAAAACATCGATAAGTCTTGCAACATCATAACTGTGTAATCCAGTTGTTGGTTCATCAAGAATATAAACAGTTTTCCCTGTTGACTTCTTTTGTAATTCACTTGCAAGTTTAACTCTTTGAGCTTCTCCACCAGAAAGAGTTGTTGCACTTTGACCAAGTTTAATATAACCAAGACCAACATCATAAAGTGTTTGGATCTTATTTCTAATTTTTGGTAAATTATCAAAGAAATCTAACGCTTCTTCTACTGTCATTTCTAAAACATCATAAATATTTTTATCTTTATAAGTCACTTGTAAAGTTTCTTCATTATATCGTTTACCTTCACATTGTTCGCAAGGAACGTAGACATCTGGTAAAAAGTGCATTGAAATTTTCTTTAGTCCATCACCTTGACACGCTTCACAACGACCACCTTTAACGTTAAATGAGAATCTTCCTTTATCATAACCTCTCATTTTCGCTTCATTTGTTTGTGCAAATAAATCACGAATATCATCGAAGACACCTGTATAAGTTACTGGATTTGAACGTGGTGTTCTTCCAATTGGATCTTGTGAAACTTCAATGACTTTATCAATATTTTCAATTCCCAAGATTTCTTTATGTAAACCTGGTCTCTCTTTTGATTGATAAACATATCTCATTAATGATTTTCCTAAAATATCATTCACTAATGTTGATTTACCACTTCCTGATACTCCTGTAACGACATTGAATTTACCAAGAGGAAATTTAACATTAATATTCTTTAAATTGTGTTCCTTAGCCCCTTTGACTTCAATAAATAAGCCATTCCCTTTTCGTCGTTTTTGAGGAACTTCAATCTTTCTATTTCCAGATAAATATTGTCCTGTAATAGAATCTTTACAATTCATAACTTCTTCGGGTGTTCCTGCACAAATGACTTGTCCACCATGAACACCAGCTCCTGGACCAATATCAACAATAAAATCTGAAGCTCTCATTGTATCTTCATCATGTTCAACAACGAGAACGCTATTTCCTAAATCTCTAATATCTTGTAAAGATTTAATAAGCTTTTCATTATCTCTTTGATGTAAACCAATAGATGGTTCATCTAAAACATATAACACTCCCGTAAGACGTGTTCCAATTTGAGTTGCTAGACGGATACGTTGAGCTTCTCCACCAGATAATCCTCCTGCACGTCTAGCAAGTGTTAAGTAACCAAGACCAACATTATTTAAGAATGTAAGACGATCATTGATTTCTTTAACAACTAATCGAGCAATATTCATTTCATAGTCTGTTAATTTTATATTTTGAATAAAATGTAAAGCATCCCCAATCGATTGTTCTGTAAATTCAGCAATATTTAAACCACCGACTCTTACAGAAAGAACTTGATCATTAAGTCTTCTTCCCTTACATGTAGGACAAGTATGTTCTGACATAAAGGATGCATACCATTCTTTTGACCATTTTGAAGTTGTTTCTTCATATCTTCTTGCAATTAATGTTCTCACACCTTCAATAAATTTTGTTGTACGTGAGACATTTCCACTATCTGATACGATTTCATAACTAATAGGTTCTCTCGAACCATCAAGAATATAACTTAATTCTTGTTTTGTAAAATCTTTTAATGGTTTATCTAAATCTATTTTATATTTCTTACAAAGAACTAAAAATCTTTGCCATTCAATACGATTTGTTCCTACTGCTGTTTTAAAATAACGAAGTCCACCTTCATTAATTGATTTACTCCAATCTGGAATCAATAAATCATCATCCACTTCATTTTTAATCCCTAATCCACGACAATCCGGACAAGCTCCTAATGGATTGTTAAATGAAAATAAACGTGGTTCTAATTTAGGAACAGAAAAACCACAAATTGGACAAGCAAGATGTTCACTAAAAAGTTCTTCTGTTTTTGTTGTTAAGTTTTGAACAATGACTTCTCCACCCGTTAGTTTCAAACCGACTTCTAAAGAATCTACTAAACGACTACGATAACCTTCTTTTTTGATAATACGATCAATAACGACATCAATATCATGTTTTTTATTTTTATCAAGTTCAATTTCTTCATCCAACATGTAATTTTGTCCATCAACAACCACACGTAAATAACCATCTTTTAATAAGTCCGCAAAATAATCTTTAAAAGTTCCTTTCTTTCTTTTAACAACTCTTGCGACAACCATTAAACGATCGCCATCAGCGTATTGGTCAATCGTATCTGCCATTTGTTTAATTGTTTGACTTTCAATAACAACATCATGTTTAGGACAATAAGCTTTTCCTACACGTGCATATAACAATCTTAAATAATCATAGATTTCTGTAACTGTTCCTACAGTTGAACGTGGATTGTTAGAAGTTGTTTTTTGATCAATTGCAATAGCAGGTGATAAACCTTCAATCGCATCAACATCTGGTTTTTCCATATTGCCTAAAAACTGTCTTGCATAAGCACTTAGTGATTCTACATATCTTCTTTGTCCTTCAGCATAAATTGTATCAAAAGCTAAAGATGTTTTCCCTGAACCAGAAAGACCTGTCATAATAACAAGTTTATTTTTAGGAATATCGATATTAATGTTTTTTAAATTATTTTCTCTTGCTCCTCGAATAATTAATTTATCTTCCATCTTTTCTTCCTTTCAATAATTGGATAACACTTTCTTTGTCATGCCCTCTCATTTGTAAATCATAGGCCCAATCAAGTAATTCTTTGAAATCTTGATTAGGTTTAAATCCTAATTCTATTAAGAGTTTACCATCCACAAAAGGTTTTAATGCATGATTTCCACATCTTGAAACCTTTTCTTCAACATAAGTATCTAATGTTGAAATTGTTTCTGGACGATTTGCAAGTCGTCCTAACTTATCACATTTCGACATACATACTAAATCGTTTAAAGGAAAAATTCCTTCTATTCCTTTTAATAATTTATAGTAACTATAATCTTTACTTTGATTTCTTACCATATTCATCAAATGCATATGATAATAGATCATTGTACGAATATATTTTTTCATTTTTTTATTTGTAAAAAAATGACTAAAATATTGATTAAAAACTTTTACACCACTTTCATTATGCCCTGGTGCTTTTCCTTCAGGAGTTGTTACTAATGGTTTTCCTATATCATGAAGTAAAGCACTCCACATGAAAGCAAGTGGCCAACTTGTTTTATCTTTACATAAAGCAGCTAAGTCAACAACTAATAAAGTATGATTCATCACATTTCCTTCAGGATGAAAATCTAATCTTTGAGGACACGTTACTAATGTTTCTAAAGGACGAATAAGAGCATTGAGTTCTAATAAGAATTTTAAACCCGTTGATGGATGTGAAGACATCAATAACTTATTATATTCTTGTTGAATTCGTTCTAAAGATAAATATTGTAAAACTCCTTCATTGACCATTTTTTGACAAATCTCTTTTGTTTTTAAATCCACTTGAAATTCAAAACGAGACATAAATTGAGCTAATCTTAATACTCTTAAAGGATCTTCATAAAATGTTTTTTCATCAACCATTTTTAAACATTTATTTTTAATATCTTCTCGTCCTTGATAATAATCTATCAGCTTTCCATTTTGATAATCATACATCATTGCATTGATTGTAAAATCTCTTCTACAACATGCTGTTTTCATATCTAAATCTTTATGAACTTCTACCTCAAATTCTCGATGTGTTTGTCCTTTCTTTCTTTCAATACGAGGTAAAGCAAAATCAAAATTTGGTAAACAATCCAATTTTAAAATACCAAAACTTTTACCTACCTCGTTTACTTTTCC
Source organism: Faecalibacillus intestinalis (assembly GCF_015097455.1). Classification (NCBI taxonomy): domain Bacteria; kingdom Bacillati; phylum Bacillota; class Erysipelotrichia; order Erysipelotrichales; family Coprobacillaceae; genus Faecalibacillus; species Faecalibacillus intestinalis. Next base: position 416,282 of record NZ_AP024085.1, on the reverse strand, counting down.
ATATTGAGATAAAATATCAATAATCTCATCTATTTCTAGATCATAGATTTCTACATCTACATCATGGTAATCCACCTTTTGATACATCACCATATCTCTAACAATACCACCTACAAGATAAACTCGACCCTTTTTAGATAAAGAATCTAAAACACTTTTTTCTAAATGATTAAACTCAAACTTCACCTTGCAACTCCAACATCATATCTCTAAGTTCCATTGCTCTTTCAAAATCAAGTGCTTTAGCTGCTTCTTTCATTTGTTTTTCAAGTTCTTTAATAAGTGTTTCTTTATCTTTCTTCTTCGCTTTCTTACCCTTTTTAACAAGAGAAATGGCTTCATCCACATTTTCTTGTCCATGGATAGCTTCTCTAATTTCCTTTTTGATTGTTTGAGGAATAATACCATGTTCCTTATTATATTTTTCTTGTATTTCACGACGTCTTGCTGTTTCATCAATGGCCTTTTGCATAGAATCAGTAATTTTATCACCATACATAATAACTTTACCATGACTATTTCTAGCAGCACGTCCAATAGTTTGAATCAATGATCTTTCCGATCTTAAAAAACCTTCCTTATCAGCATCTAAAATACAAACAAGAGAAACTTCTGGTAAGTCTAACCCTTCTCTTAACAAGTTGATACCCACTAAAACATCATATTTTCCAAGACGTAGATCTCTTAAAATTTCTGTTCTTTCTAATGTTTTAGTATCACTATGCAAATAAGCAACTTTTAACCCAAGTTCTACAAGATAAGCACTGAGATCTTCTGCCATTCTTTTAGTAAGTGTGGTAATCAATACACGTTCATTTTTTTCAATACGTTGATGAATTTCATCAATAATATCATCTACTTGACCATCAATAGGTCTTACTTCTATGATTGGATCTAATAGCCCTGTTGGTCTAATAATTTGTTCAACAACTTGATGATGAACCTTATCTAGTTCATAATCACCTGGCGTTGCAGAAACAAAGATAGCTTGATGAATCAAATCTTCAAACTCTTCAAAAACAAGTGGTCTATTATCCAAAGCACTTGGAAGTCTAAAACCATATTCTACTAATGTTTCTTTACGAGAACGATCCCCATTATACATTCCTCTAATTTGTGGAAGCATAACATGACTTTCATCTACGACAAGTAAAAAATCTTTAGGAAAATAATCAATCAATGTATAAGGTCTTTGACCTGCTTTTCGTCCATCGATATGTCGTGAATAATTTTCAATTCCTGGACACATTCCCACTTCTCTTAACATTTCCACGTCATGTCTCGTTCTTTGATCAAGACGTTCATACTCTAATAGCTTTGTTTCATCTTTAAAATACTGTAATCGTTCTTCTAATTCCTTAGAAATCGTATCACAAGCTTTTAACATTTGTTCCTTTTTCGTAACATATCCATAAGCAGGATAAATAGTATACGTATTATAAGAGCCTAAAATATGTCCTGTAAGGGGATCTACTTCACAAATACGTTCTACTGTATCTCCAAATAATTCAATACGAATCAAATAACTTTCACTATGTCCTGGAACAATTTCAATAACATCACCACGAACCCTAAAAGTTCCTTTAGTTTGTTCAATATCATTTCTTTGATATTGACGATCGACTAAAAATGTCAATAATTCTCTACGATCAATATCTTGATCAACACGTAATGAGAAAATCATTTCTTTATACTGTTCAGGATTTCCAAGTCCATAAATAGAAGCAACAGAAGCAACAACAATGACATCTTCTCTTTCAATAAGTGAATTCATTGCTGCTGAACGCAACATTTCAATTTCATAATTTGTTTTTGCATTTTTATCAATATAGAGATCTCTACCTGGAATATAAGCTTCTGGTTGATAAAAATCGAAGTTTGAAATAAAGTACTCTACTCTATTTTCAGGAAAAAATTCTTTTAACTCTGAATATAATTGTCCTGCTAATGTTTTATTATGTGCTAAAACCAACGCTGGTTTATTATATTCTTTGATAACATTAGCAACAGTAAATGTTTTTCCTGTTCCAGTTCCCCCAAGTAAGACTTGTTCCTTTTTACCTGCTTTTAAACCATCTACAAGTTCTTGAATAGCTTGAACTTGATCTCCCATTGGTTGAAAAGGAGAAACGAGTTTAAACTGAGACATAGTTTCACCACCTTATTTTATGATTTTCATTAACTGATCATACTGTTTATCATTTTCATGATTATTGATATAAATCATCATTCTTGCAACCAGCATTTGTTTATCACTTTGACTATACTCTCCATCTACATTTAAATGATTATCTGTTTCAAATTGTTGTAATGCTGCTTGTGTATTAACTGAAAAATAACCATCTTCTCGATCAACAGAATATCCTAAAATATTGAGCATCTTTTGCATAGATTTAATACGTGTATTTACACAATCAACTTTTAAGGTTTCTTTTACATCTTTTGTTGTAATTCCTGATAATGAAACATTATCAACTTCTTCATCAGGTGTTAGACCCTTTCCATTAATACATGTTCCATTAGGAATCATCCATTTAGCATACGTATACTTTAAAACTGATCCATCAGAAAGCGTTTTTTGAGTTTGTGCACTTCCTTTTCCATAAGTTGTTTTACCAATAAGTTGATATCCTTTTTCACTTTGTAAAGCTCCTGCTGTTAATTCAGAAGCACTTGCTGTATTTTCATTTACAAGAATATAACCATTTTCAAATTCATATTTTTTATCTGATTCTGCATAATATTTTTTTGCTGCACTATTTTTTTCTTTCATTTGATAAATTACTTCATCTGAAGTAAAGAATAAATCTAAAATATCTGTAGCAGCTGTTAAATAGCCTCCACCATTATCTCTTAAATCAATAACTAATGTTTGAATATTTTTCTTTTTAAACATTTCTAAGGCTATTTCTACTTGCTTAGCGGTATCTGTTCCAAAAGTTGATAATTCAATATATCCAAAAGATACATTTCCTTGTTTTCTTATTTCATAAAAAGCAGAAGTATCTAATGCGCCTCTTGTAACTGTCACATCACTTGTTTTTTGATTATTTAAAATCGTTAATGTAACTTCTGTTCCATCTTCACCTCGCACATAGTCTCTTACTTGATCAGTACTTGCTTGTGCTAATTCATTTCCATCTGCTTTCGTGATAATATCGCCAACTTTTAAGCCTGCTTTACTTGCTGGTGAATCACTATATACTTTAGTAATCATGGCCCCTTGTTCTACCATAGAAAAACCTACACCAATGCCTTGATAATTTCCAGCAACTGTTTGATTAAATTCAACAGCTTCTTTGCTTGTTAGATAACTTGAATGAGGATCATTTAATCCTGCAACCATTCCTTCAATAGCAGAGGTATTTAAATTTACATCCTGATCATTCGTATTTACCCAATACTTATCTAAAGTATCATAAACTTCATTAATAATACTGCTATCATTTGTATTTTTAACAATAACATTCTTTTTTGAAACATAGCCTGCAAAATACCCAATTGCAAGACAAACAATAATCAAAATAACAATTAAAACTTCTTTGATTGGTCTTTGTTTTGTTTCTTGTTTTACTTCTTTTTTTGGCGGTCTAATAAAATCATCCATCATTTTCACCTCACCATAACATATTATCATATTTTAAAAAGCATTTATATCATTAATCAAAACCTATTTATTAGTTTCTTTTTTAGACACATTATATCGTTTTTTTACCCATAAGTCACGCTTTTTGCATGAGTCATTTATTATTTTGTCGTATTTTTTTAGTAATTGTTTCCATATAAGCTTGAAAAGGTTTTACCTTTTCTTGATGATTTCCAACATATTCTTTAAAACATTCTGCAAAATATTCTTTTTTTGTCTTTTGTTTGAATAATGTTTTATTTTCTTTATAAAGTTTTATAAATTGTTTAGAAGAACTAAAATGATACTTTTCATCAAAATAATGTCCTAATTCATGAATAATTACTCCTTCACTTGTGACATTCTCAAGATGCGGATGAACTAAACGAATAGTTGCAGGAGGAATCATTTCGCCTGAAATGATCAAATTATCTTTTTTTATACTATAATTATAAAGCTCAATTTTACCACCTGAATTAAAAAAGATTTCTAAATATTGATCATCATATGAATAACCATATCCTCCTTGTAGTTCTTCCTTAATATAGCTATCTCCAAATTCATTCATTTCTAACCAACTGTCTTTAAATTCTTTTTCTACATAGACATGTTTTTGAATTTCAATCATTGTTGTTTTAGGTGTACAACCTATTACAAATAATAACAAAACACATAATATTTTTTTCATTTGAACTCCTTTTATTAATATATAAATAAAAAGGTATTTCTACCTTTTTATAATAATTGGTAAATCATAATCATGAGTGGCATTGTAATAATACTAAATATAACTCCCATCACATTCATAATACTTGCATATCCTGGATGTTTATTATAAAGCTGTGCAAATTGTGTAATCGTTGCAGCCGGTGGTGCAGATGCAGCTAAAATTGTAATCAACAAAATTTTGTCAGCATCAACTGTTAAACGAGACATACCTGTAAATTTAAAAATAAGAATCATAATTAATGGAAAGACAACTAATCTAAATAAAGAAATTAAATATGTTCTCTTTTCTACAAAAATACTCCTTAAATCCATTTCTCCAATAAGCATTCCAATAACAATCATTGCTAATGGTCCCATCATACTTCCTACTTTAGAAAAAGTATCAACAAGTAAAGATGGTAATTGTAATTGAAACATAAAAAGACAAATTCCAATAATGATAGCAATAATATTAATATTTAATAGAATCTTTTTTACGTCAAATGATGGTTCATTACAAACTAGACTTTTAGCATGTGTCCATAATAAAATAGTTTGTATAACCATATAACCGCTTGAATAAATGACCCATTCATTCCCTAAGATGGCTCCTACTAAAGGAATAATTAAATTACCAGAATTTGAATAAATAAGTGTTGCTTTTTCAATAGGTGTAAAACCAAAAATTTTTCCTAATAAATTAGCAAGTGGAATAAAAATGATATGTACTAAAATAGCCCCTAAAAAAGATATTCCTAAACCAATCAACTTATCTGATGTAAAATCAATCATAAAAGAATTGATAATGGCACAAGGGCATGCAACATATAAAAGTAAAATAGATAATACTTTACTATTTTCCGCTGTTAAAACTCGACCTCTTACAAGCAAAAAGCCAAAAAAGATCATAATAAATAATTGACATATTTGTTGAATTAACAAAATGCTTAATTCCATTATATTCACCTCAAGGGATAGTTTAGACTAATTATTTTAAATATGTAAAAGCTTTCATTATATGAAAATAAAAAACCACTTAAGGGAAAATTCTTAAAACATAAAAAAAGAAGGAACTGGCAACGAGCTATTTTCGCACAATGTACTATCTTCGCCGCGATGATGCTTAACTTCTGTGTTCGGAATGGGTACAGGTGTGTCCATCATGCTATCATTACCAGATTCTTCTTGTCAAGTGTCTTCAGGACACTCAAAACCAGACAGTAGTTTTTCTTCTTTCAAGCTCGCTTGCCTTTTCGGTCAAGCCCTCGACCTATTAGTATCAGTCCGCTTAACATGTCACCATGCTTACACTCCTGACCTATCTACCTTATCGTCTTTAAGGGGTCTTACTTGCTTGCGCAATGGGAAATCTCATCTTGAAGTGGGTTTCACACTTAGATGCCTTCAGCGTTTATCCCTTCCGCATTTAGCTACCCAGCTATGCCACTGGCGTGACAACTGGTCTACCATTGATGCGTCCATCCCGGTCCTCTCGTACTGAGGACAGCTCTTCTCAAATTTCCTGCGCCCACGACAGATAGGGACCGAACTGTCTCACGACGTTCTGAACCCAGCTCGCGTACCGCTTTAATGGGCGAACAGCCCAACCCTTGGAACCGACTTCAGCTCCAGGATGCGATGAGCCGACATCGAGGTGCCAAACCTCCCCGTCGATGTGAACTCTTGGGGGAGATCAGCCTGTTATCCCCAGGGTAGCTTTTATCCGTTGAGCGACGGCCTTTCCATTCAGCACCGCCGGATCACTAAGCCCGACTTTCGTCCCTGCTCGACTTGTGGGTCTCGCAGTCAAACACCCTTTTGCCTTTGCACTCTGCGCTTGGTTTCCATCCAAGCTGAGGGTATCTTTGGGCGCCTCCGTTACTCTTTGGGAGGCGACCGCCCCAGTCAAACTGCCCGACTGACACTGTCCCGTCAACGGCTCTACGTCGTCCGGTTAGAAATCCAATACAACAGGGGTAGTATCCCAACAGCGGCTCCTTGAATACTGGCGTATCCATCTCTTTGCCTCCTACCTATCCTGTACATGCTGCATCAAATCCCAATATCAACCTGCAGTGAAGCTCCATGGGGTCTTTCCGTCTAGTCGCGGGTAACCTGCATCTTCACAGGTACTAAGACTTCACCGAGTCTACAGCTGAGACAGCGCCCAAATCGTTACGCCTTTCGTGCGGGTCAGAACTTACCTGACAAGGAATTTCGCTACCTTAGGACCGTTATAGTTACGGCCGCCGTTTACTGGGGCTTCAGTTCAGGGCTTCACTTGCGTTAACCCCTCCCCTTAACCTTCCAGCACCGGGCAGGCGTCACCCCCTATACTTCGCCTTGCGGCTTAGCAGAGAGCTGTGTTTTTGGTAAACAGTCGCTTGGGCCGTTTCACTGCGGCTCATATCTCTATGAGCACTCCTTCTCCCTAAGTTACGGAGTCATTTTGCAGAGTTCCTTAGCTATAGTTCTCTCGCTCACCTTAGGATTCTCTCCTCACCCATGTGTGTCCATTTTCGGTACGGGCCATATATACTTAACGTTAGAAACTTTTCTTGGAAGTTCCTCCACTGCCTTCCGTACTCGCCGTAGCTTTCCGTACGCTTCACGCCTTCTCGTTTCGGATGGTGGATTTGCCTGCCATCCCGATATCTCGCTTGCACCAGCTCTTCCAGCCGCTGGCTGCAGCTTCCTCTCTCCGTCATTCCTTCACATATATACGGGTACAGGAATCTCTACCTGTTGTCCATCGACTACGCCTTTCGGCCTCGCCTTAGGTCCCGACTTACCCAGAGCGGACGAACCTTCCTCTGGAAACCTTGGGTTTTCGGTGCGTGGGATTCTCACCCACGTTCCGCTACTCACACCGGCATTCTCTCTTCCATGATCTCCACACGTCCTTTCGGTCGTACTTCTCCGTTCATGGAACGCTCCCCTACCATCCCTTGGGATCCATAGCTTCGGTAGTATGCTTAGCCCCGGTAAATTATCGGCGCAGAGTCATTCGACTAGTGAGCTGTTACGCACTCTTTAAAGGATGGCTGCTTCTGAGCCAACCTCCTAGTTGTCTGTACATCTCCACATCCTTTTCCACTTAGCATACATTTTGGGACCTTAGCTGATGGTCTGGGCTGTTTCCCTCTTGACAACGGACCTTATCACCCGCTGTCTGACTGCCGAGCATGTTGGCGTGACATTCGCAGTTTGATTATGCTCAGTACCCCGAGATGGGGCCATCACATATTCAGTGCTCTACCTTCACGCAACTCTTCTCTCGACGCTAGCCCTAAAGCTATTTCGGGGAGAACCAGCTATCTCCGGGTTCGATTGGAATTTCACCCCTAGCCACAACTCATCCGCCAACGTTTCAACGGGGGTCGGTTCGGTCCTCCATCGGGTTTTACCCCAACTTCAACCTGGTCATGGCTAGATCACCCGGTTTCGGGTCTACTGCATGCAACTCGCGCCCTCTTAAGACTCGCTTTCGCTTCGGCTCCGCATATCCTGCTTAACCTCGCTCCATACAGTAACTCGCCGGTTCATTCTACAAAAGGCACGCCATCACCCTTTAACGGGCTCTGACTTCTTGTAGGCATATGGTTTCAGGTTCTCTTTCACTCCCCTCCCGGGGTTCTTTTCACCTTTCCCTCACGGTACTGGTTCACTATCGGTCACTCTCTCGTATTTAGCCTTGCCGGATGGTCCCGGCTGATTCAGACAGGATTTCTCGTGTCCCGCCCTACTCAGGTGTCATCTCTCTCCAGTCTCTCATTTCGAGTACGGGGCTCTCACCCTCTCTCGCTCACCTTCCCATGTGATTCCTCTATGATCCTCTGTTTGATTTATCGATGATCCTACTACCCCGATCCTCAGATCGGTTTGGGCTCTTTCCCTTTCGCTCGCCGCTACTCAGAAAATCATTCTTATTTTCTCTTCCTGCAGGTACTTAGATGTTTCAGTTCCCTGCGTCTCGCCTCATCATGTCTATGTATTCGACATGTGATACACGGATATGACTCCGTGTGGGTTCCCCCATTCGGATATCGACGGCTCTTCACGTGCTTACCGCTCACCGTCGCATTTCGCTGTTTGCTGCGTCCTTCTTCGCCGGAGTGTGCCTAGGCATTCCCCATACGCCCTTTCTTGCTTTACCTTCTAGGTTTGCTTGCTTGAACTTTTTTTCGTTTACACTTGCTGTAAAATCTTAGTTACTTTCGACTTTTCGTACTAGACCTTATTTTTTCTTTAATGTCTAATCTCTTCTTTATCGTTTTCGCAATTTTTTTTACTACTATCCAGTTTTCAATGTCCTCTTGAATGTCATGGACATTCAAAACCAAACAAGAAAGCACAACTTTCTCTCCCTAGAAAGGAGGTGATCCATCCCCACGTTCCCGTAGGGATACCTTGTTACGACTTCACCCCAATCATCAGTCCCACCTTAGACAGCTCCTTCCTTGCGGTTAGGCCACCGGCTTCGGGTGTTACCGACTCTCATGGTGTGACGGGCGGTGTGTACAAGGCCCGAGAACGTATTCACCGCGACATGCTGATTCGCGATTACTAGCGATTCCATCTTCGTGCAGTCGAGTTGCAGACTGCAGTCCGAACTGAGAACAGTTTTATGGGTTTCGCTCCACCTCGCGGCTTCGCTTCCCTCTGCTCTGTCCATTGTAGCACGTGTGTAGCCCAGGTCATAAGGGGCATGATGATTTGACGTCATCCCCGCCTTCCTCCGGCTTGTCACCGGCAGTCTCGCCAGAGTCCCCAACTTAATGCTGGCAACTGGCAACAGGGGTTGCGCTCGTTGCGGGACTTAACCCAACATCTCACGACACGAGCTGACGACAACCATGCACCACCTGTCTTCTCTATAGCTATCTCTCCATCTCTGGAGCCTTTAGATCGATGTCAAGACCTGGTAAGGTTCTTCGCGTTGCTTCGAATTAAACCACATGCTCCACCGCTTGTGCGGGCCCCCGTCAATTCCTTTGAGTTTCATTCTTGCGAACGTACTACTCAGGCGGAGTACTTATTGCGTTAACTGCAGCACTGAGATTTGACTCCCAACACTTAGTACTCATCGTTTACGGCGTGGACTACTAGGGTATCTAATCCTATTTGCTCCCCACGCTTTCGGGACTGAGCGTCAGTTATGCGCCAGATCGTCGCCTTCGCCACTGGTGTTCCTCCATATATCTACGCATTTCACCGCTACACATGGAATTCCACGATCCTCTCACACACTCTAGCTCTACGGTTTCCATGGCTTACCGAAGTTAAGCTTCGATCTTTCACCACAGACCCTTAGTGCCGCCTGCTCCCTCTTTACGCCCAATAATTCCGGATAACGCTCGCCACCTACGTATTACCGCGGCTGCTGGCACGTAGTTAGCCGTGGCTTTCTTATAGAGTACCGTCACTTGGATATCATTCCCTATATCCACCGTTCTTCCTCTATGACAGAAGTTTACATAACGAATTACTTCTTCCTTCACGCGGCGTTGCTCGGTCAGGGTTTCCCCCATTGCCGAAAATTCCCTACTGCTGCCTCCCGTAGGAGTCTGGGCCGTGTCTCAGTCCCAGTGTGGCCGGTCACCCTCTCAGGTCGGCTACGCATCGTCGCCTTGGTAGGCCGTTACCCTACCAACCAGCTAATGCGCCATAAGTCCATCATCTACCAGTCCCGTAGCACTTTTCATATAGAGTTCATGCGATCTCTACACCTATGCGGTCTTAGCTGACGTTTCCATCAGTTATCCCCCTGTAGATGCCAGGTTACTTATGTATTACTCACCCGTTCGCCACTCTTCACCGAAGTGAAGCGTTCGACTTGCATGTATTAGGCACGCCGCCAGCGTTCATCCTGAGCCAGGATCAAACTCTCCATTGTCTTATTCCTTTCAGACAATCTCTTAGTCTGTTTAGCTCTTTTTTATTTCTTTAACTTAATTGACGTTGTGTTTTATTCTTTCCTGTTCAGTTTTCAATGTCCTCTCACTTGACTCTCTCGTCGAGTGCCCATTTATATTACCATCCCCTCTCCCTTTTGTAAAGCTTTTTTTCTGTGTTTTTTTATCTTTTTCTCTATTTCCCTTTCTTTTTTCCCTCTGTATCGATGTTTTTTATCATACTCTTTTTTTGCCTTTTTCCCTTTTTTGAATAATATACTGTGTTTTTACAGCAAAAGAAGACCTTTTTAGTAGCCTTCTTTCAAACTGTTAACAAATAAAATGTTAATAGTCTGAAGGACCTATTTCCTCAACAGGCCCTTATTTTTGAATAAACTTTTGATCTTCTTTTGGTATTCCTGTTTCATCTAAAAAACAACGTTCAACTTTCATATGTAGATGATATTTGATTCTTAGTTCCGTTATTTGATCCATGATACTAGAAGCATGATGTAAATCAATTGCTGCTTGATTATCCCAACTATCCACTAATAAAACCGTTTCTTCATCTTCTACTGAAAAGAAATATTCATAGCTTCTATTTCCTTTTTCTTTTCTAATTTCATCAACAAGACCACTTGTTAACATCTCTTTGACAAAAGCTTTCGCACTTCCATTTTCTCCAGTATAGTAAATATGAACAGTAATTGCGTTATCCTTTTTCAAGGCTTAATTTCAAACTTTCAATACGTTGATTGATTTCATCAATCTTTTGAACAACTGGAGCAGCTTTTTCATCAAAGACATTGTCCTTGTTTAAAACTTCATAATACAACTTTCCTAATTCAATGAATTGATCATCCAAATCAGCTTCTGCACTTTTAATACTTACTTTCGTTTTTGCAGTATCTGCAAGTTCAGAAGATTTTTCAATTGTTTTTTCCGTAAACTTTACCGCTTTTTTTGTTAAGTCATCAAATAATGCCATACTTTTCCCTTCTTTCTTTCCATAATTTTATCATATTGACCTTTATAATTAAACATTTATAATTAAGACTGTTTGGAGGTATTTATGAATCATCGATTAGAAAACGAAAAAGTGTCATCACTTTTATTCTCGCTCGCTTTACCATCCATTTTGGCACAGCTTGCAACACTTATTTATAATATGGTTGATCGTATTTATATTGGTAGACTTCCCGATGGTGGTTTATCCATTGCAGGAATTGGTTTATGTACATCAATTATTACAATCATTACTGCTTTTAGTAATCTTTTTGGTCGAGGTGGTGCTCCACTTGCCTCTATTAAATTAGGAGAAAAGAACCCCAAAGAAGCTGAAAGAATTTTAGGAAATGCGTTTAGTAGTTTAATTTTGACCTCTCTTATAATTATGTTTTGTCTTTTGGTTTGGGGTGATAAAATTCTTATTCTTTTTGGAGCAAGTCAAAAAACACTTCCTTATGCTTTATCTTATTTAAGAATTTATGCAGTTGGAACTGTGTTTATCCAATTAACAGTCGGTCTTAATTATTTTATCAACACTCAAGGTTATGCGAAGTTTGGCATGATGACTTTACTTATTGGTGGTATTTTAAATATTATTTTAGATCCTATCTTTATCTATGTTTTACATATGAATGTTGCTGGCGCTGCCCTTGCAACCATTATTTCACAATTCGTCTCATGTATTTGGGTGTTATCTTTTTTATTTGGTAAAAAGACAATTATAAAAATAAGAAAAGAATATCTTTTATTTGATAAAAATATTATGAAAAAGATATTAGGTTTAGGTTTTACTCCTTTCTTTATGTCATCAACAGAAGGAATTTTACAAGTCGCCTTTAATAGACAGCTTCTTCTTTATGGTGGAGATTTATCGGTAAGTGCTATGACAATACTTCTTTCAATGTCACAAATCCTATCTCTTCCTATGGAAGGAATTGCCCAAGGAGCACAACCTATTATTAGTTACAATTTTGGCGCAAAAAAATATAATCGTGTAAAAGAGACTATTAAAATTACGATCAAAGTAGCTTTAACCTATTCAATTATTGGTGTTTTACTAATGGAAGCCTTCCCTCAAGTATTTGTTTCCTTATTTGCTAATAATACTCAGTTAATTCAACTTTCTTATCAATTATTAAGAATCTATATCTTTGGCTTTATTATCATGGGTGCTTTCTCTACTTTTCAACAAACCTATAATGCATTAGGTTGTGGAAAAAATGCATTTTTCTTTGCATTCTTTAGAAAAATCATTTTATTAATACCTTTGATTTATCTGTTACCATTTATTTTACCAAGTTATGGAGTTTATGCTGTTGTTCTAGCAGAACCGATTTCGGATTTAATGACAACAATTCTTAATGGTATTTATTTCAAGCATTTTGTGAAAAAAACACTTGCTTAAAAAGAGGCTACAAAAGCCTCTTTTACTCTAATTAAAAATATCTTTTTTTACCTTTAAGCTCATTATTTATGATTGAAAGTATTTTTCTATTTCTTTAATTTCTTTTTCTGGTATTTCTAATAAACTAACCGCTTCTTTAAATGACATTTGTAATCTTTCCATTAGTTTTCTTACATACTCTATATTCTTTTCTTTACGTTCTATTTTTTTGCCTTGGTTGATTCTTTGACTAATTCCTTCATTTCTTGCTTTTCTTTCAAGATAGTTTGCATAATCACACATTTCTTTGACCTCCCTTTCTGTTTCCTTAAATCCATATCCTTTAATAATAGAAAAATGAAAAGCGATCCTTTAACAGGACCTCTCTATATTGGAACAGGGCAAACAGATAATTTAAGTGAAATTGTGAAAATGATGAAACTCTTTCAAGAGCGTTATCCTCATGTACAATTTCATTTATTAAGTGATGATAAAGAAAAATTATTAAAACAATTAGAAAGAAATCTTCTTGATTTTGGTCTTTTTATTCATGATTACGATAGAAATCTTTATGAAGGAATTCCTTTAAAGAGTACAAATTCTTTAGATATTCTTGCTTTTAAAGTACATCCCTTCGCTTCTAAAAAAATCATTGCAGAAAAAGATCTTAAAGATGAAAAAATAATGGTCGCTAGACAAGCCATGCAAAATCAAGAAATACCTGATTTTATTGATAACAAACAAATTGTCGCTATTTTTGATTTACCAGAAAACGTAAAAATAATGGTTAAAGAAAACATGCCTTTATATCATTGACATCTTATTAAAAAAAGAAACCTACTTCTTTATTACAAAAAAATTTTATAGAAATACTAAAAAGCGAGTACTAACCAAGTATTCGCTTTAATAATTTCGATTTTTCTATAAATTTTTGACAATGCTTTTTATAAAGGGCATGTTGTTTTACACAATCTCTAATACGATTTGATGATTTCATTAAACAAATCGCTCCAATAATAAAGAATGGAACTTGAGGAGCAATTGGAAGCAATAAACCAACGAATCCTAATAAAATAAAGAATAGTCCAATAATAAATAAAACACTTTGGTAGATGTAACGTAACTTCATAGATGCCTCCTTTTGTTAAAAAAAGCATAAAAAAGTTATATGAACAAGCCGTGAACTATTTCTAAAGAAAAACTAAATAATTCTAAAAGAAAAATTATTTTTTTAATAATCGCAATAAGTCCTTTGGTTGTTTGAAAACCAAAGTGGCTGGTATTTCTTGCGTAGCAACACTACCCCATTTTGCAAGACCAAAATCAATGTGTGCGTTTTTAGATGCTTCATAATCCGATTGTGCATCTCCAATATAAATAACTTCTTCAGGTTTTAAATTTAATTTTTCAATACATTTTAATAGTGGTTCCGGATGAGGTTTATGAAAAGTAGTATCATCTTGTAAAATAACAGCTTCCATGTATTGATCAATTCCTTTAGAAACAATATCAATTTCATATTGTTCTCTAAGTTTAGAAGAGACAATTGCTTGTTTGATTTTTTTGTTTTTAAATGTTTCCAAAACTTCTTCAAATCCTTCAAATAAAGTAGCACCATCTTCATAGTCATTTACATATTGCACCCATCTAGCATAGGTTTTTTCTTGATCTTTAACACCTAATTCTTCCATGACCTTCATACCTGGATAGGCTGCAAATTTTAAAACCTGTTCAAAAGTCCAATCTTCTCCTGTTTCTTCTTTAATAATTTTCATAAGGGGGTACATATTCATTTTTAAAGTATCTAAAAGTGTACCATCAATATCATAAATAATCGCTTTATATTTTTTCATCTCTTTCAATCCTTTCTTTCAATAAATAAACAATACCTCGATAAGCCAATCCCTCAAATAACATCGAAGAAATATCTTTATGAAAATAAAGATTTTTAAAACAATTTTTATCTATTTTATTTAATATATTTTTAATGATCTTTTCTTCATAATTCCATTTTAAATCTAATGACAGTTCTAAACGCGTTGGATCAAGCATTGTAAAAATCATACTTACCAATAACCCCAGAAGTTCATTAAATTCATCTTGACTTTGACATTCACGAATGCGTTGATTAATCGTTTTTCCTTTAAAAGATATCAAGCCTATTTCACCCATGATTCCAGTATTTCCATATAGCGGTTCATCTTTATAAAAATAAGAGCTTCCTATTCCCACTTCATTTATATATAGATAATAAGTAGTGTCTTGTTGATACGTAAAATAACATCCTTGATGAATCATCTTGACATCATTTTGGAGTTGAATTGGCAGATCTATTTCTTTTTTGATATCTTTCACCCAATGATGTTTTTTTAGAATATTTTGATGATCAGTAACGTATTCATCTTCATAGACAATTCCTTCAACCGCTATTTGACAACAATGAACTTCATTTTTATCTACTAATTGTCTTATTATTTTTTTTAATTCTTCTTCCCCTTGATAAAATAATATATCTTCTTTTTTTATTTCACTAAAACTTCTTACTTGATAAATGATTTTATCCACTTGAATATAAAGACATAGAATTAAATAATTCTTTTCATTTAAGGCAAAACGTGTTGGACATCTTCCACCACTTGATAAGTCATTTCCTACTTCTTGAATCAATTGTTTTTCTTGAAGTATTCTTACCATATTACGAATACTTGGTTGTGATAATTGAAGATTTCCTACTAATTCGTTCATTGTTGAACTATTATGAAGATAGAGATATTTTAAAATAGCTAATAAATGTTTTTTCTTCGTTTCTTTTAATGCATTCATTATCCTCACCCTACTTTTATTATACTATAATAAAAGTAAAATAAAAGAAAAACCAGAATCATCTGGCTTTAGGTTTAAAATAACGTGTCATATCCACACCTTCATGTTTTAATAAAGCAATTTTTTTATCAATACCACCTGCATATCCCGTTAAACTGCCACTTGTACCAACGACACGATGACACGGAATGATAATTGAAATAGGATTATGACCTACCGCATTCCCTACGGCTTGTCCTGACATTTTTTCTTTATGAAGTTTTTGAGCTACAACTTTAGCAATCTTTCCATAAGTTGTGACTTCACCATAAGGTATTTCACAAAGAAGTTTCCACACTTCTTGTCTAAAAAGACTTCCTTGTGGTTTTAAAGAAAGCTCTTTAATATCTGGTTTTTCTCCTTTAAAATAACGCTCTAACCAACTTTTGGTTTCTTGGAGTATTTTTATTTGATCGTTAATGATGGGCTCTTCTTTTAATGTTGCTTGAAAATATTTTTGTCCTTCAAGCCACAATCCTATTAAATTTTCTTCATCACTTACTAAATATAAAATTCCTAAGGGTGATTTATATGTTGTTTTATAATACATAATCTTTTCTCCTAAATGTCTTTTAAATTATTTTGACGATGATTAAAAAGTTATTTTTGATAGTGTTTTGGTTTGACACTCCCCATGTCTAAAGACAGGAGATTCTTGCTACCTGCCAACATTGTTGGCTGACCAGTTCATTTCTGATAGGTCGCAGTGCAAGTTAGGGGTATGCCATTACCCTTCCTAGAGCAGAACCTATAGTTCTCTAGGCAGTATATCTGTTACCAATATACTCAGTTGAGTTGCATATATTTATGGCTCCTAGCAGATCCCTGTGTGTTTGATATCCACATCTGCATATATAATTCCTGTCTTTTGCATGTTGGATTCTTCCACATATCGGACAGATCTGACTTGTATATGCTGGATCTACATACTCAACTTTTATGCCTGCCAGTTTTGCTTTGTATTCTATAAATGTAGCTAGTCTATAGAACGACCATGTATGCAGGCTATGATTGTTTTTTCGACTTGTTCTTGTCGTAGAGCATATGTTTTGAAGTCGCTCTAATTTGATTACTGATACGTCATGAGTTTTTGCTATATTTACGATTTCACGACTTAGCTTATGATCTATATCTTTCATGATACGTTGTTCTTTGTTGTTGGTTTTGACAACCGCCTTTGGCTTCTTTGCTTTTTGAAATCTTTTTCTAAGATTATTGTAGTGTCTTCTTATATATTTGTTTTTTCTCCCATTTCCATAAAACTTGATACTTCCATCTGGACAGTAACTTACCGCAGGACATTTGATTCCAAGATCAACACCCATGACATTGTCATTTGAAGAAGCAGCATCTTCTTTGGCATCATAGACGATTTGTGCTACGAGATCATGCCCTTTTACAACAATACGCATCGTTCCTAATTTACTGGATGAAAAAATTGATTTCTGTCTTTCTGACATTTTTGTCTTGACTGATATACGTTTTGACTTTCCATTGATGATTACTGGAAAGCCAATACAGTCATCATTGATTCTAAAATTTTGATTGTTGATATAACAACACATTTTTTTCAAAACAGGAAGTTTTACTTGAGTATCTGAATTTCTTAAAGCCTTATTATATTTTCTTATGATGGACTTGGCATCTCGAATACATTGATTGCATAAGGCACTTGGAAGAGCAGCATTTACATCTGCTGTTGTTATTTTTGTAATAGCTCTTCCATTAGCAGCATCAAAAACAAGATGATTGACTGTAGAAATATACTCTGTCATCGTTGCCTTGATTAATTCTGTCTGATATTTATTTGGATAAAGCTTGACTGTTTCTGTTAATTGCATAGATATCACCTAAACGTTTTTTTGATCTTCAATATATTGCTTGATTACAGAAAGTGGTGCACCACCTACTGTAGATACAAAATAGCTATTGGTCCATAGCGTTGGGATCCTTGATTTCAACCAAGGAAATTCCTGTCTCAACACTCTAGAAGAATAGCCCTTGATTCTTTTAACTGCTTTGTGAATTCCATATTGTGGGTCTACTTCCATAAGCAAATGTACATGATCGGGCATGATTTCCATTTCAATGATTTCGACATTCAATTGATCACAGGTTTCTTTAATCAACTCCTTTAAGCGATCATCAACACCATCTACAAGAACGGGACGTCGATATTTTGGACAGAATACAACATGATATTTACAGGAATAGATCACATTATTATTTGATTTGTATTTCATGAGTATATTATACTACTAAAAGATATCTAATTATATATGTTATTGATAAAAGCTTAAAAAAGTTGCCTTATATCTCCACAGCTAAAGCTGGGAGATTTACGGCAACATTTGGTAATGCTCATTCTTTTATGGTAATACAGCAAATTAAATGCTTTCTAACATAAATAACCTAAAGATAAAACATATTTATAACATTTATTCACTTTCATCTGCCTTTCTTTGACAGCTATTATTATACGAATAAATATTTTTATTTATGAAAAGAGAACAAAAAACTTAAAAAATATTCTTATATAAAAATAATAAAAAAGATGCCAAAGCACCTTTCTTATTAATAATTTTCTGCATGAACTTCAAAGTACGCTTGTGGATGATCACATACTGGACAAACATCAGGTGCTTTTTCCCCAACAACGATATGTCCACAGTTACGACATTCCCAAACCTTTACTTCACTTTTAGCGAAAACTTCTTGCATTTCTACATTATGCAATAATGCTCTATAACGTTCTTCATGATGTTTTTCGATTTCTCCAACCATACGGAATTTAGCTGCAAGTTCTGGAAAACCTTCTTCTTCTGCAGTTTTTGCAAAGCCTTCATACATATCTGTCCATTCGTAGTTTTCACCTTCAGCTGCTGCTACTAGGTTTTCAGCTGTATTTCCAATACCATTTAATTCTTTAAACCACATTTTAGCATGTTCTTTTTCATTATCTGCTGTTTTTAAGAATAAAGATGAAATTTGTTCAAAACCTTCTTTTTTTGCTTTTGAAGCGAAGTAAGTATATTTATTTCTTGCTTGTGATTCTCCTGAAAAAGCTTCCATTAAGTTCTTTTCTGTTTGTGTTCCTGCATATTTATTAGCCATGTTTATTTCCTCCTTTTATTCCTTACTAGGAATAATTCCTATTTATATTTTAATCTTTGTTCTTTCTTTTGTCAACTAAAAAAGGAGAAAGAGAATTTCTCCTCCTATCACTAACATGATTGCAATAGAAAATGAACTCATATATGGAGAGGGATTAGTGATAGACACATTTCTATGTGCATTTTAATCATACTCTCTTTTAGAATCAGCTTTTTATTTTGGAACAAATTGGTCTTATTTGTATCTTCTTATTATACTATCTCTTGGATTATCTAAATGATATTCTTTAGCCCACTTTCTAAAATGTCGATTAATATATTGATTAAGTTGAACCATATCTCGTTTATTAAGATAGATGTTAACCAATCCAAGAGGATCTTCTAATGGATAAGCTTTAATTCTTTCCATCATTTGATAAACAACTTCATTGTTCATAATTTGAAAAGAATAAGTATCATGTTGTGTAACAACATCTAAATCCACATAATAATTCATATGTACTTCCATGAATTTCATATATCCAATTGAACTGGACATTGATAGTTTAAAGCATTTGACATCACTGTATTTTATTTCTGTCTGAAAATATTGAAGAAAATCTTTATAAAAATATAAACGATCATAAATCGTTCCATAATCTAAAACATTATCTACTGCTATTTTAACTTTTTTTCTTTTAATATAATTATTAATTTTTTCATCTATATGATCTAAATCAAGTTGTCGTTGTTTTATCAAATCTTTTTTATTTTCCAAAACATCTCTAATTGATTTCTTTTTATTAATAATCTGTTTGATTTCTTCTATAGTGACGTCCATCTCTCTTAATAGGAGAATAAACTTAATTTTTGAAACATCATCTTGATTATAACATCGATAATTATTATCTCTTAATGGTTTCACTAAACCTTCATTTTCATAATAAATCAACATTTTCTTTGTAATATCTAACATTTCTTCTACTTCATGTGTTGTCATAACTATCACCTCTACTTATATTAAACAGTATGACCTTAGGATATAGTCAAGTAATTTATTAATTTAAAATGAAAATAGTAGATATGCTCTACTATTCTAATAATTCTAAAACTCTTTTTTGAATAATTTCTTCCAACTGGAATATAAGATATGTTTTCATTTGTGAAAAGTAAACATGTTGAACAAAGCTTTCCTTTCCATTTAGAAAGCCCATAATCCACATAATGTAAATCCATTGTTTTAGCAATCTGTGAAGCATAATATTCACTATAAGGTTCTAAGCCACTATTCGCAAATCCTTCTGTTCCCGATTTATAAAGAAAAATATTATTTTTTATTCTTCTCCATGATTTTGCAAGCATCCCATTTGTTGTAAATTCAGGTGATGATTTAAATAAAGTTCTTGTATAACTTCCATATCCTGTAAAAGCAATAGAAGCAATGTTGGTATTAAAAGAATTATGATAAAGATTTTTATCTTTAAATAAGTCTTTACAATTTTCTTGTACAACCCAATAACTATCATTCAATGATAAGCCTTGACATATATCAATAATACCTTTTGTATCTTTCTCATTTAATCCTAATCGTGATAAAAAATTAGAAGCATAGGCTCTATTTCTAGGAATTGTCCTTTTTTGAAGCCATTTTTTAATCCTTCATTACTTAATTCTAAATCTAATGGTAAAAGATCGTGTAAATTTTGATTAACAGCATCAATAAAAATTTCTAATCCATTATTTGTATTTTTCATAGAAAAATACAATAAATCATTATCATACTGTTTTAAAATATAATTCATGAAAAACACATCCTTTCAAAAAAATAGTTATTTAATAATTTCCATCCAACATAAATAATCTGCAATCTTTACCTTCATTCCTTCTAAAATATAAACTCTTTGAAGTGGTGTTACTAAAGATTCTAATGTTCGCCAAAATACTTTTTCACTTAATTCTTTATTATTTATATAGAATTTCATTTTGTTTACCAACCTTTTTCTTTTTCTCAACATTTAATAGTATATCATTCCCTTAAATCTCAAACAAGGTGACTTAAATCGCTCTTTTTAAGAAAAATGTTGCTAATTGAATAAACACCAATATATTGAAGGCTAATCAGATGCTCAAAAAGAATATATTTCAGATAATGATTAAAATATCAATAAAGGTTGGTGTTTATAATGATTACTGAAAAACAAGTTGTTCAATATTTGAAAAATAAAGATCAAGACTATATTGATAATCTTCTGGAACGTATTAAAAATTCTTGTTCAATCAATGTTAAATCTGAGTCTAAAATAATTTGTCCTATATGTGGTTCGTCTTCTGTCAAGAAAAATGGCAAAGATTCCTATGAAAACAACGTTATTTTTGTAATGACTGACACAGATCTTTTAGTGAAAACACTAAAACATTATTTTTTTGTTCTCATTTTACAAAAGATCAATGGCTCAAATTTATTGATTACGAAATAAGTGGTTTAACACTAAAAGATGAAGCTTATTTTATGAATACATCGATAACAACATGTTTTTATATGAGACATAAACTTTATAAAACAGCATCACAAATCATTCAAGAACAAAAATTAAGTAATGAAATAGAAATCGATTCTCAATATTTAAGTATCAATCTTAAAGGAACCAAACCAGAAAATATGCCTAGATATTCAAAAAAAAAGAGGAAAACAATCAGCATATAGAGGAATATCACATCATAAGGTATGTGTTACATGTGCAATAGATAGTCAAGATAACATAATGATGAATATTGTTGGTTTGGGATCAGAGTCATTTGAAAAATACATGTCTGTAATCAATAGACTAGATAATGTAAAGAAATTAATCAGTGATACAAAGTCATGCTTTAAACAATTTTCAAATGAATTGAAAGCAGAAAATAGTTATATTAAAACTTCACCAACACAAAAGCATTATTTAACAGAAGATGGAAATAGTCTAGCGTCTGTTAATAAATTAATGGGTGAAATAGAAAATATTATTCAAAGGACACATGGTTTTTCAACAAGATATGCACAAGAATATTTAGATTTTAATATTTTAAGAAAACAAATAAAATATAAGTATAAAAGAGATGAACAAGCAAAGAAGCTATTCGAAGAAGTGAAAGATAGTGAATTTATTAAAAATGCATTGGTGTTAAACACACCAATGCCAATATCATTAAAAGAAGCCTACTATGAGTATCACTATGGAATATTTTCAGATGCTTATCTTAAAAAACAACAAAATTCTTAAAAAGAGCGAAATAATTAAAAAAAAGTGAATGAAATGACATCTATATGTCATCTCATCCACTCTAAACACAAAAAAATTATTCATATACTCACACATTTGTAACATTTCAAATATATGAAATACTTGTACGATTTAAGTTTATAACTATTCAAACTATAATATTTAAGAAAATACTTTTTAACAACATAATTTAGAACAATATTACAAACTACGTATTAAATAAGTAGTAATTCATTTGTAGTACTAACATTTATTATTAGATAATATTTTATGAATGCTAAATTTTAATTAAATATAGTACATTATTTCAATTTAATATCAAACTTATACGTTCCTGATTTGCAATCAATTACTTTTTTTGGAAGTATAACCTTTGCTTGACATAGAAAAGGTATTTTAACAGTTATATTAACCCTATTATCATTGACATATTTCCAATATATTTGATACTCACCCATTGCTGAGTTATATCTTAATTTAGAATACTTGATTCTTTCATCAAAAATTGGTCTAATTATAACCTTTTTAAAACCTGGTTCTACAGCTTTTATACCACCAATATATCGATACATCCAACCTAAAATTGATCCATATGAATAATGGTTTAAACTATTCATACCATCAGAATTCATTTTACCTCCTGGCAATACTGAATTCCATCTTTCCCAAATAGTAGTTGCTCCTAAATTTATTTCGTTTATCCACCCTGGATAACTTTCATTTAATAAAACGTCATATGCTAATTTTTCTCTATCATTATCTGCCAATACATCATTAATATATACTGTTCCAACAAATCCTGTATCAATATGTCCTTTATCAACTATCATTTTTTCAAGAATATTAATATTTTTTTCAACTTCATTTTCATTTAATATTTTAAAATATATCGCTAAAACCAATGCAGTTTGTGTCGTAATATTTACGTGACCATTTTTAATATATTTTTGCCTTATTGCTGTCCTAATTTGTTCTGCTTTACGATAATAATATATATATTCATCCTTTTTTAATAACTTCGCCGCCTTAGAAACTAACAAAACAGAATAATAATAATAAACACTAGAAACATAATACATGTCAGTCTTTCCAAACGGACCACCATTAGGGTTATCTAATGACAACCAATCAGCAAAATGAAATCCAAAGTCAAGTAAATGATGTAAACCATTCTTATTATCTAATTCTATAATATGATCAACCCATGCTTTCATGTTTTTATAGTTAATGCTTAAATGGTACATATCTCCATCATGCATAAATACATTCCAAGGTATAATTGTAGCCGCATCTGCCCAAGGGGATGAATCTTGTGACATCAACATTTCTTTTAGTTTTTCTGCTTTTTTATAGATGTTTTCTTCCAATACATTACCTGCATAATTTTCTATTCTAGGATTTAAAGTTGGAATAATATTAGGAACACTACCATTTCTTTTATTTTGTTCATTGTACATATCAAATAAATACTTGTTGTAAAAAGCTGATACATCACTATTATAGCAAGCTGTATCACTAAATACTTGAGCATCCCCTGTCCAACCTAACCTTTCATCTCTTTGAGGACAATCTGTCGGAATATCTAAAAAATTATCTACCTGAGAATAATATACATTAGATATTAATTGATTAACTTTATTATTACCAGTTTCAATAAAACCAATTCTATCTATCTGCGATGTAAGAAGACACGCTTGAAATGAATCTAAATTCACTTCTCCATCATAAATAATTTTTACATAACGAAAACCATAAAATGTGAAATGTGGTCGAACATTTCGCATTACACCATCTGATTTGTAATAATATCCAAACGTTGCAGTGCGATAATTTTCATTATAAAAACATCCATCTTGCAATATTTCACCAAAATACATATGAATATCTCTATCCACATTTGCTTCTACCCATCCAGTAATATTCTGACCAAAATCTAAAATTTTTTCATTATTTGATGAATATATAATTTTAAGTGGTTTTCTTTTTTCTACTATATTTATAGGAAGGGATAATCTGGGAAAAAGTTTTCTTTTATCAATTTCAATAATATTCAATGGTAATTTCATAGAACTATTTTCTTTATTAGCATCATAATATTCTCCATCATAAATTCCTGATTGTATGATTGGCGAGGATCTTACTTCACAACTTTCATCAGAAAAAAAGACTATTTCTGAACCATCGACATATTCAATATACATTTCAAATATAAGTGCTAAATCATCCCCAAATATTTTTTCAAATCCCCCTTCATATCCTAAACGTCCTCTATACCATCCGTTACCTAAATAAACTGACAATAGATTATCACCACGTTTTAAATATGAAGTCACATCATAAGTCTGATATTGTAAATAATCATTATAACAATGAAAACCAGGCATAAGATATTCATTATTAACAAACTGTTTATTCAAATATGCTTCATATACGCCTAACCCACAAATATATAATCTAGCATTTTTAATATTTTTCGTGACACGAATGCTTTTATTAATTATGACAGAATCTTGTCAGACTACCAATAAAATTTGCTTTCCATTGATTATTTTTGGCAGTTTCAAAATAATATATATCACTTACTGCTTGATCTTTATTACCTTTAACGGTTATCTGAAAATAATAGCGTGTTCGAGTATTTAATTTTAAATCAAGAACTGTACCACATTGATCTAGATTTCCATGAATTCTATAAATTATCTCTTTCATATTATACGTTAAACTTATATTTATAGACACATCTTCTTGTATCTCACTTATTGTATCTTCTATTTTCCAACTTATACAAGGTTTATCAATATAATAACCAATTGGATTATTAAAATGATTTACTTTTACATCAACAATTCTCATACCAAAATTCACCGTTTCTTTAAAATATACTTTGCTTAAAAAATCTACTTTTCGCTTAAATGTTTTTTAATTCAACAATATATAATACATCATGGCCAAATGTATGCATTTCTAAACAACAAATTCCATCTTTTTTATATTTATTCCCTATTTCCTTACGTCTTGTTTCAAGGTCTAATATGATTATAGACTCAATATCATTGGTGTCTATTTTTAGTTTAATAGTTGTATTTTCTGGTACATATATAAAATATCTATTTTGATATTCAGCAATTCTGATTTCTTTTGTTTCATTTAACAAAATATCTTGTCTTGGGTTTAGATCTGTAATTTTATATTCACAAAAGATGTGCTTGATATCACTATAATCCCATGCCCCTGGATAATGCAAAGCTATTTGCCATGGATGAGGCATATCAAACCCTTCGCCTATGCAGGGCGAAAAATGTTTACCATACTCATGCCAACTATATACTCCACCTGCTCCATATGTTATTCCCGCACTAGCCCCAGCTAAAAGACTTTGCCAAGCTGCTCTACGAATATCAAATTGATGAAATCTTCCATACATATTTCCAGCATATCCTATTGATTCATAACATGGTTCTGAATTTATTAATGGTTTTACAGGATAGTTTGTTAAAAAGTATTCTGGCATCTGATAACACATTTCTTTATCAGATTCTTTAGCACTGTGACCTGTTTGATACATATAAAAATCTATTTCATCGATGATTTCTTCTGGTAGTTCAACCATACGACCTCTAATATGATATGATTGTAAACAATCTGGTGCAAGATGTCTTAAAAGATGACTTGCCTTTCTATAATGATTAATTGAACTTTGGTTTTCCAAATCAGTATCACCACTTATAATGTAAAATGGATTAAAAGTCGAAAATGTCTCATGAACCTTTTTAATATAGTTTTCAATGGCATCGAAAGGCATTGTTTTAGATTTCATAAGTTTGTTTGCCCATGTATCCGGCACATAATTACACCATAAAACAACTAAAGCCAATTCAAATCCAAATTCTTTTGCTCTCTCACACATTTTTCTTGCATGTTGAAAATATTCTTGTTTAATATGAAAGTAATCATAAAAACCATCATTGTCCTTTTCGAATGGTTGATAATTGAAATGCGTTTCACTTGCGTCCCACTGAGGAAGAATATTAATCTGTAAAACATTAAAACCTTGTCTCCTACGGTATTGCAAATAGTATTCCCATGAATCTAAATCAATATTTGTAAAAGCACTCCAACAAGTGTCTGCAAAATAAAAAAAATTTTTATTATTTTTTTTAAAATATCGCTTATTTTCTGAAATTGTTATATTCATATTTATTCTCCTTTTATAAGTAAAAATACTTCTCTATAATATTTTTACATCTTATAGGATGTTGGGAGGCAGAAAAATAGGTTAATATTCTAGAGAAGTATATATTATGATGACTTGATTGCTATTTAATTGTATTTAGAATGATTAGTAAATCTTTAAAACAATTCAAATGAAAATCAGCAACATTATTTCCATAAGCACTAGCAATTGCTGCCACTTTCATAGAAGCACTTTTTGCTGCAATGCATCCAGCTACTGCATCTTCAACAACTAAACAATGTTTATAGTTAACATTCAATAAATCTGCTGCTTTCATAAAGACTTCTGGATGTGGTTTTGAATATGTGATCATTGTTCCATCACTTATGGCATCAAAAAAGTTTTCTAATCCTATTTGTTTTAGAATAAGCAATGTGTTTTTGCTAGAAGATCCAATGGCAAGTTTTAAGCCATTATTTCTGAGTTTCTGTAAAGTATCCATGACTTCTTTTGGGAGGTCTTCAACAGTCATCTGATTAAGATATTGTTGATATATAATATTTTTCTTTTCTGCAA
This sequence comes from Faecalibacillus intestinalis, assembly GCF_015097455.1. Classification (NCBI taxonomy): domain Bacteria; kingdom Bacillati; phylum Bacillota; class Erysipelotrichia; order Erysipelotrichales; family Coprobacillaceae; genus Faecalibacillus; species Faecalibacillus intestinalis. The sequence goes on along the minus strand of NZ_AP024085.1, from coordinate 389,699 downwards.
ATGCTTGTTTTTCGTCATTTAAATACTTCTTTGAACTTTTTTCTAAAATAATATCTAAACTTTCCATTCTCGATACTCCTCTAAGTTTCTCATTATCTTTTTCATCAAAAGGAATATCTAATTCATCCGCCAATTCTTTCCAAGCCTTATAATGATATTGATCAGTTGAACAAATGACTCCGTCTAGATCAAATATTATTGCTTCTATCATCTTCTTGTATCCCACTTTCCACAGAATGCATCTACTGGACTCACTCCGGAAAATTCTTCCTTTCCAATTAATTTATTGACTAATGCTACTAAACATGCATCATTATTGCTATAACAATTAATATACGTTTTAATCATTGGTACATCTATCAAATGATACGGATTAGCCATTGAAATAAAAATTGTTGGTACTTCTTGCACAAACCATGGAGCATCAGCTGCCATTAGTTTGATCCATTCAATTCTTCGAACTGTATAATTGCTTGCAGTATCGAAATTTGCTACATAAATAATCAAATCATATTTTTCTTTAATGTATGATGTACCAGCTTCAAAAATTTCATAAAAATTTAGATTTTCATAATCATAAACATCTATATCAAATCCTAATTTTTCTAGATAATCTTCTAGTCTTCTTTGACTTCCTTCTTCTTTAAAACCACCAGATGTCTTATCAGTCAAATTGTAAATTCTAACTTTTTTATACTTTTGAGGGCTAATAGGCAAAACATCTTGACGATTTTTTACAAGTGTTATTGCTTCACTTGCACATTGATAAGCAAGTTCTTGATGTTCTTTACATCCAATAATTGACAAATCATGGAATTCATTAAGTTTTTCAAACAATCCATTTGCCATCTTTGTAGCAAGTATTCTTAAAACTGCTTCATTAAGCCTTTCTATAGATAATAATCCTGATTCTATGCCGTCTTTCATAGCTTGATAATCTTCATCAATATTTTTGTTAAATAAAATCATATCACAGCCATTTTCAATCGTTAAAGGTATTACCTTATTTCTTGGCATAGAAACATTATATCCTACCATTGCAGTAGCATCAGTGACAATCATACCATTAAACCCTAATTTTCCCCTTAAAAGACCAGATAAAATTTCTTTAGACATACTTGCAGGGAGGATATCTTCATCATTTATCTCTGGATTAATATATTTGGTATAATATGGTAATAAAATATGTCCAACCATGATAGTTTCAACACCATCATCAATTAATGTCTGATAAATTTTTCCATATGAATTATCCCATTGATCGACCGTCAAATCATTAACACTGCTAACTAAATGTTGATCTCTCATATCAACACCATCTCCTGGAAAATGTTTAATACAAGGGATAACACAATTTTCTCTTAGTGCCTTCATTTGATATTGAGCACATTGAATAACTAGATCCTTGTCACTTCCGAATGTTCTGATGTTTGTTATTGGATTAAGAAAATTTTTATCGATGTCAACAATCGGAGCAAAAGACCAATTACATTTCACTGCATTTGCTTCTTTTCCAGCTATCATTCCTAAATTATATGCTTGATCAATATTATTTGTAGCTGCAACACCCATCTGTCTTGAAAAATATGTTCCATCCAAACAAATACCATTACCACCACTTTCTAAATTTGCAGCCAACATAAGTGGAATTTTTGAATATTTTTGTAAATTTTCATGAATATTTTTTATTTTATGAGATTCCATAGGCCTATACATCATAGCACCTGGTTTATATTTTTCTATAAATTCTTTAATTTGTTCTTCATCAAATGATGATCCAATAGGACAAAAAAGTTGTCCTATTTTTTCATCTAAAGACATAACAGAAAATATCTCATGAAGATTGTTTATTTGTTTTTCTGTCAAACAAAATGGTTTTTTAGATAATTCGATCATAAAATTTCACCATTACTTTCAATTACTTTTTTATACCAATAGAATGAATCTTTTCTAAATCTTTTATATGTCCCATTTCCATAATCATCTTTATCTACATATACAAAGCCATATCGTTTTTTCATCTCACCACTACCTGCACTTACTAAATCTATACATCCCCACATTGTATAACCTAAAAGAGGTACACCATCTTCATCTACTGCTTTAATCATTTCTTGAATATGTTTTCTTAAATAATCAATACGATAATCATCATGGACTGTTCCATCAGACGTAAGAATATCTTCAGATCCTAATCCATTTTCAACAATAAATAGTGGTTTACGATATTTTTGATATAAATAGTTCAAAGTAATTCTCAAACCAACAGGATCAATTTGCCATCCCCATTCATTCGATTCTAAATATGGATTTTCTAGTCCAGCAACCATATTTCCTTGTGCAAAATTTTCACCTTCTCTTTTTTCACCTTGAACCATAGACATATAATATGAAAAAGAAACAAAATCTACTGTGCCATTTTTCAAAATTTCTAAATCCTCATCAGTGATATCTAAATGCACATTCTTATTTTGATATTGTTTTAATTGATAATCAGAATAATAACCAAAAACTTGTACATCCGGGATACCGAGAAAATCTTGATTTGCCATTTCTGCTTTTAATACATCGTTTGGATGACAAGTACGCGGATAATTTACTCCAAATAATGTCATACATCCCACTTTATTTTTCGGATTAATATCATGAGCTAATTTCACAACTTTGGCACTTGCAACAAGCATATGATGTGCAGCTTGATAAATAACTTGATGACGATTCTCATCTTCTTCAATAAGAAGTCCAGCCGGAAAATATGGCATAAATTCAATTGCATTTATTTCATTAAATGTAATCCAATATCTTACATAATTTTTATATCTAGTTAAAACTGTTTTACTGAAATTATAAAAGAAATCAATAAGTTTTCTACTACGCCAAGATCCATATTTTTTCACTAGATTGAGAGGCATTTCATAATGTGATAATGTAACTATTGGTTCAATGTTATATTTTTTTAACTCTTGAAAAACTTTATCATAAAACTTTAAGCCATCCTCATTTGGTTGTTCATCATCTCCGTTTGGATATATTCTAGTCCAAGCAATGGACATTCTATAACATTTAAATCCCATCTCAGCCATTAATGCAATATCTTCTTTATAATGATAATAGAAATGATTTCCATCATGATTTGGGTAGTAATATTCTTTTTGAATGCTATCAGTAATTAATCTTTTATGATTTTTTGATCCATTAGTCATAACATCCATAATACTTAAGCCTTTGTTTCCGTCTAAATAAGCTCCTTCACATTGATTGGCAGCTGTAGCACCGCCCCATAAAAAATTTTTATTCATGTGACTTTAATTCTCCTATTTTTTCTTCTTCAAGTGCTTTTTTATCGGCAAATTTTATAAAAGGCATCCACATAATAACTGAAAGAATTAATAAAAGTATTTGTAAAATAGCTATAGTCCATGAACCATTTAATATACCATTAATAGCCAAAGGAATATTAAATACTTGTACGCCAATTGGTGTAGCAACCAAACCTAACGAAGTAATTAAATAAGCAATTCCCATAACAATACTTGGTATAAAAATAAATGGAATAGCTAATATTGGATTAAAAACAATTGGCAATCCAAAAACAAGCGGTTCACTAATTCCAAAAAAACTTGCTGGTAAAGCCATTTTTCCAACCATTTTCATACGTTTACTTTTTGCAAAGCAACAAACTGCAATAGCAACTGCAGGATACATTATAGCCGTATAATACATATAGGAAAATGCCATTCCCATAATATTTGGCAATGGAAGATTAGCTGCATATGCAGCTTGTTGTGCACCATCTAATCCAAACATAATTGGACCTCTTAATGTATCAATAATTGAAGAACCGTGAATACCAAATACCCACAAATATTGAGCAACAACATTTAATACTAATTGACTAAATATATTTTCACCTACAATTGCATTTAAGGGAATTTGTAATAATGCATAAAAAGATTCAAAAATAGTATTATATGGTGTATAAATAAATACCATTCGAATAATTAATGCAATAATTGCTAAAATAATAAATGGTATAATTGCACCAAATGAATTAGAAACGTATTCTGGAGTTCCTTCTGGCAACTTAATTTTTACATTCTTTGACAAAATATATTGATATATTCTTACAACTACAATTGCTAGGATAATTCCCATAATAACACCTTTTGATCCCAAATAATCAAAAGATAATAAAGATCCTGTTTCAGTCATAACAGATGGGCATAAAATCAAATATATTGCAATACTAATTATACCAATATTTTTTTCTTCTAAGTTTAAAATTTCTGCATATGATTTAGCAATAAAATATACAAATAAAATTCCCATAATATTTGTTGTACAATTTGTTACCCATTGCAATGCAGTACCTAAACCAGTACTTGTTAAAAATGATTGATAAGATTCAAATTGCAATCCAGCAAATAATGATGCAAATGAACCAACCATAATAAATGGCATGACTTGCATACCGCCACGACTTATTCCTTGAATCCACTTTAACTGCGTTAACTTTGCAGTAAAATTACTAATCTTATTTAAAAGTGTGTCTTTCATTTTATCTCTCCTCTATTAAATACTTTGTATAAACTAGTTTACACTAATAATCTATCTTTTTTTTAAAACAAAAACCATGTAATCATTTTATTAAAAATCGACTTTTTTTTAGATTGATTTTTAGTTATAATTCTTTTAGAAGGAGGAAATATTATGGAAAAAAAATTATATATTAATACTGTACAAAAATGTTGTAATTATCTTTTTGCTAAAACACAAGAACCTGTAAAATATGAAAAACTTATTACATATTTAGAAAATAATTATGAAGCTATTATTCTTAACCAAAAAAAAGAATTTAATTCAAATAAATTTGTTCAAAGTATAAATAACACTCTTATTTCATTAAATGATTTAACTGCACCAATTATGCGCATAAATGTTGAGGATAGTAGTCTTATACCATTGTCAAAAGATATCTATGCTTTTAAACATCTCAATCATTTAAAAAGTACAATACATGAACATGATTGTATTGAGATTGATTTTGTTATCGAAGGTAAAGCGCAATTATTTTTTGAAAAAAAACAAATACAATTATTACCTGGACATGTCTGTATTATTTCCCCATTAGCAAGACATAACATCAAAGTTGAAAAAGATACTTTTATTATTAATATTTTTATAAGAAACAAAATATTAAAAAATGTACTCGACATAAGTAGTGAGGAATTTGATATTATTTCCCAATTCATTTACAGAATAATGCTTAATAAAGAATCCAATCCAAATTATTTGTTATGTGAAACCAAAAACAATCAAACAATGCAAGAAGCATTAAAACAGATTATTTTAGAAAGTCATGTTCATCAAGACAAATATTCATCAAAAATAGCTATGTCCTGGCTTAAGATTTTTATATATAATATTTTACGTAACTTCAATTCATCATCATTGTATTTTCCAATTGAAAATACATATAAAACTTTATATACCATACTAAACTACATAGAAAATAATTACTCACATGTTACATTGTCTGATTTAGCAAAAAAATTCCATTATAATGAAGCATATCTTAGTTCATTAATCAAAAAAACATTCAATATATCATTTTCAACTATACTTAAAAATATTAAAATGATACATGCTAAAGCATTTTTAATAAATACAGACATGAACTTAGATGAAATTTCAATAGCAATTGGTTACAATAGTGTTGATCATTTTATACGTACTTTTACGCGACTAAATGGTATTACACCTGGTAAGTATAGAAAACATTATTCAAAGATATAAAGATTTTCAATATATACTAATTATTTATAAAAACAAGTAAATATATTTATTACTTCTAATAAGTAAAAAATATTTAACATTTATTCTATTGGCTATCAATTTATTATATTTCATAAATAGGTATCTTACATTAAGAGTAATTCTTTATTAAGAGATATTGCAATAATACGCTAGATCATTAATCAATAATTCTTATGATAAAAAATACTAACGACAAAGATTATCTGCATTAAATGACAAACAAAAATTTTAGAATATTATTTCAAATAAAACAATTGATTATCATTTTTATTTATCGATTTCTAAAGTGAAAAGTTAAATTCCACTTTAGATATAACAAAGTGGATTTTAGTCTTTCACCTGTATAATTTACCTGATATCTGTTTTCCATTTTCATGAAAGGTAGATTATCATGTCTTCTAACAATAAAAATTTACATCTTACTGTTCAAGAAAGAATCATCATTGAAAAAGGTATCGAAAACGGCTCTACTAAAGCTGCTATCGCTCTTACCATCAGCAAGGACAAGTCTACTGTTGGTAAAGAAATCAAAAAACATAGAGAACTTGTTCACAAATCTTCTTATAAAATTAATTGTGCTAATATGAAAAACTGTTCTCACAATCATGTCTGTGTCAATTGTGCTGATTTTAAACCTTTCACCTGCAATCGTCGTGATCGTTCTCCTGGTGCATGTAGCGACTGTTCTAAATATACACATTGTCGCTATGATAAGTATAGATACAAGGCTGATTTTTCTCATAAAAAATATAGGGAAGACCTTGTTGATTCTAGAACTGGTATCAATATGTCATATGAAGAATGCAAAGCTATGGCTGATATTATCGTTCCGCTTATTAAAGCCGGGCATTCTCCCTATCATATCGTTACCAATCATCCTGAATTGAATATTTCTGAAAAAACGCTCTACAACTATATTGAAAATGGTATCTTTAGAGAATTTGGACTTCTCGATATCGATCTTAGAATCAAAACAAAAAGAAAAATAGCGAAAAAGGCTTCTAATAAATATAAAAAAAGAGAAGATAAAAAGTATTTGAATGGTCGTACATACGATGACTTTATTAATTATACAGCAGAAAATAAAAATCTAAGCGTTGTTGAAATGGATACGGTCTACAATAATGGTTCTACAGGTCCTTTCATGCAAACATTTAAATTTTTAGACTATTCCTTCATGTTTATCGTCTATCAAGAAGAAAAAACAGCGAAATCAATGGTCGAAGGAGTCGACCTTTTAGAAAAGATCTTAGGGAAAGACCTTTTCAGTGAAGAAGTTGCCATTATAAAGACTGATAGAGGAAGTGAATTTTGTGATGCTGAAGGGTTTGAAAAAGAAGAAAATGAATCAAGACGTACACGAATCTTCTATTGTGATCCAATGGCTTCTGGTCAAAAAGGAAGTTTAGAAAACAATCATAAAGAAATCCGCTATATTTGTCCAAAAGAAAATGATTTAGGACTTAACAGTCAGGAAAAAGCAAATCTAATAGTCTCACATATCAATTCTCAATCAAAAGAACATTTAAAAGGTAAATCACCATTAGAAGTAATGGAATTTATGAATCCTGCACTTTATCAAAAATTCAAAGATTTTGGAATTGAAAGAATCAATAAAGACAATATTGTTTTAAAACCTTACTTATTAAAAGATTAAAATCATTCAGAGAATGTATGAAAATGGGTATACAGATTGACAGTTCAATACTTTATTCAAGTGGATTTTAGTCTTACACTCAAAAAAATTGACAAAAATGCACAGCTTTAATGCGCCCAAAAATAGTACTCTTTCATAACAAAATTTGGTTTTCAATCACATGAAAGACTAAATTCAACCATCAAAATAAAAACCACGTCTAAACGGCGTGGTTTTCACTGCGGCTGTAAGCCTATGTTACTTGCTCGGGTCTAAAAGGCGCTGCTTTCACTTCGTTCAAGCTATTGCTTTTGACTCTCGCTTTCCCTCAAAGGGAATTCTTTATTTTGCTTTCTTTCCTCGTTTTTTATTTTCTTCTCGGATTCCTTTTTTTTCGAATGGATCCTTATACTCTTTCACACTTAATTTATCCATCACGATATCATGTTGTTCTTGTTCTCTTATATATTTTGCGACCGTTTGATCATTTAATCCTACTGTACTCACATAATATCCTTCTGCCCAAAAATGTCTATTTCCATATTTATATTTTAAATTGGCATGTCTATCAAAAATCATTAATGCTGATTTCCCTTTTAAATATCCCATAAATGATGAAACACTTAATTTTGGCGGTATCATTACCAACATATGTACATGATCACTCATTAGATGTCCTTCAATTATTTCTACTCCCTTGTATCTGCACAATGTTCTTAATATTTCTCCTATGTCTTCTCTTAGTTGATTATAAATCACTTTTCGTCTATACTTTGGAGTGAAGACGATGTGATATTTGCACATCCACTTCGTATGTGCTAAAGAATTCGCTTTTTTAGCCATTATTTAATCACCTTTCCTTTTTATTAATATAGCTTGAACAACTTTATTATATAGGAAAGGTGATATTTTTGTATAACATCTTTACCACACCACCCGCATAGCAGGTGGTTTTCCATTTCGCACATTTCATGTGCTCAACTGACTAAAGTCATCAATTCTCTTTCCCTTCGAATTGTTAAATAAAAAAATACGAGACAAAAATTGTCTCGTGTTATCTTAAATTTTTAAAGCTGTTGTATATGCACCCCAAATAGCAGCCATTAAGTTACCTGGTTGAATAGCATCTCCTAATAAATAGATATTTTCTCCTTTAATTGAATCATATAATGTTTGATTAGATTTATAACCAACAGATACAACAACTGTATCAGCTTCAATTGCTTTTGGTGTATGATGTACCCCAAATAATGACATCATACGTGCTCTATTATTAATATTTGGTTCGTTTGTTGTTATCACATCAATCATCAATTTACCATCTTTATATTCTTTTACTGTTGCATTTTTATAAAGATCAACATGGTAATATTCCATTAATTCAACAAGCATATTATAGTTTGGAGCTGCAAGACCTTCTACATTCATAATGGTAGGTAAAGCTTCAACAACTGAAACTTTTTTATTCTTTCTAGCAAGGTCATAAGCTAATTCACAACCTGTAAGACCTCCACCTATGATGACAACATTTTGATCTTTAATATCTTGTTTATCTAAAACATCAACTGCATATCTTACATTTGGTTGATCAAATCCAGGAATATTATCTAAACGTTTTTCACTTGCTCCAGTAGCAACAAAAACAACATCATAATTTGCTTTATCTTCTACTTTAAATTCAGTATTAAATTTAACATTAACTCCTGCATCTTTGATTTGTTTTTTATACCAAGCTAATAAACGACGATCATCATCTTTAAAATCAAAAGCACTTGCTTCATTAAAGACACCACCTAAACGATCAGTTTTTTCATACAAGTCAACACTATGTCCTCGAAGAGCAGCCACGCGTGCAGCTTCCATACCAGCGATACCACCACCGACAACAGCGACTTTCTTTATTACATCTGCTTTAGTAATATTATAATGATTTTCCATTCCACAACGTGGATTTAAAGCACATGAAATATCTTTAGAAGACATTGTTTTCATATCAACTTGGAAAATACGTGCTAAACATCCAAAGTGACAAGAAATACATGGTCTAATATCATCTTCTCTTCCTTCTTTAAACTTATTAGCTAAATCAGGATCTGCAAGTAACGGACGACCCATACCCATCATATCAATCTTACCAGCCGCAATTTCTTTTTCAGCAAGTTCAGGATTATCAAAACGACCACCACAAATAACAGGAATATTAACCCATTGTTTTACCTTTTCAACATCTTCCAAGTTACATGCTTTTGGCATATATACTGGTGGATGTGGCCAATACCAAGCATCATAAGAACCATTATCACAATCAAGCATATCATAACCTGCTTCTTCTAACATCTTAGCTACTTTTTCACTTTCTTCATAATCTCTACCAAATTCTTGATATTCTTCACCTGGTAAAGCACCTCTGTTAAAATCTTTTGTTTTACTTACAACAGAATATCTTACAGAAACTGGGAAATCTTCCCCACAAGCTTTTTTAATAGCTTTTACAATTTCACATGGGAATCTTAAACGATTTTCTAAACTTCCACCATATTCATCATTACGTTTATTCCATGCTGCAATTGTAAATTGATCTAATAAATAACCTTCATGTACAGCATGAATTTCAACTCCATCAATTCCTGCATCTTTAGCAGCTTTTGCTCCTTGAGCAAACCATTCAATATATTGATGAATATCTTCAATACTCATTTCAGGATTATTTTTAGATGGATCCCATACATTAGGCATTGAACTAGGTGCTGGATCTGTAGGATGAATAGAAGCTCTACCAGACATAGCAGTTAACATGACAAATACTTTTGAACCGTATTTATGCACACCATCTGCTAAATATTTCATATTTTCAGTGTAGCTTTTAACATCATTAACAATACTAGGAAGTCCTGCTCCTTTTGGCACAGGAACTAAACCAGTAATAATTAAACCAGTTCCTCCTTTTGCTCTTTCAATATAATAATCTGCCCCATCTTTTGTATAACTTCCATCATTATTCATCATACGTGATGAAAAGACACCCATTGGAAGTAATGCAATACGATTAGGTACTTCTACTGTACCGATTTTAATCGGTGAAAATAAATGTTGATATTTATTCATACCAAATCCCTCCTTGAATTAGTTCACTGAACTCATTCAGTTAACTTATATATACATCGTAAGCCTTTACAATTCAATTGTCAATAACTTAATATTTTTTTCACATAGAAATAAAAAAATAGAAAGACTTTCGTCTTTCTACAAACCAATATAATCTAATACAATAGATATTTCTTCATGCACTGCTTCTATTAAATCATAACTTCCATTATGACAACACCAATCATAAATACTTCCTCGACTAATTCTTAACATCATTTTAGCAGCATGTTCTTTATTCATGTGTTGTATATTATTTAAGTTTTCTAAAAGTTTTTGATAAAGATATCTTTCATCACTATGAAGATATGTATTTTCAGCATTTATTTGATTTTTAAAACAAATAGTTGTCATCTTTAAACCAATATCTAAAAAAACATCTTTAATTTGAAAATCTATTAAAAATAAAATAGCCTCTCTTTCACTATTAAAAGTTTGCTTTTCGTAAGCTTCTTTTAACATCTGATCAAATTCATAATAGCCATAATCAATAATTGCTTCTTTATTCTTATAATGATAATATACAGATCCTACAGAAACATTTGCTGCCTTAGCAATATCACTTACTTTTACCTTATCATATCCAAATTCATCAAATAACTTAAAAGCAACATCATATATTCTCTTTTTCGTTTCTTCTCTTTGTATATCTCTAGTAGTCATCCTATTCCTCATTTCTAAACAGAATAGATTTTATCAAAAGTTATAGAAAATTACAAATAAGTTACATATTTCCAGATTCTAATGCTTTAAAAAAATCATGTGCTTCATCATGGATATTTACTTTCTTTGTTGCCTCAAGAACATACCACGTAAATTCTAAATCTTGAATAATAATAGGAATTCTCTTACCACATCTTTGTAGAAAATAATCTTCTTCAATTAATCTTCTAGCAACATCACTAATCACTTCTAATAATTCATAATACCCTACTGGACCTTTTCCTATATATCTACAATTTTCATCATAACAATCAGGATCTTCATAACCAATATTCTCTATACCTTCTTGTTTATACCACGCAAATAAAGTTTCCATTCCTTTTTCATCAAGCATATCTTTATCATCTTGCTCTAAATATGCATAATTCCATCTTTCTTCACTATAAAGGCCTTCATCATCTCCAGAATATTCACTTTTAAAGAAAGTTTCATTATTTAAAGAAATACTAAATTCACAAACATTAGAATATTCTTTATATGTATATGCTTCATTACTATATAGAAAAAAGGTAATAGAATAAGCATCTGACATATCCCAATGATCCATTTCATTTTTTATCTTATTATAAAAATATTCTCTTAAATCAATCATCACTCTAATCCTTTCTTTGTTTATTTATTTAATTATACTTGGTAATCAAAGTGATTAAAATAAAAAAATCCTCCTCGTTGATTTCAACGAAGAGGACATTTTAATTAATCATTTCTTTTTCTTCTTGCTAATACAAATACACATCCTGAAATAAACATCATTACTGCAAATGCTGTAATTGCTGTATTATCTCCTGTTTTTACTTTTGATTTTTGTGTATTTTTCTTTGTTTCTGTTTTAACTGTTTCGTCTTTTTTATTTGTTGATTCATCTTTTTTATCAGATGGATTTGTTGGTTCTTCTTTTTTGTTTTCTGTTAATGCTTCATATGCTTTATTTAATGTTGCTAATGCTTCATCAATATCTTCTTGTGAACTTACTTTACCTAATACTTCTTTAGCATTATTTAATGCAATTTCAAATACTGACCATGATGCATCTGTATAGTTTCCTTTTTCAAGTTTTTCTAACTCTGCTACTTTATTTTCTAATTCATCTCTATTAATTGTTTTAGCATCGTATGTTATTCCATAACCATTAGCATATAATACTTCATCAGAGAATGAACCAGTTTCTGTTCCATCATTATTTGTAGTTAAAACATATTTTGGAATACTTACTGGTAATTTTCCTGATGCTCCAAAGACACCGAATGCAACTTCAACACCAGCTGTAATATTTGGTCCTGAAGCAGATGTTGAACCTGTTGCTCCACCAATTAATTGTTCTGTTGGATCTCCTTTTGATCCATAAACAGCCATAATTGCATCAGCATTTGGATACATTTGTACATCATATGGTTTATTAGCAGAAATAACTACTGTTGTTTTATTAGAATCTGATTTTTCAACGTAATCTACTAAGTTATAAGGTGTTCCAGTATAATTATTTTCATAATGCGCTTTTTTCACATTTAATCCACTATTATCTGAAACAACAACAAGTGTATCACACCAATCTAGTAAATCTGTCATTGCTGATGTATATGTTGAACCATCAGCATTAATAACTGTTGCATCTGAAGCAAGTGTACGGTCCATATATCTTGTAACTTTTACTTCAGCTCCATCTGGAATTAATCCAGCTTTTTTAGCACGTTCTACACCATATTTCATTAATGATCTTTGGTTATTTTCAGCTGCTACTAATAATACTTTACTTTTTTTAGTAACATTTAATGGTAATGTATTATTTTCATTTTTAACAACTGTTACTGCTTTAGCAGCGATTTCTCTTTCTTTAGCTCTGTTTTCATCACAACCTACTGTTGCTAATGCTTTTTCTAATGAATAGTTAGATTCTTTCCAATCTAAAATTCCTTTATTTTCTTTTAATGTTAAAACTCTTGTTACTGCATCATCTAATCTAGATTCTTGAATTTCACCATCATTTACTGCTTTTTCTACACCATCAATAATGGCATCTAATTTAGACATATCTTCTAAACAAGTAATATTTGTTGGCATACAAATTAAATCTACCCCTGCATTAATAGCAAGTTTAACAGCTTGTACTTCATCATAAGTTGCTGCAATACCTGCCATGTTCATTGCATCAGTAACTACAACACCATTAAATCCCATTTCTCCTTTTAATAAATCAGTTAAGATTTTATGAGATAATGTTGAAGGTAATTTTTCTTCTTTACCAGTTTTATCTGAATGAACTGTTGTATCATCTAATTGTGGGTAAAGAATATGAGCTGACATGATCATTTCAATACCTTGATCAATTGCTACTTGATATGGTTTTAATTCATTATTCAATAATTCTTCTTTTGATTTATTAACCATTGGTAATCCATAATGTGAGTCTGTTGCAGTATCTCCATGACCAGGGAAATGTTTTGCACATCCAATAACATTATATTCAGCTAATCCTTCAATTTCAGCTGATGCCATTTTTCCAACCATTTCAGCATCTTCACCATAAGAGCGTAATCCAATAACCGGATTATTAGCATTATTATTTACATCAACAACTGGTGCTAACGTTGTATTAATACCTAAAGAACTTAATTCACTACCAATAATTTCTCCAGCGATTTTAGCATTATTGACATCACCTGTTGCACCTAATGCCATATTTCCTGGTAAAGCAGTTCCTGATCCTAAACGATAAACAATTCCACCTTCTTGATCAGTTGTAATCAATAATGGAATACCATTATCTTTTGTCGCTGCTTTTTGTAAATCCATTGTTAAATTGAAGCTTTGTTTAGTTTCTTTAATATTATTAGCAAAGAAAATAACTGATCCAAAATCATAATCTTCTACAATTTTTTGTACTTCTGAATTCATTTTAGTAAAATCAGATTTTGCTTCTTCATCTGCTGTTTTCCATTGTCTAAAATCAACCATCATCATTTGTGTTATCTTTTGTCTTAATGACATATTGGATAACAAACTATCAACTCTTGAAGTTGTAGCACTTACCCCTGACATGGCCATTGATGCAACCATTGATAGGGACATAGCAGATGCTAGAACTTTCTTCATTCTTTTTCCCATATTTTTATATTTCCTTCCTCAATTTTGCACTTAATATTGTCTAGACATGTTGTACAATATGTATTGTAACAAAAACAAAATCATTTTGAAAGCCTTTTCATACATAAAATTTCATTTTTTTATTAAAAAATTTAAAATATTGTTTCGAAAAAAGAAATGAAATTAATCATTTCTTAAATTGTTGATGTTGAGCTTGAATATAATTATGATACCACTTAAAACTATCCTTCTTATAACGTTTATATGTACCATTTCCTAAATTATCACCATCTACATAAATAACTCCATATCTTTTTGCCATTTCACAGCTTCCAGCTGAAACAATATCAATAACACCCCACATAATATAACCAATAACATCAACACCATCATCAATGGCTTCTTCTATTTGTTTAAAATGTTGTTTTAAATAATCTATTCTATAAGGATCATGAATTGAAAAATCACTATTTAATTGATCTCTTGCTCCTAAGCCGTTTTCTGAAATAAAAATTGGTTTTTGAGTACGATCATACATTTTATTGAGCATAATTCTAAGACCAATTGGGTCAATTTGCCATCCCCATTCACTTGCTTTTAAATAAGGATTTTTAGTTGAAACTACTAAATTACCTGCTGTTTGTTGTCCATCTTCTTGAACAGTAGCAATTGAACTTGAATAGTAAGAAAAGCTAACAAAATCACAAGCATATTCTTTTAACAATGCTTCATCGCCCTCTTCCATTTTTAAATGAATATCATTTTCTCTAAAAAAGCGATCCATATAACTTGGATAATGACCATTAGCTAAAATATCAACTGCAAACCATTGATGTATTTCTTCATCTCTAACGGCTTTTAAATTATCTTCTGGTGAAGATGTTAAAGGATAATAACAAAAACATGCGACCATACATCCTGATTGACTTTTAGGAGATAATTCTCTTGCTATTTTAATTGTTTGTGCACTTGCAATAAATTGATGATGAAGTGATTGAAAAACAAGACTTTGATTATAGGATTTGTCTTTTTCTTTAACTAAACCTACGCCATTATAAGGACTAAAATAACCTGCATTTATTTCATTAAATGGTAAGAAATAATCAATATATTGTCCCCAATGTTCAAAAACAGTTCTCGCAAATCTTTCATAAAAAGTAACTAATTTTCTATTTGTCCAACCACCATAATTTTCTACTAAATATAGTGGTACAGCATAATGATTCATTGTTAAAAATATTTTCATACCCGCCTTATGAACTTCTTTAAAAATATGATCATAAAACGCGATTCCTTTTTTATTTGGTTCTAACTCATCACCTTGAGGATATAATCTTGCCCAACTTATTGAAAATCTATAAATATCAATCCCCAATTCTTTTAATAAAGCAATATCTTCATCTATATGATGATATCCATCACTGCCTTTTCTAAAAGGATAATTTCCAATACCCTGACATTTTTTTGCTTCATCTATAACATCTCGTGTGAGTAAGCGTGTTGCTGTTGTAGCATCAGAAGTTCTCTTTAAATAAGGTCTACAATCTTGTGTATCTAAACCTTTTCCATCTAAATCATAACCTCCTTCATATTGACTACTAGCAGTTGCTCCACCCCAAAGAATATCTTTTTTCTTTTGTATATATACCATTTTATGTCCTCCTTTTAAAAACTAAGGTGATTTCTCACCTTAGTTTCTTTGCAAGTATATAGGCACCATATTCTGGTGTATGAATAGGTGGAATAAGATTAAAACGATTTCCTAATTGATCTTGAAGATGAGGAATAATAAAGGAACCTGCATGTTGAAATACACCGCCTATATAAGAGACGTTAATGGGAGATTTAAAATTTTTAGATAACAAGTTAATAAGTTTATATATTTCTTCTGCAGCTTGTTTATATATTTTTAAAGCATTAGGATCTTTTTCTTTTGCTGCTAAGCCATTGATATAAGCTAAAGCAGCTATTTTTGTACGATCATGATTTAAATTATTCATAAAAGTAATAATGTCATAATCATTTACTAAATGACATTCTCTTTTAATTAAATCATATAAAATCGTCTTTTCTAAACGACCATCAACTTCTTGACAAAAAACATTCAACATCTTTTTAGCAATCCAATAAGCACTTCCTTCATCACCTAATTGATAGCCCCAACCACCACAACGTTGTAACATACCTTCCTTTAAAGAAAGCGCAATACTACCCGTTCCAGCAATCACAACAATACCATCTTGACCATCAAGAGCACCTTCTATTGCTATTTGTACATCACTTTTTAAAACAAATGGTCTATTTTTAAATGCTTTTAAACAAATATCCTCTATTTCTTTTCTTATTTTTTTATCTTGTCCATATCCTGCTAAACCAATACCAATTTTTGAAACACTTTGTGGATCTAATTGTTCAACTCCAGCTTTTAATATTTCAATACATTTTTTTGGTGTTTGACTTAGAATATGAACAGTTGGTAAAACTATTTCTTGACCTATATTTCCATCATCATCATAAGAAACCATTTTTGTCTTTGTTCCACCACCATCAATACCTATATACATAAATTTCACCTTTTATCCTTCAATAGCTTCTTTAGCTTTTTCTTCTTCTAATAATTCCTTATCATACATTTTAAAGAATGGATAATATAACACAACAGAGATTACAATTAAAATAATATTCAAAACTGCTGCTCTCCAATCTCCTCCACATGCAAGATAAGCACCAATTGGTCCAGGTAATGTCCATGGAGCAATTGTAACAGCACAATTAACTAAATGCATTGCTGTAGCAACCCAAGCAATTGTTGCTAGAACTAAAGGAATAACAATAAAAGGAATTAATAACATCGGATTTAAAACAATTGGTGCCCCAAAAATCATTGGTTCATTAATGTTAAAAATAGATGGTAAGATTGTTGTTCTTCCTAAAGTTTTTCCATATTTAGATTTTGCTTTAAAACAGAATAAGATAGCTAATCCAAGTGTTGCTCCTGATCCACCAATATGCACAAACCATTGTAAAAATGGTTCAACACCAATATGTGTTGCTACTTTTCCAGCAGCTACCGCAGCTGTATTTTGGTCTAATAAAATTAACCAAATTGGTCTTGCAAGAGAACTAACAATAGAATCTCCATGAATACCGAATGACCAGAAAAACATAATTAAGAAAATAATAATTAATGTTGATGGTAAAGTATCTGTTGCATTTACTAATGGTTTAATAAGTGTTCCGACAATACTATGAACATCAATACCTAACCACATTGTAATGGTAGACATTCCTAAAATAATAATAATTGTTGGTGTTAAAGATTCAAAAGATCTTGCTACTGCTGGTGGAACAGCAGCAGGCATCGTAATTTTTATACCTTTTACTTGTGTAAATCTATAAATTTCAACTCCAATAAATGCAGATAAAATTCCAATAAACATACCTGCTGATCCTAAGTTTTCTGCAGGAATAACATATCCTGAAGGAAGTTGTTGTAAAAATGCATTTAATTCTGCATTTTTACTTGCTAATGCAGTAATTGAATCAGTCACATCTGGAATAGAGACAGGAACAATCGTTAATAAGAATGTTAACTCTGCCATAATTGCTCCACTTAATCCATCTAAATCATAAGATTTTGCAAGTGAATAACCAATTCCAAAAACTGCATATAATGTCATAATATACATTGACATTCTATATGGTAATAAAATAGCTACTGCATTAGCTTTGATAAACTTCGCCAAAGCCCATGATTCAGGCATTTGATTATATGAAAATGCAACAACCATTAATAATGAACTTACAATAATAATTGGTAAAGTAGCAATGATCCCATCACGAATAGCACGTAAATGTCTTTGATTGGAAAGTTTTTCCAAAGGACCAGCAAATTTACCTTCAATAATGTTCGAGAACTTTTCAAACATATTTTCTCCTCCTATCTAATCATTAATATCATCACAAAAGCCATGATTGTAAATATACCTGTAACAATCCAAAAGCTTTTACACATTCCTTTTTTTCTTTCAATATAAAATTGTGAATAAGCAACAGATAAACCGCATACAATTGAACTAATAATTGCATTAGGAAGGCGAAAATCAATATGTAAATAATGAAAACCATTTACACAAACAATTAAAGATAACATTGTAGCACCTAAAATCAACAATGCACTTTTAAATCCAAACATTGGAATATCATAGTCTGTTACCCCAAACATATTTTTATATGTTTTATTTTTTTCATTTTTTACAACATATCTTTTCATTGCTTATTCCTCCTATAAAAAACTTCTAACTGTTAGGCTAATATTACCTTTATTCTTTTCAAGAGCTTCTTGACATTCTATTTCATCTTTACCCGTAAGACCCATTAAAATAGCAATCTTAACATTAAACTTGCTTTTATTTAATAGTCTTGTTGCTTCTGCTTCATCACAATCAACAGATTGGCAAACAATAGAAACAGCTCTCATTTTTAATTTTTCATTTGTTGGTTGAACATCAACCATTAAGTTTCCAAATACTTTTCCTCTTTTAATCATCACTGAAGTTGAAATCATATTTAAAACCATCTTTTGTGCTGTCCCAGCTTTCATTCTTGTTGAGCCAGTGACAACTTCTGGTCCTACAACAACTTCAATAGGATAATTAGCGTACTTTGAAATCTCTCCATTTTGAACACAACACAATGAAATTGTAGAACAGCCAATTTTGCGCGCATATTGCAATCCTGCAATTACATAAGGTGTTCTTCCTGAAGCAGCAATTCCACAAACAACATCTTTGTCATTTAAATTTATTTTTTCTAAATCAATTTGTGCTAATTGCTTCGAATCCTCTGCACCTTCAACTGCTTGAGTAACAGCTTTAATCCCTCCAGCAATAATTCCTTGGATAAGAGTAGGTTCAACTCCATAAGTTGGTGGACATTCAGAGGCATCTAGTATTCCTAGCCTTCCAGAAGTTCCAGCACCTACATAAATTAATCTTCCACCTAAACACATTTTTTCATAGATACAATCAACCGCTTGAGCGATTTGTAATATGACGTCTTGTACTGCAAATGCTACTTTTTGATCTTCATTATTAATTGTTTTTAAAATATCAATAGTTGACATTTCATCAATATGTAATGAATTTTGGTTTACTTTTTCTGTATCTAACTGATTTAATTTCATTAATATGGCCCCTCCTTCCAATATCATTATATTATTATTGAAATATTATTTCAATAATAATTGATATATTTTAAAATATTATTTCTAAAATAAAAGATTCATTTTGAAATGAATCTACTTTTTAAGAATTGAAACATTATTTCTTGAATCAATCAAATTATCTTTATTTTTATCAAAGTTCTTTTTAAACACACCATAATACAATAAATCAGTAATTACAAAAGAAGAAATTCTTGATGAAACTGCTCCTATACGTAACTCCTTTTCCTCGCTTGGTACTCTAAGTGCAACCGTACTATTTTTTGATATAAGATTTTGATTAATTTGTGTAATTGAAATATACGGAATATTTTTTTCAACTAAGATTTTAGAAATATCTACCAATCCTGCCGTTGTTCCTGAATAACTGATGATCAATGCCGTATCATCCTTTGTCATACTTTGCGTAAATGTCATTTGAATATGTAAATCATTATTATAAATAACCTTTTTCCCAATTCTGATTAATTTTTGTTCAATATCATTAGCAATAACTGAAGAACCACCTACTCCAAACAGATAAATAGTTGATGCATTGCACAAAAGATTTATAGCATTTTCTAAATCACTAACATTAATCAATTGATATGTTTTCAATACCGTATTCATATTTAAACGACATCCTTTATCTACTAAAGATGTCATATCATCATTTTCATTAAAAATAATATCTACATCTAAATCATGTTGCTCATTTGAATGAGATTGTGCTAAATTCATTTTTAAATCACTAAAACCTTTAAAACCTATTTTTTTAGAAAACCTAATAATAGCTGCGGCAGAAGTATTTGTCTTCTCTCCCAATGTTTGTGCAGAATAATTTAAAATCTCATTACCATGTTCAAGAATATATTTCGCTATTAATTTTTCTGTCGATGTATAACTTTCTTCAAATTCTCTAATTCTTACAAAACCATTCACACTATCATCTCCTTATTTTCATTATATCAATCACCATCAATAAATTCTATCCTAAAAAGAAGCTAGTTTCCTAGCTTCACAAACTATCACGAAAGGTAAACATATGGACAATCATCACCAGTGATAGTACACATTTTATATGCATAATTATTCTATCATTTATAATTAAATAATTTTTATTTAAGAACATTTTGGTCTTTATTCTTTTTTTAGAATACTCTCTCTTGGATTATCTAAATGATATTCTTTTGCCCATTTTCTAAAATGTCTATTAATATATTGATTAAGTTGTACCATGTCTCGTTTATTAAGATAAATGTCAATTAATCCAAGAGGATCTTCTATTGAATAATCTTTAATTCTTTCCATCATTTGATAAACAACTTCATTATTCATAATTTGAAAAGAATATGTATCATGTTGTGTAACAACATCTAAATCTACATAATAATTCATATGAGCAACTAACACTCTCATTAGACCTATTGAACTAGACATAGATAATTTAAAATATTTTACATCACTATAGTTTATTTTTGTTTGTCCATATTGAAGATAATCTTTATAAAAATATAAGCGATCATAAATCGTTCCATAATCTAAAACGTGATCAACTGCTATTTTAACTTTTCTTCTTTTAATATAATTATTAATTCTTTCATCTATATTTTCTAAATCAAGATGTTGTTTTTTTATCATCTCTTTTTTATTTTCTAAAACATCTCTAATCGACTTCTTATCATTTATAATTTGTTTGATTTCTTCAATCGTGACATCCATTTCTCTTAATAATAAAATAAATTTAATTCTTGAAACATCCTCTTGATTATAATTTCGATAATTATTGCTATCTCTTGCTGGTTTTACCAAACCTTCATTTTCATAATAAATCAATGTTTTCTTTGTTACATTTAACATTTCAGACAAGTTTATCCTTACCTAAAAAATATAATAAAACCTCGTAATATAATATTTTCTCTTATTTATATATTCTCATATTTCAAGATTTTATATAAATTTAGAAAATAAAATTTAAATATTATCCTTATGTAATATATTTTAAATAATTATCTAAAAATCTTTTTCTTCTACCTCTACTATAATACGACACATATCCATTCTTCATTAATACATACTGACTATTCTCACTTTCAATATATTGATAATTCGCTAAAAAGCCTTGAGATACATAACCAAACATTTTTAATGATAATCTTTTTTCATAATACTTCATAGAATGTTTTACAATATAAGTATTTTTTTCTGTAACTATATGTGTATATTGCCCGTTTTTTTCAATATATAATATTTTAGAAGCATCTAGAGAAATCTCTTTACCCTTATAATAAATATCAATTTGATTATTTACTAACATTTTCTTTATTTTATTTATAACTATTGGTAACTCTTCTTTAAGATACTTTTTTCTTAAAAAGTAATATGGAAAAGTTTGTAGTGCCTCAAATATAAGATCCTCTCTAAATGATACAAAAATAACTATAATATCATCATTGAATTGTTTGATTTTTCTTGCTATCTCTAGTCCATTATTAGGCATATCTATATCTAAAAAATAAATATCATAATCATATTCATCATCAAAACTTGTGCTACCATTTATTAAGACATGATCAAATTCACCTGTTAAGTTATTTTTTAAACTGTCTATAAATTGAATATCATCATCTATTATTTTAATTTTCATATATATCACCCAAACTTCTTTATAATTTTAAAACATATTTTATAGATTCATAATCCGCTATTTTTTCTTTTAATATATATCTGTTATCTGCTCCATACGCCATTTCCTTTTTTGGTTTAAAAATAAATTCTATAATCATAAATCCATTTTTTACATTCACATTAATATCAATTTTCTTTGTTTCATTATTTTGACAAATTTCTTGAAACAATGTTAATACGCTTTGATAATCTTGTAAAGAAAACTCAATTAATCCAACATTAAGATTATACAAAACCTGCTGATTATATTTATTTGCTGTATCTTTTATTTCTTCTAATAAACCATTGAATATTTTATTTTTTGAATAAACCTTTATATGATTTTGATCTATTTTATTAATTGTATTTTTCAATGTTTTTGTAAGTTCATCACAGTCACTTTTTTTGTTAACAAGACTCATAAAATATTCCAAGTCATGTTTTATTTCTTCATTTCTTTTATTTTGACTTTGAACAGCAATATATTTTTCTTCTATTGATTTAAGTTGAATAAGTTCTATTTCTTGCTTTTTTATTCTCATATTATCTTTATTAATACTTAAAATGATAATGAAAACACTGATTATTGTTACCATAAAAATAATTGCCAATAAATAAACATAACCATAGGAAATACTATTCATATAAATACCATTTGCAATGAAGCTTGTTATTAAGCAGTTTACCAATGATATTGAAGTCAATAGGGTCAAATACTTGTTACTAATAATTAATTGTTTAAAAATTTGTTTTTTATCTAATAAGTAAAGTGTAATAAATATCATTAATCTTGTTACAACTAAAATAATATAATAAACAATATCTTGTGAATACCATACTCCCTCACTTCCTGTTTTTAATACAAAAATTATTTTTAGTATAGACATACTATCAAACATGCAAATAACTATTCCTATAAATGTTGAAATAAACAGATTCATTGTTTTACTAATTTTATTATCTAATCCATTCATTAAATAAAGAATTGTAATCGTAATAACAACACTTAAATAATCATAAACGAGATACTGTTCAGCAATAACATGACTTAAAGTAAAAATAATTGAAAAAAAGGAAATCAAATAATAATTAAAATCTTTCTTAATAAACTTAAAATCAAAATAGCCTATAATAAATCCTTCTATCAAATAAAGAAATATTTTTAACATATTCCTTGTTCCTCCAATCCTTCTAAAGAATAATTATACCAACCTTATCAATTATAACAACTGCTATAATTGTTCAAATGTCAATAAAGATAGAACAAAAGTTCTGCCTCTAAATTTAGCTCTCTTTAAAATACTAGTTTTTTCTTTTCAAATAATACATAATTGCATCAACAACAAATGTTGAACAAAACAATATTTCAGATTCATTTGAAGCACCCTTTTGAATTACAAACATATATAATGAATAAATACATATGAGCGCATTCAAACAATAAAAACCAAATTTAAATGTTTTTTCTTCTGAAAATCTCATAGTGTATTCCTCCTCTTATTTATGATGGTCTTGTATTACTGAATTTGATAGTTCTACTTTTTGCTAAATTTTTGTGATTACTATCGTAATACCAATATTGTGTTTCTCTTACATTGCTAGGTTTTGCAGTATCATAAGCTTGATAGAATTTTATATACATTGTTTTTACTAATTGGTCTCCAACTTTTGATGCAGTTTTACAAACAAAAGAAATTGTTCCTAAAGCAGGATGTGCCCATTTAAATAATTTAGTCGTCTTACTAATTACCATTAAAACAGTACATAATGATTTATTTGTTTTATAAAATGGGCCATAGTTTTTTCCATATCCATATGTGCTAATTTGTGATTCAATATCATCTAATTTTGCTACATTATCATACTGCTTATTGGCCGAATCATCTTCATAAATCATTTCACTTATCAACTGTTCTGTCCCATCCTCTGACAACATATAAACATTTTCTCCTTTAGAAATGACTTAATATTTTTCATCATCTACAATCATTAAAAGTGAATTAGAATCATCTTGTGATTCTGTATAAATATATTGTCCTGTATTATCATTATAAGAAATTTGCGCATCGTTATTTCCTTTTGAGCTAAAATACTTAATAGAATTAATATCCTCATTATTTACTAATTGATCCAACTTACTTTGACCTTCTTCTGTTGCATTCATAGTTCTTACCTGTGAAGAACTCGAGTTTAAAAATTCATTATATGCCACTGTATTTTTTGCAGTAAAATTATCATTATGAGCCGAAACAATTCCCGCATTACTTATCATAATTCCTAATGCTAAAATTGTAGCAGCGATACTCTTATGTTTCATGTTTTTCTCCTCCTATAAATCCTCTGGCTTTCGGTAATTTAAATTTACATTATTTATATCAAAAAATAAACAAGGTGTATTAATTCTGTTAGTTTTGTATTGATTCTGCATATAAATAAAGAAAAATAGTAAATCACTTGATTTACTATCTCAACGTTCTATTCACTTTTAAAAGCATTACACTATTTCAATCCAACATAAATAATCGGCAATCTTCACTTTCATCCCATCCAAGATATGTACTCTTTGCATTGGACTTACTAATGATTCTAGTGTTCTCCAAAATACTTTTTCACTTAATTCATTGTTGTTAATATAAAATTTCATTTGGTTTCCTGCTTTCTTTTAATGACATCCATTTTACCTCATCTCTGAAGTAAAAAATAGCGATTTTTAGGTAGTGACACCCTTTTATATGGGTGACATCCACGTAAATCGCTATTTTTTGATTCTTTAAAATGTCTTAAAAAAAATTGATTTCATCGGCGTTTTTTCGACGACATCCATTTTAACTCTTAATTTTATAGATATTCAACATATACATTAATTAATATTATTTTTTCAGTTATTATTATTTCGTTGATAAGTTTGTCTGCCTCCTATATTAAAAGAATATTTTCATAACATTTATAATTTGATAAAATAATTTTAAGAGGTGATGATGTTAATGATAAATATTTTAATTTATGATGATAATCAAAAAGATATAGGTCAACTTTTACAATGCATAGAAAAATTTTTTATTGAGGTAAATTTGCAATATCAAGTTCATATTTGCAAAAATAAGCCTGATTTATTACAAAATATAAAAAAAATCTGATTTACTTTTTTTAGATATGGAAATCAATGAAGAAAATGGTATTGACATAGGATTGGAACTTCAAGAAATCAAACATGATTGTAGAATCATAATAACAACAAGTTATTCAAAATATGCAATTGATGGTTATAAAATACATGCAGATAGATATTTTATAAAGCCTATAAATCAATTGGAATTTAATTTAGAAATGGAAGCAGTAATAAAAAAATATATAAAAAAAACTATCGGCTTCTATGATTCGAAAATAAGCAACCATAAAATTTTTATTAAAGACATACTTTATATAGAATTTGTTGATAGAAAATCAACAATACACAAATTGGATGGTAACACAATTATTACAAATTGTAGTTTAAAATACTGGTATGATAAACTTAATGAATTTGGTTTTGCATACCCATATAAAGCGTTTTTAGTAAATTTTGAGTATATTAGTGCATTTAAAAAAAATGAAATTATTTTAATTAATAACGAGAGTATTCCGCTTTCTAGACACTATAAAAAAGAATTTGATCAAAAATACAATGATTTTCTACACGAAATGCTATGATTATTGTTTCTAATATAGTCTCTTTTTTATTACTAACTTATATTGCAAATTCTTTTTTAATTAAAAAATATTCAAAAGAGAAATCATTTATATATTTTTTTCTCGCTATAATTACTATTAGTGTTTTTAATTATAATGGTGGATCACCTATTAAAGCCATATTTGTATTAGTTATTTATTTTTTATATATAGTTCTTTTATTTAAGGGAGATATTATAAAAAAATTACTTGTAATTATCCCTTTTTTCTTAATACAAATAATTACAGAATTATTAGTAGGTTTTATTTTAGGACATATTCCCATTATAGAATTAACAAGAAATGTACTTTCGTTTGGATATATATTTGGAATTGCTATTTCAATTATAATATCTATTTTATTTACTTTTGTTTATGTTTATATATTAAACAATATTAAATTTCATTATTTTCCAAAATACGCTTGGCTCATTTTTATATTACCAATTATTACAATTGTTTTACTAATTGATGTAGATGATTATTTTAAGCTTTTTAATAGCCATATTAATATTTTTGTTAATATAATAGGTCTTGCTCTTTCAAATTTAATTTTATTTATTATATTTTTATTAGTAATCAACTCTTCAAATATAAAACTCGAATTAAAAATAGAGAAACAAAAAAAGGAATTCGTCAAATCGAAGGCAAAACTGCTTTCTCAACATTATGATTATAATTTTCAATTTTTACATGACTTACTACATACTTGTAATGAACTAGATATGCTTCTAAATAATTCAAAAACGAAGGAAGCAATGAATTTATTAAACCAATTAACTGAGACAACGTATAAAGAATTTAATGCAATTTATAGTAATTCTTTTATTCTCAACTATGTTATTAATAACAACCTAAATCAAATTATAGAAAATAAAATCGATATTAAGACTGTAATAGAGTATAATCTATTTGATATTTTCGATTTTGATACACAATTAAGCTTATTTGAATACCTTATTAATCTATCTATTACTTCTTGTATACAAGTTACTAATTCTGATAGAATCATAATAATAAAATCAGTAAAAACAGCAAATAAAATTATTTTAAAAATATTGTATTCTTGTTTGTCAATCAATGAATCCAATATTAAAAAAAATATTAACGAAATTTTGCTAAATAAATATAGCTCTTTAAGTATTAAAGAGCTTAATAACTCATATGCAAGCATTCTGATATCTTTTGATATTTCTGGTTCATTTTAGAATCAACAAAAACAGTAAAGAAACAAATAATCTTATTAAAATCAAACTCTAAAGTTAGGATCTTCAAAATACTTAAATATTCCAAAACAAAAGGATTCATGGGCCAAATCCCTATAAATCCTTTTATTTATCTATATTATCAAGCTGCTTTTTTAAAAATTGATATTTCTCTACAAATTGGTCATCACATCCAATATAATCATAAGAATATGTTTGTTTTAAAGTCAATGAATTATTATCATAATTATTTATACTTTCATTTCTATCATCTACATCAAATGCACCAAAATGAACACTTGAAAACATATAAGTATTTTTTACATTTACTTTTTTTGATTTTTTTAAAAATACGATATATTCTCTTAAAGGAATCAGTGGTTTCGAGCCCTCAATGTACCCAACAGATGTTTGGTCAATTACATATGTCATATCATAAATATTTATTTTTTGTTTAACTTTTCCCTTGTATGTTCTTAAAACCTCGCATTCATTAATTATTCCATTACCTGCTATACTCTTTTTTGAAGTATTTTTTACTTTTAAAATATAATCTGATTGATCAACAAGTTGCGCCATGGATGTTACTTCTTGATCATTAATCATTTTTTTCGCTGTATCAGGATATAGTTTTAAAAAATCTTGATTGCTCATCGTTGTATACTTAAAATTATTTTTAATATCTAAATATTCTATTCCGTGAAATTTATTCTTCCCATAAAAACCTAATCCAGCAAATAACACTAAACAACAAAGACAAAATATTCTCAAATATTTAATCATTGCTTATCTCCGTTAAAAAATCTTTAACTCTTCCATTTTCTATAAAATAAATTTTATCACATAATAATTTCAAATCATCTAAATCATGACTTGCTAATAATATAATTTTGTCTTTGTTCTTTTCTTCTTTTATAATTTCATGAACATCCTTTAACCCGCTTCTATCTATTCCATTAGTTGGTTCATCAAGTATAATTATTTTTTGATTTTCCATAATTGCTTGAGCAATCCTAAGTCGTTGCTTCATTCCCAAAGAATATTCTTTATACTTTTTATCACCAGCATAATCCAATCCTACACTTTTTAAAATATCGTAAATATGTTGATCATTCTTTTCATTATTTAATCTATATAACATTTCTAAATTTTCAAAACCCGTCAAATGTGGATAAAATCCTGGATTCTCAATTAGTATACCAATTTGGCTCAAATCAAATTCTTCTTTAAGAATTGATTTTCCATCAACTTTTACATCTCCTTTTGTAGGATAAATAAGCGTTGTCAATGCACGAAATAGCATTGTTTTCCCTGAACCGTTTCTTCCATAGAATCCATAAACATTACCACTTCTAAATGTAAGATTAATATTATCCAATATTATTCTTTTATTAATCGTTTTTGAATAATTTTCAATCTCTAATATCATATTTTATTCCTCCTAACAGATCCCTAGAAATATAAATTTTTTTTATAAAATGTAATACAAAGCATATACAAGGAAGTGTTAAAAAATTAAAAGAGTAATTATAGTATAAAGAAATAATAGGAAATAAACTACTTTTTAATATATTTAGCAAAACCAATAATAAAGTTAACTCTATAAGAAATGATATAGTATATTTTTGAATAACAAGTGAAACAAGAATAAGTAACCAAATATAAAACATAATTTCAATATAATATTTGCAAAACAATTCTAATATACCCACATCAAATTTAAACGGTATTCCTGTTAATATCATCAATCCAATTATTTGTACTACTATAAAAGACGTTGTGTAAATTGCATGCTCTTTAATAAAACACAAAAATATATTTTTTAAAAAATTATTCCTGTTTTTATATCTCAAATCAAAATAATTTAGTTCTACATATATTTTTTTTGATATAAAAAATACCTGAATCAAAATTGGAATAAGCCATAGTATATTTACAAATTGGTCACTACCAAAAAAGATAAGCGCTTGATACCACCAATTATCTATATATACTTCGGAAAGATATATACTTTTTAAATAAGTTACGGCTAGTAAAATTAATAGATATATCAAAAAATCTTTTTTATTCACAAATTTCATTTTGTTTTATTATATAATCCCTTTCCTTCATTTTTTTTGATGTTACAAAAAGTAAAACAATATCCAATGTACACATAAATGAAAAAATAAATGGATAAAAGTGATAAACATATGGTAGAACAAGAATTGCATCAAAATCAAAAATATAATGTTCCATATAAAAATAGCTAAAGTGTCCTAATAAAACATCCAAACAAGCAAATACTAATAAAAAAATACTAGTAGAAGTAATTCTGTTATTAATCCATACATTAAGTAATCTAATAATAGCCAGCATAACTGAAAAAATTAAAGTTATATTCAAAATTACTAGCATAATCAAAACAATATTGTTAATAAATTCCTTTGTATTTAATATGAATATGGGCAGATGAAAAATTAATAGTAAAATTACTGACATAATTACTTCTTGTTTCATACTTTTTATTATAAAATTTGACACCGATTTATATCTAAATATAAAAGTGTAATGATTTATTTCTTCAAATAAAAGATAATCTATAAAAAGAATAATAATAAAAATGCAGTATCTTATAGGAACTTGTCCCATTTTTGCAGTATATAACTTTAAAAAATTATGATCTATATTATATCCAACAGCTATACCCAAAAGAATCATAATAACTATCCCAATATAGAACAATGAATTACAAAAAAATCTTTTCATAATATATCACCTTTCTTTGTAATTAACAAAACTGGTGTAATAGCTATTAAAGAAAGTACAATATATAAAATAATACTTTGATAAACCGAGAACGATGAATTTGGCTGTAACTGCTTTATGATTGAAAACTGGCTGATACCAATAAAAGAAAAAACAACCTCGAGTATAATCATAATAAGAGTAACTTGAAAATAAATAATTAATTTTTGCCTTGTAAAAAATGAAAAAGAATAAGAAATTGTTGCAAGTAATCCTATAATTACTGACTCATGCAAACTAATTAAAATAATAAATAGTATAGGATTATAATATCTGATAGAATCTAGAAAAAACTCAGATGCTATTACTTGATCATATGGTAATTCTTGAAAATTTGTTATAAGATTTCCACTACCAAAAATGAAACGTAGTGTTAAATAATTTAATATGAAACCTACAAAACAAATTATAAAAGTTGTAATAAAAGATAGAAATAATCTAGAAAAAATATTTTTTTTAATATTCAAACGTGTATATAAATAATTATTGTACCCTAAATGTTTATCATTCCAACTCGTATCTGATAAAACAAGAGAAGTTAGAATCGGTAACGCTATTATTACCAATGACATTATAGTTACCTCATTATTATATAAAATAAACTGATATTCACCTGTTTTCAAAATCATATTTGGTGAATAGTGATTAATTACCAAAATTACATGAATCGCATTGATTAACAAAACACCAATAATACAATAATATAGCTCTTTCTTTCTTAATAGAATTTTAATATTATATTTAAACTCTTTCATAGCTTCTCTACTTTTTAATAATTAGTTTTTAAAATAATCATCGAAAATTCAATATTATGTTTTCTATTAAAAAAATATACTATTTAAATTATTATATTTTGTACTATACTTTGCATTTATTATTTTTTTGTCATAGAAATTAATCAATTTTACTTGTTTCCTGTATTGTATTATTTTTTTATTCATAATATCTACCTTCTTTCGTATTAAATTATAAAGTCTAGACTTCTTACAAGTCCATTATATGAAAGCGCTATATAGAATGTAAATACATTTTGTTTAAGATGCTCAATTTATGATTAACAGGTAATTTTTTCCACTTTCATGCTCAAAATAATCTTTTTTTCCTTACAATTATGTATGTCATTCGTATAACCTACTTCTTAACTATCCTATCTATAAAATTACTCATTTTTAAGTATAATAATTTTATAGATATCTATATAAAAAAAGAAATGAGGTATAAATATGAAAAATATTATTAATTGTTTTCTTAAAGATGATAAATAAAATGATATTCTTTCCTAGATAGCATTAATATTTATCATCTTTTAATCTATAATTTCTTAATTAAACTCATATTTATTTTGCTTTACAAATTATGATAAACATTTTCAATAAATATTTTTATTTTATGAAAAATCCTTAGAAAACAAATTACAGGGATGTCTTAACTGCACCACCCTTATGCACTTATATAATTACAATTATTCCAAGATAAAGATCAATTAAAAAAATACATGTTAGATGTATTTCCATGGTTTTCTCTTTTTCTTGGAATTTTTATTATGAGTTCTTCTTCTACAAGTATCTTTATTTGTTTTCTTACTGTTCTTTCTGAAAGTCCTGTATCATTGACAATTGTTTTAACTGATGGAAAACAAGACCATGTTTTCCTGTTTGCGTATCGTAGTAATGCTCTATATACCATTCTTCCTGACGGTGTTACATTTGCACTTGATACTTTTGTATAAAAATACATATAATCCTTATTCAACTTTAACACCTGCCTCATTTATTATTTTTTTAAGATCAAATTTTATATTGTCATCTTTTTTAAATTTATATTTTAAAATTGATGTGATCTTATTTATATCTGCATATTTAACTTCTCTCTGTACTCTTTGATTGACTTGATATTCCTTGTCCAACTTTATCTTCCACTTAATGAATAATCTTAATACTGTTTTCATTGGATGCATTCCTGTCTTCATCAAAATAAAATGGCCTTTGGGCATGCTCTTTAATTCATCTGTTGTCATAAGAGGTCTTTCTATCATTTGTAAAGACTGTGATGGATCATTTTTCCCTTTACTGACCGATCCACTCATAACAGTCTTTGACCCGAGATTTTCACTCATTACTTTCGCTGTTTCTGAATTAGGTGCAAAACCGCCAAATAGTGTATCCTGACAGTTATCCACAATAATACTTGCTCCTTCTTTTCCATAATTCTTTTCTAACCTTTTTAAAGTTTCCTAACATATACTTCCTATCTTCTATTAAAAAATACATCTGCAAGATCATACCCTAAATACAATGCCTCTTTAAAAATAACTATTTCATTTTCAATTTCTATTTCTGATGAACATCCTATCCATTCCTCATTTATTTTGTTTGCTTCTTCCTCACCATATACTTGTATTAATGCCTTCATAATTTTTTTATGAATTTCATCTCTGGTTTTATTTAACTCACATTTTTTTGAAGAATCCTTTCTAGTATTTTCATAGAATAAGTCATCTCCATAATAAAGTTGTTTTATAAATTCATCCTGTTTTGACATGTAGATCATTCCTTTCTAGACGACATACTATCACAACTGTTTTTATATAGCTATTATGAATCAGGAACCTTTTTGATATTTATTTATTTCTTCAAAACTTATCTTGCCATTGGTTGCTTTAACTTCGTTCATACATTTCACTCTTAATTTTTTAAGAGTGTCATTATCAACATCAGCTATTGCTGAAAGAACATTCATGACCATTGAAAGCTCTACTGTATTTTTATAAAGCAATTTTGAAATACGATCTTCACTTGATTTAACAGTTCCTTGAACTGCACTTGAAATAGCAACAGGCAAATACTGATTTTCCAACGTTGAGCGATTGTAACCATCATAAAATTTAATTGCTCTTTCAATAAACTCACTTCGACTTTTGCTGTCATCTGTTTTTGTCATTTCATCCAGTCTATCCATCACATCTTGATTTAACCAGATCGTTGTTCTTTTCTTATTCACATTTTATTTTCCTCCAACAAAAAAAGGATACATCTGCATCCGTTTTTCTCTATTATATATAATTTAAAATTTATCAATTTCATTATTCTAATCACAATTTTACATTCATTTTTTCATCAAATATTCTTGAATTTACAAGCAATAATAAATGACCCCATTTGTGTCGTAGGTAGTGCATAGGTACTGTATAGGTACCAATTCTCAATATCTGGTATATTGACTTTCAGTTTTGTATAAACTATAATGTAGTTGAAAAAAGGAACTGCCAGTAAGCGGCTATCCTTGGATTTTGTATTTTTGTTAAAATAACTAACTCATACTTTTCCAGAGGGTGAGGTAGTTATTTTTTTGCACTTTTATCAATTATGATAAGAAGTAATTTAATAACAAGCATCATTAAAGACACGACAAGTGTTAAACAAGTTAACACTACCATGACTGTTTCATATGTTGTCATTCGCATCACCTCCGTTTTTCAGATTTTCCCAAAACTTCTAGGAATGTGAATTTCGAAGGATTGCGTACCTTCGTCATGACGACCAAGGATAACCACCTACCGTATACGGCTGTTCCATTTATGATTATAACATATCACATATTTTCAAACTACATTTTTCGTCAAAATTCTGCTTACGCTGTTTTTGACGACCTGTTATCTCCTGTTGTTTATAGGAGAACATTTAATATGCAACGCCACTATTGACGCACTGTCTTCAATAATGACGTTGTTTTTCTTTTGTGAACTTCTTTGAAACAACGGGCATTGCCCGTTGTTGTAAGGTGAAGCGACGTCGCTTCTTTAACCTGCACACGCCACATCTTTTAAAAGTTACCCTTATTTTTCAATTCAAATTGGACATTCTATCCATCTATTTTTTAAAACCTTTAAAATAAGGGCACACGTTTTTAAACAAATAAAATTGGCATACTTATTCCATATTTCTATAAAAAGCGCACACGATCAAAATTTACCGCCAAACACTCCTTGATACATTGATTTACGGATGTTCCTCAATGATCGTTCTAGGTTTTTTACTAACGACAGGTTCATCTCCTTCTAATTCTTCAATGAATTCTCTAACCTCTGGTTTGACGTGCTTTTTATAGATTTGATTCAAGCTTTCCATAATTTCTACTTCAAGTGTTGTATTTTTCTTTGCAAGGTTTGAGTTGATTGCTCGAACTCTTGCTTCAGGATATTTTATTTTTATCTCTTTTTGTTTAGCCATTTTTAAAACCCCCTTATCGTTATTTCAATTTTTTCAAACACTTCTTGCTGCTCGATTTCTTCTAATTCATGAAATCTTTCTTTATATTCATTGACCTGTTCATCGGTTAAAGAAACTAGATCTTCTGATCCATCATCTCCTGCAATAAAAAAAGTGCCAGCAATAACATCTCTGCCAACACGTCTGTTTGCCTGTAAATTCATGAGTTTTCCTTCCTCGTTACAGACAAGAACAGTATTATTATCCAAGTCGATTTCTTCAATCAGACCACCAACAACTTTTTGCATATCATCCAATGTATTTTCTATATATTCAACCTTTGGTTCTTTCATCGGCTCAACAACGAGTACACGTATTTTTTCATCGGCTTCTCGTATTTTCTCTTGATTTTGAACACTTTCAATAACATAGAAGCTATCTTCACCTACAATAAGACCTAAACTTTGTCCATTATCCCACTTCATATGGATTGTTCCAATATCATCAACTGTTTCTACAGTTCCCAATGTTCCAGAAGGAACAGGATGATGAGGATCGTCCATAGAATTGAGCATGATCCTTGTTCCCTTTGGATATTTCTGTTTGATTTCCTTAATTTTATCTTGATTCACTTTCCTCACCTCCTTACATTTGCAAACTAAAATTTATTTTATTTTCCTGTTCGGTATTCAACAGATCAACTTGAAAATTTTCTTTAATAAACTCATTGACTTTGCCTGTTGGATGTCCTATATCTCCATCATCGAAATCACTTTGAAGTTGCATCGCAACAGAATTGATAAGTTCCATAAGATAATCTCTGGAA
The DNA here is from genome assembly GCF_015097455.1 of Faecalibacillus intestinalis. Taxonomy (NCBI): domain Bacteria; kingdom Bacillati; phylum Bacillota; class Erysipelotrichia; order Erysipelotrichales; family Coprobacillaceae; genus Faecalibacillus; species Faecalibacillus intestinalis. The sequence continues at coordinate 354,694 of NZ_AP024085.1, read as the reverse complement.
TATTCTGTATTAGGAAACACCTTGTTGATATAAATGCCATTTGTATCAAACAGTACCAAGCCATTGTGCTTTATAGAGATTTCAAGATTACCAAACATCCCTGCATTCTGTACAAAGTTTCCAATTTCTTCATACTGAAGATCTATACATTTTTCATGATCTGTTTTTAAACAGCCAACATATTCTGTATGCAAGTAGTTCTTTATAAATTCATTTTGTTCATTCATCGCTATCTTCCTTCCATCATATTCAGTCTGTAATAACCACTCCAGTAAGACACAGTATTCATAGCAACATTACTGTCGTTACTGTTTTCATGTATCCACACAGCTTCACCTTTTGCATTCTTTCCTGCATAGATTCCCACATGAGTTGTCTTTCCTGATTTGTTAATTAAAAAGGCAAGATCCCCCGCTTTGAGATCTTGCTTTGCTATTTTCTTGCACATTTTTATCTGTCCTGATGTATTTGTATTGCCAAGATTATTGTTCATAACAGTCCAATAGACCCAGTCTACAAAATGTGAACAATCCAGTCCTTTTTTATTTCTTCCTTTGCTGTCTGGGGCAACAGTTACTCCAAAATCATTACCATCATATCCTGCACACTTGGCAGAACCACCCCAGTAATAAGGTATCTTTCCAACAGCATCCGCAGCCTGCATCACTATTTTCTTTCTGATTTCACTTGTATCTTCAGGCATATTTTTAATCAGTTCATCCATCTGCTCTTTGGAAAGTGTTGTGACTGTTTTTCCGTCATTTCCAATCAATGCACCATAACAGGTTTCCATTGACTTTTTTGTATCTTTCAGCAGTTTTTCATTCAGGTTCTTTTCTAGACTGGCATAGATGACGGCGTTTACAGAAGTAGGGACTTTGACTTCTTCACCCTCTGTAAAACTGTTGACCCATGCCTCTGCCATTTCATCTGAAAATACTTTATGCTGTGAAGAAACCATATAACCAATAAAATACCCTTTGACCTGATAAATATTAAGCGATGATCCATTTGTAAAAGTCTGATTAATTTTGTCAATATGACTGTCAATCAACACAAGTCCATCCTGTATTTCCTGAACATATTGCTTCATTTCACCTGTAAGTTCACTAATTGGATTGCCTTCAAACAGATCCGTTACAAGATTGTGATTGAATGAAATACCATCTGAAAAAATAGCACCAATTAAAACAGTAATAGCAACAAAAGGTGAAATAATAACAACAGCTACATTTCTAACAAACTTCCTGCCATCATCACTGCTAAAAAAAGACAGAGCTAACTTTATAAGTTTTGTTTTCATTACTGTCTGACATCTCTATAACCATAAGGATACATTGCTGCTTCTGTTTGATTTAAAACAGTTTCTTTCATTTTTTCAACAGCCTCATCTAAATACTTTTCATCAAGGGAACAGTCCTTATATCCTTGCTTGATTATTTCATAGTATTCCTTACCTGGTACTCCATATTCATAACCATCATTCATCACATAAACCATCGCCTCAGTTGTAATTGTTCCATTAGAAATTCTCAAATTTTTCTTTTCGTAGAGGTGTGGATAACCTTCATAGCGATCAAGGAAATGCTCATCGTTTTCTGAAATTTCCCAAATACCTACAGGTACTTCCATTCCCTTTTTTGGTTCTACAGTCGCAACTGCATTACTTTTATTTCCTCTAAACACCATTTCATAATTTGACAACATACCTGTTCCAACCAGTTTAGCCTCTGGACATCTGTGTGCCATCTGCTCCCTGTTTAAATTACTGCCATAAGCCACATAATATTTCATTCTTTTCTGTTCCTCCTTTACATCTGTTGCATGTGCATTCCAAGTTCTTCTTGAACATCTTCCAATGATTCATTATTTGTTTCCTGTGCACTTTGCAATCTTTCTCTTTGCATAACTGCCTGTTGTGGATCTTTCCATGCAATACATCCATCTAGATTTTTTAAAAGATGATGTCGTGCTGTTTTAAATTCATCGCCAATAAGTCCAAGTCGTAAAAGCCAAGTCCTGAACGTATATTTCTCATTAGACGAATGTGTCTTAACTCTGCTTGCCTTATTTTGAACCAATGCCTGATGAGATATTGCCAAACAAAACTGGATATAGGTCTTGATTTCACCTGCATGAAGTGTTCCATTAAACATCCGAAATTCTATTGTTCCCTTTGAAAAAACACTATGAAAATTTAAGGCATGATACCTCGAATCATCATAGTGTTCGTATTTTCTGCTGGTATTTCCGTCATACCAGAGATTTTCAACTTCCTCAATATCCTTTGGCTTTTTTCGATTGAGCATTTCTAAAAAATCATCATCTATTTTCTTACAGAATCGTACTTCTCTTTGCGGTCTTACCTTTAAAGCTTTAAAGATAAGATCCTCTTTTGAATACATAATATTTGCAATATTTCTTAATGATCTGGCAGTGTGTTTTGAAGCATCCACATGAATGTGAATTCCACAGCTTTCATTGACTTTAGCATGACCATTTCTTCTTAATTCACGAACAATGCTCTGTATCGTTTCTATATCATCATAATGACATATAGGAGAAACGACCTCTACTTTATAATCAGGATCATAGTTAAATCGATTTCCACATTGCGGTGTAATACTTGCATCTCGTACAATTTTCCATTTTCTTCCGTCCTGATCACAGACAGAATAGGTATCATATATACCACGTTCATGCCTAAAACCTGTATCAAAATGTTTAGCAATAATCAAAGCAGCGCTTCTTCTTGTTAAACCTGTCATTTCTATTTCTATTCCAAAACGCTGGCTTTTCATGGATATTCATCATCCTATCTTCCGCCTTTATCACCAAACAGTTTTGATTTATAATCTGGTGCATGAACAATAAGGTTGTATCTTTCACTTCCACATTTATAAAGACAGGCACCTCTTTGCGGATATTTAATAAGTTCATATTCACTTTCTTCAAGCTGTAACGTATCAATATAAAATCTTGCATCCGTATTTCCTGCATTGAACAGGAACGTATGTGTTGGTATTGAAAACAATGGTTTTGTTAGTTCTCTGATTCCTTCAATATTGAAATCTTCCAGATTTTGAGAAGCTAAAATAACAGAACTTTCCTTTTTTCGAACACGCTTCATAAAATTTCTAATGTATTCTACTGCTGTTGTATTTGTTAAAAAAAGATAAAGTTCATCGATTGAAGCTACTGTATACCCTCTTTTCAACAGCTCATTGGACATATAGGAAAGGATATTAAAAAGCATCGCATCTTTTAAAGACTTATTTGCCTGTAAAAGATCCTTAACACCAAAAGTCACAACCTTTTGTGAATGAATATTGGTATGCCCATTAAAGAAACGACTGTCACTTCCCACACATATTGAATTTAATAAAAGCAATATTTCACGCAGTGATTCTCTTGTATAAATGTTATTTCTGTTTGTGTTGTAATGTTTGTATTCTTCATCAATGTAATCATAGAGATCACTCAATATAGGGTAGTCGTCATGTTCTAGAACACTAAGATCCGTCTTTTCATTAATGTTGAATCTTTGATAGACCTTTACCAACATAATTTCTAACGTATCGATTTGCTCTTCTGTAAACGCCTTATATGTCTTGAAAAAATCCTTTAAAAAGGAAATATGCTGTGCAAGAACCGTTGATTGTTTAAATGCAACAGGAACATCATCTTCGCCTGAATCTTCTATATCTTCTGACCATTGTTTTGGTTCAAGAACATTAATGATATATCGTCCTGCCATCATATCAATAAAAATACCGCCAAGATTATAGGTTACTTCTTCATATTCATGTTCAGGATCTAGCGTTATTAAAGACATTCCCTGTTCTCTTAAATTCAACAGTAAAAGTTTTAAAAGATATGATTTTCCCTGTCCTGAATTTCCAAGAATAAGAGCATTGGCATTTGTTCTGTCATCACTTCTTTCATTGAAATCAACAATAATATTGCTTCCGAATTTATCGTGACCTATATAAATTCCATGCGGATCTGTCTTACCTGAATAGTTAAATGGGAAAAGATTTGCAACACTTGATGCTGGAAGAACACGTTCAAACTGCTCCTTGAATCCATCATATCCCGATGGAGTAACCGCTAGAAATCCTTCTTTCTGTCTTAAAAGAAGACGATCAACATTCAACTTGCTTCGCACAAGTTCTGTCATCATTTCAGTCTGAATAAGTTTAAGTTCATCATAGCTGTCAGCAATCAACTCAAAATAAACAGCACAGTGAACAAGTGGTTCTCTGTTTCGATGCATATTGGCAATCAGTTCAATAACATCATTAAGATTGCTTTGAGCAGTTACTGTTTCTTTTAGATCTTGCGTATTGCTTTGTCTGAGCCTGTTTTTATTAGCTGCATTCCCAATGATCTTCTTTTCTTCTGCAGAAGTGACCTGTCTGGCATAAATATGCAAGGTGACTCCGTCTTTTTCACCCATATAACGTAAAAGTGCCTGTTCATCTGTAGAGGTTGGATACTCTCGTAATGCCCAGACACTTCTGTAGCTGTTGCCACAAATAAAATATTCTGTATAGAAACGTATTGTTGAAGGTGCAATCATATCAAGATAATCCTGTACTTTGATTTCTTCTTCATCTTCAACCTCAGCCTTTTTGAATTTACCAAATAATTTATTGAACACCATCATACCACCTCTTTCCATCATAATCTTCAAACTGACTTGTCGTAACATTCTGTTCAAAATAGACAGCCAACATTCTTTTAATCATTTCCTTATCTGCTCGTGTTACAGAGATATTTTGCATACGAATGAGTTTTTCAATACGATGGATCAAAGAATGTACTTCTAACTGATCATCAGGTTTTATACGAACAGCGATCAGGAAAAGTCGTGCTGTTGCTGTCTGTGTTTGAATCTTATCCAAATGATACAGATCTTCATTAAGAAGCTTGATAACAACTTCTTCTGTTTCTTCCTGAATTCTTTTTTTCAGAAAATATTTGTTTTCTTCAAAATTATCTCGACTGTTCAGACAGATAATTTCAATATCATTTAGTCCTTTTACAACATTTGTAAGTGCAAATATTTTTGCACCTATGTTTTCTTTTGACATAACAGAAAGATTTTGTGGCTGAACAACAAAAAAGACGACTTCCTCTCCATTAAACAGTTTTAAACTGTAATCGGTAATCGTCTTAGTATTGATTAGCATCCTTGTACTGGATACTTTTTTATTTTTCTTTGTTTTCTTTTTCACGGTATCTTTCTTCTCTGTTTTCTTCTTTCTTTTCATCATAGCCTCCATTTCTTTTTCCTGTTTTCTGTATTCAAGGGTGTTTTTATTTCACCTGTAAAATGCCATTTATATAGCTGTTGTGAAAATATAAAGAAGGCAAAGGCATATGATAAAAAATCAAAGATACTGGTATCAGCCATACGGATAGTTAAAAAAGCATAGCACCCTACTAATGCCATTGGCATATAAAAATTGGCATGAGAAATGGCAATCACTCCAATGATTGCCCCCACACCTACGATTCCAATATCTCTTAAATACCATAGCCATAATGTTGCCTTCCCTTTTAAATTATCGGGATACATATACATTTTAGCTCAACCTCATTTCATCATTCATTTTTCTATCGACCTGTATATAGGTCATCCATTTCTTTTCATAATAATGCTGTTCAAGATAGCGATACAATAACAGATTCACCCACTCATCATATTCTGGAACTTCTTCATAAAGAATGATTGGCTTTGAACATTGCTGTACGATTTGAACTTTTTCATCACAAATCGCATCAAAAACACAGTCCTGCCAGACACCCTTTTCTTCTGTTTCTTTTACAAGTTCATCATCAACTAAAATCATTCCACTTAGCAAATTTGTATTTAAATTATCAACATCATATGTAAAACAATGCTTTTTCCCAACGATACCTTCATACTTGCATGTTGCAACAAACCATTTATATTTTTTCAGTTCTTCGATAGTCATGCTGTACCTCCTACAACAGAAATACCAAATAAGCATGAAAAATGCAAGATGATTATTAGCTTCTGTTCATAATTGTTTTTGTAATATTCATAGCTGACTGAGCCGCATAAACAGTAGACATGATATTTGCTTTCATGCTTGTATCAAGCCCAAACTGTCCTGCAATTCGTGGAATTTCACTTGCTGCCAGTATCAATCCTATTCCTAAAAGACAGTTTTCTTTCATAACACCCAGACCTGCAATTAAAATAACTGCCTGTAAAAATGCGGTAAGACATATACCGATGATCTGCTTGCACCATTGAATAAAGCCATCTGTATAGCCACGCACAATTGAAAACATATAAAGCGATCCTACTGCAATCATTACTAAAAGGATACCTCCTCTTTTTAGATTTGCGAAGAACACTTTGATAATGGAATAGCCCATCATAATCAGCAAAAAGATAAGCAATACCGTTCCAAGCGACAGCTTTTGCATATACGACAGTGACTTAATTGCTGAATCACCTACGGACTGACTTCCTACAAGTTTAGCAAGTCCATTGGACATGGTTACCTGCAAAGAAATACAGAACTTATATAATTCTACAGGCAATACAGTAAACAAAGACACAGCCATAAACCCTTTCATAGCATTAAGACAGGCATCTTTGATACTGCCACGACCACTTTGATATTCAACGGCAATTTCAAATACTGTAACGACCATTCCTGAAACAAACAGCGCCCATCCAAAAAGTCTAAACAGTTCAATAATGGCTCTTACAAAGTCATAGTCAAACAGATCTGCTCCCATTGATCCCATCATGCCAAAGAATTCACCTAAAAATTCAAGTAGCTTACTGTAGATCCAGTCAACGATCTGACCCATGACCTTATCTGCGACAAAATCCCATAAAAACATAATCTATTCCTCTATAGGACTTTCCAGATATAGTTTGGTGCAATCAAGGAAAATGTTAAACACGCAAACAGTATTGCTGGTGTTGTCCAATCAAACTGTCCTTGTTTTCTGTAATCAAAATATGCCATTGCAAGTTTAGCAAAGAAAAAGACAGCAAGTATGATATCAATAACAGGAAACACAACATTGTTGACAATATTTTTAATCTGCGACTCCATTTGTTTCCAAGCCTGTTGGATAACACTTGAAACATCTCCTGCCGCATAAGACTGTTTCATTGTTAATACAAGCATTATTAAGATGATCATCAAACAGATAATGACCTTTACTTTTTTATTCTTTAAAATTTGTACCATTGTTTCCTCCTTTTCTAAACAGCTTCTTCGATTGTCTGTTCATTTAATAAATCTACAAGATCCTTTGCAAATAATCCTAAATCCACATTTTGCTTTAAAAGACAGGTAATCATATCTTTTCCTAAATAGCTCAACACATACTGTGGATTGGTAATGACCATTTGTCCCTGTTCAACGATGATTTGAATACTTTCATAATCCAAATGACACATATCAAATACCCTTTTGGGAATGCAGTAAAAATCTTCATCGAACAGTTCTTTTTCATTTTCTGCAGTTACTTTAAAGCACTTGTCCTTGATACCATCTTCCTGAATCAAACAGACTGTTTCACCTTTTCTTAACAGCAACTTGTTAACTAAACTTTCAGGAAGGGTCACTTTATTCCCTTCCTCAAGTTTCATCTGATACTCATTCATCATTTTCATCACCTCCATCCTGCTCAAATAAATCAAGCTGTTTCTGTATTCCTGAATTCTTCATAGGATTGTAATTGGAAATCAACACTTCTGGAAACTGTGAACTCTTATCATAACGAAGAGCCATATTGTTGATTCTTGAAAATCCTTCAATATAAAAATCTTTGTACAGATCTCGTATAAATTCACAGTCATTGTAAGATAGCAGGAACTTTCCCTGTAATTTCTTTAAGGTATCCCTTAAACGAATGTGATCTTCCTTTGTGAATACGACAGAATAATGTCCTTCCGTTTCATAGTAGGGAGGATCCAAATAAAAAAAGGCATCTGATCGATCATATTGAATAATCAGTGCCTCAAAATCCTTGTTTTCTATAACTGTATTTGCCAATCTGTCGCTGATTTGCCAGACTGTATTAAATGCTTTACGTACATCGTAAGGTCGACATCCAAAAGTTTTACACCCTGAACCATAGGAATATCTGACAAGCTTAAAAAATGCAACAGCAAGTTTTACATCCTGTTTTTCAATTCGTTCTTGATTCATGATTTCCATGATTTCTTCTTGCTGAAGCTCGGTAAAATAAACCTTTACCTTTTCCATTTCTTCCTGTAAAAATTTATCTTCCACTCTTTGCTTGGTTATAATTTCTTTATAAAGATTAAAGATATTTCTTCCGTTTTCAGGAAGATAACCAAGTTCCTGAATAAAAGCCAATGGCTGATCTCTTACAACCGCAAACATATTTGAAAGGTTGTTGTTGAAGTCATTATAGACCTCAAACTTATCTGGCTTTTTTCCAAACAGTACCCACCCTCCTCCACCAAACACTTCAATATATCTTCCATAGCTTTGTGGAAATCTTGCATAGATTAGATCTCTAATAGACTTTTTTCCACCTACCCATGAAATCAAACTGTTCATTTTCATCTTATAGTCATCACCTCCTTCAAAATCAAAAAGAACTATCTATAGCGATAGTTCAATATTGTTTCTTATAAGAAATAAAGACACCCTGCTGTAACAACAACAGAGAAAAGAATATCAAATAATATTTTTCTTTTATCCTCTCTATCATAGAATATTGCTTTTATAACAAACCATGTATCCGTTATTACTATTGGAAATACAGTAGAAAATTCTAAGCCAAAATAATATTCACAAATAGGCATTGCAATAAGGCAAACCAAAAATACTATTATTAAAAATCCTTTTTTTGAATACAATAAATTTTTATTTGCTATTTCCTTCATACGATTTTTCTCCTTCCAAAATCAAAGAACATACCATGTATTGATGAGACGCTTGATTAAAAACAATGTTTTCATTGTTTTTTATATCTTTAGATTTTATTACGTCTTTATTTTTTGGAATATACGTAAATTCAAAAATGGACATATTTTCTAAAGATTGTATGCGAAACTGGATAGATCTTTCCAAACTATTTTGGGTTACAAATTCCATAATAGAAATGAGCTGGTTATATATTGTTAAATCAATCGATATATTTGTATTTGTAATAATTAATTTTAAATCTTTATTATTTTCTTTCATTTCTGCTTTCATTCTAGAAATAAAATTATTTAATAAATAATCTTCAAAAATAAAATTACTATTATATTCATCAATTTTCTTGATTGTTCCATTTAAATGATCTTTAGCACCATCATTTACTATTTCTTTAAAATAATTAAGATCATGTTTTATGTTTTCAATCATTTTATTTTGTACAGAAATAATATCTTTCTCTTGTTTTAAAATTCTAGCCTGTTCTAAAACAACCTTATTTTCTATTTCTTGCTGTGTTTGTTGATTATGATAAATATAAATGATTATATTAACTACAACAATATACATAAAAGAAAGTAAGAGAAAATATAATTGACTTTCTTTTATTTGATTTTCTAATGTTGGAATAACTTCTAAACCATATAAAGAAATTACTGAACAAGTAGACAATAAGGCATAAGTTATTCTATTACATCTTACATTTAAGAAATATGATGAACGATAATACATTACCAATAATACAAATATAATAGATAAACTTAAAATTTTAAGTTCATAATTACTATATAAAAGAATATTTGATATATTTGTTCGAATAATCAATGGAACAAACAAAATAAATAAATAATAACTGCATTTTGAAATTGTTTCTAATATCAAAATTATAGACACTATTTCTAGATCCCTATCTTTTGAAATATATTTTCTAATGATCAGATATATTAAGATATCTCTTATTGCTAAGTGTAGCATATCAGGTAATTTAATAAAATTAATTATACAGCAACATAGAGAAATGATCATCATCAATAGGAGATTTCTCTTGCTGACTGTTACATCAAAATACTTCAAACAGCATATAGACACAAATAACGTTAAAAATACAATATATAGATATTTCAACTATATCTCCTCCTTGTATTTAAGATAAGATAACATAAATTCACTACGCCTACCACGACTCATATAGAGTACTGTTCCGTCTTTTAAAATAATATTTTCTTTTTGGTACTCATTAACATATTTCATATTCACAATTGTACCTTTATTAATATAAACAAAATGGCTATTCATAAAATCAAATATATTACCTAAAGATTTCCTTAACTTATACACGTTACTTTCTGTATAAATATGTGCATAGGAACCTCTTTTCTCTATATAGCATATGTTATCTACCGGTAATGAAAACTGTTCATTTATCTTTAACATCTTTTTTTTATCTTTTTCTAGTTCACAAATTTCTTCTAAAACCATCGGAAGTTCTTCATTCATTTTTTCCTTTCTTACAAAAGAAAATGGGAATACCTGAATTGCATCAAATACTAAATCACTTCTATAAGAAACAAATATAATTCGTGAAAGAGGATACTTCTTTTTTATACTTCTAGCATAAGATATGCCATCCATATCTGGCATATCTATGTCTAAAAAGTATAATTCGAATTCCTTATCATAATTGTTGACCTCTATATCAAAAGAAATAGTGTTAAATTTTATAAGATAATTCTTTAATTTATTTGCAAAATTGATATCATCGTCAATTATTACAACCTTCATAACATCACCCATATTCAATTTTACTATGGATTATAAAATATTCCAATCTTTAATATGGATTGCTTGATGACCACCAACTTCCACAAACTGTAGTAGTTTTTGAAAAAGTTTTCCCTTTATATGTTGCATTCATTGCATAATTTTGATATCTATAACCAGTTGTTTTTACTGATGCATTTGATGTAACATATACAGGATTTTTTGTTCTGTATAAATCATATTTAAAAGTAACATTGACTTTACTTACGGCATCTCCTGCAGCTGCTCCTAAAACATTACCTACTACTTCTCCTACTTTTGCATTACCCAATCTTGCACCAACAGTTTTCCCTGCTGCAGTAATAATTGCTGTTGTAACATACCCTAATGATTTAAAAATTGGTGAACAGCTTACTTTAATACCTTTTGTAACTAGCACTGGTGTCCAATCAGAACTAGCATATGTTGATATAGAGAGAGAATCTGCTAAAACAGGCGTTCCTGAAGTAACTGAATATTCTATAACATCTCCGTCAACCGTTAATTCTTTAGTATCTTTATTTAAAATCCCAATATGTTTTTCTCCTGTTGAATCTTGATAATTAACTTTATATAAATCATCACTATCATAAGTAGTAACATCACATTCTACTCCATTGATTACTTCTTGATATGTTTGAACTGTAACATCATTTGATACAGTTTGTGCATTAACAGAAGTTATCCCACTTAATAACATACTTGCCGAAAAAAGGCTAATTAATAATTTTCTCATTTTATTGTTCCTCCATTTTTTTATTCAAGAGCTCTTTGTTACTTATATTTTATGATATCTTCTGCTACATTCAATAACCTGCACGCAAACTGTATTTATTGCACTCATATTGTTAAAAATATTTTAAATTAATTGAATTTGAAATTATCTAATCCTTTTTATTCATCTTTACCTCTTTTGATTTTACAGATTACTGCTGCAATTAATAATCCACTGGCAATTAGTAACGCACTTAACGATTTATAGTCTGTATCATCACCTGTTTTTACAACAACAGGTTTTGCTTCATCTTTCATAACCACTTTTTGAACTTCTCCTGTATCAGAGATTGTAAATTCAATATCACTTGCAACATTGTAACCTGCAGGTGCTAAATCTTCATGAAGCACATAAGTTTTTGAAACAGTTAATCCTTCGATTCGATGTGGTTCTTTTCCAGAAGTCCATGATTCAACTGCTTCTCCTGTTTCCTTGTCTTTTAATGTAAGTTTAGCCCCTTCGATTTCTTTTCCAGTTGTTGCATCTACTTTTGAAATATCTACCTTTGTGATTTCATCTTTCATTTTAACTTTGGTCACACTTCCATCTTCATTTACTGTAAATGTTACATCACTTGCTGTTGTATATCCTAATGGTGCAAGATCTTCATGCAAGATATATTTTTTACCTGATACAAGACCTCTGATAATGTGAACATCTTTTGTCGATGTCCATTCTTCTACAAGATTTCCATCTTCATCTCTTAATGAAAGTTTTGCACCTTCAAGTTCCTTTTCATTAGTTGCATCTACTTTTGAAATTTCAGTTGCTGTCTTTTTATTAAGAACGTCAAGTTCTTTTGAATAGATGATCTTATCTGTGTGATCATAGCTTAAGTCAATGTCATAGACCTTATTGTTTTTAACATATCCTTCTAATTCTTGTACTTCTTTCAATTCATATTTTCCAAGTGGTAGTCCTGAAATATGAATTTCACCTAATTCATTAGTCACATAATATCCGTTTTCTGAAATATCCATTGAAACAGCTTCACCTTTTTTATAAAGAAGTGTATTTCTTCCATCTAGTGAATAGATGTCTTCTTTTGCTGTTAATTGGAAAGTAACACTTGAAAGATCTTCTAATGTATCTCTGTCTCTTTTTTGTACATGGATTTCACCATGAGGTGCAATGTTCGTTACATTTTTTGTAATGACATATTCTTTAGTTGTTAGATCTTTTTGTTCAAGATTGATTTGATGTACTTTTTCTGAAAGCACATATCCTTCATTTGTTAAAATTTCCTTTAATTCATATTTGCCCATGAATAACGAATCAATGACAAGTTTTCCATTGGCATCTGTTTTTCCTTTGGCAACAGTAGCTCCTTTTGCATAGCGTAAACTACCATCTACTGCACTGTAGATATTTTCTTTGGCAGTTAATTCATATTCAGCATCAGCTAGTGCTTCATTTGTAGCCTTGTCTGTCTTTGTTATAATGATTTTTCCTTTTGGCTGTGCATTTTTAACTTTGACAGTTAGAATTGGATCTTCATCCTCATCCTTGTCATAATCTCTTGTATTTGTAATTGTGAATTTCACAGGTTGTTCTAGTTGCAAGAAGCCTTTAGGTGTTTCTACTTCTTCTATAGAGTAATCTCCTGCATCTAACTGTAAAGGAAGTGTTACTGTTCCTTCTTCGCTGTCTTTTACTGTAACAACGTTTTTAGAATTAGTTGTAAATGTGTCATATTTTTTACCGCCAACTTTTTGTACAACATAGTTCCCTTTTGAATCTTTGATTTTAAATGATGCACCATTTAATGTGACTTTCTTTCCTGATTCAGCATCTAATTTAATAATTTTAAGTTGTGATGAAAATGGTCGGTTATTCACATTGACACGTTTTACCTGTTCAACATCTTTATATTCACTGTAATCATCTGTTACTGAAATTGTGAAATCTGGTACTGTAATATAATCTTTAGGTGTCTTTGTTTCTTTGACGATATATTTCCCGTAAGGAAGATATGGTGTATTTGCTTTACCATTTGAATCAGTTGTAATAACTGCATAAGTTGTAGCGTTGTCCCATCCGACATGGTTAACTTCACTGTACAATTTGAACGTGAACTCTGCTCCTTGTAATCCTTTTACAAGACCTGAAATACTGTCCTTTTCTCCTGATTTGAAAACTTGGATCTTTTGCATATTCACTCTGTTAGTACCTTTTGCACTTCTTGATACTTTTGAAACTGTTTGTCCTTCATAATCAATTGATACACTGATCTTTGCATTATTGAAGATCAATGAATCATTTGTCTTTGATTCTTGAATGTAATATTTTCCTAATGGCAATTCACTCCAAGCAATTTTTCCATTGGCATCTGTTTTCTTGCTTGATACCAGTGCACCTTTTTCATAGTAAGTTTTTGTTCCAGCTTGATTTGTAATCTTTTCACTTGCATGTAATTCAAAAGTTACACCTTCAGTAGTAGCATCACCTTTTAGACCATTTGTTTTAGAAGTATCGATTTCTTTTTGAAAATCAATATTTCCTTTAGGTTCATCATCTGTAACACTCAATACTGTTGTCTTATCTTTTTCTACTTTGACTGTAAAAGTATCTGTATTTAAAAGATATCCATGAGGTGCTTCTGTTTCCTTGACTTCATAAGTTCCAACCAATAGATCATTCACTTTGATTTTTCCATTTTTTACAACAGTATTTTCGTTATAACCGTCATATGAAACAGATTTGATATTGAATTTTGCACCATCAATGAGATCTTGATTTGTATTCTTTTTAGTCAATTCCAAAGAACCAAAATCAAGCCATTCAATATTTAAATAAAGACGCGCATCATCAGGATCCATATTCCAAGTTCCTTGTGCTTGAGTTCCTGCACCTCCATCATGAATAGCTAATGCTGTGAATCGTTCACATCCATTTCCACATACATTGTCACTCACAAAGTTTGATGGTGAATTTTGACATGGCGCTGTGAAATAGAAGCTTTGTCCACCATAGACTTTTGCAGTACCACCTGTTTGTGTTGCAGAAGTTCCAGCAATGTGAATTGTCACATTTGAAGCCAATGGGATATTCACTTCAGCTGATGAAGCACCATTTAACTTCACAGTATTTGTGACTTGTTGATTGCTTGTTTTATCATAGCTTGCTTTAAACAATGCTCTGTTTCCTGACTTGTTGCCTTCCCAAGAAACACCATTACCTGGATCTGGCAATGAAATGATTCGACGATAGATGTTCATGATATTTGTACCATAATTGCTTCCGAATGTTTGGTTGAACAAGTTTTCATCAAATCCTTTCCATTGTCCTGAATAAGCTCCACTTAAAAAGATATGTGTCAAAAGATATTTGATATCATCATTTGTAAGAGGGTCATCTGGACAGATAGCTGTCTTTAGATCAGCATCCGCCGCAAATTCACCATAGGCTGCAGGACCTCCAAAGCCATAGTAAAGTAGCTTTCTTACGTTTTCATTATTTTCAATGACCTGTGCAGGATATTTACCACTTGCAGGTGTTTTCTTTTCTGCTTCTAAACAGAAAGCCCATTTACCATCATATTTACATGAATATGTTGACCATGAAGCAATGGATGGAATCTTTCTGCCCCACCATTCTGGATACTTGATATTTTTCACTCTTGTAAATTCTTTAGGAACGGATGGATCATAAGCATTTACGACACTCATTCCAAGCGTATTGAAACACATTGAAAATACCATTCCTACTGCTAAAAAAATCTTATATAGTTTAGAAAGTTTATTTTTCATTGTACTTTTTCTCCTGTTATTTATTGTTTGCAATGCAAGTTTTAAACATTGCCCTACTTCTTTTGTTTATTAAATGCAAAAAGGACAATCTTTCGATTGTCCTATGGCTTGAATACCCATTTGTTTAAATACATATATTCCTCCAACAAAAAAAGACAGATCATATCGACCTGCCTGCTTATAATATCAAATGGATAAAGAATGAGAGATTTTTATAAAAATTGTTGGTAATATTTTGAATTTTTCAGTAATTATCTATGATAAACTATTTACTTATTCTTTATCCGCATTTAATTCTATCATGTTTCTACATAGTTTGATAATGATTTACTTATAAATCCAATTTTCATTTGTGCCATATCGATAATGAGAAGCACCACATACTTCTTCATTTCCTGCACAATGTCCTTCATCTAATAATTGTTTGATTAAAATCTTTACTGAGTAATCGTTGCTATTATAGTAAGACTCATAATCTTTATAATCTATTGAATGTGTCAGTTCTTTTCCACAATCACATTTAACCCAATATGTCACTCTTAAAATCTTTGTTTGTTCTTCCTTTTGAGGTTGTTGTGCATTAGTAGTATTTCCACTTGATGCTGGCTGACTTGGTGTTACAGAAGAAGGCTGATTACTTTCAACAGGCTGTATTGGTGTTTGTTTTGTTTCAACTTTCTTTTGTGTTTTATTTTCATTAGTTTTTTGATTACTCGTTTTCTCTTGAGTTTGCACATCACTTTTTACAGATTCTTGATCTTCCTGAATCGTATTTTCTTCTGCTGTTTGTTTGGATGTATCATTTACAGTTTTATCACTTTCATTGTTTTCATATTTGGATACATCTTTTTTCTTTGATTTCTTTTTTGATGCCTCTTTTTGTGAAATAACTGCTTCTTTTTTGTTTTCTACATGGTTGTTCATTGGTAGTGCATTACAAACAACCAACAGTGTAGATAACGCTAAAACTATAATATTGCTTTTTTTCATATATTCTCATCTCCTCTACTCATTATCATCATTAAATTTGTACAAAGTCTATACTTGTATTTATTGCTTATCAGAGCTACCATTACCTTTATTGATTTGGAAAAAGCACATTGTAGCAATTCCTATAAATGCACCAATTTGCATTGAAACAATAGATATGATTATTTCTTTCATTGTACCACCTTCTTTCGTAAAAAAAAGATAGTAAATCTTCTGATCTACTATCTTTTCTTAAACTATTAATGTTCCATATACTGCTTTAATTTTAAAATAAATGTTATTTCCTCATTTTTATAATCAATTGATATTTGTCCATTTATTTTATATACAAGTTCTTTAGTTATTGCTAAACCTAACCCTGAACTTTTCTCTGTTCTACTATTCGATACCGTATAGAATTTATCAAATAACTTATTAACGTTTTCATCATTAATATCATTTGTATCATTTTTAAATGTAAATATAATATAATTATCCTTGCTATAACTCTTTATTTGTGCTTTTGATTTTCCATATTTTACTATATTTGATACTAAATTGTTAAATATTCTTTTTAATGCACTCTCATCTGCAATAACAATCATATGATTCATTAATTTTAAGTCCAAAAATATCTTCTTTTCTTGAAATAAATCATAATACATCCCTATTATTTCTACAAATATCTCATGCGCATTAAGAATTTTTAAATTTATAGGAAATGAATTTGATTCAACTTTTGCAAGTTCAAAAAAATTTTCCATCATGCTTTTCAATGAATCTAATCTTGATTCCATAATTTCTATGTATTCTTTTCTTTTTAAAGCATCAATCTCATCCATTTTAATAAGTTGCAAATAACCTTGTATAGATGTTAAAGGTGTTCTAATATCATGAGACATATTAAGAATTGTTGATTTTAATACATCATTAGATTCCTTGCTTTTTCGAGCCAATCTATTTGTTTGATCAATACATTGATTCAAAGTTTTAATTAGTGCCTCTGCATCATGATTTACATATCCCTTATTTATTCTTGCATTTGTTGATTCATTCATTATTTTTACAAATTGTCTATCAATATTTTTTATCTCTTTTTTTAATAAAATTAAGTGCATACTAGTCAAAAGTAAAAGAATCACCAAAATAATAATTACAATATATAAAATCAACATATTTTAAATCCTATACCCCATACAGTTTCTATAATTGTTGCAGTAGGATTAATTTCTTTAATTTTTTTTCTAATATTTTTAATATGAACTGTTACAGTTTGTGTATCCATGCAAAACTCCTCATGCCAAACTTCTTTAAATATTTTATCCTTACTTACAACTTTATTTGCATTGTTAATCAATAATAATAATATATCAAATTCTTTTGATGTAAAATAAACATTTTTTCCATCTACAAACACCTCTCGTGTTTCAATGTTTAACAATAAATTATTAAATTTAATTTGTGTTTCCTGTTTTTTGTTATTTACTTTTTTATATTTTTTTATATTTCTATCAACTTTTAACAGCAGTTCTTCTAAATTGAACGGTTTTAATAAAAAATCGTCCGCTCCAAGTTTTAAAACTTCAATCTTTGTATCATCTCCACTTTTAGCTGAAACTGCAATTATTGGAACATCACTTACATCTCTTACATTTTTTATAATTTCCTCACCTGATATACCAGGTAACATTAAATCTAAAATAATACAACATATTTCCTTATCTGTATTCAACCTTAGCAATCCTTCTGTTCCAGAAAATGATTGAACAGTTGAATACCCTTTTATAATAAAATAATCATTTATAAAATTATTTATATCTGTATCATCCTCAACAATTAAAACACGATCCATGAATAGCACCTTCTTTTCTTTTAATTCATTATTACTTTATCATATAAAATTAATTATTAACATTTATAAAGTGTTAATTTATCATTCACAAAAATTTTCACTTAAAAAATTATCATTTATATGATCTATAACAATTACAATATGCTTTTTAGAAAGTTGTAATATTACATTTTTTATATTTTGAACACTTTCTTTGTCTAATGATGCATAGATTTCATCACATAAATATACATCCGCATTCTTTAAAAGTACTCTTGCAATTCCAATTTTTTGTATTTATCCACCTGATAATGAAATTCCTTCCGCACCATAAAAAGTGTTATATCCCATTTCTAAATTCATAATATCATCGTGTATTCCTACCGTTTTGCATACTTTAATTACTCTTTCTTTAGTAATATCGTAATTAAAAAGAGTAATATTATCTAAAATCGTACCTGAAAACATTTCAGTTCTTTGAGAAATATAACCTATTTTCTCTCTATATTATAAATTGATAATTTCATTTATATTCTCTCCTACCTCACATCATTTTTACAAAAAATATAATTTCCAAAAAACACAGAACAAATAACTAGCACAATTCCAACACATAGTATTTCTAATATGTTCGTAGTACTTAATGTATTAAGATAAGCTAGCCTATCCAAACATGTTATTGGATCAACTGCTGATATATCAATATTACTTGCAATAGAAGAAATAAATAATATAACAAATTGATACAAAATCGAAAAAACTGTTGTTGCCGTATTACTTTTAAAAACTACTCCAACTAAAACCATCAATCCTACAAAACCAATATATATTGGTAACTGAGCGCATACAATTTTGATTGTTATTAACACATCAGCTAATTTAATATTGTTAAATCCATTAAATGCCAAATTAACTATTAATCCTAAAATCACATATAAGAAGGGAATAATTATCGCAAACAAAGAACAAACAAGCATTTTTGAAATATAAATCATTGTTCTAGGATATTGAAAAGAAACTGTATTTTTTATAGTTTCATATTTATAATCAGAAATAAATACATTTATCACAATTGGTATTAAAAAGAATATAAGAATATTAGATCCTTTTAATAGTTCTGGCATAATTTCAGTTCCATTTTTTTTGAAATGAATTGTATTATAATTCATAGTATCTGACATCAAAGTCATTATCCCATCTCCACTTTGTGCTAAAATATTTCCTAACAAAACAATTCCTAACAACCCCAATATTATCCATAATAATACTTTGCTTTTTTTTAGTTTATATAAATCAGCACTAATAATATTAAACATTATTTTCAACTCCTTTTATTAATGAAAAATAATAATTTTCTAAACTCATATTTGAAACATTCATCTTTTCAATCATAACACCTTCCTTAATCAAAGTAGATGCCACTTTTGCTCCATCATTTACATAATCATATAAATAAATAGTATGGTCATTTACAACTTTATAATTTACTGTATTTAGTTTTTGTTCAATTGTAATTGTTGCAAGTGAAATATTTTCAACATCCAAAGAAATATATTTTTTTAATTTTTCATGTAATTCATCTACTGTTATTTCTTCAATCATATGCCCTTTATGAATAAAACCATATCTTGTTGCAATCATCTCTAATTCATCTAGAATATGACTTGATATAACCATCGTTATTCCATATTTTTTATTAAGGTGTCTTAACGTTTCCCTCAATTCTGCTATCCCTTGTGGATCTAAACCATTTAATGGTTCATCTAGAATTAATAAATCTGGATTATTAATCAATGCAAGTGCTAGCCCTAGTCTTTGTTTCATTCCCAAAGAATAATTTTTATATTTTTTAGTAGCAGCATTTTCTAACCCAACCATTTTCAATACATTTTCAATGCTATTTGCTTCAACTATTCCTTTAAATTTAATGTAGTATTGCAAATTTTCATAAGCCGTCATATAAGGATAGAATGCTGGTTGTTCAATAATAGCACCAATTCTTCCTCTGTTTACCTGATTATCTGTTGATTCAAACAATTCTAATTGACCCTGTGTTTCTTTTACTAATGACATAATAATTTTCATAGTTGTAGATTTTCCAGCACCATTTTGTCCAATAAATCCATAAATATCATTTTCATAAACTGTCATATTTAAATCATTAAGAATAACTGTATTTCTTATTTTTTTAGAAATACTATTCATTTTTATTACTGTGTCACTCATTGTTTTTACCTCTCGTCTTTCTGGATAAAAGTATAGTTCAAATGTTCTCTTATTTTAATAAAAAAATCGGGAAAAAAGTATAAAGAAAGTATAAAGAATAATATATAATAAAAAAATAGTAGATCCTCTAATCTACTATCTCATTATTCATATTCACTTTTAAAAGCATTACACTATTTCTATCCAACATAAATAATCGGCAATCTTCACTTTCATCCCATCCAAGATATGTACTCTTTGTATTGGACTTACTAATGATTCTAGTGTTCTCCAAAATACTTTTTCACTTAATTCATTGTTGTTAATATAAAATTTCATTTGGTTCCCTGCTTTCTTTTAATGACACCCATTTTGCCTCATCTTTGAAGTAAAAAATAGCGATTTTTAGGTAGTGACACCCTTTTATATGGGTGACATCCACGTAAATCGCTATTTTTTGATTTTTTAAAATATCTTAAAAAACGTTGATTTCATCGGTATTTTTTCGATGACATCCATTTTAACTCTTAATTTTGGTGGAGATGAGGGGAATCGAACCCCTGTCCAAAAGCAATTCCTCCAAAGCGTCTACAGTTTAGTCCATTGAATCATTTAACTTGGCTACAATCAATGAACAATTTTACACCAAGCGATTCTTTAAATTTTCGTGGTTAAAGTCAAGACTCCTTCAACCCTTATCCTAAAAGTTATAATACTAACAAAAAGCTATAGGCTCACTCAATGTTAGCAGCTTTCATGTCTATGTCGACTAAGCGAAAGCGTAATTAGTTTGTCTGTTTCCAGTTATTTTTTGTTTGAGTTTAACGTACTCCAACGACTGCAGCTAAGGTCAAACATACCCCTGTCGAATCCAAGACATCCCCAGATTAGTAGTAATTTTTAAGAGACTTTTCGATATCTCTTTTTGCCGCTTTTTCTTTTAAATCATTACGCTTATCATAAAGTTTCTTTCCTTTAGCAAGCGCAATTTCTAATTTAGCTTTAGAACCACTAAAATACATTTTAGTAGGTACAACGGTTAAGCCACCTTCTTTTAACTTATTAGTTATTTTAAGGATTTCTTTTTTATGAAGCAAGAGTTTTCTTGTTCTTCTTGCTTCATGATTAAAGATGTTTCCATGATCGTAAGGAGCGATATGCATGTTTTCTACATAAACCTCATCATTTTTAATTCTGACAAAAGAATCTTTTAAATTCACATTTCCTAAACGCACAGATTTAATTTCAGTTCCTTTTAATTCAATACCTGCTTCATAAGTATCTAACAAGAAATAATCATGATGTGCTTTTTTATTTTGAGAAATGATCTTCATACATATCACCACCTTTTCTATCTTCTTTTTCTTTTAAACTTTTGTTTTGGCTTTCTATCTCGTCGCTTATTTATTATAACAGTTTTTTTCTTCTTTTTGTTAGATTTCATACCAACAATTTGAAAATCTATCGTTTTTTCTCTTTTTGAAGCAGCTGAAACCTTAATTTTGACTTTATCAGACATCTTAAATCGTCTTCCAGTTCTTTTTCCAATTAATTGTAGATTTATGTCATCAAAATAATAGAAATCATCTACAAGATCTTCCATACGAATTAATCCTTCAATCGTATTTGGAAGTTCAACAAACATACCAAAGTTTGTAAT
Organism: Faecalibacillus intestinalis; assembly: GCF_015097455.1. NCBI lineage: Bacteria > Bacillati > Bacillota > Erysipelotrichia > Erysipelotrichales > Coprobacillaceae > Faecalibacillus > Faecalibacillus intestinalis. The sequence continues at coordinate 332,751 of NZ_AP024085.1, read as the reverse complement.
TGAAGAAACAATTCCTTCAAAAGTTTCACCAATATGGTCTTCCATATATTCAGCCATTTTCATATCATCAACTTCACGTTCAATATCAATTGCTTTTCTTTCAAGTGAAGAAGCTTGATCAGCAACATTTTGCATAATAGAAGCAAAATGGAAAAGAGTTTCTTGATCTAATTTCTTTTTAAATAAATACGTACGAATTAAACGATGAACCATTAAATCAGGATAACGTCTAATTGGTGATGTAAAATGTGTATAATATTCATCTGCTAAACCAAAATGTCCTAAACATTGTTCATCATATCTTGCCTTTGCCATGCAACGAAGAAGTAATGTAGAAATAATGACATGTTCATCTGTTCCTTTACTTGCTTCAACGATCTTACTTAATTCTTTTGAATGAATATCTTCTAATGAACCTTTTATTGTATAACCTAGAGTTCTAGAAATTGTAGAGAATTTTCTTAATTTATCTACCTTAGGATTTTCATGAACACGATAGATAAATGGTAAATCAAGCCATTTAAAATGTTTTGCAACTGTTTCATTGGCAACTAACATAAATGATTCAATGATACGGTCACTTTCTCCACGTTGTCTTAAAACAACATCTATTGGTTTACCTTTTTCATCAACTAATACTTTAGCTTCATTTGTATCAAAATCGATTGCTCCACGATCTTCTCTTGTTTTTTGTAAAATTTCAGCAAGTTCTTTCATTAAGAAAAATAAATCACATACATGGCTATACTCTTCTTGTAGTTTTTTATCCCCTGCAAGTATTTTATTAACATTATTATAAGTCATTCTTTCAGTTGAATTAATAACTGATTCAACGATATCATGATCAATGACTTCCCCTTGAGGGGTAATTTCCATAAAACATGAAATTGCAAAACGATCCACATGAGGATTGAGTGAACAAATTCCATTAGATAATTTATGAGGAAGCATTGGAATAACACGATCCACTAAATAAATAGAAGTTCCTCTTGCAAGTGCTTCTTTATCTAATTCAGATCCTTCTTCTACATAATAAGAAACATCAGCAATATGTACCCCTAAATAATAATTTCCATTCTTTAATCTTCTTAAAGAAATTGCATCATCTAAGTCCTTGGCATCATCACCGTCAATCGTAACAATCGTTTCATTTCTTAAATCAGTTCTTGTTTTAGCTTCTTCTTGATCAATTTCATTTTCAATTGATTCGATTTGTTCATAAACTTCTTTAGGAAATTCAACATGTGCTTCATGTTGAGAAACAACAGATAAAATATCAACCCCTGGATCTCCTACATGTCCTAAAATTTCTACGACATTTCCTTTTAAATAAGGTTTATACGTTTTAATTTCGACAACAACCTTATGTCCAGCTACTGCACCATGACTATGTGCATGATCTATATAAATAGGTTGTGTAAACTTTTGATCATCCGCATCAAAGACAAGTTCTCTTTTAGCGTTTTTCAACAGCCCAACAAGTCTTGTTTGTCCTCTTTCAATAACTTTAACAATTCTACCTTCTTGACGCGATCCTGTTTGATGCTTTTTAAGTTCAACCATGACTGTATCCATATTAAAAGCATCTTTTAAATCTCTTGAAGAAATAAAAATATCATCACTTTCTTCATCAATAATGACAAAACCAAAACCTCTTTTATTAATATGTAAAACACCTACAATATAATTAGAGTTTTCTATTAATAAATATTCATTTTTATCATTTCTTACAATTTTACCCTCATCTTCTAATTGATTTAAAGCTTTAAGCAAAACTGTAAAACCTTCACTATTATTTAGATCTAATACATGTTGTAATTCATGAATTGATCTTTCTTTATCTTTTAATATATCCAAAATTCTTTCTTTCATCTTCTCACCTCCAAAAAAAATAGGACGCCTTGCGTCCTATTATTCATTAATTCATACGTAGTAGAATTGCGATCACGAAGAAGGCAATACTCAAAATCATCGTCATTCTAGACATTACTAAATCAACACCACGTTCTTTTTGTTCAGCAAAAAGATTTGAACTTTGACCAGTTAATGCATTAACAATATCATCTGATTTTCCACTTTGTAATAAACATAATATAATAAGAGCAACGGAAATAATAACCATAGCAACCTTTAAAATTGTTTCAAACATATTTTTAACCTCCTTCGATTAATTTAATACATTGCATAGCAAATATTATCATAAAAAGCTCATAAACACAACATAATTTTAAAATAACTTATGCATTATCTAACCCACAAACATAGTAACGATCTTCTACCCTTACAACCGTTACATTAACTGTCGAATTTAAGCCTTCAATTTCTTCATTAAACGTTAATGAAATCAAAATATTATAATAATCATTATCCTCTAATCCAGCAATTGTTACCTTTGAAGGTGAATAAGATATAATATTATATTTTAAAACCTCTAATTCTGGATATTGATTTTTATAACTATAAAATGATGTTTGTGCATATTGACTAAAGTTTTCCACCATTTCAGAATACATATAATCAACACCACCTATTTCATTTTTTTTCTTATCTACAAAAGTATAATAATCACACACAAAATAAGCAGCCACTAATTGACATTCATCTTCTTCATCTTTATTTTTATAACTTGTATCTAGTCTTGCATAAATATTATTTAATAGTTCGCTATCTCCAGATTTAGTGTATGGAGATTGTACTGTTTCAGTTTTTATTGGTAAAGGCGTATCTTTAGATGTCATAAAATAACCAACACCTACAATCACAAGTAAAAAACATAGCGCAATAATTAAATGATCTCTCATGGCTTTTTGAGGAGATCTTCTTTTACGATAACGATCTAAAAATTTAATTTTTGGTAATTTATCAGAATCAATAAAAATATTTACAATTGTTAAAATTGGTTTATATTTTCTAGAAATCATATCTGTTACTTCTACAAATATTTCAAACATAATCATTAAAGCAATAAATAAAATTGTTCCTGCAGTTGGATTATAATAATATAAATAAGATGAAAGCGAAAATAAGAAAGTGACTAAATAAAGCACTAAAACACTTTTTCTTTGTCCTAATTTTAATTTAAACATCAAATTATGATGTAAATGTCCTCGATCCGCTTCACTAAATTTTTTATGATGTATTTTTCTTCTTAAAATTGCTATTAAAGTATCCATGATTGGAACCATTAAAACAATAATTGGTGCTCCTAAAGTAAAAAAAGTAGAAGCATTGTATCCAAATCCTAATAATGAAATAACTGAAATCATGAAACCTATATATAAAGCTCCACAATCCCCCATAAAAATTTTTGCTGGATGAAAATTAAAAAACAAAAAGCCCATAATACTTCCAGCAAGAATGAGTGATAAAGAAGCAATGTCACTTCTTCCAGATAATAAAGAAGTCATTGAGATAGTAACAAGGACAATAATTGAAATACCTGCAGATAACCCATCTAACCCATCAATTAAATTAATCGCATTAGTAATTCCTACAATCCAAAATAAAGTAACAACCCCTGAAAGAAATGTCATCGCATCACTTGGGAAATATCCAAATCCTTTTATATAGATTTCTCCATAAACAATGACAGTCAACGCCGCAATCACTTCAAAAATTAATTTTACTTTAGGGGATAAATCATGACTATCATCATAAAGCCCTACCATAAAAATTATAAACCCTGCAACCATAATAGCATTTATTTGATGATCTGCTTTCAAAAATAAGGCTGATCCTATAAGTGAACTTAAATAAATGGCATAGCCACCAATACGTGCTATTTCATGTTTATGAACTGTTCTTTTATTCATATGTGCAACAATTCCTAATTGATTTCCAGCCTTAATTACAAGTGGAATCATTAAAGCTGAAATGATTGTTGTTACAACAAATGAAAGAATGACCGTCAGTGACATTTTGTCACCTCCTTTATGCCTATATTATTCATTATTTTTTAGTAAATTTCAACTTTTAAATAGCTCTATGACTTGTATTCTGACAAAAACTTGTCTATACTAGTATATAAGGAGGAATATGTTTATGCATAGTTTAGGAATCTCTGTTTATCCAGATAAAAGTGATATTAAAGAAGTCTATGATTATATGGAAACTGCTGCTAAATTAGGTTTTACTAGAATCTTTACTTGTTTTTTATCTATTCCAGATGATAAAAGAGAAAGTTATTTAAAAGAATTTAAAGGATTCATGGATAAAGCTCATGAATTAGGATTTGTTGTTGCTGCTGATACAAATCCAGAAGTATTTAAATTAATTGGAGCTACTCCAAATAATTTAAAACCATTTGCAGATTTAGGATTAGATATTATTCGTTTGGATGGTAACTTTGGTACTCAAGGAGATATCGCTGTTACTAGAAATCCTTATGGTATTAAAATCGAATTCAATGCTAGTATGGATGCTGGTGTTGATTTATTAATTAAAAACGGTGGAAATAAAGATCAAATTATTATGTGTCATAACTTTTTCCCAGAAAGATATACAGGATTAGATTTTGATTTATTCCAACAATTTAATAAACAATGGAAAGCATTAAATCTTCATACAGCTGCCTTTGTTTCAAGTCACAATGATCCAACAATTGGTCCTTGGGAAGTTTTCTGTGGTTTACCTACAGTTGAAATTATGAGACCACTACCTATTGAAGTACAAGCAAGATATTTATTAGCCACTGGTGATGTTGATGATATTATCGTTGGTAACTATCCAGCAAGTACAAAAGAATTAGAAGCATTATCAAAAATCAACTTCCAAGCTTTAGAATTACGTGTTGATGAAGTAACAGAAATTACTGATAATGAAAAATACATCATGTATGAATTTGCTCCACACTGGGATCGATACGATCATTCATCATTTATGTTAAGATCAAGTTTCCCAAGACTTCAATTCAAAAACCAAGCAACTGTTCAAGATTCAGGATTTGGTGATAAAAAAGAAGCTAAAGAAGACAAATCTATTCCACATCATGACTGTGGTAAAAAAGTATTTACGCGTGGTGATATCTTAGTGGTTAACGATAACTTAGCTCATTATCGTGGTGAATTAGAAGTTGTTTTAACTGAAATCCCAAATGATGGTGAAAGAAACTTAATTGGTAAAGTAAAAGATGAAGATTTAGGTTTATTAGATTTCATTAAACCAGGTCAACATTTCAAATTTATTAAATAATTTAAATGAGGTTCAAAACGAACCTCATTTTTAATCTATTGTTTTTAAATATTCTTCTAAACCATTTTCATCTACATGACCAATCACTTCATCAGCCACATCTTTTAACTCTTTAACAGCATTTTTCATAGCAATCCCATGACCTGCATATTTAATCATTTCTAAGTCATTCAATCCATCTCCAAAAGCATAACTATGCTCTTTATCAATATTTAAATGTTCTAATACCTTTTGTACACCTGTAGCCTTTGATGTATCTAATGCACATATTTCAAATGAATTAGCTGTTCCATGATGATCAAAATAAAATTTATCAGCAATATATTCTATAATTTTATCATGATCTTTTTTAGCACTAATTTCTATTTTTAAAGTACGATGCATTACTTCTTCTTTATCAAAAGAAGTGATTAACTTTTCATGACGAATATCACATACTTTAAAAAATTCTATAAAATCTTTATAAGAAGGATCAATATAACAATCTGTTACTGTTTCAAAATCATATTCACAATCTACACTTTCAAGCATTTTCATTAAATCATTTACTTTTTCATAAGGAATTCTATTTTCATAGATGATTTCATGATTAAGCTCTACATGTGCCCCATTACATAATACAAAACCATTAAACCCAGCATCAATGATTTGATTTGAAATAAAAGCTAAAGGTCTACCTGAGGCAACAAATAAATAATGTCCAGCCTCTTTCAATCTTTTAAGTTCTCTTTTTACTCCTTCAGGTATTTTTAATTCACTATTTAATAATGTCCCGTCTATATCAAAAAATAATACTTTCTTCATACTTTCACCTCAATGAAATTGTATCATGATTCTATTATAATATTATTTAATTTCTAGATAAGAAAAAAACTGTCAATCAGACAGTTTTATTTCATATAATGTAAGTTTTCTAACATAACTCCACATCCATTAGCAACACAATTTAATGCATCATCTGCTACGAATACAGGAACATTTAATTCAGATTCTAATAATCTATCTAAGCCAGTTAATAAAGCTCCTCCACCTGTTAAGAAAATACCACGTGATACGATATCAGCAGCTAATTCTGGTGGTGTTTGTTCAAGAACATGTTTAGTTTCTTTAACAATTGTTGCACAAGTTTCTCTAAGTGCTAATTCAGTTTCGTTTGATGTAATAGTAATTGTATGTGGTAATCCAGTTACTAAGTCTCTACCACGTACTTCAAATGTTTTATCAGATGATCCTTTTACAGCAGAACCAATTTCTAATTTAATTTGTTCAGCAGTACGATCTCCAATTAATAATTTATATTTATCTTTAACAAATTTAATAATGTCCGCATCCATGACGTCACCAGCAATTTTTAAAGATGAACTTGTTACAATATCACCTAAAGATAATACAGCAATATCAGTAGTTCCTCCACCGATATCAATAACCATATTACCTGTTGGTTTATTAATTTCAAGACCAGCTCCAATTGCTGCTACTTTTGGTTCTTCTTCGATAAATACCTTTTTAGCTCCACATCTTTCAGCAACATCTCTAATTGCTGATTTTTCAATTGAAGTGATGTTAGATGGACAACAAATCAAGATTGTTGGTCTAGCAAAAATTCCTTTTAAATTTAATTTATTAATAAAATGAGTTAATAAGATTTCAGTAATTCTAAAATCTGCAATAACTCCATCTTTTAATGGTCTAATTGCTTGAACCCTACCAGGAGTTTTACCTAACATATCTTTTGCCTCTTGTCCTACAGCTAATGGCTTTTTAGTTTCTTCATCTATTGACACTACTGAAGGCTCATTGACTACAATACCTTCACCTTTGACATAAATTAATATATTTGCAGTACCTAAATCGATACCAATTTCTTTTGATAATGCCATTATTTCTCCTCCTTGTATGTTTTTTCCTCAATATTGTATCACGATTTTATTGAATTACAAGGCAAAAAAACAAAAGACACTAATTTTTTTATAAATATAAATTTATCATGATGTTGTCTTAATTTTTTCAATTTTTTGATTAAAATATTTATCAGGATTTACAGTTTTATCATCAATTGAAACAATAAAATGTAAATGTTTTTTTAATGTTGATTGATAAACATTATTTCCTGCTTTTCCAATAACATCTCCTTGTTTCACTTGATTTCCTTTTTCAACTTTAATATCATCTAAAGATTGATAAATGGTTTGAATACCTTTTTGATGTTCAATCGTAACAATCCACCCTAATAAAGAATCATTTTCTTTTCTAATAACAGTCCCACTTGCACTCGCATAAACATCAAAGCTTTCATTATCCTTTGTATAATCAATCCCATCATTAGGACGATAGACTCCTTCAAAATAAACAAGTGCTTCTTCTAATTTTTTATCATCTAAAGACGTATCATAAAAACCCTTACTTACTTTAACATCATCATTGACTGGTTTTTTTAAGACTTCACTTTCTTGATTTTTATTTTCATCTTTTGTTTCTACCGAAACTACTGGTACATCTTCGAATGGTTTTAAATTCTTAACAATTTCCTGAATAACACCGACACCTATTAAAAATAATAAAAGTGAAGTCATAAAAATAAATGTTTTTTTATTCCTCTTCAATAATCCTTTCATGCTTTTCACCTCTTAAGAAGTGTAACCATAAAATCATTCTTTATTCTTTGAAATCTCTACTCCTTGATAATAGTGTTTTAAAATAGCTTGATAATTATATCCTTCCTTTGCCATTCCTTGTGCACCGTATTGAGACAACCCAACTCCATGTCCACATCCTTTAGTCACAAAAATATAAGAATTTCCTTCTTTAACTATTTCAAAATCACTTGAAGACAATTGTAGTTTTTCCCTTACTTCCCTACCACTATATTGTTTTTGATTAATAAGAATAGATTTAACTCTCCCACTAGGATAGCGTTCTAAAAAACGATATTGAAACGAACCTCCAAAAAATGAATTAAGCTGTGCTTTAGTATATTTTACTTTTTTTATAAACTGAGGATCATATTCTTGATCCCAATGTGAATCTACAGAAACCAAATACGGTTGACTTGAACCTTTAAAATAGTTTTCTACATTTTCGCTTTTTCCATTACTACTTGAATAAAAAAGAGCTGAAATACACTTTCCTTGGTAAGTTAAGATTTCCCCCTTAGTTTCTACAATAGCTTTTTGAACTTTCTCTTTATATTCTTCATAATGATCACTCCATGAAACCTTCATCTTTTCATCATCTAGATAAACTTGTGTATTGGTTGTATTATCTACACTTAATAAACGTGAATAAACAAAAGTTCGACTTGCGACAACTTGTGCTTTAATTGCTTCAAGTTCAAAACTTGCCGGCATTTCTCCAGCAACGACCCCTAATAAATAGTCATCTAAAAGAATTTTTTGTGTATTATCTCCAACTTTTACACTTACATAAACATCTTCATTTTCTTTTCCTTTATATAAAGAATCTTTCTCTTTGGTTGGTTGATACAACAAAATAATTGCTAATAAAATAAATAGAATAAGTAATAATTTAAAAAAAATAGTTTTCATATTTTAATATATGAAAACTTAAATTAAAAATGTATTGTTACAAAATCTAAAATAAATGAAGCAAGTAAATATCCTAAAGATAAGGAAACAATAATATATAAACAATAAAACTGTTTTAACTTTCCTTTTAATATATACTTTTCATAATGAAAACAACTTAAACCATACATTGCAGATAAAACAGAAAAAACATAAACAATTAATTTCAATACTTGATATGACATATTATTCTCCTCATATAAAACCTTGATCTACATATAATAAAAAGGGTGATCCTTTTGACAAATAAAACTTTACAATATCTTATCTATAATCAACTCTATTCAGCAAGTATGTATGAACTTCTTGCTTTACAAGCACCAACTAAAATACTAGAAAATCAAATGAAACTCTTTCAAGAAGAAACACTTAATAATGCATCTTATTTAGATCGTTATTATCAAGAACTTAATACTTCTAGTTACCATCCAATTATTCAAGAGCCTGTAAATCATGGAAGTTTTAAAAAAAATGTTTATTGGATGTTAGAATACGAAAGTTCAAGTACTAAACTATTTTGCAATGAAAGCTATAATGCAAATAATGATGAAAAAATAAAAACACTCACATCTTATATTTCTTCTTCTATAGTTCAAAGAAATACAAAACTTACAAATATCTATATAAACATACTTGATGAAGAAATAAAAAAAACACCACCGAAGTGATGTAATTGACAAATGGTGACTCGTACGGGATTCGAACCCGTGAATGCATGCGTGAAAGGCATGTGAGTTAACCGTTTCTCCAACGAGCCACATGGCGCTTGAAGTAGGACTCGAACCTACGACCGATCGGTTAACAGCCGATTGCTCTACCAACTGAGCTATTCAAGCCTATTCAATTAAATGGAGCGGGTGATGGGAATCGAACCCACGTAGTCAGCTTGGAAGGCTGAAGTTCTACCATTGAACTACACCCGCATTACTTAATGCTTATTAATGATAACACATCAATTAAGTAATTGCAAGAACTTTTTTTATTTTTTTAATGGAGCGGGTGATGGGAATCGAACCCACGTAGTCAGCTTGGAAGGCTGAAGTTCTACCATTGAACTACACCCGCATTGAATGGTGCCCAGGGCCGGAGTCGAACCGGCACGGATTTTAAGGTCCGCAGGATTTTAAGTCCTGTGCGTCTACCAATTTCGCCACCTGGGCTTATTCAGTTAAATGGTGACCCGCAGGCGACTCGAACGCCTGACCCTCTGATTAAAAGTCAGATGCTCTACCAACTGAGCTAGCGGGTCATACCTTATGGCTGGGGTAGCTGGATTCGAACCAGCGCAATGACAGAGTCAAAGTCTGTTGCCTTACCGCTTGGCTATACCCCATTCATTAGATAGATGGTGGAGAGGAGTGGATTCGAACCACCGAACCAAAAGGAACTGAGTTACAGTCAGCCGCGTTTAGCCACTTCGCTACCTCTCCATCATGGTGCCGGCTAAAGGACTTGAACCCTCAACCTACTGATTACAAGTCAGTTGCTCTACCAATTGAGCTAAGCCGGCATTTTATTTATTTTAAACACTATTTTTTAATGGTGGAGGCTAACGGGCTCGAACCGCTGACCCTCTGCTTGTAAGGCAGATGCTCTCCCAACTGAGCTAAGCCTCCTCGACTAGTGCCCACTTATAATAACATCCTTATCCCTTTACGTCAACTCTTTTTTACACTTTTTTTGTGTTTTTTTATACCATTTTTGTTTTATGTTGATTTTATCAATGTTTTTTATTTCTATTTTTTTATACTTTTTTTATTATTATTGATTGCCTTTTATTATTTGGTATAATGAATACGTAAAAAGTATATATGGAGGTAATAAAATGAAAGTACTTGTTGCCGGAGGTGCTGGCTATATTGGTAGTCACATCTGTGTTGAGTTATTACAAGCTAATCATGAAGTAATCGTAATTGATGACTTTTCTAACTCTAAACCAGAAGTTTTAGGATATATTAAGGATATAACTGGAAAAGACGTTAAATTTTATGAATTTAATATTTTAGATGAAAAGAAAACAGAAGAAGTTTTTAAAGAAAATGAAATTGATGCTGTTATTCACTGTGCTGCTTTTAAAGCTGTTGGTGAATCTGTAGAAAAACCTATTGAATATTATACAAACAATTTAACAACAACTTTAATTGTTGCTAAAATGATGAAAAAATATCATGTCAACAATATTGTTTTTTCATCAAGTGCTACAGTTTATGGAGATCCTGAAGTGGTTCCTCTTACTGAAGATTGTAAATTAGGTGAAACAACAAATCCATATGGAGCAAGTAAAGCCATGATGGAAAGAATTTTAACAGATGTACAACATGCTTGTCCTGAAATGTCAGTTACTTTATTACGCTACTTCAATCCAATTGGTGCCCATGAATCTGGATTACTTGGAGAAGATCCAAAAGGTATTCCAAATAACTTAATGCCTTATATTATGAAAGTAGCTGCTGGAGAACTTCCTTGTTTAGGTGTCTTTGGTGATGATTATGATACACCTGATGGTACAGGTGTACGTGATTATATCCATGTTGTTGACCTTGCTAAAGGACATGTTCTAGCAATTGAAAAATACAACAAACCTGGATTACATGTTTGTAACTTAGGAACTGGTCAAGGATATAGTGTTTTAGAACTTGTTCATGCTTTTGAAAGAGTTAATGGTGTAAAAGTAAAATACGAAATCAAACCTCGTCGTGCCGGAGACATTGCTACATGTTATGCAGATCCTACAAGAGCTAAAGAAGAGCTTGGTTGGGTTGCTACTAGAGGAATTGATGAAATGTGTAGAGATACATGGAACTTTGCTAAAACAAGAATGAAATAGCCTCTGGCTATTTTTTTTTATTGTTTATACAGGTGAAATTTGGTATTATAGAAAAGTATAAAAGGAGGAACTTCTATGGATTTTTTTAAAAAAATCGGGAAAGAAGTGAGCGTCTTTGGGCTTGTATTTGTAGTTTTTATTGCATTATTTGCTTATAGACAAGTTACACATGTTGAACTTTCAACAATTTCCCAAGATAAATTAGAAGAAAAAATCAAAGATAAAGATAGTTTTGTCGTTGTTGTAGGTAGTGATAAGGATAATACGACATTAAACTACAAAAATGTTTGCTTAAAATATTTAGAAAAAAATCATAGTGATAAAATTTATTATGTAAATTTAGCTAAAGAAAATAATGCAACAACATACATTCAAAAAACTTTTAAAACAGATGACGGAACAATTCCTTCAACATTCGTTATGAAAAACGGAAAAGTAAAAGTTCAAAAATCTGGTTCTTTATCATATTATAGAATTGCTGAATTATTTAAATAAAAAGCGAACTCATATTTGAGTTCGTTTTTTATAACAATTCTTTTACTTGTCCATCTTGAACATAGACCCTTGGTACACGTTTAGAAATCAAACATAAAACTTCATAAGAAATCGTATCTAGATCTTTCGCCATACTTTCAAGAGAAATATGTTCACCAAAAATTTCCACTTGATCTCCTATTTTTACATTTTCATCTACTCTAACCATCATTTGATCCATACATACACGTCCTACAATTTCATAATACTTACCATTGATATATACTTTACGCCCTTGATTTTTTCTAATAAAACCATCTGCATAACCAATTGGTAATGTTGCAATATATTCATCTTCTTTAGCCGTATATGTTAAACCATACCCTACTCGATCTCCTGCAGGAATTTTTTTAATCATTGCTACTTTTGTATAAAGTGACATTACTTGTTTGAATTTTGTTTCTTCTTCACCATTTGGTGAACATCCATACATGGTAATTCCTAATCTTCCCATATTTGATTTTTCATCATGATGATAAGTCATCGCTGCTGAATTACAACAATGGATATATTTGAATTTACAATTACCTATCATTTCATAAAATAAACTTCTTTGTTTTTCGTAGGCTTCATCATCTCCATCAGCTGTCGCAAAGTGTGTAAAGATTCCTTCTACATTAAATTTATCAGGATCAACTAGTTTTAATAAAGTTGATAATTCTTCTTTAGACATTAAACCAATACGATGCATTCCTGTATCTAACTTAATATGCACTTTTAATGTTTGCCCTTTATCAATTAAATGATCCAATAATTTTAAATAAGCAACTGAAACCATTGTTAAAGAAATATCATATTTAATAGCTAAATCAATATCTTCTTTACTTGTTGGAATAGCTCCTAAAATCAATATTCCTTTATTAATTCCTAATTCTCTTAACTCAATTGCTTCTTGAAGTGTTGCAACAGCAAACATTTCAATATAATCAATATCCTTTAAAAAACTAGCAACTTCTTTATACCCATGACCATAAGCATCCGCTTTAATCACAGCCATCAACGGTCTTTTAAATTCACTATGTGCTAATTCAACATTATATTTTAAATGGTCTAAATCTACAATTGCATACGTGTCACGTTTTAAATTCATAAAGACACCTCCAAACAATAGTATAATCCAACCCATTTCATAATTCAATTTGAAATCTCTTTATTTTGTCGATGAAGTTTGCATACTTGTCATGACTGAAAGCATTTCTTCTTTCGTTAAATCTTGTGAATATAAAGAACACATCATTCCATGATACATCATCGATAATTTTCCAGGTTGATAATATGCAAACCCATCTATTAAATCGATCACTTCATCATTAGAAAACTGCATTACTTGTTGAGCATTTACTTGTGTTTCTACCATTGTAAAGCTTTTATCACCACTAAATTTTAAAATATGATTTTTATCCCCTTCTATTGAAGACACTGTTTCGCTTTCTAATTTAGCTCCTAATAGAGAAACTGGATATAAAACATCATTATTTGCGGATGTTTTGACATCCTTTTTTGATTCTTTCAATGCTTGATTTTGATTAAAATGTTTCTCTATAAAATTTTTATTTTTATGAAATTCATTTACTTTACAAGTAACAATTTCTGCCTCATCTTGATCTAGACATAAAACAATCAATGGTTTTAATTTTTTATCAAAAATAACTTCTTGTTTAACAATTCTTGTATCATTAGGATATTTCACCTTTGCTTCTACTTGATATCCTTTTTCAATCTTTTTAACTTTATTATTTTCTAATAATTGGATTAAATAATGATAAATATATGGTTTAGGACTATTTTCAGGCCAATCACTTTGAAATTTAAACATTTGATTAAGTGTTGGTGTTAAAACATAGACTCCTTTTTTATTTTTTATAATGATTTGTGATTGATTTAAACTTTTATCATAAAGTTCTACTCGATAATATTTTTGTTTATCTTTTTTTAAATAATCTACTTTTACTTCATAACTTTTAAGTTCATCATTTTGTGTCATTTCCATATCACATACAAGTTGATAAGAACTCATACTTTTAGCTTCTTTTAACGTTTCATCCAATGAATTATTTTTAAATTTAAAAAAAACAACAATACCTATTGCACAAATGACTAAACCTATAATGACAATATATAATTTTTTCAAATCTATCCCTCCATTATAAAAATATTCTTTATTTATTTTTATATGTATAAAATACAAATTTATAGGATAGACTCTATTTAAGGAGGTTAAGAAAATGAATGCATTACAAAAAACAGCACTTATTTTTACTGTGATTGGTGCTATTAATTGGGGTCTTATTGGTTTATTTAATTTTAATTTGGTAGATAGTTTATTTGGTCAAAATAGTTTTTTATCAATGCTCATTTATATTGTTGTAGGAATAGCTGGACTCATTAATATTATGCTTTTCTTTACGGACTTAAATATAAAAGAGTAGCTAAGCTACTCTATTTCAAATGTGGACATATGTCCATCTTTAGTATCAATTTTAATACGATTTTTTACCATTTTTAACATTGGAATATCATGTAAAGAATCCGAATAGGCATAAGATAAGTCATAATCTATTTCTAGATTATGATTTTTTATCACTTCTTGGATTCTTTTTACCTTTTCTTCATTTTTACAATTTTTTCCAATCATTTGACTTGTATATTTACCATCTTTAATGACTGTTTTTGTTCCTAAAATTTCATCTACTGGTAACTTACAAAAACGAAGATAAGCTTCTACAGAGGCACTACATATATAAATCGTATACCCTTCTGCCTTTTTCTTTTTTAATTCTTCAATGACATTTAAATAATAACAAGGTTCTAATACTTCTTGATAAAACTTTTCAATCTCTTGATCAGACATCTTATCTAATGGATATAACCATGCTGATTTTGCTTTATTAAGTGGTTCTATCTTTAATAGATATAAAGCATAATGATAAACCACTTTAAATAATTTAAAAACAGATAGTGGATGTTTTTTTAAATAATACTTTAAAAGTTTTCCACCAGAATCTCCATGAATCAAAGTATCATCAAAATCAAAAAATGCAAATTTAGTTAACACCTATGCAATCTCCAAAGCAACTTCCATCATTGCTGTGAAAGTTTTTTCTCTTTCTTCTGCAGTTGTTTCTTCATTTGAAACTAATGAATCTGAAACAGTTAATAAAGTTAATGCTTTTTTACCAGCATAAGCTGCATTTGCAAATAATGCATAAGATTCCATTTCTGTAGCAAGGCATCCCATTTTAATCCATTTATCTGCTTTATTGTCTGCATGATAGAACAAATCAGAAGATAGGACATTTCCTACATGATAAGTTAAATTCTTTTCTTTTGCTTTTTCTACAGCTTTTTCTAATAAACTATAATCCGAAATAGCTGAATATGTTCCTGGTAATTCATATTGATGTGCATAATTTGAATCTGTACAAGCACCTTGTACAATAATAATATCTCTTAAACGAACATCTTCTTTAAATGATCCACAAGATCCAATACGAATAATATTTTCTACATCATAAAAATGAAATAATTCATAACTATAAATCCCAATACTAGGCATTCCCATACCCGAACCCATAATAGAAACTTCTTTTCCTTTATACGTTCCTGTATAGCCAAACATGCTTCTTGTCGCATTAAATTGTTTAACATTTTCTAAATATGTTTCTGCTAAATATTTTGCACGTAAAGGATCTCCTGGCATTAAGACAGTTTTTGCGATATCTCCTTTATTTGCTTGATTATGTGGTGTTGACATAAACACTTCCTCCTTTATTTTCTCCTTAAAGTTTAACATATTCTTTTTCAATTGATAATAACTTTTAAGATTTTTGTACCTTACCATCTTTTAAATAATAATAAGTTTCTATTTCAGCAGCTTCATTAAGCTTTTCACCCTTAATAGCATTTACTAAATGTTCAACATACTCATCTGCATTACCTGCACCTAAAATAGCCATATACCCTTCTAAAAAGACCATTGGTCCATAACCGTAATCATCTTCATCAAAATCAATGATTTGGTCAATATGATTTTGATAACTTTCTTTCATTTCATCAAACGTTTGTCCATCATCCATATCATAGGATTTGATTTTCATATGTTTACCAAATTCTTTTTTAATTGCTGGTAGAACATTCTTTTTAAAATGTTGACAATTGGAACAATCTTTTAAATAAAAGTACGTTAAATGATATGTCCCCTTCCATTCATTTTTTTGATTTTGACAACCAACTAATGGTACTAATAATAAAATAATTAATAGAATCTTTTTTAATTTTTTCATTGTTTCACCTTTTCTATTTATAATGTTTTCTTTTTATTTTTCAATTATACATCAATTATTTTTGAATAGAAAGTGATGTGATGAGAGATAAATAATATTAATAATAATATATATTGAATAAAAATAATATATATAATATAATACAAGTAGAAAGGATGATAGCTATGGCATTTGTATGGTCAACAAATGAAATTTCAAAGAAAACAGTTACTATTTATAGTACAAATCTCACTTTAAACACAGCTGCTTGTAAACATTTTGAAAATGTTCAATATGTATTATTAGGAGTTGATAAAGAGAACAATTTATTAGGAATCAAGCCAGTTGATAAAACAGCAATAGATGAAGGAATTTATCCAAGTGATCAATTGCATCGTATTTCAATTGGTAAAAGTTATGGACGTGTTTCTAATAAAAATTTTATTGAAAACCTTGCTAGAGAATATCATTTAGATTTAAGTGATAAACAAGGTCTAAAGTATCCTGCAAATTTTGATGTTGTTCACCAAATATTAACAGTTAATCTATAAGGGAGGGATAGAGCATGATGTTATGGATATGGCTAGGCGTTATCATTGTAACTGCTATTATTGAATTAGTTACAATCGATTTAGTAAGCATCTGGTTTACACTTGGTGGAATCGGTGCCTTGATTGCCTATGCTTTAGGTTTAAATCAAACCATTCAAATTATTATCTTTATCATTTTAAGTGTTATTTGTATTGGAATCAGCAGACCTCTTGCTAAGAAATACTTAAGAACACAAACAGTCAGTACAAACTATGATCGTGTTATTGGTCAACATGGACTTGTTTTAAAAAGAATTGATGCTGATACAAGAGGAGAAGTTAAGGTGCTTTCTATGGAATGGTCCGCTTCTAGTGTAGATAATTCTACTTTAGAAGAAGGAGATTATTGTGAAATTCTTGCTGTAGAAGGTGCTCATCTTGTGGTTAAAAAAATTAATAAATAAAGGAGAAAGAAAATGAGTATTATTGGTTTAATTTTAATTATCATTGTTTTAATTATTATTGTCAGTGTTATTGCATTTGCAATTCGTATTGTTCCTCAATCAAAAGCTTATGTTGTAGAAAGAATCGGAGCATATAACCGTACATGTGGTGTTGGTCTTCATATTCTCGTTCCATTTTTAGATCGTGTTGCCAACAAAGTTTCTTTAAAAGAACAAGTTGTAGACTTTGCGCCTCAACCTGTTATTACTAAAGATAATGTTACAATGCAAATTGATACAGTTGTTTATTATCAAATTACAGATCCTCGTTTATTCACATATGGTGTCGATCGTCCTATTAATGCCATTGAAAACTTAACAGCAACAACTCTTCGTAATATTATTGGGGATTTGGAATTAGATGAAACTTTAACATCTCGTGATATTATTAACTCACGTATGAGAAGTATCCTTGATGAAGCAACTGATCCTTGGGGAATTAAAGTTCACCGTGTTGAAGTTAAAAATATCATTCCACCTCGTGATATTCAAGAAGCTATGGAAAAACAAATGCGTGCTGAACGTGAAAGACGTGAAGCTATTTTACAAGCTGAAGGTAAGAAAACAGCTGCTATCTTAAATGCTGAAGGAGATAAACAATCAACGATCTTAAGAGCTGAAGCTGAAAAAGAAGCAGCCATCGCTAAAGCTGAAGGTCAAGCTGAAGCTTTACGTTTAGTTTATGAAGCACAAGCAAAAGGTATTACTTATATCAATGATGCACATCCTGATCAAGCTTATGTCACTTTACAAGGTTTTAAAGCCTTAGAAAACTTATCTAAAGGTGATGCTACTAAGATTATTATTCCAAGTGAATTACAAGGAATTGCAGGATTAGCAACTACTTTAAAAGAAGTTGTAAGTGAAAAGAAAGATAAGGAATAGTTAAAAACAGTCTTCGGACTGTTTTTTCATATTCTTTTTTTTATGTCATATAGTGTATAGGGTGAATAATGATGTGTGGAATTTTATGTTTATATAATCAACAAAGAAATGTCTTAGATGATTGTGGAAAATTTAATAAAATGCTCCATTTATTAGACCATCGTGGTCCTGATGATATGCGAACTTATTTTGATCAACATGTTTTATTAGGTCATTGCCGTCTTTCAATTATTGATTTAAAAGGAGGTATGCAACCTTTAGAATATACTTATCAAGATATTACTTATCGCATTATTTTTAATGGTGAAATTTATAATATGAATGAATTAAAGAAACATCTTATTGATTTAGGTTTCCATTTTTATAGTCAAAGTGATAGTGAGGTTTTACTTGTCAGTTTTATTGCTTATAAAGAAAAATGTTTAAATATGTTAGATGGTATCTTTTCATTTGTTATATCTTATGAAAATAAAATCTTTGCTTGTCGTGATCATTTAGGTGTAAAGCCTCTCTTTTATTATTTAAAAGATGATGATTTAATCATTTCAAGTGAAATTAAAGCTATTTTAATGTACATTGGAAAATGTGTTGTTGATAAAACAGGAATTAAAGAATTACTAGGTTTAGGTCCTAGTTTATCACCAGGAAGTACACTTTATAAAGATATTTATAGTTTAAGACCTGCTCATTATTTATGGTTTGACGGTGAGCATTTAATGATTGAAAGATATTGGTCTTTACAAAAAAAAACACATCTAAAAAGTTATGAAGAAACTGTTCAAGATGTACGCTTCCTTGTAAATAAAAGTATTCAAAGACAATTATTAAGTGATGTACCTATTTCTTGTATGTTATCTGGTGGTTTAGATTCGAGTATTATTACAGCTATAAGCAGTCAATACGTCAATCATATTTCAACCTATAGTATTGATTACTTAGACCAAGATAAATATTTTCAACCCTATGATTATCAACTTACAAAAGATAGTGATTATATTGATTTAATGGTCAATCGTTATCATAGTCACCACAATAATGTCGTTTTATCACAAAAGAATTTAATTATCTTTTTAAAACAAAGTCTAATGGCTAGAGACGCTCCAGGAATGGCTGATATTGATTCTAGTTTTCTATTATTTTGTAAAGAAATTAAAAGAAATCATAAAGTCGTTTTATCTGGTGAGTGTGCAGATGAAATTTTTGGAGGGTACCCTTGGTTTTATAAAAAAGAACTTTATAGTCTAGATTCATTTCCATGGATTAGAGATGTTGATCAAAGATTAGAACTTCTTAATGAAAATATAAAAAAATTGAACATTAAAGAATATGTTCAAAGTAAATATTATCAGTCACTTAATGAAATAGACTACCTCGATCAAAGCTTTTATGATACCAATAAAAGAAAGATGATTTATTTAAACATTGAATGGTTTATGCAAACACTCTTAACACGGAGTGATAGCCAATCTATGTATAACGCTGTAGAGCTTCGTGTACCCTTCGCTTCAAAAGAAATCGTTGAATATATGTACAATGTCCCTTGGACCTATATGTTTAAAGATCAACAAGAAAAAGCTGTTTTACGTGATGCTTTCAAAGACTTCCTTCCTCAAGAAATCTATAATCGTAAGAAAAATCCTTACCCTAAAACTCATTCTCCATTTTTCCTTACTTACATTAAAAACCTTCTCTTAGAAACACTTAACGATAAAAATAACATTCTTTATCAACTTTTTGATATTAAAAAACTTAAACACTTTATTGAAAACAGCGAAAGTATTGAAGTTCCTTGGTTTGGTCAACTCATGATGGGACCACAACTCCTTGCCTATTTTTATCAAATCTATATGTGGGGTAAAATATATCATGTAGAATTAGAGCTTTAATAAAGCTCTAATTCTATTTCTTGACTATTTAAACGAATGTCTTGTAGATATTCGTTTTTTACTCTTATTTGTGTATTATTCACAGATACTTGAGGAATGTCTTTAACCCATTCTTGTAACATTTTAGCATAGTTAAGCTTTAAAAAACCATAACGTATGCTTCCTTGACTATCAATAATAATATCTTCATTAACATAAGGTCTTGCATCTATGTGTATTTTAGTTTCAATTCCTTTATAGACTAAAACCATTCTTATTTGAATATACTGATCTATTTTTATTTGGATATCTTTTAGCTTTCCTTTTTCTATAAAGAATCGTTTATAAATGATCCAAACAAGTTTTTCTAAAGTTTTTACATCAATTTTCATAATCTCACCACTTTATTATATGTATAAAAAATCAAGAAGCTTAGGCTTCTTGAATATTTTTATGAATAATATCTAACATTTGATTCAATTCTTGATAATCAATTTGTCCTGGAGCACTTGCTTTTCCTACAGTAGCAAAAGTAATTGCACTACCGAATTGTTCCCCTACTAAACGTGAAGTAAGTCCAATAGATGACATTGACATTGTCACAATTGGTTTTTGAGCATATTCATGTTTAGCTTGAACTGTGAATGAAAGTAGATTTAATAAATCTTGATAATCTTCTGGCATAACTGCTACCTTCATAATATCTGCTTCTAAAGAATCCATTGATCTAAATTTTTGCATCAATGAATCAACTTCTGGTGTTCTATCAAAGTTATGACTTGACATCAACATATATTTACCAGCATCATGAATAAGTGTTCTTAATTCAATTGCCATATTTGTTCCTAACGCTAATTCAACATCGTAAATATCAAATGCATTTGCTTCAACTGCTAATTTATAAACATTGAAATAATCTTTTGGATCAATTTCAACTTCTCCACCTTCTGCAGCTGTACGAATTGTTAGAATAACTGGTTTTTGTATTTGTAAGGCAGCAATATTTAAAAATAAATTTCTTAATGCATCTTCTTGATGAATATTTTCATAAAAATCTATTCTTAATTCGATCATATCCACTTCTAATTCATTAAATTCTTTTAATTTATTTAGAATCGCTTCATCATGGCTTTCTACGATAGGAACACATACTTTAGGTTTTCCCTCTCCAATGATGACTCCTTTAATTTCAATACTCATATTTACACCTTCTTTGATTATTTAATAATTCAACAGCATAATAATATCATATTTTTTTATCAGAGTGTTAATTTTTTTATAATTTGCAAAAAAAGCATTAAAATTAATGCTTTTGATTTTTTATAACTTTTTGTCTTGAAAATTCTTCACGTTCTTTTTCTTCAAGAGATTCACTAATAAATTTAATTGTTTCTTCAAAACGTGGAATTGAAATATTTTTTAAGGCATTCGCACGTTTTTGTGTTTTTCTAATGGTATTTGCTAGACGATAAACTGAGTTTTCAACTTCTGCTAAAACAACAGTCAATTCTTTAACACGATAGAAACATTCATAAGCATAGTCTACTTTTGAATTAGAACGATCCATGTTATAACTACATACCATTGGTTGTTTATGATAAGTAATTTTAGGAATTTCTACACCCATAACACTTCGATAAGCAATACTGATTCCATAATCAATAGGTGTTGCTGTAACTAAGTCACTAATCAACCCTAAAGAAATATTTGCTTCTTGTAAAGCATCGTAAGCATTTTGATAAGCTTCCGTAATTTCATCTCTGACCATTTTAACATCATCTAATAATGACATCATTTCTTTAATAAGAACGTTTCTTTTCTTATCTAATAGATCATATCCAAGAACAGCTAATTGTAATTGTTTCTTTGTAGAAATTAAATTTCCTTTTGTTGGAACAACTTTTAAAGCCATAATTAATCACCTGCTTCTTGTAATTCTTTGATGATTGATTTTTCTTTAATATGGAAACGTTTTACAGCACGATCGTGATCATAATGTTCATCTAATAATTTGTTATCTAGACGATCAAGTGCTTCTCTAGGTAAAACTGAAACTAAATCCCATCCTAAATCTAATGTTTCTTCAATTGATCTATTGACATCGAAACCTTGATTTAAGAAATGTTGTTCAAATAGTTTACCAAATGATAAATATTGTTTATCTAATGGAGATAATTCATCTTCACCAATTACTGATGTTAATGATTTAACATCTTGTACGTGGGCATAACATGCAAATAATTGGTTGGCGATGTCTTGATGATCGCCACGTGTATACCCTTCACCGATACCATCTTTCATTAAACGTGAAAGTGATGGTAAAACATCAACTGGTGGATAAATACCGGCTGAGTTTAATTCAGGTGATAGAGTAATTTGTCCTTCTGTGATATATCCAGTTAAGTCAGGAACTGGATGAGTAATATCATTGTTAGGCATTGTTAAAATAGGGATTTGTGTTACAGAACCTTCTGCCCCTTTAATAATACCAGCTCTTTCATATAAAGAAGCTAAGTCAGAATATAAGTAACCTGGATAACCTTTACGTCCAGGAATTTCTCCTTTACTTGAAGAGAATTCACGTAACGCTTCACAATAGGAAGTAATATCTGTATAGATAACTAATACGTGCATATTTTGTTTATAAGCTAAATATTCAGCAGCAGTTAAAGCACAACGTGGAGTTAATGTACGTTCAATGATTGGATCATTTGATAAGTTTAAGAACATAACAACTCTTTCCATAACTCCTGCTTCTTTAAAGCTACGTTTAAAGTAGTTTGCAACGTCATTTGTAACACCCATTGCCGCAAAGACAATGGCGAAACCTTTTCCTGATTCGTCAGCAACTTTTGCTTGTTTAACGATTTGTACAGCTAAACGGTCATGTGGTAAACCTGAACCAGAGAAGATTGGTAATTTTTGTCCACGAATTAATGTAGCAAGACAGTCAATTGATGAAATACCTGTATTGATGTAGTTACGTGGATAAACACGGCTTACTGGATTTAATGGTAAACCATTGATATCCATCATTTCTTCTGCATAAATTTCACCTAAACCATCGATTGGTCTACCAGCACCATTGAAGACACGTCCTAAAATTTCTTTAGAAACAGGTAATTCCATTGGTCTACCTAATAATTTAGTCTTTGTATTTTCTAGTGATAAATCATTTGTTCCTTCAAATACTTGGACAACGATTTTTTCACCTTCAATTTGGACAACACGTCCAGAACGTGTTGTCCCATTTTTTAATTGAATTTCAACCATTTCGTCGTAAGAGGCACCTTTTACGTGATCTAAAACGACTAATGATCCATTGATTTCATTTAATCCTACATATTGTAGTGCCATTTTTATTTCCTCCTACGCTACAGATTTTAATGCATTATCAATATCTTGATAATAAGTATCTAATTTTTCAATATGATCATTTGGAATATCATATTTCATTTTAATTAATTGTTCAAAAATACCAGTTTCACTAATTGCTCGAACAACTTTACCTTGAGCAACAGCTTCTTGACATTTTTTATTTAAATATAAGATAACATCCATCATCTTTAATTGTTTAGCAAGTGGTACGTATGTATCATCCTTATGGAAGGCATTTTGTTGTAAATAACCAACACGAACCACTTTTGCGATTTCCATCACTAATTTTTGATCTTCTGGTAATACATCAGGTCCCATTAAGTTAACAATTTCATTTAATCTTGATTCTTCAGCAAGAATGAATGAAAGTTGTTGACGATCACTGACGAAATCAGAACCAACATTTTGGTCATACCATTTTTCAAGATCATAAACATAATCACTATAAGATTGTGTCCAGTTAATTGCGAAATAGTGACGAGCATAAGCCAAGGCTTTATCTAAGGCCCAGAAACATCTTACGAAACGTTTTGTATTTTGTGTAACTGGTTCTGAGAAGTCTGCCCCTTGTGGTGATACGGCACCGATGATTGAAACAGAACCTTCTTGTCCATTTAAAGTTTTCATGTATCCAGCACGTTCATAGAATTGTGATAAACGTGATGGTAAGTAAGCTGGGAATCCTTCTTCAGCTGGCATTTCTTCTAGACGACCAGAGATTTCACGTAACGCTTCAGCCCAACGTGAAGTAGAATCGGCCATGATTGCACAGTGATATCCCATATCACGATAATATTCAGCTAAAGTAATTCCTGTATAAATACTTGCTTCACGTGCGGCAACTGGCATGTTTGAAGTATTCGCAATTAAGACAGTTCTATCAGTTAATGGTTTACCACTCTTAGGGTCAATCAACTCACTAAATTCTTCAAGAACTTGAGTCATTTCGTTTCCACGTTCTCCACAACCAACATAAATGATAATATCGGCATCACACCATTTAGCAATTTGGTGTTGTGTCATTGTTTTACCAGTACCGAAACCACCTGGAATAGCAGCAGTTCCACCTTTAGCGATTGGGAATAATGTATCGATAACACGTTGTCCTGTTACTAAAGGAATAGAAATTGGTAAACGTTCTAGAGTTGGACGTGCTTGTTTAATTGGCCATTTTTGACATAATGTACATTCATGAATTTGACCATGTTCATCTTCAATTTTCATTACGACATCATTGATTTTATATTGACCATTTTCTTTTACTTCAACAACTTTACCACTTAAAAGTGGTGAAAGCATACATCTGTGTTCAATTAAATCTGTTTCAGGACATGTTGCATAGATGTCTCCACCTTTTAAAACATCTCCTACTTTTACTTTCATTGTAACGTCCCATAATTTTTCAACATCAAGTGAATCAACATCGCTTCCGGCTTCAATAAAAGCACCTGATTGTTCAGCAATGGCTTGCAAAGGACGTTCAATCCCATCAAAGATATTTCTTAAAATACCAGGACCTAATGTAACACAAATTGGTGATCCTGTAGAAATAACAGGTTCTCCTGGTTTTAAACCAGTTGTTGTTTCATATACTTGGATAGTTGTTAAATCTTTAGAAATTGAGATAACTTCACCCATTAATTTAGCATG
This sequence comes from Faecalibacillus intestinalis, assembly GCF_015097455.1. Taxonomy (NCBI): domain Bacteria; kingdom Bacillati; phylum Bacillota; class Erysipelotrichia; order Erysipelotrichales; family Coprobacillaceae; genus Faecalibacillus; species Faecalibacillus intestinalis. Next base: position 307,543 of record NZ_AP024085.1, on the reverse strand, counting down.
ACCAACATAAACCATTTCTAACATTGAAAAGTCTTTGGCATTTTTTACTTTAACAACGGGACCATTAATAGAATAAATTACATTTTCACTCATCTTTAATCCCCCTATTTAATCATCAATCCAGAAGTCTTATAGAACCAATCTTTTTGAGCTTCTAAATTTGAGTCTAATGATTCATCTACGACAACATTTGTTGTTTTATTTTCAATAATGAATCCACCTAATTGAATTTGTTGACCTTCTTCAACTTCAATTGGTAAAGCATATGCTTTCTTTAAATCATCAGCATATTTTAAATCTTCTTTTCTTACACATAAAACACAATCAGTCATTTGATATTCATCACTTACTGCTTTTACATGACTTGTAAGATATTCAAGATAATTAGAACTATTTACAAATTCAACAAGTTTATTTTTTACTTCTGTAAAAATTGTATTAACATATTCTTCTCTTTTTTCAACTAATTTTTTTAATCTTTCTTCTAATTGAGCTGAAGCTTCAATACTTGCTTTAGAAGAAATTTCTGCTAATTCTTTATCTAATTGATGCTTAGCATCAATTTCAGCTTCACCTCTTAATTGGTTATAAGCTTCTTGTTCAATTGCTTTTGCTTCATCTAAAATTTCTTTTTCTTCAGCTGATGAAATTTTTTCAATTTCATCTTTGATATAAAGAAAGACTTGATCTTTTTTTTGCATAGCACTTTCTCCTATAACTTAACTCCAATTGCTTCTGAAACATATCTATCAATCGTTTCACCAATTTTAGAATTTCCATGTCTATCAGGAATTTCTACAAGCAATGGTTTTTGTTGTTTTAATTTTATTTCAGAAATAACATCAGGAGCTAATTCAATTAATTTCGTTGTAATTAAAATCACACCTATGGATCTATCTTTCATTTTTGTTTCCAAAACTTCAAGAAAATCACGTCTTTTATGAACAACTTCTCCTTCAATACCAACCAGTCTTAAACCCATTTCAGTATCGACATTGTCACTTATTAAATAAAATTTCATAAAAAATCACTCTCTAAATTAGATTTTGTTGATAATTAAGATAGAGATTAATAAACCATAGATTGCAACCCCTTCACCTAAGGCAACGAAGATTAATGATTTACCAAAGTTCTTTTCATTTTCAGAGAAAGCTCCAATAGCTGCTGGAGCTGCTGCTGCAACGGCAATACCTGCACCTAAAGCAGAGAAACCAGTTGATAAAGATGCTGCTAAGAATCCTAAACCTTGAGCAATTGTACCAGTGATTGTAGCAACTTCACCTGCTGCAAATACACTTGAATTTGACATAGCAACTAATAAACATAAAACGACTGCACCAGCGAAACCACTGATATGAACACCTAATCTTCTTTTAGCACTTTGAGCTGATACTTTTCCTGTAAATACTTTAATTAATGGTAATGTTAATAAAACTACTGCAACTAATGGTAATAAAATTTCTAATACTGTCATAATAAATTTCCTCCTTGAATTTAATCTTCCTTAATAGTTTTAAATGGAATTCCATTTCCTTCATAATAACGTGAAAACATTTCATAGAATTCAAGACGTAATACTTGAATACCAACAATCAATCCTTCAAGACACATTACGAAAACGTTTCCTAAAATCAAGACGATGATTTCACCAAATCCTCCTACCATTTCAGCAAGAGTATAAACAACAAGCATCATACCAGCATGTGATAAAACGAATCCCCCGACACGCAAGAATGACATTGTGTTTGTAATAAATGATAAGACTACTTCAAATAATTCGAAGAATCCTTCAACAAAGAATGCTCCAAAACCATTTGGGAACATTTCACCATGTTCTTCTAATTTTCTAATTAACGGTTCTTTTAAGAACATTAAGATAAGTGGTAAAACAATTAAAATTAAAATATAGAAAATATTTACAAAATGTATTCCTGTAAGCATTCCAAGTGCTGCACTAATAACAGCTACATAGAATGTAACACCACATAAACCATTTTGGCTTAAAATCGCTTCACCCATATTTTTCTTTTTAAAGTTCAAAATAATATTGAATGTCATTGAAACAAGAATTAAGACAATACCAAGCCCAATGGCAGCCATTAATAATGTCATTGTATTTTCTGGTGACATTGCATTAAAGAATGAGAAACCTTTGAAATATTCAGATAAGATTTCTTCATTTCCAAAGAATGAACCAAAGAATACACCGAAGATTGCACTGGAAATACCTAAACGAACTCCCACGCCACCTAATTTTAAATTAAATTTCTTTTCAGCAACAAGGCCTACTAAAGAAAGAATAATACCTTGTCCTAAGTCACCAAACATAATACCAAATAATAAAGTATATGAAATAGCAACTAATAATGTTGGATCTACATCATTGTAACGAGGTACACCATACATTTCGACGAACATTCTAAATGGTCTTGCAAACCATGAATTTTTAAGTCTTGTTGGTGGATCTAAACGTACATCTGATGTAGCAGGTAAAACTTCAATTTTAACTCCATCGATAATTTCAAAAGTGTTTTTGAAATTATCTAAATCATTCTTAGGGACAAATCCATGAACATTTAATTTATCACCTAATTTAACAATATATTTTTGCATTGCATAAACTGAATTTAATTTTTTAGCAACACTATAAATACGTGTTAATTCTTCCATATTTTCTGAAATTGTTTTATCAATTCTATTTTGTAAATCTTGGCTATATTGTTTAGCTGAATCAGATTCATTTTGAATTTCTTTTTCAGCTAATTCACATGAACCATGAACGAATTCAGGAATATGGATTTTTTCAAAATAAAGTGATGTAAAAACATTATCCACTTCAGGAGCATCTGTAGGTGTCGTCATATACATACACCATACATATTTATCATCTCTTTGAAATGCTTTATAAACAAATGGTAATGTTTCATAATACTCTAACTTTCCTTCATTATTGAGAGGAAGTTTACCGAATCTTATTTTTAAATATTGTGTTCCAAATAATTGATCAAAGTCAATATTAGAACCTTCAACATGATTCAAAGTAATGATGGCTTCATCATTTTCTTCAATCATCTTTGTCAATTCTTTTTTAACAGCATCAATACGGTCAATATCTAAAAATAAATCATCTAAAAATTCTTTAGCTCTAAATACATTAAGTTGCGAATCTGTTTCAACTTCAGGAACTTCAAAATGATATTTTGTTTTCATTTCTTCAATTCTTGATAACAATTCTTCGTAAAGATTGTCATTGTTGTAAGCTGAAAGACCAGCAACACTATCCGTAAACTTGCTTGCTAGCTCGGGATGAAAATCATCTCTTTGATAAAGCTCAAGTAACACATCATTACAATTGTCTTTATCAAAATCAAGGCTAACCAAGTTTAATTTCGCTATTGCCATGACAGTCCCCCTTTACTCTTTATTGATCTTTTTGTCACTTTTTTCACTAAGCTACAAACTAATAATACCGCAATGTTTATAACAAAGAATAGTCCAATTTTCATTGCATAATTTGTACCTACAACAAAGATTGAATCATAAAGTGACATACTATAGAAGACTGTTCCACTTAATAGTCCTCCTATTGTAACAGCAACTCCTACACGTTGTAGTAACTTACCGATGTTACCCCTAGCAACAAGTGATAATAGGATACATAAAATACCAACACCTAAATCACCAAGTAAAACAAATGCTGAAATCATCGTCACAACACCAGCTAAAATAGTTGGATCAAATTTTTCTCCTGGTTTAAATGTAAATAAACATTCAAACGGTTGGAAAAATGCATTGTTTTCAACATAAACAGGACCTTCAACTCCTTGATCTTGATAAGTATCAATAGGAAGTTCATGAATTGTAAGTCCAGGAATATTCACAATTCCTTCTATTTCATCTTTACTCAATGAACTGAAAGCATAAATTGCTGCTTTAGTTTTTAAATCAACAACGTATTTTCCTTTTTTATATAATTCTTTTAAACGATAAGCTTTCCAAAAATCACCTAATAGTTGTTCTTCATTATCTTCTTTTACTTTTTCAATACGTTGATCAAGTTCTTGAAGATAAGCTTCCATTGTTTTATTTTCAGCTTTTAATTCAGCTACAGCTTCTTCCATTTTACCATGAGCAAATTGTGGAAGTTTTACTTCTTCAAAATTCATAGAGGAGAAAATATTATCAATTTCACCGATACTATGTTCAACGCCACCATAAACAACCCAAGCAAATTGATCACTATGTGATAATTCTTGATAAACAAATGGATAACTATCAAAATATTTAATCTTTTCTATTTGTGATAAAGGTAATTTACCAAATCTTAAAGCTACATATTTTAATTCATGAATATCATCAATAGAAATACGATCTCTATGCAAACATGAAATTAATTCAATCGCTTCTTGATTTTCATAATAATCTTTTTTAATTCCTCTTTTTATTTCATTAATATCATCTAATTTTTGATGAATTTCTGAAATATAATCTAAAATTTCACGAACATTTAAAAATGCACTTTGAACAGGTCGATCTACTCTTTCAATATGTAAGACATCCATCACATTATAAAGTTCGTCTAATACTTCGTTATATGGATTTCTATCTTCCATAGAAGTCGCATGATCTAAATTAGAAATCACTTTCTTCGCTTTAACTGGATAAATAGAATCTTGATGATTTTCAAGTTTCATCAAAACTTCCATATAATCATCTCTAGAGAAAACAATGTTATATAAATGTGTATTTTTAATCATTTTTCCCCCTCCTATGCATAGATTAATGTATTTTCAATTTTTGAAACAGGTTGATTGTAACGAATACCTTCAATAATATGTTTCAAATTGTCTATTTCTATTCTTTGTAAAATACAATAAGTCATATAAACAAGTGGTGCACTATTTGAAAAACGCATGTATCTTTTTGCGATATTATATTGAATACTATCTGCATAATATTCGATATAGGCAAATTCTTTATCATCCATATAGAAGTTATATTTAGAAGTTGATAATAAAGATAATACTTCTTTAGGACCGCTTGCACTAATTAAACGATTCATCATATCTTTTGGCAATCTTGAATATTGTAAAAAGAGTGAACTTCTGATTGAATCTTCTGATTCATGGAAATATTGTTTATAACGATAGATTTTTGAAATATTCTTTAATTCAATAGAAGTATAGAAAATATTTAATAAATCTTTTTGAACACTTCCTTTGAAGTGTTTTTTAATTGTTTCAACAATGTTTTCATAATAAAGTGATTGTAAGCACATATGAACTTCTTTAACATCAAATGGGACAGAGAAATCAATTTCTTTAAGAACTTTATAATATCTTGTTTTTGAAAGATATTGTAAAAGATCTTTGAATGATTCAATGTTTACTAATCCATCAATATTAAAACTTGTCTTTTTCGCTAAATAAGTAGGAATTGATAAATTAAAGCTATATTGTTCCTTTGCTTGTAAAGAAACAAGTTTATCCATAATTAAATTAATTTCTACTCCAATAATTTCAAATAGATAAAAATCTTCATCAGACTTAGGTGAATATTTCATCAACTTCGCACAACGATGATAATATTCTTGATTTAAACAATCTTCTATTTGACCACGATGAACATGTCTAATATTAATATCTTTTAAAGCATCTGCATAACTTGTTTGAGATTTTAAATAAGAAACAACTTCTCCAATTGTTTGTTTTCTTGTTAAATCAAGATAAACATTCTTATTTAAACGCCCACCATACATTGCTTTAGCTTTTGCACATAAGGCATTTGAAGATAAAGACATCTTTACACCTTCTATTTAGTACATCTTGTAAAGATTTCATCTACCCATTTATCTTTATTTCGAGTAAATAAATCTTCCATATTTTTCATTGATTTATGAAATTCATTTTCTTGTAATTGTGCTTCTTCTTTATTCTTATTCAATAGATCTTGTTTATGCTTTTCAACTTGATCTTGTTGACTATCAATATACTCACTATAAATTGTAGACTTTTGCGACATCATACTTGATTGAGCTTCCGCTTTTTTCTTTTTCGCAAGTTCTACTTTTTCTACGCATTGGCGATCGAATTCTATTAACTTTTGAATAATATCATCCATCTTATTTTCCCCCTTCTTCTTGTCGAGGATAATTGTACTCTCATTCTTTTAAAATTCAACAGATATAGCTTTCAAAAGCACTCTTTATGATAAATTTATGACGAATTTATAAGAATTTATCAAAAATCCTCTTTAAAGAATGTATGTAAAAATAAAAGCACCTCCCCTATTTTTGTGTTGTTCATGTCACTTCCTAGAGATGTGGCGCTTGCAATACATACCTTATTCTTTATTTCGCACGTTATTCTACTCCCACTTTTCAATATTTGTCAATAGACAAATTTTAACATTTGCATAAATCCGCCAAAACCTTAGCGTCATGCCACTTTTAGCAAGATTCATTCCTAATTTTTTATTCATCTCTAAGCCTTTTCATTCTTGAATGTAAATGTTAAAATGAAAGAACTTAGGAGGTCATTATGATAAATCAAAGAATTACAAAATTAAGACAACTTATGAAAGAAAGAGGAATCGATCTTTATATCATTCCAACCAGTGATTTTCATCAAAGTGAATATGTAGGAAGTTACTTTGAAGCTCGTCATTATATGTCTGGATTTAGCGGTTCTGCTGGAACTCTTATCGTAAGACAAGAGGAAGCTTATTTATGGACAGACGGTCGTTATTTTATTCAAGCAGAAAAAGAACTTGCCGGTAGTTGTATTCAATTAATGAAAATGCGTACACCGGGTGTTCCTACTATTAAAGAATATGTTGAAAAATATCCAGAAGCAACCATTGGTTTTGATGGGCGCGTAATGCCCTATAATCAATGTCTTTTCACAAATACCATTCAAGCCAATGAAGATCTTGTAGATCTTATTTGGCAAGAGCGTCCTGAACTTTCCCATGAAGAAGTTTATTTATATGATACAAAATATTGTGGTGCTTCTAGAAAAGAAAAATTAGAAATCATTAGAGAAGAAATGAAAGATGCGAAATATCATTTAGTGACAACTTTAGATGATATTGCTTGGATCTTTAATATTCGCGGTAATGATGTTTTATGCAACCCTGTTGCTTTAGCGTATGCTTTAATTGAAAAAGAAAAAGCATACCTTTATTTAAGAAAAGAAGCTGTAAGTCAAGAAGTCATTGATGAATTATTAAAAGATCAAATTAAAGTTAAAGATTATTTTGATATTTATGAAGATGTTAAAAATATCAATGGTAAAGTTCTTTTAGATACAAAATCAGTAAACTATACATTAGTTAATTCTATTAATATAGATAATGTCATCGATCAAACAAATCCAAGTCAATTACTTAAATCAATTAAAAACGATACAGAAATCAAAGCGACAAAAGATGCTCATTTACATGATGGTATTGCTGTTACTAAATTTATGTATTGGTTAAAAACAAATATTGGAAAAATAGAAATGGATGAACTTTCTATCTCTAATAAACTTTTAGAATTTAGAAAACAACAACCAAATTTCAAAGATATTTCCTTTACAACCATTTGTGCATATCGTGAAAATGCAGCTTTAATGCATTATCATCCAACAGAAAAACAATATTCTAAAGTAGAAGCTTCACATCTATTATTAATTGATAGTGGTGGACAATACTTAACAGGAACAACAGATATCACTAGAACATTCGTTTTAGGTGAAATGACGCAAGCAGAAAGAAAAGATTTCACAATTGCTTTAAAAGCCATGTTTAGATTACAAAATGCGCATTTTATTGAAGGTGTAACAACTGGTGCCAACTTAGATATTTTAGCTCGTGGTGTTATCTATGATTATGATTTAGATTATCGTTGTGGAACAGGGCATGGTGTTGGTCATTTCTTAAATGTTCATGAAGGACCTAATGGACTTCGTCCAAAAAGCTTATATGGTCATGAAGCATGTATCGTTCCAGGCATGATTACAACAGATGAACCAGGTGTTTATGTAGAAGGTAGTCATGGTATTAGACATGAAAACGAACTCTTATGTGTAAAACATACTGAAAATGAATATGGTACTTTCTTAAAATTTGAACCGATCACTTATGTTCCATTTGATATTGCTGGTCTAGATTTAGATTATTTATCAAATCATGAAATTGCTTCTATTAATGAATATCAACAATATGCCTTCGATCATATTAAAGATGCCTTAACTCAAGAAGAAAAAGATTGGTACTTAAATAACTTATTTATTAAATAACAAGAGAAATCTTGTTATTTTTTAAAGTTGATATAGTTTTAAACTATATCAAATAGTGAAAAATATGTATTTTACAATATCACTTATGTTTTTTATACTTTTAGTAACAACAAGGAGGAAGTAAAAATGAACGCACCTTATAAATATGATATTGTTGGAAGTTTTTTAAGAGATAAAGAAATTAAACAAGCAAGAGAAGAATTTTCTTTAGGTAAAATAACACTTCAACAATTAGAAGAAGTTGAAAATAAATCTATCGAAAATCTTGTTAATGAAGAAAAAGCTGTTGGTTTAAAAGCTGTCACTGATGGTGAATTTCGAAGAGCCTTTTGGCATTTAGATTTTCTATGGGATTTAAAAGGCGTAGAAAAAGTAGCCGTCGAACATTTTTCAATTGCCTTTAAAGGACATCAACCAAAAAGTCAAACTTTAGAAATTGTGGATAAAATCGATTTTCCCGAAGATCATCCATTTTTAAAACATTTTAAATTCATGCAAAGAGTATCTGGAGAAACAGAAGTTAAACAATGTATCCCTTCTCCTTCAATGCTTCATTTAATTTGTTGTATTAGAGAAGAAAACTATCAACCTATTGAAAGATATCAAGATAACGATGTTTTATTAAAAGATATCGCCTATGCTTATCAAAAAGCAATCAAAGCTTTTTATAATGCTGGATGCCGTTATCTTCAATTAGATGATACTTCATGGGGAGAATTTTGTTCAAAAGAAAAAAGAGAAGCTTACAAAGCAAGAGGAATTGATGTAGATGAACTTGCTAAAAAATATGTTGATATGATCAATCTCGCATTAGAAGCTAAACCTGATGATATGGTTATTACAATGCATATTTGTAGAGGCAACTTTAGATCAACATGGTTTACTTCAGGCGGATATGAACCAGTTGCTAAAACATTATTTGGGAATTGTCATGTTGATGGTTTCTTCTTAGAATATGATAGTGAACGTGCTGGTGGATTTGAACCTCTTCGCTATATTCAAAATCAAAAAGTTGTCTTAGGTCTTGTGACTTCTAAAGATGCTAAACTTGAAAACAAAGATGAAATTATTAAACGTATTCATGAAGCAGAAAAATATGTTCCATTAAATCAATTAGCACTGTCTCCACAATGTGGTTTTGCTTCAACAGAAGAAGGAAACTTACTTACTAAAGAAGAACAATGGAATAAAGTCAAACTTGTTAAAGAAATCGCTGAAGAAGTTTGGTAATAATAAAAGGAACTTTTCGTTCCTTTTATTATTTTATAACTGATTTTAATGTTTCATCTGTCATTGCAAAAGTTTCTGATACTTTTTGATAGATGATTTCTTCATCAATGTTCAATTCTTTTAAAAGTTTAAAAACCTTTTTTAAATCCTCTTTTCTTGTTTTATCCATTGCATCATTCATTAAGTTTTCAAAAACATCAAACAAATTAATATCATCACTGGATTCATTTTCAATACTTTCTAACAAAATCGATTTCATATCACGAGAACGACTTCTTTTATCACGATATAAAATATAAGCCTTTGCTACTCTTACATAGCCTTCTTCAATTAAAATTTCTTCAACTGTATCTTGAACAAGTTCTACTGTTGGTAAAGTACTTTCTTTTTCTTCTAATCTTTTTTCTACATCATGAGCAATAGCATATACTTTCTTTAATTCTACTTTATCAAAACATGCACTAAAGGCTTTATAAAGCGCTCCAGCAATCTTGTCTACTTCAAAGTCAACTAAACGCCCATCTCTTTTTCTAATACTTTTAATCATACAAAGTCTCCTATCTATATATAGTATAATGAAATTTTTATTTAATTTCATTAGATATGATATTTTTCTACATGGACTTGATAATTTTTATAAATTACTAAAATATAATCTTCTTTTAATTTTTCAACAATCCCATATCTAAAGACATCTTCTTGATTTAATTGATGCTTTTCTATTAATCGATGTTTGATTTCTTTTTCGTTATCAATTCTTGTCTTCCACCATTTTTTAGGTTTGACTTTAGATAATCTTAAATAGTCTTCTATTAATTCATCTTCATATTGTTCTTTTAAATAAAGATTGATATATTGGAATAATTCATCTAATTGAAAACCAAAGAATTTAAACTGTTGAGCTTGGTAAAATTCACCCAAATCTAAAAAGAAATAAAATGGTGACTTACATTGCCTTAAGACTTTATTCATTGTTATTGGCATTCTTCCTGAATTCCAATATTTTTGTAACATATCTTCAGCTAAATGTATTTTTTCAATATCTTCTTTAGATAAATCATGACTCTCTATTAATTCATAAGGCGCATGTTTTTCATAAATATAACCATATTTATTAGCTTCTTTTCTTAAACTTGTTCCTCTTAAAAGTTTTAAGAACCCTAATTGTAATTCCTTAGGATATAATCTAAAAACATCATCAAATGATTTTGAGAATCTTTGTAAGTTCTCTAGTGGCAATCCTGCAATTAAATCTAAATGAAAATCTATTTTATGATTTTGTTGGAGTTGTCGAATAACATCACATAGACGTTCAAAGTTTTGATATCTTTGAACAACTTTATTTGTTGGTTCATAAGTTGATTGAATACCGATTTCAAATCTAAGTAAACCATCAGGTGCTTCTTCATTAATAAAATCAATAATTCTTTGATCTAAAACATCCCCATTGATTTCAAATTGTAATTGTACTCCTGGATGACAGTTTTTAAAAACAAAGTCTAATATTTCTAAAGCATGTTCTGTTTTAGCGTTAAACGAGCGATCTAAAAGCTTAATTACTTTGACATCTGTATTTAAGATTGCTTTTAATTGTTGTTTTAAATAATCCATTGAAAAGAATCTTAATCCTTTTTCTAATGAAGATAAACAATATTGACATTGATAAGGACATCCTCTACTTGTTTCAAAATATAAGATCCTATTTTTCATATCTTTCATGTCTCTTTTTAATAAATAAGGAGACTCTAACGTTTCTAAATAACTTAAATCAACTGGTGGAATCAAGCGTGGATCTCGATGTTTTTTCGTACTAATACCTTGAAGCTTGACTTCTTCATTATTTTCCAAAGCTGTCAATAATTGATTTAAAGCAACTTCACCTTCACCAGCCATAATATAATCAATTTCAAACTCATCTAAAAAATGATCTATTTCATAAGTAACCTCTGGTCCACCAACAATAATCTTTAATTCTGGTTTTCTTTCCTTTAATAAATGACATAATTTTTGAATATGATCCACATTCCAAATATAGACACTTAAACAAAGAATATCTAAATCCATTGATAAAAGATCATCTACGATATGATTTAAATCATCTTTAATGGTATATTCTTTAAAATCAATATCATGATCATCTTTACAAGCTACATAAAGAAGTCTTAACGCTAATGATTTATGGATAAATTTTGAATTTAATGTTGTGATTAATGTTTTCATAATTACTCTATATAAAAATCTAGAGAAAACTCTAGATTTTTAATCTTTCTTAAATTTTGGAATAACGTTTTTATATAAACAATACTCTTCTAACGTCCAGTTTTGATCTTTAATTTCCTTAGCCACTTTTTTACCTACATAACGTAAATGCCATGGTTCATGAGAAATTCCTGTAATACCATCCGTTCCTTCTGTAAAACGAACAATAAATCCATATTTTGCACAGTTTTCAACAACCCATTTATATTCTGTTGTATCTCCAAAGACAAGTCTTTGTTTATCAACGACACTTTGAGAAGTCATATCAATACCAAGTCCTGTTTGATGTTCACTTGCTCCTGGAGTAGCTACATATTCAGCAGCATAAGCACCACCATATTTTTGTTCAGTTTCTTGATAGATTTTTTCTTGTTCTTCATATGAACGATAACCACTATTTAATAATAAATACATACCTTCTTTTTTAGCATCTTTGATCATTTTAACTAAAGCTTCGGCTGCAACTTTTCTAAGTTGTGGATGATCACATGTTGGCGCTACATATTCACTATCTAATTCTACTAAATCTTTTGGTTCATAATCATTTAAATAGAATCCTTTTTTTACAAGAGTTAAATAATCATCTGGATTGGCAATATTATATTTAGCATTTGTTTGACCATTACTTGAAACAATAAATGGATAATTAACAATATTAACAGCATAATTATAATCTTTAACAGTATTATATTGTGCTATATAATCATTGATTTTCTTTAAATCATATCCTTTTACTTTTCTAAAAGGAGCTGTTTGACTATTTGTAAGTTTATTGTCTATTAAAAATTGAAGATCACTTTTACCAGCACCATCTTTTAACATTGACCAAATTGTTTTTTCACTATAACCCATTGATTTTAATGAAGGCGCTTGATTTTCAAAAATATAATTAACAACATCAACGATATCTTCATAATTCATATCTTTATGTAAAGAATAGAATTGTTCATATTCATCATAAAGAGCTACTTTATTTGAATTATCGATCCATTTTAAAATATGTTTCATCTCATCATGTGATAACAATTCTTTTTCTTCATCATTATCAAATGATTTTACTAATTCACTAGTTGTTGACCAAGAGTAACCTTTCATCAAAAATTGAATTCTATTAAAATTAAAATAAATAATAATTCCTAAAATAACAACCACTGCTGCAATTACAGCAATCACAGTACGTCCTACTTTTAAACGTCTTCTTGAACTACTATAAGAACTGTAATAACTATAATCTGTTTTTTTCTTAAATAATCCCATTTCTTTTTTTCACCTCTATTAATGTATCGCTATTATAGAAAATATAGATACTACTTACAATCCTTTTTTAAATAGTTTTTTCTACCAATTTCATATAAATCATTTCCTAAATGATCAATCACTACAACTAATGGCATATTTTTAACTTTTAACTTACGAATTGCTTCCGGTCCTAAATCATCAAAAGCAATCACTTCACATTCTTCTATACATGAAGACATCATCGCTCCAGCACCACCAATAGCACCAAAATAAACGCCATGATAGTCAACAATGGCTTTTTTAACTGCATCACTTCGATACCCTTTACCAATCATCGCATGTAAGCCAAGTTTAATAAGTCTAGGTGAATAAGCATCCATTCTTCCTGAAGTAGTTGGTCCACCACTGCCAAATACTTGACCTGGTTTTGAAGGTGTTGGGCCAACATAAAAAATCGTTTGATCTTGGATATTGAAAGGAAGTTCTTTTCCTTCATCCAATAATTGAATCAATCTTTTATGAGCAGCATCTCTTCCTGTATAAATCGTTCCACTTAAAAAAACTTCATCTCCAGCTTTTAGCTGTTTAATTTTATCAACTGTTAATGGTGTTTCTAAATAAATCATAACGAAACCTCCTTATGACGTGAGACATGACAACAAATACTAACAGCGACTGGCATTCCTGCAATATGTGTAGGGAAAGTTTCAATATTTAAAGAAAGAGCTGTTGTCTTTCCTCCATAACCAGCAGGGCCAATTCCTGTTTCATTGATCATTTGTAATAATTCATCTTCTAAAGAAGCATATCTTTGATCTGAATGATGACTTCCAATTTCACGAATCATGGCCTTTTTAGCAAGCATTGTCACTTTATCAAAAGAACCTCCAATACCTACACCAATAACCATTGGTGGGCAGGCATTTGGTCCTGCATCATTGACCACTTTCATCACAAAATCCTTAATTCCTTGAAGTCCATCACTTGGTTTTAACATCTTAATTTGGCTCATATTTTCTGAACCAAATCCTTTAGGCGCTAAAGTAATATGAAAAGTATCCCCCTCAACAATATCATAATAAATAATTGCTGGAGTATTATCTTTTGTATTAGTACGTTCAAACAAAGGATCTTTAACAACTGATTTTCTTAAATACCCCTCTGTATATCCTTGTCTTACTCCTTCTTGAATTGCTTCATTTAAACTGCCACCTGTAATATGTACTTCTTGTCCCATTGTCACATAAACAAAAGCCATTCCTGTATCTTGACAAATAGGCATTTGTTTTTCTTGTGCCAACTTTGCATTATCCATTAATACTTGTAATGTTTTTTGGGCAAGTGCACTATCTTCTTCATCATGTTTTTGTGATAATGCTTTTTCAACATCTTGAGGTAAAATAGTTGCTGCTTCTATACACATTTTTTTAATTGCATCTGTAATTGTTGAACATGTTATTTCTCTCATATGTATCTCCTATTCAATAATATTATCTTTTACATCAGGATAATAAATAGAATAATATCTAAGTGACATTAATTCCATTGTTGTAAGTAAATTATGTTTACCTGTTTTTTTATATTTTGAATCACCTATTTCAATAATATAATTTGGTTCAAAACCAAAATCAAAGCTCTTATCATTGGTAATCACAACAACTTTCGCATTTGATTTTTTAATATATGAAATCATCTTTTGACTCCCATTAAAAATATGACCACTTACTGTTAAGATAATAGCTACACTATTTTCATCTAACTCCTTAGCACATTGAAGCTGACTTGTTTGTTCCATATAAGCCATTGTGAACTTCTCTAACATCAATAAATCAGTTTGAAAATGTAAAGCAACAGAATGTGAAAACTGTGTTCCAAAAAAAGCTACGTTATCACTATCATGAATCAGTTTTAAAACCTCATCGATTACATTCCAATCTAAATAAGAAGAAAGTTGATTTAAAGATGTACAAATTTGTTGGCTATAATAAGCTGTACTTTCTTCTGGATGATCTTTCATCATATCTAAAGGAACATTAATTAAATTATTAAACTTTCTTGATGTTGAACTAAACCACGCACACTCTTGTTTTAAATGAGCATAATTTTCATAACCAAGTGTTCTACAAAAACGAGAAATGGTTGCTGGAGACACAAAACATTCGCTCGCAAGTTTAGAAATTCCCATATGAGCTACTTCTGAAATATGATGTGCCATATACCAGGCAATGTTATAATTTGTATCTGTTTCATTGGCGCTATCTAAATATATTAATAATCTATAAAATAAATTTTTCATGTCATCCTCCCCTATTCTACAATATTATACACTAAATTCATCTTTATGCTTATATAAATTTGTGATAACAAATCACATATTTTTTTACATTTGTAACTTTTTTTAACTATTTTTTATTTATATATTAAATCTGTAGAAAGAAAATAGATTTTACTATTCATATTCCCTCTATTATCTTTCTATATTATTCTTATCCTCCCAAATAAGAATAACATAAAAGGCATCTTGATGTCTTTTTTCTTTTTCTTATAATAAAGAAAAAGGAGATCAATATAATGTTAAAAGAATTCAAAGAATTTGCCTTAAAAGGCAACATGATTGATTTAGCTGTTGGGGTTATTATCGGTGGTGCTTTTAATTCATTAGTCACTTCTCTTGTAGAAAACATCATTATGCCTATTTTAAGTTTAGTTACAGGTAAGATCGATTTTTCTAATCTATTTATTGCTTTAGATGGAAATACATACAAAACATTAGCTGCTGCTCAAGCAGCAGGGGCATCTACTGTCAATTATGGTTTATTTATTACTGGTTTACTTAACTTCATTATTATGGCTTTTGTCATCTTTATGATTGTTAAAGCAATGAACAAGTTAAGATCTAAAACTGAAAAACCAGTAGAAGAAAAACCGACAAAGAAGATTTGTCCTTATTGTCAAAGTGAAATTTCTATTAAAGCATCTCGTTGCCCACACTGTACAAGTCAATTAGAAAAGTAAAAAAACTCTCTGTAATGTACTCATTACAAAGAGTTTTTTAATAAATTTTATATTGCATTATTTATGTGATATTTAAGAGAGGAAAAATATCGGTGCATGTTATAAATAATGCTATTGATTCAATTAATTATTTATTTTTTTGTTTTTCTTCAATTTCTTTTAACATATCAATACGTACTTGGTGTCTTCCACCTTCGTATTCACCTGATAGCCATGCATCTACGATCATTTTTGCAAGTTCAATTCCTACAACTCTTGCCCCAAAGGCTAACATGTTTGTATTGTTATGTTGTCGTGATAAAAGTGCACTATAGGGTTCACTACATGTTACACATCTAATTCCATTGACTTTATTAGCCGCTAATGAGATCCCTACTCCTGTTCCACAAATAACGATTCCTTTATCTACTTCTCCATTTACCACTGCATTTGCTACTGCTTCTCCTGATACAGGATAGTTGAATCTTTCTGTACTATCTGTTCCATAGTTGACTACTTCATATCCATATTTTTCTTCTATATATTTTTTGATTTCTTTTTTGTATTCTACTGCTACATGATCATTTCCAATTCCTATTTTCATTTTTATAATCCTCTTAATTCTTTGATAGTTTCTTGATAACTTCTTCCTTTTCCAAATAAAGCACTTGTTCCTAAAATAAATCCCTTAACTCCTATTTTAGACAACATTTCTATTTTCTCTGGCGAACATGCTCCATCGATCATGACATCATATCCTCCATAGTTCTTTGCTTCTTCTACAAACTTTTTAAATTTTGGTGTTACAAAATCTAAATATTTTTGTCCTGCAAATCCTGGATTCACACTCATCAACATTACATAGTCACATAAATAAAGTAAATCCTTTACTGTTTCAAAGGTTGTCCCTGGATTCACTGCAATCCCTGCTTTGGCTCCTGCACCCTTGATCATTTGTAATGTTCTACAGGCATGTGGATCTGTTTCTGGATGAATATAGATGATTTTCGCTCCTAGTTTAGCAAACTTTTCTACATATTTTGCTGGTTCTTCAATCATTAGATGAACATCACATGGTTTTGTGGCTGTCTTGCAGATATATTCAATATCTTGTAGTCCCATTCCAAAGTTTGGTACATAACTTCCATCCATGACATCTAAATGAAAGATATCTATTCCACCCTTTTCTAGATTTTCAATTTCCGTTTTTAATGATGCAAAATCTGCACACATCATACTTGGACATAATAACTTTTCCATATAAATGCTCCTATTTATGAATTTCAATAATAGTATCAGTTATCGTTTTATTCCCTTCGCATGATTTTACAGAAGAATATTCTTGAGAATTAGTAACGACAAATAAAACTGTAGCATCATATCCACTTTCTTTGACACCATCAAAGTCAACTTCCAAAAGTTTATCTCCTTGTTTTACTTTGTCTCCTTGCTCTTTTAAAGCATTAAAATACTTTCCATTTAATTCAACTGTATCAATTCCTACATGAATAAGAATGTCTACACCATCATCTGTAGTAATACCAATAGCATGTTTAGTAGGAAAAAAAGTTTTTATTACTCCATTTACAGGAGATACTAAAGTATTTTCTTCAGCAATAATTCCTACTCCTTTTCCTAATGCTTCTTCTTTAAATAACGGATCATTTGTTTTAGTTATATCAATAACACTCCCCTTAATTGGGGAACAAATATTATAATTTTCTACTTTTTTTGCTTTAAATTTACCAAATATCATCTTTCTTCTCCTTATTTTAAAAACGAGTACACTGTTAGTGACTCGCTTTTTGTAATTTCTATCTATAATTCAGTAATTATTGAAACTTTTTCATTTAATTTTGTATCATTTTTATCCGAAATTACAATTACATCATCTAAATCAAATGCTTTTACATTTGATAACTTATGAAACTTAGAACTGTCACATACAAGATAAATTTGATCTGAATGTCTTTTTACCATTCTCTTTTTTGTTGCTTCTTCTATAGTAGGTGTTGTAACACCTAATGTTTCATCTATTCCATTAGCTCCTAAGAACGATTTATTAAAATATAGGTTTTTTAATAAATCTTCTGTAAATGGGCCAGTTAATGAAGAAGTGATGGGATTATATCTACCTCCAAGCACAAATATATCAGCTATTACATTTTCATTTATAGAAAAAACATCTGTATTCGTAGTATAAATCGTAATTTTTTTTCCGATAATATATTTTAAAATCATTGTACATGTTGACCCTGAATCAAGATATATTGTATCTCCATCTACAATTAATTCAGATGCCATTCTAGCAATTTTTTCCTTTTTTTCACTTTCTAATGTATTTTTCGTTGAAATCGGTATTTCTCCAATTGTAGATATTTTTTTAAAAGCTCCACCAGAGAAAGATTCTATTTTTCTATTTTTTTCAAGTTCCTTTAAATCTCTTCTCAAAGTTGAAACGGATACACCGTCAAATATTTTTTGTAATTCGTCTATTTTTACAAGTTCATTTTCTTCAATAATACTTAAAATTTTCTTTTGTCTTTCATATGGAATCATATTTTAAATACACCTGCTTCCTGTTTATAAGGATAACATATTTTCCATAATTTATAAAACAATACTATGCGAGTTTGTCTTCTTTGTTTGTAAACACATATCCTAATACTGCACCAACAATAGTAGCAATTAATAAACCAATTGCACCATGAATAACATTTGCGTTATTTACGATGAATGCCGGGAAAGTTGTAACACTACCAAAAACAAATGCATTTGTAACAACTTTCATCAATCCTAAATAAGCGCCACCTACAGCACTACCAATAATTTGTGCTAAGAATAATTTCTTATTTTTTACTAACATACCAAATAAAGTTGGTTCAATAATTGCAGATAATGCAATTGTGATAATACCAGTTAATGAAAATCCTTTTAATTGAGGATCTTTAGCTTTTAAATAAACACCTAAAGCTGTACCAATTACTGCAAAGTTACATGCAAATGTTAAAGGACAAATATAATCATAACCAAATTGAGAAATATTATTAATCATGATTGGATTGACTGCCCAATGTACACCAAAACTTACAAGGACACTCCATCCACCACCAATTAAGACACCAGTTAAAATACCACTACGTTCAATTAGCCAGTTAACAACATTTGCAATACCTTCTCCTACATAAACCCCAATTGGACCAATAACAATTAATGTTAATGGAACCATTACTACTAAAGATACAAGTGGAACGATAACTAATTTCAATGTTTCTGGAACTTTTCTATCTAAAAATTTATATAAGAAAGAATATGCCCAAATTGTAATAATGATAGGTAAAACTGTAGAGTTATAATTCATTAAAACTGTTGGAATGCCAAAGAATGAAGTTGTTGCTCCATTTCCAATATCACCCATTAATCCAATTAAATCTGGATGAAGTAAAGCAGCCCCAATAAGTGCTGAAATATAAGGACTTGCACCAAATCTTTTACCAGATGTAAATGCTAGTAGAACAGGCAAGAAATAAAACACTGCCATAGATGTTGAATATAAAATAGTATAAGTTCCACTACCTTCTTTAATCATTCCTAATTGTACTGCTAAAATCAATAAACCTCTTAAAATACCTGATCCAGCTAAAGCAGGTAATAATGGTGCGAAAATTGCAGAGATCGCTGAGAAAACTTTACTTATAATCCCTTCATCTTCATTACTTTCTGCCATTTCAACATTTCCGTTACCTTTTACTAATTTTTCAAATTCTTCAAAAACATGAGGAACTTCAATTCCAATAAGCACTTGATATTGTCCTGCTTTATTGATGACATTAACAACACCATCAACCGCCTTAACATCTTCATCATTTGCTAATGTTTCATCTTTTAAATTTAATCTTAAACGTGTTGCACAATGTGACATATTTGATATATTTTCAACACCACCAACATGCTCAAGAATACCTTTTGCAGTTTCTTTATAATTCATTTTTTTCTCCTCCTTTAAAGAATCCAAGCATTAACTTACTAGCTGCAATAGCATCATTTCTATCTATAATAGATTGAATATAGTCTAATCCAACTTTATCTATTAAGTTATTCATATAATTAATCATTTCAATATTTCTTTCACATTCTGCTGCAGCTTCTTCAATAACAGGGAATGTATCAAAATAAATTGCATTTTTATAACCATGTTTTTTAAAATAATATAGCATTTCTAATGTCTTAAATGGAGTTGATGTTCCAATCATTAAACCATCATCATGTACACCGTAACCATCATTTAAATGAATACCATATAATTTATTTCGACTTCCAAAAATATCTGCAGCAAATGCAGGATTTTCATGTTTCATTAACATATGACAATAATCTAATGTCACTCCAATATTATCTCTATTAATATCATTTAACATCATACCTGTAACACCCATTGAATCAATAAATGCATATGATCTTTCTTCATATGGTTTATATTCAATGCTTATTTGTAAATCAGGTGCATAATCACAAACTTCTTGGAATGCATGAACTAATTGATCCCAAACTCTTTTATAGTTGATTTGAAAGCTATAATCAAAACCATCAAAACCTAGCCATATTGTAACAACTTTTCCCCCTACAGCTCTACAATAATCTGCAGCATCTTTACATAATTGAAGTGCATCTTTTGCAAGCTCGGGATCAGAATTTCCTAATTCACCATTAATAAATTTATTTCTAAATCTAAGTGCAACACCATTTAATTTTAAATCATATTTATTTAATAATGATTTCATGGTATTTGCATCATAACCTTTAACATGTTCCGGATAATTTAAATCAACATATCCTAATCCAACTTTTTTAAAATCTGAAAATGATTTTTCTAAATCATATCCTTCAATTCTTAAATAAGAATTAATTCTTGTTGCTAATTTCATTTTTTTCATTACCTCCCTTTGACAGTTTCAATATTAGCACATCAAGATAGCGTTTTCAATCATTTTATTTCAATTTTTTTCATATTTTTTCATTATTTTTCTTAAGTTTATGAAAATTAATGATTTTAGCCATGTGTTTAATAGATATATTTGATTATTTTTGAAATATTTTGATTTTATTTTCATATTTTTTCATAAGTAACTATTCATCCCATAAAAAAATACAAAAGAACTTTTTTATAAAAGGATCTTTTGTATTTTTTACTTTAATAATATTTTCACAAGACAATTTAATGATTGATTATGATTATATTTTTTTAATACCAAACGTCTTTACTTTTTCTAACTTTTAAACAAAAACAAACGATTTCATATAATACGTAATTTAGCTTACTCAAATACTTATATTCAATAATTAACACATTAACTATAAAAAATTAACGTAATTATTAATAGTGCAACAAAAAAGTAAATCATTATAATTTATTTATCTATAAAACACAAAAAAACATCGATTACTCGATGTCTCTTACATTTGGTGCGGGCGACAGGAATCGAACCTGCACGCCGAAGGCGCTAGATCCTAAGTCTAGTGCGTCTGCCAGTTCCGCCACGCCCGCATTGAAATGGTGACCCGCAGGCGACTCGAACGCCTGACCCTCTGATTAAAAGTCAGATGCTCTACCAACTGAGCTAGCGGGTCAAAATATGGTGCCGGCTAAAGGACTTGAACCCTCAACCTACTGATTACAAGTCAGTTGCTCTACCAATTGAGCTAAGCCGGCATTTAAAAAAATGGTGGAGGTTAACGGACTCGAACCGCTGACCCTCTGCTTGTAAGGCAGATGCTCTCCCAACTGAGCTAAACCTCCAAAAATGGTGACTCGTACGGGATTCGAACCCGTGAATGCATGCGTGAAAGGCATGTGAGTTAACCGTTTCTCCAACGAGCCACATGGCGCTTGAAGTAGGACTCGAACCTACGACCGATCGGTTAACAGCCGATTGCTCTACCAACTGAGCTATTCAAGCAACTTAACAGTGCTCATTTATATTAGCATCCTTTTTCTAATAAATCAACCCTTTTTTAAATTTTTTTAAAAAAATTTAATTTTATGTCAAAAACCGTTTCTTCTTGTAATATTATATACCATTCTATATTTGATTAATGGTATAATTATATAAACATATAATATAAGGAGGATCCTATGGACCAACAAAGAGAACAGGCAAGTCAAATCGCACATGAATTTATTGTTTATCAAGAAAGTGAACAAGCAGATATTGATGCAAAAGATCATCAATTCGATGCTTTATGGCAAAGTATATATGATGTATGTAAACTTATTAAATTTGGAATAATAGAAGATATTACTGAAGAAGAATTTGAGGAAGCCTACGCTTGGTTAAAAACCACTCAATCTCTTACAGAAGATTATCAAGAATTAGAATTAGAATTTTAAGGAGATCAAAAATGGAAAAATATTTAATTGTGACAGACACAACAAGTGCAATGGATCAAGAAATTGCACAAAAAAACGGAATCGAACTTATTTCATTAAGTGTCATCGTTGATGGTCATGAATATAAAGATCAAATCGATATTTCAACCAAACAACTTTATGACTATTTAAGAGATGGTAAAATTCCTTCAA
Source organism: Faecalibacillus intestinalis (assembly GCF_015097455.1). NCBI lineage: Bacteria > Bacillati > Bacillota > Erysipelotrichia > Erysipelotrichales > Coprobacillaceae > Faecalibacillus > Faecalibacillus intestinalis. Next base: position 284,959 of record NZ_AP024085.1, on the reverse strand, counting down.
CAAGTCAGCCAAATACAGGTTATCTTGTTGAACAAATGGAAAAATGGCAAGAAGAAGATTATGAAGCAATCATTATTATTACTTGCTCTGCAGATTTATCAGGAACAAACAACGGTTTCCATCTTGCTAAAGATACCGTTGGTTTAGATAATGTTTATATTTATGATAGTCGCCAATTAGGTGCTCCTGTTATGGATATGGCTATTTGTGCAAAACAACTTGCAGATGAAGGAAAAACTGTTGATGAAATTTTTGCTGCTTTAGAAGAAAAAACAAATCATTCTTTTTCGTTCCTTTATCCAGATAACTTTAAACAACTTTCACGTAGTGGAAGATTATCACCAATGGCAGCCAGAATGGCATCGATGTTAAAAATCAAAGCTTTGCTTTGTTTAGATGAACAAGGTAAAGCAGTTGATAAATATACAATGGCTAGAACTGAAGTAAAAATCTTAAAATCGATTGTTGATAAATTCCATGAATTAGGTGTTAACGCTAAACAACACAAGATTTATATTTCACACGCTGATAATGAAATTTTTGCTAAAAAAGCAAAATTATTATTTCAAACAACCTTCCATGGTATTGATGTAGAAATCAATTATTTGCCTGCTGTTTTAACATGCCATGGTGGTCTTGCCTGTTGTGCAATTCATACTACATATAAAATTTAAGGAGTGATTAATGATGAAAGTTGTTGATATGCATTGTGACACTATTTTAAAACTTTATGATGATTTACATCATGGTAAAGAAGGTTCTTTATTAGAAAATGACGGTCATATTGATTTAAAGAAAATGCAAAAAGGAAATTATTTACTTCAAAACTTTGCGATGTTTGTCGATTTAAGTGAAAATCCTCAACCTTTTTTAAAAGCAAATCAACTCATTAACCATTATTATCATGAAATAGAAAAATATCCTGAACTCATTAAACCTGTCTTTTGTTATCAAGATATTATCGACCATCAACAAGCAGGTATCATGTCTTCTCTTCTAACATTAGAAGAAGGTGCTGTTGTAGAAAATGATTTATCACTACTTGAACATTATTATAGATTAGGCGTTAGAATGATTACTTTGACATGGAATCATGTAAATGGCATTGGACACCCTAACCTTTCTAATATTTCTTGTTATGAAGATATGTTTAAAATCAATGATCACGATGGTTTAACACCTTTTGGTTTACAATATATTAAAGAAATGGAACGTTTAGGAATCATTATTGACGTTTCTCATTTAAGTGATGCTGGATTTTATGATGTTTATCATCATACAACAAAACCTTTCGTTGCCTCTCATAGTAACGCTCGTCAAGTATGTGGTGTCGCTAGAAATATGTCAGATGACATGATTTTAAAACTTGCTAGTCGTGGAGGCGTTATGGGAATCAACTTCTGTAGTGATTTTTTAACTACCGAAGGTACTCATCAAACAAGTTATATTAAGGATATGGTTCAACATATTTTATATATCAAAAATCTTGCAGGTATTGATTGTATTGGTTTAGGAAGTGACTTTGATGGTATTGGATCCAAGCTTGAAATGAAGGATGCAAGTGGTTATCAAATGTTATATGGTGCTTTAATTGAAGCTGGATTATCTATTGAAGAAATTGAAAAGATTTTTTATAAAAATGTCTTACGTGTTTATAAAGCAGTTTTGAAATAGGATTGGAAACAATCCTATTTTTAAAAAAACAAAAAAATGCGTATCTCTATCTCATCATTTTAGAAAAATAATGTTATAATAGCTAAATGGGAGGGACTACTTATGTATATTAAAGATGATGAAATTAATAAGTATTTTAATGAGCCCAATTGGAAAGTAGCTCATAACTTATTTCAACATAATACAATATCTAACATGTCTGTTATTAAAGATGGTCAAATTTACCAAATCGTAGGAAGTACTAATGTTAATGGTAAAATTGATACCGCTACAATTCAAGTTGATACAGGAGGACATATCCTCGAATTTAACTGTGATTGTAATCACTGTAAGCCTAATGAACTGGCATGTGGACATATAGGTGCTATTTTATTAAAATTTTACGGTCTTGAAGCAAGTGATTTACCTTATTCTTTCAATCAAAAAGGAAATTACGCTGATCAATTACAAGCACTTCAAGCAAAAAAAGAAGCCGCACATTTAAAAGAACAAGCTAATTTAACTTTTTCATTAATTGAACAATATAAAAATCAACATCGTTTACATCAATTACAACTTAATCAACACATTCATTTAATACCACAAGTAAAAAGTACATTTAATCGATTAAGTTTATCTTATAAGATTGCTAGCGATAGAAGTTATACAATTAAAAACTTAAATACTTTTATTCAAAATGTAAAAGCAAACGAAATTGTTGAATATGGAAATGCTTTAGTTACCGATCATAACTCTAAAGCCTTTGATAGTTCTTCATTAAAACAAATTCGTTTTATTAAAGAATATTTTCATTTAAAAGATGATGATCGTAGTATTAGAATCACATCAGATAATATTGATGATTTTTTTCTAACACATTATGATAATTTAGATATCAACATTAACTTTACAACAATCGATTTACAAAACTTCATTTTAGAAATCCAAAAAGATGAAGATTATACAACCATCAAATACAAAGAACCTGATGGTATTACTATCATCGGTCATCAATATATCTATTATTTCGATCACTATACCCTTAATAGATATTCAAAAGAATGTAGCAATGCGCTAAGGCCTTTACTTACACATTTAGAAAATAATTCACTTACAATTCCAAATAACGAATTACCACATTTTTCTAAATATATCATTGATTCTGTTGTTCCTTATGTCGAATTTACAGGAGATGATATCGATGAATATCTACCTATGGATATTTCTTTATTAATTTATGTCGATTTAAATAACAACAACGAATTATCTGTTACATTAGATTATCGAGATGATCAAGGAAATACAATCTTAGAAAACCCTAAAGATCTAGTACTTCCATTAAAATTAGATGGTGTTATTCAAACACTACAAAAATACCTAGAATATGATGAAATCACACAAATGTATTATCTTTATAATGAAGAAGATATTTATGATTTCATTACTCGTGTTTTACCTTCACTTAATAATGATTGTGAAATTTATATTAGTGAAGAAATCAAACAAATGAATAAACCTAAAAATATGAAATTAAATATCGGTGTTCGTTTACAAAATGATTTATTAAAAATCGATATTAATAGTATCAACGTTGATAAAGAAGAAATTAAAGATATTTTATATGCTTTTCAACACAAAAAGAATTATCATCGTTTAAAAAATGGGGAATTTATTAATTTAGATGATGATAGTATCAAAGATTTAGATTTATTATTTAATGATTTAAATATTGAATATAACGATTTAAAAGATGGTGAAGTTGAAGTTGATAAATATCATTCACTTTATTTAGAAAACTTTATGAACAGTTCATCATTACATTTCAACAGAGATCAACATTTCCAAGACTTGATTTCTCATATTGAAGAAAAAGATCCTGAAGATATTCAAGTTCCACAAAATTATTCTAAGATTTTAAGAGACTATCAAGTTCAAGGATTTAAATGGTTAAAAACAATGTCAGAATATGGCTTCGGTGGTATCTTAGCTGATGATATGGGGCTTGGTAAAACATTACAAGTCATGACATTGATTGAAGATGGTATCGGTGAAAATCATGTCAGTCTCGTTGTTGCTCCTGCAACCTTGATTTATAACTGGCAAGATGAAATCAAAAAATTCTCAAAGAAATTAAAAACAGTTTGTATTACTGGAAATATTGCTCAAAGAAAGAAATTAATTGAAAGCATTCCAGAATATGATATTGTTATTACTTCATATGATTATATTCGTAGAGATTATGAATTATATAAAGATTATCAATTCTATTATTTTATTTTAGATGAAGCTCAATATATCAAAAATCAAAGTACAAAGAATGCTCAAACTGTTAAATTAATTAATGGTAAATATCGTTTTGCTTTAACAGGTACTCCAATTGAAAATAGTTTAGCAGAATTATGGTCAATCTTTGATTTCTTGATGCCTCAATATTTATATAATTATCATCATTTCAAAGAAACTTACGAAATACCAATCATAAAAAATGAAGACCAACAAAAACAAGCAAAACTTAAGCAATTAGTTGAACCATTTATTTTAAGGAGAACAAAGAAAGAGGTTTTAACAGAATTACCAGACAAGATTGAAAACAATGTCATTATTCCTTTTACACCAGAGGAAGAAAAAGTATATCTTGCTAACTTATCAACAATTAATAGTGAATTACAAAGTGCTATTCAGGTAAATCATATCGATAAGATCCAAATTCTTGCAATGATGACAAGGCTTCGTCAATTATGTTGTGATCAACGTATTTTATATAAAGATATCATTGAGCCAAGTTCTAAACTTAAAGCTTGTATGGATATTATTGAAACAGCAAAAGAAAATAATCAAAAAGTCTTACTATTCTCTTCTTTTACTAAATCATTAGATTTAATCGAAGCTGAATTACGTAAAAAAGATATTTCTTATTATGTTTTAACTGGTTCAACAACAAAAATCAAAAGGCATCAACTTGTTAATGCCTTCCAAAACGATCAAACAACTGTCTTTTTAATCAGTTTAAAAGCAGGTGGTACTGGTCTTAACTTAACAAGTGCTTCTACCGTTATTCACTATGATCCATGGTGGAATATGTCTGCACAAAATCAAGCAACAGATAGAGCTTATCGTATTGGACAAACAAATAATGTTCAAGTTTATAAATTGATTATGAAAAATTCAATTGAAGAAAAGATTCAAAAACTTCAAGAACAAAAACAAGATTTATCGAATATGTTTATTGAAAACAATAATGGTTCTATTACCCAAATGTCTACTGCAGATATTATTGATTTATTTAAATAAAGAAAAAGGAGATCAAAGACGTTCAATCTTTAAATCTCCTTTTCTTATGTAATTCAATTTTCTAAAAGCTTTGTAAAAACTAAATGTTAAAATTGCTGGAGCAATCACATCTATCAAAATAAGTGGTATCCAATACTGATTTCCCATTACTTGAATCGCATCCAATAAGCCTACAAGTCCTGCTGTTCCCATTCCTGAGCCAATTGCACTGCAACGAATATGAAGTAAGACCGTTGAAATAGGTGCTGTAATAATCGTTGTTAAAATTGTAGGTAACCAAATAACCGGTCTTCTAATAATATTTTTAAACTGTAACATACTTGTTCCAATTCCAATAGCAATAACATCACCAATATCATTGTCTTCAATAGACATCATCGCAAAACCAATCATTTGTGCGCAACACCCTGCAAGTGCTGCCCCTGCCGCTAAACCATCAAGTCCTAACATAATACCAATAGCAGCTGAAGAAATCGGTGCCGTTAATGCCATTCCCATTAACACCCCTACAACAATTGACATAAATAAAGGTTGTAAAGAAACCCCATCATTAATAACACTTCCAATCCAAGTAATCATTTGTGTAAGATAAGGTCCTACAAATTGTGTTACCAAACCTGCTATACAGATAGAAACAAAAGGAACAAGTAAAATATCAATCGGTGTTTTCCCTTGAATAAGTCTTGTTACCTCAATAGCCGCTAAAACTGCTACATAAGCTGAAATTGGATTACCCGCTTGAACACCATTATTAAACGTTCCAGCTCCTATTGCTCCTGCAATAACCGCAGAAATCAAATTAAGTCCTTTTGCATCAATTGCATAGCCCATACCAACTCCAATGGCCGGTCCCATTAAATAACCTGCTACTGTCCCCCAGGTTACAAGTTGTTCAACATGAACTAATGTTCCTAATTGTTTTAATATTGTTCCAATAATCAAACTTGCAAAAAAGCCATAAGCCATTCCATTAAAAGTATTGATTACATAATTTCCTTTTCCTCTACTTTGTGCCATATTTTACCCCCTCAATTGGATTATAGAGTATATTTATTTTTTTACAATAAAAAAACTGCCGAAGCAGTTAGTTTATTTATTGGTGGAGCCAAGCGGGATCGAACCGCTGACCCCCTGCGTGCAAGGCAGGTGCTCTCCCAGCTGAGCTATGGCCCCAATTTAATATTTATTTTTTCCACCATTTCATTTGTTAAAATGGTGGGCCTGAATGGATTTGAACCATCGACCTCACCCTTATCAGGGGTGCGCTCTAACCAACTGAGCTACAGGCCCACATCTATATAAAACAATTAATTAATGGTGGGCCTGAATGGATTTGAACCATCGACCTCACCCTTATCAGGGGTGCGCTCTAACCAACTGAGCTACAGGCCCATCAATCAACTGCCCATATAATATACCATGCATATAAGAATACGTCAACAGTTTTTCGTGTATTTTTTTACATTTTTTTAAAAAAATAAAAATACATTGATAAAATCAACGCTTTTTTATTGTAAAATTTTTGCTGTTTTTTTCTTTTTTTGAGTCATTATTCTTAAATGATATTTAATGAGTCCTTCTTTCACCTTTTGACATAGTTTTTTTTGATAATTTTTGCTTCTTAGTTGCCCACATTCATTATAATTTGATAAAAAACCACACTCAATTAGAACTCCTAATGTCTTAGTAGCTCTTAAAACTCTAAAACCACATCCACTAATTGGTTTTCTGCTATTTGTTAACTGTTTTAAACTTTGATCAATATCAAAAGCTAATGCTTTTCCTTGTTTGCTTCTATAATAATAAAAAACTTGTGAACCCCATGCACTTCTATTACCAGAAGCATTTTGGTGAATACTTAATAAATAATCACATTTATAGCTATCTATCTTCTTGACTCTTAAATACATATCATCTTGTTTAGAATAATGATGATTTCTTTTCGTCATATCATAATCACCATCTCTTGTTAAATAGACTTTAGCTCCACTTTTTTCTAATTCATCTTTCATTTTCAAAGCAATTTCTAAATTAATATTATCTTCATAATAACCATATTCAATAGCTCCATTATCAAAACCACCATGTCCTGCATCAATCACCACTTTTACATTTTTTAAAGATTTTTCATAAGCATCTACAGGAATCTCAAAGAAACATACACCAAAAGCAATCATTATAAGAAAAATTCTTTTCATAACATCACCGTTGTATTATATGTCAAAAAAAAGATATCATGATTTTTCATGATATCTAAAATTTATCCATCAAGTAGTTTCTAAAGGCCTCATTAACTTCTTTTTTATATTTTCTACCAATTTCTAATTCATTCTTACTTTCTTCATCAACCATATTAATATGATTTTTATCTATACGATAAATATATTTCATATTAATTGCATAACTTCTATGTATTTGAATAAAACAATGTGCTTGTTTTACTTGTTCCATAAATTTCTTCAAAGTCATTTTAACAGCATATTCATGTTCATATGTATGGATAATCAATTCATGAGCATAACATTCTGCATAGATAATATCATCACTCATTAATGTTATATATGCCATTTGATTTTTATTCATTCCCTTATTCAGTTCAAAAATCAATTTCATTTCATTTTTACATTCTTCATCGTAAAGTTGTTTAAAGACTTTAAAGTCATTATCAAGATGACTCTTTATAATAAAGCATAACGCCTTTAATCCTTGGGTTTTAAAAATCAAACTACTTTTACTTGAAACAAAAACAATTTGTGAATCAAACTTTTCTTTGTACTTTTTCGCATAATCCACACCTGTCCCATTTTCAAATATCACATCTAAAAATAAAATATCGGGTACATGTTTTATCTGATCTAGATCAATCATTCCATGATAAACATCTACAACAGCATGGTATTCACTTTCTAATTTATTTTTTAAAGTTTCGCCAAACGCTCGATCATCATCCATAATCGTAAAATACATATTCACACACCCTTACTACACATATTTTATTCACTATAAATTATAGCATATTTTACCCCCCCGCATCTTTTTTTATTTTTATATTCTTTATGTTTTTTCCAAAAAACGCCTTAGAAGGAATTTATATAGACTTAAAAAGGATCATTATTGAACACGAAGATATTTTTTTACTATGTCTAGTTCTTCAATATAAATACAATGATTTATTTTATTTTCTTTAACATCTTGATAACATTTTTCAAAATCCAACCATTTAACTTCACTTACTTCATGATCAACAAAAACAAAATCTTTTTCTTCTAAATCTTTCCATAAAACAAATATTTTACTTACTTGATTATCTTTAAATAAACGACCATGAAAAATTTCTTCAAAATGAAATCTACGATTTCCACAATCAATCAATTCACTTTCCCTTACAACAATTCCTAATTCCTCTTTCAACTCTCTTACCGCCGATTGGCCATAGTTATCCCCTGCAGGAATATGTCCTGCACTTGAAATATCATAACAGCCAGGAAACGAATCTTTTTGTTCACTTCTTTTTTGTAATAATATTTGTATTTTATTTTCTTTTTTTCTTAAGATCCAAACATGAGCTGTACGATGTAAGATTCCTTGTTGATGTGCAATTTTTCTTTCTACTGTCTTTCCTGTTGGATTTCCTAATTCATCGCATATATCTAAAATTTCCATTTTATCATCTCCATTAAAATCATATTATCATCTTTCTTTACATTATAAAACGAGATGTTTAAAATAGATACGAAAAGAGGTAGAACAAATGAATAAATGTTGGTGCGGAAGTGGCTTGGACTATGAAGTTTGTCACCGCGAATTTGACAAAAAAATTAATTATTACAAAAAAAGAGGAGTGATGACACCTCCAAAATCAATGATTAAAAATCAACAACAAATTGAAGGAATCAAAAAAGCAGCTGTTGTAAATAATGGGTTATTAGATCATATCGAAAAGAATATAAAAATTGGTATGTCGACTGAAGATATCGATGTACTTACAAGAGAATATTTAAAGGAACACAATGCACATTCTGCTGATTTAAATTATGAAGGCTATCCTAAAAGTATTTGTACATCTATTAATGATGTCGTTTGTCATGGAATTCCTTCTTCTGATGTTATTTTAAAAGATGGGGATATTATTAACGTTGACGCTACAAGTGAATTAAATGGTTACTATGCTGATGCTTCACGTATGTTCATGATGGGAAACGTTTCAGATGAAGCTAAAAAACTTGTTAAAATCACAAAAGAAGCGATGTATGAAGGGATGAAAGCTATCAAGCCATGGAAAAGTCATATTGGAGATATCGGTAAAGCAATTCAAAGATATGCACATATTAATGGCTATAGCGTCGTTGAAGAATTCTGTGGTCATGGTATTGGAATGACCATGCATGAAGATCCTTATGTTTTCCATTTTAAAACAAAAGAAGATACTGTTTTGATTGTTCCAGGAATGGTTTTTACAATTGAACCAATGCTTAATCAAGGAACAAGACATGTTCACTTAAATTATAATGATGATTGGACAGTTTATACAGATGATGGAAAACTTTCTGCTCAATGGGAACATACTTTCCTTGTTACAGAAGATGGTGTGGAAATTATTTCAAAATAAAAAGTCAGAAAATCTGACTTTTTTATTATGCCGTTTTTTCAACATATACGTGCTTTTTTAATATACTTTCTTCATAAACAAGATGTTGATAACAATCCTCACATAAATAATGAGTCACAACATCATACCGATTTCTATCAACACGAATCCGATGCTCTTGATGAATCTTTCTTAAACAATTGCCACAATAACAATCAATAATACAGGCAATAGCTTCATCTTCATTCCCATCACACCAATAAACACCATTTCTACAGGCAACAATAATTTTCTTACAAGCATTTAAGCTTATTTCTTCATTTTCAAACATTTCAATTGATTTTTCAACAACTGAATTCATTCCTAGACCAATACGATGACAACTCACTTTAACAACCCCTTTCCAGGGTTATTTTAACATCTCATTTTTGTTATTTCATTAGACAGATAGTCCAAAAACTGTAGTCCTCACGAACTACAGTTTTCTCTTATAAATCACAAATTCCTTTACCTTCTCCATAAACATCATACCAATCACTATTGAAATCATTCACTGCTTTTTCAATACTTGGATTCGCAAAGATTTGTTTTAAGACTTCTACTGGCGCTGTGATTGCTTGACTTCCATAATTGAAGGCATCTCTTACTTGTTGTACCCCTTTAAAGCTTGCTGCTAATATCTTACAATCATAACCATCTTGTACGATTCTATTAGATAATTCATTGATCAGTTCCATTGGATCATTTCCTAGGTTCCCTATTCTATTGACATAAGGTGCAATATAGTCTGCTCCTGCTGCCAAGGCCATATAGGCTTGCATCAAATCATAGACAGCTGTCGCTGTTACATTTATTCCTTCTGCCTTTAATTGTTTAATAGCTTTGACTCCTTCATAAGAAACAGGCACTTTGATATAAACTTGATCATCAATTTCTTCAATAATACGATGGGCTTCTTTAACGATTTCATCACATTCCTTAGAAATCACTTGAATATGAAGACTTCTTTCTTTTCCAATGATTTTTCTTACTTCTTTCATATGTTGAAAGAAGTCTTTTGGACTTGTTTTCTTTACGATTGAAGGATTACTTGTTACTCCTACAATTGGCATATATTCTACTGCTTCTTTTATATCTTCTAAGTTTACTGTATCAATTATAAATTCCATTTTCTTTTCTCCTATAATGTTTGTTCAGTTCTTCCAATAATATCATCTTGTGTTGCTTTTGATAACACATTAAAGAATGCGGAATAGCCAGCAACACGAACAATTAAATCTTTATGCTTTTCAGGATGTGCTTGGGCATCTAATAATGTTTCTTTAGAAACAACATTGTATTGAACATGATAACCTTTTAATCGATTGAAGAAGGTTTTAATCAACATTTCAATCTTTTCTTTATTTTCTTCTTTCGATAATAACTGAGGTGTTACCTTTTGATTTAATAAAACACCACCCGTAATTTCATGTGTTGGTAATTTAGAAACAGATTTAAACACAGCAGTTGGTCCTTTTTTATCCATCGCATGAGCTGGTGAACATCCCTCAGCAAGAGGTGTATGTGCTTTTCTTCCATCTGGAGTAGCCATTGTGCCATAACCTTGTCCAACGTTGGCAGAAATACTTGAAGTACCAGCATAACGAATCCCACCGATTGGACCTCTTCCATAACGAGTATTTGGATATTTTTTCATTTCATCAATATAAATATTATAAACATCAACTACTAATTGATCGACTTCATCAATATCATTACCATACTTAGGTGCATCATTAATCAACATTTCTTGAATTCTTTGACTTTCTTTGCTTGTATAATCATCTAAAATCGCATTCCATAATTCTTCAGGTGTGATTTTTCTTTCTTCAAAGACAAGTTTTTTAATAGCTGCAAGACTATCTGCCATATTCGCAATTCCTACTTGTAACCCTGAAATAAAATCATAAACAGCGCCACCTTCTTTGATTGTTTTTCCACGACCAATACAATCTTCTGTCAAGGCTGAGCATAAAACATCAGGAACATCTCTTTCAAGTGCTAAATCAATCGCATTTTCAACAATCACTGACATACGTGTCAAATGACGCATTCCTTTTTCAATCGCTTTAAAGAGTTCATCATAAGATGTCATATCTTTAAAGTAACCACTACCTTCAAAGAATCGTTTTCCAGAAGTCATATCTACCCCATCATTCATTGCCATTAATAAAATACGTGGGAAGTTCATATAAGACATCCCTGTACAACGATAACCCCATTTACCAGGAACTGCTGTTTCAACACAACCAATCGCTGAATAGTTATATGCATCTTCTTCTTTGACACCCTTTTCAATAAATGATGGAATAATGATTTCGTCATTATTGAATGCAGGCATTCCTGTACCAAGTTTCATAACTTCAATAGCTTCATCCAAAAAAGCTTTTGGCATATTTTTATGATATCGCACTGTTAAGTTTGGTTGTGGTAAACGTGTTTGGGCAACTGATTTTAATACTAAATATGAAAGTTCATTCGTTGCATCTTTTTTATCAGGTGTTTGTCCACCGATGGTTACATTTTGATACATTGGGCTTCCGGCACTTGAAAAAGTATGGGCTTGTGAACGCACCTTATTGATTGTTAGAGTTTTGATCCATAAGTTATCTAATAATTCAATAGCTTGTTCTTCTGTTATATTATGAAGATCTTTATCATGTTTATAGTAAGGATAAATGTATTGATCAAAACGTCCATAAGATAAAGAATGCCCATTCGATTCAATTTGTAGAATTAATTGAATAAACCATGTTGATTGAATCGCTTCATAGAAAGTTTCTGCTTTTTCATAAGGAACTTTCTTACAAATACGTGCAATTTCTTCTAATTCTTCTCTTCGTTTTCCATCAGCACTTCTAGCAAGTTCTAAAGCAAGATCACTGTAACGTCTTGCAAATGTTTTAACTGCATCAATGACAATTAAAACAGCTTTATAAAATTGATATTTATCAATATTTTCAGGCATACATAAATCAAGTTTTTCTTTTAAATCTTTAACTCTTTCTTCATATCCTTTTAAACCTTTTTGTAAAACTTGTTGATAATCTACCGCTAGATGCGCATCTCCAGAATTAAGTTTCCCTTCCATTCCAAAGAAACCTGTTTCCATATAAACACTCACTTCATCTGGAAGCAAAGCGCCTCCTTTACTTCTTAAATTATTATTTTCCCAAAATGGTGCAATTGATCTTAATTCTTCTTTTGTTTCTTCTGTAATATAGAAAACATCCCCATCTCTTTTTTCAAATAAATCAAGTTCATTCATCACAAATTCCATTGTATACTCTGGAAAGATGGGTGCATCTCTATTTGATGAAGCTTGATTTCCTACAATCAAAGTATCTTCTTCAATATAAATAGGCATCTTTTCTAAGATGTTTTTTAACATATACGCTCTTTTCATAATTGGCGGTTCATTTAAATGTTCTTTATATGCCTCTGTCGCAAGGAGTGCTCTTTTTGCACAAATATATGGTTTTTTATCTAAGACTTCTTCTCTAAAATGATTCATTCTTGATGTAAGTTCACCAAAGTGTTCACTATTCTTCATTTTTCTTTCCTCAACTTTCATTCGTAAGTTTTTATTCTTTCTTTTGCAATTAAATTATATAATAAGCAAAAAATAAGTCAATATTATTTTCATAAATAAACAATTTTAGTTTCATTTGAAACTTATAAAAAGATATGTTAGGATATTAGCGAGGAGAAAAACTATGGAAAAAGGATTAATATTTAATATACAAAAATTTAGTATTCATGATGGTCCAGGTATTCGTACGACTGTTTTCTTTAAAGGCTGTCCTTTAAAATGTAAATGGTGTTCAAATCCTGAATCCCAATTACATAAACTACAAATACTTTACGATTTTGAAAAATGTGCTCATTGTAAAAAATGTTTACTTAACTGCCCAAAACAAGCAATTACCGAAAAAGAAAACCATATGATCTTTAATCATGATAAATGTATTGGCTGTCTACAATGTGTCAATCATTGTCCAACTAAAGCATTAAGTCATGAAGGAGACTTTAAAGAAATTCAAGAAATTGTGGATGTCTGCATGCAAGATATTGATTTTTATGAAGAATCTAATGGTGGTGTAACTATCTCTGGGGGTGAAGGTATGGCACAACCTGAATTTCTAGAAAAGCTTGTTTTATCTCTTAAAGAAAAAAATCTCCATGTCGCCATTGAAACAACGGGATATATTCAACAAGAAACATTTCAAAAACTAGCCCCTTTATTTGATCTTTTACTCTTTGATGTAAAACATTATGATCGACTTCAACATTTTGAAGGAACAGGTGTTTATAATGATTTAATTGTTGAAAATCTTCAATGGGCTATTCAACATCAACTTAATGTTTTACCACGCATTCCTGTTATTCCTGATTTTAATAATTCTTTAGAAGACGCTCAAGGAATAAGTGAATTATTAAAAGTATCAAACATTCAAAAAGTACAACTTCTTCCTTTTCATCAATTTGGTGAAAAGAAATATGACTTATTAAATAAAGAATATACTTTAAAAACTTATCAAGCATATCATGAAGAAGACTTGAAAGATTACCAACAAATCTTTTTAGATAAAGGTATTGATTGTTTCTTTTAAGTATTTAAAAAGCTATCAACGAGGATAGCTTTTATTATTTTTATACTTAATACTTGTATCATATAAAATATTTAATACAAGCTGTGAATTATTAAAAACACTTTTATTTTTAGTATGCTTTTTCACATTTAAAATATCTTTTCTTTCTAAATTTTTCATATACTCTCTCCTGTTTTAGAAATAATCATTCTTCATTAAGAGTATATTAAAATTTATTTAAAATATTTGTCATTATTTATTTCACAATTCCGCCTTGTATAAATCCTTCATAAACTTTATATGTTTGATAATATATTTCTTCAACACCCTGAAAAAAATCAATTTTTCCTTGAATACGCAACAAGTAAAGATACTCCCCTTTTTGATAAAATAAAGGACCTCTAAAAGGCAATTCTTCATCAACTTGTAATAAAGCTTCTTTTAAAAAATCACCATTAAAGTTTTCCTCTATAACCCTTCCATAGTAATTCATAGACCAACATGGTTTTTCATCTTTATAAACAATTTCTTGTCCACTAAAATTTTCCGCACCAAAGAAAGAATCTAAATAAGTATAATTATTCTCTTGATATGAATAATCATGAGACTCTTTTCTTGAAGAATTGACTTTATTTGTTTTATTTGCATACGTTGCCTTTTTGGCTTTTACAAGAAAGCATGCAAGTTCACTTATTTCAATTTTATGAGTTTCTAATGTTAAACAATCATCTTCTTTAACTAAATAATCTATTGAAACACCAAAAAGATTTGAAAGTTTTGTTAAATACTCAATATTAGGATAAATAGTTCCCGTTTCCCATTTTGTAACTGTTTGTCTTGAAACATTTAATTGATATGCTAGTTCTTCTTGCGTAAGCATGTTTTTCTTTCTATAATACACTATCTTTTCATTAAGCATTATTGTCACCTCCTAGAAAAATTATAACATTCTTACTTCTTATCACCAGCAACCTTCCTTTACATTTTTGCTACAAAAATCCTAAGGAAACCTTAGGATCAAACTTTTTCAACTTGTATATGTTTTTCTTTAAAATATTCTTCAACTTCTTGAGGAATTCCTTGATCCGTATAAATACATGATACTTGATGTAAATCAATTAAATTAGAAACTCCTTTTTGATGAAACTTATTTGATTCAGTAACAATAATAACATGACTTGCTTGTCTTGCCATATCTTTAACAGCTTCACAACGCATATAATCATTTCCTGTAAATCCTGTATCAATACTAAAACCATCTGTTCCAATAAAGAGTTTATCCACAAAAAATGCTTCTGCACATTTTCTCATCATTGGTCCTACCATCACTTGAGATTCATGTTGATATTCTCCACCTAATAAAATAATTTTAATAGATGTATGTTTACGAATATAATCTGCAATAAATGCAGAATTGGTAATCAGTGTGACATCTTTTTTTGTCTTTGCAATTTCTAAAGCTACTAGAGCACAACATGAACCTGATTCAATCATAATTGTTTCACCATGTTGAATCGATTCTACTGCTTTTTTAGCTACTTGTTGTTTTTGTTCATAATGATAAGCAAGACGAATATTCATATCATCACTTTTATTAAGAGTAGCATATCCATGTTCTCTAATTAACATACCACTTTCTGAAAGAGCATCTAAATCTTTACGAATTGTAACTTGTGAAACTCCTAGTAATTCAGAAAGTTTTGTAACTTCTATTTTTTTATTTTGTGTGAGTAATTCTAAAATCTTTGTTTGTCGTTTATTCATAAAATAATCCTTTCATTAATAAGAACATCTACTTTTATTTGAAAGCAAGGATTTTATTAAAAAAGAGGCCTTGCCTCTTAGTTATTATAATCATCTTCGATTGTACTATCTACATCGTCTTCTACTTCTTCAGATTCTTCATCTTCATCAGTATAGATGTCATTCATATCGATGTGTACTTCATCAAATTTATGACGAGAACGTAAATCCCAGTTGTTTTCACCAATTGTAATGAAACGTCCATCTAAAGTAATGTTTGTATAGAATAAAGATTCTTTTTCATCTTTTTCTTCTTCATCAAAACCTTTTACTTCACTTACTTCTTGCCATAATTTATAGAAATTAACTGCTTTTTTCTTTTTAGACATTAATTCATAAGCGACATCAACCATTGATCTATTTTTATCCATCTTTATCTCTCCTTACATTTTTTCAGGTGCTTCAACACCAATTAAGTTTAATGCATTTTTTAATGTAATACGTGTTGCTTCTACTAAAGCTAAACGTTGCATTGATAATTCAATATTTTCTTTATCTATTACATAACAATCATTATAGAAACTATGGAATAATTGTGCAAGTCTTTGAATATAATTTGCGATTTTATGTGGACTTCTTGATTTTGCACTATCCGCAATTTCATTTCTAAATTCATTAATATGTTTTAATAAAGCCATTTCTTTATCATTTACAAGTAATTCAAAATGATCTGCAATTGTAATATCATTTTCTTTAGCTTGTCTTAAAATCGAACACATTCTTGCATGAGCATATTGTGCATAATAAACAGGATTGTCATTTGATTTAGATTTAGCTAATGTTAAATCAAAATCATAAGGTGTATTGGCTGCTTTAGCGGCAAAGAAATAACGAGTTGCATCAACACCAATATCATCAATTAAATCTTTAATAGTGATTGCATTTCCTGTACGTTTAGACATTTTAACAACTTCACCATTTTCCATCATTCTTACCATTTGTAGAATATCAATATTTAATTGATCACTATTATAACCTAAAGCTTGAATTGCAGCTTTCATACGATTGATATAACCATGATGATCTGCTCCTAATAAATCTACTAAATATTCATAACCTCTATCTAATTTATTTAAATGATAAGCAATATCAGGAGTTAAATAAGTATAACTTCCATCAGATTTAATTAAGACACGGTCTTTATCATCTCCAAATTCAGTTGATTTAAACCATAAAGCCCCATCTTGTTCATAAGTAAATCCTTTTTCTTTCAATTTTTCAATTGTAGGAACTACTTTATTTTCTTCATATAAAGAAGTTTCAGAGAACCAAACATCATGATGAACTCTAAATTCCGCTAAAATATCTTTAATTTTTTGTAATTCAAATTTAGTTCCTTCCTTTCTAAAGAAAGCAATCATTTCATCATGATCTGCATTTAAATATTTATCGCCAACTTCTTCTTTGATTTTAACAGCGATATCTTTAATATCTTGACCATGATATCCATCTTCAGGTAATTCAAAATCTAAACCAAAAGCTTCTCTATATCTTGCATATAAAGATAAAGCTAAATTATAAATTTGATTTCCTGCATCATTAATATAATATTCTCTTGTAACATCATATCCTGCAGCTGACATAATACGACAAATACTATCTCCTACTGCTGCCCCTTTAGCATGTCCTAAATGTAAATCTCCTGTTGGATTGGCAGAAACGAATTCAACATTATATTTAATTCCTTTTCCTGCATCACTTTTTCCATAATCATCTTTTTCTGCTAATACTTCTTTAATAATAGAAGTTAAAGCATCTTTTTTCATAAACATATTGATGAATCCTGGACCAGCAATTTCAATAGAATCAATATTTGCTTCCTCTTTATCAATTGCTTCGATTAATTGTTCTGCAATCATTCTTGGATTCTTTCTAAGTAATCTTGTAAGTTGCATAGCGATATTTGTTGAATAATCACCATGACTTTTTTCTTTTGGTATTTCTATTGTGATTTGATTTATTTCATAATCTTCTACAAAATTGCATTTAACCATTGCTTTTTTTAGTGCTTCTTTCAACGCAATTTCAATTTTATTTACAGCCATTTTTTACCTCCTTAAAAAAGATATTTAATCGTTTATACGTTACCATTAAGAGTGCATAAAGTCAATGTTTTTTACCTAAAGTAATGGAGCAATTACACGTAAAATTGCTTCAAACCAACCCATAAATTTACCAGTTACAACTTCATCCAAGGTAATTTCATGAGACTTTTCTACTGTCGCTAAAAAATCTTTCTTAATATCTTTTAATATTTTATTGTTATATAAATAAATCCCATTTTCAAAATGAAGATATAAACTACGATAATCTAAATTGATTGTCCCTACTGTTGCACATTTATCATCCACTAAAAAGTTTTTAGCGTGAATAAATCCAGGAGTATATTCATAAATACGAATACCATGTTTGATCAATGTTTGATAATATGAACGTGTAACTCTAAAAACAATTTTTTTATCTGGTATTCCTGGTGTAATGATGCGTACGTCGACTCCTCTTTTAGCAGCATTGATCAATGCTGTTTGTAAGTTATCATCTAAGATCAAATAGGGTGTTGTAATATATAAATAATCATACGCTTGATTGATCATGTTTAAATAAACATTTTCACCTACATTTTCATCATCTAAAGGAGAATCTCCATAAGGAGTTACATAGCCATCTACCTCAAATTTTTGATGAGAGCGCACATAATACTTTTCATAATCTTCTTCTGTATTTCTTGCTACATTCCATGATTCTAAAAACATCTTCGTAAGCGAATTAACAGCAGGACCATGAATCATTAACCCAGAATCCTTCCAATGCCCATATTTAACTCTTTGATTAATATATTCATCTGCTAAATTAAATCCACCACTAAAGCCTATTTCACCATCAATCACCACGATCTTTTTATGATCACGGTTATTCATCGCTAAAGATAAAATAGGTATAAAAGGATTAAATGCCACACTCTTAATGCCCATTTTTTCAAGTTGACGATCATAATGACGAGGCAACATCGTAAGTGATCCTACATCATCATACATAAATCTCACTTCTACACCTTCTTTAACTTTCTCTTTAAGAATATCTAAAACACTTTTCAACATTTTTCCTTCATCAACAATAAAAAATTGCATAAAAATGAATTTTTTCGCATTTCTTAAGGATTCCAATAAAGGTTCAAAAGCATCATCACCTAATGAAAAATATTTAAGATCTTGTCCATAATAAGTAGGATATCTTTGTTGATTTAAATAATTCATTTGTCCTTTAATATAAGGATCAGCTACTTCTTCTATAATATCATTTTCAATAATACGTTGATTCTTTATTTGTTTTAAAAAAGCAAGTTGTAACCTTTGACTTGGTTTTTTATCTCCTAAAAATACATAAAGAACACCACCTACAAAAGGTACAGCAGCTATTAAAACAAGCCAGGTAATCTTATAAGCACTTGCATCATCCTTATTTATAATATATAAAGCAGCAAGAACACTAATAAGCTTGAACAAATAGACAAAAAATCTAGATGATCTGTGAATTGTCAAAAAAGCTACAAAAACAATAATTAATTGAATTAAAATCAATAAACCTGAAAATAATATTTTATTCGTTAATAACTTCTTAGATTGCTTCATTTTCTTCTCCATAAAAATCATATTTCATCATTACGTAAACTTCACTTAATTGTTGATACCCATCACTTAAAATATACTTCACTTTTAAATAACGATCATGTTCCATTGTAATAAGTTCTGTAAAGAGTTCTATCATCCCATAATCTGTATGATAATGATTTCCTATCTTTCTATGATAAGAAAGATTTAATAAAGAAGGTCCATTAGCTAATGTCATTTCTTTACCTTTTAAAATAATTTCTATCTTTTGATCATTGTTATAGAAAGTAAATTTCTCTTTATCAAATCCTTTTTCATAGATTCCATCACTTTTAAATTGAACTGTTTCATGATGATCATCATATTTAAATATACTCTTATAATTTACTTTAATATTCTTTTTCATTCTATCACCGTGCATATTATAACATAAAATGGCAAGAATAAAATCGGTGATAAAATGAGACAGTTTATAAAAAGAATTCTTTATTGTTTTATATTTTTCTTCACATTTCTTTTATTGATGTATATTATTGCCTTTTGTGTAGGAAAACCTGAACTTAATAAAGATCGTTACATAAAGCTTTATGATGATCAAAATAAGATTTTTTATCAAAGTGTCAATAATTATAGTGGGCAATATGTTTCAATTGATGATGTTAGTCCTTATTTTTTAAAAGCAATTGTTGCTATTGAAGATAAACGTTTTTATAATCATCATGGGTTTGATTATGTCGGAATTTCCCGGGCAATAAAAACAAATGTCCTAAAAAGGAAAACTTCTCAGGGTGCTAGCACAATAACCCAACAATACGCTCGTCTTCTTTATTTAACAAATGAAAAGACTTGGTCTCGTAAAGTAAAAGAAGCTTTTTTTACTTTACAATTAGAAACACATTTATCAAAAAAGGAAATTTTAGAAGGTTATATCAATAATGTCTATTTTGGACATGGAATTTATGGCATTGAAAATGCTTCCCAGTATTTCTATGGTAAAAAAGCAAAAGAATTGACTTTAAATGAAGCAAGCATGTTAGCAGGGGTTGTCAATGGTCCCCAATATTATTCACCAATTTTAAACAAAGAAAGAGCTAAACAAAGACAAAATCTTGTTTTAAAAGCTATGTATGATAATCAAATGATTACTCAAAGTATTTTAGAGGCCACTCAAAAACAAACTCTTAATTTAGCAAGTGAACATTCACTTAATGAAAATATGTCTACTTATTATTATAAGGATACTGTTTTAGAAGAATTAGAGGAATTAGGTTTTTATAATAATCAATATTTAAATAAAGGATTAAATATTTATACTTCTTTTAACAGTGAATATCAAAATACTTTAAATGATCTTATTAAAGAAAAGAAAATACAAGGTGATCTACAATGCGCTTTTACGGTCGCAAATCCTAAAACCAATCAATTACAAGCCTTGATTGGTGGTAAAGATTACGCTAATTCTCAATATAATCGTGCAATACATGCTTCTAGACAAATAGGAAGTACAATGAAACCTTTTCTCTATTATTTAGCCTTAGAAAACGGATTTAATCCCTCTACACGTTTTCTATGCGAACCAACGACCTTTAAATTAAGTAACAATACAACTTACTCTCCTGCTAATTTTCATCAAAAATATGCTTATCAAGAAATCACACTTGCTCAAGCTATTGCTGTCAGCGATAATATTTTTGCTGTAAAAACACATTTATTTTTAGGCACAGAAAATCTTAGAGATTTTCTCAAATCCTATGGAATCAACGCTAAAAACAACGCCTCTTTAGCACTTGGAACAGTTAATACAAACATTTATAATCTTTCAAATATCTACTGTAATATTGCTTCTGGTGGTAAATATCAACATCTTTATACCATTGAAAAAATCGTTGATCATCAAGGAAAAACTATTTATCAACATAAAAATCAAAGAATTCAAAATTTGAACAAAGAAAGCTGTTTAATCCTCAATCAATTATTAACAGGAACCTTTAATAAACAATTTTCAACTTATTTAAATGCAACAATGGAAAATTATCAAACCAAATATAAAGTTGCCTGTAAAACAGGAAGTACAGATTATGATAATTTGATTGTTGCTTATAATCCTAATATCCTCATTAATGGTTGGGTAGGCTATGATGATAATCGAAAAATAGAAAACAGTCAGGAAAAAGTGCTTGCTAAAGAATTAGCAATTGATTTTTTAAATAAAGAAATCAAAAAAGAAAGTTGGTATAAATTAACATCTAAATTAAATGCTATCGCTATTAATCCTATCTCTGGAAATATTGATGAAACAGGGATTGTTTATTGGTTTAGAAAAGGGACTCCTTGATATCTTGTTCATTATCCTATAGAATGGATATGGTGATGAAAATGTTTAAAAATTCTTTTTGGGGAATATTAAAAAAAGGAGATTGGAATAACGAAAATACAGATGAAGTTTTTGAACCAATTATTAATTTTTTAGTAAATCATAAAGATCAATATATTTTTGATTTTCATGATTTAATGTCTGAATTTCTATATGAATTAGATCGTAAAGAAATCTATGAACATAGTATCAATCAAGAACAATTTAATGAGGAAGATTTCTTAAATCAAAGAGCTTATGTTCTTACAAATGGTAATAAATATTATCATGATATCATTTCCCTCATTAAACCACTAGATGGTGAATTAAAATGTCCACAGCTTTTAACGCTTCCAGCAAAAGCTTGGTCTATCAAAAACAACAAATCTATTGAAAAATATCCACATACACCTAAATATAATATTCAAACAAAAAGCAATACCAAATATTGGTAAAAAAAGAGGATTTTTGAAATCCTCTTTTTAGATACTTCATTATATATAGACATTATTAAAGAATTTGGAGTGCTTGGTGTATGAGATGTGTATTTCTTTAACTTTTAATCGCAACAATTATATCTTGTCTATACATGTTAAATGTACCATGTATAGACATGAATATCAATCATTTTATAAAAAAAGAGAAGAATTTCTTCTTCCCTAAATAACATCATATCCTGCTTGTTTGACAGCAGCTATAATAACTTGATCATCAACATCTCGATCATAAACAACATGTGCTTCTTCTTTTTTTAAGTTCACTTGTGAACTTACGCCTTCAATAGCATTAATTGCACGTGTTACATTAGCGACACAATGTTGACAAGTCATACCTTTAATTTTAAATACTTTTTCTTTAATAATTGGATTGTCTAATTTTTTATCTTCTAAAGCTTGATAGATTTCTCCACCACCGCCACAACAAGAACTTTCACCTTTCATATGCTTTCTTGTTGATTTTAAAGCAATACCAACAACCACAACTAATATAAGAACGATAATAACATTAGCCATAATTACCTCCTGTTATTTTCTTTTCTTCTTAATTTTTTGAACAAGTGTGTAAATAGAAACACCTATTAAATAAATAACAAGTACTCCTAAAAACATATAGAAAGTCGAACCACTTACATTACCCATGATTATGTCTCTCTTTCATTTTCTTTTGATCTCTATAATAATCATCTAAAGGAGATGAACATTGACTACACCCTGCACAAATACCACTACACTTATGTCCATCTTTCTTTCTAAAGAAATGTGTATAGATGACCCATGCACAATAGGCAACAATTAATAAAACAATAATCACATTAGCCATAATAATACCTCCTTTAATTTATAAAAATCCGGAATAATTCCGGATTTTATTATGCTTCAACTGATCTTGTAGAATAAACTTTTTGATCTTTATATGGATCAGGTCTAAACAACATGAATAACATGAAGGCTAGAACGATGAACGCAACAACTGTCCAGAATCCAAATGTTCCATATAATACTAATGAACCAATTTGATAAACCATTAATGAGATACAATAAGCATATACGTTTTGGAATACAATTGCAAACCAGAACCATTTTCTATCATTTAATTCACTTGCCATAGTTGAAATAGCAGCTAAACATGGTGAATCTAATAAGTTAAAGATTAAGAATGATAAAGCAGCCATTCCTGTTGGGAACCATTTAGCTACACCAGCAGCAACGTTTACAGCATCTTCAGGATCTCCAGCAACATTAGCTAATACACCCATTGTTGAAACGATTGCTTCTTTAGCTGAGAATCCAGTTAATGAAGAAGCAACAGATTGCCAGTTACCAAATCCAAGAGGTGCAAAGATTGGAGCGATGAAATCACCAATAGCAGCAATTAAACTGTTAGCAGTATCTTCAACCATACCGAATGATCCACCTTCAAATCCAAATGTAGATAAGAACCAAATAACGATACAAGCAACAACTAAAATAGTACCAGCTTTAATTAAGAATCCTTTTAATCTTTCCCATACATGTAATAATACAGTTTTTGCACTAGGAATATGATATTCAGGTAATTCCATAACGAATGGTGCAGGTTTACCTGAGAAAGGTTTTGTTTTCTTTAACATAATCGCAGCAACTAATACTGCAACAATTCCCACAAAGTACATTGCAGGAGCAATAAATCCAGCAGCTTGCCAACCAGCAACTTTACCAGCCATAACACCACCTAATAAAGCAATAACAGGTAACTTAGCTCCACAAGGAATAAATGTCGCAGTCATAATAGTTAAACGACGATCATTATCTTGTTCGATTGTTTTCGATGCCATAATAGCAGGAATACCACAACCAGAACCAATTAATAATGGAATAAAGCTTTTTCCTGATAAACCGAAATATCTAAATACTCTATCCATAACGAAAGCAATACGTACCATGTATCCACAATCTTCTAAGATTGATAAGAATAAGAATAGAATTGCCATTTGAGGAGCAAATCCAATAACAGCTCCAACACCACCAATAATACCATCAACGATAACCGCAGTTAATAAACTACTTGCGCCAACTGAACCTAAGAATCCAGATACAGCATCTTGAATTGCAACAACGAAGACATCATTTGTCCAATCAGTAACAAATGTACCGATAGTTGTTACTGAAATATAGTAAACAACAAACATAACAGCTAAGAAAATTGGAATTCCTAAGAATCTGTTAGTAACAATTTTATCAATTTTATCTGACATTGTTAATTTTTCTTTTGGTTTTTCAACAGTTGTTGAAATTAATTTTTGAATATAAGTATAACGTCCATCAGTAATAATACTTTCCATATCATCATCTAATTCAGTTTCTAATTCTTTTCTTAAAGAATCAATTGTTGTTTTATTTTGACTACTTAATACAATATGATTCATTACTTTTTCATCATTTTCTAAAACTTTAACAGCATACCATCTTTTCTTATTAGCTGTAATTGTTTCAGATAATGCTGGAACAACAGTATCAATTGCTTTTTCAATCTTTTCACTAAAGATAGATTGAGGTAATTGATGTTCAGATTTTTTAGCAACTTTAACAGCTTCAGCAATTAACTCTTTTAAACCTGTTCCTTTTAAAGCAGAAGTTTCAATAATAGGACAACCTAAGACCATTGATAAACGTTTAGTATCAATTTTTAAACCTCTTTTTTCAATTAAATCTGCCATATTTAAAGCAATAACTACTGGAACCCCAGTTTCAATCAATTGAGTTGTTAAATATAAGTTTCTTTCAATATTTGTAGCATCCACTAAGTCAATAATAACATCTGGATCTTCATTTAAAAGAAAATCACGGCTGACAACTTCTTCTAATGTATAAGGAGATAAAGAATAAATACCTGGTAAGTCAACAACCGTAATATTATCTTCTTTATTACCTTTAATTTTTCCTTCTTTCTTTTCTACAGTAACACCTGGCCAGTTACCAACATATTGATTAGCGCCTGTTAATGCGTTAAACATTGTTGTTTTACCACAGTTAGGGTTACCTGCAAGTGCAAATTTAATATTCATTTTTAACTTTCCCCTCCCTATTCAACTTCAACACATTGCGCATCATTTTTTCTTACTGTTAATTCATAACCTCTTACAGTAATTTCAACAGGATCTCCAAGTGGAGCAACTTTTCTAATATACAATTCTACCCCTTTAGTGATACCCATATCCATAATACGTCTTTTATAAGCACCATCACCAAAGATCTTTTTAACAGTAACAGTACTTCCGACTTCTACTTCATTAAGTTTCACAACACTTCCCCCTTTTCTATACCATGATACGTTTAGCCATATCCTTGTTTATAGCAACGCGAGAATCCTTGATATTAACAATCACATTTCCCCCAATTGCCGAAACAACAGAAACTTCAGCTCCAACAACAAAACCAAGATTATTTAAAAATCTTCTTGTTTCTTCGTTACCACCAATTCTTTTGATTTCACCGGTTTCACCTATATTTAACATTGTTAACGGCATCCTACTTACCTCCTCAAGAATTTGTCCTCGCTAACCATATTAGGTTATGCTAATTTGATTAGTATTTGCTAACTATAAGACGTAAAATATAGTTAGACTTCTCTAACTTCAAATAGAATATACTGCATTTCGTTATCAATGTCAACCCTCTTTCTTGATTTAGCAAAGTGATTTCATTGCTTATCTTGTTAAAAATATGGTATAATATGCAAAGAGGTGATGCACATGAACTTACAAGAATCAGGAGAAATGTATTTAGAAACAATTCTTGTTTTATCTAAAAGAAATAAGGATGTTCGTTCCATAGATATTGCTCATGAGCTTAATTATTCTAAACCGAGTGTCTCTCGTGCTATTGGTTTATTAAAGAAAGATGAATATATTATTGTTGATAGTAAAGGATATATTGAATTAACTGATAAAGGTTTAAAAGTTGCTACAACAATTTATGATCGTCATGATACACTTTCTTCATTTTTTGAAAGTATCGGTGTATCTCATGACACTGCTGTTAATGATGCATGTCGTATCGAACATGTTATTTCTGATGAAACAATGAATAAAATTAAAGAACATATGAAAAAATAGCTCAGCGAGCTATTTTTTTATTATATAAACAAAAAAAGGTAAGTAATCTTACCAAACTTTTGCTTCACTTAATAATCTTATGATAGGAAAAAGGAATTTGGCTAATTTAAGTTAAATAAATCATAAGACAATTAAACGAATAATATTGCAGCAACGATGACACTCATTTGTAAAGCCAGAGCAATCAAGCTGCGTTTGAATTTATTTTTCATAGCTCTTTACTCCTTCTGTAAGTTATCCTTCGCTAACCACAACTATATGTTAGCATAGACTAACTATACTGTCAATCTCTTTTATTCATTTTTTTATTTTTATCTTATCTCTATTTTTTCATAGAAAATTAAGGTATAATTATTATAATAAAATATTAAGAAAAGAGGTGAAAATATGCCAAGACCTGGAACTAGCGGTGGTGGACATCGTTCTTCTGGCGGGCATTCAAGTAGTCGTGTTGGAGGCGGACACCATGTTGGCAGATCAAGTCGTCCTACAGGAAGCTCATCTTTTAACAGCGGTCCCTCTATGCATCATTATCATCATACTCCACCACCTCCTCGAAGAGGCTATTATGGATATAGAAGAAATGTTTATACTAGTTCTTCAAGTGGTTTAGGAACTTTGATCACTTGTTTAATTGTTTTCGCAGTTGTTATTTTTAGCTTTTTTATGATTGCTAGTGATGATAGTGACGTTACATCAACAATCAATCGTGAAAAGATAGAAAATCCTATTTCTTACGATAATAACTGCATTAAAGATGAACTAGGTTATGTAGAAAACACATCAAAACTTTCTAAAAATCTTAAGAATTTCTATAACAAAACAGGAATTCAACCTTATATTTATTTAAAGAGCTATGATGAAACACTTACAAGTGATAGTCAAAAAGATAATTACGCACAAAACTGGTATGAACAAAACATTGATAACGAAGATACTTTCTTATTTGTTTACTATGAAGATCAAGATCCTAATGAAATAGGTTATATGGCTTATGTTAACGGGAAACAGGTAACTTCGGTAATGGACAGTGAAGCTGTTAATATTTTTTGGAACTACATAGATCGTTATTGGACAGATAATTCACTTTCTACAGTAGAGGTATTTACAAAGACCTTTAATTCAACAGCAAATACGATTATGGAAAAATCAACAACTTCTAATGATATTATTAAAATCATTTGTATTATTGTTGGAATTGTCATTGTAATTGGTGGAATTATTTATATCTTGCGTATGAAATTTAAACGAGATAAAGAAAAAGCTAAAGAAACAGTTGAAATATTAAAAACACCTCTTGATAAATCAGATGAATTAAGAGACAAATACTTAAATGAAGAAGGGAAAGAATAACTATGGGAATTTTAACAAGATTTACAGACATTATGAAAAGTAATATTAATGCTTTATTAGACAAATGCGAAGATCCAGCAAAAATGATTGATCAAACATTAAGAGATTTAAGAGAAGATCTTGCTGAAGTCAAAAAAGAAACAGCAAACATTATTGCTGATGCAAAAAGTGCAGATCGTCAAGTTCAAGAATGTGAAGATGAAATTGTTAAATATACAACAGCTGCTCAAAATGCTTTAAAAGCGGGTAATGAAGATGATGCTAGAACATTGATTGCTAAAAAACAACAATATGAAAGCAATCTTGTTTCATACAAAAAAACACAAGAACTTACTCATGCCAATGCTGATAAAATGCGTCAAATGCATGATAAATTAGTAAACGATATCGAAACATTAGAAGCTAGAAGAGATGCTATTAAAGCAACAGTTGCTTCTGCTAAAACTCAAGAACATATTAATAAAATTGTTTCTGGTGGAGATAAAGCAAAATCTTCTATGGAATCATTTGAACGCTATGAAAAGAAAGCTGAAAAAATGTTAGATGCTGCAACTGCTGAAGCAGAATTAAACACTCATACAAGTGCTGCTTCTACTCTTGCTGATAAGTATACATCAAACGGTAGTGACGCTTCTGTTGAAGATGAATTAGCTGCTATGAAAGCAAAACTTGGATTATAATATAAAAACTGTAAAGATACTCATATTTTATTTATGAGTATTCTTTACAGTTTTTTATTTATATAAGATTCTTTATAAAATAATATACATGTATTATTTTTTCTTGCTAATTCTGCTTTCATTTTAAAGAAGCAATCCTTTGTGCATAATCATCACTATTAAATATATAACTTCCAGCAACTAATACATCAACACCTGCATCTTTACATTTTTTTCCTGTTGTTTCGTTGATTCCACCATCTACTTCAATTAAGTAGCGATCATTATTTTCTTTTCTTCTAGTATCTAAATCTTTAATTTTGGCTAAAGCAATTTCTTTAAAGGATTGCCCACCAAATCCAGGTTCAACAGACATGACTAAAACGACATCTAATAAAGATAAATAATCTTGGATTGTATCAACTGGTGTATTTGGTTTAATACTTATTCCTACTCGGACACCATTTTCTTTAATATGATGAATAAGTACTAAAGTGTCTTCTTTATTGTCCATTGCTTCAATGTGGAAAACAATAAGGTTTGCTCCACTTTTAATAAATTCATTGACATACTTTTGAGGTTCACTGATCATTAAATGAACATCTAAAAATAAATTTGTCACTTTAGAAACATCTTCTAAAATACTATATCCAAAAGAAATATTCGGAACAAAATGTCCGTCCATAACATCATAATGAAGCCAATCAGCTTTTCCATTTTCAATTTTTTCTATATCATCTTTCAAGCATGTAAAATTTGCTGAAAGAAGAGAAGGTGCAACTTTAACCATATTATTTCTCCTTTTTCTCAATCTCTACATCGTTACTCTTTTAATGAATTTATAAAATCAGCTCTATTCGCTATTTTTTTAATTTCATTTATAATATTCTTATTCGATACAAGATCATATATTTCCAAAACAATTTGATTAAATTCAGACTCCATATTATTAGGAACAGCTAACATCACTATCATATCAACATAATTATTTCCCCATTTAATAGGATTTGTTAGGGTCATTATAATAATACTTGTATTAATAACAGTTGCCGGGTCCCCATGCGGTAATGCAACACTATTTTCTAAAACTGTATCACCTAGTTCTTCTCTTTTATATACAGATTCTCTAAATCCACTTTTAACTGCTTTATTTTGTTGTAATATATCAATCATAAAATCCATACATTCTTTTTTTGAATTTAATGCAGATTTAAAAAATAGATATTTTGGTTTAATATATTTTTTCAAAGTAGATAGTTTTATTTTATTACTTTTTATTGTTTCATTAAGCCTTGGAGTTTTAATAAAAACATTTTTTGCATATACATCAAAAATATTTGCATAATCTATATTATCTAAAAATGGACTTACTTTTACAACTGGTATTTGTGAATTAAAATATTCACTAGTTGTACTAATTATAAGATCTACATTATTCATATTAATCTGTTTCAAATTACTTAAACTGCAGGATTGAATATCATCATATTTAGGAAGGACAGATCGTAATCTATTAACGATATATTTTGATGATGCTATTCCATATGGACAAATAACTAGAATTTTATGAGATACTGCAGATTTATTAATAGCAATTTGAAAATATATAGTAATAAAAGAAACTTCATCATCTGTTAAAATACAGTCAAATGTACTTTCAATAATTGATAAAACATACCATGAAACTGTAAATAAAGGTAGATATCTTGTTTTTATCTCACATAAAATAGGATTAACAATATTAACACCATTTTTTAATCTCATAATCATTGCAGGAATATGTTGATATAATTGTTTTTCTAATTCATCTCTATTAGATATTACTATATTTTCTGTTTTTTCTAATCGATTAATTATTTCATTTATAAGCAGATGATATTTGCTTTTATCAACATCTATCTTTGTCATTCTATACGATGCTAAATACTTAGTAAGAATTATTTTATCTTCACCTGTTAAATGAATATCCACCTTTTCTTCTAAGTATTCAATAATTCTTTGTACAAATGGATAATCTGAAATAAACAACATTCCGTCTGTATTAATATATTCTTCGTCACCTATATGATAACCATGTTTATTTCTATAGATAAATACAAGTAAAGTAACATTGAAAGCATTTTTATAATAATCAGTTATTTGAATATTATTAAATGAAATTATATCATTAAACACCTCTAAGATTAAATCATACAAATCATTTCCAAAAAAAATCTACAAATGGAACTTTATGGAACGTAATTGTATTTAATAAATAATCTATTGCTGCAGATTGAATATTAAATTCTGAACCTACAGCAATAATTTTTTTATCTGTTGTTTTAAATGAAACATGAAATTGTTTTAAATAACTTTTTGTAAGATAATCTAAATCATTTAAAATAGCCGTTTTACTAACATAGTATTCTTCAGCAATATTTTGAAGTGAAACACCTTTTCCTTTTACAATAATATTAATAAATAGATTTCTTCTACGAACATCTATGTCAAATTTATTGTCTGTTTCAATTTCTTTTAAAGTATTAGCTTTTTCTAATGCTTTATTGATATCTTGTTTTTTACCAATAACTTTTATTCCACGATAAGGCCTTTTATCTATTTCTAAATTATAGGATTTCAACTCATCTCGTAATACATTAATATCAATATAAATTGTTTTAGGAGTAACATCAAACTTATCTGCCAATATTTGAGCAGGAACATAATCATCCTGTACTAACAAATAATTTAATATTTCTAGTTGTCTCGTTTTCATATTTGCCTCCTCTATGTTAATATAATTAATATTTTACTTTCTAACTATTTACCAACATTTTTATTCAATCGATCACCAACTTCTCCACTAGGATGATTGACTAAAAATACCTCTTGTGAAAATGAAGTGTTTTTTTCAAGATAAATAGCAATAGCATCAAACAACGAAATAACCGCTAATGTACTCGCTGTTGCTAACATATTATAAGCATCTGGTTCTTTTTCAATTTTAACCTTTAAAAATAAATCTGCAACTTTACAAATACTTGAACTTTCATTTTCCCCAACATAAACCAAATAAGCACCTTTACTTTTAATATTTCCTACAAAAGACACAAGCTCATTCGTATTACCACCTTTTGAAATAACAATGAAAATATCATTTTTATCTACAACACCTAATCCTCCATGTACTGCATCCGAAGGATTCACATAAAATGCTTTTTGATTTATCACTTGAAATGTATGTACAATTTTTTTTGCAGCCATTGCTGATGTACCACAACCAGAAACAAATATATTTCCTTCATTATCCTTTATTTTTTCAATTAATGTTTCAACACTTCTATAATCTAAATAATGAGAAAGTTTTTTTAATTCTTCACTTTCAGCATCAATAACAAACTGAATATCTTTTTCTAACATTGTTTATTCCCCCATTACCATAATATTGCACATTCTATTTCTTTCTCTTGTCTGATCAAAATCCACAAAATAAATTGAACCTACTTCACCAATTAAAAGTTTACCATCTCTAACAATAAAACTTTCACTTGCTCCTAGCAAATCAGAGCGCAAATGACCATCTGTATTCAACATTGTCCACTCTAAAGCGGGATAATTAGGATCTGTTTTTGCCATTCCATATTTAATATGTTCTGGTCCAGGGCTATGATATTGTCCTTCAGTTGTTTGTGTCGGTATAATCTTTTCTAATACTTCATTTAAATCTACTTGTAATAAATCATCCCCATAGTAATTTACATCATGCATATATTCATCAAAATATACTGAACAAGTTGTATGAGGTGAAGAAACAATAACAACACCGTTATTTATTTGACTTTTTTCAAATATTTTTTTAACATCACTTGTTATATTATGATATGACGGTCTATTTGAAACTGTTTTTAATTTAAGTTGTTCATGCAAAAATTTCATTTTAAAATTTTCTCCTTTAAAGATACATACACCGCTTCAGCACCAAATCCAGTTAATAATTGTACACCCATAATTACTTTATCCTTAATATCATCTGGAACTTGTGTTGTTGATAGTACAATATCATATTCTCCATTTTTTATAGATTCTAATTCTTGTCCAACAGCTGATTGTTTAATTTCCACTTTATTTTCTAATCCTTCTTCTTTTAACCATCTGTTAACTTTTGTTCTTACAACTGTTGAAGTAGCATGACCCGCTCCACACATAATAAGTAATTTTTTCATAATATTTATCCTCTCACGCAATTATTTTATGCATTAAATTTTTTTATCTTATTTACATAGAATAATAATCCTAAAATAACAACTGTAATAATTAAAATTCCTGGAAGTGAAAATACTTGTCCAATAAATACCATTAATGCATTTGGCCATAATCCTGCTGAAACATAAGATACCAGTCCACTTGATCCAACACTATATTGTGCTAATTGATAAGCTTTAGTTAATGCAGGAGCTAACCATGTTGCTAAATAAAGCATTGATGCAGAATAAATTCCACATCCAATAACTGATCTTAAAATATTTCCTTTAAATGCTGCTACCATACAAGATAATGCAAATACTAATGTTGGTAAATCGCCAAAAGGTAAGATTTTATTTCCTGGTAATACCACTGAAATAAAGAGTGTTACTGGAATTAATAATAGTGCTGTTGCCATAACTGCTGAGTTTCCAACTGTTAATGCTGCATCCATTCCAATATTAACAACTTTACCATGTAAATATTTTTTACAAAATTCTTGAGTCCCTTCAGCAATTGGAGTTAAACCTTCCATAAACATTCCAACCATTTTTGGAAGAATTTTTAATACCGCTGCCATTTGAACCCCTAATGTCATGAATCCACCAAAATCATAACCAGCTAATAAACCAATTACTACACCAATTACAAACCCAATAATAATAGGATCACCAATTAATCCAAATTTTTCTTGAATTGTTTCTGGATCAACATCTAAATCTTTTAATCCAGGAATTCTATCAAAAAGCCAATTTAGAGGTACTGCTAAAACCATACCAGACAATGCCATTAAATGCGTAATCGCAATTCCTGGGAAATTAAAGAATTTACTTAATAACGGTTGTGATAAATCCGCAAGTAGCAACTGTAATAAAAACCCTGGAATCATTGCAATTGCACCATATACATAATTACCTGTAATGCCCCAAACCATAACACCAATTAATGCTGGTTGCCATAAATTCCAAACATCTACATTTAATGTTTTTGTAATTCCTGTCCAAACTAAAATTAAATTTAAAATAAATGCTACAGGAATAATCAATACTCCTAATGTTGTAGAAAAGCTTAATGGTCCTGCTGTTCCACTACCCAAATCCATAATACTTAATGTCAAACCATAATTTTTTACCATAAGTTTAATTGCAGGTCCTAATACCTCTTGTAAAAAACCTGTAACCATATTTAAACCTATAAAACCAATTCCTACTGTAATACCTGCTATAATAGCTTTTGAAGGTTTAACTCTTACGATTAATCCTAAAATGATAATAATAATAGGAATAAACACAACTGAGCCTAAACCAATAAACCAAGTTACTGCATCCGCAATCATATTTATTTCTCCTTAACTATTTAATATTTTTTCTTTGTAATATATTTTTAAATGTTTCAATATTATCACATTCATCTAATTCTTTCATAAGCACTTGATCACTAAACATTTCCATTAATTTAGTCAATGTTTCTGCTTGTTCATGAGGGGTAGACATAGCAATCATAAACACCAATGTGACTGGAATTTTCTCATCATTATTTGCCATATTTTTAAAATACACCGGCTCTTTTAATGAGACAAATTCTATTTGTGATCTATTTACATAATCTGAATCTGTATGAGGGATAGCTACACAATATTTTCCCGTATTCAATCCTGTAGGAAATTCATTTTCTCTTTTTAATACATTTTCTAGAAAATTCTTTTTCACTACTCCTCTTTGATATAACTCATTTGCAGCTATTTCAATCACTTCTTCAGCCGAACTAGCTAAAATGTGAAATTGTGCAATCTTTTCATTAAAAAACATGTATACTCCTCTCTTTTTATCTGCTAAACTGCGTCCAGTTTAAGTCTCCCGTCAAAATCTATGTACATTATTTTTTTGACACTTAAATCTTATCATCACTTTAAATTGTAAGCAATTACACACTAGGTTCATAATATTCTACACATTAAGAAAATTTCCATATTAAATGTTAACCTTTTTTTATTTTTATTTAAGATTAAGTACAAAAATAAATTTTATTACATCATAATTTTGTATTATAATATTTTCGAGGTGAAACCATGAATAAAAATAATTATCATACCCATACCACGAGATGCTATCACGCTAGTGGAAAAGATGAAGAATATGTAAAAGCAGCTATTAAAGCTGGCATCAAAGAATTAGGATTTTCTGATCATACACCTTGGCATTATGATTCTTCTTTTAAAGCAACAATGCGTATGCCTGAAAGTCAATTAGATGATTATATTGAAAGCATTCGTTATCTTAAAGAAAAATATAAAGATCAAATTTCTATTTTAATTGGATTAGAATGTGAATATTTTGAAAGGTATATGCCTTGGCTTGAAAAGATGTTAAAAGATAAACAAATTGATTACATTATTTTAGGAAATCATTACTATGAAACAGATGAACTTCATCAATACTTTGGAAGTCCTGTCAATGAATACTATTTAAAAGCTTATGTAGATTATTGTATTAAAGCAATCGATACAGGTCTTTATAGTTATATAGCTCATCCTGATCTTGTTTACTATGATAAAGATTCAAAACTTTATCAAGAAGAAATGTCACGTTTATGTGCTTATGCTAAAGAAAAAGATATGCCTCTAGAATTTAATCTTTTAGGTTTTATGTCTGGTAGACATTATCCAAATGAATCTTTTTGGAAAATTGCTAGTAAGTATCAAAATAAAGCCATCATTGGTTTTGATGCCCATAGCCCCGATGCCCTTTTAAAAGACGATATCTATCAACAAGCCTTCAATTATCTTTCTTCTTTAGATGTTGAACTAATTGATACTATTAAGACATTAAAAAAATAAGGACAATGTCCTTACAAATAAAATGAACCCTGTAAAACGGACACAAGAAAAAAAGTACTTTGGTGCTTAGTCCTGTTTTACAGGGATTTTATTTTGTGTATTATGATAATTGAAGGAATAGTGGTGTGTTTATGGGGGTTAATTATTTTACAGAAGAACAGGTCAAAGAGCTTGAAAAGAATCCATATGTAAAGAAAGTTTCTAATAAAAGCATAACTTATGCAGAAGAATTCAAAGAACTATATTGGATTGATTATCAAAATGGAATACAACCCATTGAAATATTTAAAAAATATGGATTTGATCCAAATGTATTAGGAGCTAAACGAAGAAATACTTTTACTGAGCGTTTAAAAAAACAAACTCAACGAGTAGAAGGATTTAAAGATACAAGAAAAGATAATTCAGGTAGACCATCTACCAAAGAGCTATCTTTAGAAGAACAGATCGAAAGATTGAAACATAAGAACAAAGTTCTCCAACAGGAGAATGATTTTTTAAAAAGAGTGAGATTTATCAACAGAAAGCAAATTTCAAAACAATCGAAGAACAAACAGTAAGAGAAAAATATGAACTTATCGATAGAACTTTAAACCCAAAAAATAATGTATTAACAGTTTCGTATCTTTGTGAAAATGCCGGAGTATCAAGAAGTGGATTCTATTCATGGAAAAAAAGAAAAAACGATTTATCATCAACATATAACAAGAAAGAAGAACAGGATCTTAAAGACTTCGAATTGATTTTAGAGGACTACAATTTTAAAGGTTATGATAAAGGCAGACGTGGTATTCATATGCGTCTTCTTCATATGGGAGTCTTGATGAATCATAAGAAAATAACAAGATTGATGAAAAAATTTAATTTATTTTGTCCTATAAGGAAAGCAAATCCTGCAAGAAGAATGGCTAAAGCATTGAAGACATCAAATTATGCGGATAATATTTTAAAAAGGCATTTTGATGAATATGGACCTGGATATGTGTTAGAAACAGATATTACCTATCTATTTTATGGTCAAAAACGTTCAAAAGCTTATCTTTCTGTGGTAAAAGATGGTTTTACAAAACAAATTCTTTCATATGTATTGTCATCTTCATTGGAAGAGGATTTTGTATTAGAAACAATAAATCAGCTATTTGAAAATCATAAACGTAACATTCATACTGATGCATTGATTCATAGTGATCAGGGTGCTCATTATACAAGCGTTATGTTTATTGATCTTCTAAAAGATTTAGAAATAAGACAATCAATGTCAAGAAGAGGAAACTGTTGGGACAACGCTCCCCAAGAGTCATTCTTTGGACATATGAAAGATGAGGTTGACAAATATATAAATGCAGCATCAACGTATGATGAATTAAAAGAAGTGATTGATAGCTACATTGATTATTACAATAATGAACGTTATCAATACAAACTGGCTAAACTGTCACCAAATGAATATTTTGAGTATTACAAGACAGGAAACTATCCATTGAATCATATAACAAAAGAACCTGCTGAATATAAAGCAAAATTCAAACAGGTCAGACAAAATCTAAATAAGGACTTAACAATCAAAAGATTGATAAGTGTTATCAATAGAATATCTCATTTCAAATAACCCATTAGGTAGCTTGCATAAATGTTTAAGGATTAAATCAACATCATTATTTGAAAGAGATACATAACCAAGTTCATCCATCTTAGTAAAGATTACAGTTCCATTAAATACACCATCACAATCATTCAAATACCCTCTATATATAATAGTTGTATCATCATCATAAATGCTTAAATCCTTTACAAGAAGATAGATTGAAAGATCTTCTTCAAACAGATAATCACGATAATCAAAGACACCCAATTCTCTTTTAACTAGATCTGTCATTCTTTTAGTTTTTAAAATTTTTAATTCATTATCTTTTATAATTATATATTTACAATATTTAGACATAAAAATATATCCTCCTGGTTTTTTATACCTTGAGAATATATTCATTTTTATTCAAATTTAAGTACTTTTTTATTTATTGTCCTTGACATGGGGTCCACATTAAAAAACTACTCCCTTTTTACAAAAGTGTGTCTGATGCAGACTAACTCATAATTATACGAAACACCACTCTTTTATTCATTTTCTATTCATTTCTGGCTAATGGGTATTCATTTTTACTCTAAGTTGTCGTGCAATTTATTAGAATAGAATTTTTGAAAGAGCCAGCACCTTGAATGGGTTGACTCTTTCAATGTCACCTGTAATTGGCAAACTGGAAGTTGTTTATTAAACCTTTTTAACCTTAACCAACAACATCATAGGTCTACGCATTTCATTACACATTCCCGGCATACCCATCATATCTGCCGGAGGCATTGCTTCCTCAATAGCCTCAATTTGAAAACCACATTTTATAAGTGGATTCAATATCTGCGTTAATGTGTGGTGCTGTTTAATTACTCGTTGACCAAGAAAATTGGTTTCTCTTTCGCCTGTGTAATAGTAATTGTCGATTGGCCAATATTTAGGTTTCCCATTTTCATCATAAATCCAATCCTCATTAACACCTGCGGTGAAAGTCGGATGTTCAATATTGAATAGGAAATACCCACCTACTTTTAATGTGCAATACACCTTTTGATAAACATTAGCTAAATTTTCGATATAGTGCAGTACCAGGTTAGAAACAACTAGGTCATAAGTATTTTCAGGATAAATGTATTCTTCAACACCGCAAACTTTATACTTGATTTTGTCATCAGAGTTATCAGCTACTGCTTTTGCAATCATTTTTTGACTACTATCAATACCAAGAATTTCAGTAGCTCCCATTTGTGCGGCATATTTGCAATGCCAACCGTAACCACATCCTAAATCCAAAACTTTTTTTCCCTGTAATTTAGGGAATAACGGTTGCAACTGATGCCACTCTCCAGCAGCTTTCAGACCATCTTTGCTTCTTCCCATTTCCGCATATGCGGCAAAAAATTCACTATTATCGTAAATATTTCTCATTGATAATTACCTCCACAACTTCCGATTTGTATAACAGTAGTCTAACACACGTTGTTTAAAAATACTACAGCCAAACCAATGTCTGTAATTTGCCCTAAAATTTCATTTTATGGAATTTGGACTACTTGATTTTCTAATTGCATACGCAATTCGTGAAATGTATCATTATACTGTTGATACATCAGACACACAAATGTAAATAGGGACAAAAACTATCAAGAATCTAAAACAGATCTTGATAGTTTTTATTTACAAGTTCAATCGCTTGTTTACCTGTTAAATGTTCAATTGTAATTTCTACACAACAAAAATTTTTCCATTCTCTTTGAATTTCTTTTTCAACCGCAACTTCATCATTACAATATTTTAATCCTAAAGCATTTACCGCTTGATAGATTTCATCATCATCTTGTAAGATTTTTGCTTTTCCAAAAAGAATAATACTTCTAAAATAAGTTGTTAATTCTTCTTCAATAACATCTTCTTGATCAATAATACTTATTGATACTTTAGAATTATTTTTAATAGCGTCTATTTTATGTCCTGATTTTGCTCCATGAAAATAAATCTTTCCATCTAAGTAAACATAATTAACAGGAATTGAATATGGATACCCATCATCACCATGTAAAGCAAGTGTTGCTGTTTTTGCTCTTTTTAAAATATCAATACATTGCTTTTCAGTTAATTTTTGTTTTTTTCTTCTCATTTCTCTAAACATATTATTACCTATATTTCCAATGTAAAAAATTTATGTAAGATATCTTTTGTCACTTCTCTATTTTCTTTATTCACTAAGATTGTTAAATGATCACCTAAATGTAGAATTGTATCTCCTCGTGGTACAATTTCTTCAATTCCTCGATTAATAGAAATAATAATACATTCTTTAGGTAATCCTAATTCTTTGATTGGTAAATCTAAACAACATGAACCAAGTTCTACAGAATAATGGAGAATTTCTTTTTCTTCTAAGGAAATTTCATGATTGCCATTTTTAATCATTCGATTAAGTAAACTATGATAAATAGGTTCACATTTCATCATATTAGCTACAACATAACCAACAAAACTACATACAGCAATTGGTAAAAACTGTGATAAACTTCCACACATTTCTGCAATTAAAACAATGCCTGTAATAGGAGCACGAACAATACTCGCAAATAATCCCGACATTGCTACAACTATAAAGTTATTAAAATACATTTGTGGAACGCCACAATAAGTTGTCACAATTAAAGCATACGCACAACCTATTAAGCTTCCTAAAACAAGCAAAGGAAAGAAGATACCTCCTGGTGTGCCTGAGCCAAAGGAAATAAGTGAAAAGATAAATTTCATTAATAAAAGTAATAAAATGGTACTTAAGACAAAGTTTCCTTCATGAAGAATATCTATAATATGATGTCCACCACATAAAACATCTGGATAAAAGATCATAAAAACAACAGAAATCAATAAAGGAATATAGATTTTTTGATTGTTTTTCAAGAATGTAATTTTATCATAGAGTTTTAAAGTAAACATAGTTGTTTTATTATAAATAACACCTAATACACCAACAATAATCCCTAAAATAATAAGAAAACCATATTGTCCTAAAGGCAAAGTATCTGCAAGTGGAAAATAAAGTGAAGGGGTCATCCCAAAAATATTTTTACTTATAAAATCACCTGTTAAAGATGCTACCATAACAGTAACAAGTGCCAGTGGTGAAAAGTTTTTATGGATTTCTTCCAAAGCAAATAACACCCCAGCAAGTGGTGCATTAAAAGCTGCTGAAAGTCCTGCTGCTGCCCCACATGTTAAAAGATATTTTTCCTCAAGTTTCATTCTTTTAAATACAGAAGCTAGTCCTTTACCAACCATCGCTCCAAGTTGAATACTTGGTCCTTCTCTACCTAATGATAAACCGCCTACAATAGAAAGTGTCCCTGCCATCATTTTAGCAAGAATAACTTTATACCATTTTTCATCAATTTGATCAATCATTTCTGCTTCTACTTGTGGAATTCCACTTCCTGAAATATAAGATTCATATTTTAAAAGCTTAGAAATAATAAAACCAATAATTAAAACACATACAATCCAAATACATAAATGAAGTGTGTTATTTTTGATATAATCCACTACAAAATAAGCCATCTTTTCTCCATAAGAAAGCAACAATCTATAAACAACACCCACAATACCCGCTAAAATACCAACAATAAATCCTTCTAATAAAACAATATTATCAAAACGACTTTTAGAGCTTAAAAAACGAGCAATTGAAAACTCTTTTCTTTCCATAATTCTCCCCCAATTCGTTTTTTATTATAGCAC
The DNA here is from genome assembly GCF_015097455.1 of Faecalibacillus intestinalis. Taxonomy (NCBI): domain Bacteria; kingdom Bacillati; phylum Bacillota; class Erysipelotrichia; order Erysipelotrichales; family Coprobacillaceae; genus Faecalibacillus; species Faecalibacillus intestinalis. The sequence continues at coordinate 244,043 of NZ_AP024085.1, read as the reverse complement.
TTTATTAAAAAGAAAAACACAAGAATCATTACTCTTGCGTTTCATCTTTTTCATCATAATAATTTCTTACTAATGATTGTGTTTTTCTAATATGTTTTTCTACATTTGCTTTTGCAAGTGCTTTATCTTTCTTTACAATCGCTTCATAAATTTCTTTATGTTCTTGTGCTGCTTCAATTAAACGATTTGGTTGTTTAATTGAATGTCTGGAAGTAACATGAATATAATAGTTAATATCTGACAATAATTGTTCAAAATATTGTGAATGAGTTGCTCTATAAATAGCTTCATGGAAATCAATGTTTACTTCTGTAAATCTTTCTTGATCATTTTTTTCAGCATAGAATTCTAATAAATCATAGATTTCTTTAATTCTGTCTAATTCTTCTTGAGTAATACGATCAATAGCAAGTTGTACAGATAAACTTTCTAAAACAACACGAATTTCTAACATATCATCAATATCTCTTGATGAAAAACCTAATACATAAACTCCTTTATTAGGAATACTTTTAACTAATCCTTCTAATTCTAATTGTTTTAAAGCTTCTCTAATGGGTGTTCTAGAAATATTTAGTTCTTTAGAAAGAACAACTTCATTTAATTTTTGTCCTTTTTCATATTCTTCATTTAAAATCTTATCTCTTAAAATACAAAAGATGCGATGTCCTAAGGAACCATGTCCTGCATTTTCTAAAATATTTTTTTTCATACTATAACCTATCTATAATTGCTTGCGTGAATTCCTTTGTAGAAGCATGTCCACCAATATCACGCGTTACAATTTTTCCCTCTTCTACGACTTTTGAAAGTGCATCACGTAGCCTATTTGCTTGATCATTTTGTCCTAAGGCTTCTAACATTAAAGCAAAGGCTAAAAGCAATGCACTTGGGTTAGCAATTCCTTTTCCGGCAATATCAGGAGCACTACCATGAACAGCTTCATAAATACGGTATTCATCTCCAATATTACCACTAGGAGCAAATCCTAATCCACCTACTAAACCTGCACATAAATCAGAAACAATATCTCCATATAAATTAGGAGCAACCAATACATCAAATGTTTCTGGTCTTAAAACAAGCTGCATACACATATTATCAATGATTACTTCTTGTTTTTCGATTTCTGGATAATCTTTACCTACATTTCTAAAACATTCTAAGAATAATCCATCTGTAAATTTCATAATATTCGCTTTATGAATGGCCGTGACTTTTTTTCTACCATTTGCTTTTGCATATTCAAAAGCATAACGACAAATCTTTTCACTGGCTTCTCTAGTAATTAATTTAATACCATGCGCAACATCATCACCCACCATATATTCAATTCCTTTATAAAGATCTTCCGTATTTTCACGAATCATGACTAAATCAATATTTTCATATTTAGAATCAATTCCTTTAAAAGAACGAATTGGTCTTACATTGGCATAAGTTGCAAATTTTTGTCTTAAAGCAACATTGACACTTCTAAATCCTGTACCAATAGGTGTTGCTGTTGGACCTTTTAATGCCCATTTATATTCTTTAATAGCATCTACAAGTCCTGGTTCAAAGACTTCTTTTGTTTTAGCAGCATATTCTGCACCAGCTTGATATTCTACCCATTCAATATCTAAATTCATCGCTTTTGTAATGTCAACAACACTTTGTGAAATTTCTTTTCCGATTCCATCACCTGGAATTAATACTGCTTTCATTAAAAGTCACCTCCTAATTCTTTAATTGCATTTAATAGACCACCATATTGAATCATTGTTTTTTCTCTTGGTGATAATTTTAATTTTGCGGTAATTGTTTGATTATTTGTTTTATTGATAACAGTAATATCTTTATTGTTTTCAACACTATCTAATAAATTAATTAATTCATATTCATCTTGATCATTAAAGAAATCGTAATCTTTTTGATTAATAACAAGTGGTAAAATACCATTATTAATTAAGTTCGAACGATGAATTCTTGCAAATGAAATAGCAAAAATTGCTTTGATCTTTAAATAATTAGGAACAAGGGCTGCATGTTCACGTGAAGAACCTTGACCGTAGTTATCTCCACCAACAATAAATCCTCCGCCATTTTCAATGCATCTATTATAGAATTGATCATCTACTTTACAGAAAGAGAATTTAGCAAGATGTGGCACATTACTTCTATATGGGAGTAATTTAGAATCAGATGGCACAATGTGGTCTGTAGAAATATTATCTCCTACTTTTAAACATACTTTACCTTTAAATGTATCTGGTAATTTATCTCCTCGAGGAACTGGTTTAATATTTGGTCCCATATAAACTTCATTTTGAGGATCATATTCATCAATAAAGAAATTCTTATTCTTCACAAATGGTGTATTTTCAATATCGTCTAAATACATATCATCTTCAAATTCATCTGTTAAATATCCTTTGATTGCACTTAAAGCAGCAACTTCAGGTGATACTAAATAAACACTAGCATCATTTGTTCCTGAACGTCCTTTAAAGTTACGGTTGATAGTTCTTAAAGAAACACCTTTAGAAAGTGGTGCTTGCCCCATACCGATGCATGGTCCACAACCACATTCAAGAATTCTTGCCCCAGAGGCAATCATATCCGCTAAAGCTCCACATTTAGAAAGCATTGCTAGAATACTAGAAGAACCTGGAGCAATAACAAGTGATACATGAGTTGCTACTCTTCTTCCTTTTAAGATTTTTGCAGCTTTTAACATATCAGGAAGTGATGAGTTTGTACAAGAACCAATCACTACTTGATTAATTTTCATTCCTTTTAATTCACTTACTGGTACAACAGCATCTGGACTATGTGGTTTAGCAGTTAATGGTACTAATTTTGATAAATCAACGGTGATTTCTTCATCATATGTAGCATCTTCATCCGCTTTTAATTCAACATAATCTTCTTCTCTTCCTTGTTGAATTAAGTATTCTTTAGTAATTTCATCTGTTGGAAAGACGGAAGTCGTTGCCCCTAATTCAGCCCCCATATTACAAATAGTTGCACGATCTGTTAATGATAATTCTTTTAAACCTTCTCCAGTGTACTCAATAATCTTATTAACTCCACCTTTGACAGATAATTGTTGTAAAATATATAAAATAACATCTTTAGCCGAAGCCCATTTTGCTTTTTTACCTACTAAATTCACTCTAACAACACTTGGACATTGTAAATAATATGTACCTGTTGCCATTGCTACAGCGACATCTAATCCTCCTGCCCCAATAGCAATCATTCCCATCGCACCACATGTTGGTGTATGTGAATCTGATCCTACTAATGTTTTACCAGGTTTTGCAAAGTTTTCTAATTGCAATTGATGGCAAACACCATTTCCTGGTTTAGAAAAAGTAATTCCATGTTTCTTTGCAACACTACGGATAAATTCATGATCATCCATATTTTCAAAACCTGTTTGTAACATATTATGATCAATATATGCAACTGCCTTTTCAACCGCTACATGTTCAATTCCCATTGCCTCTAATTGTAAATAAGCCATTGTCCCTGTTGAATCTTGAGTTAATGTTTGATCAATTTGAATCCCTATTTGTTGACCAGCGACTAACTCACCACTTTTAAGTTTAGTACTTAAGATTTTATACGCTAAATTCATTATTCTACGTCCCCCTTATTACGATTGTATACAATTATACATTCCATGTGTATTATTGTAAATACATTCTAAGTAAATAAAGGGATTTTTTTACGTATATTCCATTAAAATTGTATATTGTATACAGTTATCAATCATTTAAAAAGGGAGCAAAAGCTCCGCTTTTTTTATAAATCTAAGGCATATGCAATCGCAAGTTTTGTTGTATCTACGATTGAATCAATATGACAACGTTCTTTACCATGTGAATTGATCACAGCCATACCAAATGCTGCAGCATAAACATTATTACCTGCACGAATTGCAGCATTAGCGTCTGTTCCATAATGGAAGAAAACATCAACACAATAATATAAGTTTGTTTTTTTAGCTTGGTTGATAATTCTTGTAGTAAGTTCTCTGTCATATGGAGAATAGTTATCTTTAGCACAGATACTTACTGTTTTTTCATCAGCATGATAATCAGGCCCAATTAATCCAATATCTAAAGCAACATATTCTTCTACTTCTTCTGGTACATAAGCTCCACCGTGTCCGATTTCTTCATAAATTGGGAAAGCTAATAATGTACGATATTTTGGTTTTAAGTTATTTCTTTTGAAGTAAGCCATCATTTCGATTAATGCAGCAACTGCAGCTTTATCATCAATATAACGTGAAACAACATATCCTGATGGTGTATATTCGAAATGAGGATCTACAGAGATCACATCACCATGATCAATACCTAAAGCCATAACTTCTTCTTTAGAATGAACATCTTCATGTAAGATAACTTCCATATGATCTTCATCTCTTGGCATTGTTCTAGCATCTTCAAATACATGAACTGAGTGAGCTTTACAAATAACCATACCTCTATATTTGCGTCCATCTCTTGTAATAAGAGTAACACCTTCACCTTCCATACTATGGTAGTTAACACCACCTAATTGTCTTACAATTAAATGACCGTTATCATCAATATGACGAACAACTAAACCAATTGTATCTAAGTGAGCACCCAAACATACTGTTTTAGAATTATCTTCTCCTTCTAAAGTAATGTAAGCTGTTCTTTTACGATCATAAGTTACTTCTAATCCAAATTCAGCAGCTTTTTTTTCTAATAAAGGGAAAACTTCTTCATAATAACTAACTGGACTTGGTACATCAATAAATTCTTTACATAATTCAACTAATTCATTTTTGTTAATATTCATTTCCATTTTATAATACCCCTTTTACTTTTTATCATATAAATGACATGCGCAGAAATGACCTGGTTCTACTTCTTTAAAATCGGGTCTCTCTGTTTTACAAATATCCATTACTTTCGGACATCTTGTACAGAAACGACATCCTTTTGGTGGGTTGGCTGGACTTGGCACATCGCCACCTAATATTTGTTTATCTTCGATTCTTTCTTTTCCAATTCTTGGAATTGCTGAAAATAATGCTTGAGTATAAGGATGTAATGGTTTGGCATAAAGTGATTCTGTATCAGCCATTTCCATCATATTACCTAAATACATAACCCCTACTCTATCAGCAATATGTTTTACAACACTTAAGTCATGGGAAATGAAGATATAAGCAATACCCATTTTTTCTTGTAATTCATTTAATAAGTTAATGATTTTTGCTTGAATTGAAACATCTAATGCTGAAACAGGTTCATCACAAATAATCAATTTTGGTTGTAAAGCAATTGCACGGGCAATACCAATACGTTGTCTTTGTCCTCCTGAGAATTCATGAGGATAACGATACATGTAGTCTAAATTTAAACCAACTTGTTTCATAACTTCCACAACACGTGCATCACGTTCTTCTTTTGTTTTATAACATTTAGCGATATCAATTGGTTCAGCAATAATATCTTTAACTGTCATACGTGGATTTAAAGAAGCATAAGGATCTTGGAAAATCAATTTGATTTTATCACGTGCTTCTTGTAATTCTTTACCTTTTAAGCTTGTAAAATCTTGACCATCTAAGATCACTTTTCCTTCAGTTGGTTCAATTAAACGGATTACACTTTTACCCATTGTTGATTTACCACATCCTGATTCACCAACAATCCCAAAAGTTTCTCCTATTTTAACATCAAAGCTAATATCATCTACCGCTTTAACAACGCTTTTTTTACCTCTTAAAGAAGATGATTTAATAGAATAATATTTCTTTAAATGTTCTACTTTTAATAAAACGTCTTGATTATTTTCCATTTTCTACATCCTCCTTATTCCATCTTTCATGATATTTCCAACAACGAACTAAATGGTTTTCACCATGTTCCATCATTGCTGGACATTCTTGATGACAGATTTCTTTGGCATGTTTACAACGTGGTGCGAAGAAACATCCTTTTGGAAGTTCATAAAGCATTGGTACAGAACCAGGAATAACTTCCAATTCTTCTTGATCATCGCTATCGATATCAGGGATTGATCTTCTTAGACCAATAGTATAAGGATGTAAAGGATTTTTAAATAAATCTTCTACATTTGTATATTCTACGATCTTACCTGCATACATAACGATTACGTTATCTGCCATTTCTGAAATAACACCCATATCATGTGTAATTAATAATACGGCTGTATTTAATTCTTTTTTCATTTTATTAATTAATTTTAAGATTTGTGCTTGAATTGTAACGTCTAATGCTGTTGTAGGTTCATCACAAATCAATAATGATGGATTACATGAAAGTGCCATAGCAATCATGATTCTTTGTCTCATCCCACCAGACAATTGATGGGGACAAGAAGCAAATACTTTTTCAGGCATTGGAATACCTACAAGTTTAATCATTTCTAAAGCACGTTCTTTAGCTTCTTGTTTACTCATTTTTTCATGAGTTAAAACAGCTTCCATAATTTGTTTTCCAACAGTAATAACTGGATTTAAAGATGTCATTGGCTCTTGGAAAATCATTGAGATTTCTTTACCACGAATATCTCTCATTTCTTTAGGAGATTTCTTTAATAAATCTTCTCCTTTATACATAATTTCACCAGCAGTAATTTTACCTGGAGGAGATGGTATTAATTGCATTAATGATAAAGCTGTCATACTTTTACCACAACCAGATTCTCCAACAACTCCTAAAGTTTCTCCTGGTTTGATATTAAAACTTACTTCTTGTACAGCAGGAAGCGCTCCACGATCTGTAAAGAAGGTAATACCAAGATCTTTGACTTCTAATAATTCTTTATTTTCACTCATATCTTTTCCCCTTTTTACGATCTTAATTTTGGATCAAGCGCATCTCTTAATCCATCACCTAACATATTGAACGCTAATACTGTAATAATAATAGCTAACCCTGGAATTACTGAATAGTATGTTGCACTACGAATATATGGCTGTGAAAAACTAATCATTGAACCCCAGCTTGCCATTGGTGCTTTAACACCTAAACCTAAAAAGCTTAATGATGCTTCTGACATAATTGCATTTGGAATACCTAATGTTACAGTAACGATTAATGTTGATAAACAGTTAGGTAATAAATGCTTCATAATAATTCTAAAACTATTTCCACCGCTGACTTTACATGCATCGATGTATTCCATCTTTTTAAGACGCATAACATCCCCACGGATAAGTCTGGCTGTTGAAGCCCAACCTAAAAGGCCAAGCGCTAAGTAAAGGTTAATTAAACCTGGTCCTAAAACGAACATGATGGCCATCGCAAATAATAAGAATGGAAAAGATGAAAATACTTGAATTAAAAATGAAATAACAGAATCTACTTTTCCACCAAAATATCCGGCACAAACACCCATCGTATACCCAATAACTGTCGCAATAATTTGTGAAATGATACCAACACTTAAAGAAACACGGCATCCATAAATAATTCTTGAAAAAATATCTCTTCCTAAATCATCTGTACCAAACCAATGTTGTCCGCAAGGTTTCATTAAACGATCTGTAAGAACCTGTTTGTTTGGATCATAAGGAGCAATCAATGGTGCAAATAAAGCAATTAAGCATAAAAGAATAACGATGAACAAACATACCATTGCTACTTTATTTTTCTTGAAAATGTTCCAACTGATTGACCAATAACTTTGATATGTTTGATCTTTTTTCTTTTTAAACATTTTATGATGACTCCTTTCCTAAACGAATTCTTGGGTCGACTACTGTATAAAGTAAATCAACTACTAAATACATAATGACACAAATAACCGCAATATACATCACGCCACCTTGGACGATTGGTAAATCACGTGTATTAATACTATCTACTAACATTTTTCCAATTCCCGGAATTGAAAATACAGATTCTACTAAGACAGATCCTGTTAAGATGTTTCCTAAATCAGATCCTGCAATTGTAATAATTGGAATTAACGCATTACGTAAAGCATGTTTAATTGTAACAACCCAACCTTTTAAGCCTTTAGCTTCAGCTGTACGAATGTAATCTTGTGATAAAACATCTAACATACTTGTTCTTGTAATACGAGCAATACTTGCTGCATATCTTGTACCTAAGGCAATACCTGGTAAGATAAATGATTTAAAACTATCAATACCTGATAAAGGTAATAAATTAAATTTCAAACAGATAACAATTTGTAAAATGATAGCAATCCAGAATGCGGGAGCTGAAATACCAAATACAGAAATTGTCATTAAAGCTGAATCAACCCACTTACCATGATTAACGGCAGCCACAACACCTACTACTATTCCTAAAACAACAGCTAATATATAAGCAATACCAGCAAGCTTAGCCGTTACTAAAAATGAACTTGTTAAAATATCAATTACTGGTTTATTTTGGAAATATGATGTTCCAAAGTTTCCTTGAAGCATATTTCCTAACCAGCTGAAATATTGAATATAAATTGGTTGGTCTAATCCCATTTCATGTGTAACACGTGCAATCGTTGTTTGATCAGCGAACTCACCTAACATGATTTCAACTGGATTACCAGGCACAATGTTTAACACAAAGAATGTGATTAACGAAATACAAAAAACGACACCAATAGCTTGTAATACACGTTTTAGTAAATACTTCGTCATATTTTTCCTCCTTTTTCCTACAATAAATATATGGAATGCATTGCTGCATTCCATATATGATTAACACTTATTTAATTTCATTTACTATTTTTTAGATAAATCAATATCAATGTTATATAAATGATAAATTAAGTTTCCTAATTTAGCATTTTTTACATATGGTTTAGCAACAAATTGTAACTTACCATAATATAATGGAATTGTTCCATAATCTTCACGAGATAAGATATAATCTGCTTTTTTGTATAATTCAACACGTTTATCAGAATCATTTGATTCTCGAGCTTCTTTCATTAATGAATCGAATTCAGGATTATTGTAGAATACACCTTTTCCTACAGCGTTTTCTGAATAGTAATAAGTATACATTTGGTTATCAGCATCTGCATATAATGGGAACCAACCAAGAACTGTAGCTTGTAATTCACCAGCAGCTCTAGCTGAAGACCAAATACCTGCATCAATTGTTTCTACATTCATAGTAATTCCAGCTTCTTTTAAGTAAGCTTGTAATGCAGTAGCGATTTTTTCTTCTTTTTGTCTAACTTTGCAAGTAAATGTAGGGTTTGAAATACCTGCATCAGCTAAAACTTGTTTAGCTTTTTTAACGTTATGTTCATAAGTTTTTAATTTGTCATCATGACCTGGAACACTTGGATTTAAGAATGATGAAGCTGGTTCAGCAGCACCATTTAATACAGTACTACATAATTCTTTACGGTTAATAGCTAATGAGATTGCTTCTCTAACTGCTTTATTACTTAATACTGGATCATTATCTTTAATTGATAAGAAATATGTACCTAATGGAGTTACTTGAGTAATTTCATCTTTTAAATCACTATCTTTATATTGATCTAATAATGAAGTATCTAAGTCACACATATCAATGTTACCTTGTTCATATTCCATCATTTTTGTACTTGCATCATCAATATAAACAATTTCTAAACGATCTAAGTTAGCTTTTTTACCATGATATTTTTTATTTGGTACCATTACAACTTTAGTTTGTTCATCATTTTCTTTAATTACATAAGGACCAGTACCAATTAAGTTAGTTCCTTTACCCCAGTTTTCACCAGCAGCAGCACATGCATCTGAAGGATAAATTGAAGCATAGTCCATACCTAAGTTAGCAACAAATGGCGCAAATTTGTAATCAATATGTAATTTAAAAGTGTAATCATCAACTGTTTCAAAACCACTTAATTCAGTAGCTTTACCATCTAACATATCTTGAGCACCAGTAATCATGTTGTACATATATGTATTTGTACATCCTGTTGCTGGTGTAAACATTCTTTCGAATGTATATTTAACATCTTCAGTAGTTAAATCAGAACCATCTGAGAATTTAACACCTTTTTTAAGTGTAATTGTATAAGTTAATCCATCATCAGATACCTCTGGCATATCTTTAGCAAGAACACATTCTTCTTTATTATCATCATTCCAACGATATAATCCCTCTAATACGTTGTCAGCAACAGAAGAAGCCCCTGAAGTAGTGTTAGTTTGCATATCTAAACCAACTTTTGGATTAGATTGACCAAAGCGAAATACTTTTTCGCCACTTTCTGTACTTTTGCTTGAGCTACTTGAACCACCACATCCAGCTAAGGATACAGCCATTGCAGCAACAGCAAGAACAGATAAAGATTTCTTTAATAAGTTCATTTCCCTTTCCTCCTAGTTTTAACAATTCCCTACTTAAACTTTCTTAAAGTACCTTTGTATTATATCAAAGGGGTTTCTTGATTTCAACAGCATATTGCATTTTTGTATACAATTGAAAACAATTATCTAATTTCATACCTTATTATTTTATGTTTTTTTGCAAAAAATGTTCTTGTTTATGCAAAAAAACAATATCCAATCCACATGGATATTGTTTTTCATTTTAAAGCATACTTGTCATTCCACCATCAATAACAAGTAATTGTCCTGTTGTATAAGTACAAGCGTCACTTGCAAAATAGATAAGTGCTCCGTTCATTTCACCTTCACGACCAAATCTCTTAAGAGCTACTCTGTTTTTTAAAACAAGAGAACCTGGTGCATCTAAAGCATCATGTGTCATTTCTGTATCATAGACACCTGGTGCAATCGCATTAACAAGAATACCATAAGGTGCTAGATCTCCTGCCATGGCTTTTGTAAGGTTAACAACCCCACCTTTAGCCGCAAAATAACTTACTTGAGCAGGTCCAGCTTGAATACCACCAACCGATGAAATATTAATAATTCTTCCATATTTTTGTTTCATCATAATAGTTGAAACTTCTCTTGCCATGAGGAAAACACCTTTTAAATCTGTATCTAAAACTTTATCCCATTGGGCTGTTGTATGATCATGAAGACCACTTGAGTATTCAACAACACCAGCATTATTTACAAGAATATCAATTTTTCCAAAATGATCGACGACAGCTTTAACCGCATTTTTAATACTTTCTTCATCTGTAACATCACATGAAACAGGTAAACAATCATGTCCATTTTGTTTTAATTCTTTAGAAAATTCTTCTAATCTTTCTTTTCTACGTGCAAGGATAGCGACATCGCATCCTTGTTCACTTAATGCTCTTGCAAATTGTTGTCCAAGCCCACTTGAAGCTCCTGTAACAACCGCTACTTTCCCTGTTAAATCAAAACTAATCATCTTTAATATCTCCTATTCCATCACACGGATTGCATGATATCCCTCATGAATTGCAGTTAAAATTTTTCTTGGTGCAACAGCATCTCCAATAACAGCAACTTCATCATATTTTTCATCTAATAAATCTTCTAATTGATTATTAGGTCTAAATCCAACAGCATTTAAAACAGTATCACATTCAAGCGTCATTGTTTTTCCATCTCTTTCAAATGTAACACTTGTTGGTGTAATATTTGTTACTTTAGCGTTTGCTTCTACTTTAACACCACGATCTTTAACCATTTTTCTTAAGTGTTGATCATTATTTAAGCAGTGATTAGCTGTAAATAAGATATCTGGACACATTTCAACTAATGTGACATCTCCATCTTTTCCTGCAATATCACAAGCTGCTTCCGTACCAGCAAGTCCAGCACCGATAACAACGACTTTTTTACCAACTGTTGCTTGATGTGTTAAATAATCACTCGCAAGAACTGTGGTATCAATACCTGGAATTGGTGGCATAGCAGGAGTTGAACCAGCAGCTAAAATAACTTTGTCATAATCTCCTTCAAGATTGTCTTTAGTAATAGGTGAATTTAAATGAATATTCACATCTAGTTTTTTACATTGTGTTTCTAAGTATTTAATTAATTTTAAAACATCCGCTTTAAAATCAGGACCACCTGCAGGCCATAAAGTTCCACCTAATTTATCTTCTTTTTCATATAAATCAACATCAAAACCACGGCGTTTTGCAGTAATGGCAGCCATCATGCCAGCTGGACCTCCACCAATAACTAATACATTACGTTTTTGACCATTTGGAAGTGGTAAAGCATAAGCTTTTTCTGCATAACATAATGGGTTTACCGCACAATAGTAGTGTTTTCCACTAAATCCAGCAAGTAAACATTCATTACATCCAACACATGGAGCGATATCTTCTTCATGATGTGCTTTAACTTTTTTAGGCCAATATGGATCAGCTAACATTTGATGAGCAAGTCCTACATAATCTAAAATACCATCTTCAACAGCTTTTTTAGCTACTTCAGGATCTTTTAAATTACCATCACCTAATACTGGAACACTTACAATATCTTTAATTGCTTTTTGTACATCAAGTTTATATCCTTCTTTACTATAAACAGTTGTAATCGCTTGGAACCATTCTTCATAACATCCGGTATCAACATGTAAAGCATCAACACCTGCTTTTTCTAAGATTTTAGCCATTTCAATACCTTCATCAATGGTTCTAAAGCCTTCTACTCTTTGATGTGGTGTAAATTTAACAAGTACTGGCATTGTATCTGGAACATTCTTTTTAATTGCTTCAATACATTCCAATGTAAAACGCATACGATTTTCAAGTGTTCCACCATATTCATCTGTTCTATTATTCCATTGAACAGAATGGAATTGATCTAATAAATATCCTCCATACGCATGTAATTCAACGCAGTCTGCACCAGCATTTACAGCAAGTGAAGCACTGTACCCTACTTTTTCTACTAAATAATGAATATCTTCTTTTGAAAAAGGTTTACAAATTAAATCTGGGAACCAGAATGCACCTACACTACCCGCACTATAAGGTGGTGTAAAAGGATCAGTAAATTGTTGACGTCCTAAACCTGGTGATAATTGTACACAGACTTTTGCACCATAAGCATGACATCTTTCAATTAACATATTTAATCTTTCTACATGATGGAAATCAGAAAGTTCTGTACATGGTCTTGGTTCATATTTTGTTGAAACAACGTTAGCACCTGTAATAATTAAACCAGCGCCACCTTTTGCTCTTTCTTCAAAATAATCAATACCTTCATTACAGTAAGCTCCATCAGCTTCTCCTGTCGTTCCCATAGGTGACATGAAAATTCTGTTTTTTAATTTCATTTTTCCTATGTATGTCTTATCAAATAAACTCTTAGCCATTTCTTTTCCCTCCTCATACCATAGTAAATGTTTATTTAACTTAAGTAAATTATAAAACTCTAAAATTAAATGTCAACGCTTTCAATGAATAAAAGTGAATTTTTTAACAAACTCTTTACATGAAATATATGTTATATTATTTTTAAGGAGAATTTTATGAAAATTACGAGAGAAGAAATATCAGATACTGCAGTTAAGCTTTTTTTAGATAAAGGATATAATAATGTAACCATCCAAGATATCTGTAATGAATTAAATATTACTAAACCTACTTTATATAAATATATAAGTAATAAAGAAGATCTTATTTTAGATCTTTATGATTCAACGATTGATCATCTTGTTAAAGATACTTATAAACTTGTTGATAGTGATAGTCACTATCAACAATTACTGATTGTATTTTCAACTTTAATTAAAGATACAAAGAAATATGGTTACGATTTATTTAGTCAAATGTTTATCGCTAATTTAAAAGAAAATAGAAATAGCTTTGCGATGAGAGAAAATCTTACAAAACTATGTATCATCATCATAAAAAAAGCTCAAAAAAATAAAGAAATTCACAATCTTTCCAATCCTGAATTTCTTTACCAAGCTTTAGCTCATACTTTTACAGGTCATGAAGCTTTATGGTGTATTAAAAAAGAAGAAAAATGTTTTGATGAATCTTTTTATTTAAGTATGAATGCTTTATTAGAAGTTGATCCTGCTTATCAAGATTTATATAAAGAGTATTTGTAAACCTTTTATTTTATTGATAGAATAGTCGAGGTGATAAAAAATGTTGATAGAATGTTCAAATATAAAGAAATCATTTCAAGGAATTGATTTGTTGAAAGATATAAGTTTTAAAGTAGATGATCATGATAAGATTGCGATTATTGGTGTCAATGGTGCTGGTAAAACAACGATTTTAAATATCTTAATTGGTGAAGAAAGTTATGATAGTGGTGATTTATTTAAAAGTCGTGATTTAAATGTAGGTTATTTAAAACAACATCATGATTTAGATATGAATAAAACCATCTATGAATGTGCTTTAGAAGTCTTTGAACCTTTGATTAAAATAGAAAATCGTATGCGTGAATTAGAAGGCATCATGGCTTATGATCATAGTGATCAAGTCATGAATGAATATGATTCACTTACAAATAGATTTAATGAAAAAGATGGTTTCAGTTATCCTAGTCGTATTGTTGGTGTTTTAAAAGGAATGGGCTTTGTTGAAGAAGATTTTCAAAAATATGTTTATGAACTATCTGGTGGTCAAAAAACCAGACTTTGTCTTGCCAAGCTTTTATTAGAAGAGCCTAAACTTTTGGTTTTAGATGAACCAACCAACCATTTAGATAGTCAAGCTATTTCCTTTTTAGAAAACTATTTAAAGGGTTATAAAAATGCTTTGATTGTGGTCAGCCATGACCGTTATTTTATTGATGTTGTTTCTAATAAGATTATTGAAATAGAAAATGGAAAAAGTCACAGTTATAATTGTCGCTATGAAGAATATTCTATTCAAAAAAGAACACAACGTGCTATTGATTTAAAACACTATATCAATCAACAAAAAGAAATAAAAAAAATACAAGAAAGTATTGATACATTAAAATCATTCAATCGTGAAAAAAGTATTAAACGTGCAGAATCCAAAGAAAAACAACTTGCAAAGATTGAACGTATTGATCGACCAGAAAATTTACCAAGTGCCATCACTGTTCAATTTACACCAGCTATTGAATCAGGTTATGATGTTTTAAAAGTCACTGATTTATCAATGCGTTATGATCAAATGGTTTTTGAACACTGTAATCTTGATATTAAAAAAGGAGAACGTGTGGCTATTGTAGGGGAAAATGGGGTTGGTAAAACAACTTTATTTAAAGCCCTTGTAGGTCAACTTCCTATTGATCATGGAAAAATACGTTTTGGTAGTCATGTAGAAATGGCTTACTATGATCAAGAACATGAATCTTTAAACTATAACAAAACAATTTTTGATGAAATTAGTGATTGTTATCCACGTATGACTAATCAAGAAATTAGAAGTACCCTTGCTATGTTTAACTTTAGAGGCGATGATGTCTTTAAAGATATTGCCATGCTTTCTGGTGGAGAAAGAGGACGTGTTGTTTTAACAGAAGTTTTATTAAAACAAGCCAACTTCTTAATTCTTGATGAACCTACTAACCACTTAGATATTTCATCTAAAGAAGTTTTAGAAGAGGCTTTAAAGAGTTTTGAAGGTACAATTTTATTTATTAGTCATGATCGTTATTTTATAAACAAAATTGCAACGCGTGTGATTGAAGTACAAAAAGATCAATGTCTTTCTTATAATGGTAATTATGATGATTATTTAGCTCAAAAGACACCTGTTGTAGAGACAACACAAAAAGTGGTTACCGAAGCAAGACAAAGACAGATCATTGATAAAAAAACAAAGAATGAAATTAAAAAGCTTGAAAGAACGATTGATTCTTTAGAAAAAGAAATTAATTCTTTAAAAGAGGAACTAACAAGTGAAGAAGTCATGAATAATTATAAAAAATATAATGAAATTACTGATTCTATTGATGAAAAAGAAATGGAATTAATGGAAATCATGGAAAAATGGGAACAGCTACAATCGTAACTGTTCTATTTTTTCATATTTTAAAAAAAATAAATATATTTTTATAAATTATGTATAATACCATTGAATTTAAGGAGGATATATAAATGTTACACAAAACTTTAAAACCATTTCCTAAAGATTTCCTTTGGGGAGCAAGTACAAGTGCTTATCAAGTAGAAGGTGCTAGTTTAGAAGATGGAAAAGGTCCATCATGTCAAGACGTAAAAGTCGTACCAGAAGGAACTTCTGATTTAAAAGTCTGTGCTGATCAATATCATAGATATAAAGAAGATATCGCTTTAATGGCAGAAATGGGATTCAAAACTTACCGTTTCTCAATTTCTTGGTCAAGAATTATTCCTGAAGGAACAGGGGCTATCAACCCTAAAGGGATTGAATACTACAACAATGTCATCAATGAATGTTTAAAATATGGAATTGAACCATTAGTAACTATGTTCCATTTCGATATGCCTGCAGCATTAGATGAACGTGGATCATGGGGAAACAGAGACTCAATCGATTGGTTCTTAAACTTCGCAAAAGTTATGTTTGAAAACTTTGGTGATAGAGTTAAATATTGGTTAACAATCAATGAACAAAATATGTTAACTTTAGTTGGTCCTGTTATTGGAACATTAATGATTCCTGAAGGATGTACAAATGTTTTAAAAGAAACTTACCAACAAAACCACCATATGTTAGTAGCACAAGCAAAAGCGATGGCTTTATGTCATGAAATGTTACCAGGTGCTAAAATTGGACCAGCTCCAAATATTTCATTAGTTTACCCAGCAAGCTGTAAACCAGAAGATGTTTTAGCTGCACAAAACTACAACGCTATTAGAAACTGGTTATACTTAGATATGGCTGTTTATGGTGTTTATAACAACTTAGTGTGGGCTTATTTAGAAGAAAATGATGCATGTCCTGAATTTGGTGAAGGTGACGAGGAAGCATTAAAGAGTGGTCATCCTGATTTCATCGGTTTCAACTATTATAATACTGCTACTGTAGAAGCAAGTGATGGAACTGAAAAATTAGATCCAGGTGCAGATCAACAAACTGCTCGTGGTGAAAAAGGTGTTTATAGAGGATATAAAAACCCTAACTTACCAACTACTGAATTCGGTTGGGAAATCGATCCTATGGGATTCAGAGCAACAATTCGTGAAATGTATTCAAGATATCGCTTACCAATGATCGTTACTGAAAATGGTTTAGGAGCTTATGATACTTTAACTGAAGATGGTAAAGTTCATGATCAATACAGAATTGAATATCTAAGAAAACACATCGAACAAATTCATTTAGCTATTTCTGATGGAGCAGAAATGATGGGATATTGTCCATGGTCAGCAATTGACTTAATTTCTACTCATGAAGGTATGGTTAAACGTTATGGATTTATTTATGTAGATCGTGATGAATTTGATTTAAAAACATTAGATCGTTATAAAAAAGATTCATTCTATTGGTATAAAAAAGTGATTGCTTCTAACGGAGAAGATTTAACTGACTAATAATTAAGTATTTTAAAAAGAAGTTTAACTTTGTTAAGCTTCTTTTTCTACTATTATAAAGCAAAAAATTACGAATTATTGCTTCGTAATTTTTTAGTAATATTTTAATTATTTTGTTATAGATTTTTTATTTTTATTGTGAATATACTCAGCCATTACAGCCATACTAATACTTCCTGTTACAACATATAAATAAACATGGTTTGTATCGCCTGTTTTAACTGCACTTGTTTTTTTAACAGGTTCATTTTTTATCGTATTTTCTACAGGTGTTTTTATTTCATCATTTAAAGATTGTTTAGCTGTCCATTGCCATAAATGTTCTCCATTATTTGCTGGCTCATTTTTAGCTGTATGAATCCAAGAACTATGTCCACCTGTTTCATATGTAGTTAATATAGCACCTTTATCTTTTAATAAAGTATAAACTCTTAATGCACTTTCTTCGTATTTAACTGTTGTATCATCTTTAGCTTGAATAACCCATGTTGGTATATTAATTGATTTTATCTCTTCATCTGTAATTATTCTACCTTCACCATATGTCTTTATGTTTTGTTGATCAATAGCTGGACATGTTGATACTACTGCAGCAAATAAATTTGGATTATGTACAACCATATCTAATGCCATATATCCTCCTGCTGAACATCCATAAGAATATATTCTATTTGAATCAATATTATTATTTTTTATAATATTATTAATCAATTTTGTTGAATCATCAATATTTTCTGACCATTCATGTGGAGTTTGAGGTGCCAATACATATGCTCCATTAAAAATATTTTGTGCTTCATCGCTTGCTAAAGCAACAGCTCCTCTATTTGCTTTTAATTGAGAAAGATTATTATAGTGCAATCCTCTAAATCCAGATTCTCCACCTCCATGAAACCATACTATAAGTGGGTGTTTATTCCCATCATTTGCATTATTAGGTGTATAAAATTGATATTTTAACCCATTTGATTCACCTGCGCTAAATTTATCAATTTCTTCATTTATGATTTTTTCATTTTGTAAAAATTGAATATTACTTAATTCACTTCCATCTTTTAATGGTAATCCCTTATTCAAAGTAATTTCATACTTTATATTCAATAAAGAATTACATCCTTTTAACGTTGTAAAATTTGCTGTAAAATCTAATGTGTTTTTCCCTTTTGTTTCTTTATTGGTCACTAAGTGTAAAATAATATTTCCATTTTTTTCTTCTACACTTTCAACTTCTCTTTCTTCATCATATAATCCACAATGTTGTAAACCAGATTGAGAATTAGGACCAAAAAATTCATTTTCAAGTTGACTAGAATATACTGTTGTTCCTGTTGCATGAACTTTAAACATATCTTTTGTTATCTTACTATGATCAATTTCTAGATTAGATGTTTTCAAAACAACAGAATCTATAGCTTCTCCATCATCATAAACTATAGAATGTAAATCAAAATTAACGTTTTGTCCATCTAATGCATAAACTGGAATAACTGCAAAAGAGAACAACAACATCATACTAAATAAATAAGTTGTAATTTTTTTCATGATACCCTTCCTTTCTATATTTAAAATATATAGAAAATAATAGATAAATTATATTTATTTAGTGACTTTATCGTCATTAATATGTGACTTTCTATATTGTCCTGGTGTCAATTTAAATATTTTTTTAAAAGAATTAATGTATTGTGTTTCGTTAGAAAATCCTGTATTAAACGCAATATCAGTAATTGTTTTGTTATTCAATTCTAACTCAATTAGCGATTTATTTAATCTATATTGAGTTAAATAATCTTTAAATGAAATACCTATTTCTTTTTTAAAAAATCTTGAAAAATACTCTCTAGAATATCCAAAACGTTTTGCTACCTCATATACAAGCAATTCTTCATTATAGTGGTTATTAACATATTCTAATATATCTCTTGTCTTTTCTGTTTTAATCATTTTACGTTCATTTTTACAATTTTCGTATAAAAAAATTAACATTTCCAGTGTCACCATTAATATGTTCATATATTTGGTAGATTGATTACTTATATAAAAGCTATAAATATCCATCATATATTTTGTTATTTTCTTATTTAAAAACGGCTCGTCAATATTGAAATATATATTCTTAATATCAGGTATCATTTTCTTTAAAAATCCGTAATTTATATGCATTGTATATCCTACAATTTTTTCATCAAATTCTTTATATTGAGGTATAGAATAATGAATTTCTTCACAATTTGATATATTCACTTCATTTTTATAACGAATCCTTTTCACCCCATCATTAAAAAAAATAACTTTTCCTTCAAACACTATTGATAATTCTAAAGACCTATGCCAATGTGCTGTACAAATTTTACATGGGCTTTTTTTATGAGGACAAATACTTATAGGTAAATTATTCATTGTTTTTGTTATTTCATAATATATTTTTTGCATTTTCCCTCCGACTTAAAATTCAATCAATTGAGTTATTATTTTTTAATAGCATTTTTTATATGTCTTAAATTTAAAATTTTCTAAAACGCTTATTACACGCCCTATGTAGAAAGCTGAAAATACAGTTCCTATACCAACACCATAAATAGAACTATGACAAATAAGACAAATAATGATTGTTGCTAGAATCATACTAATATCAAAGATGTTCTTACATAAAGAATAAGGTCTATGGAAAACTTCTGAAATACTTAATACCAAACCATCAACAGGTGTCATAATTAAATTTCCTTTAATCATAAAATACACACCTATTGCACAACACGTATTCCCTATTAATAACACAAGGATTTGTGTATAAAAATTCAAATTTATTGTAGGTATTATGTATTGATATAAATCTACCAAAAAACCAAAAATAAAAGAAAACGGAATTTCTAAAATAAACTTCATACTGATTTTTCTTTCAAGAATCATTTGAATACAAACGAAGATTAAATAAAAAACAATATTTGCTTGTCCAAATGTTAGAAAAGTTAAAAAACTTACCGCATAAGGAAGTGTACTAAAGGCCCCTACTCCTAAATCAGATAATGTATTACATGTAATCCCTAAAACTAATATATTCATTCCTAATAAATAATATAAATATCTTTTCATATCATCCCTCTTTTCATTCTTATTTTATAAACCTCTTTAATAACTTTCCAATATTATTATTTCATATTATAATAACTATAAGTTATGAGGTGATTTTATGAATATTAGACAACTTCAATATTTTGTTGATTTAAGTGAAACACTTAATTTTACAAAAACAGCTCAAAATTTTTATATTAGTCAAACAGCTATTACTAAACAAATTCAGTGTTTAGAAGGTGATTTAGATATTCCTTTATTTCATCGGTCAAAGAAATCTGTTTCTCTTACAAGTGAAGGACAAGCATACTTGCCATATGCCAAGAAAATATTAGAGGATATTGATTTAAGTTATAAAGTCATAGAAGAATATCGAAGGGGAAAGCGTTGTACTTTTTCTATTGGTTTTATTAAATCATTAGATGATGAATTACTTTTAAACTTATTACAAAAAATAAAAGAAAATTACCCTTTGATTCATCTACAATATCAAGCTTATTCACGTTTAGAACTATTACATTTATTTAAAGAAAGAAAACTAGATTCGATTATTACTTTTGAATATCCTGAAATAAAAGATGAAAATCATCTTTTATTAAAAAAAGGTCATTTAAGAAAATATTACCATCAAGATTGTTCTCTAAATAATTTAAAACTTATCTATGATGTAAGACAAGAATCGCTAGAAAACTATGAAATCGAACAAACACTTTTAAAAGTATGTTTAAAAGAAGGATATGCTATTTTACATGATTTTATCGAATCAAATCAGTATTCTAAATATCTTCAATATCAAGATTTAGATATTTCCTCTCCCATTTCCTTCTACTACCATTTAAATTCTACGAATAAAATCTTACAAAACATTATTCAGCTAATAGAAAAAGGATAGCCTCGCTATCATTCTATATTTGTTATAAATTCTATTTCTTGATCACATTCAAAATATTGTTCAGTTTCTTCAACAATTTCTTTTCTTAAACCAATTAAACCAATTAAGTTTGGAATTGCCATACAACCATTAACAATATCCGCTAAAACAAAGATAAATTCCAAAGACATAAATGGTCCAATTGTAATAAATATAATAAAAACAATTTTATAAATCTTTACTGCTTTTAATCCTTTAAGATAATACATACATCTTTCACCATAATAATTCCATCCAATAATTGTTGTAAAGGCAAAGAATACAAGACCAATATTGACAATATATTTACCAATTAATGGAATAAATAGTCCCACTGAAAATGCATGTGTTGTCATAGCTGCACCATCTAATCCTGTTGTATAAGATTGTGTCAACACGATAGCAAGACCTGTCATTGTACAAATAACAATCGTATCAATAAATGTCCCTGTCATTGAAACTAGTCCTTGTTCTACACAAGAATCTGTCTTTGCTGCAGCTGCCGCAATTGGAGCACTTCCAAGTCCACTTTCATTCGAGAAAATACCTCGACTAATTCCCTTTTGCATCGCAATAACCATAGTAATTCCAGTTCCTCCACCAAAAACTGCTTGAGGTCTAAAAGCTGATTTAATAATTAAAGCAATAGTACTTGGTAATACTGTAATATGTGACACAAGTATTAAAACAACCCCTCCAATGTATAAAACGCACATAAATGGAATAACTTTTTCTGCCACCGAAGCAATTCTTTTGATTCCTCCAATGGTAATAAAAGCAACTGCAATTGTTAGAAGAATTGCTGTTATGTAACGTGGAATGCTAAATGACATAGTAAGAGCATCAGAAATTGATTTTACTTGCGTAAATGTTCCAATTCCAAGTAACGCCACACTGACTCCAAAGAAAGCAAAAATTTTTGCAAGCAAAGGACTATGTAGACCTTTTTCTAAATAATACATTGGTCCTCCTGCAATCTCACCATTTTCATCTTTTTGACGATAACGAATTGCAAGTAACCCTTCGGAATATTTAGTAGCCATCCCAAAAAAGGCTGAAATCCACATCCAAAATAAAGCACCTGGACCACCTGCTGCAATTGCTGTAGCAACTCCGACAATGTTTCCTGTCCCTATCGTTGAAGAAAGTGCAGTACATAAAGCTTGAAAGCTACTGACATCTCCATCTCCTTCTTGTTTTTTAAAGATGCATTTAAAAGCTAATTTTAATTTTGTAAGTTGGATCAATCTTAATTTGAAGGTAAAGTAAATACCTGTCCCTAATAACAGACAAATAAGTGGTAATCCCCATACATAATCATTAATTTGTTTTAATATTTGTGTTAGTAATTGCATAAAAAAACTCCTCCTAATAAATTAGTCGGAATTAATAATGAAAAAATACTATTTAGCCACTGTCCTTTTACCTGAGAGTTTCACCCTAACGGGCTTGCTCCTTCGGTGTTCAATTGAATGAATCTCTCCAATGGTTCGTCCAATAGCGATCCTTTTACCTGAAATCTTTAATTCTTCGGTGTTCTTATAGAATCTCTTTCGCCATTATCATCCGATATACGTTCTCATTATATCAAATTGTATACAATTGTAAACATTTATTTTATAATTATTATTTGTTATAATGCACGTATGAAAAAAAATAAATATTTAATACTTACGATACTTTGGATGATTTTTATCTTTGTGATGTCACAAACTCCAGGAAATGATTCTTCTAAACAAAGTAATTTTATTGTGGATATCATTATTCACATACTTCCAATTACAAGAGATACCCTTTCCTTCATTGTAAGAAAATGTGCACATATGACAGAATATGCCATTCTTGCATTCTTACTTTATAAAACTTTTATACATAAACAAAATCCATTGATAAAATCATTCATTTTTACATTTTTATATGCCTGTAGTGATGAGTTTCACCAACTATTTATAGCTGGAAGAGCTGGTCAATTTAAAGATGTATGTATTGACTCTACTGGAGCATTGATTATGCTTTTAATAATTTATTTTATAAATAAAAGAAAGGACAAGAAGAGATTGAGATAACCTCAATCTCTTATAATTTATGATGTAATTTTAAAAATTCTATCAACATATGATCTCGATATTGTTTTAAAGATTCTTCATTATTTCCAATTTCTTCACTACGATTTTTCATTGCTTCTTCAACACCACTTCTTGCTCTTTGTGGCCAATCTTCTGGCAATTCTTTAAAATCAGCCATATCATCTAGCCAAAGATTAATAGAATCATGAAGATGATTCATTAAACCATCCACACCTGCAGCTCCTCCACCTAAATGGAAAATTAACGAAGGACCCATAATACCCCAACGAATACCTGGTCCAAAAGTAACAGCTTTATCTGCATCTTCAACACTACAAACACCACTTTCTACTAAATGACAAACTTCTCTATATAAAGCCATTTGTAGTCTATTACAAATAAATCCAAGAGCTTCTTTTTGAAGAACAACAGGTTCTTTATTGACAAATGTATAAAAGTCTTTAGCTTGTTGAACATATTTTTCTTCTGTTTTTTCACCTTTTGTAATTTCTACTAAAGGAATAAGATGAGGTGGATTATAAGGATGTCCGCCTACAAATCTTTCTGGATGTTTTGCATTTTTAGCAATTTCACTAATTAATAATCCAGATGTTGAACTCGCAATAATTGCATCATCCAAACAATATTTTTCAATTTCTTTTACAACTTGATGTTTTACATCATAGTGTTCTGGGGCAGATTCTTGTATAAAACAAGCCCCCCTTACTGCTTCTTCCATTGATGTAGTCAATTTAATATGATTTTCTACCTCTTGTAATCTTGTTTCATCAAGTACATTATTTTCTTTTAAAATATTTAAATTATCATGGATAATTGTTTTTGCTTTTGATAGAACTTCATCATTGATATCATAAACGACAACATCCAAATCTTTTAAAGCAAAACAAATTGCCCAACTTGCACCAATCACCCCACTTCCAACACATGCTACTTTTTTATTATTCATTTCTTGTCATCTCCTATAATTCTATTATACGCTTTATAGAACAATCTGGTAAGCAATATGTTACTCATAATATTGTTTGAGATAATCTATAAATTTTTCTTGGATTTTTGTTTTACTTTCTTTTTTCCAAATCATATACCAATGATATTGTGGCATATTTTTTATATGAATAAATTTTAAATCAGGATCATAATCTTCTTTATTAATAACAAGGGCACTTGCTAGATTATGTTTCACTATTACTCTCGCGTTTTCTATCAAATCATAGGTTCCAATAATTTGATCATCTGATATAAAAGACGGCACTTCTCCATCATTGATTGCTTGATGGGCGACCACAAGAGAAATATCTTTAAGATTGGTTGCTTCTATAACATTTTTATCAGCTAAAAAATGATCTTTTGAAACCCATAACCCCAGTTCATTTTGTAAATTGAGTCTAATTCCTTCATAATATTTTTTATCGTATTCTCTAATAAAAACACCAAAATCTAATAAACCATTTTCAATATCATTTAATAAACTATATTTATCCCCACTATGAATATGGAATTTTACAAAAGGATAATGATTTCTAAATTGTTTAATAATTTCCATGATTTCATCTAAATTATCAGTTTGTCCAGTTCCAATATAAATATTCCCAACTAATAATTCATCATTATTCAATTCATCTACTGTCTTATCAACTAACATTAAAATACTTTCAGCTCTTTTCTTCAAAAGCATTCCCTTTTCTGTTAAAACCATTCTTTGTTTATTTCTAACAAATAATAAATGACCTATTTCATTTTCCAATTCTTTCATTTGTTTTGATAATGCAGGTTGTGATACATGTAATTTTTATGCAGCTTTTGTCATATTTTCTTCTTCTGCTATTTTAATAAAATACTTTAAGACTCTTAATTCCATGCTTACCTCCATAACTATTAGTTATATTATACCATAAAATATATGTATTTGTAATTGACATTGTTTTTATTATCATTATAAATGAAAGGAGAACATTTATGGAAATATTATTCATATCAACAATTGCTGGTTTATTACAAGGTCTTACAGGCTTTGGTGCAGGAATTATACTTATGTTATATCTACCCTATCTTTATCCAGTGATTCAATGTTCAGGAATCATTGGGATCATTTGTTTGTTTTTATCTTTGATAATGGCTTTACAGTATAGAAAGTTTATTGAACTTAAGAAAGTATTAATCCCTTTGAGCATATATATTTTAATATCTACAATCACAATAGTGATAGGACCCTCTTTAAACTCTAGTTATTTAAAAAAAGGATTATCTCTCTTTTTTATTTTATTAAGTTTCTATTTTCTTTTTATAAAAAAGAAAAATACTCAAATAAAAATGAGTATATTTATTTCGCTATTTTGTATTTTAATTTCTAGTATATGTGACGGTTTATTTGGTATTGGTGGGCCCTTAATGGTTATTTATTTTAAAAATAAAACAGATAATCAAAATGAATATCTTGGATGTATTCAATTATTTTTCCTAGTTAACTGTATTTATAATACGATTTTAAGAATAATCAACGATATTCTTTTACCTCAACACCTATCCATAATTTTGATATCAATACCTGCTATTTGTTTAGGTTTACTTATAGCTAAAAAGATTTCTTATCAATTAAATATTAATTTCATTAATAAAATAACTTATCTTATTATCGGTTTAAGTGGTCTTTTCAATTTAATAGCATAGAAAAAATCGGTTCAATGAACCGATTTTTATATATACTAAATACCAAATAATAAGTCTACATAAGTTGGAATTGGCCAATAAGAATCGTCAACTAATTCTTCAATTGTATCCACTGTTTCTCTTAATGATTGCATAATACCGAAGACATCATCTCTCCACATAGTAGCTACTTCGAAGATTTCTTCTTCGCTTGCTTGTGCTTTTGCGATATTATTTTCTAATGTTGTTAATTTATCTTTAGCGTCTTGTAGTAATCCAGCTAGTTTAGTTGCATCATCAGTTAAGAATGCTGCTGGAATACCTGCTTCTTTTGCAGCAACAACTTCTGACGACACTTTAGCTAAATAATCACAAGCTGCTGGATAAATTTGTGTTTTAACCATTTTAACTGCAGTTAAAGCTTCAACTTGAATTGTTTTAATATAGTTATCTAATAAGATTTCATAACGTGAAGCGATTTCTACTTTTGTATAAACACCTTGACGATCTAACATATCAATATATTTTGGATCTTTTAAGCATTTCAAAGCATCAACAGTGTTTTTGTGGTTAGGAAGTCCACGTCTTTTTGCTTCTTCTTCCCATTCAGCTGAATATCCATCACCATTGAAGATAATACGTTTATGTTTAGAAATGAATTCTTTCACAACTTCTTCAAATGATTTTCCACCTTCAATAGCATCAGCCATTTGTGTCATTTCTTCAGCTAACATAGAATTTAAAATTGTGTTAGGCCCAGCTACAGATTGTGCAGAACCAACAGCACGGAATTCAAATTTATTACCTGTAAAGGCAAATGGTGAAGTTCTGTTACGATCTGTATTATCTTTAGAGAAAGTTGGTACTACAGAAACACCTGTATCAAAACGTCCAATTTCTTCATGATCAGATTTTTTACCAGTACAAATATCTTCTACTACTTTATCTAATTCTTCACCTAAGAACATAG
The DNA here is from genome assembly GCF_015097455.1 of Faecalibacillus intestinalis. NCBI lineage: Bacteria > Bacillati > Bacillota > Erysipelotrichia > Erysipelotrichales > Coprobacillaceae > Faecalibacillus > Faecalibacillus intestinalis. The sequence continues at coordinate 216,968 of NZ_AP024085.1, read as the reverse complement.
AAATGATTGCTGGTGGTGCTTCGTTAGCTCCTAAACGATGATCGTTTCCAGCAGAAGCAATTGACATACGTAAGATTTCAGCATATTCATCAACAGCTTTGATTGTACAAGCTAATGCAGCTAAGAATGGTTTATTTTCTTCAGGATTTTTTCCTGGATTAAATAAGTTGATTCCTGTATTAGTAATTACTGACCAGTTATCATGTTTACCAGAACCATTTACTCCAGCAAATGGTTTTTCATGTAATAAACAACGTAAACCATGTTTTTTAGCGATATCTTGAGCAATTTGCATTAATAAATGGTTGTTATCTGTCGTAATATTTACTTTTGCATAAACACAAGCAACTTCATGTTGTGCAGGTGCAACTTCGTTATGTTTTGTTTTAGATGGAATCCCGTATTTCCATAATTCAGCATCTAAATCTTTCATGAAAGCCGCAACTTTACGTTTTAAAGAACCGAAGTAATGATCTTCTAATTCTTGTCCTTTTGGTGCCATAGCTCCAAATAAAGTTCTACCAGTTAATTTTAAATCCATACGTTCTTGATAATATTTATCATCAACTAAGAAATATTCTTGTTCAGCCCCTACTGAAGCAGAAACTTTAGTTACCCCTTCAACCCCAATTAAAGGTAACAAACGACAAGCTGCTTTACTTAATGCATCACATGATCTAAGTAAAGGTGTTTTCTTATCTAATGCTTCCCCAGTATATGAACAGAATAACGTTGGAATATATAATGTTCCATCTTTAACGAATGCAGGTGATGTACAATCCCATGCTGTATATCCTCTTGCTTCGAAAGTAGCTCTTAAACCACCTGATGGAAATGAAGAAGCATCAGGTTCTCCTTTTCTTAATGTTTTCCCACTAAATTCTAAAACAGCTTTTGACCCATCTGGTTCTAAAAAAGCATCATGCTTTTCTGCAGTTAATCCTGTCATTGGAGTAAACCAGTGAGTAAAATGTGTAGCTCCATGTTCAACTGCCCAAATTTTCATTGCATTCGCAATAACAGTTGCACATTCTTTTGATAATTCTTCGCCTTTATCAAGCGATTCATGGAATGCTTTATATGTTGATTTAGGAATTCTTTCCTTCATAACATCATCAGTAAAAGCTAGGCATCCATAATCTTCAACTAACTTGTTAAATTCCATCTTTGTATCCCCCTTATTTAGTATATAAATTATTATTTATATGATGTCATTATACAAACGAAAATATAGGTTGTCAACAACTATTACAAAGTTTTTATCATTTTGATAATTTTTTATTTATTTTATACAAAAAAAGAACTGCATACTATTGAGCAGCAGTTCTTTTAGCTTTCTTTTCTTCTTTTCTTCTTTTCTTTTCCCATTTACGATGAGTTTGGTTATATTCTTCAACTTGACAGTGAATTCTCTTATTTGAATGAACAACAGCATCCACAAATCCCATTTGATCTTTTGGAGCAACTGTTTGACGAGTTCCATCATCCATATAGATTTCATATGAATGTGCATTTGTAATGATTTTTGTCATTTTAGCGATTGGATCTGTAATTGTTTCACAGTTCATTAAGTTAATTTCTTTTGTTTTTCCAATTCTTCTATGAATTTCTAAAGTTCTTCTTTTTACAACATATTTATAAGGTCTATATCCAAATAAATACCCAATAGCAATGACACCTAATACAACAACCGCAGGTAAATCACTAAAATTACCCGAAACAATCATATACACCACATAGATTGCATAAAATACACTAAAGTATGCAGCAGGTAAATTTAATTGAACTTTAAATTCTTTTTCAAATGGTGTTAATTCCGCATTTGATTCGACTTTTTTTGATTCCATAAAAACCCCTCTTTAATTCTATACTTTCAATATTTAATAAATATCAATTTTCTTTAATAAAGTCAACTCATATTCATTAAATATTTTTTTAAAAAATAAGGGACGGGGAATCCCGCCCTTATTCATTATCTTATTTAATTTATCAATATTAAGCTTCTGCAGCTTGTTTGTTTTGATATTTTTCGTAAGAGATTAAGAATGGTACATAGATAACTGTTGAAACAACAATTAAGATTGCTTGAGTTACTGCACCCATTACGCTAGCACCACATGCTAAGAAACCAAATACGATTGGTGGAGTTGTCCAAGGTACTGTTAAACATGCAACTGGACAGAATCCGATAACTGTTAATACATAACCAATAATGATTGTGATTAATGGAGCAACTACGAATGGAATACCTAAGATTGGGTTTAATACCATTGGAATACCAAATGTAACTGTTTCATTGATGTTGAATAATCCTGGAACTAATGATAATGTAGCGATTGCTTTGTTATCTTCACGTTTACCAAAGATCATGATTGCGATTACTAAACCGATAGTAACACCTGAACCACCGAATTCACCCCACATTTGTAATGCATACATGTTGATGATGTTTGTTGGTTTTTCACCTTTGTTGAATTTTTCAACGTTTTCAAGTGCTAATGGTGTAAATAATGCTTCTTTTACTGCAGATAACATGTTGTTACCATGAATACCTACTAACCAGAATAACATGATTACTAAATAGATAATCATAACACCTGGGATTGTAGCACCTACAGCCCCTAAAGGACCTTGGATACCATTTTTGATAACGTCATTTAAGTATAAACCAGTTAAGTTATAACATGCTGATCCAATACAAGCTGTGATGATTAAAGTGATAGTAGCTGGTACTAAAACTTCGAATGCACGAGCAACTCCTGGTGGAACTTGTTCTGGCATTTTAATTTTTAATGCATCTTGTTTTTCAAAGAAGCAGAATAATTCAACAGATAACACACCGATGATCATACCAGTGAATAAACCAGTAGCTCCTAATTCGTTACCAGCAACACCAGTGAAAGCTTCTTTAGCTCCTTTTACCATGTGTGAAGTGTTTGTAACTGATAACCATGCAGCTAAACCTACTAAACCTGGAATGTAACCAGCTCTTTCAGCTCCCATGTTCCAAACACCGATTTCTTGGGCGATACCAAGAGTGATACCAACTGTGATACAGCTGATAGTACAGAAGTTAACTGCTTGGAATGCTGGGTTTAAGAAATCTAAAGCCATGATTGGTTTGAAGAACATACCTAACCCAGTAGTTTCGTTAACTAATACGTTACACCATAAAACCCCAATTGCCCCAGCGATTGTTAAAGGCATGAAGTTTTGGAACGCATTTTTAATTGCAGATAAATATTTGTTTTGACCGCACCATGCACCAGCGCGACCTAAGACATCCGCCATTTTGTCCATAAATTTTTCCTCCCTTAAATATTTTTTTGACACTAATAGTATAATCTATTATGCAAATAAAAGTCAATGGTTTTTTAAATTAAAAGTACCATACTTTTAATTTTAAAAAACATATTTTTTAAAAAAAACCGCATAAAATAAGGGTTTTTCAACGTTTTTGAAAGCGGTTATTTTTTTGAATTTTTTTTGTTAAAAAAAGAAAACGCTATCATTTAGACAGCGTTTTTTATGTTTTTTGGCTATTGAACCGTCACTGTTTGAAGTTCAAAATTGTTGTAATGATATCTCGTAAATGAATATTCAAAGATAATCCCACTACTTAAATATGCCGTTTGTTCAACTTCAATATATGGTTCATATTCCTTCAATCCCAAATTTTCTTGTTCTAACGGACTCGATAGATGAGCACGTATAGTTTTATGCGTACTTTGTATCTTTAATTTTAATTCTTTTTCAATATACTGGTATATCGAGCCTTTCAAATGCTCTAATTTTAAATTTGGAATAATAGAAATAGGCATGTATGTGATTTCTAAACAATACGGTTTATCATCAAATACTCTTTTTCTAATAATATGATAGACAAAGGATCCCTCTTCTATTTGTAATTTTTTAGATATATGCTCATCACTCGGTATAACCGAAAATTCAATAATTTCACTTTTTAATTCACCTTTGCCTTTTAATTTTCGTGTTAAACCCAATCCTGATTGTTTAAGTTGAGTTGCATCTTCTGAAGAAGCATCATAATCCTTTACAAAAGTTCCTGCCCCTCTTCTTCTTACAATCAATCCTTCTTTTACTAATATATCCAAGGCTTTTTTCATTGTTTCTTTATTACAATGATAAGCAACACATAATACATATTCATAAGGGAGTTTTTGTCCATATGTATATTTTTTATCAAAAATCTTACTTCTAATATCATCTGCGATATCAATATATTTGACCATAGACTATCCCTCCTACCATAACTAAAAATACCATACTTTTAATAAATTTGCACGGACTTTTTAACAAGAAGATTATTTTTGTGTAAAAGAAAAAACAATCCTAAGATTGTTTAAACTGTGGTAAATAGTCTTTATGCGCTTCAATAAGTTCATCAATAACAATATTAGCATCATGATCAATTTGACATAACAGATCCATATTTAAAGCTGTTACAGCTAAATCTCTATTTCCAGTAACCGCTGCTTCACAAACCATTCTTTCAAAAGCTTTCATCATATGCACATAACCACTAATTGGTAATTTTAATTCACCTGTTGCAATTGGTTGAGGTCTATATTTCTTTTCCAATATTTCCTTTTTTGATTCTTTCTTTATTGTTTTGAAAATACGTATCAATTTCATAAACGATCATTTTATCAACTCCCGCTACACCCTTATTACTCTTGACCCTCTTGACTGCTTCATTTAGATTTTTATCATCTAATATCACTTCAATTAATCTCATGTTGTTTCTTCCTTCACTCGTAAATATATTTGAAATCATTCCCTCTACCTTCATCTCCATGGAATTGCGATTTCCAATTATGAGACCATTCTCGATTTCGAACTGTTCAAACATTGCTTATGATGAGTAAACATCATATAAACATTAGGTCCTTTAGTATTGTGTGTCCTACCTACTACGACCTCAGCTGACTTTTTGTGACAAGCCTTTCTCGACCAACGGTACCATCACTGCTTTTAAAGTTTACTGGATTTCGTTGTCCACAAAACCTCTCGGGGTAATTCACTAATCCTCTAACTTTTACAACGTCTTGATTTACTGTCTTGGTTTTACGTTTACCTTTTGGACTTCGATTTGTGATGCAATCTCATCCACCATTTAGCCTTATATCAAGTTTCTGTTCGTACGCTCAAAAGAATCACTACACCACTTCCTCCATCCTTGCCATCACTGACAACGACTTGTGGTTCATTACACTTGGCGGTAAATACCTGTGGTTGGTTTATCTCCAACTGAATTAGTGCCATGCCCGGCACACATTAAAAAAATCGCTTGATATTATCTATCAAACGATTCTTTCATTAATCTAATTGTATTTGTTTTACAATTTCATTATCAAATGTTTTAATTGTAAAACAGTCATTTTCATAAATACCATAACTATTCGTACCTTCTTTAGGTAAAGAAATCGAAGACGGATTTAAAATATAAATACCGTTTTCTTTTTTAGCAAGTGGTTTATGAAAATGTCCATAAATCAAAATATCATTTTCATTTAATAAAGGAAGTTGATCTTCATTAAATAAATGTCCATGTGTCATAAAGAAATGATGTTGATCAACATCCATCAAAGCATAGTCACTACGCATAGGGAAATCTAAAACCATTTGATCAACTTCACTATCACAATTTCCTCTAACTGCAATAATATCCTTCTTTAAAGGATTTAATAAAGCAATAACCTTCTTACAATTATAATCCTTAGGTAAATCATTACGTGGTCCATGATATAAAATATCCCCTAAAATAATAAGTTTATCCGCTTTTTCTTCATGATATTTTTCAATGGCCCTATTTGCCCAATAATAAGAACCATGAATATCTGATATAAACATTACTTTCATACAATTACGCTCTTCTAATTGTTTTGATCACAACTGGTGTTGTTGGACAATCTTGGAAGTTTGTAGGGACATTGGCAATTTGATCTACAATATCTAAACCTTCAGTAATTTTACCAAATGCAGCATATTCACCATCTAAATGTGGTGCTGGTTTATGCATAATAAAGAATTGTGAAGATGCTGAATCTTTGATCATTGTTCTAGCCATAGATAAAACACCTTCTGTATGTTTTAATTCATTGTTAACACCATTGCTTTTAAATTCACCTTTAATAGAATCACAATGTTTTTCTTTAAAATCTTTTGTATATCCCCCACCTTGAATCATAAATCCTGGGATAACTCTATGGAAAATCAATCCTGCAAAAAAATCTTCATCAATTAATTTTAAAAAGTTTTCTACTGTAATTGGTGCAACTTCAGGATAAAGTTCTCCTTTCATCACATCTCCATTTTCCATTTCAATTTCAATTAATACTTTTTCCATTCTCTAATTCTCCTTATCTACAACGTCTACATCAACAACCTTATTTTCAATAGATTGTTGTTTTTCTTTTTTCTTCTTCTTTAAAAGAAATCTTACTACAAAATAAACAAGTACAACTCCTGTCGCAATTCCAAATAACCAAACAATATTCTTTACTTGATCAAATTGATAAGCTGTCGCTACCACTAAACATAAGTTAATAATATTCATTGATCCTGCTAATTTATATTTTTGATTAACAATAAAATTTAAGGAAAGCGCAGATGAAGCAAATAACCCAACAATAAGCATAACTTCCATACTATGTACCTCCTTGTATCATTCTATCATAATAGAATCATTTTTGTTATATATTATTTAGTATGGACACTTGCATTAAGCATGTCAGTAATAGATATCATTGTAAAATTACTTCTATATATAACAAAAATAACTACCTCCTGTTTCTAGAAAAATGTGTGATAGTTATTTCATACTATTAAAATCCAAGGTGAACCGTTTGTTGTTCTTTTTTCATATTCATTATAATTAATTTTTTAAACAATTCTATAAAATCTTATCTATCTAATTTCATATATAACAGCGGATAAGGGTTTCCTGCTTCATCTAATTCTGTTTTCTTGTATGTTTTAAATCCCATTACTTCATAAAAACCAATAGCCTGTGGATTTTGCTCATTTACCGTTAATTCACAAACATCATAATTCTTCATACCATATTGTAGTAAAGCTTTACCTAGCCCTTTTCCTCTTTGGTTAGAAGCTATAAACAACATCTCTAATTTATGATTTTCAATTTCCATAAATCCCACAGCTTCATCATTATCTACAACCATCAAATGTTCAACATTCTTTGATGTCATTGGACCATATTCTTTAATATGTTCAATTTCTTGTTCATTTAAAAATGTATGTGTGGCTTTTACAGAATCTTCCCAAACATTTACAGTGTATTTAATAATTCATCATTTCTATCTTTTATCTCAATTATTTTCACTGATTATTTTCACCCTATTCTCTCTACCCATATTTATCATCGATTTCTTTCACTTTAACTATGATAATATAATTATATGAAATAGCCCTACCAAATAGGTAGGGTCATTTATTTTGTTAATATCTTTTTTATTTAGCAAATTGTTTAATTGCATCAGCAACAGCTGCTGTCACATCTTTATTGAAGATTTTTGGCATGATATTTTCTTCATTTAAATCTTCATCACTGATTGTATCTGCAATAGCTTTAGCCACAGCTACTTTCATTTCTGGTGTAATTGAAGGAACTCTTGCTTCTAATGCTCCTTTAAAAATACCAGGGAAAGCTAAAACATTATTAATTTGATTTGGATAATCAGAACGACCTGTTCCAACAACTCTTGCTCCTGCTGCTTTGGCTTTTTGATAAGTAATTTCTGGTTCAGGATTTGCCATTGCAAAAATAATTGGATCATTGTTCATTGAATGAACCATTTCATCAGTTACTAGATTTGGTTTAGAAACACCTACAAAAACATCTGCACCTTTTAATGCATCAGCTAATGTACCTTGCATATTATCAGGATTAGTAATATCACATAAAGCACGCTTATGAGGAATAAGTCCTTCTTGTCTATCTTTATATAAAATCCCAAATTCATCCACTGCAATAATTTTACCAACACCGGCTGTATGCATCATTTTAATAATAGCTGTTCCTGCAGCTCCTGGTCCATTTAAAACAACTGTAATATCTTTGATATCTTTTTTAGTTACTCTTAAAGCATTATATAATGCAGCAAGTACTACAACAGCTGTTCCATGTTGATCATCATGGAATACAGGAATATCTAACATTTGATCTAATCTTTCTTCGATTTCAAAGCAATCTGGAGAAGCAATATCTTCTAAGTTGATTCCACCAAAACATGGTGCAATATTTTTAACTGTTTGAATCAATTCTTCTTTATCTTGTGTATCTAAACAAATAGGTACCGCATTGACATCTCCGAATTTTTTAAATAGAGCAGCTTTTCCTTCCATGACTGGAATCGAAGCTTTGGCTCCAATATTTCCAAGTCCTAAAACAGCTGTTCCATTTGAGACAACAGCAATTGTATTTGATTTTGTTGTATAACGATAAACATCTTCTTCATTTTCAGCAATCTTACGACAAGGTTCAGCAACCCCTGGCGTATAAACAACAGACATATCATCCATTGTATTAATTTCACAATTTAATTCCGTATGTATTTTCCCTTGATGTTTTTCATGTAATTTCAAGGCTTCTTCATAATAATTCATTTTCATCACCCACCACTATTATACCTATAAAATAAACAATTCGTCTAATCTTTTTTATCTAAAACATAACCATGATCCATTGGTCCTTGTCCTTGTCCTAAATCAAGCATTGCTGCAAGTGCTCCAGAAATATAATCTTTAGCTTTTTTAACAGCATTTTCCAAATTTTCACCTCGTGCTAAATAAGAAGCAATCGCACTTGATAAAGTACATCCCGTACCATGAGTATTATTGTTATTAATACGTTTTCCTTTAAACCATTGATAATTACCTTCTTTATAAAGTAAATCATTGGCATCATTGATTTGATGTCCGCCTTTAAGTAATACTGCACAATGATAATGATCTCCAATATATTTAGCTGCTGTTAACATTTCTTCTTCATTATTGATTTTTAATCCTGATAAAACTTCGGCTTCAGGAATATTTGGTGTTAAAACCGTTGCGAGTGGGAAGAGATTTTCTTTTAATGTATCAATAGCTTCATCACTAATAAGTTTTGCCCCACTTGTAGCCACCATCACAGGATCAACAACGATATTACGTGCATGATATTGTTTTAACTTTCCACTAATAGATAAAATGACTTCTTTTTGAGAAACCATTCCAATTTTAACAGCCATTGGATAAATATCTGTAAACACACTATCCATTTGACTAGCCACAAAAGAAGCATCGACATCATAGATAGCATCGACTCCTGTAGTATTTTGAGCTGTTAGTGCTGCAATAACCGACATGGCATAAACACGATTAGCAAGCATTGTTTTTAAATCTGCTTGAATTCCTGCACCTCCACTACTATCACTACCTGCAATTGTAAGGCAAGTTGGCATTTTGTTAGGGATAACTCTTTGAATTTTATCTTTTAATAGGCTACTTGCTTTTTGGATATCATCACTTCCAAAGATACTTGAAACGATAGCAACACCATCAATAGCAGCACCCATAAATTCTAAGATATTCACTTGATTAATACCACCAATGGCAACCACAGGAATATCAACTTTTTGACAAATTTCATTTAATGTATCCATTGAAATATTTTGTGCATCATCTTTTGTTTGAGTTGCAAAAATAGCTCCGACACCTAAATAATCAGCCCCATTTTCTAAAGCTATTTTTGCTTCTTCATAATTATGTGCAGATACACCAATAATTTTATCTTCACCTAATATTTTTCTTGCTTCTTTTAAATTTAAATCATCTTGCCCAATATGGACCCCATCTGCATCAATTTCTTTACACAATTCAACATCATCATTAATAATCAAAGGAACATGATGTTTTTGACACACACTTTGAACATCCAATGCTTCTTGTTTAAATGCTTCATGTGTCATTTCTTTTTCTCTTAGTTGAATCATTGTTACACCACCAAGAATGGCTTCTTCAACTAATTCCGACATTTTTCTTCCTTTTAAATATTTTGAATCTGTTACTCCATACAATAATAAATCTTCTTTATTTAATTTCATCAAATTTCCTTCTTTCTTTACAATATTCTTTTTTTATTTCCCTGGAAATAAAAAGAGAGCCCTGTTGAACTCTGTTAACGTTTATATCTCCTACGTTGGCATTATCCAAATCAGGTTATGGGTCTAAGTCAATACTTACTCTCAGCAAAAAGCTCCCCGTTTCCTTTATTATAATTTTTTTAATAAAAATTGTCTATTTTTAATCATATTATTTATGCTTTTGTTCAAACTATAAAAGGAGGTGCTTTCATGAAATTATGTATTACAGCAGGTAACTATCACATTTTTAAATTAATGATTAAAAATCATAAAGATTCTCGCATTCAATTAAAAAACATTCATCCTTTAGATTTTGACCTTGTTTTTGATGTTTATACATCTTTAGATCAAAAAACAGTTATTTCTATACTTAGCCATGAATTACGTTATTCCCCTTTTATGTATCTATGCCCTGGTTTTAAAGTCATTCCTTTAAAAAAACGTCTTCCTCATGGTACAAAAGAATCAACTACTCCTTTAAATCTTTCTTTTAATTGAATAATTTATATTAAAAAACAGTTTGAGATAGCATTTATTTCAAACTGTTTATTTTTTAATTAATAATTTTTAAAACCTCTTCTTCACTATTGATGTTAAAGATATTTAATGTAAGTTCATTCAATTTTTCTAGCAATGTATTTGTGAGTTGTTTTTCTAAAGGACTTGATAAAGTTCCTAATTTCACTTTAAGCAATTCTTTTAAAGTATTGAGTTTTCTTTCATCTCTCGTTCTTTGAAATAATTGATCCATTGCCTTACACATATTGATTTCATCTTCTTCTGGTAAGTCTTCTCTTCTAATATTTGTACACGTAAATGTTGCCGCCATCATGAAGCTTTCTGTTTCGATTTTACGATTGTTTCTTAAGTCATCATAATTTCCTGCAAACATACTTTGACTGATTTCTACGACATCTCGATATCTTTTGATTTCTGTTGGATCATCTACATTTTCTATCATTGTATCATATGTTTAAAGATAATTCGTCTCACATTTGTCTCATTTCTATTATTATTTTAGCAATCTCTCCTACCTTCTTCAATGGGCGGATAGTCCAAAAAAGTTTCTAATAAAAAAACCTACGAAATCATCTCGTAAGTCTTTAAAGAATACGTATTATTAAACCTGCTATTAACGAAGAAATACCCACAATTATAAAAATGATATATAGCTTTTTTTGTGGATTATTTTCTAAAATCAATATACGTTTAGGATGATTTTCCTCATACATAATTTCTAAGGAACTCCCTATAGGAAGTTCTTTGCCATAACCAATAGAGAGTTTTTGTTTAATTTCATTTCCATAATCATAAAATTGAATTACCGGAAAATAGGAATAAGAAAAACTATCATCACTTTGCATTCTTTCTCTTATATTATCAATCACTTTAGCTAATGTATGAATATTACAATACTTTATTTTCTATTGCTTGTACAGGACATTTTTCATAACATAATCCACAATATAAACAACGTTCTTGTTGAATTTGATAATTTGAAATACATTGTTGTGGACAATTCTTTTGACATAAGCCACATTGAATACATTGATTACTAATGATAAATCCCTTAGGTTTTATCTCTTTATTCACTGAAAAACTTTCTCTATAAATAGGTTCTTTGCCTAAATCAAAGAATTCTAGTTCACCTTCTTCAAGACAAAAGGCTTCTAAAATATAACGACTCTCATTTGGATAAACATAATTCATTAATGAATTATTTTTAAAAATACGATCTATCCAATATTTTTGATTTTCTAATCGTTTAACAAGTCCATTTAAACGAACCATTTGATACTCTTTATTCATTCCTATAATTGCAACGTATGGATGATTTTTTAATTGTTTATAAAAATCTTTTCCTCTTGCTGTACAAAAATATAATTTATTATCTTCAACCAACATCACATCTATAATTCTTACTTGTGGTTGATTATTTTCATCAACGGTTGCAAAAGCAACATCTTTGATTTCTCTTAAAATATTTAAACAAGTTGAAACATTCATTGTTGTGCCTCCTTTTTCGTTTTTCATTATAATTTTATTTCTAATAAAAAAAAGCACGCACAATATTGTGGTATAGTTACTTCAAAGTAACTAATAAAAAAGTTACGACTTAAAATCGTAACTTTCTTGATTATTCAGTTTCGAATTGACTGTAATAAAGTTGATGATAATAACCTTGTTTTTGAAGCAATTCTTCATGATTACCAATTTCTACAATATGTCCTTGATCCATAACGATGATTTGATCGGCATTTTTAATCGTTGATAAACGGTGAGCAACAATAAAGGTTGTTCTTCCTTTCATCATTTCATCAAAAGCTTTTTGAATTTGTAATTCTGTACGCGTATCGATTGAACTTGTTGCTTCATCTAAAATCAACATTGGTGGATGTGTTAACATAATACGTGCAATACACACAAGTTGCATTTGTCCTTGAGACATATTTCCACCATCTTCTTCGACCATTGTATCGTATCCTTGAGGAAGAGACATAATATATTTATGCACACGTGCTTTTTTAGCCGCTTCAATGATTTCTTCATCACTAGCTTTTGTTTTTCCATAAGCAATATTTTCTTTAATAGTCCCTTTAAATAACCAACTATCTTGTAAAACCATACCGTACATTTTTCTTAAATCATCACGGTTCATATCTTCAATATTAACACCATCAATTGTAATTTTTCCACCTTGAGGATCATAGAAACGCATTAATAAGTTAATTAATGTTGTTTTTCCACAACCTGTTTTACCTACAATAGCTGTCATTGTTCCTGGTTTAGCTTCATAGTTAAAATCTTGAATTAATGGTTTACTTGGATCATAACTGAAATTTAAATGATCAATGATAATATGTCCTTGTTTATTTTCAATGATTTTAGATGTTGTTAATTCTTGGATTGTTTCTTCATCTAATAATGCAAAGACTCTTTGACTGGCAGCAATGGCTGTTTGCATTTCTGACATAACGGATGATATTTCGTTAAATGGTTTTGTATATTGGTTAGCATATGTTAAAAAGCTTGAAAGAATACCTACTGTAAATGAACCATTTAATACTTGAAATGCTCCAAAAATACCAACAGCAGCATAAACAATACTATTAACTAAACGTGTTGTAGGATTAATTAAAGCTCCATAGAATTGTGAAATAACCCCACTTTTATGCATACGTTCATTGATTTCATTAAACTTTTCTTCGTTTTGTTCTTGATAATCAAAAATATTAACAATTTTTTGATTGCCTATCATTTCTTCACAATAACCATTCATTTCCCCTCTTAAAGCAAGTTGTTCTTGGAAATAAGAATGTGTTCTTTTAACAATCAAAGAAGCGACAAGTAAAGAAAGTGGTGTTAAAACAACCACAATTACAGCTACCGAAAAATGAATATAAGCCATAATCAAAATCGTTCCTACAATTGTTGCAATTCCTGTAAGCAAGGATGTAAAACTTTGTAATAAACCTTGTCCAATTAAATCAATATCATTGATCAATCTTCCTAAAATATCTCCATGACTTGTAGCATCAATATATTTTAAAGGAAGAACTTGAATTTGATCAAATACTCTATTTCTTAAATCATTCGTAATATTATAAGTAATTGTATTTGTAATTTGTCCCATGATCCATTGAATCAAAGAAATAATTAAAATAACAATTCCAATAAAAATAAGTTTGTTCAATAACGCTTGAAAATGAACTTGATTCTTTCCAACCAATAAATCTATTGCTTGACCTATTAAAACAGGTGTAAGTAAAGTAAAGACAACAGAGACAATTGATAAAAGTGTTAATAACATAATTAAAAAACGATAAGGTTTACAATATGTAAGCAATCTTTTAATTGTTTTTTTATCCATTGAGATCACCATCCTTACTATTTTGAGATTCATAAATTTCTTTATAAACCGTACAATTTTTTAATAATTCTTCATGACAATCAAAACCAACAAGTTCACCATGATATAAAACCATAATACGATCACATCTTTTTAAAGACGCTGTTCTTTGAGAAATAACAATTTTTGTCATTTCTTTTAATTCTTGTAATTGTTTTTGTAAAGCAGCATCTGTTGCATAGTCTAACGCACTTGAACAATCATCTAAAACTAAAATATCCGCTTGTTTATAAAGTGCTCTAGCTATTGTTAAACGTTGTCTTTGTCCACCTGAGAAGTTTTTCCCACCTTGAACAACAGCACTTTCTATTCCTTGAGGAAGACGACTTACAAATTCTTTAGCTTGTGAAACTTCTAAAGCTTTATTCATTGTTTCTTCTTGGTAAGGTTTTGACATACAAATATTTTCTTTAATTGTTCCTGAAATCAATGATGTATTTTGTAAAACATAACTGATATGTTGTCTTAATGTTTCTAGTTTATAATCTTGAATATTTTTACCAGCTATTTTAATTTGTCCACTTCTAACATCATAATTTCTTCCAATAAGGGATACTAGTGTTGATTTACCAGCACCCGTTCCTCCAATAATTCCTACTGTTTCACCTTTATTGATCGTAAATGATAAGTTGTGTAACACATCTTTTTGAAGATATCCAAAGTTGACATCTTTAAATTCAATCATTTTTCCATTAGGAATAAGGGTTGAATAACTTCCTTGATCTTCTACTTGCGGTGTTGTTTCAAGTACTTCAAAAACTCTTTGATAACTTGCTGTAGCTTTATTGTAGATTGATAAAACATTCGCAAAGACAATGAGTGCTTGTAAAATACTATTCATATAGTTAATTAAGGCAATAACTTCCCCTTGAGAAAGACTTCCTACATTGACTTGGAAACCACTAGCATAAATAATAATAATGATTGCAAAGTTTACAATTAAATAAGTAAAGGGATTTAATAAAGCTTGTATTTTACCTACTTTTACTTGTTCATCTTTTTGATTTTTTGTTTCTAAATTAAATCTTTTTACTTCATGATTTTGATTTGAAAAAGCACGAATAACACGTACACCTTTTAAGTTTTCTCTTGCTATTAAAGCAATCTTATCTAATAACTTTTGAATACGAGAGAAATAAGGCATCGAAATAATTGTAATTGATAACATCGATACCGCTAAAATAACAGCTCCCACAACAAAGATCATTGATAAAGAACCACTGATCATAAAAGCCATAAATAATGAACCAATCATTAAAAAAGGAGCTCTTGATGTAAGACGAATCGTCATCGCTACAGCTAATTGAATTTGTACTACATCATTAATAAGTCTTGTAACTAATGATGGTGCTGTAAGGGTATCTAAATTGGCATCATCATATTGATTGATTTGATGATACATGTCTTTTCTAAGTTGTGTCCCCACACTTTGTGATGTAAGGGAAGCATACCATTGACAAACAAGTGCAAATAAATAACCAAAAACAGCTAAACCAATAAGGACGAGCCCACATTTTAAAATATAATTGGTATCTTTATAAGCAATTCCTTTATCAATGACAGAGGCCATAACAACGGGAACACATAATTCTAAAGCAGCTTCAAAGATTTTAAATAAAAAACCTAAAGTTGCTGAAAACTTAAACTCTTTTACATATTTTAATAGTTTCACATTCTTCACCTCTGCGTTATTATATGATAAGATTTATCTATATGTAAAATATATATATTATATAATAATTATATTATTAACATATAAAGGAGGATTTATAATGGATATTCGACAAATGAAGTATTTTAAAACAATTGTAGAAGAAGGAACTATTTCTAAAGCTGCACAGGTTTTACATATGGCACAGCCCCCTTTATCTATTCAACTTAAACAATTAGAAGAAGAACTTGGTATTACTTTGTTAAAAAGAGGAAATAAACAAATTGAATTAACAGATGCAGGAATGCGTTTTTATAAAAGATGTCTTCAAATATTAGATTTAACTGAAATTACTAAAAATGAATTAAAAGAATCTTTTCAAGATGTATTAAGAATTGGAATTACTTCTTCTAATGGTGGTTTAATTCAACAAGATAATATTAAGCATTTTATTGAACACTATGATCATGTTCAATATCGTATTTATGAAGGTTCTACTTATGAAATACTTGATTTATTATTGTCTCATAATATTGATTTAGGGATTGTTAGAACTCCTTTTGATACTTCTAAAGTTAATACGTTTTATTTAGAAAAAGAACCTATGATTGTTATAGGTAAAAAAGAATATTTTAAAAGACCTATTTCTAAAATGAAAGACTTAAAAAAGATACCTTTGATTATCCATCAAAGATATCTTCCTTTAATCAATGATTATAGCCTAAATAAACACATTCAAATTCAAATAAAAGTGACTTGTGACGATAGCCGAACTTCTCTTATTTGGGCAAACAGTGGTATTGGTGTTGCTATCGTTCCTTTAAGTAGCTTATCTTTAAATTATGATTCTTCTTTAGAATATGCTTATTTAGAAGATAAAGATTTATATACAGGTATTGCTTTTATTACGAGAAAGAATGAAGAAACACCTATTCTTATAAATCAATTTATTGAATGTTTTAAATAAGTAGAGATTAATTTAATCTTTACTTATTTATTTTATATTCAATAGCTTTTTTGTATAAAAAAAGAGGATATTTCTATCCTCATAATTGATTAGTTATTGATTAATTTATCTTCATCAGACCAAGAATATAATTTTCTGATTTCTTTTCCGACTTTTTCTGATTCATGTTCTGCAGCTAATTTTCTCATTGCTTTGAAATGTGCTTGTCCTCCAGCTGCTGACATGTCTAATAAGAAGTCTTTTGCGAATGTTCCATCTTGGATATCTTTTAAGATTTGTTTCATTGCTTTCTTTGTATCTTCTGTAATGATCTTTGGTCCTGTAATATAATCTCCATATTCTGCTGTATTTGAAATTGAATATCTCATTCCTTCAAATCCTGATTGATAGATTAAGTCTACAATTAATTTCATTTCATGGATACATTCAAAGTATGCATTTCTTGGATCATATCCTGCTTCTACTAATGTTTCAAATCCTGCTTGCATTAAAGCACATACTCCACCACATAAGACTGCTTGTTCTCCAAATAAGTCTGTTTCTGTTTCTGTTCTGAATGTTGTTTCTAGTACACCTGCTCTTGCTCCTCCAATTGCTAGTGAGTATGCTAAGGCGATGTCTTGTGCTTTTCCTGTGTAGTCTTGTTCTACGGCTACTAGACATGGTGTTCCTTTTCCTGCTTGATATTCACTTCTTACTGTATGTCCTGGTGCTTTTGGTGCAATCATTGTTACATCAACATTTTTTGGTGGTACGATTTGGTTGAAATGAATATTGAATCCATGAGCAAACATGAGCATGTTTCCTTCTTCTAAGTTTGGTTCAATTGATTCTTTGTATAATTTTGCTTGTAATTCATCGTTGATTAAGATCATGATAATATCTGCTTTTTTAGCAGCTTCTGCTGAAGTATAAACTTCTAATCCTTGTTCTTCAGCTCTTTTCCATGATTTTGATCCTTCATATAATCCTACGATAACTTTTACTCCTGATTCTTTTAAGTTTAATGCATGTGCATGTCCTTGTGAACCATATCCGATGATGGCTACTGTTTTCCCATCTAATAATGATAAGTCACAATCTGATTCATAAAAAATTTTTGCCATTTTTAATATCCCCCTTAATTTTTATTACTCGATTTCCTTTTTCGTTACCCATTATACGTCTAACGTTGTCTTATGTCAATAGCGTTGTCTGCTCTCTTTAAATATTTTTTTAACAATCATCAATTATTTCTTTTCTAACTTTAATTGATTGATTGCCCTCAAGATGTGAATACGCATAGCACTTTTAGCTCCTTCAGCGTTTCTTGCATTCATAAACTCCATAATCGTTTTATTATCTGAAATAATATTTTGATTAGAAACATGTTCATATTCATAAAGAAATACCCCTTTTTGAATAGATTCTTGAAGTACTGGTTCTAACCTAGACATAAATTCGTTATGCGTTGCTTGAGCAATAGAACAGTGAAATAACATTTCTTGTTTTGCATAACTTTTTTTATTTGTAATACAGTCTTCAATTTCATTTTTGATTGCATTGATTCTTTCCAATTCTTTATCCGTTGCTCTAAGTGTTGCATAATAAGCAATTTCTGGTTCAAAAATCAAACGGATTTCGTAGAGATCATCTGCTCCCATTTTAACTTCTGGAGGTATATTGAACTTTTCATAACTTTGAACATCATAATCTTCTCTAACAAAAGTTCCTTTCCCTCTTTTAATTTCTAAAACATGTCGTGTTACTAAAATACGTATCGCTTCTCTTAATGTAATACGACTAACTCCTAATTCTTTAGATAATTCAATCTCATTAGGAAGTTTATCTCCTGGTAAATATTTCTTTTCAACGACGATCATCGAAAGGAGCATCTCAGCAATATCATCCGATAACCTTTTTTTCTTATCCATAGTTTCCCTCGATTCCTTAAATTACTTGAAATTCTATCACAAAAATAATAATTATTCTATGCCCTTTTGTCCATACATCCTTTTTTAATTCCTCATATAGTACAATGAAAGGAGGTTATTTATGGACAATATAGCCAATCAAGCCACTTTGCTTTACAACAATATGACAACTAATTCAAATACAGTAACAACTCAAATATTAAGTCTCTATGACTTAACTGCTACTAAAGAAGCACTTCTTGATACTTATACCCCTAATCAAACAATCACTTATGTAACAAGAGTAGAAAATACAGGAAGTGCTTCACTTTATAATTTAACAGTTGTCGATGATTTAGCTAAAGGACTCACTCAATATGTTGATAATAGTGTAGAAGGTTATTTAAATGGTACACCGATTGAAGTAAACGTACAAATAACAAATAATACAGTTATTTTTACCATTGATAATGTAATAAATCCTAATGATAATGTGCTTATTATTTTTGAAACAACGACACCTACAACAAGACCAGATGTGCTTACAAATACACAAACAATTACAGCCAATGGTGGATCAACCACTGGTCCTATCGTTGCTGTCACACCAAATCCTAGTGCAACTGTCACACTAGCAAATTATGTATCATTAGATATTACCAAATCAGCAAATAAAGCTAGTATTTATAGTGGAGACACACTTGTTTATACTTTCCAAATTATCAATAATGGTAATGAAACTGCAACAAATGTTTCATTTAGTGATGTTTTCCCAACAGGATATACAATTAATAGTATTTCTCTAACAACACCTGATTCACCTACACCTATTATCTATGATCCAACAACTTATGTTACTGGAACAACACTTACAATTCCTAATTTAGCTATTCCTGTAGGTACTAGTACGCTTTCTGTTTCAGGAATTTATACAAATTAAAATGGATGCCATGGCATCCATTTTAATCGTATAATTGAAAATTTAAATGATAGACAAGAGAATCAAACATTTTTGTATTAAATCCATAAGCAATACAATCATCTACTTCTCCATCCCAATCATTATTTAACTGATCTAAAATTTCTTGAGCTTTTTCTTTATCAATTTGACATGTTGCAAAGAATTCTACTGCATCTTTTTCCATTTGTGATTCTTTGTAAGGAGATACTGAAAAATCAGGATAGATTTCTAATAATTCCTCTTTTACTTTTTGATAATCTTCTTCTTTTGAACTTGATATAACAACATATAATGTTCCTAACATTATTTCATCATCCTTTCTTTAAACTTTGATATATTTTCAAAATCATCATTTTGTCTTTTTTCTATATCATGATATAACTTACTTACCTTAAATGCAATCATGATAAAATAAAGAATAAGCATTACAATTAAAATGACAAACCACATAAAAATAAACCAACCCATATTACATAACTCCTTTATCTAATTGATGTAAATCTATATGATAAAAAATATAAAGCATGATTGCAGCAGCAATCCAAGCAAGAACCTCTGCTAAATATATTCCATAAACACCCATATAATGCGGTAAAATAAGTGCTGCTGATACTCTCATAATTAACTCAACAATTCCTGATACCATTGGAATAATCGTATTTTCCATCCCTTGAAGAGCACTTCTATAAGAATATAACATATATAAAACTGGTAAACAAACAGCCATTGTAAATAAATAATCATAAGCATATTTTAAAACAATTTGTGTTTGTTTTGGTGTCGTAGATATAAAAAGTAATAATATTTTTTTACCAAAGAATAGAATAACGATCATAATAACAATGGAAATAAAAACAGATAAAATATTTGCTTGAAAAACACCGGATTTCATTCTTTGATATTTTTTAGCTCCATAGTTTTGTGAAACAAAGGTTGTAATTGCATAACCAAAGGATATAGCAACAACTTCTAATATTCCATAGAGTTTATTTGTTGCTGTATAACCAGCAATAAATAAGAAACCAAAGTCATTAACTACAGATTGTAAAACAATTCCACCAAAAGCAATAATCAAGTTTTGAAAAGCTAATGGTAAACCTAATTTAATGAGTTGATAAATAAGTTTTTGATCTATTTGAAAAGTTTCTTTTTTAATTTTAAAGGGTAATTCTTTTCTTAATTTAAAATAACAAAAAGTAGCTGCAAATAATTGTGAAATCAATGTTGCTATTGCTGCACCAGCAATTCCTTGATGAAAGATACAAACAAATAATAAATCGAGTATAACGTTTAAACAAGCAGCAATGACCATTGCAATAAGCGGTGTACGACTATCTCCTATAGCTCTTAAAATACTTGAAAAACAATTATAAAAGATTACAATTAAAGCTCCACCAGACATGATTCTTAAATAGGTAATAGATCCTTGAATTGTATGACTTGGTGTATTTAATAGTTTTAATAAAGGTTCGATAATTATTTGTGAAAAAATGATAACTAAAATTGCTATTACAAAACATGAAAGATAGGACATCGCAATTGATTTTTCCATTCCTTTTTCATCATTAGCCCCTAAACAATTAGATACACGAATTGAAAATCCTTGTGTAAAGCCCATTAAAAGTCCTAAAATAGCCCAGTTGATCCAATCTGCCCCACCAATAGAAGCTAATGCATCAACACCTACAAAACGCCCTACAATCATGGTATCTACCATGATATAAAGTTGTTGTAAAAGATTACCGAACATTAAAGGTAAAGCAAAGAAAAAGATAAGTTTTAAAGAATGACCTGTAGTTAAATTTTTCATAAATTTCCTCCATAGATTTAATTATTAAGAGTTTTTAATATAAAGTCAATCATATTATTTTTTTATTTTTTGATTTTAGGTTATAATGTATAGAGGTTAAAGGAGAGAGTAGTATGGCTAATTGTAATCATGATTGTAATTCATGTAAAAGTACATGTTCAAAAAAAGATTTTTTAGCACCAATGAATGCACATTCTCATGTAAAAAAAGTGATTGGTGTTGTAAGTGGTAAAGGAGGCGTTGGAAAGTCTTCAGTAACTTCATTATTGGCGCTTGCTAAACAAAGAGAAGGATATAAAGTAGCTATTCTAGATGGTGATATTACAGGACCTTCTATAGGGCGTATTTTTGGCGTAGAAAACAAACAAGTTTTATCTAATGGTAAAGAATTCACACCTGTTGAAAGTAGTCAAGGAATTAAAATTATGTCTACGAATTTATTATTAGAATCAAATGATACACCAGTTATTTGGCGTGGTCCCGTACTTGCAGGAATGATCAAACAATTCTGGTCTGATGTAATGTGGGGAGATGTTGATTATATGTTTGTTGATATGCCTCCAGGAACAGGAGATGTTCCACTTACAGTTTTTCAATCACTTCCATTAGATGGTATAATCATTGTGACAAGTCCTCAAGAACTTGTAGGGATGATTGTAAGTAAAGCTGTTAATATGGCTAAAAAAATGGATGTCGATATTATTGGTATCGTTGAAAATATGTCTTATGTTAAATGTCCTGATTGTGATAAGAAAATTTATATGTTTGGTAAGAGTCATAGTCAAGAAGTGGCTGATCGTTATCAACTTCCATTACTTGGTCAATTACCTATTGATAGTGAATTGACTCAATTATCTGATCAAGGTTATGTTGAAAATTATCATTCTGATTGGTTTGATGAGTTTTCTCAAAAAGTAAAAGATATTTAAAAAAGCACTCACGTGCTTTTTTAATTTAGTGGCTCATTATTACGATTCATGAAGTCTTTTACGGCATCATTTAAAACATCATTTAAATATCTACTAAATTCATCTTTATCTTCTACATTAGATAATTGAATAGGCATGTTTACAACACCAACATGAACATTTTCATCAGCCATAAGTTTTTCAATATCACCTGATTGTCCAAACATTTTTGATGCTGCTTGCATTGTTTTACAATGTGACATTGTCGCATAATATATATAATCTTCAATTGTTTCCATTCCAGCAACATCTTGAATTTGTTTAAATTGTTCTTCTAATAATTCCATTTCTTCATCATCAAATTCTAAAACAACTTGTTTCATCTCAATCACCTCATATTTCGTGTAATATATTATCACAAACTTTAAAAAAAGATAGTCTTTTTATTATTTATTTCTAACAAGGAATAAACTTATAGATCTAAAAAATCCCAATGTTAAAACATTGAAAACAGTGATCCAATCTCCATATTTAGGATAAACCTTTTTTATAATTTGATGTAAAATATAAATATTCATAATAAAAGAAAGTAAAACACATCCTAAAAATAATAAAAAGATAATTGTATCTAATGAACCTAATTGAACATTTAAAGAGAGATAAAAAAGAATTGTTCCCATAATTTCAATCATCATTAAAAATAATCCTTCCTTTTCCAATGCTACTTCTTTTCCTAGAAGATATTTACTGTAATAAGGAATCCATGATTTCTTTGAATGTGTTTTATTATAAAGAAAAAGACTTTCAAAAATATAATTTTCAACAAGATAAAAGATGCTGATAAAGATCAAAAAAAGATATACCGCATAAAAAGACATAAATAAACCTAAAACTACTAACACACTTATTCCTCCCATAATCTTACCTCCTAAAAAATAAATTCATAAACAATGCCAAAGATTTCTCTTACAAAATATGTAGGAAATAACCACCAAGCAGTATGAGCACTTATAGCATAACTTTTGATATTTAATCGACGAGCTATTGTTTGTGCACGATATTCATGAAATTCATTTGTAATAATCGTGATTGCTTTAGGTAAATTTTCTTTTTTAATTAATTGATAAGAAAACAATATATTTTCTCTTGTAGAAGTAGACTTATCTTCTTGATATAAGCGATGAGGATCAATTCCTTTATTTACAAGATATTGATACATACATTTAGCTTCTGATATTTCTTCATTAGCACCTTGTCCACCTGATAGAATACATTGTAATTTAGGATTTTCATTTAAATATTGATATGTTTTATCAAGTCTTTCTTTTAATGCAAGACTTGGTTTTTTATTTTTAACACGACATCCTAAAACAACAACTGTTGTTTCTTCTTGAGGTAATATATTCATATTTGTAAGTATTTTATAAGAACACGTAGAAATAATTGCTAAAAGGATGATTATGAAAGATAATATTATTTTAGAAAAAATCAAATGATGTAATGGCTTATTAAAAAAGATAATAAGGAAACAACCTAAAGAAACTATCATTCCTGCTATATTTCCAATATTTAAGATTCCTTTTAATAAAAAAGGAAGTAAAAAAATAATAAAACTTATGATAAAAAATATCAGTAATAAATATTTTATAATTTTCATTGTTTCACCTACTTGGATTCATTCTAACAAAAAATAGAGATTTTGACATCTCTATTTAAAATATTGATCTATTTTATTTTTATTTAGTTCTTCACCGATAACAATTATGACATCTTGCCCTTGATTGATTTCTTGTATAGAGGTATCTTCTTGAGTCATATTGATTTCATACCAGTGTTTTTCTTTTTGATAAAAACCTTTAACTCTCATGACATGACCACAATCTTGATCTTTAAATATATGATTTATTTTTTGAATAAATTCATCTTGATTGAATCTATTATTCATATAATAAAGAGATTGAAAAGCATCATTTTGGTTAAACCATAATTTTTCAATATAATCATTTGTATATTGACTATTTAATAATTCTTGATAATCTTCTTGGGTCATTTCATCCCATTTTTTAATTTTTAATCTTTCTTGTGAAAGAGGTTTTCCATGAAATAAAGCAAGTGCATCATTCATTTGTTGAATTGTTTCTACAATTCTTCCTTTACTTGTAGTATCTACTTTACTTAAAATAATTTTTCCTGCACTTACAATTTGGCTTGCAAGTAAATAAGAGGCTTCTTTAGATAAATTCTTTTCTAATGAGGCATCTACAATTGCAAATACATTTCCTATTTCATACCAATTTGTAAGAGGTTCTTCATGTAAAACATCAAAAAATTCTTCTACATCAAAAATACCTGACGGTTCTACTAAAACACGATCAAACCCTCTCATTCCCATAGATATCAATTTTGTCTTAAAACGTCTTTGATGACAATCCTTATCACAAGCTCCTGCTACCATTTCTAATTCACAGTTTTCTGATTCTAAATCTTGTAATAACATCATATCAACATTAACTGCACCAAAATCGTTTTCAATAATTCCAATTCTATATCCTTGATCAATTAAATATTGAGCATATTTTTTTATGAAAGTTGTTTTACCAGATCCTAAAAAACCTGTTATTAAATCTACTTTTACCATAATCTTCACTCCTTGATTTTATTATATATCTAAAGAAAAAAAAGTCTAATAGAAAGACTCTTTAATCTGTTCTTAACGCTGTTACAGGATCTTCTTTCGCTGCTTTTTTAGAAGGAACAATTCCTCCAAGTAGAGTTAAAATCACGCTTAAAATAATTAAAACAATTCCTGCAACTGGTGGTAAAGAAGCATTAACAGCTGTTGTATCTGCAATATTGTGAATAACAATATTAGCTGGG
The DNA here is from genome assembly GCF_015097455.1 of Faecalibacillus intestinalis. NCBI lineage: Bacteria > Bacillati > Bacillota > Erysipelotrichia > Erysipelotrichales > Coprobacillaceae > Faecalibacillus > Faecalibacillus intestinalis. Next base: position 191,826 of record NZ_AP024085.1, on the reverse strand, counting down.
ATAAGAGCGATTAATGTAATAATAATTCCAATAAGACCTGCAAACAAGCCAATAATAAATGTTTCAGCATTGAATACTTGCGAAATATTACGTTTAGAAGCACCTATGGCTCTTAATATACCAATTTCTTTTTTACGTTCTAAAACACTAATATACGTAATAACACCTATCATAATTGAAGAAACAACCAATGAAATACCTACAAAGGCTACAAGGACATAACTAATGACATTAACAATATCAGTTACCGAAGACATTAATGTTCCCACAAAATCTGTATACGTAATGACTTTTTCTTCTTGATTTGTTTTTTCCATTTTATGATTGTACGTATCTAAAAAGTGAATCACTTTTTCTTTGCTTTCAAAGTTTTTAGGATAAATACTAATACTTGCTGGTTTTTTAAAATCAGCATATCCTAATTTCTTTATATTATTATCATATGAATCTTGTTCACTTGTCATCATTGATGAAATAATACTCATAAAATCATTTTCATCACCACTAAAGCTCATTGCTTCTGCAAAAGCATGACTATCAAATTGAAAAGCATTTGCCATTGAAGAACTCATAGATATCATACTTTTTTGAATACCTCTTTGTAGAGAGGATGATAAATTTTGCATAGATGATTGCATATATTGAGACATAATTTGAGAAATTTGTGTTTCTATGTTTGTTGATTGTATAATAGATGTCATTTCTTGAGTTAAAATATTCTTTGCTTCTTGAGAATTTAAATAGCTCATTAAATACTCATTTATTTTTGTAATATCTAAATCATTTGCGCTTAATTGTTTTTTATAATCGTCTAAGACAGCATTGATAATTTGTTGCATTTCATTTTGATCAATACCATCTTCAATATATTTCTTTACTTGTTCTTCTATAACTTGACGTGCATGATCTGTTTGCAAGTAATTTATAAATTCTTGTGTAGCTTGATTAATATTTACTTCTGGATGATTTTTTTCATATTCTAAATAACCATTTAATAAAGAATTAGCTAAATGATCAAGTTGATCACTTGAAACATTAAATTGAATTTGATTAATTATTTGATTCATGTCTAATGTTGGAAGTGATAGATTTGTCAGTTCTTGATTTAAATTCGTAAAATCTAATTGTAAAGCTTGTGTATTGAACTTAAATGCTGATTGCATTTTGTTTTGATCAATTGTAAATAATGAACTTAAATCAAATTGTGAATTTTTTTCTTCAAAAGCATTTCCTGTAAAAATATTCACATTTTTATTTTTTATTTGATCTTGAACAATTTGAGTTGTAGATGACTTTTCTATAATATGTTGTACAAGCGATGATGGATAATAAATTCCTGTTGATAACATGGTCGCTGTTTGGTCATCTTTAGGTTGGACAATGCCTACAATTTTTAAATCTTCACCATTTTGAACAAGTTGATTCATATATGTTTGATCATTAGATTTATCTTTATATACATGATATTGTTCATCATATTCATAATAATCCGCCGATTTAACAAGTTTGAATGTTTTATTTAAAATATCTTGATAACTATAATCATCCTCTTTTAATGTCACATCTACATCTTCTTCATTAGCAAACTGTTGTACCATTTGATCTAATTCTGATGAATCTCTTAAACCAAGTGTATAAGCCATCATATCACTTATCTTTCCAGAGGAAGTAAGAACAACAACACATTCATTATATTTTTTTGGCCAATGACCTGCTTTCATATCATATTGTCCACTAAATAAGTTGGTATTTTTAGGCATGGATTTAAAGACATCTGTAGACATCATGGAAGACATCATATTATTTGAACTTGTAGATGATCCCATTCCTAGTGAACTAAATGTTTTATCAGGATTAACTTGTCTATAAGTATTATCTTGATAGCGATATATTTGTGGTGTCACACTATAAGTATATTCGATTGCATTGGAATAATTTTTTAATTGTTTTTGATTACTTTGAATATAACTCCTTAATGATTCTAAATCATTTGATCCAATTTTAGAAAACATTGTAGTCATCATATTAGCTACTTGAATATCATTTTTAGAAGATTGTTTTTTATCTCGACTATCATCTACTAACATTGATGACATATCTATACCAGTACTTGTAATTTGTAAAGGATATTCTGACAACGTATCTTCTTCAATTGTTTGAATATACGTATTAACACCATTTGATAAAGATAATATAAGAGCTATTCCTATAATCCCTATAGAACCTGCAAAAGATGTTAAAAAAGTTCTTCCTTTTTTTGTTTTCAAATTATTAAAACTAAGGGATAGTGATGTAAGTAAAGACATAGATGTTTTCCCCATATTACAATGTTGTGGGACAAAACTTTTAACATGATATGGGTTTGTATCATCTAAAATAACTCCATCTTTTAATGTAACAATACGTGTTGCATATTCTTTGGCAAGTTCTGGATTATGAGTAACCATAACAACAAGTCTGTCCTTAGCAACTTCTTTTAATAAATCCATAACCTGTATACTCGTTTCACTATCTAAGGCTCCTGTTGGTTCATCAGCCAATAAAATATTAGGATCATTAACCAATGCTCTTGCAATAGCAACACGTTGCATTTGTCCTCCTGATAACTGATTAGGCTTTTTATGAATTTGTTGTCCTAATCCTACCTTGGTAAGAGCATCAATTGCTTTTTCTCTTCTTTGTCCTTTAGAAACACCAGAAATAGTAAGCGCAAGTTCAACATTGGATAAAATTGTCTGATGTGGAATTAAGTTGTAACTTTGGAAAACAAAACCGATTGTGTGATTACGATAAGAATCCCAATCTCGGTCTTTATATTTTTTTGTAGAGATACCATTGATAATTAAGTCTCCACTGTCATATCTATCTAATCCACCAATAATATTTAAAAGTGTGGTTTTACCAGAGCCACTTGGACCAAGTATCGCCACAAATTCATTATCTCTTAAATTAAGGCTGACATGATCTAAAGCTTTTTGAATAAAATTTCCCGTTTTATACTGTTTACAGATATCTGTTATTTGTAACATCTTTTCCCCTCCATATAGAATAAAATTATCATTTCAATTTGAACTTATGATTAATAGTATGTAAAAACACAAAAAAAAAGAAGGAACTGGCAACGAGCTATTTTCGCACAATGTACTATCTTCGCCGCGATGATGCTTAACTTCTGTGTTCGGAATGGGTACAGGTGTGTCCATCATGCTATCATTACCAGATTCTTCTTGTCAAGTGTCTTCAGGACACTCAAAACCAGACAGTAGTTTTTCTTCTTTCAAGCTCGCTTGCCTTTTCGGTCAAGCCCTCGACCTATTAGTATCAGTCCGCTTAACATGTCACCATGCTTACACTCCTGACCTATCTACCTTATCGTCTTTAAGGGGTCTTACTTGCTTGCGCAATGGGAAATCTCATCTTGAAGTGGGTTTCACACTTAGATGCCTTCAGCGTTTATCCCTTCCGCATTTAGCTACCCAGCTATGCCACTGGCGTGACAACTGGTCCACCATTGATGCGTCCATCCCGGTCCTCTCGTACTGAGGACAGCTCTTCTCAAATTTCCTGCGCCCACGACAGATAGGGACCGAACTGTCTCACGACGTTCTGAACCCAGCTCGCGTACCGCTTTAATGGGCGAACAGCCCAACCCTTGGAACCGACTTCAGCTCCAGGATGCGATGAGCCGACATCGAGGTGCCAAACCTCCCCGTCGATGTGAACTCTTGGGGGAGATCAGCCTGTTATCCCCAGGGTAGCTTTTATCCGTTGAGCGACGGCCTTTCCATTCAGCACCGCCGGATCACTAAGCCCGACTTTCGTCCCTGCTCGACTTGTGGGTCTCGCAGTCAAACACCCTTTTGCCTTTGCACTCTGCGCTTGGTTTCCATCCAAGCTGAGGGTATCTTTGGGCGCCTCCGTTACTCTTTGGGAGGCGACCGCCCCAGTCAAACTGCCCGACTGACACTGTCCCGTCAACGGCTCTACGTCGTCCGGTTAGAAATCCAATACAACAGGGGTAGTATCCCAACAGCGGCTCCTTGAATACTGGCGTATCCATCTCTTTGCCTCCTACCTATCCTGTACATGCTGCATCAAATCCCAATATCAACCTGCAGTGAAGCTCCATGGGGTCTTTCCGTCTAGTCGCGGGTAACCTGCATCTTCACAGGTACTAAGACTTCACCGAGTCTACAGCTGAGACAGCGCCCAAATCGTTACGCCTTTCGTGCGGGTCAGAACTTACCTGACAAGGAATTTCGCTACCTTAGGACCGTTATAGTTACGGCCGCCGTTTACTGGGGCTTCAGTTCAGGGCTTCACTTGCGTTAACCCCTCCCCTTAACCTTCCAGCACCGGGCAGGCGTCACCCCCTATACTTCGCCTTGCGGCTTAGCAGAGAGCTGTGTTTTTGGTAAACAGTCGCTTGGGCCGTTTCACTGCGGCTCATATCTCTATGAGCACTCCTTCTCCCTAAGTTACGGAGTCATTTTGCAGAGTTCCTTAGCTATAGTTCTCTCGCTCACCTTAGGATTCTCTCCTCACCCATGTGTGTCCATTTTCGGTACGGGCCATATATACTTAACGTTAGAAACTTTTCTTGGAAGTTCCTCCACTGCCTTCCGTACTCGCCGTAGCTTTCCGTACGCTTCACGCCTTCTCGTTTCGGATGGTGGATTTGCCTGCCATCCCGATATCTCGCTTGCACCAGCTCTTCCAGCCGCTGGCTGCAGCTTCCTCTCTCCGTCATTCCTTCACATATATACGGGTACAGGAATCTCTACCTGTTGTCCATCGACTACGCCTTTCGGCCTCGCCTTAGGTCCCGACTTACCCAGAGCGGACGAACCTTCCTCTGGAAACCTTGGGTTTTCGGTGCGTGGGATTCTCACCCACGTTCCGCTACTCACACCGGCATTCTCTCTTCCATGATCTCCACACGTCCTTTCGGTCGTACTTCTCCGTTCATGGAACGCTCCCCTACCATCCCTTGGGATCCATAGCTTCGGTAGTATGCTTAGCCCCGGTAAATTATCGGCGCAGAGTCATTCGACTAGTGAGCTGTTACGCACTCTTTAAAGGATGGCTGCTTCTGAGCCAACCTCCTAGTTGTCTGTACATCTCCACATCCTTTTCCACTTAGCATACATTTTGGGACCTTAGCTGATGGTCTGGGCTGTTTCCCTCTTGACAACGGACCTTATCACCCGCTGTCTGACTGCCGAGCATGTTGGCGTGACATTCGCAGTTTGATTATGCTCAGTACCCCGAGATGGGGCCATCACATATTCAGTGCTCTACCTTCACGCAACTCTTCTCTCGACGCTAGCCCTAAAGCTATTTCGGGGAGAACCAGCTATCTCCGGGTTCGATTGGAATTTCACCCCTAGCCACAACTCATCCGCCAACGTTTCAACGGGGGTCGGTTCGGTCCTCCATCGGGTTTTACCCCAACTTCAACCTGGTCATGGCTAGATCACCCGGTTTCGGGTCTACTGCATGCAACTCGCGCCCTCTTAAGACTCGCTTTCGCTTCGGCTCCGCATATCCTGCTTAACCTCGCTCCATACAGTAACTCGCCGGTTCATTCTACAAAAGGCACGCCATCACCCTTTAACGGGCTCTGACTTCTTGTAGGCATATGGTTTCAGGTTCTCTTTCACTCCCCTCCCGGGGTTCTTTTCACCTTTCCCTCACGGTACTGGTTCACTATCGGTCACTCTCTCGTATTTAGCCTTGCCGGATGGTCCCGGCTGATTCAGACAGGATTTCTCGTGTCCCGCCCTACTCAGGTGTCATCTCTCTCCAGTCTCTCATTTCGAGTACGGGGCTCTCACCCTCTCTCGCTCACCTTCCCATGTGATTCCTCTATGATCCTCTGTTTGATTTATCGATGATCCTACTACCCCGATCCTCAGATCGGTTTGGGCTCTTTCCCTTTCGCTCGCCGCTACTCAGAAAATCATTCTTATTTTCTCTTCCTGCAGGTACTTAGATGTTTCAGTTCCCTGCGTCTCGCCTCATCATGTCTATGTATTCGACATGTGATACACGGATATGACTCCGTGTGGGTTCCCCCATTCGGATATCGACGGCTCTTCACGTGCTTACCGCTCACCGTCGCATTTCGCTGTTTGCTGCGTCCTTCTTCGCCGGAGTGTGCCTAGGCATTCCCCATACGCCCTTTCTTGCTTTACCTTCTAGGTTTGCTTGCTTGAACTTTTTTTCGTTTACACTTGCTGTAAAATCTTAGTTACTTTCGACTTTTCGTACTAGACCTTATTTTTTCTTTAATGTCTAATCTCTTCTTTATCGTTTTCGCAATTTTTTTTACTACTATCCAGTTTTCAATGTCCTCTTGAATGTCATGGACATTCAAAACCAAACAAGAAAGCACAACTTTCTCTCCCTAGAAAGGAGGTGATCCATCCCCACGTTCCCGTAGGGATACCTTGTTACGACTTCACCCCAATCATCAGTCCCACCTTAGACAGCTCCTTCCTTGCGGTTAGGCCACCGGCTTCGGGTGTTACCGACTCTCATGGTGTGACGGGCGGTGTGTACAAGGCCCGAGAACGTATTCACCGCGACATGCTGATTCGCGATTACTAGCGATTCCATCTTCGTGCAGTCGAGTTGCAGACTGCAGTCCGAACTGAGAACAGTTTTATGGGTTTCGCTCCACCTCGCGGCTTCGCTTCCCTCTGCTCTGTCCATTGTAGCACGTGTGTAGCCCAGGTCATAAGGGGCATGATGATTTGACGTCATCCCCGCCTTCCTCCGGCTTGTCACCGGCAGTCTCGCCAGAGTCCCCAACTTAATGCTGGCAACTGGCAACAGGGGTTGCGCTCGTTGCGGGACTTAACCCAACATCTCACGACACGAGCTGACGACAACCATGCACCACCTGTCTTCTCTATAGCTATCTCTCCATCTCTGGAGCCTTTAGATCGATGTCAAGACCTGGTAAGGTTCTTCGCGTTGCTTCGAATTAAACCACATGCTCCACCGCTTGTGCGGGCCCCCGTCAATTCCTTTGAGTTTCATTCTTGCGAACGTACTACTCAGGCGGAGTACTTATTGCGTTAACTGCAGCACTGAGATTTGACTCCCAACACTTAGTACTCATCGTTTACGGCGTGGACTACTAGGGTATCTAATCCTATTTGCTCCCCACGCTTTCGGGACTGAGCGTCAGTTATGCGCCAGATCGTCGCCTTCGCCACTGGTGTTCCTCCATATATCTACGCATTTCACCGCTACACATGGAATTCCACGATCCTCTCACACACTCTAGCTCTACGGTTTCCATGGCTTACCGAAGTTAAGCTTCGATCTTTCACCACAGACCCTTAGTGCCGCCTGCTCCCTCTTTACGCCCAATAATTCCGGATAACGCTCGCCACCTACGTATTACCGCGGCTGCTGGCACGTAGTTAGCCGTGGCTTTCTTATAGAGTACCGTCACTTGGATATCATTCCCTATATCCACCGTTCTTCCTCTATGACAGAAGTTTACATAACGAATTACTTCTTCCTTCACGCGGCGTTGCTCGGTCAGGGTTTCCCCCATTGCCGAAAATTCCCTACTGCTGCCTCCCGTAGGAGTCTGGGCCGTGTCTCAGTCCCAGTGTGGCCGGTCACCCTCTCAGGTCGGCTACGCATCGTCGCCTTGGTAGGCCGTTACCCTACCAACCAGCTAATGCGCCATAAGTCCATCATCTACCAGTCCCGTAGCACTTTTCATATAGAGTTCATGCGATCTCTACACCTATGCGGTCTTAGCTGACGTTTCCATCAGTTATCCCCCTGTAGATGCCAGGTTACTTATGTATTACTCACCCGTTCGCCACTCTTCACCGAAGTGAAGCGTTCGACTTGCATGTATTAGGCACGCCGCCAGCGTTCATCCTGAGCCAGGATCAAACTCTCCATTGTCTTATTTCTTTCAGACAACTTTGGTCTGTTTAGCTCTTTTTTATTTCTTTAACTTAATTGACGTTGTGTTTTATTCTTTCCTGTTCAGTTTTCAATGTCCTCTCACTTGACTCTCTCGTCGAGTGCCCATTTATATTACCATCTCCTCTCCCTTTTGTAAAGCTTTTTTTCTGTATTTTTTTATTTTTTCTCTATTTCCCTCTTTTTCTGCTTTTATATCAACGTTTTTTCTATTGATCATTTTTGATTACTTTTTCTTATTCCTTGTTTATATACTTCATTTCATATCTAAAAAGAGAATTTTTTATATCTTCAAACATAATTTATATACAAAATAATACGTATTTTATCCATTTCTATAATATCTGATAAATTATTCCCGTATCTAAAGGATCATGTAAAAACATAAAAAAAAAGAAGGAACTGGCAACGAGCTATTTTCGCACAATGTACTATCTTCGCCGCGATGATGCTTAACTTCTGTGTTCGGAATGGGTACAGGTGTGTCCATCATGCTATCATTACCAGATTCTTCTTGTCAAGTGTCTTCAGGACACTCAAAACCAGACAGTAGTTTTTCTTCTTTCAAGCTCGCTTGCCTTTTCGGTCAAGCCCTCGACCTATTAGTATCAGTCCGCTTAACATGTCACCATGCTTACACTCCTGACCTATCTACCTTATCGTCTTTAAGGGGTCTTACTTGCTTGCGCAATGGGAAATCTCATCTTGAAGTGGGTTTCACACTTAGATGCCTTCAGCGTTTATCCCTTCCGCATTTAGCTACCCAGCTATGCCACTGGCGTGACAACTGGTCCACCATTGATGCGTCCATCCCGGTCCTCTCGTACTGAGGACAGCTCTTCTCAAATTTCCTGCGCCCACGACAGATAGGGACCGAACTGTCTCACGACGTTCTGAACCCAGCTCGCGTACCGCTTTAATGGGCGAACAGCCCAACCCTTGGAACCGACTTCAGCTCCAGGATGCGATGAGCCGACATCGAGGTGCCAAACCTCCCCGTCGATGTGAACTCTTGGGGGAGATCAGCCTGTTATCCCCAGGGTAGCTTTTATCCGTTGAGCGACGGCCTTTCCATTCAGCACCGCCGGATCACTAAGCCCGACTTTCGTCCCTGCTCGACTTGTGGGTCTCGCAGTCAAACACCCTTTTGCCTTTGCACTCTGCGCTTGGTTTCCATCCAAGCTGAGGGTATCTTTGGGCGCCTCCGTTACTCTTTGGGAGGCGACCGCCCCAGTCAAACTGCCCGACTGACACTGTCCCGTCAACGGCTCTACGTCGTCCGGTTAGAAATCCAATACAACAGGGGTAGTATCCCAACAGCGGCTCCTTGAATACTGGCGTATCCATCTCTTTGCCTCCTACCTATCCTGTACATGCTGCATCAAATCCCAATATCAACCTGCAGTGAAGCTCCATGGGGTCTTTCCGTCTAGTCGCGGGTAACCTGCATCTTCACAGGTACTAAGACTTCACCGAGTCTACAGCTGAGACAGCGCCCAAATCGTTACGCCTTTCGTGCGGGTCAGAACTTACCTGACAAGGAATTTCGCTACCTTAGGACCGTTATAGTTACGGCCGCCGTTTACTGGGGCTTCAGTTCAGGGCTTCACTTGCGTTAACCCCTCCCCTTAACCTTCCAGCACCGGGCAGGCGTCACCCCCTATACTTCGCCTTGCGGCTTAGCAGAGAGCTGTGTTTTTGGTAAACAGTCGCTTGGGCCGTTTCACTGCGGCTCATATCTCTATGAGCACTCCTTCTCCCTAAGTTACGGAGTCATTTTGCAGAGTTCCTTAGCTATAGTTCTCTCGCTCACCTTAGGATTCTCTCCTCACCCATGTGTGTCCATTTTCGGTACGGGCCATATATACTTAACGTTAGAAACTTTTCTTGGAAGTTCCTCCACTGCCTTCCGTACTCGCCGTAGCTTTCCGTACGCTTCACGCCTTCTCGTTTCGGATGGTGGATTTGCCTGCCATCCCGATATCTCGCTTGCACCAGCTCTTCCAGCCGCTGGCTGCAGCTTCCTCTCTCCGTCATTCCTTCACATATATACGGGTACAGGAATCTCTACCTGTTGTCCATCGACTACGCCTTTCGGCCTCGCCTTAGGTCCCGACTTACCCAGAGCGGACGAACCTTCCTCTGGAAACCTTGGGTTTTCGGTGCGTGGGATTCTCACCCACGTTCCGCTACTCACACCGGCATTCTCTCTTCCATGATCTCCACACGTCCTTTCGGTCGTACTTCTCCGTTCATGGAACGCTCCCCTACCATCCCTTGGGATCCATAGCTTCGGTAGTATGCTTAGCCCCGGTAAATTATCGGCGCAGAGTCATTCGACTAGTGAGCTGTTACGCACTCTTTAAAGGATGGCTGCTTCTGAGCCAACCTCCTAGTTGTCTGTACATCTCCACATCCTTTTCCACTTAGCATACATTTTGGGACCTTAGCTGATGGTCTGGGCTGTTTCCCTCTTGACAACGGACCTTATCACCCGCTGTCTGACTGCCGAGCATGTTGGCGTGACATTCGCAGTTTGATTATGCTCAGTACCCCGAGATGGGGCCATCACATATTCAGTGCTCTACCTTCACGCAACTCTTCTCTCGACGCTAGCCCTAAAGCTATTTCGGGGAGAACCAGCTATCTCCGGGTTCGATTGGAATTTCACCCCTAGCCACAACTCATCCGCCAACGTTTCAACGGGGGTCGGTTCGGTCCTCCATCGGGTTTTACCCCAACTTCAACCTGGTCATGGCTAGATCACCCGGTTTCGGGTCTACTGCATGCAACTCGCGCCCTCTTAAGACTCGCTTTCGCTTCGGCTCCGCATATCCTGCTTAACCTCGCTCCATACAGTAACTCGCCGGTTCATTCTACAAAAGGCACGCCATCACCCTTTAACGGGCTCTGACTTCTTGTAGGCATATGGTTTCAGGTTCTCTTTCACTCCCCTCCCGGGGTTCTTTTCACCTTTCCCTCACGGTACTGGTTCACTATCGGTCACTCTCTCGTATTTAGCCTTGCCGGATGGTCCCGGCTGATTCAGACAGGATTTCTCGTGTCCCGCCCTACTCAGGTGTCATCTCTCTCCAGTCTCTCATTTCGAGTACGGGGCTCTCACCCTCTCTCGCTCACCTTCCCATGTGATTCCTCTATGATCCTCTGTTTGATTTATCGATGATCCTACTACCCCGATCCTCAGATCGGTTTGGGCTCTTTCCCTTTCGCTCGCCGCTACTCAGAAAATCATTCTTATTTTCTCTTCCTGCAGGTACTTAGATGTTTCAGTTCCCTGCGTCTCGCCTCATCATGTCTATGTATTCGACATGTGATACACGGATATGACTCCGTGTGGGTTCCCCCATTCGGATATCGACGGCTCTTCACGTGCTTACCGCTCACCGTCGCATTTCGCTGTTTGCTGCGTCCTTCTTCGCCGGAGTGTGCCTAGGCATTCCCCATACGCCCTTTCTTGCTTTACCTTCTAGGTTTGCTTGCTTGAACTTTTTTTCGTTTACACTTGCTGTAAAATCTTAGTTACTTTCGACTTTTCGTACTAGACCTTATTTTTTCTTTAATGTCTAATCTCTTCTTTATCGTTTTCGCAATTTTTTTTACTACTATCCAGTTTTCAATGTCCTCTTGAATGTCATGGACATTCAAAACCAAACAAGAAAGCACAACTTTCTCTCCCTAGAAAGGAGGTGATCCATCCCCACGTTCCCGTAGGGATACCTTGTTACGACTTCACCCCAATCATCAGTCCCACCTTAGACAGCTCCTTCCTTGCGGTTAGGCCACCGGCTTCGGGTGTTACCGACTCTCATGGTGTGACGGGCGGTGTGTACAAGGCCCGAGAACGTATTCACCGCGACATGCTGATTCGCGATTACTAGCGATTCCATCTTCGTGCAGTCGAGTTGCAGACTGCAGTCCGAACTGAGAACAGTTTTATGGGTTTCGCTCCACCTCGCGGCTTCGCTTCCCTCTGCTCTGTCCATTGTAGCACGTGTGTAGCCCAGGTCATAAGGGGCATGATGATTTGACGTCATCCCCGCCTTCCTCCGGCTTGTCACCGGCAGTCTCGCCAGAGTCCCCAACTTAATGCTGGCAACTGGCAACAGGGGTTGCGCTCGTTGCGGGACTTAACCCAACATCTCACGACACGAGCTGACGACAACCATGCACCACCTGTCTTCTCTATAGCTATCTCTCCATCTCTGGAGCCTTTAGATCGATGTCAAGACCTGGTAAGGTTCTTCGCGTTGCTTCGAATTAAACCACATGCTCCACCGCTTGTGCGGGCCCCCGTCAATTCCTTTGAGTTTCATTCTTGCGAACGTACTACTCAGGCGGAGTACTTATTGCGTTAACTGCAGCACTGAGATTTGACTCCCAACACTTAGTACTCATCGTTTACGGCGTGGACTACTAGGGTATCTAATCCTATTTGCTCCCCACGCTTTCGGGACTGAGCGTCAGTTATGCGCCAGATCGTCGCCTTCGCCACTGGTGTTCCTCCATATATCTACGCATTTCACCGCTACACATGGAATTCCACGATCCTCTCACACACTCTAGCTCTACGGTTTCCATGGCTTACCGAAGTTAAGCTTCGATCTTTCACCACAGACCCTTAGTGCCGCCTGCTCCCTCTTTACGCCCAATAATTCCGGATAACGCTCGCCACCTACGTATTACCGCGGCTGCTGGCACGTAGTTAGCCGTGGCTTTCTTATAGAGTACCGTCACTTGGATATCATTCCCTATATCCACCGTTCTTCCTCTATGACAGAAGTTTACATAACGAATTACTTCTTCCTTCACGCGGCGTTGCTCGGTCAGGGTTTCCCCCATTGCCGAAAATTCCCTACTGCTGCCTCCCGTAGGAGTCTGGGCCGTGTCTCAGTCCCAGTGTGGCCGGTCACCCTCTCAGGTCGGCTACGCATCGTCGCCTTGGTAGGCCGTTACCCTACCAACCAGCTAATGCGCCATAAGTCCATCATCTACCAGTCCCGTAGCACTTTTCATATAGAGTTCATGCGATCTCTACACCTATGCGGTCTTAGCTGACGTTTCCATCAGTTATCCCCCTGTAGATGCCAGGTTACTTATGTATTACTCACCCGTTCGCCACTCTTCACCGAAGTGAAGCGTTCGACTTGCATGTATTAGGCACGCCGCCAGCGTTCATCCTGAGCCAGGATCAAACTCTCCATTGTCTTATTTCTTTCAGACAACTTTGGTCTGTTTAGCTCTTTTTTATTTCTTTAACTTAATTGACGTTGTGTTTTATTCTTTCCTGTTCAGTTTTCAATGTCCTCATCAGCAAGTTTGTTTCCTGCCGACTTGTACATAATACAATTAATTTTTAATAAAGTCAATAACTATTTATAATTTTTTTAATTTTTTTCAAAAAAAGAATGGATCTTATGGATCCATTCTAAATTTTCTACTATTCTCCACCTAAACCTTTTACATCATTTTCAGTTATCTTATCACCGTCTTCAACACGATCAATAAGTTTAGTAATCTTTTTAACATATGATGCGTAAGGTTTCATAACATAGATTGATGTACCATGCATTGAATAAGTTTGATCTGTCATATACCCTTTTCCATCAAGTTGTACATTGAAAACATCCCATTCAGCATTATCATCTAGTTGCATATTAATTAATGATTTAATTTCGTCAGAAGACATGTTTGTTTCAAAGCATCCTTCGATTGCTGTTAAGATTCTTTGGAAATTAGTAATAATCTTTGGTGACATTGCCTTATTCAACATTGCTTTTAATAATTTTTGTTGGTTACGTCCTCGATCATAATCTCCACTTGGTAAATTATATCTTTCTCTTACAAAACATAGCCCTTTATCACCATCTAATTCATTTTCACCTTTTACAATATGATAGTTACCATGTCTTGTTGTAAATTCATAATCAGAATCAACAGTTACTCCGCCTAATGCGTCAATAATATTTGTAATACCACTAAAGTTTGTTCTTGCATAATAGTTAACATCTAAATCTAAAAAGTCTTCAATCGTAGAAATAGTCTCTTCAACACCATAGATACCAGTATGTGTCAATTTATCCATTTTACCATTTTTATGAAGTTCAATTTCACAATCACGTGGAATACTTGTCATTAAGATTTGTTTAGTTTTTGGATTAACAGTAACAATTAAGTTAACATCACTTCTTGATACTGTTGATACAGAACCATATGTATCGATTCCAGTTACATATACATTAAATGGCTTTTCAGTTACATCTGTTACTGCTGTTGTTACTGATTTTGCTTTTTTATCAAATTCATATGTTTTTACAATTCTTGTTTCTTCATCAAAACCTTCATGATTTAACTCTAACATTGATTTATATTGTGTTCCAACAACAATTGCATCTACTTCTTTATTATAAAGAGCATCTGCTAATTGAGAATATGTATCATATGTCGTATACTTTTGTGTATCAATCGTTTCTTCCATTTGTGCTAAAGCTTTATTTAATGTAGCTTTTTCTTTTTCATATGATCTACCAAAATTAACACCTTTTAAACCATCAAGTGATGCTGTTCCATAATCACCATCTTTTAAAACAATGACATTGATAGCGTATTTTTGAGTTGTTGTTTGTACATTATTTAAGAAAGTATTTCCTCTTGCAGCAAAAGTACTTCCAATTACTAAAACAATTGAAACAATTAAACTCAACACTTTAGAAATAATAGTTCTTTTACTTGTTTTCCCTTCAACAATTTTTTTCTTTCCTGTTTGAATAATAATCCAAAACAATAAAACCAATACTGCCAAAACAGCAGCTAAAATAGCAAAGTATTTAACAGGTAATAATTTTGTTAAATACACAAAATATAAAAGGACACCAGATGCGACAACTTGTAATGTCAAAATAAGTGCTCTGGATGTCATAAATCGCATAAATTTGTTTTGTTTCATAATCATCCTCCATATGTTGGTTAATTCTCGTTTATCATAGCACAATCGACATTTTATAGCAAATCGCCACTATTTTCTAAATAACATCCAAACATATACTGATTATCTTCTATTTTTGACAATTTTTTCCCATTATATTTTCTACATATTTCTTCTATCAAATATTCATTCTTCTTAAAATGATGATCAACGACAATTTCATTTTCAATCAAGCATCTTATCTTAATAATTGTATAATATCTTTGACTTTCTATCGTATAATGAATTGCTTTATGTGTTGTTTTTTGACTAAGAACAATCGCGTGATCCAATAATAATTTTAAAATAGTGGCTAAGTCATAAGAAGAAACACCTTGATAAATTTGATCAGAATAAGTTCCATAAAAATCAATCTGATGTTCCTTCATGATTTCTGTATACCGATTAAAAACATAATTTAACACAATGTTGTTTGTGTGAATAACCTCTGTCGGTATTTCTAATGATATATCTTTAAGTTCAATTTCCTGATTTTCTTTTAAATCTTTAACAAGCTTTTTATAATCATGAATAATTTTGTTATATTTTTTACTTTTTTGATTAGCAATTTCCACAAGTGTTTCTTCATACTGTAATGCTTGTTCATGAATTTTTCGATTCATTAAACGTTGATAGTACTGTGTCATTTCTAAACATAATATATAAATCAATACAATCATCATTAATGAAACTACATACAAACAAATAATCGATGATAAACGCATTTGATTCATCAGATATTCATTAAAAGTATAAAGATCTAAAAAAATAATAGCTACAAGTGTTATCATAACAAAAAACCAAATATGTTTATTTAATTGAAACTCTTCTTTCAAATACTTTTTTAAATAAAAATATTCTATCACCCATATTCCCTTAGAAATAAAAGTAATCAAATATCCTAAATATCCATCATAAGTATAAACAATATAATATAGTGATTGTTGATTTAATAAAAACATACACAATCCATTAATAAGCAACATATTAACATTCACAAAAATAAGTTTAATTATCTTATTATAAATGTCACCATCATAAAAAAGATGAATATATATTAAGCTTATAATCAATAAGATAATGCCTCCATAACTTATAGCAAAATATTTATTCATCATTAAAGATAAAAAACTCATAAATACTATAAAGAATATTTTATTATGCTTTACCTCTTTTCTATTTTTAAAGAATAAATCAAGATACATCACATAAATTAAATTTTCTATCAAAACATAAATAATATCTAGAAATAATTTCATCGTATTTTATATTCCTGATAAGCTTCTTTTACAGAATTTTTATATTTATAACTTAAAGGTAATTGTATTTCATTTTCTAAAACCACCATCATTTCTTTTAGATTAATGTATTGAACATATCTCATATTTACAAGGATTCCATAAGAAATTGTAATAAAATCATTTTTCTTTATCTTCTTAATAAAATCTTTGAAAGTAGAGCGTATTTTGTACTCCTCTCTTCCATGAATTACAATATAATTTTTATCTGTATGTATATATTGTATATCATCATAATATATCGCAACAATTCGATTACCACTTTCTACAATAATTCGATCGTGATCTGATTCTAATTTTTTAAGCAATCTATTCATCTTATTGTGAATATCTTCTTTTAATTTCTTTTTTCTAATAAAATCAAAAATATCATAATCTATGCTTTTATAAACAATATGATCATATTTAGTAATGATGATTCTAATGTATTTACTCATTTGAGTTTCTTTAAAAAACTCAAATGCTGTCATATTTTCCATCTCATAGTCTATATAAACAACATCAAAATAATCAATTTCATCAATCAACAACTTTGCTTCTTGAAAATATGAAACTTCAAACATTTCATACTCTTGTAAGCAGTTATGTATTTCTTCTAAAAAGTTTTTTTCATCATCTAAAATTGCTACTTTATACATTATTTCATCTCATGAACCATTTTTACATACTCCACAATTGTTTTATATGTTCTTCTTGTTTCTTTGTTTTTCATAAACTCTTTTGGCATATAAATATGGTCTTTAGCTTCTGCTTCTCTTTCGTCTAATGGAATAGGTGTATTGACAACTCCTAAAATATAATCACATGAAACATTAAAAAATTTAGCCATTTCAGCAACTAAATATATATCTGGGATGGTTCTATTTTGTTCATAAAACTGTATTGTTTTCAATGATACCTTAAATACTTTTGATAATTCCTTTTGTGTCATTCCTTTTTCTAATCTTAAATATTGTAATCTCTCTCCTAACATTATTTTGTCCTCCATAAAAAGATTCTCGTTTGATAAATAAATAATTGCGATATTCTACTATCTCAAATAGTATTATATACTTTTTAATCAATAACATTCTAGTTAATTTTCCCACTATTTCTTTAATTTTCCCTAATAGTATCAAATTTTATTTTTTTCTATAAAATAAAATTGAAATCAAGAAAGGAAGTATATATGAACCATCTTGCTAAGTATCTAACAATGAAAATAATTCCTAGAGAATATGAAAATGATTTAGATCAAATTGAACTTGCAGTTTATGGAATGGAAGGATTGTTATGCAACCTTTCTACCCTTTTTGTAGCGATTATTTTATCATTCATTTTTCATACTACTTACGAATTCGTTTTATTTATTTTCTTTTTTATACCATTAAGGTTATCCTATAAAAGTTTTCATTGTTCATCATTTCTACAATGTCTTGTCTTTTCAAACATGATCATTCTCTTTGCCTCATATTTTATTAAATATGTTACAAATATCCCTTTTTTAAGATTGATATGTTTGAGTTTAATAGTAGCCAATTACACTTTATCTTTTGAAAAAAATAAAAGACTTCATTGCATAGAAATATTGATTTTATACTTATGCTCTTTTATTGATTCATCTTTACTTGTTATTTACTTGATTTCTTTATTTATTAACACTATTTTAATTTTATTA
Source organism: Faecalibacillus intestinalis (assembly GCF_015097455.1). NCBI lineage: Bacteria > Bacillati > Bacillota > Erysipelotrichia > Erysipelotrichales > Coprobacillaceae > Faecalibacillus > Faecalibacillus intestinalis. The sequence continues at coordinate 173,930 of NZ_AP024085.1, read as the reverse complement.
AAAAGAGGTGAAAATCATGTTTAAAGGATTATTTGATTTATTAGTTGGTTTTGCAGCTGTTTTAGATGTACCTCCTTCATGGTGGATCTTATATGAACCAAAGAAACCCCAAGCATTAAAAAACAAATAAAAAGATGATAAAAACTATCATCTTTTTATTTTCTATTTTATAATATTTCTATGGAAAAATATTATACAACAGGACAATTTGCGAAAATGGCAGGTGTCACATTAAGAACAATTCGATATTATGATAAAATAGGGCTTTTAAAACCATCGCATATTCTAGACAATGGATATCGTCAATATTGTAATAAAGATTTAATTACTCTTCAAAAGATTCTTGCTTTAAAAGAACTAGGATTTTCACTAGAAGAAATCTATCCTCTTATTATAGATAACGATAAAGATAGTTTTAAAGAATCTTTAAAACTACAAACTTCTTTGATTAACCAAAAAATGAATCATCTTAATAATTTAAAAGCAACCATTAAAAGCACTGAAAAAATTTTAGAACATGATCAAATTTCTTGGGAAAAGATTATTGAACTCATTAATCTCACAAATAATGATGAAAGCATTATTCAACAATATTTCAATAGTCAAAACTTATCTACACGTATTTATCTTCATGATCATTTTTCTATTAATAAGGAAAGTTGGTTTGAATGGCTCTATCATCAAATAGACTTTTCTCATGTTTATCAACTTTTAGAAATTGGTTGTGGAAATGGAAAACTATGGGAAAATAATACCTATAATCTAAGAAATAGAGAGATTTTCTTATCAGATATTAGCGAAGGAATGTTAGAAGATACCAGGAAAAAACTTGGTAATGATTATAACTATATTGTTTTAGATGCTCAAAATATTCCTTTTAAAAATCATTTCTTTGATACGGTGATTGCAAATCATGTTCTCTTTTATCTGCAAGATTTGAATCTTGGTCTTTTGGAAATATCTCGTGTTCTTAAGGATTATGGAATATTCTATTGTACAACTTATGGTAAAAATCATATGAAGGAAATTACTGAAATTGTTCATAATTTTGATTCACGTATTCAACTATCTAATAATAACCTCGTAGAACATTTTGGATTAGAAAATGGAAAAACTCTTTTAAGGCCTTATTTTAAACAAATCGAATTAAAGAGGTATGATGATTATTTAATAGTTGATGACGCTAAAGCATTAATGAACTATATAATGAGTTGTCATGGCAATCAAAAAGAATATTTAGGATATCGTTTAAAAGAATTTCAAGCTTACCTTGAAAAAATCATTGATGAAAATAATGGAATTAAAATTACTAAAGATTGTGGTTTATTTATTTGTAGAAAGTAGTCATACTTTAAGTGTGACACTTTTTTTATTGATAAAATGAAGAAATTTTATATTTTGTATTGACACTTACGTAACGTCATGGTTTATTATTTAGAAGTAAACAAAAGGAGGTACTTCTATGAAAGGTATCGTATTAGCTGGAGGATCTGGAACAAGACTTTATCCTCTAACACAAGTAACAAGTAAACAATTATTGCCAATTTATGACAAACCAATGATTTATTATCCTTTGAGTATTTTAATGAATGCAGGCATTAAAGATATTTTAATTATCTCTACCCCTGATGATACTCCTCGCTTTAAAGAATTATTAGGTGATGGACATCAATTTGGTATCTCACTTCAATATAAGGTTCAACCATCTCCTGATGGATTGGCTCAAGCCTTTATTTTAGGAGAAGAATTTATTGATGGTGAAGCATGTGCTATGATTTTAGGAGATAATATCTTCCATGGACATGGTTTATCAAAACGTTTAAGAAGAGCAGCAAATAAAGAAGATGGTGCGACTGTCTTTGGATATTATGTTGATGATCCTGAAAGATTTGGTGTTGTTGAATTTGATGAAAATGGAAAAGCTATTTCATTAGAAGAAAAACCAGCTCAACCTAAATCAAATTATGCTGTCACTGGTTTATATTTCTATGATAACCATGTTGTAGAATACGCAAAACAAATCAAACCATCTGCACGTGGTGAATTAGAAATCACTGACTTAAATAAAATCTATCTTGAAAAAGGTAATTTAGATGTTGAATTATTAGGTCAAGGATTTACATGGTTAGATACAGGAACTCATGAAAGTTTAGTAGATGCAACTAACTTTGTGAAAACTGTTGAAACTCATCAAAACAGAAAAATCGCTTGCCTTGAAGAAATTGCTTATAACAACGGATGGATTTCTAAAGATGAATTAAATACAGCATATGAACTTTATAAAAAGAATCAATATGGTAAGTATTTAAAAGATGTAATGGATGGAAAATTTATAGATCAATAAAAAGGAAGTAAAAAAGATGAAAGTTATTGAAACAAAAATTCCAGGTGTTTTAATTGTAGAAACAGATGTTTTTGGAGATCACCGTGGATACTTTACAGAAACTTATTCAAAACCTAAATATGAAAAATTAGGTATTACTGTTGATTTTGTACAAGACAATATGTCTTTTAGTGCACAAAAAGGAACTTTACGTGGTTTACATTGGCAAAACCCACCTTATGCACAATCTAAATTAGTATCTTGTACTAAAGGAAAAGTTATTGATGTTGCAGTAGATATTAGAAAAGGAAGCCCAACATTTGGTGAATGGGTTTCTGTTGAATTAAGTGCTGAAAATCATCGCCAATTCTTTATTCCACAAGGATTTGCGCATGGATTCTTAACTTTAACAGATGATGTTGAATTTAGATATAAAGTAGATAATGTGTATAATAAAGAATCTGAAGGTGGTATGCGTTATGATGATCCAACAGCTAATGTTGATTGGGGATCATTATTAAATGGTATTGAACCTGTTTTAAGTGAAAAAGATCAAACAGGACCAACTTTAGAAAATTCAAATAATCAATTTGTATATGAAGGAGATAAATAAATGAAAATTTTAGTAACAGGTGGTGCAGGTTTCATTGGTGGAAACTTTGTACATTATATGGTTAATAAATATCCAGAAGATATGATCGTTAACTTAGATAAATTAACTTATGCAGGTAACTTAGAAACTTGTAAACCAGTTGAAGGTAAACCAAATTATAAATTCGTTAAAGGTGATATCGCTGATAGAGAATTTATCTTTGATTTATTCAAAAAAGAAAAATTTGATGTTGTTGTTAACTTTGCAGCTGAATCGCATGTAGATAGAAGTATTGAAGATCCTGAAATCTTTGTTAAAACAAATGTTATGGGAACAACTACTTTATTAGATGCATGTAATGAATTTGGTATTAAAAGATATCATCAAGTATCTACTGATGAAGTTTATGGTGATTTACCATTAGATAGACCTGATCTATTCTTTACAGAAGAAACACCATTACACACATCTAGTCCATATAGTTCATCAAAAGCTTCTGCAGATTTATTCGTATTAGCTTATCATAGAACTTTTGGATTACCAGTAACTATTTCAAGATGTTCAAATAACTATGGTCCTTACCATTTCCCAGAAAAATTAATTCCATTAATTATTTCTAGAGCATTAAATGATGAAGAATTACCAGTATACGGTACAGGGGAAAACGTACGTGATTGGTTACATGTTTATGATCACTGTGTTGCAATCGACTTAATCATTAGAAAAGGTCGTGTTGGAGAAGTTTATAATGTTGGTGGACATAACGAAAGAACTAACTTAGAAGTTGTTAAAACAATCTTAAAAGCTTTAGGTAAACCTGAATCATTAATCAAATTTGTTTCTGATAGAAAAGGTCATGATATGAGATATGCAATCGATCCAACTAAATTAGAAACTGAATTAGGATGGAAACCAAAATATACATTTGATACAGGTATTCCTCAAACAATTGATTGGTATTTAAATAACAAAGAATGGTGGGAAAACATCATTTCTGGTGAATATAAAAACTATTTCCAAAACATGTATGTAGATAAAGGAAGAGTTGAAGAATAAAAAAACAAATGGATCTCGTCTTGAGATCCATTTTTAATTAAACTGATATATATTTTTATCTAAATATTCACTACTTTTTTTGTACTTCTTCATTAATATAATCTTGGCCATATTTTTCAATAATTGTTGGTAATTCAGAAAATAGATTCGTACCTAGTGCTAACTTATTCCCTTCTATATTGAATCCCATTGCAGCCAATGTTGTAGGATACATATCCATATGTGTAAATTGTCTATTTTTTATTTGATCAGTCGTCACTTTAGAATTAATAAAACAATTGTATGTCGTTCTTTGGTAATCTGACGGAACATCATTAACATATTGTTGTGCCATTGTTGGATGATCACCAACTAACACAATGGTTGTATTTTCATACCAAGATTGACTTTTACACCAATCAATAAAACTATTAATAAGTTTTGATTGACATGCATATATATTTTCATATCTATTTTCATATGTATTAGGGCAATATTTACATAGAAACCCCTTAGGCATATGACAATCTATAGTTGCCATCGTAAAATTGAATTTACCTGTTTGTGCAAGCTGCGTAATCTCATTCTTAGCTAATTCGAATAATTTGTAATCGTCTAATCCCCATTGATTAAGTTCATTACTTTTAAATGAATATTCCTGTTTTAACGAATTAATATCACATATTTTATCAAATCCATGCTGTAAAAAAAATTTATCTGTCCCAGCAAATTCTTTTTGAGAACCAATCATAAGTTCTTGTATATATCCGTTTTCATTTAAAATATCTCCAATTGTTTTAGCACCTGGCATAAATCGATTTTGTTGATCCATATCATTAGCAACTTCAACTTTTAAAGGTAAACCTGTAAATTGAGAAGTCATTGATGCTATTGTCCATGTTGTACCAGTAAATGGAATTGCTCCACCTAAAAGCTCATTATTTGAAAAACTAGTGTTATTTAAAGCTAATTCTGTTAATTCTGGCATACAATTAATTGCTTTTACTCCACCATGTGCTGTGTCCAAAAAAGTATTTTCTATTGATTCTAAATAGATATAAATGAGATTATTAGTATCACTACCTGATATATTAATTTCTTTAGGATTTTGATAAACGATAGTACTATCCCCTTGATATTCCTCTTTTTTTACTTTTTTCTTTGTTTTTTTACTTTTATTATAAATTGATGTTGTTTGTGATTTTTGGCTTATATAACCATAAATATCGTATCTAGAATTAGTATATAAACAAGATAAAAACAAAGATACAACAACAAAAATAGCACTTATATTTTTAATATATTTAAAATGTTTACTTTTTTTACGTGTATATAAAACAATAAAACAAGAAAGAACAGTAAATGAAACAGCTATCAATAATACTCTTAGTATGTATGAATAAACAACTGAAGAATCTGTCCCACTAGTTGGAGAAAGTAAAGTAAATAATATTTCTTGTATCTTAACATTACCAAAATTATCAAAAATCCAAATATTAGTTAAAAATAAAAGAATATTAAAAAACAATAATATCGTGAAAAAAAATAATAAAAACTTATTTTTCTTATTCATATAAATAATCTCCTTTATTTGTATAAAAAAAAGAAGGAACTGGCAACGAGCTATTTTCGCACAATGTACTATCTTCGCCGCGATGATGCTTAACTTCTGTGTTCGGAATGGGTACAGGTGTGTCCATCATGCTATCATTACCAGATTCTTCTTGTCAAGTGTCTTCAGGACACTCAAAACCAGACAGTAGTTTTTCTTCTTTCAAGCTCGCTTGCCTTTTCGGTCAAGCCCTCGACCTATTAGTATCAGTCCGCTTAACATGTCACCATGCTTACACTCCTGACCTATCTACCTTATCGTCTTTAAGGGGTCTTACTTGCTTGCGCAATGGGAAATCTCATCTTGAAGTGGGTTTCACACTTAGATGCCTTCAGCGTTTATCCCTTCCGCATTTAGCTACCCAGCTATGCCACTGGCGTGACAACTGGTCTACCATTGATGCGTCCATCCCGGTCCTCTCGTACTGAGGACAGCTCTTCTCAAATTTCCTGCGCCCACGACAGATAGGGACCGAACTGTCTCACGACGTTCTGAACCCAGCTCGCGTACCGCTTTAATGGGCGAACAGCCCAACCCTTGGAACCGACTTCAGCTCCAGGATGCGATGAGCCGACATCGAGGTGCCAAACCTCCCCGTCGATGTGAACTCTTGGGGGAGATCAGCCTGTTATCCCCAGGGTAGCTTTTATCCGTTGAGCGACGGCCTTTCCATTCAGCACCGCCGGATCACTAAGCCCGACTTTCGTCCCTGCTCGACTTGTGGGTCTCGCAGTCAAACACCCTTTTGCCTTTGCACTCTGCGCTTGGTTTCCATCCAAGCTGAGGGTATCTTTGGGCGCCTCCGTTACTCTTTGGGAGGCGACCGCCCCAGTCAAACTGCCCGACTGACACTGTCCCGTCAACGGCTCTACGTCGTCCGGTTAGAAATCCAATACAACAGGGGTAGTATCCCAACAGCGGCTCCTTGAATACTGGCGTATCCATCTCTTTGCCTCCTACCTATCCTGTACATGCTGCATCAAATCCCAATATCAACCTGCAGTGAAGCTCCATGGGGTCTTTCCGTCTAGTCGCGGGTAACCTGCATCTTCACAGGTACTAAGACTTCACCGAGTCTACAGCTGAGACAGCGCCCAAATCGTTACGCCTTTCGTGCGGGTCAGAACTTACCTGACAAGGAATTTCGCTACCTTAGGACCGTTATAGTTACGGCCGCCGTTTACTGGGGCTTCAGTTCAGGGCTTCACTTGCGTTAACCCCTCCCCTTAACCTTCCAGCACCGGGCAGGCGTCACCCCCTATACTTCGCCTTGCGGCTTAGCAGAGAGCTGTGTTTTTGGTAAACAGTCGCTTGGGCCGTTTCACTGCGGCTCATATCTCTATGAGCACTCCTTCTCCCTAAGTTACGGAGTCATTTTGCAGAGTTCCTTAGCTATAGTTCTCTCGCTCACCTTAGGATTCTCTCCTCACCCATGTGTGTCCATTTTCGGTACGGGCCATATATACTTAACGTTAGAAACTTTTCTTGGAAGTTCCTCCACTGCCTTCCGTACTCGCCGTAGCTTTCCGTACGCTTCACGCCTTCTCGTTTCGGATGGTGGATTTGCCTGCCATCCCGATATCTCGCTTGCACCAGCTCTTCCAGCCGCTGGCTGCAGCTTCCTCTCTCCGTCATTCCTTCACATATATACGGGTACAGGAATCTCTACCTGTTGTCCATCGACTACGCCTTTCGGCCTCGCCTTAGGTCCCGACTTACCCAGAGCGGACGAACCTTCCTCTGGAAACCTTGGGTTTTCGGTGCGTGGGATTCTCACCCACGTTCCGCTACTCACACCGGCATTCTCTCTTCCATGATCTCCACACGTCCTTTCGGTCGTACTTCTCCGTTCATGGAACGCTCCCCTACCATCCCTTGGGATCCATAGCTTCGGTAGTATGCTTAGCCCCGGTAAATTATCGGCGCAGAGTCATTCGACTAGTGAGCTGTTACGCACTCTTTAAAGGATGGCTGCTTCTGAGCCAACCTCCTAGTTGTCTGTACATCTCCACATCCTTTTCCACTTAGCATACATTTTGGGACCTTAGCTGATGGTCTGGGCTGTTTCCCTCTTGACAACGGACCTTATCACCCGCTGTCTGACTGCCGAGCATGTTGGCGTGACATTCGCAGTTTGATTATGCTCAGTACCCCGAGATGGGGCCATCACATATTCAGTGCTCTACCTTCACGCAACTCTTCTCTCGACGCTAGCCCTAAAGCTATTTCGGGGAGAACCAGCTATCTCCGGGTTCGATTGGAATTTCACCCCTAGCCACAACTCATCCGCCAACGTTTCAACGGGGGTCGGTTCGGTCCTCCATCGGGTTTTACCCCAACTTCAACCTGGTCATGGCTAGATCACCCGGTTTCGGGTCTACTGCATGCAACTCGCGCCCTCTTAAGACTCGCTTTCGCTTCGGCTCCGCATATCCTGCTTAACCTCGCTCCATACAGTAACTCGCCGGTTCATTCTACAAAAGGCACGCCATCACCCTTTAACGGGCTCTGACTTCTTGTAGGCATATGGTTTCAGGTTCTCTTTCACTCCCCTCCCGGGGTTCTTTTCACCTTTCCCTCACGGTACTGGTTCACTATCGGTCACTCTCTCGTATTTAGCCTTGCCGGATGGTCCCGGCTGATTCAGACAGGATTTCTCGTGTCCCGCCCTACTCAGGTGTCATCTCTCTCCAGTCTCTCATTTCGAGTACGGGGCTCTCACCCTCTCTCGCTCACCTTCCCATGTGATTCCTCTATGATCCTCTGTTTGATTTATCGATGATCCTACTACCCCGATCCTCAGATCGGTTTGGGCTCTTTCCCTTTCGCTCGCCGCTACTCAGAAAATCATTCTTATTTTCTCTTCCTGCAGGTACTTAGATGTTTCAGTTCCCTGCGTCTCGCCTCATCATGTCTATGTATTCGACATGTGATACACGGATATGACTCCGTGTGGGTTCCCCCATTCGGATATCGACGGCTCTTCACGTGCTTACCGCTCACCGTCGCATTTCGCTGTTTGCTGCGTCCTTCTTCGCCGGAGTGTGCCTAGGCATTCCCCATACGCCCTTTCTTGCTTTACCTTCTAGGTTTGCTTGCTTGAACTTTTTTTCGTTTACACTTGCTGTAAAATCTTAGTTACTTTCGACTTTTCGTACTAGACCTTATTTTTTCTTTAATGTCTAATCTCTTCTTTATCGTTTTCGCAATTTTTTTTACTACTATCCAGTTTTCAATGTCCTCTTGAATGTCATGGACATTCAAAACCAAACAAGAAAGCACAACTTTCTCTCCCTAGAAAGGAGGTGATCCATCCCCACGTTCCCGTAGGGATACCTTGTTACGACTTCACCCCAATCATCAGTCCCACCTTAGACAGCTCCTTCCTTGCGGTTAGGCCACCGGCTTCGGGTGTTACCGACTCTCATGGTGTGACGGGCGGTGTGTACAAGGCCCGAGAACGTATTCACCGCGACATGCTGATTCGCGATTACTAGCGATTCCATCTTCGTGCAGTCGAGTTGCAGACTGCAGTCCGAACTGAGAACAGTTTTATGGGTTTCGCTCCACCTCGCGGCTTCGCTTCCCTCTGCTCTGTCCATTGTAGCACGTGTGTAGCCCAGGTCATAAGGGGCATGATGATTTGACGTCATCCCCGCCTTCCTCCGGCTTGTCACCGGCAGTCTCGCCAGAGTCCCCAACTTAATGCTGGCAACTGGCAACAGGGGTTGCGCTCGTTGCGGGACTTAACCCAACATCTCACGACACGAGCTGACGACAACCATGCACCACCTGTCTTCTCTATAGCTATCTCTCCATCTCTGGAGCCTTTAGATCGATGTCAAGACCTGGTAAGGTTCTTCGCGTTGCTTCGAATTAAACCACATGCTCCACCGCTTGTGCGGGCCCCCGTCAATTCCTTTGAGTTTCATTCTTGCGAACGTACTACTCAGGCGGAGTACTTATTGCGTTAACTGCAGCACTGAGATTTGACTCCCAACACTTAGTACTCATCGTTTACGGCGTGGACTACTAGGGTATCTAATCCTATTTGCTCCCCACGCTTTCGGGACTGAGCGTCAGTTATGCGCCAGATCGTCGCCTTCGCCACTGGTGTTCCTCCATATATCTACGCATTTCACCGCTACACATGGAATTCCACGATCCTCTCACACACTCTAGCTCTACGGTTTCCATGGCTTACCGAAGTTAAGCTTCGATCTTTCACCACAGACCCTTAGTGCCGCCTGCTCCCTCTTTACGCCCAATAATTCCGGATAACGCTCGCCACCTACGTATTACCGCGGCTGCTGGCACGTAGTTAGCCGTGGCTTTCTTATAGAGTACCGTCACTTGGATATCATTCCCTATATCCACCGTTCTTCCTCTATGACAGAAGTTTACATAACGAATTACTTCTTCCTTCACGCGGCGTTGCTCGGTCAGGGTTTCCCCCATTGCCGAAAATTCCCTACTGCTGCCTCCCGTAGGAGTCTGGGCCGTGTCTCAGTCCCAGTGTGGCCGGTCACCCTCTCAGGTCGGCTACGCATCGTCGCCTTGGTAGGCCGTTACCCTACCAACCAGCTAATGCGCCATAAGTCCATCATCTACCAGTCCCGTAGCACTTTTCATATAGAGTTCATGCGATCTCTACACCTATGCGGTCTTAGCTGACGTTTCCATCAGTTATCCCCCTGTAGATGCCAGGTTACTTATGTATTACTCACCCGTTCGCCACTCTTCACCGAAGTGAAGCGTTCGACTTGCATGTATTAGGCACGCCGCCAGCGTTCATCCTGAGCCAGGATCAAACTCTCCATTGTCTTATTTCTTTCAGACAACTTTGGTCTGTTTAGCTCTTTTTTATTTCTTTAACTTAATTGACGTTGTGTTTTATTCTTTCCTGTTCAGTTTTCAATGTCCTCTCACTTGACTCTCTCGTCGAGTGCCCATTTATATTACCATCTCCTCTCCCTTTTGTAAAGCTTTTTTTCTGTATTTTTTTATTTTTTTTAAATTATTATTTATATAAACCATTTTTTCATTCTATAATCATTACTTTTTTTATAATTGCTTAAATGAAAGCTACATTTTTCACATAATTCACATACATAATGGAAGCGGAGGTAAAGATTATGCATAAATTAAAAAAATTAATTTTACTAATATTATCTATTTCTATAGCTTCACTCTATCTCATGTTTTCTAACTCTACAGAAATAGAAGCTTCAAGTAATGATAATAATTCAATAAATTACTTAAAATTAAAAAATAAAAGTACATCCCTTTCTACTATTTATAGTGAAAAATATCAAACTCGTATACATAATCAAATTAATAAACAAAAGAAATTAAATAATTATACTTTTCAACATCCTTTATTAATAAGGAATCCATATGGAACAAATACAACAGCTGTTTATATGTATTTTAAAACCACAGAAGAATTACAAGCAAGTTACACAATTCATTGTAATAATTACGCTGATTTTTCACAAACTTTGAATTCTAATACATTAAGCGGTTATACAACAGAACATGAATATCTCTTAATTGGAGCAATTCCTAATCAAACAAATACAATTACAGTTACTCTAACAAATAAACAAGGTAAAGTTGTTGATACCTTATCATGGTCATATAATGCCCCTTCATTACAAGGCGGTGATCAATATCTTACAGTAGAATGTGATGATTCAAATACATCATCCTTATCTAACGACCTTTATACTGTTCTTGGAAACGATGTTACTGAAGATAGTGAAGAACAAGCTTATATGAGACTTTATGATAATTACGGCATCATTCGTAGTGAAATTCCTATCGTTTCTTATAGAAGTCACCGTATTCTTTTTGAAAACAACACCATGTACTTTAGTATTTCTAGTACAAAAATAGTTGGTATGGAACAAACTGGTTATGTTTCTAAAATTTATGATACAGGTAATTATAAATTACATCATGATTACATCTTTGATAGCAACAATAATATTCTTGTTCTTGCAAGTGAAAAAGAGGCAAAAACAAGTGAAGATAAAATTATTATGATTGAAAAAGATTCTGGTAACATAACAGAACTTGTAGATCTTATTGATTTATTACCTGATTATTATTCAACAACTTCATTACCTGATAGTGCAGAAGATCTTGATTGGATGCATATCAATTCACTGTCTCTTATTGATAAAACAAGTTTAATTATTAGTTCAAGAGAAACATCCACAATTATTAAATTAGATAATATCTATTCAAATCCAACAATTGATTACATGATTGGTTCTGATAACTTTTGGCAAGAAAGTGGATATGATTCCTTACTCTTAAATAAAACAAATGATTTTTCAATGCAAGCTGGTCAACATAGTGTCACTTATGTAGAAGATAATTCCCTACCTCAAAGTCAATATTATCTCTATCTTTATAATAATAACCTAGCTGTAAGTACAACACGTCCTGATTATGATTGGAAAAGTGATTCAAATTATTCAAATACTTACTATAACTTAAAAAAAGGAACTTCTTATTACTATAAATATTTAGTAGATGAAAATAATAGTACTGTTGAACTTGTAAGTAGTATTCCTGTTGCTTATTCAGGATATGTAAGTAGTGTTCAAGAATTAGATGGAAATGTAATTATCGATAGTGGTATCGCAATGTCTTGGAGTGAATACAGTCAGGATGGAACTTTATTAAAAACATTTAAAACGACAGGTGGTAAATTCGTTTACCGCGTCTTTAAATATGATTATCTAGATTATTGGTTTCAATAATTAAAAAGGTGTAGTTTGTGCTACGCCTTTTATATTCCATTTTTATAAAGAATATATTGTACAAGATTTAAAAAGAATACTTGTAACTCATTCATACTTTTATCAAAGCTTTCTTGATTTATATTGTAGTTAAAATAAAGATGATTATCTTTAGGAGCAACTCCTATAAACCCAATTTTAGGTTTTATTTTCACATCTAAATAGTTAGCATTTTGATAAAAAACAGATCTATTTGTACAAAAATCATCATATGTTTCATGTAAACTTACAATAATAACCAAATCATCTTCTTTCAAGTGAAACTGATCAATAATTTCTTCTTCACTTCCAAGATAAACCGGTATCTCACAAGGATATCCTAAATATGTCAACGCTTTTTGACATAGTAACAATGCAAACCTATTTCCATCGCCTAATATAACAATTCTTTTACATACCATGATTTTTTTAAAAATTTTTGTTTGTATGTGAGGAAAATTATTTTTAATAACCTTTTTCATCTTTTTCATATCTACTTCCGCATGCATATATTCTTCGTACATAACATTTTTAAAATAAGAAAACTTATTAATATTAATATTTTTTAAATATCTGACCATCGAAGTCTTAGACACACCCACTTCTTCTATAAATCTATTTAATGTATAATCCTTAATATTACCTTTTAATTCCATTATTTTTTTACTAATTAAATATTCCACACTCTCTTTTGAACTACTATTTTGTATCATCATTATTTTTCCTATAATCATATTTTCATTCCTTTATATATAATTCATAGTATCTCGTTTTAATTAAATCAAATAGAAATAAAAAAACATAATGCATTTCATAATAATCATTATCCGTATCCATAGAAAAGCTGAAATCAATATATTCACTATTTATTTGAGATTTACTAAAAAGTATCTTTGTATTCTTTGTATCTAAAACAACTTCTTGAAATTTTGCATCACAACAGCCTAATAATCTTCCTGTTGCTGTAAAGAGACCAATAAGATCATTATTTTTTGGTACTAAAATTTTCCCATTATTTACTGAACTTAACAAAACCGTTTTATCAAATATTTTCATATCTACTTGAAAATCAAACAATAAATTTAAAAGTGTTGGTGACCCATAAGCTATAAATCTTTCATGTTCATTTATTTGTTTACAAATTTTATCTATTTTATCCATATTAATTAGATGATGTCTTAATTGACTCATAATTTGAATAATTTTATTTTTTTCAAAACTTTCATATCTATCTCTGATTTGTTTTAGTCTTACTATTCTTTCAAAAATAACCTCATCTTTAAACGCTGTATAATTTTTATATCCCAGTTGATTAAGATATGTTTTAAATTTAAGTTTTGATATATTTAAAATTGTTAAAATGTCTTCTAATGTATAGGTTGGTATTTTATTATAGTGTTCAAATATTTTTCTAGATATATATGTATCAATATTATCAAATTCTATATTATTAGATGCTTTTAAAATATATTCTATTTTTAAATTTGTTTTGCTCACAATAAACACCCTCCTACAACAAAAATATTATAATATAAAAAGCGGAAAAATTGAAACCATTTTCCGCCTTACTTAATTATTATCTAATTACCTTTTTAGTAGCTGTATAGGCACCTACTGCTAACAACATGATAATAGCATATGAACCAATCATTGTATTATCTCCAGTTTTAACACTTTGTTCAACTTTATTATTAACTGTTGCTTCCTTTTTATCATCTACTTTTTCTTCTGATTTTGACACTGTTTCCACTTTAGATTGTTTGAACAACCAATTCATTGGACTACCATCAGTATTATCATTAAGAACTTTTACCCATGACCAATGCAATAATGTACCTCCCATACCATTGCTGATTCCTACAGCTTTCATTTCATCATCTGACCATATAGATAATTTATTATTTTTATCTCCCATATTTTCCATAGCTTTGTACATAGCTTTTGAACTATCTACATTGCATGTTGGATCATTTTCAGCATGCGTATAATAAATTGGAACATCTAATAATTTTTGAGTATCAATTTTTTTAGAAACCATCGATTGTGTACTTTCATCCCAAGTATATACATTTCCTTGGAATGCTTCTTCAAAATTCGAAACAATTATATCAAAAGGATCTTTTTCTCTACCTAATACTGCAAATGTTTGATTATGTACAGGAACAATTGGATCCATTGAGCAACAAGCTATAGCTCCAGCAAATATTTCAGGATATTGCATTAAAAATCTCATTGTTGCTCCTCCTCCACTAGAAGCACCTGCAACATATACTTGATTTTTATTCACATTTCCATCATTAATTAGATTTTTAATCAATTGTGCTTGTAATGCATTGTTTTGGTCAATTAATTTTTTCTTATCTTCATTTTCTGCAGCACCATAGCTATAATTTTCATTTCCAACTTGCATTTGTAATACTGCAACATCATAACCAGCATCTACCCAACCAGTTAATCCTTTATTCGCTACAAGAGTATCTTCTAAATTACCATTGTATTCTCCACCACCATGATTCCATACAACAAGTGGTACATTTTTCTTAACTGATCCATCCGCATTTTTTGGTAAATACAACGCATATTCACGTGTTAATCCAGCATAAGTAAATGTCTTTCTTTCTGTATCATCTAAGACTTTAGTTTTAACTGTTGTTACATCACTTGCCTTAAAAGATAATGCATCATTAGTTAAACATTTAACTTCCCAATCCAATCTTTGAAATGACCAATCTGTTTTATAGATTCCAGCATAACAAAATGGATTCACTTTCATTTCTAACTTATTTCCTGATACACTTAATTCAATCCCATCATCTTGATAAGCTTCTGCCCAAGATCCTGTATTTACATCAAATGGAACAGTGCTTGAATTATTAATAATATCAAAATCTGCTGCTGTTAAATTTTGTATAATACTTTCATCACTTACCTCAATTTCAAATGAAGATACTTCTCTTTGTCCATCTCCAACTTGTGTGTTTGCAACAATAGAACTAACTGTTGGACTAGTAGCATAAACAGGCATACAAAGCATCGATAACGATAACGCTGCGCCTAATGATGCTGCTATTATTTTTTTACTTTTCATATTCTTTTCCTCCCTTTCGCACTTTCATACTATCACCTCCACCCACTGTAAGCGATTACAATATTATATCTATTGTTTCTTATTTTTTTACTACATATTAATATTTTATATTTGGTATTTTTTTATGGTACTTTTTAAATCCTATTTTTACTATTATTTTTAGTTATAGAAGATTGCTATTTAGGTATTGTACTTTTATAATATTATCGATTAAAGTAAACTTGGGGGGGGAGATTTATCATGAAAAAAACACTCTATTTAATGAGACATGGACAGACTTTGTTCAATCTACAACATAAAATACAAGGTTGGTGTGATGCACCTCTTACACCTTTAGGAATTAAACAAGCACAAATGGCAAAAGAATACTTTACAAATATTACTCTTGATCACGCTTATGCTTCTACTTCTGAAAGAGCATCGGATACTTTAGAAATCATTACAGATATGCCTTATACAAGATTAAAAGGTTTAAAAGAATGGAATTTTGGTGCTTTTGAAGGAAAAGATGAATGTTTAAATCCTAAACTACCTTATGGGGATTTCTTTAAACAATTCGGTGGTGAAGGTGAACTTGAACTTAGAGAACGTATGAATAAAACGTTAACTGAAATCATGGGTAAGAATGATCATCAAGTTGTTTTAGCAGTTTCTCACGGTGCAGCTTGCGCCCAATTCTATCGTGCATGGGAAGAACATGCAAAAGTAAAGAAAACGGAAAGATTTTATAATTGTTGTATTCAAAAATATGAATATGAAAATGGCATCTTTACTCTTGTTGAAATTTTTAATCGTAATATTACAGAATAGGAGAAGAATATGGATTCGACAAAACGTAAATCATTTAATGCAAATGTTGATTTGATTCATGGACCAATCTTTAAATCACTCATCATCTTTGCATTACCACTATTTATATCAAATATCTTCCAACAACTTTATAATACTGTTGATACCATGATTGTTGGAAACTTTTTAGGAGACGCTTCTTTAGCAGCCATTGGATCATGTACTTCCATTTATGACTTGCTTGTAGGTTTTGCCTTAGGAATTGGAAATGGTCTTGCTATTGTTACTGCAAGAAGTTTTGGCTCTAAAGATGAAAAATTATTGAAGAAATCAGTTGCTAGTTCTTTAGTCATTGGAATCGTTGTTTCAATTGGACTAACACTTATTGGTTTAATTTTCTTACAACCACTTCTTCATTTATTAAATACACCTACAAACATTATTGATGAAGCTTATAGTTATATTTTCTTTATTGTTTTATTTATTATTGTTATGTTTGCTTATAACTTATGTGCTGGATTAATGAGAGCCATTGGTAATAGTGTTATGCCTCTCGTTTTCTTAGTTGTTTCATCTGTTTTAAATATTATTTTAGATTTAGTTTTTATTACTCAATTAAATATGGGAGTTCAAGGAGCTGCAGTCGCAACTGTTATTTCTCAAGGAACTTCCGTTATTTTGTGTATCGTTTATATGTTTAAAAAGACACCTTTGTTACTTCCTAAAAAAGAACATTTTGAAGTTGATAAAGATCTTTATAAAGAATTATTAGGACAAGGGTTCTCAATGGGATTTATGAGTTGTATTGTTTCTGCTGGTTCTGTCATCTTACAATATGGTATTAATAACTTAGGTTATTTAATTATTGCTGGACATACTGCTGCAAGAAAACTTTATATGTTCTTTAATATGCCTTTTACAGCGATGGCTCTTGCTATTTCAACCTTTGTTTCTCAAAATAAAGGGGCTAATCAAAAAAATAGAATTAAAAAAGCACTTCGTTATGCTTATATCTATGACATTATTGGTGCAGCTATTGTAACTTGTATTATCTTATTATTTGGTTCTTCTTTAGTGAAATTAATATCTGGTTCAAGTAAAGAAGTTGTTTTACATAATGGGACACTTTATCTTACAATTGTTGGACCTTTCTATGCCGTGCTTGGAATATTGATGCAAACACGTTATGCACTTCAAGGAATTGGTCAAAAACTTCTTCCTTTAATTTCAAGTGTGATTGAATTCTTTGGAAAGATTATCTTTGTTATCTTCTTAATTCCACGTTTTCAATATATGGCTGTTATCTTCTGTGAACCAGTTATCTGGTGTGTAATGACAATTCAACTTGTCTATTCTTTCTATCATAATCCTTATATTAGAAATAATGATTAAAAAATTGGACGGTGCCAAAGCATCGTCCTTTTATTATATTAAATTTCTTCACCATTAGATTCACAAACTTTTTTATACCAATAGAATGAATCTTTTTTACTTCTAGAGAAATCTCCAGTTCCATCATCATGTCTATCTACATAAATGAATCCATAACGTTTTGCATATTGTCCTGTTCCAGCTGATACTAAATCAATTGGTCCCCATGTTGTATATCCAATTAATGGTACACCATCTTCAATAGATTCTTTCATTGACGAAAATATGTTATCAAAGAATACGAGAGCTAATGATTATTATCTTTTTTTAATTCAATTGATTTCACATCCTCAACTAATCTAAGTTTATGAATAACTAAAGTTTCACTAATATTATCTTTCCCTTTTTTTTAATTCATTGAATCAACACCATAAGTTATTCCCAAAAAATGAATATTTTTTTAAAATCGAGAATAGAATAATGACAGGTTACATTTATTATGCTAGTATACATTTGTATATGATAATACCGAAAAATAAAAAAAATTAAAAAAATGGTAATAGGAGATAACAACATGCAACTTATTGTTAGAAAAAAATACTTAGATGAGCTGATTGAATTATATGGGACACCTGATATAAAAGTTATCACAGGTATTAAACGAAGCGGAAAATCAGTATTACTTCAAGAGTTTGTCACTTACTTGCAATCATTACAGGAACAGGTGAATATTGTAATGATAAACCTGCAAGAATTAGAGTTTGATCAGTTATTAGAGTACCATGAATTGCATAAATACATTTTGAATCAGTACAAAGAGGGTATGCCAAATGTTTTATTGATCGAT
This sequence comes from Faecalibacillus intestinalis, assembly GCF_015097455.1. Lineage (NCBI taxonomy): Bacteria > Bacillati > Bacillota > Erysipelotrichia > Erysipelotrichales > Coprobacillaceae > Faecalibacillus > Faecalibacillus intestinalis. Next base: position 155,482 of record NZ_AP024085.1, on the reverse strand, counting down.
GAAGTTCAATTATGTCCTCAATTTGAACTTGCAATCAATAGCATTTATGTAAAAAGAATCTACGATATTTATATCACTGGTTCAAATGCATTTTTACTAAGTTCGGATCTAGCAACACTTTTTACTGGAAGAACAATGGAAATACAGGTATATCCATTTTCTTTTGTAGAATATCTCACTTACTACAAAATCACAAAAGAATATGATGAAGCTTTTGATCAGTATGTACGAACTGGTGGTATGCCTGGAGCTTATGTATATAAGACTGAAAACAGACAATATGACTATGTTAGAGACGTATATTCAACTATCCTTATAAGAGATTTGGTTGAAAAATATAAGATCAGAAATAAATCAGAATTTACCAACATCTCTGAATTTATGATGGATAATATTGGTAACTTGCTTTCTCCAAATAATATTTGTAGAACCTTAAATAATAGTCAAAGCGAAATAACCAGAAAAACAGTATCAAAATACATTAGCTATTTAGAAAATGCTTTTCTTTTCTATGAAGCAAAACGCTATGACTTAAAAGGAAAAAAATATCTAACGAATAATAGCAAATATTATCTTTGTGATTCATCATTTCGTTATGCAGTTAATGGTACAAGAAACATGGACTTTGGAAGAGTTTATGAAAATATTGTTTATTTAGAGTTACGTAGAAGAGGATATGAAGTATATGTGGGAAAACTTTATAAAAAAGAAATAGATTTTGTAGCCAAGAAACGTGAAACACAACTATATATTCAAGTGAGTGATAATATTTCGAATGAAAAAACATTTGAAAGAGAATATTCTCCACTACTTGCAATAAGAGATGCATATCCTAAAATGATAATTGCAAGAACATATCATGAAACTTATGACTATAAAGGTGTGAAAGTTGTTGATATTTGCAGATGGTTACGAGAATGTTAGCAATTTTTAACAAAATAAAGAATATATAGAAAAAAGATGAACATAGAGGGTAATTTCATTATATATTAATCATCTAATTGCTTACAAAATGATTTCATCATCTTTTCTATATTTCTATCAAAAAATTGGACGGTGCCTAAGCATCGTCCATTTATTATCTTAAATTTCTTCTCCGTTAGATTCACAAACTTTTTTATACCAATAGAATGAATCCTTTTTACTTCTAGAGAAATCTCCAGTTCCATCATCATGTCTATCTACATAAATGAATCCATAACGTTTTGCATATTGTCCTGTTCCAGCTGATACTAAATCAATTGGTCCCCATGTTGTATATCCAATTAATGGTACACCATCTTCAATAGCTTCTTTCATTGCATGGATATGTCCTTTGAAGTAATCTATACGATAATCATCATGAATTGATCCATCTTCTTCTACTGTATCAAATGCTCCAAAACCATTTTCTACAATCATTAATGGAGTATGTGGATAACGATCATGTAATAAGTTTAATGTATATCTTAAACCATCTGGATCGATTTGCCATCCCCAGTCAGATGCTTTTAAGTATGGGTTTTTAGCACCTTTTGACATATTACCTGCAGTAGTTTCAGCATTTTCATCAACAGTTACACAATTTGACATGTAATATGAGAATGTATAGAAATCAACTGTACCTTCTTTAATAATCTTCTTATCTTCTTCTGTAATATAAGAAGTATCAATATTATGTTCTTTAAAATATCTAAAGATAAATGATGGATATTCACCACGTACTTGAACATCTCCACAGAAATTGTTTTTAAAGTTATCTTCATCAAAAGCAGCTAAGATATCTTTAGGATTTGGTGTAAGTGGATATAAAGTTGTATGAGCAATCATATTACCAATCATGAAATCAGGATTGATTTTATGACCTTCAATAACAGTTTTAGCACTTGCTACAAATTCATTGTGTAATGCTTCAAACATAATTTGTTCATTTGATTTTAATTCATTTAATGGAATTCTATGATCTGCATTAACATCTTCTGGATCCATTAACCCAAGTCCATAAAGGTTACCAATTCCACCTTCACCCATACATGCAATATTGATTTCGTTGAATGTTAACCAATATTTAACTTTATCTTTATAACGTTTCATACATGTTGTAGCGTATTTCACAAACATATCGATGACTCTACGATCAGAGAAACCATTATATTTTGTAACAATGTTCCATGGAATTTCATAATGACATAAAGTAACTAATGGTTCCATACCGTGTTTATGACATTCATCAAATACTTTGTCATAGAAAGCTAAACCTGCTTCATTTGGTTCTTCATCATCCCCATTTGGGAAAATACGTCCCCAGTTAATTGATAATCTGAATACTTTCCATCCCATTTCAGCAAATAAAGCAATGTCTTCTTTATAATGATGATAGAAATCTACCGCTTCATGACTAGGATAAAAAGCTTCTGGATCTGTTTTTGGTAAGAATGTTCTTGGTGTATTAACATCTCCACCTAATAACATATCTGGTACCGATAAACCTTTACCATCTTCTAAATATGCACCTTCACATTGGTTGGCAGCTACTGCTCCACCCCATAAAAACCCTTTAGGAAATCCCATTTTCATTACCTCCTTGTTTCCATTTGATTTTTCTATAAACATTATAAAGGAAAATCATTTAAATTTCTTTCATAATATGAAAAACTATTCAACATTTTTCCACCAATGTTCTTGATAAGTTTCTATATGACTATAATCGACAATCTCCCCAATCTTTGGTGTCGCCACATTTAAGTTTTCTTTTTGTGATCTTGTGGTAATTTGTTTAATTGGATCATCCCAAGCATGATTACAAATACAAAAAGCACCCCAATGAACAGGAACTGTCCATTTAGCATGTAGATCTTTCATTGCTTGAATGCCAGCTTTGGGTAACATATGAATATTGGACCATGCTCGATCATACTGTCCATCTTCAATCATTAATAAATCAATAGCGCCAAATTTTTCATAAACTTCTTCGAAATGATTTCCATAACCGGTATCCCCTGTAAAATAAGTTGTATATTTATCATTTTTAAAGACATAGCCACTCCACAATGTCGTATTGTTTCTCCAAGGAACACGTCCAGTAAAATGTCTTCCTGGTGTTGAAGTAATTGTGAGTCCGTCTATTTTTACTTCATCCCACCAATTCATGACATGAATCTTATTTTCATCAATTCCCCAACGAAGTAAATGTTTTTCTACTCCTAAAGGAACACAATAGACTTTTACTTTTTTATCAATTTGTTTAATTGTTTGATAATCTAAATGATCATAATGATCATGAGATAGAGCTAAAACATCAATCATTGGCATGTTTTCTATATCAATAGGTAATTTAGAAAAACGCTTAGGTCCAATAAAAGGTACAGGAGATGCATAATCTGAAAACACAGGATCCATTAATACATTCTTCCCTTCTATTTGTAATAAAGAACTTGAATGACCAAACCATATCCATTTAAGTTCATCGTTCTTCGCTTTTTCTATTTTCTTTAACTGATGAACAGGTATTTCACCTTTAGGAACTGTTTCTTCATTTTTATATTCACTCTTTTGTCCCGTCATCAGTTGAATTTCAGGATTTCCATGAAATATTCCTTTTTTATATAAAGAGTTTCTTGCTTTATAATTCTTTTCATCTTCCTTATTAACATTTCCTCCTAAACTAGGCCAAAACTTAATAAACAACAAAGCAATAACTCCAATACATAAAATGACAATCCCTATTATTTTTAATACCTTCTTTATCATTTTTTACTCCATATAAAGTGTAACAGTTACACTTCCTTTCCCTATCGCTTCTTTTAAATGTGTTGTATCTTTAATATGACCTAATTTTGTAAAATCCCATGTATTTTGATTATAATAAAGACATAATTTATTACCTAAATATAAAATAATATCTCCCTCTTTTGTAGTTATTGTCTCATCATTACGAGGTAATGATGTGCCTAAATCTCCTACTTTTTCAAAGTTTCCATAATCATCTAAAGAAAGTACTCTTTTTTCTTTAGAAACATATTCTTTAAATGCTTTTGCACTTGTATTGTTTTCTAACTCTATTTCAAATGTATAACCATTAACTTCTAATTTCATTATTTCTCTTCCCCATTCTTTTTCTATACTTTTTTGATGAATTGGTTTATTTGCAAAAAGAAATAAACCTGCAATTATAACGAATACTAAAATAATCCTTTTCATTATTGTATCGCTCTTCCCATTTCATAAGCTTTCTTTAAGGCAGGATGATCTTTAATACTATTAGGAATATCAACACCACCTGCAAATACACTTCCTACAAAGTGGGCTTTAGGATAACAATTAACCCATCCTTTCAAACCATTGATAGCACGTTTATCTACCCCTTCTTCATTTTCAGCAGCTGTTGAGAGTAAATAAACATCTCTAAATTGATAATTAGATGTATAAAGAGAATTAGCTCGATCAATCATGACTTTCATTTGTCCTGACATTTCATAATAATAAATAGGTGTTGCCCATACAATAACATCTGCTTGTTTAATTTTTTCAGTAATAATATTAGCATCATCATCTATTACACAATGTCCCAATTTTTGACAACCTAAACACCCTTTACAAAAAGCAATCTTTTTATCTTTTAAACTGATTTCTATTACATCATTGCCACTTTCTTTTGCGCTTTGAATAAAAGCATCAGCAAGTTGATCAGAATTACTATTTAATCTTAAACTTGTTTTAATAACACATATTTTTTTAGCCATCTTCTTTTCCTCCATTTGAATATTATTATATTCTATGATAAATTAATAGTAATACCTAAACTTAACTTTAGGTCAAGAGGAGGAACTAAAAATGTATTCTATTGGTGAAATATCAAAAATGTTTGACTTACCTATTTCTACATTACGTTACTATGATAAAGAAGGTTTATTTCCTCATTTAAAAAGAGTAAATGGGGTAAGAAAATTTAGTGAAAATGAAATAGAAACCTTACGTGTAATTGATTGTTTAAAAAGATCTGGTTTAGAAATCAAAGATATTAAAGAATATATGAACCTATGTTCTTTAGGAAATTCTACTTTAAAACAAAGAAAAGAAATCTTTGTTAAACAAAAAGAAGAAGTATTACAAGAAATGGAAAAACTTCAAAAAGTACTTTCAATGCTTAATTATAAATGTTGGTATTATGATCAAGCCATTGAAAAAGAAGATGAAGGTTATGTTCAAGCTCTTTCTTTTGAACAACTTCCACCACAAATTCAACAATACTATCAATATAGTCATGAGGATTGTTAGAGATGAAAAAGAAAATATTAATGACACTATCCATCATTTTAATTCTTTGTATGGGTGGTTTTGGCATTTATGTCAATGATTATTCTCACGCACAAAACAATGCCCTAGAAATTTTAAATCATAAAAATGTGGAAAAAGTAAATTCAAATCTTATTACACTAACTCCTGAAAAGAAAAGTGATGTAGGTATTATCTTTTATCCTGGAGCCAAAGTAGAAAATACAGCCTATTTGCCTTTATTAGAACAAATAACAAACAAAGGCTATAACTGTTATTTATTAAAGATGCCTTTTAACATGGCTATCTTTAATAAAAATGCAGCTAATAAAATTATTAATCAATATCCAAATATAAAACATTGGTACATATGTGGTCATTCAATGGGTGGAGCCATGGCTTCTTCCTATGTTTCTAAAAATAAAGATAAAGTAGATGGTTTAATTCTATTGGGTTCTTATATTTATGGAGATGTATCAGATAAAGATGCACTTACTATTTATGGTTCTTTAAATACAAGTGTTAAAAAGAAAATTGATTATAAAAGAAATATCGTTGTCATTAAAGATGGAAATCATGCAAACTTTGGTAACTATGGTCATCAAAAAGGTGATGCTAAAGCAACTATTTCACGTAAAGAGCAACAAAACCAAACTGTAAAAGCTATCAATAATTTCATTGAAAAACGGCTGAATTAATTTTCAGTCGTTTTTACATAATCATTTAAATGAATACCATTCTTCAAGGCATCAATAACATGATTCTTATCGATAACATTTTCTACCTTTTCATCTAAAATCATTCCAATAAAACGTGCATCATCATCAATAGTAAAAGGCCAATAGAAGTAGAAGTGATTTCCATCTTTAAATTCAAAACGATAATCAAGAACATACCAATCTCTCGCAATCGGTGTTCCATAATTTTCATAACGATGTTTTAAAAGAAGTTCTACACTTTGAATATCTTCATATTTATATTCCTTTATAAATTTATCTTCTTTACCCAATAAAACAGAATAAAAATATTTTACATTATCTATATAACCTTTAAATTGATAATAACGAATACGATCATTTAAAAACTCTACCGATTGATTTCTTGTTTGATCAAGTGGCAATCTTAACCATAATTGTGAAAACTGGAAATCAGCAGCAATAAAACCAGTTGTAATTAATAATGAAATAAAAATCACAAATATTATTTTTTGTACAGTTGTTGTAGATGGTGCACTAATGAATAGTACAATTAATAATGTTGGTATAAATTTATATAAGAATTTTTTAATAGCAAGTTTCTTTGTAAGTCTTCTTCCAAGAGATACAATATCTGTTGTTTTTTGATAACCTAATTTATAATTCTTCACTTCTCTTTGGATTTGTTGTAAAGCTGGTAACATTGGTAGATCTTTTCTTACATACATTTCTATATTTTCTTGAACTTCTTCTAAGCTTTTAATTTGTTTTTCTAAATGAATCTGATTGATTTCTAAACATTCTTTAAAATCAAGTTCATTGTTTAAGATTGCTTTTACATCATCAATCGAAATATTTAAGTTACGTAAGAATTTTACCATGATGAGTTTTTGTAAATCATCTTGGCTATAACTACGATAACCATTATCATCTCTTTGTGGTGTAACGATTCCTTCTTTTTCATAATAGAAGATTGTATGTTTTGAAATTCCTAATTCCTTTTCTAATTCGTGTGTTTTCATATATAACACCCCTTCCTTAACTTCATCTAACACTATAGAGTAACTTTATAGTCAAGGTTTTTTATAAAAATAATACCTTTTTTATAAAAAGACTGAATTATTCTTCAGTCCCTCTTACATAGTCATTTAAATGGATACCATTTTTTAAAGCATCAATGACATGATCTTTATCAATAATATTTTCTACCTTTTCATCTAAGATGGTTCCAATAAAACGAGAATCATCATCCAATGTAATCGGCCAATAAAAATAGAAATGATTTCCATCTTTAAATTCAAAACGATAATCAAGAACATACCAATCTTTCGCAATTGGTGTTCCATAACTTTCATAACGATGATTTAAAATCAATTCAACACTTTGAATATCTTCATACTTATAAGATTGCATATATTTTTCTGCTTTATTAAATAAAACACCGTAGTAATATTTCAAATTATTAAGATATCCATGAAATTGATAATAACGAATCCCATCACTTAAAAATTCTACTGATTGATTCATTGTTTGATCTAATGGCATTTTTAACCATATTTGTGAAAATTGAAATTCTGTCGCAACAAAGATATTTATAAAAAGAATCATTAATAAAATAAAGATAATGATTAAAGCTGTTGTCTTTTCAAGGTTTTCATCAAAAAAGGAAGCTGCACAAATCCACATAATAAACGATGGGGTGATTGCGGCAGGAATCTTATATAAGAATTTTCTTAATGCAAGTTTCTTTGTAAGTCTTCTTCCAAGAGATACGGTATCCGTTGTTTTTTGATAACCTAATTTATAATTCTTAGCTTCTCTTTGGATTTGTTGTAATGCAGGTAACATTGGTAGATCTTTTCTTACATACATTTCGATATTTTCTTGAACTTCTTCTAAGCTTTTAATTTGTTTTTCTAAATGAATCTGATTGATTTCTAAACATTCTTTAAAATCAAGTTCATTGTTTAAGATTGCTTTTACATCATCAATCGAAATATTTAAATTACGTAAGAACTTTACCATGATGAGTTTTTGTAAATCATCTTGGCTATAACTACGATAACCATTATCATCTCTTTGTGGTGTAACGATTCCTTCTTTTTCATAATAGAAGATTGTATGTTTTGAAATTCCTAATTCCTTTTCTAATTCGTGTGTTTTCATATATAACACCCCTTCCTTAACTTCATCTAACACTATAGAGTGGCTTTATAGTCAAGGGTTTTTATCAAATTTTGAATGAATTGTAAGAAATCCTGGTTGATATTTATTTTCTTGAACATAAATCCAATGATTTTTTAAATAGCCATTAATAACTTCTAAAATCTTATCTGTAGGATAACTTTTCCCTTCTTGTCTAAGTTCTAAACCACAACATGTACATCCACCAACACCATGAATCGAATATTCTATATTATTTTGTTTAAGTAATTGATTGATTTCGAGAATCATTTTAAAATTAACAACATTATTCATAGTCATCTCTCCTTTACTTTATTATAAACAAAAAGGAAGAACGAATCTTCCTTTATAAACACATTTTATAAATATTCAAACAATCTTTTTGACTTAATGATCGATAAGCTCTAGGTAATGCATCTTGACCATAGCAAGCTTTTACTTTCAACTCATCAAATTTTTCATCATTAATTCCTACTTCACTTAATGATGTAGGTAAATGAAGTTCATCTTTAATAAAGTTTTGTAAAGCTTCAATTCCTGCTTTTGCATTAGCCATGTCATCACCTTGATCTTGAATACCCATCACATTTAAACCAAAACGAGCAAAATCTTCAACAACAGTTTCATCTTTGTTTAATAAATAAGTCATCCATTTAGGGGTAATGATAGCAAGAGCTAAACCATGAGTCATATCATAAGTTGATGAGAATTGTTCAAGCGCATGAAGTTGAGCTTGTGTTTTGTATCCTGATGTACAAAAACTATTTAAAGCCCATGAAGCAGCCCATAACATTGTTGCTCTAGCTGAATAGTTTTCTGGTTCTTCAACAGCAATTGGTAATTGTTGGCGAACTGTTCTTAATAATGTTTGAACAACATTGAATTGTAATGGGTATTTATCGCTATTAACAAAATAGTTCATATCAAATAAGTGAGCCATAATATCAAATCCCCCACATGCTGTTTGTTTAGCTGAAACACTAAATGTATTTGTTGGATCAAGGAAAGCTGCTTTAGGTCTTAAGATATCTCCATTGATTCCACATTTAACACCTTTTTCTACATTAGCAATCACACATGATTTATCCATTTCACTTCCTGTTGAAGCAATTGTAGGCATTGCTAGTACGGGTAAGGCATTATTCCACGCTACTTTCTTTTCTACTAAATCCCAAATATTATCTGTATCAGCAAGTGTTAAAGCCGCAATGGCTTTAGAGGCATCGATTGTTGAACCACCACCAATACCAAGAATGGATGTAACATGATTATCTTTACAAATTTTTGCTCCTTTATTAACTGTTGTATGTCTTGGATTTGGTTCAACGCCTGCAAGTTCATAAACTTCAATATTATTCTTTTTAAGTTCTTTTATAACTTTGTCATAAAGTCCTATTTTTTTAATTGAACCTCCTCCATAAACAACAAGTACACTTTTACCATATTTTAATACTTCTTCATGTAAATGACCTAATTGGTCTTTACCAAAATAAACTTTTGTTGTGTTTTGAAATTGAAAATCGTTCATTTTATTTTCCTCCTTCTGGTTTTAAAGGCCCATAGTAATAAGAAGATGTTGCGCCACCATCCATTAAGAAAGTAGATCCAGTAATAAATGCTCCTTTATCACTCATTAATAATTCAGCTACATTTGCAACTTCATCCGCAGTTCCTGGTCTACCTGCTGGACATTTAGCAAACATATTTTTATAAAAATCTCCCCTTGGTCCATTAAATTCATCAATAGCAAGCGGTGTTACAATAATACCTGGGGCAATAGCGTTGATTCTTGCACCACGTTGTCCCCATTTAACAGATTCAGCCATTACACGTTTTTCATTACATCTTTTTGCTAATTGATAAGCATGTAATGTATCTTTAATATTTTCTGGTTGTAAGATTTCTAAGTCTAATAATTCTTCAGTTGGTGTACAAGCAAGTTGTTCATCTTCTAAAGCTGTAAGTTGTTTCATACGGAAACCTGATTGACTAGAAATTGTCACACCAACGCCACCTTCTTCAATAACTTTTCCTACTTCTTCTAATAAAACAGCTGTTCCATAAAGATCAACTTTTAAAATAGCTTCGATTGGTGCTTGAGAAGGTGAAACCCCAGCGCCATTGACAAGCATTTTAATGGGTCCATAATTTTTAGCCATATCAATCATTTTTAAAATATCTTGTCTACTTGATAAATCCATTTCTATAACTTCAACATCAAATCCTGCATCCACCATTGTCTTTTGAATATTTTTAGCGTTTTCAATATTTTTATCACCTAGAATAATTTTCTTACCAGCACCCATTCTTCTAGCAATCGCCATACTGATTTGACCAGCACCAACAACAATCATAACTTCTTTCATTATTCTTTACCTGCCTTTTCTATACAATCAATGGCATTTAAACTTCTTGGATATCCTACAAAAGGAACATTTTGTGAAACGACTTTAATTAAAAATGCTTCATCATTTCCTAATCTTATATTCGCTTTGGCATGGGCAATGGCTTGTGGCTTGCATCCACCTTGTGCATATAAGAAACAGAAAGTAATCATTTCTCTTTGTTTATAATCAAGTCCACCTCTTGTATAGTAATCTCCAAAACAGTTATCTGTTAACCATTTACGAATATACATTGTTTTAGGATCACCACTTGTCGCATATCCCCTCATTTCTTCACCAAAGATTGCTACTTGTGCTTGCTCTCCTTTTTCTAAACGATTGGTATTAGGATCATTTTGATTTTCTAATGGAAGTTTTAAACCTAAAGTCTCTTCAATAAAACTATTCACAGCTTTTAAGAAAGGAAAAACTCTCCCAATTCCTAAATAAGCAACAGCTTGATAAACAATTTCTTTCATTTCTACTGGAGTTACTCCAAAATTATATGCTGCTTTCAACATTCCTTTAAATTCGTCAATTCCTTGGCATCCTAATAAAACTGCAAGAATTGAAATAAATCTAGTTTTATCATCTAAATCATCTTGATTTACAACTTCATCAAATGCGAAGTTATCAAAAGCTTCAATAAATTCAGGATCTGTTCTTAAAAAATCTGAAACATACCCTGGAAACATTTTTTCATGATAATTTTTAGCGTTATCTGTCATTTTATTTTTCTCCTAATCCTCTTTCTAATTGTTGTCTACATCCATCAACATGACTTCCATGAATACTTAAGCCTTTATGAAGGATACTATTTGGACAAAGTTTCTTTAAATCACTTTCACTTCTTCCCATACCACTTCCTTCATGGCTACAAATCGGATAGATATGCTTATTGGTAAAGTCATAACTTTCTAAAAATGTCATAACAATCGTTGGCATTGTTGACCACCAGTTTGGATAACCTAAATAAATTGTATCGTATTCATCAATACTTTCTAATGGATCTAATATTTGTGGACGGGCATTATTTTTAAGTTCATCACTTGCACGCTTTGTACATTCATGATAATCAAATGGATAAGCATCCACTTCTTTGATTTGATAAATATCTGCATCAATCATTGTAGATAATGTTTCAGCAATGACTTGTACATTCCCTTTTTCTAAATTAACAATATTTCCCGAGAAATAATTTTCTTTATTATGCGAAAAATAAACAATTAAACTTTTACTCATTGATTTTTATCTCCTTTGCTATGTTATATACTTTTTCTATTGAATCTGTTTTTTCAATATCATCTTTATTCCCTGTTTGGAAACCTAAAATAGAATCTACAAAACGATTACCACCAACTCTTAAACAATCAATATATTTTTGGAAAGTATCTTTGATGATTCTAAAATAACTTTCTTCAGGAGCTAATCCTGTTGTAAGTAGATAGAAATCTTTGTCATGAATTGTTTTTTCAATCACAAATGTACGATCAATTAATAACTTCATTGAAGCATTAAATGTATAAAAATAAACCGGTGAAGCAAAGACAATGACTTTTGCTTCTAACATCTTTTCATAAATTTCTTGCATGTCATCTTTTTGTACACATTGATTTGTCTTTTGACAAATATTACATCCTAAACAAGGTTTAATATTTTGATAATTGACATAAATCTTTTCTGTGCTATATCCATTTTCTTCTACACCTTTAATAAAAGCATTCGCTAATCGATCTGTATTCCCATGCTTTCTTGGACTACTCATTAAAACAAGAACTTGTGCCATAATTACTCACTCCTTTTTCCACTTATATGATAAAAAAAAGAAGGAATTGAAACAATTTCAATTCCTAATCATCTTTATAAGTTTTACTTATTTAATATTTCTTTATACATCTTTACAAATTCTTCTATATAATAATTGGTTTTATCTTTAGACCAACAAGCAAAATAATTTCTTTGAATAGGCTTGCCTTTATAAGATAATTCAATTCTTTCAATTCCTGACATAGGCTTATCTAAATGACCGATTTGATCAATTGGTAAATAACCTCTTTGGCTAGCTACCATTAAACGTGCTTGTTCCAAAGAATCCGCATAAAGAAAACGATGTGAAAGATTTAGTGACTTTTCATAAAATTCTCTTTCTGAATCTTCTCTCTCTTTAGAAACAACGATAATACAAGACATATTCTTTAAATCATCAGCACTAATAACTTCTTTTTTAGATAAAGGAGAAAGTGTTGAGATTTCAATAAAAGAAACACTTTCTTTTAAGTTTTCATTATAATAATCTTTATTAAACGTTCTTCTTTGTTCACTTATTTTCATATCAATACGATGATCAACTAATAATTCAAACAATTCCTCATGTGTACCACTGACTACTGAAATATTAACTTCTGGATAAATTCTTTTAAATTCAACAATTGTTTCTAATAATTCATTAGTACTAAAGTTTTTAGGATAACCAATTGTTAGGTTTAATTCCTGATCTTCTCCTCGACGAATTGTTTCTTCTTTAAAATCTTCAATTTCATCAAGAAGTACTTTTCCATGACGATAAAAATATTCTCCTGCCGCTGTTAAAGAAAATTGTCTTTTACTTCTTTCAAATAAACGTACCCCTAATTCCTTTTCTAGAGCTTTGATTTGTTGGGAAATAGCTGATTGTGAAATAAAACATTGTTCAGCTGCTTCTGTAAAACTATGTAAATCAACAACTGTGATAAAATATTTCATTTGTTTAAGTAACATGGATTTCACCTCTTTTTATATTTTACTGTATTTTTAAGTTCTCTGCACAAAAATTTGTTATAATTTAGAAAAGGAGTGGAAATATGAAAAAAATAATCACAGTATTACTATCTTGTATAATGCTTATAAGCTTAACAGGATGTGCCATGTTTGAATCAAAGATCAACGATATTAAAGGAAACCTTGTTGGTAATGGTTATACCATTGATACTTTTGATAACTATGGAAAAAGAGTTATGACAACAACAGGAGATAAAATAAATATTCAAGGTAATCCTGTAGAAACAACTTCTTATGATAGTGATGGAAGTATTATTACAGGATATGAATTATCTTCAGTTATTACCATTACCATTGATGGTCAAGAAATTGAATCTTGTGGAGATACATGTATCTTTACTCAAAAAGGATTAGAACCAAATGTTGATTTTACTCAAGAAGACATAGAAAGTAATGATAATGGAAAACTTTCAAATAATACATATATCGCTAATATTATTAATAAGTATAAAAACTACTTTGGTAAATCAAGAGTTGTTGTTATTAAGTCTCAATTAGGTCAACCAATTACAGCTTATTCAGGAGATGAAGTTTATTGGTCAGTTCCTAAAAAGTTACCTAAAATGACAAAGCTTATGATTGATGGTAAAGCTCTTTATATTCATCGTGCAAATTATCAAATCATTGATACAGCTTTGTTAAACTAAAAGACGGCATTGCCGTCTTTTACATTGTAAATAAACTTAAGATATCTTCTTTAGACATTTGTGATAATCCACCACTATTATTTTCTACAAACATATCCGCTAATTCTTTTTTACGTTTTTGCATTTCAATAATCTTTTCTTCTACACTATCTTTCATCACAAGATTAAATACTTGAACATTACTCTTTTGACCAATACGATAAGCACGATCTGTTGCTTGGTTTTGCGCCGATACATTCCACCATGGGTCATAATGAATAACATTTTCAGCCGATGTTAAGTTAAGACCTGTACCTCCTGCTTTTAAAGAAATTAAGAATAATGTTGTATCATCTTTTTGGAATCTTGAAACAAGTTCTCTTCTTTCTTCCTTATTTGTACTTCCTGTAAGCATGTAATATGTAATACCAGCTTTTTGACATTCCTCAGCAATTAAATCCAAAGCGGAAGTAAATGAAGAAAAGAGAAGTACTTTTTGTTTATTTTCTTGCATTGTTTTAATAAGTTCCATACAGGCTTTAAGCTTCGATGATGGTTGATCGATATTATCATAAACAAGACGTGGTTCTAGACATAATTGTCTTAGTCTTGTAAGCATTTTTAAAATTTGCATCTTATCTGAACCTTCTATGTCATAAAGTTGTTGAAGTTCTTCATTGACTTTAGCAAGATTTGCAACATAGATTTTTTCTTCTTCATCACTAAATGGAAGAATCATATTTTGTTCTATTTTATCTGGTAATTCTTTTAATACTTCTTTTTTATTTCTTCTTAAGATAAATGGTGTTACTAGTTTTTTAAGCTGTTTTGTTTTTTCTTCGTCATTATTTTTAACAATACTTGATTCATATTGTTTTTGGAAATAATGGTAATTGAATAAGTATTGTGGCATTAAGAAATCAAAAATAGACCATAATTCTGCTAAACTATTTTCAATTGGTGTTCCTGTTAAAGCAAGTTTACATCTTGTTTTTAAAGTTTTAACCGATTGTGCATTCTTTGTTTTTTGATTTTTAATATATTGTGCTTCATCTAAGATTACATATTCAAATTCAATATCTTGATACAATTCAAAATCTCTTCTCATATAATCATAAGAAGTTACATATAAACCTTGTTTAATCTCTTTAATTAATTCTTTTCTTAAAGCACCATTACCTGTAATACATGTGACTGATAACTGTTTAGAAAACTTATGCACTTCATCTTCCCAGTTATAAATAAGTGAAGATGGACATACAACAAGACTCGGTCTATTAGTTTCTAATGAATCTAATAAAGTGATAATTTGTAATGTTTTACCTAACCCCATATCATCAGCAAGAATACCATTAAAACCATAATATTTTAACGTATGAAGCCATACATATCCTTCTTTTTGATAATCTCTTAAGATTTTTTCATAATTTTGAGGTACTGGATACTCTTTTTGCGTTGCTGATTTAAATCTATCTAGTGTTTCTACAAAGGATTCTTCACGATCAAGTTCTACATATTCAAAATCATTTTCTTCATCAATTGCGAGCATTCTCTGTTTATTCATTGAAAACTCACCATTATCAATATCTTTAACATCAACATGATAAGCATCCATAAATTCACTTAATTCTTCTAAATCAGGTGAATCTAAATAAAGCAGTTCGCCATTTTTTAAACGATAGAATTTCTTTTTACGACGATATTGATTTAAGACATCTTGTAATTCTTTCTTTGGTATTTCATGAGACGAAATATCAAATTTTAAAAGATTGTTTTCAACACTAACCCCTACATGTAAGTTATAAGAAATCTTCTTACCTACTCTTTTCAATGCTTCTGATACATAAACATCTCCATATTGTTTTAAATAATCTAATCCTTCAAAGATAAATTCATAGGTTGTTTGACTATTGGTATCAAAATAAGCACGATGCTTATTTTGATCTATTGATGAAGCATATTGTTCAATATATTTTTCAACGATATCTTGTTGATAGGTTGTAATAATATTGTCATTAAAACCATAAACACGATTTTGATTTTCATCTACATAAACTGGTTGAAAATAAATCATTTGATCATCATCAATATCCCCATAGATTTTAATTTCATCATAAGTCGGTATATCATTTGAAGTTTCATCAAACACTTCAAAATAAGAAAGAATTGGTAACAAAACATATTTATAGAAGTCTTGATATTGTTCCTCTAAAATAATCAATTGTCCTTCATTATCCATAATGCTACTTAAAAAACGACAAACATTCCCTTCTTCATCAAAAATCATGCGATCCATATAAAACTTACCATTATTCATTCCATAACGATAGCCATGTTTACCACCGATATAAATAGGTTCATCTACATTTACTCGAACAATATAATAATCATCTTCTTTTAAAATATATAAACGTAAATTACATTCAATCTCACCTAAAGAAAAGATTTCTTTATTCGCATCATAGAATTCATCAAATAAACGAGGATCTATTGTTATACTTCGTTTAATAGGTTCATAATAGTAAGGATATTCTTCCATATCATAGCGACGAATGATCAGTGCTTTTTTCATTAAATCAATTTGTTTTAAAGCATCATCTGTAAAGCTTTTTTCACTGTGGACAAATTCTAAAGCTTTTCCATATTTATGGTTTTCTTGATTTTGAATTCTATCTATAAAATCAGCAATATTTTTTAATACATATTTCTTTTCATTTCCAATTTTATACTCGAGTACTATTTCATCTCCATTTAGATAAACATTCGGTGTTAAATCATATTTTTCTTGATTAATTGAAAGGCGTAAGTCTGTTTGATATTGGCTTTTATTAAAATCAATAAGCTTTGTAGACATAGAAGCCATTTGTCTTAATTGTGCTTTTCTTCTTTGTCTTTGATTTTCCTTTTCTATTTCTTTGATTTTTTGTAATTTATCACTTTGATAATCAAAAGGGAGTTCATTGATTTCTAATTCATTAAGTTTTAAAATTACTGCACCTAAATGACCACACATTGAATCTTGATCATTAAATGGACATGAACATTCATAAGAAATAACTTGATTATCTTTAATATCTAATGAACATTTTTGAGGATGATTAAATACTGAAACGACAGCATCTATATGATAAACATCTTCATTAGCTGTAACATGTATGCTTTCTACATTATCATAGTGATGATATTTTCTAGCAATTTCTAAGTTATTTTTACTTTTTACAACATTTGAATTAATATTGAATTTCAATTTCATCACCTTCCTTTAAACATGCATCTAACATTTCATGTAGTTTCTTTTTTCTTGGATATTCTTTTTTCAACAAATCTACTAACTCTAGTTTAGACATTTCATCTAACTCATGAAATAAGTCATAAATATAATCTCTTAAATAATAATTTCTTATTCCTTGATTTATATAATCTTTTAAGCATTCAACATATACCATTAAATACATTTCTAAACTGTATTCTTTTATCATTCCTTTTAGTGGATCAAAAAAATTCATATTTGGTTTTTGTAGTAAGATATAAATAGCATATTTTGCTTCTTGTTTTCGTTTAAACATTATCGCTAATTCATAATCACTATAATAATCATCTACTTTATTTATAAAATCAATCAAGTAATTTTCAAATTTATTTCCATAAAACTCTTTTAAATCATCATAATAAATAGGAACTTCTGAACAATTATAATAGCTTAATTTTGAACATAAATAATTTAAATACGCATCTTCATTTTCTGGATTGAGTAAGGATTCTAATTTTGCTTTTGTTTCTTTTGTTCTAATATTTTGTATATGTTCTTTATAGTATTGCTTAGCATGTCCTATTTGTTGATTATTCATATAATAGCGTATCATTTCCATAATATAATCTTCATTGTTATTATAAATTTGGATCTCATCTAAGTATTTTTTTATATCCAAATGATGATCATTAATTATTTTAAAATATGTATTTAATAAAGCTGGATTTCTTTTATTTAAAAGCATTTCTTTAATAATAGCTATTTGATCTTCAACATCTAATAAATAAACAACAGACATAATATGACTAAATGCATTTTCATATCTTTGATATTTCATATTTTCTTTAAGCCGTTGCACTGTTAATTCTTTATTATGTTCATTAGTAAGCAACTTACAGTATCCTTGAAACATAATATTAAGTATTTCATGGCGATAATCTTTTGGGTAATTAGAACTTAAAAATTCTTCAATAACTTGTTGATAATTAGAAATATGAAAATTTCCTTGCTTATTTAATTGAATAATATTCTTTAAATATTTCTTAAATTCTTCATTAAATTCACGTTTTAACATATAACTACTACGTGATCTTGCACGAACTCTTTTTAATAAAGCATTAATATCGATATATTGTTGTTCATCCTTAGGAAGTCTTTCTTCAATCGCAAAATAAAGTGCTGCCTCATGTTTACAATGATGACCATCTTTAGCATAGGGGCAATCACACGTTGCAGACATCACATTATAATGTTCATCTAAAGTAATTTTAGTATGATAAGCTTCACTTCCTAAAACAATTCCTGTATATGTTTTATCATCTTTTTGATTAATAGAAAAAACTCTGTTTTGTTCAAAATATTTTTTTCCTCTTTCTAATATTGTATCTGTAAAAAATGAACTCATACTCTTCCTCTTTTCGTATTTATTCAATTATACAAAATAGATCACTATTAAAAAAGCACAAACTTTAATTTGTGCCTAAAATATATTTACTAATTACTTCCGCCACAGCATTTTCATTATTTGTCGCCTTGGTAATCACATCACATTCTTTCTTCATATCTTCAACGGTGTTTTGTACCCCAACACCAAGTCCTGCAACTTTAATCATTGATAAATCATTAAAGTTATCACCAATAGCAATCGTCTCTTTAATATCTACACCTAAGATATCCGCAAGTTTCTTTAAACCTTGTCCTTTATTAACACCTTGATGATTAAATTCAATATAACGATTAGATGAATAACTGACATCCAAATCCCCTGTAATATCCTTTAAATCATCTTCAATCTTTTTCAAATAACCATAATCTGTATTCATATACAACACTTTAACAATTTCTTGTCCCTTTAAAAAATCAATATGATCATCAAAGATTTCTTTAACTTCCATTCTTCCCGCTAAATAGTTAATTTCTTCTTGAACAAACTTATAAGCATAAACCATATCTTTTGTGTAAACATGAATACATACATCATAGTTTAAACCTCGTTTATAAAGCTCACTTGCTTTTTCAAAGGTAATCCCTTCAAAATGAAGCAGTTTACTTCCTTTATTTTCGCTAATGGCTCCGCCGTTATAAGAAATTACATATTCATTTTCTAAGTCATAAAGACCTAATTCTTTTAAAGTTCCATCAACCGTATTGTATCCTCTTCCTGTAGCAGGAACAAACTTAACACCTAATTCTTTGGCTTTTTGAATTGCTTCGATATTTTCTTTAGAAATTGAACGATCATCACTTAATAAAGTTTCATCTAAATCACACGCTATAATTTTATACATAAAGAGCCTCCTTTATTTATTATTGTATCTAATTAAATATCTCTTCCACATTAATTTCATAATATGAAATTAATTCTACCTATGTATCTTTAATGAGGGTGATAACATGAAAAAACGTATTTACGAAATAATAGAAGTTTCTAAAGAAGACGATAAAGCAAGTCATGTATATGATTTAGTGATGATGTTTATCATATTTATAAGCATTATTCCACTTGCTTTTAAACAAGAAACAAAGTTATTTACAACACTTGATTTAATTACAGTTATAATTTTTATTATTGATTATTTATTAAGATAGACTACAGCTGATTTAAAATATGATGATCCTCGCTTTATTTCTTACATAAAATATCCATTTTCATTTATAGCTATTATTGATTTACTTTCAATCCTACCATCTATCAGCCTTTTAAATAAAGGATTCAAAGCATTAAAAACAATTCGTCTTATTCGAACATTTAGAGTACTACGTATATTTAAAAGTTTTCGTTATTCTAAAAATATTCAAATTATTATACAGGTTGGAAAAAATTCAAAAGATGCCTTAATTACTGTTCTTTATCTAGCAATAGGCTATATTATTGCCTGTGCTTTAGTCATTTCCAACGTTGAACCTGATAGCTTCCATACTTTCTTTGATGCTATCTATTGGGCAACGATTTCTCTTACTACTGTAGGTTATGGAGACATCTATCCAGTAACAACATTAGGCAGAATGATTACCATGGTTTCTTCTTTCATGGGCATTGCTATCGTAGCATTACCTGCTGGTATTATTACTGCAGGCTATATGAAAGAAATAGGATCAGTATAATCCTGATCCTCTCGATACACCATGGTCAGCTTCGATACTTTGCATAACAAAACATGAATACATTGGATAAGGGCATTCTTTTAAACCAAACAACAATGCGTACTTCATCTCATCTTCTGTTTCAATTTCTTTATAACTATCTAAATACTTTTTATAACCTAATAATTTCTTTAAATCTTCATAAATATCTAAACTATAACAATCATCTACAAAACGATGTTCTTGTCTTAGTTTATTTTGCATATCTTTTAAGTATTCATTTTCCCATTTTATTATTTTTTCAAAATCATTTTCTACCCAAATACGTAATGTTTTATCATCAACAATTTGATCAATAGAAAGAATATATAACATTTGGAATAATTGATCTTCTACTCTATTATTTGTATATGTTTTAAGAAAATGAATACTTAGCTCATAGTCTTTTTCTTCTAAAGAAATATCCTTTTGCTCATTCCATTTTTTTAATAATAAATAGATAAGGATTGATTTATCTTGTGGTAGTTCATCAATCAATGATAATAAATAATAAACATATTGTAAGTCTTGAACAGGTGTATTCGTTGTTTGTATTTTTTTATAATTTAATACATGTTTTTTATGATCTTGATATTGAACGACAGGATAATGATTTTTAGGTTTTTTCTTATAAAAGTAATAAAGAATAATGAGAAGCATTGCAAATACAAATAGTAATTCCATAATGATCACTCCTTTAAATCATTATACCACAACATTAAAATAATAAAATTAATATTTTTAATTTTATTTCTAATACTAATATCTATCTTATTAAATTATCCAGTTTACCTATTTCAATGGTTATAAAAAATGGAGGAAAATCCTCCATTTTTACTTAATTCTAATAAATCGATCTTTGATATCTTTGACCGTTACACCCTGTGTAACTGCGGCATTTTCATCACTATACTGTGATATAGTGCTATCCTCATCTATTTTATCTTTATAACTAATCACAAAATAAATATCTTTTTCACCATTATTGATTACTAAATAGCATTCCTTTTCTTTATCAAACATCTTTGTTATATCAACCGCTTTATCTTGATAATAGAATATATACTTATCTTCTTTTTCATCATAAACAATTTCACTGTCATCATTTAAACTATTTGCTATTTCATCCCCGTTCATCGTTTGAATTCCAAAAGGTGTCCCTTTTAAACCAATATGAACTCCCATATCAATGACATCTCCATTTTTATCAGTTGTATAAAAATGATAAGCGTTATCTTGTACTTTTTCATATTGAACACTTCTTTTTTCACCATGGAACCAGACTTCTAATTTACTTTGTATCCCCCCTACATCAAAGGCATAAGCAACAGTAAATGTAGATAATAAGACAATTAATGATGTTGCAAGAGTAAGTAAAGGTTTTGGAATTTTTCTTTGATTTAAGTTAATTTCTTTTTGATAATGTACATGTTTAAATGCTTGTTTATAGGCTTCTTTATTCTTCATTGTTCCAGTTCTCCTTAAGTTGTTCTTTTAATATTTGTCTTGCTCTAGAAAGTCTTACTTTAACATTCCCTTCATTGAGTTTTAATTGTTGAGCAATTTCTTTAATTGAATAATCTTCATAATAATATAAGTGAATCACAATACTATACTTTGATGGCAAAGCCATCACTGCTTGAAATAATTCTTCATCCTGTGATTTATCAAATGGAATCGTTGCCATATAATCTTCCATAGATACTTGTTTTCTTTTCCAAAACTTTCTTTGAATATCTTTAGCTTTATTAATTGCTACTTTATATAACCAAGATTCTATATGTTTCTTTGATTCAAAACCTTTTTTATATGTATGATATTTAAGAAAAGTTTCTTGAACAACATCCTCAGCATCATCAGGATTTTTTAACATCGTTAATCCTATCGCAAAAATACGATCTTTATATGTTTCAATCACTTGTTCTGTATCTATCTTCATAACTGCCTCCTCAAGAGCTCTTTCACTTATAATACGTTTTATATAGAAAAAAGGTAACAAAAAGTCTATGTATTTCTACATAAACTTTTCATTACCTATTCATTTCTATGATAAAATGAACTTCTTCATCCTGTACAACTTTACAAGTATAGTTGTGTAAATCTAAAATATTTCTAACAATCGCTAATCCCATTCCTGTAGAATTGGTATCATTTCTTGATACATCCGCTTTATAGAGAGGTTCAAATATATGATTAATATCTTTATTTTCTATTTTTGATCCATCGTTACTTATAATTATTTTTTCTTGTTTATAAACAATACTTATTTTTTGATTTGCATATTTAAAAGCATTGTTGATAAGATTGTCAAAGACAATCATCATCAATTGTTGATCACATGAAATATTGATTTTAGAATCAATATCAATTGTAATGATTTTTGATTCTAAATCATAATGTTTTAATACTTCTTCAAACATTGTCGAAAGATTATGATTTTGTTTATGTAATTGATAAGAATTTGTCGTTCTTGTATATATCAACATTTGATTTAAAAGATTATTCATATGCTTAGATTCATCTTCGATCATTTTTAAGTATTTATGTTGTTTTTCAGGATTAACATTCTCTATCAACATTTCTGAACTATTTAAAATAACTGCGTTTGGTGTCTTCATTTCATGGGCCATTGCATTAATAAATAAGTTTCTTGTTTTATTTAATTCTTCTCTTTCATTTTCAAGATACGTATATATAAAATAAATACATGCTAGAATAATTTGTACAAAACTAAACATTAAAATAAATCTATCTTTTAAACTATCTAAAACAATATTGGATGTATCAATAAACATATTAAGTTTTATATTATTTTCTTTATTTACATAATGAACATATATCTTTGACTTATCAGAAGAAATATCACATGTTTCTTGTTCTACTTTAATATCTTTTTCTTTTGGATTCTTTTCTAGTGTTTGCTTTGAATTAAAAAACATTAATTCAAAATCACCAAGTCTATTTTGATCACTTGCTTTTTTATTTTTATATTTATACCATGAATAATAATTCATTGTTCCTTGTGAGTTACCAAGTTTATAAGTCGTATGACTATTTTCATCATAAAAGATAATTTGATCTATGACGTATTGATTATCTTTTGAATGAAAACTCATCTTTTTTATAGTACAACCAACTTGATTTTGATTATAAAAGTCTAATAAATTATTGATCTCTCTTTTATTAAAAGAATTTTCTAGATTAAAAAAAGTATATTTTTCATTTGTACTATCTTTAAAAAAGATAATAAAGTTTTTATTATTAAATTCATATTTATTTTTTACTTTATATTCAAAAGCTATATTTTGTTTAATATCAAACCCATTACCATCATAAATAGTAGATAGTATATCATGCATATTATTTTCAATATTTTTATCACTTTGCGTTATCATTTGATTCGTAACATCACTTGCTAGTGACCACATAACAGTATCCATTGTATTAAGATTACTCGTGTACATCTGCCTACCTATAATAAAAACAATAATTAACACACTTTCAATTAATAAAAATCTTTTAAATTTCTTATTTTTAAAGGCAAGATAAAACATGCCTAATAATAAAACAATACTTAGCGCTCCTAAAAAATCAACCATTTTCAAACACCTTCGTTTCAAAACAATAACCTTGTTTAATCACTGTCTTTATTCCCTTTTGATAAGGTCCCAAGGCTTTTCTTAATATTTTAATATGTGTATCAACACTTCTTTCTTGTCCCGTATAATCAAATCCCCATACTTTCAATAAGATTTGTTCTCTAGATAAGATCATATTGGGATTTTTTATAAAATATTCTAATATTTTATAATCTATTATTTTTAAATTTAAATTCTTATTATTTAGATAAGCTTGTTTTTCTCTTGTATTTAATTTTAAAACTCCTCTTTCTAAAAATTGATAATGTTTTCTATTCATGATTGCATTACATTTAGCAAGTAATACCGGTAATGAAAAAGGTTTAATAATATAATCATCACAACCTAATTCATATCCTTTTAACTGATCAACTTCTTGTACCTTAGCCGTAATAAAAAGAATTGGTATTTCTTCTTTTTCACGTATCTTTTTACATAATGTAAAACCATCCATCTTAGGCATCATCACATCCAATAAAACAAGATCATAACTTTCAGTTAAAAAGCTATAGTAAGCATCTTCTCCATTATCAAAACTTTCCACAACATACCCATGAACAACCAAATAATCTTCTATTATTTCTCTTAAATTATCATGATCTTCAGCAAGTAGTATCTTCATAACAATACCTCCCTTCATCTTTAATATACTTTCTTCATTTGTAATCTTTGTGTAAGTTCTTTAATAATTTAATTTTATATTATGATATCTTAAAGATTCAACTCTATTCCATCATATTTCATATAAAAAAGAAACAGTATCATACTGTTTCCCTCGCCCTAGTTATTATTATCTTTTTTTGGTAAATACCAATAATTATTGAACTGATATAAGAATGTTTTTGAACCCGGTGGCATTTCTACAAATGCATGATATACATTCATGAAATCTACTGCTGAATTTGCAACAACAAACATAGCGGCCATTCCTAAAAAAAACTTACATTTTGTTAATGAAATATAATAAGGAACTAAACCAAATAAAATATCAGGAATAAGATTGATAGCTATATATTTTTTCTTTGTAAACTCTGTTGTATATACTCCTGCAAAACCAACACGTGGTATTTTAAACATATAAATTTCTTTATAGAAATAAAACTGACATAGTTTTGAAAGAACTAATAAAATATTTGCGAGTATAAAATAGCTAAAAAGATTTGATAAATCCATAGAATCAACATCTCTAAAAAAAACATTTAAATATTCTGGTACAAACATAATACATATAATAATAAAAGTAACAATACTTGTTTGTATATTCTGTTTTTTTCTATCCGTTGGCTCATTAAATCGAATAGCCCCTTCTTTAAGCTTATTTGTTGGGAGTGGATTAGTTTCTGGATCTAATTTCCCCATATATTTTATCTTCATAAGTTGTCTCCTCGTATATCCTGTTTCACTTTTATCTATAAATACATCATACCATACATATCACTATTTATTTTACTAAAACATAATACAAAAAAAAGAATGACATAACGCCATTCTCTTATAAGTTCTTAATATCTTGAACGACACGTTGTAAATCTTCTCTGATTTTAATAGATTGTGGACAAAGTTTTTCACATTTCCCACATTTCTTACAAAATTCAGCTTGTGCATCTCCTAGATTTGTATAACGTCTTTTCGCTGTATCTTTAAGACCTAACATACCATATTCATTCCATAACTTGAAGTTACCTGGAATATCTATTCCAAATGGACAAGGCATACAATAACGACATCCTGTACATCCATTTTTAGTTTTTGCTTTAATCATATTAGCTACTTTTTCTACAAGTTTTTCTTCATCTTGATCTAATAGTTTAAATTCTTTAAAAGTAGCAAGATTATCTTCTACTTGATCATAAGTTGACATACCACTTAAAACAACTTTAACATTTGGAAGTGAAGCCACAAAACGTAAAGCCCAACTTGAAATGCTGACATTTGGATTATAGTCAGTAAAAACTTGTTCAATATCATCTGAAAGGCTAGCAAGAGCTCCGCCTTTAATAGGTTCCATAATAACTAATGGTACATTCTTTTCTTCTGTAAGTTTATAACCTTTCATTCCTGCTTGGATATCTGTATCAATGTAATTTAATTGAATTTGACAGAAATCCCAATCACGATAATTAATGATTTCCTCAAAGACTTCATAATCATCATGGAATGAAAAACCAAAGTTTTTAATTCTTCCTTGTTTCTTTAATTCTTCACAATAAGGAATGATATTTAAATCCATAACTTTTTTCCATGTATCTTTATTTAAAGCATGTAATAAATAGAAATCAACATAATTGACATCAAGTCTTTTCGTTTGTTCTTCAAAGATTTCTTTTGCTTGTTCCAATGAATTAATTTTAAACATTGGTAACTTTGTCGCAAGATAAAAATCTTCTCTTTTATACTTCTTTAAAACTCTACCAACAAATGGTTCGCTTTCACCATCATGATAAGGATAAGCTGTATCAATATAAGTCACACCACTTTCAATAGCATGATCTAACATTCTTTCTGCTTCTACCTCATCAATAGTGCCATCTTCATTTTTAGGAAAACGCATGCAGCCAAATCCTAATAATGAAGGATTGACATTAAGTTTATCAATTTTACTATATTCCATCCTTTTATCCTCCCTAAATTAACCTATATACATTGTAAACCCTAAAGCTCGGTTTATGTCAATATTTTTAGAAGATGAAAAAAACAAGACCGTGTCTTGTTTCATTCATCTCTTTCACTTCGATCAGGTAAATTTGAAGTAATATCATTTACATTTTATAATACTTTAATCGACATATTAAAACTTTTCATATCAGGATCAAAATAGTAATAATTCTTTGTTAATTCTTTGCGCATTTTAACAATACCTGCTTCTTTTAAGACCTTTAAATGATGAGATACAGAAACTCTTGATAAGTGTGTTTTTTCAACAATTTCATGAACACGTACACCAGAACATTTCCCCATTTTAATCATTTCTAATATCATATGTTGGCGGTTTTCATCACCTAATGCGAGTAAGATATCTTTGCATTGTTCAAATTCTGATGTAAATGTATCGAGTTCATTATTTAGCTCCATGTCCTGTCACCGCTTCAAAATGGTATTTCACTATTCCGAGATCTATCTTTGAATAAAAACCACGTAATGCTTTAGCACTTACAACACCATTGTTTAATTCAAACATAAACTTTTGTTGATTCATGGCTGTTGGGGCAAGAGCTACAGCTTCCATTCCTTGTTTAAACCAGTCACATTCTTGATCATATTTACATAATGTATCAAGTTCTTTGCTTTTATGAGGAAAACCTTGATTCTTCCCATACCCTAATGAAAGAAGAATTAATAATTTCTTTCCTTTTTCTATTTTAGCTTGTGTTTTACCATGAGTCATTGCGACCCAACAGGTATTTAAGCCTAATTCTTGACACTTTAATACAAGTTTTTCACCATAGTATCCTGCTTTTTCTTGTTGGCTTTTTTCTCCAACAATTGCAATATAATTTGTTACATTTTCAAATTTACCATAGTGTGCCATAAAAGAATCAAAGCATTGAGGTTCATCATAGAATACTTGCATTTGTAAACCACTTTCTTCATTGATTTCTTTAATTAATTTATTAATAACGAATCGTTTATCTTGTTCTATAGGTTGATTGATATATTGACGAACACTATGTCTATCTTTCATTAATTGTAAAGTATCCATAAATAATCTCCTTCTTTAAATATACCCCTAGTTTAACACAAAATAGATTCAATAATTCAATGGTCAAGAAAATCAAGACCATTACACACGATTTTCCAATTCACCTTTTTTCTTTAAATACATCATAAATTCTACACAAAGAACTAATTGTAGAAATGAAGACATAGGTGTTGCAAGTCCAATATGGAATAATGATTTTTCAGGTTGAATACTCATCAAATAAGAAACTGGAACTCTAACACAAAACGCTCCTAAAATACCTTGAATCATCACAAACTTTGTTTTACCAATTCCATTGTAAAAACCTGTATAACAGAAGAAAATAGCTGTAAATAAACAATCAATAGCATAAGCTTTTAAATAATCTGTCACTGCTAAAACAACTTTAACATCTGAAGCAAAGATTCCAACTAGTAAATTTCCATGGAAAAATGTAAAGAAGAAAACAACAACTCCTGTTGCAAAAGATACACCAACACCACAATAAAGAGCTTTTCTTGCACGATGCATTAATCCTGCTCCATAGTTTTGAGCAACAAAAGCAGACATTGATTGCATGAATGCTGAAGAAATAAGCATAATAAAGGCACATACTTTTTCAGCAACTCCTACTCCTGCAGAAGCTATAACTCCCATAGAATTAACAATAGCAAGAATAATTAAAAAAGAAATACTAACTAATAAATCTTGTAAAGCTATAGGTGCCCCAAATGTAATCATTTTTTTCAAATAAGCTTTATGAATACGAATGTTTTCTTTCTTTAATGTAAATGGTAATTCTTTTTTACTAATTAAAAATAAAGAAACAATTACACTAATGACTTGTGCAAATACCGTAGCAATCGCAGCACCTGCTGTTCCCATATTTAAAATAGCACATAAAACTAAATCACCAAAAATATTAAAAACACAGGCGATTACGACAGTAATCAATGGTGTTCTAGAATCACCTAAACCTCTAAAAATACATCCAATTAAATTATAAACAACAATCACAATCATACCGCCACCACAAATACGAATATAATCAACTGCCTTATCAAAAGCTTCAGTAGGTGCATTCATTAAAGAACTTACTTGTGATGCAAAAATTACAAGAATAATAGATAATATAACAGCAATCACACCAAACATCACAATTGATGTTCCTACTGTACGTCCACCTTCTTTTTTACTACCACTACCAATTTGTTGACCTAACAAAATGGTTGTTCCCATCGCAAAACTACTGACTAAATTTGTAAGAGTTGTCATAATTTGAGAACCTGTAGATACTGCTGATACATCAGCTGAAGATGAAAACTTACCAACAATAAGTAAATCTACTACCCCTTACATTGCTTGTAAAAACAAAGCAACTAAAACAGGAAACGCAAATAAAATCAATGGTTGTAATATTTTCCCCTCTGTAAAAAACATATTCTTTTTCATACTCTTCCTCCTTCATAACAAAAAAAGCCAGACAAGAAAGCAGATGTTTCAATCTGCCATCTTATCCAGCTATTGTTTCCATTAAACAAATCACCCTCCGATGACTGCCTAGATTATACAATACACTTTTTTTCTATGTCAAATACGATTTTCATTCATTTTAAGGTGATTTTTTTATCAACTATCTTGATTATTTTATACAGTGACATTCTCTTTTCTAGCAACTAAATGTAATCTAAAGTTCTTTTGAGCTTCTATCTTTTCTACATGTAGACACGCTTTTTGACACATTTCTTGTACTTCTTTACATGAATGTATTTTTACATCACCATGCCCTAATAAATGTGATAAAGGCATTTCAATATGATTCATTAACCAAATCATAAAATTATTGCTAGTATAATCTCTAAGAACTAAATACCCATCTTTTTTTAAAACTCGTTTTACTTCATTAAAAAAAGCTTGGGGATTAGGATAATGATGAAAACTATTAGTACATGTTATTACATCAAAAGATTCATCTTCGAAAGGTAGATTCTCACTATCTCCTACAATAAATGTTGTTTGCGGTAAGTTCTTTTGTGAGGCAACCTCAATCATTTTAGGTGTAAGATCTATTCCTGTATACTCTTTATTTGGAAATTCTTGAACAAAGAGTTCAATCATTGGCCCTGTTCCACATCCTACATCTAAAAGATTATTAAATTCAATATTTTTTAATTCTTCAGCTACAAATGGATAATCATCTTTGCACATTTCATAGATTCCTGCATGTTTAGAATCATAGATTTTAGCTGCTTTGGTAAATTCTTTAATCGATAAATCTTTATATTCTTTATCCGTTAACATCTTATCATCTTCTTTCTTTCATTTTGTTAGCCTTCGCTAACATTATGATAACTTAACTGTTTATTATTTGCAAATAATAAATTTATAGATAAAAATTTTAGAAACTAAAAAGGACTTAAATCCTTAATACATATAGCTTTTAGTCCTTTTTTAGCGATATTTACATGTAGTATAATTATTCTCACGATTCCTGCGTTTATAACATCATTTTTTTCATCAAACCCTTTTAACCTACACCTTAAAGAAAAAATTATATCTGATCTTTTAAATAAATATTATGTTTGTATTTCTAATTATTGTATAGCACTATACATTTTCGTTACATTTCTTATCCTTTTACGCAGATTTTTTGCATCTTATGCAAGTATTATTCCTTTTAAGATTCCTTTATTTTACACTCATATA
The DNA here is from genome assembly GCF_015097455.1 of Faecalibacillus intestinalis. NCBI lineage: Bacteria > Bacillati > Bacillota > Erysipelotrichia > Erysipelotrichales > Coprobacillaceae > Faecalibacillus > Faecalibacillus intestinalis. Next base: position 125,127 of record NZ_AP024085.1, on the reverse strand, counting down.
AAGGAGGTGTAAAACAATGGATAAAAGAAGAAAAATGTTTGAAATTTATGATGAATTAGATCTTATTGCATTTCGTCTAGACGGTGTCTATCAAACTCTTTTTGCAGTTGATTTAGAAACTCTTTCAACATTTACAGATAACCAAGGAAGAGCTGCACAAGATTTTTTATGTCATGAATTGTTTGAACTTACTAAAAGAATACAAAAGTGTGATGAAGATCTTCATGAATTAATGGACAAACCTGATTTAAGCTTATTAGAAGAGAACAATTAAAGTGTAACATACGGTCATTCTATATTATTCTTACTATCTTGCTGTTGAAGATAAAACATTGCCTTTTGAGTTTCAATTTCAGCCTTTAGTTCTTCTTTTGTAGGTAAGTATAATTTATATTTCGAAGCAAATAACTGTTCATTACCATGCATAACAGAATAACGGGCAATATCCTCATCTGTGTCTGAACAAAGTACAATACCTAGTGTTGGATTATCTCCTTCACTTCGTTTTATTTCATCATACATTTTTATATACATATCCATTTGTCCTACATCTTGATGGGTTATCTTTTCTGTTTTTAAATCAATGAGAACAAAACATTTAAGAATATAATTATAAAACACAAGATCAATATAATAGTCCTGCTTTTCTGTATGAATATGTTGTTGTCTTGCCACAAAAGCATATCCTTTTCCAAGTTCCATCAAGAACTTTTGTAAATTAGAAAGAATACTTTTCTCTAAATCACTTTCTGTAAAATCTGTATTTTGAGAAAAACCTAAAAATTCTGCAACTACTGGATTCTTAATAAATTCTAACTTTTCATTTTGATCCTGTGATGTCAGTTCTTTCATTTCATTTTCTACAAGTTTCTTTTTTTGAGTATGAAGCATACGATAATAATATTGAGAAGAAATATTTCTTTGTAAAGTACGTACGCTCCATGTTTGTTCAATTGCTTCTTTTTCATACCAATCACGTGCTTCTTTATCATTTACCTGTAAAAGTGTACGATAATGAGTCCATGATAGTATTCCTCTAGATTGTTGCCTCAGTGAGGCAACAATTTCAGGAAACGTTTTGTAGAACTTCTCACAACGATAAAGAGTTCCTCTGTCATATCCTTTCCCATATCGGTTTGTCAATTCTTTTGACAATTTCTTAATAACCTGAAGTCCATATTCAGAACGATTTTCTCCTTTAAGTTCTTCCTCTGCAATTCGATAACCTATTAACCAATTCCTTTGAACAAGTGCAACATTAACCGCTTTATATGCCGCTTCTCTTGATGATTCAATAATATTACACATATCATTTAACACATTATCTGTTTTAACAAAAGTATCCATAAAATTATTTTGTTCATTTCTTTCTAGTTTATTCTCCATAGCTATTGCTCCTTTAAATTTTTTTCATAGGATTACTTGAATTACAATTATAATAACATAAAAAGAAAAAGTCCCATATCATTAAATACGGGGCTTTTAAACATATTCTCTCTTTATTTGATTTTAATACTATTTATTTCTTGGTTTCATTTGAGGGAATAAAATAACTTCTTGAATAGATTCTTGTCCAGTTAATAACATAACTAATCTATCAATACCCATTCCCATACCACCTGTTGGAGGTAAACCGTATTCTAGAGCTTCTACGTAATCTAAGTCCATTTCGTTTGCTTCATCATTTCCTAATTCTTTTTCTTTTAATTGATCAGCAAATCTTTCATATTGATCGATTGGATCATTTAATTCAGTAAATGCGTTAGCATATTCGTTTCCACAGATGAATAATTCAAAACGTTGTGTGAAACGTGGATCTTCTAAATTCTTTTTAGCAAGTGGTGAGATTTCAATTGGATGACCATATACAAATGTTGGTTCTACAATTGTTTCTTCTACATATTTTTCAAAGAATTCATTGATAATATGTCCATAACCAAAGTGAGCTTCTACTTCAATACCATGTTCTTCAGCTAATTTTTTAGCATCTTCAAATGACATATGTTCATTGAAATCAATACCAGTCTTTTCTTTAATAGCTTCTGTCATAGAAACACGTTTAAATCCTGGAGCTAAAGAAATATGATGTCCTTTATAATCTAATTCATAAGTTCCATTAACTTCCATAGCTGCATTAGAAATAATACCTTCAGTTAAATCCATCATTCCTTCAAGATCACTAAATGCTTTATAAACTTCAATTGTAGTAAATTCAGGGTTATGAGTTCTATCCATACCTTCATTTCTAAATAAACGTCCAATTTCATAAACAGCATCCATACCCCCAACAATTAATCTCTTTAAAGATAATTCAGTCGCAATACGTAAATAGAAATCAGTATCTAATGTATTATGATGAGTAACGAATGGTCTTGCAGCTGCTCCACCTAAGATTGGATTTAATACAGGTGTTTCAACTTCTACATAGTTTTTACTATCTAAATAATGTTGAATTGAACGAATGATTCTTGGTCTTGTAAACGCAATTTTTTTAGCATCTTCATTCATGATTAAGTCAACATATCTTCTTCTATATCTTTCTTCAATATCACTTAAACCATGGAATTTTTCTGGTAAAGGACGCAATGCTTTAGTTAAGTGAGTATATTCACTTACTTTAATTGAACATTCTCCAGTATTTGTCATAAATACTGTACCTTTAACACCGATGATATCTCCAATATCACCTTTTTTAACGATTTCATAAGCATCTTCACCAATAGTATCTTTTCTTACATATAATTGGATTTGTCCATCTCTATCTTGAATATGCATGAAACATACTTTACCTTTACGACGTTTAGTCATAATTCTACCAGCTACAGCTACTTCTACAGCCATTTCTTCTAATTCTTCATGTGTTTTATCACCATATTGTTCTTTAATACCTTTTGAATAAGCTGTTACATCAAATCTTTGACCAAAAGGATCAATCCCTTTGTCAATAAGTTCTTGCATCTTTTCTCTACGAACAAGTTCTTGTTCACTAAACTTTCTTTCTTCCATAATATCCTCCTAAAATATAAAAAACTCTCCATCCCATGGGACGAGAGCTAAATCGTGTTACCACCCAAATTCATTAATAGGTCACCCTATTAACCTCAATAACTATCTATTAATAGTCTTGCCTATAACGTGGCTTACGTCATCCTATCAAAACATCCAAGATGCAGCTCCTAGTCTTTATTCATAATAGTTTCATTATCTTTTCCACCAACCAAGACTCTCTTTGAATGAAGGACTATTATTACTTGTCTATTCATTGCCTTTATTTCTACTTCGTTATCTTAACTTAATTCAAATTTATTGTCAATATAAGCGATAAAATTAGTTTTAATAATGAAAAATGCACCTGAGTGCATTAATCATGAATCTTATTATTTAAAACCATTCTTACAAAATCAGGTTCAAAATGTTTAGCTCTTGATCCTGAATAACCCATATCTAATGATGAGATTTGTTTCATTTCTTCTTCATTTAATTCAAAATCAAAGATATCTATATTTTCTTTAATTCTTTCTACATGTGTTGATTTTGGAATAACAACGACTCCTCTTTGGATATTCCATCTTAGAATTACTTGTCCTACAGACTTATTATATTTAGCTGCAATTCCTTTTAACATTTCATCTTCAAAGGGATTATATCTTCCTCCACCTAGTGGTGCCCATGCTTCTGGAATAACATCATAATATTTCATTGTTTCTAACGCCTTTTCTTGAGTGTAATATGGATGGAGTTCTACTTGATTGACTACTGGTTTTACTTTAACAACTTCACAGAAGTTTGTAAGAATATTTGGATAGAAGTTAGAAACACCGATTGCTTTTAATTTACCTTCTTGATAAGCAGTTTCCATGGCTCTCCAAGCACTGAAATAATCACCACAAGCTTGATGTAATAAATATAAATCAAAATATTCTAAACCACTTTTTTCTAAAGAAGCTTCAATTCCTTTTTGGGCACTTTCGTAATCCATCATATCTTGTACCCATAATTTAGAAGTAATAAACAAATCTTCTCTTGTACAAAGACCATCAGCAATTGCTCTTTTTACAGCAGCTCCTACAGCATCTTCATTATAATAAGCAGCAGCTGTATCAATTAAACGATATCCCGCTTTAATTGCTTGATAAACTGATTCTTCACATTCTTTTTTATCTGGTACTCTAAAAACACCAAAACCTACCATTGGCATTTTTAAACCATTATTTAATGTAACATATTCCATTATATGATCCCCCCTTTTGCTTATATTTTAAATCATCTATATAAATCTTCAAATACTTATTAACTATCATCTATCATACATTTAAAGCATAAAAAAAGAACCTCTCGGTTCTCCTCTATTATTTTTTAGTAGTTTTTTTAGCAGTTGTTGCTTTTTTAACAACTGGTTTAGCTTCTTTAGCAGCTACAGCTTTAGCTGCAGGAGCTTTTTTAGCTGGTGCTTTTTTTGCAGCTGGTTTTTTAACAACTTCTGGATATTCAGGCATAGCATTAACATCTAATTCACCTTTTAATTCAGAACCATCTTTTTTAATTGCTACAAAGAAAACTTTAGCAGTTTCAGGTAAGTAATAAATATTTAAAGTTTCAACTTCTGTTGTTTTTACACCTTGTTCTTTTAAAGTTTCTTTAACGTATTTATCTAAATCACCATTTTTAACATTCTTTTCTTGGTATTGTACTTCGATCATTGTTTTCATATTCTCTCACTTCAAAACCTCAGTTTTTACTTCCTCCTTGGTAAGTATTCTATACCATTTTTTTTATTTGTAAAGTGTTTTTCTTAAGAAAAAGCGCATGAAATCAACGTTTTTCTCTAATTACTTATCATAGTAATAAAATATTGTTTTATCTTCAAACCTTTTATCTTAATTTGTAAAAAAATAGAATTGGAAATCCAATTCTATTTCTTAGATTTTGAATCAATAATCATGATAAATTTAGTTTTAGCTTCTACACCATCTTTACTATCTGCAAATGTTTTATAATCATTAGCTAAATCAACAAGTTTTTGTGTTGTATCTACATCTTTTTTCACTGTATCATTTAAAACACTAGAAATCTTATCTAAACCTTTACTTTTAAATAAAGTTAAACCATCAACTAAAGCATCACTACCTTGAGCTAATTGATTTGATGCCGTTTTTAATTGACTACTTGCTTGTACTAAAGTATTAGATCCATCACTTAATGAAGATAATCCTTCACTTAATTGTTTAGAACCATCAACAGCACTTTGTGCTCCTTCTTTTAATTGAGCAACTCCATCTGTATAACTTTGTAATCCTTGATAGAATTTGTTATATGAATCTAATTGTGCTAAAGCTGTTTTGATTGATGGTTGATTTTCTGCTGGTAATTTTGCCATTAAACCATTTAAAACTGTTTGATAATTATCAATCGTTAATTCAATAGACATTCCTGTAGTAGCCAATTGATTATTAATTTGTGTTTGTGTTGTTGTTAATAAAGTATTAAATACTTGTTTTGCTCCTGCTACTAAAGTTGCACTTTTTCCATCTAAAGTGACTAAACCATTATATAATGTTTCAATACCTGTTGTTAATTTTTGTGATCCTACAAGAGCAGAAGCTGCACCTGTTTTTAAAGATCCTACACCTTGATCAAATTCACTGTATTTAGAAGCATATTGTTTTAAGCCTGATTGTAATGTTTGCCCACCAGCAATAATTTGATCAAATGATGAATTTAATGTATCTACACTATCATAAACATCATTTAAATCATCAAAATTAATATCTGTTTCAGATAATAATGAAGGTGTTGCTACTGACATTAAACTATTTAATTTAAATTTAGTTGTATCATATTTAATAGTTACAGAATTTAATTTTTCTAATTCTTCATTATTATCATAATTCTTTGATAATCCTGGAGCAGCAATTGCCATAATGATATTAGAAGAACCATTACTAATTACTTTACCATTTGTAACTTCAATATTAGAATCTGTTTTTGTTGGTAACATTGTTCCTGTTGTAACAACAAAAGGAACATAAAGTTCTTTACCATCTACATCTTGTTTTTCATTATTAGTATAATCTATTTGAATTTCTACTTTTCCTTTTTTACCAAGCATATTTTTCAACTTCATTTTTTTACCATCTAATTTATAAGTTACTTTCATTGAAACAGGTAATGAATTTGTTGTTTTACCTTGGTAATAAATATCTTGTCCATCTGTTGTTTGCCATACCAAACTAGAACCATCTTGTTTAAATGTTTCTTTTCCATTTACATTTTTAATCTTTTTTAAAGATGATTGATCATCTAATGATGTTTCATTTTGGTCATTGATTAAATGTTCAGAGACAACAGTTGTCTTTTCTGAACCATTTGTTTTTAACTTACTATAAACTGTTTCTTCTTTTGAATAGGCAAAGGCAGGAACAATTGAGCTCATGACCATTGTCATTACAACTGCAGAAGATGTGATTAATTTTGCTTTTTTCATGTTAACATTCTCCTTTATTTTTTAATTGTTTAAAACCGATAGAAGTATGAATAATAACTTTATCAAATACAAGTAAGATTGCTGGAATAACACAAATAACAATAAACATTGAAATAAGTGCTCCTCTAGACATTAAATTACATAATGATGCAATCATATTTAATTTAGAAATCATTCCTACACCAAATGTTGCTGCAAAGAATGACATTCCAGAAACAAAGATTGAACCTGCAGAATTACTAATTGCATTATCCATTGCTTTAATCTTATCAATACCATTTTTTCTATTTTCCAAATATTTTGTTGTAAGTAAAATAGCATAATCAATTGTTGCTCCAAGTTGAATTGTTCCAATAACAATAGAGGCAACAAATGGTAAAACATCACCTGTATAATAACTGATTGCCATATTGATAAAGATAGCAAGTTCAATTCCAGAAACTAACAATACTGGAAGTGAAATTGATTTTAAAACAAATAACATAATGATAAAAATAATTCCTATAGATGCAATACTTACATTTCTAAAGTCTTCATCTGCTATATTAACCAAATCCTTCATGCATGGACCTTCCCCTGCCATTATAGCATTTTTATCATATTTTTTGATAATATGATCTATCTTATCGATGACTTTATTTAATTTATTGGTTGCAATTTCTTCTGTTGAATTGACAAATATCATTTTATAACGATTACTTTCAAAGATATCTTTAACATCATCAGGTACCATTTCATCAGGAATAGCTAAGTCAGATAACTGTGATGGTGATAAAACAAGATTAACAGATTCAACATTTTCTATTTCATCAACCATTTGATTTAAATCATTATCTTTAATACCTTTATCTACTAAAATAACTTGCGAAGCAACTAAATCAAATTCATCACTTAATTCACTATTAGCCACACAACTCTTTAAATCCTGTGGTAAATCTTTTGTTAGATTGTAATAACTTTTAACATGTGCATTTCCATAATAAGCTGGATAAGCAATAACTAATGCGACTAATAAAATAATTTTATAATGTTTAATTACAAAATTTTTAATTACATTAAATGATGGAATAATTGGTTTATGTTTTGTCTTAAAGACAAGTTTATCAAATACTAATAAAAATGCTGGGAAGATCGTAACTGTTGAAAGAACACCAATAAAGACACCTTTAGCCATAACAATTCCAATATCTGAACCTAATGTAAGTTGCATTGTACATAAAGCTAAAAATCCAGCAATCGTTGTAAGTGAACTTCCAGCAATAGAAACAAGTGTATCTCCAATAGCAAGTGTCATCGCTTCATTATTTGTTTTAACTCTTGTTTTTGCTTGTTCATATTTATGATATAAGAAAATTGAAAAGTCTGTTGTAACTCCTAATTGTAAAACAGCGGCAATTGCCTTTGTAATATATGAAATTTGACCTAAGAAAATATTAGATCCCATATTATAAAGAATTGCTAGTCCGATGTTTCCTAATAATAGAAATGGAACAACATAACTATCTAACGATGCCATTAAAACAATTAAAACTAAAATAACAGCGACAATAACATAAGTAATAATTTCACTATCAGCAACAATACTTGTATCTAATGTAGATGCTGACATTCCTCCTATTTTAACGACCTCTTCACTTGTAATTTCTCTCATTTGAGTAATTGCATCGATCGCAATTGTACTATCTTTAAATGTTACCAACATGAGTTCGCTGTTTCCTTTTTTATACTGCTTTGTCACATCACTTGGTAACATTTCTTGAGGTATTGTTGTTCCTATTAAATCATTTGCGGAAATAACTTTAACAACACCATCTATTTTTTTATACTTCTCTTCTAAGTTTAAGACATCTTTAGAAGACATATTTTCTACAACACACATCGCAAAAGATCCCATATCAAAATCTTTAGCTAGTATATCTTGTCCTTTCATTGTATCAATATCTTCTGGTAGATAAACAAGAATATCATAATTGATATCAGTATTGATATATCCAAATAAAGATGGAATACAAAGAATAACTGATGCAATCACGATAAGTATCTTGTGTTTAACAACAAATTTACCAATGATTTCTCCTAGCTTTTTCATAGTTCTCCTCCTAAATGACCTTTGGTCATAAATGATACTAGCACTAAAATGACCATCGGTCAATATATAAATGACTAAAAGTCACTTTTTTAATTAATTCATTGACATTTTTAATTCTTCACCCTAAAATAAATGCTAAAGGGAGTGTTTTTATGGCAATTAAAGAGATAAAATCAAAAATAAATGATAATAAACAAGAAAAAGAACGTAAACTGCTTAATACTGCACTTCATTTATTTTCAGAAAAAGGAATTAAAAAAACTTCTATTCAAGATATTGTTAAAGATGCAGGTATTGCTAAAGGAACTTTTTATTTATATTTTAAAGATAAATACGAACTTCAAGATGTTTTATTAGCTAAAACATCTCATGAATTATTTTCCAAAGCATGTAAGGAAGCTACTCAACAACAATTTGATCGTTTAGATGATAAGATTGTTTTTATTATAGATTCTATTATTAATGAATTAATTGTTAGACCTAACATTCTTAAGTTTATTCAAAAGAACTTATCTTTAGGACTATATAGTGAAAAATTAACTGATTTATTAGATAGTGAAGAATTAGGAATCAAGGAATTATTTGTAAATGAAGTAAAAGAAAAGGATATTCCTTTAGAATATCCTGAGATGACTTTATTTATGATTATTGAACTTGTAAGTTCTACAGTTTTTACTTCTATTGTTGAAAGTCATCCACTTCCAATAGAAGAATTTAAACCTCATTTATATAAAACAATACGCTTATTGATTAATGAATAAAAGGATGTCGTGACATCCTTTTATAACGTATCTAAAAATTGTTCATAATCTTTAAGAATTTTTTCTAATTCTTCATACGTATTTACTTTTGAAAGTTCATTTTTAACAGCAGACGAACTTTTTAAACCTTTGATATACCAAGGAGCATGTCCTCTCATTTGTGACATAGCAATTCTTTCAGGTTCAATCGTCATCAACCTTTTAGCATGTGTTAAACACCATGCTATTTTTTCTTTATAAGTTGGTTCAGGTATATCTGTTCCATGTTCTAAACTTTCTACAACTTGTTTAATAAGCCAAGGATTTCCAAGTGCTGCACGACCAATCATAATTGCATCACAGCCTGTTTCTTCAAGCATTCTTCTAGCATCTTCTACACTTCTAATATCACCATTTCCAATAACAGGAATAGAAACTGCTTCTTTAACCGCTTTAATAATTGACCAATCAGCATGACCTTCATACATTTGTGAACGTGTTCTTCCATGAACTGCAATCGCACTTGCTCCTGCTTTTTCAATTAATTTCGCTACTTCTACCGCATTAATATGCTCCTTATCAAAACCACTTCTAATTTTAACTGTAACAGGTTTACTTACATTTTTAACAATATTACTGACAATATCATAAATTAATTGAGGATTTTGAAGAAGTTTACTTCCAGCATTTGCTTTTAAAACCTTATTCACTGGACATCCACAATTAATATCAATAATATCACAATTAGAATGTTCATCAATAAACTTGGCAGCTTGTACCATACTTTCCACTTCTCCACCAAACAATTGAATACTAACAGGATGCTCTCCTTCATCTACTTGTAACATTTCTATTGTCTTTTGATTTCCATAACAGATTGCCTTATCACTGACCATTTCTGAATATACAAGTCCAGCTCCAAACTCTTTTACAATCTTACGAAATGCCATATTAGTAATTCCAGCCATTGGTGCCATAATGACAGGATTTTTAATTTCTATATCTCTAATTTTCAAATTTTATCTCCTCCTGTATATAATTTAAACATCTGTTCATAATATAAATAGATAACTTATATATTCCCTCTATTTTCCTCCCCTAAATAGATATAAGTTATCTAAATAAGAGTTGATTTCCTTGAAAATAAAGGCATTTGCCTTTATTTTTCTTTACAAGTTAACCCTGCTGATTTTTGGTTTTCTATTGTATCTTTTAAAGATATATAATCAATATCTTTATAACTACCATTTGTACTTACAAGTCCTGCTTCTACTAAATCCTTCATATAATCACTATCGTATTGAATATCAACTGTATAAATCACTTTATTTCCTTTAACTTTTAAAGAAGCTTTAACACCATTTATATTTTTATAAAACTTATTACTATTTTTTATATAATCTTTGTAGTAAGAAATAGGATACATATCTGAAACATAATCACTGTAATCATATGTAACTTGTGTTTTTGTTTCTTTAACTTTATCATCACTAGATATAACTTCTACTTCTTCATCTGTAATCATATCTAATGTTCCTTTACAAATTGTTGTTTTAGTAAGATGACCTGTTAAATAGAAAACAATTGCACCTAATATAATAATGAGTATAAGTCCTATAATTAATTTCTTTTTCTTGTTTTCCATTTTTTCTCCTTTAAAAAAATCACATTTTTCAATGTGATTATAAACGATTAATTAAATTTTGCAATTCTTCTTCACTAAATTGATATTTTGTATTACAGAATTGACATGTAATTTCACAACCATGATCCTCATCAATCATACTTTGAAGTTCTTGTTTTCCAATAGTTGATAAAGCATTGATCATCTTTTCTCTTGAACAATCACAAGTAAAGAATAAATCTTGTCGATCTGTAATTTCAACATCATCAAAAATCATTTTTAAGATTTCTTCTGGTGTTTTTCCTTCATGAATCAATGAAGAAACAGCAGGGAAATCTTTTATTTTTTCTTCAATATAAGAAATATCTTCTTCAGTAGCTTCTGGTAATAATTGAATAATAAAACCACCTGAAGATAAGATTTCATTTGTTTCATCAACTAAAACACCTACAGAAACAACTGACGGAGTTTGTTCACTTGCCATGAAATAATAAGAAAAATCATCACCAATTTCACCTGTTTGAAGTGGTACTGTTCCACAGAAGGGTTCTTTTAACCCCATATCTCTAATCACTTGTAACGTTCCTTGTGTTCCAACAGCCACACCTACTGCTAAATGTCCAGTATCATTATAAGTATAATGAACATGTGGATCGCCTACAAAACCTTTAATATGTCCATCACCACGCGTAACAGCCATCATCGTACCAATTGGTCCTCCACCATTAATTGTGACAGTCATTTTTTCATTATTTTTATTCATTGCAGCCATCATAAGAGTAGCTGACATCATTCTTCCAAGAGCAGCAGATGCTGTTGGCCATAAATCATGTTCTTGTCTTGCTTTTTCCAATAAATTCGTTGTTTGGCAGGCAAACACACGACAATTTTTACTATTGACTAATCCTCTTACTAAATAATCTTTCATTTTTCTTTTCTATAAAAAGAACACGGAAGAAAATATCGGAATAATCATGCTTAAAGCGATTAAGATGATTACAATTCTCTTTGTTCGTGTACTCATATTTATCCCCTTTCTAAATGAAAAAAAGCGAAATTCGCTTTATTTCATTTCATCTAATAAATCATCTTGATCATCAATTGATGGTTTTTCTTCTTTAACTTCTTGAACAGGTTCTTCAGTTAAAGTTCCATCATGATGTTCTAACATTTTACCTGTATTGTATAAAGATTCAATATCTTCACCAGATAATGTTTCATGTTCAAGTAATGCTTCTGCAATACAAATAAGTTTTTCTTTATTTTGTTCAATAATATTTGTTGCTTCTTGATAACAAGCATCAATAATTTTTCGTACTTGAACATCAATTTCATAAGCAATTTGTCCTGAATGTGTATTACTTCTTTGTGTATAATCTCTACCTAAGAAAACTTGTCCATTTTCAGAATCATATTGAATAGGTCCAAGTTCAGACATACCTAATTCAGTAACCATCATTCTCGCAATTCGAGTTGCTTGTTCAATATCGTTGTGTGCTCCTGAACTTACATCTCCAAAGAAGACTTCTTCAGCCACACGTCCACCCATATATCCTGAAATAGTTGCTTTTAATTGACTCTTAGTTTGGAAATATGTTTCTTCTTTAGGTGTCATTAAGTTATAACCACCTGCTTGTCCACGAGGAACAATTGTAACTTTTTGTACTTTATTGGCATCTTCTAAAGTTAAACCTATTAAAGCATGTCCTGCTTCATGGTAAGCCACTAAGCGTCTTTCTCTTTCTGTATATTTACGTGATTTCTTAGCAGGTCCACCCATAACACGGTCCACCGCTTCATCAATATCAGCCATTGTAATTAAATCATGATTTTGTCTTACAGCAAGTAAGGCAGCTTCATTTAAAACGTTTGAAAGTTCAGCCCCAGAGAACCCTGGTGTACGTTGAGCGATGTTATCAAAATTAACATCTGGTGTAAAACGTTTATTTCTTGCATGAACTTTTAAGATTTGACTACGTGCACGTTTATCTGGATTAGCTACTTGGATTTGTCTATCGAAACGACCTGGTCTAAGTAAAGCTGGATCTAAGACATCTGCACGGTTTGTAGCTGCTAAAACGATAATTCCTTCATTTCCAGAGAAACCATCCATTTCAACTAATAATTGGTTAAGTGTTTGTTCACGTTCATCGTGTCCTCCACCCATACCAGTACCTCTTTGACGACCAACTGCATCAATTTCGTCAATGAAGATAATACATGGTGCTGTTTGTTTTGCTTTTTTGAACATGTCCCTTACACGTCCAGCCCCAACACCAACGAACATTTCTACGAATTCAGAACCTGAAATTGAGTAGAATGGAACGTTTGCTTCACCTGCTACTGCTCTAGCAAGTAATGTTTTCCCTGTACCTGGTGGACCTACAAGTAAAACACCACGTGGGATCTTAGCACCCATATCAGCAAATTTTTTTGGTGTTTTTAAGAAGTCAACTAATTCTCTAACTTCTTCTTTTTCTTCATCCATTCCAGCAACATCACTAAAATGTGTTTTAGAATTTTTTTCTAGTTTAGCTCTTGAATTACCAAATTCAAAGGCTTTATTATTACCACCAGCAGTATTTGACATCATCTTCAAGAAGAAGAACATTCCTCCAAATAAGATCAAGTATGGTAATAAGCTTACAATGAAGTTCAATAATTGATTTCTTTCAGCATCATTGACAACATTGATTTTTGTACCATTTTCATCTAACAAGCTAATTAAAGAATCTAATTCTGTTTCTGTTCTTGGAATAACAACAGAGAATTTAGTATCTTCTTTTTTACCATTGCTTGCTTTTTTAGAATATGTTCCACTCACATCAATGACTAATGATTTAGGAACGATTTCTACATCTTTTACTTTTTCTTTTTGAACTATCTCTATAAACTTATCATATCTAATTTCTGACGATTCACTTTGATTAAAGAAAGGAATTGCCACAGAAATAACCATCAGTACAATAAGCCATGGTAGGATAGACTTCAACAATCCTTTTTTATTTCCCATAAAATCTCCTAACTATTTTTTATAACAATCTTCTTTTAAAATACCTATATAAGGTAATTGACGATAACGTTCATTAAAATCAAGACCATATCCTACAACAAAGGCATTAGGAATTTTAAATCCTGAATAATCAGCTTTCATATCAAAAACACGACCTTCTTCTTTATCTAATAAAGTCACGATTTTAACACTCTTAGCATGTCTTTTTTCTAACATTTCTTTAACGTTATATAAAGTCTTTCCAGTATCTAAAATATCTTCTACGATTAAAACATTCTTACCACGAATATCTTCTTTAATATCTTGTCTAACAACTAATGTTTTAGATTCAACACCACTATAACTACTTACTGACATAAAGTCGAACTTAACATCACTTTTTAAATGTTTAGCAAGTTCTGCCATAAATGGAACTGAACCTTTTAATAAACCAACTAATAAAATTTCTTGACCAGCATAATCTTGATCAATTTGTTTTGCTAATTCATCACATTTAGCCTTAATTTCTTCTTCTGTATATAATATTTCTTTTATATCCTTGTGCATACCTTACACCTCACTTACATGTGTCATATTTTATCACAAAAACATTTGGTTTTGTATATAAATACTTGATATTTTTGGCGATATGTGGGATCAAAATGATCTCACCATGGCAATTTTCAACGATTGGCCATATTTTACGCTCATCTCTAGGAATTTTACGATCTATAAATAGCCTAGAGACCTTTTTTGTTCCTCCAGATGTTTTGATTGTATCACCATTTTTAAAACATCTTATAACTATTGGAAAGTCTTCTTTTGAAAGAAAAACACCATCGTGAAGATGTCCTTGATCTGTTAAAAAATAATGTAATTGTTGATCTTTATAAAAAGATTCATACTTTACATAATAAGTATCGTCAATTTCTTTTTTTCTAACGGCTATATTATTATACTTTTTTATGAACACAAAATTAACAGGTAATGATATTTCAATATTTGGTTTTTGTGAATGGATTTGTTTAATAATTTCTTGTACTAAGTTTTCTGTTATAAGTGGTGGATAGATCTCTTTTTTTAACATATAATAAATGATTTGATCTAATGATTCTGTTGGTAACTTATCTAAATACAAGAAATGATTTTGATCATATTCTTGATAAATTTGTTGGAGTTTTGCTTGTTGTTTTTTGTATTGTTGATTATGCTTACTTGCCTTTTCTAATAATTCTTGTTCATTATATTTTTTAAGATCGATATGTCTTACATGATTACGTGTATAACGTGTATCATAGTTTGTATAGTCTTCATGATATTCAAGATGATTTTTAGTACAATAATCTATAAGTTGTTGTTTTTTTAACTTTAATAAGGGTCTTACAACATGCATATTTTTAACATAAGATTGTTCTTTTATACCCAAATATCCCTTTGTATTATGTCTTTGTAATTGCATCACGATTGTTTCTAAATGATCATTTAAATGATGCCCTAAAATAATCGTATCAATCCCATTTAAATCACCTATTTCTTTATAAAAAGCATATCTTTTTTCTCTTGCTAACATTTCAAAATTACCTTTTTGATATTCTTTTTTATCTCCTTGTCTTACATAAAAAGGAAGATGATGATTTTGACAATAACTACGTACGAGATTTTCATCAAGATCACTATCTTCTCTAAAATGATAATTATAATGTACAACAATGACATTGTATGCTTTTTTAACTAACATATCTAATAAAGCCATCGAATCGACGCCACCTGATACTCCTACAAGATATTTTCTATTTTTATCTAATAAACTTTCATCTAACATAATCTCACCGCTTGTATTATAGCATATCTCTAATTTCTATTGACCACTTTAATAACAATAATACTCATATCATCTAGATCTTTCTTTTGAAAAGATTTTTGAAAAAGAAAGGAAACAATTTCATAAACTGACATCTTTTCAATTTCTTCTTGATATTTTTTTAATAAATCAAAGAAATGTTCTCCTACTCCATCACTTGTAAGAATCAATATATCATTTTCTTTGATTTTCATATCATAAGAAACCATCTTCATTGTAGAAGCCATTCCTACTGGTAAAGAATGTGAATGTAAAACATCTATTTGATGATTTCTTATTAAATAACTTTCATAAGCTCCATATTTAATTACTTTTAATCTTGAATTCATTAAATTAAAATCAAATAAATCTAATGTCGTATACATATCTCCTTGATTCTTTATCTTTAATAACGTATTTAAAGTATTCAACGTATCTCTTAATTGAATGCCATTTTTAAGCAATTGACTTAAAACATCCAATGTTAACTTACTTTCCTTATAAGCAATATAACCTTGTCCCATACCATCAGATAAAGCCACATAATGATGTTCATCTAAACCAAAAGTAAGAATACTATCTCCACATTGTTGATCTAAAGCATACTGTTTTTTCGCAAGTTGTAATGTATATTTAAGTTCATGTTTTAATAAAATTGAAGTGTAACCTATTTGAAGATGTTGCTTTTTAATAGAGACAAGATCTAATGATTCATTTAAATAATTTTCTAAAATAGGAATAAGTTCTTCTGTTACAGTTTTTTCATCTATATCTTCTATTCCTATTTCTAACATATAATTTTCATAATCTTTTTTTATTTTCTTTAAATAATACACTTCAAAATGATACGCTTTTAAATGCTCTAAGATTTTCTTTTCATTATCTTGTTCATCTATCTTTTTAGAAAAGTTTTGAAAAACATGACCCATGATTGAAAACTCTTGAAATAAATCTTTTTTTAAATGATCATGTGCATGATTAACTTTTAACATCTTAAAATAACCTTTTTGATGATTCTTTAAACTCTTTAAATAATCATCCGGCTTTAAACAATGTTGATAAATATAATTATAATCATCTACCTCTAAATCTTTTTGAATTCCCTTAGAAATCAACTTACCTAAACGACTCATTCCTTCTTGACTATAAAAACAATATTTTTTAGAAGAACAATGATGACACACATCCTCATAAACATATCCCACATATTCAGATAAATGGGTTTCTTGATTTTCTTCTTTAAAAACTTCTGTGAGTTGATGAAATAAAGATGCAAAAGCATCTGCTTTACTTTTAAGTTGTTCTTGATAACTTATTTCTATAAATTCTGGATTGATCTTTATTTTTTTATTTTTAAATTGTGGAGAAATCATAAATAAAAAAACTGGAACAAGAATCACAAAAGCATAATAGAAGTAATTGTAATTAATAAAAAATGGTAGTGTAATATGTGATAATAAGAAAATAGATATGAATAGATATTTGTTTTTAGGTTGCATCATAAAAAAGAAACTCATTGGTAATATTAAGGATAAGACATCATCTTTTAATGATGGAGCTATTAGCATTAAAAGAATAGAAAGATATAAAATAATAGGCATGACTTTTTCAATTGATAGATAATAAATAGAAATTAATAAGAAATATCTTAAAAAGATCATTGTATATGTTGTATTAAAAGGAATAAAGCTAATAAATAGTGTACATACCACAACAATTAATGCTTGTAATCTTTTTATATTTAAAACATTTTTATTTTGATGAATAATTAAAGGAATAATTTCTTGATCAAGATAACAATTAAACAACGTTAACATGACAAGAACTGTTGTTTGTAAGATGTTGTAATGATTCGCATAAAAAAATGGAATCAAAATTGCTGTTATAATAAAAGAAATATACTTTGTTTTTAATAGATGTGTAAAGTTAAGAAGATAAATGGTCAGTAATAATGTAATGATGACAACAATTGTAAATGTATCTTGATTAATAATCGATATTCCTATAATCGCTGTTAAAAAGCATGTAAGATACAGATATCCACTATAAAACGATACAATAAATAAAGGTAATAAAAAAGGTAAGGCTGTTTCTTGTATTTTAGCATAGCTTAAAATAATGGTACTAAAAAATATAATGATTGGTAAAATATAATGCACGTGTTTTTGTTTATTGACGATAACTAAATCCATTTTATTTCCACCTCGTAATCATTATATAGAGTTTATTTTAAATATTTTGTCACTAAAAAAAGACATCTTTAAATTGATGCCTTTTATTTTGAATTATCCATTTAACTCATTTTAATAAAAATATGAGTAACTCTATTTATTTAACATTTTACGATAAAGTACATCTTGGTAAAACCAAGATTTATGGATTTTATCGAATCCATTTCTTTCTAATAGTTTAATTGATTTTATATTATCTTCATATACATGACATAAACATATTTTAAAAGAATATGTTTCATTCATTGCCTTAAATACACTCTTTAATGCTTCACTTGCATATCCTTTAGACCAGTAAACACTATCTAAAGTATATCCTAAAGTAAAAGTTGTATGCCCATCTATTTCAATAAAAATATCTCCAATAAGCTGATTGTTTTCTTTTAAATAAAGGCCAAATTGGTAGTTACCAATTTGTCCATGAAATGGATGCTTTTGACAATATTCAATACGGTTAATAGCCTTATTTAAAGGATATTCATCCCATGATTGATACATTGCAACTTCTTCTTTATCACGATATTCACTAAAACGTTTGGCATCATCTAATGTAAGTGGCTTGATTATGAGTCTTTCTGTTTCTATATTCATATTATTTTAAATTATAATAGATAAATAACATTCTATCTTTTCCATTAATGTCTTTAATAATTTCAAAAGGGTAATCTCCAAAGAATTCTTTGATTGCTGTTTCCATTAATTCTCTTTGATCAAATCCCATTTCAAAAGCTAATAAAGCTCGATCATTTAATAAAGGTTTAACTTCTTTAAAAATCTTTCTATAAAAATATAAACCATCATTTCCACCAAATAAAGCAACATGAGGTTCATTATCCTTAACCATTGCTTCAATATCTTGATCATTAGGAATATAAGGTGGATTAGAAACAAAGATATCTACTTTTTCATGTGTATCTAATAAAGGTTGTAACATATCTCCATTTCTAAATTCAACATTCGCCCCTAATGTTTTCGCATTATCTTGAGCAACAACTAAAGCTTCTTTAGAAATATCTGTCGCAATGACTTTTAAACGTGGTTCTTCTAAAGCAAGAGTAATCGCAATAGCACCACTTCCTGTCCCTACATCACATAAATGAATTTCTTTATAATCATTAAAGTAATCATCAATACGATATAAGATGTTTTCTACCAATTCTTCTGTTTCATAACGAGGAATCAATACATCTTCATTCACTTTAAAGTCTCTACCAAAGAAACTTTCACACCCTTTAATATATTGAATAGGTTTTCCTTGATAATATTCTTCCATTCCTGCAAGAAAAGCTTTTTCTAATTCAGGTTCTACTTCTTCATTCATCATTAAATAAAGTTCATGAGGTTCTTTTTTAGCAAGATGATAAAATAAGACTTTTGCGACATTGACATCTTTATGTTCATCATCCAATTTACTTTCGGCTTCTTTAATTAATTCTCTAACTGTTTTCATTATTTTTGTCCTTCTAATTTAAGACGTTGATCTTCATTGATTAATGCTGTAATAATATCATCTAATTTACCTTCAATAATACGATCTAATTGTTGAATTGTAAGTCCAATACGATGATCTGTTACACGGTTTTGAGGATAGTTATAAGTTCTGATCTTTTCAGCACGATCTCCAGTACCAACTTTCGATTTTCTTTCACTATCAATTGCTTCTGTTTGTTGAGATTGGAAGTAATCATAAACACGTGCTACTAAAGCTTTCATTGCTTTATCACGGTTATCATGTTGAGAACGTCCATCTTGGCTTGTTGCCACAATTCCTGTTGGTAAGTGAGTAATACGAACAGCTGAATCTGTTTTATTGATATGTTGTCCTCCGGCACCACTTGCACGATAAGTATCAATTCTTAAATCACTTTTATTAATTTGTACATCAACTTCTTCCATTTCTGGCATAACTAATACTGTTGCAGTTGAAGTATGCACACGTCCTTGTGTTTCAGTCTTAGGAACACGTTGAACACGGTGTGATCCAGATTCATATTTTAATTTACCATAAACACCATCACCAATCACATTGAATGAAATAAGTGAGAAACCACCAGCTTCAGATTCTTCAGCTTCCATAACTTCTACTTTCCATCCTTGGCTTTCAGCATATTTTACATACATTCTATATAAATCACCTGCAAAGATATTTCCTTCATCTCCACCAGCAGCTCCACGGATTTCCATGATAACGTTTTTATTATCATTTGGATCTTTAGGAATTAATTCTAATTCTAATTTTTTAATAATATCTGGCATTCTTTCTTCTAATTCATCTAATTCCATTTTTGCCATTTCTTTAATTTCAGGATCATTTTCCTTCATTAATTCTTTAGCACCATCAATACCATCTTTTACTTCTTTATATTCTTGAAACAAATCATAAGCAGCTTGTAAAGAAGCTTGTTCTTTTGTAACATCTGTCATTTTTTTAATATCTGTACCAATATCTGGATCCATTAACATATGACCTAATTCTTCATATCTATTTTCCATAGATACTAATCTATCTAACATACTTTCATTCATAGCTTTTTACCTCCATTAAATTTTTTATACTCATAGCACAATAATAATACATGAAATAGACGATTTAAACAAGAAAAAATGGGCATTAATGCCCATTTGGAACTTGATCTAATAATTCTTTTTCTTTGACTAAATCAGCATATAATAAGTCCCCTTGTAAAATAATTAAGAAAATAAGTGAACCCCATATAGCTCTATCTTTAAAATAATGACACATCACAGTAGAAAGAACAGCACCACCTATAAAACATAAAATCATACATAAATGTCTTAAAGAACGATTTAAATATTTCTTTTCATGTCTTTTTCTTAACCAACGAACAAAGAAACTCCCTGTTTGTCTAATATGATTTGTTACAAAAGTAGTAGCCATACCTACTTTTTCTGCTTGTCTAAAAGTATTAAATTGCATTGCACAAATAAAGTTAATTGTTACTTGAAATACTTGATCAGGTACACTACTAGGAAGTAGTCCTAAAATAATAACAGTAATTATTTCTACCCCTATTAAGATGGTATCCCATCTTAATTTTCTATATTTCTTTATTTTTAAAGCCAAATATTCAGAAACCATTGTTCCTATAAAATAAGAACTAATAGGAATTAATAAATAAGCAGCTCTTGAGAAATCCATATTACCTAAAGCCATACCAAATAAAACAATATTGGCTGTTTGGGCATTACAGAAAACACCACCCTTTACTGAAAAAGTATAAGCCCCAAAGAATCCCCCTACAGTAATCAACAATAAAAAACAACGCCAACGTTCACACTCTAGAAAGCCTTCTTCTTTTTGTTCGAGTTCTTCTTCAACTTCTTCTAACTCATCTTCTAATTGTTCTACATTCTGTTCTACTTCGTCATAATTTTCCATTTTTATCACCGCAAATATTATATTCCTGTAATAATTTGTTATCAAGATATAATTCTATTAAAAAAGACACATGTTTTCATGCGCCTTAAGTAAGCGTCAAATAAATAAGCGATTATAAATAATTGATGAATTCAATACAATAAGGATGTACTTAATAAGGAGGTGCATCTTTTTTGATAATTAGAGGAAAAGAAAAATGGAAGGAAGTTATCGAAGCACAGAAACAAAGTGGTTTGACAATTAAAAAGTATTGTAATGACAATCATATTTGTATTTCCAGCTTCTATAAACAAAAGGCTTTGATCCTTGAAGAAGAAAATACTTTTCTACCTGTCATCCTTGATAAAAGTAATGACGTTATTGATTTTGATATTGACCATCATCATATTTCCTGTTCCAAACAAAATCTCAAGATTTTATTGGAGAACCTGCTATGATTATCAATACCGATGAAATCAAAAATATTTATGTTGCCAAGCAGTTTTGTGACATAAGAAAACAAATTGATGGTCTTGCTTTGATTGCTGCATCTCAGTTCAGCATGACTGTCTTGGATCATAGCTTGTTTATTTTTACCAATGCTTCACGTAATAGAATCAAGATGCTTTATTATGAAGCCAATGGCTTCTGGCTTTTTACAAGAAGACTTGAAAATGGAAAATTCAAGTTTAAAAAGCATGAGGAATCAGGCGTTTTGATGATTACACCCCCAACAGCTCAACTGGCTGATTGAAGGACTGGAATTTGAAAATAAAATTAGTGAGGATACTGTATCAAACTGTATTCTCATCTAATAATTTATGGTATAATCTTTCCTGTTTGAAGGATGTGATGACAATGAAAAAGGATAAAAGAATCAGACAGTTGGAAGCTGAACTTGAAGCAAAAAATACAGTCATAGAAAGTCTGAAACAGGAACTGAATTATGTTCGTGAACAGCTGGTTCTTTATAAAAAAACATTTTATGGATCAAGAAGCGAAAAGATCGAAATACCTGATCAACTGACACTCAACCTTTTCAATGAAGCTGAAACTGAATCAACAGTATTAAAAACAGAACCAGAACTGCAGGTAAGAGTTACATCACATTCAAGAAAGAAATCAAAGAAAAGAGGGATTGAAGATCTTCCTGAAACAGTTGTTGAACATGATTTGGAAGATAAAACAGATCCTCAAACAGGGAAGCCATTAAGACTGATTGGAACGAATGAAAGAAAAGAACTTGTCCATCATAAAGAATATTATGAAGTCATAAAACATATTCAATATGTTTACAGCGGGGAGTATGATGAAGAAATTGAAACAACACCAATGTACAAAGGTGATATGCCTAAAGCAGTCATACCTAAAAGTTTTGCTTCACCATCATTGCTCGCATCGATACTTGATAAAAAATACAATCTTTCTTTGCCATTATACAGATAGGAAAAGGCACTTGAACGCATAGGGATTACATTATCGAGGCAGACAATGTCCAACTGGATCATGAAACTCTATGATCTTTACTTTCAAGAATTTGTTGAGTACATGCATGATCAGCTTTTAAAATGTGAATATATCAATGCAGATGAAACAAAGCTGGAAGTATTAGAACTCAAAAAGAGTGAAGGAAAACAGGACTGTTAGATGTGGGTGTATAAAACAGGAAGAAGCGAAGAAAAGAAGATGGTGCTCTATCAGTTTGAAAACGACAGAAAATATGATAGAGCCAGCGATTATCTTGAAGGCTTTAATGGAGTAATTCAAAGTGATGGCTACCAGGCCTATGCAAATATAAAAGATATAAAAAAACATGGGATGTTTTGCTCATATTAGAAGAAAACTGGTAGAAGTAATGGATGTTGCGCCACATACACCAAAGAAATCACATTTGGATACGGCAATGACATATGCCATCAATAATGAAAAATATTTAAGATATTATATAGAAGATGGGCGAGTTAAAATAAGCAATAATTCAGCAGAAAGATGTTGTAAGAGCTTTGTCATTGGCAGAAAAAATTTTCTGTTTTCAAACAGCATCAATGGAGCCAAAGCAAGTGGAGCGGCGTACAGCATAATTGAAAGTGCAAAAATAAATGGCCTAAAACCGTATGAGTATATAGAATACATACTAACAAGAATGACAGGAAATAAGCTGACAGCAGATTTACTTGAAAAAATCATGCCATGGTCAGAAGAATTACCAAAAAATCTATACAAAAACAAAAAGGCATAGAAATATGTTCTTTTGGTGCAACAATAAAACAAACAGGACATTTTCTTCATTATGAAGGCTTACTGCTTGTTTTTTATTCTATGCTTATAAATTGATGCTTACTATTCAATACATGTATATAAAACCAATCAATGATCATAAATAGAAAAGGAATTCCTACCCATATCATAGTTTCTATAAAATGATATCTTTTTGCATTCATCCTCATCACCTCTTAACAAAATATTACTCTTTTTTATGTTAAGAAAATATCCATTAAATGTAAAAAAAGAACTTCTTTCGAAGTCCTTATGCTCTTGAATTCATTGTATTTTGTTTTAAAGAATTTACATATTCCATTTGATGTTTAGTATTTTCTCTTAATTCTTTTTCCATTCCTTCTAATGTCATATGTTGTACTTCTTTAGTTTCTGCTTTTTTTCCACATACTTTTTCTAATGCTTCTCTAGCATCATGTTGTAATGTGTTTCTCATTTGCTTTCTTTGTTCTAATTTCATTTCTGAAGTTTTGATTTCTCCCGCTACTGATTGAAAGATTTCTTCTTTTGTTAATTCTTCTCTTCCTTCATTTCCATGTTTTACATCATTACTATCTTTAAAATACTTTCTTAAAGATTCTTTTGCTTCTGCGTTAATTTCATTGATACTCATAATATTCATCCTCTCTTTCCTAAGACACCTGTAGCATAATCTTTTTTAATTTTTCAGAAAAGAGAAATGTATACAATTTTAATTTCATTAACAAAATATATAAAATGTAAGAGCTTTATTTGTTAATGAGATTTACAATAGCCAAAAGAAATTCTTGAAGCAATAAAGCAAATAAACGCTAAAAATAAATAAACATAAAGCATAGCCTGCTTGGAAAAAACTCATTGCCCTGGCAAGTCCTGAAAAAAGATTTTCAATCAAAAAAACAATGCCATTATTGAAAATAATTCTAAATAAAGAAACACATCCTGAAGATAAAGCTGGTATAAGCATAATCATTTTATGTTTATTTTTATAATCTTCCAATAATCCTACCGATAAACGTAAAACCGTTTGTGATATCCCATAAGTTCCTATAATAATTCCAATAAATGACTCCCCTTCGCTACATTGATGTTATGTTACATCAATATCATTCACTACTATGAGAGTGTCTGACTCCTCATGATGTACCTATCACTTCGAATTACACTTATAGATAAGTACCTTGATATACACCAAGTAGTCATAAGGTCTGACAGGGTCATCGCTATTTCCTTAATATCATGCCAACAGACTTCACAATAGAAGGCCTATGTTATCGTCTAGTTCATTGATAACACAGTAAATAGACTTCCACATTTATCGCAATGTTGTCACACATTCTACTGCATATCCTTCACACACCGCCTTACGTTGATGCATTAGATTAGACTTTTCGAATAGCACTAGTGCGCACGATGTAGGACTTTCACCTACAGGATTTTTACATTCCATGAAGCATTTCAAGTTAATAGAGCCCTATCTTGAATAAGCATTTATAAGTAGAAAATGTCATGCCCCTGTTGACATAACATATAAGCGACTGCCTGTCGCACGAAAAGACAACCCATTTAATTAGGTTGTCTTTCAGTGCGAGATTTTCTCAATCATCCTATTAATTTTGAGATTTAATTAAAGATTCATATACAGTTCCTTTACAATCTTCTAAGGCTCTATTTTTATATTCCTTGCTTTTTGATTCATTACCCATATTTTTGTAGATAACTGATAATAAGAATTCGAGATAGGGAGTATCTGCATTGTTTTTAGTATATTCTACATCTTCTAGATCAGATTTTAATTCATCATAATACTTAATTCCACCACTAATTAAAGTATCATTGACCATATCCATCTGTCTATATAGGGCATGATCATTTGTAGTGCTAACCATTTCCAACAAACGATCAATCATAGATGCATTCTTCTTATCTACATATATATAGAATACTGATTTTGCGAGAGCAGACTTCTGCTTAGAATTCATAGGAACATGGTCCATTATATTGTTTACTTGAGTATCTATTTGTTTGTTATCATTTACTTTTAGATAAGCATTTAAAAGTAAATATTCCCTATTAAATAGAGGAATACATATCTTAGCTAGTTGAGTTGCTATTAAGTCTTCTATTGCCTTAATATCATTTTTTTGGAGTAATGTAAGATATATTTTTAGAAATTTCTTTCTAATGATCACTGGAATAATTCCAATAACAGCAATCACTATAACAGCAACTAACATAGCATTCATACTTTTATGCCCCTTTCTCAATCAACTTTATAATATCATTTAATTCATCAATAATTATATCTGCCTGGCTTTGATCCAAGCCAAACTTATCATCTTTTAAAGCCAATACCTTAATACCGGCTCTATTTGCAGCTAATATTCCTTTAGATGAATCCTCAATAATAATAGCTTCATCTTTATTCACATTCAATTCTTTGATTGTATGTAAATATATTTCTGGATTGGGTTTACTTTCTTTGAATTGTTCACCACTTACTATAAGTGTGAAATACTTTCTTAAATCAGCTTGAGCTAATGCAGTATTAATAGCATTTAAACTTGAAGAGGACGCTAACGCAATTTTATAATGTTCACTTAAGCTTTCTAAAACAGAATAGATCTGTGGTCTAACGACTGCTTTATAATCACAATCAAATGAACGAAAATATTCTTGAAGCATATTTTTAAATGTAATGAAATCTGTTTTGTTGTTCCACATTGTGTATGCTTGTTCATAATATAATTTACTATCAATACCAATAAGAGGAATGCAATCACTTACTTGTATTTCTATATCATGCTGTTTAAAAAATCTTATCAAATCATTTATATACATGGTTTCACTATCAAAGATCACACCATCCATATCAAAAATAATCGCTTTAATCGTCTCCATCATAATTCACAAAATTCTCCGTTTTTGCAGCTGCGATAGCCTTAAATTCTTTTAATAATGGGTGTTGATAAATAGAGTGTAAGTCATTTGAAACAATAAAGCTTAATAATTGTACAAATGGTAGATATACAAGTGGACTTAATTCACTTGATACCGTATCACTCAAACTTAAAACATGATCATCACTCGATAATTGAGGGTTGTTTGAAATCAAATAAGCTCGATTTGTGACTTTTCGTGTAGCCTTATATACTTGTTCTACTCGTCGACTTGCACCATCGTTTCCATCAAAGAAAATCACATTGTATTGTGGCGTTAATTGAAGGTTTGGTCCATGGATATACTCTTCAATTTCATAGCAGCAACTTGGAATATGAATGGTTTCACCCATTTTTAATGCACTTTCAAGTGCTGTTCCATAATTAGCACCCGCTCCACAACTGTAAACCCAGGACATAGATGAGAAATTCTTATAATGTTGCTGAATAAAGTTTGTAGCCTGATCAATCATTTCTTCATTTAAATCAGCTGCTTTCTTTAATTCATCCAAATACTCAGTCTTTCCAGAATACGCAATTGCGAATAAATCTAAGAATAACGCAAGTGAAGAAACACCTTTTGTGACATAGCCAACTAATTCTTCTCCAACACCATATTCAATCACAACATCCGCAACATCTTTTACATCGCTGTTTTTATTTCCTGTTAAACAAATAGCTCTACATTCTTTTTTCTTGGTGATTTTTAATGCTTCTATTGCATTTGTACTTAACCCACTCTGTGTAACCACTAAAACTAAGTCGTTCTCTTTAATGTCATTTTCATAATACGTAAATGTATATGGCGTAATGATTCTTACTTCTAAACCACTTACTTTTTCCACGAAACTTCTCGCACAATAACAAGCATTATGACTTGATCCAGAAGCAACAAGTAAAATACGTTTTATTTCTTTTTGTTGCACTTCTTTCATCAATGGATCAACTAGTGTAGTATATTGTTCAATATTTGTTCTTAATACGTCTGGTGTTTCTTTAACATAATCAAACATTGTTAATTTATTCATAATATACCTCCAATTATTAAGGTATAAGAGGTGGAATGAATCCACCCCTTATATTTTAGTATTCTAATCTTCTGTAATAACGACGGATTTCCATAGGGTGACGAGTTTCGATTTCCATATGAACATCGATTCTGTTGTTTACAGCATGCATTACATGGTGAGATAAGTGTTTACGATATTTTTCACTAATTCCTTTTAATTCGTAATCTTTAGAGTCGATGATTGTGTAGTTTTCACAAATTCTTGGAATAAAGTTAGCTACACGTTCAGATAATGGACGCTGAGCATCTTCACCAATATAGATAGTAACTGGAGTTTCTTTAGTTACGATTTCGAACATACCGTGGAAGAATTCATTTGATGTGATTGATTTAGTTTTTAACCATAACTGTTCTTCCCAATAGCACATCGCATATGAGTAAGTAGCACCCCACTGATTTCCAGCACCTACAAAGTAGTGCATTTCATCATTCCAATGTTTTTTAGCGAATTCAACAGCAAATGGTTCAGCCTTCTTTTCAACTTCTACTAAAGCTTCTGCTAAGTATTTGTCAAATTCAGCATACATATCTTCGTAGTCTTCTAATTCACCATTGTTGAACATGAAACGGTCAGCAACCATGAAGAACTTTAACTGTTCGTTAACTGGGTAAGAGATCTTGTAGTCTCCTAAATCTAATAAAATAGCTTCTTTAGCATCTACAAATGAAATAACTGTAGAACCAACTTCAGCTTTGATCTTTTTGATAGCATCAACTACTTCTTTAGTATTTCCAGTTACAGAAGAGATAATAACAACTGTATCTTTAGTAATACGTTTGTTTCCTGTAGTTAAGTATTCAGCAGCATTTTCTGCCCAAGTTTCAATGGCACTCATTTCTTTCATATGTACTGTAGCTTGCATTGCACTTGCCCAAGTACCACCAACACCTAACCAGCAGATGTTTGAATATCCACGTTCGCAGATTTCATCAACGATTTCGTTGATCTGAGGGCGTAGAGCTAATGCGCCATTTACGCTATCGATTTTTTCCTGTTCATTAAATTTAATCATTTCCATTTTCTTTTCCTCCATTTATTTTAAATTTATTAACAACCTAAGATACCAAAGAATGCTCCGACCAATCCGATC
The DNA here is from genome assembly GCF_015097455.1 of Faecalibacillus intestinalis. Classification (NCBI taxonomy): domain Bacteria; kingdom Bacillati; phylum Bacillota; class Erysipelotrichia; order Erysipelotrichales; family Coprobacillaceae; genus Faecalibacillus; species Faecalibacillus intestinalis. Next base: position 96,393 of record NZ_AP024085.1, on the reverse strand, counting down.
ACAACACAGATTAACAACAATGTAGTTGTCTTAACATTTTTCTTTTTCAATAAGTAGTAAACTAGTAATGTGAATAATAACGGCATTAAACCAGGCATGATATTATTAAATACATCATTTAATGTAGTTGCTTCATTACCAGAACCAAACTTCAATGGGAAACTGATTGATACGTTTTCAGCAGTCATACCACCAACGACCATCAATCCTAAAACACTTGCTGCATAAGTAAGTTTTGCCATTAATCCATTCTCCTGGATCTTAGCCAAGAATCCACTACCTAATTTATAACCAGCATTCATTAAATAATAACGTAATCCCTGAGCTGGAAGGTTGAAGATTAATAAGAATAAGATAGGTCCTAAGATATTTCCTTGATTTGCTAATGATAGACCCACTCCAGTAGCGATAATACGTAATGTTCCCCAGATGAATGAATCACCAATACCAGCTAAAGGTCCCATTAATGAAACTTTTACACTGTTGATACTTTCTGTATCAAATTCAGGATCATTTGCGTTACTTTCTTCCATAGCAGCACTAATACCTAAGATTAATGTTGCCAATTGTGGAGTTGTATTGAAGAATTCCAAGTGACGCTTCATAGCTGCAACCTGGTCTTCTTTATTTGGATATAACTTTTTGATAACTGGTAACATACTATAGCAGTATGACATATTCATCTGTCTTTCATAATTCCAAGACCATTCCAAACCGAATGAACGCCAGAATACTTGATTTAATTCTTTTTTAGTTAATTTATTAGAAGTCGTCATCTTCATCCACTCCTCCTTCTATAGCTGTTTGAACCGAATTACTACGTAACTGAGTTAATACGATAGCAATGATAGCTCCAAAGATTGCAATCGCTGTTACTGGAACCTTTAGGTATACGCTTAATGCGAATCCTAAGAAGAAGAAACATGCAACGTCTTTGTCCATAATCATCATTAATAATAAACCGAACCCAATTGCAGGTAATAAGCCCATTGTAATTTGTAAACCATTTGAAATCCATTTAGGAATGACATTTAATAAAGCCTGTACAGCAGGTCCACCAGCATAGTAACCACATGCTACGATTACACCGATAATTAAGTTAACACCGAAGAATCCACCTAATAAGTGCATTCTAGCAACTCCAGCCATATTTCCCTCAGCTGCATATTTATCTGCTTTGTGAACAAACGGAGGTAAGATGAATACCATTCCAACGTTCTTTGCGATTAATACTAGTGAAGCAACTGGTAAACCTACAGTTAATGCGGTTTCTGGTCCAGCTCCTGTTGTAATTGTGAAAGCTGTTCCTAATACAGTTCCTGAAATCATTTCAGGTGGAATACTAGCACCGATTGAGAAAGCTCCCATAAATGCTAATTCTAATGTTGCACCTAAAGTAACACCTGTTTGAACATCACCAAGTACAATACCTGTTAAAGTACCCATAACCAATGGTCTTGACAGCAAACTTGTACCGAACAAATACTCAGCATTTCCAAGCATTGCTACCAAGCCAAGTAAAATTGCTTGTAGTAACATATTTCTCCTCCTATAAAACTTTTTCTACATTTACTGGATTATCTTCTGGAACCATCTGAATTGTTACATCCACACCTGATTCACATAATCCTTTTAAAATTGTTTCTTCTGCTTGTGTAATATTCATTGCTTTAGAAATATTACGAGTTTCAGCAGTTGCCTTAGTACCACCAAGATTTAATTTTTTAATGTTGCACTCTTTACATAATCTTTCAGCATCCTTAATAGATTCAACTACAGTCAATAATTTATATTTGTCTGTAACACCACTATTGATTGCATTTACTGCATCATCCATACTTTTAATAACTAATTTCACACCACTTGGCTTTGCCATCTTGATTGATGTTTTTCTTAAATCATCTTTCATAACTGCATCACACGCAATTAAGATACAATCTGCTTCAACTGCATTTTTCCAAGAAAAAGCAACTTGACCATGTAACAATCTGTGATCCACTCTTAATAATTTAATCATTTTCTTCTCCTCCTATTAGAAATCTTCATCATCTTCGCTTGTCATTCCACTCATAACAGTCATTCCATCTTTAGCTGCTTCGATCAAATCGTTCGCTTCTGCTAGTTCAAGTTTTCCGTTCAAGCCTTTCATTACTGCATCTAATACTAGTCCCATGTTCATTCCTGAAAAGACCAGTACATTATCTAATACTGCAAGTTTAGATAATGCTGTGTGAACACTTCCACCTTTAATATCACACAAGATTAAGATTTGTTCTTCACACTCTTTTGCTTCTTTCAAAACTTCTTGATAAAAGTCTTCAGGATTTTCTCCAGGAAGCAAGCTATATGTTTCTATATCCTTAGCTAAATCTCCAACAATCATAGAAACTGAATCTTTCATCCCTTTAGATAATCCTCCATGTGATGCAAGTATGATTTTTGCCATATTCTCTACACTCCTTTCTTTTTCATATAAGTTCAAGCTTCATGTCAGTTTATAGATTCTTTCGCTTAATCTGTACAACTAACTTCCACTTATACCCTAGCAAGCTTCGTGCCAATTTATAGATCTTTACGCTCAATCTGTACAACTAACTTCCACTTATATTTAAGCAAGCTTCGTGCCAATTTATAGATCAATACGTTCAATCTGCACAACTAACTTCCACTTATATTCAAGCAAGCTTTGTGCCAGTTTATAGATCTTTACGCTTGATCTGTACAACTAACTTCCACTTATACCTAAGCAAAAAGTGTGCCAATTAATAGCACACTAATCATTAATAATATAGTTGTATATATATTCTATTTCTTCATCTGGAATCTCAACGTTGTAGTATGTCTTAACTTCTTTCATTGAAATATTTACTTGATCTATAAATTCTTGATGCTTTTCTTTAAAGTCTTGATCAGTAAAGTTTGAAATAGCCTGTCTTGTAACTAATCTTTCTACAAGACAGCAGATATGAACATATAATCCAAAGCATGTTCTATTTTTAAATCTCTTATGTAAGATATTCTGTAGATGGTCAATTGCTTTCGCAACATGTTCAAGTAGTTTATCCGGATTTAATATAGTTAAGTTATTCATGACATTGGATAATGTGAAATTACGTAAGATATTCTTTTCAAATATCTCCATCTGTTCTTTTTTCATATACTTTCCAAAGTATATCTCTACCGCATTCTGACCTTCATTAATGATCAATTCCTGTATACCAATATACTTCATAGATTCAATGTTAGGATCAAGTGTTCCAATAACACATACAACCTCATAATCATTCATTAACTGGTCATAGACCTGTTTACGTATTAAAGCAGGATAATCATAAGTAATAATCTTTAGATTAGAATCTTCAGGTAAAGAATTGAATAAGATTTCTTTGATCTTATGCGCTGCACCTAATCCTGATGCACAAGAACAGATTACAATAGGTTCTTTGTTTTTCTTAAGTTCTACATGTGTTTTATAGATGTTTTCCTTAAGAATAGAATCAATGACTTCAGTCACTGTTTTATTGAATTTAATTCCCTGTCCTATTTCTAACGCACATTTAGTATTAATATTGTTTACTAAGGCAATATCCGCATTACTTGTATCTAATCCCTGATATATTTCTTCAAGAGAACCCATATCAACTAATAAATAAAGTTTTGAGATATTACCAACATGTGCAATGTAATCATTGATCTTTCTTGTAATAGTTTGTACATCCACATCTAATGGCATATCAATCGCATCAAATATATAACTATTCAACATTCTATTGGCTGCTTCTGCAATAGAACTAGCAGTTGAATAACCATGCGCAATAATAACCGCAATTGTGAGATCTTCACCAGAATGTGCAAAATACTTAATCATACAAATACAGATAATACATTCTACAAAGTCATCAATATCCTGATTCATATTATTCTTTAAGTAATGAGAAACATCCTGTCCTATTTCATATTCACGATGGAATTCAAGTTTAAGATATTTCTTTAAGTTCTTCACTTCATCATAATTCTCATTGATCCAGTTATTTGTCAGATATGTATTCTTAGAGAATTCTGAGATATATGTAGCGAGTGCTATCAACTCATTATGTGAAGTCCTAAAGCCATAATGTTCAGTGATATTATTAAATATCTTTTCTAGATAGTTAGTAAGATAATCAATTGAACCTGCACGATTATCATTAAAGATTAATTTTTCAAAATATCTATCTACAGTCTTCTGTGCATTTATCGCAAATGAAGTATCTCTCTTTATATTAATTAATGATTGATAAAAATCTTTAATGATACCCTGATCTGATACAGGAAGAAGTGTATTAAGAGACACAAGCTTATGCTTCTTCATAATCATAGAAGAGACATCTATACTATTTCTAATACTGTCAGGTAAATCATAAGCATGAATTTCTAACGTATCTGAATTACTTTTATATAATGCACTCACACAGCTTGCCTGAATCGTATTAGTCAGTTCACCAATATTACCTACAAATGTATGATTCAGTAACAACTCATAGACATTAGATGAAATAAGAATTGTTTTGTTGATACGCTTCTCTTCATTCTTTAAGAAGTTATACATGAGTTCTAGCTTTTCATTTTCTCCTCTTTGGGCAAGAGATGGAATTGTAAGAATAACAGGAATACGTCTAAGGAATGTTTTTAATAATGCTTTTTGTGGTATTTCTGTTGTTGCAAATATAATTCTACATTTTGATTTATACCACTTATTATTATCACCTACTAAGTGATAGATTCCCTGGTCCATATAAAGGAATAGTTTTTCTTGGCATTCCGCATTTAAACAATGCACTTCATCTAGGAATAATACACCACCATCCGCAAAATGTAATAAACCTAAGTTATCACTATCTGCACCTGTAAATGCGCCCTTCTTATAGCCAAATAGGTTTGCTGTGAGTAGTTCTGGGTTATTGGCATACTCTGAACAGTTCACCTGTACAAAATTCTTAGATGCATCAATTAAGCCTGTATCTACACAATATTCATACGTAAGTTTAGCCATAAATGATTTACCAGTACCAGTTGGTCCATAAAACAACATTGGTAATCCAACTGGTGGATATGCTACTGTTGCCTTAATCTTCTCAACAATCTGATACATACTTTCATTAGACCCAATAAGCTTTTCAAAGTTCTGTAACTCTGTCTGATTATTTAATTCAGCTTCCAATTCATCCAATGATTTGTATTCATCTGATGAAAGTTTCTTCTTATATTTACTTTCAAGAGAAGCTCTTGAAAGATATAAGATAGGACTTGCTTTAATTTTAATAAGTTTTTTCTCATTAAAAAGTTCATTTAATAATCTTATCACTTGATTTCTACCTAGTTTTAATTCTTTTGATAATTGGGTGGATTGACATTCATCATATGAATTTTGATCCATTTTCCCATTAATCAACAACATTATTTTTTCTTCCAATGAAATCACCTCATTATTCATCATAAAACAAATAAAACTTGTACGCAACAATAGTTATTCGGTATACTATTCAAGTAAATATCTAAACATTAATTGGCACGAATTTTGCTATATATTGATGAGAGGTGATGACATGAAACAGAAAATGCAATATATTCAAACATTGAAACAAACTTTAAAATTGAATCAAAAACTATTAAAATCCTTAGATTTCTTGACTGACAACATTGATGATATCAACAAAGTAATACAGGATATACTAGAAACGAATCCTTTTTTAGAATTAAAATCATCAAAGAATTATGATAATCAGCAGTTTATTGAAAGTATTTCTAATAAACGTTCTTTAAAAGATGATCTCTATTATCAGTTATATGCCTATACACATCCTTATAATGAAGATGTAATGACATATCTGATTGAATCATTGGATGATAGTGGATTCTTATCTTATCCTCTTGATCAATATATGAGTGACCTTCATATCGATCAAGATATTCTTGATGCACATTTAGATATATTACGTTCATTTGAACCTAATGGTGTGGGTGCCTCTGATGCGATTGATTCTATTCTTATTCAGTTAAAAAATAATAATAAAACTAAAACCTATACACTATTTAGAGATTATCAAGATGTCATCTTAACTCAGAATTATTCACTTATTAAACAAACAACAGGATTAAATAAAGAAGAAATAGATCATTTATTCTATGAAATACGTTCTTGTAATCCATTCCCTTGTAATATGTATAACACGTCTCATGATGACTATGTATCTCCTGATATACTCATTGAAGTAGAGAATTCAGATATTACTATTACACCTATTAACCAACCTGCTCTCATGGTGAATGACACTCTATATGAAAAAGTAAAAAATGATGAGAATATGAAAGCTTATTTTAATGAGGCACATTTCTTAATGGAGAATATGACAAAGAGAAATCAAACTGTTCTTATTGTCGCAAATGCGTTAGTAAATATACAAAGTGGATATTTCTTATATGATGATGAATTATATCCATGTACTTTATCACAGCTTGCAAGTGAGACAGGATTCCATGAATCTACTATTTCACGTACTTTAAATAATAAGTACTATAGCTTTAATGGTGAGGCTTATCCTCTTAAAAAACTTCTTGTTTCTCAAACTGCTTCAGGAGATAGCAGTGATTCTATTAAAAAGGCTATTGTTGAGTTAGTAGATGATGAAGATAAAGAACATCCACTTTCAGATAATCAGATTCTCAAAAAACTAGAGGAATTAGAATTACATTGTTCACGTCGTGTTATTGTCAAGTATAGACAACAATTGAACATTCCTTCTTCTACTAAACGTAAGGTGCTTAAGAAAGTAGGCTAACCTATCACTAGGCTAGCCCCTTATCAAACCGTACGTGCACTATTAATGCATACGGCTTACCAATTTACTATTTATTTAATTTATGTACGGACTATCTTGATAAAGAATCGTCCATTTTCTTTAATCTCTTTTTTGTGTAGAATGCTATACCTAGTTCTTTGAATTTTTGAATGCGTTTTTCCATATCAACCTTATTTCTATGCATGTGACCTTCGAATACTTTGAGAACCTTGTAGACATTCAAATAATAGTTGATCTTACCAACGATGATAGGATTTATATCCTTTATCCATTCTTCTTTTGGCTTAGTCCATCTATAAGCCATATTGACCTTGATTTCTTCACCGGTCATTCTCATAGAATTGATACCAAATGTATAATTGATAAAAATCATTTTAAAAAGTCCCACAGGATTAATAGAACATCTGCCAAAATCACTATAAAGTGATTTTACTAACGGATAGATGAATTTCCAGTCTATCGTAGCTTCCAGTGTTCTAACCAAATGGTCTTGTGGTACTAAGTCATCTAAAGGTAAGCGTCAAATAAATAAGCGATTATAAATAATTGATGAATTCAATACAATAAGGATGTACTTAATAAGGAGGCGCATCTTTTTTGATAATTAGAGGAAAAGAAAAATGGAAGGAAGTTATCGAAGCACAGAAACAAAGTGGTTTGACAATTAAAAATTATTGTAATGACAATCCTATTTGTATTTCCAGCTTCTATAAACAAAAGGCTTTGATTCTTGATGAAGAAAATATTTTTATTCCTGTCATCATTGATAAAAGTAATGATGTTATTGATTTTGATATTGACCGTCATCGTATTTTCTGTTCCAAACAAAATTTCAAGATTTTATTGGAGAACCTGCTATGCTTATCAATAATGATGAAATCAAAAATATTTATGTTGCCAAGCAGTTTTGTGACATGAGAAAACAAATTGATGATCTTGCTTTGATTGTTACATCTCAGTTCAGCATGAATGTCTTGGATCATAGCTTGTTTATTTTTACCAATGCTTCACGTAATAGAATCAAGATGCTTTATTATGAAGCCAATGGCTTCTGGCTTTTTACAAGAAGACTTGAAAATGGAAAATTCAAGTTTAAAAAGCATGAGGAATCAGGCGTTTTGATGATTACACCCCAACAGCTCAACTGGCTGATTGAAGGATTGGAATTTGAAAATAAAATTAGTGAGGATACTGTATCAAACTGTATTCTCATCTAATAATTTATGGTATAATCTTTCCTGTTTGAAGGATGTGATGACAATGAAAAAGGATGAAAGAATCAGACAGTTGGAAGCTGAACTTGAAGCAAAAAATACAGTCATAGAAAGTCTGAAACAGGAACTGAATTATGTTCGTGAACAGCTGGTTCTTTATAAAAAAACATTTTATGGATCAAGAAGCGAAAAGATCGAAATACCTGATCAATTGACACTCAACCTTTTCAATGAAGCTGAAACTGAATCAACAGTATTAAAAACAGAACCAGAACTACAGGTAAGAGTTACATCACATTCAAGAAAGAAATCAAAGAAAAGAGGGATTGAAGATCTTCCTGAAACAGTTGTTGAACATGATTTGGAAGATAAAACAGATCCTCAAACAGGGAAGCCATTAAGACTGATTGGAACGAATGAAAGAAAAGAACTTGTCCATCATAAAGAATATTATGAAGTCATAAAACATATTCAATATGTTTACAGCGGGGAGTATGATGAAGAAATTGAAACAACACCAATGTACAAAGGTGATATGCCTAAAGCAGTCATACCTAAAAGTTTTGCTTCACCATCATTGCTCGCATCGATACTTGATAAAAAATACAATCTTTCTTTGCCATTATACAGATAGGAAAAGGCACTTGAACGCATAGGGATTACATTATCGGGGCAGACAATGTCCAACTGGATCATGAAACTCTATGATCTTTACTTTCAAGAATTTGTTGAGTACATGCATGATCAGCTTTTAAAATGTGAATATATCAATGCAGATGAAACAAAGCTGGAAGTATTAGAACTCAAAAAGAGTGAAGGAAAACAGGACTGTTAGATGTGGGTGTATAAAACAGGAAGAAGCGAAGAAAAGAAGATGGTGCTCTATCAGTTTGAAAACGACAGAAAATATGATAGAGCCAGCGATTATCTTGAAGGCTTTAATGGAGTAATTCAAAGTGATGGCTACCAGGCCTATGCAAATATAAAAGATATAAAAAACATGGGATGTTTTGCTCATATTAGAAGAAAACTGGTAGAAGTAATGGATGTTGCGCCAAAAGGGACAGTAATAAAAGAAACCCAAACATATAAAATGTATCAGTTGATCAATAAACTGTTTTATCTTGAGAAGGTATACGATAAAAAATACAAAAAGGATTATGATCGTATAACCAGAGAAAGAAAAACAAAATCACTTCCAGTACTTGAAGAATTCTATGAAATAGTGAAAACAGTTGCGCCACATACACCAAAGAAATCACATTTGGATACGGCAATGACATATGCCATCAATAATGAAAAATATTTAAGATATTATATAGAAGATGGGCGAGTTGAAATAAGCAATAATTCAGCAGAAAGATGTTGTAAGAGCTTTGTCATTGGCAGAAAAAATTTTCTGTTTTCAAACAGCATCAATGGAGCCAAAGCAAGTGGAGCGGCGTACAGCATAATTGAAAGTGCAAAAATAAATGGTCTAAAACCATATGAGTATATAGAATACATACTAACAAGAATGACAGGAAATAAGCTGACAGCAGATTTACTTGAAAAAATCATGCCATGGTCAGAAGAATTACCAAAAAATCTATACAAAAACAAAAAGGCATAGAAATATGTTCTTTTTGTGCAACAATAAAACAAACAGGACATTTTCTTCATTATGAAGGCTTACTGTTTGTTTTTTTATTCTATGATTATAAATTGACGCTTACCGCCTTAATCATAGTATCCATATTCTGTGTCACTCATCAAATATTCATATTCCGATTCATGTTCTTCATCTCTACCTGCTTTATATTCATAGCTAAAAATAATGACTTTATTTTTATCTACAAACGTTCCATAAACAAGTCCACCAGCTTTTTTATTATTTTTGTTTTTAAATTCATATCTATATCCTGGTTTATCCGTATTATCTGATTGATAACTTCTCTTTTTGATGTTTTCTTCTGTATTATAATTTTGGTATATTTCATCTTTTAAAAATGTATAAGCTTCTTTTCTTGTAGATATAGTTTCAACATCTATGGCTTTTAATGTAATTCTATTATTTTTATCTAATTGATAACAATGATAATATTCATTCGAGTCACTACTTTGTTTATATTTTAATGGAAACATATATGATATATGATCTATTTCATAATGATTCATTTCTATTTTCTTTAAACCACATCCAGTAAGTAATACAACTAATAGTAATATAATAATCTTTTTCACTTTAATCACCTAGATCCTCTATATGTTGTAATAATTTTATTTTTTGTTACTACAATTTGATAGTCTTTATTTGTATAAGTATTTCCTTTTTTCTTAAATGATTTTATTGCTTGGTCATAGTTTTTGTAATGAATTTTATTTGTATCAAATTGATAAGTATAATCATCATTTAAAAATTGAATATAAGCATTATTTTCTCTTGTTTCATAATCAGTAAGTATAATAATAAATTTAAATACTCCATTTTTATAAATATCATTTTTAATAGTGATATTTCTTTCATAATAAATAATTTCTTGATTTTTTACTTTTTTTATACAGTTTGTAGTTTTAGTTTTAACCGCTTCACTTTCATAAAGATCATCTATTTTTTCATATGTTTCATATTGTTGGTTATTTTGATTCGTATTTATAAACAAACATAAAGTAAGCATTGCTATAAAAAAGTATCTCATTTGTTTTGTATTGAATTTTGGACTTAACTTTTGCAATATTCCAATAATTATAATAGGAATAAAAGTCATGTAAAAAACATTAGCACTTAATAAAGAAGTTAAAATAATATCTATTAAATAAATAATAGAAATGATAAAAATCAAATAATCTTTAATTCCATTTAATTTCTTTAATATCTTCAAATCCTTATCATGTTTTAAAGCATATAAAATTGAAAAATTTAAAATTGACGATAATAAAATACCTATAGCTAAAATAAAGACCATTAACAATATAAGGTATTTAGTAAATCCTTCATAATAAACAATTGGAAAACCAATTTCAAAGAAATCAGTTAAAAATAATTTCCCAATCCAAAATAAGAAACAAGCTAATATTGGATATACAAAGTATCTCATCTTTTTAAATTGTTTGATCTTATTATTTTTATCAAATACAAATTCTGTATTTAAATCTGGCGCATCTACATTTCTATTTTCTAACACTCTAAAATCAGGCAATGCATTTTCTACATCATGATATCCCATTTCCTTCAAAACTTCATTATATTCACTAGAGGATGGAGTGTAATCTATTTGATACTTATAAACATGTTCATCATGACTAAAACGATAATAATAGCCTATAAAATCTAAACGCCAACCTTTTTTAGACATCTTATTAAAATATTCTTGTAACTCTTCATCTAAATACAAACTATTTCTTAAAACATATTTGTGTTTCATTGTCTTATCCTCCCTTATTATTTGTATCTTGTAATAATTCTATTTTTTAATACTTTGATTACATATGTTCCATTGTCATATGTATTTCCTTTTTTATTAAAGGATTGAATAGCTTTTTCATAATGAACATATTGTGTTTTATTACTGTCCCATGAAACATTAGATTTTGTATTTACTGCTTTTTCAAAATTTTGATTATCTCTTGTATCATGTTCTGTTTTGATAATGATGTATTTAAAGATTTCATCTTTATACTTATCTTTTTTAATCAAGACATCTAATTGTGGATAGGTGCATGTTGTATCTTTTATATCTTTTTCATAATTTGTAATTTTTGTTTTAACAGTGCTACTTTCAAATAATGAATCATCCATTTGTACCTGAGGAAAAATAAGTCCACAAATAGCAATAGCTACAAAAGCAGCAATGGCACTGTTATATTTATTATTTTTAATAATACGTGATAAAACTACTCCTATAATACATGTAAGTAAAGATAAACAATGACTTTTAAATCTAATGTTATAAATGATTTCAATAAGTAAAAAACACCACTTATTAATAACAAAATATAAAATAGAATACTTAAATGGTCTTTAATACTGTTTAGTTTCTTTACGCTTTTTAAATCTTTATCATTTTTTAATGCATATAAAATAGAAAAATTTAAAATTGTCACAAATAAGAGTACAAATGATAAAACAATAAAAACAATACCCATCAACAATGAACCAAATCCTTCATAATAAAGAACAGGTTTACCTATCTCTACAATATCTTTTATAAAAATCTTACCTAACCAAAATAAGAAATAAGCTAAAATTGGATAAATAAAATAGCGAATCTTTTTAAATTGTTTCATTTTATTATTTTTATCAAAAACAAATTCTGTATTTAAATCAGGTGCATCAACATTTTCATTTTCTAAAACTCTAAAATCATCAAATGAATTTCTTACTTCGTGATACCCCATTTCCTTTAAAATATCTTGATATTCACTAGATATAGGAGTGTAATCTATTTGATACTTATAAACATGTTCATCTTTTATAAATCGATAATAATAACCAACAAAATCTAAACGCCATCCTTTTTTAGACATTTCATTAAAATAATCTTGTAACTCTTCATCTAAATACAAACTATTTCTTAAGACATCTTTGTATTTCATATCTTTATCCTCCTATTTGATCTAATAATGAAATTTGTTTAAGCATCCTTTCCTTTTCTTTTTGTAATTTCTTTTTTCCTAGATTTGTAATTTGATAGATTTTTTTATTATTTTCTACTTTCACTAATTTGATATAACATTCTTTTTCAAACTTTGGTAATAAAGTATATAAAGAACCTGCTCCTACAGTAACTTCTCCATGCGTAATTTCAGTAATCTTATTCATAATTTCATAACCATGCATCGGTTGATGTAAAACAAGTAAGACATAATACATTTGTGGAGTCAGTACTTCCATTTCTCTTTTTGGCATCTATATCATCTCCTATATCGTTTAACGATACTTTCTTCACTTTTATTATATATCGTTAAACGATATATAGCAATAAAAAAAGAACACATGTTATCTCAACATGTGCCTTTTCTTTGTTTATATTAAGGGGAGGTTTTCTTTTACACCCTTATAATAATGAATCTATGTTAATTTATTGTGAACTTTTAGCTTTTCTTTTTATTTTTATAGGTTTGTTGACAACTTCATGACAATGTCTGCATCTTGGTTCATAATGATCCACTGCACCTACTAAAACAACAGGATCATCGAAAGATGCTGGCTTACCATCTACAAGTCTTTGTGTACGTGTAGCCGGTGAGCCGCATTTTGCACAAACAGCTGTAAGCTTTGTCACAAATTCTCCTTTTGTAAGAAGTTCAGGCATTACACCAAATGCTTCACCTCTAAAGTCTTTATCTAAACCTGCAACCATGACACGAACGCCTTTATCAGCAAGATATTCACATACATCAACAATTTTTTCATCAAAGAATTGCACTTCATCAATAGCAACAACTTGAACATCATCTGTTACTTTATCTAAGATTTCCTCAGGATCATCAATTGCATAACATGGTACTTTTCTACCTGAATGTGAAGCAATTTCTATTTCTGAATAACGATCATCTATTTTTGGTTTAAATACTAATATTTTTTGTTTAGCATAAGATAAAACATTAATTCTACGAATAAGTTCTTCTGTTTTACCAGCAAACATACATCCACATATAACTTCTATATATCCTTCTCGATATTGGTGATACATTCTTTCTTCTCCTAACCTCTTACATCTCTTACACCCGCACTACTTCCATCAGGACCAATAGGTGCTAAGTCTGTAAATCTACTAAAATTCTTTTCAAAAGCAAGGTTAACTTCACCTGTTGCTCCATTTCTGTGCTTAGCGATAATAATTTCTGTTAAACCATTATCTTCCTCTTCTTTACCTTCACTAGCTTTATAATATCCTTCTCGATAAATAAAGGTAACGATATCAGCATCTTGTTCGATGGCTCCTGATTCACGCAAGTCAGACATCATTGGACGTTTATTTGGTCTTTGTTCAACTGAACGTGATAACTGTGATAAAGCAATAACAGGAACATCTAATTCTCTGGCCAACATTTTTAATTGTCTTGAAATATCTGAGACTTCTTGTTGTCTTGATTCTCGATTATTGGAACTTCCAGTAATTAATTGAAGATAATCGATAACAATTAATTTTAAACCATGTTCTTGTTTTAATTTTCGACATTTAGCGACAATTTCATTGATTTTAACTCCTGGCGTATCATCTATGTATAAATTACATTTACTGACTCTTTCAGCTGCCGCATAGTATTTATTTGCATTTGTTTTCAAGATTTCACCTGTTCTCATGGTAGAACCTTCAATTCCACCCATGGAACAAATAATTCTTTGTACTAATTGACTCGCAGGCATTTCTAAAGAAAAAATAGCTACTGGGTCTTCTGATTTAAAAGCAACATTATGAGCAATATTTAAGGCAAAAGCTGTTTTCCCCATTGCTGGACGTGCCGCTAAAATAATCAAGTCTCCTTTTTGAAGTCCTGATGTTATTTTATCCAAATCTCTAAAATTTGTACGAATACCTGAAATATTACCATCAATACTTTGTAATTTATTTAAACGATCCGTTACTTCTCTAATAACTTTTTTTACATCAACAAACTCTCCGGCATTACGATCTCTCGTAATGGCCAACATTGTTTTTTCACTTTCATCAATAAAACCATCAATATCTTCAATATCTCCAAAAGCATTTTCAGCTATTTTTGTTGTTTCATTGATGATTTTTCTTAAAATCGATTTATTATGAATAATCTTTAAATAATATTCACTATGAGCTAAAGTTGGAACTGAATCACTTAATTGTCTTAAGTATTCTACTCCACCTACTTTATCTAATTGGCTATGATCTAATAGATAAGAAGTAATCGTTGTAACATCAACAGGTATATTTTGTCTCGAAAGTTCACTCATTGCATTGAATAATACTTTATGTGATTCTTCATAAAAATCTCTATCTTCACACTTATTCAAAATATCTTGGCAAGCTTCTTTTGATATAAGCATAGATCCCAGTAAAGAACGTTCTGCCTCTAAATCATGTGGGAAAACTCTTGGCATAAATCTCCCTCCTATTTTTCAGATAAGTGAACTCTAATAGTAGCGATAACTCCTTTGTATAGTTCAACTTTTAAGTTTGAATATCCTAATGCTCCAATTGGATGTGCATTGATAAATTTTCTTTTATCGACTCTAATATCATATTTTTCTCTTAATTGTTCAACGATATGTTTTGTTGAAACACTTCCAAATGTTTTACCATCTTTACCAGATTTTAAAACAAATTCTAATGTAATACCTTCAATTTTTTCTTTTAGTTCTTCCGCATTTTTCTTGTTTTCAATATCTTGTAATCTTGCTTCTTCTTTTTGTTGTTCTAAAATCTTTTTAGCACCTGCTGTTTCCTTAACAGCTAATTTATTTTTAATTAAGAAGTTTTGTCCATATCCATCAGATACATTGACAACATCCCCTTTTTTACCTACTTTTCTAACATCTTCTAATAAAACTACTTTCATCTTTTTTACCCTCTTTCATCCAAATATTGATCAATAGCTTCTTCTAACTTATCGATCGTTTCCTTAACAGTTTTTTCTTCAACCTGACAAGCAGCCATTGAAAAATGACCACCACCTCCAAGTTTTTCCATAATCAATTGTACATTAACCTCTGCCTTAGAACGAGCAGAAATAGCAATCTTATCCTTATCTACGCGTCCTGCAACAAATACTGCTTTAATTTCAGCAATATTTAATAACTCATTACCAACTTTCGCTAGTAGAGGTCTTGTATAAATTTCTTCTTCATTTCCATATGCTATTAGTATATCATTTCCAAAACGATATGCATTAGCTGAAATAGACATTTTTTCTTGTGTCGTTTTGTAATCATCTTGCAAGAACTCATAAGCTCTAGAAACATTCGCTTGTTTTTCTTTAAGCTTTGAAGCAATTTGAAAAGTACGTGATCCAACATGATTTCTAAAATAGTTTGTATCCACCAACATTCCCGCATACATAACAGTTGCTTCTGTTGGTAAAACTTCAATTTCAACTCTTTGATACTCAAATAATTCAACCACTAATTCTACAGTTGAAGAAGCAGCTGGTTCCAAATAAGTTAAAATTGGTGAATCAACAAAGTCTTCCCCTCGACGATGATGATCAATCACGACTATCTTTTCAGCCTTATCCAAAAGTTCTTCACTAATAGCCAATGCTGGCTTATGATTATCAACACAAATAAGTAATGTATCTTCATCAATTAAATCAATGGCTTTTGCAGGAGAAATAATTTTTCCTTTATATAAATCTTCTCCCATTAAACGACGTGCAATATTTCCTGTTTTTTCTTCCAAAGAATTTTCATCAACAATCACATAAGCATCTTTTTCAAATGCTTTAACAAATTTAGCAACCGCTAAACTTGCTCCAAAAGAATCTAAATCAGATTGTTTATGTCCCATAATAAGGACATTTTGGCTTTGTTTTACTATACTTGCTAGTGTTTGTGAAATAACACGTGCTCTAACACGGTTCGCTTTTTCACTATTTTCACTATTTCCACCAAAATATCGAATTTCTTCATCTAATGTTTTTACTGCCACTTGATCTCCACCACGTGAATACGATAAAGAAATAGCACTAAAAGCAAGTTCATCTAATTCACGTAAAACTTTAGATCCTCTTCCTATTCCCATTGATAAAGACATCACGGCACCAATTGATTCCATCTTTTGTTTAAATTCATCTAAAATACAAAAACGAACTTCTACTTGTTTACGATAAATCCTTTCATTAAAAACAGCTAAATAACCATCTTCTTTATATCTTTTTAAGATAATTCCATTATCTTTGGCCCAATCAAAAATCATTTGTCTTGAAGTTGTTTCAATCATGACTGATTTTTGTTCATCTGCATATTCAATAGAATCATCATAATTATCAATTGTTAAATAGGCAACACATAATTGTTGATCATTATATTCCTTTTCAATCGTTGTTAAATCTGTTACATCTTTTAAAAATAATAAACGATTATTTCTAGAATTATAAACTTCATATTTTCTAGAATTAATATCTATTGTTCTAACATCTTCATCTTCAAAAAGTATTGCGAGTAAAGGTTGCCATTCAAGTAATTTCTTCCCTACGATACGAATACCAAGTTCATGTAATAAATCACTGACCCAAACAACATTTCTATTTTCATCATATTTAATAAGCCCTATTCCACCAAAAATCAAAGCATTCTTTGATTCATTATTTAATGCTTCTTTAACACTATAAGTTGTTTCACTAAACATATTATGGAGATAATAGAGAACAATGATACAAACAACATTTTTTATTAAAATATAAATCATTAAAGCTAAAGTAACACGATTTTGTAAAAACATATAAGTTAATAAAACTAATACAAATTCTATACCTAATAAAGCAACTATTGTATTTCTAAGTTGCATAAGCTTCTTAATCATGAAATACCCTCCTCTTTATTACCTTATATTATACATGAATTCATTTATTTCATCATCTTATTTTTATTCATTCGAAGGATAAATAGATTCGTGTAAACTTTAATAATATAAACTTCTGAAAATGATAAAACGATCCATAAAATAATAAACATTCCATTCTTTAAAAAATCACTTTCTAAAAAAGGAAAAAGACCTACAATACTATAATAAATATCTTTTGCATCTGTAAAAGTATTTAAACCTAATAAAGAATTTAATAAAAATAAAACAATATAATTCTTCAACATACTATAAACTCTTAAAATCCATTTACCATCAATCTTCTTTTTTATACAATAAATATATAAAATACCTAATGGTAAAGTAAAAAAAGAATACAAAGTAAAAAATAGTTCACCTGTTAAAAATAAAATAAACGTACTTGTAAACAAGACAAGAACAGCCATCTTTTCATTAAACTTAAACGTATAATAAGCTAAGGCAACTGTCATTAGATAAATAAAAATAATATCAAACATCGTCCCTGTATAAACATTTACAACTGATAACACTCCAAAAAGAGCTGCCATAAATGCTCCTGTTACAATTTGTTTTGTCTTTTCTCTATTCATTTCATCACCGTGATTATCATACAACTTTATCGCTTATCTGTCACTTATATAAAGAAAAAAGAGATTCCTTAGAATCTCTAGTCTTCAAATAAACAAGCTCCATTTGTTTCAATAACATGTTTATACCAATCAAATGATTTCTTCTTATATCTTTTATAAGTACCATTACCTAAATCATCTGCATCTACATAAATAAATCCATAACGTTTAGACATTTGTTTTGTACTTTCAGATACTAAATCAATACATCCCCAAGATGTATAACCCATTAAATCAACACCATCTTCATAGATTGCATTATACATTTCTCTAAAGTGAGCATCAAAATAATCGATACGATATTGATCATCTACTTTACCATCAACAAGTTCATCTTTAGCTCCTAAACCATTTTCTACAATAAACAATGGTTTTCTATAACGATCATATAAATCTACCAAAGAAACTCTTAAACCGATTGGATCAATTTGCCATCCCCAATCAGAACTTGGAATATAAGGGTTTTTAATCGCAATATTAGTATTAGCAGCTGTTTTCTTTAATCCAGCATCATCTTTAGCAACACAGCTTGATGAATAATAACTAAATGAAACAAAATCAACTGGATATTTTTTCATGATTTCTAAATCATGTTCTTCCATTTTAATATTTAAACCTTCATTTTTAAATTTAGTTAATAAATAAGCAGGATATTCTCCAAAGACTTGAGTATCGCTATAACAATACGTACTTCTCATATCTTGTTGTGCTTGTAAAACATCTTCTGGTTTACAAGTATATGGATAATAAGTTAATTTTGTAAGCATACATCCTACTTTACAGTCTGGATTTTTTTCATGCGCAATTTTTGTTGCAAGAGCACTTGCGACAAATTGATGATGCATTGCTTGGAAAATAACTTCTGGAAAGTTTTTACCTTCAAAACGATCTCTTACAAGTCCTCCCGTTGTATAAGGATGTCTAATCATTGAATCAACTTCATTAAAAGTTAGCCAATATTTGACTTTATCTTTATAACGATCAGTAATAACATCTACATATTTAACAAACATATCAATAACTTCTCGATCATACCAACCATTATAATTTAATACTAAGTTGATTGGTGGTTCATAATGTGACATTGTAACAAGTGGTTCGATACCATATTTGTGACATTCATCAAAAATATCATCATAGAATTTTAAACCTTCTTCATTTGGTTCTTTGTCATCTCCATTTGGGAAAATACGTGACCAAGCAATAGAAAGTCTAAATACTTTAAATCCCATTTCAGCAAATAATTTAATATCTTCTTTATAATGATGATACCCATCTGAACCATGTCTTTTTGGATAAAGACTTGTATCATCACTTTTCATAGCTTCTAAAATTTCTTTTGTAGAAATTTCATTTTGTAGAAATTTCATTTTGTTTAGCATAATCTTGAACATCTACATCTAAATGATGGCGAGCACAATCGGAAACAGAAACTCCTTTTCCTCCTTCATTCCATCCACCTTCATATTGGTTAGCAGCAACAGCGCCACCCCATAAAAATCCTTCTGGAAATTTTTTTACCATTTTAATATCCTCCGCTTTTCTCTAAAACCATCTTAACACCTTATATAAAAAAAGCATGATTATTTCATTTAATGAAAATAATCACACTTTTAATTAATCATGTATTTTTTTAGCCAAACACATTTCCACAAATTCAACATCAAAATGTTTAGCCCTTGATCCCGAATATCCCATATCTAATGATGAGATTTGTTTCATTTCTTCTTCATTTAATTCAAAATCAAAAATATCTATATTTTCTTTAATTCTTTCTACATGTGTTGATTTTGGTATAACAATGACTCCTCTTTGGATATCCCATCTAAGTATTACTTGTCCTACTGATTTATTATATTTAGCTGCAATTCTTTTTAACATTTCATCTTCAAATGGATTATATCTTCCTCCACCTAGTGGTGCCCATGCTTCAGGAACAACATTATAATATTTCATTGTTTCTAGAGCTTTTTCTTGTGTGTAATATGGATGAAGTTCTACTTGATTGACCATTGGTTTAATTTCTACTGTATGGACAAAGTTAACAAGAATATGTGCATAAAAGTTTGAAACACCAATTGCTTTTAACTTACCTTCTTTATACGCATCTTCCATGGCCCTCCAGGCACTAAAATAATCTCCCATCGCTTGATGTAACAAATATAAATCTAAATAACCTAAACCACTTTTTTCAATAGAAGCATCAATTGCTTGTTTAGCCATTTCATAATTTTGCATATCTTGAACCCACATTTTAGAAGTAATAAATAAATCTTCTCTTGTGCAAATTCCTTCAGCAATTGCTCTTTTAACGCCTGCACCAACCGCATCTTCATTGGTATAAGAGGCAGCCGTATCAATTAAACGATATCCTGCTTTAATTGCTTGATATACTGATTCTCCACATTCTTTTTTATCTGGTACTCTAAAGACACCAAATCCAATTGTAGGAATTTTTAATCCGTTATTTAATGTTTGATATTCCATAATATGACCTCTTTTCTTACTTATATTTTGAAATAAAGAAGTCTAAATGTACAATATCAATTTTGCAATCTACTATAACTTTGTTGCATAGAAAAAACTTGGTTTTACCCAAGTTTTAACTTTCTTCAATAACACCCATTAATTCTAATAATCTATTTAAATCATCTGTGTCAGAGTATTTAATTGTAATAGACTTATCATCAACTTTGATTCTTGTACGATATTTTTTTCTAAGTAATCCTTCAACATATTGATATTCTTTAGTTTTTTCAACCTTAGGTTTATTTTTTCTGGCTTCTTGAAGTTCAAAACCTTTTACAATATTTTCAACATCTCTAACAGATAACTTTTCATCAATAACTCTTTTAGCAATCTTTAATGCTCTTTCTTTATCCAATGTAATTAAAGCTCTTGCATGTCCCATTGATAAAGAACCATCTAATACATATTCTTGAATCTTTTCAGGTAAATTCAATAATCTAAGTGTATTTGTAATATGTGTTCTTGATTTTCCAATACGTTTAGCTAATTCATTTTGTGTAAGTTTAAGTTTTTCCATCATCGTTTGATAAGCTTGTGCTTCTTCGATGGCATTTAAATCTTCTCTTTGAATATTTTCTAATAAAGCAATTTCCATCATTTGTTGATCACTAAAATCAACAATAATTGCTGGAACTTCTTCTAAATGTGCCATTCTAGCTGCACGACATCTTCTTTCACCAGCAACAATTTCATATCCTTGAACAGATTTCTTTAAAATAACTGGTTGGAAAATACCATGTTCTTGAATTGATAAAGCAAGTTCATTTAAAGCTTGTTCATCAAATACTTTTCTTGGTTGATAAGGATTAGGTCTAATTTCATCTAATTTGATTTTTTCTTGACTACTTTCAGGTGTATTATGTTCAATATCATCAATTAATGATGTAATATCTCCACCAAAAATAGCATCTAATCCTTTATTTAATTTTTTCTTTTTCTCAGCCATTTCTACTCAACACTTCCTTTGCAAGTTCTTTATAAGCTTGAGCCCCAACAGAAGATCCATCATAATCAAAAATACAGATTCCTGCACTTGGTGCTTCAGATAATTTAATATTTCTTGGAATAACAGTTTTATAAACTTTTTCTTTAAAATACTTTCTTACTTCTTGAGAAACTTCCAATCCTAAATTTGTACGTTGATCTAACATTGTTAATAATAAACCTTCAATAGAAAGTTTTTTATTAAAATGATTTTGTGTTAATTTAATTGTATTTAACAATTGTGTTAAACCTTCAAGTGCATAGTATTCACATTGTACTGGGATAAGTACTGTATCACATGAAGTTAATGCATTTGTATTTAATAAACCAAGGGCTGGTGGACAATCAATAAAAACAAAGTCATAATAATCTTTAATTTTATCTAATGATTGTTTTAAACGCACTTCTCTTCCTTGTTTTACATGTGCTAATTCTAAATCTATCCCCGCTAAATCTATTTCTCCTGGTGCAACATCTAGATTTTCAATATAAGAATGTTGAATTACTCTTTCTAAACCAACTTCTCCTGTTAAAACATGATATGTTGATAATTCAATATAATCTCTATCGATACCAATACCTTGTGTTGCATTTGCTTGAGGATCCATATCTATAAGTAACACTTTATAATTCATCTTCGCAAGTGCAGCTGATAAATTAACGCTTGTCGTTGTTTTACCAACACCACCCTTTTGATTTGTAATTGCTATAACCTTCGACATCTTTACACCCCTTTATGTCCTATCGTTTGTCCTAGTAATACTCTTGTTTCAATGTTCTCACTAGAATTATTTATAATATCATCATCTATTTTGACAGTATCTTTTTTCAAAATCAATACAACTGTTGATCCACCAAATTCAAAATAACCTTTTTCTTCTCCTTTAGTAGCAATACTATGTTTATAATTGACAATTTTACCAACCATCATTGCTCCTACTTCCATTTGAATCATTCTACCAAAGTTATTTGAATCAATCACAGTGTACTCTCTACTATTCATTTTGTATATAGGATAATAATCATTTGCGATAGGATTAACAGTATGAAAAATACCTTTGATTTTCTTATGGGAAACAATTTGACCATCATCTACATAACTATAACGATGATAATCATCAACAGCTAAACGAAATACAAGACATATTCCACCATCATATTCTTTAGCTAATGTTTCATCTTGTAATAAATCTTTTAATTGGTATTTTGTATCCTTGATTTCTAAAATCGTATCATCATTTATTGGATAATAAGTAAGTTTACTATCAGCAGGTGCCATCAATACATCTTTAGAGTCGTCAAATGGTCTTTGACCATCCTTTATTCTTCTTGTAAAGAAATCGTTATAACTTTTATATTTCTTTTCTTCATATTGACTCATATCAATATCATTATTTTTAATAAACGAAGAAATACTTGTCTTTGAAAATGGTGAAGACATATATAAACCACCTAAGTGCGTAACAAATGGTGATACTAAGATTTTTAAAGCACATCTACCAGCAGATGTGCTATATAATTTTTTTAATAATTTATTTTGACCCTCTAATTCTTTAACGATATGTCCTTGACGATCTTTAATCATGAAAAACAAAGAATTTGCACAAGTTCTACAACAACTAGAACACCAAGTGCAATAAGTCCTTTCCCTTTTAATTTTGGCACTTTAAAATCAACAACAAATAAAATACCTGTAATTAACATTAAAGTTCCATATAAGTAATCTAAACCAAAAATAACATATCTTAAAGCAAATGCAAAAGGTAAAATAAAGGCTGAAGTTGTAACTGGTAAACCTTGATAATACTTTCTTTTTTCTGTTGTTTGTTGCTGTCTTGTTTCTTCAGTAACATTAAAATAAGCTAAACGAATAACTGCTGCTAATACATAAAGTATTTCAATAGCAAGCCATCCTACTGAAGATAATCCTAAATTATATCCTAGTATTGCTGGAAAAACACCAAAAGAAATAAGATCACATAAAGAATCTATTTGAATACCAAATTTCTTTTCTTCCTCTGTACGATTCTTCTTACTTCTTGCTACCATTCCATCAAAAGTATCACAAATACCACACATCATTAAACAAATAAATGACCATTGATAAACACCTATGACAGATAAGTGAATTCCTACCATCGCAAAAACTAATGATAAATATGTAAGAATGACAGTGTAACTATAAAATCCTATCATATTCTACTCCCTCTATAATTAACGAAAACATTATAGCATAATTTTATCTAATTATGTAGTGTATATCGTCTTATTCATATTTTTGAAAATTTCTATTTTCATTCAAATCTTTATATAAAATAATTTCATCTTTTTCTAAACTTTGTTTAACATCTATAATTCTTTGATTAGACGATCCTCTAAACTTTAAACTTAAATCTTTAAGTTCTTCAATAAACTTACCATCTACTAGAACATCGATATAAGATAACAATTCATCAGTTACTTCACATCTTGCTCGACTTTCACTTAAAAGTTCTTGATCAAAGAGATAACCTGTATAACACCAAATATCCTTTTGTGGATAAAGTTCTTTCACTCTTTTAATAAATGGTAATAACGCTCTTTGATTACTTGGTTCCATTGGTTCTCCTCCAAGTAAAGACAATCCTGTTATATGTTCTGGTTTTAAATAATCTATAATTAAATCTTCTACTTCTTGATTAAACTCTTTTCCATATTTAAAATCCCATGTCATTTGATTAAAACAATTCTTACAGTGATGCGTGCATCCTGATACAAATAAAGAAACTCTAACTCCTAAGCCATTAGCGATATCAAAATTCTTAATTTCTGCATAATTCATTTCAATTCCTCTTTTCATATTTTCCTATTATACAACAATTCTTTATAGATTCTATTGATATAATAAAAAGGATGTATCATCCTTTAACATAAATCTCTATATTTTATAAGTTCTCCAATATTTCCTTGATATAAACACTCTAATTCTTCAAATAATAAATAATCCGATGGTTTCATTAAACAAGGAAGCTTAGGTAATTCTATAGCTTGACTATAAGCCAAGATTTCACTTACAAATTCTGAACAGAAATAATAATGATTTCTACGATATGGAACTTCCAATTTACATAAGATCAATCCCATTAAATTATATTTATAATCTTGAGAATGATTTAAAATAGATTCTAAAATAAATTTTGCCTTATAATATATCTCTTTCTTAACAGTAAGTTTATATAATGCACAAGGAATATGTTGATTTTTATTATAGAATCCCTTTTCAAATGACTCATTTCTAATTCCTGCAGGAATTGGAGAGTAAGTATATTTTCTAGCACAACTATACATCGGTTGTAAATTTTCTTCAAAAGAGATAGAAATATGTGTATAACTGTCTTGCGTCATTAAATAAATTGCTTTAGAAACAAAAGTATCTGATTTTGTTAGTAATAAATAAATGTCTTTCACCTTATTCTCCTTTCCTCACTTCTTTCAGTATTACATATTTTTTGGATATAATCGACATATTTTTACAAATTTATTAATTCATTAAATTTTTTTCATAATAAAAAAAGCGAGAATGTCTCGCCTTTATAAACCAACTCTTTTTTCAAAATCTGAATCTGGTTCAAATCTTCTACTTTCGATATCCATTTGAGATAATGCTTCATTCATTGATTCAACTTCTGCTTTTGTAAATTTGATTTCGGTTGCTTTAATATTTTCTTTTAATCTTTCCAACTTTGTTGTTCCTGGAATAGGTACAATAAAATCTTTTTGTGCTAATACCCAAGCCAAAGAAATTTGTGCAACTATTGCCTTTTTTTCTTTTGCAATTTTATTAACTAAATCAACAACTACTTGATTCTTTTTAAGCGCTTCTTCACTAAATCTTGGTGCATTTAATTTTACATGAAAACCATTTTTATCATAAGCGTCACTTAAAAATCCTTTACATAATGGAGCAAAAGGTACAAAACCAATTCCTAATTCTTCAAATAAAGGAATATGTTTGTTTTCTAGTTCTCTCCACATCATTGAATATTCACTCTCTACGGCTGTTAAAGGACATATTGCATGGGCTTGGTTTCAATTCCTGCTTCTGATAATCCCCAATGTTTGATTTTTCCTTGTTTAATAAAATCCTTCATTAAATACGCAATATCTTCAATTGGTACATTAGGATCAACGCGATGTAAATAATACAAATCAATATAATCTGTTTTTAATCTTTTAAGAGAGCCCTCTAAAGATTTTTTAATACCTTCAAGATTTCTTGTTTACCATTTTCCATTCTTTGGTTTTTGGTTAATAAATAGAAAAAAAGAGATGAAAATTTCATCTCTATAAGTGTAATACACGTTCTTTGATTTCTTGTGTTCTTCCTTGATTCCAGAATTGAGTTCCAATATAACCACATGTACGTCTAGCAACAGACATCATATCTTGGTTTTTATTTCCACAGTTTGGACATACCCAAATAAGTTTACCATTTTCATCTTTTTCAATTTGGATTTCTCCATCATATCCACAAGCCATACAATAATCACTCTTTGTATTTAATTCAGCATACATAATATTATTATAAATATGTTTCATAACTGCTAATACCGCATCAATATTATCTTGCATATCTGGAACTTCTACATAAGAAATAGCTCCACCTGGTGATAATTTTTGGAATTGAGATTCAAATGTTAATTTATCAAAGGCGTTAATATGTTCTGTTACATGGATATGATAACTGTTTGTAATATAATTTTTATCTGTAACACCTTCAATTTTACCAAAACGTTTTTGTAAACATTTCGCAAATTTATAAGTTGTTGATTCAATTGGTGTTCCATAAAGTGAGAAATCAATATTTTCTTTTTCTTTCCATTTTGTACATGCATCATTTAAATGTTGCATCACTTCAATAGCAAATGGTGTTGCACTTGGATCTGTATGTGATTTACCTGTCATATATTTAACACATTCATATAATCCAGCATATCCAAGAGAAATTGTTGAATAACCACCGTATAATAATTTATCAATTGTTTCACCTTTTTTAAGACGAGCCAATGCTCCATGTTGCCATAAAATAGGAGCTACATCACTAGGTGTTCCTTTTAAACGTTCATGTCTACACATTAAAGCTCTATAACATAATTCTAATCTTTCATCAAATATTTGCCAGAATTTGTTCATATCTCTTTTTGATGAACAAGCCACATCAACTAAGTTGATTGTCACAACACCCTGATTAAATCGTCCATAATATTTTGGTTTACCATTTTCATCAATATATGGTGTTAAAAAAGATCTACATCCCATTGATGGGTAACATTGACCATTTCCATTTTGATCAACTTTTAATTCTTTCATTACTTTTTCAGAAATATAATCAGGAACTAAACGTTTTGCTGAACATCTTGCAGCAAGTTCTGTTAAATAATAATATTGACTATTAGGTTCAATATTGTTTTCTTGTAAAGCATAGATTAATTTAGGGAATGCTGGTGTAATATAAACACCTTTTTCATTTTTAACACCTTTCATTCTTTGTTTAAGTGTTTCTTCAATAATCATAGCAAGGTCATCTCTTAAACGTCCTTCAGGTACTTCATTTAAATACATGAAGACAGTAATAAATGGTGCTTGTCCATTTGTTGTCATTAAAGTAACAACTTGATATTGAATTGTTTGTACCCCTTTAGTAATTTCTTTTTTCAAACGTTCTTCAGCTAAAGCATTGATTTTTTCATCATCTAATTCTAAACCAATAGTTTCAAATTCTTCTTTAACTTCTTTTCTAAACTTTTGTCTACTTACATCAACAAATGGTGCTAAATGAGATAATGTAATACTTTGTCCCCCATATTGAGAACTTGCTACTTGAGCAATAATTTGAGTAGCTACATTACATGCAGTAGAAAAACTCTTTGGTTTTTCAATCATTGTTTCTGAAATAACTGTTCCATTTTGTAACATATCTTCTAGATTTACTAAATCACAGTTATGCATATGTTGAGAGAAATAATCAGCATCATGGAAATGAATCAATCCTTCATCATGTGCTTTTACAATATCTTCTGGAAGTAAAATTCTTCTTGTTAAATCTTTACTAACTTCTCCAGCCATATAATCTCTTTGTACACTATTTACTGTAGGGTTTTTATTAGAGTTTTCTTGTTTAACTTCTTCATTTGCACATTCAATCAAACTTAAAATTTGATCATCAGTTGTATTAGATTGTCTTGCTAGTGCTCTTTGAAAACGATATGTAATATACTTTCTGGCAACAGAAAAAGCATTTAATTTCATTAATTCATCTTCTACTAAGTTTTGAATTTCTTCAACACTTAATGCTCTTTTCATTTTTTGACATTTATATTTAATGTCATTTGTAATATTATCTATTTCTTCTTCAGAAAGTCTTTCTGTTTCAACAACTTCTTTATTAGCACCAATAATTGCATTGGTAATTTTTACTTCATCAAAAATTGCTTCTTGCCCATTTCTTTTAATTATTTTCACGCCAAATGCCTCCTTATTTTTATTTCGTATATGTATTATAACTAATCAAAAAAAAAATATATACTTTTATGCTCTATTGGCCCATACTTTTTTTTCGAATTATTTTACTTAAAATAATTCGACGTCCAATCCATTCTATCACAAATAATATTGATTTTATAGTTCTTTTACGTTTTTACAAAATAAAAAATCCAATGTTCATATAAACAAAGGATTTCATTAAATTAATATTTATGATTTTTATAAAACATACAAAATAATACATAAAAAATGTAAGATAGAACCAACTAAAATCCATAAATGCCAAATACTATGCATATATTTAATCTTATTTTGTAACACATAGAAAATAACACCAATTGTATAAGCAAGTCCTCCTGAAACAAGTAACCAAATACCATTCATTCCTATTGCTTGTGGTAAGAGATTGATTTTAAAAATAATACACCAACCCATCACCAAATAACAAATCATTGAAAAAGTTTGATATTTTTTAATATCGATTGCATTTAACGTAATTCCAATCACTGTCATGATCCATATGACTGCAAATAAAATCCAAGCCCATTTAGCATCAACTTCTCTTATTGAGCAAAGTAAAACCGGTGTGTAAGTTCCCGCAATCAATACAAAGATACTGCAATGATCCATAATTTGGAAAACTTTCTTTGCTTTAAGCTTAGGTGATAAACCATGATAGATAGCTGACATTGTATAAAGAAGAATCATCGAAATTCCATAAACAATCCCTGAAAATAAGCCATAACCATCATGACAAAAGATAATACATAAAACTAATGCGGCTATCCCCATCGCCCCACCTACAATATGAGTTACCATATTAAATATTTCTTCACCTTTTGTATAAACAGGTAAAACACGATCATCTAATTTTGTTCTTTTCATATTCATTACCTCTTTTAACTATCTTATGTAGTATTTAATACTACATCTTGTAATTTACACATATAATAACAATCTCCTCCCCCTCTGTCAAGTGAGGAAATTATTTATTTTCTTGTTTTCATTTTTATTCTATAATAGAAAAGTAAAAAGGAGAAAAAATATGAAAAAAATCGCAAAATTTGAAAAAGTATCATATAACCAATTTAAAAATGATTTCATGGATTCATTTCCTCAATATAATGAAAAAGAAGTAGAAGAAATCTATCATTCCATCCAACTTCCAAAACGCGCCACAAAAGGATCAGCTGGATATGATTTCTATAGTCCTATTGATTTTGAATTAAAGCCAAGACAAACTATTAAAATTCCTACAGGTATTCGTGTACATATTGAAAATGGTTGGGTATTAGGTTTATATCCTCGTAGTGGTTTAGGATTTAAATATCGTTTACAACTTAATAATACAGTAGGTATTATTGATAGTGATTATTATAATAGTGATAATGAAGGTCATATGTTTGTAAAACTTACAAATGATAGTAATGAAGATAAATCTCTTTCTTTAAAAGCAGGACAAGGAATGGTTCAAGGTATTTTCTTTGAATTTGGAATTGTTGAAGATGATGATGTCACTGAAGAAAGAAATGGTGGCTTTGGCTCAACAACAAAATAATTACGTTTATATCGTAAGATGTCGTGATCAAACACTTTATACTGGTTGGACAAATCAGTTAGAAAAGCGTATTGAAGCCCATAACGCTGGTAAAGGTGCTAAATATACAAAGGCAAGAAGACCAGTCGAACTTGTTTATTTTGAAACTTTTGAACATAAAAGCGAGGCTTTAAAAAGAGAGTATCAAATTAAACAATTAAAAAGATCAGAAAAAGAAAAACTCATATTAAGCAAAAAGAAGATCTAAACTGATCTTCTTTTATGCTTTTTCTTCACTTAATTGATAAATCACTAAACCAGCAATAACAATCAAACATCCTAAAATCTTTGAAATAGAAAACATGTTATATACAAAAGCATCAATCACCATCCCACTGACAAGTTGTCCAATAAAGCTTAATAAAGTAAGGATAACAGGTGATATTCTAGGAACAATAATATTTAAAATCAAGATATTAAAAACCCCTATGATTCCACCTAAATACATCATCAAATTCGTTTTATCTAAAGAAATATTTATATGTTGAACACCAACAATCATAAGCACAAGCATTAAAATCAAACTTGTCATAAAGCCTGTAAAGTAATTATAAAACGTTCCTTGATAAGCACCTATTTTCTTAGAAAGCATCCCATTGACACTACGGCTTAAAACAATTGTAACTCCTGATAGAATAGAAAATATAATAGAAATCATAATAACATCACTCCTATTCCTAAACAAACAACTGCTAATCCTATGATCTTTCCTATATTTAATTTTCGAATAGATGTCGCTAGCCATCCCTTATTTTCTAACAACAAAGATGTCATCATTTGTCCTAATAATCCTAGTGCTGTCATTAAAGAAGCTCCTATCTTACCAATCGCAAAAACATTAAAAATAACAGTTAATACCCCAATACATCCTCCACAATACATATATAAAGGAATTTGTTTTTTAAAACAAACTTTCTTATCTTTGATTTTCATAATAATTAAAAAAGTAACTAAACCAACTAAATGAATGATAACTGTTGATAAATAGACCCCTGTATAATCTGATAATTGCCCATTAAATACATTCATTGTCGTTACAATAATCCCACATAATGTGGCTAATACAAAATCCATCAAGATCACCTCCAGAAAGAATTATAGTGATTGAACTTGATTATAAATACGACATATGTCATATTTGTAGTGGTGATTTAGATGAATTATTTAAATGAATTAAAAAAATTAGAAATTCTTCACGTTGATAATTATCAATATATTGAAATCAAAAAATTAAATAAAGACGAATATTTATTACATCAAGGTGAAAAGCTTAATTATATTTATATTCTTTTAAGAGGAAAAGTGAAAGTAAACCATATTAATGCGAATGGAAATAGTATGTTATGCAGTTTTAATAGTCCCTACTCTATTATTGGTGATTTAGAATTTATCACTCAATCTCCTATTATTAATAATGTGATTGCTTATGAAGATTGTATTTGTGCAACTATTTCCCTTTCTAAATATCATGAAATATTAATGAATGATGTTTTCTTTATGAAAGCCATCGCAAAAAATCTTGCCAGCAAGCTTTCTAAATCAACTCAAAATCAATCTATTTCATTAAATTATCCTGTTGAAAATAGATTAGCGGCTTATTTTATTGTTTCTCATAAAGATTATATTGTTCAAGATAATTTTGTAGTCGTTGCTGAATTGATTGGTTGTAGTTATCGTCAACTCCAACGTGTTCTTCAATTATTTTTAGATAAGAAATACATAAAGAAAATTAAACGTGGTACTTATCAAATTATTGATTTAAATGCCTTAAATCTATTAGGTGAAGATGTTTATCAGTTTTAAAAACCTTGGCAATGCCAAGGTTTTACTCTAATGTAATATGTCTTTTTACTTTTTCTTCAGGATGAATATTATCTCTTCTTTTACCTGTCATGTCTAATACTTTTACACGGAAAACTTCTGTCATCATTGCGACTTTTTCATTGAATTTGAAATCTTCTTCATGATAATGCCTCATTAAGATTTTTAACGCATTAATCTTATTTTCATCTTCAACAAATTCTACAATACCATGTCCAATGACACTTTCATAACCCATTGTGCATGACATTCTTTCATCATACATAATGATGTTATGTTCACAATCCATTTCAAAAGTCACTTTATTATTTTTTCTTATTAAATCAAGTTTTGTTCCTACTTTGGCACTATGAAAATATAGATAAAGTTGTCCTTCTTCTACATCTGTTCCAAAGTTTAAAGGAACGATATAAGGAAATTCATCATCAAATAGTGCTAAACGACAAGTATCACACTTTGCAATAATTTTCATCATTTCATCAAAATCAGTAATTTCTCTATCTTTTCTTCTCATACTCTTTTCTCCTAGTCAATAAGATTAAAATGTTTTAATCCTTTTAAAATTCCTTCTTTTTCAACATCATCACAAATATAACATGCATGTTGCTTTACTTCATCACTGCCATTTTCCATCACAATAGGATAACCTACGACATCTAACATTTCAATATCATTATGTCCATCACCAAAAGCCATTAATTCTTCTTTTTGATAACCAAAATGTTTTGAAACAGCTTGTATAGCCGCTGCTTTTCCACCTGTTTTGGGAACAATATCATAGGCATAGTCATGCCATTTTGTGACTTTGACATGTTTGGTATTTTTTATAATTTCTTTTATTCCTTTTTCATCTACATAAGGATCTACTTGGTAAATGCTATCTATATTGATTTGATTACTTATTGGTGGAATCATTGTTGAAACAGATGCTTGAGCATCTATGACTCTTTGATTTACATGAGTAATATACATTTGATTGCTTTCAATAAATAAACAAGGATAATTGTTTTCTTTTACAATCTTTACAATTTCTTTTAAATCCTCTTGAGGTATTTTATTATCATAAATAATTTGTGAACCTATTATACAATAGCCACCATTTAATAAAAGATAGCCATCAAATTCAAACTGTTCAACAAGTTTTAATTCTTCTAGCTCTAACATATGTCTTCCACTGGCTATAAACAATTGAATTCCTTTTTTCCTTACTTGTTTTAATCCTTCAATCACTTCTTTTTTTATAGAAGGTCTTTTCCCTGAAATCAATGTTCCATCAATATCTAAAAATATCGCTTTAATCATTTTCATCACCTATCTTCAATCATAAAGATTTAAAATAAACTAAGCAATAGAATTTATAAAAAAGATATATTGTTGCAAAAAAATAAAGAATTTCTCTTTTCTATGTATTAATGTAACTTATCTCTCTTTAATATTATTAAATTTTGTTTTCTTAAAATAAATAAAGATCATTACTAAAGAAATCATTGTAGATAATGGAGCTGCAATTCCCATATGGAATAGTGTTACGTTTGGTATTTTAGAAAATAATAAAGTTAAAGGAATTCTTCCAACAAAAGTCGCTACTAAACTATGTACCATCGTAAAGACAGTTCTTTCGTAACCATTTAAATAGCCATTGATACAAAAGAGAAAACTTGTAAGTAAACAATCAATAGAATACGTTTTTAAATACAAGTCACCATTTTTAATAACATCTTGATTATTGGTAAAAATACACGTAAGTATTGTTCCATCGATTTCACACATCGTTGTTACAATGATAGCAAAAGCAAGAGAAATCATGATTGCATATTTTAATGTTTGTTTTGCACGTTTATATTGTTTAGCTCCTACATTTAAAGCAATAAGAGAAGCTAAAGCACTTCCTAAGGCAATCGCTGGTAACATTAAAAATCCCATTAATTTTTCAACAACACCTAAAGAAGCTGAAGCTATTAATCCCATTTGATTAACAATAATCGTAATAATTAAAAATGATATATTAACAAGTACACTTTGTAATCCTAAAGGAAAACCTATTTGCATAATCTTTTGAATATATTTTGAAAAACAAATATCTTCTTTATAAAAAGAATAACCAATTCCTTTTTTACATAAATAAACTAATGCAAAGAGAAAAGAAAACCCTTGTGCTGATACAGTGGCAATGGCAGCCCCTTTTGTTCCCAAATGAAAATATCCTACTAAAACAAAATCAACAATAATATTAATGATACACGCAATAAAAACAAATAATAAAGGCGTTTTACTATCCCCTAATCTTCTTAAAATACTACTGACAACATTATATCCGACAATAAAGATAATATACTTAATTAGCTTTTCGTTGCTTCAATAGCTTCTTTTGGTGTATTCATTAAAAGTGTAATTTCATTATTAAAATACAACATCACAAAAGTTAAAACTAAAGCAATGATTAAAAATAAAACAATAGCCCCTCCAATGGTCTTTGATAGATCACGATAAGATTTACTTCCTAGGTATTGTCCTAATAAAACCGTAACTCCTGTAGTCAATCCTAAAACAAGGTTTGTTATTAAAGCCATGGCTTGACTTCCTATCGAAACCCCAGAAACATCAAAGGTATGTCCAAATTGTCCTACAACAAATAAATCTGCCGACCCATAGAATACTTGTAATAAGTTTGAAAACATATAAGGTAAAGCAAATATCATTAATGCTTTAAAAGTCTTTGTTCCATAATTTCCTCCTAAAAAAAAATGGATAAGGTCTAAACCTTATCCAGCATTGTCTTCAATACCCCCTGGTGCTTCTATCTTATCATTTGTATCTTTATTGTCAAGTAATTGAAAAGCTTTTACAACATCTTGATAACGAGAAATAATATAATCATAGCTTTCTTTTTGATGTGGTAAAGTACATCCACTACAATCTTTTATATCCCCTATCATTTTATAATTGCCTTTACAATCTTTTAAAATATACAATGGACAATAACAAAACAAACAATTAATTTCATCTAATTGATGACAAGGATAATACTCACATTGTTTATGACTAAAGAATTTATAATGATCTGACATAGACTTTATACTCTGTATTTTGAATAATAACTTGATCATTTAAATCATAAACAACTTGTGACATCACATATTCACCACCATTAATATAAATTTCAAAAACATGATGATCATAATAAAGTTCAATATCATAATGCCCTTGTAACTTAGGTGAAACAACATCATTACATACTTTATTTTCTTGAATAGATACTTCTTCTCTATTTAAATGGAGACAATCATCTTGAATATCAATTTTAAAACCACCAAGATTTAAAGAACTATCCTTATTAAGTGTTGTCTTTAATTGGAATGGTTGATCAAATGAAATTTCTTGAACTTCATGATTAAATGAGTTTTTTATTTTAGGATACAATTCTTGAATGATTTTACCATCTTTTTCATGTAGAATTCTTGGCATAATAAACATCCCAATCCATTCTTCTCCTTGAACGGGTTTTCTCATTCTAAGCCATCCTAGTAATAATCTTTCATTATCTTTAGATAAAAATGTTTGTGGGGCATAGAAATCTAAACCATGATCTAAATAAGGCCAATCACCATGATCTTTAATAGTAAGAGTATCTTCATCAAAATCAATCGGCATATAACGCGCATTACTATTTGGTTTTGGTGGTTGATCCGTATTTTCTGGTGAGAAAATCATAAAGAATTGATTATTGATTTTAAAGACATCTGGACATTCCCACATATTTCCAATAGTTGGTTCTTGATAGCTGTTTTTATATTCAAAATGAATTCCATCTTCACTTTCATAGAAAAGTGCTTTTCCACAGTAGTCATTTTCATAAGCTACTTTACTCCCAATAACCATGGCATATTTTCCATCTTGTTTTTTCCATACTTTAGGATCTCTGGTATGACGATAATCTCCAATAAATCCTTCTTGAATCATGGGAATGATTTGTTTTTTATTTTTAACATTATCAAAATGAATTCCATCACTACTTACAACGAGTGCTTGTGAGGCTCTTAAATCATCATCACTATATTGATTGTGTACATTACTTGGATTTTCTTTAGCGTATTTAATAGCTGTGTAATAAAGATAAAGTTGGCCATCTATTTCAATTGCTGATCCTGAAAAACATCCATTTCTATCAAAATCTTTAGATGGATATAAAGCAATTGGAAGATGTTCAAAATTGACAAAATCTTTTGTAATAGCATGTCCCCAATGCATTGTTCCCCATTTATTATCATATGGGAAATGTTGATAAAAGATATGATAGTTTCCTTTATAATAAATAAGTCCATTTGGATCATTGATCCAATGATAAGGTGCTGTAAAATGTAATTTTGGTTTCATAGTCTTCCTCCTTGTTTTAACGTCTTTATTATACAAAAAAAACAATGCTTACGCATTGTTTAATAGTTACCTTTTAAGATTTCTTTTATTTTTAAAATAACACCATCATTTTCATTACTATCAATCACTTGATAAGCAACCTCTTTAACAGGTGGCATGGCATTAGCCATCGCATAACCATATTTTACAGTTTGTAACATTTCGTAATCATTCATTTGATCACCAAAAGCACCTGCTTCTTCATTAGATATTCCTAACAAATCTAGAAGATGTTGTAAGGAAGTTCCTTTATTAATTGTCTTATAAAAAATATCAAACCAAACATTTCCTGTGGTTACAACTCTAAATTTAGGATTTATCCTTTTCTTGATCACTTCAAGTCTATCTTCAATTTTACCATCAAAGTTAGCAACTGAAAATTTTAATATCTCATCATCTATTTCATCAAATGAATCTACAAAAACAATATTTTTAATAAATAATGTAATAAAATCTTTTCTATCTTCAAACTTCTTTAAAATATAAGCACGCTTTACTCCTGATACAACTAACATACATTCTTCATCTTCTTTTAAAATATTTAATGCATGTTGATAATCATCAGTTTCTAAACAATGTTTATAAATAACATCTCCTCGATAGACAATCTTTGTTCCATTTTCACAAAGATAATAAAGATCATCTTTAATATCATCATCAAATTTACAAACTAATGCTTCATATTGATTGCCAGAAGCAATTACAAATTGAATTCCTTGTTTTAACATTTGATTATATAAATCATTAAATTCTTCACTATAGGATTTATCATCTCTTAGAAATGTTCCATCCATATCTGTTGCTAGTAACTTCATCTTAACCCTCTACTTATGTATTCTAATTGTAATAACATATTCATCTTCTAAATCTTCTGTTTCTTGTTGAAGTGATGTTCCTGTTTTTTCAATCATTCCAATTGCTTGTTGTAATGTATTTAAAGCAATTTTCACATTTCTTGAAATTGTTTTTTTAACATCGGCTGATGCTTTTTTCTTTTTAGGTTTTGGTTCTTTTTTAATAAGTCTTTCTGTATCAGCCACCGTTAGTTTTTTCTTTAAAACTTCTCTTAAGACTTCTTGTTGTTTTTCTTCATTTAATGAAAGCATTGCTCTAGCATGTCTTTCTGTTATTTG
This sequence comes from Faecalibacillus intestinalis, assembly GCF_015097455.1. Classification (NCBI taxonomy): domain Bacteria; kingdom Bacillati; phylum Bacillota; class Erysipelotrichia; order Erysipelotrichales; family Coprobacillaceae; genus Faecalibacillus; species Faecalibacillus intestinalis. The sequence continues at coordinate 59,212 of NZ_AP024085.1, read as the reverse complement.
TTTTTGATTTAAAGAAAATTTAACATCATCACTTAATTTTAATAATCTTAATTTATTCGCAATCGTTGATTGTTTTTTACCAACAATATCTGCAAGCTCTGTTTGACTATAACCATATTCTTTAATTAAAGCTTGATAAGCTTTTGCTTCTTCTAATGGTGATAAGTCTTCTCTTTGAATATTTTCAATAATAGCAAGTGTTTGTGTTTGCTTATCATCATAATCTTCAATAATACATGGTATTTGTTTCATATTTAAAGAACAACAAGCACGATATCTTCTTTCACCTGCAATAATTTGGTAAATTCCATTTACTTTTCTTACAACTATAGGTTGTATTAAACCATTTTCTTTAATAGAAGCAGCTAATTCTTCAATTTTTTCTTCATTAAAAACAGTTCTTGGCTGATTCTCATTTGCTTGTATTTTATTAATATCTATATTTTTTAATTTATTATTAAACATGATACCCTCCTACAATGGACTCTTTTTTATTTTAGAAAACATTCTTGGATACTTCTTTGGTGTTTCTTTTACTTTTTTAATAATAATATTACTTCTAAAATCATCGTGATTTGCAAGTGTAAAATCATGTGTACTTTCTATTTGTCCACCTAATAATTGAATACCTTTTTTAGCTTCTTTTACTTCTTCTGGTGCTTGTCTTCCTTTTAAAGATAAGAAATAACCATTCTTTTTAACAAGTGGTAAACAAAGTTCATCAAGAATATTTAAACGTGCTACCGCTCTTGCCATCACGATATCAACACTTTCACGATGATCTTTAGCGTATTCTTCTGCACGTGCAGCCACTGCTTGACAGTTATCTAATTCCAGTTCTTTAAATAAATGATTTAAGAAAGTAATTCTTTTATTTAAGGAATCAACGATTGTAATCTTTAAATTTGGATAAAGGATTTTTAAAGGAACTGAGGGAAAACCAGCACCAGCTCCTACATCAATCAAGGTTTGATTATTGAAATCAAAATCAAAAGCAATCGTAATTGAATCATAGAAATGTTTTAAATAAACATCTTCTTTATCCGTAATTGCAGTAAGATTCATTTTTTCATTCCATTCAACTAAGATTTCATAATATTTTTGAAATTGTTGAAGTTGATGTTCACTTACTTCGATTCCTTTTTCTTTAAGTATATTTTGAAATTCTAATTCATTCATTCTTATTCTCCATTATATTTTTGTTTTAAATAAATTAATAAAACTGAAATATCTGCAGGATTGATTCCTGATATACGAGAAGCTTGACCAATGGTAAGTGGTCTAATTTCTGATAATTTTTGTTTTGCTTCTAAAGCTAAGTTTTTAACATCTTCATAATCAATATCTTCTGGAATATGTTTTTCTTCCATTTTGATTTGTTTTTGCGCTTGTCTTTTAGCTTTTTCAATATATCCTGCATATTTAATTAAAATAGTAATTCTTCTTCTTTGTTCCTCACTTAATTCAGGTGCATCAATATAAGGTAACATCATATCATAAGTGATTTCAGGTCTTGTAATAAGTTCTTTTGCAGAAACCCCTTCTTTTAAATGTGAAGAATTGTTTTGTTCCAACATTTCATTGATATCATCTTTTGGGGTAAAACGAATAGTACTTAAACGTTCAATTTCATCATAGATCCCTTTCATTTTAGTTTGATATCTTTGATATTCTTTATCTTTAACAAGTCCAATTTGATGACTATAATCATAAAGTCTTTCATCAGCATTATCATGTCTAATTAATAAACGATATTCCGCTCTTGAAGTAAGCATACGATAAGGTTCTTTTGTTCCTTTAGTAACTAAATCATCAATCATGACCCCAATATAAGCTTCATCTCTCTTTAAAACAAGAGGAGTTTCATTTCTTACTTTAAGAGTTGCATTGATACCAGCCATTAATCCTTGTCCAGCAGCTTCTTCATAACCACTTGTTCCATTGATTTGTCCAGCTGTAAATAAGTTTTTAATAACTTTTGTTTCAAGTGATGGCCATAATTGTAATGGATCAATTGCATCATATTCAATGGCATAAGCATATTTTAAAATTGTACAGTTTTCTAATCCTGGTAAAGTACGAATCATTTGTTCTTGGATATCATGTGGCATTGATGTTGAAAAACCTTGTACATAGATTGAATTCATTTCTTTTGATTCAGGTTCTAGGAAGATTTGATGTTGTGGTTTATCTGAGAATTTAACAACTTTATCTTCAATGGATGGACAATAACGTGGTCCAATTCCTTTAACAAGTCCACTATACATTGCACATTTTTCTAGATTATCATGAATGATTTTATGTGTTGTTTCATTTGTATAAGTTAGATAACAAGGTGTTTGTTTTTCAATAGGAACATATTCATCTGTGGTAAAACTAAAGGCTAGTTTTGCATTTGTTCCTGGTTGTAATGATGTTTTTGAATAATCTATACTATTGATTTCAACACGTGGTGGTGTTCCTGTTTTTAATCTTTGAATTCTAAATCCGTAATCTTTTAATTTTCCAGATAAGAATTTTGATTCTTTTTGTTGATCTGGTCCACTAGCATGTTTACTATGTCCAACAAGAATTTCTGCTTTTAAATAAGTACCTGTTGTTAGAATAACAGTTTTCGATAAATAAGTTGTTCCATCATCAAGAATAACCCCTTTAACTGTTTGATCTTCAATGACTAAATCTTCAACCATGCCTTCAATTAAATCTAAGTTTTCTTGTTCCTTAACCACTTTTTGCATATAACGAGGATATACTTTTTTATCAGCTTGTGCTCTTAAAGATTGAACTCCTGGTCCTTTAGCGGTATTTAACATTTTCATTTGTAAGTAAGTCTTATCTGCTGTTTTAGACATTTGTCCACCAAGAGCATCAATTTCTCTTACAATGATTCCTTTGGCAGGTCCACCAATAGAAGTATTACATGGCATTGACCCAATATTATTTATATTTGATGTGACAAGTAATGTTTTTAATCCCATTCTTGAAGGTGCTAAACTGGCTTCAATTCCAGCATGTCCCCCTCCGACAACTATTACGTCATACATATCACTTACACTCCCTTTCAATTCTTTTCCATTGTACACCAACATTGCTTTTTTGACGAGAAAAAAAGATGAGTTTCGTACGTTTTATCACTCTTTTTTCATAAAAAAACAGGATTACCTCCTGTTTAAAATCCATTGTTTTATTCTTTGATCTTTTCCTTGTTCTAAAATATAATCGATTACATTCTTTTTAGATAAAACTTTATTAATGAATGATGAATCGATTTCATTTAAAAACTCAATAATATCTTTTTTACATAATTGATTTAAAGATTTTATTTTCTTTGTATCTTCTCTTTTTCGCTTAGCATCTTTTAAAGGATACCCTATTCCAAAAGGTTCTTCAAACAATTGTTGGAGAGTTACTTTTAAATTAATTTCACCAGCCCATCCATAGTTAAGACCTAATGGTAAAGAAGCCACATTACCATCATTGATTCTTCCAAATAAATAAGCATCCTGTGGTGTTGGTAAATAGCCACAAATTAAATTTGGTAGACTATTACAAGCAATCATCATTCCTTGTCCTGAAGAACATCCTGTCACTATAAAATCTACCGCTTGACTTGAAATCAACAAACAAATTTCTAAAGCAATTTCAACATAGGAATAATTTTCTTCATCTTCAAAGCAACCAAAATTAATAACTTCCCCATAATCTTTTGTACATTCATATAAAATAGTATTTTTTTCTATTTGCGACGAAGCTTGAATAACACCTATTTTCATATCATCACCCCACAAAAAAAGTATACCTCATTTGAGATATACTTGTTATCTATTTCCAAAAATTCTTGCCACTACCAACAGATACGATTTCAAATTGTGTATTATTTGACGTACCACCTTTAAAGTATTTGCCAGCTTCTGTTCCATTAAAAATATCAATATGATTTTTCTTAATAGCTCCGCCTCTATCAACAACAATACCATACGCTGTTGATTCAATACCTAAGTTGTGATTTGTAATCTTAATAATTGTTCCAAAAGGAATAGATGGATCTGCTGCTAAACAATAATAACTTCCACCATTATAACTTAACTTCGCACTATGACTTCCTTTAACACCAGTTGTTGGTGATAAAGAAATACCTGATGATGAAGTTCCATTTCCTCCTGCACAATCGCCACCATATGTTGTCAGTTTTCCAGTAAAATAAGCTCCAGGTTGAACTGTTCCATGAGCGATAATTGTATCTGTTTTTTCTGCTACAACTTCACTCGATAACAATTCTTTCTTTACTATTTTACCGTTTTCATAAGTGACTTTCACTTTATTCTTAATTTGTCCTTGTTGTCCAGTTTGAACAACTTCTGTTGTAAATAAATGTAAACCAGTTGTTTCTATTGTTTGTGAAGATACATATTGCATTTCTTCTACTTCTTCTTCGTTAATACGATTAACTTGTAATAAATCCTTACTTTGTACAATATAAGACATATCTTTGTTAACTGTATCTTTTGCATTTAAGCTTACATCTAATTCTTTTAATACATTTTTAACAGTATCTTGTCTTACTAAATAATCTTTAGTTTCTTGGCCACCATCTTGATACTGTATTTCAATTGTTTCTTTATAACCTTTTATTTCTTGTGTTGCTCCTGATGTAACAGTTGTCGCCATAACCATTACATATACAACCATAATCACTAATACCCCTTTCAGTCGGGGGTCTGCATCTGAAATAATTTGTTTAATTGTTTTCATTAATTTTCCTCCTATTTAATGCCAAATACTTTTTTAGCATTAAACGTTGTCTGACTTGCAACGCTTTCTATCTCCATGTTCTTTAGCTTTGCTATTTCCTGGGCAATATACACAACATTTGCAGGCTCATTTAAAGTACCACGATAAGGATGTGGTGTTAAATAAGGACAGTCGGTTTCAATTAATAAATGTTCTAAACCTATTTTTTCTGCCACATCTTTAGGAACTCTGGCATTTTTAAAAGTAACTGGTCCAGCTAATGAAATATAGAAACCTAAATCAATAAATCTCTTTGCCATTTCTACTGATCCACTATAACAATGCATAATTCCTGGATGTCCATTTCTTTTAAGCACTTCATAAGTATCTTCATAAGCATCTCTACAATGAATAATAATTGGTTTTTGATGTTTTTTAGCAAGATCTACTTGTTGTTGAAAAATCTCTTTTTGTTTATCACTAGGAACATCATCCCAATAATAATCTAATCCGATTTCACCAAGTGCTACAACCTTTGGTTCATTTAAGTACTCATCGATGATTTGTAAATCTTGAGTAGTTGTGTTTAAACAGTCGTTAGGTCCTATCCCTACAGCAGCATAGATAAAAGGATATTCTTTTGCTATTTCAACTGCCTTTTTGGAAGACTCAAGATCATAGCCTACAACAACCATCATTTCTACTTGGTTATCTAAAGCATGTTTAATAAATTCATCTTTTTTTTCATATAATTGTTCACTATTTAAATGACAATGTGTATCAAAGTACATAAATCTCACCCCGGTGAATACTAACAAAATATTATCTCTTTGTCAAATTTCTAAATTTTTTAATTCATTAAAATTATAATTTGGTTCTTTTTATCAATGTTTTTTTTGAATGATATGAAATATATTTTGTCGTATTTTAGGATTTAAACAAATATATGCTTATAAATATGGTATTTTATAAGTGCTCATTATAATATATGCCCACTTTTATGATTTATGATACTAAAGAATAAACTATTGAAGATATCTACGATATTCTTTTGTAATCTTTGTAAGTCTTAAAGCAATAAATAAGTTTCCAATACCATTAATAAGGAATAAAATTCCTATCACAAAAGCAGAGGAAATGACTGTACTTGGGCTCAAAAAGAACATTGCAAGTCCTGTGAAAATTAAAATTGTAACAATAATATAATCAAAAGTTAAAGAATAACTAACCATTGATTTAATAAAGGTATAAGCTTCAAAACAATAGATGGCACTAATAATGATATATAAACTAAAAATATAAGAAAAGAATGTTGTCATCATTGATATATGTGTTAATACAAAGATACCTAATACGCATTTTAAAATACCACTCAATAATGTATTCTTCATAAAATAAATATCTAACCAACCACTAAAATAATAAATAAAATCAATAATTCCTGTAAAAGTAATAATAATACCAGCAAGTATTGTAATAATTTGAAAAGATTCTTGAGGATTTATTAAAAATAATATACCTATTACTATTGCACTTAAGGCATTAATCCATATACTTATTTTTACTTTATTTAAGGTTTTCATATTCATTCCTTCTTTCTACTTTTACTATAGTCTTATTTATATCAACATAAAATGGACAAAATAAAAGAATTAACCAAAAAAGGCTCCTAATGAGCCTGTATTGTTGTTTCTATTAAATGAAATATTTGTTCAACAAATGGTTTTAAATCATAATCACCTTGTGCTTCTAACCAATCAATAAGAATACCTATCATTAAACATTTATAAAAATGAATAAGTGTTTCTTTTTCTTGTTCACTTCGTAAAACATAATGAGAAGATTGTTTCATAAACATTTTTACAATATGTAAAGCTACATGATTCATATAGGTAATAAACTCATCTTTTTGTGATGAATTATAAAGATGTTGAAAAGCTTTTTTATGTTGATTATATTCTTCTATAAGTGGTACAAGACATGTCATTGGTGAACCAAATTCATAGTTATTTTGAATAATTTGATCCGCCCATGATTTAACAGTATATTCTGCTAAATTAGGAATATCTTGAAAATGATAGTAGAATGTATTTCTATTTAAATGACAGCGTTCGACAATGTTTTGAACCGTTATTTTATTAAATGGTTTTTCTTCTAATAATTGCCAAAAAGCATCAATAATTGTTTCTTTTGTTTTTTTCATATCATTACCTCATTTACCACATTATAACAAAAAAGAAATTGTAGATGAACAATTTCTTTTAAATGAATACTAATGAATATATTCGTATTTATCAATAACTATAAGAACAGTAAACCAATATTTATCTTCTGAAAAAGATATTTCAGATTTATATTTTTTTAAAGTTGATTTTACACTTGATAAACCAATTCCATGTTCTGTCGTTCCTTTTTTACTTATGAGCTGAGGATTATATTTTAATACTGGAGAGTTAATTCATATCAAAAACAATAAATAACAAATACTTAAATATAATTATAAACATACAATTATATAAAATGACAAATGCTATATAACTTAATGAAATCTGATATTTACCTTGTAATGCTATTCAATTATTATGATAATACTCCTGTAGAGCTACAAGTAAGCCTAACAGTTAATTTTTTTGTTTCATAAGCTGTATTATCATAGCTATGTTTTGCTGTTGCAGATGCTATTGCTGTTGCTCCTGATTTAGAAGCAGATTTACTCGAAATAGCCCATTTATTATTATATACACCTGACTTAACTGATGATGAAATACATTTTGCTGATCCATTCCCATATGAGAACGTTCCAGTTACAGTTACATACCATTGTTGAACGCCCGTACTACTATTATATCTAGCAATTTTACTAGCAGTTTTTTGAGATCTAGCATAATCATTAGATACAAATATAGTTGTTTCAATATACGAACCATCTTCCAAATATTCTATCTGTGAAATATTTTCATAATTATAAGCATTTACTTGTGAAGGTATGCATAAAATACAAAATAAGCTTAAAAATAATATAATTTTTTTCATAAATTTTCTACTTTTATTTAATAATTTCTTCAGTAATATAACCATGTGTTTCTGATTTTGCTTCTTCATATAATTGATTTAATCTATACATTTTAAATCCCCATAATAGAGTTATTAAAATTAGAAGTGTTAAAAGAAAATATTTAAATAACTTTTTCCTATTTAGTTTTTTTATGAGTTCATTACTTTCCATATTTTCAATATAAGATCCTGCAACCTCATTAGGTGTACCAAATTCATTTACAATATCCTGATAAGTACATCTCTCTAAATCATCTGAAAATTCTTTTATTCTTTGAGATAATAATAAGATAAATTCTCTTTTATCTTTTGAATGGATAGGAATTATTCTTTTTACATATTTAATAAATTTTTTTGAATCTTTATTCATTTTTTTCCACCTCACCATATTCAATAATATCGAATACACCTTTAATATTTTTTCTAAAATCAGTAATTGTTTTTTCTAGATAGTCTCTTCCTATAGGTTCAATATGATAATAAACTCTTACTTTTTTATTTACTATTTCATCTCGACTAGAAATGTATTCTTTTTTCAATAGGTTATGCACTACGGGATAAAGTGTACCTTCTTTTATATCTAATGTATTATTTGAAACTTCTTTGATTTTTTTTACTAATTCATATCCATAGCAATCACTTACTTTTAGCAAACTTAAAACAAGCATATCAATATTAAAAAAGCTATTTGATTTTGCCATAATTTTATCACCAAAATAATTATAGCAGTATAATATTATAATTACCATACTATTATTATAAAGGTATTATTGACAATATAGTAATATAAGATATAATAAAATTAAGGTAGACGTCAACCTAAACTAATGAAAGGAATATTAAATTATAAAAAAATAAAATTAAATTATTTGTAACGTTAAGTTTCGCACTACTTATGGCATTTGGAAATGTAAACTCTGTATCCGCTGCTAAATCAACAACAAAATCAACACCATATGGTACATTAAAAGGATTTATATCTCCTTATAATAGTGGATCATCTAAATTGTGTGAAGGTGGTACCACTATTGGTCAAAATGTTAAATCTATCAAAATAAAAATAGAAGCTAAAAAAACTAGCACTGGTACTAATATTGGTTCTACTCAAAACCAACATGCAAATAGTTCTGGTGTTGGAGATACATTAGAATGTTGGGGATATGCTGGAACTAAAGTTACATTTTATGGAACACATGATGCTATTCATACAACTGGATATCATGTTTATACATCTACACAATATTAAATTAATAAATATCATTTCTCGATAATATCTATTAAATATATCAGAAATGATATTTTCTATAGTGAGGTTAACTATGAAAAAAATAATAATAATTTTTTTAGTCATATTACTATGTGGTTGTCAAACCACAAATAATCATAAAGTAAAAACAGTTAAGAAAACTCAAGATTACCAACAATTATCAAAATATGAAATCATTGATTTTAAAATCATAGATCATAATTTAATATTCGTTTATAAAAAAAATAATCAAACATATGTTTATGATTATTCTATAGAAAAAAATAAAGAATTATTAAACACAATGATTTTTGATGGGCCTGTTAATAAAGCTAAAATACATGTTCTTCAAGATATATATGCTATTCAACTAACAGACACTTTATTCTTATTTCAAAATCATAAACTTAAAAATCATATTGATTTAAATAATTTTTTTGATGAATTTGAATATGATAGTTTAGCTGTTTCATCATCTGGTCAATTTATTTCATGTGTAAAAATGAATTATGATACAGAAAGTGTTTTATTATTAGATAGAAATTCTCATTCAGTTAGCACTGTTCTTACTTTAGATGATACACCTAGAAAATTAAATGCTATATGGGAATTAGCTTTCACAAATGATAAATCCCTTATTTATACTGGTGGAACATATTTAAAAAAAGGTCAACAAACTTCTGGATGTTATGGAGTAATAGATATAGATCATCAAACCTATAGTTTATATAATAGTCCCCAAGTTACTTTAAGTTCTTTTAAAGATAAAAGTATTATTCATAATCAAGATGAAGGCTATGGTGCTAATAAAGATAAGATTGCTGTTTATTATGATAATGGATTTAATGATTTAGAATTTAATTATGAAAATTCTGTAAATTGTTATTTAAGTAATGGAAAGATTATTATTACAGAAAAAGGAAGTGTTGATGATTGGAAACCTTATATTATTTTCAATAATGTAAAATATGATTTTAATGAGCTAGATAATATTTTATTTGCTGAATATGTTGATCATCAATTATTTATTATAGGTAAACAGAATGAGAAAACTACTTTTATAAGAAGAGAGGTAACAGAATGAAAAAAATAATGCTCAGTATGTTTTGTATATTTTTACTTGTTGGATGTAGTACCAAACAAGAAAATATAACAATCAAAAAAAATAACAATCAAGAAACAGTTGATTTAAAAGTAGGTTTTGGATTGCATCATATTGAAGATGGTTATAGTTTTGATGGTAATGATGTAGATATTAATTATGATTATGAAGTTGTAGGTAGAGATGCAAATTTTGGTTTAATGATATTTATTAATGGTATTCCTCAAATGATTAAGCATGAAGATAAAGAAAGTTTAGTCTACACATTTAAAGGAAAAAAAGACACTAATAAAACTGAGCATGTTTCTATTATGCCTAATACTGGTAGTAAAGGTGATCATCTTTATATGCATGCTTTTTTAATAGCTGATTATGAAATTGTTGATTCTCTTAAACAACTTACTAATAAACAACATATGATGGCTTGTGGTACTACTTTTATTGATATTCATCAAGATACTGCTAATAATCCTATAGATTTAAATAATAATTATGATTTAATTGATTATACATCTGATTTATTAAAACATGATGAAGAAGGTTATTTTGATAATAATTTACTTATTCAATTTCCTAATAACATAGAAGGAAATTTTAAGAAAAATAAACCTATTACTATAAAAATGAGTGGTATTTCTGATAATTATATTCTTTGGGTATTAGAAGACTTAAAACCTGTATCTAGTTACCATATAGAACTTCCTAAAAATAAAAGTGCAGTATTAAGCTATAAACCAGGAAATAAAACAAAAAATGTAAAAGCTATTGCTATTCCTCTTTCAAGTAATCTTCCAGAAGAAAGTACTTCATTGGTGGTAAAGTAATGAATATTTATATAAATGATTTATCAAAGTATTATAAGAACAAAAAAGCATTAGATCATATTACTTTACATTTATCATCTGGAATCTATGGATTAATTGGTCCTAATGGAGCAGGAAAAACTACTTTTTTAAGTATTTTATGTGGACTTATTAAAAATGATAGTGGAACAATTGAAATTGATGAAGTTAAATTTTTAAGTGATGATTTTTATCATGTCTTTGGATATGTTCCTCAATCTCCTGCTTTATATGTTGATCTTACTTGTAATGAATTTCTTGAATATATTTGTGCACTTAAATCAATTGATAAAAACCAAATAGATCATACTTTAAAATTAGTTAATTTATATGATCAAAAATATATCAAGATTAAAAAATTATCTGGAGGAATGAAGCAACGTTTATCTATTGCTCAGGCAATCATAAATGACCCTCAAATTTTATTATTAGATGAACCTACAACAGGTTTAGACCCTATTGAAAGATTAAGACTTAAAAATCTCTTAAGAAATCTTTCAAAAAATAAAATTATTATTATTTCTACTCATATTATTCAAGATATGGATCATCTAGCTAAATCTCTTATATTCTTTAAAAACGGACAATTATTAGATTTTAAAAGTCCACAAGAATTAATATTATCATTAAAACAATTCTTTTATGAAACGATTGTTTCAAAAAAAGATCTACAAAAATATATAGAAACATATCATGTTTCTTCTATTGTACCTATTAACGATGATTATAAAATTAAGTTTTTTTCTCATAAAGATGAATTATTCCCACATTGTAAAGAAATAAATTTAGAAGATATTTATCTTTATTATTATGGTGATGTTTATGATAAAAGGTGAATTATATAAATTATTCCGTTCTAAATCAGTTAAAGTCTTATTTATTCTTTTGCTTGTCTTAAACAGTTTTCAAATCATATATGTCAATTATCAAAATATATATGGAGATATTAATACAGGAAAAAGAAAAATATTAAAAATAATTGAAGGCCCTATTTCTCAACAAAAATATGATTGGCTTGTTAATTATCATAATACGATGTTAGAACAAGTAAATAATGGTAACTATAATACCAAAAACAAGTCTAAAAATACTTTTTCAGGTTATGTTTTCGGTGATGAACAGATAAGTAATAATTTATTAGAAGATTATGAATATACAATCAATTATCATTCTTCAATTAAAAATAAAATCACTATTCTAGATGAAAATATTAAAAAAACTCAAAATAGTAAATGGAAAAAAGAAAATATAACGCTTAAAAAAAGATTAAAAAATAGAAATCTTAGCTACTACTATGATTATACCTTAATCAATAATTTTATGAACCAAGATTTTCAATATCTATTATCCCTTATATTTTGCATTATCTTAGTAATCAAATTATTCATCTATGAAAAACAAAAACAAACAGATTTATATTTTTATATTTCTAGAAAACAAATAAAGAAAATATTTATATCAAAGATATTAATGATCTTGTTATTTACGTTTATTTCTTCTTTATTATTGTTAATAGAAAGTTATCTTATTTATTATTTTTTAGGAATGAAAAATGGTTTATTTCAACCACTTTATGCATTATCTCATTTTATGTATGAACCCTATAATATTTCTATATTCTTTTATATTGTTTGTAATTATTTTTTTCGTTTAGTTGGGTGTTTATCTTTCTCTTATTTATTTTTATTTCTTTGTCATTTTTTAAACAAGGAATATAAAGGATTTTTTATTGCTATATTGATTATTTATATTTCAATTCAGTTATATAACAACAATCTATTAAGTATTATTAGTTTTTCATCTTTAAATGATTCTATCTATAATCAAAGGATTTTTATGAGTTCCTTATTATTTTCATTTATCATTTTAAATTTAAATTTTTTTACCTATTTTCTATTTAAGAGGAGATATTATGTATCAATTAATTAAATTATATTTTCGTTTATTTTTTAAAAATAATAAAGGTTTACTCATTATTCTTATTTTACTTTTTACATCTTTCTTAACTTTATATATAAATCTACATCAAACAAAAATAAACCGTGATACTACTACACAAATTTATGATCAATACATAAATAAATACTCTGGTATTCCAAATAATTCAAAAGAAAAACAAATTCTAAAAGAATTAGATTCTTATGAAAATAATGAAGATATTTTAAAAGAATATCAAAATCATCAAATTAATCAAAAAGAATATCTAAAAAAACAAAGAAAAAATAATTCTAATATTTTAAAAAAAGATGCATTAAATTCTTTCTACTTATATTATTTAAAAATTAAAAATACTCAACATAAGGAAATAGTTAATACAAAGTATACTGATTGTTTAAATTTTAACAATCTAGATTTTATTCTCATTCTCTTTCTTTTCTTTCTTATTTATAGTATCTATTTAAAAGAAATAGATGATCATATATGGATTTATGAAAAAACAACATCTAATGGTATTAAGAATGCTAAAAAGAGTAAAATATTTGTATTTAGTTGTATATGGGGATTATTTTTATTTTTGATGACTATTGGTAAAATACTTATTTTTAAACATTTTTCTAGATTAGATTTTTCAATAATTAATATTCCTTGGTGTTCAAAAAATTGTCCAAATATTTCATTAATAACATTTATATGCTTTTGTACATTTCTTTACTATATAGCAAGTTATCTTTTATGTAGTCTAAGTATTTTACTAAAAAAATTTATTCATTCTAATATCTTTATTTTGCTTGTACTTTTTATTTTCGTCTATATTCCTTTAGCTTTCTTAGGAAATAGTATACATATTCTCTATTTTCCTTTTATTAGTTTTCTTGTTCCTGGTCGCTATTTTGCAGGTTATGGTGAAAAAATGTTAGGCATAGATTTTCATATAGTAATTATTGAATTGATTATTATCTTTATATTCTTTCTTCTTTCTTTTTTTAAAGGAAAAAGAAAGAACTTGATTTTTCTTTCTTTATTAATATTAATAACTGGTTGTTCAAGTAATCAAAATAATTCATCTAGTTTTCAATACAATAGTTATCATGAACTTAACTTTGCGGAAAATAAAGAATATTATTATTTTTCTAATAAGATAATAGATAAAAATGATTGGAAAGAGTATTCTTTAATAAGAAATCTTTATGAATCTAGTAATAATTTAATTAATGTATTTCCTCAAAAAGATGGTTTTTTTTATACTATTGACGATGATGAAAGTGAATATTTATATCTCTTTAATAATGATTTTCAAGATGTTAAATTAAAAAAGTTATCTTCTTTACAGAAGAATTTTATGAATATAGAACAACAACATATCCCTATTTCAGATAAGAATATATTAGGTATTATTGGTAACAAGAATAGATATTATATTATTTATAGTGACAAAATAACTAATCAAAATAATAAAGTTGTTTATAAAGGAAAATTAACAAACCGTTATTCTATTTATCATCAATATCTTTATTTTCTACAAGATGATTATACAATCATTAAAATATCTCTAGATACATTTAAAAAAGAAAAATTAGATACTCCATTATGTGATTATTTCTATATAAAAAATAATCATCTCTATTTACACAATATTCAAGATGATAAGTTATATTGTGATAATCAAATTCTATTTAATGAACAAATTGAAAATAGCGATATATATAAAGATAAACTATATTACACCCAAAATGATGGTTTATTTATGTATGATTTTACTTATAAAGAAAGTACTTTATTAACAAAAGAAAAAGTATATTCATTAAAAATATCAATAGATGGAAAATATTTATCTTATATAACAGATAGCACTAAAAAAAATAAAGAAATTAAAATAATCATTAAAGATTTAAAAAAGAATAAAATAGTATATGTTAGAGATGCATAAAAGTCATGGATAAACCATGACCTATTTGTGAAAATTTATGTCCTTTGATATCACTCATTTTAGTGATTTCTGTATTATCTTTTTTAGTGATAATTGCTGGATAAGAGTATGTATGTGGAATTGAAAAATCATATTTTTTCTTTCAGCTGTAATAGCCACTTGGTTAGTTACTAAATCATATTTATCTGAATCAAGTCCAGCAATTAAACTATCCCATTTAACTTCTACAAATTTAATTTTAACCCCTAATTCTTTAGCAAGCGCTTCTGATACTTCTACATCATAACCTACTAAATTATCGTTATCATCATGATATGAAAATGGAGCAAATGTCCCTTCTGCTCCAATCACGATTTCTTTATTTTCTTGAATTTTATCCCATGTATTTTCTTATTTAGATGAAGCACATCCTGTTGTCACAGTTGCTAGTAAGGTAAGTGCTAATAATTTAATCCCTAATTTTTTCATTGTTGTTTCCACTTTATAATAGATGATATTCATGTTCCCATTTACTGTTTACAAAATAATCAGCTGCTTTTTTAGCTGCTTCTAAATCCATAAATGTATAATTTCCACATTCTTCTTCTTTAGCCCCTGGAATCTCTTGATCCCAAGAGGCAATTTGACTATAAACATCTTTTACAACTTCTTTAATCACTTCTAAATCTAAATCTCTCACAATCAAATAAAAGCCTGTCATACAGCCCATTGGTCCAAAATAAATCACTTGATCTTTATATTTACCATTTCTAAGTAATGTTGCGCCAATATGTTCAATCGTATGTGCTGCTTCTGGTTTTAAAGCCGGTTCAACATTAGGCTGTGTCATTCGAATATCATATGTAATCAAATCCCCATCAATTCTTGATACATAAACTCCTTTAGTTAGTTTTCGATGATCAACACTAAAACTTGTAATTCTTTCCATTTTTAATTCCCCCATTTTATTTTGTACCAATTTATTTATTTCATATATAATTAGTATGATATAAGAATATAACATTCACTTATCCATGTCAAGCAAAAGCTATGTGACTAAAAGAATTAAAATTTTTTATTTTTTTAAAGAAAAAAGCAAAAAAAGAGACGATATATATAGTAGGAGGTATATTTTATGGAAGGTATAATTGAAAAAAGTTCATCTGATCATAAACTAGTATTAGATAACTATTGTAAGTTGATTATTTGTCATGAAGAAATATTAAGTAGAATAGTTAAATGTTTTATTGATGAAGCAAAACATTTAACTCTGAATGAAATTGAAAGATTGATCAAAGAAAAGAAATCTTTTCATCATTTAGATAAAGAAAACTTTATTCCCTATAGTGGTAAAACGAATTATGATTTTCTTTGTACGATTGATTTATCACAAAGAATCTATCTAAATGTTGAAATACAAAATGACCCCAATCCAGGTTATTCTCTGATTACACGAGGTCTTACTTATATCTCAAGAATCATGACCACACAATGGAAAAATGAATATTATGACTATGATTATAATCATATAAAGAAAGTCTATTCAATTTGGATATTACCACAATCTGCCAAAAAGAATGATGGTCATATCAATGCATATAAGATAGATGAAATAAATATCAATGGAACAACAATAGAAAGAATAGAAACCTATGACAAAGGTGTACTTATTATGATATACTTAAACAAAGAACATGATACTAATGAAAAGTATATAATCTATGATAACATACTAACACCACTTGTTGCTTTTTTAAATAATGTATTAAGTTATCAAGAAAAAAGAAGAATCATGAAAGAATATGGATTTAATGTAATAGATAAGGAGGTAGAAAAGATGTGTAACTTAGGAGAAATGATTGAAAGAGAAGCAATTCAAAAAACGAAACAAAGTGAAAGAAAAAAAAGAAATATCATGGTAGTAAAAAATCTTATTCATAATTTAAATACTACTTTTTCTAACGCAGTAGAATTACTTGGATTACCTCAACAGGAAATTGATGAGATTAAAAAATATTTTCAATCATAAAGAAAATGTATCAACTTAAATCTATAAGTTGATACATTTTTATTGATAATTTAATACAAATAATTCTTCATTATTTTTTATAACATTTAAATCATAATCATAAACTTCTTTTAAAGTCTTTTGATTAATCACTTCATGAGGTTTTCCTTGAAACATCAGTTGTCCATTTTTCATTGCTATAATTTCATCACTATAATGAATTGCTTGATTAATATCATGATGTACCATAATAATAGTGATTTGATATTCTTTGTTTATTTTTCTTAATAAATTAAGTGTCTCTATTTGAGCTTTAATATCTAAATATGTTGTTGGTTCATCTAATAAAAGTATAGGTGTTTTTTGTGCTAAAGCTAAAGCTATCCAAACACGTTGTTGTTGTCCTCCTGATAAGCTATTTAACATTTTATTTTGATGTTCTTTAAGATTTGTGACTTCTATTGCCCAATCTATTATTTGCTTATCTTCTTTTGAAAGAGATTGATGATAATTAAGATAAGGTAATCTTCCATAACCTATGATTGTTCTAACATTTAAATCCCCATATACTTGATTCTTTTGATGTACAACAGCTACTTTTCTAGCAAATTCTTTAATTTTATAATCCCATATATTTTTATTATCTAACTCAATTGATCCTTGTTGTATTTTATAAATACGACTTAATAGCATTAAAAGTGTTGATTTACCACTTCCATTAGGTCCAATAATGGTTGTTATTTTTTGATCTTTAAACTGTATATTTATATCTTTCATATAAGATTGATGATTATAACTAAAAGATAAATGATTAACTTTCATATAAACTCCTTTTTAATAATAAGATAAATATTGGACCACCTATCATTGACATAATAATTCCTGCACTTATTTCATAAGGAGCCATCAATGTTCTACCTATTGTATCAGCAACTAATACAATAATAGCTCCACATAAGGCAGTTGTGGGAATAAGATATTTATGTTGATTACCTACACATAAACGTGCTAAATGTGGCACAAGTAAACCTACAAAACTTAATATTCCAGCAATAGCAACAGATATACTGCATAATAAAACAGCTAATAAAGATAAAATAAAACGATATGTATTTACATTGATTCCTAATGATAATAATGTACGATCTTCTAATCCTAATAAATCACATGCTTGTGTTAAAAAAAGTAAGATTATTAAAATTGGCACAATATAAATCATTAAAAGAAATACATCATTCCATGAATATAAAGTAATTGTTCCTGCTGAAGATGAAATAGAAGCTGACATACTTTCTATAAGAGAAACAATGGCATTCATAGTATAATGAATTGCTACACCAACAAGAATAATTCTTGTTGTATTTAAACCTGATTTCCAAGATAAACTATAAATAATAATAAATGTTACTAAGCCTCCTAGACATGTAATCATTGGTTTAAATACATATAAATCAGGTAAAAAAATACCAACTAAAAGACTCACAATATTTGCCCCTGCACTTATTCCTATTAATCCAGGATCTGCTAAAGGATTTTTAAGAACAACTTGAAATAATAATCCAGATAAAGCTAATGCACACCCTACAAGCATTGTTACAATAACTCTAGGAAAACGTATTTGATAAATACTTGCTACATCTTTGTTATATTCTATAAATAAACCTTTCATTAGTTGTATAAAAGATACTTTAATTGATCCTATATTAATTGCTAGAAAAAAGCATATTCCTAAAATAATCATTAAACCTAATATAAATAATAATGGATTCTTTTTAATGATTTTCATATAAAATTCCTTCTAATGTTTCTAATCCTTTTTGATAATTAAAATTAGCACTCATTCCAAAATATTCGTTATTTAGATCATATACTTTATTATTCTTAACAGCATCAAATTGTTGCCAAGTTTGATTATTCGAAAACTCTTGTTGAAAATACTCCATAACTTGTTTTGGCATGGCATGAGATGTTCTTAAAATAAGATCAGGATTTTGTTTTAACATATCTTCTACACTTACATTTACAAAATCTTCCCCATTTCCATCTCCATAAATATTCGTCCCACCTGCTAATTTTACTAAATCTCCAACATAACTAGATTCAGTTGCTACAACATAACTTCCTCCTGGAAGACCCATTAAAATAAGTACACGTGGGCTCACATTGTTTTGATATTTTTCTCTAAAAGAAATCATATAATTTGTATAATCATCAATTAGTTTTTGTGCTTTTTTTTCTTTATTGAAGAATTTTCCTAATTCTTCAATACTTTTATACATTCCTGATAAACTTTTTAAATTTAAAAAACTTGAACTTATTTTTATTTTTTCATATTTACTTGCTAAATCACCTTCTAATGAATTAGGACTTAAAATAAGATCTGGTTTTAATGTAGAAAGTTTTTCCATATCTGGTGACATTGCATTTCCTAATTGAGTTGACTTTTTATATTTCTTAGGAACTGAATAACTATCACTTTGAGGAATACCAACAACCTGTTTTGCTGGTACATCTAATTGGTCTAATATTTCAGTTACAGAAACAGATGTAGCAGCAATTGTTACTTCTTCATTTGTTTGGACTTCTTGATTTTGATTAACACATCCGGTTAATAAAGAAATTAAACAAATAAAAATAAAACTATTTTTTAATTTTTTTAACATAAACTACACCTCCTACAACGATCACTCCTAAGACTCCAATAATCCATAAAGAATAATGAGAACTTGCTTTTTGTTCCTTTTGATTTCTCTTTTTTATATTTTTGGTAGTTAATTTTAATTTTGTATCTACTTTTCCTTTTGAATTAATTAAATGATTACTTAACCCTGTCGCATTTTCCATTAATGATTCTTTTGTAATTGTCCCTACTGTAGCTTGTGACGCTTCTGTATTTTCAACAGCTTTTGTCGTTGTTTCCTCTTGTGCTTTTGGTGTTGATGATTGAGTTGTTGTACTTAATTGATTTTCTGTTGATGTTGTTGGTGCTTGGCTTTGTGGAATCATTTGGCTGTTATAAACACCTGTTCCAGATATTGCCGAGGAAATATTTGGTTTAATAAAAAACTGAACATCTCTCCCCATAGGACTTACATACATAATAGGACTAATATAAATATCTAATGAACTTACTTGTATTCTATAATGATTAACTGTATCTCCATTTGCACTACTACTTCCTGTTTTAGTTGCTGATACAGAAGACATAGCACCACTTGATGTCATGACTTTAAAACGTACATTACTAACATTAGAAGCTAATCCAAGTCCTACAGTGATATAATATTTTCCTCCTGTTTGTTCAAGTAATAATTGTCCTTCAACAATATTACCTACCATACTATCACCTAAAGCAATATTTTCTCCACCATCTTCTGTTTTACCTGTAAGAGGATTAACATAACTTGTTGAACGACTTATTAAATAAGCACCATCATTTAAAGCATTTACTGGCGATAAAAATAACAACATCATCAAAGCAATAATATTTATCTGTAATATTCTTTTCATAATTCCTCCATAGAAATAATGAGGCATATTTTATGCCTCATATTTTTTTTGTAAAACAACAAACATAAACAATGAAATCATACCTAATACACTCATCATTGTGATAGGGGCTTGATCTCCTGTTTTTACTGCTTGACTTTCTTGTTGATTATCTTTTGTAGTTTCTGTTTTATTTTCAGTAGCTGTATTACTTGCTTGATTTTGATTATTTTCTTTTGGATCTTCTTTTTTAGTATTTGTTTCTAATTCAGTTTTATCTGAAATATATGTTAATGTACTATAATCAACTTTAATTCTTGCTTCTAAATCCATATTACCCATCATAGCAACATGTGGATTCATCATAACATTGATATATTCATCTTCATGAGGTAATTCAAATGACCATAATGTTGGATTACCTTGTGTATCTTTTTCTATAATTGTAGCACTATGATTTTTATAATCTTCTTGAGCACTTCCAATATAGAATTCTTGTAAACTTGCTTTAATTGTTCCAAATGACATTTCTTTTGTAGAAATATACATTGTTGCTTTTCCATCTTTAACAATAATTTTAGCTTTAGAATCTAAAGCAGCAGCTGCCATAGATGCTTTATCATTTGTTGCATTCCATAATGCAACATCTACACTATATGTACCATCTTGATTAAATCTAGAAGGAATTACTTTTGTTAGATGATCTAAATCTAAAGATAATCTAGCAGTAGCACCTCTATTACTTCCGCCATAATAGAATTTAACATTTGTAAGTTTTACATTTTGATCTAATTTAAATTGAACCTTTGTTGGATGTCCATTTTCTTCTTCAATAATTGTTGCTTCTTGATATGTTCCATCTTTTAATTGATATTCCATTTTATCAACTGAAGCTGTTTGACCATACATTGTCATTTCTTTTAATTTTAATGTAACAGTAACTTCATTATTGTTAACATTTATTTGTGCTGATTCAATTGCCTTAGCTGCCATTGATTGATCATCACTATTTTCTTTTAAAACATCAACTGGAACATTATATGTACCATCTTCTAAAACATATTCTTTTTGTAATTGTTGAACATTATCTAAATCTAATGTTAATGTTACATTTGTAGGATAATCATTCCCTTGTCCCATCATAGCATTCATAAAATCAACTGTAATAGATAATACTGTTGAATTATTTTCATCTAATTGAGGTAAATCAAATAAAATCTTTTCAGGAACATCTACATCTACTGTTTGTCCATTCATTCCTTGTGTAGACTTTTCAACTTTTGTTGAAAGTGTTGTACCATTAGCAATTGTTAGAACATTTGCATAATATTCTTTCCCTAAATTAATAATCATATTTTGTAAAGTAGCAATTGCTTGCATTTTTCCATCTTCATTTACTGTTACTTCTAATGAATCTCCAAATGCTTTTGCAAAAGCTGTTTGTACTGCTGGAATTGGTGCAGCACTTGTTAAACTTTTGATTGGAACTTGATATGTTCCTGCTTTTGATAAATCATTATTTAATGCATGTACTGAATTAAATGATGTAAGTTGTAAACATAATGCCATCATTAGGGCTAATGTTATTTTTAATAATTTTTTCATGTTGACCTCCCTTTTGTAAGTTAGCTTAAACTAACTAAAGAGAGTTTAGCATTTTTTTTCCATTTTTCAATATTTTATTTTGTTTCAGGTGTGTAACATAAAAGATACTATTTTATGATTATTTGTTGATATAACTACACTTTTATAGATGTTTTACTTATGAAACAAAAAAGCCTTCCAACTTGGAAGACTTTATATTTATATATTATTTTTCGAAATCAAATTCTTGGAAAACATCACTTACTGGTAAATTATTTTCAATACTTTCAATTGTTTTAGCAAGTAATGAAGCTACTGAAACAACTTTTAATTTATCGAATTTCTTTTCTTCAGGTAAGATAATTGTATCAGTTACAACTACTTCTTTAGCTGAACAGTTTTTCAATCTTTCAACAGCAGGTCCTGAGAATACTGGGTGTGTACATGCAACAAATACATTTTTAGCACCTTTTTCAAGTAACATATCAATACCTGCTACAATAGTTCCACCTGTATCGATCATATCATCAATCATGATACAGTTTTTACCTTCAACATCACCTAATACACCCATGATTTCAGCAACGTTAGGTTTTGGTCTTCTTTTATCAATGATAGCTACTGGACAATCTAAAGCAACTGCCATTTTACGAGCACGAGTAGCTCCACCATGATCTGGTGAAACAACACAGATATCATCTAAGTTTTTATTTTTGAAATAATTACAGATTAATGGTAATGCTTGCATATCATCTACAGGAATATTGAAGAATCCTTGGATTTGTGCAGCATGTAAATCAATTGTTACAACACGATTAACACCAGCAGTTGTTAATAAATCAGCAACTAATTTAGATGTAATTGGTTGTCTAGGTTTTGCTTTTCTATCTTGTCTAGCATATCCAAAGTATGGCATGATAGCTGTAATTTCTCCAGCTGATGCTCTTTTTAAGGCATCTGCTAAAACTAAGATTTCCATTAAGTTTTCAGTAACAGGATTAGATGTTGATTGGACAATGAAAACATCTTTTCCACGAACTGATTCATCAATTTCAACTAAGATTTCTCCATCAGCGAAATGGTGAACTTTTGATTTTCCCATTTCGCAACCTAAATTATCACAAATATCTTGTGCTAATTCTACTGATGATGATAAAGCAAATACTGTAATTTTGTTTTTCATTTTTTCTTTTACCCCTATTTTCCTATTTTATTTCTTTTTTCTTCTAATACTTTACTATAACCTTCTTTGTTCACTTGTCTACTTCTAGCAATTGCAAAAGCATCTTCATGAACTTCATCTGTAATTGTTGATCCAGCAGCAATAAATGCATTTTTACCAACAGTTACAGGAGCAACTAAATTAGAATTGCAGCCAACGAAAACGTTGTCTTCAATTACTGTTTGGAATTTATTTTTTCCATCATAGTTGCTAGTAATAGTACCGCAGCCAATATTTACGTTTTCACCAACTGTCGCATCTCCAATATAGCTTAAGTGCGCAGCTTTACTTCCTTTACCAAAAGTCGCTTTTTTCATTTCCACAAAGTTACCCATGTGGACATTTTCTAAGATATGACAATGATTTCTAAGTCTTGCATATGGTCCGATATCAACACCGTTTTCAATAATCGAATCAGCAATAACAGAGAATTTAATTTCTACGTTATCTTTGATTTCTACATTATCAAATTCACAATAAGGTCCAATATGACATCCATTACCAATCACTGTTTTTCCTTTAATAATACATCCTGGTTCAATTGTTGTATCATGACCAATCACTACATCTCTACCAATATAAGTATTTGTCATATCTACAATATTTACACCATCTAATAGATGTTTTTTGTTAATACGATATTGTAATTGTTTTGTTGCTTCTTGTAATTCAAACTTATCATTAATTCCACCAACTTCTGATAAGTCATCAATTTTATAACCACCAACATTTAAGTTTTGATGATTCATAATTTCAATTACATCTGTAATATAGTATTCATTTTGAGCATTGTTATTTGTTACTGATTCTAATGCTTTAAATAAAGCAGCATTATCAAAGCAATATTCTCCAACATTCATTTCAGAAATATTTCTTTGTTCATCTGTACAATCTTTATACTCAACAATACCTTTAACTTGATCATTTTCTCTAATAATACGACCAAATTTCTTATTTAAGTCACAATCACATGTCATGACTGTTCCTTTCATTTGATGTTCATTATGATATTGAATTAACCCTTGTAATGTTTCTTTAGTAATTAATGGTGCATCACCATTTAAAACAATAGTTGTTCCTTCTTTATCTCCTAAAACATCTTTTGCTTGCATCAATGCATGTCCAGTTCCTAATTGTTCTTTTTGCATTACGAACTCAACACCATCAACAAGTTTCATGACTTCTTCAGCTTTATGTCCAACAATAACATAAATACCATCAACACCTAAACCTTTTAATTCATCAACGATATGACAAACCATAGGTTTATATAAAACTTCATGTACTACTTTAGGCTTGTCGGATTTCATTCTTGTACCTTTTCCGGCAGCCATTACTACTGCGTAAGTTTTCATCGTCACACCCCTCTACGACGTCATTCTAACAAAATATAACTCATAATTAAAGATGAATAAGACAATTTATTGCAAATTCCTACATCTTTTCAAAAAAAGAAAATCTTATCACAGATTTTCTTCCTTGTTTAAAATTTTCGATTTTCTAACAAAAAAATAACGTTTTCTAAAGAATTCATATCCTTTATTCATAATTTCTTGATTTCTAGTAATACCAAATACACATGAACCACTTCCTGACATTAAAGCTCCATCAAAACCTAACTTCATCATTTCTTTTTTGATTTCTTTAATTTGTGGCACCATTTTAATAGAAGGAAGTTCTAATGTATTTTGTAGATTATCAATAACTGCTTGATAATCATTCATTTCAATTCCTTTTTTCATCTTTCTGCAATCTTGATGTTTTACCTTAGATAAATCTAATGAAGTAAATGCTTTTTGAGTTGAAACACCTTTTTTAGGTTTTACAAGTAATAAATAAGCTTCAAAATGTTCATCAATAAATTGTAATTTTTCACCAACACCTTCAACAAAAGCTGTTTTTTCATAAATACAAAATGGAATATCTGCTCCTACTTCTTTTCCTAAAGCAGCCATTTCTTCATAAGATAAATTTAAATGAAATAATTTATTCATAGCTTTAATAACTGCTGCTCCATCAGCACTTCCACCAGCTAATCCTGCTTGCGTTGGAATATGCTTATAGACAAAGATCTTAACACCTTTTTTTAATCCGTATCTTTCTTGCATCAATTGTGCAACTTTATACATAATATTTCTTTGATCGGTAGGAACGATCTTACTATTTGACTCAATTTCAATTCCTTCATCAATGACATTAATATAAATGAGATCATGTAAAGTAATAGGTGCCATGATCATTTCTAAATCATGATATCCATCTTCTCTTTTTCTTACAACATCTAACGCTAAATTTACTTTTGCATATGCTCTTACTTTCATTTTTCATTACCTCGGATACAAATTTCTGGCAACCCCTCTTGTATCAATTCCACCAACACCTAATTGTTTAAAAGAGGTTTTCTCTATAACTTTTTCTAAATCAACATACTCTTTAATATTTGTACTTGCGATTTGAGTTGTGATAATAACAGGATCTAACGCATGAATATTTTTTCTTGAAGGACTTGATGCAAAGTTAGCACCACTCGCTACTAGAAGTTCATAGTATGACTGACACGCTCCTGCAAAGATTACTAATGCATCTTTGTCGGGTTGATATTCTCTAGCCTTTTTGATTGCTTCTACAAAATCTAAACTGTGCAAATAATCTTGACTATTTCTTTTATGTCCATTTTTTTTCAAGGCATCATGTCCTGTAATGACTAAAAGATGTGGATTATGTTTTTTTAATAGGTTGGTTATTTTACTAGCAAACTCTTCTTCTTTAAAATAATAACCATATGCTCTAATACCATATTCTTGATATTTTTTCATACACATCTTTAAATAAGAAGGATCTCCATCTAAATGTAAAACACTTCCCTTTAAACATTTTTCTTGTGGTAAATGCACATCTTCTATTACTCTTTTCTCTTGAACAAGCTCTAAATCATCTATTTCACTATCCGCAATAAGACGATACTCTATTCCTCTTAAATAACAAATATTTTCTTGTATATCAATGACTTCAAAAATAATATCTTGATGATATTTTTTTCTACTTACAATATCACCTATCTTCATTCTATCACCATTATATAGTATGTTTATATAATGATTTTGTGATAGCTTGATAATCTTCTAATGTAAGTTGTTCACATCTTAATTTTTGATCTATTTGATTTTCATTTAAAACATCTAATGCATTTTGATATTCTTGTTTTAAATTATTATAAATCGTTTTTCTTCTTTGTTTAAAAGCACTATTTAATACTTTATATAAATCTAAATTAGCTTCCTTATTAATTGTAATCTTTAAAATAGCACTATCAATATGAGGTGCAGGAATAAAAACATTTTGACTTACTGTAAACATATATTCAATTTTACCCATATCTTCAATCATATACATCAGTGGACTTTTATAATCGCTTGTATATTTTAAAGCCACTTCTTTTTGTACCATCACGACAATTTCATCAATAACTTTACTTTCAGTTAAAACCTTTTCAATAATTTGAGTTGTAATATAGTAAGGCAAATTGGCTACTAAAATAACTTTTTCATACTTATCCTTTAAAGTCATTAAATCCTCTAAATTTACTTTTAAAAAATCTTCAAAAACAATCTCAATATTTTCCTGATTTAAAAACTCTTCATAGACTCCTTTAAAACGTGTATCTATTTCATAGCTTCTTACATATCCTGCATAACGTGCTAATACTTGAGTTAAAGCACCAATTCCAGGTCCTACTTCAATCACTGCACATTTTTCATTAACACTTGAACAACGAACGATTTTTTCTACGACATGAGGATCAATTAAAAAGTTTTGCCCATATTTCTTTTTAGGATATAAATCATATTTATCTAATATATATTGAGTTGTACTTTTAGTCGCTATATCCTTCATTCTCTAACTCCTTCTCTATCATTTCCCTGGAAATACCCACCATATTTAATCTTTTAAACAAAGTTTTTGCATTGCCATATCCTAAATGAAATAAATCATAAACCTTTAATCTTTTCTTTTTATCTCCAATAATATCTAATTCTAAAAACTCTTTCCAAGAAATACTTTCTTCTTGATTTGAAAATGTAACAACATTTTCAATTGCTTTCTTTACAGCTTCTTTATTTGCTTCAGCAATACCTAGTTTCTTTTTACCAATTGCATCTTTTCTATCAACAAAAGCATGTTTACAATTTTGTACATATTTCTCCACTTGGTTTCTAATCCTTAAACCTGGATAATCTGGATCTGTTAAAACAATAACACCTCTTGTCTTACTAGCCTCTTTAATAAGCTCTAATGTTTTATCATCTAATCCTAGTCCATGTGTTTCAATAGTATCTACATCATATAATTCTTTTAATAATTGGCTATCTGTTTTTCCTTCAACAACAACAATTTCATTAATTCTTTTCATAACTTTACCATTTTAAATAAATCGTCTTCAATTGATCATTCGTGATATATTGAATATGATCTACCCCTTCTATTAAACGATAGGCATCTCCTTTTTTTGTTAATCTTTCTTTAGCATCATTATATACTTCATTTGAAAATTGAAAATAACATTCTCTTTTATTTTTATTTATTTTAGCTATTAAAGTATTTAATTGATATAAATCAAAATACAACCCTTCTTCTTTAAAATAAGTATGTTTATCATTTTTAGTTATTTTATAATGATCATCTAAATCATACATTTGTTTCATTGTTTGACTATCAAACATCAAATAATTATTATTGATGATTTCCTCATCATCTAATACTAAATCACCCCAGGTTGCATCTATATAATAATAATCATTGTCATATTTTATCATATTTATTGCATGTTTGTCTTTTCTTCCTTTTATTGTTTTCCCTGTCAAATATGTTGCTTTAAAATGCAATTGATTGAGTAGATATTGCATTGTTTTTGCATAACCACTACAAACTGATTGATGATTAATAAGAACACTGATTATTTCTTGGTTATATTTTGCTTGTTCATTATACTTACAATGAGTAATAACATCATCATAAATATATTTTATTTTTTGATAGGATTTTAAATCTTGTGTATCCTCTTTTAGTTGTTTGACAATTTTCTTTATCCTTTTTTGATCTTTAAGAATTTCTTTTTCTTTCATACTATATTCAAAATTAAAAAGACCTTTTGTATTAAGAGACCATTCCTTAATATAAAATAACTCTGGATGATCCTTTAAAACTGCATTAACAATTTGACTCACTTTATCTATCTCTTTTTCTTTAATATAAATATTTTGTTTTCTTGTATAAGCAATATTATAAATTATTTGATAGAGTTGTTTTTGTTTTTTATTTAAAAGCTGGTAATGATATTTAAAACATTGATCTTGTTTAAATTTATTTTCTATACTTTGGTAAGATTGTGGAAAACATCCACATAATAAAAATAATACAAGTAGACTAATCAGTTTTTTCATTTTAAAAAAAATAATCTAGCGAATGCTAGATTACTCTTCCCTCAATTTATATTCAAAATAACTCTTACCAAAATAAACTACACTACCTGCCAAGAGCATCATTAATAATCCTAAGCACATAATAAACATCCCCTTCTTATTCATATCATACTCTTTTATACTATTTTATGCAAATTATTTAGATTTTATATCCTTTTTTTACTTTTTTTTCTACAATCTTTTTAAAACTATTATTATAAAATATTATTAGTAAAATAAATATTTTTAAACTTGTTCAATGATTTAAAAGGGGTTAGAATTATAATAAGTAGGTGATATGATGAATGCCGATAGATTATTTATGCTTGTTGATACATGTGCCAATATTGATGAAGTAAAACACGAATTTCCAAATTTAGATTTTTTAACTTATTTTTATGCTTTATTAGGATATTACTGTATTCCTACAATCAAGTTATATAATGAAACAAAAATTGATGAAAACACTTTGAATGGTATTCTTAATGGAAAAATTCAACCTCAAAGAGATGATCTTATTCAAATGAGTTTAGTTTTAAATATTGATTTAAAGAAAACAAACTTTATGCTTTCTCTTGCTGAATGTGAAACATTATCCTATAAAGAAAGTAGGGATAGTTTAATCATTTGTGCTATTAAAAATCATTATTCAATTAATAAAACAAATATGATGTTATCAACCTGCAATCTTATCAAAATATAAATAGTGGTTCAAAAATGAACCACTATTTTTCTATTTATTTAAGTTTTTAAATGCTGTCGATAACATTAATTTAATACGATTTAATTGGTTAACTTCACTTGCTCCTGGATCATAATCTACAGCAACAATATTACTTTGAGGATATTTCTTTCTTAAAGCTTTGATTGCTCCTTTACCAGTAACATGGTTAGGTAAACATCCAAATGGTTGCATACATACAATATTTGGTGCTCCACTTTCAATAAGTTCAATCATTTCACCAGTTAAGAACCAACCTTCACCTGTTTGGTTACCAATTGAAACAACTTCTTTGGCTTTATCAGCAAGATGTTCAATAGATGCTGGTGGATCAAAACGTTTAGATTTTTCTAATGCTTTAATCATATCTTTTCTTAAGAAATCTACTGCTTTAACAGCGAATTCACATAGCTTAGCAGCTTTAGCTGTCGCATTGAAATGTTTTCTTTCAAATGTTGTTGAATAGAAACAATATTGGAAGAAATCAATTAAATCAGGCATAACTGCTTCTCCACCTTCTCTTTCAATAATATCAACAATTTGATTATTAGCAGTTGGATGGAATTTAACAAGGATTTCTCCTACTAAACCAACTCTTGGTTTCTTGATATCCAATAAAGGTAATTCATCAAAATCTTTTACGATTTGATAAACATTTTTCTTAAATTCTTTCATGCTACCTGTTTCAATATTTTTCATACATTTTTCTACCCATGATTGATAAAGTCTATTAGCACTTCCTTTTTCTTTTTCATATGGTCTTACACGATAAAGGACTCTCATGAATAAATCTCCATACATTGCACCGATAATAACTTTCTTAGCAAGAGGATAAGTAATCTTAAATCCTGGATTTGATTCAATACCTTGTAAGTTAGCACTAATAACTGGTACTTGTTCTAAACCAGCATCTTTTAAAGCTTTACGGATAAATCCGATATAGTTTGTCGCACGACATCCACCACCTGTTTGAGAAATGATCAAAGCTGTTTTGTTGACATCATATTCACCACTTGTTAAAGCTTCCATCATTTGTCCAGCAACAAGGATACTTGGATAGCAGGCATCATTGTTGACATATTTTAATCCAGCTTCTGTAGCTCCTTTATCTACTGATGGTAAGACTTTTAAGTTATAACCACTTTCTTGCATTGCTTTTTCAACAAATTGGAAATGGATTGGTGACATTTGTGGACAAAGGATTGTCCAACGATCATCTTTCATTTCTTTAGTGAATGGTACTTTGACTGGTTTATATTTTTTAGATAAATCAATTTCTTTATTTTCTTGTTTATCAATTGTTGCTTTTAAGGAACGGATACGGATACGAATAGCACCTAAGTTACTTCCTTCATCAATTTTAATAAGTGTATAAATCTTATTTCTCGCATTTAAGATTTCAGCTACTTGATCTGATGTTACAGCATCTAACCCACAACCAAATGATGTTAATTGAATTAATTGTAAATTAGGTTGTGATGATACAAAAGATGCTGCATGATACATTCTTGAATGATATGTCCATTGATCCACAACACGTAATTCTTCTAATTCTTTATCTAAGTGACAAACACTGTCTTCTGTTAAAACAGCCATGCCTTCACCAGTAATTAAATCTGCTAATCCATGGTTGATTTCTGGATCGACATGATATGGCCTACCTGATAAAACAACACCTGTCATATTATTTTCTTTTAAATATGCAAGGACTGTTTCCCCTTCTCCTTGAATATCTAAACGGCATTGTTGTAGTTCTTCATAAGCATGTTCAATCGCTGCTTTTAATTCTTTATCACTAATACCAAATGATTTAAATTCATCTTTTAAGTTTGTAAACATTGTTTTTCGGTTACTTAAATCTATGAATGGATTTCTAAAGATGATTTCATTTGTTTCTAAGTTATCTACGTTATTTCTAATAACTTCTGGATAAGAAGTTACGACTGGACAGTTGTAATGATTTCCTTGAGTAACATTTTCTTTTCTTTCATAAGCTACTGAAGGATAGAAAATATATTTAATTCCTTTTTCAATTAAACTTTCAATATGTCCATGTGATAATTTAGCTGGATAACATACACTTTCTGATGGAATAGATTCAATTCCTTTTTCATAGATTTTTTTACTTGAACGTGGTGATAAGACTACTCTGAATTTTAAATCATTAAATAATGTATGCCAGAAAGGATAATTTTCATACATATTCAAGACACGAGGAATACCTACTGTTCCACGTTTTGCTTCTTTAGCCGTTAATGAACGATAATTGAAAACTCGACGATATTTATAATCATATAAGTTTGGTAATTGTTTTGATTTAGGAGGTAAGTTTGCTCCTCTTTCACATCTGTTTCCACTGATATGTTCACTACCATCATTAAATGAAGAAACTGTTAACATACAATGATTTGTACATTTTTGACAATAACGAATTGTACTTTCATAACCGAAAGCATCAACTTGTTCCTTATTAAGTAATGTTGTTCCTTGTCCTTGATATCTTTCTCTAGCAATTAAAGCAATACCAAAAGCACCCATTAATCCAGCGATATCTGGACGAATCGCTTTGATTCCTGTTTCTTGTTCAAAAGCTCTTAAAACAGATTCATTATAGAATGTTCCACCTTGTACTAATACTGATTTACCAATACTTTCAGGCGAACGTAATTTAATAACTTTATATAAAGCATTTTTAATAACAGAATAAGCAAGACCTGCAGAAATATCTTCAATCTTAGCTCCTTCTTTTTGTGCTTGTTTTACTTTAGAGTTCATAAATACAGTACAACGTGATCCTAAATCAATTGGTGCTGTTGATTGTAAAGCTAGATTAGCGAAATCAGCAACATTATACCCTAATGATTTTGCGAATGTTTCAATAAATGAGCCACATCCTGATGAACAAGCTTCATTTAATAAAATATCTTGAATAATACCATCTTCGATCTTGATAGCTTTCATATCTTGTCCACCAATGTCTAAGATAAATGAAACATCATCTTTAAAATATTTAGCGGCTGTAAAGTGAGAAATTGTTTCTACTTCACTGACATCCATTTTAAATGCAGATTTAATTAAAGCTTCACCATATCCAGTTGAACCAGCATGAACAAGTTCTACTCCTTTAGGTAAGATTTCATAGATTTCTTTTAAGATCTTACGAACAACTTCAATTGGATTTCCTTCATTAGATGAATAGAATGTATATAATACAGAACCATCTTCATCAACTAATACAGCTTTAGATGTTGTCGAACCAACATCTACACCTAAGAAAGCTTTTCCTTGATATGTATTTAAATCTCTTTTCTTTACTTTAGTACGATAATGTCTATTTCTAAATTCAATACGATCTTCTTCTGTTTCAAATAATGGTTTCAAAGTATCTGTTTCATCAGAAATACCATCTTTTAATGAATCTAAAATATTCACTAATTCATCTATACTTGTTTGTTTAATTTTATCTTCTCTAGCAAGTAAACAAGCTCCCATAGCAACGAATAATTGAGAGTTTTGAGGGAAAATAACATCTTCATCTTTTAAATTTA
Source organism: Faecalibacillus intestinalis (assembly GCF_015097455.1). NCBI lineage: Bacteria > Bacillati > Bacillota > Erysipelotrichia > Erysipelotrichales > Coprobacillaceae > Faecalibacillus > Faecalibacillus intestinalis. The sequence continues at coordinate 26,359 of NZ_AP024085.1, read as the reverse complement.
ATGATTCAATAAAACGTGCACGTAATTGATCTAAGAAATAAAGAGGACCACCTAAGAAAGCAACTTTACCACGAATAGGTTTACCACAAGCAAGACCACTAATTGTTTGATTAACAACTGCTTGGAAAATAGAAATAGCAATATCTTCTCTTGCTGCACCTTCATTGATTAATGGTTGGATATCTGTTTTTGCGAAAACACCACAACGAGAAGCAATTGGATAAATTGTTTCATAGTTTTTAGCTAGTTCATTTAATCCTGCAGCATCTGTTTGTAATAAAGAAGCCATTTGATCAATAAAAGCTCCTGTACCACCTGCACAAGTTCCGTTCATTCTTTGTTCAAGAGTTGATTCAAAATAAGTGATTTTTGCATCTTCTCCACCTAATTCGATTGCGACATCACATTCAGGAATATATGTTTCTACTGTCTTTGTACAAGCAATCACTTCTTGAACGAATTCTACATTTAAGTGTTTTGATAAAGAAAGCCCACCTGATCCAGTCATAACTACTTTAACTGGTAAGTTTCCATGGTGTTCTTGAACTTCTTTAATTAGACTTTCTATTGCTGGTTTAACATCAGAGTAGTGTCTTTGATATTTTGAATAGATACATTGATGTTCTTGATCTTCCACATATAATTTTACTGTTGTTGATCCTACATCAATTCCCATGTAATATAATTTATCCATTTTTTGACTCCTTTACTAAATTAAGTGTCATTTTAGAAATCGTATTTCTAAATTGTTTCACTTCTTTTTCATCAATTCCATCTAACATAATTTTTTCTAATTGAATAACATGATGATCAATCTTTTCTACTGTACTATACGCATGTTCAGTTGCTTTGATTTTTTTCATACGTTTATCATTTTCAACAGGTTCTTTTGTGATATATCCGTTCTTTTCTAAAGAATTTAAAAGACCTGTTGCAGTTGATCTTCTAATATTAAAATATTTTTCTATGTCTTTTTGATAAACTTCTTCATCATTTTCACATAAATAAATAAGAATTAGCCCCTGCGGTCCTGATAACATACAATCAATACCATGAATATCATCTAAATAACGTCCCATATATTTAGACAAAACACGTATTTCCATTCCTATTCGATGTTCCATAAATGTCTCCTTTTTTGTTCGGCTGCTAACATTATACGCTTTTGTCACACTATGTCAAATTATTTGAAATTTTATTATTTAAACAAAAAAATAGATATTTTCATATCTATTTAAATAAAGCACTTCCAATTCTAATCATTGTTGATCCATGTTTTAAAGCTTCATGATAATCATTAGACATTCCCATTGATAACTGATCCAATTGATACATTGGATAATCTTTTTGAAGTCTTTGTAAAAGCTCTTGTGTCATTTTAAAATACCTTTCAGTTTCACTACTTTCAATATGTGGTGCCATCATCATAAGTCCTCTTACTTTGACATGAGGATAATCTTTTAAACTATTAAATACTTCATCAATTTCTTCTACTTCAAAACCATGTTTACTTTCTTCTTTAGCAATATTTACTTGAATTAAAACAGGCATTTCTAAATCTCTTTTAGCGGCTTGTTTTTCAATTTCTTTTAATAAAGAATAACGATCTACTGCATGAATTAAAGTTACTTTATCAATAATATATTTAACTTTATTAGGTTGTAATGTTCCAATAAATTGAAATTCACCATTACCATGATAATTTTCATACTTTTCTAAAAAGGCTTGTACTCTGTTTTCACCAAAACATGTTACACCTAATTCTTCTAATTTTTCTATTTCATGAACATCTACATATTTTGTAGCTGCAACAAGTTTTGCTGGTTTTACTTCCTCTAATATCTTTTTAACTGCTTCTTCATTTACAATCATAAAACTCTTCCTTTCATGATAAATTCTTATTTAATTATAATTCAATCAAAAAGAAAAACAAGAACTTAGTCTTGTTTTAATCTTATTCTTTCTGATTCCTTTTTTAATACTTTCATTAAAATAGGTGCACATATTAAATAAAAACAAAAGTTTCCTACTGCATGAAAAGTATCAAATAACAATCCTGCCATATAATAAACAATATATAAAGAAGGACCACCTAACATTAATTGTTCTAGAGAAACAACAATACCAAAGACATACCCCATAAAAAAGGAAAAGATAGCCATAGGAAACAGTTTTGGTTCCTTATGTATCTTTTTTAAAAAATCTAATAAAACCTGTGTAATCAAACAAATAACAACCCAAGCTAATATTTGAAAGAAAGTCCATGTTCCCATGCCTAAAAACAAATTAGAAACAACAGTTGTAACAATACTTAATTTAACTCCAAAACCTAATCCAAATAACATGACAGAAATAATAATGATAGAAGTAACAGGTTTAATATTAGGTAATGCTTGTAGATATATACGAGAGGCAATATTAACAGCTGCTAATATTCCTATTAAACTAATTTCTTTTACTTTACTTGAATGCATATATTCTCCTATTCGTAGTTAACATAATACCAAACAACTTTATCACCATCTTTTAAATCATATTTAATTGCTGCCTTATTAGGCGCAACACCATTAACACTATACATCCATCCAGACATTGGCCCATGTTGTTTTTCTTTTAAACCACCTATTCCTGAAACATAATAATCACTACCCTCAACCTCTTTACCATTTTTAGCTGCTATAATTTTTAATACACTTAAAGCATTACTATTTTTATCAACATTTAAAGTACCAGCCATCATTGTATTTCCCATTCCAATTACTTGAATATTTATTGTAATTTTTTCATTAGTTGGTTGTTGATTCGATGAACTATTGGTTGATGAATTATTTGACTGATTATTACTTGTTTGTCCACTATTTGATTGAGATCGATTCGTAGAACTTTGAGAATGACCTGCACTACTACTTTTACTATTGCTTTGAGTTGTAGATGATGATTTACTATTTGATTTATTTTCATCATTTGTTTTTGTTTCATCTGTTGATTGTGTTGATGATTGACTGTCATTTTGTGTAGATTCACTTGTTTCTTGTGTTTGATCAGTTGTCTCTTGTTTCTCTTCTTTTTTAGTTTCCTTAGTATTTTTTTCTTTCTTATTTTTTGTAGCGTCTACTTGTGCTACTTGATTGGTTTTATAATTTCCAGTAACACCATTATAAATAGAAAAACTACCAATAAAAACAAAAGAAATTGTAATAAATAATATTACAATTCTTTTTGTTTTATCCATATTTTTTATTTTATTAATGAACTCTTTCATATTCTTTTCTTAATACTAAGAATAATCCACCAGACACCATTGATAATGAAACAAAGATAACAACATTAGTTTCATCTCCAGTTTTTACTGAAGTTGTTTTTTGATTTGTTGTTTCAACTTTATTTGTAGATTGGCTATCTTTTTTTGTATCTGTTGGTTGTACTGGTTTTGTGTTATCAGGTTGTTCTGGATTCATCATTTTATCATAAGCTTTTTTTGCTTTTTCAAAAACTGAACCATTTTTATATGTACCTAATGTTTTAGCTACTTCTGCAGTTGTATATTCTGCATTATAACCACTTGGGAATGACCCATCGCTTAATTGTGTATTTAAAAGACAATCTATTGGATGAATAGTATAGCTATCATTTAATAAACTATTTGTATCATAGGCGAACATTCCTTCTAATACTTGAGATTGAGTATCTACATTATCAGTAGTAATCCATCCTGTTGTTGTTACAGTTGTATTACTTTTTATATAATCAATTGCTTTATTAATAGTAGTGGCATATTTTTCTTTATTAACAACTGCTAAACCTTCGATAACCCATCCTGTAGTATCATAGTCAGCATAGTAAACTCCACCCCATTCATAACCACAAACACTAGATGATGCTAAATCTGTATTTAACTTATCAGCAAGTAATTTTGTTTTTTCTGATGATGTAGCATATAAAGCATATAATGTCCAAATATCTGAAGAAGCTCCCCAGCTACCTTCAACATTACCATTTTCATCAATTTGGCTTTCTAATGTTTCTTTGTCTTTTGTAGGATCAATTCCTAATAAAACTTCTGTTACAATTTTTTTAGAAAGTGATGTTTTACTAAAATCTACTGAAGAAATATCAAATTGATTACTTTCTGCTTCTAACCCTAAAGATTCTACAGCAAGAATTTTATCTGCATTATTTAAAGTATTGTTATTTTTATAATATTCAACAACTTTAGAATAAACATCATTAATTTTTGATGTATCATAAGAAGCTGCCGATACACCAGAAATAGCAGTCATAAAACATAATACTGAAATCATAAGACTGCATACAATTTTTTTCATTTTCATATTCTTTCCCCTTTCAAATTAAATAACTCCTAAATAAAAACTAGGCATAGTTATCCTAGTTTATCTAGAAGAACTACTTTATACTCCGTAAAGTGTATCCTTAGATATAGGCAAGTATTCCGACTCTGTTTCATTGTTTAAGCGTCTTCCCAGTTTCCCAGTGACTTTGATGCTTATTCTCCACATTACGGCGGCGGGACCGTTCAGGTATTTCACCTGATTCCTTTTTAATTTAAATATATAATATTTAAAACCTATAAATATTATTCAATTTTACTTTGTACTTGGACATTATATTATAATTGATAAAAAAAATATAGACAGAATAGAAAAAAATCGCATGAAATCATGCGATTTTAGATTATCTGATTGTTGTACCTACTGGTAATTCTCCTGCATCTACAACACCTAATACTTTTTTATCTCCACCGGCAAGAACCATCCCTTGTGATTCTACGCCTCTTAATTTAGCTGGTTTTAAGTTTGTTACAACAATAACTTTTTTACCAGTAAATTCTTCTGGTGAATAAACATCAGCAATACCACTTACGATTTGTCTTGGTGTTTCTTCACCAACATCAATTTGGCTTACTAATAATTTATCAGCATTTGGATGTTTTTCACATTTAATAACTTTTCCTACTTTTAATTGAATTTTAGAGAAGTCATCAATTGTAATTTCTTCTTTTGTTTCTTTAGCTTCTTTTTCTTTCTTTTCTTTTACAGCTTTGATAGAAGCTTTTTGTTTTGCTTCAATAACTTCTACTTTTTTAGCAACTTCTTTTGGATCTAATCTAGCAAATAACATTTCTGGTTTTTCAACAACTTTTGTACCATTTGCATATTTACCAAATTCTTTTAAGCTTTCAAAATCACGTTGATCTGTATTAATTTGATCTAAGATTTTTGTAGCTGTTGAAGGCATATATGGATATAGCATAACTGCTGAGAATCTGATTGCTTCAATTAAGTTATATAATACTGTAGCTAAACGATCTTTTTTAGTTTCATCTTTAGCTAATGCCCATGGCATTGTTTCATCAATATATTTGTTTGTTCTTCTTAATAAGTTGAAGATTTCATCTAATGCATTTGATGCTTTGAATTCATCCATTTTAGCAATAGATTTAGCTGGCATAGCTAACGCTAAATCTTTTAATTCTTGATCTACGTCTTCGCATACGTTTTTGTTTTCTACAATACCACCAAAGTATTTATTAGACATAGCAATTGTTCTATTAACTAAGTTTCCTAAAACGTTAGCAAGATCACTATTAATTCTTTCTACTAATAAATCCCATGTAATACTTCCATCATTATCATATGGAATTTCATGTAATACGAAATATCTTACTGCATCAACACCAAAGATATCTACTAAATCATCTGCATAGATAACATTTCCTTTTGATTTGGACATTTTACTTTCACCTTGTAATAACCATGGATGTCCAAATACTTGTTTAGGTAATGGAATATCTAATGCCATTAACATAATTGGCCAATAAATTGTATGAAATCTAACGATATCTTTACCAATTAAATGTAAATCAGCAGGCCAGTATTTTTTATATAATTCACCATGATTTCCATCTGCATCATATCCAAGTCCTGTAATATAGTTTGTTAAGGCATCAATCCATACATAAACAACATGTTTAGGATCAAAATCAACTGGAATAGACCATTTAAATGATGTTCTAGAAACGCATAAATCTTGTAATCCTGGTTTTAAGAAGTTATTCATCATTTCATTTTTTCTTGAAACTGGTTGAATAAATTCTGGATGATCTTCGATATGTTTAATTAAACGATCTTGATATTTAGATAATTTAAAGAAGTATGCTTCTTCTTTGGCATCATGTACATCTCCCCCACAATCAGGACATTTACCATCAACTAATTGTGATTCAGTAAAGAATGATTCGCATGCTGTACAATATTTACCTTCATAATGACCTAAATAAATATCACCTTTGTCATATAATTTTTTAAAGATTTTTTGTACTTGTTTTTCATGATATTCATCAGTTGTTCTCATGAATCGATCATACGATGTATCCATCATATCCCAAATATTTTTAACTACACCTGCAACTTGATCTACATATTGCTTTGGTTCAATTCCTGCTTCTTTAGCTTTAATTTCAATTTTTTGTCCATGTTCATCTGTTCCTGTTTGGAATCGAACATTGTACCCTTCTTGTCTTTTAAAACGAGCAATTGCATCAGCTAAAATAATTTCATAAGTATTTCCAATATGAGGTTTACCTGAAGTATAAGTAATTGCTGTTGTAAGATAATAATCTTTTTCGTCTTTCATCTTCTAATCTCCTTTATAAAAATAAAAAACGCCCTTATAAAAGGACGAATAATCGCGGTACCACCTTTTTTACACATTGCTGTGTCACTCAAAACTTTAACGCAGTTAACGATTATTTCTAACTATTTGAAATAACTACTCCTGGGCCATCTCTTAAAGTTTAACATACTGATTTTCACCAGCCATCAGCTCTCTAAATGTTTTGCTTTAACATCTTCCATTCTTCGTATTTATTGTATCCTTATTAACTTTATCAAACCCTTAAATCAATGTCAATGAGTTTCATTGAAAGAAAATATGTTTCACGTGAAACAAAAATAGTATAGCCTAAACTATACTATTTATATTCAGAATGTCCTTTATATTTGATTAAATCAGATACAGTAACAAATTGATAACCTTCTTTACTTAATTGATCTAAAGCCATTTCTAATCCAGCAACAGAATTTTCATGAATATCATGAATCAAGACAATATTACCATCACCAGTTTTTGCTTTAGCATCTCTTATAATATTATTACATACTATTTGTGCACCATCTGTTGCTTTACTATAACGCCAATCTTCTGTATCTCCATCCCATAAAATCATACTTAAACCATATGTGTTGAAGGCTGATTTAACTGCATCATTTTTTGCTCCATATGGAGGTCTAACAAGTGTCGGTTCAGTACCTGTTGCTTTAAAACAAGCATCTTGTGTTTTCTTAATTTCTTCATCTAATGCAGTTGCATCTAATTTTGTAAGTTGTGCATGTTGATATGTATGACTTGCTATCTCATGTCCTCTTTCATAAACTGATTTAACAACATCTGGATAAAGATTCATGTTTTGACCTAATTCGAAGAATGTTCCTCGACCATTATATTTTTCAAATGCATTCATTGCTCTTTCTGTTAATGTTTTATGTGGTCCATCATCCAATGTAATAGCAACCATTTTTTTCTTTGGATCTACTTTCATTAACTTAGGTGCTTTGACACCTAATGGTGCATTAGATGGAATATTTTTATTTGCTAATTTTATGTAATCTTTATATTCTTTATAATTAATAACAATTTTATTTTTTAATGTATCATCTGTATAATATGTAAAACTATCTTTATCAACTTTTATTAATGTTGATTCTTTGTTATATTCATTTACACCCAATGTATTTAATAAATCTCCATATTTACCATGTAAACAATCTTTTAAAGCAACTAATTGATTTGTTTTACAATCATATGTCATTATAGATTTTGTTGCTTTTATTTTTGTCTCATCTTCATTAATACGCTTATAATCTAATTCAACAACAACATATTGTTTATAAATCTTTTTACAAGAGTAATCTAGATATAATATATCTTTTTGATCCTTTTTCTTTTTTTCTGATTTTAAATATGTGCTATATGATTCTTTAATAATTTTATTTAAATTCTTTTCTTTTAATTTAGGATAGTATAATGAAATGTAAAAATCATCATTTTCTTTTTCATAGTGTTGTACTGTTCCATATTGTTTATTTGTTTCATTATAAGTATTATAATCTTCATATTTATTTTTCTCATTAAATAGTAAAAAATAAATACCTCCTAATATTAATATCACAACCAATAATGTAATAATTACAGGTATTGATTTTAATCTTCTTTTTCTTCCATGTCTACCATAATTGTAGCTATCTTTGCTATACATATTACCACTTCCTCCTTTTTTATAATATACCACAAATGATATATCTTTTATAGCTTTTAATTTTGTTTCACGTGAAACAAAAAAAGAATATCATTATTTAGAATGATATTCTTGATAAACACTATTTTTATTTAAATTTCTTTGTTTAGCAACTTCTTTAATTGCATCTTTAGTAGACATTCCTTTTTCAATGTACATATCTACGTCTTCCTTGATTGTTGTTTCAAAAGTTATTTCTTCTTCTACTTCTTGACTACCTTCAACAACAATAACCATTTCTCCTTTTAATTCTTCTACAATAGAAATAATTTCAGAAATATGACCTCTAATGATTTCTTCATGTTTTTTAGTAATTTCTCTACATAAAGCAATATTTCTATCTCCTAGAATATCTAACATTAAATTTAATGTTTTTTTAATTCTATGTGGTGATTCATAAAAAACAATTGTTTCTTTATATTTTTTTAAATCAATTAATTCTTTTTTCTTTTTCTTATCTAAATGATCTAAAAAGCCATAAAACATAAATGGTTGTGGAGCAATTCCTGAAACAACTAAAGCATCTAAACAAGCATTACATCCTGAAATAGGAACAACATTTATTTCATGTTCTATTGCTTCTTTAACTAATTCATATCCAGGATCAGAAATAGCAGGATAACCGGCATCACTTACTAAAGCAATATCATTTCCTTCTTCTAATAATTGTATAAGTTTAGGAATTGATTGTTTTATGTTATGTTCATGATGAGAAATAAGTTTTGTTGAAATTTCAAAATGATTTAAAAGCTTAACAGTATTTCTTGTATCTTCTGCAGCAATATATTTTACATTTTTTAAAGTATTAATAGATCGATATGTCATTTCATCTAAATTACCAATAGGTGTTGCTACTAAATATAATGTTGGTCTTTCATTTTCAAAACTTTTTTGTCTATTCATCTATCTTCTCTCCAAACATTCTTCTTACTTCATTACTGTAACTTCCATCATCATTATGTGCATATAATGGTGGTTCGATTTTTAATCCTTTTTTTCCTTTATACATTCCTTCTACTAATAAGACATGTGAATCTCTATTCATTTTAGGATATACAAAACGTATTCTTTTAGGTTCAATATCATATTTTTGCATAATATTTAAAATATCAATCATACGATCAGGTCGATGAACAATTGCAAATCTTCCTTTGTTGTCTAATAAATAAGCTGCCGCTGAAATAATACCTTCTAAATCAATTTTTATTTCATGACGTGCTATTGTTAAATATTCATTATCATTTAAATTACTATTTTCCCCTACTTTAAAAAATGGTGGATTGCAAACAATCAGCTGTGCTTTTGGTAACTCTTTGATAACATCTTTAATATCTCCATGAACGACTTCAATTTGGTCATTTAAATCATTCATCTCAACATTTCTTCTAGCAAGATCAACCGCTTCATCTTGAATTTCTATACCTATAATTTTTTTAGGTGTTCTTTTTGAAAGCAATAATGGAATAGCCGCATTATTTGTACCAAAATCAACAATATTTTTTACATCTTTATTGATTGTACAAAACTGTGATAATAAAACAGTATCCAAAGAAAAGTTAAACATATCTTTTCTTTGGATAATTTTCAAATCATTATGTGCTAATAAATAATTAATGACTTCTTGGTTTTCCATTTTTCTTTCCTGCATGATTATTTTTATCAAATTTAATTTCTTCTAAACCAACGAATACAATTCCATTATTTGTTTCAATTTTAACAAGATCATTAATAACATTTAATCCTGTTACTTTTACATCTTTATCTTGATATTTTACACGCGATCCTATTTTAGGAAAACGTTCTTTTTCTAAAGAATAAATTTCATCTTCATATTTTAAACAACACATTAATCTTCCACATGCACCTGATATTTTTTCTATATTAATTGCTAACATTTGATTTTTAGCCATATTAATAGAAACTCCATTAAATTCTCCTAAAAGAGTTGAACAACATAATGGTAAACCACATGTTCCAATTCCACCAATTACTTTTGCTTTATCTCTTGGACCAATTTGTCTTAACTCTATTCTACATTTGAAAACAACAGCTAATTCCTTTAATAGTTCCCTAAAATCAACACGATCATCGGAAGTATACATAAAAATAACTTTTGCTTTATCTAATGTATATTCACAATTAGTAAGTTGCATATTAACATCATATCTTGAAACAATTTCTTTACATGTTACTAATGCTTGTTTTGCATCCTTAACATTTTTTTGATAATTTTCTATATCTTTTTTTGTAGCTTTTCTAACTATCTTTTTTAATTCTGTATCTAAATTAAATTCTGATATATCTTTTAATTCCTGTGATATTTCTCCAAGTTCTAATCCTCTAGCAGTTTCTACAACTACTCGGTCATCTTTTTTTAATTTTAAATTTGTGGAAAAATAATAGATCTTACCAGCACTTTTAAATTTTACACTTGCAAGTTTAATTTCTTCCATATAAATTCCTTTCTATATTCTATACATCATACTATCCATAAGTAATGGAATATTAGCATTTGTATCTAATAAGTATGATGTTTCTAATAATAATTCAATTTTCTTTATTATATCATTGTTATCATATGTTAGTGAATTAAAAAATTTTACGTGATTACAAAAAACAACTTTTCCGTTTTGTTTCACGTGAAACATATCCTTAAGTGCAAGAATAATAAAGTTAATAAATAATTTAATATTTTCCTTTTCTTTATGATTTTTAAGCATATGAATTTGTGTGTTTATGATAAGATTTTCTCTATATAAAAATAAATCCTCAACAAAATTGATTGCTTGTAACATAATATCATCAAAATCATCCTGATTTAAATTTTCTAAATCATCTTCATCTTTAATAATATAAGATAAGACACTTGCTTTTTCTTCTTCATATCCTTTAGCAATCAATTTTTCTTTAAGTACTTCTTTATTATCTGGTTTTAATTCTATAACCTGACATCTAGATATAATCGTTGGTAAAATACGGTTGATATTTTTAGTTGTAAAAATTGCATAAATACCTTCTGTTGGTTCTTCTAATATTTTAAGTAAAGCATTCATAGCTTCTTTGGTTGTTTTTTCAACATTCTTTAAAATATAAACTTTTGCCTTACCTTCAAGAGAAGACTTTTTGAAAGTTTCTTGTATATTTTCAATGTGTTTCTTTTTAATACTTTCCTCTTCTCCATCAATTTCTATAATATCTGCATATTGATGGTTTAATACTTTTTGACAATCTATACATTGTTCACAAGCTAAGGTTTCATTACATATAAGTGACATTGTTAGAAACTGTAATGGTTGATCAGTATTATTTCCGACAAGTAAGAATGCATGTGGTATTTTTTTTAAGTTAAATTCATTTTCAATAATTCTATAGAATAAAGGTTGATTTTCTTTTAAATAATCTTTGATCATAATATTTTCTTAATTTCCTTTAAGGCATCTTGTACAACATCTTCAACCTTTTGATCTGCATTGATTTTTACAATACGATCACTATATTGTTTACAAATTGTTAAATAACCTTCATAAACATTTTTATGAAAATCACTTTTTTCTAAATCTAATCGGTTTGTTTCTCTTTGATTAACTTTAATTCTTTCTAATCCTTTTTTATAATCAATATCAAAAAATAAAGTTTTATCTGGCATAACATCGTTTATCGCAAATAAATTCATATTATAAACTTCATCAATTCCTAGATTTCTAGCAACACCTTGATAAGCAAGTGAACTATCTACAAAACGATCACATAATACAATATACCCTTCTTTTAAAGCTGGTAATACTTTTTCTACAAGATGTTGTCTTCTTGCTGCTGCATATAATAAAGCTTCTGTACGTGCATCCATTTTTGTATTTTTCTTATCTAAAATAACATTTCTTATTTGTTCAGCAATATCAACCCCACCTGGTTCTCTTGTAAGTAAGACTTCATATCCTGATCCATTTAATATTTTTACAAGTTCTTTAGAAACTGTTGTTTTTCCACTACCTTCTGGTCCTTCTAATGTAATAAACTTTCCTGTCATAATACTTCTCTCCTCTTTCTTCATTATTATAACTGATTTTTCTATTTAAACAAGAAAAGACCTCTTGCAAGGTCTTATATTTTCTTTCTTCCTTCTAAAGATTTTAATAATGTTAATTCATCTGCATAATCAATATTACTTCCTATTGGTAATCCATTAGCAATTCTACTTGTTTCTATTCCTTTTTTCGCTAACAACTTAGCTAGAAACAATGCTGTTGTTTCACCTTCTCTTGTAGGATTCGTTGCAATAATCACTTCTTTAACTCCATCAAGTCTTTCAAATAAAGAATTAATATTTAAATCATCTATCGTTTTACCATCAATCATAGAAATCGTCCCATGTAAAACATGATATAATCCATGATATTCTCTAACCTTTTCCATAGCAAAAACATCTTTAGGACTTTCTACAACACAAATAACTGATTGATCCCTTGTTTCATCTTTACAAATTTCACAAAGTTCACCTTCACAAATATGTCCACATTTTTTACAGTAATGGATATTATCTTGAAAATGAGATAACACATTTGCAAACTCTTGGACATATTCTTTATCCATTGATAAAACATGATAAGCTAATCTTTCTGCAGATTTACCACCTATTCCTGGTAGTCTTTTAAAACATTCAACTAAATCTGTAAATGACTTTGGATAATTCATAATACACTCCTATTCTTCAAATTCAACAATCTCATCACCAAACATATCAATCGCATATTGCTGAGCTTCTGTAAGTTCTACAACCGGTTCATGATATTCATCAATATGATGTAAAACAATTGGTTGTGGTTGTGGTAATTTTTTTTCTTTACTAAGTTGAATAAATTTTTGTCTCATATTTGGCCAATCTGCTTCCATTACTGCAATAAAATCGTATTCTGATCCTAAAACTTCCTTTAAGAAATTTTTTAATGGATAATAATTTTCTGTATAGTTAATACTATTCACTTCTGGTTGATATTTCAATGTCAAAATAAAACCTTTTTCACCAGCAGCTACAGGTTTAGCATCACATAGCATATTTGCATATTTAGCAGTATTAAGATTATAACAATATCTTCTAATAACTGGCCATTTATCTTGAATATCATTTAAAACTGTTCTTTTCGCCTGTACTAAAATATTTAAAATGTCATTAAAGTCTACTTCTATTTGAGCTGTTGTTTTTACTTCTTTTACCTCTTCTTTAGATTCTTCCACAGGAGTTTCTACTTGTTCAACTTTCGGTTCTTTCTTTTCTTCTACCTTTTCTTGTAAATCTTCTTGAGGTTCAATTACTGGTTCTTGTATCTTTTCTACTGGTTTTTCAACCACTTCTTCTTGTTGAACTTCAACCAATGTTTCATGTGAAACATTTTCAATAACTTTTGGTTCTTCTACAACAACTTCTTTATGTTCATTTTCAATTTGATTACATATCTTTAATAAAGCTAATTCAAAATATGTTGATGAATCTACAGCCTGTCCATAATGACTACTTGCATCCATAAAAATATCAATCATTTGAAATGCTTCTTCTACTAATATATAAGGAACAATTTGTTGGATATCGTTTTTATGCAAAACAAATAATAAAGATAAATCTTGCGTGTTTTTAAAAATAATAACATCTTTTAAAACATCTATTAAATCTTGTGTCAATCTCTTTAAATCAATACTTAAAGACATCATATGATCTAATGTTTTTAAAACATTCTTCATATCCTTTGTCAGTAATAATTTAATTAAACGTATTTTTTCATCATTTGCTAATAAGCCATAAACTTTATTAATATTTTCTACTGTTAAATGTCTATCATACGCTAAACATTGTTCTAAAATACTTAAAGCATCCCTCATTCCCCCATCAGCCAACTTAGAAATAATTTCAAGAGATTCTTCATCATATTCTACATTTTCTTCTTTTAATACATATTCCAAACGACTAATAATATCATGTTCATCCACACGTTTGAAATCAAATCTTTGACAACGTGAAATAATAGTTGGCAAAATTTTATGTGGTTCTGTTGTTGCTAGAATAAATACGATATGTGCTGGTGGTTCTTCTAATGTTTTTAATAAAGCATTGAATGCTTCAGGTGTCATCATATGAACTTCATCAATAATATAAACTTTATATTTAGCATTAATAGGGGCATATTTTACTTTATCTATCAAATCTCTAACTTCATTGACTCCATTATTACTTGCAGCATCAATTTCAATAACATCAGGATGATCTCCTTGAGTAATTGCTTTACAGTTAGGACATTCATTACATGGAGGATGATCTCCTGTACAGTTAATAGCTTTAGCTAATATTTTAGCGATCGTTGTTTTCCCTGTTCCACGTGGTCCAGCAAATAAATAAGCATGCGCTATTCTATTTTCTTTAATTGCATTTTTTAATGTAATTGTAACATGACTTTGTCCAGCGACATCTTCAAATGTTTGCGGACGATAAGTACGATACAAGGCTTTATATGACATATTCTCAACTCCTATCTCCTACATTATACACGAAAAAAAGATATGAGTAATCATATCTTTTGACGTTTCTTTTTAAAATAGTCTTTTATTAACTTTGAACATTTATCTTTTAAAATATCTGATTGAATCATGGGAATATAATTAAGTTTAGGATCCGGTAAATGAATCAATTTATCTAAAGACATCCATCTTGTATCACTTGCACCATAAACAACTCTTTGAATATGACTTTGAATAATAGCTCCCGAACACATTAAACAAGGTTCTAAAGTTGTATAAAGTGTACATTCATCTAAGCGCCATCTTCCTATTTTTTTACAAGCTTCTTCAATAGCTAACATTTCTGCATGACCATAAGTTTGATTTAAATACTCTCTTTGATTATATGCACGGGCAATAATTTGATCATCTTTTACAATGATACATCCAATTGGTACATCATCATGTTTTAATGCTTTTAAAGCTTCTTGATAAGCTATTTCCATATATTCTTCATCATTCATCTTTTTTTCCTCTAAAAATAAAGACCATCACACATAGACGGTACTTCTTAATGCTGCTACCTTCCGGTCCTGACATGGTTCGAAGCCGCCTATTGTAATGGCAAATATGATTATAACGTATTTTAGATTTTTAATCAATATATAAATTCATTAAAAGTGCATCATAATACTTTTGATTGACATTAAACATTTGAGGATATCTCCCTATTTCTTGAAAATTAAACTTTTTATAAAGATTAATAGCTGATAAATTATCCTCTTTCACTTCTAAATCAAGAACTTTTAAAGATGTTTCTTTGATCATTTCTAAAGCTTCTTCCATCATCATTGAAGCAATCCCCATATTCCAATATTCTTTTTTAACAGTGATTGCAAAATGACCAATATGTTTTAATCTTTCTTTTTGTTCACCTTGAATAGATAATAAAGAAACAAGTTCATCATCAATAAAACCACATAAAAGTAAACTATTCTCTTGATCAATAAAATCTTGAATAACTTCCATTTCTTCAAATTCATTTAAATAACATTCATTTAAACCATAAGTTAAGTTATCACTTTCTCCCCCAACCTGATTTAAATAATCAATAATCATTGAAGCATCCTCAATTTCTGCTTCACTTATAAATAATTCCATCTTTTTCTTACCTTTCTATAAAAAAGAGTCACCGAAGTGACTATTTTTTAGGAATAATAATATCTTTACCACCCATATAAGGACGTAACGCTTCTGGAATATTAATAGATCCATCTTCATTATAGTTATTTTCAATAAAAGCAATAACTGCTCTTGTTGAAGCTAAAACTGTATTATTTAAAGTAGAAACATAATAATTTCCATTTTCACCTTTAGCACGAATACCTAAACGTCTAGCTTGTGCATCTCCTAATGTTGAACAAGAACCAACTTCAAAATATTTTTGTTGTCTTGGTGACCAAGCTTCAACATCACATGATTTAACTTTTAAATCAGCTAAATCTCCAGAACAACATTCTAATGTTCTTACTGGAATATCTAAACTTCTAAATAATTCAACTGTATATGACCACATTTTGTCATACCATTCCATAGCTTCTTCTGGTTTACATAAAACAACCATTTCTTGTTTTTCAAATTGATGAACACGATAAATACCACGTTCTTCAATACCATGTGCACCTACTTCTTTTCTAAAACATGGTGAATAAGAAGTCATTGTAATTGGTAATTCTTCTTCTTTAACGATTTGATCTTTAAATTTACCAATCATACTATGTTCAGAAGTTCCAATTAAGTATAAATCTTCACCTTCAATTTTATACATCATGGCATCCATTTCATCAAATGACATAACACCTGTAACAACATCACTACGAATCATGAATGGTGGAATACAATAGGTAAATCCTTTATCAATCATGAAATCTCTAGCGTATGAAAGCATTGCTGATGATAAACGAGCGATATCTCCCATTAAATAATAGAAACCATTTCCACTTGTTCTACCTGAAGCTTCTTTATCTAAACCATTAAAACGAGCAATGATATCAGCATGGTATGGAATTTCATACTCAGGTACAACTGGATCTCCGTATTTTTGAATTTCTACGTTTTCTGAATCATCTTTTCCAATAGGTACTGAATCATGAATGATATTTGGTATTTTCATCATGATTTCTTTTAATTCTTTACCATATTCTTCTTCTTTAACTTCTAAATCTTTTAATTCTTCTGCCATAGAAGTTACTTTTGCTTTAATTTCTTCAGCTTCATCTCTTTTGCCTTCTCTCATTAAAGCACCAATTTCTTTAGAATATTTATTTCTTAAACTTCTAATTTCACTGGCTCTTGTGACAACTTCACGATAATCTTTATCTAATTTATAAGCTTCATCTACTAATCCAACTTTTTCATCTTGAAATTTTTTCTTCATATTTTCTTTGACTAAAGTAGGATTTTCTCTAATTAAATTAATATCAATCATTTTCTTTCCCCTTATATTATTAATAACTGCCTTGATTATACATCAAGGCTATTTTCTTTGCAATTCTCTTTTAATCCAAGCCATAATCACTTGAACAATCATCTCTTGTTGACTGTCATTTAACTGTGTATGTGGCTTAATATGATACCACTTATATAAACACCCTCGACAACATGAAGCCGTGGCATGTTGAGCAATAAACACAGGATGATTTTTCATCGGTGTTTGCTTTCCATCATTTAAAATCACAGCCGGTGCTATTCTTTTAGAAATAAAATCTCTGGCGTGTTGTTCTATAACATCTAAGCCTTTTTCATTACAATAATCTTTATACTTTTTAGCAAGATGAAAAGAACTTCTAAACTTTGAATGATCTAAACGATTAAACAATCTTTTTAATTCTTCCCCATTCATTTCTAAAAGAGTCAGATTACTCTGACTCTTCTTCACCTTCTTCTACAACTTCTTCTTCATTTTTAGCAACAACTTCCACAGAAGAAACCTTGCTATCATGTACTTTAATAAGTCTTACACCTTGAGTCGCACGTCCTGCTGTTTTAACTTGTTCCATAGGTAAACGAATCACAATACCATCATCTGTAATAATTAATAAATCTTCATTACCTTCTACTGCTCTAATAGCTACAATTTGTCCATTACGTTCAGTAACATTAATTGTCTTAACACCTTTTCCACCACGATTAGAAACACGATATTCATCAATTGGTGACATCTTACCATAACCTTTTTCCGTAACAACCATAATTAATTGTCCTTCACGGTTTGTTGTCATACCAATAACTTTAGAACCATCAACATTAATACCTTTTACACCACTTGCACTTCTTCCCATTGGTCTAACATGACCTTCAGAGAATCTTACAAGTTTACCATTACTAGCAGCAATTAAGATTTCATCATCCCCTTTAGTTAATTTAACACCAACTAAAGAATCATCTTCTTTTAACTTAATAGCAATCTTACCTGTTTGTCTAATGTTTTCAAATTCTGAAATATCAACACGTTTAACTAAACCTTGTTCAGTTGCAAAGAATAAATACCAATGTTTATCTTCTTCAATCATTTTCTTATTAATATTAATTAATGATTTAACACTTTCATCTTTATCAAGATTTAAAATATTAACAATTGGTAATCCCTTAGCAGTTCTACCAAATTCAGGAATATTATATCCTTTCAAACGGTATACCTTTCCTTTATTAGTAAAGATCAATAAATCATCATGTGTTGACATATGAATAAGTGAACTAATCACATCATCTTGTGTTGTTGACATACCTTTAACACCACGTCCACCTCTGTTTTGAGATTTATAAGTATCTACTGGCATACGTTTTACATAACCATTATTAGTGAGTGAAATAATAACATCTTCTACTGGAATTAAATCTTCATCTTCAATATCAAATGTACCTTGAATAATTTCAGTACGACGTTTATCACCATATTTTTCTTTCATTTCTAATAATTCATTTCTAATGATTTCTAAGATACGTTCTTCATTAGCAAGAATATCTTTTAAATCAGCAATTGTAATTAATAAATTATTTAATTCTTCTTCAATCTTTTCTCTTTCCAAACCAGCTAAACGTTGTAATTGCATTTCTCTTACAGCTTTAGCTTGTTTATCAGACATTCCAAATTCATCCATTAATCTTTGTTGAATGATTTCAGTTGTTCTACTTGTACGAATTAATTGAATAATTTCATCGATATGATCTAAGGCTTTCTTTAAACCTTCTAAAATATGTGCTCTTGCTTCTGCTTTATTTAATTCAAATTGTGTTCTACGACGAATAACTTCTTCTTGATGTTGTAAATAATATTGAATTAATTCTTTAAGTGTTAAAGTTTTAGGTTCATTATTAACTAAAGCAATATTATTGACACCAAATGTTGTTTGTAAAGAAGTTAATTTATATAATTGATTTAAAATAACTTCTGCTTGAACATCTCTCTTTAATTCAATGACAATTCGAATTCCTTCACGGTTTGATTCATCACGAACATCACTAATACCTTCAACAACTTTATCACGTGCTAAATGCGCAATCTTTTCGACTAATCTTGCTTTATTTACTTGATAAGGAATTTCATAAGCAACGATTCTTTGTCTTCCCTTATGTTCTTCAATTTCTGTTTTTGCACGCATAACGATTAAACCATTACCTGTTTCATAGGCTTTTTTAATCGCACTCTTTCCTAAAATATATCCTCCTGTAGGAAAATCAGGTCCTTGAATATAATTTTCCATTAATTCTAAAACAGTAATATCAGGATTTTTACTTACCGCAATAACGGCATCAATCACTTCACCAATATTATGAGGTGGCATATTTGTAGCCATCCCAACAGCGATTCCTGTTGTCCCATTGACCAATAAGTTAGGAATACGACAAGGTAATACCGATGGTTCTCTTTCTTCACCATCATAGTTTGGAATAAAATCAATCGTATCTTTATTGATATCTCTCATTAATTCCATTGAAATTTTAGACATTCTCGCTTCAGTATAACGCATAGCGGCAGCGCCGTCACCGTCAATTGAACCAAAGTTTCCATGACCATCTACAAGCATATAACGATATGAGAAATCTTGTGCCATTCTCACTAAGGCTTCATAAATTGAAGAATCTCCATGAGGGTGATATTTCCCCATAACTTCCCCAACGATACGCGCAGATTTCTTATACGCTTTATCACTATAACAACCAAGTTCATTCATACCATAAACAATACGTCTTTGAACTGGTTTCATTCCATCTCTTACATCAGGTAATGCACGTGCTACGATAACTGACATGGCATAATTCATGAAAGAAGTTTTCATTTCTGATGTTAATTGAATTTTTCTAATTCCTTTTTCTTGATTATCCATTTTCTACTCCTTCTAAATATCTAAATCAGTTACATATTTTGCATTTTCTTGAATAAATTCTCTACGAGGTTCAACTTTTTCACCCATTAACACATCAAAAATCATATCTGCTTCCATCGCTTCATCTAATTCAATACGATTTAAAATACGGTGTTCAGGATCCATTGTTGTTTCCCATAATTGATCCGCATTCATTTCTCCTAACCCTTTATATCTTTGGATAGAATATTTTGCACCTTCACCTAACTTTGTTCTTAAATCATCTAATTCTTCATCACTATATAAATAGTGTTCTTCTTTTCCATGTTTTAATAAATAAAGTGGAGGTTGAGCCGCATAAACAAAGCCACCTTCAATTAAAGGTTTTAAATAACGATATAAGAAAGTTAACATTAAAATACGAATATGTCCTCCATCGACATCGGCGTCGGTCATAATAACGATTTTATGATAACGTAATTTATTAATATCAAAATCTTCACCAATTCCTGTACCAAAAGCAGTAATCATACTACGAATCGTATCACTTGATAAAACACGATCTAATCGCGCTTTTTCAACATTTAAGATTTTACCACGAAGCGGTAAGATAGCTTGAATACGACGATCTCTACCCATCTTAGCACTACCCCCGGCAGAATCCCCTTCGACAATGAAGATTTCACATTCACTAGCATCTCTTGATGAGCAGTCAGCTAATTTCCCAGGCAATGATGTAATTTCCATTCCTGTTTTTCTTCTTGTCATTTCACGTGCTTTTTTCGCAGCTAAACGTGCATGAGAAGCAACGATTGCTTTTTCTACAATGATTTTAGCTGTATCTGGATTTTCTAATAAGAATTGATCCAATGATTTAGAAATAATATTTGAAGCAATCTTTCTTACTTCTGCATTTCCTAATTTTGTTTTTGTTTGTCCTTCATATTGAGGATCAGGATGTTTAACAGAAATAATCGCTGTTAAACCTTCACGACAATCTTCTCCTGATAAAGCATCATCTTTTTCTTTTAAGAAGTTTCCTTTTCTTGCATAGTTATTAATAACCCTTGTAAGAGCTAAACGGAAACCTTCTTCATGTGTTCCTCCTTCATGTGTATTAATATTATTACAGAAAGAGTAAATATTTTCTTGATAACCATCATTATATTGCATTGAAACTTCAATCTTAATATCATTTTGCATATCTTCTACATAAATGATTTCATCATGAATTGGTGTTTTATTTTTGTTGATATAAGCAACATATTCCTTAATACCACCTTCATACATATAATCATGTTCACGATTTTGTCCATCTCTTAAATCAGTTAAACTAATTCTTAATCCCTTATTTAAGAAAGCAAGTTCTCTAATTCTTTGTCTTAAAACTTCATAATCATAAGTTGTTGTTTCTTTAAAGATTTCAGCATCTGCTTTAAAAGTAACCTTTGTTCCTTGCTTATCAGTAGGTCCTAATTCTTTTAATGGTGCAACTGGTGTCCCACCATTTTCAAATCTTTGATAGTATTCTTTTCCATCACGATAAACATTGACTTCTAGCCATGAAGATAAGGCATTAACAACAGAAGCACCTACACCATGCAATCCACCGGAAACTTTGTAGCCTCCGCCACCAAATTTACCACCAGCATGTAAAACAGTAAAAATTGTTTCAACTGTTGATTTACCTGTCTTAGCGTGTTTTCCAGTTGGCATTCCACGACCATCATCAATAACTTCAACTACATCGTCATCTTTCAAAATTACTTTAATATGACTTGCATACCCTGCTAAAGCTTCATCGATTGAGTTATCAACAATTTCCCAAACCAAATGATGTAACCCTCTAGATGATGTCGTACCAATATACATACCCGGTCTTTTTCTAACAGCTTCTAATCCTTCTAATACTTGGATATCTGACTCATCATAGCTATGTTGTACTTTATTTTCTTCTGCCATCATTTTTCCTCCCTATGATTAATATTAATTTTCTTAGCTTCTTTAATAACATGATGTTCTATTCCATCTATTGATGTTGTTGTAATAAACGTTTGAATACGATTATTTAAAATATCTAAAAGTTTTGTTTTTCTTTGATCATCTAATTCTGATAAAACATCATCTAATAAAAGAATAGGATATTCTCCAATTTCTTCTTTTATTAATTCTATTAAAGCTATTTTCATACTTAAAACGATTGTTCTTTGTTGACCTTGAGAAGCAAACTGATGTGCACTCTTATTATCAATAAAGATCTTCATATCTTCCTTATGAATTCCATAATAAGTACTTAAATATCTTAAATCTCTTTCAATTCCTTTTTGATAAAGTTTTAAAATATCTTCTTTATTAACATCTTTAATAAAACATTCATATCGCAATTCAACGATCTCATGACAATTTGCAATATTTAAATAAATATCTTTTACTTTTAAAGATAAACGTTCGATAAAATTATTTCTTTTTTCAATAATCTTAATTTGAACTTCAGCTAATTGCTCATCTAAAGTTTCTAGATATTCATCATATTTACCTCTTCTTTGATTCAATAATTTAAGATACTGATTTCTTTCCTTTAATAATCGATTATACTTAGTAAGATAAAAAACATAAATTGGTGAGATTTTAGATAACTCCAAATCTAAAAACTTTCTTCTAATACTCGGAGAACCTTTAACCAATGATAAATCATCTGGTACAAAGACAACCGCATTTAAATAACCTACATAATCTGAAATCTTTAAAATATCTTTTCCATCTACTTTTGCTTTTTTTGATTCCTTAGATAAAATAAGTTCTAATTGATGCATTCTTTCATTAGAAAAAACATTTCCTTTTACTTTTGCAAAGTCATGATCAAATCGAATCATTTGATCATTGATATGTGTTCTAAAAGATTTACAGACAGATAATAAATAGATTGCTTCAATAATATTCGTTTTCCCTTGAGCATTCCCACCAATTAAAATATTAATTCCTTGATCAAACTCAATAAAAAAATGATTATAATTTCTAAAATCAGTCAGTTCTAAATTATTGATGCGCATTTATACAATAAAAATTTCCTTCAAATTCAACTTGGTCACCATCATGAAGCTTTTTTCCTCTTCTAAGTTCCACTTCACCATTGACCTTTACTTGACCATCTTTAATAATCATTTTTGCTTCAATCCCACTAGATACAAGATTAACAAATTTTAAAAATTGATCTAATTTAATATATTCATCTTTAATTGGTATTTCTTTCATACTTAACCTTCTTTTCTCTATAATTGTACTAAGTTAGTATATCATAAGAATCATAAAAATTCAAAATATTGCGCTATATTCGCTATTTTTATTTACGAATAGAAAAATACTTTTTTGATAAAAAAGCTCTTAAAATAAAAATTACTTCCCAAATAAACAATTAAAAGGAAAATTTACAAAAAAAAGAAGCTTTCGCTTCTTAATATGTTCTAACTGGTAAAACAAGTTGTAATAATTCATCAGAATCAAAATCTTTAACGATGAATGGTTTCATTTCTCCAGTGAATAATATTTTTATTTTATCACCACTAAATGATTTAATAGCATCACTTGCATATTTACAACTAAATGAAATAGTAAGTGGTTCTCCTTTATAGAAAGAAGAAGCTAAATTTTCTTCCACTGAACCAATTTCTTGTTGATATGAAGATAAAATAACTTGTTCATTAGACATATCTAATTTCACAATATTATTTTGTTCATTTAATAATAATGAAACACGGTCAATCGCATTTAATAAATCAGCTCTATTAATATCTAATTCATAATCAAATTCTAAAGGAATCAATCGAGCTGTATCAGGATAAGATCCATCAATTAAACGTGTTTGAATAATATTTTTATCAAACACAAATAATACTTTACGTTCAGATACATATAATTCAATAAGTTCATCTTTTTCAATAATCTTACTAATTTCATCTAAACTTAATTTAGGAATCGTAATATTAAAAGTCACATCTTCATCAATAGAAATAATCTTTTTAGCTAAACGATAACTATCAGTAGCAACAACTTCTAAAACATGATCATGCGCTTTAAAATTGATACCAGTTAAAATAGGTCTTGTTTCTTTATCACTAGCAGCAAACTTTGTTTCTCCAATAATATCTTTTAATACAAGAGCATTCATCATAAAATGAGTTCCTGTTTTACTTAAATCAATACGTGGATATTCAATAGCATCAGTACCATTTAAGCTGTATTCAATTTGACTTCCTTTAATACGAGTAAGTAAACCATCAATAATTTCAATTTCAATATCATCACTATTGATCTTTCTTACAATATCAAAGATATAACGACTATTTAAAACAACTGCTCCTTCTTTAAGGATTACTAAATCATCATCTTCATCAATAATTGTTTGAATAGTGATATCACTATCACTTCCTGTTAAGATAAGTTGATGAGCTTGTAAATCAAATTTAATCCCTGTTAAAACAGGTAAAGGACTACGAACAGATACAGCTCTTGTTGCTTTAGCAAGTGCGTTTAATAATTTTATTCTTTTAATTCTAAAATGCATATTTGCCTCCTGTTATTTATATATTTAAAAATAAGTCATTATTACTATTAGCATGTGAACAATGTGCATAAATGTAAAATATGTTGATTTTATCAATGTTTTTTATATGAATATCAATGTGCACATATTGTTGATATTAGTCACTACATTGTGCCTAACTTTTGTTTAAGTTTATCTACAGCGAGTTTATAATCTGGATCTTTTTTGATTTTTGTTTCTACTCTTTTACAAGCTTTCATAACTGTAGAATGGTCTCGATTGGAAAAAGTTGTTCCAATTTCACTAAAAGTAATATCCAAAAGTTCCCTCATTAAATACATACATATTTCACGAGGTGTTACCAAGTTTCTCGTTCTATTTTTAGAAATAATTTGACTAATGGTTAAATAATAGAATTCAGCGGTTGTTTTTAAAATGAATTCTTTTGTTAGTGGTTCTTGTGCTTTTTTTATAGTTTTTTGATCTTTAAAGACTTCAGATGCAAAATTCATATCTATGTAATTAGTTGATTCCATGATACTACAGAAGAATAGTCGTTTTAATTGACCTTCTAAAGAACGAATATCATTACAATAATTCATAACCATGAAGTCTAAAACATCATCTGTAATAACTAAATCTGTATTACCTAGATTTTCTATTTTCTTCTCTAAAATTGCCTTTGCTGTTTCAAATTCAGGTGGATCTATTCCAAAAGATAGACCTGATTTAAAACGACTAATTAAACGTTCTTCAATTCCTTGAAGTTCATCAGGCATTTTATCACTTGTAATAACAATTTGATGATTGTTATTAATGATTTCATTAAATATATGGAAGAACATCTCACTACTTTTTTCTTTTCCAAATAAAAATTGAATATCATCAATTAATAAAATATCAAGATTTCTATAATAACTATAAATCTCATCTGTTGTATTTGTTTTTATAGAATTAATAATTTCATCCACAAAATCCTTAGAAGTAATATATCTTACTAATAAATTAGGATTTGTTTCTTTTGCTTTATTTCCAATAGCATTTAATAAATGTGTTTTTCCAAGCCCTGGATGACTATATAAAAATAAAGGATTAAAGTTCATACCAGGTTTAGTTGATACAAGTAAAGCAGCATTTTGTGCCATACGGTTTGAATTTCCTACGATAAAATTAGCAAATGTCATATCAGGATGAAGATGACTATCGATTTTAGGAACCTTTTTTTGTTTAGATTTTTTATATTCTTCTACTTCTAATACTTTGATTTTTATTGGTTTAGAAAAAGAATTAGAAAGAATAGATTCTATTTCTGCTCGTTTTTCTAAAATAGCATCAATATTCCATTTTAATTCAGTGGTGATAATAACTTGATTATCTTCAATTTCTTCTAGAGTTGCAGGTTTAAATAGTGAGTCCAAGATGATCTTATCATCAACTATTTTATTTTTTTCTAAAGTTTCTACACAAGATGACCAGATTTTGTTTAAATCTTGCACAATTTTCAACTCCCTTTCGACTCAATTATATAAAAGATGTGAACTCTTTTAAAGGAAAAATACTGTCTGCACAATAGCTTCACAATTTTATTCACAAAAA